>NZ_JAGYJH010000006.1:186846-627277 GCF_018402285.1 Hyphomonas sp. | reverse complement strand
GCCCCACGGGGCTCACGGAAGCCGCCCTTCGACAGGGCGGCTTCTTTGTTTATCGGCCAGGCGCCCAAGTGCTTCAAATCCATGCGGTGTCCCCGAAAAACCAAACGGAAGTCTGCCCTTTAAGTGAACGAGGAAAACAAAGATCGATCCCGCTCTCGGATCCCTCGCAAGCTGCTCTTGGGAGAGCCCCATGCTGGCCGTCGTTACCGCCGGCAAGTCCAGATCCTTACTGCCGAAAGCCACACAATTGGGCTGACAAACCGGAACCTCGAGAAAATCCTGCAACCTCAGGTCTGGAGCACAGGCTGTTATTGCGCCGTGCCACCACCACGCTGTCAGGTAACGGCCGGCAGCATCGAGCGCCTCACCATCGGGCTCTCCGAGTTCTACAGACAGCTTCGCAATGGCGGGCTCTGTCCGTCCGGCCAAGCGCCGGATCAAGAGGATAGGCCCTGAACTTAGTGCGCCCACTCTCTGACTGATCCAGCGTTCGCCCATCAGCGACCGAAAGTTCCAGTATGTGTTCTGAAGCAGACTATAGAAGAACTTTTGCTCCCGCTAATAACCAGACCTTCTGACGGGCCCGGGAAAAATACTCCAGGCCTGGCCAACCAGTTTGTCGCAAATCAGCAGGCCATACAGACCCAATTATTCGGTGAAGCGGGCGGGAACGGGTTCGCGTGGCCGAAGATTTACGCTAACTAGCCAGATAAATGACTTCAGGAGCAGGTAGATCATGACGGCGCTGATCCTAACTCCACCAGGGTGGACTATTGGCGGCAATGGGCGGCTGGCGGTCAGGGCTGGACTGAATGTTCTTGAAGATGAAGGACTGGCCCTTGATGTGAAACGCATCTGCGCCGCGCTGGGTCTGCCCTATGTGTTCAAGGCAAGCTTCGACAAGGCAAACCGGTCTTACATAAAATCCTATCGCGGCCTTGGTCTGGAGGCAGGACTGAAGATACTTGCCCGCTTGAAGATCCAGCTTGCGGTGCCCGTAGTCACAGACCTGCACGATCCCCTTCAGGCAGCCTATCGCCGCCGTCGCCGGCATTCTCCAAATGCTAGCCTACCTGGTACGTCACACGGATTTAGTCATCGCGACAGCGAAAGCCGCAGCGAAGGAACAAGCACTGATCCAGGCCGAGAAGCCCCAGTTCATGCCCCCCCCTTGGAACTCAAAAAAACATCATGACGAAAATCACCGAAGTTTCACCGCAAACAGCTGTCATCCGGGCGAACGCGGCGTGAGTTTTGGAATTAACAATCTGATCGTCGATACGCTCTCGATTCCTGAGATGAAGAAGCTAGGCTGTCCGGTGACCATTGAAGCAACCCGTTCGGTCCAGCTGCCCGGAGCTGACCCGCGAACTGCTGGCGCATCCACCGGCGGCCAGCAGTGCGGGGTGTCCATAGCCACCAAAGCGGCAGTTGCCGCGAGCGTTGAAAGCGTATTTTTGGAGTTCGATACTAACCCAAGCAAGGGACTTTGTGATGGCCCAAGCTCCCTTTCGCTTTCCGAGGCTGAAGCGCTGCTGAGCAGGCTCAAGGCGATCCACGCAGGGGTGAACGTCTGATGAAGGTCGGCCTGTGACGGACCAATCCTTTCTGGCGGGCAGGATAGCTTGCATGACTTCGCCCAACATCTCGGTCGTTATCATCAATTATAATGGCGGCGCATTTCTTCAGAATGCTGTGGATTCTCTTGCCCGGCAGACCTACCGGGATTTCGAGCTTATCCTGTTAGATAATGCGTCTACGGATGGATCTCCGCAGGCAGTAGACCTATCTGCCCTACCCTCAGCCTCACTTATCCTGAACCCTGAAAATACAGGCTTTGCCGGTGGCAACAATCTGGCCGCAAGACAGGCCCGCGGGCGATGGTTGGTCCTGCTCAATCCCGATACCGTGGCGGAGCCAGACTGGCTAAAGCAGCTGATGGCTGCCGCAGAAGGGAATCCCGGGATTCAGACATTTGCCTCCGCCCAGATTGACCTAGCCACCCCTTCCCTGATGGATGGCGCCGGTGACGCCTACCTGCTCTTCGGGATTCCCTGGCGGGGCGGGTTCAGCCGTCCGGTGACGGAGCTTCCACAACCCGGTTTCTGCTTCAGCGCCTGCGGCGCAGCGGCGATGTACGACCTCATCCTTTTCCGGGATATGGGCGGCTTTGATGAACGCTATTTCTGCTATTGCGAAGACGTTGACCTCGGCTTCCGACTGCAGCTTGCAGGCCATGACTGCCTGTTTGTTCCCGGCGCCGTCGTTCGCCATACCGGCAGCGGTATAACCGGAAGGGCGAGCGCCTTTGCCACCTATCACGGCACACGAAACCGGGTGTGGACCTACTTTAAGAACATGCCTCTTCCTCTGCTGATCCTTACGCTGCCAGGACATCTTATGCTGACAGCCTATATCGTGATCCACAACGCCTTCACTCCACGCACGCGCCCCATGCTTAAAGGGCTGCTAGACGGCATTACAGGTATTAAGCGTATACGAACGGACTGTGCCTGGAAGGTTAGCTCCCGAAAGCTTGGCCTGTGGTCGTTGGTCAACAGGATGGCCTGGAACCCCTGGCTCCTGCACCGCCGCAAAGTGCATGTTCGCCCGCAACCTCGCGGCTAACCCGCGCGTTAACCAACATCAACTTGCGCGGCAGGCCGATTGAATGAATCAAAACTTTCTTGCGATTGCCAGCTGAAATCGCGCCTGATCTTCAACGCGTCGACGGCGTCGCGCCGGTCATGGCCGCGCCGGTCGCGGAAACGTGTTTTCAAGATGCCGTAAGGACGCCCATCAGCCCGGGGACGCCGTTCATCCAGCAAAGAGCATATGGCGCTGACCATATCGATATTGCGCTTTTCTGCTCGCCCGCCGACGCAATAGGTTTCACACGGCACGCCCTTTTTCAGCATCATGGCCTGAGCCCTCGCATGGTCTGCGAGGGACAACCAGTCGCGCACCTGCACGCCTTTTCGGTAGACTTCTACACGCTTACCCTCACGAGCGGTCAAGAGCGCGCACGGGATAAGTTTTCTGGGAATTGGTAAGGGCGTTAATTCTTGGAGCAGTTTGAAATGATGACTGGAATGTTACATGTGCGATGCTATGCGCGGACTATCTGGTCTGCCGCCGCCTTAGAGGGCGCACAGGGAGATGACGGATTGAGTTACTTGCTTCGTTAAAACGCCCTCGGACTCGAGCGAACCGAATACTTCATCAGTGGATACATGCAGTATCCGGAAGTTTTCGAGCTTACCCTGTCCGTCGGTTTCATGACAGGCTCGAACCGGAACCAAGGTGAAGCCCGGAAGGCATCAAGCGTCGCCAGATTTGCTGTGCAAGTCAGCTTGTTCACGACGACCACCTCTGGGCCGCTTGCCAGCAAATGTCCCACCAGTGCTGCCCCAATCAAACCCGCCCTGCCGGTGACCAAATTTTCATTCGCGTGCTTCTGCGGCTAACGTCACTGAAGGATTCAGAGCTTAACTTGCGCCACATTCTCTAGGAACCAGCGATACGTTGAGGCGATTCCATCATAAAGTGGGATCGATGGGCTCCAGCCCATTCCACGCAGCTTGTGAGCAGACATCAGTTTGCGCGGGGTGCCGTCGGGCTTGGTCAGGTCGTGCTCGATACTGCCCCCAAACCCAACGATCCGGCAGACAATCTGCGCCAGTTCAAGAATGGTCACGTCGTGGCCGGAGCCCACATTGACGTGCTCTTCCCCGGAATAGGTCTTAAGGAGGAAGGCGAGGGCATCTGCGCAGTCATCGGCATGCAGAAACTCGCGCCGCGGGTTGCCGGTTCCCCAGATAGTAATCGAGGCATCGCCGCGTGCCTTTGCTTCGTGCACTTTGCGGATCAGCGCCGGAAGCACATGGCTCGATGAGAGGTCAAAATTGTCGCCCGGGCCATAAAGGTTTGTCGGCATGGCCGCGATATAATCGCGCCCGTACTGGCGCCGGTAAGCCTGAGCGAGCTTGATACCCGCGATCTTGGCGATCGCATACCATTCATTGGTCGGCTCGAGAGACCCGGTCAGAAGTGCGTCCTCGCGTATCGGCTGATCTGCAAACTTCGGATAGATGCAGGAGGATCCAAGGAACAGCATGCGCTGAACGCCAGCACCGTGCGCCGCCGCAGTAACGTTCGCCTCGATGATGAGGTTCTGGTAGAGGAAATCTGCCGGATAGCTGTCATTGGCTAGGATGCCGCCGACTTTAGCGGCAGCCATAACGATGGCGTCCGGGCGTTCCGTCTCCATGAACTGCTCGACCTCTGATTGGCGCATAAGATCAACACGGTCGCGGTCAGCCGTCAGCACGTCGCAGCCTTCGCGCGATAGGCGGCGAACGACGGCGCTGCCGACCATTCCTCGATGGCCGGCAACATAGATCCGCTTGCCCGCGAGGTCGTACATCTCAGGCATCCCTCATGATCGGTGCGGTCTGCATCAGCTGAATGTCTTCCATCACCATCTCTCGGGCAAGGTCGCGCACGGATGTCTTGTGCGTCCAACCCAGCTTGTCGCGCGCCTTCGCCGGATTACCCAGAAGCAGGTCGACTTCCGTAGGACGGAAATAACGCGGATCGACTTCGACGAGGCATTTGCCAGTCTTCTGACAATAGCCTTTTTCGAACACGCCTGTTCCCTTCCATTCGAGGCTTATGCCCGCATCCTCGAACGCCCACTCGACAAAGGTGCGCACATGCGTGGTCTTGCCGGTAGCGAGCACGTAATCATCGGCGACTTCCTGCTGCAACATCAGCCACATGCCTTCGACATATTCCTTGGCATGGCCCCAATCGCGTTCGGCGTTGAGATTGCCAAGATACAACCTCTCCTGCCGGCCGAGCTTGATGGCGGCCGCCGCGCGCGTGATCTTGCGAGTCACGAAAGTCTCACCCCGCAGCGGACTTTCATGATTGAAGAGGATACCGTTGGAGGCGTGAATTCCATAAGCTTCGCGGTAGTTCACAACAATCCAGTAGGCATAGAGCTTAGCTGCCGCGTAGGGTGAGCGCGGATAGAAGGGCGTCGTCTCGGACTGCGGAACTTCCTGGACGAGACCGTAGAGTTCAGAGGTCGAGGCTTGGTAGAACCGGCAGGATTTATCCAAGCCGAGGATGCGGATTGCCTCGAGGAGGCGCAAGGTCCCGACAGCATCTGCATTGGCGGTGTATTCCGGAGTGTCGAAGCTTACCTGCACATGGCTCTGGGCCGCGAGGTTGTAGATCTCATCCGGCCGCGTCTCCTGAACAATGCGGATGAGGTTAGTCGCGTCGGTCATGTCGCCATAATGCAAGCGGAAGCGCTGGTTCTCGACATGCGGATCTTCGTAGATGTCTTCGATCCGGCCCGTATTGAAGCTGGAGGAGCGGCGCTTGACGCCGTGGACATCGTAGCCCTTGGACAAAAGAAGGCGCGCAAGGTAAGCACCGTCCTGACCCGTCACCCCGGTGATGAGCGCGGTTTTGGCTTTCGCCGACTTAGTGCTGGCCATTGTCATACTTTCCTCATTTCAGTTCTAACCGTGCGGCCTGAGCCGCACGAAACATGGAAACCGCCCGCACTATCTGCCCCTAGGCAGGTGCACGTTCGGCTTCATAGATGAAGGGGGTTCCTTCCAGAATACCCTTGGTGATCGTGTCGAGCCCGCCAAATCGCCCCCGCGACAGGTCCATAACGGACCTGACACCCACGTCAAACATCGCGCCCGTTCCATTCGGCTCGAGAAAGGGCAGCGGGATCATCCGGCGAAAAAAGAAATGATAGGCATATAGCAACGCTCGCTCACGGTCAGGCTCCGCCTGGCCGGGCGCCAGCGGCAACCGGGACAGGATTTCCGCGTAATGGTCACGATTGTGAACATCTTCGGTCAGTCCCTTGTTCCGGATCCAGGCTTCACCAGCAACGATGACCGGCTTGCCCAGCGGGGTTAACTCCGTGCCCATCTTGGTGCCGTAGATTATGACAGCATTTGAGTGGTGAGCGAGATCGTACGTGCTCGCCTCTTCTTCAGGCTCAATCAGGTGGATATGCGAAGGCCAGACCGGAAAGGCTTCACGCAGCACATCAGCGACACGCTGACGTGACTTGATCGCGCCGCGCGCCTCAGCCGGGTGGATCCGAATTGCAACTTCCAGATCGGTGCGATCCCTCAGGAGACGAACCGTTTCGACAATCCAGTCCTTCATTCCGGGGAAGGCATTCGCCGGATAGTGAAGCTGTGCATCCCACATGACGTTTGTCAGCACACTGATCAGGGGCTTTGACCGGTCAATTCCCTTGCTGCGCGCATACTCATCGTAACCCGACGAGGTTTCGCGATGGAAATATATCCAATCCATGCTACCATCAGCTCGGCTAGCGAGATACGCCGTCAGCTCCTCGCGCTGCGAAGGCGTCAGCTTCAGGTCGGACCATGTCTCAACCGGTTCTGTCATCAGCGTATGGTGGTAGGTGTCATCATGACTAAAAATAAAACAGGATTTCCTGTAGGCGACGACCCATGAAACAACACGCACATTCCTTTTGCGGCAGACTGCGGCGGCAACACCCTGCGGACTGTAAATTGCGTGGTGAAGAATCGCAACATCAGGTTTCTCGGCTTCCAGCAACCGGTCAAACACCCATGCCGTGAGAATGGCACCCTCGAGATAGCGGCGCGCAACGCCTTCTCCCTGAGGCTCGTCGGAAATGTCACCCTTTGCGAAGTAGCGAAGCGCGCCAGCATATGCATGCTCTCCCACCGGAAGGCCGTCCATCTGCCAGGACGGCATGTCCGGATACGGAACGGAGGCTGCAATCGACTCTGCCAGTGCATAATCTTCCGGCTTCAGCCAGTCGCTGAACCGGTGTTCCGGCAACCCGGAAGGCCTATGAGTGTGCGTTCCGCGATTGAAACAAGCTTTGCAGAGCTTTGCCTGCAGTTCGCGCTCAACCAGCACGGACGGCGGCGTTGCATCGCCAAATGTCGGGATCAGGCAGGCTTGCAGGACACCGTCGCAGAAAGTGCGCGAAACGCGCGCACCTGCCAATGTCAAAGCTGCCGTGAGCACAGAGTCGAAGGTGGAGACCGCACCGTGCATGCCGGTGTTTGATGCAACCAGAACTTTCGGACCGCTCGCTGCACCAACAGCCGCAGACCAGGCGCCGCCCGACTGCGCAATCAGCGAAGGCCAATCGGGAAAACCTTTCTCGGGAGCACCGATGCGGCTAGCTCCTAGAAACTGCGGTGGCGCAGACAAACGAGGCATTATCAGAATCCCAACAACGCTCAGTGTTCGCGAATAGCGAAACTGACGCCCGCGCCGAAATTGCAATGAGTGCGGGTCGTGAAATCCGGTGCCTTTGCTGCGGGGAGCAGCAAATCGCAGCTGATGCCATAGGCCGCCTCAAGATTCGAAGGGAGGCCTTCCAACATTACAAGTTCGACATTCGATTTGGTCACAAACGAGTAAAACGGATAAGGATCGGGTGTCTCTGCCTTAGAATTCATTGCCTCTTTTCCCCAATCGCAAACCAGCGGATTGCGCCTGTGATGAATTATGTATGTGACAATTCCTTGACGACCCGCGCAGGATTTCCGGCCGCGAGCACCCTCGGAGGAAGGTCTGTGGTCACAACCGAACTTGCAGCCACAATCGTTTCGTCTCCAATTTTGACGCCTTTAAGGACAATCGAATTCATCCCGATCCAGCATCGATTCCCGATCCGGACCGGCGCCGCGCCTATGTCTAGAGCGGCCACAACGCTTTTGTCCCCCAGCATCCGACGAAACTGAATTTCGCGCTGAAAGGGATCTGTCGGATGGGAGTCATTATCAAAAATCTGCACCCCATGCGCGAGCAAGGTCGCTTCTCCTATATCCACTGCTGCTCGCGCGGACACGATTGCGCCGTCACCGATATAAGCATAGCGGCCAATGCGGATTTTCCCGCCTGCTTCAGCGCGCAAAATGCCTCGGATTGCAGACGGGCCATCAATCCTGACGCAACCGGGGTCTCCAAAGTTGACCAGACGCGCCTGCGCCGAAAGGCGCACTTCACGTGCGACTTCAGCCCCAGCATCGAAACGGGACCACAGCGCTACCAGGTGGCGAACCACTTGCGGATCTGCAGCCGCACCGGATGCTTCGATCAGCGCGCGCGCATCATCTTCGCTTGTTACACGCTGGAACACAAAACCGTCGGCAAAGGCATGGTCGCTTATTGACATTGGCCCGCGGATCAAACTTTGCCTCCATAACCAAACCTGACGTTAACTTCGCGGGCCGGTTAAATCCTTACGTTGTGACTATCCAGACGTTTGTTTAGATGCAAGGAAAAGCGAAGGCAATATCATCAAGGTCGTAACGGTGACACCGCCCGAAGCCAGCGTTGGGTCATCGGAGAAAAAGAATGCGCATAGGTCTGAGGCTATTCTACAATCCCGGCTGGATGGGAGGTGTCAACTATGTGCTCAACATAGCGCGGATGCTACGTAGCCTGCCGCCTGAAGAACAGCCAGAAATTATTTTCCTGACAACTGCGCCACAATCAGAAGAGATTGCACACGCCCACACCAGCCTCGCGGATGCGATTGCACCGTTTGCTTCAACGCGGCAGCTGGGTCTCGACTTTGTGTACCCCGCCACGCAACTTCCGGAAGCTCCTTTCGGCGCTCCCTGGGCTGGCTGGATTCCCGATTGGCAGTGCCAGTATCACCCGGATATGTTTCCCGAAGAAGAGCGCGCCCGCCGCTATCTGCAGTATCGCGAGATCGCCAGGCGGCCGGTGGCTTGCATTTTTTCCAGCCAGCAGGCCATCGACGACACGCGCAAGCTGCTGAGCGAAGCTCAGGCAACCTTCTGGGATGTGTTTCACTTCCCCGCTGTGTTCGACGAGGAAACCTGGCTGCGTCCTGAAGTGGACATTGCAGAAACCCGCAAGAAGTTTTCGGTACCCGCCAAGTACCTGATCGTCTGCAATCAGTTCTGGCGCCATAAGAATCACCTCGCCGTTGCCGAAGCATTGTCCAGGGTGCCAGAACTGGATGCACACGTGGTCATGACCGGCGCATTGGAGGACAGCCGGTGGCCTGATTATGCTCAACAGGTCGAGGACTTACTAAAACAGCCGGACGTCGCGCGCCGCGTAACGCTCACTGGCCGCATCAGCCGGGATGAGCAACTGAATCTGCTACTGGGCGCGTCAGGCTATATTCAGCCAAGCCTGTTCGAAGGCTGGAGTACGTTTGTCGAAGAAGCCCGCGCACTCGGACTGCCAGGGCTTCTGTCAGACATCCCTGTTCACCGCGAGCAGTCCCCCGAAGGTGGTATCTTCTTTGATCCGCACGATGCCGGTGCGCTGGCATCATCGCTATCAGCCTTCTGGGGATCCAGCCCGCTTCGCCCCAGCCTGACTTATGCCCGGCAGAAACACCAAGCCTACACCTTGTCTGCAGCCCGGAAGTTTATGTCGATCGCCCATCGCGCGCGGCAGGCCTACAGGTCTGAATTGCACGATTCATCAGCGATCCTTGCAAAGGCAATACCCGACTTGTTTGACGAAATCGGGCAAAACCCGCGCTTTGCACGATCAGACTTCGACCGCTGGCTAGCCAATGCTCGCCTTCTCCTTCGCGAACACCCTGAAGACCTTGCGCGAATCGCGGCACATGTTTGCAATGATGGCTCAGCATTCTCAAAGGAAACGGAAACCCTGCTGGTGAAGGCTACCCTTGGAAAATGCACTCCCGACATCCGGGAGCGGTTTGCGGCCTTTAATGCAAGTCTAGAGAATCTGGAAAATACTGCAGAGCTACAGAATCTGCAAAAAAAGCTCGCCAACCCTCACGAAAAGGCCCTCATGGGCTTTCTTCATCTGGCATTCCGCGTAGGCGATAAGTTTGGGCGCCTTGTCCGGCTGGGAGGAAAGCGAAAATGAGCCAGAAGCCAGCCCCACCTGCTGTCCACATCCGCCCTGAACGCGGCGCGGGCGTACTGAACCCACTGGAGATCTGGAAGTTCCGGCGCCTGCTCAGACAGATGATTTCGCGAAATTTCCAGACGCGGGTCGCGAGTTCGCCGATGAGCTTGGTGTGGGGCTTTATCCGACCGGGCATCATGACTTTGGCGTTCTTGTTCCTGCGGAATGTCTCAGGCGCCGATTTTGGGACATCCGTTCCCTACGGACTTCACATTTTTACAGGACTTTGTCTTTGGTTCCTGTTTCAGGACACGGCTGTTCAGGTCGCCGGCTCAGTAGCAACAGACTCGGCGCTCAGCCAGAAAGTGTACTTCCCGAAAGTTCTCAGCCCGATCGCCATGGTCCTCTCCCGATGGATCGATCTAGCAGTCATTTCGGCGGCTGTGGCTATCGTGCAATTTGCGATGGGCGTGCCATTCAGCCTTCACATTGTATATCTTGCACCAGCAATGGTCACTTTGCTGCTGCTAGCCTTTGGCCTTGGTGTCCTCTTCGCCGGGCTAATGATCTACCATCCCGATTACCGGAAGATTCTCGAAACCATTCTTTATCTCGGTCTATTCCTGTCTCCTGTATTGTTTTCTAAAGAAATTCTCCCCACAACTGTTCAGGAATACTATCTTGTTAACCCAATGGTCGGCATACTGTCTGCTGTGCGCGGTGCCATGTTCGAACCGGAACTAATCGACTTTTTCGCGTGGCTAGTGGCAGCGGGCATATCAGTTGCCCTTTCGTTAGCAGGTCTGATCGTGCTGTCGAAGGCAGCACGCAACAGTGCAGAGAAAATCTGATGAACTTAACTCTACGCACAATGCCCGGGCAGTCAGCGCGCGAATCGGCGCAGCCTGACACGGCTCAGCAGATTATGGTCGATGTGCGGAATCTGTCGAAACGCTACCAGCTTACTTCTACAGACGCAAAAAAGACTGGCCAGCGCGATTTCTGGGCGCTGAAGGACGTATCCTTCAAACTCGAGGCCGGCGAACGCCTCGGCATCATCGGTCACAATGGCGCCGGCAAATCCACGCTGCTGAAAATTCTCTCGCGGGTCATCAACCCGACTGCCGGAGAAGCGTTTCTGTACGGGCGATCTTCCTCCCTGCTTGAGGTAGGAACGGGCTTCCAACCCAGTCTCACCGGGCGCCAGAACATCTACATGAATGCCGCGCTGCATGGCATGAGCCGCGCAGAAATGGATGACAAGATCCAGGCGATCATTGATTTTTCTGAAATCGGACAGTTCATCGATGAGCCGGTTCGGACCTATTCGACAGGCATGCGCTCCCGGCTCGGATTTTCGGTGGCCGCGCATATTGACCCGGAGATTCTCATGCTGGACGAGGTCCTGTCTGTAGGTGACGCCGCCTTCCAGCAGAAATGCCTTGGCCGGATGGATGAACTGACTGGGAACCACCGCACTCTGATTTTCGTCTCGCATTCCATCGGTGCTGTGCGCAGGTTTTGTGATCGCGCAATCTGGTTGAGCAAGGGCGAAGTCGTGATGGACGGTAATGTGCGCGATGTGTGCGATGCCTATGAGGGTAGCACCATGAACATTGCGGCCACCTTTCAGGCACCGATTCAATCCGCTATCTCGCGCAATGTAGAAGCATCCAAGACCCAGAAGGCAGCGCTTTTTGATGAGATGGCAAACGGGGATGTGGCCGCTATCGTATCGGCCAAGGTGATGGACGAGACCCATCAGCCGGCACGGTCGCTAAAAATCGATCAGAAGGCGCGCATCGAAATTTTATTCGACGTATTGAAGCCGGGATTGCGGATAGAGCCTGCAATACACTTCAGAAATGACAAGGGCGAGATGATGTTCGTTGTCGCCTATACCGATCCAAGCATGCCCGATGCCTTCAATGAAACCGGACGTTTCCGGACGATTACGGAGCTTCCCGCCAATCTGCTTAACGAGGGGGTGCACTACGTCACCATTGGTCTTGTTACCGCAGATCCGCTCGTGCGCCATCAGATGGTCGAGAAGGCTATCGCCTTCTCTGTGTACGAAGTGATCGGCGACACGACCAAGGTAGCGCGCGGACGTTACGCACGTTCTTTCCCGGGCGGGCTGCGACCTCGCCTGGATTGGACAACAGAGCGCGCTGATGACTGAGACTAACGGCATCGCCTTGTTTGATGCGCCCAATTACCTTGAAATAAACGCGGCCCGATGGGCGCTGGCAGAAGATGTAATCGCCTCTCTGCGCGGCGCAGGACTGGCGATGGAAACCGCCTATGATCTTGGCGCCGGCCCTGGCTGGTTTGCCGAAAAGCTGCTGCGCAGCGGGTTGGATGTCGTCGCGCTGGAGGGCCGGGAGGCCGTAGCCGCAGAAGGCCGCCGGCGCGTACCGGGAGCCAGATTCGAAGTGTTCGACTTCGACGCCTGGGGCATGGACACTCTGCCTCCGCCGCGGGATTTCTCGCTCGGCCTTGGTATTCTCTACCACCTCGAAAATCCACTAAGGGCGCTGCGCATGATGGGCGCGCTGACGAAGCACGCTCTCCTGCTCGAGACCATGACTTTTCCATCAAACCTGCCGCTGGCTCGGGTCATACGCGAAAACCCGAACGCAACGCAGGGGATACTTCCTCTAGCGCTATTGCTGAGCCCGAAGGCAATAGACCAGGGGCTGTGGGCCGCTGGCTTCAGCCATGTCTATCGGTGCACACGGCCGGTGGCACATGATGACTTCCGCGAGTTGCCGGACCGGTTTCCACGCCGGCATATCTGGCTGGCAGCGAGGCGCGAACTCGACATAAAAGGATTCCAACGGGCTGAGACGGAGGAGCCCCGGCGTGAAAACTACTGGCAAAGGTAGCCCGGCGACGCCGTTGGTGGTGATTGCAGGTGGCGGAGGCTTTCTCGGCTCTGCGATTGCTCGCCAGTATATTGCTCACGGGTGGCGCGTGGTCACGCTGGGACTTGGTGGGCCAACTGGCCAGACCGGACGGCAGGTAGTCCATCACGAGGGGTTGATCAGCCGGGACCTGTTGAGCGCTGCGATGCGCCAAAACGGCAAACCGAATCTCGTGATACATTCTGCAGGCGGAGCTTCTGTCGGCCGCTCCTGGGAAGACCCGCGCGGGGACTTCGAACTCTCGGTCGCCAGCACCGCCGAAATCCTAGATTTCCTCCGTCAGGAAGGCAAAGGCGCGTCCCTGCTGCTGGTTTCGTCTGCGGCAATCTATGGCAACCAGCACAAAACCACGCTGAGCGAAACCGATCCGGCGATGCCTGTTTCGCCCTATGGCCTACACAAACATATCTGTGAGCAGCTGATTATGGGCGAGGCGCGGATGACCGGGCTGGCTACCGCAATTGTGCGCCTCTTTTCGGTGTACGGCGAAGGCCTGCGCAAGCAGATTCTCTGGGACATTCTTAACCGTGCTCCTGCCAATTCTGAAGCAGCCATGGAACTGTGGGGACACGGTGGAGAGACGCGCGACTTCCTTCACGCAGACGATGCGGCCGACCTCATCCGGCGCGCGGCAGCAGCAGCCCGGCCGGGCGAAACCTGCATTTTCAACGGCGCCTCGGGCCGTCCGGTCAGTGTCCGCGATCTGGCTGCGCAACTGCTGAAAATCGCTGGTCACGAAACGAAGCTGGTTTTCAACGGCCGCCACCGCGAAGGCGATCCTGAGCATTTGTGCGCCAATCCTGCCCGCAGCTTTACAGAGTTAGGCTTCCGGCCTGGCATTCAACTGGGGGAGGGCTTGAAACGCTATGTAGAATGGTTCATCCGTCAATCTGGGCCTGAGTAGTGATGTAAATATAATGGGTATGCCATGACAAACGAGGCTAATAGTTTATCGATCGTTTGCGGAACCTACAATCGGCGCGACCAATTAGAACGCCTCGTCAACTCGGTGATCCGCGAAACCAGAATTCCCTACCATCTTTACATAACCGACGCCGGATCAACGGATGGAACGGTCGAATACCTTCGATCCGTAACCAGCGACCGGATTCATCCCGTTTTTGTTGGCAAGCGACTTGGACAGGCACGCGCCTACAATGATGTCTTTATGCGTGTCAAAACGCCCTATGTGTGCTGGGTCAGCGACGATAACGAGATCGTCGATCAAGGGCTCGACAAGGCTGTGGAAATTCTGAAACGGGAAAGGCGTATCGGCATGGTCGGGCTGAAGGTCCGCGATATGATTGGACCGTTCGTGAAGGCGCCTTATATAGGTGGCGTTTCGAGTATTGGGATTCTAAATGTCAATCAAGGCGTTCTGCCTACGGAGGTTCTGCATGCGCTCGGCGGCTTTAGCGAGGATTTCCGAGATTACGGCATCGACCCCGATCTTACAGCAAAAGTCCTCTTCCTCGGCTTTGATGTCGTATACACTCGCGATGTAGCTATCCATCACTTCCGCAACTGGTCGGAGGACAAGGAAAGCCCAGAATACAAGACGCTGCAGGAGAAGCATGATCGCTTTCGCAAGCTTTATGAAGAGACATACCAACCGTACAGCCAGAGTTCCTGGCTATGGTCGAAGAAGAAACAAATCTGGGAATGGGCTCGTGGCCGGTTCGCCAGCAAACTTGATCTGAATGTCAACTCCGAAAAACCCGTGTTCGGCAACCTGCCGCGAGACTACTACAATACTGTGATGGCCAAACATATCAGTCTCGCCGACCCGCTTTTCAGTTTTGGCAAGCCCTACCACTTAAGACAGAGGTACCGCGGGAAGCGGCCGCCTGTTCAACTGATCTGATCCCACTTCAGCGAGCGGAGCGTGGCAAACAAATGGATTGGCATACGGAGTGGCTGGCTGCAGCACGCCGTGCAGCACAGGTGCGCAAGAGTTTTTGGCGGTCGCAGCGTCGCAGGAGTTCGGAAACCCGTCTTGTTTTCCTTGTCGGCGACAGTATTCTGAACGGTGATGAAGATGCGACCGGCTTCCACATTGTGGACTTGTTCAACTGGCTCGCCGTCGAGTCTGGCGCGGTATGGCAAGCCGCAGTTATTGGCGGCGATAACGCGGACGTGCTATACGGGGCTATGGACGTGCTGTTGCCCCAAACAGGTGACATTGCAATCCTGCAGGACTGCGGTCCCCGATCCGAACAGTCACAAGGTGTTCGTGCGCTCTGGACTGCCCGGGCCTTGCTGGTTCGGCAGTTCGGTACCGAACTTGCACTTATGACATCTGCTTGCGGGTCAAACTGCCCAATACATCTGGACTGGAACACCCCCCTGCCTCCCGATGGTGCGACGGCGAATGACGCTGTGCGCGCTGTTGCGCAGATGCTGGAGGTCCCATGCTTCGATTTTCAGTACATCGCTGCCAACGCGGGTCTGCAAAATCTGTTTGCTGATGACGGAGTGCATCTTGCTCCGACAGGCGCAATTTTTCTTAGTTGCGCCTTGCTGGCGTTCATCACAGGGCATGAAGTTTCAGAACAGCATATCCTTGCTTTTCATAAGCATCAGAACTTAAAGGCAAACCGCAATGAGCTGATCTCCATCCACCGCGCCATCTCCAAGGCCGCATGCGTGAGGATGCTGACTTCCTGATCTCTTTAGGTGAAGCGCACCTCCGGGATTCTGTTCGGATTTGGACAAATACGTGTCAAAAATGCGCCGGATTCGCGTCGCCCGAAGCAGATTCCAAACATGTCCTCTCTGCGTTTTTTTTTATGAGTTGAACCCCTCATTGAAACTGTTTACTCGACAAGGAGCAGAAGCGGTGTCGCCGATGCAACGAAGAACGCAGTGTTAAGGAGACTTTCGATGTCGGATCGTCAGCTTATTGTCGATAGTGTTAAAATTGGTGACAATGAAGATATGTACGTGATCGCCGAGATCGGCCAGAATCACGAAGGTGATGTGGAAAAGTGCAAAGCGCTTTTTGACTCTGCAAAACTCTGCGGCGCCCAAGCTGTCAAACTGCAGAAACGGGACAATCGGTCCCTTTACACCAAAGAGTACTACAATACTCCGTACAACTCGGAAAATGCATACGCCCCCACATATGGCGAGCATCGTGAATTCCTTGAGTTCGACCGCGACGAGTGGATCGAACTGCGGAATCACTCGAAGAAGATCGGCATCACGCTTTTCTCTACCGCTTGGGACTACAAGAGCGCAGACTTCCTCGAAGATCTCGACATGCCGATGTACAAGATCGCATCGGGAGATCTGAAGACCCTTCCGTTGATCAAATATGTAGCTTCCTTCGGAAAGCCTCTGTTCGTGTCGACGGGCGGCGCATCGCTTGAAGATGTGCGGCGCATGTACGACACTATTGCGCCGATCAATCCGCAGCTGTGTATCATGCAGTGCACCTCAGGCTATCCGCCGACCTTCGAGGAGTTGAACATCCGGGTCGTGGAAACTTATCGCCGTGAATTTCCGGATATTCCTATCGGTTTCTCGTCTCATGACAGCGGCATCGCTATGGCTCTTCTCGGCTATATGTGCGGGGCGCGGGTGCTGGAGAAGCACTTTACGCTCAACCGCGCCTGGAAAGGCACAGACCAAGCCTTCTCGCTGGAACCCAACGGTCTGCGCCGGCTAATTCGGGACCTGCAGCGTGCCCGGATTGCGCTCGGGGATGGCATCAAGCGAACCTACCCGTCGGAGATCGCGCCGCTAATAAAGATGGGCAAGAAGATCGTTGCCTCGCGTGATCTGTCAGCCGGCCACATTTTGACTCTGGCTGACATCGCGATCAAGTCTCCAGGCGACGGTGTTGCACCCTATTTCCAGGACGTCATGGTTGGCATGAAGCTTAAGTCATCGGTGCGGGAAGACGAGAACATCACCTTCGAGCACCTCGGCACCACGGAAGAAGCTGCCGTGAGAGCTTTGAGCGAGGCCTGATATCACTTGAAAGACAATCTTCGGAGCACTATCCGCAAATCGGATCTTTATGCGCCGCTCCGAAGGTGGCGTTTAAGTCAAACAGTCCGGCAGCCAGGCTACCTGCCGGACTGGGCAACCTTGATCGAAGGCAATGCGGCGGAATGGATGGCGTCGGTATACTCCGCACGCGGGCCTAAGGTGTGTATCGCTTCCAGTCTCGGTATGCATTCGACTATCAACACTATCGATAGCCTCATCGCTGTAGCGCTGACCCTTCGCGGCGCGCGGGTCGAGATATTGCTTTGTGACGGCAGACTGCCAGCCTGCCAGCTGATTGAACATACGCTCGTCCCCAGCGTCCGGCGCGCAGCACAGCGCGGACCCCAGGCGGATTTCTGCGCAATCTGCACGGACGCTGGTAACCGCGTGTACACCCCGCTCGGCCTCCCTGTCCGAAGCTTCGGTGATTATCTTTGCGCGGATGATATGCTTGACTCCGACGCGTTCGCCTCAGATCACCACAATTCTGAACTAGATGAGCATGCGCTGGCTGGGGCCCTTCGCTTCTTTGGAAAGTCAACACTCGGCAACTCTGATGCCGAAATCCAAATACTGAACCGCTACCGGCAAGCAGCATTCCTGGTAGACAGGGCTGCTCAGCGCCTGTTTGAGGAACGTGGTTATGACGTTGTTGTTGCTCATCACGGTATATATGTGCCGCAAGGCCAGATCGCCCGCGCGGCCAGAGCCGCTGGCAAGCGCCTTGTAACCTGGCACCCGGCCTATCGACGCAGCACACTTATCTACCAGCATCGCGATACTTATCATCGGGAAATGATTGCTGAACCAGAATCGCGATGGGGCCCCCGTCCCCTTACCGAGGCAGAAGACAATGCACTGGAACGGTACCTGACAGAGCGAGAAACCGGCGCGACAGACTGGATACGGTTTCAGCGGCAAGCACCTCAACCTGAACGCAAAGTCTGGGACAAGCTGAAGCTTGACCCATCAAAGTCCACCTTCCTTCTCGCCGCCAATGTCGCCTGGGACGCTCGTTTGCACTATCCGGGTTCGGCCTATGGCGACATGATTGCGTGGACACATGACACAGTTGACTGGTTCAGCCGGCACCCAGAACGGCAGCTGATCATTCGCTGCCATCCAGGCGAAATAATGAACAGCCCGCGCGCGCAGCAGCGCCTGGACGATGCGATCCAGCAAAGGTGGCCACAGATGCCGCCCAACATCCGTGTGATTACACCCGAAATGACTGATAACACCTATGGCTTGGCAAAGATCTGCCGGGCGCTGCTAATCTACAACACCAAACTCGGAGTTGAAATCGCCGCACGCGGCCTTCCTGTTATCGTTGCCGGCGATGCATGGATCCGCGGCAAAGGATTCAGTCATGATGCAACGGATCGAGACAGCTACCTTTGCTTTTTGGAAAACGCCGAAATGATGGTGCGGCTTTCTGCATCCGAGCAAGATCGTGCTCGTCGTTACGCTTATCATTTCTTTTTCCGGCGCTGTATCCCGGTTTCGGCTCTTGACCCCAACGCAGGATGGCCGCTTACAACGCTCGCGTCCGGGGCGTTCGCCGCTGCGCACCCTGGGGCCGATCCAGGTATCGACACCATCTGTTCGGGAATCCTCACAGGAACACCATTCGAGTATAAACATTGATGCAATCAAGCTCTCGTGCACTGACCCATCCAGAGTTTGCAGAACGCGCCCGCAAGGTGCGTCTGTTGGCGATAGATTTTGACGGCGTAATGACGGACAACTACGTTTATGTGTCGGAAGATGGCACTGAAGTTGTGCGGTGTTCCCGGTTGGAGGGGTATGGCCTCCGCCGCGCAATGGCAGCCGGCGTGCACTGCGTGATTATCTCGACCGAGGAAAACCCTGTCGTCTCGGCGCGTGCACGAAAACTGAAGATCGCCTGCCATCAGGGTGTAGAAGACAAAGTAGCTGCCCTCGAAGCCCTGCTTTCGGAGCACGGGTTTGGCTTTCAGGACGCGGCCTTCATCGGAAACGACATCAACGACCTGGGTGTTCTGGGCAAGGTGCATCTACCAGTCATCGTGGCGGACGCTCACGAAGATCTTGACACGCTGACTGCGTTCAGAACTCTGAAACCCGGCGGCCAAGGTGCCGTGCGTGAGGTCTGCGACGCCATCGCCGCCGCCAAAGGCGGCTAGTCTCTCAACTCGTCCAAGCGAACAGTTCCCATGACTCCTGCTCCCACTCCGTTCGCTCTCGATGGACGCACGATCGTTGTAACAGGCGGCTACGGCCAACTCGGTCGTGCCATCACTCTGGGTTTGCTGCAAGCCGGAGCTGCCGTGGCTGTGCTTGAACCTGCTCCATCGGATGACAAAACTGCAGCATTTTTCGGCGCTCACGCTGCCAACCCTAAGTTGGGCGTGTTTGCAGCAGATGTCACAAGGCGGACCACCCTAGAAGCTGCTCTTTTTCTTATATCAAAGCAGTTGGGAGTACCCTATGGGCTCATCAACAATGCCGCATTGGACAGCCCACCGGATTCACCCGCTTCCGAGAACGGGCCGTTCGAAGATTACCCGGAAGAATCCTGGGACAAGGTCATGTCGGTCAATGCCAAAGGCGTTTTCCTGTCCTGCCAGGTCTTCGGCAAAGCCATGGCGGATAACGGTGGTGGCTCGATAGCTAATGTTGCCTCGATCTACGGAACGGTTTCGCCGGACCAGGCGCTCTACCAGTATCGGCGGGACCGTGGAGAAGTGTTCTTTAAGCCAGTCGCGTATTGCGCCTCGAAGTCAGCGCTTTACAATTTCACCCGCTACCTCGCCGTCTATTGGGGGCCGAAGGGCGTGCGCGCCAATACGCTGACTTTTGCGGGGGTCTATAACGGGCAAGATCCCGAGTTTCTGGAACAGTATTCCCGGAAGATACCGCTGCGGCATAGCGGGAGGGAACACCTGCACTCAATGGCAACCCCTGGTGACTATGTCGGACCTGCGATTTTTCTGATGTCCAACGCGTCGGCCTACATGACGGGCGCCGACCTTCGGATTGATGGCGGTTTCTTGGCAATTTGACCCGGATAGCGCCGTAGCTGGCCTGCCCACCTTGCCCGCACTCCCTAAAATCGCTATCGATAACCGCCTGCAATACAGCGGGCTTTTTAGATATTGGATCTGAGGTTGATCGTGCACAGTAGACCATTTTATGCTCTCGCCTTTGTTGGTCTTTTGATGATTTCGGCTTGTGACATGCCGTTACTGAAAGGGTCTGATCCTGACGAAACTGCCGCACCCGCATCGCTTCCTCCAGCTACGGTGGACGCTGGCGCCGCACCGCAGACCGAACTGAAACCCTCGTCGGAACCATTTGTTTGGAAAGCAATCGAGCCTTCAGTCGTTGAGGAAGGCCCTCCAGTCCGAATCAATTCGTCCGAAGGGTATGCCTTTGCCCTGTTCAGCGACACTGCTGTTGCCCCCGGCGATACAGGTATTGCTACGATCGAAGTGAACGGACCCGCAGAGCGCTATCTCACCGCAATCCTGCAAAGACACTGCGATACCGCGAATGGTTCGGATGCCACGTCGGAGAATTTCCTACTCGCTGGAGGTGATGAGACCTTCATTGTAAGGCACACATTCGAGACCGCTTATAGCTGCCTTCGTCTCACTCTTCGCAGCCAGGACCTGCAGCCGCTTGAGATTATCGTAAACGACGTGAGCCTCGTAATCGAGCGCTCGGGTGAGCAATAACTTCTACCATATCGTCGCTTTTGTTAGCGAAGACTGCTGTTTACGAGGGGCTGAGCGTATTTATGGGTTTTTATGTACTTCAGCGATGCCAAACAGCCGGTAGATTGAGAAGGCTGAGGTAATGCTGACGTCTTTCGACCCGCAAAACGTCCGGTCCTTAGTGAACGGCGAAGCTCTGACATCTGGGTCGACACAGCCGATCCTGAGCCCTCATGATAGCGCTGAGGTTGGAAGGCTGCACCTGGCCGATGCGAGCACTGCGTCGGCTGCAGTGTCGGCGGCCCGCGAGGCGCAAGCATCGTGGGCGGCGGTCCCTGCAGTACAACGCGGCGCCATATTGCATAAAGCCTGCAACCTGATCGAGGCACGAGCGGAAGAGTTGTCCAGGATCGTGGCATGCGAGGCAGGCAAGTCTCTAAAGGACGCTCGTGGGGAAACAGCCGGCGCCATTCTCTGTGGCCGTTTCTTCGCCGGCGAAGGTCAGCGTATGTTTGGCCGCACTATGCCTTCAGGCACCCCGGAGAAGTCCGCGATGACTGTCCGCCAGCCGTGCGGCGTCGCTGCCCTGATCACCGCTGCCAACACGCCTGCGCCGAACTTCGCCTGGAAAGTATTTCCCGCGCTGGTCTGCGGCAATTCGGTTGTCCTCAAGCCCGCCGAGGAAACGCCTGTTTCGGCAGACTGGATGGCCCGTATACTGATTGGAGCTGGCATTCCGCCGGGAGTGCTGAACGTAGTTCATGGCCTTGGCTCGGAAGTCGGGCCGGTCCTTGCCAGCCATCCCGGCGTGGATGTAATCTCGTTCACGGGCTCGACACGGGTCGGACGTCTGATTGCCGAACAAGCTGGGCGGGAACTGAAAAAAGTATCGCTAGAACTTGGCGGCAAGAACGCCTTCATTGTGTGCGACGATGCTGATATCGACAAAGCTGTGCACTGGGCATCGCTTTCGGCTTTCTCCAACGCGGGGCAGCGCTGTGCGTCCGGCAGCCGCTTCATAGTCATGGACAATGTCTATGATGATTTCGTCAACCGTTTTGTCGCCAAGGCGAAGTCGCTCCGGCTTGGCGTGGAAGATGACTGCGACCTCGGTCCGGTCATCAACCTGCGCCAGCTTTCTGCGATGCTAGCCGCTCTGGAACGCGCCAAGGCGGAAGGCGCGGAAGTGCTGTGCGGGGGGCAACGGGCTGAAACCGCTGGACTCGGCAACGGATTCTATCTGAACCCTACTCTCGTGACTAACCTGCCACCCCATTCGCACATGGCTCAGACAGAGCTGTTCGGTCCTATCGGCATCATCTTCCGTGTCGGGAGCTTCGAAGAAGCAATCAATCTCGCGAACAACTCGCCCTACGGCCTTACGGGCGCTATCCACACACGGAGCTGGGACAGGGCATGGACCTTTACTCAGCGTCTGAGCGCCGGGATTGCCGTAGTCAATGCTGGCACGTTCGGGTCGGAGCCACACATGCCGTTTGGCGGACTTCGCAATTCTGGCAACGGGACCCGCGAACCCGGCACGGAAGCGCTGGATATCTACACAGAGCTCAAAGACATCTATCTCATTACTGAGCCGGAGCGCCTCTGACGCCATGAGCGCAACTCCCGAATGCATAGCCCTCATTCCCGCACGCGCAGGCTCCAAGCGCGTCGCGCATAAGAATATTGCGCCGCTCGCTGGCCACCCCCTGATCGCCTACACCATCTGCGCGGCTCTCGATTCCGGCGTGTTCTCCCGCGTTGTGGTGTCTACTGATTCTGAAGAGTATGCTGCGATTGCTAGGTACTATGGCGCAGAGGTCCCTTTCCTGCGGCCGGCTGAAATCTCCGGCGACAAGTCACCCGACATCGAATGGATTCTCCACGCTCTGAACCACCTGAGAAATCCACAGGAAGAAGTGTTCGAGTGCTTTGCTCTACTACGCCCTACAAGTCCCTGCCGCAAACCGGAAACGATTCGTCGCGCCTGGAGCCAATTCATCCAGCAGACTGGTGTCGACAGTCTGCGTGCGGTTGAGCTCTGTGCGCAGCACCCTGGCAAGATGTGGATCGTTCGCGGTGACCGCATGCATCCGTTGATGCCCATGACCCATGAGGACGCTACGCCCTATCACTCGAGCCAGTATGCGGCCTTGCCGAAAGTATATGTCCAGAATGCCAGTCTCGAGATCGCGTGGAGCCGTGTGGCACTCGAAGGCGGCACAATTTCCGGAGAAGTGTTGACGCCGTTTCTAACGTACACTGACGAAGGGCTGGACGTCAATTCTCAGCACGACTGGCGCATGCTCGAGGCAATGGTTGATGGGGGAGAAGCAACGCTTCCAACTGTCAACATGCCCCCGTACTCTAAGCGTTAAAACAAAAAAGGAGGCCTCAATGGGCGATCTGGTCACTGAAGCCGTTTCTGGCTCGTTATGTTTCGCTGGGCGGGAGGAGTTCGTCCGCATTCTCCAATCAAATGCCGGCCCCGCCGAGCGCACCGCACTGTTTGCAGAACTCGCCCGTCTGAACACGCTTTACATGATTGCCAACGCCGGTTCTGGCCATATCGGCTCCAGCTTCTCCTGCATGGATATCGTCAGCTGGCTTTATTTGAATGAAATGAAGGCTGAGGACCTTTACTTCTCCTCAAAAGGGCATGATGCGCCGGGACTGTACGCTGTTCTAACCGCACTCGGCACGCTGCCTTTCGACAAGATTCACCAGTTGCGCCGGCTGGGTGGATTGCCGGGACATCCGGATGTTCACGTTGGCGGTATGGTGACCAATACGGGCTCCCTCGGCATGGGCATCTCGAAGGCGAAGGGGATGGCCTTTGCGAACAAGCTGCTCGGCCGGCCGGGTCGTATCTACGTCATGACGGGCGACGGAGAACTCCAAGAAGGCCAGATATGGGAATCCCTGATCTCCGCAGCAAATGACAAGGTCAGCGAAATCACAGTGATCGTAGATCACAACAAGATACAGTCGGACTACTCTGTGGAACGGACCTCCAGCCTTGGAGATCTGCCGGCAAAATTCCGCGCATTCGGATGGCACACGCAGGAGGCCGACGGGCACGATCTGGAAGCTCTTGCCAAAGCGCTGGCGGCTGCGAAAGCTGAAACGCAGCGGCCCAGCGTGATTATCGCGCACACGGTGAAAGGCAAAGGCGTGTCATTCATGGAAGGCGCCTCTATCGATAGCGATGTCGAACGCTTCCAGTTTCATTCCGGCGCGCCAAAAGCCGACGACTATACCCGCGCAGCGCAGGAGCTGATCTCACGGGTGAATGAACTGGCTCAGTTGTCCGGAATATCGTCGATCACCTACCAAACCGTTGAACGCCCTGCCGCCCCTCCCGCAGGCGATGCTGTTCGCTTGTTTCCTGCCTATACCGCAGCACTGCTCGATCAGGCGCAGCGCAATGGCAAGATTGTTGCGCTCGACGCCGACCTCGTGCTCGATATGGGGCTGGAGCCTTTCCGCGATGCGTTTCCAGACCGCTTTGTAGAATGCGGCATCGCTGAGATGGACATGGTCAGCCAGGCGGGCGGCATGGCTTTGCAGGGATTGCTGCCTGTCGTGCACTCCTTCTCGTGCTTTCTCTCGACACGGCCGAACGAGCAAATCTACAACAACGCGACCGAAGACACAAAAATTGTCTACGTCGGCGGACTATCTGGCGTCCTGCCTGCCGGTCCCGGACATTCCCACCAGTCCGTACGCGAAATTTCCGTACTCGGATCAATTCCCAATCTCGTGATGGTCGAGCCGGCTCACCCGGATGAGGTCGGCCCCCTGCTTGATTGGTGCCTCAACACGCACGACGGCCCATCCTTCCTCAGGCTCGTCTCAATTCCGTTCGAAACCCGCTACAAGCCTACTGCAGGAAAGATCGTGGCAGGTCGCGGCACAGTCGTCCGGCAACCTGGTGAGGCTGTCATTGTGACGTCGGGACTGGTGGGCGTGAGCCTTGCCATGGAAGCCGCCGCCTTGCTCGACACCAAGGGCGTATCCTGCGGCGTCATCGCCCTGCCCTTCCTGAACATCGTTGATAGAGGCTGGCTTGCCGAAGTGGCCGGCGCATCTAAATCCATCATCACGCTTGATAACCACTATCGCCGGTACGGCCAGGGCGATGCCATTGGCATTGCACTGGCCGAACAGGGCGCGCTCAATGGCAAATCTTTCGTCCGCCTGGGCCTCAACGCAACTCCGCCGTCTGGAGCAAACGCCGAAGTGCTTGAGGCCGTGGGATTGAACGCAGTTGAAATCGCCAGAGCGGCGGCGGCGACCTTGCCAGCACGATGAGCAGGTAAACTCGGACAACCCCGTATCAGACGGCATCGGCTTTTCGGCCGATCTGCTAGACAGGTCGATCGTCCGGCCACAATACTTGCAACCTGACATACCCGGCATATAAAGGTTGGTGTAATTCTATCGACGTTTGCAATCGGAGCTGACATGCGCCTTGAACGAGACTCAAGCCTGGACGGCGCGATCCGGCGCATTGGCTACAAGAACATAGCGGTTTCCAGCTTTGTGAATATCGGCGCAGGACGAGGCGACGACTTGAGTTTTTTTCTGCGCCATTGGCCCGGCATGAAAAGCCTGCTTATAGATATGGATCCGCGTTTCCTCGACGGCTGGAAATCAATCGCCAATAAACATCCGGGTACTGATTATGTTGTATGTGGCGCCTCTTCAATAGACGGCACGGGTCAGTTCCTGAAATCGAATGACGTAGGCGGCGCGCTTTTGTCGGCTCCCGTCGCAGCCGGTAATAGCGTGACGGAGACACCTCTTCGCCGGATCGATACGCTCGTCGCGGAATTCAATCTTCGGCCTCCATATTTCCTGAAATTCGACACCCACGGCGTTGAAATCGATATTCTCGCTGGCGCGGTGGAGACACTGAAAAATACCAGTCTCATCATGATGGAGGTTTACAATTTCAAGCTCAACTTTGTGGGCGGAAGGAATCTCACCTTCGACGAAATGTCCCTTCATATGAAGACGCTCGGCTTTCGCTGTGTGGATATGTGCGATCCGCTGTTCCGCCCAGGAGATCTGGCGCTCTGGCAAATGCATATGCTATTTATCCGGGATGATCATCCCACATGGAAGAGATCATCTTACTCTGCGTAGAGGACCGCCAGCGAATGCCACCTGCACTGATTCACTATCACATTCCCAAAACAGCCGGCACCAGTCTGAAACGTGCGCTTGAATCCTGGTACGGTGCACTGATACGCGAATCGCAGTCAAACCTCGATGAACTGGACCTTTCCAATTCATGCGTTACCGGCCATTTTGGTGCCCTGCTTACTGGCCATCCAAGCAGCCTTCTGGATACGTTTTCCGGCGCCGTATCGAATCCAAATTTTCGGGTCATAACGATCCTCAGGAACCCCTTGGATCACCTGCTATCAGCCTACTATCACCACCAGGAGAAAGTACCGGCAAAGAATATCCGCTCACTGAGAGAATTTCTGATAAGGCACAATCGCTTCATGTATCGGCATTCGCTACAATTCAGGCCGGATGTCAAAGCTGATCAGGTCTTGAAATCGTTTCTATTCGTCGGCGACGCCGCCGACATGCAGGGGACTCTTGGATATTTGTCTGAACTTCTTGGAAAAATCCATCTACCGGCAGTAAGGCAGAATGTCGGTGACCGAGACATCCAATACACACAGGTTACTAAAGCTGACCGTCAAAAAATTGAAAAGCTGCTCAGTCCGGAGTTCGAGCTTTACGAACGCGCGCGGGAAATGATTGCACGCAAGGACTTTACAGGCGCACCCGACGCGCGACTTGAGCAGTTCTCCTATGTCAATCCATGCTCCGAGGATCCGTTTCCGGGTGACGGATTTCTCGACGAAAGTGTCGTCTCACTTGGGCCTGAAGACCAAGGTTCTACTCCAGAGATTGCTTTTGAGATTATCGACAAGAAAAATCAGCGGATACAGGAGCAATCAGATATCATTGCCAGTCTGAATTCACAGCTTGAACAATTCACCGCTCAGGCAAATCACCTCAGAGAGGAAAACTCAAAACTCAAAGACGTTGTGGAGTCCTTTCGAACTGCTGCGCTGAAGAAAGCCGAATTGGTCTCAGCGCTCAGGAAGGACGCTGCAACGTTGATATCACGACTGACCACTTGCGAGCTCGCATTAGAGAAGGCGAAACAAGCTGCCATCCTTGAAAAAGGTACCATCAGTTCACTGATGTTCAAGGTTGAAGACGCTTCCAGCCGGCTGGCGCAATCTGACGAAGCGCTCCATGCGTTCAGAACTCTTTCTGAAAATCAGGCTAGTAAGATTGCGGCGCTTCGAGAGAGAATTGAACGCCTGAATGTAATTCTCCCTGAAGGCAAGTGATACACGAAGCTGAGACTCAAGCCTGCAATCGGTTGACCGGTCTGCAATTGGTGCCGCAATCGACATCCAAAATCGCTTTGCGTCACACAGCAGGACTGAAGTTCCGATTTCAATCACGGGAGAGCCCGAAAGGAAACCGGGTAGAATTGGCAGGCATGTCAACTGCGGCGCCAACGCTTGAGTGCGCGCAGGGCATCGCGTTGCTGAAGCTGCCGGAATTCGGTACGCAGGGCTTCAACCGTCGTCGTCAGCGCGCTCAGATCTTCAATCTTACCGGCAAGTTGCTTATGAAGCTGGTCCCCGCGCTGTTTCGCTTCCAGCACCGCGCGCTCTGCGTCATCTATCACAGCCCGCAGAACTGATACTTCCTGTTTATGAAGATCAATGGTGCGTGCGATATTAGATTGAAGATCGCGCTTCTCTTCACTGACCACAGAGAGTGACGCTTCGATTTCGGAAACGCGCTTCCTTTCACCATCAAGATCAATATCCAGTTTTCTGATATGATCCGAGTGCTGCTTTCTTTCTGACTCCAGTTCGGCGCGAGCCGCTGATAGTGTTGCTGACAATTCGGAGTTGGCCGATTGTAATTTGGCCTGCGCCTCTGCAGCTGTCTCCAATGCCGCCGCACGCCGTTCCAGTTTCTCGTTCTGCCGCTCGGCTTGCTCCTGAGAGCGTCCAGATCTCGCCGAAACTGCCTTCAGGCGTTCTACCGCCGCATCCCGCTCTTCCCTAAGCTTCTGCGTTGCTGCCGTCTGAACAGCCTCGGCTGCCGCCAACCTTTCCAACAGTTCAGAGTTGGCGGACTTCAGTCGAATCTGCTGTTCGGCAGCTGTCTCCAATGCCGCCGCACGCCGTTCCAGTTTCTCGTTCTGCCGCTCGGCTTGCTCCCTGAGAGCGTCCAGCGTCGCCGAAACTGCCTTCAGGCGTTCTACCGCCGCATCCCGCTCTTCCCTAAGCTTCTGCGTTGCCGCCGTCTGAACAGCCTCGGCTGCCGCCAACCTTTCCAACAGTTCAGAGTTGGCGGACTTCAGTCGAATCTGCTGTTCGGCAGCTGTCTCCAATGCCGCCGCACGCCGTTCCAGTTTCTCGTTCTGCCGCTCGGCTTGCTCCCTGAGAGCGTCCAGCGTCGCCGAAACTGCCTTCAGGCGTTCTACCGCCGCATCCCGCTCTTCCCTAAGCTTCTGCGTTGCCGCCGTCTGAACAGCCTCGGCTGCCGCCAACCTTTCCAACAGTTCAGAGTTGGCGGACTTCAGTCGAATCTGCTGTTCGGCAGCTGTCTCCAATGCCGCCGCACGCCGTTCCAGTTTCTCGTTCTGCCGCTCGGCTTGCTCCCTGAGAGCGTCCAGCGTCGCCGAAACTGCCTTCAGGCGTTCTACCGCCGCATCCCGCTCTTCCCTAAGCTTCTGCGTTGCCGCCGTCTGAACAGCCTCGGCTGCCGCCAACCTTTCCAACAGTTCAGAGTTGGCGGACTTCAGTCGAATCTGCTGTTCGGCAGCTGTCTCCAATGCCGCCGCACGCCGTTCCAGTTTCTCGTTCTGCCGCTCGGCTTGCGCCCTGAGAGCGTCCAGCGTCGCCGAAACTGCCTCCAGGCGTTCTACCGCCGCATCCCGCTCGTCCTGAATTTTCCGCACCCTCAAAGCTTGAGTGGCCTGCAGCGCGTCGCGCTGCTCCTTCGCCAACTTCAGGGCATCACCGCGCTGGTCCGCCTTGGAACGGACGGCCTCAAGCTGACCTTCAAGAGCGACCGATCTTATCTGAATCCGGTCAATCACCGACTGCTTTTCAGAAAGCAATTTGCGGCCCGCTGCCAGTTCGGCCTCAAGCGCCTTGTTCCGTGCCGTTTCGTTGGCCTGCAATTCCATCAGCGCGGCATACCGGCGCTCCAAGGTGTCATGACCTGCCTTCAGTGTGTTGACAAACTTCTCCAAAGATTTACAATCTTTTGCCTGATCGAGCCCGAGTCGGGCCGCCAGCTGCCTTTGCGCCTCCGCAGTCTCCAGTGCAGCTTTGGAGCGTTGAACGATAAAGCTAATTGCTTCCTGAAATCCCGTTTGCGACTTTTTCGATACAGAATTGTCGAGCGCCATAAGAACGTCATCCTTCCATGCGCACTGCGGTGCTGCCAGAAGAACTGTTCCGGCGAAACTGCGCGGAATCTTGCGCGTATCGCTGATATTGTTGAAATTGCCCTGGTCGCTCGCGATCAGGGCTGAGTACCCTGCATCAATACAGTAACCGATCTCAGCCAATATCTCAGCGCGAGTTTTATCGGTGAGGTTCTTGTGACTGTACTCCAGCGAGATCAGCAGACCAGGGGAACGCGCTATCAGTTCATGCGCCCCGGCGAGCACGCTGCCCTCATGCCCCTCAACATCGATTTTCAGGAAGTCGACCGGACCAAGCGCAGCAACCTCCGCGCACTGATCAAGAGCGCAGATCTGTACATCCAGCTTTTCTTTCAGGGTAGAGCGGCGCGTATCATGCAATCCGCTGAACGCGCCGTCAGCTGCAACGAAGAGCGTCGCAGTTCCACTTTTTGCGCCGGCCGCAACTCGCAGCACAGAAACCTGATCTGCAAATTTGTTGTCCCGAACATTCCGCTCCAGAAGATCCGCCGCCGACGGCAACGGCTCCAATGCAACCACACGTGCGCTATCGCCTCCAGCCTTGGCGCAATGCAACGCATAAAGGCCGAAATTTGCGCCGACATCAACAATCTTCGCGCCCACTGGAATGTGGGCGATGATCGCATTCAGAAAACGCCATTCGTTCAGGTGGCCGACAAAAAACTCTGCGCCGAACGAGCAGCCGGTATCAACCGCGACGTCCAATCCATTTGCGAGCGCCACAACCTCCACATTGTTCGAGTGCGCCGGAAAGGCAGCGCGCAATCGCTCGCGCGCGATCCGGCTCACTTCAATGCGCGCTTCCTGGCCGCTCAAATCATCCAGCAATGCGAAGAGTCCTGTCAGAACAGTGTCTTCGAACGGCTGACCGCGCGCGAAACCACTGCGAGCAGATCCAATCTTTACGCGTCCGGCTCCAGCACGTCCCTGCTGATGATGCTTCTTGCTCGGGGAGCGCCCGTTTTTCTTCCGGGGCAAACTTGTGTCTTTGGTCATCCGACTCTTTTTAATCTACACTCTTTAACAACTATTGTCTGCAGAATGAGCGGCCGACGCATACAGGTTGCTTTCGGCTTTATACCTTACGCTCCAGAGATCGTCTGCTTCAGAAAGCGGCTCGGTATCAAGATAAATCTTGCCCATCTTTTCCACTGACGATTTGTGGACCAAGCCCGACCAAAGGGCGCGCATCTGAGCCCGGTCGTAATCCATGAGAGCGACATTACTTTGCCGCAAGGTTTCTCCGACGCCAATATAGTGCTCGCAAACAGACTCAGGAGAGTCGATGATGCAGAAACCACTCTGCCAGATTTTCAACGACAGATCTGTGTCGGCTTTGTAAAAGACGTAATCGTCCTCATTGGCATACCCGACCGCTTCCAGAGCTTCGCGCGTGTATATACCGTGATTAACCATGAGGTTACCGCCAAGGGTCCTCTGCACGAAGTAGCGCTGATCATTCGGCCAGTCTCGAAAGTAGAAGGCGCATGCGCCGACCGGCACGCCTGCAATGCGGGCTGCCTTCATCCTTTCGAGCGCATTTCTGAGGCTACCTGGCATCAAAAGACAGTCATCCGAGATCATGGCAATATTGGGGGCTGCAGCAGCGCGGAATCCGATATTCATGAAACCGCCCCAGCTCCGCCGTCGCCGCTTCACGCCATCGGCCTCATAGCGGTTATGCTGGATAAGGGTGATGATATCGTGCTGCTGAACGAGCCATTCCAGCGAACCGTCCGTCGAGCCGCCATCGACAACTAGGATTTCGCCCTCAAGTTTGCGAAGTTCCCTGCGAACAGAATCAATGGCGAGTTTCAGCAATTCGAAGCGGTTGAGAGATCCTAGCACGACACTTATCTCAGGTCTGGAGCAAAGCACCGGATGTGCAGCGTGACTCCTCAAGCCTACAATTGGAAGTGGGCGGTCAGGTTTGGACACATTGTCCGGGAGAAAGGGCAACCAGCTCTCCGGCGTTTCCGCCGTGGGCGCACCGGTAACAATTGCTGGCTGGGCAGGCCTGAGATCCACAAAGCTGTCCTTGATTCTGCGGATGAGTGTTTCAAACCGCGTTCTGATCTGCGTCCCATCCACCATGAAACTCTCCCGCATTTAGCGAACTTATGGCGTTACCCCAGACAATTCCGATCTGGCAACTTTTCCGCGCCTGCATTTTTTACAGCCTCGGCTTCGCAATCGCCAGCAGCAACCTCCTGAAATCACCCATTAATGCCAGAGCTGGCGTGATTCTGCCCTTTCGACGTGCCACAAGCTGAAACCAAGTGTTGCTGGCGCAACGCCAACTAGACCGTTGCGCAGTCACGCGGAATCAAAGATTCTCAGTTTGTGCGGGTTGTGATTCACTCCTTGGAGGAGTTGGCTCATGGCTGAGGCATTCTAAGAATATGCGGCTTTGGGTTGTGGAGCTTGCTACCCAGAGTAACTCGCGGGAAGTTGCTGCTCGCCAGTTTGAGGTCAGCCCCAGCTTTGCGGTGAAGCTGCTTAGGTTTTGGCAGTAGATGGGGAGGGTCACGCCTCGCCCAGCGGGTGGACGGCGGCACGCAAAGTTGGCGCCGTATCTCGATTTCCTGAGCAGGGAAGTCGAGGCGTGGCCGGATGTAACGATGCCGAAACTGGCAAGCCGCTTGGGGTCGGAGCACGGGGCAACGGTGGCCCCGGCATCGCTCTCGCGGGCGCTCCGCCAAACCGGACTTACATATAAAAAAGCGCTTCTGGCAGCGGAGCAGGAACGAGCTGATATGACAGCGGCCCAAGCGGACTGGAAGCATTATCGCCAGCCTGCCATGCGGGCTGAACCTGGCCGTCTGGTGCTCATCGACGAGACCTCTGTGAAGACAAACATGTGCCGCCTTCGCGGACGGTCGCTGTGCGGGAAGCGCCTGAAGGCAACTGTGCCGTTCGGAAAGTGGAGCACACAGACGTTCATCGCGGGCCTGCGCTGCGGTGAGCTCACCCCACCCTGAATCATCGAAGGCGCCATGAACCGAACTGCCTTTGAAGTTTATGTCGAGACCCAGCTTGCCCCGACACTCTCACCCGGCGATGTCGTTATCCTCGACAATCTCAGCGTCCACTACAGCCAGCGCGCCGAAGACACCCTCGCTGAATGTGGCGCGTGATAGTTCTTCCAGCCGAAATGCTCGCCCGACCTCAACCCGATCGAGATGGCTTTCTCAAAGCTGAAAGCCCATCTCCGCGCCGCCGCCGCCCGAACCTTCGAGGACAATAACGACGCCATCGGGGATATCTGCAAGCTCTTCACATCAGCCTAGTGCTGGATCTTCTTCAAAGCTGCGGGCTATGCGTCCAAATGACAGCGCGAGGCTCTAGGCTGCACAGGATTGCGGACACGATATTCGCATGATAACGGCATATCAAGATATAAAGGATCGTTGATATGAGCGCCAAAGCCCTCCCCAAGGACTATTTCGTGAAGGACATCTCGCTGGCCGAGTTCGGCCAGAAGGAAATGGACATCGCGGAAACCGAAATGCCGGGCCTGATGGCCGCCCGTGAAGAGTTCGGCCCAAGCCAGCCCCTGAAAGGCGCCAAGATCGCCGGCTCGCTCCACATGACAATCCAGACCGCGGTCCTGATCCAGACGCTCGAAGCGCTCGGCGCCGACGTCCAGTGGGTCTCCTGCAACATCTACTCGACCCAGGACCACGCCGCCGCCGCCATCGTCGCCAACGGCACGCCTGTCTGGGCCTACAAGGGCGAAACCCTCGAAGAGTACTGGGATTACACCGACCGTCTCTTCCACTGGCATGACGGCACCGCGCCCAACCTGATCCTCGACGATGGCGGTGACGCCACGATGTATCTCGTCCTCGGTGAAAAGGCCGAAGCTGACCCGTCGGTCCTGAAAAATCCGGGCTCGGAAGAAGAGAAGGTCCTCTTCGCCCAGATCCGCAAGCGCATCGCCGCCAGCCCCGGCTGGTTTGCCAAGACCAAGGCCGGCATCAAGGGCGTCTCGGAAGAGACCACCACGGGCGTCAATCGCCTCTACCAGATGGAAAAGCGCGGCGAGTTGCCCTTCCCGGCGATCAACGTCAACGACTCCGTCACCAAGTCGAAATTCGACAACAAGTATGGCTGCAAGGAGTCCCTCGTTGACGCGATCCGCCGCGGCACCGACGTGATGATGGCCGGCAAGCGCGCCTTCGTCGCCGGTTATGGCGATGTCGGCAAGGGCTCGGCCGCTTCCCTCTCGGGTTCCGGCGCCCGCGTCGCCGTTTCCGAAATCGACCCGATCTGCGCCCTGCAGGCGGCGATGGACGGCTATGAAGTCACCACGATGAACGACGCCGCGTCGCAGTTTGATATCTTCGTCACTGCTACGGGCAACAAGAACATCATCACGGTCGACCACATGCGCGCCATGAAAGACATGGCGATCGTCTGCAATATCGGCCACTTCGACAACGAGATCGAAGTTGACTCGTTGAAGAACTTTCAGTGGACCAACATCAAGCCGCAGGTGGACATGATCACCTTCCCGGATGGCAAGCGTATCATCCTGCTGTCGGAAGGCCGCCTCGTAAACCTCGGCAACGCCACCGGCCACCCTTCCTTCGTGATGTCGGCCTCGTTCACCAACCAGACGCTCGCCCAGATCGAGCTCTGGACGAAGGGCGCCGAATACGAAAACAAGGTTTATACCCTGCCCAAGCATCTCGACGAGAAAGTTGCCCGCCTACACCTTGAAAAGCTCGGCGTGAAGCTCACCGAACTCTCGGGCGATCAGGCGGCCTATATCGGCGTCGACACGGCCGGCCCGTTCAAGCCCGATCATTACCGTTACTGATCGGGCCCCGGGGACATACTTGTCGCAGTCGTTCATCCTTACCCTGAGCTGCCCGGACAGGGTTGGCCTTGTTGCCAGCCTTGCCCGGCTCATGCAGGAGCATGGCTGCTTCATCGTGACCTCGCGCACCTTCGGCGACCGGCAGACGAACCGCTTCTTTGCCCGGCTGGTCTTCAGCCCGCCGGGCAATGGCGGCTCGCTCGACGCGGTGAGTACCGCCATGGCGCCCCTGGCTGAAGAGATCAAGGCGGACTGGCAGATCCGTCCTTCGGATGAGAAGCTGCGCACCCTGCTCATGGTCTCGAAGTCGGACCATTGCGCGAACACGCTGCTCTATGCCGCCCGGCGGGGAGAGCTGCCCGTCGAGATCACAGGCATCGTGTCAAATCATGACACGCTGAAACCGGCCTTTGCGCACTGGGGCCTGCCCTGGTTTCATGTGCCGGTGACAGCAGCCACTAAGCCTGAAGCCGAAGCACGTCTTTACGGGATCATCGAGGAAACAAGCTCCGAACTCGTCGTTCTTGCGCGTTATATGCAGGTTCTGAGCGAGGAGGCCTGCAGCCGCCTTGAAGGCCAGGTCATCAACATCCACCATTCCTTCCTGCCCGGCTTCAAGGGCGCCCGGCCCTATCACCAGGCCCACGCCCGAGGCGTGAAGGTGATCGGCGCAACCGCCCATTACGTAACTGCCGATCTCGATGAAGGCCCGATTATCACCCAGGCCACCGAAACGATCGATCACACGTTCACGCCCGAGGACATGGTCGAAACCGGTCGCCATATTGAAGGCATCGCCCTGCTGCGGGCCGTTAAGGCCCATGCCGAACACCGTATCTTTCTCAATTCCGGCCGCACAGTCGTGTTCGCCCGGTAACTTTTTCCGAGAGGAGCCTTTGAAATGCCCCTGAAATCCCATGAGTTCACCAGCGAGAGCGTTGCCGAGGGACATCCCGACAAGGTCTCCGACCAGATCTCGGACGCCATCGTCGACCTGTTCCTGAGCAGGGACCCGACCTGCGAAGGTCGCCGTCGAAACACTTTGCACTACCAACCGCGTTGTCCTCGCCGGTGAAGTGCGCACCAATAACGGCGCCGTCGTCACCCATGACGAGATGAACGCCGCTGCCCGCGCGGTCGTGAAGAAAATCGGCTATGAGCAGGATGGCTTCCATTGGGAAAAGATGGCCGTTGAAAACCACGTCCACGGACAATCCTCCGAGATTGCCCAGGGCGTTGAAGAAGGCCAGGGCCTCTTCAAGGAAGAAGGCGCCGGCGACCAGGGCATCATGTTCGGCTATGCGACCAATGAAACCCCAGAACTGATGCCGGCCACGCTCATCTATTCTCACCAGATCCTGCAAAAGCTCGCAGGCCTGCGCCATTCGGGCAAGAACCCGCAGCTTGAGCCCGACGCGAAAAGCCAGGTCACGCTTCAGTATGAAGGCTCGCGCCCGGTTGGCGTCAACGCTGTCGTCGTCTCCCACCAGCACAAGGCCGGCGTCAGCCAGGACGAGCTGCGCGAGATCATCCGCCCGGTCGTGAAGGCGGTCCTTCCCGAAGGCTGGTTCCCGCCGGAAGACAAGTTCTACGTCAACCCCACCGGCAGCTTCGTTATCGGCGGCCCGGACGGAGACACCGGCCTCACCGGCCGCAAGATCATCGTCGACACCTATGGCGGCGCAGCCCCTCATGGCGGCGGCGCCTTCTCGGGCAAGGACCCGTCGAAGGTTGACCGTTCGGCTGCCTATGCCACGCGCTACCTCGCCAAGAACATCGTCGCCGCCGGCCTCGCCACCCGCTGCACCATCCAGGTGTCCTATGCCATTGGCGTCGCCCAGCCGCTCTCGATCTATGTCGACACCCACGGCACCGGCCAGGCCGACGAAGCCCGCATCGCCAAGGCCGTGCGTGAACTCTTCGACCTCTCGCCCAAGGGCATTCGCACGCATCTGAAGCTTGCAAGCCCGATCTACGCGCCGACAGCCGCCTACGGCCATTTCGGCCGTATTCCGGGCACGGACGGCACCTTCACCTGGGAAAAGACCGACCTGGCAAGCGAACTCACGCGCCTCGTCAACTAAACGAACCCGTGGGGACGGCAACCGCCGTCCCCACGGGGCCCCTTCCCCGAACTGCAAAGCATGGGCAACCCATTGCGGCGCAGATGCGATCGCTGATCGTTCCTCGCAGATAGGCTTGCATCTGCCAAAGCACTGCCCGAAGCGCTGCAAAGCGCCGGCTCGCCCAATGGCCCGCTTCCGTCATGGCGCGGGTCCTGCCCTGTCACCCCTGCCTGTCTTTGCCGGCCGGATCTTCGGCCTCTGCAAGACGCGCTGCTATTTCGGCGACACCGCGGGCCACATGCTTCTTCACTGCGGTTGGAGAGATCGACAGGCGCCTCGCAATCTCCTCATAGGAAAAGCCTTCATACCGGTGCAGCCGCAGCGCGATCTGCCGCCTCGGAGTCATTCCCGACATCACTGCCTCGACAAGGGCAAGGCGCTCGGAGTCGATCAGTTGTTTCTCAGGGCACGGGCTGGCAGGGCATGGCAACTGCTCGCTCAACGCGCTCACATCGTCTCCATGGCGCCGACGGTTCCATGAGGCCTTGAGATGGTTCAAGGCAGTGTTGCGGACCAAAGTGAACAATAGCGGCCGAAGTTCTTCTATTCCCTTTTCCGGATAGGCTCTTCGCGCCGCAAGGAAGGCAGCTTGCACGATGTCCTCTGCATCGGCGTCGTTGCGCACCCGTATCCGGCAGAAGCGAAGTAGCTGGCGGTACTGAGCGCGAAAGACTTGGGTAAGGCCGTCGCACGGCGCGCGCTCACCACGTTGCTGCGGGGCAGTGCAGGGCGCTGCGCGATCCTCAATTCGTGCCCGAGTCCGTAAAGTGTGTACGGCAGGCTTAGGGTGAGTAGCCGGGTCAGTCACGCGCATTAAAGTCGGCAAAGCCACTCAGGCCATGCAGCTTCTCCATGCCTGGCCGAAGCGCATCCTTCCAGACCGAGATGCACTGGCCTCCAGTTTCTTCAGGTATCGTCGCGCCGCATTCCATGGCGAAATCCATTTAATCCTAAAATGGGATTATCCGCGATCAGGATTAGAAAATCAATGCTTTTTTGTTCTGGTGGGACCTTTGTCAAAGTCGCTTCGATCTCCGGCACACCGTGTCCTGGTCCGTGAGCTGAAGAGTTCACGACAGAAGGCTGGCCTGTCGCAACAGGAAGTCGCCGATATGCTGGGGGTTCCACAGTCTTTCGTCGCGAAGATCGAACTTGGTGAACGCAGACTCGATGTAGTCGAGTTCCTCAGGCTGACTTCAGCACTGGACGCAGCCCCGTCGGACATTCTGCGGCTGGTGTCGGCTGAACTGAAAAAGAGGCCGGTTTAGCTATCCGGCACTCCTACCCTATCCAGCCTGTAGAGCCCACCCTGCCTCCGATCAGCCAGGGGTGGCCTTCCACTTTCTTTTGAGTGAACCCTAGCCCGAAAAGATCCTGATAAAATCTTCAGGCACCTGTCCCTGATCACCCGTTAAACCCGAGTACCGCCTCGATCACCCGGTCCTGATCTTCCGCAGGCAGATAAGGATGCATCGGCAGGGCAAGAACATGCCGGCTCGCCGTTTCGGTAACCGGGAGGCTCCCCTCGGGCGGAGCAAAGCGGGCAGCAAAATCCTGGCTGTGGATCGGCACGGGATAATAAACCATGCTCGGAATCCCCTTGGCTGTCAGATGCGCCTGCAGCCCGTCGCGGTTTTCATGCTCGATGACATACTGGGCCCAGACCGACTGGCCGCCCTCGATGACTGCCGGCACACGGCGCACATTGCCCTTGAAGGCGGCTGAATAGCGCCGGGCAATCGCTTCGCGCTTTTCGATCTCATCGGCAAATATCTTCAGCTTCTCAAGCAGGATCGCCGCCTGGATCGTATCAAGCCGCGAATTCATACCTACGCGCAGCGACAGATATTTCGGATCATGATGGAAGTTGCGCTGCGCCGCATCGGTCGGCGTCACCTTGCCGTAGACCCGCAGCGACTCGATCAGCTCGGCCAGCGCGCTGTCATTGGTCACGATCGCGCCGCCATCGCCATAGCAGCCGAGGGGCTTGGCCGGGAAGAAGCTCGTCGTGGCAATGTCTGCCCAGTCGGAGGGATGCCGGCCGTTCAGCGTGCAGCCATAGCCCTGCGCGGTGTCGGAGATGAGCTTCATCCCTTCCCGGTCACAGATCGCCCTGATCGCCGGATAATCAGCTGGCTGACCAAAAAGGTCGACCGCAATCACCACCTTCGGCTTCAGCTTACCTTCCGCCTTCACCCGCGCAATCTGCGCCTCAAGGCTTGCCGGATCCATGTTGTAGGTGGCCGCTTGAATATCCACGAACACCGGGGTCGCGCCAAGCCACGGAACCACCTGCGCGGTCGCCACAAAGGTAAAGCTCGGGCAGAAGACCGCGTCGCCCGGCTTCAGCGCCCAGGCCATCAGCGCCAGCGCCAGCGCGTCGGTGCCATTGGCGCAGGTCACCGCATGCTTTGCCCCGCACCAGGCCGCCAGCTGTTTCTCAAGTTCGCCAACCTCGGGCCCAAGAACATACCGCCCGCTTTCGATGACGGACTGCACGGCCGCATTGATCTCAGGTTCGATGCGGCGGCGCTGGGCCTGAAGGTCGATGAATTGCATGTCGGTTCCTCAAATGAGCTTGAGCGCGCTCTCTGGCGCGCCCTGCGCCTTCTTTCCAGTCACACTTGGTTTCAGCCTGTGTCAGGGTTTCAGCCTGTGTCAGGAAAATTCTACGCGTTCCTGGGAGAAGTAAAACAGCGAGCGCGTTTCGTCATCAATCGTGGTGGCGTCAACCTGCAGCAGCTTGCGCATCGCATTCTTGCGATCCTTGAGCGCATGATCGAAATCCCCCTCGATCAGCTTGTCCACGCCCAGACGCGACATCGCATCGCGCACTTCCATGTAGAGCGTCAGCGATCCGCCCAGGAACATCGATTCATAGGCAATCTTGCTGGCGATCTTGTCATGGATGGTGGAATAGCCGAACTGGCGCTCCATCAGGGACTGGCGCTTGGTGATGAAATCGATTTCCTGGCGATGGTCGGGATGGCGCAGATAGATGGATTTGAGCCGGATCATCTCGGCATCAATCGTCTCCTTCACCTCATCGGGCAGCGTGTCGGAAAGGATGATGATGATGTCGACATCCGATCCCTTCACCATCTCGCCCGAAGCAGCATGCTCGCGCGGCTCATTGTGGGCGAGGAAATAGGCAAGGTCCCCGGCGATGAAAGCGCAAATCTGGCTGCGGATTTCCCGGGTGAGCTTCAGGAACACCCCCTTCATCGCCGCCTGCGCCAGAGCGATCTTCTCGCGGCTGATTTCCCTGTGCATGTTCGAGAGCGAGCCCTGCCGCTCGATCATCTGCTCCCGCTGCCCGGGCAGGCCGAACAGGGTGAAGGAAAGAAAGTCCCGCAGGATCGAGGGGCTGAGCCGCACCTGATCCTCGCGGGTAATGTCGTAGCGCAGGTAATAGCTCGCAAAGTGCGAGATCAGGAAAGACTGGCTGCGGAAACAGGCCTGCCACAGGGCCAGCACCGGCACATCGGGCATCGCAAAGGCAAGCTCCTTGCCGATCTGCGGGCCTTTTTCCGAAAGGGTCTGAAGAATCCGTTCTTCTATCTCGCTGATCGGGTACATCGTCTCCTCGCCTTCCTCAGCTCTGCCCCCAAGAGGGCTCAATTCTTCTCTGCCACAAGAACCCTGACGGATTTCTGAAGACCGGCCCGCCAGTCCGGCAACCGTAGCCCAAAAACCTCCGCAGCCTTGCCCGAATCCAGACGGGCATTCAGGGGGCGATCCGCCGGGGTCGGAAAATCCCGCGTCAGGACTGGCATCACCTGCGCAGATGGCCCTCCCATAGCGCGGCTTTGCGCAAAGATCGCCTCGGCCATGCTCGCCCGGTCGATCTCTTCCCGTCCGGCAAGATGATAAGTGCCCCATTCGTCAAAGCCCGGCGCCAGCACTTGATCGGCCATCGCCAGAAGGCCAGCCGCAAGGTCCGGGCAATACGTCGGGTAGCCGATCTGATCGCTTACCACCAGAACAGCGTCTCGCTGCCCGGCGAGCCTCAGCATAGTACGGACGAAATTGTCAGCATGTTCGGAAAACACCCAGGACACGCGCACGACGAGATGTTTGCGGCAGTTGACTGCAACCGCCTCTTCGCCCGCACGCTTGGAGCGGCCATAGGCGCTGAGTGGCTGAGGCACATCATCAGGCGCATAGGACGTCTGTTTCCGGCCATCAAACACACAATCGGTGGAGACGTGGATCAGAGGAATATCGGCGGCGGCGCAGAGACGGGCCAGATGGGCCGGGCCATCGCGGTTGAGGATGAAGGCTTCCTCTGTCTGGCTTTCCGCTGGATCGACCTTTGTGAAACCACCCGCGTTGAGCACCAGGCGCGGCTTCATCCGAGCGATCAGCTCAGCGAGCTTTGCCGGGTCTGCAAGGTCAGCCTCCGGACGGCCGACGCAGTTCGTATCCGGCCTGCCCAGAGCTGCAATCGACAAGGCGAGCTGGCCATTTCGGCCAATGACGAGAATTGGCCCGGCAGGCGACCTCATCTGGTGCCCGCCACGGTGAACTGATCCTGCGGTCACAGGTCTTTCAGCCGTGGCAGCTTTCGGTCCTTGTCGGACAGAAGCAGCTCATGCTCCGGAAAAGGCCAGCCAATCCCGATGTCGGGATCATTGTAGGCAATCCCGGCGTCACATCCGGGCGCAAAGAATGCGTCAACCTTGTAGGCAACCTCACACCCGTCTTCCAGAGTGCAGAAGCCGTGTGCAAAGCCAGCCGGGATGAACAGCTGCAGCCCGGTGTCCGCGGAGAGTTCAACAAGAGTAAACACCCCGAACCTCGGGGACCCTGCCCGGATGTCGACGGCAACATCCAGTATGCGACCCCGCGCGCACCGGATGAGTTTTGCCTGCGCGTGCGGAGGTTTCTGAAAATGAAGGCCGCGGATCGTGCCGGCTTTCTCCGACCGGGACTGGTTGTCCTGGACAAAATCACACTCGATACCTGCCCTGCGAAAAGCCTCAGAATTATAAGTTTCAGAAAACCAGCCACGCGCATCGACATGACGGGCAGGAAGCACGTGAAGGACTTCCGGCAGGATCGGATCGGGGCACACGGTCAAGGACATCAAGTTTATCCAGGTAGCTGACTTCCTCGCCGAGGCTCTATTCCACCGTCACCGATTTGGCGAGGTTGCGCGGCTGGTCGACATCGGTCCCGCGTGTCAGCGCCACATAATAGGCGAGCAGCTGGAGCGGAATGGCCGACAGGATCGGCAGGGAAATCTCGTCCCCGTCCGGCAGCTCGATCACATGATCGGCGCGCTTGCCCGCCGCCTTGATGCCGGCAGCATCAGAGATCAGGATGATCTCGGCCCCGCGCGCGCGCACTTCCTCGACATTGGAGATGGTCTTCTCGAAGAGCTCGTCCTTTGGCGCCACGACGATGACGGGCAGGCCCTTCTCGATCAGGGCGATGGGGCCGTGCTTGAGCTCACCGGCGGCATATCCTTCGGCATGGATATAGGAGACTTCCTTGAGTTTCAGCGCGCCTTCCAGCGCGAGGGGATAATACCGGCCCCGGCCCAGGAAGAGCACGTCCCGCTTGTCGGCAATGCGCCTGGCGATCTCCCTTACCTGCGGCGCGGCTTCCAGCGCCTGCGTCACCTTGCGCGGCAGCGCCAGCAGGCTGCGCACAAACTTCACCTCGTCTCCGGGCAGAAGGTGCCCGCGGGCCTTTGCTGCAGAGAGGGCGAGGATGGCGAGTACGGACAATTGGGCGGTGAACGCCTTGGTCGAGGCAACGCCGATCTCGGGCCCGGCATGGGTCGGCACGATCGAGGCCGCTTCCCGCGCGATCGAGCTTTCCGGAACGTTGACCACCGCAATCGCCGGCGTGCGGTTCTCGCGGCAATAGCGCAGCGCCGCCAGCGTATCGGCCGTTTCGCCCGACTGGCTGACGAACAGCGACAGGCCCTTCTGCGGCAGGACCGGGCGGCGATACCGGAATTCTGATGCGATGTCGGGCTCGAAGGCGAGGCGGGCGAGCTGCTCGAACCAGTATTTGGCTGTGAAGGCGGCATAGAACGCCGTGCCGCAGGCAATGGCGACGGCCCGGTCGGCATCGGCAAACAGGGTTTCAGCCGCGTCAGGCACGCTGACCGTCTGGGTCGCCTGGTTGATGTAGGGCATGATGGAGCGCGCCAGCGATTCAGGCTGCTCATGGATTTCCTTGAGCATGAAGTGATCATACTCGCCGCGCTCGATCAGCGCGTCATTGACCGCCGAGGTCACCCGCGCCCGGTTGACCCGCTGCCCAAGTGCATTGCGGATGTCAAAGCTGTTGCGGCGAAGGACAACCCAGTCGCCCTCTTCCAGATAGGTGACATCGCGGGTCAGGGGGGCGAGCGCGATGGCGTCGGAGCCCAGATACATCTCGTCCTCGCCATAGCCGAGCACCAGGGGCGAGCCCTTGCGGGCGCCGATCACAAGCTCGGGGTCGCTCGCAAAGATGGCCGCGATGGCAAAGGCGCCGTGGAAATGCTTCAGCGCCGCCTCGAAGGCAGCCACCGGGTCCTTTCCTTCGGCCATGTAGGCATCGATCAGCTGGGCGATGACTTCGCTGTCGGTCTCGGACTCGAATGTGCGGCCACGCCCTTCAAGCTCTTCGCGCAGCTCGCGGTAATTCTCGATGATGCCATTGTGGACGATGGCCACCGGGCCGGACATGTGAGGGTGGGCGTTGGCCTCGTTGGGCGCGCCATGGGTGGCCCAGCGGGTGTGGGCGATGCCGGTCAGGCCCGTGAGCGGGCTTTCATCGAGGCGCGCCTGAAGGTTAACGATCTTGCCCTTGGCGCGGCGGCGCTCGACACCGCCGGCAGCGGCCACGGCAACCCCGGCGCTGTCATAGCCGCGATATTCAAGCCGTTTCAGGCCCTCCACCAGGCGGCCAGCGACATCTTCCCTGCCTGCAATTGCAACGATACCACACATGAACTTCGCGCTCCGTTCGGGCTGCCCCCAGCCGATAAACCGACCGTCTCCATAAACCCATGGACCTGAGGCTGCACAATGACGATTTATGTGCATTTGTGACACCAATTGCGGCAGATTCAGGTCTGGCGCCCGGCCCGCTTTCGTTTAGCTTTGCTGAAGGGAGACTGCCAATCTAGCACGAAGCCTTTATTCCGGAGCCAAGGCCCGCTAAGCAAGCGCCAGAGCACCAGAACAGGATCAGAGACCCTTGCCCAACCTGACCCATCTAGACCGGCTGGAAGCCGAAAGCCTTCATATCCTGAGGGAGGTAGCGGCCGAATGCGAAAAGCCGGTGATGCTTTATTCCATCGGCAAGGATTCGGCTGTGATGCTGCATCTGGCGCTGAAGGCCTTCTATCCGGCAAGGCCCCCTTTCCCGCTCCTGCATGTTGATACGGGCTGGAAGTTCAGGGAGATGATCGCGTTCCGGGACCGCAAGGTGAAGGAGCTCGGCCTTGAACTCCTTGTCCATACGAATGAGGACGGGGTGAAGGAAGGCGTCGGCCCGTTCACCCATGGCTCGGCCTACCATACCGATGTGATGAAGACCGCCGCGCTGAAACAGGCGCTTGATAAATACGGCTTCGATGCCGCCTTTGGCGGGGCCCGCCGCGACGAGGAAAAGTCCCGCGCCAAGGAGCGCGTCATCTCGTTCCGCTCGGCTGGCCATCGCTGGGATCCCAAACGGCAGCGTCCGGAAATCTGGAACCTCTACAATACACGCATGCACAAGGGCGAAAGCCTGCGGGCCTTCCCTATTTCCAACTGGACCGAACTCGACATCTGGCAATACATCCGCCGCGAAGGCATCGAGCTTGTGCCGCTCTATATGGCAGCGCCCCGGCCGGTCGTCGCCTGGAACGACTCGCTGATCATGCTCGATGATGACCGCGTGCCGGCCGAGATCGCGGCAAAGGCAGAAGTCAGATCCGTCCGCTTCCGGACGCTTGGCTGCTATCCGCTGACGGGCGCGGTGGAGAGTGCCGCCGACACGCTCGATGACGTCATCCAGGAGATCCTCCTGACCACCACCTCCGAACGCCAGGGCCGGACCATCGACAAGGACCAGACCGCCTCGATGGAAAAGAAGAAGCAGGAAGGCTATTTCTGATGCGCCTCAATGACGATCTGATCGCTTCGGATATCGGCGCCTATCTGGAAGCGCACGAGAACAAGTCCCTCCTGCGCTTCATCACCTGCGGCTCGGTGGATGATGGCAAGTCGACCCTGATCGGGCGCCTGCTCTACGATTCCAAGATGATCTTCGAGGACCAGCTCACGGCGCTGGAGAACGATTCCAAAAAGGTCGGCACGCAGGGCGACAGCATTGATTTTGCGCTCCTGGTCGACGGCCTTGCCGCAGAGCGCGAGCAGGGCATCACCATCGATGTCGCCTATCGCTTCTTTGCCACCGAGAAACGCAAGTTCATCGTGGCCGATACGCCCGGACATGAACAGTACACGCGCAATATGGCAACGGGCGCTTCAACCGCTGACGCAGCCATCCTGATGATCGACGCGCGCAAGGGCGTGCTGACCCAGACCCGCCGTCACAGCTTCATCGCCAGCCTGCTGGGTATACGCCATCTGGTTCTGGCCGTGAACAAGATGGACCTGGTCGGCTTCAATCAGGACATCTTCGACGACATCGTCGCAGACTATCTGGCGTTTGCCGAAGGTCTTCCGGGCAAGGTCATTATCCAGCCCATTCCGCTCTCGGCGCTGGCCGGCACGAACATGACCGAGCGCTCGCCCGAGACGCCCTGGTATGACGGGCCGAGCCTGATCGAATACCTGGAAACCGTCGAGATCGCAAACGAGCAGGTATCGCGCCCCTTCCGCATGCCGGTGCAATGGGTCAGCCGGCCCAATCTGGATTTCCGCGGCTTTGCAGGCCAGGTTTCCAGCGGCGCCATCCGCGCGGGCGACCGGGTGCGGTCGCTTCCATCGGGCCGCGAGACGACGGTCACCCGGATCGTGACAGCCAGCGGTGACCTCGCCGAAGCGGTGGCCGGCCAGTCGATTACCCTGACCTTTGCCGACGAGATCGATACCTCCCGCGGCGACATGATCACTTCAGCCGATCAGCCTGCGGAAGTTTCCGACCAGTTCCAGGTACACCTCCTCTGGATGAGCGAGCAGCCGCTTCTGCCGGGCCGCCGCTATATCCTGAAATCGGGCGCCAAGACGGTGACCGCCACCGTCAATGCGCCAAAGCATGGCATCGACGTCAACACGCTGGCGGAAACCTCCGCGCGGACCGCCGAGCTCAACCAGATTGTCGTCACGACGCTTTCGCTCGACCAGCCGATCCCGTTTGATCCCTACAAGGATAACCGGGAAACCGGCGGCTTCATCCTGATCGACCGCCAGTCGAATGACACCGTCGCCCTCGGCCTGATCGATTTCGCCCTGCGGCGGGCTTCCAACATCCACTGGCAGGCGCTTGACATCAGCCGGGAAGCCCTTGCCGAGCAGAAGGGCCAGCGCGCGGCGGTGCTCTGGTTCACAGGGCTTTCAGGATCAGGCAAGTCCACCATTGCCAACGCGCTGCAGAAGCGCCTCTTCGCCTGCGGCCGCCACACCTTCATCCTGGACGGCGACAATGTCCGCCACGGGCTCAACCGGGATCTTGGCTTCACCGATGCTGACCGGGTGGAAAACATCCGCCGGGTCGCCAATGTTGCCCGGCTGATGTCGGATGCCGGCCTGATCACGCTGGTTTCGTTCATCTCCCCCTTCCGGGCCGAGCGGCAGCTGGCGCGCAACCTGATGCCGGACGGCGAGTTCATCGAAATCCATGTCGACACGCCGATCGAAGTCGCCGAAAGCCGGGATGTCAAAGGCCTCTACAAAAAGGCCCGCGCCGGGGAGATCCGCAATTTCACCGGGATCGACAGCCCGTACGAGCCGCCGGGCAACCCTGAAATCCGAATAAGCACGGCAGATCGCACGGCTGAAGACGTCGCCGAGGAGATCTTCGTGTATCTTGAAACGAACGGCTTCCTCAGCATCTGGGAAGGTCCGGCGAGCGGCATCTGAGACGGACCGGCTTGTGTTTACATCTGCCGGTTGATTCCTTTTGTCAGATGGGCTTTGTCGCGGTCTGGAAGATCGGACATGGGGACGAAGTGTGAGCATCCATCCAGTGATCATGTGCGGCGGCGCGGGGACGCGGCTCTGGCCTGCCTCTGACCGGGCCTGTCCCAAGCAGTTCCACCGGCTCGTCTCTGACAAATCGGTGTTCCAGGAAACGGTCCTGCGCTTCCGGGTCAGCAGAGGATGAAGGCGTCTTTGCCGCCCCGATCATCATCAGCAACGCGGCCTATGCGGGCATCATTGAAGACCAGCTCGCTGAAATCGGCGTCGAGGCGAGCGCCATCCTGCTCGAACCGGTCGGGCGCAACACCGCCGCCGTCGCAGCGCTTGCCGCCCGGGTCATTGCCGACAGGTTTCCCGGCGGTCTCGGCCTGCTCGTCCCGTCCGACCATTATATCGGCCTTCCGCGCGTCTTCCTCGACGCCGTCAGGCAAGCGGCTGCAACCGCATCAGACGGCTACATCACAACATTCGGCATCGCGCCCAGCCGGCCTGATACCGGCTTTGGCTATATCCAGGCGGGCAGCCCCCTCAGCGGCCCGGTCGCGCGCGTCGCCGCCTTCCGCGAAAAGCCTGACGCCGCCACCGCCGCCAGCTATCTTGCCAGCGGCCAGTACAGCTGGAACGCCGGCATTTTCCTCTTCGACGCGGCCACAATGCTCGGCGAACTGGCAGTCCATGCGCCGGCAATTCTCGCGACATCCGCGCAGGCCCTCGCCGCTGCGCGCCAGGAAGGCGCAAAGTTCTTTCTGGATGCCGGCATCTTTGCGTCGGTCCAGAACACATCGATCGACTATGCCGTGATGGAGCATACCAGCCGCGCGGCCGTCTATGCCCCGCTCGACTGCGCCTGGAGTGATATCGGCACCTGGGCGATGATCGGGGAAGTTTCCGCCCGCACGAACTCGCCCGAACCGGTCAGCGTTTCAGCTGGCGACTGCCTCGTCCATGCCGCCGAGGGCATCCTGGTCGCGCTGGTCGGGGTGGAAAACCTCGTGATTGTCGCAGACGGAACACGCGTCCTCGTGGCCGCCCGGGACAAATCCCAGGATGTCGGCAAGGTCGTCCAGGCCCTGAAAGACCGCGGGCTCGACACCTATCTCTGACACCTCTGCCGGACACCTCTGCCTGACACGGGGCCGGTTGCGCGGAAGGTAACTTGCCTGCACGCGGCAATCGCGACAGTCTCCACGCCAGGCGTGAGGGCGCCTCAGGAATGGGAGTGGCTCATGGCCCGGTCGGATTTCGATACACGCAAGACAGTCTCGATGGCGGCGGCGCTTTTGCTGTCGGCCTCTCCCCTGTGGCTCGCCGCCTGCGCCAGTGGCGGCGGGGGAAGCGGCGGCGGCTCGGCGCCCGTCCAGCCGCTGCCGCCTCCCCCGCCCCCCTCCTCCCCGCCGCCTCCGCCGCCACCGGCCCCTCCGCCTGCGTCTTTCGAGACCAGCGAATACAACACGACGCGCGGCCTTGGCCTGATCAATGCGTCCACCGCCTATTCGCGCGGGGCCACCGGCAGCGGCATTATTGTTGCCGTCATCGACACCGGCTCGGACCAGACCCATCCTGACCTCTCCGGCCAGTTCACCGGGCCAACCTTTGACGTAAACGCAGCCGACCGGTCGGATCCCGACATTGACGCGGAAGGACACGGCACGCTCGTGACCGGTATCATCGCGGCCAAACGAGACAATCAGGGCATCCTCGGCACGGCGTTCGAGGCGCGCATCCTCGACATCCGCGCAGACCGCCCGGGCAGCTGCGCCGAGCCGGACGGATGCCGCTATCCTGTTTCAGATGTCGCCGAAGCGATCCGTTACGCGGTCGACAATGGCGCGCGGGTCATCAACCTGTCGCTGGGATCAGAGCCCGGTTCCGACCAGACCATCGAGAACGCCATCGCGGCGGCCGCCGCGCGCGGCGTCCTCATTGTTGTCTCTGCCGGCAATGACGCAGAACCGCCGACCACGGATGAAGACGGTAATCCCGTAGCCGCCAAGGGAACCACCGCCAACAGCCCCTCGCGCGCAGCCGGGTATGCAAACTCCCTCGGGCGCGTGGTGGCCGTCGGCGCCGTCATCGCGTCGGACAATCCCTCGACACCGGAAGTGGAACAGGTTGGCCGGATTGCCGGCTTTTCAAACCGCGCAGGGCCTGACGCAAAGAACGCCTATATCCTGGCGCCGGGACAAGGCGTGGTCAGCACGGGCCCAGATGATGATGTCGTCTTCCCCGGTGACCCGACCAATGACGCCGATGACATCGGCGATTATTACCGGATCAGCGGCACGTCCTTTGCCGCGCCTTATGTGTCGGGTTCCCTCGCCCTCCTCCTGCAGACCTTTCCGAACCTGCAGGCACGGCCGGAAGACGCCCTGCGCATCCTGCTCGACACCGCAGATGATTACATCGACCCGAGCCCGGACCCCGTGCTCGGCATCGCGGCCGGCGTGGGCATCGACGACGTTTCAGGCGTTGGCCTGCTCAATCTTGCCCGGGCCTTCCAGCCCCAGGGCGCCCAGTCGGCCTATTTCGACGGGCAACGTGTCTTTCTGGACCAGCTCCCGGCCGCGCCGGGCGGCGCGTTCGGTGACTGGGCAGAGCATGGCGGTCTGTTTCAAGGCGTTGCCCTGATCGACCGGTATGACCGCGCCTTTGAGCTCAATGCAGCCGCGATGAGCCGCGCCCCAACGGCGCCCCTTGCCGATTTGCGTGTACGCACGGCGTCGCTCGCCGGAGAGACACGCGCCGTCCGCGCTGGCGGGATCGAGCTTTCCTGGCACACGCCCAGACTGTTTGAAGACCCTGCGGCCCCCTATCAAGCAGAGCCTGAGACACAGCTCTCGGCAACCTTCCGCTTTGATGGCGGCGCGGTTTCGGCCGGCCGGGGTGGCAGCCTGCCTCAGATTGCGCCGGTTGCGAGCCTCGTGACCGAGCCTGGCACGCCCGATGCTCTGAGCCCGGACGGCACCTGGGCCTCGATCACCCATGCTTTTGGCCCCGTGGATGTGCACGCCTTCACAGCATCTGACGCAGACCGCAGCCGGTTTGGCGCCGGCATCAGCCGCGGCGGCCTGGGCTGGCGCGCGCGCACGAGCCTTGAAACCATCGAAGACAATCAGACTGCCCTTGGCGGGGCGGTCCAGTCGCGTCTCGGCGCGGAGAATGAAGGCCAGTTGACGGCCCTAACGGCTGAAGCGGCTGCAGACATCGGCGGGGGCTGGTCCCTCTCGGGCGGGGCAGAACTTGGCCTTGTTGAACTGGAAGGGCTTGATACGAGCGCGGTTCAGACCTCCGGCTGGTCGCTCGGCGCCAGCCGCTTGCTCGGCCCGGCCACGCTCAGCTTTGTCCTTGCCCAGCCCCGCCGCGCCGAACGCGGCGTCCTGACCTTCGAGACGGTGACGGGCGCGGACACAGCCGGCTTCATTTTCAGTGAACGGCAGATCGCCCTGACACCGAGCGGCCGGCAGCTGAACTTCGAGACCCGCCTGCGCTGGCAATTGCAGGAAAGCTGGAGCGCCGAAACCGCCGCTGCCTGGATCACCTCGCCCAACCATGTTGCCACGGCCGATGATGCGGGCATCCTCTGGTTTGGCCTGCGAGGGCAGTTCTGATGCGCGGGCTCGTTGTTTTAGCGGCATGCGCAGCCCTGACCGGGTGCGCGCATTTCTTCCCGCCACAGACGCCGTGTCCGGATATTCTCAGCGCTGAAGCCTGGACGGACCGGATGCCAGGACCGGAGAAGCCAGCCTCTCCCCTGATCGTCTCCCTGCGCCTTGATACAGACACGCTCTGGATGCTGACGGCCATAACGCAGGAAGAAAGCCCGGCCGTGCTGCAGCTTGATCTTCAGCCCGGCGGGGCCGGGTATCCGGGCAGCGCCGGCTTTCGCAGCACACAGGCGGGTCATCCAGACAGCATCGAGATCGTCTGCGCCGGAAAGCTGCGCCATACGATCCGTGATGTGATGATCGTCAGCTGAGAGACAGATGATCAGTTCCGGATCGGAGTTGATTTTAAATCTAAGGTATATAAAACTTAGTATTTTGCCATTTATGGAAGATAATACCTTGCATTTCTGGAAGACATATCCATAAATGCAAGGATGATATCCCGCTGAATCGCACCGCTACTCAGCCAGCGACTGCAGCAGTTTCCTGCAGTTGGACTCCTCGGCCCCCGCCAGGCGGGCAAGACAACGCTCGCCCGAAGCCTCTCCTCACAGATCTCAAGCCCGCCGGCCGACTATCTCGACCTGGAGAACCCTGCGGATCTGGCGAAGCTGTCAGACCCCCTCGAGTATCTGAACCTCAAGGCGGACCGGCTCGTGATCATCGACGAGATCCAGAGGTCACCTGGCCTTTTCCAGGTGCTTCGCAGCGTAATTGATGATCGAATCCAAGCCGGGCGGCCTTCAGGACACTTTCTGCTTCTGGGTTCTGCCTCCATCGACCTTCTCAAACAGTCCAGCGAGAGCTTGGCAGGAAGGATCGCCTATCTGGAGATGACCCCGCTCGATGTTCTGGAAACAAATCCGGAATCTCAAGCCCATCTTTGGGTACGGGGCGGTTTTCCGCGCAGCCTGTTAGCACGCTCTGATGATGCCAGTGCAGCTTGGCGGGACAGTTTCATCACGACATACCTCGAGCGTGATATTCCTCAGCTGGGACCGAGGATTGCAGCAGAAACGCTGCGCCGGTTCTGGACGATGCTTGCCCATCGTCAGGGTAGCTTGCTCAATGCTGCAGAACTAGCACGCAGCCTCGCCGTCGACGGCAAGACGGTGGCAGCCTATCTGGATCTTATGGTCGATCTTCTCCTTGTGCGACGGTTAGCACCCTTCCATGCAAATGCAGGCAAGCGCCTCGTTAAATCCCCCAAGACCTATGTACGCGACAGCGGACTGGCACATTCCCTCCTGCGGCTAGAAACACTGGATGATGTTCTGGGACATCCGATTGCCGGGATGAGCTGGGAAGGGTTTGCAATCGAAAACCTGATCCAGTCAGCCCCTCAGCGATCGCGCGCAACCTTTTATCGCACAAGCGCCGGCGCAGAGATCGATCTTGTGCTTGAACTGCCAGGAAACAAACTCTGGGTGATCGAGATCAAGCGGGGGTCAGCACCCAACGTTACGAAGGGCTTCTTCCTGGCCCTGGAGCACTTGCAACCAGACCGAGCATTCATCGTCTATTCAGGCACTGACCGATATCCCAAATCGAAGAATGTAGAAGCGATCGGCCTGGCCGCCCTGTGTCAGGAGCTAGCCGACCTTGGCTAATCTGCCTCCGGATCAATCGTTGCGGCGCTTGTGGCGCGGCGGCCCGTCTGCGCCGACCTTGCCGGCATAGGGGTTCTTGCCCTGCCGAACGAACAGGCGGATGGGCACGCCGTGCATGTCAAAGGCTTCGCGGATCCCGTTGATGAGGTAGCGCTTGTAGCCTTCCGGCATCTGGTCCCCGCGCGAGGCGATCAGGACAAATGTCGGCGGGCGGGCCTTCATCTGCGCCATGTAGCGCGGCTTGATCCGCTTGCCCTGCACGCTTGGCGGCGGGTGATGCTCGACGGTGTGGCGCAGCCAGCGGTTGAGGTCGCCGGTCTTGGCCCGGGCGGTCCAGTCCTTGTAGACCTTGACGACGGCGGGCATCAGCTTGTCGATGTTGCGGCCCGTCAGGCCGGAGAGGAACACGACCGGCGCCCCGCCCGCATTCGGCATCAGGCGGTTGGCAAGGTCGCGGATATGGCGCGCGGCCCCGTCGGTGTCCTGAACGGTATCCCATTTGGAGATGACGAGGACGATGCCCCGGCCTTCGCGCAGGGCGAGGTCGGCGATCTGCAGGTCCTGTTTCTCCATCGCTTCATGCGCGTCCATGACGAGCGCAACGATGTCGGCATATTTCAGGGAACGGATGGTCTCGGCGGTCGACATACGCTCGAGCCGCTCCTGGACCCTGGACTTGCGGCGCAGGCCGGCGGTATCCACGAGGCGGATCTGGCGGCCTTCCCATTCCCAGTCGATGGTAATGGAATCGCGGGTGATCCCGGCTTCAGGCCCCGTCAGCAGGCGCTCGGACTGGAGCAGCTGGTTGATGAGCGTGGACTTGCCCGCATTCGGGCGGCCGACGATGGCCAGACGGATCGGGCGGTCTGCCTGCACAGGGGCGGCCGGGGCATCGACATCGGCCGCTTCGATGGCGGCGACAAGGTCGTCATCGGAAAGGGTCGTGTCTTCGATGTCGATATGGGCGAGCTTGTCGAGAATGTCTTCTCCGGCGCCGCGCTCATAATCGGGCTCGGCTTCTTCGAGGGCCCGCTCGAAGGCTTCCGGACCGAGGACGTTGCGGATGGCTTCGTAAAGCTCTGCCATCCCTTCGCCATGCTCGGCAGAGAGGCCGACAGGTTCGCCAAATCCGAGGCTGAACGCATCGAACACGCCTGCTTCTCCGGCGCGGCCTTCGGCCTTGTTGGCGGCGAGTACGACGGGAAGGTTTGCCTTGCGCAGCAGGGTGGCAAAGGTTTCGTCTTCCGGGGTCACGCCAACCCGGGCATCGACGAGGAAGAGAACGAGGTCTGCCTCGGCAATCGCCGCTTCGGTCTGGGCGCGCATGCGCGCTTCCAGGCTGTCATCCTTCACATTGTCGAAACCGGCCGTGTCGATCAGGGACAGCGGCAGGGAGGCCAGACGCCCCTCAGCGGTCTTGCGGTCGCGGGTCACGCCGGGCTGATCATCGACCAGAGCGATCTTCTTTCCAACCAAGCGGTTGAAAAGCGTCGATTTACCGACATTCGGCCGGCCGACGATGGCGAGCTTCAATGGCAAGGCTGGCGCCCTCCGCAGCGTGCAAAGCCGGAAGGCGCGCCCCCGGCCGGATTATCTGATGGCGATCAGGCGCGCCTCGTCCGTCAGGACGTAAAGCTTACCCTGCGCCACGATGGGCTCAAGATACACCGTATCGCCAAGTTTCAGCGAAGCGGTCTGCTGCCCCGTCTGGGTTGAGAAAGCAAGCATTTCCCCCTCAGAAGACACAGTGATCACCCGGTCTGAGGCCACAATCGGGGATGTGTAGCTGATCCGGTTCTTCTTTTTCTCTTCATTCCTGAACTGCGGCAGATCGCTCACCCAGAAGGCGTCGCCAGTCTGGGCATCGAGACAGGCGAGTTCGCCATTGAGGCCGATGACGAAGAGGTAGCGGCCGGCGAGCGCGGGCGCGCGGGTCGAGCCGACGGCCTTGCCCCAGATGCGGTTGCCGGTGCGCCCGTCAATGGCGACGGTGGCACCCGACTGGTTGGAGGCGAAGACCAGCCCTGCGCCCAGAACGGGCCGCGAGCCGATGTCGTTGATCTCGGAAATCGGCGTAAAGCCCCCTGCCTGCTGGATGGCGTCGGTCCAGAGACGGCGGCCGTTGGAGGCGAGATAGGCGATGATTTCCCCCGACGAGAACGGCGCGATCACGAATTCCTCGACGGCCGCAGCACTGGTGCTGCCAAGGACCCGGGCGGTTTCGGAGATGGCCTGATCGCTCCAGAGCGTCTGGCCGGTGGCAAGGTCAAGGGCGAAAATCTCGTTATTGTTGGAGCTGACAAAGATACGGCCGTCGGCAACCGTGGGCGAACCGGTCATCGGGGCGCCGAGGGCGCGCTGCCATTTCTGGTCGCCCGATGCCTTGTCGAGGGCCGCGACATAGCCATAGCCGCTGGCGACGATGACCGTATCGCCGGAAACGGCGATGCCGCCGCCGACAGCGCCTTTGTCCCGGCGGGAGAGGCCTTCGAGTTTTTCGGTCCAGACGGCGCCGCCATCGGACAGGCGCATGGCACGGACGGTCTGGAGGGAATCGAGGACGAAGATCAGGTTGCCGTCGGTTACCGGCGTTGCGGTCAGGGCCGCCTTGCGGGTCGAGCCCTTGCCGGCGGAGCGGCGCCAGTCGATCTTGAGTTCGGGCGCCGCGATGACATGGCCGGCGACTTTCGAAGCGCTGCCACCTGCTTCGGGCCAGGCTTCAACCGCCACGGCGGGCGGCAGCTCGATCGCAACGCCTGCCAGACCCGGTTCAGGCGCCACCCGTTCCTCGTCCAGCACCATTGCCAGACGGCCGGCCTTGTCTTCTGCTTCCTTTTCGGCGGCGCTGTTGCCGCCAAATCTCGGCAGGCTGTTGCAGCCCGACAGGGCGAGCGCGGCAGCAAGCGCGCTTGTCAGTAGAATGGTGCGGGCAAACTTCATTGGCCGGTCTCCTGCGGCTCGGCCGGCGCCGCCTCGGCGGGCGCGGCCTCTGTTGCTTCTTCTGTTTCCGGCGGAACCGGGATCGCGGCGAGCGCGATATCGGCTCGCTGGACCAGTCCCTGAGGGGCATAGGCATCAAACCGCAGGCGGTTGTAGATCGTGCGCGCGCGGGCAAGATCGCCGGCTTCGAACGCCTTGGCCCCGATCAGCTCGCGCGACAGCGCGCCAAGCGTGCTTTCGTCGTCGGCGAGGCTGCCGAGCGTAAGTTCAAGTTCCTCAAGCGTCATCGTGTCGGCTTTGAAATAGGCCGATTTGAGCAGCGCCAGACGCTCATACGGGCCGCCTTCGATGCCGCCGACGGAGGCGAGCAGCTCGGCGGCGGCGGCGGCGTCTCCGCCGCCTTCAAACTTCGTCTGGGCAAGGAAATGGGCAGCCAGGGGGGCAAGCCTTGGATCATCGTTCATGATCCTGGTGAAGGCTTCTTCGGCCCCCGCATAGTCGGCGTCTTCGAGCGCGCGGATGCCGGTTTCCAGCGCCAGGGCGCGGGCTTCGCGGCGCGCTTCGGCCTGGGGCTTGAGCACGAATTCATTGACGGCGACGCCGATAATCAGGGCCGCAACACCGCCATAGACAAAGGGGCGCCACTTTTTCCAGAGCCCCTCCAGTTTTTCCTGGCGGATGCCTTCATCAACTTCAGTGAAAATGTCGCTCACGCTGGCGCTCCGGCGGGGGTTTGGGGACTCGGGCGCGAACCTAGACGGCCGAGGGCAGGCCTGCAACGGATCAGCGCTGTTAAGACCCTTGTTTTCGCAGGCTGTAGGTTTCAGCCGTGCCCGGGAAGCGCCGGGCGCGCACGTCAGCGGCGTATTCTGCGGCGGCCATATCGATGGCCTCACGCAGATCGGCATAGCGCCGGACGAATTTGGGCGTCCAGTCAAAGAGGCCGAGCATGTCCTGGGTGACCAGAACCTGGCCATCACAGGACGCCGAGGCGCCGATCCCGATGGTCGGGCAGCTGACCTCTGCGGTGATGGCGGCGGCGAGATCTTCAGCGACGCCTTCGATCACGATGCAGAAGGCGCCTGCATCCGCCGCGGCGCGCGCTTCGGCGAGGACGCGCTCGCGTTCATCTTCGGTGCGGCCCTTGGCGCGGAAGCCGCCATCGACATTGATCGCCTGCGGGCGCAGGCCGATATGGCCCATGACCGGGATGCCACGCTCGACGAGGTGGGCGATCTGGCCGGCGGCATAGGCGCCGCTTTCGATCTTGATCGCCTGGCAGCCGGTTTCCTTCATGATCCGCGCCGCGTTCAGGAAGGCCTGATCGGCATTGGTTTCATAGGAACCGAAGGGCATGTCGACGACGACCATGGCCTGGGACGAACCGCGCATGACCGCCTGGCCGTGGAGGATCATCATTTCCATCGTCACGCCAACGGTGGAGGGCAGGCCATGGACCACCATGCCCAGGCTGTCGCCCACGAGGAGAAGGTCACAATGGGGATCAAGGATCGCGGCGGTCGGGGCGTCATACGCCGTCAACATGACAAGTGGCGTGGCCCCTTTTGCGGCGGCGATGTCCTTGACGGTCTTGCGGGCGGTCCGGGTTTGTTTTGACATGGCGCCTGCGATAGCGGCTGAATGGCGCTGCCGCAAGAAAACAACGGGAAGCCCGGCATGAAGGCTCGTATTGCGCCCCTGTTTCTATGGCCGGTTGCCTATGGCGCCGGCGCGTTTGCGATCGGTTTCCTGCTGGGCATGCTGCGTGAACTTGTTCTCATTCCGGCGTTCGGCGAGCGGGCGGGGCATTTGATCGAGTTTCCGCTCGTGACAGGCCTCGTCGCGGCGCTCGGCCTGTGGGCCGGCCGGCGGGCTTCCCCGCCCGGGATCCTGCTCGGCCCTGGCGGGGTGGCTGTTCTGGTCCTGCTGGAAAGCACGCTGGCTCTGGGCGTCATCGGGCAGACAGTGCCCGAATACCTCGCCCATTACGACCTCATGCAGGGGGCCCTTTTTCCCTATGGACTGGCGATCATGGCACTTGCCCCGATCCTGGGGAAACGCAGCCGCCGGGCCTGAGGGTTTCAGGTCAGCCCGGCAGGGCGGGCATACCAAAGAGGATCGGGTGGAGCCAGAGAAGGATGGCCGCGTAGACCCCTGCCCCGATCACCACGGCGGCGATGTCGCCCATGGCCGAAACGGGCGCGTCCGGGCCCGGGCCGATATTGCCGCGCCTTTTCAGGGCGATCCGGTCAATCACGCCATAGGCGAGGAAGCTGCCGAAAAGGAGGACGGAGTTGAGCTCGCCATTGGCCAGAAGGTGACCAAACGCCCAGATCTTCACCGCGAGCAGCATGGGGTGCTTGGCTGCCTTCTTGATGCGGCCGGTGGGCATATAGGCCGCCACCAGCAGGATCATCGCCGGGAGCATCAGGACGAGGTTGAGATGGGCAAGGCCCGGGGGCGGGGTGTAGAGGACCGGCGCGGGCCGGGCGGCGCCGAAGCCCCAGACGATCAGGACAAAGCCGGCCAGCGAGACGAGGCTGTAGAGGCCCATATAGGGGCCTTCTCCAAGCTTCTGGCGTATATCCCTGCCCGGCGCGCGGCTGCGGAAGGTGGAGAACAGGTGGGCTCCGAAGAAGATGATGAGCCCCAGGATAAGATAGGTCATGGCGGTGCCTCCCCGGCGTTTTGGGGATGCTAGCGTGATTGCGAAGGCCGGGGAAGCACGGGCGGGCGGAACGGTCGGAGCGGCCGGCCCGGGGAAGCAGGCCTCTGGCTGTCATTTCGGAAAGGTCCGCAAAACCTCTTACAGGAAGCCCAAGAACTCCAGCAGCATTTGTGCGCCAAAAAGATGCCTGATCTGGCCAGGTCAGGCCAGGTCAGGGCAGATCGCGGGTGTATGGCGCGCCGCGATCGTAAAAAAAACACGTCATCCGGTATTAACCCTACTCAAACCCTCTTTTGCTAGGTTTCTCAAACAAGATATCTTGAATGGAGCCCCCATGGGCGCGCAACTGATTGAAAGAGCCTCCCCGGCCACCCCTTCCGAACAGCGGGCGCAGCTCGATTTCCGGGAAGCGTGCAAGGCCGCCGTGCGCGTGTTCCAGCTCAGCGAGAAGTACAAGACCGCGCCCTATCCCAATGCGTATGCGGTTTGGTTTGCCTATTCGACCAAGGCCGACGCAGGCCTTGTGGCCGAGATTGACGAGCTGCTGCTCGGGCAGGACGCAATTTCGTCCTATGACATCGAGCTGCTCTTCCAGGCATATCTTGCCCAGGAGCAGACGGTGTTTGCCACCCATGACATCAGCCAGGCCATCGGCGACGAGATCGAGGAAGTGCTCTCCGTGATCGGGTCGAGCCTGCAGCAGAATACAAGCTTCACCGACACGCTCTCGACGCTTGAGACGACCTTGCCGAAAGCCTCTTCCCCGGAAGAGCTCTCGAGCCTCGTTTCGGGCCTGATTGCCGAAAACCGCCGCATGAGCGCGGTGACGCTGGAACTCAACCAGGGCCTTGCCCGCTCGCAGGGCCTGATCACGACCCTGAGCGAGCAGCTGGACGAGGTGCGCACGCAGAGCCTGCGCGATCCGCTGACCTCCATTCCCAACCGCCGCGCCTTCGACAAGACGCTCCAGGAAGTGATGGAACACGCCACCCGCACGCGCGAGCCGCTGTGCGTGGCGATGGCCGACCTTGATCACTTCAAGGCGCTCAATGATACCCATGGCCACCAGGCCGGGGATATCGTGCTGCAGAATTTTGCCCGGCTGATCTCGGCAAGCGCCGACGAGCCGCGCATGGTGGCGCGCTATGGCGGTGAGGAATTTGCGATCATCTTCCCCGGCAGTGACCTGATGACGGCTTATAACCGGCTCGTCAGCATCAAGCACATGCTGAGCAAGACGGTGCACCAAGCCGAAGCGGGCGCTGCGCCCCTGCCAATGGTGACCGCCTCGTTCGGGGTGGCAAAGTTTGTACCCGGAATGACCGCGCGCGAGGTGCTGCAGAAAGCCGATGCGAGCCTTTATGATGCCAAGGGCAAGGGGCGCAACCGCGTCTGCGCGCCAGGCATCGGCTGAAACGTCCGCGCGGCAGCAGGCCAGCACGCCTGCGTGTTAACCCTGAGCGTGCAACCTTTTTTTGCTGACGGCAGGGCGATCGCGAAAATTTCCGCCACCGCCTAACCTTGAAATTAACGCAATGCGCGTAGTCCTGAAGGCAACGAAAAAGCCTTGTGAGACCGGCAAATGTTCACCTTGAAGATGCTTGATGAGCGGCTGGAGGCAGCCGTGAAATTCATCAGATCGGTTCCGGTGCCAGAAAAGCTTCAGGCTGGCCTGAGGACCAAGCAGGTCAATTCGATTCGTCATCTCATCGTGGTGATGCTGCTGGTCGGGCTGCTCAACACCGCCATCGTGATGCTGCAGCTGCGTATCAGCGGGGTGAGCCCCATGGCGGCCTTCTGGGGCTTCGGCCTGATCCTTCTCAACGGCCTGACCTTCCTGCAGCACCTCCGGGGGCAGAAATACAGTCAGGCGCCTGGCTATGCTGAGCGCAAGATTGACGCGGTGGCCAAGGGCGCAACCCTGCACGGCCTGTTCTGGGGCGCTCTGCCCCTGATGGTGGCGATCGGCGCGGCCGAAGCGCAATTCATGGCCATCCTGACCATCACTGCCGGCATGATGTTTGGCGGGACATTTCTCCTCTCCCGCGTGCCGGTTGCGGCGGTGTGTTTCATTGTTCCGATCGGAATTGGCCTGGTGAGCGCGGCTCTCCTGAGGGGCGGACTGACCAGCCAGCTGATCGGCGTTCTGTCAGCCGTTTATGTCTTTGTGCTGATTTATTCGGTCCGCTGGGCGCACCGGCAGTTTGTCCAGCAATACTTGAGTGAAGCAGCCCTTGCCGAGCAATCGCAGGTGATCAGCCTGCTGCTGCGCGACTTTGGCGAAAGCTCCTCTGACTGGCTGTGGCAGACCGGCGCGGATTTCCGGATCGAGGCCGTTCCCTGCAGCGGAAGCAATGACGAAAAATCCAGGGCGTTCATGAGCGCCGGGCGCAGTTTCTTCTCGCTGTTCCAGAGCGGGCAGAGCCGCCGGAAACTGGAAGAGACCATGCAGGCGCGCGAGCCCTTTCAGGACGTGGTGCTGCAGGTGCGCGTATCGGGCGGGGACACTTGCTGGGTCTCGCTGACGGGCAAGCCCGTCCATGAAGATGACCGGTTCGTGGGGTTCCGGGGTGTTGCCTCCAACGTGACCCAGGCCAAGCAGGCCGAAGACCGCATCGAACAGATGGCGCATTTTGACGACCTGACCGGCCTGCCCAACCGCGCCAACCTCCTTTCGCAGCTGGATGGCTGGGCAACCGCGCCATTGCCGGCTGCATCCGGGCGGGCACTTCTGTGCCTCGACCTTGATACGTTCAAGGTAATCAATGACACGATGGGTCATCAGGCGGCGGATCTGCTCCTGCGGCAGGTGACCAACCGGTTGACCGAATGCTCCCTTCCCGCCGACATCGTCGCGCGCATCGCCAGTGACGGATTTGTCCTGGCGGTCGAGCGGCCGCTGAAAGACGGGCTTGAGGACTTCCTCGACAGGCTCTCGGCCTATCTCAGCGAGCCTTATTCGGTCTGGGGCGCGGCAATTGTCTGTACAGCCTCCATTGGTGTCCGGCGGCTTGATGACCGCAATCTGGATGCACCGGCCGCGCTGAAACACGCAGACCTCGCCATGCATGCCGCGCGCCGGAAGGGCAAGGGCCAGTGGGCGATGTTCACGGGCGAGATGGCTGAGCGGGCCGAAGCAAGGCTGCGCGGGGAGTGCGATCTGCGCCAGGCGATCGAGCTTGGCCAGCTGCATCTTGTCTACCAGCCGCAGATAAGCGCGCAGACGCACAAGGTTGTCGGTTTTGAGGCGCTGGTGCGCTGGAACCATCCGAAGCTCGGCATGATCCCGCCTTCGGAATTTGTTCCGATTGCAGAAGAAAACGGGATGATCGTGCCGATCGGCGAGTGGATCATCCGCTCGGCGATGGCGCAGGCGGCGCGCCTGCCGGAGCACATCAAGGTTGCGATCAATATCTCGCCGCTGCAGATGAACTCGACGAACCTTGTCTCGACGATCGTGCATGCGCTGGCGGCCAACCGGCTCGACCCTTCACGCATCGAACTGGAGATCACCGAGTCGGTGCTGATGGCCGACACCGGCTTTGCGCTCGACCGGCTGCGCCAGCTGCGCGACATGGGCCTGCGCATCTCGCTGGATGATTTCGGGACAGGGTATTCCTCACTGAGCTATCTCAGGATGTTCCCGTTCCACAAGATCAAGATCGACCAGAGCTTCGTGCGGGACATCGAGACCGATACCGAAAGCCGGGCGATCACCCAGGCGACACTCAGCCTTGCAAAGCTGATGGGGCTGCGGTGTACGGCTGAAGGCGTGGAGACGCTGTTCCAGGCAAGCTTCCTGCGCGAGCATGGCTGCGACGAGTTGCAGGGCTACCTGGTGGGCAAGCCCCAGCCGATGGACAGGATGTTGCACCTGATCGAGGCTGCCGGCGGCATGCCTTCTGAAGACCAGGCCGAGGCGCCGGCGCTGGCGGCGCCAACGCCCGCGAACGCCATCGCGAGCTGAGCTATTCGGCCTGCTGGACCGGGCCGCCGCGGCTGGCGGTGCGGGAGGAACCGGATGCAGCGGAGAAGGCCTGGGCCATGCCGCGATAAAAGGTGATGCGCTCTTCGGCAGCCGGATCAAGGATGACGGCGCGGTTTGCCCCGATGAGGGCTTCAGGTTTCCTGCCCTCATGGGCGATTTCCATGATGCCTGACCAGAGCTCGGCCGGAAGGGCGCCGCCGGTGACGCGCTTCATGGGCGTATCATCATCATTGCCGACCCAGACCCCGCCGAGATAGGCCGCCGTGAAGCCGATGAACCAGGCGTCGCGCGACTCCTGGCTGGTGCCGGTCTTGCCGGCGACGGTCCAGCCATTGATGCGGGCGCGCCCGCCGGTGCCGATGGGCGCGCTGACCGAGCGCATCATCATGGCGTTCATTTCGGCGGCAAGGTCTTCGGCGTAGACACGTTCACGCCCGGAGGCGGGGTGTTCGTAATAGACCTGTCCGCGCGAGTCCGTGACGCGCTCGATGAGGAAGGGCTCGGTGCGGTAGCCCCCTGACTGGAACACGCCGTAAGCGCGCACGAGTTCCCAGAGGGAGACTTCCTGGCTGCCAAGGGCAATCGAGGGAAAGGGCTTGAGCTCGCTGGCGATGCCGAACCGTTTGGCAAGGGCGGCGACACGCTCGGGACTGGTTTCGTTACCGAGCTCTGCGGCGACGGTGTTGGTGGAGCGGGTGAGCGCTTCAGAGAGCGTCATCGGGCCGTGATATTCGCCGCTATAGTTCACCGGTTGCCATTTGCCGATGGTGATCGGGCGGTCATTGAAGACGTCATAGGGTGAGTAGCCGTCTTCCAGCGCGAGGGCGAAGACAAAGGGCTTGAAGCTGGAACCGGGCTGGCGTCTGGACTGGGTGGCCCGGTTGAAGGGGGAGAGCGCGTAATCGACGCCCCCGGTCAGGGCGACAACGCGGCCGGTGCGGTCAAGGATCAGGGCGGAGACCTGGCTGGCGGAGGACGCCTTGCCGTCCCTGGCGAGGCGCGCGGCGAGCAGGCTTTGCGTTTTCTGCTGGATTTCCGGATCGATCGTCAGCTGGACGACGGCGTCACCCGGCACGCGGGGCAGCATCGCGGCAAGGCGTTCGGCGGCAGCGTCCAGCACATATCCAAGCTGGGGATCGTAGCGCGGCGCGGGAAGTATGGTGATTGCCGCCTCGCGGGCGGCGGCGGCTTCCTGTCTGGAGATGAAGCGCTCGCTCTCCATTTCCTTCAGCACGTAAAGCTGCCGGGATTTGGCGCCGTCGAGATTGTCCCGGAGATTTAGCTTGGACGGGGCCTTGGGGAGGGCGGCGAGGAGAGCGGCCTCATGGATCTTGAGCTCCGCCGGGGCCTTGCCGAAATAATGCCGGGAGGCCGCGTCGATGCCATAGAGGCCGGCGCCGAAATAGATGCGGTTGAGATAGAGGGAGAGGATCTCGTCCTTCGTCATCCGCTTTTCGAGCTGGCGGGCGAGCGTGATTTCCTGCGCCTTGCGCTCCATCGTCTGGCGCGGGCTGAGGACAAGGTTCTTCACCAGCTGCTGGGTGATGGTGGAGGCGCCCGAGACGGTTTCGCCGGCGGCCGCGTTGGAGAGGGCCGCGCGGGCGATGGCGGCCTCATCGGCGCCGTCATGTTCGTAGAAGCGCTTGTCCTCGGCAGCGATGAAGGCCTGGGAGACGTGTTTGGGAAGCTCTGCCACCGTGATGGCACGGCCATAGCGGGGGCCGCGGACGGCGAGCGTGTTGCCTTTGCTATCGATGAACTCGATGGAAGGCTCGCGCTGGGCCTGCCAGAGATCGGCCACTTCGGGCAGTTTGGGCATGCCGCTGTGCAGGCTTTGCCATTTCCACAGCGCCCAGCCGCCGCCGCAGAGGATGAGAACGCCGATGGCGATCACAAGCAGGCGCAACGGGCTGAGGCGCCGCGCGGAAAGCGCCGCTGGGGGAACGCGGATGACCCTTGGCTTGCGGGGCGGTCGGTGGCTGTCGGTCATATGTGGATGGCCCGGCCTGAATGCTGAAATACGCCTGAAACCCGCAGCCTAACTGATAGAAGATTACGGCAGGGTGAAGGCACCTGCCGGTACTAGGGAAAAGTACGGGTTTGCCTTGCGCCCGCCTTGTTGAAGGGTGATGCTGAACCCTGGCGCCCGTTCCGGCCCGCCAGTCTCTAGTCCGCCAGTCTCTAGTCCGGGGAAAAAAGCGATGCGAACCACCCTGCCCTTTCTCCTTGCTGCCGCCAGCCTGCTGGTGATGGCTGCCTGCGAACAGAAACCGCCCGGGCCGCCAGATGTGCCGGCCGGCACAGAGACGCTGCCCGCCCCGGATGCCCCTGCCCCGCCCCTGTTTGACGCCCAGGCGCTGGGCATTCCGATGGATGAGGCCTCGATTGCCGATGGCGAGGCGATTGCCCAGACCCATTGCGCCATCTGTCACGGCATGGGCCAGGATGCCAGCCTGCGGGCAGACGCCCCGCCGCTGCGCTATGTCCTGTCGCTCTACTCCCCTGAAAACCTTGCCGAAGACTTCCGGGCGGGCATTCATGTGGGCCATGAGACCATGCCGGACTTCGTGTTCGGGGATCTCGGGATGGATGTGCTGCTGGCCTATCTGGTGAGCATTCAGGAGGCGCCAGAAGCCCAATAGGTTATTGCGGAGCGCTGAGACTGTCGGACTGAACGGCCTCTACAAGCCCTGTTTGCCGGGCAGCCTCAATGGCGTCCGGCGCCGCTGTGACGATGATTGTCGGCAAGCCTTCAAGAACTTCAACGGAGTGCGCCTCGTGTTGCTGCAGGGCGGCAACAACCTTGTCCATATCCGCCTGTGAGGCCGCCTGTCCCTCTTCATGGGAGACGGTGATGACATAGCGGTCCATTGGCGCTTCCTTTTCACCCGGACTTCCGGCACTTCCCGGCTGGGAACAGGCAGCGGCGGCGCTGGCCGCGAGAATAGCGAAATATTTCAGCATGAAAGTCTCCCTTGGCAGACAGACCGGCCCGGCGACACGCCGGGCCGGCTGCGTTTGCAGGACTTATTGTGCAAGCCAGTAGGTGAATGACGGCCCCGGCCGGCCGACATAGCATTGCCGGTTGAAGCGGTGGCGATTGATGGCATCAAGGGCCTGCTGGGCTTCAGAATTGTTCGGGAACATCTTCATTGATGAACGCCCGTCAGTGAGCCGCCACTGGCTGCCCACCCGTTCGACGGAGAGATCGCTCCGGCTGAAGGAGATACAGTCTTCTAAACCATGCGCGCCGTTTGCAGAACCGGTCCCGGCCAGCAGATACGTCATCGAAGGATTGGGGCGGCCAACATAGCAGGTGCGGTCAAAGCCGTATTTGCGAATGATCGCGAGCGCCGCTTCACCTTCCGCCTTGTTGCTGCCGAAAGCAAACATCAGGGACCGGCCGTCGGTGATCGTCCAGCCGCCGGTGCCGCCGCGGTTGACGAGGGACAGCGAGGCGGTGTTGTGGGTGATGCAATCGTCGCGCGGGGCGAGTTGCTCGGCGGCGGCAGCCAGATTGATCCGCCGGCGGGTAACTGTGCCGCCCGTCCGGCCATCGGTCACATTCACACCTGTCGTGCGCAGCGTGTTGACGATGTCGGATATGGAGGTGTCAGGCGAGAGGGAGACAAGCGCCGCAATCGCGCCGGCCACCTGGGGGGCGGCCATGCTGGTGCCGTTCTTCGACTGGAAGCCACCACCGGGTACGGATGAATTTATGCTCGAGCCCGGCGCCAGCAGGTCGACCGTATTGGACATGTTGGAGAAACCCGAGACCGCATCGCCATCTGTCGTCGATCCAACTGTGACAGCTGTCGAGATACAGCCAGGCGCGCTGACCGCATTGACCCGGCTGTTATTGCCCGAGGCGATCACGGTCGCAACGCCTGCCGCCCAGAGCTGGTCGATCACCGGCTTGCGGACATCGCCGTTGCAGGTGCCGGTGTTGTTGCCGCCGCCAAGGCTCATATTGGCGGCAACGATATTGCGCGCTGCCCGCCTTGCATTAACCCTCTGGAGACCGCGGATCTGATCGGAATCATATGTCAGGACGCACGGAGACGCACGGCCGGCATTGGCGCAATTCTGCGGGCCGCCGGGAGAATCGGTAAACAGCGAAAAGACCTGTACCGACATGATGTCGGCCCGCGGAGCAACGCCGTCAAACGCGCCTCCGTCGCCGGCAGCGATGCCCGCCACATGTGTGCCGTGATCGCAGGATGTCGAACCGGTGCAGGCGCCGCCCGATACGAGTGTGGTTGCACTCGTTGCCCCGCCCGGACAAAGGGATGTGGCCCCCTGCGATGCGACATTTGAGGAGTAACAGGCCCCCTCAACCACACGGCCGCCGAAGAAGGGGTGCGTGCGGTCCACGCCCGTATCAAGGATAGCGATGGTCGTGCCGGCGCCGCGGGCCTCGAGCGCATGGGCGTCAGCCACGCCGATCACCGTGCCGGACGAGGCCAGCATGGGCGCCGAGAGCTTGTCTTCGACGACCAGGGCAAACTGGCCGCTCTCCTGAAGGACGCCAAGCTGATTGCGGGTCACCTCCATTGTGGCAAGAGGCAGGTTCGGGATCGGGCGAAATGAACCGATGCCGCGCGCCTGGACAAATGTCAGGGTCTGATTATTTGCCGCCTGGAGCTTGTCGGATTTGAGCGCCGTGACGCTTGCCGCTGTTGTGCGGGATTCGCCCTGATCGACAGCCGCCTGATTATACTGAACGATCACACGGACGGGTAAATCCGTCTGCTGAAGTTTCAGCTGAAGCTGATCGAGCCCCTGAAGCTGTACGGCCTGAGGCAATGGAGCGGGCACGGGAATCGGTGTGATGGGTCCGGGAACCACCGGGCCAGGCGCGGTCTGCAGACGCGGCGCCGGGCCTTGCACGGGCACAGAGGGGGTCATCTTCCGGAGTTCTGGTACCTTGCCCGCAGGGGTCTGCTGTACCTGTTTCTCCGGTGTTTCCTCAACCTTGCCCTGGCTGCTGGCGCCTATGGCTGCGCTCATGCCAAGCAAGGACGCACACAGAAATGCGCGCGTCGTTGCAGCTGCTCTGAATTTCATGTTTTCCTCCCACCGATCCTGAATGTACGGGCTGCACCGGCGCTTTCCTGCCTGTTTGCAGCCAGGGGACCCTATCACAGACTGACCTCCCCTTCACCTGTAAACTGGACGGCCGGCCGGCCGGGACGAAATACCAGACCGGCCTGAAGGTCCCTGGTTCGGGTCAGGGATAATCCGGGACCGGATGAGCCAGTTTACCGGCCCTCAGGCAAGGCCTGGCCGCCAGGCATCTTTCAGGTGACGCGGCAGCTGGCCGGGCGCCAGGGTGATGAGGTCGTAACGCCGCCCATAACCGGCAAATTTCGGGCGCTGACCCAACCAGGCCTCGGCGGCCGGGGACATGCGCTGCCAGGAGGCGGCGCTGAGGGCGTCGTCCAGGCCGGCGCGGGCCTTCACCTCGACAAAGGCAATGAGGCGGCCCTTGCGGGCGATCAGGTCAATCTCCCCCACCGGAAGTTTCACGCCCATGGCGAGGATGGAATAGCCCTTGAGCCGCAGCCAGAGGGCGGCGCGGCGCGCGGCAGCGCGCCCGCGCGCCCCGGCGATCTCTCGCTTAGCCGGCATCACCGGATTTGAGCCGGAGGGCGCGCTGGTAGACTTCCCGGCGCGGCAGGCCGAGGGCTTCGGCAACGCTGGCGGCGGCGTCTTTTGTGGGGAGCGTGAGGAGCGCGTCGCGCAAGGCCGTGTCGAGATCCTCGGCTGTTGCGGACTTTTCTTCCGGCGGGCCGGCGAGGAGAACGATTTCGCCGCGGGGCGGGCCGGCGGTTTCGTAATGCGCGGCAAGGCCCGCCAGCGTGCCGCGTCTTGTTTCCTCGAACATCTTGGTCAGCTCGCGGGCGACGGCGGCCGGGCGCCTGCCCCCCAGAACGGCAGCCAGATCGGCAAGGCTGTCGGCCAGGCGCGGGCCGCTTTCATAGAAGACGAGCGTGGCAGGAACGTGTTTCAATGTTTCGAGCGCGGCTTTGCGTGCGCCGGGTTTGGGCGGCAGAAAGCCGGCAAACAGGAACCGGTCACTGGGCAGGCCGGAGGCGACGAGCCCCGCCAGAAGCGCCGAGGCGCCCGGCACGGGATGCACCTTGTGGCCTGCTTCCAGCGCGTCGTGCACCAGCTTCCAGCCAGGATCGGACACCAGCGGCGTGCCGGCATCGGAAATCAGGGCAATGCGGCCGCCTGCGGCGAGGCGGGAGAGGATCTGTGGTCTCCGTTCGGCCCCATTATGGTCATGGTAGGGGCTGAGACGGGCTTTAATCCCGTAGGCGGACATTAGTTTTGCCGCCACGCGGGTGTCTTCGGCCAGAACCTCATCCGCGGCGGACAGGATGTCGAGCGCGCGAAGGGTGATGTCCCGGAGGTTGCCGATCGGGGTGGAAACAACATAGAGGCCCGGTGAAACGGCAACGGGCTGTTGCCCGGCACCGGCGGCGCTCATAGAGTTGCCCTCGGCTGGAATCGAACTGGCGTCGGAAGGATCGGAAGATGACATTGTTGCCACCCTTACTCAGGAAACTGCAGGCGCCAAGCCTTGTGCTGGCGTCGCTGCTGCTGGCGACAGCCTGCGCCTCGGCGCCGGCGCGCCCGCCGGTCTCCATCGGGACGGGCCAGCCGAGGGTCGATCCGGTGACAGGAGAGCCCCTGCGCGCCTCGCCCGGAGACGTGATCACGGAAGGCGAACTGGAGCCTTTTGCCCGGGATGACGGGGGCCTGACGCCGGAATTCATGCGCGGCAAGGATGTGAAGCGCGCGGCTGTGCTGCTGCCCTTTACCCATCCGAGCGCCAATGTGCGCGCCGAAGCCGAGAGCATGCTGGCCGGGATCGAGCTGGCGCTGTTTGAACTGGCGGGCACCGATTTCCTGATGATGCCAATGGATACGGCCGGACGCGCCTCGACGGCGGAAGCGCGCGCCGACGAAGCCATAAAGGAAGGGGCCGACATTATTCTGGGCCCGCTCTTCTCGGCCAATGTGAACGGGGTGAAACAGGCCGGAAACCGCAAGTCAGTCCCTGTGGTGGCCTTCTCCAACGACCCCAATGCAGCCGGTGGCGGCGCCTATCTCGCCTCGATCATGCCGGAGGAAGAGGTTGTCCGCGTGATGGGCTATGCCGCCAGCCGCGGGACCCGGACCTTTGTCTATCTCGGCCCCGACAGCACCTATGGCCGGCAGGTGGAAGCGGCGATGCGGGCCGAAGCGGCCAGGAATGGCTGGCGCATGGCGTCGAGCGCGTTCTATCCGGCTGATAGCGGCGCGGGCGACCAGGCCCGGCAGATCGCCAGCGTTGTGAAGGCGGAATATTCTGTCTCCGACCAGCGGATCGGCGTGATGATCCCCGAGCGGGGCACCAGGCTGCTCTCGGTGGCGCCGCTGCTTCCTTACAATGGCGTTGATCTCAAACGCGTTCGTCTGCTGGGCACGAGCTTTTGGGATGACAGCTCCATCTGGCGCGAACCGACGCTGGAGGGGGGCCTGTTTGCGACCCCCGATCCGGACAATATGGCGACTTTCAGGGAGACCTACCGCCGGATCTATGGCCGCGCGCCCACCGACCTGGCAGCCGCCGCCTATGACGCGGCCGCGATGGCGGTGAACCTCTCGGCGACCGGGGCGATCCAGCATTCCGGCGTGACCGATCCCAACGGCTTCATGGGGGTTAACGGCCTCTTCCGGTATCGCCTCGACGGGACGGCCCAGCGCGGGCTTGCGGTCAAGCAGATCGGCGGGTCGGGGGCCTCCGTGGTGGAGAAAGGTATTACCCAATTCCCGCCCGGCGGTAGCTAACTGGCCTGATCTGTACCTGACTCCGGCCCTTGCGGGGGGCCGGAGGGCGCCCCAAATGTCCCGCACAGGGCGGAAATTGAGTTCAGGCAGCATCCTATCATGAGCAAGCGCGACTATTATGAAGTGCTCGGGGTCGAGCGCGGCGTTGACGAAAAGGCTCTGAAATCGGCCTATCGCAAACTCGCCATGAAATATCACCCTGACCAGAATGCCGGGGATGTCTCCGCCGAAGAGAAGTTCAAGGAAGTGGGCGAAGCTTACGCCGTCCTCTCCGATCCGCAGAAACGCGCCGCCTATGACCGTTATGGCCATGGCGCCTTCGAGAATGGCGGCGCCGGTGGCAGCCCGTTTGGCGCGGGCGGCAATCCGGAAGACATTTTCCAGGACCTGTTCAGCCAGGTATTCGGCGCGGGCGGCTTTGCCGGAGGCCGCCGGCGCAGCGGACCGCAGCGCGGGGCTGACCTGCGCTATGACCTCGAAATCACTCTGGAAGAAGCCTTCTACGGCAAGGATGAGACCATCCATGTGCCCCAGGCCGTGGCCTGCCGCCCCTGCGAAGGCAGCGGCGCGGCGCCGGGCACGAAGCCGGAAACCTGCGAGACCTGCGGCGGGCATGGCCGCGTGCGCGCCCAGCAGGGCTTCTTCACCATGGAGCGCACCTGCCATATCTGTCAGGGCCGCGGCCAGATCATCCGCAAACCGTGCAAGACCTGCGGCGGGCATGGCCAGGTCAAGGAAGAACGCAAGCTGCAGGTGAAGATCCCAGCCGGGGTCGAGAGCGGGATGCGTATCCGGCTGTCTGGCGAGGGCGAACCGGGCAGCGCGGGCGGGCCGAAGGGCGACCTCTATATCTTCGTCGAAGTGGTCGAGCATGACATCTTCGAACGTGACGGGCCCAACCTCTATTGCCGCGCGCCAGTGCCGATGGCGACGGCGGCACTGGGCGGGGAAATCGAAATCCCGACCATTGATGGGGGCCGCGCGCGCGTGGCGATCCCTGAAGGCGCCCAGACCGGCCGCAAGCTGCGCCTGCGCAGCAAGGGCATGCCGAGCGTGCGCGCGAACGGGCAGACCGGCGACCTCTATGTCGAGATGTTCGTGGAAACCCCGCAGAACCTCACCCCCCGGCAGAAGGAACTGCTGCGCCAGTTCTGTGACTGCTCCGGCGCCGACTGCCACCCGGAAAGCGAAGGCTTCCTGGGCAAGATCAAGCGTTTCTGGGGCGGCGAAGGCGACGAGAAACGCCCGGTCTGAAACCGGGGCCGTCTGGCCCGCGCTCCTTTTGTTTCCCCTGCGCCAAGACGCCCCGCACTGCCCCGGCGTCACGGCTTCCCATGGTCCTTACGCGCGCGTAAGCCTGAGGCCAGACGCCATTTGAGCGCGCCTATCCATAAAGACAGGGAGTACCATCATGGCTGAAGCCTATATCATCGACGCTGTCCGCACCCCGCGCGGCATCGGCAAAGTCGGCAAGGGCGCCCTTGCCCACATGCACCCGCAGCACCTGGCCGCCACCGTTCTGAGCGCGCTGGCCGAGCGCAACAAGCTCGACACGGCGACTGTCGACGACATCATCTGGGGTACCTCCAGCCAGCGCGGCGCGCAGGGCGCCGACATGGGCCGCATGGCCGCCCTCGACGCCGGCTTTGACATCAAGGCTTCGGGCGTGACGCTCGACCGTTTCTGCGGCTCGGGCATCACGACGGTTTCGCTCGCGGCTGCGCAGATCATGTCCGGCATGGAAGACTGCGTGATTGCCGGCGGCTGCGAGATGATGAGCTACACCGCCTCGACCGCCGACCCGAAGAACCCGCCGACGATGGATGCCGGCAATCTGCGCCTGCGCGAGAAGCATCCGCAATCGCAGCAGGGCGTTTGCGCCGACGCCATCGCCACGCTGGAAGGCATCGACCGTGAAGCCGTTGACCGTCTGGCTGTGACCAGCCAGGAACGCGCTGCCCGCGCCATCGCCGAAGGCCGCTTCAACAAGTCGGTCGTTCCGGTTTACAACGTGGACGGAACATTGGCCCTCGACAAGGAAGAGTTCCCGCGTCCCGGCACGACGATGGAAAGCCTTGCCGGCCTGAAGACCGTGTTCGGCATGTACATGGACATTCCGGTTGACGATCAGGGCAACACCTATGGCAACATGGTGACGCGCAAATATCCCCAGCTCGAAGGCAAGGTGAACCATGTTCACCACGCCGGCAACTCGTCGGGCGTGGTGGACGGCGCAGCTGCCATCCTCGTCACCTCGGAAGCCTACATGAAGAAGCATGGCCTCAAACCCCGCGCCCGGATTGTTGCGACGGCGAACATGGGCGACTGCCCGACGCTGATGCTCAACGCGCCGGTCGCGGCTGCGAAGAAAGTGCTCGAAAAGGCTGGCCTGAAAACCACCGATATCGACGTCTATGAAATCAATGAGGCTTTCTCGGTGGTTGCCGAGAAATTCATCCGTGATCTCGATCTCGACCGTGAGAAGGTGAACATCAATGGCGGCGCGATGGCGCTCGGCCACCCGATCGGCGCAACCGGTTCGATCCTGATCGGCACCGCTCTGGACGAGCTTGAGCGTTCGGGCGGCCGGTATGGCCTCGTTACCATGTGCGCCGCTGGCGGCATGGCGCCTGCGATCATCATCGAGCGCGTTGAGGCCTGATTTTCCCGCAAGGGACAGGAAGACAAAGACCCCGCCGGTTCGCGCCGGCGGGGTTTTTTCCTGGCGCGGGCAGATGTCGTTTGCGCCTCACCTTCCGCGCAAGGTGGCTTTCCTCAGCGCGCGCAGGCGGCTATCGGTGCCGCGATGATGGATACGATTGTTTTTGATACCCTGCTTCTGGCGCTCGAAACGGGCGCCGTTCCTGTGCCGGAGGAGGGCCCGATCCTGGTGCTGAACGCCGAACCGGGCGCCTGGCTCGGGCAACTGCCCAGGGACCGCCTGGTCTGCCGCACCAGCCAGAAGCCTGCTTATGACGCGCTGAAAGCGGCCGGATTTACCGTTCTGGAGCCTGGTTCAGTGGATGTGCCCGAGGCGATGCTGACGATTGTGGTGCCGCCACGCCAGCGCGATTATGCCCGCGCGCTCTATGCCCGCGCCCTGATGGCGGCGCCGGAGGGGGGCTATCTGCTTGCCAGCCTGCCCAATACGCTGGGCGGGAAGACCGCCGAGAAGACGCTGGCCGAGATTGCCGGGGATGCGGGCAGCCTGTCGAAACACAAATGCCGCGCCTTCTGGACGGTCAAGCATGCAAGCCTCGTCAATGAAGACCTTGTGCAGGCGTGGATCGAGGCCGACCTGCCGCGCGAGATCGAACCTGGTCTCTGGAGCCGGCCGGGGCTGTTCAGCTGGGACCGGATAGATCCGGGCAGCGAGCTTCTGGCCGACAGCGTGCCGGAATATACCAAGGGCATCGGCATCGACATTGGCGCGGGCACGGGATTCCTGAGCCGCGAGATTCTCAGCCATTGCGCCAATGTGGAGCGGATGGACCTCTATGAGGCGGACTACCGCGCCCTCTTCTGCCAGGAGCAGACGATGGCGCCGTTTGGTGAGCGGTGCACGATCAAATGGGCCGATGCGCTCAAAGACCTGCCCCGGGCGACATATGACTTTGCCCTGATGAACCCGCCTTTCCATACAGGGCGGGCGGATAATTCCGCCCTGGGCAAGGCGTTCATCCGCGCCGCCTCCCTGACGCTGAAACCCTCCGGCACGCTGTGGCTGGTGGCCAACCGGCATCTTCCGTATGAAGCCGAACTCTCAGCCTGCTTCCGCAGCCATGAAATGCTCGAAGACGAGGACGGCTACAAGATCATCAGGGCCGAAAAGCCCAAGCGCCAGAAATGATCAGGGCATGACCCGGCGATGACGCAGACCCGCAAGCTTGCAAAATATCTTGCCAGCCTTGGTTATGGCTCGCGCAAGGAAATGGAAGTGGCCATCCGGCGCGGTGTTGTGACCGGCTGGGGCGAGGACGTGCGGTTTGAGGGCGAGCCGCTGGACCCGGCACCGGGCATGGTGATCATCATGCACAAGCCGGCGGGCTTTACCTGCTCGCATCAGGACCAGGGCAAGCTCGTCTATGACCTGCTGCCGCCGCGCTTTCTCAAGCGCGACCCGAAGGTTTCCTCGGTCGGGCGGCTTGACGCAGAGACGACCGGTCTTCTTCTGTTTACAGATGATGGCGCCCTGCTCCACAAGCTGATCTCGCCCAAATCGAACATTCCCAAAACCTATGAAGCCACGCTGGCGCGGCCGCTGGAGGGGTTTGAGCGGGCGTTTTTCGCGTCCGGCTCCCTGATCCTGCGCGGGGAGGACAAGCCCTGCCTGCCGGCAGACCTGGACGTGACGGGCGCGCGCGCCGCGCGGCTCACGCTGAGCGAGGGGCGGTATCATCAGGTGCGCCGGATGTTTGCCGCTGCGGGCAATCATGTCGAAGCGCTTCACCGGAGCCGGTTCGGGCCGCTGGAGCTGGGCGATCTGGCAGAGGGCGCCTGGCGCCTGCTGACGCCGGAAGAGCGCGCCGCGCTCGGCTGAGCCTCTAACCGGCCTGCAGGACCTTGAAGGTGGCGCCGGCGCGGGCTACCGGCACGCCGTCTGCCCGCAGGAGGCAATCGGCAAAGCAGATCGACCCGCCGGTCTTGACGAAGTGCGTGTCCGTGGCGAGCCACTGGCCGATCCTTGCCGGGCCGAGATAGTCGGTGCCCAGCGTGATCGTGACGAGGCCGCCTGGCGCGCCGCGGCCTTCTTCCTGAAGGGCCGCCATGCAGGAAAGGCCCATGGCATTGTCTGCCAGGGAGGCAATCAGCCCGCCATGAACGAGGCCGCGCGAATTGCAGTGGGCTTGCGACAGCACAAGGCCGATGGAGACCTCCCGTGCCTGTGTCCTGGAGAAGAGCGGTTCCCATGGGTCTGTGAAGGGCGATTTGCGGAAATGCGGGCTGTAGCCTTCGGGGATAGCGGGTTCTGTCATGGAACCCACTGTGAAGGCGAGGTCCCGGCTTGTCCAGTCATCCCCTAGCGCGCGCGGGCATCAGCGGCTATCTCCCCGGCCATGGCCCAGCCCCCTCTGATTACCCTGACCGATGTGCGCCTTTCCTTTGGCAATACGCCCCTGTTCGAGGGCGTGACGCTGTCCCTTTCCAAGGGCGAACGCGCCGCTTTGGTCGGGCGCAATGGCGCGGGCAAATCCACACTGATGAAGATCATCTCGCAGGCGGCCGAGCCAGATTCCGGCGCGGTGTGGCGCCAGCCGGGGGTAACCTTTGCAAATGTGGCGCAGGAGCCTGATCTGGCCGGGTTTGCCACGGTGCTGGATTACGCGACCGACGGGCTGGAAGCGGCGTACATGGCCGAGGCCGAGCTGATGGAGTTCGGCATCGATCCGGCCGCCGACCCCAGGACGCTCTCGGGTGGGCAGATGCGCCGCGCCGCCCTCGCCAGAGCGTTTGCGCAGGAGCCGACGATCCTTTTGCTGGACGAGCCGACCAACCATCTCGACGTGCCGATGATCGAGTTCCTGGAGGAGCGCCTGAAGGCGTTCAACGGGGTTGTTCTGGTGGTAAGCCACGACCGGCGCTTCCTGGAGAACATCTCCACCAACACCCTCTGGCTGCGTCAGGGCAAGGTGCTGAAAAGCCCGGAAGGCTATGTGAAGTTTGATCAGTGGGCCGAGCAGATTGAGGAAGAGGATGAACGTCAGCTCAAACGCATGACGACCCATCTCAAGGACGAGCAGCACTGGCTGGCGCGGGGCGTGACGGCGCGGCGCAAGCGCAATCAGGGGCGCCTTGCCCGGCTGCGGCAGCTGAAGGCAGAGCATGCGCAGGTGCGCAGCGCGCTCAATGACCGCAAATCCCTGGCGACGATCACGGCGGATGCGGGCGGTTCGCTGAGCAAGAAGGTCATCGAGGCAAGGGGCCTTGCCAAGACCTATCAGACCCCGGAGGGGAATGACCTCATCATCGCTACCGATCTTTCGCTGCGTATCCTGCGGGGAGACCGGATCGGCATTATCGGGCCCAATGGCGCAGGCAAGACGACGCTGGTGCGACTGCTGCTGGGAGAGATCGACCCTGATGCCGGGACGGTCCAGCATTCCAGGACGCTGCAGGTGACCTATCAGGACCAGACGCGGGCGACACTCGACCCGAAGGAGACGATCTGGGAGGCGCTCGCCCCGGAGGGCGGGGATTCCATCATGGTTCAGGGGCATCAGCGCCATGTGGCGGCCTATGCCAGGGACTTCCTCTTCAAGCCCGAGCAGCTGCGCCAGCCTGTCGGCGCGCTGTCGGGCGGGGAGCGCAACCGGCTCGCCCTCGCCATCGGCCTGGCGCGCACGTCTAACCTTCTGGTGATGGACGAACCGACCAACGATCTCGACATGCAGACGCTCGACCTCCTGGAGGACATGCTGCTCAACTATGAGGGCACGCTGATCCTTGTGAGCCATGACCGCGCTTTCCTCGATGCGACCGTGACGAGCTGTCTCTCGCCCATTGGCGGGGGCGAATGGATCCAGACCGCTGGCGGGTGGAGCGACGCGCAGGAGCAGCTCAAAGACGTGCGCCGGAAGGACGCCCCGAGCGCCCCGGCGGCGAAGGCGGCGCCTGCCCCGGCGACGGCGCCTAAACCCAGGGCAGCGTCGAAACTCTCCTTCAAGGATGAACACCGGCAGAAGGAAATCGACGGGCTGATACCGAAGCTTCAGGCAGAGATCGCCAGGCTCGAAGCCGAGCTTGCCGATGCGCAGCTCTATGGGCGCGATCCGGCGGCGTTCAACAGGAAATCTGCCCGCATCGGCGCAGCGCGGGATGAGCTGGAGGCGGTCGAGCTGGAATGGCTGGAGATCGAGGAAAAGCGGGCCGGCCTCGGCAGCTGAAGCGGCCTCGTTCAAGGCAAACGCTTCGTTAACGCGGCCGGGCTACCCTGCCTTTCGGATATATGCCGGGAGCCTGAACCGATGCGCTTTGCCATTCTGATCGCCGCCGCCTGCCTTGGCTTTGCTGCCAGCGCCCTTGCTGACGGCAAGGAGGGCAAAACGATGTCGGTGCCTCCGATCTCGCCGCTGGAAGCGACCGGGACCGAGGCGATGTATGAGGAGACCGCCCTGCCCGCCGGACATGAACGCGATGTCTACCGGTTTGGCGCGACCTATAATGTGGTCGAGAGCTCGTCTGCGCTTGCCTGTGAAGCGGCCTGTGATGATGAGATGAGCTGCAGGTCCTGGTCCTTTGTTGACACCTATGGTGCCTCCCCTGCCCGCTGCGAACTCAAGCGTGGCCAGGGCAAGAAGGAAGAAAACCGTCTCGCCACGTCCGGGATTGCCAACAGACTCAGGACCGCGGCGCTGGGCGAAATGCCTCAGCCGGCCGTAGCGCCGGCAAGCGATCCCGGCCAGCTGGACGGGGGACTTGCGCAGGCAGACACGTCCGAGGCGGCGGTGGAAACCGCAGATGCCGGCGTTACGCCAGCGCCCGCTCCTTCGTCGCCGTAAACCGGATGCCCGGGTTTTTCTCCTGGGCGTAGCCGACATCCCATGCATTCTTCGCCAGGTATACCGGCGCGCCGTCCAGGTCGGTGCCGGAGACTGACTTGTTGCGCTCGAGGAACTCTTCGAGTTTCTTAGGATCATCCGACGCCATCCAGCGGGCGACGTTATAGGGCGCAGGCTCGAACATGACTTCCAGATTGTACTCGGCCGTCATCCGCTCGATCATCACCTCAAACTGAAGCTGTCCGACCGCGCCGACGATCATGTCCGAGCCGATGGCGGGCAGGAACAGCTGGGTCACGCCTTCTTCAGCGAGGCTTTCCAGCGCCTTGCGGAGGTGTTTGGCCTTCATCGGATCCTTGACGCGGGCGCGGCGGAGAAGCTCTGGCGCAAAGTTCGGGATCCCGCCGAACTGGATGTCGCCATTTTCGGAGAGCGAGTCGCCCACGCGCAGCTGGCCGTGGTTTGGCACACCGATCACATCGCCCGCATAGGCGGTTTCGGCGATCTCGCGGTCCTGGGCCATGAACATCAGCGGATTGTGGATGTTGAGCTGTTTGCCGCTCGTTGTCTTCAGGCGCATGCCGCGCCGGAACTCCCCCGAGCACAGGCGCAGGAAAGCCACGCGGTCGCGGTGGTTGGGATCCATGTTTGCCTGGATCTTGAAGACAAATCCGCTGACGGAGGGATCATCGCGCGAGATCATTATCTCGGCGCCTTTCTTGACGGCCTTCTGGGCGCGGGGCGCCGGGGCATAGGAATGGAGCGTCTGCAGGAGTTCTGCCACGCCGAAGTAACGCAGGGCCGACCCGAACACGACGGGCGTCATGTTACCCGCGCGGAAGGCTTCAGGATCAAATTCCGGCAGCAGGCTGCGCGCCATTTCGATGCCTTCCACCATTTCGGCGAAGACGTAAGGGTCGAGATTGGCCTTGAGGCTTCCGGTGTCCCCGGAAATCTCCGTGGCCGGACCGATGCGGGCAGGCTCGCCGGGGCGGCGCTCGAACTGCAGGAACTGGTTGCGGGCAAGGTCGAGCATGCCGGCAAAGCGCTGGCCGCTGGCGGCGGGCCAGTAGAGCGGCGCGGTGTCGAGCTGCAGCTTGTCCTGGACTTCATCGAGAAGTGCGATGGGCTCAAGCGCTTCGCGGTCCATCTTGTTGATGAAGGTGATGATGGGGATGTCCCGCATACGGCAGACTTCAAACAGCTTCAGCGTCTGGGGCTCGATGCCTTTGGCGGCGTCGAGCACCATGACGGCGCAGTCCGCGGCGGTCAGCGTACGGTAGGTGTCTTCAGAGAAGTCTTCGTGGCCCGGCGTGTCGAGCAGGTTGAACATGTAGCCGTCGAAATCGAACGTCATGACCGAAGCGGAAACCGAGATCCCCCGGTCGCGCTCGATCTTCATCCAGTCAGACCGCGTGCGGCGGGCTTCGCCGCGCGCGGCAACTTCCCCGGCAGCCCGGATGGCGCCGCCCGCGAGGAGGATGTTCTCCGTCAGCGTGGTCTTGCCCGCGTCGGGGTGCGAGATAATGGCAAAGGTGCGCCGCCGGGCGGCTTCAGTTACGTGCGACATGGGGATAGCCGGTCTTGTCTGGTTTTGGTCTAGCTGGCCGACGCCCTAGCCGATTTAGGCATGGGATAGAAGGGGCAGCCTGCCTTGCCGGGGCCAGTCCCGCCTAGGCCGCGCGCGTCCAGAAGGTGAAGGTGTCGCTGCCGCGGCCTTCGGCGATGCGGGCACGCACGGCGTCGAGGATGGCTTCCGGCAGGATGGTGAGGCGGGCTTCAGCCACCCGGCCGTCATGGACGGGGAAGAGCGCCGCATTGGCGCCGGTCTTGGCGATGATCAGCGCGGCCAGATCGTCAACCATCGTCTGGTCGGGTACCTGTCCGCGATCATGCAGCGCCTGGAGGCGGCCTCGGACGAGGTCCATCGCTTCCCGGGGCCGCAGCGCCTGAACATTTCCCCCGAACACGGATTCCCGGATGAGGAGGCGCATTTCGGGCGCCTCTATCTCGGTCACGATGTCATTGAGAAGGAACAGCATCGCCGCCCGAGGCCCCCTATTTTCCCGGCAAGCCACAAACTGATGGCATACGGTAAACAGGGGGTTTATGCGGCCGCTGTCAGCGGTTGAGCCGGAGGCCCAGCGCCTCGATCAGGACGCCGGTGCGCGCATTGGCGGCGCAGGCGCCTTCATGAGCCTCGATTGCGGTCATCAGCTCGGCCTCGGCGGCGTCCCATTCAGGCTGGCGGTCGGTCCAGGCAAGCTCGGCCTTGCGGATGTCGGCCTTGTAGCTGTCGAGTTCTGCCTGCCGCTCGGGCGTGTTGCCTGTCGCGTCGATTTCACGCCGCAGTTCACCGCGGCGGGCTTCGGCCTCCTCAAACCGGGTCTGGACCGCCATGCGCTCGTTATTGGCGGCTTTGACGGCAAGGCCGGCCTTGTTCACATCGGCCACATAGGACTCGCAGGCAAAAGCGGCCGGGGTCAGCGTCAGCGCGGCGAGGGCGCAGGCAATGATCAGTTTCATGGAATCTCCTCCTGTCAGATGCAGGAGGATGCCCTGCGCATTGCGAGATAGCCAGATTACAGACACATCAGTCTTGCGGCGGAAAAAGGGCCTGGTTCAGGCCGGATCGCCCTCGACCTCTTCGGTCAGGAAATGGCGCCCCTGACGGTCCTCGATCTCGATGATCCAGAGGTCGCTGTCACGGGCTTTTGCGCGGCGGACATAATCGTCCACGGCGCGTTCGTCCGGGCCGATGCCCTGGACGGCGAGGTTGAGGAAGATGCGCTCGCCCTCCAGGTTCATGGAGGGGGTATAGGCGGCGGCTGTGCCATCGAGGCGGGCGACCTTGATGAGGACGTCACCGCGCTCATCATCGCCGTGCTGGAGAACAAACGCGCTGGCGCCGGCAAGGCTTGCCCGGCGGATCAGCGCGTCAGTCCAGAGTCTGGCAGGCAGGCGTTCCATCATGGGCCGAGACGTCCCCTTCTCACGCCTGCCCGTCAAGTCACTCGCCGCCGAAGGCGCAGGTCATGCCGACACTCATCATGGCGCCCATGATCTTTGCCTGTTCTTCCGCCGGCAGGGCTTCGATGGCCGCGCCGCCTTCTTGCTCGCCCTGCTCCATTGCCTTTGCGACCGTGTTGAAGGTCTTGGCATCGAGGTTCTTCTCAAGACCGTCGGCGATGCAGGTGCACATGGCCTGTTCTTCGCCCGCGTCCGTGCAGGCTTTCACCATGGATGCCTTGGCCCCGCCGGTGCCGCCACATGCCGCGAGCGCCAGCGCCAGGGCGCCGGTCACAATTGCCATTCTCATTTCGGGATACCCCTTTGGACGATGATAATTGTCCGAGCGTTACACGCTTCGCAGGGCGAGGCCACCGGTTTCTTGGGTGGCCCCGGATGGCAGACGAAAGGCCCCATGCGTCCGCCAGGCGCCCCCGACGTCAGGCCCGGTCCTCTGCGCAGTGCAGGCACGCTGGCGACAGCAGGTGGCGGACATAACTTAAACTTTGACGGCGGATGGGGAGACTGTCTGGCGCGCCTATTCGGCCGCTTCGTCGAGCGGCATCAGGTCCGCCTCGCTGGCGCGCGGCAGGATCACCTCGGCGCGGGTTCCCCGTCCGGGTTTCGAGCTCAACCGGAGCTCGCCGCCATGCAACTCGGCGAAGCGCCGGACAACTGACAGGCCAAGGCCTGTGCCCGGCTTGGCGCCCGCTGCCTGCGCGAAAGGCTCGGTGAGGCGGGAAAGGTCGGCTGCCGGAATGCCCGCGCCCCGGTCCTGGACGCTGAGAATGGCAGCGCCCCCTTCGATCCGGGTTTCGAGGGTGACGGTCTTGCCGCTCCCGGAATACTTGATCGCGTTGGAGACAAGGTTCTGCCAGATCTGGCGCACGGCGCGCGCGTCCGCCTCCGCCCACGCCTCGTCCTGGGATTTCAGCTTGAGCGTGACCCCGGCCCGGTCGGCATGGCCTTTGAGCTGGCGCATTACCGATTCGGCGGATGCAGACAGGTCGACGGGTTCCGGATCAAGCCGGGGCTGACCGGCTTCGGAGCGGGCCAGATCCAGGATGTCATCGACAAGGAGGAGCAGATCGGTGCCGCTCTCGTGAATGATGGAGGGATAGTCTGCATAGACTTCCGGCATCGGGCCCATGAGCTCTGCCTGCATGATCTCCGCATAGCCGAGGATGGCATGCAGGGGGGTGCGCAGGTCATGCCCGAGAGAGGCGAAGAAAGCTGTGCGCTTCTGCAGCTCGGCTTCGTAGGCCGCGCGGGCGTCTTTTGCAGGATCGGCGAGGCTGTCGGGCGGGGAGAAGAGGACGATTGCGGTTCCGGCCGCGCCCGTCTCGGCAATCAACAGAACGCGTTGGCCCGAAACCAGCGTGGCTTCGCCGCTTACGCGGCAATCGGGCAGGCCGAGGCCCTCCGGGGCGCCGTCCTCGGCGAAGAGAGCTGCCAGCGCTGCGCCGGGACGCATCCCGGTCAGGCCACAGGCGTCACCGGCCACTGCGCGGACCCGGCCTTCCGGTGTGACATCGATCAGGGTCACGCCGCGCCCGGGCATTTGCGGGACCGGCAGGCGGGCAGATGACGCGGTCAGGGGCAGACCGGAGCTTTCCCCGGCTTGTGGCGGCCCGGTCGTTTCAGCCATACCCGAGCGCACCAGCATCCAGACCATCAGCGCAGAGACGACGAGCCCGGAAAAAGCAAAGGGCGCGGCCATCGCGGCTGCCCAGTCAGGCGCCTGTGGCAGCCAGCCTGCCCCGCCCGCGACCAGGACAAGGAACAGGGCAAAGGCGGCAAACACGCCTGCCTCCGCTGCCATGCGGCGGGCGCCCGCCAGCAATCCGGCAAGCGGGGCAGCGATCAGCAAGACCGTAAGGGGGGACATGCCGCCGCCGCTGAGCACGAGGCCCGCGAGCGCGATACCTGTCCAGGAGATGACGAGCAGACCGCGCCAGAGCGTGTCGCCTGCCGGAAGCGCGATTCCGGCCAGGGCAGGAAGGCTCGCGGCAAGCGCCAGCGCGAGCGCCGGCCACATGGGCGCGCCTGCGATCAGGCCCGCAAGGCCGCTGCCGGCGCACAAGGCGAGCCAGGCAACATGGACAAACTGTAATCGCTTCTGCGACATACGGGGGTCCAAGCGTTAACACCCCAGAGAGATTTATTAGGCATTTTCTGCCAGAACGATCACCTGCTGTATTTGTAATGCGGCAAACAGACAAGGTGAGGTTCCCCCGTCAGGGAAGTTCAGGCATCACTATCGCGTGTCGCGTGAGGGAGAGAATAACATGGCTGCAATGCGCGTGTTCGCTGCGGTTCTGGCAGTTTCGGGACTGACAGGCATTTCGACAGCTCAAGGCAAGGACCCGGTTTCTGAAAAAGCCGCCGTCTACATGACCTACCAGTCCGATGCCGATGAAGTGGGCGGCAAGCCGTTCAAATCGACGACCGATATCGACGATGCCCTTGCCACGCTCGGCTCCTACAACGCCGACCAGCTGACGCGCGGCTGGATCTCCTACTCCGCTCTTGTTGCCTCGCAGGACCCCGACTTCCGCGCCAATGTGCGCGACATCGAAGCCTACTATGGCCGCGACCGCGTGGTTGGCAGCTTTGCCAGCGGTGGGGGCTATGCCCGCTCGCTGAAGGGCGGAGACGACGCTGTAGGCACGGCGATCGCGGTGACCGATGCAGACCTTGCGCGGCTTTATTCCAACGCCGCCATGGTCAAGGAACAGGGCTACTCGCTGCAGGGCTATGGCTGGGCGAAGTCACGTATCCGCAATGGCGGCCAGCGCGCCGAGACCGTGAAAGTCCTGCAGGGCAAGGGCCAGGCAGCCGACAATCTCATTCTCGCGGCCCTGGTGGCGCCCAATGGCGCAACCCCGCTGTCGGAAACAAACGCGGCCGGCGTGACGACCGCTGTCGTCGCCGCCTCTGACGTTGCGACGGCTGTGCGCCTGCCGAGCTTCCTGACCGGCGGCTTCACGGGCGGAAAGCAGAAAGTGAAATACGGCAAGGAGCCTGTGGCTAACCAGATCGCCTCTGTTGCCGCCCTGCGCATTCTTGGCGCTGATGCGGTCGACGAAGCCAGGCTGAGCCGCGTGATGCTGGAGCCCAGCGTCCAGAGCTGCATGAAGATGCAGAACCTGCAGCTGCAGGGCTGCGTTGCCGGTGTGGGCCAGGAATACGAGGTTCCCCACTGCATCAGCCAGCATGCGCTGGCAGAGATCGCAGACTGTCTCGGCGCCGTTTACAAATAAGCCTCGCGCCCCATTTCGAAGTCCAGACCCCGGCGTGACACCACGCCGGGGTTTATTTTTTGGCGCAACGGGCCCAGATGACGGCCATGAGCATAAAAAGAGCTGCCGACGAAATCCGCGAAGAGTTCTCCTGGCTGGAGGACTGGGAAGCCCGGTATGCCCACATCATCGACCTTGGGAAAAACAATCCTCCGCTGAACGGCGATGAGCGGACGGAAGATACGCGGGTGCGGGGCTGCGCGTCTCAGGTCTGGATGGTCACCGATGTGACCGGCGAGCAACTTGGCCTGCGCGCTGAATCCGATGCCATCATCGTGTCCGGTCTGATCGCGCTCCTGATCAGGCTTTACGCCGGAGCGGAGCTGAAAGAAGCGGCCGAGTTCGATGCAGAAAGCCTGCTCGATGAGATTGGCGTCAAGGGCGCCCTGACGGCGCAGCGCTCCAATGGGCTGGCCTCGATGCTGGCCCGTATCCGGAAGGATGCGTCCGCTGCGCTGGCGCCCTGACAGGCATCATCGCCACGACTTTCCTGTAGTGGCCGGCATATGGCCCGCAAAAGCCGGGATCAGGCAGCGTAGCGCGGCCTGGGATGCCCGATAAGGCCCCCATCCTGGGGGAGTGGCCGGAGCATGCGGCGGCTCGGCAGCAGCTCGTCGTGACACAGGACCTGGTTAAGCTGCCCGTCCTCGCCTGCCAGCGGAAGCCTCAGCCAGGCATGGATGCGGCCGCCAATCTCGATGACGCCGCCAACCGGCTCGCCCCGCTCCAGCGCCGCAGAGAGGCCGAGGACATAGCATTCGCCATGGGCGCCGGCGATCTCGGCCACGCGCATGCCGCGAACCTCCATCCCGAAGATCTCGCGCAGCCGCGACCCCGCGATCCGGAAGCGGCTTTCACCGCTTTCATCCACTTCCACGATGGAAATGCAGGCCAGCGCGCTGCGCAGAGCGCCGGGGTCGATGCTGTCTCTGGAGACGCGGCCCTCGCCGTCACGGCGTGACTGCCAGTGCCCGATCAGCACCTCATGGGCATCGGTGACGCCTGAAAAAACATTCTGTTGACGCATAACTCGCCACCCCCGCGGTGATTCGTAAGAATCACCTATCGCGCGAGTGGACTCCGGGATCAAGAGTCAACGCAGCAATTTGTTAACACAGATTATCGAAATATTTCGTTTCGACTGCGCAACGAAGCGGTTTTTCTTTGATTATTCTTAGCGGCTCTGCCGGCCGAGGCCCATTTTCTTTGCGAGCTTTGAGCGCTGTGCTGAATAACCCGGCGCGACCATCGGATAGTCTGCCGGCAGACCCCACTTCTGCCGATACGCGTCCGGAGACAGGTCATACTTCGACCTGAGGTGGCGCTTGAGGGATTTGAACTTCAGCCCGTCTTCCAGGCAGATCAGGTAGTCAGGATGGATGGATTTCTTGACGGAAACGGCAGGTTTGAGCCTTTCGGGCTCGGCAACAGGGTCTCCCAGCTCCACCAGAGAGCGGTGAACATTGCGAATCAGCTCAGGCAGTTCGGACGTCGCGACCGTGTTGTTGCGTACATAGGCGGCCACGATTTCTGCAGCATATGCTACGAAATCGCCCGATTTGACCGATGCGCCATCTTCTTCCGACATTAGCTGCACCCCAACGATTACTTGCCAAGCGTATGCCAGCAAAGACAAACATCAAATACAGAAATTCAGACACTGACGAACGGCGCGACTTCGCACGAGGTTTATTCGGGCTGTCTGCTGCCTTTTTGAACTGCGCAGGCTGGCCGGACCAGCCGGCCAGCCATGGCATCAGCCCGACAGGAAGGACAAGAGCAGCACCGCCGCCAGGATCACCGCAGTCCACACTGTGGCCCCGCCGGAAAGACCGCCCCGCGCGATCTCGCCCCGCGGACTGAAGGCCGATTCAAGCCGTTTGTAGGCCCGTTCCGAGAAGCGCGCGAACAGGCTGGATGTCGCCGGTCCCATCTTGCCCCAGACCGTGCCCGACCATTGGACAAAGCCATAACCGGCCTTGCGGTAGAACCAGTCGGTATCGAGGATCGTACCGGGCTTTTCTGCCGGATAGAGCGCAAAACGCTTGAGCAGGATGAAGGCGAACGTCGCCAGCACAAGCAGCTGCATCTGGGTGAGGATGTGTTCCAGCGTGAAGGGCTGATAACTCGCCGCCTCTATGGGGTATGGCAGGAGGCTGTAGAGCCACTGATAGCCAAAGCCGGGAACGATGGCAGGCAGGCCGACTGCGATGCAGAGGAAGGCTGCCATGCCCATGGCAAGCAGCATGTTGAAGGGGGCTTCCTTCACGCGCTTGCCGCTGTCGTGTCCGAAGAAGGCAAAGTACGGGATCTTGATGCCCGAATGCTCGAGCACACCGGCCGAGGCAAAGAGCAGCATCAGCCAGACCACGACCATCCCGGCATCCGAGACGCCCTCATAGGCGACCGCGCTCATGGTGAGCGACTTGGCAACGAAGCCGGAGAAGAGCGGGAACGCCGAAATCGACAGGCCGCCGATAATGCAGAACAGCGTTGTCCAGGGCATCGAGCGGTAAAGCCCGCCAAGCTCGGAGGCCTTGGTGGTTCCGGTCCTGTAGAGGACCGCGCCCATGCTCATAAACAGCAGCGCCTTGTAGATGATGTGCACAAAGGCATGAGCGCTGGCGCCGTTGAGCGCGAGCGGATTGCCCACGCCCACCGCGCCTACTCCGATGGCGCAGATCATGAACCCGACCTGGTTATTGAGCGAGTAGGCCAGGACGCGGCGCAGATCGTTCTCGATCACGGCAAAGAAGACCGGGAAGATCGTCATGATCGCGCCGATCCAGATCAGCGCGTCAAAGCCCGGGAAGAGGCGCGCGAAGCCATAGACGGCGAGCTTCGTGGTGAAGGCCGAGAGGACCACGGCGCCGACAACCGATGACTTGGGATAAGAATCCTGAAGCCAGTTATGCATGAAGGGGAACGCCGCCTTGATGCCCAGGGCGATGAAAATGTAGATCGCGCCCGGATCACTGAAGCTCTGGAAGGCTTCCAGCGAGAGCGTGCCGTTATAGCGCCAGACATAGGAGAGGCCATCCAGAAGGATCACGCCCGACAGGATCTGGATCACCAGATAGCGCATGGACGCGAAGTAGGCTGCGCGCGTGCCCGCCTGCAGGATCAGGAAGACCGACGTAATCGCAGTCAGCTCCCAGAAGATGAACAGCGTCATCAGGTCGCCCGCAAACGATGCGGAGACCGCAGCCCCCGCATAGGCGAGCGCCATACCGTCCTGACGGGGATTGTTGGTGTGCAGCGCGTAGATCGCATTGAGCAGCGCGGCGATCAGGAAGGCGAGGCCGAAGATGAAGTTCAGGCTGTCGACCCGGTAGAAGCTGAAAGTGATGTCCAGCGCTTCGGCGGTCAGCAGGTCAACTTCATGCGGCGCCATCACCAGCAGGGCGATGGCGGCGAGCGGCGCGCCGACGGTCAGCACCTGGCGGACCTGACGATAGGGAATGAACAGGGCGACGAGACCCACAAGGATCATCAGCCAGCCGGGATTGAGGGCTGCAAGCCAGGCCGGCATCATTCTTCTCCCTCAAAGGCTTTGGGCTCGCCGGCGTTCAGACGGTCAGCAATGGCAGGATCAATGTCGGCCGGAGGACCGCTGAGATCGCCGTAATAGTTCTCGTCCCGGCGCAGGAGGCGGCCGAGGGGCCAGCCCATCAGAACGACGAAGGAAAAGGCGGCAAAGCCCCACAGGCCGTAGAAGCCGACCGAATTGGCAATGGCGATCTTCTCATGGCGCACAATGACCAGATCGAGCAGGACAAGGACAATCGAAAGTCCCGCCATGCCCCAGAAGATGATCCCGCCAATGCCCTTGGCTTCGGTCCACCCGAACAGGATGCGGGACATCGGGTGAATGCCGTCATCCGGTGTCCGGCTCATGGCATTGACCTTTTCGGCCGCCGTTTTCACGAAGCGGCCCGAATTATCCCGGACCGGAGGGGTCGTGTCGTTGCTCATGGCAGCGCGGCCTCCTGGACTGTGGTTGTGGCCGCATCGAGCGCAGGCGACAGGAAGTCACCGATCGGACCGACCAGCAGGAAAAGGATCAGGCAGAGGAAGGCGGTAAATACCGGCGCGGCCACTGTCAGCGCCGGCGCCCCGCCCGGCCGTTTGAATTCCTTCACAGGTTCGTCCGGCCCAGGCGGCATCAGAGCCAGGATCGCAATGGGCAGCAGATAGGCGATATTCAGGACCGACGAGGCGATCAGGATGAACGGCACCCAGTCGGCGCCCCGGTCAACCGCGCCCTGCATCAGCTCATACTTCGGCCAGTCGCCCGCAAAGGGCGGGACGCCGATGATCGACAGCGAGGCCACGAAGAAGGCGACGAATATCCACGGCATCTTCCGGCCGAGGCCGCGCATGTCGGAGATGTTGGTCAGGCCGGTGGCCACATAGATTGCGCCTGCACACATAAACAGAGTGATCTTGGCCGCGGCATGGGCGGCGATCTGCAACGATCCCCCCATGAAGCCTGCCCTGTCGGCCAGCATGGCGCCGAGCGTCACATAGGCGAGCTGGGCGATCGTCGAATAGGCAAGGCGGGCTTTCAGATTGTCCTTGGTCAGCGCAATCAGCGAGGCCACGATGATGGTGATACAGGCCACATCCATCAGGAATTCGCGAGAGGGCGTGGCGTTCAGCAGGTCTGCGCCGAAGATGTACATCGACACCTTAAGCACCGTGAACACGCCCGCCTTCACAACCGCCACGGCATGCAGCAGCGCCGAGACCGGTGTCGGCGCCACCATGGCGTTGGGCAGCCAGAAATGGAACGGCATCAGCGCCGCCTTGCCGATGCCGAAAACAAACAGCAGCAGGATCGCGCTGGCGACCACGGGCGAAATCTCGACCGTGGCGAGCAGGCCGCCATCGATGAAGTCCAGCCGCTGACCCGCCACGACCCAGGTCCACATGATCGCTGTCAGGAAGAAGCCGATCGAAGTGCCAAGGAGGGTCAGGAGGTAGATCCGCGCGCCGCGCTGGGCGGCCGCGTCGCCCTTGTGGGCCACCAGCGGATAGGTCGAAAGGGTCAGGACTTCGTAGAAGATGAAGAGCGTGAAGAGGTTTCCGGCCATCGCAACGCCCATCGCGCCGCAGATGGCGATGGCAAAGCAGATATAGAAGCGTGTCTGGTTACGTTCGCGGTTCCCGCGCATGTAGCCGATGGAATAGAACGAGTTCACGATCCAGAGGCCGCTGGCGACCACCGCAAAGAGGGCGCCGAGGGGTTCCAGCTTGAACGCAATGGACAGGCCCGGCGCGGCTTCGCCGATGAAGAGTTCAGGGCGCGCGCCCGATGACACAAGCAGGGTCAGCTGGATAACGACCGCGAACAGCGCCATCGAGCCGATGATCGTTACCCCTTCCCGGATATTGGGGAACTTGCCCATGGCGGCGATGCCTGCCGCCATCAGCAGCGGCAGGAGAAGCGCGGCGGCGATGAGGGTTTCCGGGGTCATCGGAACGCCTCCAGTCCAAGGGCAGCCACGGCGCCGTCCTGGGCAAGGCCCAGCGGGAAGTCAGCGGCAATGCCGAAATAGATATTAGCGAGGGCCAGGATCCAGAGCGGCACAAGGATGAGCAAGGGCGCTTCCTTGTGGGTCTTGCGCGGATTGACGGGGGGCTGGAAGAATGCCGCCTGCAGGATACGGCCGACATAGAAGACAGCCAGGAAGCTGGAGAACACCACCAGCAGCACGGCCCACCACCAGCCTTCGGCAAACAGGGCGTAGCCCAGCTGGAGCTTGGACATGAAGCCCGCCGTAAGCGGCACACCGATGAGGGAGAGACCGGCAATTGCAAACGCGGTCATTGTCCAGGGGGCCGTGCGGCCCAGACCGGCAAAGTCGCGGATGGTTGTGCCCTGAGAGGTCAGCACGATACCGGCAATCGCCATGAACATCGCGCCCTTCATCAGGGCATGGTTGAAGAGGTGGAGCAGGCCGGCGGCGACGCCGGGCGCGGTCGCAAGAGAGATGCCCAGCAGCATGTAGCCAACCTGCGCGACCGACGAATAAGCCAGCGTGCGGCGCACATCCGTCTGGAACACAGCCTGGAAGCTGCAGATCAGCATCGCCGCTATGCCGAGCGGGGCCAGTATCCAGTGGAAACTGGCAAGTTCAAATGTGTAATCCGGCTGGAAGATGGTGAACAGGAACCGGATCAGGGCATAAAGCGCCACCTTGGTCGCCGTGGCCGAGAGGAACACTGTGACGAAGCTCGGGCTGTAGGAATAGGCGTTGGGCAGCCACTGGTGCAGCGGCCACATGGCGGCTTTCAGGCCAAGGCCGACAATGATGAAGGCAAAGCCCACCTGCACGGCCCGGCTGTCTGTCAGCGCCGGCAGGCGGTCAGCGATGTCGGCCATGTTGAGCGTGCCGGTGGCAGCATAGAGGAAGCCGATGCCCATAATGTAGAAGCTCGCGCCGAGCGTGCCCATGATGAGGTAGTTGAATGCCGCCGGCAGCGCGCGCCGGTCGCGCTTGGCGCCCATGGCCACCATCACATAGGTCGCCAGCGAACTGATCTCGAGGAAGACGAAAAGGTTGAAAGCGTCACCTGTCGAGGCAACCCCCAGCAGGCCAGCCAGGCAGAGCAGGAAGGCGGCGAAGAACATGCCGAGCTTGTTGTGATTACCGAGCTCGGACGAAATCGTCGGCCAGGAGAACACCGACGCGAGAAACCCGATGCCCGTTACGAGCAGCAGGATCATCGCGTTGAGCGCGTCTGTCCTGAACTCGATACCGATCGGCGGCGGCCAGCGCCCGATCTCGTAGGAGAGGATGCCTGTCGGGGAAGACTGGACCAGCCCCAGCGTTACGATGGCCAGATAGAAAGCCACCGCAGCGGTCGCCACGGTGATCAGCCAGGCCAGGCGTCCGTTCGGGAGAATGGCAACCAGCGGCGCAATCAGCATCGGGACTGCGACAAGCATCACCGGCGCGTGCGCGATCGCCCAGGCAGGCGCTGTGGTCAGCACGGTTTCGAGCGTCATGCCGAAGCCTCTTTGATCTCTTTTGCTTGTTCCAGTTCCTGAGCGAGGGCGGTTTCAATATCGATGTCGCGCACTTCGTCGGCCTCAATCGTGCCATAGGCTTCCCGGATGCGGACAATCAGGGCGAGGCCCAGAGAAAGCGTCGCCACACCCACGACAATGGCCGTCAGCATGAGGACATGCGGCAGCGGGTTGGAGTAGATGTGGTAAAGGTCTGCGAACCGCTCGCCGCCTGCCGCCAGCAGGGCGTCGGGACCCGAAGTGCCTTTAGGGATAGCCGCATCGTAGTAGGGCATGTCCTCCGGCAGAAGGATCGGGGCCGTGCCACCGTTCACTTTCGACAGCGATACATAGAACAGGCAGATCGTCGTCTGGAAAATCGAAAGGCCAACCAGCCGCTTGATCAGGTTTTCTGCAGAAAACGCGATGTAGAGGCCGATCATCATCAGCCCGATGATCGCCCAGTAACCCGCGCGCTCGAGAACGAATTCGACCATGGCCTACCAGTCCTCGTCGCGGATTTCAGCCACGCGGCCGGCAAGCGCGTAGAAGATGGTCGTCATGGCGCCGGCCACGGCAAACAGCACGCCCAGCTCGACGATGATGATACCGGCATGCTGGCCATCATGGCCGCCCGGCGGCTCGGCAAACAGGGCCTGGTATTCAAGGAAGAGCCCCCCCTGCACGACCGTCAAGAAACCCATGCCGACAAAGATCAGAACACCTATTGCCGCAAGCGTTCTGGCAAATGCCGGAGGAACTGCGCGCATCGTGTTGGCGAGGCCGAAGGTCAGGGAATGAAGGATAATCGCGACGGCGAGCACAACGCCTGCCTGGAACGCCCCGCCCGCCCCGACTTCGCCGTGAAAATGGACATAGAATCCGTAGATCACGATCAGCGGAATGAAGCATTTGCCAATGACGCGCAAAATCACGTGATGATCGCTCTTCATGATCCTTCGCCCTCCTTGCCCTTGCCGCGGCGCTTCTTTGCGGTGCGCAGCGTTTCGGCCAGAGAACGTTCGCCAAACCCGAGCAGCATGGCGACAGCCAGGCCTGCCACGAAAACAACAACGGTTTCCCCCATCGTGTCGAACCCGCGATAGGTGGCGAGAACGGATGTCACGACGTTGGGCACCCCGGTATCAAACCAGTTGACCTGCAGATAGGTCAGGCCGGCGCCGGTATTGGCAGGCGCGTTCGGGTCTCCGAGGCCTGGCAGGTCAACGGTCGCATAGATCAGCATCACCGCCGTTGCGCCGCAGATGAGAAACGGGCCAAGTTTCTTGAGCGGCTTCTCGGGCTTGGCGGTGCGCGCCGTGAGCAGCATCGCGCCAAGCAGGACAGCTGTGGACATGCCCGCGCCGACGGCCGCTTCGGTATATCCCACGTCCACCGCGTCGACCGCGATGTACCAGGCGGCCGACACGAGCGAATAGACGCCCGACAGCATCACGATGGCAAACAGGCTGCGCAGGCGCGCAATTGCAATCGCGACCACAAAGAGGATCGCGAGCAGCGCAATGTTGATGAGCGCCGGTCCGGCATCTGCCGTAAAGAGCTCTCTCATGTCTTGTCCTCCGGATTTGCTGCGCCAACCGGTCCGATCCTCGGCTGCAGCCCGGCCACATGCGCCGCATTGGCGAGGGCGTGGCTGCTTGTGGGGCTCGTCAGGAACAGGAAGATGAAGATGCAGAGCAGCTTCACCAGCACCAGCCAGTTGGGGGCCATCAGCGCCATGCCGATCAGCACAAGTGCGGCGCCCGAGGTGTCCGTTACGCTGGCGGCGTGCAGGCGGGTGTAGAAATCAGGAAAGCGCAGCACGCCGATCGAGCTGATGATGATGAGCAGGCCGCCGGCAAGGCAGGCCGCCCCGCCGAGCGGATGGCGCAGGATTTCCCAGAAGCTGCCAAGGTTTGCGAGAAAATCAGCCATCTCACTCAGCTTCCTTTGCCGGATCGATGCGCCGCGCGAGGGGCACCTGGAATGAGCGGTAGCGGAAGAATTTCAGGATCGCGATGGTCGTGACGAAGTTGATCAGCGTGTAGATCATGGCGATGTCGAGGAAATCGGGACGGCCCATGACATAACCCAGAAGCCCGATCACGAGGACGGTCTTGGTACCGATGGCATTCACCGCAAGAATCCGGTCATACAGCGTCGGCCCAAGCAGGGCGCGCACGAGCAAAAGCCCCATCCCGATCAGGATGGCGATCAGGGCTGCCGCCGTCATCAGCGCGCCTCCTTGGGGTCACACGCCGCCGCGCAGCGCTTGTCCATTTCGAAGAAGCCTTCCGGCTCTGTGCCAGACTCGTAGAGACCATGGACCAGCAGTTTGTCGCCTTCGATCTCTACCGTCACCGTGCCGGGGGTCATGGTAATCGAGTTTGCGAACGTAACTCTGGCAAGGTCGCTCCTGCAGACGGTTTTGACCTTGGTGAGCGTCGGGGTGATATCGAGTTCGGCGCGCAGGCAGGCGCGGATCACAACCCAGTTCGACTTCACGACCTCTACCGCCAGCCAGGGATAGTACTTGATCAGCTGGGGGAGCCGGACATAAGGCGCGCCTTCGCGGTCGATGATGTCCAGCCGGTAGGCAAGTATCATCGTGAGCAGCACCGAGACGCTGCCAAATCCGAGCATCAGCGGCTTGTAATGGCCCGAATTGCCGAACCAGAAAGCCACCAAGGCCGCCAGTAGTCCCAAGAAATACGCCACCGCGCCCCTCAGCTCCGAACGATCCCAATTTGATGAACGCCCCACCTAAAGGGCGACAATGCGATTGGGAAGCCTGTTTGCCCCGAAAAACGCACTAGCGCCCGAAGACGAGGCGTGCCGTGCGCTGTGCTGTCGAGAATTCTGCCTCTTCATTGGCAGGTTCACCCATGGATTGGGCGTGGCGTAGCGCCGCAGGCGAATAGGCCGACGACAAGGCCCAGTTCCAGTAGCGCAGCGTTGTCTGGGCCTTGAGGACCGAGAGGACCTCGTAGGTCTCCGCAACAAGCGAGAAACGGGGATGGGGCACGCCCGGCTCCAGTTCCAGTGGCCGCTCGAGCGCCCGCCAGAGCAGGCCCAGATAGTCCCGCTTGAGACCCGTCGCTTTACAGAGCACCGCGAGAGCCTCCCCGCCCGGATCAGACAGGATCTTTGCGGCAGTGACCGGCTTGATGCCGGAGAGATACCCTATCTCCTGCGCGATCTTTGCATCCATGCCTGTTACGGATGCTGACTTCACGGCGTCTTCGAGACTGTCATAGGGGCTGCGCTCAATGGCGCCGCGATTGCGCTGGCGCCGCTCAATCATCTGAAGCGCCTTGCGCACGACCGGATCCTGCCAGCCCTCAGCCGCCGCCATTTCAAATACGTCCGAACAAAGGGCAATCATTTCCTGCCGCTCAGCCGCATGGCGCGTCAGTATTTTCCGCCTGGCGGCTGCATCGGCCCACCAGAACATGGCCATGGCATGGGCGGGCTTCAGCTCGATCCGGTCGACCAGAAGCAGGCAATAGCCCGGCTCATCGCGGGAGGCTGCGATCAGCTTGTCCATCGTCATTTCAGCGAAGATCGCCGTCCGGTTGGCGAGGATTTCCCGCACCACAGGAGGCTCAGCCACATCGACCATGACAGCAGTGACCGCTTCCGACAGGTTCCGCCGGCGGGCGACCACCATACGGTGTTCGGGTGTTGTCAGGCGGATGATGTCTGCCAGATCGCAGTCGTCAAAAGCATCACTTTCTTCAAGAAGCGGCCGGGCGACCTGAATGCTGGACTGGGCCAGGTAGCGCAGGAGCCGCCGGGGCGCCTCCCGGCTGCCGGCAAGGCGCACCGAACAAAGCCTCCGCTCGCGCTCACCTACATGAAACAGCATGTCCAGGAGGATATCGCCTGCCATCTGGCGATCCTGCGGCGGGATCCGCGAAGCGGGCATGGATACGACATCGAGTATTCGCCGCAGGAGTGCGTCCTGCGCGATGCCCGAAGGCGGGTTTTTGTTTGACTCTGTCGCGTCAGCCATGCGCAAACCTCGGGCGTTCGGGCGCAGGTTCGCATCAATTGATTAACGAGACATGGAACCCTGTTTACGCCTGGCGCCAGTATTGGGCGGGTGTGAGCACCCGCGACGTGCGCGGTTTACCCGGGTGCACCACAAGCAGAAGCAGGCTGAGGGCCAGCAGAATGACGGCGACCAGGAAATGCGTCCCGCCGTCGCTGGAGCCGTCCGGCAGGGTGATTTCCCGCCCCAGCCAGGGCGACAGATGCAGTCCAAGACCGGTCCCGAAGATCAACACGGCCAGGACCGCGCCAAACCGGCGGCTGAACGGCAGCAGCAGGAGAATGGCCGCAACGAGCTCCAGGACCCCGGCAACAAACCGTCCGGCAGGCTCAAACAGGGTTATTCCGGATTTCTGGGCAAGGGCGGCGAATACAACATGGTCCCCGGGGGCATCGAAAAACTTCACCTCGCCTGCAACTGGCCCTGGCAGCGGATGCAGCGTCAGATGAATGAACATGGCCGCCAGCGCGAGGGCGAGCCCCCAACTTGCAGCTTGCCGGAACGTCCGCATGGGTAGAGACCTCGCCAGCCTGGTTTGAGTGCCTTGAAAACCTATCGGTTGAGCCATGTCTTTGCAACCGCGCCCGGCTGCTGCTAGCGGTCGCGTTCCATTATCGGCAGGTTTGTATGAGTATGCGCCGCGTGGGGATGGTTGAGTGACAGATCAAACCGGAAATGATGCCGGAGCGCCTGAAGAGCCGGCAACCAGCCCGGCTGAAGTTGACGCAGCCGCGAGCGTAACCTCGCCGGTCAGCGGCGTGAGCGAAGCCATCACGGCCGGCGCCTCCTTTCTGGTGACGGCGACCAACTGGCGGGCGCGCAAACTCCGGCGCGGCGTCAGGATCGAGCTGCCCGCCTATCTGGGCGTTCAGTGCAGCTGGTTCATGGCATTCGGCCTGCAGCTTGTCCTGTTCCCTTATCTGATCACTGGCCAGAGCCATCTTCATCTCGACGGCCTTGCCCTTGGCCTCGCCAACATGGCGCTTTCAGCTCCCTCAGTCGTTTTCCTCCTGATCGGCGGCGTGGTCGCCGAACGGGCCGATGGCCGGCGGTTGCTGATCCTCCTGCACCTTCTGGCCGCTGTCCCTTCGCTCTTTCTGGCGTTTGCCGTTTCGCGCGGCGAACTCAGCTACCCGGCAATGATCCTTTACGCGGTGAGCATCGGCACGATCGGCGCCTTCATGATGCCTGCGCGTGACGCGATCGTGAACGAGGTCGTCGAGCGCCGCATGCGTGTCGGCTCCAGTGTCACCCTCCAGCTCGGGGTTACGCTTGCCACGATGGCGCAGTTCCTGGCCCAGATTGCCGGGCTTATCCTTGCCGGATATGCCGACAAGCCAACACGGATGCCCCCCTGGCTCGGCGGCTTTTCGGTCGGCCCGATACCGGCCGAAACCCTGCTGATCGCGCAGGGTGTTGCGCTGGCCTTCGGGGCTGGATTTGCCCTGTTCATGGCGCGCGGTAAACAGGTCCGCACCGGCCGCAAAGGCATCGGCGCGGCATTCGGTGACATTCTGGACGGGGTCAGGGCGGTCCGCAGCGACGGCAAGCTCTCGGCCATGACCGTGCTGATGTTCGGCGTCGGCGTGTTTGTGATCGGCTCTTTCCTGGTGGTGCTGCCGATCATCAACCGCGATGTCTATCATTTCGGCTCATCGGGCATCCGGGACATGTTCGTGACCTTCTGGATGGGCGCTTTTGCCTCCTCCGTCGTGCTGGCCATCTTTCGCCGGATCAAGCGCCAGGGACGCCTCCTGCTGATCGCGCAGTTCATTGCGGCGGCAGCCATGATCCCGATGCTGTGGGTGGTGCCCCACTGGGCCTTCCTGATGATCGTCTTCATCTGGGGCAACGCTGCCGGCATTTCGATCGCCATGAGCCGCTCGATCGTGCAGGACGCCGCGCCGAAGGAAAAACTCGCCCGCGTGCTGTCGATCTACCAGCTCGGGTTCATGGCCGGCGCGCCCTTTGGCGCAGCCCTGATGGGCCTCCTGGTAGACATGTTCGGACCGCAGAAGATTGCCGTCGTTCCCGCCGGGGGAATGATCCTCCTGATCGTCTGGATGATCTTCTTCACGCCCGTCTGGAACATGAAGGGTTCGGCCTGGCTCGCCCATCATGAGAACGGCAGGCAGGCAGGATGACAACGCGCTGAAACTCGCCTAGCGGTGAGCCCATGAGCCAGATGCCCCGCGCCACCGTGATGACCGGCAACATCGCCGACAACTGGAGAAACCTGGACGCCCTCCATCCCGGCGCCACGACGGCCGCTGTTGTCAAGGCGGACGGGTATGGACTGGGCGCTGCCCGGGTGGCGCGCGCGCTCCGGATCGCAGGGTGCCAGACCTTCTTTGTCGCCTATGCCGAAGAAGGCCTTGTCGTGCGCAAGGCAGCCGGGAAGGCAGCCCGCATCTTCGTGCTCAATGGCCCGGTGCGGGGCGAGATGTCTGTCTATCGGGACGCAGACCTGACGGCCGTGCTTTCCAGTGAAGCGCATGTGAAGGTTTGGGCGAATGCGCCCAGGGGGTCGTGTGCGCTGCACTTTGATACGGGGATGAACCGGCTGGGCCTGCCGGCGGACATGACGGAGAAGGATCTGGCGGCCCTGCGGCGGTTGCAGCCCGTCCTGGTGATGAGCCATCTTGCCTGCGCGGACGAGCCTGAAAACCCTATGAATACAGCCCAGAGAAAGGCGTTCAACGAGATCACCGACAGCTTCCCGGACACCCCGGCAAGCCTTGCGAGCTCCAATGGATGCTATCTCGGCAAGGGCTTTGCCTATGACCTCACCCGGCCGGGCCTTGCCCTTTATGGCGGCACAAACCCGCCCGAAAAGGTCAAACTGAAGCCCGGCGTGATCCTGGAAGCGACAATTCTGGCGACATTTACAGGACAAAGAGGGACAAAAGTCGGCTATGGCGGGACCCATACGCTGACCGAAGACCGCGTCCTGGCCACTTGCGGCATCGGCTATGCCGACGGCATCCCGAGGGCGGCAGGCGGGGGCGGACTGACCGGCTGGCTGGAGGGCAACCCCTGCCCGGTCCTTGGCCGCATCTCGATGGATCTCGTCACCCTGGACATCACTGATTGCGCAAAGCATGCAAAGCCGGGCGCCCGGGTTGAATTTCTGGGCGAGAACGCCAAGCTCGAGGCGCAGGCATCTGCCTGCGGCACGCTGGGTTACGAACTGCTGACCGGCCTTGGCCCCAGAGTGCAACGTGTCTACCGCTGAGGCCTGATATGCAGAACCCTATCCAACTCATCGGCCGGGCAACGCTGGGGCTGTTCAGTGAAATCGGCCGGCTGGCTGTCTTTGCCGGCCGGGTCAAGGGCGCCGCCCTGACCCCGCGCTGGTATGGCGGGGAGATCCTGCGCCAGATGGTGCGGATCGGTTTCTACTCGCTTCCCGTGGTCGGGCTGGCCGCCGTGTTCATCGGGGCGGCCCTGGCGCTCAACATCTATGAAGGCGGCAGCCGCTACGGCGCCGAACAGTTCGTGCCGAGCATCGTGGTGCTGGGCATCACGCGGGAACTCGGCGTGGTGATCACCGGCCTGATGCTGGCAGGGCGTGTCTCTGCCGGGATCGCCGCCGAGATAGGCGCCATGCGCGTGACCGAGCAGATCGACGCGCTGGAAACACTCTCTGCCTCCCGCTACCGCTATCTTTACGCCCCGCGCTTCATCGCCGCCCTCATCACCCTGCCGGTGCTGGTGGCGCTGGCTGATATTATTGGTGTCATGGGCGGGTGGCTGGTCAGCGTCTATGGCCTCGACTTCGACTCCACAGTCTACCTGCGCAACACGCTCGATTTTGTCACGACGAATGACATTCTCGCGGGCCTGATCAAGGCGGTCGTGTTCGGCGGCGTGATCGCCATCATGGGCTGCTATCAGGGCGACCGCAGCCAGGCGGGCGCGACCGGCGTTGGCCGCGCGGCCACACTTTCGATGGTGGGCGCGGCGGTGCTGATCCTCGCCTTCAACTATGTCATGTCCACCCTGTTCGTGGAGATCGGCCTGTGACACATCCCCTTCTCCGGCTTGAAGGCGTCGAAAAAACCTTTGGCAGGAACCAGGTCCTGCGCGGGGTCGATATCGATGTTGCGCGCGGGCAGAGCCTCGTCATCATCGGCGGCTCGGGCTCGGGCAAATCGGTGATGCTGAAAACGGCCCTCGGCCTGATGACGCCTGACAAGGGCACCATCTTCTTTGACGGCGACGACGTGACCCAGGCGACCGGCAAGGCGCGCGAGAAGATGCGTGCGCGCATCGGGATGCTGTTCCAGTCCGGCGCGCTCTTTGACTCGCTGACCGTCTGGGAGAACGTCGCCTTTCGCCTGATCAACTCTGAAGGCATGCGCCGCAAGGACGCGAAGGAACGCGCCATCGAGACGCTGAAGAAAGTGCGCCTTGGACCGGATGTCGGCGCCCTCTATCCGGCGGAGATTTCCGGCGGCATGCAGAAGCGTGTCTCGCTCGCCCGTTCGATCATCTCCGAGCCCGACCTGATCTTCTTTGATGAACCGACCACCGGCCTTGATCCGATCACGGCGGACGCGATCAACGACCTGATCCTCGAAATGGTGCGCGGCCTCGGCGCCGCCGCCGTGACGATCACCCACGACATGGCCAGCGCCAGGAAGATCGCCGACGAAATCGCAATGCTCTACGAGGGGCAGATCATCTGGCGGGGCCCGGCGAAGGACGTTTATGCCAGCGGCAATGAGTATGTTGACCAGTTCGTGAACGGACGGGCTGAGGGGCCGATACAGCCTGCACTATAATCCTGTCTCAACGATCAATTGATCGTGAGACAGGACTTCAGACGCTCGCAACCGGAAAGCACCCGCGCTAGGAAGCAATGCCAATGTTTCACGCCAGGATGACAATCATGCTCCGGAGTCTGCTTTCAACATCACTTCTTTTCTGTCTTGCGGTCACGGCGTCTGCCGAGCCTTCTGCGAACCTGCAATCTGCTGCTGAAATAGGACTGTCCGATGGCACCGCCGCACCGGAGATCGCTGCGTTCACATCGGATGGAGCGCCCGCGAGTCTTGCTTCGATTGCCGGAGAGAACGGAACGGTTCTGGTGTTCTTCCGGTCAGCAGACTGGTGCCCGTTTTGCAAGAAACAACTCGTGGACCTTGAAAGCGCTGTCGCTCCGCTGAAGGCAGCAGGATGGAGCCTTGCGGCCATTTCCTACGATAGCGCTGAGACGTTGTCCGAATTCAAGGCGCGCAGCAATTTGAGCTACACGCTCATCTCTGATGAAGACTCTTCAGTCATCCGGGATTTCAGTCTGTTCAACGAAGGCTCGAAGGAAGGCTCGCGTTTTTATGGCATTCCGCACCCTGCGATCGTATTCATAGGCAAGGATGGCCGAATAAAGGAAACGCTCAGCGAAGAAGGCTACAAAGATCGGCCGCCGGCTGAACTGGTCATTTCAACGGCTCAGGGCCTCAACTAGCCAGGGTTGCCCGGCGCGGCTGGCAGAAAGCTGCCGGCCGCGCGTCCCATCGCCAGGCAGGCCGTGAGCAGATAGCCGCCCGTGGGCGCGTCCCAGGCGACCATTTCGCCCACACAATACGTCCCCGGAACAGCCCTCAACATCAGCCGCTCGTCCAGCGCGTCCCATGCGACGCCGCCGGCGGTGGAGATGGCGGTGTCCATCGGGGCGGTGCCAGTCAGGGTGAGCGGCAAGGCCTTGAGGAGGCGGGCGAGCGCGGCCGCGTCTTTGGGCGGCGCGCCGTGCGTCACTTCATTGAGGAGGGCGATCTTTGCGCTGTCGAGCCGCGCGGCCTTGCGCAGGCGGTTTGAGACAGAGTCTCTTGCGTGAGCGCTGGCCAGGCGGGAGGCAAGAGCTGCTTCATCCGTATCCGGCAGAAGGTTGATGACAAGTGTAGCTGAGCCCTTGCCTGCCAGTTCGTGCCGCAGCGCCGCTGAGAGCGGATAGACCGCGCCGCTTTCGATGCCCGCCCGCGTGATGACGAAATCGCCGCGCTGGGTCTTGCCGCCTGCGGTGAGGGCGACGCCCTTGACCGGCGCGCCTTCCTGCGCCGCGAGCAGGCGCGCGGACCAGTTCGCCGTGAAGGCGCAATTGGACGGCGCGAAGGGCTCAAGCTCTACGCCGCGCGCGGCGAGAATATCCGCCCACGCCCCATCCGAACCGAGACGCGCCCAGCTTGCTCCGCCAAGCGCCAGGATGGTGGCGTCTGCCATGACGCGCGTTTGGCCTTCGGGCGTATCGAAGATGAGCGCGCCATCTGAGCCCCAGCCCTTCCAGCGATGTCGGGTGTGCAGCGTCGCCCCGCCTTGCCCAAGCCGCGACAGCCAGCGGCGCAGCAGCGGCGAGGCCTTCATGCCGACTGGAAACACGCGGCCTGAAGTGCCGCAATAGCTTTCGATGCCGAGCCCGGCCATCCAGGCGGTTATCTTTGCGGGGCCGAAGGCCTCTACCACCGCGGCAAGACGCGCGTCCGGCGCGGTATACCGGGAACGGAATAATGCCTCGTCTTCCGAATGGGTGATGTTGAGGCCGCTCTTGCCGGCCATCAGGAATTTGCGGGCGGGGCTGGGCATCGCGTCATAGATCGCGACGCGCGCGCCGCGTTCCAGCGCCGCTTCTGCCGCCATCAGGCCCGCTGGCCCTGCCCCGATGATCACCACCTGTTTCATCCCGCCCCTTTAGCGGGCGGGCGCAGGTGTGGCCAGCTATTGGCCTGCGGGCAGGGCGCATTGGCCGAGAATGGACACGAAGGCGTAGTCCTCGCCCCAGACGACACCCTGAGCAAGTTCCCAGGCCTTGTCGGTCTGCAATTCGATATAGAGCTCGGTTTCCGGGTCGGGCTCGCCCATGCCGAGGCCCATTTCAAGCACTGCCTGTTTTTCCCAGTGCGCAGAGGCTTCCCGCGCCGCTGCTTCCCTCATCGCCGGGCCCAGTCTGGCGACCATCGCCTCGCCAAATTCATCAACGGCCATGTCTGACCAGACATACCAGAAGGCAGCGCAGGTCCATTTCTCGTTGGCTGCCTGTGGCTTTTTAAGCAAATGTCCTGCCCTGAGCGAAGGCGGCATTGATATTGGCAGGCTCGTCATATTCTGCCGCCGCAGGAAGGCTGGCGGCGGCGAGCAAGGCCAGAGCGGCAAGTGCGCGGATCATCATGTGTCGTCCCTATCCTGGATGAGATTGCACTATGTCTGACCGTCTGGAAACCACCGGTTCAGGTGGGGTTGCCGTTTGCGCTGGCCCGGCCCCGCGCCTAGACTCTGTTGCTCACAATACAGATGGAAACCGATTCCCCATGGCGAAAACGCCCACGTCCGCTTTTGTCTGCCAGTCCTGCGGGGCGGTTGCCGCCAAATGGGCCGGACGCTGTGAAGCCTGCGGGGAATGGAACACGCTGGTGGAAGAAGCCGTCTCTGCCCCGCCCGGCGCGCTGAAGGCCGAGAAGGCGGGCACCAAGCGCGGCCCGAAGGCGGAGTTTGTCGCGCTGGACGCGGAGACCGAAGCGGTGAGCCGGATCGTCATCGGTGTGGAAGAACTTGACCGGGTGTTTGGCGGGGGCATCGTGCCTGCCTCGGCGACGCTGATCGGGGGCGATCCCGGGATCGGCAAATCCACGCTCCTTTTGCAGGCGGCGGCGCGTCTTGCCCGCAATGGGGTGAAGACGGTCTATGTGTCGGGCGAAGAAGCGGCGGCGCAGATCCAGGAGCGGGCGAAGCGCCTGAAGGTGGCCAATTCGCCCGTCCAGCTTGCGACCGAGACAGACCTGCGCAAGATCCTCGCCGCGCTGAAGGAAGGCGCGCCCGATTTCGTGGTGATCGATTCCATCCAGACGCTCTGGTCGGACAGCCTGGAGGCTGCGCCCGGCTCGGTAGCGCAGGTGCGGGCCTGCGCGCAGGAGCTGGTGCGCTGGGCGAAGAAGTCTGGCGCAGCGCTGGTGCTGGTGGGCCATGTCACCAAGGAGGGCACGATCGCGGGGCCGCGCGTGGTCGAGCATATGGTCGACGCGGTGTTCTATTTCGAAGGCGAGCGCGGGCATCAGTTCCGCATCCTGCGCGCGGTGAAGAACCGTTTCGGGCCGACAGACGAGATCGGCATCTTCGAGATGCACCCTTATGGCCTCGCCCCGGCGAAGGAACCTTCGGCGCTGTTCCTCTCCACCGAGGATGAAGGCGGGGGGGGCACGGCTGTGTTTGCCGCCATGGAAGGCTCGCGCCCCGTTCTGGCCGAGGTGCAGGCGCTGGTGGCCAAGAGCCCGTTCGGCACGCCCCGGCGGAGCGTGATCGGATTTGATGCCGGGCGGCTCGCCATGCTGATGGCGGTGCTCGAGACACGCTGCGGGGTCAATTTTACCGGGATGGATGTCTACCTTTCGGTCGCGGGCGGGTACAAGATTACCGAACCTGCGGGCGACCTGGCGGCGGCGGCGGCCCTGCTCTCCTCGCTCGCCGGAAACCCGGTTCCCAAACGGTCGGTGTTCTTTGGTGAAATCGCGCTGTCTGGCGCGGTCAGGCCAGCGCCGCGCATGGACCAGCGCCTGAAAGAGGCAGCGCGGCTCGGTTTCCATACGGCTTTCGTGCCGGAGGGCAGCCCATCAGCAGAGAGCGGGTTGACGGTGACCCCGATTGCGCGGCTTATCGGCCTCGTCGATTTACTCGCGCCGGACGCGCCTGATGCTTGAAAACATTTCAGCTTTTGACGGAATCGTCGCCGGCGTCGTCATCGTTTCGGCGATCATGGCGTTTGCGCGCGGCTTCCTGAGGGAACTGGCCACACTCGGCGCGTTCATCGGCGCCCTGGCGGCAGCCTACTATGCCCGCAAATTCTTCAGCACGACCGTTGCAGGCTTGCTGCCGGAAGGCAGCCACCCGCTCGCGCCGGACATCATTCTGGTGATCTCGGCCTTCCTCATCGTTTATGTCATCGTCGCGTGGTTCGGTCAGAGCCTGTCCAAATCGATCATGACCAATGGCGAGATCGGCCTGTTCGATCACATCGCCGGGCTCGTCTTCGGTATCTTCCGGGGCTTCATCGCGCTGGTCTTCTTTGCCGTGCTGCTGAATGTCGCCGTCGAACATGACCGGGTGCCGCCCTTCATCTACGAGAGCTTCAGCTATCCCTATCTCGAGCAGATTGCCGATACCGTGACGGGAGAAGCCGAGGAAGCGGGCCGTGAAATCGAGGCGCTCCGGCAGCAATAGCGCCGCAGCTTGTCAGCCGCGACAGGCGGGCTAGACTGCTTTCCAGCAAAACCCGAGGATCCAAATGATGCAGACCAGCGCGCTGACATTCGCCCGCCCGCTGTTCCTGGCAGGTCTGGCGGCAGCCCTTGTCTCAGCGTGCGCCACCCGGCCCGCGCCCGCCCCGCCGGTGGAGCCTGCTCCCAAGCCAGCCGTTTCAGAGACACTCAAGACGCTGGCCGTTCGAGTGGAGACACTTTCGCCAGGGGATCCGGGCATCGCCGCGCTGGCGCTCAGTGTATCGGGAGCCGATCTGATCAGCTTCGAGGGCGGCGGAGCGATCAGCCAGGAGCGCGTCGCGCTAAAAGGCGCCCTGACAGAAGCCCTGGCCCAATCGGGCATGCTCGGCCTGCTGATCCTCGATGTCCCGTGTGCGGGGGCTGCTGTCCTCGACGCGTATGCGGCCGGCGCTGCGACGGGCCAGCTTGCAACCGAGATTGTTCGCGAAGCGCCCATCCATGATGGACAGAAATCAGCCGCGCTGGCAGATACCCTCACCGTGCTTCGGGGCTGGAACGCGGTGAACATCGACAGGACCATCCGCATAGCCGGAATGCATTGCGCGGCGGCCTCTGAGGCTGCCCCTGAACGGGCCGCTGTTTTCTGGGGCGTGGACCAGCTTCCCGCCCACACGGGCGAAAAGGATATGGCGGCCGCCGCCCGGCGCCACGGCGAAGCGGCAGACAACCATGTCTGGATCGTGCAGACGCAGGAGGCGGCCCTGGCAGACATAATCCCCGGGTCCGGCTGGCTCGACCTGCGCGCCCTGCCCGAAACACCGGACGTGGCGGGCTGGCGCCAACAGGTTTCGGAGACATTGCCGCGCCTGCGTCCGCTCCACCCTTCGGCAGCCGACATCGTTTTCCGCCACGCCGCCTCGATGCCGGCAGAGCCATTCTGAGACACCTCCTGTGATTTGATGACAGGAATGTCACTGACGGGCTTTCGCCCGCAGACGAACCGGCCTATATCCCCGCCTAGGCATAGGCCCCCACCAGCAAAGCCGGAACGTCCGATGGTCTTTTTCGATCATGATGACGATAAACCCCGCGAAGAATGCGGCGTTTTCGGAGTCTTTGGCAGCCTTGAAGCAAGTCTGCTCACAGCCCTGGGGCTTCACGCCCTCCAGCACCGCGGACAGGAAGCGGCCGGCATCGTCAGCTATGACGGCAAGCGGTTTTCTTCCGAGCGCCATATGGGCCTCGTCGGCGAAAGCTTCGGCGGAGACCTTCGCCAGCGCCTTCCCGGCCACGCCGCCATCGGCCACAACCGATACTCCACGCAGGGCCGCCCGATGGCCCGCAACATCCAGCCGATCTTTGCAGACCTAGATACCGGCGGGTTCGCCGTGGCGCATAACGGCAACCTGACGAATGCCCGCATCCTGCGCCAGGAACTCGTCCGCAATGGCGCGATCTTCCAGTCCACGATGGACACCGAAGTCATCCTGCATCTCGTCGCCCGCAGCCCGAAGAAGAAATTCGTCGAACGTCTTGTCGACGCGATGCACCAGATCGAAGGCGGCTACGCCCTCGTCGGCATTACCGGCAAGAAACTCATCGGGGCACGGGATCCCATTGGCCTGCGCCCGCTGATCCTCGGCCGGCATGGCAAATCCTATGTGCTGGCCTCCGAAACCTGCGCGCTCGACATCATCGGCGCAGAGTTTGTCCGAGAGATCGAGAATGGCGAAGTCGTCGTGATCAGCGAGGAAGGCATCGAATCTATCCGCGCCTTCCCGCCGCGCCCGCCAAGCCCGTGCATTTTCGAATATGTCTACTTCGCCCGCCCCGACAGCTTTATCCAGGGCCGCTCGGTCTATGAGGTCCGTCGCCGGATGGGCAACCAGCTTGCGCTGGAAACGCATGCCGATGCCGACGTGATCGTGCCGGTGCCGGACTCCGGTGTGCCCGCCGCCCTCGGCTTTTCCGAAGCCTCCGGCATCCCCTTCCAGATGGGCATTATCCGGAACCATTATGTCGGCCGTACTTTCATCCAGCCGACCCAGACCGGGCGTCAGACGGCTATCTCCAAGAAGCACAGCCCCAACCGCGCCGTGCTTGAGGGCAAACGCGTCATCCTGGTGGACGATTCCATCGTGCGCGGGAACACGTCCAAGAAGATCGTGCAGATGGTACGAGAGGCCGGTGCCCGCGAAATCCACTTCCGCTCGGCCAGCCCGCCGATCGTGAACCCGGATTTCTACGGCATCGACATGGCTGCAAAGTCCGAACTCTTCGCCGCGATCCATACCCATGAAGAAATGGTCCGTGAGCTGAAAGTTGAAAGCCTTGGCTTCCTCTCGGTGCCCGGCCTCTACAAGGCGATTGGCGAGCCGGTCCGCAACGGGATGCAGCCGCAGTTCGCAGACCATTGCTTCACCGGAGACTATCCAACTCAACTCCTGGATCACCAGCGCGACCAGGCCGACAAAGAGCGGCAATTGTCCCTGCTGGACGATGTCTGATGTTCGCCGTAACACTCCCCGTATGACCGATAAACCCAGATTAGTCCTCGTCACCGGCGCCTCGCGCGGCATTGGCCGTGCGATCAGCCTCGAGCTCGCCCGTCAGGGCAGCATTGTCCTGGCCATTGCCCGATCCAAAGCGGCGCTTGAGAAGCTCGACAATGAAATCCGGGCGCTTGGCTCCGAAGCGGTCCTCGTTCCGATGGACCTCAAGGACACCAAGGGCATCGAAACGCTCGGCAAGGTCATCGCGGACAAGTTCGGCGCGCTTGACGGATTTGTCGCCAATGCGGCGCTGCTCGGCACGCTTGGACCTCTGGAGACCTGCGGTCCCCGCAGCTTTGAGGAAACCATTCAGGTAAACCTGACGGCCAACGCGCATCTCATCCGCGCGCTCGGCCCCTGCCTGCATCGCTCGGAAAGCCCGCGGGCCGTCTTCATCACCTCCGGCGTGGTGCCCCGCCCGCGCGCGTTCTGGGGGCCCTATCAGGCGTCCAAGGCGGGCCTGGAGGCGCTTGTCAAAGCGTGGGCAGACGAGAGCGAGAAAATGGCGCTGCGTGCCAACCTTTTCGATCCGGGCGCCGTGCGCACCGGGATGCGCGCCGAAGCAATGCCGGGCGAAGACCCGATGACCCTGCCGACACCGGAAGATGTGGCCAGGGAGATCGTGAAGCTCGTGGCGCCGGAAGAAACACGCACCGGGCAAAGGATCGTCTACCGGGACCTGGTCACGCACTGATCTGATCGCCAGGCTGATTATCTTCCCGGCGCCCTGCCTCCTGTGGCCCGCCTTGAAGACGAGTATCATGCGCCGCTGGTCGGCGTTGAGATCCTCTGGCGAATTCTGCTCGGGCCCGGCGCTGCGGGCGCCGCGTTTGCGGCATACCACGACTTCGTGATCCAGCCCGATGTCATCCGTATGCTGAACGGCATCGCGACATGGGCGGCGTGGCCGTGTTTGGCACTGCGGGACTGCTGCTGGTGGCAGCTAGCACGACGCGCTCCATCCAGATGGTTGCGCCGATGCGGAAAAAAGCAAAAAAGCCGGAGGCGCGCCTAGAGCGCGGCGATACCGGCGAGGGCCTTCGCCTCGGCCGCTTCGGCCATTGCGACGGCTGCCACCGCGCCATGGGCGGGCACGGGGCTGCGCGCCAGGCCAAGGCACGCCGCGTAGAAACCTTCATCCGCCGCGCCGAGCGGGTCGGGCAGGTCGGCAGCTATGTCCACGCGCACTTCATAGGGCGTCGTGTTCTTCAGGCGCCGCGTCAGGAAGTCGATGTCGATCTCGCCCGAGGGATAGACGACCCGCATGGTGCGTTCGCGCAGATCGGCCGCGCGGCTGGCGCGCAGTTTCGCCTGCCCGCCGCCAGCATAGTGGAACACGGCTTCGGCCTCATCGATATGGGCTGAATGCACTTTGCGGCCGGTGGCCTCGACATGGGTGAACTCCCGGCCCAGCATCATGGCGGCAAGATCAAGATCATGGATCATGAGATCCCAGATCACCGACACGTCCCCTGCCCGGCCACCGGGCGCAGGCGGGCCGGAGCGTACCGACTCGATCAGCAGCGGGGTTTCCTCGATCGCCAGCACGCCCATCGCCATGGCGACGAAGCGCTCCTGATGGCCAACCTGCAGGATGCGACCGCGGGCAGCGGCCTCATCGGCAAGATCCCGTGCCGCAATACCTGTAAGCGCCAGGGGCTTTTCGACCAGTACGTGGCAGTGCGCTTCGATGGCCTGGCGGGCGAGCCGCTCGTGCCATACGGCGGGGACAGCGATGACCACCGCGTCGCAGAGGCCGAGGAATTCGGGATAATCGCAATAACCCCTGGCACCGAAGGTGCCGGCGAGATGCCGGGCGCGATCGAGGTCCACATCGAAGATGCCGACAAGGTCGGCGCGCGCCGATGCTGCGGCCTTCTGAGCGTGGTAATTGCCGAAAACACCGGCGCCCGCGACGCCTACCTTGAGCCTTGTCATTCCTGCCCTGATCCCTTTTTTCTTGGGGGACATGACATGTGCCGGGCGGCGTCTGCAAGTGCTGGCTTCAGGCCGGGACAGGCGCAGGTTCAGCGGTTTCTTCGGGTCACCCCCTTCACATCCGGTGCCTGCCGGGTCATCTGGGAGAGACAAGACCGGACAGATCGGGGACAATCCCGGCCATTCCGGGCCCCACAAGACACTCCCAGGAAGGAACGCCCATGTCCAAACTGACCTCAACTGACTGGAGCCTCGCCGCACGTCCCGTCGGCATGCCCAAGCTCTCCGACTTTGCCAGCCGCTCCGTTGACGTGGCCGATCCGAAGGATGGCGAGATCCAGGTCGTCAACACATGGATGTCGGTGGACCCCTACATGCGCGGGCGGATGTATGACCGGGAGAGCTATGTGCCCCCCTTTCAGATCGGCGAGACGCTGCAGGGCGGCGCGGTGGGGCGGGTCACCGCGTCGGCACATCCCGACTTCAAGGCAGGCGACCTTGTCTCCTCCATGCTTGGCTGGCGCACGGCCTGGGTGGCCCCGCCGCACGCCGCGATGGTGCAGAAGCTGCCCAATACCGGCCTGCCGGAGAGTGCCTATCTGGGCGTCGCCGGCATGCCCGGCCTGACAGCCTATGCCGGCCTCCTGCGGGTGGGTGAGCTCAAGGAGGGCGACACGGTGTTCGTCTCGGGCGCCGCCGGCGCGGTCGGCTCAACGGTCGTCCAGATCGCCAAGATAAAGGGCTGCACCGTCATCGGTACGGCGGGGGGCAAGGAGAAGTGCGACTTCGTCAAATCCCTCGGGGCCGATCATGTAATCGACTACAAGCAGGCAAACGGCTTTGACGGCCTGGTGGCGGCGCTGAAGGTCGCTGCACCCAAGGGCATCGATGTCTATTTCGACAATGTCGGCGGCGACCACCTCTCGGCTGCCATCGAAGCGGCGCGGCCGATGGCGCGCTTTGCCCTCTGCGGAATGATCGCCCAGTACAACGCGACCGGCAAACCGGAAGGCCCGCACAACATTATCCAGGCCGTTGGCAAACAGCTCAAACTTCAGGGCTTTATCGTTTCCACACATGCAGATATGACGCCCGCCTTCCACGCCGACATGGCGAAATGGATCGCGAGCGGCCAAATGAAATACGAGGAAACAGTCATGAACGGTATCGAGAAGGCGCCTGACGCTTTCCTCGGCCTCTTCACCGGTGCCAACACCGGCAAGATGCTGGTCAAGCTAGGCTGACCATGGCTGCCCTGTTTGACGCCTATATCATGGTGGACTGGAGCGCGGCGGCCAAGCCGTCGCTCGGCGCCAATTCGATCTGGATCGGGGTCCTGGCCAAGGATGCGCGCCTCAAGCTGCAATATCGCGGCGTGAATATCGACACGCGCCTGAAGGCACGGGCTTTCATCGAAGACATGGTCACCAAGCTGACCAAGCGGGGCGACAAGATCCTGATCGGATTTGACTTCTCGCTCGGCTTCCCGGCGGGCACGGCCGCCGCACTTGGCCTGGATATATCGAAACAGGCACCGTGGGCGGCCACCTATGCCCACCTGGCGACCAAGCTGAAGGACAAGCCGGACAATTCCAATGCCCGCTACGCCATCGCGGCCGGTCTCAACTATGCGATCTCCAAAGGCGCTTTCCCCTTCTGGGGCGCGCCCGCGCGGGATGTGGTTTCGACGCTTTCGGCCACCCGCCCGGACTATGCCGGCGCGGCGCTGGCCGAATTCCGAGCCTGCGAAAACTATCTTAAAGAGAAAAAGACAGGCCAGCCAAAGTCTGTCTGGCAGCTTGCCTACACAGGCTCTGTAGGCAGTCAGACGCTGACCGGCATCCCGCATGTGCATGCCCTGCGACAGGCCTGGCCGACCTCCAGAATCTGGCCATTCGAGCTTGGCACCGAGCCCCTTACCGCCGGGTCTCTGGAGGGTATCGACGTCGTGATGGCAGAGATCTACCCCGCCCTCGTGAAGGCAAAACCGGAAAAGGGCGAAGTTGCCGACGAGGCCCAGGTTCGCCAGATAGCCCGCCACTACGCCGATCTGGACGAAAAAGGCACACTTGGCGCGGCTTTTTCCACAGCCAAATCACTTTCCCCTGAACAAAACCAGCACGTGGCCGAAGAAGAGGGCTGGATTCTCGGGGTTTAGCCCGTGTTTATAGGGCGTCCGGCATATTCACGGGTAACGAATCGTGGGTAAGTCGGGGCAATGGCGTGTAAACGTCATTTAACCTAGAGGAGAACCCCTATGAACAAGGGTGAACTGACCAAAGCGGTGGCATCAGCTTCCGGCCTGTCGCAAAGCGACGCTGGCAAAGCCGTCGACGCACTCTTTGACACCGTCGCTGCGGCAGTGAAGTCACGCCAGCAGGTTGCAATCGCCGGCTTTGGCACTTTCTCGGCCAAAACCCGGAATGCGCGCGAAGGCCGCAATCCGGCAACCAAAGAGACCATCAAGATTCCCGAGAAAACCTCGATGGCGTTCAAGCCGGCTTCGGCACTGAAGGACATCTAAGGTTCTGGTCCTTGCGGGGACTGTTCCGGATCAGGCGGCGCGCACCATATCGGGGCGCGCCGTTTTCCATTCCAGCAGGACAAGCTGTGCCATCCCGGCAAAGAAGACGGCGATGAACGCGCCTTCGAGAACACCCGCGGCTCCGCGGCCAAGCGAAATGGCCAGCCAGTAGCAGACCGGGATCATTACCAGGAAAAACGAGCTGATATGGATGGCGCTGGGCAGCCAGACCATACCTTGCGCCCGCAGGGCAAAGGAGGCGGTCGCCTGAAGGCCATCAAACACGGTCACCGCCGCCGCCAGCCACAGGAGGCCCGCAATGGCGGGCGCAATGGCGATACCGCCAATGACAGCGTCCTCCCGAACCAGCAGGCGCGAGACCGGCCCGGCGAAGATCACCAGCAGTACCCCGAGGATGACCCCCATCACGAAAGTTGCCGCCACGCCCAGGCGCCCGGCATTGCGGACTTCTTCCTGGCTGCCCCGCCCGATCGCTTCGGCCACGCGCACGGATGTCGCCGTGGCGATGCCCAGATAGAACATGAAGCACACGCCGATGATCTGAACCGAATAGCCATAGACGGCGTTGGCCGCGATGGAGACCCAGGTGGCGATGATGAAGGTAATGTTGAAGCCGCCATATTCGGCAATATTGGAAATGGCCGTGCCCACGCCAACGGCGAGCTGGCGGCGCGGTTCTTCCTTTGCCGCCGGCGGAGAGCGGCGGAAGGCGGGCGTGAGCGCCGCCACGAAGATCAGCAGGATAGCTGCGATGAGCCAGCGCGTGCCGGTGGTGGCCCAGGCCACGCCTTCGGCGCCCATCTGCGGAAAGCCCCACCAGCCCGCAACAAGGGCGAGGTTTGCGAAGAGGTTTATGACCACGCCGGTATACATGACGATGGTGACAAGCAGCGGCCGGCGCAGCGCCTCCAGATAGTAGGAGCAGGCCTGGGAGATCATGTGCCCGGCAAGGCCGAGAGCCAGGATGCGCGTGACCGACGCAGTCGAGCTGGCGACGATCTCTGGCGAAACGGACGACGGGGTCTCGCTGACCGGCGCTATCGTGACAAACACCCAATGGAAAAACGGATCGGCAAACGGCAGGAGCGCCGCAGTGAATACTGCGCCCATCAGGACGGCCCACCAGAGACCGCGCCGGAAAATCCGCCCCGAGCCGGCTTCCCTGCCCGTTCCGAGCATTTCAGAAGTCAGCACCTGGATACCCAGAAGGATGCCGACTCCAAAGCCAAGCGAGATGCTCATCGGCAACCAGGCCGACAGCACGTATGCCAGCTCCCCCGGCGCATACTGGCCGAGCACGATGGCATCGGTCAGGCCCATGAGCATCATGGCCATGCGGCTGACGGCGATGGGCACCGACAGGCGGATCAGGTCCGCGATATCCCTTGGCCTTGCCCAGGCGGGCAGGCGCGACGTCGCCGTCATGACTGCCCTCCCTTGGATCTTTTCCAGGCGTATGCCTGATTTCTGAGCAGCCGGGCCTGATGCCTGAAAGGCCGATTGAGAGCAAGATATCCGGGTAATGAAATTTTTGCGTCAGGGTTGTCTGCAAGCCCGGCTGAAGGCTGCCCCGCTCCCAGGGCGCAATACCGAGCAAACACAACACAAGGCGCGCAGTGTTACCTGGCTGTTAGCCATGGCCTTCTTCTTTTGGGGTTGATCAACGCAGCGGCCTGCGACAATTTCAGCGCAAATTGAGACTCCTCCGGCTCGACAAGGGGATGTGACCGATGCTGCACGGACGTGTGTTGGTGGCCTTCCTGGCCACGCTCTTCTTTGCGGCGCTCGCCTTTGCCGAGCCCGGAACCCCGCCTGGCGACGAGATCAAGGCCGTGAAGCTCGACTATGGCGACCGTCCGGGCAAGGAGGGGCGGTTTGCTGCCGCCGAGGTCACTGTCGGGGAAACGCCCGTCCGGTATTATGTGCGCGGCACAAACGTTTCCGCCCCCTTCTCCGTGCACGTGATCGCGGCCAGCCAGGCGCGTCCGCTGGAGGTGACCCTGCATCGTCAGAACTGGGGCAAGGCGGTTCAGTCGGGCTCCACCGGCAGCAGCGGCAATTTCGTGTTTGAAGGCCGCGCCCATGGCGATGTCGGCGTGCAGCTGGCCTCACCGGGCGGGGCGCCCGCCCGCGCCACGCTTGTTTTCTGGCAGGGAGCGCCTGCGCCGCCGAGCATGGCGCGCGTCTACTCCAATCCGGAAATCGCTGCGGCGGCCGGGAAAGCCGGCGGCGAACGCCCAGGCGGTGCGCGCGGGGGGACGTCTCCCATCTTCTATGTAATCGCGGGATTGCTTGGGGTGATCGCGCTGTTCCTTGCCGTGATGCTGGTCCGCCGCAACAAGAGCGGAGCGGCCGCCCTGGTTTTGATCGGGGGGCTGACGATGGTCGCGGTGCAGGCGCCCGCCCCGGCCTATGCGCAGGGCGAGGAGCTGCCCCCGCCCGGCGGCGTGCCCAATCCGTTTGAAGTCGAAGACCCGCCGCCGGTGGATGGCCCGCGCGAGAGCGACAAGGATGTGACTGCAGGTAAGCCAGCTGAGCCGCCCAACCCGTTCGATGTCGACAAGCCGCCGCCGGAAACAGCACGCGACAAGGACAAGGATGCGACGGCGGGCAAGGACGGGGACAAGCCGAAAGAGGATGGCCCGCCAAATCCGTTCACGGGCGAGACGACAACCGGCTCGGGCCGCCCGATCGAGCTGAAACCGGAAGATTTTGAGCCCGGCAATGCGCCCAAGGACGAGCCGGGCGCAGGGGACGAGACCGCTCCCGCAGACCCCGGCCCTGCTCCGGTGGATGAGGGATATGCCGATCGCCTGGCGCAGGCCGAAGGGCGGATCAACGATCTCAACCGGCAGGCTTCTGCCAACCGGGCGGAGATCGAGCGGCTGCGGATGCTGGTGGAGTCTGACCGGGAGATGGAGCCTGACCCGTCCAATCTCCCGCCCATGCCGCTGACCTGCCGTCCGCCGGCTGTCGAAAACGAATTTGACGAGGAAATGAGCGCAGCCTGGGACAATTATGACGCCTGCGAAGCATGCTATCGCGAGCCGTTCCGGGAGCTGGACGAGCTTCTGTTAAATTATGAGCGCCTGCGGATCATCTATATGAGCACGGCTGATTTCGTCAGTACGGCGATCACGATGGGCGACACGGTGCCCAAGCCCCACCAGTTTGTCGAAATGTCCTGGGCCCAGCAGAAGGCCGACATCCAGAAAAGCTTCCAGGGCACAAAGGAAGCCTATGACGCCAAATGGGCTGAGTTCAATCAGGAGATGGTCGGCGTGCTCGACGAGCTTGGCCGATGCGAAGCCGAGCACAACAATAACCCGATGTGGCGCGCCACCGAGGGCGAGATGTTCTACCAGACCATCAAGGCCAGTTATCAGAGGACGAACTGATGGCGACTATGAAGACCCTGCTGGCCAGCGCCGGCCTCGTTCTGCTTGTAGCCTGTGGGGGTAGCGGCCCTGCCCCGGCCAGTCCGGAAGCACCTGAGCCACCCATGACGTCTGATGAAGGCGGCGCGCCGCAAGCCGCCGCTGCGGCCGATGACGGATTTGTCCGCCCGGAAGGCCTGCCGGAAACCGCTATCCCCGTCACGGATCTGGATGGCACGGTCTATTGGGTCGAGGCGCGCGGCGATGGCCGTGTCGCGCTGTGGAATTTCACCAGTGATGGACAGGTGGGCGCGACGGCGGGGGAATTCAGCCAGCTGCAGGACGCCTACCCCACCCTCGACCTCAGCCCGCTGGCCGACCAGATGGCGCTCGCCGAGGAGGCCGCTGCCGAGGACGACACCGGCAGCGGGACCGGCGCCCTGCGCGCGGCGCAGGACGGGCTGGTGGCCGCAACGCCCGGCGCCCAGAAGGCGCTGGAGCTCGCCCGGATGGGCCCGGTCCTGGAACTGACGGGCCCGACGCTGCATCATCTGGTCGAGAGCATGGGCGGGTCCTTCACGATGACGAAGGAGGAACTCGACGCACTGCTGAAAGAGCAATCCGACGGACGCTTCACCGCCACCAATGCCGAGCTCAAGGCCCTGATCAAGGGCAGCGGCGGGGCGGGCATCACTGAAGAAGACATCCGCCTTCTCTTGCCCAAGACACTTGAAGCGCCCCCGCCAAAAATCGACCGGGACGCCCCGGGCAAGGGCCGCGAAAGCGATGACTGCCCCGGCCGTGTCTATGGCAGCGGCAAGCGGGAAATCTGCCTGCCGCTCGGCGCCCTTTCCTTTGCCGACCGGGTCGTGAGCTTCACGCCGGGCGAGCGGCCCTCCAAGCCGCCGTTTGACTTCCCGGAGACTGCGTTGGGCGAACCCGACTACCGCAACACCTACAGCGCAGACTTCATCTCCCTTGGCTGTAACGGCGCTCTCGTCACGCAGTTTACGGACAATATCCTTGTCGATGTGGACGGGGTGGACCTCTATATCTTCGAGATCGGGCCGGTGATCGAGAAAACCGAGCTCGCCATATCCTCAGATGGAGAAAACTGGATCGAAGTGGGCGAGATCGAAGGCGCCCGTTCGGACGTCGATATCGGCCCGTTCGTCCAGAAGGGCGACAAGTTTCCGTTCGTCCGGCTGACAAATGCCAGCGCGGCCTGCGGCGGCAATCACTCCGGGGCCGACATTGACGCCATCGCCGCCGTCGGCGCTGAGATCCGTCTTTCGCTCGACAGCGCGCTATTGTTTGATGTGGGCAAGTTCGAGATCAGGCCGGAAGCGGAAGCTGCCCTCAGCGACCTTTCCGCCCAGCTGGAAAACTATGGCGCCGACATCCGCGTGACGGTCGAGGGTCATACCGATTCAACCGGCTCGGCCGCGTCCAATCAGACGCTTTCGGAGAACCGGGCAAAATCTGTCTGGGCAAACCTGTCGGCCAAGATATCGCCGGTTCCCGCAGACGTGACCATAAAGGGTTATGGCGCGAGCCGTCCGGTGGCAGACAATGCCACCGAGGAAGGCCGCGCAGAAAACCGGCGCGTTGATATTCTCATCCTGCCCGGCAAGAAGGGCTATCTGACGGAGTGATCCCATGAAGGCGCTGAAAATCCTGCCCCTCCTCGCCCTCCTCTCTGTGGCCGCCTGTGGCGGCAGCGAACCTGCCACGCCAGTGGAGGCGCCCGCCACACCCGGGGCGGCCCCGGCGGCCGCCGAACCCGGCGAGGCCGCAGCGCCCGTTACCGCGCCTGCCGGTAATTTCGACTGGGACAAATGGGCCGCCCTGGTGAATGAAAATCCCTGTAACTGGCTGCCCGCAGAAGAACTCGCCGCCCTGGGCATCACTGCCACAGGCACGCTCGAAACCACCTCAACCGAAACACGCTGTCTCTGGACAGACGCCGGCGGCGCCCAGATTTTCAGCGCCGGCGTGCAGACCTGGGACAGCGCCGCCAATCTTGCCGGCGAGCGCGCCGAGCAAATCAAGCTGGCCGGAGAAATGGGCGGTTTCAGCCTTATCGGCGAACCAACCGGAACCGTCACGGCGATTTACCGCCGCGACCGGGGCAGGCTTTCGGTTTTTCCGAATGCGGACGAAGAAACAGCGATGATCCTCTTCAACGCCCAGAAAACGATGCGCGATGACGACGCCGCCAAGGCCTCCAAGGACGAACGCGCAAAGGCGTTCGCCCTGAAACTCATGGAAACCTACGGCCTCTAAGAGGCTCTCTTCCGCTTAGAACAAGCCGGGCTCAGCTCGCCTTACGAGCCGCGTCCGCGCCGGCTTCTGCGGCCTGGAGTTTTTCTGCCACGAGGAAGGCGAGCTCCAGCGCCTGTTCGCCATTGAGACGCGGGTCGCAATGGGTGTGGTAGCGGCTGGAGAGGTCTTCTTCCGAGATCGCCTGCGCGCCGCCGATGCACTCGGTGACATTCTGGCCGGTCATCTCGAAATGGACCCCGCCCGGATAGCAGCCTTCCGCCGACAGAACATCGATGAACTGGCGCACTTCAGACAGCACACGGTCTACAGGCCGCGTCTTGAAACCAGTGCCGGTTTTCAGCGTGTTGCCGTGCATCGGGTCGCAGGACCAGACCACCGTGCGGCCGGATTTCTTCACTGCGCGGGCAAGCGGGGGCAGGCCTTTGGCCACGCCGTCCGAGCCGAAGCGCGAAATCAGCGTGATGCGGCCAGGCTCGTCAGCCGGGTTCAGCGTATCAATCATCCGCAGCAGCTCGTCGGTCTCAAGGCCGGGGCCGCATTTGATGCCGATGGGATTTTTGACGCCTTTGCAGAAATTGACATGGGCATGATCGATCTGGCGCGTGCGGTGGCCGATCCACAGCATGTGGGCGGAGGTGTCATACCAGTCGCCGCTCGTGGAATCGATGCGGGTCATCGCTTCCTCATAACCCAGAAGCAGCGCCTCATGGCTGGTGTAGAACTCCACCTGAGACATCTGCGGAACACTCTCGGCGTTGAGACCAACGGCCTCCATGAAACGCAGCGAGGCAGAGATCTGGTCGGCCAGCTTCTGATAGCGTTCGCCCTGCGGCGAGCGGTCCACGAAGCCGAGCATCCAGCGATGCACGTTGGCAAGGCTCGCATAGCCGCCCTGGCTGAAGGCGCGCAGGAGGTTGAGCGTCGCGGCCGATTGCGAATAGGCCTGGATCAGACGCTCAGGGTCCGGAATACGGGACTCAGGGGTGAATTCCATCCCGTTGATATTGTCGCCCCGATAGGAGGGCAGCGTCACGCCATTGATCGTCTCGGTCGGCTCGGAGCGGGGCTTGCCGAACTGCCCGGCTATGCGGCCCACCTTCACGACCGGCTTGGCCGCTGCAAAGGTCAGCACAACGGCCATCTGCAGGATCACGCGGAACGTGTCCCGGATATTGTCCGGGTGAAACTCCTTGAAGCTCTCGGCGCAGTCCCCGCCCTGCAGCAGGAACGCCTTGCCCGCGGCCACATCGGCCAGCCGCGCCTTCAGGCGGCGTGCCTCGCCGGCAAAAACCAGCGGCGGAAAGCTTCTCAGGCGGGTTTCAACAGCTGCCAGGGCGGCCGCGTCAGGATAATCCTGCGGGATGTGCTTGGCAGGCAGGTTACGCCAGTCGGAAGGATGCCAGGTCATTGCTCGGGTCTCACTAGAAGTTTTGCCGCATAAAACATATGAGCGCCCCTTGCTCAAGTTTCACCATAATTTCACTGCAAGAAGATGGCGGAATCGCGGATTGGCCCGTTAAAAGGCCCATCCAGACAGAATATCCATGAGGCGCGGGGCCACATGTCGCACATATACATAAGCCATTCGGGCAAAGACCCGGACGCCCTGCTCGCATTGCATGAAGCGCTGCGGGCTGCGTCCGTAACGGTATACTACCCCGGAGAGGACACCTCCCGCGAGGAGGCTGACGCCGCCATCGACAAGGCGTTTGCCGTTATCATGCTGGTTTCGGCCGCTGCCGTGCGTTCCAAATGGGTGCGCCAGGATGTCGAAGCGGCCAAGGCGCTTGGTCTCAAGCTCATCCCCTACCAGGTCGACAAGGCGCGCCTCAACGGCTTCTTCAAGCAGGAAGTCCAGCCGCACTTGCGCCTCTCATCCTCCCTCCCGGACGGGCTGGCGCAGCTCGTCGCAGAAGCGCAGGACGCCTACCGGAAGAAGTGCCCGGTCATCGCGGTGATGAACCTCAAGGGCGGGGTCGGCAAGACCACCGTCAGCGCGCAAGTGTTCGGCGCGTGGCAGGAAGCCTTTGGCGGGCGCGTCCTGCTGATCGACCTCGACCCGCAATACAACCTCACCCAGACCTTCTATTCGATGGAGGCGGCCGACGCCTCCTCCGCGCAGGACCGGTCGGTCATATCGCTGTTCGAGCGCTCGCGCCTCCACGCGCGCGACGCGGCGTCTCCGGCCGAGAACTGGCTGAGCCTCACCACCCAGCCTTTCACGCCGGCGCCGCGGGACCAGTTTGTCCATTCCATCCTCGGCGTTGAGGGCCCGCCGGGCCGGCTCGACATCATCTCCGGGCAGTTCGAGATTTCCAAATACGCCTTCTCAGGCGACCCGGACGCGCTGGCCGCCGTGAAACAGCATTTCCTGCGCTGCGTGGAACATTATCGCAGCGAGTATGACCTCATCGTGTTCGACACCAATCCCAACGCCACCTTCCTCACCCGCTGCGCGCTGGAAGCGGCCGACCGGGTGATCGCCCCGATGCATGCGGATATCTATTCCCTGCGCGGGGTGCGCCTGCTCAATCAGGTGATCCAGAACCAGGTGGAGGAGAGCAAGCGCCCGGAGCTCTGCATCCTGTTCAATGCGGTCAACCGCAACGAACAGTCGACCTTCGAGGCCGATGCGCGCAATGGCGTGTTTGATGGCGTGGCAGGCTTTGCCCTGTCAAAGGCGCTTCTGACCGCCGCCCTGCCCCGCTCGGCCCATTTTGCGGTCAGGGCCCCGCAGGAAGACCAGCCTGCCTGGCGCCAGCTCGTCACCCATGCCGGGCGCGGCGGGGGGCTCAAGGCCATCCGCGAAAGCCTTAAGCAGGTTGCTCTGGAGATCCGGGCACTGAACGAGGGGAAGAAGGGGCACTAGCCCCCTTCAGGCACCCATTTCGTCCGCATCGTGACGAGTTCCTCAGCTGCAGACGGGTGCAGCGCGCAGGTCTCGTCGAAATCCTGCTTGGTCGCGCCCATCTTCACGGCAATCGCAGCGGTCTGGATCATCTCGGCGGCGTCTTCGCCCACGACGTGCACGCCCAGCACGCGCTGGTCGGACGCGCGCACCACGATCTTCATGAAGGTACGTGTCTGGTCGCCGTTGAGCATGTTTTTCATCGGGCGGAACTTCGTCTTGTAGATGTCGATCTCGCCGAAGGTCTTGCGGGCCTCGGCTTCGGAGATGCCGACTGTGCCGACTTCCGGCTGGGTGAACACAGCGGTCGGAATGTTGCTGTGATCCATCTTCCAGGGCTTGCCACCAAACTCTGTGTCGGCAAAGGCATGGCCCTCGCGGATTGCCACCGGGGTCAGCGCCACGCGGCCTGTGACATCGCCCACAGCCCAGATGTTCTCGATATTGGTGCGCGACCATTCATCGACGATCACCTCGCCCTGCTCTGCCAGTCTCACGCCCGCCTCTTCACAGCCAAGATCGTCCGTATTCGCCCGGCGCCCGACCGCCATCAGCACGACGTCGGTCTCGATCTCGTTGCCGCTACTCAGGGTGACCTTGAGGCCGTCTGCGGTCTTCTCGATGGATTTGAAGGTGCATTTTGTGACAACGCGCACGCCTGCTTCCTTAAGCCCCTCATGCACGGCGAGCCGGATTTCATCGTCAAAACCGCGCAGCACCGTCTCGCCGCGATAGACGAGGGTGACCTCGGCGCCGAGCCCGGCAAAGATGTGGGCAAACTCGACTGCGATATAGCCCCCGCCTGCGATCAGCATGCGCCCCGGCAGCGTGTCCATTTCAAAAACGCCGTTGGAGTCGATGGCGTGTTCGATACCGGGCAGCTCATCGGCAGACGGCATCCAGGGGCGGCCGCCGGTCGCGATCAGGATTTTCGCGGCCGTGACCGTCTTGCCGGATTTTTTCAGGCGCAGCGTATGTGCGTCCACGAATTCGGCGCGATCATCGAACACATCAACGCCCGCATTCTTGAGGTTGCGGTCATAGATAGCCGAAAGGCGCTCGACCTCGGCATGCAGCGCCACCATGAAATCGCTGTGGTCGTAGGATACTTCGCCCACAGACCATCCGTACCCGGCAGAGAGCTTGATATGTTTGCCATAGGTGCTGGAATACACCATGAACTTCTTCGGAACGCAGCCGCGCACGACGCAGGTGCCACCCATCCGGTATTCTTCGGCCAGGCCGACCCGGGCGCCTGCCTGCGCTGCAATCCGGCCCGCGCGCACGCCTCCCGAGCCGCCGCCAATCACGAACAGGTCATAGTCGTAGGCGGTGTCGGTCATGGGAAGGTCCTTGAAGGTCAGCGTGTTTTCGCCAGCAGATGTGAGGGCCCCGCCTCAGTATTCAATGATGTGTGCGCCATTTTCCTCGCCGATGATCACCGTGCGGGCGATGCCGATGAACAGGCCATGCTCTACAACGCCCGGCACGCCGGAGAGATAGGCGCCTGTCTTGGCGGGGTCAGGAATACGCCCGCAATGGCAGTCGAGGATGTAATTGCCGCCATCGGTCACCAGCATGTCGACGCTGCCGGGCGCCTTGCGCAGCTCGATCCGCGGGCGCTCAACGCCGGAGGCAACGAGGGCGTCATGCACCTTCTTGGCCGTGATCGTGTAACCGAACGGGGTGACTTCCACCGGCAACGGAAATGCGCCCAGATGGGGCACTTCTTTCGAACTATCCGCGATCACGACCATATGATCTGACGCGTTGGCGATGATCTTCTCGCGCAGCAGCGCCGCCCCGCCGCCCTTGATCAGCACGCCGCCAGGGCCGACCTCATCGGCGCCGTCCACGGTGAGGTGGATGCGGTCCACCTGCTCGAACGGGATCAGTGGCACGCCGAGGCTGCGCGCCAGCTCGCGGGTCTGGTTGCTCGTCTCGATGCACCGCACGATGAGGCCATCGGCGATCTCGTCGGCCAGCATCTCGACGAAGAATTTCGCCGTCGAGCCTGTGCCGAGGCCAATCGTCATGCCCTCTTCGACAAAGTCCATCGCGGCGGCGGCCGCATTCTGCTTTTCGTTTTCGCTCGCCATGTCCGGCCCTCAGCCCTTCTTGTCCTTGCCTGCAGTGCGGGCGGCCTTTTCGGCGGCTTTCTTTGCCCGGTAATTCTTGGCCCAGCCCTCGCGGGTGATCTGCTGGCCGCGCCCCACCGCCAGGGCGTCATCGGGAACATCCTTGGTGATCACGCTGCCGGAGCCGACATAGGCGCCTTCGCCGATTCTCACCGGCGCGACCAGGGCAGAGTTCGAGCCGACAAACGCGCCTTCGCCCACATCGGTCTGATGTTTGAGGAAGCCGTCATAATTGCAGAAGATCGTGCCCGCGCCGATATTGGCGCCCGCGCCGATGGTGCCGTCGCCGAGATAGGCAAGGTGATTGGCCTTGGCGCCTTCGCCCATGGCCGTGTTCTTGGTCTCGACGAAATTGCCGATGTGAACGTTGGCCGCCAGCACCGTGCCCGGCCGCAGGCGGGCATAGGGCCCGACGCTGCAGCCCTCGCCGACAATGGCGCCTTCCAGATGGCTGAACGCGCGGATCTGCGCCCCGCCCGCCACCTTCACGCCGGAGCCGAACACGACATTGGGCTCGATCACGGCGTCGGCGCCGATCTCGGTATCATGGGAAAGGAACACGGTTTCAGGGGCCACCAGGGTGACGCCCGCATCCATCAGCGCGCGGCGGCGCTTTTGCTGGAAAATGCCTTCGGCCTCGGCGAGGTCTGCCTTGGAATCGCAGCCGATGAGGTCGTCCTCGCCCGAGACCGCCACGGCGCAGCGTATGCCTTCGGCGCGGGCGAGGCCCACAAGGTCGGTCAGGTAGTATTCGCCTTTGGCATTGGCGTTGGTGACCTTTGCGAGGAGGCGGAACATGTCGCCCGCGCGCCCTGCCATGACCCCTGAGTTGCACAGGCGCACCCTGAGCTGATCGGGGCTGGCCTCGCGCGCCTCGACGATGGCCTCGAGACTGCCGTCTTCTGCGGTGATCAAACGGCCATAGAGGCCGGGCTCTTCGGCGTCAAAGCCGAGCACGCCGAGGCCGGTGTTGGCCGAAAGTGTCCCGAAAAGGTCTTCGATTGTCTCTGCCGGGACCAGGGGGCTGTCGCCATAGAGCACAGCCAGGTCGCCCTCGAAGTCGGCAAGCGCGCCTTGCGCGCAGCGCACGGCATGCCCTGTTCCCTGCGGCGGGTCCTGGAAGGCAATCGCAATATCGGGATGGTGTTGTCTGAGGTGTCCGATCAGCACGTCCTGCGAAGGATGCACAACCGCAACGATCCGCTCGGCGCGAGCTTCCCGGGCCAGCGCAATCGACCAGTCCATCATCGGGCGCCCGCCCACGGCGTGCATCACCTTGGGCAGGGGCGACTTCATCCGGGTTCCCTTGCCGGCAGCAAGGATAACAGCGGCGCGCGGTCTGGCAGTGTCGGTCAAATGCGGGCTCCCTCTCGCTTTCCTCTGCCCCATCGCCTAGACGAAACCCCGCATCTTGGCGAGGGCGAAGGAGGGTATCTGATGGCTGAAACAGGCGCCTTTGAAGGCTGGACCATCGCGTTCGATCTGGATGGCACGCTGGTGGACACCGCGCCGGACCTGCTGGGCGCGCTCAACCATGTACTGGTTGAGGCAGGCCTCGCTCCGGTCGACCTGCCAACCATCGCCACGCTGATCGGCAACGGCGCCCGGGCCATGATGGAAAAGGGCTTCGGCGTTCAGGGTGTCACGCTCCCGGCCGCCGAGATGGACGCGGCCTTTGACCGGTTCATCGCCTACTATGTCGACAATATTGCTGTCGGCTCGCGCCCGTTTGACGGCTGCCCCGAAGCGCTGGACGCGCTGCTGGATGCGGGCGCCACACTCTGCGTGTGTACCAACAAGCGGCAGGACCTCAGCGAGCGTCTGATTGATGAGCTTGGTCTCACAAGCCGGTTTGCTGCCATCCTTGGCGCGGATCGCGCCACCAACCGCAAACCCCATCAGGATCACGTGTTCGAGGCGATTGCCGCCGCAAGCGGCATGCCGGAACGCGCCCTGTTCGTGGGGGATAGCCGCACAGATGAAAGGGCAGCCCGGAATGCCGGGCTGCCCTTCCTGTTCGTGACCTTTGGCTACGAAGCAGAAGCTATCGAAGATATCGCGCCCGACAGTGTCATCGGTCACTATTCCCAATTGCTTCCAGCCTTGTCAGTCCTGAGGGATCAGGCCATCGCCTCATTGCGCGGACGGTAAGTCGGGCGGGAGGAGCCCACTTCACCGGCAGCGCGGCGGCGCGGCATGCCATTGACCATGTTGGACCGCACGTCACAACGTGCGCTCCGCATCGCAGGGACAAACCCGGCGTCCACAAGGTCGACATCGACCTCGTAACCGCGTTCTGCCCAATACGAATTGATTTTTTCACGGAGGCGCTTAGCGCCTTCTTCGTCACACCAATCTTTCACTCTGCTCTCTCCAGGCGATTTTATCGTTCTAGATGTTAAGACAGCCCGATGGGGGGCTATCTGTGCCTGTCCTTCTTAAGGTTCATCACGCGGACCTTGCCGGCCCGTCTGTGTATGTCCGCTAAATGACAATGTTTGCAGGGTTTCTCAAGAGGAAATCTATATAACATTTGCTTAATCAAAGAATATGAACAGTTGTTCATAATGAACAGGCGTTCATCTGGCGTTCATCACATGATCCGGAAGGAGGCAATCGGCTTTTAAATGCAACCGGTTGCAGGCTCAGCGCTAACTGGCGAAGTTCCACCGGTGTCAGCCACCACAGCAAGGCTTCACCAGGTATCAGACCCGCGCGTTGCAAATCTGCATGGCAAGTGGCCGGAACCATGCGTCCATGATCTTGTAGATAAACACGAAACACCGCCCTTGCCTACGCCCTTCCTGCATTGAGATATGTGCTTGACCTGCCCTCGCACCAGGATTAGGCAGCGCGCTCGCGGTCGGGCGATTAGCTCAGCGGTAGAGCACTGCCTTCACACGGCAGGGGTCACAAGTTCGAACCTTGTATCGCCCACCATCCTTCCTGCCCGCATGTCTCGCTGAACTGATGCATGGCGCGCCCTGCGAAGCGCAGTATAAGCCGCCCGATGAAAGCGTTCTTCCGCTCCGCCCCTGTTGTTGCCGTGCTTGGATTCATGATCTGGGCATGGATGGCGCTGGTTGGCCGCACGATCCGCTGGACCATAGAAAACGAGGCAGAAACACGCGCCGCGCTGGCGGCAGCCGGGCCCTCCGGCTTCGTGATCGCCTGCTGGCATGAGACCATCCTCCTGATGCCGTCGGGCTGGAACCGCGCCATTCGCCTTTGGCCTGAACGCCGCGGCCGCACCGCCATGATGATCTCGCTGTCGCCGGACGGGGAATCTGTTGCCCGGGCGGTGACAAGGCTGGATATCGATCTCATACGCGGCTCGGCAGGCAACAAGAAGAAAGGCAACAAGGACAAGGGCGGCCTGCGCGCCATTGCCGAAGCTGCCGGCAGGCTTCGCGCAGGCGAATCTGTCTGCATGACGCCCGACGGCCCCCGCGGCCCCCGGCGCGTCGCCAGCCAGGGCGCCGTCACCCTTGCCCAACGCGCCGGCGCCCTTGTCCTGCCCTATGCCGTCAGCGCTAAGCCGGTGCTGCGTCTGAAGAGCTGGGACCGGTTCATCATTCCCCTGCCCTTCACCAAAGGCGCCATTGTCTTCGGTCCCCTGATCGAGTGCCCACGCTCAGCCGAGCCCGAAGCGTTGCAAGACGCGCTGCAACGCGGCATGGATGAGGCGACCGGCCGGGCCGAAACCCTTGCCGGGCACCCTGTCCACGCCAGCCAAGCCGGAGCTTCTGTCTGAATGACGCCTGCGTTGTTCGCCTACCGGCTCGCCACTTATGCGATGTCCCCTTTCCTTGGCTTCGTGCTGCGCGCCCGGGCCAGGTCAGGTAAGGAAGACTATCTGCGCCTGCATGAGCGCTATGCCAAACGCCTGCCACCCCGCCGGCCCGGCCCGCTGATCTGGCTGCACGGCGCCAGCGTCGGCGAAAGCGGCTTGCTGCTGGAACTTGGCCGGCGCCTGATCGCGGCCCGTCCCGGCGTGATGCTCGTCTTCACCAGCCAGACGCAAACCTCAGCCCGGCTTCTCGGCCCGCTGCTGCCGGACAATGCCATCCATGCGATGGCACCTCTGGATACGCCTCAGGCCGCCCGGCGCTTTATCCGCCACTGGAAGCCCGACCTCTGCGTTTTCGCCGAGGGCGAGATCTGGCCCAACCTGATCCATGAAGCCCGCAAGAGCGGCGCGCGCACCGCGCTCGTCAATGCGCGCATGACGCAGAAATCGGCCGAAGGCTGGCACAAGGTGCGCGGCCTGTTTCGTCAGCTTGTCGGCCGGTTCGACATCGTGCTCGCCGCCGACCTTGATACCGGCCAGCGCCTCGAAAACCTGCTCGGCCGCCCGGTGCGTGCAGCAGGAAACCTCAAATCCGCGTTGCCGCCGCCGGCCGCCAACGAGGTGGAACTGACGCGGATCGTGACCAATTTCATTGCCGGGCGGCGCTGCCTCCTGGCGGCGTCCACTCATCCGGGTGAAGAGGAAATCTTCCTCGACGCGGCTGCCGCGCTGGACGAGGACGTTGCCCTCATCATTGCCCCGCGCCATCCCGAACGCGGCGAAGAGATCGAAGCCCTGCTGAAGCAGCGCGGCCTGCGCCATGCGCGCCGCTCCAAGGGCGTGCAGCCCGACAAACGCGACCGGGTGCTGCTGGCCGACACGATGGGCGAGATGGGCATCTGGCTGCGCGCAGCGTCAGCAGTCTATCTCGGCGGGGGGCATGCCGAAGGTGTCGGTGGACACAATCCTCTCGAGCCAATCCGTCTCAACCGCCCCGTGGCGACCGGACCGCACGTTCACAATTTTGCCGAGCTGATGGCAGGCCTCGAAGCGAGCGGTCTCGTCCACACCGTGACAGACACAGCTTCGCTCGCAGACTTCCTGCATGCCCCTACGCCGGTGCCTGCAGACGCGCTCGCCGTGCTCGCTGCCCGGTCTGAAGAGCCCATGCTGCTTACCCTTGGCGCGCTCCTGCCGTTGTTGCCGAGGCCGCTTCTGGAAGGCTCCGATGGCAACTGGGAGACGCGGCGGTGAAGGCGCCCTACTTCTGGTCGGCCGGGCTTGACCCGAAATCCCGCGAAGCTGCGCCCCTCACCCGCCTCCTGCTGACACCTTTCTCGATAGCCTATCTCTGGGGCCTGCGCCGCAAGCTGGCGCGAGCAGAGCCGGAGACAGCCCCCGTCCCGGTGATCTGTATTGGCAACCTCACCGCAGGCGGGGCGGGCAAGACGCCGGTGACCGAAGCCATCCGCAGCCGGATCAATGCGGCCGGAGCGCGCGCCGCCAGCCTGTCGCGCGGCCATGGTGGCACCGAGCGCGGCCCGCTGAAAGCAGACCTTAGCTTGCACGCTTGGCGCGATGTGGGCGACGAGCCGCTTCTGCTGGCCCAGTCCGGCGAAGCCTGGATCGGACGCGAGCGGCCTGTCGCGGCCAAGGCGATGGCAGAGGACGGCGTGCAGGCGATCATCATGGATGACGGTCACCAGAATCCGTCCCTGAAGAAAGACCTGACCCTGATCGTCATTGATGCCGGGGCGCCTTTCGGCAATCGCGAAGTCCTGCCCAAAGGACCCTTGCGGGAGACAGTGCCCGAGGGCCTCGCCCGTGCTCAGGCCGTGGTGCTGATGGGGGAAGGCCCGGTGCCGCGCGAGGTGACTGCCAGCGGCCTGCCGGTTCTGCGCGCCCGGCTCGTGCCGGTAGAGGCGCCCCCGCCTGGACCGCTCGTCGCCTTTGCAGGCATCGGCCGGCCGCAGAAATTCTTCGACAGCCTGGCAGAGGCTGGTGGGCAGGTTGCCGATGCCGTGCCATTTGCCGATCACCATCCTTATTCAAAAGGCGACGTGCAGTTCCTGCGCAGCCTGGCGCGCGATCATGGGGCCGGTCTGATTACAACGTCGAAAGATCATGTCCGCCTGCACCCGGACGTGCGGCAGGAAATCCGCGCCTGGCCGGTCAAGGCCGTCTTCGAGGACACCGCAGCGCTTGACGCCGTGCTCGCGCCGATCTTCAAACGCCTGAGCCTGCCATGAACAGCCAGCCCCCCACCGCCTATGTCCGCCCGAAGGACATCGACAACCGCGCCACCTTTGGCCAGCGCATTGCCTGGCGGCTGGAAACGATTGCCTGGGATCTGATCTATTGGGGGCCCATGAAGATGCTGGGGCCGGACAAGGCATCAGACTTCGGCGGCTGGCTGGTGAAGAAGATCGGCCCGCTTCTCTCCCAGCACAAGACCACGAAGCGTAACCTCCGCCTCGCCTTCCCGGACTGGAACGCGCAGCAGATCGAAGACACCGCATTGGCCGCGTGGGAGAATGCCGGGCGCACGGCGGGTGAGCTGCCGCATCTGCCAAGCATCGATCCTTACACCAGTGGCCGCGTCGAGATCATCGGGCTCGATGTGCTCGACCAGATCAATACCAGCGGCAAGGGCGCGGTGTTCATCTCCGGCCACTTCGCCAACTGGGAGATCATGCCAGCGGCCATCGTCAAGCGCATCCCGCATGCGGTGATGACCTACCGTGCCCTGAACAACCCGCATATCGACAAGCGCATTGCCGATCTGCGCCATGACTACGGCACCGCTGTGAACGCCCCAAAGGGCATCGGCACGCGCGAGCTTATGCGGGCGTTGGCCAAGGGGGCGCCTGTCGCGCTGATGAATGACCAGAAGTTCAATGAAGGCATCCCGGTTTCCTTCTTCGGCCATGACGCCATGACCGCGCCCGGCCCGACGCGGCTCGCGCTGAAATATGGCGTGCCCATCGTTCCGGTCTCCACCGTGCGCACGGGCCCTGCCCGATTCCGTATCGAGTTCCACTCGCCTTTCGTACCCGAGGACACCGGTCATCCGGAGGCGGACATTGAACGCGCGGTCCAGAGGATCACCCGCTTCATCGAAGCGCAGGTGCGGGCGGAGCCCGGCCAATGGTTCTGGCAACACCGCCGCTGGCCCAAGGAGGCCTGGAAAGCCGCGGGCGTTCTCTGAATCGGCGTCACACTTCCCCGGTGTTCATCGCCTTCATGATCGAGAAGCGCTTGGTGAAGGGGTTGGGCGTCTTGCCTTCACAGTAAAGCTTGCGCAGGCGGTAATGGGCGATGGCTGCGCGCAGCTCCTTTGGCGCGGGCGAAGCGATAGGCCCGAATGCCTTGGAGGCATGGCGGCGCGAGGCCGCATACGCCGCCGCAACGGCCTGGAGGTCACCGGCCCAGTTATGAACCGGGATGAGCACATTGGCCGCTGTCAGCCCGAGCCAGCCTTCCGGCTCGCGGGCGCGGTCGTTCTCGACAAAGGCGGCCTGATACCCGTCGACCAGCTTCTGCAGGGCGCCCGGCTTCAGGCGGCCGGCGGCGATCTCTTCAGCCAGCGCCAGGCAGACATCATGCCCGCGCGGGGGCTTGCCCGCCTCGATCTCCTGGATGGCCTCGCGCCACCACTGGAAGCGGATGAGGCCGAGGGTTTCCTCCGAAACCGCCTCGCGCACCCTTACAAGTTCGTAAGCCAGGGCATAGAGCGCGACCAGCGCCCGGCGCTCGGCGGCGGGCGCAAAGCGGCTGGAAATCCACCGGTCCTCGTCTACCCGGCGGACTCTTTTGTCGATTTCTTCCCAGGGTGTTTGGGTCAGAGGTCTGGTCTCGTTTGACATGAACCCCATATGTGCGAAACCGCTCGCGAGCGAAAGAGACCAAAAACGCGCAAAGAGGACACCGCCATGGCCTTCACCCTTCCCGACCTTCCCTATGCCCGCAATGCGCTTGCCCCGCACATTTCGGAAGAGACCCTGAACTTCCACTATGGCAAGCACCATCAGGCCTATGTGACCAACCTTAACGGGCTGGTTGAAGGCACTGACCTTGCCGGCAAGTCTCTGGAGGAAGTCATCAAGATTTCAGCCGCCGACAAGTCCAAGGCCGGCGTGTTCAACAACTCCGCCCAGGTGTGGAACCACACCTTCTACTGGCACTCGATGAAACCCGGTGGCGGCGGCAAGCCCCACGGCAAGGTGGCCGAACTGATCGAGCGCGACCTTGGCGGCTATGACAACTTCGTCAAAGAGTTCAAACAGGCCGGCGCCACGCAGTTCGGGTCTGGCTGGGCCTGGCTCTCCTACAAGGGCGGCAAGCTGGTGATCTCCAAGACGCCGAACGCCGAAACACCCCTGACCGAAGAGGGCACAACGCCCCTGATGACCATGGATGTCTGGGAGCATGCCTATTATCTGGACTACCAGAACCGCCGCCCGGATTACATGGATACCTTCCTTGGCAGCCTGGTGAACTGGGACTTCGTGAACCAGAACCTCGCGGACGCGGGCGCATAGGCCTTTCCTGAATTTGCACAAAATAAGAACGCCCGCCCTTCCATGGCGGGCGTTTCTGATATAAAGGCGGCTCATCAAACGCTCCGGGCATGGGATTCGCCCGGCTGCGGCTTGCCGGTCATGGGGATCAGCAGCTGCAGGACAGAGCCGCCAATATGGGCGGCCGGGCAAATCAACCAGACATCCCGGAGACTACCCCTTTGACTGAGACAACATTTGCGGATTTCGGCCTGGCCGAGAACATCCTCAAGGCCGTGACCGAGTCCGGCTATACCATCCCCACCCCGATCCAGCGCGAAGCTATTCCGCATATCCTCATGGGTGGCGACGTGACGGGCGTGGCCCAGACGGGCACCGGCAAGACGGCCGCTTTCGTGCTGCCGATGATTCAGCGCCTTTCGACCGGCCGGGCCCGCGCACGGATGCCGCGCTGCCTGATCCTCTGCCCGACGCGCGAGCTTGCCGCGCAGGTTGCCGAGAACTTCGAGAAGTATGGCAAATACCTCAAACTCACCATGGCGCTGCTGATCGGCGGGGTAAGCTTCAAGGACCAGGAAACTCTGCTCCAGCGCGGCGTGGACGTGCTGATCGCGACGCCGGGCCGCCTGATGGACCAGTTTGATCGCGGCAAGATCCTGATGATGGGCGTCGAGACGCTGATCATCGACGAGGCTGACCGGATGCTGGACATGGGCTTCATTCCTGACATCGAGAAGATCTGTGCCAAGCTGCCGGCAAACCGCCAGACGCTCCTGTTCTCCGCCACCTTCCCGACGGATATCCAGCGCCTTGCCAAGACCTTCCAGAAAGATCCCAAGAAGATCGAAGTCACACGGCCGGCCCAGACCGCCGAGACGATTTCGCAATTTGTCGTCAAGCTGCCGACCAATGACGGCAAGGCACGCCGCACGGCGCTGCGCCGCGTGATCGAAGCAACGAATGTGAAGAACGGTATCGTGTTCTGTAACCGGAAGGTCGAGGTGGACATCGTTGCCGCCTCGCTGACCAAGCATGGCCATGATGCCGCGCCGATCCATGGCGACCTGCCGCAGAGCGTGCGGTCTGAAACGCTGCAGCGCTTTCGCGACGGCAAGCTGAAACTGCTCGTCGCCTCGGATGTAGCCGCGCGCGGTCTCGACATTCCCGACGTTGGCCATGTGTTCAATTTCGGCCCGCCGCCGAAGGATGAAGATTATGTCCACCGCATCGGCCGCACGGGCCGGGCCGGACGCACCGGCGAGAGCTATACGGTTGTGACGCCTGCGGATGATAAATCCTGGGGCTTCGTGCTGAAGATGATCAAGAAGGACGTTCCGGAATTCATGCCGGACGGCCTTCTGGAAGAGCTTGAAACCCTTCCCCCGGAAGAAAAGCGCGACCGCAAGACCGGCGGACGCGGCGGAGACCGTGACCGCGGCGGCCGCAGCAGCGCCCGTGGCCGCAGCAGCGAGCGGAGCGACCGCGCCGAGCGGGGCCCCCGCCGCCGCGACACCGAAGCCAGCGATGTGGCCGTGGCCGAAGTGCCTGTCGAGACGACCGCAACCGAAACGGCTGAGCCGGCGGAAACAGCCGCTGTGGCCGAAAAGCCCCGGCGCGAGCGCAGCCCGCGCGGCGAAAAACGCCGTGAGCGGACGGATGAAACGCCCCAGCCGCGCGCCGAAAAGCGCGACCGCAGCGAGCGCGGCGACCGGGAGCGGGAGCGTCCGCAGCGCGATTACAAGCGCAAGGATGACGACCTGATCCTGGAGCCTGCGCCTGACCGCGTGGTCGGCTTTGGCAACGATGTTCCCAACTTCCTGAAGCGCTGAGGCGGTTCTTCCAGCGCCTTTAGCCGGCCGCGCCCTGATCGGGTTGCGGCCGGTTTGCGTTTGGGGATTTCAGTGTCCGCTCATCCCCGCGTCCTTCGGCAAGCCCAGGATGAGGGAGGGGACCGAGCCGCGAGAGACCCCCGCCTGCGCGGGGGGGTGAGCGGGGTTTTGAGGGATTGCAGGGAGGTGTCGGCGCTTGCCCCCCCCTTCCGACCCGGCTGGCGCGAACGGCAGCCGGCGCGGACGATGTGGACATGGCCCCATCTGGTGAGGGCGATGAGGAGGGCGGGCGTTCCTGATCCTGACATGTGAAGATCCGGCCCAGCTGTCACCAGAGGTATGGCCCGAAGACAGGCAACAGCTGGGCTTAGATGCGGGGGATTTGTGTTGGACAGGGCTGCCCGGTTGAAGTTTTTGCGGGAAGCTTCCGAAACTCCAACGGCGCCCGCAGACCACAAGGGTACCCAATGCGGACCTGGCCGAACCTGGCCGAACCTGGCCGGACCTGGCCCCTTCCCCACCGGGACATTCATGACTAGGCTTGGGGCGAGTTCAAGGGAAACTGGTTCAAGGGGTGAAGCCATGATGATCCGACGGAGTTTGCTTGTTGCCGTAATGGCGCTGGGGCTGGCCGCCTGCGGCGGGGATGACCGCGAGGGCGCGGATGGCACCCCGGGCGAGTTGCGGCCGGATGGGGGCGCGGCGGTATCCACCCAGAGCGCGGTGACGGGTATGCCAGTGGGGGAGACGCGGAGCGCTGACCCGGCCCTGATCGAGCTCTACAAGAAGCTGCACGCCAATCCCGAGCTCTCCTTCCGCGAGGTGGAGACATCGAAGCTGATGGCAGACGAATTGCGGGCGCTGGGCTTCACAGTGACAGAGGGCCTGGGGGATGCCTGGGTGCGCGAAAAGGCGATGAAGGATGTAGGCAGGGTGCTGCCCGGGGTGGGCGGTTATGGCGTGGTCGGCGTGTTCGAGAACGGGCGCGGGCCGACCGTGCTTATCCGCGCCGACATGGACGGCCTGCCGGTGCCCGACCAGACGGGCTTTGAGTTTGCGTCCAAGGTGGTCTCCCAGACCTGGACTGGCGTGGAGAGCCCGGTGATGCATGCCTGCGCGCATGACATCCACATGACCGTATGGGTGGGCACGGCGCGGGAACTGATCGCGAATGCCGACAAATGGAAGGGCACGCTGGTGATGATTGCCCAGCCCGCCGAGGAGATCGGCCTTGGCGCGCAGGCGATGCTGGCCGATGGCCTCTATTCGAAATTTCCGCTCCCGGACTATAATATCGCCCTGCATGTGTCCGCCAGTGCGCCAGCCGGCGTGATCAACTATTCCTCCGGCTACGCGCTCGCCAATGTCGACAGTGTCGACATCAAGGTGAAAGGCGCCGGGGGGCACGGGGCCTATCCGCAGACCACACGTGACCCGGTCCTGATCGGGGCCCATATCGTCACTGCGCTGCAGAGCCTTGTCTCGCGCAACACCAATCCGCTGGACTCCGCCGTCGTGACGGTCGGCTCGTTCAAGGCGGGCGCCAAGCACAACATCATTTCCGACGAAGCCGAACTGCTGATCACCGTGCGCTCCTATGATGACAAGACGCGCCAGATGCTGCTCGACGGGATCAGGCGCATTGCCGAGGGCCAGGCGGCCGCCTTTGGCGCGCCTGCCCCGGAGATCAGGATCGAGAGCGACTATACGCCTGCGACCTATAACGACCCGGCGCTGACCGAGCGGGCGATGAAGGCGGTGGCCAAGAAGCTCGGCGAGGAGAATGTGCGCGCCGTGCCGCCGGTGATGGGCGGGGAGGATTTCAGCCAGTTTGCCCGTACCGACGAGAAGGTGCCCGGTGTGATCTTCTGGCTGGGCGCTGTGAACCCGGACAAGTTTGCCGCCTCGCAGATCGACGGCATGCCCCTGCCCTCGCTGCACTCGCCTCTTTTTGGCCCGGACTATGACCCGGCGATTGCCACCGGTGTGGAAGCGATGACCACCGCGGCAATTGATCTCTTCAAGGATTGAAGTCGGCTCGCCTCGTGCTGCCTGCCTCGCGGGAAGCGAAGGATCCAGGGCCTGCTGACACGGCGGAACTTGATGACGGCAGGAGCCGGAGGGCTGGCCGTCCTGGCCGGAGGCTGCGCCTCGACCGGAGACCCGGCGCGCGGCCAGGCCCTCGCATCGGATGTCCGACTTCTGCGCCGCGCCTATACCCTGCTGCATCCAGGGCTCTATCGCTATAATTCCGGGCGGGAGGTGGACCTGCCCCTGATCGCCACCTTTCCGCTGGAGCCAGGGCCCGGCGCCGGCATCGAACCTGAAATCGAGGCTGCGAGCATTGCTGCAGGCACCGACCCGGCGATGGCGGTGGCATTGTCCCAGGTTTGAAGCCCCACCGCGTCAGTCAGGGGCAGAAACTGGGGCTGGCGTGCCTGGGGCAGGCAGTGCATGCCGGCTTCCTCAAAGTCTCGTGTTGAACTGAAAGCTCGCTGGTAAGGCTTGTTAAACATCCGTGTGCGTAAAGTGCGGCCAGTTAAAAACGTATAGGAACAAGCCAATGAACCTCTACCATTGCATGGTTGAGCTCAAAGATCCTGATCGTTCTCTGGCATTTGCGGCCGCTGTGGATGCGTGGCTCGGACTGTTGGAGAAGCAGCGCCTCATTCGCAGCTGGCGGATGCTGCGGCGCAAGTTCGGACTGGCCTCCGGCGCGCACACCGATTTCCTGATCGAAATCGAGATTGATGGCATGGGCGCGCTTGAGGACACGTTCAGCAGCCTGGCAAAGATGGATGAAGACAGCACACGGCTTTATGAGCGGATGCACGCGATGATTGCGTCCATGCAGATCGGACTTTACCGGCCCTATCCCGATCCGGCGCAGCGCGAACGCATCGCCCTGCTCTGACAGAAGGCGACACGGCGCAGTTTCAATAAAGGCAGGATTTAGGCAGCGGCCTTGCCTTGGAGCGGTCTCTGCGCTAGATACCCTTTTGCTCAGACTGCGTAAAAGGTTCACGCCTCCGTCGCGAAAGAGCCCTGAAAGCCAGAGCGTTTTGAGGATGCCCCTTGAAACGCTTCTTTTCAGGCCCAACTTATACTCAAACCGAGCAAAAGTTACTCGGTTGGTTGAAGGAGGTTCTCCATGGCACGTCTTATCGATGCCGGTCCCGGCTGCCCTACCCCCACCCCGTTGCGCGGCAAATCCGGCGCAGCTGCGCGGGGCCTGGTCTATGACGACGCCGTGAAGGCGGAGACCGATCCGCTGTATCGGCTGGTAGAGGATTTCGTGACGCCGATGGAATGGCCCGCGATTGCCCCGCTTGTGGCCGGCATCAACCGGCTGAAGCGCGAGAAGAATGCGGTGATCCTGGCGCACAATTACATGACGCCGGACATTTTCAGCCTGGTGGGTGATTTCCGCGGTGACAGTCTTCAGCTGGCGCGGGAAGCCTCGAAAGTGGACGCGAAGGTGATCGTGCAGGCGGGCGTGCATTTCATGGCAGAGACCTCGAAGATCCTCGCGCCGGACAAGACCGTGCTGATCCCGTCGCTGGAGGCAGGCTGCTCGCTGGCAAGCTCGATCAACGGCGCTGATGTGCGCCTGATCAAGGAGAAGTTCCCGGACTATCCGATCGTGACCTATGTCAACTGCACAGCCGAGGTGAAGGCCGAATGCCACATTACCTGCACGAGCTCCAACGCCGCGCAGGTGGTGGAAGCCATCGCCAGGGAATGGGGCTCGGACACCGTGATCCTGGTGCCGGACCAGTACCTTGCGAAGAATGTGGCGGCGCAGACAAATATCCGCATCCTGACCTGGCCGGGCGCCTGCGAGGTGCACGAACAGTTCACGGCTGAAGACGTGGCGCAGCTGCGCGAGGCCCATCCGGGTGTCGTGATCCTGGCGCACCCTGAATGCCCGCCTGAAGTGCTGGAAGTGGCCGACTATGCCGGCTCGACGGCGGCGCTCGCGAATTATGTGTCGGAGAAACGCCCCGGCAAGGTGGTGCTGCTGACCGAATGTTCGATGAGCGACAATGTGGCGGCGGTGAACCCGGGCGTGAATTTCATCCGGCCGTGTAATCTTTGCCCGCACATGAAGCGCATCACACTGGAAAACATCTATGACTGCCTTGTGAAAGGCCAGCATGAGGTGACAATTCCCGAAGACGTGCGACTGCGCGCGAAACAGGCGCTGGACGCCATGCTGGCCCTGCCGAAAATGGAGCGGCCGCTGGATTTCGTGACCGGTCTCAAGCCGATGGAACTGGAACTGGTCAACTAGTGCGCAAACCGGCTTGCCAGAGGAGGCGGGCCGCAGTGAAGTCAACAGGCGTGTTCAGGAGGGTGACCTTGCGGATATTCGGTGGACGCACTTTGGCGGCGCTGGCGCTTGCCTGGACGATCGCGGGCCCGGCGCTGGCCAATTCCGGCAAGGACAAGGACCCGTCCGATGTGCTGGGCAGCTGGAGCTTCCAGACGAGCCCCTATCGCAGCGGACAATGCGTGATGAGCGGCACAATGCGCCTCTCCCCGCACCCTGACGAAGGCCGGTATGGATGCGAGCTGACCGCGGTGGAGATGTGTTCCATGTGGGGCCGCTCGGTCGTGCGCCAGTCCTGCGAGGCCCGCCGTTTTGGCGATCAGGTGTCGATCCGCTCCACCATCGAGGAGATGCTGGAGTCCAAGCTCGAGGGCCTGGTCTATGTGCCGGATAATTTCACGCTGACGATCCAGTCCCAGGAACGCATGTTCGGGGCCCTCGTCTCTGCTGTCACAGCGCCGGTGGAGTTCCGCCGCGCGAATGACGGCATTTCCTGATCGGACCAAGACCATGCTTGCAGGCACAGATGACCGCCTCACGGCCGGCGCGGGGGCGGCAACCGATGTCTTGATCGTCGGCGCGGGCCTTGCCGGCCTGTTCCTGGCGCTGAAACTGGCGCCCCGGCCTTGTGTCGTGGTGTCGCCTGCCCCGCTTGGGCAGGCGTCTTCCTCAGCCTGGGCGCAGGGCGGGCTCGCTGCCGCGCTGCACCCGCTGGACAGCCCGGCCCAGCATGCCGCCGATACGGTAGCGGCGGGCGCGGGGCTGGTGGACCCGGTGATTGCGCGGCTGATTGCCGAAGAGGGGCCCGCGCGCGTGCGCGACCTGGTCGCCCTGGGCGTGCCGTTTGACCGCACGCCCGATGGCCAGCTTGCCCTGTCTCTCGAAGCGGCCCACTCGCATCCGCGCGTGGCGCGGGTTTCAGGCGACCTTGCAGGCAAGGCAATCATGGACGCGCTGGTGGCGGCGGTTGCCTGCGCCCCGCATATCGAACTGATCGAAGGGGCGCGGGCCGAAGCGCTTCTTCAGGATACGAACGGACGGGTGGCCGGGGTTGTACTTCGCGGAAATACCGGGCGGCCGTTTGTCAAAACGGCGCGGGAGACGGTACTGTGCACCGGCGGCTCCGGCGGGCTTTTCCGCGTGACGACCAATCCGAAGGAAGCCCAGGGCGAAGCCATCGCGATGGCGCATGTCGCCGGCGCGGTGCTGTCCGACCTCGAGTTCGTGCAGTTTCATCCGACCGGGATCGACATTGGCCGCGACCCTGCCCCTCTGGCAACCGAGGCTCTGCGCGGAGAAGGCGCAACGCTGCACAATTCCGGCGGTCGCGCCTTCATGGCAGACTATCATCCGCTGGCAGAGCTTGCCCCGCGCGATGAAGTGGCGCGCGCCATCCATGCTGAGCGAGCTGCCGGGCGCGGCGCGTTTCTCGACTGCATCAAGGCGGTGGGCGAAGAATTCCCGCACCACTTCCCGACCGTTTTTGGTGCCTGTATGAGCGCCAACATAGACCCGCGCAAGGACATGATCCCGGTCGCCCCGGCCGCGCATTACCATATGGGCGGGATCGTTTCCGACCTCTGGGGCCGCGCAACTCTGGACGGGCTATCCGTCTGCGGAGAATGTACTTCCACCGGCGCACATGGGGCCAACCGGCTGGCGTCGAACTCGCTTCTGGAAGCCGTTGTCTTTGCCGAGCGGATTGCCCGGCGCCTGCGCGACGCTGACCTCAAAGAAGCGGGCGTGAGCAAGGCGGCGGCGACGCGGCCACTGACGGGCGCGGACATGCTGGAACTGCGCGAAGCGATGTCGCGTCATTGCGGCGTGGTGCGCGAGGCCGGCGGGCTGACCGAGCTGTTGAGTTTGATCGAGCGGCTGGAGGCGGCCCATCCCGGCGCGCCGCAGCTGACAGCCGCCCGCCTGATTGCCAGCGGCGCGCTCGCCCGAACTGAAAGCCGCGGCGGACATTTCCGGTCTGATTTTCCTGACACCGGCGCGCCCGAGCGCCAGTTCCTCTTCCACACGAACCGCGAGGCGCTTGTCGTATGACGATCCATATTCCTCCGCTCTCCCCGATCATCCTTGATCCGATTGTCCGCCTGGCGCTGACCGAGGATCTCGGCCGGGCCGGCGACCTGACGAGCGATGCAACTATTCCGCCGGAGACGCAGCTTTCGGTGGTGATTGCCGCGCGCAAGCCCGGCGTGATTGCCGGTCTGGATGTGGCGGCCTACTCAGCTCAGCTGGTTGATCCGGCACTGAAGCTGGAGATCGGGAAGCCTGATGGCAGCGCACTGTCGCCGGGAGATGTCGTGGCGCGTCTGTCGGGGTCTGCGCGGTCAATCCTGACGGCAGAGCGCACGATGCTGAACTTCCTCGGGCGCCTGTCGGGCGTGGCCAGCCTGACGCGGCAATATGTGGACGCGGTGGCGCACACGAAGACGCGTATCGTCTGCACACGGAAAACGACGCCCGGCCACCGGGCGCTGGAGAAGCGCGCCGTGCGGTGTGGCGGGGGCACGTCTCATCGCTATGGCCTGGATGACGCGATCCTGATCAAGGACAATCACATTGCGGCCTGTGGCGGCTCCATTGCGACAACCCTGGAACGCGCCAAGGCCTATGCCGGGCACCTTCGGATGATCGAGATAGAGGTCGATACGCTGGCCCAGCTTGAAGAAGCGCTGAAATATGGTCCGCATGCGATCCTTCTGGACAATATGAGCCTCGATCAGCTGCGCGAGGCGGTGGCGATAACGGCGGGCCGCGTACCGCTGGAAGCCTCGGGCGGCGTGACGCTGGGTTCCGTTGCGGCAATCGCGCAGACGGGGGTGGACTTCATATCTTCGGGCGCGCTGACCCATTCTGCGCCCAATCTTGACCTTGGCCTCGATGTGGTCTGACAGTCTCTGCCAGACACGCTGACACGGGATCAGTGACAGATACTGGCGGAGAACAACATGGCAGGCGCAAACGGCCGCAAGGCGATTTTCATCACGGGCGCAGCCTCAGGCATCGGCGCAGAAACGGCGCGGCATTTTGCACGCAAGGGCTGGTTCTGCGGGCTTTACGACGTCAACGAGATGGGCCTCAGATCCGTGGCGGCCGAGATCGGCGCGGAGAATTGCCATCTGGCAAAACTGGACGTGACCAAGCGGGCCGACTGGGCCGCCGCGATGGACGGCTTCAGCGCCGGGACAGGCGGCAAGATGCACGTCCTCTTCAACAATGCCGGCATCGGGCGCCATGGCTGGTTTGAAGAGATCCCGGCCGAAGAAGCCGATCTCATCATCGACATCAATGTGAAGGGTGTCGTGAACGGGGTCTATGCCGCCCTGCCCCTGCTGAAGCAGACGCCCGGCGCACGGATCGTGAATACGGCCTCGTCCGCCGGAATAGTCGGGGCCCCGCAGCTCTCGGTCTATTCGGCGTCGAAATGGGCCGTGCGGGGGCTGACCGAGGCCCTCGACGCGGAGTTCCGGGACCTGGGCATTCGGGTGACCACGCTGATGCCCTGGTTTGTAGACACGCCGATCCTGGAGATGGGCAAGACCGCCGGGGCGAACGAGAAGATGTCTGACCAGATGAAGGCCAACGGCGCGAAAGTTTATCCCGTGTCGATGGCGGCGGAGAAGGTCTGGGACGCCGTACATGGCGAGGACATCTATTACATGGTGGGCGCTGAGGCCGACCGGGCGCGCTTCATGACGCGCTGGCTGCCGGGCGTGGTGCGCAAGGCCATCCGCAAGAACGTGCCGGCGCGGGACTAGAGGCGCCCCTTTCCGATCTTTCTGAAACGAAAAGGCCGCTGATGGGTTTCATCAGCGGCCTTTGATCTTGTATCGCTCCGGCAGTCTTCAGTTGGCAGCGGCGCGTGCGGCTTCGAGCTGGCGGGCGAGGTAGTCGTCCAGGACGACCGGTGCCGGGACAGCTTCGGCGGGCTCCACTTGCGGCGCAATTTCCAGGACGGGAGCGGCCTCGGGGCCGGCCTTCTTCACCGTCTGGACCGACATCAGGCGCGGCGCAGGGGCCGAAACCGTGCGTGTGGAGGTGGTGACGCCGGCCGGGGCAACAGCCGGCGTAATGGTGTAATAGCCGTCATCGGCGGCGGTAGAGGCGTCAGCGAACAGCAGGCCTTCGTCCAGGGCGGCCATGTCGGCTTCCTTGGTGGCGTCGAGCTCAGCGAGGCGCAGCTCGGTCTGGCGCTTGCGGGCCTCGAAATTGCGTTCCACGCTCGCCCATTCGGCGCCGCGCGGGAAGCGATAGAAGATGTGCAGGCCGACCTGGCTTGTCTTGATCAGGCCCGAATTCCAGACCGGATCGACATAGGTGGCGTGATAATGGGTGGCCCCGCCGGTGCGGTCCTCATTGAGGTCCATCAACACATGCGCGGCGATACGCTGGGCACGAGCCCAGGCTTCACCCGCCGGCTTGTTGCGGTCCATCGACCCGTCGCAGGTGAAGGTAAACTGGCAGCCGGTGGTGCGGGTTGCGCCCTGGAAGACGACGTCGCAGACACTGTCAGGATAGCGATGGTCGCGGACGCGGTTGGCGATGACTTCGGCCACGGCGAGCTGGCCGTTGAGGGGCTCCCAGGCAGATTCGTAATAGACCGCCTGCGCCATGCACATCAGCTCGGCATCGATGGTCTCGGCGCGCTGGATCTGCTCGGGGCGGAAAGAAGCAAGGGAGGCAAGCGCGGCGCCATCACGGTCGCGCATGGCATAGCGGCTCATCGAGGAGTCGATGTCGCGCTTGAGGGTGTATTCGACAGTGCGCAGCCAGGGCGAGTCCATCAGGGACGGCGTGTGGCTGGCGGTGCGCACAGCGAGGCCGCCATCTTCATAGAGGGCAAGACGCTCGGCTTCGGCGCGGAATTCAGCATCAGCGCGCAGGCCCGCCTGCTGCTGGGAGATTGCGGGAAAAGAGACAGACGCCGTAACCGCCACAACGGCAACCATGCCGCCGCGAATGAAGACATCGCGCTGTTCCTGGTCGGTCATTCCAAGCCACCACCGTGTGAGCTTTTCACGTAGCCCATTAACCCGGAAGACTGTCGCCCGGCCTGGTTTAAGAAAGCTTAACATCACCGCTCCTCATTATCTCCGGCCGGCAGTTATTGCTCTGCCTGATGCCCCGGAGTGTCCGAGATTTATAAGTTTCTGACGGCCGAAAGTGTCCGGCCAGACCCCGCAGGGACCGGAAGGACTTGGCCCACCCGAACCCATCTAGCAATATTTCAGCCAGATTCCTGAGTGACAATTCAGCAAGGCTCGCAACCCGCCCGAATCGGCAGGTTCTCGCAACACGCGAGCAGTCCGGTTCAATTCTCTGAAAAATATAAGAAAAACGGGGCCCGTTACGGCCCCGCTCCAGAGATTTTAAATGTCAAGTTGTTGCACAAATGCAACGTTCAAGCGCCTCGAGATTTGGCAGGGAAAACCCCTGAAACCCCTACTTTCCGGCCCTTCGGATGGCGGCCTGTGCCGCTGCGAGACGGGCAATCGGCACCCGGTAAGGCGAGCAGGAAACATAATCGAGACCGGCGCGGTGGCAGAATTCCACAGACGCGGGGTCGCCGCCATGCTCGCCGCAGATGCCGAGTTTGATCCCGGGCCGGGTTTTGCGTCCGCGCTCGGCCGCAATCTTAACAAGTTCGCCCACGCCTTCCTGGTCAAGGGTTACGAACGGGTCCTTTTCGTAGATGCCCTTTTCCGAATAGGCGGGCAGGAATTTGCCGGCGTCATCGCGGGAGATACCCAGCGTTGTCTGGGTGAGGTCGTTGGTGCCGAAGGAGAAGAATTCAGCCGCTTCCGCGATCGCCCCGGCCGCGAGGGCCGCACGCGGCAGCTCGATCATCGTGCCGACCATATAGTCGATGGTGATGCCGGTTTCGGCGAAGACCTTCTTGGCGGTCTCGTCGACGAGCTTCTTGAGGATTTCCAGCTCGCGATGGGTGGCGACCAGCGGGATCATCACTTCGGGGACGGGTCGGAACGTGCCCTCTTTCGAGACGTTCACGGCGGCCTCGAAGATGGCGCGGGCCTGCATCTCGTAGATTTCAGGATAGGTGATGCCGAGGCGGCAGCCGCGATGGCCGAGCATCGGGTTGGACTCGTGCAGATCAGCCGCGCGGCGGCGAAGTTCCTCGGCGCTGAGGCCGGAGGCCTTGGCAACGCCGGCGATATCTTCATCCGTATGTGGCAGGAACTCGTGCAGCGGCGGATCGAGGAGGCGGATGGTGGCCGGGCGCTCGCCCAGGATGCGGAAGATCTCTTCAAAATCCGAGCGCTGCATCGGCAGCAGCTTGGCGAGGGACTCACGGCGGCCGGCTTCGTCATTGGAGAGGATCATCGTGCGCACAGCCGGGATACGCTCTTCGTCGAAGAACATGTGCTCGGTGCGGCAGAGGCCGACCCCTTCGGCGCCGAACTCGACGGCGGTGCGTGTATCCAGCGGGGTTTCGGCGTTTGCGCGGACCTTGAGCTTGCGGCGCTTGTCGGCCCAGCCCATCAGTTCGCCGAAATCGCCGGAGAGATCAGGATTGATCAGCTCGACGGCGCCCGCGATGACGCGGCCGTTCACGCCGTCAACGGTGATCATCTCGCCCTTCTTGAAAGTGCGGCCGCGGGCGGTGAATTCGCCCTTGGCAATGTCGATGCGAAGGTCAGACGCGCCGCAGACGCAGGGACGGCCCATACCGCGCGCAACAACGGCCGCGTGGCTGGTCATGCCGCCACGGGCGGTGACGATGGCGCGGGCGGCGTGCATGCCCTTGATGTCATCCGGGCTCGTCTCGACACGGACGAGGATCACGTCCTCCCCTTTTGCGGAGAGAGTGAAGGCTTCTTCGGAATCGAACACGACCTTGCCGACGGCGGCGCCGGGGCTGGCGGGCAAGCCCTTGAAGGCAACGTCATAGGCGGGCTTGCCGGCTTTCTTGTTCTCATCATCGCTGGGGATGCGCGGATGCAGAAGCTGGTCGAGCGCGGCCGGATCAATGCGCATCAGCGCTTCATCTTCCGTGATCAGACCTTCTCGCACCATGTCTACGGCGATCTTCACCGCGGCTGCGGCGGTGCGTTTGCCATTGCGGGTCTGCAGCATGTAGAGCGTGCCGTCTTCGACGGTGAACTCGATGTCCTGCATGTCCTTGTAGTGACGCTCCAGCGTGTTGGCGACGTCGACCAGCTGTTTGTAAACCGGCGGCATGGCCTCTTCGAGCGGGGCGTCAGAAGAGCCGAGCGTGTTGGCGCGCTCACGCGAGATCGGCGCGGGCGTGCGGATGCCGGCGACGACGTCTTCGCCCTGGGCGTTGATCAGGTATTCGCCATAGAAGATCGCCGACCCGTTCGACGGGTCGCGCGTGAAGGCAACGCCGGTGGCGGAGGTGTCGCCGAGATTGCCGAACACCATGGACTGGACGTTGACGGCCGTGCCCCAGCTTTCGGGAATGTCGTTGAGCTTGCGATAGATGATCGCGCGGTCCGACATCCAGGAATTGAAGACCGCGGAGATGGCGCCCCAGAGCTGTTCGCGCGGGTCTTCCGGGAAGGGGCGGCCGAGCTCTTTCTGCACGGCGTCCTTGTAGCGGACGATGACCTGTTGCCAGTTGTCGGCCGAGAGGTCCGTGTCGAGGTCGAGACCTTCGCGCTCCTTATAGTCGTCGAGGATGTGCTCGAACTCGTCATGGCCCATGCCGAGGACGACGTTGGAATACATCTGGATGAAGCGGCGGTAGCTGTCATAGGCGAAGCGGTCGCCTGCCTTGCCGGCGAGGCCAGCGGCGACTTCTTCGTTGAGGCCGAGATTGAGCACGGTATCCATCATGCCCGGCATTGAGGCGCGCGCGCCCGAGCGGACCGAGACGAGCAGCGGGTTGGCAGGGTCGCCGAAGCCCTTGCCGGTCTTGGCTTCAAGGTCTGCCAGCGCGGCTGCGACCTGGGCCTCCAGCGCGGCGGGATAGGCGCGGGCATTTTCATAATAGGCGACGCAGACGGCGGTCGAGATCGTGAAGCCGGGCGGGACAGGCAAACCGAGCTTTGCCATTTCGGCAAGGTTTGCGCCCTTGCCGCCGAGCAGGTTGCGCATCGAGGCGTCGCCATCCGAGGTTCCGCCTCCGAAGGCGTAAACCCATGTTTCGTCAGCGGTTTTTACTGCGGCGTTGCCCATACGAAGCGTTCCCCGTGTTCAACTTTGATATTCCGGCGGCCAATCCTGGGCGCCAGCTTGCAAGTCCTATGCTGCAACCGCGAGGCAATTGCCAGTCATGCAAACGTCATGGGGCGCCCTGACGCAAGGTGACAAGGTTGCCGCTGCGCGCTCAGCCCTCGATTTTCGAGAAATCGGCGACCTTGTGGAGCGCGCCGCGCACTGCCAGCAGCAGGGCAAGCCGGTTTTCGCGCACTTTAGCGTCCGAATCATTGACCATGACGCCCTCGAAGAAGGCATCGACCGGCGCGCGCAGGCCGGAGAGGACGCTCATGGCGCCGGCAAAGTCTTCCGCCGCCAGCGGCGCTTCAAGCTTTGCCTCGGCCGCTTCCAGCGCGTTCCAGAGCGCCTGTTCTTCCCTTGGCCCCTTCCCGATCAGGACGGGGTCCACTTTGAGCCCTTCAGGCAGCGCGCCCTTTTTCTCTTCGGCCTTCAGGATGTTGGCGGCGCGGCGATAACCGGCGAGGAGCGTCGCCCCGTCCTCGGTGGCGAGGAAGGCAGCGAGGGCCTCGACGCGCTTGACGATCAGAACGAGGTCACACCGTTCTGGCATGGCCAGACAGGCGTCAATCTGGTCGTGACGCAGACCTTCCTCCCGGAGATGGACTTTGAGACGCTCATGAAGGAAATCCAGCAAGCTGTCGCTGACAGAGGGATCGTGCCGGGTAACGCTGTCGGCCCATACCGGAGCGCGCCCTTCCACAGCGCCGAGAGCCGATCGGGCCTCCTGGCTGAATACTCCATGGCGCATGATCGCGCTTGCCAGAGCGGTCATGTCGGGGGTTGTCCAGTCTGTGGACAGTGTTCGTGTCTGGTGTTTGAGAACCTGCGCATCGTTGAACCGGTCGAGACTGAACCGAAGGTCATGGTCCAGGATTAAGCGCACAACACCCAGCGCTGCGCGGCGCAGCGCAAACGGGTCTTTCGAGCCTGTCGGTTTTTCATTGATCGACCAGAAACCGGTTAGCGTATCGAGCTTGTCGGCAAGCGCGACCGCGATGGAGACCGGATCGGCGGGGACGGAGTCGCTCGGGCCTTGCGGTTTGTAATGGTCGCGGATGGCGTCGGCGACGCTTGCGTCTTCGCCGGCGGCGAGCGCGTAATAGCGGCCCATGACGCCCTGAAGCTCAGGGAACTCACCGACCATTTCAGACACAAGATCCGCCTTGGCGAGGCGCGCGGCGCGTTCGGCAAGATCAGGGTCTGCGCCGACTTTCGGGGCAAGTTCGCGGGCCAGCGCGGCGACGCGTTCGACCTTGTCGCCGAGGCTGCCAAGTTCTTCCTTGAAGGCGATGGTTTTCAGTTTCCCGCCCATGACTTCCAGCGCCGTTGCCTTGTCCTTCTCCCAGAAGAAGCGGGCGTCTGACAGGCGGGCCGACAGCACGCGGGCATTGCCTTCGGCGATCTTCTTGCCGCCATCACTGGCGGTGATGTTGGCAACGACGATGAAGTTTGGCGCGAGCTTGCCGGTCTTTGCGTCATTGGCCGCAAAGTATTTCTGGTGCGTGCGCATGGACAGCGTGATGACTTCGGGCGGCAGGTCGAGGAAATCCGGGTCCATCTGCCCAAGGACGACCACGGGATGCTCGGCAAGGCCGACCACCTCTTCGAGGAGGCCCTTATCTTCGATCCATTGCAGACCGGCGCTGCGCGCAGACCTGTTCGATGCCTTCGAGGATGGCGGCGCGGCGATCATCGCGGGAGAGGACGACATACCCCTTCCCTTCGAGCTGGGATTTGTAATCCGCCCAGCCAGTGACCGTGTAGGGACCACGGCCATGGACGCGGTGGCCTTCGGTTTCGTTGCCGCTGGTGATGCCGCCCACTTCGAAAGGGCACAACCGCGCCATCGAGCACGCAGACGATGCGCTGCAGCGGGCGCACCCAGCGCAGTTCTCCGGTCGCCCCAGCGCATGGATTTGGGCCAGTGGAAATCGCGGATGATCGCGGGCACCGCCTGCGCGATCACGTCTTTCGCGTCGCGGCCCGGCACCGTGGAATAGGCCACGTAGAAGTCGCCCTTCTTGGGATCGGAGACGACGGAGGCTTCGCTGATATCGCTCAAGCCTGCCCCGCGCAGGAAGCCCGCGATGGCCTGCTCCGGCGCGCCAACCTTGGGGCCCTTCTTCTCTTCGCGCACATCGGCCGAGCGCGCGTCGAGCCCTTCGACCACGGCAGTGAGGCGGCGCGGGCCGGAGACGGCAAAGGCGGTCTTCCAGGCTGAGACCCGCCTCTTTCAGCTTGCCCGTAAGGGCCGCCAGAAGGTCAGCCTCCGCCTTTGCCTGCATGCGCGCGGGGATTTCTTCGGAGAAGAGTTCGATCAGGAGGTCGGACATGGGGTCTCTCAGCTCCGCGCTTCTTCTTGCTCAGCCCACTGAGCAGCGGCGCCGCGGGCGAGGTCTCGCACGCGGGCGATATAGGCCTGGCGCTCTGTCGGGCTGATGGCGCCGCGGGCGTCGATCAGGTTGAAGGTGTGGGAGGCTTTCAGGGCGTAGTCATAGGCGGGCAGCGGTTTGCCGGCTTCGCGCAGGGCGACTGACTGGCTTTCGCAATCGGCAAACCAGCGCTTGAGCATCTCGACATCTGAGTGCTCGAAGTTGAACGCGCTCTGCTGGCGCTCGTTCTCGAGGAACACGTCGCCATAAGTGAGCGGGACGGCCGAGTCCGGGTCGTTGAAGGGCAGATCGTAGACGTTGTCGACGCCGAAGACGTACATGGCGAGGCGTTCGAGGCCGTAGGTCAGCTCGCCGGAGACCGGGAACACGTCGAGGCCGCCGACCTGCTGGAAATAGGTGTATTGGGACACTTCCATCCCGTCGCACCAGACTTCCCAGCCGAGGCCCCAGGCGCCGACGGTCGGGTTTTCCCAGTCGTCTTCCACGAAGCGGATGTCATGCACGGCGGGGTCGATGCCGATGCGGTAGAGGCTTTCAAGGTAGAGGTCCTGAAGATTGGCCGGGTTTGGCTTCAGGATGACCTGATACTGGTAGTAATGGCCAAGCCGGTTGGGATTTTCGCCATAGCGGCCATCCTTGGGGCGGCGGCTGGGCTGGACATAAGCCGCGCGCCAGTTCTTCGGCCCGAGGGCGCGCAGGACGGTGGCCGGGTGGAGCGTGCCGGCGCCGACTTCCATGTCATAGGGCTGAAGGATCGCGCAGCCTTGCGCGCCCCAATAGGCCTGGAGCGTCAGGATGAGATCCTGGAAGGATTTGGGCCTTGAATGGGCTTTTGCGGCAGACATGGATGATCCCGGCTTTGGTGCGATCTCGCACCTAGCGCTGCCCGGGCGGGTTCGCAACCGGGCGGACGCCTACCACCAGCCTTTCTTCTTGCCGGGGTTGTTGTGATCGCGTGTGCCGAAGGCGCCGAAGATGGCGATGAACAGGCCAAAGGCGAGGCTGGCGAGGAAAAGCAGTGTGAACATGGGAGGGTCTCCCGGCGCCGGAATGGCACTTCATTGAGTTTGGGGCTTTTCCGGCAAGGTTCAAGGGAAATCGGCTCTACCAGACGAGGGGGATACCCTCGACGATGGCCTGCGCGGCGGGGGTGCGGGCGCTGCCATCTTCGGTGTGGGTGATGAGGGGTGGCAGGAGGGTGAGCGGGCCGCGCCTGAGGCCCTTGCGGGCGCGCACCAGTACGCGGCGGGCGGGCTCTGCGGCCTTGGAGGCGATGGGGAGCACGGTGATCTCGCCGGCCTGACGGTCGAGCTGGGCGAGCAGCCGGGCGAGCTCGGCAGCGCGGTGGACAAGGATGACGGTCGCGCGGGGCTTTGCGGCGTGGAGCATGGCCTTGATCCAGCCCTCCAGAGAGAGCGTCTCGATATAGGCCGACGCCTTGCCCTCGCCTGGGTCGGAGATCTTGCCGGGTTCGAAGTAGGGTGGGTTGGCGAAGACGAGGTCGAAACGGTTTTCGTGGGGCTTAACCCATTCTGACGCTTCGGTATTTTCGATGGTCACGCGCGTGCCAAAGCCGTTCAGTTGCGTGCCGGTCTCGGCCATTCTGGTGACACTTTGGTCCAATTCGAGCCCTGTGAAGGACACGCCCGGCAGCCGGAAGGCGGCCGGCAGGAGGGCCCCGCCACACCCGCATCCGAGCTCCAGCGCCTCGCCCTTGTCGAGCACCGGAAGGGCAGCGGCGAGCAGGAGGGAATCAAACCCCGTGCGAAAACCGCGCGCGGGCTGAACGAGCCGGACGCGGCCCTGATAGACAGTGTCTTCGGTTGTCTCCGGCAGGTCCCCAGTCACCCCGGCTCGACCCCGGAGAGGACAAGACGGGCATTGGCGAGGTCGGCCTCGCGCACCATAAGCCGGCGCGGAAAGGCGCCGATATTGCCTTCGACGGCGGAGATGTGCTGGTCGGCGACGAAATACTCGATGCCCGCCTCGGAGAGGAGGTGCTGGGCGTAGGAGAGCTTCACCAGGTCATTGGTGCGCAGGACCAGTTCCATTACGAGATCTGGCCGCGCAGGTTCATGTCGACCGAGCGGGCATCATAGACGGCAGACTTGTCGGGCTTGGGACCCGCGCCGGTGACGATTTCCAGAACGGCGGTTGTCTTGCCGCTGGCGCCGCCTCCGCCGAGCGGGATGCCGAAGCCGACGCCCACGCCAACGCTTGAGGAGCGGCCATAGGAGCCCGAGCCTCCGCCGATGCTGATGGACGAGCCGCCACCCCTGCCCTGTTCGGTGTCTGCGTATTCGGAGGTCACCTCGAACCAGTCTTTGCCCTCCATGAGGGTGATTTCGGCGGCGCGAAGCAGGGCCATGTTGCGGGCCTTGCCGGCATCCGCGTCGGTAAAGGCGACCCTGTGGCGTCCGGCCTCGATCTGCTGGGAGGAGTAGCCCATTGCGCCCTCTTTGGCGGCAGGGCCGTAGGCCGGAGAGCTGGCGCAGGCAGCGAGCGTCAGGGACCCGAGGGCGATGAGGAGATGTTTCATGGCTTCCATACCGATCTAAACGCACATACTAATCCGGTGGTTGCACGCTATCCTATTGCCGGTGCGGCGCCAATGCGCTCAAAAGCGTGCGGCCCGGTGCCACGTCGAGCTTTCCTCTGTAATTGCGTAATTTTACGTATAATTAACCCGTTCCCCCGGAGTGCCCCGTTTTGACCCTCGCCCCCAAACCGAAGAGCAAGGCGCAGCTCTCCTCGATCACGGAGCGGATGCAGGCGCTTGTGGCCGGCGATCTGGCGGCGGTCGAGCGCTTGCTGGCGGAGCGCGCGGCGAGCCCGGTGGCCGTCATTCCCGACCTTTCCGGTTATATCGTCTCTGCAGGCGGCAAGCGGCTGCGCCCCATGATCACGCTGATCGCGGCCCATGCTGTGGGCAAGGCGAACGCAGCGACCCATGCGCTGGCCGCTGCCGTAGAGTTCATCCATACCGCCACGCTGCTGCATGACGATGTTGTGGACGAGAGCGACCTGCGCCGGGGCAAACCCGCGGCCAAGGCGATCTGGGGCAACAAGGCCTCGATCCTGGTGGGCGACTTCCTGTTTGCGCGGGCCTTCAACCTGCTGGTCGAAGCCAACAGCCTCGAAATCCTCAACCGGCTGGCCACGGCCTCCACTGTTATCGCCGAAGGCGAAGTACGCCAGCTGGCGGCGATGGCGGCGCGTGACCTGCCAACCGAAGAATATCTCGCCATCGTGGAAGCCAAGACCGGGGCGCTTTTTGAAGCGGCCGCCGAAACGGGCGCCATGTCGGCCGGGAGCCTGGAACATGCCGGGACGCTGGCGACCTATGGCAAGAATCTGGGCCTCGCCTTCCAGATCATCGATGACGCGCTGGACTATGGCGGGACGACATCAGTCATCGGCAAATCCGTCGGCGATGATTTCCGCGAAGGCAAGATCACCCTGCCGGTGATCATTGCTCGGCGGCGCGGCTCCGACGAGGACCGGGCGTTCTGGGACCGGGCGCTGAACCCGCAGACGCAGCAAGATTCAGACCTTGCCCATGCCGTGCACCTGATCCGCGCTACCGGCGCGGCCGAGGCGACCGTGCAGGAGGCCGAGGCCTATGCGGCGCTGGCCAAGGGCGCGCTGCGCACCCTGCCCGCTTCGCCCTATCGCGACGCGCTGGAAGACCTCGCCGATTTCTGCGTGAGCCGGGCTTACTGAACTATATGCCGTCTGCGGCAAGGCGCCGGCCGAGCGTGACGCGCTGGGATATCCAGAGCGCTGAACCGGTTACCAGCAACACGGCAAAGAGACAGAAGGCCGGGCCTGCGCCCAGACGCGCGCCGGTGATGGCGGCAAGCGCGGCGACGAGGCAAAAGACCCACCAGAGCGCAGCGACTTTCAGATGGCTCCAGCCTGCCCGCAGGAAGAGCTGGTAGGCATGATCGCGGTGGGCCTGCATCAGCGGGCGGCGCAGGCGGGCGCGCCAGCCAAGCGTGAGGAAGACATCAATCAGGAAGGGCAGCGCCAGAATGGCCGGGACCCAGACTGAGTAGATGGCGCCGACGGCAAGCCCGGCCCCGCCGATCAGCGCGCCGATGGCCAGCGAGCCGGTATCCCCTGCGTAAAGACGGCCGGTCAGGTTCCAGACGAGGAAGCCGATGAGCGCGGCGACGGCGGCCTGAAGCAGCAGGAACAGAATGCCCGGTGCGCCGCCCGGCGGCGGGGCGGCAAGGAAGGCCATTGCAGCCAGGAGAATGGCCGCGCTGCCGAGCGCAATGCCATTGGCGCCGTCGATGAAGTTGACCGCATTGCTCATGACGAACAGCCAGAAGGCGGCGCAGAGGATGGCAAAGAGAACCGGAAGCCCAAAGCCCTCCCCCGCCGCGCCGGGCAGCCAGAGATGGGTGACGTGCGGGCCATAGATGGCGGCGAGCACCGATGCGGCGGCAAGGACGAGAAGCTTGCGGCCGGCCGGCAGGTTGAGCCGGTCATCGGCAAAGCCGAGCCCCCCGGCAATCAGAACAAGGAGCATCGGCCCGGCAAGCGCGGACTGGGCCAGCATAGCGAGCGGATTGCCAAGACCGCCGGGCTGGATAAGCCCGGCGAGCAGGAACGCAGCGAGGAGCCCGGCGAGCACGCCGATGCCGCCCGCGCTGGGCACGGGGCGGATTTGCGTCTTGCGCCCGCCATCGGGCGCGTCTTTCGGGCCGAGCCGGATCATCAGCGCGCAGACGAGCAAGCTGACAAGCAGGGGCGCGGCGACCCAGACAAGAAGCAGCATCATTCGAGCACCGGACCGAGGCGCGTGGCGGCTGACCACCAATGCTTCCTGTCTGCGTCATTACCGAGGACGACCGTGGCGCGCTCGGCCGAGGCGAGGTCTTCAAACAGGGCAAAGCAGGTGGCGCCCGATCCGCTCATCCGCGCAAAGAGGACGCTGCGCTGGGCGCGCAGGAATTCCAGAACATCGGCGATTTCCGGCACCCTGGCGATGGCATGGGCCTCCAGGTCATTGCGCTGGGCAGCCAGCCAGGACGCCAGAGACTTCGCATCGGGAAAGGCGGGCAGCGGATCGATCTCGCGGAAGCCGGCGCCGCCTCCGGCCGCATCATGGGCGCGAAACACAGGGCCTGTGGGACAGGGAACACGCGGATTGATCAGCGCGGCCGAAAGGTGCGGGATGGCAGGCAGCGGCGTGACATGCTCACCCTCCCCTCGCATCAGCGCAGGCACACCGGCAAGGGCAACGGGCACGTCCCCGCCAAGACCGGGGGCTATGGCGGCGGCATGGGCTGGATCGATCTCCCAGAGTTCTGTCAGCAGGCGGAGGGCTGCGGCCGCGTCGGAAGACCCGCCGCCGATACCGGCGGCAACAGGGAGATGCTTGTCGAGTCTCAGGCGGGCGCCCTTGCGCGTGCCCGAAGCGGCCTGCAGCGCGCGGGCGGCCTTGAGGACGAGATTGTCTTCTCCCGCCCCGGCTTGGGCCGCCTGCGGGCCGGTCACCTGCAGGCAAAGCTCATCGGCAGGTTCAGCCCGCAAATGATCGGTGGCGCCGATGCCGCCGAACACGACGAGCGAGTCCAGATCGTGCCGGCCATTTTCCTTTGGCGGGCCGACATGCAGATACAGGTTCACCTTTGCAGGGGCGAAGCGGCCAAGGCTCTTTTCCGCTATGCTCATGGAGGGGCGTCTCTCAGGGCGTGCCGGACTGGACAGGCTGGGGCGCCGGCGCGGCATCGGCCTCGGGCGCATCGGGGCCGAGCTTGGAATGAAGCTTGGCCTTGATCCGTTCCCGGTCTTTTTCCGGCGGGTCGAGCGAGAGGGCGCGCTCCCACTGGAAACCGGCCTCGAGCCTGCGCCCGGCGCGCCAGTAGGCGTCTCCGAGATGGTCGTTGAGGACCGGATCGCCCGGCAGCAGCTCGACGGCGCGCTCGAGATAGTCGACGGCCTCTTCATACTGGCCGAGCTTGTAATGGGCCCAGCCGAGGCTGTCGATGATGTGACCGGAGAGCGGCTCGAGGACGACGGCGCGGCGGATGAGGTTGAAGCCCTCTTCGAGGTTTTCGCCCCGGTCGATCCAGGAGTAGCCTAGATAGTTGAGGACTGTTGCGCTTTCGGGGCGCAGCTGGAGGGCGCGCTTGAGGTCATCTTCGGCGGCTGGCCAGTTTCCCTGGCGCTCGCGCGCGGCGCCGCGGGAGAAGATCACGCGCCAGTCTTCGTTCTCTCCGTCTGCGGTGATCACCTCGCTGAGGACAGCTTCGCCATCAGCGAAGCGCTCGAGCGAGATGTAGAGGTCGGCCAGCTGGAGCATCAGGCCGCGGTCGGGCGTGCCGGCGAGGGCCTCTGCGGCAAGGCTCAGGGCTTCCTCACTCTTGCCCTGCGCGTTGAGGAGGCCGGCGAGCTGGCCCTGCGCATTGGCGTAGTAGGGCGAGCCCTTTGGCACCTGGCTGAGGATGGCGATGGCGTCGTCTGCGCGGTCTCCGTTTTCGAGCGCCTGGGCCCAGAGGGCGCGGGCGACGTGGAGGTCAGGGTCGAGCGCGAGGGCGAGAACGAAGTAGACCGAGGCGAGGTCGTCATTGGTCTGGTACATGAGCGCGGCGGCGGGCACATAAAGGGCAAGCGCGGCGCCCTGGCGGGTGGTGAGGCGGCGCGGCTTGATGCGGGCGCCTGACTCGATGCGGGCAGCGAGAGCGGCGAGGGCCGCGTTGGTGCCGACTTCGGCGCGGAACGCCTCGATGACCTCCAGCGCGCGGGCGCGGTCGCCGCGGGCGGCGAGAAGCTCGGCATGGGCCTCGACCCCGATGGCGAGGCGGGCGCCGGAGGACCAGACGCGCTCGAAAGTGGCAAGGGCGTCCTCCTCGGCGCCGCCCGACAGCTGGAGAAGCCCGAGCATGTAGAGGGACGGGCTGTCATAGCGCAGGTCGCCGGTGAGGCCCTGCTCGATATAGGGAATGGCAGCGTCGAGGCCATCTTGCCTGAGGGCGCGCCAGGCCGACATCGTATTGGCGATGTTGCGGTTGAAGGGCTGGAAGGGGGCGCCCTCCAGGTATGGCTGCGCCTGCCTCGGCTTGCCGCGCACGAGGGCGTCGGTGGCGAGGGTGAGGCGGACAAGGCTGGCGTCGCTTCCCGCCGTCATGGCGCGGCTGGAGAGACCTGTGGCGGCAGCATAGTCACCGGCCAGGAGGGCCGAGAAAACGGCGCGCTCGGCGATGGAGGCCTGCTCGGGCATGTCATCGATGATCGCGGCGTAGCGGCGGGAGGCGGTTTGAGGATCGTTCGTCAGCGAGGCGATGCGGGCGATCATGAAGTCCCGGTAGGCCATCGCTTCGGGCGGGCGGTCATCGGTAAAGTCATAGGCCGGGCCGCGCGGACCGGAGGTGGCGCAAGCAGCAAAGGTTAGGAGACCGGCGATAAGCAGCGGCGACAGGATAGGTTTCATGGGCCGGACACTTGCAGTATCCGCCGGAAGCGACAAGTGGCCTGCAGCCGCATCCGCGGCCGCTATTGGGACGCGACGCGGAGTTCCTGCCGGTCAAAATAGGTGTCGATGGCCTTCTTGATGGCGCGGGTAGACGCATCGAGCCCCTTCTCCGACTGGAGCCGCTTTGCGTCCGCCGCATTGGTGAGGAAGCCGAGTTCCAGAAGGACAGCGGGAACATCCGGCGCCAGGAGCACGTAGAAACCGGCATTGCGGTGGGTGTTGCGCAAGACAGGGCCAGCGCGTTCAAGCTCGGGCAGGAGGAGCTCGGCAAACTCGGCCGACCGGGTCTTGGTCTCGCGCTTGACGAGGTCAGCGAGGATGCCGGTCAGGCGTTCAGGCGTGCCATCCTCGATCGGGATAATCCAGTTGTTCCTGCTGGCTTCCCGGTCGATCCGCCCCTCCCCGCGCGCCGAGATCGTATAGACCGAGGCGCCCGACACAGAGCTGGCCCCGGCGGCATCGGCATGCAGCGAGATGAACAGCTCGGCATTCCAGTTGCGGGCCTTGGTGACCCGGTCCTCATGATCGACAAATACATCGGTATCGCGCGTGAGCTTCACGACATAGCGGCCGTCGGCTTCCAGAAGGTCGCGCAAGGCGAGGGCCGCCTTGAGGGTGACGTCCTTTTCTTGGCCGCCAGTGATGGCTATTGCGCCGGGATCCCTGCCGCCATGGCCGGCATCGATGACCACGACATGGCCAGTTCCGGTCCGGCGGGGCGCCGGTTTGCGGCCGGTGGTGACGCCCGCCAGCAGCACGGCATCCTTTTCGACCGCCTTGGCAGCCGCGTCTTCCGCCTTGGCGAGGCGGCGCTGGTCGCGCCTGGCGACGCTGGTGAAGCGGGCATCCGAAACGGTTTCCAGATCAATGATAACCCGGTAGGCGGTTTCGGTTCCGGTGGGCGGCAGACGCAGGACACGGGCGACCGACATCGGCCGGTCTAGCTCGAACTCCAGCCTGCCGGGGTTCAGGGACCAGACCGAGACCCCGCCATTGCCGAGGCCTTCTGCCGAGTAGCCGTTCGATCTAAGCGGGAAAATGATGCGCCGCACACCGGCGGTGTTGCTGACGAAGGCTTCAGCCTCTTCGGCCGCGTCGGTCCAGATCGTGATTCGCGTGGGCGCGCCGTCGCCGACGACCCGCACCTGCGAGACATCGGCAAAGGCGCCGAAAACAGCGCCAAAGCAAAGTGTTAACAAGACTGAAACAACACGTGTCAGCATCAGCTCGGCGGAATGGAAGGGGCGGCCAGCGCCCGTTTTGACGTCACCCAACTGGATACCCACAGGAAGATTAACCCCGCCTTGACCGCCGTTTAGCGCTTGCAGCGGTCCGGGCGGGAATTTGCCTCTTTCAATTGCAGGGAAAATTGGGCACTATTGCCTTGTGGCCGCCGTAAAGGGTCGGCCCAACGGTTTCCCAACAGCGCACCCCGACCCGGCTTCCCCGGAAAGGCAAGCGGGCGGCGCGCTCCGGAAAGCAGGAAAAATGCGCACTGGTGCCGCGAATATCATTGCAGGTTTGATCGACTCGCCGAGGCGAGACGGTTGCCTGCGCCCGCAAGGCACCTTCCCCTTACCCCCCTATTCCGGCCTGCCAGCCAACCAGAGGCGCTCTGCGCCCTGGCGAGCGGCGCCGGACCGAAAGGTTCTGTTTAATGAGCAGACTAATGCTGATCGACGCGGCCCACACCGAAGAAACGCGGGTGGCCATCGTCAACAATGGCCAGGTTGATGACTTCGATTTCGAGACAACCGGCAACGAACAACTCCGCGGAAATATCTATCTCGCCAAAGTGACCCGGGTGGAGCCCTCTCTCCAGGCCGCCTTTGTCGAGTATGGTGGCAACCGCCACGGCTTCCTCGCCTTCAGCGAAATCCATCCGGATTATTACCAGCTGCCCGCCGCAGACCGCGAAGCGCTGCTGAAGGAAGCTGCCGAGGAGGCTGCCGCCGCCATCGAGGACGATGATGACGGCCCGTATGTGCCCCATGGCATGAGCGCGGAAGGCAATAATGATACCGATGCATCCGCTGAGGACGGAGACGAAGAAGACGAAAACGGCGAGGACGGCGACGACGAGACCGTCTCTGCCGAAGAGGACGGCGACGAGGACGAGGGCGAGGGCGCCCCGCGCGCCGCCCGCCCTGCCCGCCGCAATGCCCCGAAAAAGACCCAGCGGACCCCGATTTCCAAGCGCTACAAGATCCAGGAAGTGATCCGCCGCCGTCAGGTGATGCTGGTGCAGGTGGTCAAGGAAGAACGCGGCAACAAGGGCGCGGCGCTGACGACCTACCTCTCCCTTGCCGGGCGCTATTCGGTGCTTATGCCCAACACCCCGCGCGGGGGCGGCATTTCCCGCAAGATCGTCAATTCGGCCGACCGCAAGCGCCTGAAATCCATCGTTTCTGAGCTGGATGTGCCCGAGGGCCAGGGCCTGATCGTGCGCACGGCCGGCGCCAAGCGCACCAAGATCGAGATCAAGCGCGACTATGATTATCTCTCCAAGCTGTGGGAACAGATTGTCGAGAAAACCCTCTCATCGGAGGCTCCGGCCCTGATCAATGCCGAAGGCGGCCTGGTTCACCGCGCCATGCGGGACATGTTCGACAAGGAGATTGAGGAAGTCTGGGTACAGGGCGAAGCGGCCTATCGCGAAGCCAAGGACCTGGCAAAGATCATCATGCCGAGCCAGGCCAAGAAGGTTCAGGTCTGGAAGGAAGATGATCCGCTGTTCGTGGCCGAGGCGGTCGAGAACCAACTCGATTCGATCTATTCGCCGACCGTCCAGCTGAAATCGGGCGGTTATCTGGTGATCAACCAGACCGAAGCGCTCGTCGCGATCGACGTGAACTCCGGCAAATCGACCCGCGAGCGCAATATCGAACAGACCGCTGTGCGCACCAACCTGGAAGCGGCCGAAGAAGCCTGCCGCCAGATGCGCCTGCGCGATCTGGCCGGTCTCATCGTGATCGACTTCATCGACATGGAGGAGAACAAGAACAACCGCGCGGTCGAGAAGCGCCTGAAGGAATGCCTGAAGGTGGACCGGGCGCGCGTCCAGCATGGCCGCATCTCGCAGTTCGGCCTGATGGAGATTTCCCGCCAGCGCCGCCGCCAGGGCGTGTTACAGGCGACCTCCGACCCCTGCCCGGCCTGTAACGGCACCGGGCGCCGCCGCTCTATCCCGTCGGCTGCGCTGCAGCTGATCCGGGCGATTGAAGCGCGCGCCGCCACCGGCGGCCTAAAGGGTATCGGCGTGAAAGCGCCGACCGACGTGGCGCTCTATATTCTCAACAACAAGCGCGAGGCGCTGATCGAAATCGAACGGCTCGCGGGCTTTGCGATCTCGATCCACTCCTCCGAGGACATGCTGCCCGGCGATTTCGAGATCAATGCCGAGCGGGACCCCAATGCCAAGCCGAAGAAGCGCCCGACGCCGCGCTCGCTGATGAAGCCGACGCCCCCCTCTGCCCGCGACGAGGACGATGAGGACATCGACGAGGATGATATCATCGAGACCAGTGATGATGCCGGCGATGAGGACGACGACACTGAGACGCCCAGCGCCGCCTCTGAAGGCAAGCAGGGAAATGGACGCCGCCGCCGACGCCGCCGGGGAGGCCGCAATCGCGGCGAACCGCGCGAAACCGGGCTGGAAGTGGTCGACGCCGAGCCCTCTGACGCGGCAGAGGCTGGCGAAGATGACGATGACGACGAGGATGATGGCGAGGAAGCTAATGGCGCCCCCGAGGCCGCAGGTGACGACAGTGATGCTGCGCGCAAGCGCCGCCGCCGGGGACGCCGGGGCGGACGCCGCCGCCGCAGAGGGGGCGAAGGCCGCGAGGGCAGCGAGATTGCCGCCATTGCCGATGGCGGGGCCTTCCTCGACGGGCTGTCTGTCAGCGCCGATGTGATGCTGTCCGAGGAGGAGCCGGCGATTGGTCTGCCATCGCCTGTGACAGATGACGCCGAAGGCGACGATGAGGCGGAAACGTCCGTGGCCGGAGAGACTGCGCCGGTGGACCCTGACGACGCGCCTGCAGCGCAAGCCAGCGCGCCGCGTCCGGCAAGATCACGCTCGCGCCGCGGCCGGGGTGGCAAGGCCGCGGCCGAAAGCGCGCCCGAAGCGGACGCGCCGGTCGCTGAGGGTGATGAAGAGGTTGCGCCTGTGGCCGAGCCGGCAGTGGAAGCTGCGCCTGAGCCAGAAGCAGCGCCCGTTGCCGAGCCTGAACCCGAGCCGCAATTGGTCGAGGCCGAAGCGGCAGCACCTGCTGCGGCGGAGCCTGAGCCGGCCCCTGCGCCTGTGGCACCGGCCGCGCCTGCGCCCGCAGAGCCCAGCGGCCCCAAGCGCGCAGGCTGGTGGAACCGCGGCAAGAAGTGATTTCCCCGGCCGTCAGACCGCTGACAATCGAGCAGTGAAAAAGGCCGGAGCATCGCTCCGGCCTTTTGTTTTGGGTGTCGGCGAGGAAATCAGCGGCCGCTTTACGCAGCCGCCTTCTTCTCTCCGGCGGGCGGGAAGCGGTCGTAGAAGGATTGTTCCTTATCGGCCATTTCGCGCAGGAGTTTGCCGGGACGGAAACGTTCGCCATACTTGTCGGCAAGGCGGTCTGCCTCGGCAACGAAGGCTGGAACGCCCCAGATGAGGTCCATGTAGCTGACGCATCCGCCTGTATAAGGCGCAAAGCCCCAGGCCAGGATCGAGCCGATGTCGCCATCGCGCGCGTCCTGGATCACGCCTTCTTCGAAGCAGCGCGAGACCTCGATCGCCTGACGGATCAGGAGGCGGTTGGTGAGCTCTTTCTTGAGGGCGGGCGGGCATTCGTCGATTTTGACTTCGACCTGCTCGTTGAGGTCGGGCCAGATACGGTCTGGCTTTCCCTGCTCGTTATAGTCATAGAAGCCCTTGCCCGCCTTGCGGCCGACGCGGCCCTTGTCTTCCACGATCCAGGCCATCATGCGGCCAAGCGGGGCTTCATTATAATCGAAGCCAACCGCTTTGGCAGTCGCGCGGCCAACCTTGAGGGCGGTGTCGAGACCGACAGAGTCTGAGACTTCCAGCGGGCCCATCGGCATGCCGGCCTGGCGGCCAACGTTTTCGATGATCGCCGGCTTGATGCCTTCGGAAAGCATCTCCAGGCCTTCCTGTGTGTAGGTACCAAAGCAGCGGGACGTGTAGAAGCCTCGGCTGTCATTGACGACGATCGGCGTCTTCCGGATCTTCAGGACATAGTCGATCGTCTTGGCGAGAGTTTCCTGGCTTGTTTCCTTGCCCATGATGATCTCGACAAGACCCATCCGCTCGACCGGCGAGAAGAAGTGGATGCCGATGAACTTGTCCTTGCGCTTGAGCGGTGTGGAGAGCTGCGTGATCGGCAGGGTGGAGGTGTTGGAGCCGACAATGGCGTTTTCGCCGAGGGCAGCTTCCGCTTCAGAGAGGACCTTGTGCTTCAGGTCGATGTCTTCATAGACGGCCTCGACGATGAGGTCGCAGTCTTCCAGAAGTTTATAGTCCGTGGTCGGCGTGATGAGGGAGAGGAGTGCGTCGCCCTTCTCTTTCGTGCTCTTGCCGCGCGAGATGTCTTTCTCGACGAGGCGGACAGAGTATTGCTTGCCCTTGTCGGCAGCTTCCTGCTTCACGTCCACCAGCACTGTGCGGATACCCGCGCGGGCCTGTTCATAGGCGATGCCTGCGCCCATCAGGCCGGCGCCGATGATGCCGACTTTCTTGAGCTCTGCTTTTTCAAAACCTGCCGGGCGGTTTGCGCCTTTCGACAGGGCCTGCGTCGAGAGGAAGAGCGAGCGGATCATCGCTTTTGCCTCAGGGCGTTGCTGGGTGTTGATGAAGTAACGCGTCTCGATGCGCAGGCCGGCATCGATAGGCACCTGGATGCCTTCATAGATGCAGGAGAGGATGTTCTTCTGGGCCGGATAATTGCCATAGGTTTTGGCCGCCAGCATCATGTTGGCCATGGTAGCCACCTGACCGGCGCCCGGGGATTTGTGCGGCACGCCGCCGGGGACTTTGAAGCCTTTTTCGTCCCATGGGGCTTTGGCTTTGGGGTTGGCTTTCACCCAGGCTTTGGCGCGAGCGACGGTTTCTGTGCCCGGAGCGAGTTCCTGGACGACGCCCATTGAATGGGCTTTTTCGGCATTGAAGCTTTCGCCCTGGAGGATCAGCGGCAGGGCGGCCTGAACGCCAACAAGGCGCGGCAGACGCTGCGTGCCACCGGCGCCGGGCAGAAGGCCGATCTTGGCTTCCGGCAGACCGAACTGGATGCGCGGATTGTCATTGGCCGCAACGCGGTAATGACAGGCGAGCGCCACTTCAAGACCGCCGCCAAGGGCGAGACCGTTGAGCGCGACGGCTACAGGCTTACCGCAGGTTTCGAGCTTGCGGAGCGTGCCGTTGAGAGCAAAGCCCTGCTCGAACTGTTCCTTCTTCAGTTCGTCCACAGACTTTTTCTTCTGTTCTCCGGCACCGCCTGCGCGATTGCCCATCTCGCCAAGGTCCGCCCCGGCGCAGAAGCCGCTTTCCTTTCCGGACGAGATGACAAGGCCTTTGATTTTCTCGTTGCCGGCGACTTCATTGGCGATGGCGATGATGTCCTGAACGGCCTTGCCGGTCAGGGTGTTCATGCTGCGGCCGGGCACGTCGAAGATGGCGTGGGCAATGCCGTCGGCATCGATGTCGAAATTGAATGTTTCCAGTTTCATGGTTCGTACTCCGTCAGTATCAGGATAAGGGGTTGAGGCTGGGGTCAGCGGCGCAACGCTCAGCCTCTGCCAGGGGCTGGAGGACGCTAATCTTCAGCCAGATTTTCTGCGAAAAGCCGCCCGTCAGGGACTCAATGTCGTTGGCCGCATCGATCACAATCGCATCGTTCATGTTCTGCATGTAGAGCGCGGCGAGCTTGCCAATGATCGCGAGCATCTCGGCGCAATAGTCGAGATAGGCCATCAGATTGGATTCCGAGAGGTCCCGGTTGGGAGAGTGCGCGGTTGGCGGCCGGTAGTAGGCCGTCGGGTCCTTGCGCAGCTGGTGCATGTCAATGACATGGGCAAGCGCGCGCAATTCGTGCAGCCGGGCGAGGACGCGGGCGCGCCGCTGGCGGGTTTCAAGATTGAGCACAAACCAGATCGCCGCGCCCGTCACGATCATGATGTTCAGGACAGAATCGAGCCCCTGGATGCTCCCAAGTTCGTTGGCATCCATCCCGAACAGCTCAAGCAACTGCCAGACGCCCCACCCCGCCGCCGAAAGCCCGGCCAGAACGAGCAGCACAGAGATAACCTGCATCAGCCAGTTCCGGTCGCGGGCCTTGCCGGCATAGGCAATATGTAGCGTGCTCAGCTCCGCCAGAGCCGTACCGACCCGGGCGATTCCGTTTTCCGGAAACCGCTCCGACACGCGCAGGGCAAGCTCCCGCGCGGTGCTTTCGATCTTGTCGGATTGGAGTTCGCTATATGCCATCGCCGCTTGCGCCTGTGCCTGCCCCTCTAGACGCGCTCGATAATCGTGGCGGTGCCCATACCGGCGCCGACGCAGAGCGTGACGAGGCCGGTTTCCTTGCCGGAGCGTTCAAGCTCGTCGAGCACTGTGCCTAGGATCATGCCCCCGGTTGCGCCGAGGGGGTGGCCCATCGCGATGGCGCCGCCATTCACGTTCATCTTCTCGTGCGGGATATCCAGCATCTTCATCATCAGCATGACGACCGACGCGAAGGCTTCGTTGAGTTCGTAGATGTCGATATCGCCAACATTCATGCCGGCCTTCTTGAGTACCTTCTGGGTCACATAGGTCGGGCCCGTCAGCATGATGCCGGGCTCCGAGCCGATCGAGGCCATGGCGCGGACGCGGGCGCGGGGTTTGAGGCCCATCGCCTCGCCCATCTCCTTCGAGCCGAAGAGGACAGCGGATGCGCCGTCCACGATGCCCGACGAGTTGCCAGCGTGATGGACGTGGTTGATCTTCTCAAGCTCGGGATAGCGCTGCTTGATGACTTCATCAAAGCCCATCGCGCCCATGCCGGCAAAGGACGGGTCGAGCGCGGCAAGGCTCTGCATGGTGGTATCCGGCCGCATGAATTCATCATGCGCGAGGCGGATACCGCCCATCTGGTCACGGACGGGAACAACCGAGTTCTTGAAGCGGCCTTCCTTCCAGGCCTGGGCGGCGCGGCGCTGGCTCTCGACGGCGAAGGCGTCCACGTCATCACGGCTGAAGCCGTACTTGGTAGCAATGGTATCGGCGCCGATGCCCTGCGGCGTGAAGTAGGATTTGAGCGCGATCTGCGGGTCAGAAGACCAGGCGCCGCCGGCAGCACCCATCGGCACGCGGCTCATCGATTCAACGCCGCCGCCGATGGCCATGTCAGCTTCGCCGGTCATGACTTTCGAGGCGGCCATGTTGCAGGCTTCCAGGCCCGACGCGCAGAACCGGTCGACCTGAACACCGGCGGTGGTTTCGGCGTATTCGGCGTTCAACACAGCGATACGCGCAATGTCCCCGCCCTGCTCACCAACGGGCGAGACGCAGCCGAAGACCACGTCATCGACCTTGGAAGTGTCGAGATTGTTCCGGTCCCGGATGGCCTGCAACACCTGCGTGCCGAGGCTGAGCGCAGTGATTTCATGCAGCGCGCCGGAGGATTTTCCTTTGCCGCGGGGGGTGCGCACGGCGTCGTAGATATAGGCTTCGGGCATGGGTGGCTCCTTTGGAGTTCAGGAATTGGGTGTTTTGGCCGGCGCTTTTACCGGATTGAGCGTGAGGGAGGCGGTGGCCCGCGCGGCTTCCTTGCCGCGCGAGTCGAAAAGGTCAGCCTCGGCGAAGATCATGGCCCTGCCTACATTGCGAAGGCGGGCGGCAACTTCAATGGGGCCGACGCGGACGGGACGGAGGAAGTGCGCGTGGAGGTCTACCGTGGAGGGGTATTTCGACGTACCGGCCTTCACGGTCGTCAGCATGCCAATGACATCGTCCATCATGGCAACGAGGAAACCGCCCTGGATATAGCCGGCGGGGTTGGTGAAGTCGGGGCTGCCATTGAACCGGACGCGAGTGGTCATCGCCTTCGCGTCCAGCTCAATGATCTCAAAGCCGAGGGACAGCGAGCTGCGCGCAGGAGTCGGAAAGGTTTCGCGGAGCAGATGGCGGTCAGGCATGATACCTCTACAGCGTCCTCGCGATCAGCATTTTCATCACTTCGTTGGCGCCGCCATAGATGCGCTGGACGCGAGCATCAGCATACATCTGGGCGATGGGGTACTCATCCATATAGCCGAAGCCGCCATGCAGCTGGAGGCACTCATCGATGATCTTGCACTGAAGATCAGAGATCCAGTATTTTGACATTGAAGCCGTGGACGCATCAAGCTCCTCCTTCAGGAGAAGCTCTGTACAGTGATCGGCGAACACTTTTGCGACAGTGGCTTCAGTCTTGGCTTCAGCGAGCTTGAACTGGGTGTTCTGGAAATCGAAGATGGTCTGGCCGAAGGCCTTGCGGCCTTTGACATAATTGACGGTCTCGTGGATGGCGCGTTCGATCATGCCGACGCCTTGAAGGCCGATGATGTGGCGCTCCTGCGGGAGCTTCTGCATCAGCTGGATGAACCCCTTCCCGGCTTCACCGCCAAGAAGGTGGGCGGCGGGAACGCGCACGTCATCGAAGAACAGCTCGGACGTGTCAGCGGCATGCTGGCCGACCTTGTCGAGGTTGCGGCCACGGCGGAAGCCGCCTTTGCCTTCGACAGCATCTGTCTCGACACAGATGATCGAAATGCCCTTGGCGCCCTTGGTCGGGTCGGTCTTGACGCAAAGGAGAATGAGGTCCGCGGTCTGGCCGTTGGAGATGAAGGTCTTCGAGCCGTTGATGACATAGTGATCGCCATCAAGCTTTGCCGTGGTCTTCATGCCCTGAAGGTCTGAGCCGGCGCCCGGCTCTGTCATCGCGATGGCGGTGACGAGGTCGCCCGAGCAGATTTTCGGCAGCCAGCGCTGCTTCTGCTCCTGCGTGCCATAGGCGGTGATGTAGGGAGCGATAATGGCATTGTGGAGGGTAATGCCGAAGCCGTCTATGCCCTTCCACTGCTGCTGCTCGATAATGATGGCCTCATGGCGGAAATCACCGCCTGCGCCGCCATATTCTTCCGGCACCGAGGCGCCCAGCAGGCCCATTTCGCCGGCCTTCTTCCAGATCTCGCGCGGCACGATACCCGCCTTGCGCCAGGCAGGCACATGCGGAGCGCATTCCTTCTCGAAGAACTGGCCGACGGCATCGGCGAAAATGTCGAGCTCTTCGTCCTGGCGCCAGGCGGCCTTGGGGACGTTCAGGGGGCTCTCATGCATCGGTCTCTCCACATACTTGTCGCAGCGTAAAGTTGCCGCTTACGTTCACGTCAGCATGTAAGCGTGGCGGCCCGGATTCTCCAGCCGTGCCGCCACGTCAGGGATGGCGCGTCAGAATTGCGCGGCGTCGAGGGCCATCATGGCGGCGGCGCCGGTCTTGACCTTGGCGAGATGGGCGGGCGCATCAGGGAGCATGCGCTCGACGAAATACCGGCCGGTGGCGAGCTTGGCAGCGTAGAACGGGTCCCCGCTGTCCCTCTTCTCAAGCGCGATCTTCGCCATGCGGGCCCACATGAAGGCCAGCGCGGTGAGACCCATCAGGTGAAGGTAGTCATGGCTGGAGGCGCCGGCATTGTTGAAGTCGCTCATGCCGTTCTGCATCAGCCACATCGTGCCATCCTGCAGCTGGGCGCGGACCGTCTTGAGGCCTTCGATATAGAGTTCGAGACCCTCCATCTTTTCGTTCTCGGTGATGAATTCGTCGATTTCAGCGAAGAAGGAGAAGACAGCGCGGCCGCCATTTGCGCCGAGCTTGCGGCCGACGAGGTCGAGCGCCTGGACGCCGTTGGTGCCTTCATAGATCAGGCTGATGCGGCAATCGCGGACGATCTGCTCCAGACCCCATTCGCGCGTGAAGCCGGAACCACCATGCACCTGCAGGCCGAGATTGGCGCTCTCATAGCCTTTATGGGTGAGGTAGGCTTTCACGACCGGGGTGAGCAGCGCCATATAGTCTTCGGCTTTCTGCTGGACGGCTGCGTCCGGGGATTTGTGCTGCAGGTCACCCTGGAAGGCCATCCAGTAAACGAACGCACGGGCGCCTTCGAGGAAAGCTTTCTGTTCCAGCAGCATGCGGCGCACATCGGGGTGGACGATGATCGGGTCGGCGGGCTTTTCCGGCGCCTGAACACCGGTGAGCGAGCGGCCCTGGACGCGGTCCCTGGCGAAGTCGAGGGCGTTCTGGTAGGCGACTTCTGCCTGGGCCATGCCTTGAAGGCCGACGCCGAGGCGCGCCTCGTTCATCATGACGAACATGGTGCGCATGCCTTTATGCTCTTCGCCCACGAGCCAGCCGGTCGCCCCGTCATAGTTCATGACGCAGGTGGCGTTGCCGTGGATGCCCATCTTTTCTTCGAGGCCGCCGCACTGGCAGGCATTGCGCGCGCCGAGGCTGCCATCCTCGTTGACGAAATACTTGGGCACGACAAAGAGCGAGATGCCCTTGATGCCTTCGGGGCCGCCCTCGATACGGGCAAGGACAAGGTGAATGATGTTGCCGGTGAGGTCCTGCTCGCCGCCGGAAATCCAGATCTTCTGGCCGGTAATCTTGTAGCTGCCGTCGCCCTGGGGAACGGCCTTCGTCTTCATAAGGCCGAGGTCTGTGCCGCAATGGGGCTCGGTCAGGTTCATGGTGCCGGCCCATTCGCCTGATGCCATCTTGGGGCCGTACTTGGCTTTGAGCTCATCAGAGCCGCCCGCCATCAGCGCCTGGTAGGCGCCGTGGGTGAGGCCGGGATACATGCCGAACGCCATGTTCGAGGAGGAAACCATCTCGGTCCAGGCGATGTTGACGACGTGGGGAAGCCCCTGCCCGCCCATTTCGGGGTGAGCCGACAGCAGCGGCCAGCCATTCTCGACGAGCTGCTTGTAGGCCTCGGGGAAACCGTCCGGCGTCTTCACGCTGGCGTCGGCGGCGCGCCTGCAGCCCTGCTTGTCGCCCACGGCGTTCAGCGGGAAGAGGACATTCTTGGCGAACTTTGCGCCTTCATCGAGGATCTGGTCGATCGTTTCTGGTGAAGCGTCTGCAAAGCCGGGGAGGTTTGCATGGTTCTGCAGTTGCAGCAGCTCGTGCAACACAAACTGCATGTCGCGAACAGGGGCGTCATAACGGGGCATCTTTGGAAAACTCCTAAGAAAAGAAACTCAGGAGCCCTCAATGCCAAAGCGCGTTGGAAAAGTCATTCCAACGCGCTTCATTATCTTCAAAAATGTCAGTAGCCGACGATCAGACTTCGTCGAGCTGCTTGCGGGCAACCTGCTCGTAGGCAGCTGCCTGGCGCTTGGATTCCTCGGACGGGCCGGGGTTTTCGACGATGCCCTGCAGCCAGTCGATACCTTTGTAGAGCTCAGTAAGAGCAGTATCGATGTCCTGGCGCTGGACTTCGAGTTCACGGGCCTGCTTGCGGAATTTTTCCAGCATCATGCGCGTCTGGGCGCGTTTGCCGTCATTCAGCGCGTAAAGGTCAAGGATTTCCCGGATATCGGCCAGCGGCAGGCCGAGGCGCTTGAGGCGAACGATGATGGTGAGGCGGGCACGGTCGCGGTTGGAATAGAGGCGCATCATGCCGTCACGGGCCGGGTGCAGCATGTCCTTGTCTTCATAGAAGCGCAGGGCGCGGGGGGTAACACCAAACTCGCGGGCGAGTTCAGAGATCGTGTAGGTGCGGGATTCCGCAGCGGAAATGGATGAGGTCGGCTTGTGCATGGCTGTCTCCCTTGAATGTCCGGTTTTTTTATTGTTTTTATTATTAGTCAGCGCAGACTATCCAGCTTTCCGCGTACGTCAACGTCAATTTTCCGCTTACGCGAACGGAAAGTGTCGGCATGCCCTCTGACAGCAGATCACCTCTCAGCTAGTCCCCGGAATTAACAGAATTAACGCGCCCTTAAGGGAATGCGCCGCATTTCTGCAGAAGTGTGAACAAATCCGCCGCTCGCCTTAACCTGGTGGAGCGGTATGGGTGCGCAAGGAGTGGGCGCAATGAGCCAGACGGGACCCTGGAGCGTAAAGGGAATCGATCAGAGAGCCCGGGAGGCCGCGCGGGAAGCCGCAATGGCTGAAGGCATAACGCTGGGCGAATACCTCAACCGTCTGCTGATGTCGGCGGAAGACGCACACTATGAAGACATGCGCTCGCTCTATGACGGCCCGTCCTATGGGAATCCGTCCTATCGCAATCCGCCGCGCCCGCAGCGCAATGAGTATCGCCCCGAGCAGCGGCCCCCGCAGCAGGACGCTGCTTCGGCGCTGGAGCGCCTCTCCCGCCGGATCGAGGCAACCGAAGCGCGCTCAACCCTCGCCATCACCGGCATCGACCATACCGTGCTCGGCCTCGTTGCCCGCATCCAGAACGCTGAACAGACAAGCGCCGCCGTTGCCGGCCATGTCGAAGGCCTGATCGATGAAATGCGTGAAACGCATGAAGCGCTTCAGGCCAAGGTCCGCCGGATGGAGCAGGACGAAACCGGAAAGCAGAACCTTGAAGCGCTCAAGGCGCTCGAATCTGCGCTCGGGAAGCTCGCCAATCATGTCTATGAAGAAGCCGAGCTGACGCAGAACGAAGCCCTTGCGATCAAGGGGCGCATCGAATCGGGTTTTTCCGAAGTTACCGAGCGTGTCGAAGGCGTGGAGACGCGCGTTCAGCGCAGCCTGTCTGAAACCGCCGCCCGCATCGACCGCGCCGTCGAGCAGGCTGAGCAACGCGCGGAAGGCGTTACCCGCCACCTGTCGGAGCGGATGGGCAAGCTGGAAGGCGAAGTGCGTGAGCAGACGGCCCAGCTTGAGACGCGTCTCGACGAACGCGCCAGCGAGCTGGAAGCCGAGCTCAAGGGCCGCGTCGATGACCTGGAATTGCAGACAGCGGCGCGCCTTTCAGATGCTCAGAAAGCGGATGAACGCCTCAACGCTGTCGAAGACGATGTCTCGGGCGCCCTCTCCTCGATGGAGGCAACCCTCCTGCGTGTGCAGGAGCGGCTCAACCGCGCCGAAACGACCACTGACGCAGCGCTCAAGGGCCTGGAGTCCACCTTTGCCTCGCTCGACGAGCGGATAGACGCCGTTGCCAAGACCGTAGACCCGGAACTTGCCGAGCGCCTGCGCAAGGAGTTCGATGCCCGCTTTGAAGACATCACGCAGCTCGTGCGCTCAACGGTCGACAATGCCCGCATGGAACTTGCCGGCGAGATCACCCGCGCAGCTGAGCAGGACGCGGAAACCGAGACGCAGCTGCGCTCCGAGATTGGCGAACTCAAGGCCCGCCTTGCCGAAGTGGAATCGCGCGATCCTGAAGAGCTGACCGCGGGCGTCCGCGAAGAAATACAGCGCCTTGGCTCGACCGTCTCGGAACGGATCGACGCGCTGGCCGAACATGTCGAGACGCGTCTGGAAGAAAGCGAATTCAGCAGCGCCGAGGCCATCGAACAGGTGGGCGAGCAGGTTACCGTAGCCGCCGTGCGCCTGCAGAAACGTCAGGACGAAGCGCTTTCCGCCCTCGCCCAGGAAATCGAAGCGAGTCGCAGGACGACCGATGCGCGACTTTCCGATGCGCTTGCCGGTGTGTCCGAACGGCTGGAAGAAATCCACAACCAGTCCACCGACTCCCTCTCTCCGATGCAGCGGGCAATTGCCACGCTCGCCTCGCGCCTTGAGAGCCTGGAAGCCTTTACCGTTCCTCCCGGCGCAGAGCTGCCCCCGCCTGCCCTGACGCCTGAAGCGCCGACATCCTTCACCGAAGAAGACGGGCGCGCCGACCCTTATGCCGAGCAGGACACGCTGCCGCCCGCTGAAGCGATCAGCCAAGAGGAGGTGGACGAGGCAGAATTCGAAGCCGGTGTTCCGGAGGTTTCTTTCGCGGATCTGATGTCGGTTGAAACATCAGACTTCAGTTCCGGACTTGACGACTGGAATGAGCCAGCCATTCCCACCTCGCCCGAAGCAGCAGCAGACGAGGCCGACGACAGCCCCTATGGCTCCGACTTCGACGCAATCCGCGCCGCCGTGGAACGCCTGAGCAGCGCCAGCGCAGAGAACGAGGCGCGCACCGCCGAGACCCGCCCCGGAAACACCCCCGCCGAAGACATGTTCGACGATGCCTTCGAGAACGACTTTGAAGACGATCTTGAAGACGAAGCCTTCACGCCGGGCGTGCCAGCGTCTGCGGCCGCCGAAACTGGCGGCGATGATTATGATCCACTGGCAGAACTTGCCGGCCTGGAAGACGCGCGCAGCGAAACCCGGGAGTCTGACATCTTTGATGATGAGGACGAAGGCGAGGCCTTCATTGCGGAAACTAAACCCGGAATGACAGGCGAGGAAGACAGCGGCCTCATCGACACGCTCGACAATGCGGTCACCGACATGGACGCAGAGACCAGCGACTATATTGCGCGTGCGCGCCGCGCGGCCCTCGCGGCCGCTGAGCCCCAATCGAAATCCCGCCGTATACCCGTTGCGCCGCTCAACCAGAAATCAAAGGGCAGTAACCGCGCGCCACTGCTGATCGCAGCCTCGGCCGCCGTGCTCACGGGCGCCGCAGCTGGCGGCTATCTCTATCTGAGGGGAAAGCAGCCGCATGAACCTGCGATGACCGGGCCGGTTGACACCTATGTCGACCCGGTCTTTTCGTCGACGCCGCCAATCGAAGCGCCAGAATTTGCAAGCCTCGCGGACCTTGATGATTTCGGTATCGCGCCAGACATGGCCGCCGAAGAAGACGAGTTGTTCGACAGCGCTGCCGGCGCCATCGAAGAAGACATCTTCGGCGCGCAGGAGGATGAGGTTGAGGCGCCGCCAGCGATAGCAGCGGCGGCAGAGACCCCGACGATTGCCTCGCTCAGCCCGCAGCCGGCCGCCAGCTATCCCCGCATCCCGTCCGTGGTGACTGTTGAGTCCGAAGCCAATGCCGGAAACGCGATTGCGCAGTACCAGCTGGCCCAGAGCCATCTGGCGCAGGACGATCTGGACGCCGCCATTCCGCTGCTGCGCCGCGCTGCCCTGAAGGGCGCTGCGCCCGCGCAGTATGATCTTGGCAAGCTCTACGAACAGGGCATCGGCGTCGACCAGGACATGATCCAGGCACGCAGCCTCATCTCCAAGGCCGCTGAAGCAGGCCATGTCGGCGCGATGTATGACATCGCCCTGTTCATGGCGGAAGGCGAAGGCGGCGCGCTTGACGAGCGCGGCGCGGTCGACTGGTTCCGCAAGGCGGCTGATCACGGCTTCCTGGACGCGCAGTATAATCTGGGCGTCATGTTCGCAGAAGGAATCGGCGCCGAGCAGAACCTGCCTGAAGCGCTGTACTGGTTTGAGCTGGCCTCACGTCAGGGCGACAGCGGCGCGGCCCTTGAAGCGCGCAATCTGTCGGGCCGGTTGCCTCCGGCAACAGTCCGGGAAGTGATGACGGCGGCTGATAGCTGGACCGAAACACCAAGCATTGCGCTCGCCAATGGGCGGTTCGGCGCCCAGCGCTGGAACACGGGCAACCCGCTCCAGGTTCAGGCCGTGCAGACCGCGCTCGCCCGTCTGGGATACCTCTCGGGCCAGGCGGACGGCGTGCTGGGATCACAGACGGCCAGCGCCATCCGCGAGTATCAGCGCAGCCAGGGCATTGCCGTGACGGGAACGGTGACGCCCGAGCTGATCGAACGGCTCAATGCCGGAGCGGCCAGCGGCCGGGGCTGACGCGCCCGGCCGGACCGCCCTACCCTGTCAAAGCAATGGCGCGGTGAGATCAATGCGGTTGATCTCGGCGACCTTGCCGTTCTCAAGCGCGCCCTCGACAAGTTCGGAATTGATCAGGGCCAGAAGGCGCCCGCCGGTGAAGATCGGCCGGGCGTTGCCATACCAGTCGATGCAAGACACCTCGCAGGTGTATCCGGTCTGCGAAGGCAGGTCGGGGTCCAGGCGGGTCGCCGCGAGCGTGCCGGCCTCTGACAGGCCGCCGTCCACGTCCGCCGCGATGTAGCTCATGTCGGAGCTGCTTGACCACCACCACCAGCGATCAGCCTCCTCAGACATCTGAACGGTCGGAAGTCCGATCAGGCCGGCGCCGTCCGGACCGATCCGGCTGTTGAAGGCGTGGCTCCGGCTTTCGCTCTCGAAACGGCTCGTCAGTGTCAGAGTTCCGGAGACATGGGGCTCTGCGCGCAAGTCGATGAGTGAGAGGCTGAGCCCGGTATGGTCGTGATAACCGGTGAGCGCCATGTAGGGGCCTGCCCGTTCCGCGCGGATGACATCATGCGACAGTTCCACCGTGACCGGTTTTGCCGGGGCGTCCACGGGGACGATGATGGCGCGGCCAGCCTCGCGGGTTTCGCCTTCATTGGGTGGCCAGCTGCCCCATCCGTCGCGGGCGCCGTAGACAAGGTGCTTTTCGGTGAAGCGTGCTTCGTAGGATGAGGCACCCGGGGTGGGCAGGTCGAAATAGCGTCCGCCGGCAGTATCTTCGAAAACATCGCCCAGCGCGCTGAGAGGCGTATCGAAGAAAGCGAGGTCAGCTTCGTCCTTGCTGTACCAGGACAAGCAGTCCTTGTGCCGCCAGTCGACGACGGCTCGGAAAGTGCCCGCGTCCATGTCCATCGAGAACTGGTTCTGGGGCTCTCCGCGAACACCGAGGACACCCGGCTTCGAGCCATCAATCGGCAGGCGGACAAGCGCAGACGGCGCGATCGCGGGAAGTTCCGGCCGGGGGCCCGCCGAGCAGTCAAACTCTTCCGCCTGGTCTTCGATCTCACGATCGCGCTCTTCATCGGCAGGGCTCATCCAGAGCCAGAAGGCGTCCCTGGTAACCAGGAACTCATGGGTCTCTGTACCAACGATTGCGGTCGCCTTGCAGGCCGGGATGGCTGTGTCGGTGACGCCGGAGATGTCGCAGACAGTGACGGTATGGATCACGGGTTTCAGCGTCTGCTGCACAGGCATCCAGATGTCGGTAGCACTGAACAGCGGGCGGCCGTCTTCCAGTTCCGTCCGCTCGCGGAAGCCATCACCGTCTTCCTGGCGCCATTCGCGGATGACAGGGATATCGAGTTCGTCCCACCAGCCGCGTCCAGCCAGATAAATGGGCGTATGGATGACGAGCTTTCCGTCGATCATGCGCGTCGCATAGTTGGAGCCGGAATAGTAGTCGTTGGAGGAAATGTAGAAGGTGGCCTGGCGCGATACCTTCCCGTCCTCACCCAGGTTGAGCACCGTGTATTCGGTGGCTTCCTCGCGGTAGGAATAGCCGGTGACGAGGATCGTGCGCCCGGCAACCAGTACCTCATCATACCAGGTGTCTTCGTCGCTCGAGCGATAGACATCGGCGCGGTCGGTGAGTTTCAACCCGGCTCTACCCTCCGGCATCAGATCAGTGACGAAGAGGCGCCCATCCTGAAGGATGACCAGGTGCTGGCCTATCTGTTTAAGGATGCCGCCTTCATCAACACCGGCTTTCTGGTTGTTGGTGATCTCGGGATTTTCCTCGGCGCCCGGTATGGAGCTTCCCGTAACCACGATTTCGGAAGGAGCCGATTCCATTTGCGGTGCCTCGCCGACCGCCATGGCCATGTCTGAAGGCGCGGACGCGGTGGCGACGGGGTAGACATATCCCATGCCGCGGTCTTCAGCGGCCGCCCGCGCCGCGCTCATCCAGTCCTTGAATTCCTCTTCGCTGCGAAACCGGGAAAGCGCCGGAGACCGCAGGGCGTCCAGCGCCGGGTCCTCGAACACGGCGCGCGTTTCGTCCTGCTCGGGCACTTCATATCCCGCGAAGCGGTTCTCGTGCGGCGAGGGCGGCTCGGGCAAGTCCGGAAGGATTGGCTGGCGGAATTCAAAAAGGCTGCATCCGCCCAGTACGAGCGCGATCAGCGGCAATCCGGTAGTCCATTTCATGATATGCGTCCCCTCAAACATTGAGGCACACTACGCCATCCGACTGCGGCGGAGTAGTGGCAGCCGCGTGGCAAGGCTGGCGCTGCGTCCGGTGTTCCCTTCCTGGAAAAACCAATCTAGTCCTCTGGCCCATGACGAACTCGAACGACATGCCTCTCGCCGCCAAGCCCATCGACCGCGCTGCCCACCGCCGCACGAATGAAGCCTGGCTTGAAACCGCCATCCAGGAAGACAGGGCGCTCATCCTCATGCTTCGGGCGGGCGATCCGTTCGTTACGCCGGAGGGGGCGCTCTACTGGTTCGGGCCCGAAGCCCTTCGCATATCGCCGGGCAGTCCCCGCCTCTTCCTGGGTGAAGACAAGACCGGCGCGCCGGTTTTTGCAATCGAGCTACCGGCGAAGTTCGATCTTGCCGGTTCCCTGATCGCCGGAGCGGGCGAGTTTCTCGACTTCCGTCAGGCATCAGCACGCATGCCTGACATGGACGCCAATTGCGCATCGACTGCGCGCAGTCTTTTCCTGTGGCATCAGAGCCACAGCTTCTGCGCAAAATGCGGCGGACAGAATGGCATCGTCGAAGCCGGATGGAAGGCACAGTGCGCCATGTGCGGGGCTGAACATTTTCCGCGTACCGATCCTGTCGCCATCATGCTGGCGGTGAAGGACGGGCGCGCGCTCATCGGCAGGCAGAAGTTCTGGCCGCCGGGCTTCATGTCCTGTCTTGCCGGCTTCTGCGAACCGGGTGAAACGATCGAACAGGCAGCCACAAGAGAGATGATGGAAGAGGCCGGAATTCGCTGTGATCCTCGCAGGGCCGAGTATGTTGCGTGCCAGCCATGGCCGTTCCCGTCGTCGCTCATGATGGGCTTCATCCTGCCGGCTGATTCGGATGAAATCGTCATCGACTCCAACGAACTTGAAAGCGCGCGCTGGGTCTCGCGCGAAGAGATGCAGGACATCCTCAACGGCAAACATGCCGAACTATTCTGCCCGCCTGCGACCGCCATTGCCCATCACATCATGAAGGTCTGGGCCTTCCGAAACGATTGATCGTGTACGGAAGGCTCCACAGATTCTCCTCATTTGTGAAAATCAGCGGTTGATTTCTCCCGAATCACGATATTATTGGCTGGCCAGATGATAGGAGATCAGACATGGCAGTTGCAAAGAAACCCGCCGCTAAAGCTGCCACCAAAGCAGCCCCGGCAAAAAAGCCGGCAGTCAAAAAGCCGGCCGCAAAAGTAGCACCGGCTAAGAAGCCTGCTGCCAAAGCTGCACCGGCCAAAAAGCCTGCAGTGAAAGCCAAGGCAGCTCCTGCTGCTAAAGCTGCACCGGCCAAAAAGCCGGCCGCAAAAAAGCCAGCCGCAAAAAAGAAGTAAGTCTACGGACTTTCAATTGATAGAACGGGCGAGCCAGTCTCGCCCGTTTTTTTATGTTTTAAATCAGGGGGTTGCGGAAGGATGAGGTCGGGCGCAAGTCCGCCCGATTTCTCCCGCCTGCGTAAAACGATTTTACATACCAGAGTCGCAAGATGCAAACCCGGGGGAACCGGTGAGGCAAAGAAAAGCGCCTGCCCCGATCCGGAACAGGCGCTTGGCAGCGCAGCAAGGCTGCGTGCCTACTTGTTGATCCTGGGCCAGTTGTCCTGTCCGCTTTTGATGAAGCCGGGGATGTCGTCTTCCCACTTCTTCTGAACCGAGGCGTTGTAGTTCAGGTAGAGCTTGCCATCGACGATCTTCCAGAAGCGCGCATCGCCTTTGGCATGATAGCCCTGGCTTACCGCCCATGCGCAGTAGCCACCAAACTGAGGCGCAAAAGCCTCCGGGTCTGCCAGGAAGGCGTCGCGGTTTGCTGCACTGGCGAAGCGGAACTTGGCGCCCTGATAGTCAACGGTAAAGTCTTTCGATCCTTTGACCGGTTTGCCCTCCCGGAAATAGGCAACAGCGTCGTGGCCCTGCACGGCGACATCGGAAAATACGTCGGTATAGATCGGGGGCTCAGCAATTGCCGGAGCGGGCATGACGGTGAGGGGTACAGCAGCAATGGCGAGCGCGGCGATGAGGTGGCGCGTTTTCATCCGTAGAGGTCTTTCCTTATGTGTTGAGGGGGCCCGGCGCCGAAGCGGCTGGTCGCGGAGGGACGAGGGTTTGCCAGACAGCGCCGGCAAGCCGCGCGAGCGTTTCCCGGCCCGCCACCAGCATGGCAATCGAGGAAAGCCAGACGACAACGGCCATCGCGAAGAGACCGCCGCCGTCATTGTTGGGGTCAATGCCGAGAGGCGTGAAGAGGTGGAAGCTGACGGCGCCGGACATGACCGCCACCGCGATCAGCGCGCCGATCACGCGCAGCCGACTGAGGCGCGGCACCAGGCTCGCGAGCAGGAAGGCAGACGCCAGCAGTTCGGCAGAGCCGATGACATACTGACTGAACAGCCCGGTCTGGGCAAACAGGCCACCGGCCCCGAGTGTCATCGCCCAGGCATCGAGTTTGCCGAAAATCGTCTGCGTCTCCGGCGCATCGGTAAATTTGAACCGCAGGCTGTCGAGGAAGACGAGTGACGCCAGCACGCTGTAGCCTGCCGGCACAATTGTTTTGATGTTCAAGGCCAAGAAAGTCTCCCCATATCCAGCTTGCGCAAGGTTTACTCCCGCTTGGGTTTTGGCCGCAAAGCAAGTAGTCGTGAGGAACCTACACAGCCGCGTGATTGCAGCGGGTCAGTTTCCGGGGGTCAGGCTTGGACAGAATTGAAGCCATGCAGCTATTCGTTCGGGTCGCCGATGCCGGCAGCTTTTCCCGGGCGGCTGCCGATCTTGAGCTGGGCCAGCCGACGGTGTCACGCCGGATTCAGGATCTGGAAGCGAGCCTTGGCACAACCCTCTTCCAGCGGACGACAAGGGCGCTGAGCCTCACCGAGGCGGGCGAGCGTTTCTATCGCCGCGCTGTCGACATCCTCACCGAGTATGACGAAGCCGAGGCCGAAGCGCGCGGCCTCGAGCATTCGCCGGTCGGGCTCCTGCGGGTCTCGTGTTCGCACTCCTTTGCGCGCCGGGTTGTGGCGCCGGCGGTTCCGGGTTTCCTGGCAGCCTTTCCCAGCATCCGGTTTGACCTCGTATCCGACGATGCGATTACGGACCTTGTCGCTGAAGGCGTCGACATTGCCTTCCGGCTTGGCGAGCTGCGCGACTCGCGCCTGATGGCGAAGAAGCTTGGTGAAGCGCCGCAGGTGCTCTGGGCCTCGCCGGAATATGTGGCCCGCCATGGCGCACCGGAGCGGGTGGAAGACATCGTCAACCATAACGCCGTCGTGTTTCGCCACACCCGCCAGACGATCTGGGACCTGAAGCGGGGCAACGAACATTTCGAGGCGCGTGTTGACGGACCCTTCCGGGCCTCATCGGGAGAGACGTTGCTGGAGGCAGCAGCCGGCGGGCTCGGCATCATGCTGGCGCCGGCCTGGCTGGCATCGGAGTGTTTTGGAGATCAACGCCTGATCCGTGTGCTGCCGGACTGGCAAGGCCCTTCCCTGTCAATCCATGCTGTATGGACCTCAGGCAAGCTGCGCGGCAAGGCGCGGCTGTTTGTCGAGCATATCGAACCGGCGATCGCCCACGCCTGTTCGCTGGCCCGGCTTGAGGCGGCTATAGCCGCGCGTTGAGCGCTTTGGGAAAGACCCCCAGGATCTTCAGCGACTGCGAGAAGAAGCCAAGCTCTTCGAGCGCGAGCTGCACGGGGCGCTCGTCGGGATGGCCTTCGATCTCGGCATAGAATTGCGAAGCCTCAAACGAGCCGCCTACGAGATAGCTTTCAAGCTTGGTCATGTTGACGCCGTTGGTCGCAAACCCGCCGAGCCCCTTATAAAGCGCCGCTGGAATGTTGCGGACCTCGAAGATGAAGGCTGTCTTCGCCGGACCGTCTTCCGCATCGATTTCGGCGGGGTCCCGGGACATGATGACAAAGCGGGTCGTGTTGTGGGCGGCGTCCTCAATGTTTTCGGCAAGGATTTCGAGGCCATAGACGTCTGCAGCCAGGCGCGGGGCGATGGCGGCGATGGCCGGGTCATTGAGCTCGGACACTTCCCGGGCGGCGCCGGCCGTATCGGCGGCAGTGACCGGGTCGATGCCATGCTTGCGCAGGAAGTTTCGGCACTGCCCGAGTCCCATGATGTGGGAGCGGGCCTTTTTAACGTCGGCAAGCTTCGTTCCCGGCAGGGCCATCAGCTGGAAACGGATCGGAAGGTAGTATTCACCTGTGATGTGCAGCTGGGTCGTGGGCAGCAGGTAGTGAATGTCGCCGACCCGTCCGGCGATGGTATTTTCGACCGGGATCATCGCAAGGTCAGCCTCGCCCCGCTCGACGGCGATGAAGCAGTCCTCGAATGTCCGGCAGGCCATTGGCTCAAAGCCCGGGAACGCTTCACCGCAGGCAATGTGCGAGTTCGCGCCGGGTTCGCCCTGATAGGCAATTTTACTGGTCATGCCGGAATTCCCTGTATTGACTGGCCCCGGCATGCGTCTGATCGCCGCGAGTGCGGGGGGAAGCGCCCCGGAGAGGCACCCCTTATATTGTGCGCACCCGGTTAGCGTGCCAAAAGGCGCCCGCCAAGACAGAATAGTGCTACAGATTCGAAGGAATGCCCCATGGGAGAGCTCGGTCTAAACAAGATCATCGGCGCAGTGCTCGCAAGCGCGCTCGGCATCATGTTCCTCATGCAGCTCCCGAACGTCGTGTTCGCCGGTAGCGCAGGCCATGGTTACGATAACGGCGAAGCGGCGACCCTTTCGGAACAGATGTGCAAGAAGTTCCACTATTGCGTGGAAGTGGCCGAGGCGGCCAGTGCTGGGGCAGCAGCGGTTGAAGAGTTGTTTGACCTGGGCGCGGCGCTGGCAGGCGCAGACCTGTCGCGCGGCGAGCGCGTGTTCGCCAGCCAGTGCTCGACCTGCCACACCATCAATGCCGGCGGCGCAAACGGCACGGGCCCGAACCTCTACAACACGATTGGCGCCGACAAGGCCCACATTGCAGGTTTCGCTTATTCGGGCGCCCTGACGAACGCAGAGGGTGCCTGGACTTACGAAAACATGGACGCCTGGCTTAAGAATCCGGCCGCTTATGTCCGCGGGACATCGATGTCTTTTGCTGGTATTCGCCGGGACACGGACCGGGCGGCGGTGATTGCCTATCTGGCAGCCAATACAGAGAATGCACCGGCATTCCCGGCGCCTCTGCCAGCGGCAGATGACGGCGAAGTCGACCCTGTTCCCAGCGAAGGCGAGCTGATCGACGGAGAAGCGGTTCCGGTTGAAGGCGCTGTTGTTCCAGCCGAAGGCGAAGAAGCCCCGGCAGCGGCAGCAGAGGGCGCTGCGCCTGCAGAGACCGCGCCGGCGACCGAGGAAGCCCCTGTCGAGGACGCTCCGGCCGAGTAAACGGGATCAGCCTTGAGACCAGAATGACAAAACCCCGGTGAGAACCGGGGTTTTTCTTTTGGAAACAAGGCGCTTGCGTTCAGGGGGTGAGCCAGCCCGGTCCCAGACCCCGCAGGACAGCGAGATCGAGCCGGCGTATTTCCAGGACAGGTCCGGCTGATTTTTCAATTCTTTCAATGGCTTCAGCGAAGGGCTCTTCGGCCACGGCCATGTGATGGGCGTTGGCGTGGAGGAGCGTGTCAGGGCCGGTCAGGACGCCGACATGGTCGGTCCAGAACACGACATCTCCGCGCCAAAGCATGCCATTTTGAGGACAGATCCGGCTAGTTCCGGCCATTTCAGACCCTGCCCAGGCATGCTGCATGTCCGAATCCCGGGGCAGCAGGACACCGCACGCCTCGAAGGCCTGCTGGAGGAGACCCGAGCAGTCGAGCCCGAGGCTCTCCCTTCCGCCCCAGAGATAGGGTGCCTCCAGGAAGCGGCGGGCGACACCGGCCGGATCGTCCTCGAAGGCGTCGAGGGGGACGAGGTGACGCTGGTGAACCCACCCTGCCCGGTCGCATTCGACGAGGAGGCCTTCCTGGCGGCCGGTGGCGGCCACGCGGGCGCCGAGGCTGAGCATGAAATGGGGGGAGGATTTGATGTCTGGCCGGGAAAAGGCGTAGGTGCGCAGGGCCTTCACCTTGTGGGTGACCGGCAGAACAGGCGCAGACAGCGCCTCCATAAGGGTCCAGCCAATATAGCGGTCCCGCCGGCACTGAACGAGGCCGAACTCACCTTCCTCCCGGAAGAGGTCGAGCGTCTCTCCGTGCAGGGCAAAGGTCATCACCAGGCCATCGGGCGCGGGTGTCTGGCGGATGGCGGTGGCGCCGGCCGATACCTGAAAAGCGCACGGCGTCCCTTCCGGCCGGGCCAGGCGCACGTCATTGAAATCCAGCATGGGGGCGGCCTCCCAGCGGGCAACCTGCCTCAGGCGACCGCGGAATTGCGGCGCGGGGGCTTGCCCGAGCCGGTTTCTTCGCCGGAAGCGGCCGCCAGCACAAGCCGCGCAAAGGCGCGCAGATAGCCCATGCCTTCGGGCGTGCGTTCCACGAAGATCGAGCGCAGGTCGGTATCGTCAGGCAGGCGGCGGATGAAATCGAGGCGTTCAAGCGCGTCGAGCGCCCGGGTGACGGCCGGCTTGGCAATGCCCAGATGCTCGGCGAGACCGCGCACCGTGTGCGGGCCAGGCGTCAGCGCGATGGTCATGAGGACTGCCTGCTGGCGCGCGGTGAGGTCTGGCGCATCCGAGCGCACCGAGGCTGTGACCGATTTCCGCCAGAGCTCAAGCCCTTCCCGCTCCGACAATTGCATCCCGGCCAATCCTCCACGCTACGATTACTGCGGCACAGGGCAGAATCTCAGGTGATTTGCAGGCACCGTCCAGTGCCTCTTGCGGCGTGCCCCCTTCACATTCGGCACAAAACACCAGACATTGGGGACATGGCCCATTCCCACACTCACAACCACAGCTCAGCCAACACGCCCTGCGCTCCGCAGGACGTGGACGCCTTCCTTGCCGAGGCCGAAGCCCTCGTGGTTCGACAGGGCCAGCGTATGACCCGTATCCGCCGCAAGGTGCTGCGCCTGCTGCTGGAAAATGACGGGCCGGCCAAAGCCTATGACCTGCTGGCAAATCTCGACGGCGAAGGCGCGGCCAAGCCGCCGACAATTTATCGCGCGCTGGATTTCCTCCAGGAGACTGGCCTCGTCCATAAGATCGAGAGCCTAAACGCCTATGTGGCGTGCGGGCATACGAGCCATAATCATTCGGCAGTGTTCCTGATCTGTGAGGTCTGCAGGAACGCCGAAGAACTTCACGCCGTGACCACCAGCCAGGCCCTCAAAAAAGAAACTGAAGCCGCAGGCTTCCAGATGACCCGCGCCGTGATCGAAGTGCGCGGGCGCTGCAGGAGATGTACCGCATGATCCCACTCTGGCAGGGCAGCTGTAACCAGTGGGACTGCGATGAGATGGGGCACATGAATGTGCGCATCTATGTCGAGAAACAGCTGGAAGGGCTTGTGGCATTCGCCCATGAACTGGCCATGCCCGAAGCCTTCCGGCAGAATTCGCCTTCGACGGTCGTACCGGTAGACCAGCATATCCGCTTCGTGCGCGAAGTTCTGCCGGGCAAACCGATCTCGATGCAGGGCTGCGTTCTGGAATATGGTGAGTGCGACGCAGTCATCTATCAGGAACTGCGCCATACCGATGGCGCCCTTGCGGCCGCCTTCCGGACCCGGATCAGGCATATTGACACGGCCGAGGGCGAGCCGTTTCCCTGGACAGGAAAGACGCGCGCGCGGATGGAAGCGCTGGTAGGCACGACGCCTGAAGAGGCCCTGCCCCGTAGTTTTGATCCTGAAAAACCCGGCATGGCGGTCTCGCAGATCACGATGGATCATGTGGCATCCGTTGGCGCGCCGCGCATCGGCATGGGGGCGGTGCCGCCCGGCCATTGCGGGGTGCACGGATGGATGGAGCCATACTGGTTTATCGGGCGCCTGTCGGACATGGTGCCCAATCTTCTCTATGACTGGCGCATGCGCGTGGGCACGACGAGCGGCGGCAAGCGCATGGGCGCGGCCGTTCTGGAGTACCGCCTGCGCTATCACCGTTTTCCGCGCGCGGGAGACCGGTTCATTGCCCACTCATCCTTTGGCGGGGTGAACGGCAAGACCCATTCCCTCGTTCACTGGGTGATGGACCCCGCCTCAGGCAAGCCCTGGGCGACGAGTGAAGTGGTGGCCATCACGCTGGACCTTGATGCGCGCAAGGCCGTGGCCGCCCAGCCCGAAATGCTGGACGAACTGGAGAGGATTGCGCCCAGGGGCCTCTCGATCTGACCGCCGCAACGGCAGGGATTTACAAATCCTGCCCTGCCCGCTGAAGGTGGGCCACCAGAAACGGGGAGAAAACCTATGGCCGCTCATGTAATCCTGATCCGCGAGAAGCTGCGCGACGAAGAAGCGATGGCGCGTTATGCCAAAGCCGCCGGAGATGCACGCGGCGACCACAAGATCACGCCGCTGGCCTTCTATGGCAAACATGAAGTGACCGAAGGGGCAGACGCTGACGGCGTCGTCATCCTCTCCTTCCCCAGCATGGCCGAGGCCAAGGCCTGGTATGACAGCCCGGAATACACCGCCGCACGCGCCCACCGGTATCAGGCAGCTGATTACCGCGTGATCTTTGTCGAAGGCGTTTAGTTTAGGCCTTAAAACCCTGCTCATTCCCGCACAGGCGGGAATGAGCAGGGTTGACTAGACCAGATAGCCCGCGAGGATTTCGGCGAGGCGCGGAATGTCACTCGGGTGCAGGCCCGCAATGTTTATGCGCCCGGAGGACGGCATGTAGATGCCGTCGGCCTCACGCGCCTTGGCGGTGTCTTCTGCCGAGATCGGCAGTTGGGAGAACATGCCGTTTTGCGTCTTGAGGGCTGCCAGCAGGTTTGAGCCGGTATGGCTGACCAGGGCATCGGACAGGGCCTCGCGCAGGCCGATCATCCGGGTACGCATGGCCGAGAGCTCTGCCTCCCATTCTGCGCGCAGGTCTGCATCATCAAGGATCGTTGCCACGATGCCAGCGCCATGCGCCGGCGGCATCGACCAGGTGGCGCGGCCCATGTCGGCCACATGCGTGGTGGCCGCCGCAATACCTTCGGGCTCTGCGCCGATGGCGAGGAAGCAGCCGGTGCGCTCCCGGTAAAGACCAAAATTCTTCGAGCAGGAATAGGAGATCATCGCTTCGCCGGCCTCATCAATGAAGGCGCGTACGCCGTCCATGTCGCGGTCAAGCCCTGAGGCAAAGCCATGATAGGCAACATCGAGGAGCGCGATGATGCCCTTGTCCTTGCAGAGCTTGCCGAGCTCACGCCAGTCTTCCGTTGACGGATCGATCCCGGTGGGGTTGTGGCAGGGGCCCTGGATGATGATGCCGTCACCGCGCTCTGCGGTGGACAGATCGGCGAGCGCGCCAAGCCGGTAGAACGCGCCATCACGGGAATAGGTGTAGTCCTTCACCTCAAGGCCAAGGGATTTGACGACGTTGGGGTGGTTTGGCCAGGTGGGGCGCGAAACCCAGACGCGGCGCGTCCCCATGCGGCGCATGAGGCCGACACCGAGGAAAAGCGCGCCGCAGCCGCCCGGTGAGGTGAAGGAAAGGACCCGGTTTTCCTTGAGCGCGGGATGATCCTTGCCGAACACGAACTTTTCGATGTGAGCGCAGAAATCGGTGTTGCCACGCGGGCCCTCATAGACCTTGGTGGTCTGAGAGGCGAGCATCTTTGCCTCCGCCTTGCGCACCGCCGAGAGGATCGGGGTTTCGCCATTCTCGTCCTTGTAGACACCCACGCCGAGATCGAACTTCTCGCTGCGCTCATCAGCGCGGTAAGCGGTCATCAGGCCAAGGAGGGCATCGGGCGGCAGGGTGGAGAGCGGCGAGAAATGAGACATGAGGAGAGGACCTTCCGTTTCTTTCGCGGTGACCCGTATCGGCTTTCGGCCGCATAATAAACCCCGCGAGCTGGCATCAAGGCGCGAAGTCTATGCGGAATGCTTCAGCCCGCGCAGGATCTGCTCGAAGGTGGCGAAGAGTTCTTCGGCGGTGACATCCCGGTAGCTGGAGGCAAGGGCAAAGCCCGCCCCGTTGAGCGCGGCCTGCAGGAGGACTGCGGCGGGGCGAATGCTGGCTTCCGGCAGGAGACCCTGGCCGGCGAGGTAGGCGGCGCCTCGGGTCATGTTGTCCATGCCGAGCTGGAAATCGAGTTCATGCCAGCGGGCCATGCCCAGGACAGAGGGGCCATCGATGAGGACGACGGTCTGATAATCCGGCCTTGTCGCCCATTCCAGGTACACCCGGCAGCCGGCAAGGAAAGCCGCGTAGGGGTCGGATCTGGAGCGCGCCGCAACGGCGGCCTGGCGGGCGGCGGCGTCCATTTCGACCTGGAGCGCGGTCCAGACTTCGAGAAAAAGCACTTCCTTACTGCTAAAATAATGAAAGAGCGCGCCCTTGGTCGTGCCGGCTGCGGCCACAACGGCGGCCAGGCTGGTATTCGCAAAGCCTTGATTTGAAAACAATTCCCTGGCCGCGCGCAACAATGTGTCGCGCGTTTCAGCGGCCTGCTCTTTTGTGCGTTTAGGCATCCCCACACCCCTTGCGTCCCAGCATACCAGTGGTATGTAAAAAAGTGTAGCCTTTTTTGGTTGCGGGCCTGGAGGGGCCCACGCTGCTCACTTTATACACTGCAGGCTGGGTGACGCCGGTGGACGGCGCGGACTGCATTGCATGGCCGCGAAGGTTCCGGGAGGAGGAGCCTTCGCGGCTTTTTTTTGCGCCACCGGTCAGGCTGGCAGGGCGGCGCGGGAGCGGCGCACGGCACGCAGATCCCGAAGCTCTGCACTGAGATGCTCGTCGAAATACCGGTCGCAGCCGAGGCAGACATTGGCGACCTGGCGCCCCTTGCCATCGGTGGCGACGGCTTTCTGGCGGAATTCCTCGCGGCTCCAGCCAGAGGTAAGGCCCATGCCTTCCGGGTCTCCGGCGTTGAGCGCCTGGATGGCTGGCAGGGTTGCGACGCTTTGGAGGATATCTTCAAGGCGCTCTTCGGCGAGCGAGCCGAGGGGGGCTTTGGTCTTGAGACAGCAGGGATAGATGGCGCCGTCCGGCTCCAGCGCGATTTCGCTGCCCGCCTGCCCGAGTTTCAGGAAGTTTTTTGCGCCTGACCAGCGCGCGCAGAAATTCACCGAATAGTCTGCATTCGAGAGGCCGTTGGCCCAGGCGCGGCCGCGTGGCCAAAGCTCGCCGATCCAGAGGTCGGGCTGGGCGCCGAAGAAGAGGAAGGTGGGCGCGCCTTTCTCCGGTCGGCTGGAGGCATCCGGTGATTTGAGGCGCGCGTCCTTTGCGCCGCCAATGGAGGTTTCCTGAACGCCGCGCGACGCCATCAGGGTACGGATTTCCTGCATGAAGCGGAACTTGCGCTCGCCCTTCATGCCGACATGATAATCATCAATGGACGCAATCGCGATGGCGCAGACGCCGCGCGCCAGAATGGCATCGAGATGGTCGGGCGTCAGGACGTCTCCGGTTGTCTGGATGGAGATGCGGGGCGGATTGTCCGGCCAGCGCCGCGCGATGGCGTCGAGCACGGGGTAGAAAAGCTCCTCGCGCACCCCGTCGATCAGGAGCTCGCCGCCCGCCAGGATGAGCGTGGTGGGCTGGCGGGTGCCCTCGGCATCGGTCCAGCCAAGGTCATCGGGCAGATTGGCGAGGATTGCCTCATAGGCGCGCTGGCCTTCAGCGACGACGTCGGTCAGCGCGCTGCGGACATAGGGGCGGAAGCGGTCATCATAGCAATGCACGCAGCGCCGGTGGCATGCCCAGGTGAGCACCCAATAGATCGATTGCACGGACTATAGTCTCCCCCGGTTTTTGACGGACAACGCTAGGGCCGGGCCGTTTCGGCGTCCAGACAGTTCACTGAACCGTGACTGCCGGCATTGTTGCCGATGGTTCAGGTTTGGCGGATTACTCAGATTTGAAGGGCGGAAGGGCAAGGCTCGCAAGGCTGCGCCCTTTCACGATGGGGAATGGCCCTTGGCGGCCCTCGCTTTGCGGCGGGGGCCGTTTTCAGTTGAGCGCGCCGCAGCGGCGCTCATATTCGGCAATGGCGTCCGGCATCCATTTGCGGAAGTTTTCCGCGCGGGTTTCAGAGGCCGGGTGGGTGCTCATCCATTCGGGCGGGCTCTGGCCGCCGCCGATCTCGCCCATCCGCTCCCAGAGCTCGGGCGCCTCGCGCGGGTCGTAACAGGCGCGCACCAGCAGATCGAGGCCGATCTTGTCAGCCTGGGTTTCATGGTCACGCGAGAAGGCCAGGAAGCCTCCCTGCGCAGCGACGCCGAACGCCTGGAGCACCGCCATGCGCTGGCCCGCGTCCATGTCCCCTACCCCCACGGCGAGCGCGACCTGTCCAATCTGCATCATCTGCTGCGTGCTCATCCGCGCCGCGCCGTGATGGGCGAGTGCGTGGCCGATCTCATGGCCCATGACCACGGCGAGCTTGTTCTCATCGGCAACGTCATCAAGCGTGACACGGCCATCATAGTTTCCGGTGATATCCAGGATGCCGGTGTAGACGGCCACATAGCCGCCGGGCAGGCAGAAGGCGTTGGGTGTTGCCGAGTCGACCACATAATAGGTCCAGTTGAACTGCTCCACGACGCCGGGCATGTCGTAGCCGGCGCGACGATAATCGTTTTCCAGCTCGAGGGCGGCGCGCTGCAGGCGCTCTCCGATGCCGCGCACTTTTTCCGTCAGCACGCGCGCGTCGCCCTGGCAGCTCGCCTCATCGGCGCAGAGCACCGTGTTGCCCTGGCTCTGCTCCTGCTGGAGAATCTGAAGATAGGATTGCTGGCCGAGCTTGATCTCGTCGGCGATTGACATGGTGTTGAACTGCTTGCTGCCGGGCGCAAAGGGCACTTCCTTCTGGTTGGACTGCCAGTAGATGAAGAGGCCGATCAGGGCGATCAGGATGATGCTGCCGCGCCCGCCCAGAATATCGCCAAGTCCGTTCGCGCGGATGGGGGGGCGGGATTGCGGCATGGCGGAGCGCTCCTGATAAAACGTGTCGTTACCTAGTTAACCCGGCGTCCGGCAGGCGAAAAGGGAGAACAGGCTGCATTGCGAAGACGGCCGGGATCGCTATCTTGCCAGGATGACCGAGCAAACCCCCGCCCCGAAACTCGAGATCCGGATCATTCCGGTGACCCCGCTGCAGCAGAACACCTCGATGATCTGGTCCACCCAGACCATGGAAGGCGTGTTCGTGGACCCCGGCGGGGAGATCGACAAGCTGATGCAGGCGGCCGATCATTTCGGCGTGAAGATTGTCGCTGTATGGCTCACCCATGGGCACCTAGACCATGTCGGCGCCGCCATGGCGGTCAAAGAGCGCACTGGCTGCCCGATCATCGGCCCGCACGAGGACGACCAGTGGCTTCTGGACGAAGTGGAAGCCAGCGGCGCGCGCTATGGCATTCGCGACGGAAAGAATGTGACGCCCGACCGTTACCTTGATGACGGCGATGTTCTGGAGCTTGCCGGCAACCAGTTTGGCGTCGCCCACTGCCCCGGACATACGCCAGGCCATGTTGTGATCTATCATCAGGAGGGCGCGCTGGCCTTTGTCGGAGATGTTCTGTTCCGGGGCTCTGTCGGGCGGACGGATTTTCCGCGCGGCAATCACCAGCAGCTGATCGACTCGATCACCGGAAAGCTCTGGCCGCTCGGCGAGGGCATGCGGTTTGTGCCCGGCCATGGGCCGATGTCCACCTTTGGCCAGGAGCGCCTGGACAACCCGTTCGTGGCTGATGCCGTGACCGGCTATAATGGCGCTGAAAAAGGCGATGTGGACCTTATCGGCCAGCGGCTCTCCAAGCGCTGGAGCTGACCTCGGCGTAATATGCCGGAACAAACCTGATGACCCGACGTTCCTACTCCATCAGACAGAAAAGGAACGTCCCATGACAGGTTATCTGAAATTTGCCGCGATCGGCGCCAGCGCTCTGGCAATGGCGGCCTGCACATCTTCCGGCACAGCCGAGCGCAATGCCGTCGCGGGCGCAGCCCTTGGCGCCGCAGCCGGCGCAGCCATCGGCAACAATGTTGGTGACGGCGACGCCACACGCGGCGCAGCCATTGGCGCAGCGGTCGGCGGTGTTGCCGGCGCGGCGCGCGGTTGCAGCAAGGCAGGCGACTGCGGAACCGGCAACCGCCCGGACAATTATGATCCGTACAACTATGACAGCGATGGCGACGGCGTTGTCGATGCCCGCGACCGGTATCCCAATGACGGCCGCAGCTGGTAATTTCCAGCCCATGGCAAGTGAAGGCTCCGTTCCCACGCCTCCCCTGGGGACGGGATTTTCATTCAAAAGGGTCTCGCGCGGAGGCGTGCTTCAACCCGCTTCATCAATCCTGTTTTGAAATGTTCCTTCGATCAGACTGACCAACCAATCCGGCATAGCCGGCAGTGTTGCTGTTTCCGGGGTGCGAATGTCGCCCGCCTGGAAAGCAGAGACAGCCTCGAGGATCGTTTTGCGCCCGGCAACGGTTTGCCCGGCGGCGTCCGCCTCGGCGCCAAATTCCCGAATTGCCATCAATACGGTGTTGCGCGCCTTGGCCACATCCGAAATCTGCGCATCTGTCACGCCCGCCGCCAGCGGTGTCCACATCCGGCTGACGGCAAGGCCAATCGAGTAGACCGTGTCTTCGCTGCCGGTGTTCTCCGGCGTGAACCAGTCCGCCCTCGGAATTTCGGTACTGTCGTCGTAGAACTTCAGGCTGACATTGTGTTGCGCGATCAGCTCCATGAGAGCCGTTTCGTCAGACTGTGCCCAAAACGAGTAAGGCGCCGGGCGCCCATCCAGAAACTGGCGCGAATCCCGGTAGGCTTCCCGCAGCGCCCAGCGGACACGGAGCGGATCGGATATGTGCCCGTCCTTTACTCGGATCACCAGCTGCTCGGCTCGCTGATTGAGCACACTCCAATCCAGCCGGTCCTGCGACTGACGGCAGACATCGGCGGCCGCGTTCAGGTAATTCAATGCCGGAAAGCTCGCCCTGTACCGGTAACCGCTCGCCGTCGTGGCCATGCGCTTGACGACATAGTCGCAGGCCAGCTGTGGCGGTGTCTCTGAAACTAGCGGATGGACATGCCCCTTCTCTGCAACCCGCAGCATAGCCTGCATCACCCTTTCCGCCACGTCGGCCCATTCATCATAGGCGAGGCGAACAGCCCCGTGCCGGAAATCCTCCGGCTTGTTCAGGCGGAAATACTCAAGATGCGCGTAGGCCCGCTCAACATGCCCGAAGCGTTGCGCCAGCATTGAGTCTGAAGCCTGCGGCTCGGCGGCCTCATGACGCTCGAACAGATTTATCTCTGCCCCAGCCGCGATCACGCGGATCCAGGCTGTTTCCGGACAGGCGCGCGCCTGCGCATCGATCCGGCTCGCAGCGGCTTGTGCCTGTCCGTCCGACGTCCCCAGCGTCAGCATTTTCCGCAGGTCCAGTGTTGCCTTTGTGATCTCTTCTGGCCCGCAGTCCTCTGCCATCGCCGCCGGCGCTGTCAGAGTAGCAATGCCGGCAATCAGCGCATATTTCAGTCGACGGATCATATCAATCTCCTGATGGTAGAGCAGCGGCCGTGTTCATCAGCGTGTCGAACAGCCATTGCGGCGGCAGCTCCTGCCCGTCCATAGAAGGGGCACGCACGCGGCTTTCCTGTACATCCCGGAGCGCAGACCGCAGGGCGCCGCGCGTCTCATCCTCCAGCCCCGCCGCGCGTCCTTCATTAAGCACACCGTACGCGAACCGGGTGTAGAGCGCGCCGCCCGAGGACGCAGTTTCGCTACCGGCTGCCATCCGGGCGGCAATACCGGCCCATTCCTCGCTGAGCGCCATGGCGAGGGAGAACACCATCTTCTCGCTGCGGATATGCTCTGGCGTGAACCAGAGATCGCGCGGCAGGAGGCCCGCCTGCGGATCAATGCCATGCTTGCGCAGTTGGGTGTCGAGCCGGCCATTATCAAATTTTGAATAGAAGGTGTCGAAATCGCGCCCATCCAGATAAGCGTCCCGCGCCGCGCGCGCCTTCTCCAGCAGTTCGCGGATCTTTTCAGGCTCGGTGACTTCCTCCCGTCCGACAAGGTTCGCATAGGTTGTCGCGGTGACGGCCAGCGGCAAACGGAGGCGGATTTCTTCAGGGTCCCTGCAGGCAGCTGCCGCCGCGTCCATGAAAGGCTGGAAGATCAGGTCGGCCTCTTTCTTGATGGCGTAGCCAACCGTCTGCGTATCAGAGTTGAGCCAGCCCGAGCAGGCGGGCGGGGTCTCTGCAGCGAGATAGGGGTGGACGGAGCCGAGCCTGGCGATCTGCATCAACGTTTCAATGATGGTCCTGCGATTGGTGGAGGCAGCCTGGTACTTCAATTGTCCCACACCGCCCCCAGGCAGCGGAACGGCCAGACGATCCTGCCGGTTCTCGGCCGGAACTTCGATGAACTTGTTGGACCGGGAAAAGGCCCGCAACAGATAGCTGTAAGAGTCCTGATTGATCTGATTATTGGAGCCTCGGACCATCGCGTCATAGACCTGCATGTCCATGGCTGCCCCCATCAGGTTGATCCAGGGATGATCCGGGCAGCGCCCGACATGCCCGTCGATCTCCAGAAGGGATTTCTGGAACTGCTCGGCGCTCGTGATCTGCTGCATGCTGGTTTCCAGCGCCTGCGGCAGGCGCTCGGTGTCACAGGTGTCTGCATGGGCGCCGGTTGCGGCCATTCCCCATGCCAGCAAGGTAAAGGCTGCAATGCGAAATCTGAGTACCATGTCCATTCCCTCCTCTACTCAGGCGGCAGAATGCAGGGCTTTGGCAATGGATGCCAACCCTGCGATACCTATTTGACCTCAGAGACGATGATGAATTGGGGGGCTTCGACAAGGCCCATGAATTCGCCCATCACTTTCTGGACGGTCTCGCCGCCCATGTCCTCAGTGGTGAAGCCTTCAAGGTCGGGGATGGCAAAGGCTTCGATATAGCCGACCCCGGGAGCGCCCTCGCCCATCAGCAGGCGCTCGGCACGGTAGGTGCGGAAGGACTGGACGCGGGCGAGGCTGCGCATGGCGGGCTGGTCGGTGGTGACGACCCAGTTCTCGAACTGCTCGGGCGTGACGCCCTCTTTCAGCGTGTAGAGAATGAAGAGATTGGGTGTGGTCTCGACCTGCACTTCCTTGATGATTTCGATCCGTTCAACGGCCGGCTGAGCTTGCGGCGCGGCCTCAGAAGCTGTCTGGCAAGCAGACAGGAGCAGCGCCGCTGCGGCGGCGAAAAGTGTGGCTTTCATGGTTTGGTCCCTCCTCTGATCCCTGTTTCCGGAAACGATCGCGAATCGGGCCGCCTCTGTGTCACCGCGCGGGGCAATCGGGCTGGACACAAATGCGGCGCGCAGAGCGTTTCATCTGGATTTCCTTCGCTACACCCCGTAGCACCGCGCAAGGCAGCGTGCTTCCCCCTGTATCGGGGGTCGGGCACGCACCTTGCGCCTTGCCCCCGCGCCCGACTCCCTGCTATCGGGCAGCCGTTTGACCGCCTGTGAGGAGACCACGAACCCATGCCCAAGCGCACAGATATCTCCTCGATCCTCGTTATTGGCGCCGGCCCGATCATCATCGGCCAGGCTTGCGAATTCGATTATTCGGGGGTTCAGGCCGTCAAGGCCCTGAAATCAGAGGGTTATCGGGTGATCCTGGTGAACTCCAACCCCGCCACGATCATGACCGATCCGGAGCTAGCCGACGCGACGTACATTGAACCCATCCTGCCTGAAGTGGTCGAAAAGATCATCGAGGCCGAGCGCCCTGACGCGCTGCTGCCGACGATGGGCGGTCAGACAGCGCTGAACTGCGCGCTGGACCTGCATTATGCCGGCATCCTCGAGAAATACGGCGTCGAGCTGATCGGCGCGAAGGCCGAGGCCATCGAGATGGCCGAAGACCGCAAGCTGTTCCGCGAGGCGATGGACCGCCTTGGCCTCGAAAATCCGCGCGCGGCGATCATTGCCTCGCCAGAGCTGCCCGCCGAGCCCGGCAAGCCCAAGCGCTATGACCGCCTCACGGGCCTCAAGGAGGCAATGGACGCGCTGGAGACGGTCGGCCTGCCAGCCATCATCCGACCCGCCTTTACCCTCGGCGGCACGGGCGGCGGCATTGCCTACAATATCGAGGAGTATGAAGAAATCTGCCGCTCGGGCCTTGCCGCCTCGCCCAACGCCCAGATCCTGATCGATGAAAGCCTGCTCGGCTGGAAAGAATATGAGATGGAGGTCGTGCGCGATACGGCGGACAATTGCATCATCATCTGCTCGATCGAGAATATTGACCCGATGGGCGTGCATACCGGCGACTCCATTACTGTTGCCCCTGCCCTGACGCTCACCGACAAGGAATACCAGGTGATGCGCAACGCCTCGATCGCGGTGCTGCGCGAGATCGGCGTGGAGACAGGCGGATCCAACGTTCAGTTCGCGGTGAACCCCAAGGACGGGCGCCTCGTCGTCATTGAGATGAACCCGCGCGTGTCGCGCTCCTCCGCGCTGGCCTCGAAAGCCACCGGCTTCCCGATTGCCAAGATCGCCGCCAAGCTCGCGGTCGGCTACACGCTGGACGAACTCGACAATGACATCACGGGCGTCACGCCCGCCTCCTTCGAGCCGACGATCGACTATGTCGTGACCAAGATCCCGCGCTTTGCATTTGAAAAATACAAGGGCGCCGAGCCTGTCCTGACCACCGCGATGAAGTCCGTGGGCGAAGCAATGGCTATCGGCCGCAGCTTCCAGGAGAGCCTGCAGAAGGCGCTCTGCTCGCTGGAGACCGGGCTTTCCGGCCTCAACGAGCTGCCCTTTGAAGACGAGAGCGCGCTGCGCCAGGCCCTCGGCATCCAGTCGCCAGATCGCCTCCGCGTCATCGCGCAGGCCTTCCGGATGGGCCTCAGCATCGAGGACGTGCAGACAGTCACCTCCTTCGATCCCTGGTTCCTCCGCCAGATCGACGAGATCGTGAAGACAGAGGCCCTGATTGTTGCCAACGGCCTTCCGGGCAATCTTGCCAGCCTGACCGAGATCAAGGCCATGGGCTTCTCCGACAAGCGCCTGGCCGAACTCACCGGCAACACTGAGGACGGCGTGCGCGCCCACCGCCACCGCCTCGGCGTGCGGCCTGTCTACAAGCGTATTGATACATGCGCGGCCGAGTTTGCAGCCAAGACGCCTTATCTTTACTCCACTTATGAACACGCCCCGTTCGGACAGGCCGCCGCAGAGTGCGAGGCTGGTCCCTCGACGCGCAAGAAGGCGATCATCCTCGGCGGCGGGCCCAACCGCATCGGTCAGGGCATCGAGTTTGACTATTGCTGCTGCCACGCCGCCTTTGCGATGGAAGACCTCGGCATCGAATCCATCATGGTCAACTGCAACCCGGAAACGGTGTCTACCGACTATGATACGTCTGACCGTCTCTATTTCGAGCCGCTGACCATCGAACATGTGCTTGAGATCATCCATGTGGAACAGTCCGCCGGTGAACTCGCCGGTGTGATCGTTCAGTTTGGCGGTCAGACACCGCTGAAACTTGCTGGCCCGTTGTTTGACGAGCAGGTGCCCATTCTCGGCACCAGCCCGGCCTCCATCGACCTTGCCGAAGACCGCGAACAGTTTGCAGCCCTGCTCGACAAGCTCGGCATTCAGCAGGCACCCTCGCGCACGGCGCGCAGCGTGGAAGAAGCCGAAGTCAAGGCCAACGAGATCGGCTATCCGGTCATGCTGCGGCCCTCCTTTGTGCTCGGCGGGCGGGCGATGGAAATTGCGCGCAATGATGAAGACCTGCGCAAGTTTGCCGCCGAGGCCCTGCGCGTGTCCGGCGACGCCTCACTCTTCATCGACCGCTATCTCTCCGATGCCATCGAGGTGGATGTTGACGCGATCTGTGATGGCGTGACGGTGCATGTGGCCGGCATCATGGAACATATCGAGGAAGCCGGTGTCCATTCGGGCGACTCCGCCTGCGCCCTGCCGCCCTTCACGCTCTCGCAGGAACTGCAGAAACGCCTCGGCGACCAGGCGGCCCAACTGGCGATGGCGCTCAACGTCCGGGGACTGATCAACATTCAGTTCGCCGTCAAGGGTGAGGAAATCTATGTGCTGGAAGCCAACCCGCGCGCCAGTCGCACTGTGCCCTTCGTGGCGAAGGCTGTCGGCGCACCGATTGCCGCCATTGCAGCGAAGGTGATGGCGGGCGAGGCGCTCTCCAGCTTCGACCTCTCATATGCCCGCCCGCGCCGCATCGCCATCAAGGAAGCGGTGTTTCCGTTTGCCCGCTTCCCGGGCGTTGACCCCCAGCTTGGCCCGGAAATGCGCTCGACCGGCGAAGTCATGGGCTGGGACGATGATTTCGGCATGGCCTTCCTCAAGAGCCAGCTGGGCGGGGGTATCCGCCTGCCAGCCGAAGGCACGGTGTTCATTTCCGTGCGCGACAGCGACAAGAAGGGCGCAGAAGAAGCCGCTCGCGGCCTTGCCGGGCTCGGCTTCACGATCCTGGCGACGAGCGGCACCGCAGATCATCTCGAATCGAAGGGCATTGCGGTCAAACGGGTCAACAAGGTGCTGGAAGGCCAGCCGCATATCGTTGATGCCATGATCAACGGCGATGTCCAGCTGGTGTTCAACACCACCGAAGGGGCCGCTTCTCTGTCAGACTCTGCGTCCATTCGCCGGACGGCTGTCGCAAGAAAAATTCCTTATTTCACAACGCTTGCAGCTTCCCTGGCTGCGGTTAAGGCCATCGCCAGCATGAAATCACAGGAAATCTCGGTGCGCGCCTTGCAAAGCGCCTGAATGGCTCCCACTTGACGCCCTTGGTTTTTGCGACAACGTTTTTTGCCGCTGACGATGAGGGAACTCACAATGGAACGCATACCGATGACCGCCGAAGGCCACGCCGCACTTCAGGCTGAACTGAAGGTGCTCAAATCCGTTGAGCGCCCCAGCATCATTGCGGCTATTTCCGAAGCCCGCTCGCATGGCGACCTGTCGGAGAACGCCGAATATCATGCGGCCAAGGAGAAGCAGAGTTTCATCGAAGGCCGCATCAGCGAGCTGGACGACAAGCTCGCCCGGGCCGACATTATCGACGTGTCCAAGCTTGGCGGCGCGAAAGTGCGCTTTGGTGCCACCGTCACCATTGCCGATGTCGACACCGAAGAAGAGCAGACCTACAAGATCGTCGGCGAGGATGAAGCGGATGTAAAACAGGGCAAGATCTCTGTCACCTCCCCCATCGCCCGCGCGCTGATCGGCAAGGAAGAAGGCGACGAGGCCGAAGTGGCCGCGCCCGCCGGCGCCCGCGCCTATGAAGTGATCAAGGTCGTCTACAAGTAAGGCCTAACCGCAAACAAAGGACCGGCCGCCATGGCCTCCCTCGGCCCATCTATCTGGGCGGTCTCTGATGGCCGCGCCGGGAATGCGGCGCAGGTGCGTGCCCTTACGGCTGCGCTGGGCGCGACCGGCCGGTGGTTGAAGATTGCGCATATCGCGGGCGCGGCGCACCGTCAGGAGCCGCTGGTGCTGACGCCGCGCGCGCCCTGGCGCTGGCTGCCGGCGGACAGGTGGCCTTCCCCGCTTCAGGCGTTGCCAAAGGCGCAGCGCGCCTGCCTGGCCGCGCCCTGGCCGACCGTATGGATCGCGGCTGGCCGCCGCTCTGCATCCCTGACGAAGTTTGCGCGGGAAATGTCCGGCGGGAAAACTTTCACGGTACAGATCCTCGACCCCTACATCGCCCCATCGAATTTTGACCTGCTGGTTGTGCCCGAGCATGACGCCCTCAGCGGACCAAATGTTGTCCGCACGGTTGGGTCGCCGTCTTATTTCACGCCGGAAGCCCTGGAAGAGGCCGCGCAGGCCTTTGCCGATCTGGCCGATGAAACCCGCCGCTCAGCGATCGTGATCCTCGGCGGGGATTCCCGGGTCCACACCTTCACCAATGCCGCGGCAGACCGGCTAGAAGGCCAGATGCGCGAGCTCGCCGCCGATGGGTGGCGCCTGCGGATCACCACCTCGCGCCGCACGCCGGTACCGATAGCCGCTCGGTTCCGTCAGATGGCGGGCAATCTGGGCGCGTCCTTCTGGGCCGGGCCCCAGGACGGGCCTAACCCCTATGTCGCGTGGCTCCTTTTCTCCAACGCCGCCATCGTCACCGAAGACAGCGCCAACATGCTGTCAGACGCGGCCTGGCATGGCCTGCCGGTGCATATCGCCAAGCTGGAAGGGCGCGCCGACAAGTTTGACCGGCTGCATGAGAGCCTCATGCAGCGCGGGGTGGCGCGCTGGTTTACCGGTCAGATCGAACAATGGTCCTACGAGCCCCTGCGCGAAGCTGAGCGCGTGGCTGACCTTGTTGTCGAAAATCTGCTCGAGCGCTATCCGCCCCCGGCCTTTGGTGGCGGCGCCAGCGTGACAGCGCCCGACTGGCTGGACTGAGCCCTGCTCTAAAGAGCGAAAGCATCGACGATTTTGCGAGCAGCCTGTTCGGGCGGGCTGTCGGTCGTATCCACTTCCAGATCATATCGGGCGCCCTGATGAACCCGGGCAAATTGCCAGCGCACCTGACCGATATCCCGATCACCGCGCACCTTTTCCCGCGCTTCGCAGACTTCCAGAGAAGCCCGCACACAAACAAAGTTGACATCGTGCCCGCGCAGCAGGCTTTCATAGGCCTGCTGCTCGTCCATGCCGAGCCAGACATCATCCACAATCACGTTCAGGCTGGCGTCCGCCAGCGCCGCGATTGACCGGCGCATGCCATCCAGCAGCCGGGCGCCATATGGCCCGGTTTCGATGGCGACTTCCGGTGGCACGGCGCCCGCGACCGGGCGGAACACAAAGGCGTCCGGATGATTGTCCATCCGGGCAGGCTGCATGCTGAGGAAACTATCCATCTGAACATGCAGGAAGGCATGCGCAGACAGGTCCTGTATGGCGCGGGCGAGCGACGTCTTGCCTGCGCTGCTGGTGCCGTTGAGGACGATTACGGTTGCCATCAGGCCGCCGCAACGCGCTCGTCGGCAGGAAGGGGCCGGGCGATGAAGCCGCCGCCGAGGATGCGGGTGCTGCCTTCGGGGTCGTAGAGCACCGCCGCCTGGCCCCGCGCGACGCCTTCTTCGGGCGCATCGAAGAACACTGCGGGGGCTCCGTCTTCATAGCCAAGACGTCCGGGCACAGGCGGGCGGGTGGACCGCACACGGATCAGCACGGGCGCGCCGTTGCCGGCGGCTTCTTCCAGGCTGCCCTGCCCCAGCCAGTTCAGCTCTTCCAAAAGCAGGCCGCGCGTCATCAGGGCCTCGCGGGGGCCAACGATGACCCGGCGTGCGGGCGCGTCGATCTTCACCACGAACAGCGGATCGCCGGTCGCCACGCCAAGGCCCCGGCGCTGGCCGATAGTGTAGTGGATTACGCCTTCATGCTGGCCCAGTACGCGGCCATCGAGATGCACGATCTCGCCCCCGCGGCCTGAGCCGGGGCGCAGCTTTTCGACGACCTTGGCGTAAGAGCCGTCGGGCACAAAGCAGATGTCCTGGCTGTCGGGCTTGGCGGCAACCTGCAGTCCAAACTTTTCCGCCAGTTCGCGGACTTCGCTCTTCGGAAGGCTGCCCAGCGGGAAGCGCAGGAAATCGAGCTGCGCGCGCGTGGTGGCGAACAGGAAGTAGGACTGGTCGCGGCTCGCATCATGCGCGCGGTGAAGCTCCGGCCCCTCCGGGCCGTCCGAGCGGCGGATGTAGTGGCCGGTGGCGAGGCAATCTGCGCCGAGCTCTTTTGCCGTCGCCAGCAAGTCAGCAAACTTGACCGTCTGATTGCAGCGTATGCAGGGGATGGGCGTGGAGCCGGAGAGGTAGGTATCGGCAAAATCCTCCATTACCTGCTCGCGGAAGCGGGATTCGTAATCGAGCACATAATGGGGGATACCGATGGCGTCGGACACGTTGCGCGCGTCGTGGATGTCCTGGCCCGCGCAGCAGGCGCCCTTCTTCTCGATGGCGGCGCCGTGGTCGTAGAGCTGCAGCGTGATGCCGATCACGTCATAGCCCTCGGCTTTCAGCATCGCGGCCACAACGGAGCTGTCGACGCCGCCAGACATGGCCGCCACAACGCGCGTTTCATGGGGAGGCTTGGCAAATCCAAGCGAATTGACGCGGCCTTCGGGCCACGCAGCGGTCTCAGTCGTCATCTCTCACTCCCACCGGGGTCAAGGCCCGGAGCAGCTGGTTGGAGGGGGATATAGGGCAGGATTATCCGGGATGCGAGAGGTTTTGACCTCAGATCAAGCCGCTGCCCTGTTCGCCGTTCCGGCTGCTACCCAGCCCTGGCGGATGTCGCGGGCGGGTTCCAGGAGTTCGGTGAGGCCCTGGAAGCTTTCCCCTTCCCCAAGGATGATGACCGCGCCGGGCGCCATCTGGGCGGCGAGGACTTCGGCCACCCGCATGCGGGCGGGCTTGGCCATGCCCGAGAGGACATGCCGGCAGAAGATCAGGTCGAACTTGCCGAGACCCGAGGCGGTTTCCATCAGATTGTGCTGACGGAAACTGACCCGGGAACGCAGCGTCTCGTTTGCCTGCCAGTCGCCGCTGTCCATCCGGTTGAAGTGTTTGAGCAGCCGGAAGATCGAGAGGCCGCGCTGGGCCTCGTAATGGTTGTAGATCCCGCTCCGCGCCCGTTCGGTGGAGTATTTGCAGAAATCGGTCGAGAGTATCTCGATCTTGGCGCTGCGCAGGCTGGCGCCGGGCTCGTCTTCCAGCAACATGCCGAGGGAGTAGGCCTCCTGGCCGGTGCTGCCGCCGGCGCACCAGACCCGCAAACGGCCGGACTGGGTGGCGTTCAGGCGCTCTGGCAGGAGGGTGTTGATCACCATGTCGAAGACGGATCGTTCCCTGAAGAACCAGGTGTCATGGGTCAGGAGAGCGGAGGCGATCTCGCTGCGGAAGACCGCGTTCTGGCGGGAGTCAAGGCAGTGGACGAGATCGGCCATCGTGCCGAAGCCCTCGCGGCGGGCAAGCGGCGCAAGGCGCGCCTCCATGAGATAGGCGCGCGACGGCGGGATCGCCTGACCGGTGGCCTTCAGGGCCAGGTCTGCGAGCGCGTTGAACACCGTCTCCTGCATCTATTGCTCCGCCAGAGAGGCGCGCGCGCCCCAAAGGTTACCGTTAAGCCGCGTTTTCTTAAGAAAGGCTTCAGATCAGCCCGACTTCCGCGAATTTGCTCTCCAGAATGTCGGCATCAAATGGCTTCATGATGAACTCATCGGCCCCGGAGCGCAGGGCTTCATTGATGTGTTCGGGATCATTTTCAATCGAGCAGAACACAACACGCGGTACCTTGCCGCCCTCTTCCCGGCGCAGGGCACGCAGGAAGTCGATGCCGTTCATGGTCGGCATGTTCCAGTCCAGCAGGATCGCGTCCGGCATGGATTCCCGGCACATTTTCAGCGCTTCGGCGCCGTCGCCGGCCTCGGTGACCGAGAAACCGAGATCCCGGACGATGCGGGACGCGACTTTGCGGACAACACGGGAATCGTCCACGATTAGGCAGGTGCGCATGGCGGGCGGGCTCCGGGCTGGCAGGAATGCGGGCAGACTTGCCTCATGCCTGCCTCAAGCGGGTTAACAAAGCCTGACCGGCAAAGGGTTAACTCTGCGGCTTGATCCCGGTCGCCATGAACACGACAGTGCCATCGGGCGCCTGGCGGGCATGCAGCGTGCCGCCAAGGCCATCGCAAGTGAGCTTGGCGAAGAGGGGCTGGATGTTCTCCGGGCGCCAGCCATGCTCGGGCTCCTCGCCTTTGAGCGCCTTGACCACGTCCTCCTTGAGCTTCAGCCGGTCGCCCTTGCAGGTCAGCGTTAAGGTTTTCTGGCCGTTTTCCTCGCGGACATTCACATGGATCACCCCTCCCCGGACGGTCGCGGTGAGGCACACCATGATGAGGTTCATGATCAGTCGGGCTTCGGAGAAGTTCAGCTCCGGCGTGCCCAGATCCCATTCGATGCTGGGCTTCTGGAAGCGGAGATAGTCGTCGGTCAGCTTCTTGAACTGGTGGACATCGGCCGTGCCGGGCTGAAGGCCCATCGAGCCGAAGGCATAGCGCAGGAATTGCAGCGTGGCGGTCACGCCATGGGCGCCCTCGCGCAGGGTGCGCTCGGAATGCTCCTTCTCCTCGGCACTGCCGGGACTGTCGAGCATTTCCAGCGACAGCGACATGGTGGCCGCCGGCGAGACAATGTCGTGACAGAGCCGCGCGGAGAGGAATGCAGCGAAACGCGCATGATCAAGGTTCATTGGTTCAGCCCGTATGTTGTCAGCGTGTGCTGCAGGATCAGGTGCGCCGCCGGGACTGTCAACAAACGAGCGATGACACTCTGGTAACAGCCTGCCCCGTTTCAGGCGTCAGGCCGGTCTATATCGTCGTGACCGTGGCGGGCACTGTGGAATGTCAGCAGGAACAGGCCGATGGAGAGGGCAAGCGTGAGCACACCGCCCAGAATATAGGCAAACCAGCCATGGCCGGACATGCCGTAGGCGGCCCCGCCCCAGAGCTGGGTGACGCCCCAGAGGAGCAGTGCGAGAGCGGCAAAAGCGCCGCCAATCCACAGGATCAGGCGTAGCGACATCGGGAAAATCCGCGACAAAAAGAGTGCCATTTTTGGCAAGACCGGGACAATCCCCGCCTTTCAGGACATAGCTGGAACCAGAAAAAGACAAACCCCGGACAGGGTTTTCCTGTCCGGGGTCAATCCAGGCCGAAGCCTATTTCTGTTTCCAGGTGCCCGACTCGTCCATGTAGAACTCGCCGGGCTTCACGCGCTCTGCGAGTTGCTTCTCGCCGGCGATGCGGGCGACCTGTTGAACCGTTGTGCCGGTTTCGCTGGCAGTCTTTTCATACAGGGCGCGGCGGCGGTTGTTGATGTCCTGCACCTTGCGGACGATCTCGGCGTCAGCTGAGCCGACCACGCCGAGATAACCGTCGATGCGTTCACCGATGACGCCTGTAGAACGGGCCGTCTCGATCTGCGCGCTGCCCTGGGCCCAGGCCTGCGTGACGGTGACACCGCCCAAGAGCAGAACAAGGCCGAGGATCAGGGTACGAAATGTGGTCATGTGTGTCTCCCCAGGGGACCTAGGCAATCAGAACAGGTCAGGATTCTCGGCGATCAGGTCGGACACTTCCCGGTCCAGCTTGATGCGCACTTCCTGCGTGATGTTGACGTTGAGATCGATCTTGATGGGCTTGTCCGACGGCTCGAGCTTCACGGTGTGCGTGCAGGCCGACAGGGCAATTGCCCCTGCCGCGGCAAGTAGGATTGGCTGGAACCTCATAAGGCGGAACTCCTCATATTACGGGGGGACAATGACATGCCCGTTCTTAACGTCAATCGACGCGGCTGTTGCCCACCGTTCACATGGCTTCACTCAGGCGCAGGCACTTCCTCTTCGCCTGACGGGATGGCGAGGTCGATCAGGGTGGTGGCATTGGCCGACTGGAGCCCCTGCTCGATCAGCTGGGTGAGCGGCAGGTTGAAGTTCATGGAGAACTCGAACGCCTGGCCGGGCGGCATCGTGATCGCGTCCCCTACCGGGACCGAGCGGATGTTGCGCCCGGCGACAATTATGCCGGCCTGCATCTGGTCTGCCAGATCGCCCGAGAGGCTGACTTCCAGAACGTAGAACTCCAGATCCCGCAGGGCATTGAAGGCCATGGCGGCGGTCGGATCGCTTTCGGCAGCCGCGTTCACGGCGCCGCCTGTATAGGAAAGACGCCCGCCGCTGTCAGCTTTCAGGCGCGCGTCGCGGACAATGACGGAGTTTGCGGAAAACTCGATCGGGAAAGAGCCGCTGACCGTGCCCTCTGCGGCCGTGTCTGGCAGCTTGAGCACCTCGATCAGCTGGGTGAGGTCGAGCCGGCTGGCGGTCACTTCCACGCTCTGGCCCGTGACTTCGCCGAGCGTCCAGTCAAGCGGGGCGAGCGCCAGCTCCCCGCCCGCAAAGGGAAAGGCGACCGAGTCAAGCTTCAGCGTCTTGCCTTCGTCCAGCGCAAACACCACACGCCCGTTGGAGAACGGAACGCCTGGATTGACGCTGTCGATAGAGATCTGCTGCTCTGGCGCCGTGGTGAGCTTCATCAGGTCGGTGAAACGTACGTCGCCTGAAATGCCCGAAACACGCCCCAGCCGGGTTGTCTGGAAACCGAAACGGGCAAGACTCAGATTTGCCGTACCCTGAATGTCGCCGCGATCGATGGTGAAGGCGGCGTCGCCGGTGAACTCTCCTTCGGCGCTTGTGAAAAGGCCGACAAGCCGTTTTGAAATCATTGAGGGCTGGAACCCGCCGGGCGAAAAGACGAGACGTTCGGACTCGATTGCGGCGGTGCCCTGAAGATCAAATATGTTGATGCCGGCGGTTGCAGACGCAATCCGGGTGCCGGAAGTTTCCAGCCGGAACGGCCCGGACGCCACCAGACGCTGACCTTCGATCCGCCCGGCAAAGTCGCCCACGACCGGCTCGTAGATTGCGTCTTTCAGCGTATCGGCAATCCGTACGCCGCTGGCCCTGACATCCCCTGACAGGCCGCCCGGCGCGCTGGTGCCGGTAAAGCCCAATTCCCGCGCCGACACATTGGCCGGGATCATGCCGCCGCCAAACTGTGTCTGGCCGAGGCCGGCATCGATACCGACCGGGCCTGAGCCCGTGGTGAGGCGGATTTCCGGGTCACTGCTGTTAAGGGTGAGCGTGTTCTCGCCGAGGATCATCGGCATACTGAGTGTATCGGCGCTGACCAGCATGGAGAAGCCCCGGACCAGGGACCAGTCAACCACGGCGCCGCGCAGGCCGAGGGTGCCCTGCCCGCCGGAAAATTGGAGAGGAACATCGATATTGCCGAGCCGCGCCAGGCCGCCAAGCGGCCCGCCCTGACGGATGAAACGGCCGTCAACCGGGCAGATGTCGAAAGCAGCTTCAGGGATCGTGACCCCGCCGGTTACGATGCCGTCAGAGGTGACGTTCAGGCAGGACGCACCTTCAGACTGGACCCGCAGGCCCGAAGCATCCTGAACGGCGCTGAGACCGCCCGAGAGCCGCGCGCGGTCGAGCGTGACGCCTTCAAGTTCACCGGTGAGCGTGAAGGCGCCGGTGCCTTTTGCCTGGAAGCCGTCTGACTGCTGCGCGTAGTCGAGACCGGAAAGATCCGCGGCAATCGTGCGGCCACCCGCAGACCAGGGCGCAAGGCGGACCGCAGCGCCGCTGAGTTCCAGCGTGCCGGCGCTGAGGGTCGTCGTTCCAAGGTCGGCCGTTAGCTCCGGCGCGCCGCCGCCCGAGAGGCGCAGGACGCCGGTCATCCGGACGCCTCCATCTTCCACGCGCAGCCAGCTGCTGCCATCGGGCCCGCCGGCCTCCAGGCGCATGCCGGAAGCGGCGGCGAGGGCTGACGGGCCATCTGCCTCGGCCAGAAGGCTGCGATCCTTCAAGCTGGCGCGCAGGCCGAAAGCGGTATCGAAATCCCGGGCTGCGCGGCGCAGAGCGCCTGACAGCGCCGCCCCATGTGCCTCCAGAGGGCCGGTAAGGGTCAGCGCATTGGTGACCGGGGCAAGCGTGTCGGATGTCAGATTGGCCGCGTTGAGCTGGACGCCGCCATTGAACACCGCCGTTGCGTCCGGCGACCGGATCAGGTCTCCGGCGAGGCGGAGTTGCAAGGCAGTGCCCGGCGGGCCTGACAGCGCGGCGGCTTCCAGGGCGAGCGGCCCCTGAAACGCCCCGTCCTTGCCTTCAAGCTCGGTGTTGAAAACCGTCTGGCCGATCTTCCAGTCTCCGGACGCGGCCTGGTCGAACTCTGCCTGCGCCACCGCGAGTGTCAGCGCATCGAGAAGGCTGCTGGCGGAGAATTCCGGCAGCGTGTCGAACTCGGCGCGGCCGCGCGTGCGCAGGCCGGAAACGCTGGCTTCCGGCGCTGTGCCTTCTGCGAGGCGGGCCGACCATTCGAGCGCGGCAGGCCCGTCGCCACTGAGCGGAAAAGCGGCTTCTGCGGCGAGGCTGAAGCCGCTGGCGGCGCGCCCGCTGGCCTCGGCCGCGTCAGACGCCAGGCGCAGCTCGCCGGTGACGGCCCCGTCAACGATGCGGGCCTGGAGTAGCGCCTCGCCGAGCACCATTCGGGCGTCCCCCAGAGCCAGGCGCGCAGGATCGAGTTCCAGGGAGGCAGCGGCGTTTTCAGGCACCTGGCCGGAGACGTTCAGCGTTGCGGCCGCCGGGCCAAAGGGTGTCTCAAGGTAAATGCGGGCATCGCGGATCGTGATCGGCGGGGCAGCGCCCCCCTGCCCTCCGGTAGGAGCAATAAGGCGTTCCAGGCCGTAGAATTTCAGGCCGGTGTAATCGAGCGTGCCCTGCATCTGCAGGCCGGTGATCGAGACCCCGTCGATGCGGGGGGTGAAAAAGCCCGGCCAGGAGATTCGGGCGCTTATCTCTTCAGCTTGCGCGGGCACATCTGCGCCAGACGTTATGCGCACACCGGTGAGCGTCGCGCCGCCCGCGCCAATATGGGTGAATTTGGCATCACAGGTCAGGTCGCGGTCGGCGCACCAGGCCTCCAGGGCCTGCTCGGCAACCGGCTTGCGCAGCAGCCACAACAGAACAACGAAAAATCCCAGAAGCAGGAAAAAGCCCAGTATTAACCGTCGCGCCCACACAAAAGAGCGCGGCATAGGCCCCTCAGACAGGCGCCTCATCTCGGAAGAGTCGACTTGTTTCACTGGTCCGACCGGCTTGCTTCTTGCTTCTACTAAGCCATAAAGTCCTAAAGTGGCATGTAATTCAGACGTTCCAACTTCTCGAATCCTTAAGTTGATCAGGAGACGATTTTGCGGCGTGGAGTTACTTTCCAGCCCGAACGGCCGGGGGGCGTCTAAGACAGGATACCGAGCTTGACCCAGGACGACCTACACATCGCCCCGGCAAACCCGCCGAAACGCAGCCTCTCCCAGGGCATGAAAAGCCTCGTCGTTCTCGGCGTTCTTGGCTCTGCCTCGGCGATTGCCGGGCTGGTAATGGCTGGGCGTCCTGACGCCGCGATGGTGCAGTCAGCCCAGGCCGCAACGCCCCTCCCGCTGGCCGCGCGGCTTGTTTCGGCAGTGGATGTGGCTGGCCCGCCCAAGGCACTGATCAAGGCAGAAGGCAAGTTGGAACGAAACGAAACCCTCACTGGCCTGGTGACGCGACTGGGGGCGCCTGTGGGCGAAGCCAATGCAGCGCTGCAGGCGGTTTATGGGCAGGACCTGATCGACCACCGGCGCCTGCGCCCCGGTCTGGAAGCGGAAACCTTTGTAGAAGACGGGCGCCTGACGGCGCTGGCGATCAAGGCGGACGCTGATCGCAGCTTGCTGGTGACGCGCACGCTGGAAGGCGGATGGCAGGCGACAGAGCTGAATGCGAAACTGACACCTAGCTATAAGCGCGTGGCCGCAGAGATTGACGGCTCGATCTACAACGCGGCCCTGAAGCTGGGTGCGGGGGATCAGCAGGTCGTCGATTTTGCCAGCGCCTTCGCCTATGACATTGACTTTCAAAGGGAAATTCACCCGGGTGACCGGTTCGAGATCTTCTTCGAGACCTTTGTCGATGAGCGCGGCAATTCCGTACGCAATGGCGAAGTGCTCTATGCGGCCCTCGACGGCAAAGCGCTGAAGCGCGGCTTCTACCGCTTTGCGCCCAGCGATGACGGCGTGATGGACTATTTCGACGAGAATGGCGAAAGCGCCACGAAATTCCTCATGAAGACGCCGATCAATGGCGCGCGCATCTCTTCCAATTTCGGCACAAGGCGGCATCCGATTTCCGGCTATACCCGCCTGCACAAGGGCACTGACTTTGCCGCGCCGACCGGTACGCCGGTTTATGCCGCCGGCTCGGGCACCATCCAGCGGGCCAGCTGGAATGGCGGCTATGGCAACTATATCAAGGTCAAGCACACGCGTGGGTATGAAACTGCGTACGCTCATCTTTCGCGCTACGCCAAGGGTCTGAAATCCGGGCGCAAGGTGCGCCAGGGCGAGATCATTGGCTATGTCGGCTCGACGGGCGCCTCGACCGGGCCGCACCTGCACTACGAAGTGTATGTCGACGGCAAACCGGTCAACGCGATGTCGCTTAAGCTGCCGACCGGGCGGAAGCTGGCCGACGACCCGGCGATGCTGGCCGAGTTCCGCCAGCACAAGGAAGCGATCGACGCGCTTCGCACGGGTGGCTCGACCGGTCCGATGGCGGCGGTAGTGCGGCCTCAAGGTACGCCTGTAGGTCCCTGATAAATCTTTGAATTTCTAGCCAACTGCGTGAGTGTCTGCGGAAGTTTCTCCCGTCTGGGGCGATTCTGGTCCCTTTCTTGCTTGGCCCCTGCCAGACCTCGCCCCTTAACGGGCCCAGGATGGGAGACACGGCATGAAACGGACGCGAAAGCCGCCTCGGATACCGGTCGCTGTGCGGCGTCTGGACATGTCTTCGCGCACGATGGAGCGGATCGGCGGGGCCGCCGTGATCGTGTTCATCCTGGCCCTCTTCCTGCTCGTTCGGGCGCAGCCTGAAGTCCTCAAGCCCCTGGGCCTTCTCCAGTTCAACGACCTGCGCGCCGAAGCCGGCGAAAGCCAGGCCGTGACCCGGACCGGGACAGTCACGGCGAGCGTTTCGACGGTCGATGTCCTGGAAGTTCTCGGCGCGAGCCCGGGAGACGCGGCCGCCGCAGCCGTGGCCCTGCGCGATGCCTCGCCCACCCGTGGCCAGCGCCTGCGGCCGGGAACGCCGCTGTCAGCCTGGTTTGAAGACAGCGGCGATGGCGCAGAACGCCTCGCCGGCGTCAGCGCCAAGCTAAGCCCCAAGGCGACCCTCGTTGCCAGCCGGAGCGCCGAAGGCGGCTTTACGGCCAATCTGCTCTCGGCGCGCACGACAACGGTGCTCCACCGCGTGGCGGGCCGCATCGACACGACCCTTGCCGATGCCATCACCGAAGGCGGCGGCACGCGCCAGCATGCCGAAATGTTTGCCGGTCTCTTCCCGGAAGACCCTGCCCTCGCCAAAGGTGGGCGCAAGGGCGAGCGGTTTGACGCCGTGATCGAAGTGGTCACCGACGAGCGAGGCAATTTCCTGGAAGCGGGCGACCTTGTCTTTGCTGCGTTCAATGGCAAAGAAGCTTCCGGCAGCTGGTACCGGTTTACCCCGGAAGACACTGGCCTGCCTGAATTCTACAGCCGCAGCGGCATTGCCGGGGATGAGTTCCTGCTGCGCGATCCCGTGCGCGGGGCAGAGGTCAATTCCGGGTTCGGCAACCGGCTTCACCCGATTACAGGCGAAATGCTTCTCCATGCGGGCCTCGACTTCCGCGCGCCAATCGGCACGCCCATTCGCGCGGCAGGATCAGGGCTTGTGACAGACATGCGCTGGGGCGACGGCTATGGCTGGTTCATCCGTATTCAGCATGAACGCGGCTATGAGACGGTCTATGCCCACATGTCCGGCTTTGCCGAAGGCCTGACCCCGGGACGCACCGTGATGCGCGGCGACGTAATCGGCTATGTCGGCTCGACCGGATCCAGCACGGGCGCGCACCTGCATTATGAAGTGCTGCGCAACGGCTTCTACGTGAACCCTGTAACGCTGGCGCTACCAACCGGACGAGATCTGACAGAGGAAAAAACTGTCTTCGCCGCCTTTGAAGCCTACCGCGACACGATTGACGCGTTCCGCAATCAGGCGCCGGGCGGGCAGCTGTTTGCCGCAAGCACAGCAGCCTCCGGAATAACAAACGCCCCGGCGCCTTGAGGGCGCCGAGGCGAGTTCATCCGCTTTCACAATTTTCAGGCCGCGTTAGTTGAGCGCGGCCCGGCCCTTGGCGAAGTCGTTGGGTACGCCGTTGATGGAGAGCCCGTCGCCTTCGACGCCGACATGGATCGTCTCTCCGTCGAGGATGCGGCCTTCCAGCAAGAGCCGCGCGAGCGGGTCCTGCAGCTCCTTCTGGATGACGCGCTTCAACGGGCGCGCGCCATAGACCGGATCATAGCCCCGCGCCGCAAGCCAGTTGCGCGCATCAAGGCTGAGGTCGAGCTTCATTTTCCGGTCCTTGAGGAGCCGCTCGAGGCGGCCCATCTGGATGTCAACGATATGATCGATTTCGCCGCGACCAAGGCGTTTGAAGAAGACGATTTCGTCAATCCGGTTGATGAATTCCGGGCGGAAATGGCGGCGGATGGCGCCCATCACATGCTCGCGGGCCTGCTCGGACACCTCTCCCTCTTCCCCGCTCGCCAGCGCGTCGGCGCCGAGGTTTGAGGTCATGATGATAATCGTGTTCTTGAAGTCCACCGTGCGGCCCTGGCCATCCGTGAGGCGGCCATCATCGAGCACCTGCAGCAACGTATTGAAAAGGTCCGGATGGGCCTTCTCCACTTCGTCAAACAGAACGACCTGATAAGGACGCCTACGGACGGACTCGGTCAGGACCCCGCCTTCATCATAGCCGACATAACCCGGAGGCGCGCCAATCAGGCGGGCAACCGAGTGTTTCTCTGAGAACTCCGACATGTCGAGCCTGAGAATGGCGGTGTCATCGTCGAACATGAATTCGGCGAGCGCCTTGGTAAGTTCTGTCTTGCCTACGCCTGTCGGGCCAACGAAGAGGAAGGAGCCGATCGGACGGTTGGGGTCCTGCAGACCTGCGCGCGCGCGGCGCACGGCGTTGGAGACCGCCAGCAGGGCGTCTTCCTGGCCGACAACCCGTCCGCGCAGGGAATCTTCCATGCGCAGCAGCTTCTCGCGCTCGCCTTCCATCATTTTGTCGACCGGGATGCCGGTCCACTTTGAAACCACGCCGGCAATATGCTCTGGTCGGACGACTTCTGAGACGAGCCCGCCTTCTGCGTCGCCCTTGGATTCCACCTCAGCGATCAGCTTCTCCAGCTGCGGGATGGTGGCGAATTTCAGCTCGGATGCCTTGGCAAGGTCGCCCTGGCGCTGGGCTTCGGCCATGTCGGAATAGGCCCGGTCGAGCTTCTCCTTGGCAGAAGCGGCGCCTTTCAGCTTGTCCTTCTCTGCGCTCCAGGCGGTGGTGAGTTCGCGCGAGCGCGTCTCGAGGCCCGCGATCTCGCCTTCCAGCGTCTTCAGGCGGTCCTGCGAGGCGGTGTCTTTTTCCTTCTTGAGCGCTTCAGCTTCGATCTTCAGCTGCAACATGCGCCGATCGATCTCGTCGAGTTCCTCGGGCTTGGAATCGACCTGCATGCGCAGGCGCGACCCGGCCTCGTCCATCAGGTCAATGGCCTTGTCGGGTAGAAAACGGTCGGTGATGTAGCGGTTTGACAGCGTGGCGGCGGCAACAATGGCCGCGTCGGAAATGCGCACGCCGTGATGGGCCTCGTAGCGCCCCTTCAGACCCCGGAGGATCGAGATTGTGTCTTCCACGGTCGGCTCATCCACAAACACAGCCATGAAGCGGCGGGCGAGCGCTGCGTCGCCTTCGACATATTTGCGGTACTCGTCCAGCGTCGTGGCGCCGATACAGTGCAGCTCCCCGCGCGCGAGCGCAGGTTTCAGGAGGTTTGATGCGTCCATTGCGCCTTCAGATTTGCCCGCGCCCACAAGCGTGTGCATCTCGTCAATGAACAGGATGATGCCGCCGTCTGCCTGCTGAACTTCGTTCAGGACGGCTTTCAGCCGCTCCTCGAACTCACCGCGAAACTTGGCGCCCGCAATCAGCGCACCCATGTCGAGGGCCAGGAGTTTCTTGTCCTTAAGGCTCTCGGGCACGTCGCCATTGACGATGCGAAGGGCAAGGCCCTCGGCGATCGCCGTCTTGCCGACGCCCGGCTCACCGATCAGCACCGGGTTGTTCTTCGAGCGGCGCGAGAGGACCTGGATCGCGCGGCGGATTTCCTCGTCGCGCCCGATCACGGGGTCAAGCTTGCCTTCGCGGGCATCCTTGGTCAGGTCGCGGGCGTATTTCTTGAGCGCTTCATAGCCTTCTTCCGCATTCTGAGTGTCGGCCGTGCGGCCCTGGCGCAGCTGGGCGATGGCGCCCTCAAGCGTCCTGGGAGTAACGCCCGCAGCCTTGAGCACATCCGCGGCCGGATCGCCAGCGAGCCCGGCAATGGCGAGCAACAGGCGCTCTGCGGTGACAAACGCGTCGCCGGCCTTCTTGGCGCCGGCTTCGGCGTCCTGGAAAAGCCTGGCGCCGGCCTGTTCGAGGCGCAGGCCCCCTGCTCCGGCGCCGGACACTTTCGGCACGCGCCCGAGCGCAGCGTCGATGCCCTGCACGGCCAGCTCCGGCCGCCCGCCGGCTGCGCGGATGAGGTTCACCGCCAGCTGGTCGCGGTCTTCCAGCAGTGTCTGGAGAATATGCGCCGGGGTCAGCACCTGATGGCCCATGGCCAGCGCGGATGTCTGGGCGCCCTGGATGATGGCGCGGGCGCGTTCTGTGTATTGGTCAAGGTTCATGGGTTCATCCCCTTCTGGAGGCAGATTGAAGAGTTCGCCCGGCCCCGCTCAGCGGCAGCCGGTGTTGACGTGGATTTGGGAACGATGGGCCCGCCGCGCAAGCACTGCGGCGCAAAACGAAACGCCCCGCCGGAAGGGCGGGGCGTCGCAGTAGAATTACCTAGACCTTGCGTGACCGGATCAGTCGGTCGTCTCGGCCGGGGCAGCCTCTTCCGCTGAGGGCGGCGGCGGCCACGGGAGAGGGTCTTCATCACGCCATCTGTTTCCGAGGCAGGCTCAGCTGCCGTCTCTTCCTTCTGGCGGGGCGCGCGCTCTTCACGTGCCTTGTAAGGCTTGCGGCGGGCATTGCTGCGGGGACCACGGTCGCGCTCGACCGGGGCGTCCTCGGCGGCGATTTCACCGGCTTCTTCGGCGATGGCGTCGTCGCTGCCATCGTCATTGTCGATGACGCGGAGCGAATCAGCGCGCTCGCCCTCATCATCATGACGCGGATGCGTGGAGGTGACGACGGCTTCACCGGCAGCCTCATCGCCGGCATCGCTGCCTTCAGAGGGCTGATTGCCGCGATAGTCACGGTCACCATTGGGGCGGTTGTCGCGATCATCGCGCCGGTCGCCCCTGTTCTGCTGGGGTTGTTGCTGCTGAACACGCGCTTCGGTCTGCTTGGCGACGATGCGCTGATAATGCTCGGCGAACTGGTAGTAGGCTTCGGAGAGAATGCGGTCACCGCTGGTCTGCGCGTCGCGGGCATATTGGAGATATTTCTCCAGGACCTGCTGAGCGGAGCCGCGGATTTTCACGTCCGGACCGACACTCTCATAGTGGCGGTTGGGATTGTTGAAAGCATTCTGCGGATTGCCGCCTGAGCGTCTGTTGCGCCCGCGTGAGCGTTTCATTCGGAGTATCCTGTTTCAAAGTATGCCTGTGATCGCCGGCAAGCATATGTCAGAACCATCAGCTTCTGCATGCAGACGGGGCTTGAGTATCGACGCTGCCGTTTCAACCGATCCCGGGCGGGAGCTTGCATCTGCACCCGCGCAAATTGCGGGCGGCCCCTCACCGACACCTTATGTAACGTGTATCGCAGGGTCCGCCAAGGGAAAATGTGAGCAGAATTAAAGGGGTCTGCGGGCGGCCGCCCAGCGGTCATTGCCGCCAAGGTCAGCCCCGGACGCCGCCTCGACAAAGCCGGAAGCGGCCAGCAGGTCCATGACGGCTGCTTTCTGGTCGTAGCCGGTCTCCAGGACCAGCCAGGCGCCGGGCTTCATCGCTGCTCTGGCCAGAAAAATGATCTGGCGATAAGCGTCCAGCCCGTCGGCGCCGCCGTCCAGCGCGCTCATCGGATCATGATCGCGCACTTCTGCCTCGAGGGCCGGGATCACGCCCGAGGCAATATAGGGCGGGTTGGAGATGATGAGGTCAGCCCTGGCCCATCCGTGCCAGTCTGCCCAGGAGCCGGAAAAGATGCTGGCGCGGTCTGTCAGGCCGAGGGCTTCGATGTTTTCGCGGGCAAGTTCAGCCGCCTCAGGGCTTGCCTCTACCCCTTCCCCGCGCGCCTGGGGCCGCTGGGTGAGCAGCGCGGCGAGGAGGCAGCCTGTTCCGGTACCGAGATCTGCAAGCGCGAGCGACTGATCCTTCGGCAGCCGGTCAAGCGCAGCTTCAACGACGCATTCACTGTCCGGGCGCGGAATGAGGGCGCGGGCGTCCGTGCGAATGTCGAGGCCGTAGAATTGCGTCACGCCCAGGATGTGCTGGAGAGGTTCGCGCGCCGAACGGCGGCTGAGCGCCTGCCGGCATGCCTGCGTTTCGTCCGGCGTCAGAGCCCGATCAGACTGGGCAATCATCGTCGCCCGGCTCAGCCTGGTAACGTGCGACAGCATAAGGCGCGCCTCCAGAGCTGCTTCGCCGATACCGGCCGCGGCCAGTTCCTGCGCAATACGCCGCTCAGCCGCCGCCAGTGTTTCGCTCACGCGCCCGCCTCATCGCCCGGCGAGATACGCCCGCCTGCCATGACTTCGGCATAGAGGCCGCACTCCATATGGCCGTAATTCTGATAGAGCGCGGCGGTAAGGTTCATGTCGGCTTCCGCCGTGACCGGATCAACATGCGTGGCCGTGCATCGGGTGATGGGTTTGATGCCCTTCAACGCCGCGCCGCCCAGTGTCACTGTTTTTCCGGCCAGCGTATGCTCGCTCCAGGCCGGCCAGCCATCGACCAGGATGTTGCCGCGAAAGCGCAGCGGATCGATCGCCCGGCCGGTCCTGGCTTCCAGATCGCGCAGGCTGGCGAGATTGATGATCGACACAAAGCCTGAGCGGCTGTCCATGAAGCGATGACCGTCCGGTGCCGGAAGAACCTTCAGCGCCCCCGCGCGTCTTCGCCCAGAACCTGCGCGACCCAGTCGGCCAGCGCGTCCCGTCCAGCTGCCTCATTCATTTGCGCCTGCACGTCTTCAAAGTCAGGATGTGAGGCGGTCAGAACGCCTGTTGCCTCATCATACCGGGTACGGATCGCAGCAATCTTCGGCAAGCGGGCCAGCACCGTGAAGCGCGTCTTGGAGATATGCACCGGCGCAGCAGGGTCAAATCCCGACGGGCCATCCTCAATTGCAAACATCCGGTCGCACGGAAAATGGGCCCCTTCTGTGAGGACTACTTCACTCAGGCGTTCGGGCGTAAATCCCTTCACCGGATGGCGCCAGAGGCTTGTCACCCGCCCGGCAAGTCCGCCGCTCACGCACCTGCCTCCAGGGAGGCGAGGCGCCGGGACTGGTCTTCCGTGATCAGAGCATCGATCACATCGCCCAGCTTGTCGCCGGTGATGATCCTGTCGAGCGAATAGAGCGTCAGTCCGATGCGGTGATCGGTCAGGCGGTTTTCCGGATAGTTATAGGTGCGCACTTTCTGGCTGCGATCGCCCGAGCCGACCTGGCTTGCGCGCGCCTCGGAACGGATCGCGTCCTTCTCGGCGCGCTCGCGCTCGTAAAGGCGGATCTTCAGCTGTTCCATCGCCTTGTCGCGGTTGACGTGCTGGGATTTCTCCGAGCTGGTCACGACAATGTTCGTTGCCAGGTGAGTGATGCGCACCGCCGAGTCGGTCTTGTTAACGTGCTGGCCGCCAGCGCCCGACGCACGCATGGTATCGATACGGATGTCTTCCGGGCGCACCTCGATCTCGATATTCTCCGGCGCCGGAAGAATAGCCACCGTGGCCGCCGAGGTGTGGATGCGGCCTTGCGTTTCGGTGGCGGGAACGCGCTGCACACGGTGCACGCCGCTCTCCCATTTCATCCGCCCGAACACGCCGTCGCCCGACACGTTGGCGATGATTTCCTTGTAGCCGCCCGCATCGCCCGCCGAGGCGTCCACGATCTCCACTTTCCAGCCCATCAGCTGGGCAAAGCGGGTATACATGCGGAAGAGGTCACCTGCGAAAAGCGCCGCCTCATCCCCGCCCGTGCCGGCACGCACTTCAAGCACGATGTCGGCCTTGTCATCGACATCCTTTGGTAGCAGCAGGAGCTGCATTTCCTGCTCCAGCACCGGAAGGCGTTCGCGGAGATCTTCAATCTCCATTTCGGCGAGTTCGGCCATCTCCTTGTCGCCCGAGGCAATCATGGCCTCGGCCTCGGAAAGTCCCTTCCGGGCAGTCAGAAGCGCGCGCGCCTTCTCGACCACCGGGCGCAGCTCGGCGTGTTCCTTGGAAAGGGTGATGATCTCCGACGTGTCGGAGGTTGCGCCCATACGGGCCTCAACCTCCTCATACCGGTCGATCACCTGCTGCAGGCGCAATTGGGACAAGGCTGACATGGCCCGCCCTTTAATCCGCTTTCATGCTTCTTGGAAGCCCGGGCTGCCGGTCAGGCGAAGATACGCAGGGCTTCCTTACCGGCCAGGAAAAACAGGCAGAACGTGCCAGCCGCAAACACCAGGAACCGCAGCGCCACAGAACCGATGACAACCTGCACGAAGGAATGCGCGATGCGCAGGCCGACATAGACCCAGGCCACGGTGGTGGAGAGAGTGTCCCCGCCTCCGGTCAGCGCCATGAAGAACATCAGCGCATAGAAGATGGTCGGTTGTTCGTGCAGGTGGTTGTAATTGTCCGCGGCCGATCGGACATGCGGGGGCAGCTTGTCCGAATAGGTGCCCGGATGGCGCGCATCATCGGGTTTGATGCCCGCCTTGCTGAACGCCGGCAGGCGCAGCGCGTACATCCAGATCCACATCACGCAGGTCCAGATGACCAGCGCGAGGACAGGTTTGAGAAATTCGATTTCCGGTATTGCCATTGATGGTGCCTCCCACAGCGTTGTTATTGCTGCAGAGGTTAGGGCGCCGTCATCGGGTTTGGCAACTGGCGCTTTGTGCCCAGATGCGCCGTCAGGAATGCCAGGAACGCCTCTATGTCGTCATCCACAATGGAATGCCCGCCGGGGCGCATGAAAAACGCGATATCGGCCGCCGGATCGAAATGCGTCATCTCATCCTTCAGGCCTGTCTCTCCGAAAGCGCGCCAGACCTCGCTGGCCGCATAGGCAGCGCGGTAGCTGGAGTTGGGGTCTGACCATACGTCCCGCCGCGCATTACCCAGGAACAGCGGGCGCGGGGCAATCAGCGCCAGCAGATGGTGCTGGTCGAACGGCAATGTGTCGGGATCGGCGGCGTACCCGGGAGCCGACGGCGCCAGCCAGTGCGGATAGGACGCCACCATCCGGTCCAGCCGCTCGCCCGACGGCGAACGCGACAGTGCCGCGCCGCCAAAACCGGTCTGATGGGCGATCACCGCGTCAATGCGCCTGTCCCAGGCGGCGGCCAGCAAGGCCGCCTTGCCATGCCGCGAATGACCGAGAACCGCCATGCGGCTGTCGTCCACGCGGTCATCTGATTCCAGCGCCGTGATGGCCGCCGAGAAAGCATACGCCCAGGCCATGAGCGCGCTGCCGGGGGCCGGGTCGCCGCCGAGCGCCGCGATGGCAGGGCCGGCTTCGTCCGCGTCATCGGGCACGAAATCGCTGGCGTGGAAGCTGGCATAGGCAAAGCCCGCATCGAAATAGAGGCTCACCGGCGCTTCGGCGATGTATTCCCCGAACACGGACGAAACGATGAAGCCGACAATCGGCCCATAGTCATGCACCGCGCAGGGGTCGCCATCCATGCTGGTGACGGGTTGTTCGGGAAAGGTCGCGCAATTGGAGCCGAAGGTCTGAGCGATCACGACCGGCGCGCCGGCAGCGCCGTAGGGAAATGCTGCCACCAGCTGGAACGTGCGCGCGCCTGCCCCGGCGCCGATCGTGATGTCGATCTCTTCCAGAGACCCGCGCCCTTCCAGATAGTCCGGCACGATCACCCGCCAGTCCCCGAAGGAGACCGCCAGACCGCCTGGCCAGCTGCCATAGAGGGTGTCCTGTAAGAGACCCTTCAGCCGGTCGCGCTCAGCCGGATCGGAGATCAGCGCGGCCACATTAATAGGCGGAGTGGCCGCGGGCTTGTTGTAAGTGTCGAGGCTCGCATAGTTGAGGCCGAGCAGGGTGCAGCTCGACCCGATGAGCAGCATCAGGCCGGCCAGGAGGCCGATGCCAATCCAGCGAAGAACCCGCAGCACCATCACATACACCCGGAAAAGAAGCCCATTACACCGACTTGTGCTAGCGCATCGCGGGGGTGCGTCCCAGCCCTCTTCTGTTTGCCCCTTGCCGTATTGCACAGTCACGATAGCGTGAGGCCATGCGTAGTCTCACTCTTCTCATGGGCGGCGTGCTCGGGCTTGCAGCGGGCGCTGTCACGGCATTGTCTGCCGCCGGCATGATCGGCTCGGGGGCCAGTGTGGGCAACCAGATCGGCGTCAATGGCTGGAACAGCGACTGGACCATAGGCTCTCCGGCGGCCAACCCCTGGACGCGCGCGCGGGTCGCCCGGCATGGCCTCCTGGCGCTGACCAAGGAAGAAGCGGTCTATTTCACGACCAATGTGGACTCAGGCGGAAACCGCCTGTCCGAAGACTGCACTTATGAGGTGAGCGGCGGGGACATGCCCGGCCAGTGGTGGTCGATCACCCTCTATGACGCAACCAGCTACCTGCCCCGCAACAAGGACAACGCCCTGTCGTTCGACATGACCAAGGCGGCCGTGTCCGGAGACAGCGCGGCCTGGTCGTTCAAGGTCGCGGCCGAAGGTCCCCAGACCGGCAACTGGGTGTCAAGCCACAAGGCGGGCGACTTCGACATGACCTTGCGCATTTACAAGCCGACACCCGAGCTGATCGCCGATCCCGAAGGCGTTCTGCCCACGCCCAGCGTGAAACGCCTGACCTGCGGAGGAGACGCGTGATGCGCCCCTTCCTGACCGGCCTTGCCGCATTTGTTGTTACCTTCCTTCTGGCGCACTTTGCCGTGCTCAGCGCCCTGCCCGGTCGCATCATGTCGACCGTCCGCGAACGCATGGCCGACACCGGTATCCCGGCGCACAGCTGGACCATGAGCGCGCGGATAAACCCGGAGACGCAGTCGGTGGTGCGCCCCTCGCCTGATCTTGCCTATGCCATCTGCCTGATTGATGTGTCGGAAGGCCCGGTGGAGCTGTCAGTGCCCGCCTGGCCGGAATATGGATCACTGTCGATCTTTGAGGCAGACACGGACAATGTCTATGCCGGGTCACTTGACGCGCGGGCCGAAGGGGCGACCGGTGTGCGCCGCGTGATCGTCGCGATGGACGGTCAGGACCTTTATGACTATGGCGATGCCGAACAGGTGATCCTGGCAAAGCCGCAGGCGCTCGCGCTCATTCGCAGACTTGCCCCGACGCAGGCGGCCTATGATGCCGCAGCAGCCCTGATCCCGGCGAGCCGCTGCGCGCCGCTCTGAGCCGACAGCTACTCTGCCGGAACTTCTTCGGTCTCGGCCTCGCGCTGCGCCTTGAGGCGCGCAGCCTTGTCTTCGACCAGCTTGACAATGTGCTCGACCATGTCGGCATTCGAAACATTGTGATCTGCCCGTCCGTTGACGAACATTTTGCCGCTTTCCTTGCCCCCGCCGGTAAAGCCAAGATCGGTCATGGCCGCTTCGCCGGGGCCGTTGACGACGCAGCCGATGATGGAGAGCGAGATCGGCTCGGACACATGTGCCAGGCGCTTCTCCAGCGTCTCGACCGTACGGATGACATCGAAGCCCTGACGCGCGCAGCTCGGGCATGCGACGATATTCACCCCGCGCGTGCGCAGGCCGAGGGATTTGAGCATCTCGAAGCCGACCTTCACCTCTTCCTCAGGCTCGGCCGAGAGGGAAACGCGGATCGTGTCGCCGATGCCAGCCCAGAGCAGTGCGCCCATGCCGATGGAGGATTTGACCGTACCCGTACGAAGTCCGCCGGCTTCCGTTATACCCAGATGCAGCGGCGCGTCGGTGGCCTCTGCCAGTAGCTGATAGGCCGCCACGGTCAGGAACATGTCGGAGGCTTTGACCGAGATCTTGTAGTCGTGGAAGCCAAGGTCATCGAGGATGCGTGCATGCTCGAGCGCACTTTCCACCATCGCGTCCGGGCAGGGCTCGCCATACTTTTCCAGAAGATGGCGTTCCAGGCTGCCGCCATTGACCCCGATCCGCATCGAGCAGCCGTTTGCGCGCGCGGCGGCAACGACTTCCTTCACCCGTGCCGGCGAGCCGATATTGCCCGGATTGATGCGCAGGCAGGCAGCGCCTGCATCGGCGGCTTCGATGCCGCGCTTATAGTGGAAATGGATGTCGGCGACGAGCGGAACGGGGCTAGCCCTGACAATCTCGCGCATCGCTTTGGTTGACTCTTCTGTCGGGCAGGACACCCGCACGATGTCGGCGCCGGCGTCTGCGCAGAGCTGGATCTGGGCGATGGTTGCGGCCGCGTCCTCGGTCGGCGTGTTGGTCATCGACTGCACGGCAATCGGCGCGTCCCCGCCCACCAGAACATTGCCCACCCGGATCTGACGGGACTTGCGCCGGTCGATATTGCGCCAGGGACGGATCGGATTGTGGCTCATAGGGCGTCTCGCATCACGGATCTTGCCTGAACCTGCAGGCAGGCTGAAGCCAGATGTGGCGCCTGCAGGCGGCCCCGTAAAGGCCTCACTGTGTCGCCGGGTCGTCCTCGGCGGCTGGAACGGCAGGCGGGGCCAGCATTTCGGCGGCCAGCGGCAGCTGCTCATCGACCGAGACCGAGAAGACCTGCGCCCCATCCGGACCGATGGGGCCGATCACTACGTCACCAACGCGCCACTGGAAATCGCCGCCATTGCGGGCTGACACGGTCCAGCTGGCGTTGAGGCGCGGGAAGTAGGTTTCCCCCTCCGCCAGCGTGCGGCTGAGGAAGATGGTGCCATCGGCGCCGCGCACTTCCAGCCAGCCCTGGCGGGCGGCGAAAATCTCGAGCGGCAGTTCCACCGGGGCACCAGCTTGCGGGCGCACATCGGCAAACAGGCTGTCGCGGGCGCCGGAGACGGCCACCGGCGCTTCGCTCAGGAGCTCTTCGGGCGCGTTGTTCATCATGACCATGGCCGTCACACCGGCGGCGACCACCGCCGCCAGCAGAGCAGCGCCCGCCACGATCAGGGGCCATTTGGTGGCATTTTTATCGATCTGACCCATTTTCGGCACGGGCGCGGCCGACTTGACCTCATCAAGCCCGCCGCATTCACGCGTATAGCGCTGCACGACTTCCTGCTCTGGCAGGCCAAGATAACGCGCATAAGTCAGCAGGTACGCCTTCAGATAGCCCGGCGCGATGGTCTGCACTTCCATCCGCTCGATCCCCATCAGGAAATTGTCGCGGATGCGGGTTTCCTTGGCGATTTCGGTCAGCTGATAGCCGAGCACTTCGCGAACGCGGCGCAGGACCTGCCCCATGCGGAGCGCTTCGCCTTCATATTCTGCGGTGCGGAAAATCTCTTCAGCGCGGACACGGCCTTCGCGCACTTCCAGCTCACGCGCGGCGCGCGGGGAGATGGGGGTTACATTCGAACGATCCGTTCCGTTTTCCGTCACAGCTTCTTCGGACTTCTGTCCGTCCTCTACCGGTTCGGGCGTCATATTGTGTGCCATAGTCTACCAGTCTTTCTGACCGCTGCCATATGGGTATCAATTTTGGCAAAAAACGGTCCAGGCCATGAAAAATAAGCCATCATCCCGTCATAGCCGGCTTCATGCGTCCGGTATATCCGCCCCATGTTCAATCGCGATCCCTAATACTTGGTTACGGAACGCTCCGTTCGGCTTTTCGAGGGCGCTGTCGAGCCCCTTCCGGAATCCGCCAAGATCAATGGACCTTAGGGCCTGTTTGACCGGCCCGATGGCCGAGGCCGACATAGACAGGCTGGAATAGCCAAAAGCGGCAAAGCAGAACGCTGCCAGCGGCGCCGCCGTCGCCTCGCCGCAGACCGACAGGCGGATGCCTGCCGTCCGGCAGGTCTCGGCCACCATCCGGAGGAAGCGCAGCGCCGCCGGGCTGATAAGGTCGTAGCGTTCTGAGACAGAAGGCGTCATCCGGTCAGCGGCAAAGAAGAATTGCAGAAGATCGTTGGTGCCGACCGAGAGGAAGTCGACCTCCCCGGCCAGGTCTGATAGCGAAAAGGCCAGCGCCGGGGTCTCCAGCATGACCCCGATCTCGAGCTTGGACGGGCGTTTGCCAGTCCGCCCGGCCGTCCACTCGACCTCTTCCTCGAGTAGGGCGCGGGCCGCGCGGAACTCTTCAGGCGTCGTCACCATCGGGAACATGACGGTCAGGGGCCCTTCCCCGGCCGCGCGGACAAGCGCCCGCAGCTGGCGGCGGAAGAGGCCTTTATGGTCGAGCGCAAAGCGGATCGAGCGCCAGCCGAGCGCCGGGTTTTCCTCGCGCAGCTGGTTGAGGATTGGCAGCACTTTGTCGCCGCCGAGGTCCAGCGTGCGAAAGATCACCGGTCGGCCACCGGCCCGCTCCAGCACGCGGCGGTAGAGCGACACCTGGTCTTCCAGCCGCGGCAGGGTCTCGGAAACAAGGAACTGGAATTCGGTGCGGAACAGCCCGACACCATCAGCGCCTGCCTGATCCAGCATGTCGAGGTCGAGATCGAGACCCGCGTTCAGCATCAGGGAGAGCCCCTGGCCGTCCTTTGTCTGCGCCGGCAGCCCCTTGAGGCTGGCATAGATGGCCTGACGCTCGGAGCGCAGCGATACGCGGGACTTGTAGGCGTCATAAACGGCGTCATCTGGCCGGATGTGGGCCTGCCCCTGTTCGGCATCGACGATGACATAATCGCCCTGCTCGATCAGGGTGGTCAGCCCCTCGATGCCACCGATGGCAGGAATGCTGAGCGCGCGGGCCACGATGGCGGCATGGGACGAGGCCGCCGCCTCCTCCATCAGGATGCCCATGAGGCCGGTCTTGGCGTATTCCAGAAGCTCAGCCGGACCAAGGCGCCGGGCGACGAGCACGCTGTTTTCACCGGTGATCTGGGGCTTGTTCTCATCCCCGCCGAGGATACGCAGCAGGCGGTTGTCAAGGTCTTCCAGGTCATGCAGGCGCTCACGCAGGTAGGGATCGCGCGCAGCCTGCATCTTGGCGCGGTGCTCGCGCCGGGCGCGGTCGACGGAGGCCTCTGCTGAAAGGCCAGAGCGCACGCCTTCCTGCAGCTTTTCGGCCCAGGAGTTATCGTGCGCCAGCAGGCGGTAGGCCTCCATCACGTCGCGCGGGTCCTCACCCAGCGCGGCCCCGTCGATCAGCATCATCCGGTCAATCGAGACGCGCAGGTCCTTAAGACCCTGCGTCAGGCGGAGGGCTTCCTGCTTCTGGTCGGCCGCAAAGAAGCGAGCAGCTGGCACCACCGGATCGTGCAGCACGGCGCGGCCATAGCCGAGCCCCTCGCAGAAGATCCGGCCGCGCAGATTTCCCCCGCTCTGGCCCCGGAAACGTCGTTCGGGCTGGGGACTGGACTGGTCTTCCTCGATCCGGTGGACGATCTCGGCCAGCACCATGGCGATGGTCTGGAGGGTTTCGATCTCTTCATCGCGGTAGGATCGCTCGGTGCGGTTCTGGACGACCAGCACGCCGATCACCCCGCCGGTGCGCAGGATCGGCACGCCGAGGAAGGCGTGGAACGGGTCTTCGCCCGTTTCCGGGCGGTAGGAGAAGGCCGGATGGCGCGGCGCGTCTTCAATCGCAATCGGCTCGGCGGTGCGGGCAACATAGCCCACCAGGCCTTCACTGGAGCCCATGCGTGTCTTGTTGACCGCTTCGGGCTTGAGACCCTCGGTGGCGATCAGCAGGAGCGTTCCGTCGGCTTCGCGGTGATAGATCGAGCACACATCTGCGACCATGGTGGAGGCAATGATGCGCACGACATGGTCAAGGCGCGAACGTGCGTCACCCTCCTCGGCCATCACCTGGCGAAGGCTGTTCATCAGAACTCGGGTGGCCGGCAGGTTATACGGCATGCTCTCCCGGTCTACGGTGACCCGTCAGTCTGCGTCCAGCCCGAATGCTGTGTGAAGTGCGCGTACCGCCAGTTCTGTATAGGGCGCGGCGATCAGAACGGAAATCTTGATTTCCGAGGTGGCGATAACATCGATGTTGATGCCTTTCTCCGAAAGGGCAGTGAACATCTTTTCCGCAACCCCGGTATGGCTCTTCATGCCGACGCCGATGATCGAGATCTTCGATACGTCGCGGATCACCTCAATCCGCTCATAGCCGACATCTGCCTGGAGCTTTTCCAGCGTTTCGCGGGCGAACGGGCTGTCCCGGTCCGTACAGGTGAAGACAAGGTTGGCTTTGGAGGCTTCGCGGGAGGAGGCCTGGACGATCATGTCCACATTCACGCCGGCGCGGGCGAGCGCGGAGAAGATCTTGGCCGACGAGCCCGGCTTGTCGGGCACGCCGTAAAGCGTGACCTTGGCCTCGTCCCGGGAATAGGCAACGCCGCTGACGACCTGTTTTTCCACGATCTCTTCCTCTGAACAGACGAGGGTGCCGGGGCTCTCCTCGCCGGGTTTCACAAAACTGGACAGCACGCGCACCGGAACGCCATGGTTCATCGCCAGCTCAACCGAGCGCGTCTGAAGCACCTTGGCGCCAAGCGAGGCCATTTCGAGCATTTCCTCATAGGAAATCTTGTCGATGCGGCGGGCTTTGGGAACGATGCGCGGATCGGTCGTGTAGACCCCGTCCACATCGGTGTAGATGTCACACATCCGCGCGCCAAGCGCGGCGGCGACGGCCACGGCGCTGGTATCGGACCCGCCCCGGCCGAGCGTGGTAACGCGGAAGTCATCGGTCACGCCCTGGAACCCGGCAACGACGGCGATTTCGCCGCTGTCGATGGAATCAGGCAGCGAGCTGTCGTCAAAGCCCATGATGCGGGCGCGGCCATGGCTGTTGTCGGTCTTCAGGCGCAGCTGCCAGCCGAGCCAGGAGCGGGCCTTCAGGCCCCGGCGGCGCAGCGCAAGCGCGAGGAGACCGGCGGTGACCTGCTCGCCGGAGGCGACCACAACGTCATATTCATCGTCATAGAGGTGGCGCGGCAGGTCCTTGCCGGCGGCTCCGTCCGCGAGGGCGACCAGCTTGTTGGTCTCGCCCGACATGGCCGAGACAATAACAGCCATCTTCTCGCCTTTGGCCGCGCGGGCGGCGACGATCTCAGCTACATTCGCAATCCTGTCGAGATCGCCGACCGAAGTGCCGCCGAATTTGAGTACTGTCCGCGCCATTTCGCCCCAAATACCTTATGGCCCCTTGAGGCCCGCTCATATATCGGCCCCTCTAGAAGAAAGTTCGGCCGGGATCAAACAGGATTGCTAAACAATGGCGAGAACAATTGACGCGTCTGACGCCCTGCCGGTGACCCCCAGCATCGACCCGGATGAGGTGGCCAAATTTTCGGCCATGGCAGCAGACTGGTGGAACCCCAACGGCAAGTTCAAGCCGCTCCACCGGTTCAACCCCACCCGGCTGAAATTCATCCGCGAGACAGCCGAGCGGCATTTTGGCCTGCCCCTGGGTCAACTGGCCCCGCTCAAGGGCCTGCGCCTGCTCGACATCGGCTGCGGCGGGGGCCTCGTCTCCGAGCCGATGGCGCGTCTCGGCGCAGCAGTCACCGGGGTGGACGCCTCCGAGGCCAATATCAAGACCGCCCTTACCCATGCGAGCCAGCAGGGCCTCAACATCGATTACCGCGCCGGCACCGCAGAAGGCCTTCTGGCGGCGGGCGAAGCCGCGTTCGACATCGTCCTCAACATGGAAGTGGTCGAGCATGTGGCTGATCCCTCCAGGTTCCTGATGGACACCGCCCGGCTGGTGAAGCCCGGCGGGCTGATGATCGTCGCAACGCTCAACAAGACTGCCAAGGCGCTCGCCACGGCGGTGATCGGGGCCGAATACATCCTGCGCTGGTTGCCGCGCGGAACGCATGACTGGTCGAAATTCCTCGCGCCGGAAGATGTGTCCGGGCCGCTCCAGAGTGCCGGAATGGAAACCGATCCGCCCATCGGTGTCAGCTTCCAGCCCCTAAGCGGCGCGTGGAAACTGTCGGGCGATACCAGCGTAAACTATATGGTCGTCGCCCGGAGGCCTGCGCCGTGATCGCCCTGCCCTCACCCTCGACCGTCCATGCCTTCTGGTTTGGCGGCTCGGCTTCTTCGCCAGACGTGCTCAAGACCCATGCACCCCTCTGGTTCAAGGGCGGGGAAGCGTTTGACCGCCTGTTGACGGCGCAGTTCCAGCCATTGCTCGAAACGCTCTCGGCCGGGCCGCTCGCCCGCGACTGGGCCGCGCGCGGGGCGCGCCAGCGACTGTCGGCCATTATCGTGCTCGACCAGATGAGCCGGAACATCTTTCGCGGTAGCCCGCGAGCATTTGCGCAGGACATGCTGGCGCTTCATCTGTGCAAGGAAGGCCTGGCGGCAGGCGAGGATCGCGGGTTGTCCGAGACCGAACGGGTATTCTTCTACCTGCCGCTCGAGCACTCCGAGGCGATGGCTGATCAGGAACAGGCCGTGGCCCTCTTCACCCGCCTTGCCAGCGAAGCGCGCGACGAGTTCAGGGACTTTGCCAAGAACACGCTCGACTATGCCCACCAGCATCTCCACGCTATCGCCCAGTTCGGCCGGTTCCCGCACCGCAATGCAGCCGTCGGGCGCGAGAGCACGCCGGACGAGCAGGAATGGCTCGCCGAGGGCGGCGGCTTCTGACGATCAGTCGGCCGGTGGCGGGGCGGAGGAGACTTCCACCCTGCCCTCAAGCCGTCGGGAGGTTTCTTCCTGCACGGCGCGCGTCAGCGGATAGCCGCGCGCCAGGAAGCCAGCGAGCAGATACAGCAAGCCCGGCAGGAAGCCGAAGACGAGGACGAGGCCAAAGACGGCCGCGTCCGAATTCTCCTGGCCAGGCCGGAAACCGGCAATCCGGCCGACGATGAAATAGCCTACACCGAAGGCAAGGCTGGAGCCGACCTTGTTGAAGCTTGTGAGCAGCGCGTAGAAATTGCCTGCGCGGTTTTCCCCGGTCTCGGCGGCCTGCCATTCGACGACATCTGCCGTCATCGCGCGCGCAAGGAAAATCGGCGCGCTGAACGGGATGCCCGCAATCAGCGAGGCAATCAGGAAGGTGGTGAAGTTGCCATAAGGCGCCAGCGGAATGAAGGCGATGAAGGCGATGCCGGAGAAGGTGGTGGCGATAAAGTAGGCGGTGCGCTTTTCGGTTTTCTTGGCGAGCCACAGCCAGAAAGGCAGCGCGATGATTGCCATGACGAAGAACAGCATGAGTGTCAGGCTGGTCTGCGCGTCGCTGGCGCCGAAGGCGTATTCGGCAACAAAGAGGAAGTTGGCGGCGGTCACCGAAATGGCGGTTGAGACGAGGAGCTCAATCGTCAGAAGCCGGCTGAACATCGGGCCGCGTATGGCCTGGAGCAAGGGCCGGAGCTCGAACTTCTCGACTTGCTTGGACTCGCCGCGCAAAGGAGGATCGGGCACAAAGAAGCAAGCCAGTGCTGCCACAATAGGTAGCGCGATGATCATCACCCAGCCCATGACGGCAACCTGACCGAACCGGTCCGCCTCCACGCCAATTGTGGAGAGAATGAGCGGGGTGGCCAAAAGGGCGAGCATGGAGAAAACGGATATGATCTCAGGCCAGAGAAACAGCCGCGAGCGGTCGTCATAATCGCTGGCAATGGCAGGCACCCAGGATGACCGGGACGTCTGCAGCAACGTGAAGCCGATATAGAAAACCAGCATCCATCCGATGAAATAAGCCGGCCCTGCCCCAACGGGCGGCATGTAGACGAAGAAGGTGGAGATGCCGAGGATTGGTACACAGAGGATGATCCAGTGGCGCACGCGGCCCAGAGGTGTGCGGTAGCGGTCGACCATGTAACCCATGATGGGATCGGTGAAGATGTCCCAGAAGCGGAGCAGCATGAAGAGCAGGCCGGTCAGCTCAAGGCCAAGGCCCACCCCGTTGGGCGCTTCATTGGCGTAGAGCGGCGCGAGATAGACACCGAGGGGCAGGCCGACGCCGGCGATGGGGATGCTGAGCGAGGCAAACGCCAGCACTCGCGGGAACGACAAACGCTTGGAACCGGATTGGGACATGGCGCGCACACTGCCTTGAGCCAAGGTGACGGCCAAGTCATTTTTTAACTGCCGCCTCGCTTGACGTGGAAGCGATGCCACGCAAACTGCAGTTCCAAAAGCAGGAAGGAGAGGCGTCGCCATGATCCGCAACATTCTGGTCGGCCTGGGCGGCATCATCGGCATATTGCTGGCCGTCATCCTGTTCCGCACGGCGAGCTATGGCGCCGATCCGGTTGGCGCGCGCGTCGAACTTCCCGAAGCCCCGGCGATCTCGGCCGAGCGCGGCGCACAAAATCTTTCCCGCGCGATCCAGTTCCGCACCATCACGCTGGCGCCCGGCGATCCGCGCCCGGGCCAGGAAGGACCGTGGCTCGAGCTTCACCAATGGCTGGAGGAAACCTATCCGGCCGCCCATGCTGCGATGCAAAAGGAACTGGTGCCAGGCACGCTGACCCTGCTCTACACCTGGCAGGGATCTGACGCGGGCCTCAACCCCATTTTGCTGATGGCGCACCAGGATGTTGTGCCGGTGAACATCGGCACCGAACGCGACTGGACCGGCGGGCCGTTCGACGGCGAAATCGTGGATGGCTATGTCTATGGGCGCGGCACGATTGATGACAAAGGCTCACTCGTTGCGCTGATGGAAGCGGCCGAGGCGCTTGCCGTTTCGGGGTTTCAGCCCCGGCGCACGATTTATTTCATGTTCGGCCATGATGAGGAAGTTTCCGGATCGGGCGCGGAAGCGGGCGTTGCCCTTCTGAAGGCGCGCGGCATCGAGCCGGAAATGGCGCTGGACGAAGGCTTCATGATCGTTGACCCCTCGCCTCTGACAGGCAAGCCGATGGGCTTTATCGGAATTGCCGAAAAGGGATACCTGACACTGGAAATCATCGCGACCGGCGCGGGCGGGCACTCGTCCACGCCGCCGCGCGATTCGGCCGCCGTACGCCTTGCCCGGGCCGTGGTGGCGCTCGACGACAACCAGATGAAGGCAGACTTTTCCAAACCTCCGGTGTCTGATCTTTTCCGCTCGGCCGCCAATGACATGCCGTTCCTGCAGAAAATGGCTTTCGCCAATACCTGGCTCTTTGAAGGCATGATCGACCAGCAGATGAGCGGCATCGCCGCAGGCAACGCCATGATCCGCACGACGACCGCGCCGACGATGCTGGCGGGATCAGCGAAGGAGAACGTGCTGGCCCAGCGCGCCAGCGCGATGGTGAACTTCCGTATACATCCCAATGATACCGAAGAAGACATCATCGAGCATGTGCGCAAGGTGACCGCCGGGATAGACGGCATCGAGATCGAGATCGGTCAGCAGGGCATCCGCGGTCAGGGCGCCTCGCCGGTTTCGCCCACGGACAATCTCGCCTATGCGGTGCTGGCAAGTGTCGCCGAGGCGACGGCGGACGGCGCGCCGGCCGCGCCGGGCCTTGTTCTGGGTGCCACGGATGCGCGCTATGCCAGCGCGATCACCCCGAATGTCTACCGCTTTGCGCCTGCGATCATGTCACCCGATGACCTGACCGGTTTTCACGGCACGAATGAACGCCTCGCGGTCGAGAATATGGGCCGGCTGGCGACAGGCTATTCCCAGATCATCCTGGCAATGGACGCGGGCGAGTAAGCTGGCAGTTCGCAGGGGCCGGACCGGGCCTTGCGCGGTCAGTTCACCGGCCCGGTGACGCGCTCGATCGGGAGGGCGTAATGGCGGCTGCAGAACTGGCAGTCTATCGCGAGGTTGCCGTCGGGCTCGACGAGATCGCGCAGCGACTCTTCGGGCATTGCCCGCAGGGTGGTGAGGAGGCGGTCCTCATTGCAGGTACAGCGGTCGTCCACGATGCGGCTTTCTTCAAGACGCACGCCCTGTTCATGGAACAGGCGGAATAGAAGATCCGTCACCGGAAGGCCTGGATCGATCAGCTCGGCCGGGGTGAGCGTGGCAAAGAGGGCTTCGGCTTCGCGCCAGTCTTCGCTGGTGTCGCCGCGGTTTTCATCGCCGGCGATCCGCTGGATCATCATGCCGCCGCAGGTCCAGCCGCCTCCGGCGAGGGGCTCGACCGACAGGCGGATGCGTGAGGGCACCTGCTCGGACATTGCATAATAATCCTCCGCACACTGGGCGAGCGTACCCTTGTTGAGCGGCACGATGCCCTGATAGGGCTGGATGTTCGGATTGTCCTGCATGAGGATGAGGGCGAGCCGGCCCGCGCGCCCGAAGAGCTGGGGCATGTGGGGCGGCTTGCCCTTGTTGAGCCGGTCAAGATTTGCCCAGGCTTCCTGATCAAAGCGCAGATAGCCGCGCACGCCGCCGCTGGTGCTGTATTCGGCCACCAGCATGCGCACAGGGCCATCGCCTTCGGCCTGAACGAGGATGCGCCCGTCGAATTTCAGGGACGAGCCGACCAGCGCCGCCAGGGCCACGGCCTCGCCCAGCACGCGGGCGAGATTTTCCGGATAGTCATGCCGCGCCAGGATGGGTGTGATGCTCTCTTCGCCCATGCGCACGACGCGCCCGCGGATGGGGCGTTCATGGATCTGGAAGCTGGCGGTGAAATCTGTGGTCTGGAAGGCGGGCTGGGTCATGGGACATGCCCCTTTCGGGCTACGGGTCTTTCAAGGCGCCCCATGTGGCAGCGAGGGCCCCAAAGGACAAGGGGGCGGGCGCAATGGGCTGATTTGCAGCAGTTTCCTGACGCCCTCAGGCCGAGCAGCTTGCCCCGCCCAGCACGCAGAAGCTGGCGCACCAGGGATGGTTGAGCTTGACCGGGGCGGCGGTGGCTTCGCGCAGGGTGTTGCCAAGGTCGAAGGCCGGGTCGTCGACCAGCAGGGTGCAGGCGAGCACGCGGGGGGCGGAGGCGCCCTTGCGGCGCACGACCATGCGCTGGCTGGAACACATGATGCTGTCAGGCGACTTATTGAGGATGCCCCAGCAGGCGGTGGTAATTTCAGGCGGATCGTCGCGCGCGATCATCTCCGGGAAGAGGACCAGCTGTCTGGGGTCATCGGCGTCAATGGGAAGACCGAGACGCGTGATGAGCGCGTGGTAGCCCTCGCGCGCGGCAGCCTCGCTTTCGTGCAGCGACTGGCGCCCGGCAAGCGCCAGCGGAATGCCTGCCTGCGTAAGCCAGGCAAGCCCGGCGCAGGCCTCGGTGAAGGCCCCTGCCCCGCGCTCGGCATCGTTGAGGGCCGCGTCATGGGAATCGAGGGAGACGCGCAGGGTCATGCGGGCGCCGTAGCGGGCGGCGATGTCCTGAAGGCCTGCCTGGATGCGCGGGCGCATCATCGGGCGCATGGCGTTGGTGAGGAGAAGGAGGCTGTGGCCGCGTTCCAGCGCGGCGTCCATGATAGCCAGAATGTCCGGGCACATGAAAGGCTCGCCGCCGGTGATGCCGATTTCGGCAGGCTGTGTCAGCTCGTCCAGGAAGGGCAGGACATCGGCGAGGGTCAGATAAACCAGACGGTCATTCTTCGGACTGCTCTCGATATAGCAGTTGGCACATTCGATATTGCAGAGCGTGCCGGTGTTCAGCCACAGGGTTTTCAGGCCGGTCCAGGCGACGCTCGCGCGGGGCTCACCCTTGGCGGTGACGTGAGGATGGGAGAACTTTGCAGGGGTGGAAAGTGTGTCAGCCATGGCGGGACCCTAGGGCGCGTGCCCGTACCCGCCAAGCGGGGGGCGCGCAAAAGTGATGGGCAGTTCTATTTTCCAAGGCACCAGCGCAGGATGGCCTTCTGGGCGTGGAGGCGGTTTTCCGCTTCGTCGAGGATGAGGCTTGCCGGTCCGTCGATCACTTCGGCGTCGACTTCCTCACCCCGGTGGGCCGGGAGGCAGTGGAGGAATTTCGCGCCTCCATTTGCCAGCGCCATCAGCTCCTCGGTCACAGCGAAGGGCTCGAGAATCTGCAGGCGGCGTTCAGCGTCGGTATCGCCCATGGAGACAAACGTGTCGGCGATAACGACATCGGCGCCGGCGACGGCTTCCTCGGCGGTTCCATAGAGATCGATCCGGCCCTGAAGCTCGGCAGCGATTTCCAGATCATCCTCATCCGGAGCAAAGCGGGCCGGTGTGCCGATGGCGAGGGAGAAGCCGAATTTGGGCGCAGCATGGATGAAGCTGGCGCAGACATTATTGCCATCGCCGACCCAGGCGATGCGGGCGCCTTTCAGCGTAAGGCCGTGCTCTTCCAGCGTCTGCAGGTCGGCCATGATCTGGCAGGGGTGGGAGCGGTCGGTGAGGCCGTTGATGACGGGCACGGAGGCCGCCCCGGCGAAGGCTTCAACCTCGGTATGGTCGTTGGCGCGGATCATCACGGCGTCGACATAGCGGGAAAGGACGCGGGCGGTGTCTTCCACCGTTTCGCCGCGGCCGAGCTGCATGTCGCTGGACGTTGCAGTGATGGACGCGCCGCCGAGCTGGCGCATCGCCATGTCGAAGGAGAAGCGCGTACGGGTCGAGGACTTCTCGAAGATCATCGCCAGGGTATGGCCGTCGAGCGGGGCGCCGGGGTCGACCTTGCCCTTCGGCCAGCCGAGCCGCGCCTTCTTCATGGCATGGGCCTGATCGAGGATTGCGCGGAGTTCTGCGCTCTCCAGCGGCCAGATGTCGAGGAAATGGCGGATCGTCATGGGCGGGGCCCCCGCAAAAGAAAGGGGGCCGCATAGCGCGTTTCGGGGGGCATCGCCAGTCTTTGTTGGGAAGTCTTTGTTGGGAAGTCTTTGTTGGCGAGCGGGAAACAGGAAGCCCCTGCCCCGCCAGCTGGACGCAGGCGGGACAGGTTTCAGCCAGGCGTGTGGCGCCGGGTCAGGCGCGCTTGATGACCCGCACGACGAGCAGGAGCAGAACTGCGCCGATGGTGGCGTGCAGGATCGAAGCAATAATACCGGCGCCGAGGCTGACATTCAGGGCCGGAAAGAGATAGCCGGCGATGAAGGCGCCGAGGATGCCGATGATGATGTTGCCGACAAGGCCGAAGCCGAAGCCTTTGACGATCACGCCGGCCAGCCAGCCGGCGAGAGCGCCGATCAGCAGGAAAATAATGAGGCTTTCTACAGTCATGGTGCTAATTCCCAGGCATGGGGGATCAGCCCCCCGCGATCCTAACGCGCCAGCCCCCAAAAGGATGCATGGCGCCGGCGAGGCGTGATAGGGCCGGGGCGGGACTGAAAAAGTTTCCGGAGCCGTGTGTTGCCCGAAGGGCGCACCGGCCGATTTTTCAATCCCTAAATGTAGCGTTCAGGGAACAAGCACGCTGCCAGGCCGTTCCAATCCCCAACGACAAGGGGAAAGACCATGCAAAACTGCAATGAGGAAACTCAAAATTCTCTGCAAATATTAGAGATCTCGGCCCGGGCGCTGTGCGCGATACGGGAGGGCGCGCCATGATGATGCCCAACCCGCATTTCGCAGTCGATAGCAACCTAAAGTGGTATGAAATAAAGGCAGATTCAGGCCGTTTTGCCTCAATTGCCGATTGCATGCAGCACTGCCTGCCGGCCCTGCGGGCGTGCGCAGGCCTGTTCTATGGCAGCCGGGAAGGCGGCGATGAGCTTATCGAGCACTTCATTGCGGATGTGCTGGTCCGGGCGGCGGATGATGAAGGCGATCTCGCCACGCCGGCCGGCCTCTCCCGCGCGCTGGAGCAGCATCTGCGCGGACGGTTTGGCGACCGGCCGCAGCGCATTGCGCTCGCCTCCAGCCCGTGTACGCCGCGGGGCGTCTGGATGTCGGTGGACGAGTTCTTTGCCACGCTTGGCCATCTTTGATGGGTCAGAAGCCATAGGCACGCTCCACTTTCGCCACGCGGATATGGTACGCGCTGTAGAAGGCGTCGCGGCCGCGCTTCTGGGCGGCGAGGTGTTCGGCATTCTGTTTCCAGGCGCGGATGCCAGCCTCACTTTCCCAGTAGCAAACGGTGATTTCGCCCCCGCCCGGGCTCTGCGCGGTTTCATATCCAAGATAGCCCGGCACCGTCTTCATCAGGGCGACCATGCGGGCAGCCGTTTGGGCATATTCCTCCGCCTCCCGGCCTGAGAAGACGGCAGTGAAGATGACCGCCCAATAAGGCGCCTGCGGTGTTTTTGCGATCATGACGACCTTCCTCTTCACAGCTCCGTCATTGTCGCATGGCAGGCTGGATCCCATCTAGCCCCCCTTCTAGCGCCGGGGTTCAAACTGCCCTATGGGAGGCGCATTGTTTCAACCCTTTCCGGGAGTTAGCCCAGATATGGACAGAGTTCTCATCATCGGCGCCGGCGCAGCCGGTTCGGTCGTCGCCAAGAAATGCGCGATGGACCGTGATACCTTCAAGCACATCACCCTTGCCTCGCGCCGCATTGAGAGCTGCGAGAAGGTCGCCAAGGAATGCGTGACGCCGATCGACATCGCGCAAGTGGACGCCGATGACGTGGCCGCGACGGTTGCGCTGATAAACAAGGTGAAGCCTGACCTCGTCATCAACATGGCCCTGCCCTATCAGGACCTGCCGATCATGGACGCCTGCCTTGAAGCCGGCGTCAGCTATCTCGACACGGCCAACTATGAGCCACGCGAAGTGGCGAAGTTTGAATACTCCTGGCAGTGGGCCTATCAGGACAAGTTCAAGGCCGCTGGCCTCACCGCAATTCTCGGCTGCGGATTTGACCCCGGCGTCTCCAACATCTGGTGCGCCTATGCGCAGGAGCATCTCTTCGACGAGATCGAGTATATCGACATCGTGGACTGCAATGCCGGCGACCATGGCAAGACATTTGCGACCAACTTCAATCCGGAGATCAACCTGCGCGAAGTGACCCAGGACGGCAAATACTGGAAGAATGGCGAGTGGATCGAGATCCCGGCGCTCAGCATCAAGACGATGGTGGATTATCCCGAAGTCGGCCCGCGCGCCTCTTACCTCATCTATCATGAGGAAGAGGAAAGCCTTGTGAAGAACATCCGCGGGTTGAAGCAGATCCGCTTCTGGATGACCTTCGGCGAGGCCTACATCAAGCACCTTGAAGTGTTCAAATCCATCGGCCTGATCAGCCTTGAACCGATCAAGCATAAAGGCATGGACATCATCCCGATGGAGTTCCTGCGCGACCTGCTGCCCCCGCCCTCCTCGCTCGCCGAAGGCTATACGGGCAAGACGTCGATCGGCGTGATCATCCGTGGCAAGAAGGATGGCAAGCAGATTGCCAAGATGCTGTACAACGTTTGCGACCATGCCGAAACCAACAGGGAAGTCGGCGCGCAGGCCGTTTCCTACACGACGGGTGTGCCCCCGGTCTCGGGCGCGGCGATGTTCTTCAAGGGCATCTGGAAAGGCCCCGGCGTGTTCAACGTCGAGGAGTTCCCGTCTGCCCCGTTCCTCGAAGACGTGGCCAAGCGCGGCTTGCCAACGACGATTGTGGATGTCGCGCCCGGCGATCAGGACCCGCTGTTCGAGGTGGTGACTTAAGCTGTCATGCGGGGCGCCGCTACCAGCCACCGTTTGCAACTTACGTTCGCCATTTCGGTTGTGATGGCCGTTTGTGGCGCGTTGTTGATCCTGGCCGGGGGTGTCTCGCTAGCCATTGCCGACCGGGTATATCCCGAGCCGGTGCGCGCCGGAACGTTGGTTTCCATGCCCGAGCCCATGTTTCGCCGCCCCAAAAGTACATGGCTGGTTATAGAAGACGACTCCGGTGAAGAGCTTCGTCTACAAGTAAAGTCTTCGATCAAGATCAACGAAAACCGCCGGATCAGGAAAGAAGCCCGGACATTGATCGGCCAGGAAGTGCTGTTTGTGACCGACAGGCGCCGGGCGGGCATACTGGAATTACGCACTGCCGATGGAACCGTGGTTGTCTCCATACAACATACACGCAACGCCAGATATTTTGGAGCCTGGAGCGGACTCTTCCTAGGCGTATTCTTTTCCGCCCTCTCAGCCTTTGCGTTGATAAACATATCGAGGAAAATCAATGACAGACATTCAGACCCCCTGCTTCGTCCTTGATGCCGCCCGTCTCCGGAAAAATCTGGAGACAGCTCAGCGCGTGCGCGAAGAGGCCGGCTGCAAGGTGCTGCTGGCCACCAAGGCGTTTGCGATGCCGGCCGTGTTTCCGATGATGCGCGATTATCTCGATGGCACGACGGCGTCCGGCGAGCAGGAAGCCATCATGGGCGCCGAGGAATTCGGCAAGGAAGTACATGTTTATTCACCCGCCTATACCGAGGATGAAGTCCGTCGTCTGACGCAGGTCGCCCAGCACATCTATTTCAATTCGGCCGAGCAGCTGGGCCGGTTTGGCGATATTGCGCGGGACGCAGGAGGCAAAGTGGGCCTGCGGGTGAACCCCGGCTATTCCAATGCGACGCTGGGCGGGGATCTCTACAATCCCACCGCGCCGACGAGCCGGTTTGGCGAAGTGCCGTCAAAGCTCGCGCAGGTGAACTGGTCGGGCGTGGACATATTCCATGTCCATGCACTGTGCGAGAGCCTGCATGAAGGCTCGGTAGGCCTGATCGAATACGTGTCGGAGCATTTTGCGCCTTATCTGGAACAGGTGAAGGCGGTGAACTTTGGCGGCGGGCATTTTCTCAACAAGCCGGGCTATGATGTCGACGCTCTGATTGCGGCGATCAAAAAGTTCACGGCGCGGTTTGGCATCGAGGTGATCCTGGAGCCGGGCGCGGGGCTGGTGGTCAACACCGGCGAGCTGCATTCGACCGTTCTGGCACTGCACTGGAACGAGATGGACCTTGCCATTCTCGATGCCTCGGCCTCCACGCATATGCCGGATGTTCTGGAAGTGCCCTACCGCCCTGATGTGATCGGCGCGGGGCAGCCCGGTGAGCTTGCGCACACGTATCGTTTTGGCGGCAAGACCTGCATGACGGGCGATGTGATCGGGGATTATTCCTTCGACAGGAAGCTGGCGCCGGGTGACCCGATCATCTTTACCGACCAGATGCATTACAGCTTCGTCAAGACCAACACTTTCAACGGCACGCCGCTTGCCAATCTCGCCATCCGCTGGGAAGACGGGCGCGTCGAGCAGGTGTCGGACTTTGGCTATGGCGAATTCCGGCGTCGGCTGGGGCGCTAGACTCCAAACGTCTTCAGGCTGAACACCTGCTCATTGCCGAGCGCCGGGATGCGGCCGCGCGCCTTGGCAACGTCTTCCAAATCCAGCTCCGCCATCACAATGCCCGGCTCCGTGGCGCTGCCTTCGGCGAGCACCTCGCCCCAGGGCGAGACGATCAGCGAGTGCCCGAAGGTTTCGCGGCCGTCATCGTGTTTGCCAGCCTGAGCGGGCGCGAGCACGAAACAGCCCGTCTCGATGGCGCGGGCGCGCACCAGGGTGTGCCAGTGGGCCTGCCCGGTGACCTTCGTGAAGGCGGCGGGGATGGTCAGGATGTCGGCGCCTGCCTTGGCGAGGGCACGGTGGAGATGAGGGAAGCGGACATCATAGCAGATGGTGAGGCCGAGTTTTCCGAAGGGCGCAGTGGCGAGCACAGCGGTTTCGCCGGGGCGATAGGCGCGAGACTCCCGGTAAGTCTGGCCGTCGCCAACTTCGACATCGAACATGTGGATCTTGTCGTAACGGGCAATGACGCCGCCGTCCTGGCCGATCAGGAAAGAGCGGTTGGCGAAGCGGTCGTCAGCGCCGTCTTCAAGCGCGATGGCCAGCGAGCCGATGAGCAGCGTGATGCCAAGCTCGGCGGCGAGCGCGCGAAAGGCGGGCAGGCTTTCATCGCTTGCCTCAGCGCGCACCTTCGGGCGGGCCATGCCGGGGCGGATGTCGAGCAGGTTCGTCATCTCGGGCGTCGCAATGAAACGCGCGCCAGTCCCGGCTGCCTGCCGGACAAGCGCCGTGGCGGCGGCGAGGTTTGCGGCGGGCTCGGTGCCCGAGCGCATCTGGATACAGGCGGCGGTGAGTTTCATGGGCACCAGACTAGCGCGCTCCGCCGGCCGCCGCCAGCGTCTCGCTTGCCAAGGGAATGCTGGCAGGGCGCGATCGCTTCTGGTAGCATTGCCCTGACCTTCTGCGGAAGGGCGACGGGGGAGAGGCAATGCAGGGCTGGGTAAAACTCGCGCGCAATATCGTCGGCGGCCTCATCCTCCTTATGCTGTTAATCATGACCCTCCTGTGGCTCTGGTCTTATCCGCCTGCGCCGGGGAAATTCTTTAACGCTGATGTGGCCGCCGGAACGGTGCCGGGGAGTTTGATCCGGGCGCAGGCTTACACGCGCGACCTGCCCGAAGGGGCGAGCGCGCGGCGCATCCTCTATACGACCACGCTGAGCGGCAGCGTGCCTGCAACGGCCAGCGCCCTGGTGGTGTGGAAGACCCTTGAGGACGAAACCACGCCGCGCCGCGTGATCCTCTGGGCCCATGGCACGCTGGGCACGGCGCCGGGGTGCGGGGCCTCGATGCAGGCCAATCCTTACGCGTATATTCCCGCCTTCCGGGAGCTTCTGGAAGAAGGCTGGGTTCTGGTGGCCAGCGACTATGCCGGCCTTACGACAGACGGGCCCCACCCTTACCTGATCGGCGACGGTGAAGCACGCTCGGTGCTCGACGCAGCCCGCGCGGCGCATGACCTTACCGATCTGACACTCTCCCTGGAGACGGTGATCTGGGGTCACTCTCAGGGCGGGCATGCGGCGCTTTGGAGCGGCATCATGGCGCGCAGCTACGCGCCGGAGCTGCAGGTTAAGGGCGTTGCCGCGCTTGCTCCGGCAACGGACCTTCCGGCTCTCCTCGCCCGGATCGAGACAACCCCGGAGGGCCGTATCTTCTCCGCCTTTGTGGCGCGCGCATATGCCGACACCTATCCAGACCTCTATTTCACCGGCATTGTGCGCAATGAGGCGCGCTGGCCGGCAAACGAGATTTCAAAGCGCTGCCTCTCCGGGGCGCGGGCGGTGGCCCCGGAGATCCTGGCAGAGAGGTTCATCGAAGGCTCGATCTTTAGGGGCGGCGACACCGCCACCAGCTTCCGCAAGCGCCTTGCCGAGAACATCCCGGCCCGAAGCATCGGCGCGCCGGTGCTGATCCTTCAGGGGCGGCGGGATGATGTGGTCAGCGCCCGGGTGCAGGCAGGCTATGCCCGGGATCGGTGCGCGGCGGGAGAGACGGTGGACTATCAGCAGTTTGACAGGCTCGACCACACTTCGATCGTGGCCGCCGATGCCCCCACCGTGCCGGTCCTCATCAAGTGGACCCAGGCGCGTTTTGCCGGGATCACCGCCCCGGCCATCTGCCCGAAATAGGTCACTCCCCCAGAAGCCAGGGATCGTTCTGGACCCGGAGCATAACCGCCATCCGGTTCTGGGCGTTGAGCTTGGAGAGAACGGCGGAGACATGATGCTCCACCGTGCGCGGCGAGCGACCAAGGGTTTCGGAAATCTCGCGGTTGGAGCATCCCTTGACGATCAGGCGCAGGACATCCTGCTCGCGCCGGGTGAGGCCTAGGGGATGTTCCCGGGCCGCCTTGTAGTTGCCACGCCGGGGGCGCGGCAGACGGCGGGTGGCGCCGAGTTCAGAGGCGCGGCGGCGGGCAAAGGCTGCGCCCGCTTCGGCGCCCATAGCCTGCAGGTCATGCACCGCCTGGCCAAGCAGGTCGCCATCATCAGTCTGCAGGCAGACAAGCGCAGCGGCATAGGGCATGCTTAGCCCCCGCCAGGCCTGCGCGGCTGGCTCGATCTTTCCTTCCAGTTCCAGCCGGAAGGGTTCCGGCAGGGCCGCCGAATCGACGCCCGGCTTCACGCAGCCCAGCCGGCGCGCCCAGACGGCGCGCTCCCCGATATTCCAGGGATGGCGGTCGCCCTCCGACAGGGCAAAGAGCGCATCGAGGTGTTCGTTTGCGAGGGTGACATTGCCCGTGAGCCAGGCATGCTCGATCAGGGTGAGGCGGGCCGGAACGATGTGCTGCAGCTCATCGGTCGCCATGGCGTCGGCATAGGCCTGCTCCATCAGGCGGGACGCTTCGGGTGCGGCAAGGCGCATCGCCGCGCGGGCCTGAACGAGCAAAGCAGGCAGGCGCACCACAAGGGTCAGGTTTTCGCGCTCGGTAATCGCCCGCGCCATGGTGACGGCGTCTTTCAGACGTCCCTGCTCCATCCGCAGGAGCGCAAGACGGCCCTGGAGATAATAGGTCCACGCATCAAGATCATTGTCGATGTCATAGGCGATGCCGCTGGCGATCACTTTTTCGGCGAGCTCGAACTGGCGGAATTCCACGGCATATTCGGAAAGGTTGGTATAGGCGCGGGCGGCGTGCTCATGCAGGTCATGGACGAGGGAAATATCGAGGCTGTCCTGCAGCATCGCGACGCCTTCCCTCCGACCCCGGAACACCAGCGCCGTTCCGATATTGTTGAGGGCATGGGCACGCAGGTCCGGCCTTGGAAAGTCTGCCTCCAGGGCGAGCGCTCGCTCCCCCCAATAGACCGCCTCCTCCATCTGGTCGTTGAGCATGTGAAGCTGAGACCGCAGCGAGTAGGCCATTGCCTGTTCGGCAGAGGGCGGAATGCTTTCCAGCACGCGGATCGCCTGATCGGCGAGGCGGGCAGCCTCCGGGGCTTCGCCGCGATACCAGTGCATGCGCGAGAGCCAGCGGAGGTTCTCGCCCACCTTGTCCTGACGCCCAAGAACCTGCCAGAGCGTGATCGCATGACGGCGGGCATTGAGCACCTCGTCATCAATCCGGGCGGCAAGCGCGCTTTCATACGCCCAGCGCTCGTGCAGCAGCGCGGCCGTTTCCACGTCTGCCTCTTCGACAAAGCGCAGAGCCGTGCCCAGATGCGCAGCCGCCTCCCGGTGGGCGCCGCTGGCGGCGGCGCGGCTTGCCGCTTCGGGCGCGATCGCCAACACGGCGGCCCCGTCCAGCGCCCCGGCCGCATGATGCACCATCTGGTCGAGCGGGGCGTTTTCGCCGAGCGCCTGAAGGGCTTCCAGAATGCGGGCATGATGGGCACGGCGCATCTTTGACGGGATGCGCTCCAGCGTGGCAATGCGGGCAATCTCGTGCCGGAAGCGGATGTCGCCGGCCGCGGAGGCCTGCAGAATGCCAGACCCTGTCAGGTCACCGGCGATCAGCGCGGCCTCTTCTCCGCCGAGTTCGAGGAAGAGTTCAGGCGGAACAGCCGCCGGAATGACACTGATAAGTTCCAGAAGTTCGCGCGCCCCGCCGGGTAGCCGGCCCTGGCGCACGGTGACCGCTTCCCGGATGGAGGCCGGCAGGCTGTGGCTCGCGCCCTGCCCGGCAGCGAGCATCTCCGATACCTGGAACGGATTTCCGGCCGTTTTCTGATAGAGCCAGTCGCCCGGCAGGCTCGCCTTGCGCGCCAGCGCGCTGACGGCTCTTGGCGAAAGACACCTCAGCGGCACCTGCGCGCGCACGGCGGGCGGCAGTTCCTCGAGGACCCGCATCAGCGGATGCTGGTCCCCCACCTCGTCATCCCGGTAGGTCAGAACGAGCAGCAGCGGCAGGAACGAGATGCGGCGGCCGAGATAGCGCAAGAGGTCCAGGGTCGCATGGTCTGCCCAGTGCATGTCTTCCCAGACCATCAGCATGGGCGCGTTTGACCAGCTCACAGTGTCGAGCACCGCGCCGAAGAGCTGCTGGCGGTCTCCGCCCTCCAGCTGCGCGCGCACGTCCGGGCCGAGCATGCCAGCCATGTCCCGTACTGGCCCGAGCGGGCGCGGGGTGAACAGCGCGTCACAGCCCCCGGCCGCCGCGCGCCAGCCGCTTGGCAGGCCTTCAAACAGGCGGCGGATGAGAGAGGTCTTGCCGATACCGGCCTCGCCGCTGACGAGAGCGACCGCGCCCTGCCCCCGGGCCGCAGCCTTGATCATCGCGCCCAGCTGTTCGAGTTCCCGTTCGCGTTCTATCAGCACCCGGATATCTCCCCCTCGCGCCCCGAATTCCCCTGAGAGGACGCGAAGACACCGAGTTTAACCGTTGATCGGCCGCAGAAAAGCTCAAAAATGGGTAGGCCGCGCCAAAATATAGGTGCCAGCACGGACGCGAGCATCCCTCAGATTTGTTAGACAAGCCTCAGCGAGTGTGGGGGAAACGCACGCGCGTCAATCAAGGGACAGGCGTTGCTCTCTCTGCCTGTCCCTTTTTCTTTTCTGTAAACTCAAGGTATTGAAACAGGATTTGCTTTCCTGGAGCAACGCCGCTCAGTCCGCCGGCGGGCCGGTCCAGAGGCTGCGGGCGCCCCCGGTTTTCACAGTCATGGCCTTGCCATCGGCCTGGCGCACGGGGCGGGCCTCAGGAAAAAATCCCTCAAGGCAGTTCACATTGATTCCGTAATGATCGGGCATCGAGCGTTTCTTGTGGAACGGATAGATGCCGCACCGGGCACAGAAAAAGTGCCGGGCGACACCCGTGTTCCAGTTGTATTCGGACAGGCTTTCTTCGCCAGAAACGAGCATGAACCGATCCTCATGCACGCTGGTTATCAGCGCATTCTTCATGCGGCAGAGGGAACAGTCGCAGCGGTAAAGATCGACAAGGTCTGCTTCAATGCGGAAACGCACCGCGCCGCAATGGCAGGAACCTTGCCAGACCTCCATGCGTCAGCCCGGCGTCCACTCGGTCAGCGCGGCGTCGATCATGCTGATGGCGTCGCGCACCTGGTCGTCATCGACAACCAGCGGCGGGGCGAGACGCAGTACATTGTTGCCTGCAACGCCCGCCAGCAGGCCCTCATCGCGGCAGATGCCCTGCAGCGATTTGGGGTCTGCCTTCAGGCGCAGGCCCGTCAGAAGGCCCTTGCCGGTCACCGCTTCAACCTTGTCCGGATGGCTGTCGGCGAGGCTTTTCAGCCCCTGCTGAAGCGTGCCGGAGACGCGGCGGACATTGGCGAGGAACTCCTCGCTGGAGATGATGTCCCAGACCACATTGCCGACCGCCATCGCCAGCGGGTTACCGCCATAGGTCGAGCCATGACTGCCCGGCTGCATCGGTTCGCCGACCGCTTCGGTCATTAGGCAGGCGCCGAAGGGGAATCCCCCGCCGATGCCCTTGGCGGCGCACAGGATGTCCGGATCGGACCCGGCCGCCCACTGATAGCCCCAGAGCTGGCCGGTGCGGCCCATGCCACACTGGACCTCGTCATAGATCAGGAGGACACCGTGCTCGTTGCAAAGGTCGCGCAGGCCCTTGAGGCATTGCTCGGGCATGGCGCGCACGCCGCCCTCGCCCTGCACGGGCTCAACCAGGACCGCCGCGGCGGTGGACGCGGCGATGGCGGCTTTCAGCGCGTCATGGTCGCCCCATTCCAGATGCACGAAACCGGGAAGTTTCGGGCCGAAGCCTTCCAGATATTTCGGATTGCCGCCGGCATTGATCGCCCCGATGGAGCGTCCATGGAAGGCGCCGGTGAAGGTTATGATGTCGAGCCGCTCGGGATTGCCCGCCGCCCAGTGAAACTTGCGCGCGGCCTTGATGGCGCACTCGATCGCCTCGGTGCCCGAATTGGTGAAGAACACGCGGTCGGCAAAGGTGTCCCGGCAGATCTTGTCAGCCAGCTCCTCCTGCCCTTTCACGCGGAACATGTTGGAGGTGTGCCAGAGCTTGCCGGCCTGGTCGCGCAGGGCCTCGACCATCGCCGGATGGGCGTGGCCGAGCGCGTTGACCGCGATCCCGGCGATGAAGTCCAGGTAGCGTCGCCCGTCCTCGGTGAAGAGGTAGGCGCCTTCGCCCTGCACGAACACTTCCTCCGGCGGGCGGTAAACGGGAAGGATGTGCTGGCGGGGATCTACCATCTGGGTCTCCTCTGACATGTCGATGATCCGGGGTTTTTGTGGCGCCACGCATGGGACGGGCCGCAGGGCGAGTCAACTCAAGGCGCAGGATTACAAGGATTTAATCGAAAAACGATAAAAGCGCTTGACGTTTATCGATAAGTGCATATTGTTATTCGTGAAGCCGGGATCGGCGGCGCGGTGACAACGCCCCTCGACTCCCCCTGAACCACCGCCCTGCTGGTCTCGGCTTTCACCTCCGGCGCCCCCTCGCAACTGACCCGGAAAAGAAAAAGAGGCGCAGCTCCGTCCCCGGTCGCTACGCCTCTCCACCGTTTGCAGCGTTTCCTCCCAGAAACTTGCTTAGCCATACGGCAACGATTTCTGCGATGTGTCAAGAATGTGTCCAAAAAAAAATCAAATAGGGCGTTTTGTCCCTGCGCGGGGCTGACGCAGCAAAGAGGCTGCGATAGCCTCTGCCGCCTCGCTCCACGGCGCCCTCACCGACCGGGTCAGCGAGGCCTCACTCTTCAGGATCACCCCGTCATCGAGCACTTTGAGCCCGTTGGCCCGCAGGGTTGCGCCGGTCGTGGTAATGTCGACGATCACGTCGGCCGTCCCCGTCGCGGGCGCCGCTTCGGTCGCGCCGGCGCTTTCCACCAGGCGGTATTCGCCGACCGATTTCTGCGCAAAATACCGCCGCGTGATACGCAGGTATTTGGTCGCCACGCGCAGCCGTCGGTGATGGGCCTTGCGGAAGGCGGCGCCTGCCGCTTCGAGGTCTGCCATCGTGTCAACGTCAAACCAGGCCTGTGGCACGGCAACGACCACATCAGCCCCGCCAAAACCGAGGCGTTTCAAGACTTCAAAGTCCGAAGGACCGTCCGGGGCCTGATCATGCAGGAGGTCTTCGCCCGTCACGCCCAGGTGCAGGCTGCCATCGATGAGGCCCTGCGCAATCTCGCTGGCAGAGAGAAGCCGCACTTCGGCGTCGATGCCGTCGATCTCGGCGGTGTAGCCCCGCTCCCCACCAATCTGTCGCACGCTGTGGCCAATGCTGGCGAGCCAGTCTTCGGTCTGCTCCTTGAGGCGCCCCTTGGAGGGAATGGCAATCGTTATCCGGCTCATGATACACCTTTCCGTACACGAACCATACGGTCCGGACGAACCACGCCGCCAACCCCGGTCGCGCTGGCCCGCCGGCCCGACAGGCCAGAGAGCAGGCCGTCATACCGTCCGCCCGCCGCTACCGGCTGGGTCTCGGCAAGGCCCGGAGCCAGCACTTCAAAAACGAACCCGTCATAATAGGTGAACCGTCGGCCGAAGCCGGTGCGGAACCGTGCCGTCAGCCCGGCGGCCGGAACGCGGGCAAGCACTGCCTGCGCGCGCGCGCCAAGCGCGTCAATCGCTGCGCCTGCTCCGTCAAGCCCATGCGCCCCGGCCAGCGCCGAGAGGGACGCTGCAGCCTCTGCCAGCGGACAATCCACCTCGCGCAGGGCCTGGAGGATTTCGCGCGCGCCGGAAGTGAGCCCGCCTGCCTCAATCGCCGCCTGCCGGGCTGCAAGCCCCTCGACAATCTCCGCAAGGCTCCGCCCGCCTGCCAGCGGAATGCCGCGCGCCGCCAGCAGCGCCGACAGCGCCCCGGCCGGATCAGCCGCGTCCAGAACAGAGGCAACGTCCGGCTCCAGCGGCCGCGCCGCCGCGTCGAGCACGGCGCGCACGCCGCCCTCCTGACGGAAGGCGCGCTTGAGCAGATCCGCCGTCACGGCCGGCAGGCCGAGGGCATCGATGAAGGCGGGAAAAACCGCCAGATCGCCCATGATGACGCCCGAAGGCTGCACGCCGCAGGCCTCCACCGCGCGGTGAACCAGCGCAAAGAGCTCTGCGTCCGCGTCCGGCCCCGCCTCATAGCCGAAGCGCTCGAGCCCCACTTGCGTAAACTCAAGCTGGTCGTCGGGCGCCACCGGCTGGCGGAAAGCGCGGGCAGCATAGGTATAGGTCCGCGCGCCGCCTTCCCCGGCCTCCCGGCGCGCCGCTTCGCGCTGCGCCACAGGAAGCGTGAGATCAGGCCGCATTACCATTTCCGCGCCGCGATGATCGGTAAAGAGACAAAGCCGGGCGCGGACGGCCTCGCCCGAAAGCTCCAGCGGGATGTCCGCTGGCAGAACATAGTCTGGATCAATCGGCGTGCCGCCCGCCGCTTCAAACACAGCCCGGGCAACTGCCACCAGCGCGTCAGGCTTCATCGCTGCGCCTCGACAATGGCGCGCACCGCCTCGACCATTCCGGCGCGCGGCACTTCGATCTGGCCGGGACGGGCTTCGCGGTATTCCTCATTGGAGGAAATCGCCTTAGCTTTCTGCGCGCCGATCTCCAGATCCTTGATCGTGACCGTGCCCTTCTCGATCTCGTCGCTTCCAACGATTACCACCGCAGGTGAGTTGCGCCGGTCAGCATATTTCATCTGCGGGCGCATGCCGGAGGCGCCCATATAGGCTTCGGCGCGAACGCCGCCCCGACGCAGATCTGCCGCGAGGCCAAGCGCAATGCCAGGATTGTCCTTGTCCAGATTGAGCACCACCACCGGGCCGTCGAGCTTTCCGCCCTCGCCCATGATTGCGAGCGCTGCCGCCAGCCGCGAGATGCCGATGGAGAACCCCGTCGCAGGCACCGTCTCACCGGTGAAGCGCGCGACAAGATCATCATACCGCCCGCCCCCGCCGATGGAACCTATGCGGTAGGTCTTGCCGTCCTCCCCGGCGACTTCGCGCAGCAGCTCTGCCTCGAAGACAGGGCCGGTATAATACTCAAGCCCTCTGACCACGGATGGATCGATCTTGACATCGTCTTCCGGCGCGCCCAGCGCTTCGAGCGCCAGCGCAATGGCTTCGAGTTCGGCCAGACCCGCCTTGCCCTCTTGCGTACTGCCAATGGCCTTCGCCAGGTTGGCGAGCGTCATTGCGCGCGTGTCCGCGCCCGCCTGCGCAAAGGCGAGCACGCGTTTGACTTCTCCGGCGCCAAGCCCGGCGCCCCTGGTGAAATCCCCGCTCTCGTCCTTGCGGCCTGCGCCGAGGAGGTCTGCAACGCCCGAAGCGCCAAGCCGGTCGAGCTTGTCGAGTGCGCGCAGGATGGCGAGACGGATATCGGCGCCGGTCGCGCCAACGTCGTCGAGCACGCCATTGAGAAGGCGTCGCGTATTCACCCGGATCACAAACTCGCCGGGCTTCATGCCGATGGCGCGCAGCGCCTCAGCGCCCATCGCGATCATCTCGGCGTCCGCGTGAAAGCCCGGCGCGCCAACCGTATCGGCGTCGCATTGCCAGAATTCCCGGAACCGGCCCGGCCCTGGTTTCTCGTTGCGCCAGACCGGCCCGGCAGCATACCGGCGGAAAGGACGTCCCAGCCCCTGCCCCTGCTCGGCAACAAAGCGCGCGAGCGGCGCTGTCAGGTCATAGCGCAGCGCCATCCACTGCTCGTCATCATCCTGCAGAGAGAAAACCCCGGCATTGGGCCGGTCGGCATCGGGCAGGAACTTGCCGAGCGCGTCGGCATATTCAAACGCGCTCGTCTCAAGCGCTTCAAAGCCCCATTGGCGGTAAACTCCGGTCACTGTCTCCACCAGCCGCGCCTGGGCATGGATCAGACCCTCCCGCTTGTCCGGAAAGCCACGCGGTTTGCGGGCGAGATCCTTGCCACTGAGGGGCTGGTTTTCCTTGTCGCTCATGGTCGTCTCAGATCCTGTTGGCAGCCAGTTTGGCTATCTGGGCCCCCGCATAAACGCAGCTGCCCGGGTTGGAAAGGCGGCACAAAGGCTGGCGGAGCGCGGACCCTTCGCGGCCTGCCTCATCTGGATCGGTTCTCATGAAGGAACACTTGTCAGAGGGCGCAGCCGGACCGGTTCGCGCCTTTCCGGCGCGTCATGCGTGATGATGGTGGTGGTGCATGCCTGTGTTCATTGCGCCCGCCGATACGCAGCCGGGCAGGCAAAGTCAACCGGGGGCGGGCCATCCTGCCCCTTGCACCCGGCTGGACTTATCGGCCAAGAGGCACAGGTGAGCGATATGCCTACCCCCGCGCCCAGCCTGAAAGCGCTTGCCTCGGCCAGCTTCCGCATCGGCTGTCTCGGCTTTGGCGGGCCGGCCGGGCAGATCGCCCTGATGCACCGCATCTTCGTCGAGGAGAAACGCTGGATCAGCGAAGCCGAATATCTCCACGCCCTTAACTACTGCATGCTCCTTCCCGGGCCGGAGGCGCAGCAGCTGGCGACCTATTCCGGCTGGCGCCTCAACGGCCTCGCCGGCGGGGTGATTGCCGGGCTGCTGTTCGTGCTGCCCGGCGCGCTGATCGTGTTCGGCCTCACCTGGCTCTATGCCACCTGGGGCGCACTGCCGGTCGTTGCCGCCCTCTTCTATGGCGTGAAGGCCGCCGTGATCGGCTTCATTCTGGAGGCGCTGGTGAAGGTCGGCCGCCGGGCCCTGAAAGGGCCTCAGGATGTGGCCATCGCCGCGCTGGCCTTCCTCGCCCTATTCCTCTTCCAGCTGCCGTTTCCCCTGGTCATCGGCTTTGCCGCTGCCATCGGCCTCGCGCGCAGCCTCGGCAAGCCGCCCGCCCCGCCCCTTACCGAAGGAGCCCGCCAGAAGAGGCCCAGCGCCCGCAAGGCGTTTACCGCAGCCCTCGGCTGGGGCGCGGTCTGGACGGCGCCGCTGGTCACCGCCTTCCTGCTGCTCGGGCCAGATCATGTGCTCACCCGCGTCGGCGTGTTCTTCTCGAAGCTCGCTATGCTGACCTTTGGCGGGGCGTACACCGTGCTCGCCTATCTCCAGCAGGAAGCGGTGGAAGCCGAAGGCTGGCTCACCGCGCCGCAGATGATCGACGGCCTCGGCCTTGCCGAAACAACGCCCGGGCCGCTGGTGCTGGTCAACCAGTTCGTCGGCTTCATGGCAGGCTGGCAGAGCGAGGGCGGCGGGCTCGCGCTCGCCTTTGCCGGCGCCCTGATGGCCAGCTGGTGCACCTTCGCGCCCTCCTTCGTGTGGATCTTTGCCGGGGCGCCCTTCTCTGAGGCCCTGCGCCGCAGCCCCCTGGCAGCAGGCGTGCTCGCCGCGATCACGGCCGCCGTCTTCGGCATCATCGCCAAGGTGGCTGCCGTGTTCGGCTTCGCGGTGCTGTTTCGGGAGGCCTCCAGCAGGCTCCTGCCCTGGGGCAGCGCGCTGACCCTGCCGGACCTTGCCTCACCCGACTTCCTCGCCATCGCCATCGCGGCGGGCGCCGCCACCGCCCTCATCCGCTTCAAGACCAATATCGTTCTGGTGGTGATCGCCTGCGCCCTGGCGGGCCTTCTCAGCCTTCTCTGGTGACGCCCGCTTGACGCGGCAAGTGTCGCCTCTACCCTAGGGCGCAGTTCAGATGGTTCCGGGCCCCTCTGGCGTTTGCGGCGGCAAGCGCGATGTCGGATACCCCATGAAATTGCGCGGACGCGGCGCGCCTCCTTGAAGGTGGCACTCCCCCAATGCCCGAATTCCTGACCGTCGAATTTGCGGCGCAACCCCTATGGCTGTGGACCGCATTCCTCTCGCTGATCTGCTTCCTGCTCTGGGTCGATCTCGGCCTCCTCAACAAGAAGGACGAGGTCGTCTCCGCAAAGAAAAGCGCCGTCATGTGGGCGTGCTTCGCCTCGCTCGCCGTCGCTTTCGGCTTCTACATCTATTTCGGCTACCAGCCCGACCCGGCCTTCTACAACAGCCCGGAAAACCTAAACCAGCAGGCCGCCGTCCAGTTCGCCACCGGCTATCTCCTGGAAACCGCCCTTGCCTTTGACAACATCTTTGTCATCGGCATGGTGTTCACCTTCTTCGCCGTGCCGCGCGAATACCAGCACCGCGTGCTGTTCTGGGGCATCCTCGGCGCCATCGTCTTCCGCGGCATCTTCATTTCGCTGGGCGCAGCCATCGTCAACGAGTTCACCTGGGTCCTCTTCATTTTTGCCGCTTTCCTGCTCTACACGGGCGGCAAGATGCTGCTCTCCGGCGCGGGGGATGACGAGCCCGAAGAGCTAAACCTCCAGAACAACCCCATCCTCAAATTCCTCAAGAAGCGCCTTCGCGTCACCGACGAGATTACCAACCACAACTTCATCGTCACAAAGCCCGATCCGCTGACCGGCAAGATGACCCGCTATGCGACGCCCCTCCTGCTCGCCCTCTTGATGGTGGAAATTGTGGACATCATCTTCGCGGTCGACTCGGTGCCCGCGATCTTTGCCGTCACCCGCGACCCGTTCATCGTCTACACCTCGAACATCTTTGCCATCCTCGGCCTGCGCTCGATGTATTTCATGCTGTCAGCGGCTGTGGCGCGGTTCAGATACCTCAAATACGGCCTTGCTGGCGTGCTGGTATTGATCGGTATCAAGATCTTCTGGAACTTCCTGCTCTACAAGGAACTCCACATCGTGCCCTACCTTGAACCCCACTGGTCGCTGATGATGACCATCGCGCTCCTGGGCGGGGCGATCCTCTTCTCCCTCTGGAAGACCGGCGGGAAGGAAAGCCCTCACCAGACCTGAGGCAGACAGCCCTTCATCAGGCGCCTTCCCTGGTCCTGACGAAGGGTTTCCCCTCTTCCCGGCGCGGGATCACCTTGAAGATGCCGGTGCCGCGCATCAGCAGCTTGTCGCCCGTCCAGATACGCCCCTCGACCGTGAAGATATCATCCTGCCGGCCGACGATCACGCCCTTGCCCTCGACAAAGCTGCCAAGCGGGGCGCCGGAAACGAAGTCGCACATCAGGCGCACGGTCACCCACCAGGTGTCGTCGTCCTTCTCCACCGCCGCGCCCCAGGCCATGTCCGCGAAGGTCATCATCATGCCGCCATGGGCGTTCATCATGCCGTTGGTGTGATACTCTTCCACCCGGAAGGCGCGCATCAGGATGCCGTCTTCGCGCTTCTCGAACAGCGGGCCGATCTGGCGCCCAAATCCGCGATGCCAGGCAAGCTGGCTATAGCCTTCGGGAAGCTCTGTGGTCTGGTAGCGATTGAAATCATCTGTCATGGCCAAGCGCCATAGACCCGGCCTCTGCCCGGCGGCAAGACCTGCCTTGAAATTGCCGCAACGTTCGTCAAAAAAATTTGCCCATGACGCGCGTGGTGGCTGCTTTCATTCTTTTTTTCGCGCTGGTGTCCGGCGTGGCTGAGGCGGAGCCCCGCGCGCGCGATGAAGCCCTCGTGAGCGGCTCCATCCTCGCCGCGCAGCAACCGCTCGACGCATGCGGGGGCCGCAAGATCCTCGACAGCATCGTGCCCGACGGGCCTTTCCTGGACGCCTGCAGGTTCCACGACGCCTGCTACCGTTCCGGCGCGCTCGACCAGGGCCGCTGCGACGCGGACTTCCTAACCGACATGCAGACCGCCTGCGACGCCGACTATCCCGTCAGCCGCGCCGCGCCTCAGAACACCGCCTGCCGGGTGGCCGCCGCCACCTATCACAAGGCGGTCAATTCCCGCTTCGGCGCCCTGCTTTATCCTGGCGGGCGCACAGACGGCGCGCTTGGCCCCGTCAACCAACGCACGACCTCCGGCGGGGGCACGCCGCATCTGGAAGCCTGCAGCGAGGTGACCAACACAGCCAACCGCAAGCTGCGCTACTATCTCACCCTGCATGACGCCAAAGGTCAGTGGATCGCCACCGCCCCGGCCTTCAAATCTGCCGCGCTGCAACCGGGCGAGACCCGCAGGCTCTGCGCGGGCACAAACCTGTCCCTCTTCCGCAGCGCCGGAAACATCGGCGCCGCCTACGCCCTCACGCTGAAAGCCGACGACCCCGCCTCGCTCAACCCCTTCGGCGACCTCGTCAGCCTCGACCGCATGGACTGCGAAACGGCCACGGGTGCCTGCCGGAGAGTGGCGCCCTAGATCTCAACCATGTCGAAATCCGATTTCGGCGTGCCGCAGAGCGGGCAGATCCAGTCTTCGGGAATATCCGCCCACCGCGTACCCGGCGCGAGCCCTTCGCCCGGATCGCCGTCCTTCTCGTCATAAAGATAGCCGCAGGTGCGGCACTGCCAGGTCTTGTAGGCCTCGCTCATGTCTTGCTCCTCCCGTCCCCGCCCGGCAGGCCGAGGCGTGCCTTGAGGGATGCAATCAGGGCGTCCTGCACGGGCGCCGCATCAAAATCCGGATCGATCAGCGCCTGCATCCGCATGCCCAGCAGCGAGCAGCCTGCCAGCAGCGCTTCGGCGTCGGCGTCGGCGTCCTTTCGGATGTCGCCGCTCGCCTGCCCCCGCTCGATGAAGCTGCGGATCAGCACGCGCTCCACCTCATGGGAGCCGCGGAACGCCTCGCGCGTCTCCAGCCGGTCAGCAACAGCCGCCGCCAGCAGCATGAAATAGGTGTCGGCCTCCGCCGAGCTGCGGATCGTTTCGCAATGCAGGCGCACAAAGGCGCAGAGCGCCGTCAGACCGTCCATTTCCGACACCTGCGCATCATCAAGACTGTCAGCCTGCCACGCGTGCAGATGCGCGATCAGCGACGCGATCAGGCCTTCCTTCGATCCGAACCGCTGGGTAACGAGGCCGCGCGAGAAGCCCGCCTCCCGGCCGATGGCATCGAAAGTGGCCGCAGACACGCCCTGCCCTGCCACAACCCGGATGGCCGCGCCGAGCAGTTCGCGCCCGGACCGGTCGCGCCGCTCTGCCTGCGTGAGCCGCTGGGCGGGCGCTGCTGCTTTCATATCTGTGGCCGGGCCTGTGTCAGACATACGCACCTCTTTACATATTTGTTGGCTGTATAGCAAGTTTATGATATTGCGGGTTCAGATCGGATAACGGTGCCACGCCAGCAGCCAGTCCGGAACCGGGAGGAGAAAACCATGGCCATACCTGAACAGATTGCCCGCGAAATAGTCGATCCGAAAGCCTATGCAGACGGCAAACGCGTTGACGAAGCCTTTGCCTGGTTGCGCGCCAACGCGCCGCTCGATGTCGCCACCGTCGAGGGGTTCGATCCCTTCTGGGTGGTCACCCGCCATGCCGACATCCTCGGTATCGAGCGCCAGAATGACCTCTTTCATAACGAGGACCGCTCGGCGACGCTGACCACGATCGAGGCGGACAAGCGCGTACGCGCCATGATGGGCGGCAAGCCCAACATCCTGCGCTCGCTGGTTCAGATGGATAACCCCGACCACATGCAGTACCGGCGCCTCACCCAGGCCTGGTTCATGCCGCAGAACCTGCGCAAGCTGGAAGACCGCGTCCGCGAGATCGCCCGCGGCTTCATCGACAAGATGGCGGAGAAAGGCACCGAATGCGATTTCGCCCGCGATGTCGCCTTCCTCTATCCGCTGCACGTGATCATGGAAGTGCTTGGCGTGCCGCCTGCCGACGAGCCGCGCATGCTGAAGCTGACCCAGGAACTCTTCGGCACGCAGGACCCGGACGTGAACCGCGCAGGCAAGGAAGTCGGCAGTGCAGACGACGCCCTGGCAATGATCAATGAAACGATCGTCGACTTCATGACCTATTTCAACACCATGACCGAAGACCGCCGCCAGAACCCTCGAGAAGACCTTGCCAGTGTCATCGCCAACGGGGCCGTCTATGGCCAGCCGCTCGGCCATCTCGAAGCGATGAGCTACTACATCATAGCCGCCACCGCTGGCCATGACACCACCTCCAACACCACCGCCGGCGCGATGTGGGCGCTCGCCGAAAACCCTGACCAGTTCCGGAAGGTGAAGGACGATCTCTCGCTGATCCCATCGATGGTGGAGGAGTCGATCCGCTGGGAAACGCCGGTGAAACACTTCATGCGCACAGCCACCGATGACACCGAAATCGCCGGGCAGAAGATCGCCAGGAACGACTGGCTGTTCCTCGCCTACCCGTCGGGCAACCGCGACGAGGCCGTGTTTGACGATCCTTTCCAGTTCAAGGTTGATCGCTCGCCCAACAAGCACGTCGCCTTCGGCTATGGCGCCCATGTCTGTCTCGGCCAGCACCTCGCCCGGATGGAAATGCGCCTCCTCTGGGAAGAACTCCTCCCGCGTCTCCAGTCGGTCGAACTCTCCGGCAAACCCTCCCGCACCCAGGCCAACTTCGTCAGCGGCCCCAAATCAGTGCCGATCCGCTTCCGGATGAGTTGATATGGCCGCAGGGGCGCTGTTTGAGGACAAGCGCGCCCCTGTCCGGCTCCCGCGCGCGTCCTGATTGGCGTTAATGCCGCGCTCTGCCAGGAATTTCGCGGAAAGGTATCCGCCGGGTCTGCTTCTCACACACTAAACCCATCCTCAGGCCAATCCGGCCTTCGCCAGCGCCCCGGCCTGGCGCGCAGCTACCTTCTCCACCGAGAAGCCCGCAAGGCTCTCTTCAAACAGCTGATGGAAATTGAGCTCCGCCCCCAGCCGCAGATACGCCGCGCCCAGACCAATGGCGGCGCGGTCCATGAACACGAACTCGCGCGGGATCTTCACCGGCCCCTTCTCCTTGAGCAGCTGGCGCACCCGGAACGCTTCTTTCCGCCCGTACTCGCCCGCCGATACCCCGTCGGCCACCGTGCGTACCCTGTCGTCGATGATCGGCCCATATATGAAGCGCGCCCAGACGTTCAGCACTTCGACCAGCTCCCGCGAGAGGTTCTGGAACCCCCAGGCTTCATAAGCCGCATACGCCGCGTCAAAATCATCGTGCAGCATTGCCCGGTAGAGATCGACAACGCCCGCCACGAAGGCCGGCGGAAAGATGCGCACGCAGCCAAAGTCCAGAAGGTTGATCCCCTCCCCGCCGCCGGTCACCTGGTAATTGCCCAGATGCGGATCACCATGGATGACGGCGTAGGAGTTCATCGGCGCCCACCAGGTCCAGAACAGCATCTCGGCAATCTGGTTGCGCGCCGCCTGCGGGGCGTCCTGAAACGCGTCGAGCCGCTCCCCTTCCATCCACGTCATGGTGATCAGACGAGCGGTCGAGAGCTCCGCCACCGGCTCCGGGCAGGCAATGAAAGCCTTGCCCGCCAGCATGTCGCGGTAGAGCGCCATATGCCTGGCCTCACGGGCGTAATCGAGTTCCTCGCGCAACCGGTCGGTGATCTCCTCGACCATCTCGTCGGCATCAATCGAGCCGTCCATGCGCTTGAAAAGGCCAAGCAGCGTCCGCAGCTGGCCGATATCGGACTCCACCGCGCTCGCCATGTCCGGATATTGCAGCTTGCAGGCAACCTTCCGGCCGTCATGCAGCGTCGCCTCATGCACCTGGCCGAGCGAAGCGGCATGGCTTGCCTCCTTGCCAAACTCCGCAAACCGGCCCTCCCAGTCCGCGCCCAGTTCCGCCCGCATCCGCCGCTTCACGAAAGGCCAGCCCATCGCGGGGGCCTCGGCCTGCAGCTTGGCAAACTCGGCGGCGTATTCAGGCGGCAACAGGTCGGGCACGGTGGACACCATCTGCGCCACCTTCATCAGCGGCCCCTTGGACTTTCCCAGCGCCGCAGCCATCGCCCTTGCGATCCGCTCATCCCCCTTGTCCCCGCCGAACAGGGACTGCGCCGCAAAGGTCAGCCCCGCCCCGGACAGATTGGCGCCCACCTTGGCGGTACGGGCGATGCGCCCGGCAAGGCGGTTGCGCTCAGGATCGGAGGTATCGGAAGGATGATCGGTCATGCAGCCGATATAGGCTGTTTTCGATGCAAGGGCATCCGCCTGCGACGCTCAGCCAGTCTTATTCTGCTGATGCTCCATATAGGAGCGCAGTATCTGGTTGATCCGTGTCTGGTAGCCCCTGCCGGCATCCTTGAAGAACTCGATCACGTCGCTATCCAGCCGGATCGATACGGCCGTCTTGACCACGGGCTCAACCATCTCGATCTCAGCTGCGTCCCAGTCGATCTCCGGAAGGTTCGCATCGCCGGCGCGCCGCGCCCGGATTTCTTCGTCCGTCATCGCGCCAAGCTTCCTGAAGTCCGTCTTGCCGGACGCACGCGCCTTAGGAGGATTGAGATAGAGTTTGGTGGTAGATTGCTTGGGCATCTTTTGTTGCAACATCGGCAGCGATGAGGGTGAGGTTCCGCTCGATCCGGCAGCGCACATCGAAAACAATGTTTTCGACTTCAATGAGCGCGCGGAAGTCTCCCTGCCTGCTGATCGCCGTGCGCACATGCGGCCTGGCGAAGCCGGACTGGATGTCCTCGAAGCGGATACCGTATCTCTCGCTGTTGCGTGTGTTGTCCTCTTCAGACCAGTTGATGTCCGCATGCAGGGGGCTCGCACGGGAATGGCTTGGGCATGACAGTGACCCTTTGGTTTAAGGGTCAAACTCAGAGCCAGGGTAGCTCCAATTTCTCCTTGGGGTATTGCAGGTCCACTGCGATCAGAAATTTGTATATACAATCGTATATCAAGTCAAGCTGCAGCCCCCAGGGTGACAAAGTGTTCATGCAGGCGTATACGCCGCCCCGAGATCGCCACAATTGCTGAGGCCCCGCCCTGCATCTTTAACTGCACGTTTTCCAGACCGGCCCATCCTGTGGCCTGAACGACACGAGCCCGCAGCGACCCCTTCCACACCATAAAGACCGCGGCAGCAGAGCAGCCGCCTTCCCCCTCAAGGACCCGTCATGGCCTACAAGACCCTCATCACCGAAGTGAACACCGAGGAAGGGTACGCCCTCATCCAGATGAACCGCCCGGAGAGCCTCAACGCCCTCTGCGAGGAGATGATGAGCGAGCTGACCCAGGCGCTCGACCGGTTTGAGGCCGACGACACCGTCCTCTGTATGATCCTGACCGGCAGCAAGCGCGCCTTCTCAGGCGGCGCTGATGTCCGCGAGATCCAGGCCAAGACTTTCCCGCAGTCCTATTACGAGGACTTCATAACCCGGAACTGGGAACGCGCTGCCCGTGCCCGCAAGCCCATCATTGCAGCGGTTGGCGGCTATGCCATCGGTGGGGGCTGCGAACTTGCGATGATGTGCGACATCATCCTGGCGGGCGACAATGCCCGTTTCGGCCAGCCGGAAATCCGCCTCGGGGTGATGCCCGGCGCCGGCGCCACCCAGCGCCTGACCCGCGCGGTCGGCAAGTCCAAGGCCATGGAACTCTGCCTCACCGGCCGCATGATGGAGGCTGACGAGGCCGAACGGTGCGGCCTGGTGGCCCGGATCGTGCCTGCCGACGACCTGATGACCGAGGCCAAGGCCCTCGCCACCACCATCGCCGCCATGCCCCGCGCCGCTGCCATGATGACCAAGGAGGCCATCAATGCGGCCTTCGAAACCCCTCTTTCACAGGGGATTCAGTTCGAGAGGCGCCTGTTCCAGTCGCTGTTTGCGACCGATGACCAGAAGGAAGGCATGAAAGCCTATGTCGAAAAGCGCTCGGCCCATTTCCGGGACCGCTGACCGGCGCAGGTGAAAAGGCTGCTTTTCCGTCACGATGGCGGTTGACGCCTGCAGGCCCTTTATGTATCTCCGCGCCTTCTGCCCGAGGGAGATCCCGCCGGGCGCCAGGAGTTTGTTATGGCGAATACCCGCTCAGCCAAGAAAATGGTGCGCAAGATCGCTGCGCGCACCGATGTGAACAAAGCCCGCCGCTCGCGCGTGCGCACTTTCGTTCGCAAGGTCGAGGAAGCGATTGCATCCGGTGACAAGTCTGCTGCTCAGGAAGCCCTTAAAGTGGCCCAGCCTGAGATCATGCGCTCCGTGACCAAAGGCGTGACCCACAAGAATACCGCTTCCCGCAAGGTTTCGCGCCTTTCGGCCCGCGTCAAGGCAATGGCCTGAGGCCAGCGCAAGGCCCGCTGCCGGCTTTTCCCGGGCAGCTGAAAAGACAGCCCGCCTGGTAACGCGCCTGGCGGGTTTTTCTTTCGGCTTTTCAGCGCGCCCCTGTAGATTTCTCATTATGATTGCAAATCCGTCACTCCGGCCCGATGGGCCTGGAGCGGACTTAATGATGCCGTGACAGGGGCGCCGCCCGCTCATGTTGCAGCCCTGCCAGAGGGACATCAAAAAAACTGTATTCCACAGGCCATGGAAAGCTTTCCGTATTGACAGAACAAATGCGAACATAAGTAAGCGAACGATCACTTCAAAAAATTTTGCAGATGCCAGTCATATGAATCTCTGCCGTTTTTTTTTCAGGTACCCGGTTGTCAACACGCCAAATGCGGCTGTCAAATAAAGTTAGTACTTGCCAGAAAAATCCCCCGGGAATAATTTCTCCATACCAGCCAATTTAGTCCCGGTACAGAGTTTTTTGTGTTTCAGGCGGGGGCCTGCCGGGTGTGTCGTGTACTGGCTGTAATGAGCGATCATAATTAGAAACGGGGCTCGGTGATGGACCGAAACGAAACAACTGTCTCGCCATTTGGAATTGAGACGACACAGGGCGGTGACGCCTATGAAGCGACAGGTCAGATGATTTGGAATGATGTACGCGATGTCCTGCGGGACAAAGTGGCCGGTTCCGAATTCTCCCGCTGGATCGAGGACCTGCGCCTCGTCGCCGAACATGACGGCGCGATGATTCTGGCCGCACGTGATCTGCTCGCATTCGACCGCGTCAGCAGCCAGCATCTGCGCGTGATCGAGAAGCTGTGGGCGGCCGCTGACCCGGCAGAGCGCACGCTGAAACTTGTCTGCTGGCGCAATGCGCCCTCCGATCTGCGCGACCTCGTCAACGACCCCTGGGCGGCTCCGGCTGTTCAGGTGCAGGAAGCGCCACAGGCTGCCGTTTCGACCGGCGCAGGCCCGGCCATGACGTTCGACACGCTCGTCACCGGCCCGTCCAACGAGATCGCCGTGACGATGGCAAAGCGCATCGCGGCCGGCCTCCCGGCCGGCACAGCAACGACCTTGATCTACGGGCCTCCGGGCACCGGCAAGACACATCTGATGCAGGCACTCCGTCAGGAGACCGCCCGCCGCGACCCGGCGCGCAAGATCGTCTATCTGACGGCGGAGGAATTCATGTCGGCCTATCTCGACGGCGTCAAAGCGCGCGACACGGGCGATCTGAAAAAGCGCCTGCGCGCCGCCTCCATCCTGCTGATCGACGACCTGCACCGCATCGCCGGCAAGCCTGGCACCGAGGCAGAGCTCTATCAGAACATCCGCGAAGTGACCTCCAATGGCGGTCAGGTTGTCCTGGTCGGCGACTCTGCCCCGGGTGAAACGGCCGGCTTTGGCCAGCGCATGCGCAGCGAGATCAAGGGTGCCACCGCCGTTGAGGTCGCCCTGCCCGATTCCGGCATGCGCCTGGAAATCCTGACGCGCCTTGCCGGCCACATTGCCGAAACCCATCCGGCCTTCGTGCTGACCGAGGAGATGATGCAGCGCCTCAACAACGGCATCCGCGGTCCCGGCCGCGAGCTTACCGGCGCCGTGTGGAGCCTCTACACGGAGGCCGGCTTCGGCGAGCGGGCGCCAACGATGGAGATGCTTGACCGCATCATCCGCCGTCATGCCGGCGAGCAGCGCGAGCCTTCGATCGAGGTGATCAAGCGGGCAACGCTGAAAGTCTTCCCGATCGCGAAATCCGATCTGGAAGGCCCCAGCAAGATGCGTGGCTTTGTCTATCCGCGCCAGATTGCGATGTATCTCTGCCGCACCATGACCCGGAAATCCTTCCCGCAGATCGGCCGCGCCTTCGGCAAACGCGATCACACAACGGTCCTTTACGCCTATCGGCGTATGGATGGGGACCTCGGCAAGGACCAGGAACTGGCCTGCGACATTTCAAAGGTTCAGGCCGTCATCCACGAGTTGATGGAAAGCGGACAAATCTGAGCCATTTTGAGCGCACGGGCTGCCGGGCGCTTGGCTTTTCCTGCAACTTCGTTAAGGCTCATCAGCCCGCTCCTGCCCGGAGCGGGCTGATTCCCGCCTTGCCTGGTGGAGCAGACTCCAGACAGAAACCGGCGATGACGACGCAGCGGAGCCCGGCCGGCTCCTTGAAGAACGGATGAGACGATGAAACTGACGATCGAACGCGGAGACCTTCTGGACGCCCTCAGCCATGTCCAGAACATTGTCGAGCGCCGGACGACGATTCCGATCCTCTCCAACGTCCTGCTGGAGGCCACCAAGGGCGCGCTGAAACTCACCGCGACCGACCTCGACATCGAAGCGGTAGACTCCGCCGAGGCGAAGGTTTCCAAGCCCGGCTCGGTCACCGCCCCGGCCGGCACGCTATTCGATGTGGTGCGCAAGCTGCCCTCGGGCGCCGAGGTCGAGCTTGAGCTCAACCCGGAGTCCCAGCGCCTGACCATCACCGCCGGTCGCTCGATGTTCGAACTGCCGACCCTTCCGGCCGCCGACTTCCAGACCATGACGCCCGATGAGGGCGCCGTCAGCTTCAAGATCGCGGCGAAGGACTTCGCCCGCCTGATCGACAAGACCCGCTTTGCCATCTCCACCGAAGAGACCCGCTACTATCTCAACGGCATCTTCCTGCACGCCGCCAAGGCCGATGATGGCTCTGCTGTACTGCGCACCGTTGCCACCGATGGCCACCGCCTCGCCCTGGCCGAGCTCAAAGCGCCCAAGGGCGCCGAAAAGCTCACCGGCGTGATCGTGCCGCGCAAGACCGTCGGTGAAGCCCGCCGCCTCGTCGATGGCCTCGACGAAGACGTCGAGATCGAAGTCTCCGACACCAAGATCATCCTGCGCGCCGGCCGCGCCGTGCTCACCTCCAAGCTCATCGACGGTTCCTTCCCGGACTATGCCCGGGTCATTCCCAAAGGGAACGACAAGAAGATGACTGTCGATAACAAGGCCTTCGAGGCCGCTGTTGACCGCGTCTCGACCGTTTCGGCCGAACGTTCGCGCTCGGTGAAGCTCTCGGTCTCCAATGGCCGGCTTACCCTGGCGGTGAACCATGCCGAAACCGGCGCGGGCAATGAAGAGATCGAAGCAGAGTATGAGGCCGATCCGATGGAAATCGGCTTCAACGCCAAATACCTGCTCGACATCGCCAGCCAGATTGAATCGCCCGATGTGGAGTTCATGTTCAACGACCCGGCCTCGCCCGCCCTGGTGCTCGACCCATCCGACGGCTCGGCCCGCTTTGTGGTGATGCCGCTGCGGGTGTAGGACATGGAAGCAGGCCGCCGCATCTTCATGGGCGGCGCGCTCGCCACAGCTGCGCTCGCCGGATTGCCCGGCCATGCGGAACCAAGGGAGACGGGCATGTACGGCCTGATCGGCAAGTTCATTGCAGCAGACGGCAAGCGAGACGAGCTTATCGGCTACCTGCTGGAGGGCCTGCGCGACATGCCCGGCTGCCTCAGCTACATCGTGGCCAGCGATCCGGCGGATGAAACCACCATCTGGGTCACAGAAGCCTGGACCGATGCCGGCAGCCATAAGGCCTCCCTCGCCCTGCCGCAGGTTCAGGCCGCTATCGGGAAAGCCCGGCCTCTTATTGCAGGCATGGAACGCATCGCCGAGACAACGCCACAGGGCGGGCACGGACTTCCCTCCGGCAGCTGAGACGGCATGACCGCCCTGACCCGCCTCAGCCTGACGGACTTCCGCAATTATGCGGGCCTCACCCTGCGCCTCGATGGGCGCCATGTCTGCCTCTATGGGGCCAATGGCGCGGGCAAGACGAACCTACTGGAAGCCGTCAGCCAGTTCGGGCCCGGCCGGGGCCTGCGCAGCGCGCAGCTCTCAGAGATGACCCGGCGCGATGCCCCCGGCGGCTGGGCGCTCGCCGCCACGCTGGACGACGAGCAGAAGATCTCGATCCATCTCGACGGGGCAGGCAGCGCCAAGCGCAATGTCCGCATCGATGGCGCCTCAGCTTCGCCGGGCGACCTTGCCGAACGCGTCCGCATCGTCTGGCTCACCCCGGCAATGGACGGGGTATTCCGCGGCGGCGCGTCTGACCGGCGCCGCTTCTTCGACAGGCTGGTGATGGCCCACCTCCCCGCTCATGGCAAAGCCGCCGCCCGCTATGACAAGGCGCTGGCCGAACGCAACGCCCTGATCGAGCGCGGCCATGTCGATCCCGCCTGGGCCGACGCCATCGAGGCGCGCCTGGCTGAAGCCGGCACCGAAATGGCCATCAACCGCGCCATTGTTCTCGAAGCCCTGCAGATCGCCATCGACGCCCGCCCCGAAGGCCATTTCCCGAAAGCCGATCTCACCCTGGAAGGCGCTGCTGAAGCCGCTGCCCTCAAGGGGGAAGACTTCCGAACCATCTTCGACCTGTTGGTCGACGCCTATCACAGCGGCCGCCGCCGAGACATCGGCGCAGGCCGTACCCTGTCGGGCCCCCACCGCACAGACCTCACCGTCATCCACCGCCCGACCGCCGCGCCAGCCGGCGAAGCCTCAACCGGCCAGCAGAAAGCACTGCTGATCGGGCTGGTGCTCGCCTCGGCAACCGCCCTCTCGGCAGGCGGCTCGGGCCCTTCGCCCCTGCTGCTGCTGGATGAAGCCGCCGCCCACCTTGATCCGGACCGACGCGCCGCCCTCTTCGACGAACTCACGGTTCTGGGCGGGCAGGCCTGGCTCACAGGCACAGAGGCCTTCCTCTTCGAAGCCTTCGGCGACCGCGCCCAGCGCATCCATATCACCGAAGGCGCCGCAGCCCTGTCGGACTAACGATTGGCGTCGAGCCAGGCTCTAAGCTTTTCCAGCGCCGGCAGGACGCCAGTAACTTCCGCTGGAGTCAGCACGCCCAGCAGCGGCGCAATATCCGGCATCAGCGCACCAAGCGAAGCCTCTCGCGCAGACCGCCCGGCCGCCGTCAGGAAAACACGCTTCGATCGCGCATCCTCCGTATCCGGCTCTATGCGGATGAACCCCTTCGCCTCCAGCTTCTGCAGCGTGCTGGTCATCGTGCCACGTGTCACCTGAAAGGCGGCGGCAAGACGCGCCGGGGTCCAGCCATCGCCCAGACGCATGCAGTGATGCAGCAGGCTGAACTGCGCGACAGTGAGACCATGGGGCAACGCGCGCTCGAAGCGGTTCCCCGATAGCTGGGCAAGAATCCCGATCTCGGTGAAGAGGCGGAAGTAAAGGTCCGGCGTTGGTGGCAGAGGCGCAGATGCAGGACCAGGCGGTGCGGCGCGTTTGGGCATCAGGTCTCCGTTAACAGATGGGCAGTGAGCCCCCTGCGGGGCGAGGGTCCGACACGGCCGGCATAGCCGACCCGCACCAGCATCTGCAAACGCCGGCCGTCACCGATCAGTTCATGCACCTCGCCGAAGAGATCAGCCATCTCCGGATATTCCTGCAGGGCCTGGCTCCAGGGATGCAGCGCAAGTCCGAGCGCCTCGGCCTGCAATGCGAGGCGCATATAGGCGCGCCCGGACGCAAGCTCGCCTTCCCGGTTTTGCCCGTCATTGGCGATCCAGGCGAAAGCACGCGCCGAGGCTGCCAATGGCCGGAACATGTCCAGCCCCTGCTTAAATGCCTGCGAGTCCGGGTCCGCCAGCGTCTCGCGCGTAAGAATGCCAGCGGCGCTCAACGCGCCCAGCATCGGGCCCTCCATCGACAGGCCATCGCGATGGCGCGCGACTTCCGCTGGACCGATGCGCATCACATCGACGCTCTCCTGCCAGGTCGCGGGTGTACGCACCTCAAGCTCATGCGCGCGCCAGGTCAGGTCCCGCAGCGCAGCGGCCGTCTCGCCCTCCCCGATAGCGTCGGCGAAGAGCCCGTAAACCGAGGCAGCCGCGGCCAGCGTCGCCAGATCTCCGGCGCTGACCTCGCGGTCGTCAAAAGCGGTGCGATTGGTGCGGCGGGAAAGCGCAGACCCAAAGAGCGCATCGGGCACTGCGGCGCCCGCCCGAAACACCACCCGCGCCACCGGTCGCGCGTCCAGCCGGCCGGCCATATCCGGCGCGCCCTCCGGAAACGGCGTGATGTCGGCGGCGTAGCCCTCCTCGGCGGCGGCCAGAGCGAGCAGTTCAAGAAAGCAGCCATGCCCGAGCAGGATCTGCCGGTCGAACGGATCGGTCTCCGGCAGGCGGCGCTCAAGATCGCAATAGAGGAGGAGGCTGTCTTCACCGACGAGCTCGACCAGCCAGGGCTGGGTGTTGTGCGGGTTGGGCGCCAGCAGCGCATAGGAGAGGAACCGGCGGCGATACTCGGCCTCCTGTCCCGCGTCCCGCCAGGCCGCCCGCGCCGCATGGCTTGGCTGGTTCAGCGCGGCAAAGGTGCCCGCCCCCACCGCGGCGAGCACAATCCCGCCGCCAATCAGTTTCAAAACACCGCGCCGGGAGGCCATGACAAACTCCATTCAGGTTGATGGCACTCTTATAGTTTGATATCAAACTATAGTCAACCTTCCCCTCGACAGGCAGTGGACCCGGGCGGCGCGGCGGACTAGGTAAGACCTCGAAACAAGGAGTTGTCCGATGAAAACCCGCGCCGCCGTTGCTTTTGAAGCCAGGAAGCCGCTCGAAATTGTCGAGCTTGACCTTGAAGGGCCAAAGGCCGGCGAAGTACTGGTCGAGATCATGGCGACCGGCATCTGCCATACCGACGCCTACACGCTCGACGGGCTCGACTCAGAAGGCATCTTCCCAAGCGTCCTCGGCCATGAGGGCGCCGGCATCGTCCGCGAGGTCGGCGCAGGCGTCACCTCGGTAAAGCCCGGCGATCACGTCATCCCGCTCTACACGCCCGAATGCCGCCAGTGCAAAAGCTGCCTCTCTGGCAAGACCAATCTGTGCACGGCCATTCGCGCGACGCAAGGCAAAGGCCTGATGCCCGACGGCACCAGCCGCTTCAGCTATAAAGGCCAGACCGTCTTCCACTATATGGGCTGCTCCACCTTCTCGAACTTCACTGTGCTGCCCGAAATCGCAGTCGCCAGGATCCGCGAAGACGCGCCGTTTGACAAAGCCTGCTATGTCGGCTGCGGCGTCACCACCGGCGTCGGCGCGGTCGTCAACACGGCCAAGGTTCAGGTCGGCGAGAATGTCGTCGTCTTCGGCCTCGGCGGCATCGGCCTCAACGTTATCCAGGGCGCGCGCATGGCGGGCGCCGACATGATTGTCGGTGTCGACATCAATCCGGACAAGGAAGACTGGGGCCGCAAATTCGGCATGACGCATTTCGTCAACCCGAAAAACGTTTCCGATATTGTCGCCCATATCGTCGAGCTGACCGGCGGCGGCGCAGACTATTCGTTTGACTGCACCGGCAACACCACCGTCATGCGCCAGGCGCTCGAATGCTGCCATCGCGGCTGGGGCACATCGGTCGTCATTGGGGTCGCCGAATCGGGCAAGGAAATCAGCACACGTCCCTTCCAGCTGGTGACGGGGCGCAACTGGCGCGGCACAGCTTTTGGCGGCGCAAAAGGCCGCACGGATGTCCCGAAAATCGTCGACTGGTACATGAATGGCAAAATCGAAATCGACCCGATGATCACCCACGTCATGACGCTGGACAAAATCAACGACGCCTTCGACCTTATGCACGAAGGAAAGTCGATCCGGAGCGTGGTAGTGTACTGATGGACGAATGGCGCCTCCCCTGGTCGGCAAGCTGCTTGTGCGGACAAGTGAAGATGAAGATCACGGCCCCGCCTTTGGTCTCGATGGCCTGCCATTGCAAAGGCTGCCAGAAACTGACGAGCGGCCCGTATTCGCTGTCACTCCTGCTACCGGCAAGTGGTTTTGAGGTAACAGAAGGCGCCCCGGAAATCGGCGGCCGGCATGCCGAGACCCAGCAGATGTTCTGCCCGCACTGCAAGAACTGGCTGTTCACGCGGCTTCCCGGCCAGCCTTTCGTAAATTTCCGGCCGGGCATGCTGGCAGATGCCAGTTGGGTACGCCCCATCATCGAGACGATGACACGGGAACGCCTTCCCTACGCTCAGACCGGCGCAGAATTGAGCTATGAGGACTTCCCCGCGCCGGAAGACTATGCTCCGGCCATGGCAGCTTTTGCCGACCATGGCGCGCGGCCACCAGCACTTTGAATCAAGATCAACAAACGGAGGAAATACCCATATGTTCAGTCACGTAATGGTCGGGTCTAACGACATCGGCAGATCCAAGAAATTTTATGACGCCCTCTTCGGCGCGCTCGGCGGCAAGCCGGCGATCGAAGATCCCAAGGGCCGCCTGATCTACATCCACAATGGCAGCATGTTCCTGGTCACCCCGCCGATCGACGGCAAGCCCGCCTGCCACGCCAATGGCGGCACCATCGGCTTTGGCGTGACCTCCACCGAGCAGGCAGACGCCTGGCACAAGGCCGGCGTGGAAGCCGGCGGCGCGGCCATTGAAGACCCGCCAGGCTGGCGCGAAGGCACCGGCATGCGCCTCTACCTCGCCTACCTGCGCGACCCCGACGGCAACAAGCTCTGCACCATGATGCGCGGCTAAGGGAAACGGGGGTATCGGGCCATGGCCCACAAGCAGCCGGATACTCCCGACCTCTCGCGCATTCAGTCTGAAGCCATCGCCTGGATTGTCGAGGAAGCCCGGCGCAACGGCAACGAGATCACCGTCCTCGCCCCATGGACCAGGGCCCTCGTCGCCCATATGCGAGACGGCCTCACCCCCGACCTGAAAGTAAGAATCGCCGCTCACTGGCCCGCCCTGGAATACTTCATCCAGTCCGGCACACCGCATAGCGAGCCTGACGAAGGCTATATCGAGGGCGCCTTCGCCATCTCCTTCCCCCGGCCGCGCTGACGCCGGATCTCAGACCACCGCCAGCCGGCTATTCGTCCGCACAAGGCGCTTGGGCAGGCGGAAGTCTTTCAGCGGCTCGCCCAGCACCCGCTCCAGCAGCCCATCCGCGCGCGCCTTGGCGGCCCCGTCCATTGCGTCATATGCATCCGTAACCGCCTGCATCCGGTAGAGCGGAAAGGTTCGCGCCTGCGCCGGACCGCGCGCGTCTTCAATCTCGATCCATATCTCGCCGAGACTCCGCGGCACAAACGCCCCCGGCGGCGCGTCCGCTGCCCAGCGCGCATAAAGCTCCACGGTCTCCACCAGCGCCGGAAACTGCTCGCGCATCTGCCGCGCCAGGATCGGCTCCAGCGTCTCCGGGATCGCATCCTTTGCCAACAGATCGCCTGTCCCCGCCTCCCCGGCATGGGCCCGCTCCACCCAGTCTGCCACGCGCGGCGCCAGCCGCCTCATCATCTCGCCAGACGTCGGGTCCCGGTAAAGATGCGCATAGAGCGGGCCTATGAAGGCGAAGTCCGCCAGGCACGGCCGCCCGCCCAGCAGGAAGGGCTGGGCCTCAAGGTGAGCCGAAAACTCATCGAGAAACGCCTCATAGGATTTCTCGATACCCGGAATGGTTTCAGGGTGAACCCCCAGAACCGGCAATGCGCCCTTGAAGCGCTGCCCGTTCTTCTTGCCGATCTCGTATTGCTCCGGCGCGCTCGCCTGCGGCGCCGACAGCGCCCCGAACTGCCCATACGCCCAGTCCTCATTATAGCTCCACCGGTAATGCATCGCCGGCAGCGTCAGCCATTCATCCGCATAGAGATGGAGAAGCTGCGCCACAAAGCGCTGCAGCGGCGTATCGGGAATGACCGGGGGGCTAAGCTTCTCCCGCGTCTCCACCGTGTCGATAATGTCGGCACTATCCTGCACAACCGTGCCGTCCGGCGTCACCATCACCGGGATCACCGGCCAGCCGACATGGGGCAGGATGATATCGCGGTAAACCGCCTGCGTCGCCGGCAGCTCCTGAAACGGTACACCGCGCCAGCGCAGATACGCCCGCGCCTTCCCGGTGAAATAGCTGACCTCGGCCCCGTAAAGCGTGTACTCGCTCATCTCCCGTCCCTTCGAATTTCTTCTTCCCCTCGTCATTTCAAACGCCAGCCCTTCCGGCAACCCCCCTCCCGCGCCTTCCTTGACTTGCCTGCCCCCAAAGGGCCAGAAGGCCCTTCCCCCTCCTGCAGCCAGCCTCGAGAGCGCCCCATGACCCTCACGCAAGTTTCATCCTGGAAATCCTTTGGCGGCGCGCTCTCCGTCCACGATCATGAAAGCACCCTGCTGGGCTGCACCATGCGCTTTGCCCTCTACGTTCCCCCGCAGGCCAAAGACGGCCCCGTCCCCGTCCTGTGGTATCTCTCCGGCCTCACCTGCACCTGGGCGAATGTTATGGAAAAGGGCGGCATTCAGGAGCACGCCGCCCGCCATGGCCTGATTATCATCGCCCCCGATACCAGCCCCCGCGGCGAAGACGTCCCCAATGACGAAGCCTACGATCTGGGACAAGGCGCAGGCTTTTACCTGACCGCCACGCAGGCGCCCTGGGCCAAAAACTACAAGATGGACCAGTACATCACCGGTGAACTCCCCGCCCTCATCGCGGCAAACTTCCCCGCCGCCGACATGAGCAGGCAAGGTATCTTCGGCCACTCGATGGGCGGCCACGGCGCCATCACGCTGCACCTGAAACATCCCGACACCTACAAATCCTGCTCGGCCTTCTCCCCGATCACCTCGCCGGCTCGCGTGCCCTGGGGCGAGAAAGCCTTCAGCGCCTATCTCGGCGCGCCTTCAATTGCCTGGGAACAGTATGACGCCACGGAGCTCGTGAAGGAGCGCCAGTCAAAAGCGCTCATCCTGGTCGATACCGGCACGGCCGACAGCTTCCTCGAAACCCAGCTCAAGCCGGAAATCTTCATCAAGGCCTGCGAAAAGGACGGCCAGCGCCTCGACTACCGCCTGCGCGAGGGCTATGGCCACGATTATTATTTCATCGCCACCTTCATGGACGAACACATCGCCCACCATGCTGAGGCGCTGAAGGCCTAGACCGCCTTCGCGTGGCGCTGCTGCGCGCTTGCGGGTGACCGCGCATCGAAACACTGCGCCACGGTGCGCAGCATGATGCGTGCCTCTTCGGGCACGGTGATGACCGCTCCTGATACATGGCAAAGCCCGGCTGCCTCCAGCGCACGGGCGCTCTCCAGCGCGTCGTCAAGGCTCCCCACGGCAGCGCCCATCGCTTCGCACACCGCCGCCACGTCTACCTCCAGGCCGCACATCAGCGTTTCGATCGCCCGCGCACGCAGCGCGTCGTCAGCCGTGATGGCAATGCCGCGCTCGGCGGGCAGGCGCCCGGCCCGGATCGCCTCGCCCCAGGCCTTGCGGTCCTTCAGGTTCTGGCTGAAGCCTTCGCGAAACTGGGAAATGGCAGTTGCGCCCATAGCGATCAGGGTCTCGCACGGGTCATCCGTATACCCCTGGAAGTTCCGGCGCAAGCGCCCCTCGCGCGCAGCAATCGCCAGCGCGTCATCGGCCCGGGCATAATGGTCGAGCCCGATGGCAACATAGCCGGCCGCCTCCAGGGTCATCGCCGCCACGCGCGCCTGCGTGAACCGTTCACCCATCCCGGCCAGGGAATTTTCGTCAATCGCGCGCTGATGCTTGGCAAACCACGGCACATGCGCATAGCCAAACACCGAGACCCGCGCCGCGCCCATCTCGGCGGCAAAGCGGGCAGCCTCCGCCACATGCTGCGTCGTCTGGTAAGGCAGGCCATACATCAGGTCCATGTTGATGGCCTCGATTCCCGCCCCGCGCAGTTCCTCGACCAGACCCAGCACCATCTCACGCGGCTGAACGCGGTTGATGGCATGCTGCACATCTTCGGCGAGTGTCTGCACGCCAAGGCTCGCTCGGTTGACGCCCGCGCGTGCATAGGCGGCCACCTGCCCCTTCTGCATCGTGCGCGGGTCAAGCTCCACGGCGATCTCGGCCCCCTCCCGGATCCCGAAGCAGCGGTGCGCCGCATCGGTCAGTTCGAGAAAGTCTGCCGGGCTGAGGATATTGGGCGATCCGCCCCCGAAATGCAGGTGCGCGATCCCCCCATGCGGGCCCATCGCCGCTGCTTTCAGGGCAATTTCCTTGAGCAGAAGGTCTGTATACTCGCCCACGCGCCGGTAACCATTGGGAACACTGGTCGCGCAACCGCAATACCAGCAGAGCTTCTCGCAGAACGGGATATGCAGATAGGCCGAAATCGCCTCTCCGGGCGCTGTGGCCGCCATCCAGGCGCGGGCGGCGGCCGCCCCCGTCTGCGGGGTAAAGTCCGCCGCGGTCGGATAGCTGGTATAGCGCGGCACAGGCCGGGCGGCGTAGGGGATCCAGGCGTCTTTCATGCCCGGCGAAATATCATCGCCCAGGGATGTTCACTGTAAGTATTCTCCCCTATGTGGCGCTCTGCCATAGCCCCGGCGCCGTTTTCGTGCCATTGGGCACCGATTGTGACGCCTGAAAGTCTTCTCCCCCCATGAATCTGCCTGAAACACTGCCTGCTGCGCTGCGCGCGGCGATCCTTGAACGTGGTTACGAAACCCTGACCGAAGTGCAGGCGGCTGCAACGGCGCCGGAACTGGAAGGGCGCGACCTGCTGGTCTCCGCGCGCACCGGTTCGGGCAAGACGGTCGCCTTCGGCCTCGCCATCGCCAACGAACTCCTCGGCGGGGAAGATACCTTCCTCATCCGCGCTGCCTCCCCGCTCGGCCTGATCATCGCCCCCACGCGCGAGCTTGCCCTGCAGGTCGCCCGCGAACTGCGCTGGCTCTACGCCAACACGAACGCTGAAATCGCCACCTGCGTTGGCGGCATGGACATGCGCGACGAGCGCCGGGCGCTGGAACGCGGCGCCCATATCGTTGTCGGCACCCCCGGCCGCCTGTCGGACCATATCAATCGCGGCTCGCTCGAAACGTCTGCCATCCGCGCCGTCGTGCTGGACGAGGCCGACGAGATGCTCGATCTCGGCTTCCGCGAGGAGCTTGAGCACATCCTGGAAGACACGCCCAGTGAACGCCGTACGCTGATGTTCTCGGCCACCGTGCCAAAGGGCATCGCCGCGCTCGCCACGCGATACCAGAAGAATGCCCTGCGTATCACCACAGACAGCGATACCACCGCACATGCCGACATCGCGTATGAAGCGGTGATGGTCGCCCCGGGGGACGAGGAAAACGCCATCGTCAACATCGTGCGCCATTCGGACACCGAAAGCGCCATCGTGTTCTGTTCCACGCGCGCCTCGGTCAATCATCTCGTTTCCCGCCTCGGCAATCGTGGCTTCAGCGTCGTCGCCCTGTCGGGCGAGTTCAGCCAGAAAGAACGTGCCAACGCCCTCTCTTCCCTGCGCTCCGGCCGCGCCCGTGTCTGCATCGCCACCGATGTCGCCGCCCGCGGCCTTGACCTTCCCAAGCTCGATCTCGTGATCCATGCCGACTTGCCGCGCGATCCGGCCACCCTCCTCCACCGCTCAGGCCGCACAGGCCGGGCAGGCCGCAAGGGCATCAGCACACTGATCGTTGCACCCAAGGCCCGCCGCCGGGTCGAGCGCCTTCTCCAGGACGCCAAGGTCGAGGCCCGCTGGGGCCGTCCGCCTTCGGCCGATGATGTCAGCGCCCGCGATGATGCCCGCCTCCTGGCCGATACCGCGCTCACCAATCCGATGGTGGAAAAGGAAGCCGAGCTTGTCGCCCGCCTGATGTCGGAACACACGCCCGAGCAGATCGCCGCCGCCTTCATCCGAAAGGCCCGCGCCGGCCGCTCGGCGCCCGAAGACCTGCGTGAGGTCGACGACCGCCCTGCCCGCAAGCCCCGCGAAGAGCGCGGCGAGCGCGACTGGCAGGAACGACCTCAGCGCGCCACCCGCGACTGGGGCGACCGCGAGCCGCGTGAACCCCGCGAGCCGCGCGCGCCGCGCCCGCAGCGCGAACGCGCCAGCCTTGAAGGCGCCGTCTGGATCGCCATCAATGTCGGCCGCAAGAAAAACGCTGACCCCAAATGGCTGCTGCCGATGCTCTGCAAGGCCGGCGACATTGACCGCGACCAGATCGGCCAGATCCGCATCAACAACGGTAACACCCATGTCGAGCTGACCCCGGAAGGGGCCCAACGCCTGTTCGAGAACGCCGTCAATGGCCGCCTCGAGGGCAGCCTGCAGGCGTTTCCGCTCGAAGGCATCCCCGAGCGCGAAGATCCCGGCGCGCCGCCCCCGCGTGAGCGCGACCGCCGCCCGGACCGCCCACCGGCCAGCCGCCCCGAGCGCAGCTATGAGCGCAGCCCGGAACGCAGTTTCGAGCGCAAGTCTGACTGGAGCCCTGCCGAGCGCGCCCCGCGCTCGGAACGTGCAGACCGCCCCGACCGCGCAGACCGCCCCGCCGGCAAACCCTATGAGAAGCGCGCCGACACGCGCAGCGCCCCGCGCAGTGACCGCCCCCGTGAAGATGGTGACAGGCCCGCCAAGGCGCCCTGGAGCGGCCCGAAAGGAAAGTCCTTCAGTGGCCCCTCAAAGGGTCCGGGCAAAGGCCCCGGCAAGCCGAAAACCGGCGGCAAACCGGCCGGCGGCAAGGGCGTCAAACCAAAGACTTTCCAGGGCCTGAAGAAGCCGCGCGCCTGAGCGGCTGGCAGGGCGTTCAGCGCGCCTTGAAAACCTTCAATAATTCCCTGATTCAAAAAGATTTTTGGGCGCCCTTGCGGCGCTGCAAAATGATTGCCGTTCCGGTTCCCAGCGGCGCGTAAATCCCCTATATTTAAGGGGAATTTCGAAGAATCATCGAGAAAGCAGTTCCCATGGCCGAAGACGTAAACCCCGAAGCCCCCGAAGAGGGCGGCGAAGGCGAGTATGGCGCGGGCTCCATCAAGGTCCTCAAGGGCCTTGATGCCGTGCGCAAGCGCCCCGGCATGTATATCGGCGACACGGATGACGGCTCCGGCCTCCACCACATGATCTACGAAGTCGTCGACAACGCGATCGACGAAGCCCTCGCTGGCCATGCCGATCATGTCACCGTCACGCTCTACCCCGATGGCTCGGCCCAGATCACCGACAATGGCCGCGGCATCCCCGTCGGCCTCCACCCCACCGAGGGCGTTTCGGCCGCCGAGGTGATCATGACCCAGCTGCACGCCGGCGGTAAGTTCGACCAGAACTCCTACAAGGTCTCAGGCGGCCTTCACGGCGTCGGCGTCTCGGTCGTCAACGCCCTGTCCGACTGGCTGGAGCTGACCATCCACCGTGAAGGCAAGGAACACTTCGTCCGCTTCGTCGAGGGCGGCCGCGTCGAGGCGCCGCTCGTCACGCGCGGCGCTTCGCCCAAGCGCGAAAACGGCAAGGCCTATACCGGCACGGCCCTGCGCTTCCTCGCCTCCACCTCTACTTTCACGATGACCGACTATGACCGGAAGACCCTGGAGCACCGCCTGCGCGAGCTCGCCTTCCTCAACAGCGGTGTAAAGATCATCTTCCGCGACGAGCGCGAAGCTGATCCCTACGAAATCGTGCTCGAATATGAAGGCGGCGTGAAAGCTTTCGTGCAGCATATAGACCGGCAGAAATCCTCCCTGATCGGAGAGCCCATCTATGTCGTCGGCGAGAAGGACGGCATCACCGTCGAAGCTGCGCTGGAATGGACCGACACCTATCACGAATCGGTCCTCTGCTTCACCAACAACATACCCCAGCGCGATGGCGGCACCCACCTTGCCGGCTTCCGCGGGGCACTCACACGGATCATCAACAAATACGCCAACGAAACCGGCGTGGCGAAGAAATCCAAGGTCGAGATCTCCGGAGATGATGCCCGCGAGGGCCTGACCTGCGTGCTCTCGGTGAAGGTGCCGGACCCCAAGTTCAGCTCACAGACGAAAGACAAGCTCGTCTCCTCCGAAGTGCGCCCGGTTGTCGAAAGCCTGATCAACGAGAAGCTGGGCGAGTGGTTCGAGGAGAATCCCAAGAAAGCCCAGATCATCATGGAGAAGATCGTCGAGGCCGCCGCCGCGCGCGAAGCCGCCCGCAAGGCGCGCGAGCTCACCCGCCGCAAATCGGCGCTCGACATCACCTCCCTGCCCGGCAAACTGGCGGACTGCCAGGAAAAAGACCCGGCGAAATCTGAAATCTTCATCGTCGAGGGTGACTCCGCCGGTGGCTCTGCCAAACAGGGCCGCTCACGCGACAACCAGGCGATCCTCCCCCTGCGCGGCAAGATCCTCAACGTCGAGCGTGCGCGCTTTGACAAGATGCTCGGCTCCGACCAGATCGGCACACTGATCATGGCGCTCGGCGCCGGCATCGGCCGGGACGAGTTCGATATCAAGAAGCTGCGCTATCACAAGATCATCATCATGACCGATGCGGACGTGGACGGCGCCCACATCCGCACCCTGCTGCTCACCTTCTTCTATCGTCAGATGCCGGAGATTATTGAGAACGGCTATCTCTACATCGCCCAGCCCCCGCTCTACAAAGTCACGCGCGGGCGGTCCGAGCGCTATGTCAAGGATGATGGCGAGCTGGAATCCTACCTCATCGAGGAAGGCACCAGCGGGGAAACCCTGATCCTGGCCGACGGCACCCAGATTGGCGCCGCTGACCTGCGCGAGCAGGTTCATCAGGCGGCCAATTTCCGCGCCAGCCTGCGCCGCCTCGCCCTGCGCGCGCCGGCCGAGCTGATCGAGCATGCGGCGCTGACCGGCGCCATGAAGCCCGGCGCCGGCCAGGCCGAAGCCGAGGCAACCGCCGCCCGTCTCAACCGCCTCGCCGAAGAAGGCGAAGACACATGGGTGGGCCGCTTTGTCGAAGGCGCCCTTGTCCTGCAGCGCACGGTGCGCGGCGTCGATGAAACCTCCGTCCTGCCCCCGGCCCTGATGGCCAGCCAGGACGCGATGCGCCTCTCGGAACGGGCCATCGGCCTCGCCGAGCTCTATGCAGAGCCCTCGATCCTGCGCCATGAGAAAGGCGGAGAAATTGCCGTGAACGGACCATCAACCCTCCTCAGCGCGGTATTGGAATCAGGCCGCAAGGGCCTGAAAATCCAGCGCTATAAGGGTCTGGGCGAAATGAACGCCAGCCAGCTCTGGGAAACCACGCTGGACGCCAACGCCCGCACCCTGCTGCAGGTCAAAGTCGAACATGCCGACGAAGCCGACGAACTCTTCACCAAACTCATGGGCGACGTCGTCGAACCCCGCCGCGAATTCATCGAGGAGTTTGCGCTGGAAGCCGAAGTCGACGTCTAACCCTTCCCGGTGTCATCCCGGACGGCCAAAGGCCGATCCGGGACCTTCTCTCGCTCTGGCAGGCGCAACCTTTCCCGGCCCCGCGCGTTAAATCCTCCCTGGGAGGACGCCAAACGCAAGGAGCGAGCCCCATGAAAGCCCAGTCTGAAGCCCAGCAGAAAGCCGCCGGCGCGGCCCTATCGGCCAAGCGCGGCGAGACGCCTAAATCCAGGCTCCAGGGTGCCTCGAAAGAGATGTACGAGACCATGACCAGGAAGGAACTCGAGGACATGGCCTCCACCAAACATGACAAGATCCCGGAACCGAAGAGTTAGGCCGCGAGCGCAGAGCCCGCACCTGCCATTGCGTTGCGTTGTCCCCCTCTCCCACTTGGCGAGAGAGAGGTAAGACGCGCGGCGCGTCGAGGCGGTGATGATCGAGCGCTGTTTCGCGACGCTGCGCTCATTTTCCAATATGGAAAGTAAGGACTGGCCATAACCCGCGAACCCAACCCGCGAGTGGCGCTGGACGCCATCGCGTGCGCTCGTCAGCCCGTGCCAGGCGAGATGAGATACCCTTTAAGCCGCGACATCGCCTACGGGCTCTGCTGCGGCCTGCTGGTGGCGGGCTTGGCGGGCGAGGTGCCCGGGCGGACAAGGCCTGGTATTGCCGGTCATCGAGGTGGAGCTTCAAGACCCGCCAGCGCCCGATGCTGCATGAACCACAGGTCCCCCCTAAAGCGCCTGCAGCTCCAGCCCCAACCCGGCGATTTTCACCACCTTGTCCACTACGCAGAGGTTCATGCCCCGCGCCCGTTGCAGGATTACGCGCGGTTCCTTCACGGCGATCTGGAACTGGATCAGCCTTTCTTCCGGCCCCTGACGGAATTCGATGCCCGCCTCATCGGCCACGCGCAGGTAGCGCCGCCCTTTGGACACGTCCAGAATTTCAGCCCAGTGGGCTGCCATGCCTTCCGGGTCCGGCCCCGCCAGCACCGCGCCGCGCAGGGCGCCTTGCCTTGCCCGCTTCTGCCAGCCCGGACCCGCCCAGCGCCAGCTTGCCGCCGGGCGCGCCTCGTCGATGGAGACAATCGCCCCGCCCACATCGGCCGGGTGAAGGTGGCTGGCGGCAATGTCCTCAAGGTCCACATTCCACACGCGGCGCACGCCGAGCTTGTCGACCCGCGCGCGAGCGGCGGCGAGATCCTCTGTCTGGAAGATCGCCATATAGCCCCCCTCCCCGCCGCGCTCGATGAACCGGGCGGCCGGCGCCTTATCGCTGGTGGGCACCACAACTTCGAGGAACTGGTCCCCGATCGGGAACACACGGTTGACGAGGCCGAACTCCTCGACACCGGTGTCAATGAATGGTTCGCCAAGACCGAGCAGCTCGGCCAGCTGGTCAGCGCTCTTCAGGCTGCGCGCGGCGATCACCAATTGTCGGAGACGCGGCATGGTCATGGTTGTCATACTCCCCAAGGGCATTTTCTTTTGAGGAGACCCTAACGGGCAGAACAAACGCCGCAACAACGACGCAAGGTAAACAAGGTTATGCTATTACGCATGCATTGATTTCCCCGCCGGAAGGCGCCACGCCTGCCCCCAAGATGACCAATTCTCGTGCAAAACCTCCCGGCCCCGGCGCCGTCAGCATCAAATCCCATGATCATGACCACGATCATGATCACGCCCATGGCTCTGCAGAAATGCAGGGTCTGGACTGCCCCCCTGACCCCGTCGCGCATGTTCACGGGCACGGCCATGATCACAGTCACGGGCATGACCACAGCCATGCCGGCCATTCGCATGAACACCATGCCGACATGACCAGTACCGACTCGCGCCGCCGCGTCGCCATCGCCGCTGCGCTGACGGCCGGTTTCATGTTTGCCGAAATCGCCGGCGGCCTCATCTCCGGCTCCCTCGCCCTGCTGGCAGACGCGGCCCACATGTTCACCGATGCCGGCTCGCTGATCCTTGCCTGGATCGGCTACAAGCTCGCCGAACGCCCGGCAGACCCCCACCGCTCCTATGGCTTTGCGCGGATGAAGATCCTCGCCGCCTTCACCAATGGTGTGCTGCTGATCCTGCTGGGCGTCTGGATCATCTGGGAAGCGGTCCACCGCCTCCTCGCCCCGGTCGAAGTGATGGGCGGGCTGATGTTGCTGGTCGCGGCCGGCGGCCTGCTGGTCAACATCGCCGCCTTCGCCGTCCTGCATGGCGGAGACCGGGAAGACCTCAACATGCGCGGCGCGCTCTGGCATGTCGCCGGAGACCTCCTCGGCTCGGTCGCCGCCATCCTTGCCGCGGGTATCATTCTCTGGACGGGTTGGATGCCAGCCGATCCGATCCTCTCCGCGCTCGTCGCCGGGCTGGTGATCGTGGCGGGTGTCCGCATCATGCGCCAGTCTGGCCACATCCTGCTCGAAGGGACCCCGGATGGGCTCTCGGTGACCGACATTGTCCGGGATCTGTCCGCAAATGTCCCCGGCCTGGCGCGGGTCAGCCACGTCCATGCCTGGTCGCTGACCGAATCGCGCCCGCTCGTGACGCTGGAAGTTACCGCCGCGCCAGGCGCAAATCCCGAAACCCTGCGCCGGGATGTGAAGGCCCGCCTCGCCAGCGCCTTCAAAGTCTCCCATGCCACCGTCGAAGTGATGTCATCGCCTGAATAGCTGCCTTGCCGCAGGCCTCACAGCGCTTTAACCCTCGCCCAAGATGCCCCATATGGGCTCAGATTAACGGGCAAGACGCTTTAAGGAGGCCCCGATGGCCGAGACACAACATGCCGAAATCCTGATCATCGGATCAGGCCCCGCCGGCTGGACCGCCGCCGTCTATGCCGCTCGCGCCCTGCGCGACACCCTCGTCGTCACCGGTATGCAGCCAGGCGGCCAGCTCACCATCACCACCGAAGTCGAGAACTGGCCGGGCGAGTCGCACATCCAGGGCCCCGAGCTCATGGTGAAGATGCAGGAACATGCCGAAAAGATGGGCGCCAAGGTCGCCAATGATCACATCGCCTCGGTCGATTTCGGCGCCCGCCCGTTCAAGGCCTTGGGTGAAAGCGGCACGCTCTACACGGCCGATTCTGTGATCATCTCCACCGGCGCGCAGGCCAAATGGCTCGACCTGCCGAGCGAGGAAAAGTTCAAGGGCTTTGGCGTCTCCGCCTGCGCCACCTGTGACGGTTTCTTCTATCGCGGCAAGGAAGTCCTCGTCATCGGCGGGGGCAACACGGCCGTGGAAGAGGCGCTTTTCCTGACAAACTTTGCCTCCAAGGTCACCGTCATCCACCGCCGCGACCATTTCCGCGCCGAGAAAATCCTGCAGGACCGTCTGTTCAAGAACCCCAAGGTCGAAGTGATCTGGAACCATGCGCTGGAAGAAGTCATCGGTGATGAAAATCCGCTCGGCGTTACCGCTGCGCGTATCAAGGACGTAGCCACCGGCGCCATCCGGGAGCTGTCTGTGCACGGGATCTTCGTCGCCATCGGCCATGCCCCGTCGACGGAGCTCTTCGTGGGCAAGCTGCCGATGAAGGACAATGGCTACCTGATCACCGAGCCAGGCTCGCCGCGTACGTCCATCCCCGGCGTGTTCGCGGCAGGCGACGTGACGGATGAAACCTACCGCCAGGCCGTCACCGCTGCCGGCATGGGCTGCATGGCCGCGCTCGACGCCGAACGCTTCCTCTCCGAGCAGGAAGCCCATGCCGACGCGGCTGTTCCGGCCGAATAGGCACCCGCCCTAGAGCATCGCCAAAGCCATGCGTTCCACCTCGCCTGGCTTCTTGTGGCTGACCACGTCCAGCAGCCGCGCCGCGCGGACCTGCATCACCCGGTCGAGGTCGCTCGCCGGGTCGGTGTTCACCGCCGCTTCCAGCGCCTGATGGATCTCGGCCAGGTGCTTCTTCGCGTCCAGCGCCGCCAGCGCCCGGGCCCATTGCCAGCGCAGGCCGATATCCTCCGGGGAAAGACGGATCGCCTCTTCATAATGGCGCCGCGCCGCCTTGAGGCTCGCGCCCATCATGGCCGCGCCGATCAGGCCGCCCCGGCGTTCGACCTCCACATGCCAGACTGCCAGGAAGCCATGCGCATAGAAATTCGCCGGATCCTCTGCCAGCACCGCCTCGGCCAGCGCCTTTGACTCTTCTCCGTACCCGGTCTTGCGGGCTTCACTGAGGCCCATTGGCCGAATGATCAGCGACAGGGCAATCGCCTTCTGGAGGCGCCCTTCCCCATGGCCGGGCTGCGCCTTCAGCGCGGCATTGGCCTCGGCCAGCGCCTTGTCGATCAGTGTGCGCGAAGGCTCGCCCTCCCCGCACATCGCCTTGGCCAGAAGGGTGCGCGCGCGGAAAGCATGGGAATCGGCGCCCGGCTCGCCCGCTGCCTGCTCGAAGGCGGCGTCATACCGGCCCGCCCGGAAGGCTTCGGCGGCCGCTTCAATGTCGGAAAAGGCCGGCGCGGCTGCCAGCAGGGCAAAAGCAAACAGAATCAAGCTGCGTAGCTGCATTTGAGTTGATACTAGTCTCAAACAGGGTTTCCGGCGAGTAACATCACGATGGCAGACAGTTTCGAGGCAGATGTGGTGATCATCGGGGCAGGCGTCATCGGCCTTGCCTGCGGCCGTGCCATTGCCCGCGCCGGGCGCGAGGTGATCGTGCTGGAAGCCGAAGACCAGATCGCCATCCACACTTCCTCGCGCAATTCAGAGGTCATCCATGCCGGGCTCTATTACGCCACCGGCAGCCTAAAGGCCCGCCACTGCGTCAATGGCCGCCGCATGCTCTACAACTATCTCGATGCGCACGGCGTCGCAGTGAATCGCTGCGGCAAGCTGGTTGTGGCTATCGGCGAGGCAGAGGCCGGCGAGCTTGGCAACATCCTCGCCCGGGCACAGGCGAACGGCGTCGAAGAGCTGCGCCTGCTTGACGGGGCCGAAGCGCGCGTCATGGAGCCCGCGCTCAGCCCGGATGTCGCCGCCGCCATCCACTCGCCGGTCTCCGGTATCTTTGACAGCCACGCCTATTTCCTCGCCCTCCAGGGCGAGCTGGAAGACGCCGGAGGCTCGATCGCCTTCAATACGCCCGTCCTCTCCGGCGCCGTGGAGACCGGCCATATCCGGCTGGAAACCGGCGGGAACAATCCGGCCACCATCCGCGCCCGCACCGTGGTCAACGCAGCGGGCCATTGCGCCCCCCATATCGCCGCCACCATCGAAGGCCCCCACACGGCCGGCCTTCCGGAAACCCATTTCGCGAAGGGCAGCTATTTCGGTATCAGCGGCCGCACGCCCTTCTCCCGGCTGATCTACCCCATGCCGACCTCCTCAAGCCTCGGCCTGCACCTGACCATCGATCTGGGCGGGCGCGGCAAGGTGGGACCGGACGCTGAATGGCTGCCCGAAGGGGCCGCCCCGCCCTTTGACTACAGGGTGGACCCGGCCCGGGCGGCCATCTTCCACGGCGAAGTCAGCCGCTACTGGCCAGGCCTGACGCTTGCCCGGCTGACACCCGATTATTCAGGTATCCGTCCTAAAATCGTGCCCAGGGGGGCTCCTTCGGGCGATTTCCGCATAGAAGGCGCAGACGCCCATGGCAGCCAGGGCCTTGTTAACCTCCTGGGCATCGAAAGCCCGGGGCTCACCTCTTCGCTGGCGATCGCCGAACATGTGGCAGAGCTGGCAGGATAGGGTGCTTGCGCGCCCCCGCTCCAATGTGTATCAGGCGCCTTCGCTGATGCGGCGTAGGGTTCGGTAGCTCAGCTGGTTAGAGCGCGCGACTCATAATCGCGAGGTCGAGAGTTCAAGTCTCTCCCGAACCACCACGCCCAGCACGCGATCCCCCTTGCGCCGCCCGCTAACAGGCCAGAGGATCGCCCGATGACACAGACCGTCTCCCCGAAGCGCCCCTTCCCGTTTGTCCGGCTGATCCTGGCCTTGCTGGGAGCTGTCCTGCTGGCTGCAGGCGCCACCGCCCAGGAGCCTCTGGAAACCGGGCCAGACCGGCCGAAAGTGGCGCTTGTTCTATCGGGCGGCGGGGCGCTCGGCCTGTCCCATGTCGGCGCGATCCAGGAACTCGAAGCGATGGGTATCCGGCCCGATTTCGTGGTCGGCACCTCAATGGGCGCTGTCATCGGCGGGCTTTACGCCTCCGGCCTGAGCAGCGCCGAGCTGGAAGAGACCGTCAATGGCGCCAACTGGTCGGGCGTGTTCAACCCCTCCCCTGAGCGCGACAACCTCACCTACCGCCAGAAGCAGCAGCAGGTGGATTTTCCCGGGACCGCCAGTCTCGGGGTTTCCGGCGCCGGACTGCTTCTGCCGACCGGGGCGATCTCCGACCAGGCCCTGATGAAGGAACTGCGCCGCGTAACCCCGGCCCGCATGGCGGTGAAAGATTTCGACGATCTGACCATTCCCTTCCGCGCCGTGGCCACCGACATTGCCACCGGAGAGGCCGTGGTCATCGGCTCGGGCGAATTGCCAATGGCGATGCGCGCCTCCATGTCCGTGCCCGGCGTCTTCCCGGCTTTCCAGCTGGACGACCGGTTGCTCGTCGATGGGGGACTTGCAGCCAACATCCCGGTCAGCGTGGCGCGCGAGATGGGAGCTGACATCGTCATCGCCCTCTGGACGCCGAACGAACTCTTGCAACAGGAACAGATCGGCTCGGTGGTTGATGTGCTCTCGCAGACCGTCAGCCTGCTGATCCTTGCCAATGAGCGCGCCTCGATTGCATCGCTCGGACCAAATGACGTTCTGGTGAAGATGGATACAGGCAAGATCAGCCCTGCCGCCTTCACGCGCAGCAAGGAACTGATCGAAGCTGGCCGCGCCTCCATCCGCGCTCAGGCCGGAAGGATCTCGCCTGTCGCCGAAGGACGCGGCCCGGTCAGCTATGCCGGGCTGGGTGATGCCCCGGCGCCTGTCGTCTCCTTTGTCCGTATCGAGAACACATCGCGGCTCAGCCAGTCTTTGCTGGAAGAGCGCATGTCCCCGGTCCTGGGAAAGCCTGCGGACACCACCGAAATCAATGAAGCGCTCGACCGGATCTATGCCCTCGGACCGTTCGAGCGGGTAGACTACACAATGGCCGAGCAGGACGGGCTCACCGGCCTCGTGGTGCGGGCTGAAGACTCGCGGCGCAATGCCGGCCGGGTCCGCCTCGGCATGATCGTGGAGAATGATTTCAATACCGAGTCCGATGTTGCCGTTTCGGTGGACTATCGCAGCGCGGCGCTGGACGCCTATGGCTCGGAAATCCGCGCCATCGCCACGATCGGCGACATAAACGAGTTTGGCCTGGAATACTTCCGCCTGCTGGAGCCGGCACAGAGCTGGTTTGCCGCTGCCCGCGCGGAAATCGAGAACCGCCCGGTCAACATCTACACACAGCGCGGCTTCAAGACGGCGGGCTATGACCTCACCTATGGCCTCCTTGGGATCGATGCGGGCCGGCAATTCGGAAATATCGCCGAAATCCGTGCCGGAACCGAGCTCGGCACCGGACGCGCCAAGCTGAACGAGGGCGCAGGCCCAATTTCCGAAGTCGATATCCACACTGGCCGGGTCTTTGTCTCGGCCGGGCTCGACATGCTCGACAACCCTTTCTTCCCGACCACGGGGCTGACCGCGAAGGCGCGCTGGACGCAAGGCCTGGAGGGCCTGGGGGACAATGCCGACTATCAGACGCTGTCGGTCTCGGGCCTGCATGCCTACACTTTCGGGCGCAACACGCTGCTCACCTCTGTCTCCGGCGGCCTGCGCCTCAGCGGCGCGCCGCCCATTGATACGCTTTACCGGATCGGCGGCCTTTTCAGCCTGTCCGGCTATCGGCTGGATGAGCTGGCGGGCGAAAACTTCGCGGCCGCCCGCCTGATCTACCGCCGGTCACTGATGAGCGAGGACGCGATCTTCGGTGTGCCTCTGTTCGTTGGCGGGTCGCTGGAGGCGGGGGAAGTCTGGTCGTCCCCGGAGGATTTCACCTTCGACGATCTGCGCGTGGGCGGCAGTGTCTATGTCGGCGCCAATACGGCGCTCGGGCCGGTCTACCTCGCCTTCGGCCGGTCGAAGGGCGGGCGACAGTCGGCCTATCTGGTGATCGGGCGGTCGTTTTAGGCAGGCGCGGTCAGACTGCTTTCGCCTGCTTTTCGCGCGAGGTATTGAGCAAGGTGTCGGCGAGCGCGGCAACCAGCGCGCGCGGGCGGACAGGCTTCTCGATGAGACCGGAGAATCCGAGCTTTTCGCAGGCTTCGCGCCGCTCAGCCGTCGCGTCAGCCGTCAGGGCGAGGACCGGAATGCGGCTGTTGTGGCCAGGGCCGAAGCGCGCGGCTCGCAGGACCGCTTCGCCGCCACCGCCAGGCATGTGGACATCGCTGAGCACGGCCTGATAGCGCCGCACTGCCAGCCGCTCGGCGGCCGCCGTTGCATCGGGCACGCATTCCACGCGCCAGCCAGCCGCAATCAGCGCCTCGCGGATGACGAAGGCAGTGGTGTCATGATCCTCGGCCACGAGAATTTCACCGAGGTCAAAGCGCCCTGCGCCGGAAGGCTGCGGGTTCTCGACCGCCAGACGCGGACCCGCCTTCTGGACCGGCACGGTCACAGTAAAGAGGCACCCGCCCCCGGCATTGTCGGCCAGCGCAATGTCCCCGCCAAGGCGGCGCGTCAGGGCGCGTGCAATGCTGAGGCCAAGGCCTGAGCCGCCATGGGTTGTCGCGGTCGTGTCATCGGCCTGCTCGAACTCTTCAAACAGGCGCACTTTGTCAGCGTCGGAAATGCCGCGCCCGGTATCGGCGACCGTCATCACCAGCGAGAGGCCGTCGCCAGCTGGCGCGGTCGACATCTGCACGGTGACATGGCCACGTTCGGTAAATTTCACGGCGTTGCTGACGAGATTGAACAGGATCTGCCGCAGGCGCCCGGCATCGCTCTCGATCCGAGCCTCGGCGCTGCGGGCGACGGCGATGCGCAGGCCAACGCGCTTGGCGTCGAGCTTGGGCTGCCAGAGGTCGCGGGTTTCGGAGGCGAACTGGCGCAGCTCGAAAGGCTGCAGGGTAACAGGAAGTTTGCCCGCTTCCAGCCGGGAGAGATCCAGCAGATCAGTCAGAAGGCGCTCCAGATGCTGGCCGCTGTTGGAGATCGTCTCGGCGAGGCGTTTTGATTCGCCGCTTGTGGCCTGGTCCTTCAGGAGGTCAGCCACGCCCAGAATGCCGGTCAGCGGCGTGCGGATTTCATGGCCGACAAAAGCGAGGAAGCGGGAGCGCCCTTCGGCAAGGACCTGCATCCGGGATTTCAGTTCCTCGATCCGGCGCTGGCTGACCTGCTGGTTGCGCGCCCGGGCGGTGTTTTCCTCGGCCAGTGCCTTGAGCAGCGCAGCGGGCGATACGAGGCCCTGATAGACACCCTGCTCGACCACGATGACGCCGTCCGTGAGCGCGCTTGTTCCCTGCTCTGCCGCCTGCTTTGCGATCAGGGCGACAGGCGTGGTGCCTTCCGCGATGACCGGCGACGGGGTGATAAGATGCTGGATCGGGCGGGCCGCGAAGATGTCGCGCCCATTGGGACCGGCGAGCGCTTCGGTCAGCCGCGCCCGGGTAATATGGGCAATGTCAGGGTTAATCCCCTCCCCGCACTCGATCCGCACCGGCAGGGCAAACAGGGCCGGATCGGAGAGGAACAGGGAGAGCGCTGCAGCCCCGGTCGTGGTCGACGGGACGGCGGGAACAGGCAAGGCGATTTCCTGGAGACGTACGGGCATGGGTGACCGGGCAATATGGTTAATGCCCGATCATCCCGAACAAGTGTTACCTTCCGGCAAACACCCCGCGTTTTAAATTCAGCTGATCTCGCGGCGGTTGCGAATGATCTTGCTGACAAGACCATAGTCAACCGCTTCCTGGGCGCCCATCCAGAAGTCACGCTCGGTGTCCTTCTTGATCTGCTCCACGGTTTTGCCGGTGGCCTCGGCAAAAATGCGGTTCAGGCGTTCGCGCATCTTGATGATTTCGCGGGCCTGAATCTCGACATCCGTGGCCTGGCCGCCGACGCCGCCGCGGGGTTCATGCAGCAGGTAGCGGGTATTGGGCAGCGAGTAGCGGTTTTCCTTCTGGGCAGCCGCATAGATCAGCGCGCCGGCCGAGGCGACCCAGCCGGAACCAAGGACTTTGACCGGGGCGGTGACGAATTTGATCATATCGTGGATCATGTCGCCGCTTTCGACATGGCCGCCGGGCGAGGAAAGGATCATCAGGATCGGCTCGTCGCTCTCAGCCGACAGGGCGAGGAGGCGCTCGCAGACCATGCGAGCCTGCTTGAAGTCGATACCGCCGGTCAGGAGGATCGTGCGCGACTTGAACAGCGCTGATTCTACGAGGGTATTTGGCCCGTTGGCCGGGGTCGATTCGTTTTCGTCATCGTCATCTAGGCGGAAGGGGGTCATGCAGGCTCCGGAAGGAATCTCTTTTAATTCTGGCCGTATAGGTGCGGTGCCGGGGGCGCCGGGTCAAGGCGCGCGGCTCACTATTCCCCAGCCAGCAGCGGGACAAATCCGGCCAGTTCCGGGCAGTCCCGGCCATTTGGGGACAAAGCCGGATACCAAACAGGACACTTAAGCGGCCTGCGAAATGACCCGTGCGACCTCGGACGCATAAGCGTGCGCCTTCTTCTCGCCGACGCCGCTGATCTCGCGCATCGCGTCGGCACTGGCCGGGCGCTCGCGCGCAATCTCGGCGAGGGTGCGGTCATGGAAGATGACATAGGGCGGCACGCCGCGTTCCTTGGCGAGGCCGGTGCGCCAGAGACGGAGTGCCTCGAAGACGGCGAAGTCGCGTTCGGAGAGGTCGGCCATGACGGCGGTGCGGGCAGCGCCCTTCGAGCGGCGGCGGCGATGGGTGGAGGCGAGGTCTTCGCGCAGCGAGACCGGGCGTTCCCCTCTGAAGAGGGCCTTGGCGGCGTCCGCGTCCGGGACGATGACGACCGGACGCATGGCTTCGCCGCCTTCGGCGATCAGGCCCTCGAACATCAGGGCATCGAAGACGCGGTTCCACCCCTGTCTTGGAAGCTCCTTGCCGATGCCAAAGGTGGAGAGCGTTGAGAGGTCGGTGTCAAAATCATCCTTCGCTTCACCCAGAAGATGCTGGACGAGGCGGCCCCGCCCGATGCGCTGACCGCAGCGCAGGACGGCGGAGACCGCCATCTGGGCGTAGCGGGTGGCGTCATGGCGCTCGCCGACTTCGCCCCGGCAGACATCGCAGACGCCGCAGGGGTCGACTTTCTCTTCGCCGAAATAGCGCCGGACCGCGCCCCGGCGGCATTCATCGCCATTTAGGAAAGCAAAGAGTTGCCGCGTCTTGGTGAGCTGGACGCGCTTGATCTCATCGGGCGCGTCGCTGGAGTAGGTCCATTGCAGCGACCGGTTCATGTCCGCCGGGCCGAAGAGGGCGACGCCCTCGGCAGGGTCGCCATCGCGCCCGCCGCGGCCGACTTCCTGCCAGTAGGCTTCCAGCGTCTTTGGCGGATCGGCATGGATGACAAAGCGCACGTCTGGCTTGTCGACGCCCATTCCAAACGCAACAGTGGCGCACATCACCAGCCCCTCCTCCAGCAGGAACCGGCGCTGGCGCTCGGCGCGTACACCTGCGTCGAGGCCAGCATGATAGGCGAGCGAGGGAACGCCGGCTTTCTCCAGCGCGTCGGCGAGGTCTTCGACGGCGTTGCGGGTGGCGGCGTAAACGATACCGCTGGCCCCTGTCCGGGCTTTGACCAGCTGAACAACGCGGGCGGTGCGGTTGCCCTCCTTGGGCTCGGCGGCGAGGATGAGGTTTGGCCGGTCAAAGCTTGCGACATGGACGGCGGGGTCTGTGAGGTCGAGCTGGGCAAGGATGTCGTCGCGGGTGCGCGCGTCGGCGGTGGCGGTCACAGCCAGGCGCGGCACACCGGGAAAGAGCCCCTTGAGGCGGCCAAGGGCGCGGTAGTCCGGGCGGAAATCATGGCCCCACTGGCTGACGCAGTGGGCTTCATCCACGGCGATCAGGGAGACCTTCATCCGCGAGAGCCGGTCTGCCAGACCATTGCCGAGCCCTTCAGGCGAAACGTAGAGCAGGTCCATCTCGCCGCGCTGGGCCGCGTCAAGGGCTGCCGTGCGGGCATTGAAATCCATCGAGCTGTCGAGGCGTTCGGCGCGCACGCCGGCGAGTTTCAGCGCATCGACCTGATCGGCCATCAGCGCGATCAGCGGCGAGACGACAATGCCGATGCCGTCTCTCAGAAGTGCGGGGATCTGATAGCACAGCGATTTGCCCCCGCCGGTCGGCAGGACGGCAAGGCCATCGCGGCCCGCCAGCGTGTCAGCGATCACATGCTCCTGCAGGCCGCGGAAGGCGTCATAGCCATAGACGCGCTTCAGGAGCGCGCGGGCATCGGCAAGGGTCGGGGGCGAAGACATGATCGCCCCTGTTCTGGGGAGATGCGGGGATTCGGGCAAGGGGCGGGCAGAGAAAAGCCCGGCGGGCTGATCGCGCCAATTCATGCGCGCTGCGCATGAATGCTATCTGGCGGCGCGGGCTGCCCTCCCCCGCCGGACATCCCATATACCGGTCAACAACACCCCTTCATGGACAGGAGACATCCCATGATCGAACTCCGCCCCTTCGAGAAGCTTGGCCGGTTCCGTAATGACTGGCTGAACGCGCATTATCACTTTTCCTTCTCGGGCTATCATGACCCCTCCCGCGTGCATCACGGCGCGCTGCGCGTGTGGAATGATGACGAGATCCAGCCCCGCACCGGCTTTCCCCCGCACGGACACGACTCGATGGAAATCATCACCTACGTCCGCAAGGGCGCGATCACCCACAAGGATTCGCTTGGCAATCACGGCCGGACCGAAGCAGGCGATGTGCAGGTGATGAGCGCGGGCTCCGGCGTGCAGCATTCGGAATGGAATGCCGAGGACGAGGTGACCGAGCTCTTCCAGTTGTGGATCATTCCGAAGGTTCGCGGCGGCCAGCCGAGCTGGGGCGCGCGGAAGTTTCCCAAGGGCGACCGGTCGGGCAAATGGGCCGTGTTTGCTTCGGGCACCGGCGAAGACGACAGCCTCGCCATCAACCAGGACGCCAGGGTTCTTGGCGCGACGGTCAAGGCAGGCGAAACGCTGAGCTATGACATTCCCAAAGGCCGCTTTGGCTATCTGGTGGTGGCCGATGGCGAGGTGACGCTGAGCGGACAGCTTCTAAAGGCGCGCGACGGCGCGGCGATCTCCGGCGGCGAGACGATCACGCTGGAAGGCGTCAACTCGGCCGAGCTGGTCCTGGTCGACACGGTGTGAGGCTCACACCCTCGTGACTTCTTCCCCCGGCGGGTTCCTGATAGGGTTTGGCCAGATCGGGGATCCCGCCGGGATCACGCTGAGAGAACTAAAGAAGGAAGAAGGAGTGCTGACATGAAAACGGCTGGCCTTGCCCTATTGTTTCTGGCGGCTGCGCCAGTGGCCGCCGCCGGTGAAATCGCGGTGAGCTACTCTCCCGAGTTTACCGAAAAACTGGCCGATGATTATGGTATGAAGGAAGGCGAGGTGCTCGCCGGGCGTATCCAGCGCGACCTTGAGCGGGAGCTCCGGAAAGCCGGTGTGGATGTGGCGCGCGTGGATGTCACCATCCTTGACGCGAAGCCTTCCCGGCCGACCTTCAAGCAGGGCAGCGACACGCCCGGCCTCGACATGTTCCGTTCCGTGAGCATCGGCGGCATGGAGCTTAAGGCGGTGGCGTTTGACGCCTCGGGCGCGCCGGCCGGTGAGCTGGAATATGACTGGTATGAAAATGACATACGCAATGCAGGCCTCACGACCTGGCATGATGCGAGCCGCGCCTCAAGCCGGTTTGCGAGCCGGTTTGCCAAGGATCTGAAGAAATAGGCCCTCCACCCCTGGGGCCGCCCTGCCGCTGCCGTCACCTCATAAGGCGGCAGCGGCATCACTCTTTCTGACATCACTCTTTCTGATTGGCCGTTTCAATCCGGACACTGAGTGTATCCGGAGATTTGATGTGCAGGTCGCGCTGGGGCATCGAGATGTGGATCCCGTGCTTCTCGAGCGCCGAATGGACGGCCCAGACATAGTCGGCCATCACCTTTTGCGGGCGCAGGATGGCTTCATCGGTGAGCCAGACGATCAGCTCGAATTCGAGGCGGAAATCACCGAACTTCACGAGCCAGACCTGGGGCGTATGCTCGCCCCGGTCATCGAACGTCCAGGGCACGCTGGCGGCAGCCTCCAGGCCCGCCTTCTCCACCAGCTCCTTGGATGTGGCATAGGCGACCCCAAAGGGCACATGGATGCGCCGGCGGGCTTCGGTCATCGTCCAGTTGATCAGCTGTGCCTTGATGAACGCCTCGTTGGGCACAACGATGTCGATATTGTCGTTGGTCATCACGACGGTGGAGCGGAAGTTGATCTCCTTCACGACGCCGGAGAGGCCGGACTGGAGCTCGATGAAGTCGCCCACTTTCAGCGACTTCTCCATCAGGATGATGACGCCGGAGATGAAGTTCGAGAACACCGACTGGAGGCCGAAGCCGATGCCGACACCGAGGGCGCCGGAGAAGAAGGTCAGTGCGGCGAGGTTCACACCAAGGAAATTCAGCGCCACCAGCACGGCGACGATCATCACGCCGATCTTGATGCTCTGGCCAAGCAGGCCGCCGACGGACGCGGGCAGTTCGGGCGAGCCGCGCAGCTGGGACTGAGCGACATTGCCGATGAGGCGGCCGAGCCAGAGGGCAAACCAGGCGAGCGCGATGCTGACGAGGATGCGCAGCACCGAGACTTCATGCTCGCCAAAGTCGACAGTGACGCTGCTCAGCCAGCCGGTGACAGGGCGCAGCCAGCCGACGATGTAGAGCGCGGTGATCGCCCAGGCGAAATAGGCAATCGCCTTCGACCAGAAGCCGCGCCGCATGCTGGCGGTGAAGATACGCACGATGATCCAGGCCAGGAGAAGGCTGGTGACGATGTGCAGCGTATTGTTGCCAAGGCCGAGCGCCTCGAAGGCGGCGGTGGCCCCTGCCAGCAGGATGACGGTGAAGACCGGCCAGACGATCCGCGATAGGGAATGGTAGGTCAGGAGAACAAAATCGATCCGCCCGCGCTTCTCCGCCGCCTCCATCAGCATCTTCTTCGGAAAGCGGGAAATCAGGAAGCCGAGGCCCGCGCAGAGGATCAGGGCGCCAACCTGCCAGAGTGTGTCCGGCGAGCTCAGCTCGTCGCGGGCCGCGTCGATGAACCGGGTGACCGACTCCTGGAGTTCGGCAATCAGCGGAGCCGCCGTTTCCGGCTGGAGCAGGTCGAGGCTCATGCTTGTGGCAATCCTCAAAGGCATTGAATCGACAAGGGGAAACCTTATCGGGCTCGCCTATGCATGCAACCCTGCCTTTGCGCGTCAGATGCGCTTGAGCACCAGTTCGCAGCGCTCGTTCAGGCTGGGGCGGGCGACGGCGACGCGGGCGAGGCCGGGCAAGGTCTTGCCGAGCTCGGCGGCGGCCCAGAGGCAGATGCGCTCGAGGGTGGGGACGTCGAGGCCTTCTATGTCGTTCAGGAGCTTGTGGTCGAGCTTGGCGGCGGTTGCCTCGAGCATGGCGGTGAGGTGGCTGAAATCCTCCACCCATTGCTCGCCCGGCTTCACGACGCCGGCGACGGTGGCTTCCAGGCGGAAAGAATGGCCATGCACGGAGCGGTAGGGATGGCCTTCAGGCTTGCCGCCCATGAAATGGGCTGCCTCGAAGAACACCGCCTTCGAGATCTCGAAAATCTGACCTTCGGCTTTTAAGGAAGCCCGGCCAGTTTGTGTGTCTGCAAGCTCAGTCGCCATTTGGGATTCTTCAAGCAATAAGCGGCCACCGCCGCCACATGGCTGACGCTGGGTCCATCGTCCCTCGGTTGGAGGAAAAAGTGCTCAAAGTCCAGTGTTTCAAAGCATTCTGGCTGCGCCTCCGGCTCGGTTTGAGGGTAAACGAGCTTTAACTCATTGCCTGATTTCTGGGCGAGTTGGGCGTTGGCCTTGGGACTGACGCAGATCCAGTCGATCGATGCGGGCGCGGGCAGCGTGCCATTGGTCTCGATGGCGATTTCAAAGCCCGCTTCATGCAGCGCGTCGATCAGGGGCTCATCGAGCTGCATCAGGGGCTCGCCGCCGGTGCAGACGACGTAGGGGCGCCCGCCGGAAGACGCATTGGCCGCCCAGATGGCCTGCACATGCGCGGCGAGGTCAGCGGGCGCCCGGAATTTTCCGCCCCCTGCCCCGTTCGTGCCGACAAAATCGGTGTCGCAAAAGCGGCAGACGGCCTTTTCCCGGTCGCGCTCCAGCCCGCTCCAGAGATTGCAGCCGGCAAAGCGCAGGAACACCGCCGCGCGGCCGGTATGGGCCCCTTCGCCCTGCAGGGTGTAGAAGGCTTCCTTGACCGAATAGGTCATGGGGCGCTCCCCTTGCCTGCCTGCCAGCGCTGCCAGCCATTTGCGCGCAATTCGCAGGCCGGACAGGTGCCGCAGCCATAGCCCCAGGCATGGCGCGCGCCGCGTTCCCCCAGATAACAGGTATGGGTTTCTTCCCCGATCACGGCCACCAGCGCGTCTCCGCCGAGTTCCTCGGCAAGCTGCCAGGTGGCGGCCTTGTCGAGATACATCAGAGGCGCGTCGATGCGGATGTCGGCGTCGAGGCCGAGGCGGAGGGTCTGTTCCTGTGCCCTGAGCGTATCGGCCCGGCAGTCGGGATAGCCGGAATAGTCGGTCTCACACATGCCCCCGACCAGCACGCCGATGCCCCGGCGCACGGCGAGGGCGCCGGCAAGGGTGAAGAAGAGGAGGTTGCGGCCGGGCACGAAGGTGCTCGGCAGGCCCGCCGAAGTCATCGTGATCTCGACCTCATGGGTCATGGCCGTGGCGCCGAGCGATTTGAGGACGGCGGCATCGATCAGGTGATCCTCGCCCAGCCTTGCCGCCCAGACGGGGCTCAGCTGGCGAGTCGCTGCGAGCACTTTCGGCCGGCAGGCGAGTTCGATGGCATGGCGCTGGCCATAGTCGAAGCCGATCGTCTCGACCCGGTCAAACCGGCCCAGTGCCCAGGCGAGGCAGGTGGCCGAATCCTGTCCTCCGGAAAACAGGACCAGCGCGGAAGAAAGGGAATGCGTCATGGTCGCCGCTGTATCAGGGCGGCCGGGACTGGCCAAGGCCAGGCAAAAAAAGGCGTCACATTTTTGACACCCATGCAAATAGTTTCACCTTGACGTGGGGACAGGACAATTGACAGGGGGCGCGCCATGGCTTTGTGATGTGATTGAAGCCGGTCCGCCAAAGAGGTTGGCTCAAAATACATCAATGTTTTCGGGACCGGATGATCGGCCCGAGGGGAGGAAAAATCGAAATGAGCCGAAACACAGACTCGAAATACGTCTTGTTGGCAGGGGCCTCGGCGCTTGCTCTGAGCTTCATCGGTACCGCTTATGCCCAGGAAGAGACCGCACCGGATGATTCCCGGCGCCTTGGTACCGTCACCGTCACCACACAGAAGGTAGAGCAGTCGATCCAGGACGTTCCGATCGCGGTCTCGGCCTTTGACGAGGAAGCGCTCAACAAGTTTCAGCTGGCCGGCGGTCCTGATCTTGTTAAGTCCATACCGAACGTGACCTTCTCTAAAGGCAACTTTACGGGCTACAACTTCAAGATCCGCGGGATTGGCGTTGATGCGGTTGCCCAATCCGGTGACGCCGGCGTTGGTATCCACCAGAACGATGTGCCACTGACCGGCAACCTGCTTTTTGAAGCTGAGTTCTTTGATTCCGAGCGAATTGAGGTCCTGCGCGGTCCTCAGGGTACGCTCTATGGCCGTAACGCCACGGGCGGCGTGTTCAATGCGATCACAGCCAAGCCCGTCATGGAAGAGTGGCTGGGCAACGCCTCGGCAACACTTGGTAATTATGGCACAGCCAAATACAAAGGTATGCTGAACGTCCCGGTTGGCGAGAAGCTCGCCATCCGTGTGGCAGGTACCTACCTTGAGCGCGACGGGTTCGTGGAGAATACGGTAACGGGTAACGACATCGACGCCCGCAAGCTTTATGGCCTCCGGGCCTCGGTGGCGTTTGAGCCAACCGACCGCCTCCGCGGCTTGTTTATCGCCGACTACTTCAAGGAAGACGACAGCCGTATCCGCTCAGGCAAGCAACTTTGCGACAAGGACCCTCTGAAAACCTCCTTTGGTGGGTTGCCAATCGGTCCGCTCGATCAGCTTGTTACCTCGATCGGCTGCCTGGAAGCCCCGCTTAGCGCAATGAACGACCGTGTAAACTCGGTTGCCACGCTGGGAGGCGGTCTTGCCATCACAGCGGGCCTTCTGAACGGCGATGCCTTTACGGCCCCAATCAATCCGGACCTTCGCCAGATTGAATCAGCGTTCGATCCGCAATACGAAGCCGAGCAGACCCTCTATACTTGGAAAGGCGAATTCGACGTCACTGACGCGCTCAAGCTGACCTACCTTGGCAGCTATAGCGAAACCGAAGTTGCTTCTTTTGAAGATTACAACAAGGTTGCCCCAACCATTGCGTTCAATGCAACGGCGGGCGCGTTCGCTGCGGTCCCCCGCTTTACTCGCTGCTGTTCCCGAACGGCACCGTCAATGACCCTCAGCTGGGTGCCTCCAATATCTTCCGCACATTCGACATTTCGGGCGGATCAAGTGAGCAGACGACCCATGAGCTGCGCCTTCAGTCTTCCTATGATGGCCCGTTCAACTTCAACCTTGGCGTGATCAAGGTTGACTACGAAGCCATCGACCCGGCTGAGGCGTCTGCAGGGTATTACGTGCTCTCCAACTCGCTGACCGCACTGACCCAGATCAACAATGCTGCGGGCGGCGCTTTCTTTGGCGGGCAGGTTCCGATTGACGACGGCACTGGCGGCGCACCGGCTTTTGCCGGGGCGGTTGTTGGGGATGGCGGCAACTATTTCCGCTCGCTGTCACCCTATACGCTCGACTCTTTTGCTGTCTTTGGTGAGGGATATTACGACATCACCGACTCGCTGAAAGCAACGGTCGGCCTGCGGTATACGAGCGATAACAAGAAGCAGGACCGGATCCCGTCGATCCTCTTTACTCCGGGGGGCTCGATTGAGCCGACCGGCGTGGCGGAAGCCGAGTTTGAGGAAGTCACCGGCCGCGCCGGCCTCGACTGGGCGCCGGACCTGGCCTTCTCGGATGATACATTGATTTACGCCTTCTATTCACGGGGCTACAAGGGCGGTGGTATCAACCCGCCCCAACCGGCAGGCGCCAATCTCTTCCCGGAACTCTTCGATCCGGAGTTCATCAACTCCTACGAAATCGGGACCAAGAACACGCTGGCAGATGGGTCGCTGCAACTTAATGCAACAGGCTTCATGTATGACTATGAAGGCTACCAGATCACGCAGATCGTGAACCGCACCTCGGCAAACTTCAACATCGACGCCAAGATCAAGGGCATCGAGGTTGAAACGATCTGGAACCCGGTCTCAACCTTTGTCCTTAACGCCAATCTCGGCCTTCTGGATTCAGAAATTCAGGATAGCTGGGGTATTGACGTGCTCGACCGTACCAACGGCCGCGCAGACCTCGTCGTACTGAAGAATGCCGCTAGCTTCTCCAACTGCGTGGTGTCGGCGCAAGGCTACGCGACCGTGCTTCAAGGCATAGCAGCAGGCGCCCTGCCAGCCGGAGCATCCCGCGGGCTTTGCTCTGGGGCGTTTGTCGGGCAGGAAGCCGCTCTTGCGGTGTTCAACGGAGGTAGCCCGGTCGCAAGCGTGACCGTTACCAATTCCGACGGCACACAGTCGACCATTGCCGGCTTTACGCCGTTCGATGGCGAGGCCAAGGACCTCGATGGCAGATCCCTGCCGGGTGCTCCGGAATCGACCTTCAACTTTGGGGCCGAGTACACTTGGGAGCCAGGTGCCTTCGGAGCCTGGGGCCTTACCGGACGGATTGATTACTACAATCAGTCCTCCAGCTTCAGCCGGGTCTGGAACACCCAGCGCGACGAGCTCTCCAGCTGGGACAATATCAACGCCTCGCTGGCGCTGTATAACGATGAAAACGGCATACGGGTCGAACTGTTTGGCAAGAACATCGCAGACGAGAACGTCATTACCGGTGCCTACCTGACGGATGACTCCTCGGGTCTCTTCACCAACATCTTCCTGACCGAGCCGCGCACCTATGGCGTATCAGTGACGAAGTCCTGGTAAGCGGGCATCCTGCCTGACATCGGGGGGCAGCCTTTCGGGGCTGCCCCCTTTTTTATTGGCGCTTGCACCGGAACAGCCTATCTCTGCGCCACATCTGATTTTCAAAGCCCCCTTCCGGGGCCCCACCCCAAAGGAGCCGGTATGTCCGTCTTTGCCCGCCTCGCCGTCCTCGGCCCGCTTGCCCTGATCGTGTCCGCCTGCGGAGAAGCCGCTGCCCCGGCCGGACAGGACGTTCCGGCCGCAACTCCGGCCGCGTTTTCCGGTATCAGCCTCGAGCAGGTGGCGCCGGCCGAACAGCCCTGGGGCATGGTGTTCCTGCCCGATGGCGGCCTCCTCTTCACCGAGAAGGAAGGCGGGCTCAGATTCTTCGCAGCCGGCGGCCAGCCAGCCTCCGTGGCGGGCTTGCCGGAGGCCTATGTCGAAGGCCAGGCCGGCTATCTAGGCATTGCGCTCGATCCGGGCTTCGAGACGAACCGCCTGGTTTATGTCTCGCTCGCCACCGGCACGGCAGCGGCCAACTCCACGGCCGTATTCCGCGGGCGCCTCAGCGATGACAACAGCGCGCTGGAAAATGCCGAGCAGATCTTCAAGGCCGATGACCAGGATACTGCCTATCACTATGGCTCGCGCCTCGTCTTTGGAGCGGACGGCACGTTGTTTGTCTCCCTCGGCGAGGGCTTCAAATACATGGCCGATGCGCAGGACCCCAAGACCACCCATGGCAAGATTGTTCGTATCAATCCGGACGGCACCATTCCAGCCGATAATCCGTTTGCGGACGGCGTGAACGGCAAGCCGGAAGTCTGGTCCTATGGACACCGCAATGTGCAGGGGCTGTATTTTGACGGCGCCACCGGCACGCTCTGGGCAACAGAGCACGGCCCGCGCGGCGGCGACGAGCTCAATATCGTCAAGCCGGGCGTCAACTATGGCTGGCCGGAAATCACCTATGGCGTCAATTATGACGGCACGATCATCACAAGGGAAACTGAAGCTGAAGGCATGGCGCAGCCTGAAACCTACTGGGTGCCGTCGATTGCGCCGGCGGGCCTCACCATGGTGACCAGCGACAAGTATCCGGGCTGGGAGGGCGACCTCTTCTCCGGCGGCATGAACGGCCCCGAAGGCCTCGTCCTTATGCGGATTGACCTGGAAAACGGCGAAGTCGCCGGCAAGGAAGCCCTGCTGAAGGGTGAGATGTCGATCCGGGATGTCGTGCAGGGGCCGGACGGCTATCTCTATGTGGCGAACAAGGATTTCGACGGCATATTCCGCGTCGTGCCGCAGGAATAAGCCCCGCGCGCCCACAAAACGAAACGGCCCCGCCAGATGGCGGGGCCGTTTTCATTGGGGGATAGTCAGGACGCGGCGGATACGCCTGCGAGGTTATTTCTCGGCGAGCGGAATGCCGTAAAGCTCCAGCCGGTGATCGACCAGCTTGTACCCAAGCTTGCGGGCGATTTCTTCCTGCAGCTTCTCGATCTCTTCGGAATGGAATTCGACTACCTGGCCGGTCTTCACGTCGATCAGGTGATCATGATGTTCGGCCGGCATTTCCTCATACCGGGCGCGGCCATCGCGGAAATCGTGCGCCTGGATGATACCGGCATCCTCGAACAGCTTGACCGTCCGGTAGACGGTGGCGAGCGAGATCGAGGCGTCGAGCGAATTGGCGCGGCGGTGCAGTTCTTCCGCGTCGGGGTGATCATCGGCGACGGAAAGAATCCGGGCTATAATGCGGCGGGGCTCCGTCATGCGGAGGCCCTTCTCGATGCAGAGTTTTTCTAGTCTGTCCATGGCCCCTAAATGCCCTCGCATTGCCGGAAAGTCCAGTTCAACCTTGTCACGCGCCGCGCAGGTGTTTTCCGAAGAATTCCAGCGTGCGCGACCAGGCGAGCGCGGCCGCCTCGGGGTTGAAACGCGGCGTTGTATCATTGTGGAACCCGTGCTGGGTGCCCTCATACCAGTGCAGCTCATAGGGCTTTGCCGCCGCTTTCAGCGCCGCTTCATAAGAAACCCAGCCCTCATTCACGCGCGGATCGTCGCTGGCGAGGTGGATCTGGAGGGGCACCTCCAGTTTCGCCGCGTCTTCATCGGCCGGCCAGCCGCCATAATAGGGCACCGATGCCTTGAGCCAGGGCAGGCTGACGGCGAGCTGATTGGCCATGGCGCCGCCGAAGCAAAAACCGGTCACCCCGACGCTGCCATTGACGGCCTCATGCCCGCGCAGCAGCTCGGCGGCTGCCACGAAATCGGCGAACATGTCTTCCCGCGTGCGCTGGGCCTGCAGGGTGCGCCCTTCGTCATCATTGCCCGGATAGCCGCCGAGCGGATGGAGCGCGTCGGGCCCGAAAGCGACATAGCCGGCCTTGGCGGCGCGGCGGGTCACGTCGCGAATGTAAGGGTTAAGGCCCCGGTTCTCATGGATCACGAGGATGGCCGGGAGCGGGCCGGCGGCATTTGCCGGGCGCACGAGATAGCCGCCCATCGTGCCCGCGCTGCTCGGCGTGGTATAGGTGATGTCTTCCTCGATGAGGTCGGCCTCGCCAGTCAGGGTCTGGGCCTTGCTGTAATCGGGCATCACGCATGCTGCGAGCATCGACACCGTGATGCCCCCGCCCGCATACGCGCTGAGGCGGGAGAAGAAGGCCCGCCGGGAGAGATCGCCGTGGCAATAGGCGTCGTAGAGGCGGAAAACTTCCGCCGGAATCTCGATTTTGCTCTGGTTGCCATCGGCCATGGTCGCTCTCCCGTTCTCCTCAGGCGAGTATAGACCAGACGGCCCGAAGGGCCAGCCTTTCGCCCGGCGCGCCTACCCGCCGATGGCGCGCGACATGAGCAGGGCGTCGACCGGCGAGGGGCGCCCGGCGCTGTAATAACCCTTGCGGCGGCCGTCTTCGGTAAAGCCCAGCCGCACATAGAGGCGCCGGGCGGGAGTGTTGTCCTCGGCCACATCGAGCAGCAGGCGGGTGTTGCCTGCGCCGGCCAGTACCGGGATGGCCGCTTCGATCAACTGGCCCGCAAGCCCTTCTCCGCGCCGGGCGGGCGAAGTGGCGATGGTGAGGAGTTCACTCTCGCCCGCCGCGGACTGGAACAGCACGAAGGCAAGAAGGCCGCCCTCCCCCTCGATCCCGAGGGCGAGCACATTGTCCGTATCGATCAGCGTCTCAATCGAGGCGGCGCTCCACGGATCGGCAAATCCTGCGGCATGCAGCTGCGCTGCAGGGCCTGCATCAGCGCGCGTAAGGCGGCGGATTGTGTGTGTCATGCCGGTCGGGCTTTGCCAAAATTTCCAGAAGGCAGACATCCGGGATTGATTGCCTTGGCCTACCCCTGCTAGTTCGCCTGCCCTCTGCTCCAGCACAAGACCGAAATCATGACCCAGGCGATCTCCACGCTCGGCCTCGACTTTGGCACGACCAACAGCGTTGCCTCCCTCGCCGCGCCCGATGGCACCGCGCAGGCCATGAGCTTCAGCCATGGCGAGGACGTCTTTTCGGCCTGCCGCTCCGTGCTCTGCTTCTGGCGCGATGAAGACGAAGCGCGCGCGATGATGGAGATCGGCCCCTGGGCGATCGACCAGTTCCTGGAGCTGGGCGGGGATTGCCGTTTCATCCAGTCGTTCAAGACCTTTGCGGCGAGCCCGCTTTTCGTTTCGACCCTGATCCATAACCGCAACTGGCAGTTTGAAGACCTTCTGGCCGCCTATCTGCGCCGCCTGTCGGAGCGGGCGGGCACGCCCTGGCCAACACGCGTGGTGATGGGCCGCCCGGTGCGCTTTGCAGGTGCCCAGCCGGACGAGGCGCTTGCCCAGTCCCGCTATGAAGCCGCGCTGAAGCGGATCGGCTTTGAAACCATCCATCATGTGTATGAGCCGGTCGCCGCTGCTTTTTTCTATGCCCAGCGCCTCACGCACGCCTCGACCATTCTGGTGGCAGACTTTGGCGGCGGAACCAGCGACTTCTCGGTCGTCCGGTTTGATCCCTCGGGCGGGAAGCTGCGCGCGCAGGCGCTCTCCCATTCCGGTATCGGAATTGCGGGCGACGCGTTTGACCAGAAGATCATCGAGCATGTGGTGGCGCCGCTCTTTGGCAAGAGCAGCACCTTCCGCAGCGGGGAGAAAACCCTGCCCGTGCCCTCGTCCTTCTACAGCCGGTTTGCGCAGTGGAATCAGCTCTCGATCATGCGGCACACGCGCGATTATGCTGACCTTCAGAAACTGCTGCAGGCGTCAAACGAGCCGCGCCTGATCCAGTCCTTCATCGACTTCCTTGATGCCGACGCGAGCTACCTGCTCTACCGGGCCGTGGCGCAGGTTAAGGCGCAGCTCTCGCAAGCGAAGACGGCGACCTTCAGCCTTCGCGCCGGCAGCCTGACCATCGAGCGGGACATCACCCGCGCCGAGTTTGAGGGCTGGATCGCCGAAGACGTGAGCGCCATCGGCGAGACAGTTGATACGGCGCTGAGCCGCGCGGGCCTCTCGCCAAGCGGGATTGACCGGGTGTTCCTGACCGGGGGCACATCCTACGTTCGCGCGCTGCGCGAGAGTTTCGAGGAACGGTTTGGCGCAGAGAAAGTCGAGACCGGTGACCAGTTCGTTTCGATCGCGCATGGCCTGGCGCTGATTGCGCAGCAGGATGACCTTGAGCCCTGGCTGGCGCGGCGGCCTTAGGATTTCGGCGTTGGCAGCGTCGCATCCGGCTCGCGGGCATAGACCGGCGTGGGCGGATGATCTGCCGGATCAAACCGCCCGGCCTTAAGGGCGGCGGTGACGGCGCTGGGGCGCATCGGGCGGATGTCGAGCTTTGCGGCCTGCTCGCCGAGCGCCTCAGCCCCATCCATGAAGATCGGCGCATGGAAGCCTTCGAGCATGGCTGAGAGCGCGGTAAGGCCTACCTCCTGCACCGGGGCGATGCCGGCGTCCTGGCTGATGCCCTGCACCCACCAGGTCTGGTCGGGCGGGCGCCGCTGGGCCATCAGGGCGCCGAGGCTCGCCCCTTCCATACCCGCGGGGATGGCCGCTTCGAGACTGGTGATGCCGACCGCAGGCGCGCCGGTGACGAGGGCGAGGCCGCGCACGTAAGCAACGCCGATGCGCAGGCCGGTGAAGCTGCCAGGCCCTGTGACGACGGCAAGGCGGGACACATCGGCGAAACTGGCCCCCTCTTCCTTCAGCAGCGCCTCGACAAAGCCCGGAAGCGCCTTTTCTTGGCCACGCGGTAAAGTCTCCCGCGCATCAGCCAGGATTTCGCCATCGCGCACCAGCGCGGCTTCCATCGTCGTAAAGGCCGTGTTCAGGGCAAGGATCAGCATCCTCGCCGGTTAGAGGATGCGGCAGCCTTCGTCAAATTCCAGACGCGGCAGACGGTCCATCAGCTTGGTCTTGTCGCCATAGCCGAGATTGCAGATGAAATTGGCGCGCCAGTGCTGTTCCTCGCCGTCCTGGCTCTGGAAGAACTCGCGGTTTACGCCGGGCATGTCGAAACCGCTCATCGGGCCGCAATCGAGGCCAAGCGAGCGGGCCGCCAGCATCAGGTAGGCTGCCTGAAGCGTGCCGTTGCGTATGGCAGTTTCTTCGGCATTGTTGTCAAACCAGTGTTTGGCATCCGGATTGTGCGGGAAGAGTTGCGGGATCCTGTCGGCAAAGCGCATGTCGTGGGCGATGATGACCGTCCAGGGCGCTGACGCAGTCTTTGCGCGGTTGCCTTCGCTCATGAAGGGCAGGAGGCGCTCCTTGCCTTCCGATGTGGTGACGAACACGAAGCGGGCGGGCGAGCAGTTGGCGCTGGTGGGGCCCATCTTGGCGAGGTCATAGACCGCGCGGATGAGGACCTCGGGGACGGACCGGTCAAGATAGCCGTTCTGGCTGCGGGCATCGCGAAAGATGATGTCGAGCGCGTGATCGTTGACCGGGTGGGCCATGGGCAGTTCCTTCCTTGATGGCGGCAAAGACCCGGCGGTGGCGGCAGGATCTGGGCCGGATTTTCTGGCTGGAAACTCGTTGGAGTTTTTCTGGCCGCTTGTTGGAGTAACCGTTGGAGTTTTTCTGGCGGCTTTTTAAAGCGCTGCCTCCACGGCGGTCACCTCGGGCACATAGGTGCGCAGCATGTTCTCGATGCCCTGTTTCAGGGTCATGGTCGAGGACGGGCAACCGGCGCAGGCGCCCCGCATCGAGAGATGAACGATGCCGGTTTCCGGGTCAAACCGCTGGAAGGTGATGTCACCGCCATCCTGAGCCACGGCCGGGCGCACGCGGGTTTCGATCAATTCCTTGATCTCGTTGACGATTTCAGCCGTCTCGCCTTCATATTCGGTTTCATCTGAGAGACTTGGTGTTCCCTCTTCCACGACCGGAAGGCCGGACATGAAGTGATCCATGATGGCGGCCAGCACCATCGGCTTGACATGCCGCCAGTCTTTGTCCTGCACCTTGTTTATGCTGACAAAATCGCTTCCCAGAAAGACACGCTCGACGCCTTCGACCTGAAACAGGGCGCGGGCCAGCAGGCTGGTGCGGGCGCTGGCGGCATCGGGAAAGTCGAACGGGCCCCGATCTCCGGCAACCGGCTGTCCCGGAAGGAATTTGATCGTGTCGGGGTTTGGCGTTGCTTCGGTCTGGATAAACATGTCGGGGCCTTCCCTGTCTCGACCCAGACATGGCCCGCCCTTCCCTTCAGATCAAGGGAGCGCGGGGCATTGGCGACAGATCAGGGCAGCGCGATCTCGGCATCGGCGTCGGTCTGGGCAACCGAAGTCTCTTCAATTACCTCATCTTCCGCTGCCGGTTCCATCAGCTTGATGAGGTGGCGGGAGGCTTCTTCGGCTTCGAGAAGGAAGTAGGCCATGCTGGCAAGGTGGTTGGGCGTTAGGACAGCGGAGTCCGACTGGTTGGAAACGAAGATCGGCTTCATTTCGGCGGCACGCTCCCAGGCGGCCTCGACCCGGTCGGCCGCCACCAGAACAGCCGTATCCGAAAGCGTGAATGCCTTGTCGACATTGGCGGCGAACATCTCATGGGCGACATGGGCGTGAGCCTTGGCGCGGTAGAAAGCGGCGATGTCTTCCTTGCTGGCAGGCCAGCCGCCTTCCTGACGGGCATTGATGCGGTCAGAGAGGGCGGCGCGATCTTCGCTCGCCCAACCTGCGAAGAGGGCGAGTTCCCGCGTCATGATCTCTTCGGGCATCGGCCGCATGGCCAGGCCGCGCGAGGCGCGTGTGTCAAAGCGGTTGAGCGCTTCGGCTGCCGCCGTGAGGCGGGGGCGCATCGGCTCGCCGGGGACTTCCGAGAGCAGACGGGAGGCAGCGGCCAGATCGCTGTCAGGGGCGCCTTCATAAGGCGCCAGTTCGGAGATCAGCTGGACATGCTGGGACAAGGCGTCTGCCGTGCCCGACTGCCAGGCGGGCAGCGCGGTCAGGCGTGCCTGGGGATGCCAGGTCGGGCGATTGGCCGCCCAGCCGGCGCCTTCGAGCTCGCGCGCGATCTTGTGAATGGCCACGGCAATGCCCGGCACAGCCCAGCTCTGCTCGGCGGGAATGCCGATGGGCTTGTCGTCAACGTAGCTGGAGAGAACAACCGCAGCCGGATAGGCGCCAACCGCGGCGGCCACGAGACCGATCTTCAGCGTACGTTTCACCGTGCGCCAGCCCTTCTGAAAGCCGATCATGATCGGGCTGGGCTCGGCATAGTCGAGCGAGATGAAATGTGTCGGGTCGTCCGCCGGGGCGGGAGCGTGCTCGCGCTCTTCATAGGCCCGAGGGAGTTTCACTGCCGCCGCTGCTGCCATGCTTTTACGCCGCTTCTTCTGGGGTGCTGTGGATTTGTTCATCCTGTGCCGTTTATGAAGCTGTTAAACCGTTATTAACAGGCCAGTTGCGCATGAAATTTCAGCAAGCAAGGCGATGTGGTTAATTCAAGCACCAATTTACCGCTTTCTGTCGCAATTCCAGCAGCAGAAGGTGTCCCGGCCCGCCAGCCAACTCGCCTCTGAGGCAGCCCCTTGATCCCCATTCGCCATCCCCGCGAAAAGAACTCTCCTTACGAGGATGGGTTGATTCCCCGCACAGCTGAAAGAGATGCAGGGCGCGTGCGGCGCTTTTAAGGCGCGCCTGCTTTTGAAGTGTCCAAAGTGGCCGGGGGCGCGTCAGGCGCGCCAGAAACCAACGATCCGGCGCACATCCTCCATGATCGGGGCGGCCAGAGCACTCGCCCGGGCCGCGCCATCGGCGAGCACGCGGTCAAGCCCGGCCTCGTCGTCGAGAATCTCGCGGAACCTTGCGGTGATCGGCGCCAGATGCGCCACTGTCACATCGGCCAGCGCCGGCTTGAACACGCCAAAGCCCTTGCCTTCAAACTCGGCGAGGACCCCTTCTGCCGTGCGGCCGGACAGGGCGGCGTAGATGCCGACGAGGTTTTCGACTTCTGGACGGCCCTCAAGTTCTTTGACCGTACCCGGAATGACGCCGGCATCGGTTGTCGCCTTCTTGATCTTCTTTGAGATCGTGTCGGCATCGTCCACGAGATTGATGCGGGAGAGGTCAGAAGGGTCAGACTTCGACATCTTCTTCGTGCCGTCCTTGAGGCTCATGATCCGCGCGCCGGGGCCTTTGATCATCGGCTCAGGTTGCGGGAAGAAGCCTGGCACATCGTAGTCGCGGTTGAAGCGCTCGGCGATGTCGCGGCTGAGCTCCAGATGCTGTTTCTGGTCCTCGCCGACGGGGACATGGGTTGCCTTGTAGGCGAGAATGTCTGCGGCCTGGAGCACCGGATAGGTGAACAGGCCCACAGAGGCGCGCTCGGCATCCTTACCGGCCTTGTCCTTGAACTGGGTCATCCGCTCGACCCAGCCCATGCGGGCGGTGCAGTTGAAGATCCAGGCGAGTTCCACATGCGCGAGCACCGAAGACTGCGGGAAGATGATCGACTTGGACGGATCAACCCCGGCGGCAATGAAGGCGGCCGCGATCTGGCGGGTATGCGAGATCAGGGCCCCCTTCTCCAGAGGCATGGTGATCGCGTGCAGGTCCACGACGCTGAAGATGCAGTCATGGCCCTCGCGCTGAAGGTCGGCAAACTTCTTGAGCGCCCCGAGATAGTTCCCGAGGTGGAGGTTGCCGGTTGGCTGGACGCCGGAGAATACGCGTTTCGGGCCGGTATAGGCTTGGGTCTGGTCGGTCATGATCCGGCGCCTTTAGCGCGTTTGATCAGCGGCGCAAAGCCTGCCGGATGTCGCTAAGACGGACGGCGCCGGTCAGGAAGGCGGCGAAGGTGTAAATGAAGCCCCCGGCAAGCACGATGATTGCGGCGGCAAGCTCCTTGGAGCCCCCGAGCGCGCCCTGGATGGCGGGCAGTTGCCAGAGCATGGCCCAGATGGCCGCAGACAGGATAAGCGTGGCCAGAAAGGCCCGCACGATGCCGGAAACGGCGCGGGCGCCGGGCCTGTACCAGCCGCGACGGGCAAGGGTCGCCGCCAGCAGGAGGGCATTGACCCAGGAGGCTGCGCTGGTGGCGATGGCGAGGCCGGTAAAGCCCATCTGTCCTGATTGCTTCAGCCAGAAGAAAAGCCCTGCCCCCAGAACCGTGTTGATGGCCACCGAGACAAGGGCAAAGCGCATCGGGGTCTTGGTATCTTCCCTTGCAAAGAAGGGCGGGGCGAGCACCTTGATCAGCACAAAGGCGGGCACGCCCCAGGCAAAGTGGAAGAGGGCCGCGCCGGCCGCGACGGCGTCTGCCTCCGTGAACGCGCCGCGCGCAAAGAAGGCGTCGATCAGGAAGACCGGCGCCATCATCAGCGAGGCAGCGGCCGGGAGCGTCAGCGCCATTGCCAGGCCAAGGCCTTCATCCATGGTGCGGCTTCCCGCGTCCCCATCCCCTGCCCGCGCTGCGCGGCTGAGGCGGGGGAGGATGGCAACGCCCACCGCGACACCGACAAGGCCCAGGGGAAGTTGATAGAGACGGTCTGCCGCATAAAGCCAGCTCTTGGCGCTGACCTCGAAACTCGCGAGCGACTGGCTGACGATGATGTTGATCTGGGTGCCCGAGGCGGCAATCGTGCCTGGCACGGCCAGCAGCAGCATTTTCTTCACTGCAGGTGTCAGACGCGGCCAGCCGATCAGGCTCAGCCGGACTTTCTGGCGGGCCACGCCCCACCAGAGGAGGCCTGCCTGAAGGAAGCCCGCAATGAGAAAGGCAACCGCCGCATACTGGGTCGTAATGACCGGCGTAGTGCCCAGAAGGCCTGCCGGTATGAGGCAGAGATTGAGAACCGTTGGCGCGCCAGCCGAAAGAATGAACCGCTCGGCAGAGTTCAGCACGCCTGAGAGCAAGGCGCCGATCGCCATGAAGGTAAGGTAGGGCATCGTGATCCGCGTGAGCAGGACCGCGAGATCATAGTGTTCCGGATCGTCCGCCTGCCCGCCATGGATGAGGAGCAGGACCCAGGGCATGAAAATCTGGGCGAGGATGGTCAACGCCGCCGTCATCGCGAAAAGGACACGCAAGGCGTCCTCTGCCACCTGCCGGGCAGCCTCTGGCCCTTCGGCTTCCAGCGTGCGCGCATAAGATGGCACGAAGGCAGAGGCGAAGGCGCCTTCGGCAAAGACGCGCCGGAAGAGGTTCGGGAACTGCTGGGCGGTTGCCCAGGCATCGCCCACGGGGCCTGCGCCAATCTTCGCGACGAGGATCACATCCCGCGCGAGGCCGAGGATGCGGCTCGCCAGGGTCAGCGAGGCCTGAACGGCAGTGTTTCGGGCGAGGCTCATGGTTTCCCCGGTTGAACCAATTCTCAGAAGCTGTCCACGGCGCGCGAGCGTTTGAGCTTGCGGGCCGGGGTGTGCGGGCCTTCGGGTTCTTCGCGGGAAAGTACGGCGAGAAGACGTTCGCGGAGTGCTTCTTTGCGGGCTTTCGAGAGTGTCGCGGCGCCGCTGTCGGATTTTACATAGAACGCATCGAACACGCGCTCCCCGTAGGAGCCCACATGCGCCGAATGGATCGAAAGCTTCATGTCGGCGAGCACTTCGGCGACCTCATGCAGGAGGCCCGGCCGGTCGCGGGCGGCCACATCAATCACCATGTAGTCGAGCGAGACTTCGTCATGGATCTGGACCGAAGGCTGGACGAGGAAGGCTGCCTCGCGCCGCCCGGAGCGGGACTTGACGGCCCCGCCCGGCACCTTGCCGCCGAGCGCGCCGAGGATCGCCTGTTCAAGCTTGGCAAGGCGCGGCCCGTCGCCCTCGCCATAGGGCAGGCCGCGGGCATCGTGCAGCATGAAGACGTCAACGATGCGCCCGCCCTTGGAGGTGAAGACCTGCGCGGCGACAATGTTGGCGCCCATACGCGCGAGCGTCCCGGCAAGGTCTGCGAAGAGGCCGGTGCGGTCCTTCCCCGAGACGAGCAGGGCGACGGCCCCGCCTTCCGGCGCCATGCGGGAGGTGACGACATCGCCGCCCGTGGCGAGCGCGGCCGCATGCCAGGCGATGTCATCAGGATCAAAGCCCGTCCAGTAGGCGGTTTCCAGCTCGAGCAGGAGTGACGGCACGGCGCCGATGCGTTCCACCAGGGCTTCGCGGCGCATTTCGGCCCGGCGCTCCAGCTCGGAGAGAACAGCGGCCTCATCCGTACGCCCCCCGCGAAGAGCGGCGGCTGTGTTGTGGTAAAGGTCGGCCAGCAGCTGGCCTTTCCACGCGTTCCAGACGGCCGGACCGACCGCTTTGATGTCGGCCACGGTGAGAATGTAAAGGAGGCGCAGCCGCTCCAGAGAACCGACAAGGCGGGCAAAAGTCGCCACGGTACGCGGGTCGGCAATATCGCGTTTCTGAGCAGTTTCGCTCATTTCCAGATGGTGGCCGACAAGCCAGACGACGAGATCGGTCTCCTCGTCCGGGATGCCGAGGCGCTCACAGGCGCGGCGCGATGTGCGCATGCCTGCTTCCTGCTGGTCGCCCTTCCCCTTGCCGGTGTCATGCAGAAGCATGGCCAGATAGAGCGCGCGGCGGTTTTCGATCTGCCCAAACAGCTCGGTTGCGAGCGGCGCCGTATTGCCCCGGCCATATTCGAGATCGGCAATCGTTTCGACAGCGCGCAGGGTATGCTCATCGACCGTATAGTGATGATACATGTTGAACTGCGTCTGTGCGACGATTGAGCCGAATTCGGGAATCGCACGGCCCAGAACCCCGGCTTCGTTCATACGGCGCAGGATCGGGCCCGGTTCCTTCCCGCCGAGGATCGCGTCGAGAATCAGGGCGCGCGCGCCTTCTGTTTCCCGCACAGCCTCGCTCAGCCCCCGGAGATTCCGGGTTAGTGCCGTCAGGGCGCCGGGATGGATATCCTTCTGCTCGCGCCGGGCAATCGTGAACAGGCGCAGCATGTTCAGGGGATCTTCCGACATCACCTTGTCTTCGGTGATGTTGATCCGGCCGGTCTCGATCAGGAAGCCCGCTTCGGCGAGCGGCTGGGGCGGGCGCGAGGGCAGGAAACGGCGCAGGCCTTCGGGTTTCTTCTTGTGATCGGCTTCCAGCTTGGCCGCCAGGATGCGCGTCAGGCCGCCAACATCCTTGGCCACAAGGAAGTAGCGCTTCATGAAGCGCTCCACCCCCTGCTGCCCTTCCCGGTCGCGATAGCCCATGCGGGACGCAATCTCGGGCTGCAGGTCAAAGCTGAGCCTGTCTTCGGCGCGGCCGGTCACAAAGTGCATATGGCAGCGCACCGTCCAGAGGAAACGAGCGGCGCGGATGAAGATCGCATACTCATGGTCCGTGAACGGTCCGGTGCGCATCACATCTTCCAGCGTGCGCCCGCCATACATGTGCTTGACGATCCAGTAGAGTGTCTGCAGGTCGCGCAGGCCGCCCTTGCCGTCCTTCACATTAGGCTCGACGACATAGCGCGCATCACCCATCCTTGTGTGGCGGGCATCGCGCTCGGCCAGCTTGTCGGCAATGAACTGGGCATCCTTGCCCTTGATGGCATCCTTCCGGAACAGCGCCATCATGTCATTGGCGAGCAGTTCGTCGCCGCAGATGAAGCGCGCGTCCAGGAGGCTGGTCTTGATGGTGACGTCATCAGCGGCCAGCTTCACGCAATCGATGGGTGTACGGAACGCATTTCCGACTTTCAGTCCCATGTCCCAGAGGGCATAGAGCATGTATTCGATCACGCTCTCGGTATGCGGGCTTGCCTTGTAGGCGCGCAGGAACAGAAGATCGGTATCCGAGGACGGCGCCATGACGCTGCGGCCATAGCCGCCGGTGGCCAGGATTGCGAGGCGCTCGGCTTCAGTGGGGTTGGACGCACGGTGAACGTGCGTCACCGTGAAATCGTAAAGCGCGTGGATCACCTCGTCCTGAACCGCCGCGAGAAGGCGGGCGGTGTCGAGACCATCGGCCCCCTGTTGCAAACGCTCCTGCGCAATCAGGCGGCCGCGGAACATGGCCCCGTGCAGCAGGTTGAGCGCCGATTTCCGCGCCGCCGCATCATGGCCGAGATTGTCCAGCGCCGCGGCCGTCAGCTTCACCCGCAGGGCGCGGCCATCGATGATGTCGGCAATGCGCCATTTGCCGGGCCGGCGGGAAGCTGGCGTGCGGCCAGCAGACAGGAGCGTCGGGGGGGATTTTGTCGGAGGCGTCATCAAGGGGTTACTTAGCAGGTTTTCGTGGCGGGCCGCTATGCACCCTTTTCGGCAATGACCGGAAGAATTCGCGACTTCTTGACCACGCCATACGCAAAACTGGTTTCAATTGAGGCAATGCCGGGCAGCGTCTGGATGGTCTGGCGCACAAGCTGTTCATAATCGTCCAGGCTACGGGCGACGACGCGCAGCTCATAGTCGGCCCCGCCGGTCATCAGGTAGCAGTCCAGCACGGCGTCGGTTTCAGCAATCTTCTGCTCGAAGGCGCGGACCGTGTCCTGCGCGTGATTGGCGAGGCGGATACGAACAAGGCAGGTGATGGGAAAGCCGCAGGCCTTCTGATCCACCAGCGCAGAATATCCCTGAATTATGCCGGCTGCTTCGAGATTCTTCACCCGCCGCAGGCAGGGCGAGGGCGAGAGGCCCACCTCCTCGGCCAGTTCCAGATTGGTCAGCCGCCCATCCCGCTGCAACGCGCGCACGATTTTGGCATCTATGGCGTCCATGAGGCACCTCATTGGCATATTATGCCAAAATATGAGCATAACATGGGCATCTATGGCAAGTATGGCCGCTGGTTTTCTGTTACGATACCAGAAACTCAGGAGAACTGGCCATGGCTTATGACGCTTCCCGCCCGCTCGGCCCGGCGACCCGCGCGATCCATCACGGATACGACCCGGCAAAGAACGACTTCGCGCTGACCCCGCCCCTGCACCTTACCTCCACTTTCGCCTTCCCTGACGCTGAAACGGGCGGCGCCCTGTTTGCCGGGGAAGCCGAAGGCCACATCTATTCGCGCATCTCCAACCCCACCGTGGCCCTGCTGGAAGCGCGGATTGCCAACCTGGAGGGCGCCGAAGCCGGTCTCGCCACCGCTTCCGGCATGGGGGCGATCTCATCCCTGATGTGGACCCTGCTGAAGCCGGGCGACGAGATCATCACCGACAAGACGCTCTATGGCTGCACCTTTGCCTTCATGCGCGACGGGCTTTCCCGCTTCGGCATCAAGATCACCCATGTAGACTTGCGCGAACCGGAAAACCTCGCTGCCGCGATCAGCGAGAAGACACGCCTTGTCTATTTCGAGACGCCGGCCAATCCCAACATGCGCCTGGTGGACATTCGCGCCGCCGCGCGCATTGCCCATCAGGCCGGCGCGCTGGTTGCCGTAGACAACACCTATGCCACCCCCCTGCTCACCCGGCCGATTGAACTTGGCGCTGACTTCGTCGTCCATTCAGCCACGAAATATCTCGGCGGTCATGGCGACCTTGTGGCGGGCATCGTGCTTGGCCGCGCCGAGGCCATCAAGGAAGTGCGCATGGTGGGTGTGAAGGACATGACCGGATCGGTCATGTCGCCCTTCAATGCGATGCTGGTGATGCGCGGCCTGAAGACCCTGCAGCTGCGCATGGCGCGCCATTGCGAAAGCGGACTCAGGATCGCGCAGTGGCTGGAAGCCCAGCCCGGCGTCGAGACGGTCTATTATCCGGGCCTGGAAAGCCATCCGCAGCATGACCTCGCCAAGCGCCAGATGCCGGGCTTTGGCGGCATGATCGCGCTGGAGCTGAAAGGCGGCTATAAAGCGGGCATCGCCATGATGAACCGCCTGCGGATGATCCGCCGCGCCGTCAGCCTGGGGGACGCTGAAACCCTCGTCCAGCATCCCGCGAGCATGACGCACTCGACCTACAGCCGCGAAGAGCGTATCGAACATGGCATCAGCGACGGCCTCGTGCGCCTCTCCGTTGGCCTGGAAGACGCCGAGGACATTCTCGCCGACCTCGCCGATGCTCTGGGCACGAATGAGGGGTGAGGGTCACCCCACAATCGTGTGGACGCGGTTATACCAGAGGGGCGAGTTGGCAAGATCAATAAATTTGCGTTCGTCCTCCAGCAGCTCCCGCGCGGCCTCTGCCACGCCGGGCTTCTGAGCGTTGGCACGCATCGCCTCCTCGCTTTCAAACCAGAGCTCCGCGATCCCGTCATAGGGCTCTGAGGCGTCACGCGAGGCGCGGGCGGCCGCGCTCATCTCGTCAAACCCGGCATGGATCTGCTCGTATTTGAGAATGCCGAGCGTCTTGGCCCTGGCGGCTACCAGCGGGGCATGGGTGCCCAGCCAATAGCGCTGAAACTCCTCCCGGCTGAGATGCGGCAGGCGCCGCAGGCAGAAGGTGAGCTTGATCATCGCGCGCCCTCCCTGGCTCAGAGCAGGTCGCCGCCAGCGGCCGCAGCCGTGGTGCCATCCTTCTTGTAGGCGCGGATGACATTCTTGCCGGTGATCCACTTGTGCACTTCATCGGGCCCGTCGACGAGACGCTGCGAGCGTATATGCGTGTACCAGGCGGCCAGCGGCGTATCGAGCGAATAGCCGAGCGCGCCGTGCAGCTGGATCGCGGTATCGACCACCTTGTGGACCATATTTGCGAGGAACACTTTGGCCATGCCGTTTTCCTGGCGGATGTCCATGCCGTTTTCGGCCTTGTAGGCGATGTGCATCAGCATGAGCCGTGCGATGTAAAGCTGGCTGGCGCATTCGGCGAGCATGAACTGGACGCCCTGACGGTCTTCCAGACCCTTTCCGAAGGTCGAGCGGCTGGTTACCTGCTCCGTAGCCAGATCAAGTGCGCGCTGGGCCATGGCCACATTGTGCATCCCGTGGCGAAGGCGGCCATAGGCAAGACGGTGCTGGCCCATGGCAAAGCCCATTCCTTCGCCGCCCAGCAGGTTTGCTTCGGAAACGACGAGATTGTCGATCTTCACCTCGGCATGCCCGCCGCCCATTTCGGCATAGTGGGGGCCGTGGACCGCCATGGTCGGGATGTCGCGGAGGATCTTGTAGCCGGGATTGGGCAGTTCCACGATGAAGGTGGAGAATTGCTGGTGACGCGGAGCGTCGGGATTGGTCTTGGCCATCACGACGGCAATGTCTGCTGCCGTTGCAGCGCTGGAAAACCACTTCTCTCCATTCAGGACATAATTGCCCTTCCCGTCCTTTACGGCGGTTGTCTGCATGCCGGTGGCGTCAGCCCCGGCGGCCTTCTCGGTCATCGAGTAACAGACACGTTTCTGGCCTTCGAGGATGGGCTTGAGATATTTCTCTTTCTGGAAATCGGTACCGTGGGCCAGCAGGGTCAGCATGGTTGCATCGTCCGGCCCCTGAGAATTCATCGACAGGGCGCCCAGATGGCTCTGGCCGAGTTCCATCTGCACCAGCGCATTGGCCAGCGGGCCAAGCCCCATGCCTCCCTGTTCCTTCGGGATGAAGGGAAGCCAGAGCCCTTGCGCGCGGGCTTTCTTGCGCAGGTCGGCCAGCACGTCCTTGTAGGCGCGGCCGCCGGACATCTCGCGCTCAGCCGGAATGCATTCCTCCTGCACCCAGCGGCGCACCCGCTCGCGCACTTCCTTTGCCTCTTCGGGAATCGTGAAATCAATCGCCATCGGGGCGCTCCTCCTCAATCTTTATGGGGAGAGGCTAACCGCGAAATCCGGGCCTGCACAGATTGCCTTCGCGTCAGCCCGGCGCGTAATCCACGCGCTCCAGGAAGAGCCCATCGCTGGGCGCGACAGGCCCGCAGCGCGCGCGCTCTGCAGCCTCAAGGATCTCGCGTGCCCACTTAACGGGGTGGCGGCCACGGCCGACCTCCACAAGACTTCCCACGATCGAGCGGACCTGGCGGTGAATGAAGCTCGGCGCCGAACAGGTAAACTCGATCCGGTCTCCATAGCGCGCCACGTCAAAGCGGCTAAGCGTTTTCACCGGGCTAAGCGCCTGGCACTCAGTGTCGCGGAAGGTCGTGAAATCATGTGTACCAACGAGCAATTGTGCCGCCTCATGCATCTTTTCAGCGATCAATTTGGACGGTACGCGCCAAGCGATGCCCCGGTCGATTGTCAGATCTGCACGCCGGTTGATCACGACATAGCGATAATGCCGGGCCGTGGCCGAGAAGCGGGCATGGAAATCCTCCTCCACCCTTTCGGCCTTCAGAACGGCAATGGGATGGGGTCGCAGATGGAAATTCATCGCATCGGCCACCTTGTTGGGCCGGTCCTGCCGCAGATCCATATGCGCAATCTGGCCGGTCGCGTGCACGCCGGCATCGGTGCGGCCTGCGCCGACCACCTCAACCGGGCCGCCATCAAGGCGCGCGGCCGCCGCCTCCAGTGCCCCTTGCACCGTTTGCAGGCCCGGCAGGCGCATCCAGCCCTGGTAGGGGCCGCCATTGTATTCGATGAGGAGTTTGTAGCGTGGCATGGCAAGCCCGGTGCCAAAGCTGCGCTTCCGGGTCAACCGGGCTTTCAGCCACCAAAGGCTTTGGGATAGGTCAGCGTGCCGGTTTCCGGGCCGACCGGTGCCAGCCTGAGCGCCATGAAATGTGGGCCGGACCAGGGGCTGGTGAAGGGTTTGGCTGCAGCCTCGCTGAAGCCGAATTTGGGGTAATAGGTGTTATGGCCCAGGACGAAGACGAGGCTTTCGCCCGCGCCTTCGAGGGCTTTCAAGCCGAGCCGGATGAGGCGCGCGCCCACGCCCGTCTGCTGCAGCTCTGGCAACACGCACATCGGGCCAAGCCCCACCCCCACCGGCGCGCCATCGATCCTGATCCGGAAGAATTCGATATGCCCGACAATCTCGATATTGCCAGTCGCAACGAGAGAGAGAATGCTGTCTCCATCGGCATGCAGCGCGCGCGTGATGCGGCCCTCATCCGCGTGGCCGAACCCAGCCTCGTTGACCTCCACGATAGCGTCCAGATAGTCCGGACGAAAAGGGCGTAGCCCTATATCCATCAGCAGAAGAGCGTCCCTGACGCAACACTGTTTCCAGCCAGAAAGTCCCTTGCATCCAGCGGCTTTCCGCCCGGCTTTTGCAGCCTGAGGAGCCGCACGGCGCGGCCATCGCCGCAGGCGACAGAGAGGCGGTCGTCGAGGAGTGTTCCGGGTGCAGCCAGGTTCCAGAGGTCCGTCAGCTCACTGAGCAGAACCTTCAGCCGCACAGGCCCCTGCCCCAGATCGGCCTCACACCACGCTCCTGGCGAAGGCGAAAGTCCGCGTATCTGGCAGTCCACTTCGGCGGCCGGTCTCGTCCAGTCGATGCGCTGGTCTTCGGCGGTGATCTTCAAGGCATAGGTCATGCCCTCTTCTGTCTGGGGGATCGGCTTCACGCTGCCCTCGGCAAGGCCGGCCAGGGCACGCGGCGCGAGCTCTGCAGCCAGGACAGCGAGCCGGTCATGCAGCGTGCCGGCAGTATCCTGCGGGGTGATAGGTGTACGGACAGAAGCAAGGACAGGGCCGGTGTCGAGCCCGGCTTCCATCATCATCGCGTCAACGCCGGTTTCCGTGTCGCCCGCCATGATGGCGCGCTGGATCGGCGCAGCGCCCCGCCAGCGCGGCAGGATCGAGGCGTGCATGTTGAGGCAGCCAAGCCGCGGCGCGTCCAGCACCACTTGCGGCAGGATCAGGCCATAGGCGACGACCACGGCCGCATCGAGGTTCAGCGCAGCAAACGCTTCCTGCTCCTCAGCCTTCTTCAGGGACTTTGGCGTGCGCACGTCCAGGCCGCGCGCCTCTGCAAAGGCATGCACCGGCGTCGGCGTCAGCTTCTGACCCCTGCCCGAGGGGCGCGGCGGCTGGGAATAGACGCAGGCGATGTCGTGTCCGGCCGCGATCAGCGCGTCGAGCACGCCAAGCGCAATGCCGGGGCTTCCCATGAAAGCGATGCGGAGGGACATGGGAGCTGGCTCCTTCGGGTTAGGCCCCACCGCGACACTATCGAGGCACGCGGGTCAAGTGCGTCCGAGCCAGGACCATCCAGGGATCCCGACGGCCTGATTGGAACCGAGCCAGAATACGATCGTCGCAGCAATCAACGTTGCAACCAGCCACCGGAACCGCATGTCCCGGAAAAAGCGCATCAGTTGGCGTCTTCGCGAATGGCGCGGATGCGGGCTTTCTTTACCTTGTCGATGGCGCGGTCCCGCTTCAGGCGGGAGAGGTAATCAATGAAGAGTGTGCCTTCAAGATGGTCCATCTCGTGCTGGATGCAGACCGCGTAGAGGTCTTCGGCCCACTCATCGACCTGTTTGCCATCATAGTTCAGATAACGGATCCTGCACCGGGCCGGGCGTTCCACCTGGTCGAATATGTCCGGAACAGAAAGGCAGCCCTCTTCATAGGGCTTTGTTTCCTCGATGGTCTCGAGGATTTCCGGGTTCACGAAATAGCGCGGCGCGGGCTCTTCGCCCTCGCGCGCAAGGTCCATGACGATCACGCGCAGCGGCACGCCGACCTGGATTGCAGCCAGGCCAATGCCCGGCGCGTCGTACATCGTCTCGAGCATGTCATCCATGAGCGCGCGGATGTCATCGGTAACCCCGCCCTCAACGGGCTTGGACACCTGTTTCAGGCGCGGATCTGGGACGGTGAGGATTTCGCGAATAGCCATGAGTGTCAGATATGCAGCCCATCTGCCAGCGTCAACGGGCGATCACTCTGCGGGCAGCTTCTTGGCAGGCTCCAGCGGAAGTTGGCCTGTATCCGGCGTATTTGCCCGCGCCTCTATCAGCTTGGCCTCAGGCGGCACCTTACCGGGCGGGGCAATCTGCATGTCCTCAAACTTGCGCAGGGTTGGCATGACCCGCTTGTCGAGCGAACCGAGCAGGCTGTTATAATGGTCCACCGAAGAATTGATGGACTTTCCAAGCTTTTCCGTATGCCCGAGCAGCACGCCCATACGGGTGTAAAGTTCTGCCCCAAGCTCTGAAGCGGCCTGGGCATTCTCGTTCATCTCATGCTGGCGCCAGAGATGGGCGACCGTGCGCGCCAGCGCGATCAGCGTGGTTGGCGTGGTGACGATGACAGATCGGCTCATCGCCTTTTCGATCAGGTCAGGCGCCTGCTCCAGCGCGGCGGCAAAGAAATTCTCGCCGGGAATGAACATCGCGATGTAGTCAAAGCGGTTGCCGAGATTTGACTGATAGTCCTTCGAGGCGAGCGTTGTCACGTGCCGCTGGACACTGTTTGCGTGCTGTTTGAGATGCGCCTGCCGCTCGGCCGGGTCATCTGTATTGGTTGCGGCCATGTAGGAGGCGAGCGACACCTTGGAATCGATCACAATCTGACGGTCGCCTGGCAGGCGGATGATCGCGTCGGGGCGCTGGCGGCCTTCTTCAGTGTCGTCGTGCACCTGCTCGCTGAAATCGCAATGGGCCGAAAGCCCCGCCTGTTCCATGACATTGCGAAGGGTCATCTCGCCCCAGCGCCCACCGCCCTTGGGCGCAGTCAGCGCATTCACCAGCTTGCCGGTCTCGGCCGTATTGCGATGCAGGCTTTCGCCGATGGCTTTCACCTGTTCAGACAGGAGCGACTTGTCTTCGATCCGCACCTTCTCCAGGGCTTCGACCTTCTGGCGGAACGTCTCGAAATTCTCGCCGATGGGCTTCATCAGCTCCTTGAGTTCGCCCTGGGCCCCTTCCCGGTGGCGTTTGAAGGTCTCTTCAGCGCGCTCAAGGAAGATCGTGTTGGCCCGCGCCAGGACGCCCTGGGCGAGCTCGGAAAATTTGCGCTCATCCTCGGCGCTGCGCGCCTCTGCGGCGGCAAGTTTCAGCTGCGCGTCCCGCGCCGCGGCGTCGAGCGCCTGTTCGCGCTGGCGCAGCCGGGCGACTTCACCCTGCGCCCCGTCACGTTCGGCCAGCAGTCTCTGGCGCTCCAGCGCCCCGCCCTGCCGGGCTTGCCAAAGGTATACGCCAAGCCCCGCCGTCAGCGCCAGCAGGACGACATGGATCAGGTCGAGTTCGAGCGATCCGATAATGACGATAGGCGGCATCGACTGTCCTTCAACTGGCGCCCAAAGAACATAATCGGAACGAACATGCGCTGTCTACACCTGTGGGGCGAGCGATACTGGCCCCACAGGCGAATTTCGCAGTCCGGAAATCAAGGGTTAACAGTCTCTCTGAACAAACAGAGGCTGCATCAGCCCTTCACAAAGCCCGCAAGACGCTTGGTGATGATCTCTTCGGCCTCAGCCATGATCCGGTCGATCAGCTCCTGGCAGGTCGGGATGTCATAGATGAGGCCGGCGACCATTCCGCACGACCAGGCGCCCGCATCCATCTGCCCGTCGAGCATGATCTTGGGATAGACGCCGGCGACTTCCTCGATGATGTCCTCGAACTTGAGGCTGGAGCCGAGCTCTTTTTCCTTCTGCAGGAGACGCTCAACTGCCGGGTTGGTCAGCACACGCTCGGTATTGCGCAGCGGGCGCATGACGAGGCGGGTGTCGAGTTCGGAGGCGGCCACGAGCGCCTGTTTCACATTCTCGTGGACCGGCGCTTCCTTCGTCGCGATGAAGCGCGTGCCCATGTTCATGCCCTCGGCGCCCAGCGCCATGGCGGCCACCAGCGAGCGGCCATCGGCCATGCCGCCCGACGCAATGAAGGGAATTTCAAGCTCGTCCATCGCGCGCGGCAGCAGGATGAAGTTTGGCACATCATCTTCGCCGGGATGGCCGCCGCACTCGAAGCCATCGACCGACACTGCGTCACAACCGATCTTCTGCGCCTTCAGGGCGTGGCGGACAGCGGTACATTTGTGGACGACCTTGATGCCGTTGTCCTTAAGGACCGGCAGCACCTGAACCGGATTGTTGCCGGCCGTCTCGACGACTTTCACGCCGCCTTCGATGATGGCTTTCACATAGCCAGGATAATCGGGCTGGTTCACCGATGGCAGGAAGGTCAGGTTCACGCCGATCGGCTTGTCGGTCATGTCACGGCAACGCGCGATCTCGTTGGCAAGATCAGCGGGCGTGCGCTGGGTCAGCGCGGTGATGATGCCGAGGCCCCCCGCATTGGAAACGGCCGCGGCCATTTCGGCAAAGCCGACAAAGTGCATGCCGCCCTGTACGATCGGGTGCTTGATGCCGAGCATTTCTGTAATGCGGGTTTTCATTGAGTCTCCTCCAGAAGGCTTGTTCGCTGGCGCCATCCTTGAACACCGGACCCGCCCGCCGCAAGACTGTCATTGGGGAAAGTTGCACCCAGGTCAGCTTTCTCACCACCATTGCGAGGGCCGCGAAACAGTTCTACCCCCAATACCCAGCCGACAGACGGAGCCCTCATGAAAGCCGCCCTCCCTCTCCTCTCGCTTGCGATCCTTGCCGCCTGCCATACCGCACCGCCGCCCGTCCCCCAGCCCGAAAGCGTTGCGATGGAACCGGATACCCCCGTCAGCCAGGCGCCCGTCCCTTCAGCCGGCGAGCAGTGGCTGCTCGGCTCGGCCGAAGCGCGCATCATCATGGTGCAGACCTGGAACGACATCGCGGCGTATGTTGAAGCCACAGCGGCCAACCGCCCGAATGCCAGCGTGATCCTCGCCCCCGGCGCCACGCCAGCGGCGCCTGAATTCCTCGCCTGCGGGGATAAACCCCTCGCCGCCGTTTTCGACGCCGACGAAACGCTGATCTGGAATACCGGCTCAACCGGCGCCTTCCGGCGGATGGACCTCGAATACACGCCCGAGATCTGGGCCGATTGGGAGCGCACCGGCGCAGGCAAGGCCGTCGCGATCCCCGGCGTCCTCGATGCCCTTCAGCGCATCCGCGCGGCGGACGTCGAAATTATCGTCAATACCAATCGCGAAGCCGTGAACGTCAAGGGCAATATCGCAACCCTGCGTATGGCCGGTATCGGCGATTTCGTGCACGGATCTACTCTCTTCCTCAAGGGCGACACGCCCGGCGGCTCCGCCAAGGATGGCCGCCGCCTTGCCATCTCGGAAAACTATTGTGTCGTCGCGCTCGCCGGTGATCAGCTCGGCGACATCGCAGACATCTTCAATGAGAAATCCCTGCGCCCGGCAGATCGCAAACAACTCTCTGCTTCGCCAGCCTTTGACGCCATGTGGGGCAAAGGCTGGTTCCTCCTGCCCAATCCGCTCTATGGACCGTCGATCGACGGCACCATGGATGAAATCTTCCCGCCTGAAACCTTCTGGGAACCCGGCACAAAGGACTGAATTTATGATCCTGTTCGTACACGGCGTACCTGACACGCCTATTCTCTGGGACCCGCTGATTGCAGCGCTGGGGATCAAGTCTGGCGAGTATATGGCGCCCGCCCTTCCCGGCTTCGGACGGAGCAAGCCGCCGGCATTCCGCAGCACCAAGGATGAGTATGCCGACTGGCTGATCACCCAGATGGACGCGGCGAACGGACCGGTCCATATCGTAGGCCATGACTGGGGCGCCCTCCTTACCCTGCGCGTGGCAAGCCTTCGCCCCGACCTCGTGAAAAGCTGGTGCGTCACCAACGCGGTCATCGATCCGGATTATTCCGGCCACAGAACAGCACGCATGTGGGCAACGCCCCTGCTTGGCGAGTTCGTGATGCTGAACATGCGCAACAAGCCGCGCCTGATCGAAGGCCTTGTCCAGGGCGGCATGCCGCGGGAACTGGCGGAGCAGGAAGTACCCCATATCGACAAGCAGATGCGCCAGTCGATCCTCAGTCTTTACCGCTCGGCCATTGGCCTGCGTTTCAGCGGGCATTGGGTCGAAGACCTCGCCAATCTGCCCGAGCATGGCCAGCTCTTCTGGGGCGAGAATGATCCTTATGTGGAGCTGCCGGTGGCGGAGCGCTTCTCCAAACGCCACGGCACACCGCTGCATGTCGAGCGCGGCACAGGCCACTGGGCCTGCCATGATCGGGCGGAAAATTTCGCAGCCGTGCTGAAGGCTCTATGGCAAAAGGCCGGCTGAAAAGCCGGCCCCTGCAACTTTTTCCACAACTTGATCAGGCCGCTTCCTTGCCGCCAATACCGGCCAGTTCCTGCTTGATCCGCTCAGAGAGCTGACGAACCGTGAAGGGCTTGGGCAGAAAGGACACCGCGCGGTCGTCCAGCTGCTGCGCGAGGTCGCGCTCGGCATAGCCGGAAATGAAGATCACCCGGGCATGGCCCAGCTTGTCCTTGGCTTCGCGGATCAGCGTGGGGCCGTCCATACCAGGCATAACCACATCCGAGATGATAAGATCGAAGGAGCCTGGCATGTCGGTGAGAATGTCCAGGGCTTCCTCGCCGTCGCACGCCTCTTCCACCTCATAGCCGCGCTGGCGCAGATGGGTTGCCGCGATGGAGCGCACGCCGTCTTCGTCCTCGACAAGCAGGATACGTCCGCGCCCGGACATATCCATCGGGCGTACGACGACCTTTGCCTGTTCGGCAAAGTCGGACGCCTCGGGAATGTCTTCAGCGGCGAGCGCCGGCAGGTAGATGTAGAAGGTCGTGCCCTTGCCGACGGCCGACACCGGACAGACGTACCCGCCAGACTGCTTGATGATGCCGTAGACCGTGGCGAGGCCAAGGCCTGTGCCCGAGCCCTGCTCCTTGGTGGTGAAGAAGGGCTGGAAGATCTTGTCGAGCAGATCGCGCGGCATGCCGCAACCATTGTCCTCGACCTCGATCAGCAGATACTCGCCATCCTCGACATAGTTGAAGCCCTTTGCATGGGCATCTTTGCCCGTTGCGCGGGCCGTGCGGATCGACAGCTTGCCGCCGTTGCGCTGTGAGATCATCGCGTCGCGGGCATTGGTGGCGAGGTTGATGATCGCCGTTTCGAGCTGGTTCTTGTCGGCCTTGATCCATGGCACATCCCGGCCATGCTTCACGTCCAGCTCAACCCGCTCATCAAGCACCTGGCGCAGCAGGATCGAGAACTCCGACAGGAAATCGGTGACGTTGAAAATCTCCCGCTTGAAGGTCTGTGCCCTGGCATAGGCGAGCAACATGCGGACGAGTTCGCGGGCCCGCGAGGAGAACTCGTGGATCGATTGCAGATATTCATAGGACGGGTCGCCCACAGGGTGGCGCGTCATCAGCTCTTCATAGTTGAAGATGATGCCCTGCAGGACGTTGTTGAAGTCGTGCGCGACGACGCCGGCCAGCTGGCCGATGGAGCGCATCTTCTCGCCATGTGCGAGGCGCGTTTCCAGAATGCGCTGCTCGGTGATGTCGATGATATAGGCCACCGATGGCCGGCCCGTGGAATTGAGCGTCACGAAGACATTCACATGCCGGGCTTCATCGCCGGCTGTCTTGAGCGCAACAGGCTTGTCGATCGCATCAACCAGCAGGGTCGCCAGCGTGTCTTCCCCGTCATCGGAAACGAACAGGTCCGAAAAGCGTGTCCCTGGCGTTGCCCGGCCGCTGGTCATTTCCATCAGGGCACGGTTGGCATCAAGAATGACGGCCCCGTCTACACGGTCGCCGTCCAGGCGAACGGCACCGAAGGGTGCGTCGTCAAACATCGGGTCGCCGTCCAGGCGCGGCGGGCGCGAGGCAGCCTGCAGCGCAAAGCGTTCCTCGCCGCCATTCAAAACCTGCGGGCTGGCCAGGATAATCGTGCGGCCGGCAGCGTCCACGCCGCGGCCCGACCAGCTGGTGATCGCCTGCACGGGGATTTCCACCCCGTCGCGGGCGCGCAGCTGGATGTCCGCGCGGCCGGGCGCGCCGGACTTGCGGTCGCGCGCCAGCATCTTCACGAACTCAGGCCGCATGATGTCGTCGGTGCGGATGTTCTTGGCCGTTTCCGGCAGGCCCAGCAGCTCGCGCAGCCAGGCGTTGGCATAGGTGATCGTGCCGTCCGGCTTGGCAGCGAAAAAGCCCATCGGAGCGTCTTCGACATAGAGGGATTTCAGGTCCGAGGCGCCCGTCGCCTCAAGCTGGCCCGCAATACGGCGGATGCGCCAGAGCACGCGGCCACGCGGCAGGGGCGAGACGTTGATTTCAAACTGCGCCGGCACCTGTTCCGGCCCAAGCGTCAGCGGAGGAAGCACTTCCCGGCGCTGCACACCCGCCTTGGCCGATTTCGACAACCGGTAAACCGGTGCCGCAAGGCCTGGATTGGCGCCGAAGAGGCGATCCACGGTGACAGGCCCGGTTTCCGAGGTGCCTGCGATCAATGCGAGCCGGGTGAGATCCCCATAGGCTTCGTTCGCCGCGACCGGCGCGCCGCCAGGATCTGTTACCAGAACAGCCTCGTCGAGCGCTTCGATCCACGGAAAGCGCGGCGCGCTGGCATTGGCCACGCGCGCGGCTGCGCCCTTCTCGGGGAAGAGCCCGATGAACCGCCCTGCCCCTCGAACCGTCCACAGCAGGAAGACAAGCCCGCCCGATGCCATGGTGATCAGAAGGATGGAACCTGTCGCGCCAGACGCGTTGGGCCAGGCGAGCGAAATGCTGGCAGCAGCAATAGAGAGGAGAAGGCATCCCCAGAAGCCCAGCTGCAGGAAGTCGATGCGCCGCCCGTCGCGGTCTCCGGCCTTGGCTGCGTCGGCTTCCTCGCCCGGCGTTACTGCCGCGAGTGTCAGCTCAAGCGTGTCTGCATCTTTACTCATGGTCTACCGCCATTCCATTCGGCCAGCGCCACTGCCCGGCACGGCCACGCCATATGCGAGGCTGGCATCACGCAACTCGATGCCAAGCCGTCACCTAGACTACCAGTTCTCGCACGGCAAAGGTTAACGAACCCGAAAAAGCCGTTAATAGAGACCGGGCAATCTTCCTCATCTGAACAGGATTCGGCTTATCATGGTATCACGACCGATCGCGCTCCTCGCAGCGCTTCTGCTGACAGCGGCCTGCGGCGCGCCCGCCCATCGTGAGCCCCGTGTCCCGGAATATTCTGCCGAGATCGTAGAGACGGAATCAGCGCGCCTGAATGCCTGGTTCGAGGAGAAGTTCGAAGCAGCCATTGCCCGCGATCCGATGCGCCTGACCGCTCTGGGGCGGCGCGAGCGATATGGGGAATGGACCGATCCATCGCCCGAATTCGACACGGAAAGCCTCGCCCTGCAAAAGGCTACTGTTCAGGAAATGCAGGAGAAATTCGATTTCAACAAGCTGGACGGGCAAGGCAGACTGTCCTGGAGACTGGCTGTCTACGAGTTGGAACGCGCCGAAGCAAACGCGTCGTTCCGCGATCACGGCTACACGTTCAACCAGATGTTCGGGGTCCAGTCTTCAATTCCCGCCTTCCTCATCAACCAACATAAGGCGACCAGCGCCGCTGACCTCGACGCCTACATCTCCCGGCTGGAAGCCCTGCCTGCGTATCTTGGCCAGCATTTAGAGAACGCAAATCGTGCATCCGAAAAAGGGATTCAGCCACCATCTTTCGTCTATGACTATGTCCTCTCAGATGCGCAGCGCCTTTTGACCGGCCACCCCTTTTCCGGCGCATCAGACGGTACGGCCGACAGCCCCCTGATGGCAGATTTCCGCGGCAAGACCGGCGCCCTCGTCACCAATGCCACGCTCACACAGGAGGAAGCAGACGCATTCATCGCCCGCGCCGAAGCGGCGCTGCTGAACGCTGTCGGCCCGGCCTATCAGGCCACCATTGAAGAGCTGAGCCGTCAGCAGCTCAACGCCACCGCCGATGACGGCATCTGGAAGCTGCCCGATGGCGCGGCCTATTACGACACCCGCCTCAGGGCGATGACCACGACCGATCTGACATCTGACGAAATCCATCAGATCGGGCTGGACGAGGTCGCACGCCTCCATGAGGAGATGCGCGCCATCATTGTGCAGGTTGGTTTTGAAGGGGACCTTCAGGACTTCTTCCAGTTCATGCGGACTGATCCGCGCTTCTACAAACCCGAAACGCCTGAGGGCCGCGAGGAATATCTCGCCGAGGCGCGCGCCGCGATCGCCCGGATGGAAGCCGACCTGCCCAGCCTGTTCAACACCTTCCCCAAGGCCGGCATGATCGTCCAGGCTGTTGAGCCCTTCCGCGAAAAGTCGGCCGGAAAGGCTTTCTACAGCCGCCCCGCCCCCGATGGCAGCCGCCCTGGTGTCTATTACGCCAACCTCTACCGGATGGCCGACATGCCGACCTATCAGCTGGAGGCCCTCGCCTTCCATGAAGGCATTCCGGGCCACCACATGCAGATTGCCATTGCCCAGGAACTGGAGAACGTCCCGAGCTTCCGAAAATATGGCGGCTATACCGCCTATTCGGAGGGCTGGGGGCTCTACTCCGAACTCCTGCCCAAGGAGATCGGGTATTATTCCGATCCGTATTCAGACTTTGGGCGTCTCGCCATGGAAATCTGGCGGGCCGCCCGTCTCGTTGTCGATACCGGCCTTCACTCCAGACAGTGGACGCGCGAGCAGGCCGTCCAGTATCTTATGGAGAACACGCCCAATCCCGAAGGTGATGCCCGCAAGGCCATCGACCGCTATATCGTGATGCCGGGCCAGGCGACTGCCTACAAGATTGGCATGCTGAAGATCGTCGAACTGCGCGAACGCGCTAAGTCAGAACTTGGCGAGGCTTTCGACATCCGTGATTTTCATGATGTGGTTCTCAGGGACGGCGCCGTGCCGCTCGCCATTCTGGAGGAGAATGTGGACGCATGGATCGCACAGACAAAGGGCGCTTGAACCGCCGCAGCACCGGCGCAGCCATTGGCCTGGCGATGTTGTGCCTAGCGGGGTGCACCTCAATCGCCAGCGCTTTCCTGGCGCCGAAGATCGATACCGCGGCTGCCTCGCTTGCCCCCGGCGACTTTGTGCTCGATACCACCCACGCGGCCCTGCTCTTCCGGATCAATCATCTTGGCTTTGCAGACTATGCCGGCCGGTTTGACCGCTTTGAAGCCAGCCTCCGCGGCGACGCGGCCTCTCCGGCAGAGGCCAGGCTTGAAGCCATCATCGACATGACCTCGCTGAATATCGCCAATCCGGAGTTTGCCGCAGAGCTGATGGGGCCCGGCTGGTTTGATGCGGACGCCCATCCTCAGGCAATCTTCCGGTCACGGTCCATAGAACTGACCGGGGAAACGTCCGCAATCATCACCGGCGACCTTACCCTAAAGGGCGTCACAAGGCCGGTCACACTCTCTGCCCGCTTCAATGGCAGCGCCTATGACCCGCTGCGCCGCGCCGACGTGGTCGGCTTTTCAGCAACCTCAGAAATCAGTCGCGCCGCGTTCGGCGTGGACCGGTTGTCAGGGCTCCTGACAGATACCGTCCGGATCGAAATCGAAGCGGAGTTTATCCGGCAAACGCCGGATTGAGCGCCCGCAGCGCCGGGCCACGCCGCGATATGCGCAGGGCCATCTTGTTTCCCTTGCGCCCGATCTGGGCTTCGGCGGCAACGTCCCCGTCCAGCCCGCCCGAAAGCAGCTCCACTGGCTGGTCTGCCGGCACGCCCAGAAGGAGCGTTGCCCCAGGGCGCAGGCTGCTCAGCTTTGACAGCGGCATCTCGACCCGTGCCACACGGGCCGTCATCAGAACCGTCAGGTCACGCGCTTTGCCTGCATCCTGCCTGTTCACTTGCGTTTCTTCTGCCGTGTCCGGCAGCAAGGCCTCGCGGATCAGGAGGCATGCGGGCCAGTCCGCCCCGCCCGCCCTCACGGAAAACAGGATTTCATAGGCCGCGCCTGGCGCCGCGATCGATGCGGCAAACAAGGGATCGGTTTCGACCCCGGCAAAGCCGAGCCCGCTGCCGATGAAGGGCGCCAGGGGACGCGTCAGCCCCTCAATCAGGGCGAGGTCAATCGGGCTGAGCTGCCTGGGCTGACCATTGGGAACCGGACCGCCACAGGCGGTCTCGATCATGATCTGGGCGAGCCCCGCCCCGAGTACCAGCATGGCGGCCACATCGCCGTCCGAACCGGCGCAGCAGACAATCGCCTGTCCCTGCTCTTCCCGGTTGGAGACTGCCTGCGCCAGGCTGGCCGGAGACAGACGTTTAACCGTGAACGCCGCCGCAATCCCGCATGTTTCCCGCATTGACCTCGACAGGCGCGCCGCGATCCGCCGGGCCGCGTCTTCCCGGCCAGATCTGGCCCTGGCTGGCGCGGCAGTGAATTCCGGCACGGGCCTTGGAGCGGGGGCCTCTTCCGGCAGGTCGTCCATGTCCGACAGGTCCGGGCGCAGCAGCATCTCGATCTCGGCAGCCGACAGCACGCCGCGCGAGGTGGGCAGGGGCCGGTCCGGGGGCATCGGTTCGCGCATCGGCGGGGTATCCGTCATTATGCGGCGCCGCAGCCGGGGTGAAACGTCCCAGCCATCCTCCGCATTGTCCTGCAGGGATACACTCTTCACGGAAGAGGCGGACGCCATGGTCATACCTATTAGTCGCCCTGAGAAGGTTAACGGCGCGTTAGTAAACTCGCTCGACGGGCAACTATTAACAGCGTCTGCCCCAACCGTTCACTCAAGTCTGGGGATTTTTACCCTCTGCTCAGGCCTTGGTAAGGGGCGATTCGGAACTTGGCGTCATATTGGTCGTGCGGCCAAAGAAGCTCGTACAAAAATCCGCCAAAGGCGTGGGGAAGATGACTGGAAAAAAGGCGGCACTCCGATCTGGAGCGCCGCCTTTTTGCTGTCTGCAAGGCAGGAAAAGTTGAGCGACTAGTCGTCCCGCAGGGTGCGTTCCTTGCGCTCGTGACGCTCCTGCGCCTCAAGGCTCAGGGTCGCCGTCGGGCGCGCTTCCAGACGGCGCAGGCCGATCGGCTCACCGGTCGCTTCGCAGTACCCGTAGCTGCCATCATCGATCCGGCGAATGGCGGAGTCGATCTTGGAAATCAGCTTGCGCTGGCGGTCGCGGGTGCGCAGTTCAAGGGCTTTGTCACTTTCCGCTGAAGCGCGGTCGACGATATCGGGGAGAGAGCCGGACTCGTCCTGAAGGTTGTGAATGGTCTGCTTGGCGCCGTCGAGGATGTCGGCCTTCCAAGCTTCCAGCATCCGCCGGAAATAGGCGAGCTGGCGTTCATTCATGAACTCTTCGTCTTCCGAGGGGCGATAATCGTCTGAGAGATCAATACTCACGGCAGACTCCTTCACTCGTTTGCGTGCCATATAGAGCGGACCTCCATTCACTGCAATCTCCGTGACTGCGGTGTTAAATCCTGTAATTTCAGACAATTACGACAAAAAAATGCCGAAATGCTGTCAGTAAACGCTTCAATGCCCCACAACGGCGTTCCTGCACAGTGCAAGTTGCACACCAGCACTTGATCTTTCACCCCCCGGCACGCTCTATGGGCATCCTCCCCCACAGTTGCCCAAACGGTAAAATCGTCGGAATGGCCCGCCAACGGAAAGTACATTCCCGAAAAGCTGGCTGGATGCTGGCAGTGATGTTCAATTCGCTGCTGATTCTGTTGCCGGTGATTGGTGCGCGAGCTGTCGCGAATGCCTACGATCAGGACCTTACGTCCCGCGAGGGCGCTGCCGAAGCGCTTCAGCATGCCAGTGAAAAGCTGCTGGACGAACTCGCCACGATTGGCCCGCGCGACGAGAACAGCAAGCTCCCCTACTGGCAGGACCGGATCGTGGCAGAACTCGACGCCCGCAACATGTCCGCCGTACGTGGCTACATGTTGGCAGCCCCCCAGATGCTCGGCCGGGATCTGGGCGAACAGATCCGGGTTCGTGCAGAAGCCGAAGTCACCGGCACGCCTGACGAGCGCCTGATCCGCGCCGCCATGCAGAAACTGCCCGAAAGCGTCGCCACGCGCATCCTGGAGACCGAGCGCTTCAATCCTCCGGCAGCGAGCCCGTCAGTCCAAGATGCGGTATCCGATATGCCTGCAGGCGATCCAGGCGCGGCGGAGAGGCCCGAAGCGCAAACGAGCGAGCCCTCTGGCCCGGAAGCCACGCCCACTCCGACCGCAGAAGAGACTATCCCGCTCTCCGAGCCTGCGCCCCAAGGAGAGCCCATCGTTCTCCAGGCCAATGTGCGCAGTGAAGACGAGCGCCGTTTCCAGATCCTCGGCAGCTATGCCGACCTCTCCAACATGTCCCAGCGCTGGATCGAGGGCGACCGCTCTGACGAGCTGGTTGTAAAGCTGACTGGCCTCGGCCTTGTTCAGCAGGATTACAGCGACGGCCTGTCGGATGCCGCAGCTCTTTCGGTCTCCATTCTGAAGTCTGCCCGCCGCTCTCAGCGCCTGACGCCCGGCTTCTCGGCCTATCTCGACGAACATGTGGACGCCGCCCTGCCCGATGAAAGGCTGCAGCCCGCGCTGGGGGAAGCCTTCGCTGAACTTGCTACCACCGATGTTCGCGCCGAACGGGTGCGCGCGGCCTACGAGGCGTCCGTCGACCGGACAGGACTGGCCGTCCTCGAAGGCGATCTGGACCAGATCCAGCGCCTGGCTGCCCAGACCAGCCCGGGCGGCGCCCTGACGATCCTGGCAGTCATCGAAGACGGCGCAGACCTGCAGCGCGCGCGGCTCCTGGCCGAAGCAGGCGGCGAGCGCCTGATCGTGCTGGTTAGGGAACAGGGCCGCGAGTCCCTGAAGATCGCCGACGCCGGTATCAGCTGGAACCGCAACACGGTGCTCGAAATCATGAGCCTGACGGCGGCCGGCATGCTGCTCTTCTGGGTGATGCTCTCGACCGTGCGGCTCTACATCAAGCTGCCCAAACCGCGAGCCGAGCCGCAGGGCGCCTGAAATCCCGGCAATATATCAGGCGATCCCAAACGCGCCGCGGATACCATCAATGATCAGCTGCGCCGAAAGCGCCGCCAGGATGACGCCCAGAATGCGCGTCAGCGCGCCGGCTACACTGGCGCCCATGAGCCGGACAATCGGCGTCGCGAGCAGGAAAATCACCAGCGTGATCAGAAGGTTCAGGCCAATCGCCGCCAGCACCACGCCCTGATGGGCCATGCTTTCAGCTTCCGACATGTAGAACATGGCCGTGGCAATAGAGCCTGGACCCGCAATCATCGGAATGCCCATCGGGAAGACCGACACATCTTCCGGCTCCGGATCATTGCGGTGCTCCTCGAGCACCTCTTCGGCGCGGTTTTCGCGGCGCTCGGTGCGCTTCTCGAATACCATGTCGAGCGCGATGAGGAACAGCAGCACCCCGCCCGCGGCGCGGAACGCATCGATCGAGATATGCATCGCATCCAGCAGCCATGCGCCGCCAAAGGCAAACAGCAGCATGATGATCGTCGCCACCAGCACCGACTTGTACGCCATCTTGCGGCGATAGGCAGGCGAGCCCTTCGCTGTCAGCGTCGCAAAGATCGGCGCCACCCCCGGCGCATCAATCAGCACGAAGAAGGTGACGAACGCGGCGGTGAAAAGGGAAATCAGTTCTGGCGACATGCGGCGACGCGCTAGGCTTTGCGTGCCGCTGCGTCAAGGATTTCGCGCACGGCCAGCGCGACCTGCACTTCACCAGGCGCCGCCTTGAACCGGGACAGGTCAGCGCCCCCCGCTGCCAGCGCCAGCAACATCCTGTGGCCGCGAAGGCGCTGCAGGAGACCTTCATTGCCCCGCGGGCTGTCAGCCCGGGCGATCCGGCCATTGCCCAGATCAACCGCCAGCCCCTCGCCGGAACCGGCTTCAAGCTTGCGGATGGCCTCTTCAAGACCTGTTGTTGCTTCTGCGCGCAGGGTGCGCGCCTGAACCTGGCTGCCGTCGGCCATCATGCGGCCTCCGATCCGAGGGGGGGCATCAGTTTCCGGCACCGGCTCAGCGCCTTGTAGAGGTCGCCGGCCACCACATCGGCGGAAATCTGCAGCACATCGTCGCGCGCATCGGGCATTCCGGCGATCAGACCGGCCAGCGCCTCGGCAGTTTGCGTATAGAGCGGCCCATCGACCTCGCCGAGCAGATACATCTGCATAACCGCGAAATAGGCGCGCTCGGCCGGGGTCGAGACCGCTGACGGGGCCAGAATGTCCTTCTCGCGCAGTATACGGGCCTGGGTTTCAAGCAGCAGCACGCCGCGCCGGTCGCCATTGCGGACGACAGCGCCGTTCACCACGAAGGTTTCGCCTGGCTTGAGAGAAAGTTTGAGCGGCATGCGTCCGGCCCCCATGGTTCGGATTGTGTGAAATTCACACAAAGGCGTTAACGCTTGCTTTCCAGATAGTTACCCGGGGGTTGGGAGCCATGCGCCCGTCAACCGGGGGCAGTTGGATCATAAGGTCTGGTCCGGCATCTTTCGGGCCAACCGGACCGGCCAGCCACCCTGATACCGGCGCGACGCTAAGCGTGAAGCTTGAGCCTCTGTGGCGGCGCGCATGGCCTATCCTGTTTACCACAGCTTTGCCCTTCCCTTAAGGAAATTCGATTCTGCACTGCAGCAGTTTCCTTCAGGTCAGCGCTTGCCCGCGCCTCGCGCGGCCTTATTGTGCCAGCCAGCAATCAGGATGAAGGGACGAGGCGGATGCGGTTCGAAGGCACCAAGGATTATGTCGCAACAGATGACCTGCGTGTGGCCGTCAACGCCGCCATCACGCTGGAGCGTCCGCTGCTGGTGAAGGGCGAGCCGGGTACCGGCAAGACCGTGCTGGCCATTGAAGTGGCCAAGGCGCTGGGCGCAGAGCTGATCGAATGGCACATCAAGTCCACAACCAAGGCAAATCAGGGCCTCTACGAATATGACGCCGTCTCCCGCCTGCGCGATGGACAGATGGGCGAAGAGCGCGCCAAGGACGTCAAGAACTACATCAAGAAGGGCAAGCTCTGGGAGGCCTTCACCGCCGGCAAGCGCCCTGTCCTCCTGATCGACGAGATCGACAAGGCCGACATCGAATTCCCGAACGACCTCTTGCAGGAGCTCGATCGGATGGAATTCTTCGTCTACGAAACCGGCGAAACGGTCAAAGCCGTTCAGCGCCCGATCGTGATCATCACCTCGAACAACGAGAAAGAGCTGCCCGACGCTTTCCTGCGCCGCTGCTTCTTCCACTTCATCAAGTTCCCGGATGAAGTGACCATGCGTTCGATCATCGACGTCCATTATCCGGGCATCAAGAAAAAGCTCGTCGCCGACGCCCTCGCCACCTTCTACTCGATGCGCGAGTTGCCCGGCGTGAAGAAAAAGCCCTCCACGTCCGAGCTGCTCGACTGGCTGAAACTCCTCATGAACGAGGATGTCGACCTGGAAACCCTGCGCGAAAAAGACCCCGAGCGCCTCACCCCGCCACTCCACGGCGCGCTCCTGAAAAACGAGCAGGACGTCGCCCTCTTCGAACGCCTCGCTTTCCTCTCCCGCCGTCAGGACGGGGGCGGCAACACCGGCGGCGGCCGCCGCGGCCCGGCAGGCTGAGGCGAACGCCCCTCAGGACATTCGAAAAGCCGGGACTCTGTCCCGGCTTTTTGCGTTTGACGGATCATATCTCCGCCCGGCGCGTTGGCATGTGAGGAAAGCCACAGAATTGAAGGAGGCACCCCATGTTCGTCGCGGTCTATTGGTGGCGCGTCCATCCGGGCAAGGAAGACCAGTTCCGCAAGGCCTGGGTACGCGGAACCCATCTCATCGGCGAGCGCTATGGCAGCTATGGCTCCCGCCTGCACCAGGACAAGGACGGCCGGTTCGTCGGCTATGCCGAATGGCCCGACGAAAAAACCTGGCGCAAGGCGTATGACCAGAAGATGATCTATGACGAGCCCGAAACCCGCGCCGCCTTCTCAGACGCCGTTTGCGAAACCCCGCCCGGCAACGACCCGGTCTTCACCATGGAAGTGACAGATGACCTGCTGAACCGGGCCAGCGGCTGAGCCTCAGCCCAGCGCCGAATCGTGAGCGTTCGCGGCGCTGACATAGTTCACGTCCTCCCGGCTCTTCAGGAAGTCAGCCATCTTGGTCTTGTCGGTTCGCTCGTCCCACCAGGTTTTCCAGGCCAGGAATATCCATCCCAGATGAAACGCGAAGCCAAACGAGATGGCGACCCAGCCCGGGATCGGCCCGATATGCGCCCGCCGGAAGAGCTGCTCCCAGGAGGTCACATCAACCGGATGGATGGCGATCTTGGCAAAATAGGCCGCGCCCAGAATGGCAAATATCCAGCCATAGTTCCGCCTGAGCCTGCGCCCCACACACCGGATCATCGAAATCCTGTATTGCGGCTTCTCGTAGTCGTCCGACAACGCTGTTCCGCGGTCGAGGCGGATCTTTGTCCCCTCTCCGCGCAGGATCGGCACATAAAAGGCAATCTCGATCACCCGCGCCCGGAACCGCCAGACATAGAAAAACCGGTAGCGCCGCGCTTCCAGCATCAGGAACACGATGCACAGCATCCCCACCAGCACGATCGGAAAGGGTGAAGCCCGCTCATTGGCAAATGCCACCGATAGACCGATGCCGGTGGAAATGACGGCCCAGTTCGTCGTCTGGTCGAGCCGCTGACGCCACACTGTCGAGCGGTAGACTTCCGCGCGGTAGAGATGCGACAGCGCCGTCACTTCGGACGGACCACACAGCCCCTCGGCCGGGGGCAATTCGTGGTCGGCGTCTGTTTCGTCCATGGTATCCATGCAGAAACCCTATGCCTCAGGAATGCCGCCGGGAAAAGTCACGCCGCCCGGAACGCGGCAATCAGCCCGGGCAGTATCCCTGCCGCAGGATCGGCCCATACCCTTCCAGAACATGGCGCACGAAGGTCGTGTCAGTGCTGCCATCGCCCTGGCGGATCTTTGGCGCAAGCTTGCCTGCCCCGCCGGCAATCCGTGCCCGCCAAAGCTCATAACGGATGGACTGTGGCGCGGCAGTCCGGTCTCGTGCCCGGTCAAACTCATCCAGCTTGCAATCCTCCATCATCTGCTCAGCCAGCACATGGCTGAAGGAAGCGCGCTCGAAATCATCCTGGCTGAACTGCCCCATCGTGCCGGGCTTTGGCACACCTGCGAAGGAAAACATCATGTCGATCAGGCGGAGGCGTTCCATTGCATTGGGCGCCATATCAATCGCTGCTGCCATGATTTCCGGCCGACCCATGTTCAGCGGCGCCTGGCCCTGCCGGGCCCGCTGGAAAAATCCTTCCCAGCCATATTCGGCAATCGCCGCCTGCGCCTGCTCACGGGCAAAATCCGGCGCCGGCTGGGGCAGGGACACCTGCCCCAGCCGCATCTGCCATTTTGAGGCGAGCGTCTTGTCCTTCAGCCCGCGGGTCGCTTCGGCAAAGGCCGGTTTCAGGCGTGCCTGCTTGTCGGCGGGCAACAGCCCGGCCGCCTGCCAGGCCGCGTCCAGCAAACACCCTGCCTCACCCGGGCCGCTGCAATCGGCTTGCATCGACATACCCTGCGGCACCATTCGGGCAGGCGGCGGGCCGGACGGCGCCGCCGTGGCCGCACATGCGCCAACCACCAGAAAACACGAGAAAAGGGCCACCCGAAGCATCTCTTTTCCTAACCCGGCCTGCATGAACCGCAAATGACCACACTTTTCCCAGCGTCAGCTTGGACAGACGCCCCCATGAGGGTTATCTTCCTCGTTCGAGAAGCAGAAAGGCCCTGCCGATGTTCCTGAATTTCTTCAACGAGCTGCGCGCGGCGAAAGTCCCGGTCACGCTGAAGGAATACCTGATGCTCATGGAGGCCATGGACAAGCAGGTCATCGATATGGAGGTGGAGGAGTTCTACTACCTCTCCCGCGCGGCCCTCGTGAAGGACGAGCGAAACATCGACAAGTTCGACCGCGTCTTCTCCCATACCTTCAAGGGCCTCGACACGCTGGGCGACGCGGTCAACGTGCAGGACCTTCCCGAGGAATGGCTCAAGAAGATGAGCGAGAAATTCCTCACCAAGGAAGAAATGGAAGAAATCGAGGCCATGGGCGGCTTCGAGAAGCTCATGGAGACGTTGAAGAAGCGCCTCGAGGAGCAGAAGAAACGCCACGAAGGCGGCAACAAGATGATCGGCACCGGCGGCACCTCGCCCTTCGGCGCCAATGGCTACAATCCCGAAGGCGTGCGCATTGGCCAGGACAAGTCCCGCCATCGCCGCGCCGTAAAGGTATGGGACAAGCGCGAATTCAAGAATTACGACGACAAGCTCGAACTCGGCACGCGCAACATCAAGGTCGCCATGAAGCGCCTGCGCAAATGGGCCCGCAAGGGCGCCCCTGACGAACTCGACCTTGACGGCACGATCCGCAACACTGCCCGCAAAGGCTATCTCGACATCGAGATGCGCCCGGAAAAGCGCAACACGATTTCGGTCATCCTGCTGCTCGATGTCGGCGGCTCGATGGACCCGCATATCCGCGTGATGGAAGAGCTCTTCTCTGCCGCCCGCGCAGAGATCAAGAACCTTGAATACTTCTACTTCCACAACTGCCCCTATGAGGGCCTCTGGCGCGACAACCGCCGCCGCATGAACAACCGCATCCCCACCTGGGACGTGCTGAACAAATATCCGTCAGACTACAAAGTGATCGTCGTGGGCGATGCAACGATGAGCCCGTACGAAATTACCTATGCCGGCGGCTCGGTCGAACACTGGAATGAAGAGGCCGGCGGCCTTTGGCTGCAGCGTTTCGTGGAGCGCTATCCAAACTTCGTCTGGCTCAACCCCACCAAGGAAGGCGCCTGGGAATACACCGGCTCCATCAAGCTCATCCGCGAACTGATCGGCCCCCACCGCATGTTCGAGCTGACCCTCGCTGGCCTCGACGAAGCGATGAAGGAACTCAGCCGCTAGGCCGCCGCCTTGTAGATCCGCCACAGCGCGAACACGCCGATCGCCACCCACAGGATGTTGATCGCCACTGACGGGATTGCCCCGTGATAACCGCTGTTGAGGATAAACCCTGCCGCTCCGATCACATTGGCCCATTGATAGGCCGGTGAATTCCCCTGCAGACGCCCGAGCGACAAGAGGATATAGGCGCCCAGAATCAGCACCGCGCCGGACCAGCCAGCCGCTTCAATCAGGATTTCCGTGATCGTCATGGCGCGCCCGCTAGCCGGTCTCCCGCGCGCTGGCAATCAGTCTTTACGGTGACGGCCTTCCCACTCGCTCCGGGTCATCTCCCAGACAAGGCTCGCCCGGCTCGTCCCGTCGCTGCGCAGGCTCGTCACCTCCCCCATGCGGCGGAAGCCCAGCCCGTCCAGCAGACGCTGCGTCGCCACATTGTCGAGCGACGCTGTCTCGCAGATCAGTCCCAGCCCCAGCGCCTCGAACATCCAGCCAAAGCTTTCAGCCGCCCCGCGCGCGCCGCTCCCCTGCCCATGGAGGGAGGGATGCAAGGCCCCGCCAAGCTCGCCTGCCCCAAACTCCGGCCAGACCTGCACATCCGAATAGCCGAGGATCTGCCCGCCCTCACCCTCGCGCAGGAACAGCAGCCCAATGCCCACTTCGCGCTCAAGCAGATGCGTCTCGATGAAGTCCTCGACACTGCGCTCCGTCAGCGGCCGCGGCAGTGTATAGATCGGCGCATGCACCGCCGGGTCAGACAGCAGCGTATAAAGCCCCGCCGCGTCCTCGATCCGCGCCAGCCGCGAGCTGCCCATCTGTGTCGCCAGCCGCACGGCGCAGCGGACCGCCTCTGCGGTTTCAGCGCTTGCAGGGTTTCGCGTGATCGGAAGCTCGCTCGCCATCGCTCCTGAATCGCAGCTTTCCCCGGCCTCTGCCAAGCCCCCCGCGCAGATGATGCACAATTTCGTTTGACTGGGGCTGCGCCTTGCCGACAGTCCGGGCCATGACCGACACCGCCGCCGTCCGCCGCCCGGGCCGAAACGCATTCTTCTTCGTGCTGGTGACGGTCTTCATCGACCATCTGGCCTTTGGCCTTATCATACCGGTCCTGCCGAGCCTCATCCAGGACCTCGCCCATGTTCCCGCCTCCGGTGCCACTTTGTGGATCGGCGCCCTGGCAGCCACCTATGCCGTGATGAATTTCCTCTTCGGCCCACTGATCGGCGCCCTGTCAGACAGGTTTGGCCGCCGCCCGGTGCTGCTTGTCTCCATGGCCATGCTGGGGCTCGACTTCCTCCTCATGGCACTTGCCCCAAACATCTGGATCCTCTTCCTCGGCCGCGCACTGGCGGGCATCTCCGGGGCCACCTTCTCAACCGCCAATGCCTATATCGCCGATACCACCACACCGGAAGAACGCGGCCGCGCCTTCGGTTTCATCGGCGCTTCCTTTGGGCTGGGCTTCATCTTCGGCCCGGTGATCGGCGGGCTGCTGGGCGAGATTGGGCCCCGTATCCCCTTCTTCGCGGCCGTCGCGCTTGCCCTGCTCAATTTCATTTATGGCGTCTTTGTCCTGCCCGAATCCCTGCCACGGGAGCGCCGCCGCGCGCTAGCCTTCAAACGCGCCAATCCGCTGGGCGCCGCGCGCCATTTCTCCAAACTTCCGAAGGTCTCCTGGTTCCTCATCGCCAGCGGCATATTCTTCCTCGCGCACACCGTCTATCCAGCCACCTGGTCGATACATGGCGAAATCCGCTATGACTGGTCACCCATGCAGATCGGCCTCTCCCTCGGCGCAGTCGGCGTCGGCGCAGCCGTTGTCCAGGCCGGCCTCATGGGCTTTATCCTGAAGCGTCTTGGCAGCGTGCGCACAATCGTCTTCGGCTACATTGTCAACATCATCGCCATGCTCGGCTTTGCCTTTGCCGGCCAGCCTCTCCTGGCCTATCTGATCATTCCAATCAGCGCGCTCGGCGGCGTGACCATGCCGGCCACCAATGCCCTCATGTCGAGCCTCACCCCGCCTGACGCCCAGGGCGAGCTGCAGGGCGCCGCCTCCAGCCTCAACGCCCTAGGCATGATCATCGGTCCCCTGATCATGAGCGCCGCCCTGTTCAGCTTTTCGCATGACGGGGCACCGGTCCAGTTTGGCGGCGCCGCCTTCCTGCTCGCCGGGCTGCTCACTGCGGCCGCGTTCCTGCCATTCCTGCGCGGGGTGGCGGCAAACCGGGGCGCCCTGCCCGCGACATCTGCCTGACAAGGCATGCCGGCACCGGGCAGGCGTGTTTCAGGGCTTCCTGAGAAGGGCGCCGCCGAGCATTCCGACAATGCCCCCGCCAATGCCGCCTTCCAGAAGATCCTGCAGGTGGACCATGACCGGTGAACTGCCGAGTAATTGCCCGGTGCTGGCCGCGTCAGCCCCGTAATGAGCCCCGACACCCCCGAGAATGCCGCCGAAAACGCCCATCATGGCGCTGCCACCCAGCAGCTTCGACAAAACCGGCCCGAGGATCGTGCCGCCCAGCGCGCTCACGATCAGCGGAATGTATGCTTCCATCACTGTCCCCTGTCATTTTGCTGCAAAGGCGTTCCCCGGCCTGCCCCGGAACACGATTGTTCCGCAGAAGACCTTGACTGTCGATGCCCTTCGCGCCTCTGGAGAGGATTGCATCCTCCCGCGAAGCTGCCACATAGAGCCCATGAGCAAACAGCGCCCCGCCCTCTTCCTGGACAGAGACGGCGTCATCAATATCGACCGGGGCTATGTCAGCCGCATCGGCGACTTCGAATTCATCGAAGGCGCCGCCGAGGCCATCGCCGCCTTTAACCGGCGCGGCTGGTACGTCTTCATCGTCACCAACCAGTCCGGAATTGCCCGTAACTATTACACAGAAGACGACATGCACGCCCTGCATGACTGGATGCAGGCGCGCCTTGCCGAAAAGGGCGCGCGCATCGACCGGATCTATTTCTGCCCCTTCCATGAGGAAGGCGAAAACCTCCGTTACCGGAAGGACAGTTTCGACCGGAAACCCAAGCCCGGCATGCTCCTGCGCGCCATGTCGGATTTTCCGGTGAAACGCGAAGCCAGCTTCCTCATCGGCGACAAGGAGGCCGACATCGAAGCGGCCAAGGCCGCCGGCGTCGCCGGCTTCCTCTTCACCGGCGGCAATCTGGAACGCTTCGCCGAATGGACACTGGCGAGCTTTGAGGATGGCAACAGGGGCTGAGCCCTAAACCGCCTTCAGCGTCTTCGGGTCCATGCCGCCCATGCGGCAGACCTCTTTCCATTCGGCCGCCGTCACCGGCTGCACGGACAGACGAAACGACGCAACAAGGCTCATCTCCGACAGCTTCGGATTGGCTTTGACGTCCTTCAGCGTCACCGGCTTCGGCATCGGCGCCAGCGCGCGGATGGTCACGCAATCCCAACGCGCATCGTCCGTCGTCGGATCGGGCTTTGACAGCTCACACACCTCGCACACGCCAACAATCTCCAGCCCGATATTGGAGTGGTAGAAGAACACCTGGTCACCAAGCTTCATCTCGCGCATGTGATTGCGCGCGGTGTAATTGCGCACGCCCGACCAGATCTCGCCGGCCTCGCCCTTCTTTACCTGCTGCTCCCAGCTCCAGGCGTCAGGCTCCGATTTCATCAGCCAGTATTGCATCTGCAGGTCCTCAGTGTTTTCCGCCCGCCGGCCTCAATGGGGCCGCCAGGCCAAGTCCATAGGCGGGCATGTCGCCATATATGTTGCGGCAGCTTCCGGGGCGAATCGTACAAGTCTCTTGCCAGATACCAACATCCCCGTTCTTGGCAACCGGCTGGTTGAAGGCTTTCCAGTCAGGCAGGAAGATCACGAAATCGCCCTCAAACTCCGCGACCCAGCAGCGTTCCCTTGCTTCAGACAGCTGCCTTATGTCCTCCCGCGAAGCACAATTTAGCGCGCGCTCCCCGCCTGCGCCAGCGCCGCGCGAACCAGCCGCTGATAATGCGGCCAGCCCTTATAGTCTGCCAGCACCGGATCAATCCCGTCCCACGCGGCCGCAAACGCCTCGCACCTTTCTGCCCCCTCCAGCGCCGCCCGCAGCGGATCAATCGCCACCCGGATGGTGAATACCACCGCGCCTGAAATTTCCAGCTTCGAGATTGTCTGCCGCTCCACTCGCAGCCAGAGCGCGTCCAGCGCGCCCGCTTCATCCATTCCGGCGGCCACCGCCGTGAACCCAGCCTGTGACGGGGTAAACCGCTCCGTCCCAGGCTGAACCGTCCAGTTGAACCGCTCCAGCACCTGCCCGGGCCGCAGCGCGTCAAACATGCGGTGAATGCGCCCCACCATCCCCGGATTGGCCCCGGGCACCGGCCCGTGCAACCCGCCCAGAGGTTCGCCCAGCTTCTCGTCGAGCCGCCAGAACGTCGGTGCGCAGAGGCATGCTGCCTCCAGCCGCCACAGCCCCTCCCTGTCCTTGATCAGTATACAGATATCATCGGAGACCGCGCTCGCCGCCCCTTCCAGCGCGCTCTTCCACACCCCCGCCGCCGGCCCCGCCAAGCCGTGCACGGCCGCTGCCAGCTCCAGCGCCGCCAGCTCGCTGCCATCTCGCGCGCCATACACCTCGCCGCGCCGGGCGGCCATCAGCGCCCGCTTTTCTTGCAGAACATGCGCTTCTGTATCCGGACACAGCCAGCTTTCCGGCGCAATCGGACGCAGCCCCGGCGCAAGGCTCAAAGGACCATTCAGGAAAGGAAGATAGGGCGGCCGGCGCATCGTCAGGCCCGCCTCAGACGGCCCGTGCCGCACCCCAGCTGACATAGCCGGCAAATTTCGGCGTGCCGGGCAGATACATTGTCTCAGCGCCTTGCGGCTCAAACCCCGCCGCGCGCAGCATCGCCTGCGTGTCGCGCGTCAGATGGCACCCGCCCGCCAGCGCCTTCCAGACGGGCTCCACCCGGCGCTGCCATTTGGCAACACCTTCGTCGGGCGCCAGCCCGTGCTCGGTGAAGAGTATCTTGCCGCCGGGCTTAAGCACGCGCTTGGTCTCGGCCAGCGCAGACTTCCAGTCCGGGATCGTGCAGAGCACGAAAGTGATCACGGCGGTATCCACCGAATTGTCCGCCAGCGGAATGGCTTCTGCGCCCGTCTCGAGAAAGTCGATACTCTTGCCGATGCCCAGCTCGCTCGCCGTGCGCTTTGCCTTGGCGATCATCCCCGGCGCCGGCTCCAGCGCATAAAGATGGTCGACCTTCGCGCCGTCATACATCGCAAAATTGGTACCCGATCCACAGCCGAGCTCCAGCACAACCCCGTCCGCCTTCGGAACAACTTTCGCCCGCTGCTTCATGATCGGCTTGGTCGAGCACGCGCATGAGATCAGGCTGGGGACAACATATCGCTCCCAGGGGTTCATCAGTCTGCCTTTTTGGAGGGAAGAAAGCCCGGATAGGCATTGGACTGGATCGCCGTGCGGGTTGCCTCGGTCGGGCGCGCGATCAGGGCGTCCTGCGTGATCGAGACTTCATATTCAAACCCGTCACCCATCGGCTGATAGGTCGCCGATCCGTATTCGGCGTCGATGCCGAAACGCGAGCCATGGGTATCGGCCAGCTTGGAAATGTCGATGCCCGGCTCTTCGGTCACGATCCGTATGCCGTCAATCTTGCCTTCGGTCACGGCCTCGGAGGAAAACTGCATGGCATTGGTCGAGCGCATATGCTCGATCCGGTAAACCGAGTCATATCCGAGGATATTCGCCATTGGCTTGAACTTGATCACCCGCGCGCCGATCTGCCATTCGTTGCCACGAAACACCGGCTGTGTCCCGTCCGCCTGAAGGAGCTGCGTCCCGTCCGAAAAGGTCACGTCGGCGGTGAACGCATCTTCTTGCCCGGGGACGGCTACAAACTTCACGACTGCTACAGGGCGTTCATAGGTCAGCCGCTTGTAGGTCTGCATGTTCAGCCCGATGAAGGCGACCATTCCGGCAATCCCGACAAAGCCGGTGCCGAAAGCCAGCCGGGTCACGCCGGCAAACGGCTTGAGGTTTGCCAGCTTCCCAAATCCTGCGAACAGGAGAAGGAGGCCGATAACCCCCGCAATCGATGGCATAATCCACCAGATCAGGCCCATCACTCAATCTCCCTGCGGGGCCCTGCGGCCCATGCCAAGTTAACCCTGCTGGTTCATATATCAGCGCTTTGCGGCGGATTTAGCAACCTTTCGCAGGGCCGCTGCAATTCTAAACGCACGATAAGTCAGGAGGTTGCGGCAATTCCAAGCACAGCGTTCCAGCCGACATAGCCCGCCACCCCCACAATCATGGCAGCAAAGCCTTTGCGGGCCAGCGAAACCCGCCCGGCCAGGACCTTGGCCACCTGCACACCTGCTACCCCGCCCACGGTCCCGCCCGCCAGCAGCAGCCCGGCCATTTTCAGGTCCACATATCCGGCAAGGGCATAATTGGCAGAGGTCGTCGCCACAAACAGCGCCACGGAGGCCAGCGAAGAAGCCATTGCACTGGAAAGCGTCATCCCCGTCGCCGACATAAGGCCGGGCACGATGAGGAACCCGCCCCCTATTCCGAAAAAGCCTGCCGCCAGCCCGGTGAGCACGCCCAGCGGCACAATCCGCGCCATGATGGCCGCCGTGATACGCACATCCGGATCCACCAGACCCTTGGGCTTGCGAAACATCGACAGGCCAATCGCGGCCATGACCGCGGAAAAGGCCAGCAGCAGCCAGGGGCCATCCACCCTCAGCGCAAGCTGCGACCCGGCAATCGACCCTGCAATACCGGCCAGCGCAAATATCCCCGCGCACGGCCTTTTCACCCGCTTGGGCCGCCAATGGCCGATCACGCTCACCGCAGCAATCGCCGCCACCGCCGCTGCTGACGTGCCGATTGCCACGTGCGGATCATTCACGCCAACCGCATAGATCAGCAGCGGCGCGGCCGGAACGCTGCCGCCTCCGCCAAATGTACCGAGGAAAACTCCGACGACCACTCCGCTGAGGATCGCGGCGAGAATGACGATTGGCACAAGTTCCGTTTGCGTCCCGCTCCCTGGCCGACCCACCTTCGCGTGTCTGCGTGCCATGTCCAGTATCAAATATATGATAACTTGCTAATTTAGAAGTATTTCATATATTGGCAGGAACACAGACGTCCGCAAACCCTGAAGAGGAGGCCGAGATGCCCGAGATCAAAGCTTTTTTCGACTCCGCGACAAACACGGTCACCTATCTCGTCTGGGACAAGGCCACCCGCCAGGCGGTCATCATCGATCCGGTACTGGACTTTGATCCCGCCCCCGGGCGCCTCTCCACGAAGTCGGCCGATGCCGTCCTTGCTGCGGCAAAAGCCAAAGAGCTGGAAATAGCCTGGGCGCTCGACACCCATGCCCATGCCGACCATCTCTCGGCAGCCGATTACATCCGCCAGATGACCGGCGCCCGGGTCGGCATCGGGGCCCACATTACTGATGTCCAGAAAATCTTCCGCCCGATGTTCGGCCCCACGCCGGATACGCCGGACGCCAGCGTCTTCGACGCGCTCTTCAATGAGGGGGACGAGATAACGCTGGGCAAGGAAACCATCCGAGTACTGCATACGCCGGGCCATACGGTCGCCTGCCTCACCTATCTGATCGGTGACGCGGCCTTTGTCGGCGACACCGTCTTCATGCCCGACTATGGCACCGCGCGGGCAGACTTTCCCGGCGGCGATGCCCACGCGCTCTACCAATCGATCCGCAAGCTGCTCGCCCTGCCGCCGGAAACCCGCATCTTCACCGGCCATGACTATCTCCCGGAAGGCCGCTCGGACTATGCCTGGGAATCGACCGTCGCCGAGCACCGCGCGGCCAATGTCCACGTTCATGACGGGATCACAGAAAAAGATTTCGTCGCCATGCGCACTGCCCGCGACCAGACCCTCGCCGCCCCGCGCCTGATCCTTCCGTCCCTGCAGGTCAACATCCGAGCCGGCCGCCTCCCACCTGCTGAATCCGACGGCCAGACTTACCTGCGTTTACCGGTGAACCGTCTCGGCAAGTAACAGGGCGCGCCTGCCCAGGCACGACACATCCTTTCTCCCAGACAAGGGGTAAGGCCAGGGAGGGGGCGCGCGCCACCTGGCAGCCCCCGGCATACCTTCCCTGCCGCCTTACCCCCACGCGCCCCCTGCCAATCGCCGCCAAAGCCTGATAGGGCCCAACCCATCATGGCCGTTCGTGACTTTATCCTGCTTTGCGCTGTCTGCCTCGTCTGGGGGCTGAACCTCGTCGTCACGCGCTGGGCTGTGGCCGACATGGCCATTCCGCCAATCTTCTTTGCCGCGCTGCGCTTCCTCGGCGTCGCGGTCTGCCTTGTGCCGTTCCTCTTCCCGCGCCCGCCCAACCTGCGCACGCTGTTCTTCGTCTCGATCATGATCGGCAGCGTCCATTTCTCGCTGCTCTTCATCGGCCTGCAACACGCAGACGCCTCCGCCGCCGCCGTCACAGGTCAGCTCGGCGTGCCTTTCTCCACTTTGATGAGCATGCTGTTCCTGGGCGAAGTCATCCGCTGGCGCCGCGCCATCGGCATCACGCTGGCCTTCCTCGGTGTCATCATCATCGCGCTGGACCCGGCAAACTTCTCGGTCTCCTTCGGCCTCCTCTACATCGTCGCCTCCGCCTTCATCGGCTCGGCGGGCGGCATCGTGATGAAGCGCATGCCGCAGATCTCCGGCCTGCGCATGCAGGCCTGGGTCGGCCTCTTCAGCTTCGCGCCGCTCTTTGCTCTTTCCTTCGCCATCGAGGAAAACCAGCTGGCGACCTATATCGACGGCGGCTGGATGGTCTGGGCTGCCAGCGCCTTCGCCATCCTCGGCGTCTCGGTGTTCGGCCATTCGGCCTTCTACAGCCTCCTGAAGAAGTATGACGTCTCCCTTCTCTCCCCGCTTACCCTGATGACCCCCATCTGGGGCGTCATCTTCGGCATCGCCCTCTTGAACGAGCCGCTCACCCTGCGCCTCATCCTCGGCGCCATCGTCTCGCTGTCGGGCGTACTTGTCATCGCGCTCCGCCCGAACGAAAAAATGCCCGAAGCCGCCCTCGGCAAGAAGGCCGGCGCGGGAGACTCCTGATGCATATTGAAGACGCCCCCAGCCCGAATTTCGACGACCGGAAACACCCCGTCTCCCTCCTCGTCCTCCACTACACCGGCATGGAATCGGGCGACGCCGCCCTCGCCCGCATGCGCGATCCGGAGGCTAAGGTCTCGGCGCACTACATGGTCCGCGAAGACGGCCGGATTGTCCGTCTGGTGGCCGAGAATGGCCGCGCCTGGCACGCCGGTGTCTCCAAATGGCAGGGCCTGGACGACCTCAACTCCCGCTCCGTCGGCATCGAGATCGTCAATGGCGGCCATGACTATCCCGCCCCCGGCGGCCAGCTCCCGCCCTATCCGGACGTCCAGGTCGCGGCCGTCATCGCCCTCTCCCGCCAGATCATGGCCCACTACGCGATCCCGCCCAAAGGCCTGGTCGGCCACTCCGACATCGCCCCCAGCCGGAAGATCGACCCCGGCGAGCACTTCCCCTGGCAACGCCTCGCCGAAGCGGGCCTCGGCCTCTGGCCCCAGCCTGATACCGGCGCAGCTTGCGTCTGGTCGGGTGGCGACGCCTCGCGCCTCAACGCGCATCTCGCTGCCATTGGCTATGACATCACGGATGTCCCCGCTGCCCTGCGCGCCTTTCAGCGCCGCTGGATGCCCGCCAGCATCACCGGCATGGCGGACGCAGATACCCTCCGCCGCCTCGCCCAGATCGCAGCGGCCTACGCGCCGGCTTCCTGAGGCTCATCCTCGCCCCAGGCATGGGCCCATTCGGTCGCCAGCGCCGCCCCGAGCAGCAGCGAAGACACCGACGCCGAGAGCCAGATAAAGCCGAAGATCAGCGAGGCAATCGCGCCATAGATCGTGCCCAGCACCGAATAGTGCAGGTAAAGCTGGAACAGGAACGTCACCCCGAGGAAGGCAACCGCCGCGACCCCTGCCCCGGCCGCCAGCGCGCGTGTCCCCTGCCGCACATGCCCGCGCAGCGACATCACGAGGATCAGGTAGAACACGGCAAAGCTCGCAATCCCCTTTGAGATCCATAGCGAGTCGACAAGCGTCGTGATCTCGTTGGCAAAGCGCACCGCAAAGCCCCCTGCCTCCTGCACCGCCACCGTCGCGATGAGCTGCATCGCGCCCAGCAACCAAACGCCAAGGATCAGCGTGGCCGTGAGCAGCAGCGAGGTGCCCTGAAACCGCGCAAACCGCGTCCGGTCTGCCGTGCCCGCAATCATCCTTATGCCGGTAATCAGGGCCTTGGCCCCTGAGGTCGCCGTGAAGAGGACCAGCACCGCCGCCAGGAACGCCCGCAGGCTCAGCCCTGCCGGTGTCATCTTCTGGATCGCGTCCACCTCCTCAAAGGTCAGCGGCTCCACACTCTGGCTGAAGAAATTCGTCACAGGCTTGGCCAGCTGGTGCGCCAGTTCCGGCGGCAGGAAAAATGTCAGCAGCGTCAGCGTCATGTAGATAAGCGGGAAGATCGAAAACAGCGCATAGAAGGCCACGCCCCCGGTCACTATGCGCACATCCGGGCGCACCAGCCGGCGCACAGCCCGGACAGCAGGATCGATGAAGTCGGGTCGCCAGCGCTCGAGCATCCCCATGGTTGTGGCATGCTCCGCCCAAGAAAAAAACCTTGCATTCGCGGAGCTGTTGTAGGTGCGCCCAATGCCCGCACTCATTACAGGAGCGACAGGAAATGAGGCGTGCCTGTCCGCAGGGAACTGCATCCCGACACCCGGCCATTCTGCGGATGAGCAGAGCCGGGAAGCCAGGGACATATCACTTAGATCTCGTCGCAAATAATACACCGTCTGCGGACGAGTTGGACGAACACCCCCTGCGCAGGACCTCCGAGCGCCTGCAAGCCTGGAAAGGATTGATCCTTGTCCGGTTGATTTTGTTAAGTTTTTCTCTGGAGGCTCAAAATCATTCCACAGCCGCAACGAAACCTGTGAGATTCTTCTCGCCTGACGAGAAAAAATCTGGACAGGGTCTCGACTCAGGCGAGGCCTTGTGAGATCGTTTCGGTAAGCCAACGGAACTCCCCGCAGGAGCAAACCTGCCAGAGGAACCGAAGGCCAAGTCCATCGCCCCCGGACGAAACCGGGTCAGGAGCAAAGCCGGGAGACCGGCCACGCAAAGGACCCCGGCGGAGATGAAGGGATAAAGCAGGCGATGGCCGTGAGGCGGGAACTAGACCCACCGATCGGGGCCGTATGCCGTAACGGGGCACGATCCGTAAACGGTGACCAAGAAGTGAGTGCCAGCAATGGTAACCGCAGGCGGTCAGCCGCGTGCAGGCAACCCCCCGGTTGTGCACGGCGGCGACGGAAACGGAACCGTGCGCCTGAAAAGGCGAACGTCCGGGTCTGGAAGGTGATGAAAGGGAATCCGCTCGAACGGATTGTCTCCAGAGCCTTGATGTCGATCGAAGACCGAAATCGAGTGCTAGCACAGTGTCTCGGTAGACCGATTCGAAACACACGGGAAGGCACGAAGTCCGAAAGGGGTTCGTGCCTTCTTGCGTTTGGGGCCTGAATCGTGGCGCAGCATCCCCTTCGGTCTGTCCGCTGCGCCCGAGCAGGCGAGGGGATCATCCTCCCCTGCCAAGCGCGGGAGATGGAGGCGAAGCGGACGGAAGGGACAGCCCCACCTGCAACCGCCCTCCTCACTTGCCCTTGATTTGCGCTGCGCCTGCACTTCCCCTATATCCCCCACCAGACCAGATGGCCGGGCAGCCGCTGGTATGGGGGTAACCCCATGCTGGAGGAAAGTCCGGGCTCCAGGTGGACAGGGCGACGGCTAACGGCCGCCCGGCGTGAGCCGAGGGAAAGTGCCACAGAAAGGAAACCGCCCGAAGGCTTCAGCCCGAGGGTAAGGGTGAAAGGGTGGGGTAAGAGCCCACCGCAGCGCTGGTAACAGGGCTGGCATGGCAAACCCCGCCCGGAGCAAGACCAAGTAGGGGGCACATATGGGCTGTCCGCCGCCCGTGCCCCGGGTGCGTCGCGCCGAGGCGTTCAGCAATGAACGCCCCAGAGGAATGGCTGCCAGATCCCGCAAGGGACGAACAGAACCCGGCTTATTGGCCATCTGGTCTAATTTTCTCTCCGCCCCGCGTGAATCGCCCGCGTTGACGGGTATCGCCTCCGGTGTGATGTAGGAAATGGGGATGCGCCCGATTCCGGCGCCGCAGGGAGAGTTTGCGAATGCCAAGGCCAGCGGGCGCCCGCAATCATGACTTTGACGCCAAACGCGCCGCCCTGCTCGACGCGCTGACCGATTTTGCCCTCTCCGCCGATTTGCGTCGCCCCTCGCTGCGCCAGTTCGCCCAGGCGATGAATGCGTCTGAGCCGACCCTGCGCCATTATTTCGGAGACCGGCAGGGCCTCATCATCGAAATCCTCGAAAACATCGGCCGCAAGGGCGCGCCCCTCTGGGCTGTCGTCGCCCTGCCCTCGGCCAACCCAGCCACCGCCTTCGAGGAATATTTCCGCATCTCTGAAGCCGGCATGCGCCTTGGCGGGTTCATCCGGGCCCACGCCTTCGGCCTGATCGAAGGCCTCGCCGACGAAACCATCGGCCAGGCGTACCTTGAAAAGGTGCTCGAGCCTGCCCTGAACGCTGTTTCAGACAAACTCCGGGCCACCCCCGGCGCCCCGCAGGACGAGGCGGCCCTGCGCGCTGCGGCGCTGGCCGCCCTCTCTCCCCTGCTCGTCATGAGCCTCCACCAGGAGCTGCTCGGCGGCGCGACCTCGGCCCCCATCGACTTTAGCAAAGTCATCAGCACACTGCAGGGCTGGCTCGGCAAGGCACTAACGCCTACTTCCGCATAGGCCGCTTCAGCGTTTCGCGTACACTTTCGATCTCTGCCTCTGTGGTCGCCCAGGAACACACAAACCGGCTCGATCCGCCCGGCCACTCGGCATAGAAGGCTGCGCCGTCCTCCTGCAGCTTGTCGATGTCATGGGGGTCAAGCAGAGCAAAAACCTCATTGCCCTGAACATCCCAGGCCAGCTCAATGCTGTCCTCGCGGAACACCGCCGCCAGCTTCTGCGCCATCGCATTGGCGTGGCGCGAAAGATCGAGCCACAACCCGCCCTCCAGCATCGCCTCGGCCTGCGCCGCCAGGAAGCGCATCTTGGCTGGCATGTGGCCTGCACGCTTGGCCCGCGCGCGCAGCTCCTTGCCCTTTGCCTTGGCCTGCCCAAACAGGATCACAACATCGCAGCTGAGCGCGCCGGTCTTGGTCAGCCCCAGCGTCAGCACGTCCACGCCGGCCTGCCAGCTCATCTGCGCGGGGCTGGCGCCGGTATGCGCCAGCGCATTTCCAAAGCGCGCACCGTCCAGGTGCACCGCAAGGCCGCCGAGGTTTGCGCGCTTCGCAAACCGGGCGACCTCATCGGCCGAATAGGCTGTGCCGCATTCGGTAAGATTGGTCAGCGACAGCACCGCCGGGGGCGTGGCGTGCACAAAGCCTGGATCATAATTGAGCAGATACTCCGCAAACAGATCATGATCGAGCTTTGCTCCCTCGCCCGGCATGAGGTGCAGCCGGCCGCCGCCGGTGAAGAACTCCACGGCTCCGCGCTCATCCATCTGGATATGCGCTTCCTGGTGACAGATCACCGAATGGATCGGCGGGCAGAAACAGGACAGCGCCAGCGCGTTCGCCGCTGTGCCCGACGGCGTGATCCAGAAATCGAAATCGTCCGTCTCGAATACGCGCGCCAGCTGTGCCCGGACCCGGGCTGTCACTTTGTCGGCGCCATAGCTGGGAGCAGGCCCGCTATTGGCCCGCATCATCGCCTCCAGCACGGATGGGTGGGCCGGCGCGGCCGTGTCGGAGGAAAAGTTCATTGTCAGTCTCTCAAATCTGGGTGTCGGGCGTCTGCCACATGAGATGCTGACCGCCATCCGACGCAATCATCTGGCCGGTCACACTGGAGGCCGAAACCAGATAGCGCAGAGCCCGGACGATCTCCTCCGGGTTGCTGCCCTCGCCGGTCAGCGTGGCGGCCCGCTCGGCGGCAAACTGCGCGTCGCTCTGGTGGACGCTCTGCAGTGTTGGCCCTGGCGCGATGGCGTTGACCCGCACATTCGGCGCCAGTCCCTGCGCCAGCATCCGCGTCGCCTGCCACAACGCCGCCTTGGAGAGGGTATAGGTGAAGAACAGCGGATTGAGCTTGAGCACCTTCTGGTCGATCAGGTTGACGACCAGCCCGCGCTCTCCATCGGGAAGGTTTGCGGCCAGCTGCTGGGCAAGATGAACCGGCGCGCGCAGGTTTGGCTCGAAGTGATGGTCCCAGCCTTCGCGTGTATGCCCGGCCGTGCTGTCGCTGGTAAACGTGGAGGCCGAATTGACCAGAAGCGTCACCGGAAGGGCCAGGATTGACCGGACTTGGCCAAGCAGTGACGCCCTCCGGGCCTCGTCAGAGAGGTCACACGCGATGATTTCGGCCCGTCCGCCAGCCGAGCGAATTGTTGCCGCTGTCTCCTCGGCGCCCTCGGCAGAGCCCCGGTAATGCACCGCTACCGCCCATCCATCGGCGCCAAGCGCCTCGGCCATGGCCCGGCCAAGGCGGCCGCCCGCCCCTGTCACCAGCGCGCCTTTGGGTGTCATCCCGTCACCATCTGCGCCAGCGCCAGCAGGTTCGTGCCCGTTACCAGACCGTAGATGTACGCCGCATAGATCAGCAGCAGCAGAACGCCCAGAAGCCGTCCCATCCGCACACGCAGCAGTATCAGCACCGCGAACAGCAGCGCCGTTATCCCCATGACCCAGTGGTCATAGCGCAGGAACATCGGCGCCACTTCAAACGGCCCGAAGAGGGCCACAATCCCGCCCGCGCCCAGAAGGTTGAACACGTTGGAGCCGAGGATGTTTCCTGCCACCACATCGCCCCGCTGGCGGAATGCGGCCGCCAGCCCCGCGCCGATCTCCGGCAGCGACGTGCCCAGCGCCAGGATGGTCAGACCGATCCACTCATCAGGCACTCCCAGATGCCGCGCCACGCCTTCACCGCCGGTAATGATCATGCCCGATGCATAGAGAAGGCCAGCAATGCCCAGCGGCACATAAAAAATTGCCCGCCAGACAGGAGGATTGATGGTCACGGCCGGCTCGCCATCGGCAACGCCGCGCCCGGCGAGTTCGTCATGCCGCGCGGCAAAGATCGAGAGACCGGTATAGCCGACCAGCACGAACAGGAAGCAGATGCCCATCAGCGGATCGAGCGGCATGATGGCCGTCATGCCGATCCAGATGCCGGTAGCGAGGAGCAGCATGAACAAGGCCCGCCCCTGCCCGGTCCCGCCTGTACGGTAGGGGAAAAACAGCGCCGGAATGGCCGCGACCATGAGGAGGTTGGCAATGTTGGAGCCGACGATATTGCCGATAGCGAGGCCGGGATTGCCGTTAAGTGCGGCATTGGCCGAGATGAACATCTCGGGCGCCGACGTGCCGAAACCGACAATGAAGATACCCGCAACCAGGGGCGAGACGCCCATCGCACGGCCTAATCCGAGCGCGCCCCGCACAAGCAGGTCGCCGGCAACCGCCATGAGCAGCAGCCCGCCAAAAAGGGAAATGAGCAGGATGGGATCGGGCACCGCCTGCTCCCCTGAGCGTTAATCGAGACGCTTGAACTCTATGAGATTCAGGATGGCGAACACAATAACAATAGCGGCAATCGCAATCAGGGAAGGATGGATCATATCTCTGCCTCAGCCCGTCAAAAGGTCAGTTTGTGCAGTCCTTAGCGTGCGTTGCCGCCCTTGGCGAGCCAATTCGGCATGTTTTCCCTAATGTTTGACAGGACTGTGACGCAGCGTCATCCCCGCCAGGCCCTGAAAACACCGGAGAATTCCCCTATTTCTTGATCTCGATGGAGACGAACTGGTCAAACCACCCGCCGGTCTCGCCGCGCCGCTTCACGCGGATCAGGATCGGCTGGTTGGGCGACTGCATGGCGGTGTCGAGCCGCTTGATCACATCGGCCACCGCGCTGACCGGCTGGAAGTTCACTTCCACGATCACATCGCCCTTGCGCAGCTTGTTGTAGGCCCGTCCGCGCGTGCTCACGGCCGTCACGGCCACGCCGTTCATGTCGCGGGGCGCGCCGAACCGGCGGCGGACATCATCATCAAGCGCGACGAGATCGGCGCCGAGATCATTCGACATGCCGGCTGTTTCAGACGGAGCGGCAGTTGCCGGTTCGTCCTCGTCGGGCAGCTCGCCGAGGATCACCGGAACATCGCGCTGGCGGCCATCGCGCACGATGCTGAACGTCACCGCCTTGCCGATCGGCTTTTCCGAAAGCTGGCGGGTCATGTCGCGGACACCGGCGACCGTCCGACCGTCGATGGAGAGGATGAGATCCCCCACTTCCAGCTTCGCCTTGGCGGCGGGGCTGGCATCGGTGATGCGGGTGACAATCGCGCCGGTCGTGCCCTTGGCCCGGTAGGCCTTGATCAGGGACGCGTCAGCATCCTGCACGTTCACGCCGAGCCAGGGGCGGCTCACCCGGCCATCCTTGATGAGCGCCGCGGAAATGCGTTTGACGGTGTTGGAGGGAACCGAAAAACCAAGCCCGATGGACCCGCCCGACTGGGAGATGATGGCCGTATTCACGCCCACAACCTGGCCGTTCAGATTGAACAGCGGCCCGCCGGAATTACCCTGGTTGATGGCCGCGTCGGTCTGGATGAAATTGTCCGACCGCCCCGTATTGAGGTCGCGGCCCGTCGCCGAAATGATGCCCGCCGATACCGAACCGCCAAAGCCGAGCGGGTTGCCGATGGCAATCACCCAGTCGCCGACCTCGGCCTCGTCACTGTCGGCAAGGTCCACGAAGGGCAACGGCGTGCGCGAGGAAATCTTGAGGACAGCTATGTCGGTGTCCTTGTCCCGTCCGATGATCTTGGCATCCAGCGTGCGGCCGTCGGAGAAGGTCACCTCGATCGTGTCTGCTTTCTCGATCACGTGATTGTTGGTGACGATGTACCCGTCCGCGCTGATGACAAAGCCTGATCCGAGTGAGCCCTGCCGCTGGAAGCCGTCATCATTGCGGCCGAAATATTCGTTGAACCGCTCGGCTGGCGAGCCTTCCGGGAAGGTCGGCAGGCGGGTTGCCACAACCTGAGAGGTCGAGATGTTGACCACGGCCGGCATAAGGCGCTTCGACAGCGCGCTGAAACTTTGCGGCGCGGTCCTGGCATCGGCCGGAACGCCGGGACGCGACAGGCTGCCGCCCGTCTGGGCGAGACTGACAGGGGCCATGACGCATATCAGGGCAAACACCGCGGCGGCGGTCCGGATCATGGTGGAGGTGACTCCCTTCACGGTCATTTCTCTGGCGCGCGGCAGGTATGAGGCCCGGCGTGCCTGGAATGTCTTTAACGATGACTATGGCGCTTTAGCCGCCAGTTGCAACAGTCTCAGGCTGTTCGCACTGCCAGCATCAGGAGCCCGACGCCCAGGGCTGCAACCACCAGCCCGCCGATCGCAAGATCGCGGGCTGGCATGTTGGACAATAGCTGGCCAATCCGGCGCATGTAGTCCGGCGCGATGGCGCAAAGCGCGCCTTCCACCAGCAGCCAGACGCCGAAACCGGCAAGGGCGAGCGTGATCGCGCTCATCGCGCAGCCCGCAGCCGGCTAGCGCGGGGTTCCGGCAGCGCGGGCGCTGTCGAAGAACTGGTCACAGATACCCATCGAACCGGGGCTGATGACCAGCTGCGTTCCCTGCTGGATTGCTTTTTCGCAAGCCACCAGCGCGCGCTGGAAGCGGAAGAATTCGGCATCCTTGTTGTAGGCCGTCGCATAGATTTCGGTGGCGCGGGCATCGCCCTCACCGCGAACCTTCTCGGCGGCTTCACGAGCCTGGGCTTCCAGAACGGTCTGCTCGCGTTCGGCCTGGGCGCGGATCAGGCGGGCCCGCTCCTCCCCTTCCGAACGAATGCGCTGGGCTTCCTGCAGACGTGCTGTCCGCATCCGCTCATAGACGCCTTCGGCAACTTCGTTGGGAAGGTCTGCCTGCCGGATACGGACATCGATGATGTCGACCCCGGCCTTTGCCAGTTCCCGGTTCACATTAGTGCGGATATCACCCATCAGCGCGGCGCGCTGTCCGGAGATGATTTCCGGAACCGGCACATCACCCAGAACAGCGCGGATCGCTGCGACAGTGACCGTGTTGATCTGCTGGGCCGCGACGCGCTCGGTGCGGAAGCTTTGATAGTAGAGGAGCGGATCGCTGATACGCCAGCGCACGAACGCATCGACCTGCAGCCGGCGCTGGTCAGATGCGATGACCTGGATGCCTTCGACATCAAGACCAAGGTTGCGTTTGTCGAGAATCTCGACCTGCTGATAGACGGGGATCTTCATGTGAAGACCCGCCTGATCCGTACCCGGCGCATTGATGATGCCGACCGGGCGGCCGACTTCAAGCACGATGGCCTGCTCGGACTGGCGGACGATGTAGAAAACGTTTGAGGCAATGACCAGTCCAACGATGGACAGGACCAGGATAAGCCAACCGAAAGCGCGCATCAGCGATCTCCTCCCGTAGTGGTTTGGGGCCGCGACCGCTCAAGGGGCAGATAGGGCACAGCGCCGGAATTCTGATCAAGGATCAGCTTGTCGGACCGCTCGAGCACACGCTCCATGGTTTCCAGATACATGCGTTCGCGCGTGACGCGGGGCGCCTTGCGGTATTCTTCGTAGATCTGGTCGAAGCGGGCGGCTTCACCGTTTGCGTCGGCCACGATCTGGTCGCGGTAGGCTTCGGCTTCCTGCTGGAGGCGGGAGGCCGTACCGCGGGCCTGCGGGACGATCTGGTTGGCGAACTGGGTGGCCTGGTTGGTGAGTGTCTCGGCGTCCTGTTCGGCAACGTTCACGTCGTTGAACGCCTCGATGACCGGCTGGGGCGGGTCGGCCTTGCCGATCTGCACCTGCAGGACCTGCACGCCGGCGCGGTATTCATTGAGCAGGGTCTGGGTCTGCTCGGCAACCTGTTGCTGGACCTGGTCGCGTTCGGTGGTGATGATGTCCTGAAGGCGGGTCTTGCCGACCACTTCGCGCATCACCGACTCCCCGACCATGGCGACCGTCATGTCCGGATCGCGCACGTTCAGGACGTAGTTTTCAGGGTTCTGCGTGTCGACTTTCCAGATAATGGAGAAGTGGATATCGACGATGTTTTCGTCCTCCGTCAGCATCAGGCTCTCGTCCTGAGTGTTGCCGATGCGGGTTTCGTTTCGGGTTTCCACCTGGATCAGCCGGTGGCTTTCCAGCGGGGCTGGCAGGTGGAAATGCAGGCCGGGGCCGTAGTTTGCCTGCCATTTGCCGAAGCGGAAGACCGCGGCCTGCTGGGTCGGGTCAACAACCACGATGCTGGTCGAGAGCCAGGCCAGAAGGCCGACGCCGACGATGACGAGGATGCCCAACGGGCCCGCGCCGCGGCCAAGACCGCCGCCGCCTGCGCCGCCCTTGCGGCCCCCACCGCCGCCGTTCCGGCGCTGTCGAAAGCGCTCCTGCATGCGGCGCATCTGTTCTTCCAGATCGGCGGGTTGATCTTTTTCCTTACCGGAATCGGGTTTTCCGGGCCTGTTCCAGGGAGAACCGCCCTCACCGCCATTGTTACCCGAGCCGCCCCCGCCCCACGGGCCAGAGCCTTTAGTCTTGTCGTCCCAGGGCATTCAGCCTCCTGAAATCTGCGTTTGACGCCTATATAGAGTGTCTGTTGCAGTCTGCACGCTAAATCGGCTTCCCGGCGCAGCAAAAATGCCGCATTCCGGCGGGCAGGGGCGCCCGTACAGGCCGATTGATCCCGTTCTTAGCCGAGGAAGTCTTAATGTTTGGATCAAGGCAGAAAGCCCGGGAGAAGCTCGCCGCCACCGTGCGCAGCGCGCTGGGGATGCCTGACTGGCTTGAGTCCGTCACTGTGGGAGAGGACGGCCGGGCGATCCTGGTGATCCGGGCAGACATGGCCGACGCGGCCACCGCCGAAGCGCGGCGGATCGAGGCGGAGAACGCCGCCTCGCGCATTTCCGGCATCGAGAAAGTGACCACCGTGCTGACCGCCGAAACGGCGCCGGCCCCGCGCCATTCGCATACAAAAAAGACGCCAGAGCCGGCCAGCTCCGGCCTCTATCTGACCCCTGCCCCGCCGGCGGGAACACGCCGCGTGACCAAGGGCGCGCGCCTTTCCGATGAGGCAATGAACCAGGGCGCTCCGCCGCCTGCGACCGCGATGAGACCTGTTCCGGGCATTGCACGCATCCTGGTGGTCGCCAGCGCCAAGGGCGGGGTCGGCAAGTCGACCGTCGCGGTGAACCTTGCCGCCGCGATGGCCAAGGCAGGCATGAAGGTCGGCCTGCTCGACGCCGACATCTACGGCCCTTCCATCCCGACCATGCTGGGGACCGTGAACGCTGAGCCCGGAACTTCCCCTGGCAAGAAGCTGATCCCGGTGGAGGCGCACGGGATGAAGACGCTGTCGATCGGATACTTGTCTGATCCGGACGCCCCGATGATCTGGCGCGGGCCGATTGTCATGTCGGCGATTACCCAGCTGCTGAACGATGCCGAATGGGGCACGGCGGAGGACCCGCTCGACATTCTCATCATTGACACCCCGCCGGGCACGGGCGACGCGCAGCTGGCGATTGCGCAGAAGGTGCCGGTGACGGCGGCGATCATCGTGACGACGCCGCAGGAAGTTGCCCTCGCGGATGTGCGCCGGGGCGCGGCGATGTTTGCCAAGACGCATGTGCCCGTGATCGGCATTGCCGAGACAATGAGCTGGTTTGAAGACCCGGCCGGAAACCGCCATTACCTGATGGGCGAAGGCGGCGGAGCGAAGATGGCCAAGGCGCTGGGCCTGCCTCTTCTGGCCGAAATCCCGATGCTGCAGGCGATCCGCGAAGCGGGCGACGCGGGCACGCCGGCAGCGCTGGTGAAAGGTCCTGCCGCGGACGTTTTTCTGAAACTTGCGCGGCGCGTGGCGATTGCGCTGGACGAGCTGGTGACGAAACCGGCGCCGGAGATTGTGTTTGAGGATTAGGCGCCGGCAGAAACTGCAACCCTGTTTCCATGCGGAATTTCCGGGTAAATAATATATATCTTTCAAAGACTTTTAATTGGGGGATGCTGGCGGTATACATAGCATGCAGGACATACTTTCTGCTTGCAGAAGGATGCGCCCATGCCTCGTCAGAAAAACTCGCCAGCCGGGGAAGTGAAGCGCAAATATGCCGCCCCTTCGCCGCCGCGCATGATCCTGTCGGCCCAGGCAGGTGAGCCGCGCGTGAAGAGCGCTGCGTTCCCCTCCAAGGGCTGATCTCCTTAAGGCGCCGCCGCCATAGTGCGGGCGCGCCCTGTTGCCTGCCGCCGGCAGGCTGAAAGACAATCATGAAACTTTCTCATTCCGCCCTGCGCCGCTGGGCGCGCCTGCTTGCCGCGGGGAGTTTTCTGCTGGTGGCCGGCAGCGCCGCTGCCCAGGCCCCCGCAACCCCTCCCCCCGAGAATGCCAGCTCCCGCGCCTATGGCGATGGCTGGAACTGCGATGCGGGGTTCCGAGAGACAGGCAAGCAGTGTGAAGTGATCATCCTTCCGGACAATGCCTACCTCTCCGGTGGCACCTATGGCAGCGGCTGGGAATGCCATTATGGCTACCGGCTGGAGAACAATGCCTGCGCGCTGATCCTGGTTCCGGCCAACGCCTATCTCGACACGTCGGGCACACGCTGGCAGTGCGAGCGCGGCTATGTTGCGGCGGGCATTGCCTGCACGCCGATCAAGGTTCCCGAGAACGGCTACCTTACCAGCGCCGGCTATGGCAGCGGCTGGGCATGTGACCGGGGCTTTCGCGCGAGCGGCAGCCGATGCCTGCCGATTTCCCTGCCGGCGAACGCCTATCTGACCAACAGTGGATCGGGCACGGGCTGGACCTGCGAGCGCGGATACCGGGCGCGCGGGGGGATCTGCGACAAGGTGGCGGTGCCAGAGTTTGCCCACCTCAATTCATCCGGTGACGGATGGCAATGCCACCGCCCTTACCGGCAGGTGGGCACGGGGTGCGTTGCGCCTTGAGGCTTTGTCTTTAGCGACTTGCCCCCACCCCCTGCCCTTATCAGCGCGATCGCAACGCGATCACCTGTCCTGACAAGATCGCAAGCCGGAGAGGGGTAAAGGTCAGGCGTTATAGTTCAGCTTGAGGCCGGCTTCGGGCCAGCGGGTCCTGATCAGCTGGCCGGTGCCCGAAGCGCAGATATAGGCGTCTTTCATGTCTGCCCCGCCAAAGGCGATGTTGGTGACAAAGGGGTCGGGCAGTTCGGTAAAACTGGACGTGCCTTCGGGCGTGATGGTGGTGATGCCGCCATAGCCGCCATTTTTCAGGATGGTTGCGACACAGACGTTTCCGGAGGCGGCCACAGCAAGACTGTCGAAATAGCAAAGCTCCGTCTGCCCCGTCACGACACGGCCGCGCAGGAAGGGGGGCTTATGAGGCGTGTATTCGCCAGGGCCTGTGAGAGCAAAGCCCCAGAGGCGGGCGGTCATCGTGTCTGCGAAGTAGAGCGTCCTGCCGTCCGGCGAGAGGCCGCAGCCATTGGGGGAGATGTGGTGGTAATCCACTTCCCTGATGAGGGAGCCATCTGGCTTTGCGTAATAGAGGCCGCCATGATCGCGGTTGCGGGAGAAGCCCTTGCCGAGATCGGTGAAGTAAAACCCGCCCTCCTTGTCGAAGACTATGTCATTGGGGCCGCGCAGGGAATTGCCATCGACGGCGTCATAGAGGCGGTCCACCTTGCCGGTGGAGAGGTCGATCCGCTCGATGCGGCCGCCGGAATAGTCGGGCGGGCAGTTGCCCGGGATCGTGAGGCCGCCGACCTCATGGTATTCAAAGCCGCCATTGTTGCAGCAATAAAGCGCGCCGTCCGGGCCGATCGCGAGGCCGTTGGGCCCCCCGCCCGGCGTGGCGATGACTTCGCGTTTGCCGTTCCAGAGGCGGGAAATGCAGCCTTTCTGGATTTCGACGAGAATGACTGAGCCGTCTTCCGTGACGACGGGGCCTTCGGGAAAGCCGAGACCCGATCCGATGACTTCAAAATCCATGCTCTTGTTCCTCCGGAGCCTTCCTTTTGCGGGAGGGTAAGGCGGGGGCGAGGCCGGTGTCCATTGCTGCCGCCGGGTGAAGGCGTATTGCGTTTCACGCAGCACAAAGGGCCGGACGCAGCCTGGGCTGGCCGGGGGGGGGAAGCTGAATATCGAGCTCAGTGTGCGCCAGGAGGTGTCGGCAATTGCCGCAAGGGCGCAGGCCCCTTTCATTCTTTCTCGGGGCGTTAGCGGCGCAAACGCTTATCCTCGGCAGCCTCTCCCGGAGGGAGAGGGGTAAGAGGTGTTTTGCTCAGACGATGGCGGAAGCGCGGTCGAGGCGGCGGATGGTGAAGGCGTGGTCGTTGCCCTCCCCGGCCGGATGGGCGGTGACATCCTCGGCGCGCCACTGGCGCAGGTCGAGTTCAGGGAAGAGCGTGTCACCTTCGATCTCGGCGTCGACCTCGGTGAGGTAGATCCGGTCGGCAAAGGGTAGCGCGAGAGCGTAGATTTCGGCCCCTCCGATGACGAAGGCTTCATCCTTGCCCTCGCGGGCAGCGATGGCGCGGGCGGCGTTCATGGCTGCGGGAAAACTGGAATAGACGCGCGCTTGCGCTGCGTCATAATCCCAGTCCCGGGTCAGAACGATGTTTTCGCGGCCAGGCAGCGGGCGCTTGGGGAAACTTTCCCAGGTCTTGCGGCCCATTATGACGGGCGCGCCCATCGTGGTCGCCTTGAAGAAGGCCATGTCATCCTTCAGCCGCCAGGGCAGCGCGCCGGACGAGCCGATCACCCGGTTGCGCGCCTGCGCAACAATCAGGCAGAGTTTCACTTCGGTGGACATTGCTCTGGTTATTATCTTTCACATCTGTCCCGACGGGCGTGCTCCCACTTGGGCGCTTCCTCACCCTGCGCGCATGGTTTAAGCAAGCGCGCAACGCAGCGGCAACTGCATTAAATGACACGGCGGGGGAGCGCTCATAAATGTCGGGACTAGTGGGTGTGTTAACCAATGGACAGCCTCAGCTGCTGGGGCCTGCGCTGGGCGCGCTGTTGCTCACTTTCTGCGCCATCTGGTTCCTGAACGGACGGATGTGGGCCTTCATCTATGTGGCACTGATCCCGTTTCTCAACTGGTCATTCGGGTGATTCCCGAAGCCCAGATCGTGGCGCCGGGCGGGGACTATGCGCCGGGCATCGCGCTGCACCCGATGACGATGGTGACGGGCATGGTGTTCGTGATCCGCGACTTCGTGCAGCGGGAAATGGGGCACAGGGTGCTTATCCTGATGGGGATCGCGGTGGCGTGGTCGTTCTTCTATTCGTGGCCAGTGATTGCGCTGGCCAGCGGGATCGCATTTGCGGTCTCCGAGATGGTGGACTGGCTGGTCTACACCTTCACCAAGTACCGCCTGTCGACCCGCATCCTGATTTCCAGCGCGCTGGCGACGCCGGTGGACACCACCGTGTTCCTCTATGGGGCCGACCTGGCCAAGCAGATGGAGCTCGGGCTTGAACCGGGCAATTCCCTCCACCCACTCAACTGGATTGTGTTCGTGATTGGCAAGATGGTGGGCGCGGTGATCGTGTCGTATGTGATCCGCCGGCGCGAGGACAAAGGGCTGGTCTCGCCATATGAGGCATAGTTGGATTGATCGCGGCTATTGCCGGGCCTTTTCGGCCCGGCGCCGCTGTGCCTGCGCGTTGATTGTGGGGTACCCAGCCGTGCGGTTGGGATGGCCCCGCCCCTATCGGGGCGAGGCCAGGTAAGACCTATTCCGTTTCCAGCACCTTCTGCTTGAAGAGAAGACCGGCAAGGGCCGCGCCGATGAGCGGGGCGACGAAGAACAGCCAGAGCTGGCTGATGGCCACGCCGCCGACTATGACCGCCGGGCCGAAGCTGCGGGCGGGGTTTACCGAGACGCCGGTGACCTGAATGCCGACGATGTGGATCACTGCCAGTGTCAGACCGATAGCGAGCCCCGCGACCATTCCGGGCGCCGATTTCTGGGTGGAGCCCAGGATCACCACGAGGAAGAGGAAGGTGGCGACGACCTCGAAGACGAGGGCAGCGACAAGGCTGTATTCGCCCAGATACCCCGGCCCCCAGCCATTCTGGCCGAGGCCGTTTGCGGCGAGGTCATAGCCCGCCTTGCCCGAGGCGATGAAATAAAGGACCGCGGCGCCCAGGAGGGCCCCGATAAACTGGGCGATCCAGTATTGGAACATGGTGCCCGCAGACATACGCCCGGCGATGAACGCGCCGAAACTGACGGCGGGGTTTACGTGACAGCCCGAGATGGGGCCGATGCCATAGGCCATGGCGACGATGGCCAGGCCAAAAGCGAAAGCTATTCCCAGTTGGCCAACGTCGCCTCCCGCGAGTACGGCCGCACCACAGCCGAACAGGACAAGGGCAAAAGTGCCGATAAGTTCAGCAATCAGGATCTTCATGGATGCCTCCTTGTTGGGCCGGGACGGTCTTATTGCCGCCTCAAGCCACTGTCAGGATGCAGAGCTTTTGACCTTCCGGCAAGCAACTTTATGGGGGCTTGCCAGAAAGGCCGGTGCCCGCAACTGTCTGGAAGACAAGGAGTTATGACCATGACACGCCTGACCGCCTTCTTCCTCGCCGTCCTGCTTCTGGTTGCCTGCGGGCATAGCCGGGAGCCGGCCGGCGCGATGGTGCCTGGGGTCAGTGAAGCGGCGAGCCTTGCCGAGCCAGCCAGCCATGAGCCGCGCCCGGCAGCCCTGCCCTTCCGGCTGGACGTGACGATGTCAGGCGATGTGCACCAGGCGCTGGACGCAGCTGGCGCTAGGCTTGCCATTCAGGCTGACTATTCGGGCAAGGCACGCCGGGGCAAGGGCCTCGTCAGCCTTGGCGCGGAAACGCGCGACATCAGCGCGCGCGACCAGTCCATCACGCTGGCCGGGCGGTTTGATGCCGGACAGGTGGCGCGCGAGGTGAGCGGGGACCCGAAGGTCAAGGTGAGCGCCGCCGTCAATGCCGAGGGCGGGCCGGTGGTTTACTGCACCGAATTTGAAGAAGCCCTGCCGATCGCGGTGGAGACCGGCGGGTATATACATTGCGAGCTGATCAGCGAATAGGGCGCGGCCTTACACGGCCACCGGCGCCTTGATGTGCGGGTGGGGATTGTAGCCGTCGACGCGGAAGTCTTCATACGTCCAGTCGAAGAGGCCGGTCTTTTCCGGGTTCATCCAGATTGTGGGCAGAGCGCGGGGTTGGCGGGTGAGCTGGAGCTCGGCCTGTTCGAGATGGTTGAGATAGAGATGGGCGTCGCCGAAGGTGTGGACGAACTCGCCTGGCTGAAGGCCGGTGGCGCGGGCCATCATCATGGTGAGGAGCGCGTAGGAGGCTATGTTGAAGGGCACGCCGAGGAAAACGTCCGCCGAGCGCTGGTAAAGCTGACAGTTGAGCTTGCCGTTCATGACGTTGAACTGGAACAGGCAGTGACAGGGCGGCAGGGCCATGTCGTTCACGTCCGCCGGGTTCCAGGCTGAGACGATCAGGCGGCGGGAGTTGGGGTTGGTGCGGATTTCATTCAGCACCCACTGGATCTGATCGATGGTTTCGCCGTTTGGCGCGGCCCAGCTGCGCCACTGCTTGCCATAGACCGGGCCAAGGTCGCCGTTCTCGTCGGCCCATTCATCCCAGATGGAAACACCGTTTTCCTTGAGATAGGCGATATTGGTATCGCCGCGCAGAAACCAGAGCAGCTCGATGATGATCGAGCGCAGGTGAAGGCGTTTGGTAGTCACCATCGGGAAGCCTTCGGAGAGGTCAAACCGCATCTGGCGGCCGAAGACACCGATTGTGCCGACACCGGTCCGGTCGCCCCGCTGGTGGCCGTTTGCCAGGATGTCCTTCATCAGGGCGTGATACTGGTGCATGGGGCGGAGACCTCTCGATTCGGGCCGGGTGAGGTTAACAGATTCTGAACCGGCCCGCCAAATTTCATCTCACTGCCCTTACGGGGCATCAACCCACATCTGTCATAACGCTGGGATGGCGGGCAATCGGGGGGGCAATCTGACCCGGAGTCCGACCGCATGGATGGGACAGAGGTCAAGATGAAAACGGGCCAGAGGAATATCTTCAAGGGGTTTGCCGCCAATGAGTCGGGCAACGTTGCGATGATCGCGGCGCTGACCATCATTCCGATCGTCACGATTGCCGGATTTGCCATCGACTTCCAGGTGACGACGACCCAGAAGGCACGCGTCCAGCAAGCCATCGACAGCGCCGTTCTGGCTGCGACCAAATCGATGCAGGACGGCAAGGACAAGGCTTACACGCTGAAGGAAGCCAACGATTACTTTACCGGCATCCTCAACCAGTCCAGCCACAGTGGCCTGACCTGCACCAAGATCGACCTGATCTACATCGACGCCACCGAAGAGATGGAAGGCCGGGCCAGCTGCGAGCAGAAGACGACGCTGTCGCAGGTGGCCGGTATCCAGAAGCTGGAATTCGACGTGGCGTCGGCGGCCACCTACGGCATCGGCAAGCTCGAGATCGCCTTCGTGTTCGACGTATCGGGCTCGATGGGCTCCAACAATCGCATGACCGATCTGAAAGCCGCTGCGCGGGACGCGGTCGATACATTGCTTCCCGTGGAAGGCTATTCCGGCGACCCGGAAGATGTGCGCCTGGCGATGGTGTCATATGACACGATGGTCAATGCAGGGCCCTACTTCAAGGCCGTGACGAATGTGGACCCGACCCGGACCTACAGCTATTATGGCAGCATCTACCAGGCAACGACCTGCCGCCGGAGGAACTGGCGCGGCCAATGCACTCAATGGAATTATGCCTGGTCCGGGCCCCATTCCCGCAGCCACACCATCACCTCGACCTGTGTGTGGGAACGTGAAGGCGCAGACCGCTATACCGGGCGGGGCCCGGCGAACAATCGCTGGCTGACGCCGATCACGGCCACCTTCAACAACACCAATGACAGCTGGCGGGTGGATAGTGCGGCCAACCCCAACTGCAATTCCGACATTCCGGTGCCGCTGACCCATGACCGCGAAAAGCTGCTCGATTTCATCGACGGCATGAGACCGGTCGGCATGACGGCGGGTCATATCGGCACCGCCTGGGGCTGGTATCTGGTCTCGCCCGACTTCAACACTGTCTGGCCAAGCGGCTCGAAGGCCCTGCCCTATGACGAGCCGGACGCCACCAAGGTTGTGATCATGATGTCGGATGGCGCATACAACCAGACCCGCCCCGGCAGTGGCAATCCGAGCTCGACGACCCAGGCCCGCGCGGTGTGCGACCAGATGAAGGCAAATGACATCGTGATCTATACGGTGGCCTTCAGCGCGCCGACGGCTGGCCAGGAAGTGCTCGCCTATTGCGCCACCAACCCGGCCTTCGCCTTCAAGCCCAGCAATGGCCAGGAACTGACCGAAGCCTACAAGTCGATCGCCCGCTCCATCTCCGACCTGCGCATCTCGCGCTGACCTGACATGGCACGCGCCCTCTGCCTGCTGAGCAGTGACTGACAGATGAGACATCATCGCCTCACCTCCCGCCTTTGCGTGCCCCTGCGCGCCGAAGGCGGGAATGTGGCCATGATTGCCGCCTTTGTCATTCCGACTATTGTGGCACTGGCAGGGATCGCGATTGATCTTCAGAACACCGTTCGCCAGAAATCCAAGGTACAGGCTGCGCTGGACTCGGCTGTGCTGGCCGGCGCGCTTGGCCGGCAGGCGGGCAACACGCCGGCGGAAGTGACCGTGGACGTGCAAACCTATGCCGAAGCCCTGTTCATTGATCAGGGCGGCGGACTGGAATGCGACGCTGTCAATGTCACCTTCGATGAAGCCAATTTCGACATCTACGGCGCCGTGCGCTGTGTCCAGCCGACTTACATTTCCAGCCTGATCGGGCATGACGAGCTTGAGTTCAATGTGACCTCGGCCTCAACCTATGGGGTGGGCAAGCTCGATGTGGCGTTCATCTTCGACGTGTCAGGCTCGATGAACAGCTTTAACCGCCTCGCCCAGCTGAAGACGGCGGCTGCCGCCGCGATCGACGAGCTCCTGCCTGACAGCCGGCCGCGCGATGGCACGGTGCGCCTGGCGATTGCCAGCTACAACCATGCAATCAATGCCGGCTCTTATCTCAATGCGGTGACCGAGACAGTGACCCTGTCTGCCGACGGATCAAACTCCACCGCGCTCGACCGGTACAACAGCCACAACACCAAACGCCTGATCGACCAGGCCAGCGGAAAGCGGTTTTTCTTTTACCAGCGCGGCACCTGCACGAGCAATTGCAGCTACGCGTCCAGCTGGAGCTGGAATGCGGCGCGGCGCTTCTTCGACCAGACGAGCCTTTCAACCAGCTGCGTGCATGAACGTACGGGCACGGACGCCTTTACCGATGCCGCGCCGGGCAATGGCAGCTGGATCGGGGCGGGCAATCCGCGCTGGAATTTCTATGACAGTGCCAATGACAAGTATAACGGCTGGCAGAATGTCGAGAACCAGGGGGCGACCGGATACAATGTCGGCGCTCATCAAGGCCGCCACGGGACGTGCATGCCGTCAGGCCCTGTGCCCCTGACAGAGGACAAGGTCGCGCTCAAGACCCATATCAGCAATCTGGTGGCCGAAGGCGGCACGGCGGGCCATCTCGGCATTGCCTGGGGCTGGTATCTTGTGTCCCCGGAATGGGCGGATATCTGGCCGGAAGCCTCCAAGCCCCTGCCCTATCGCGAGCCGCAAACCTCCAAGGCCGTGATCCTGATGACGGACGGTGATTTCAACATCCAGCACCCCACCGCCTCGAAGAATTCCTTCCGCCAGTCGATGGATCTCTGCGACGGGATGAAGGCCTCAAACCGCCGGATACAGATCTATACCGTCGGGTTTCAGGTGCCTTCCGGCGTGCAACGCACCGGCGACGGTCGCACGATCCTCGAATATTGCGCGACCTCGGCCGATCACGCCTTCAATGCTGACAGCGGCGAAGAGCTGATCGAAGCCTATCGCTCGATCGCCCGCTCCATCTCGGACCTGCGCCTGAAGCAGTGAGACCTGCCATTGCAGAGGCGGCCCGGCGCTGGCAGACGGGGCGACATGTTTGCCTGGATCCCCAACGCCCTGACGATTTCCCGCTGCATGTTCGCGGCGCTGGTGCTGTTTGGTGCCTTCAAGGCGGCGGGCATTGAGCCACTGCTGGCGGACGCGGGCGTGACCGGCCTTGAGCGGGCGCGGTATGCCACCTTCCAGCAGCTCTGGCACCAGTTTGCGCTGCTGGCGTTCATCTCCGGCATGCTGACCGATTTCCTCGATGGCTGGGCTGCGCGCGCCTTCAAGGCAGAAAGCCGGTTTGGCGTGTGGCTCGATCCGATTGCCGACAAGCTGCTGGTGGGCGCGGCGCTTATTGCGCTTGCCCTGGCGCTGAAGACCTGGCTGATCTACGTGCCAGCGGCGCTGATCCTGGCGCGGGACATGTTCATGACCTGGCTGCGCACCCGCCCCGAAGCGGCGGGGATCGTGGCGCCGTCGAAGCTCGCCAAATGGAAGACGGCTGCGGAAATGCTCGCAATTACCGGCCTGATGTTGCCGCTGGCGCTGTGGCCGGTGCCGGAGGCGGCGAGCACTGAAGGCGGCGCGCCCTGGGGCGCGGTGGCGACGGGGGCGCTGGTGCTGGCGCTGTGGGCGGCGGCGGGGCTCTCCCTGCTGACGGGCGCGCAATATGTGAAGGCGATCCAGGGCGGCGGGCGCTGAACGCGAAAACGCCGGTCTGGGGAAGCAGACCGGCGTCGACGTCGATGGGCGGGGTTGTACGCGGGAGAGTGCGCGGCCGCCGATTTGCAGGGTCGTCATTCAGTATGGCGGGAGGGGTAAACCCGACATGTGCCCAGGTTACGCCTCAATTATTAACGAGGAATGAACTCCATTCCGGGCGGCCAGGCAGATGCTTCTGGTAACGCCCGCATGCGCGGTATCTTAACGCGCCTTCTCTGATCGATGACTTTGGCGCAGGCTATGCCGGCCTTGACCTTTTGTCGAAGCTCAAGCCAGACCTCGTGAAGATCGACATGGAGCTGATCCGCGATATTGATAAGGACAATGTGCAGCCGACCAAGCTTGAAGATGCGGCATGATCTGAGCATCAAGGCTATCTGTGAGGCATTGAAACCCTCGGCGAACTGGTCGTGTTGCGGGATATGGGGGTCGAGCTCATACAGGGCTGTTTCCTGTCGCGTCCATCGGTCGCCTCGATTGCACCCGTGCCGCGATTGGAACAGTTGATGCGCCATCCGATAAAGCCGTCCGGACAGGACCCTATCCCGGCAGAATGACCGGTGACGGATGACGGACATTTAACCTCAAGTCCCGGGACCTCCCCGAAGCCGCCCGGCTTCAGCCACAATCGGGATGAAATCCTGCCGGCCATGAGCCTGCTTCGCCCGAAACATCCCCGCCGCCCGCAGCCCAACATCTTCGCGATCCTGATCGCGATGCTGGCTTTCCTCTGCCTGCCGGCACTGTTTGCCTTTGCCCATGCGGATGTTGTGCCTGAGACTGCCCGCTCTCGGGCGGTCTATGCGGCGCAGGAAGCGCCAATAAGGGCCGCGCTGGCGGAGAAGGGCCTGACACTGGGCAGCCCGGTTTTCCTGCAGATCACCAAGCAGCCGGGCGAAGTGACGGCGTTTGTGAGGGACGAGGAGGGCCGGTTCCAGCCCTTCCGGACCTGGCCGGTCTGTGCAGTTTCCGGCGGGCTGGGGCCAAAGATGCGGGAGGGCGACTTCCAGGCGCCGGAGGGGTTTTACAAGGTTAAGCCCGCGCAGATGAACCCGGCCTCGAGCTTTCACCTCTCCTTCAATCTGGGATACCCCAACGCCTTTGACCGGGCCGCCGGGCGGACGGGCAGTTTCCTGATGGTGCACGGGGCGTGCGCGTCGGTGGGCTGTTTTGCGATGACGGATGAGGGGATCGAGGAAATCTGGACGCTGATGCAGGCAGCCTTCGAGGGCGGGCAAGCCGGCGTGGACGTGCACATCTTCCCCTTCCCCCTGACGGACGCCAATCTGGTGGCGCATTCAGCCAGCGAACATGCCGGGTTCTGGCAGGGGCTGAAACCGGGCTGGGACAAGTTTGCGCAGACCGGCGCACCGCCCGCCATCAGTGTACGCAACGGAGCGTATCAGGTGCGGTGAGCCCAGTAGGGCGAGATGGGCTGGCCGCCGTAAAGTTCCTCAAGGCGCATCCGGGTGCCCTTATTTGTGCCCTCCGGGGGCAGAACCGGATCGACCCAGGCAGTCTCGGCAATCTCGCCGAGGGACGTGGCCTTGACGGGCTCCCAGCTGCCCCAGGGCAGGCGGTAGAAGAGGACATGATCGTTCGGGAAGTTGTGGTGGTTCGAGTAGATGCTGATCAGGCACGGCTCGGAGATGAGACGTACGCCGGCTTCCTCGACAAGTTCCCGGCCGAGCGCGTCGAGGGCGGGCTCACCCTTCTCGACGCCGCCGCCCGGCATGTACCAGCCGCGGATATAGGTGTGGCGCACCATCAAGACATGGCCCGCCTCATTCTCAACCGCGGCGCGCACACCGAGCGTCATAGGGCGGCTGAGGCGGAACCAGGACTGGAAGAGACGGGTACGGATCTTTGACATGACCGGTCAGTCAAGGACAAATTCGGACGCTTTGTAGCCCTGGAAGAAGAGGGCCGCGGTAAGGTCGGTATGGCGGATGGAACCGGCCGCTTCGGCCGCAACGACCGGCTTGGCGCGATAGGCGACGCCAAGGCCGGAGGCACGGATCATGTCGAGATCGTTAGCCCCGTCGCCCATAGCGAGGGTCTCTTCGGCGCTGGCGCCGAGGGCGGCGGCTGCTTCCAGGAGCGCCGTGCGCTTGGCTTCGCGGCCAAGGATCGGGCGGCCGACCTCGCCGGTGAGGGTGGCCCCGTCATCGATCAGCGTGTTGCCCTGATGGCTTTCAAACCCGGCGAGCTCGGCGACGCGGGACGTGAAATAGGTGAAGCCTCCGGAGACCAGCAGGGTGGCCGCGCCATGGGCTTTCATGGTGGCGATCAGCGTGCGGGCACCGGGATTGAGGGTGATGCGCTCTTCCAGCGTGCGGGCGAGGGCGCCCAGAGGGAGCCCCTTGAGCATGGCGACGCGCTCGGTCAGGGCCGCCTCGAAATCCAGTTCGCCGCGCATGGCGCGTTCGGTAATTTCGGAGATCTTTGCTTTCAGGCCGACCGCGTCGGCGATTTCATCGATGCACTCCTGGCCGATGATGGTGGAGTCCATGTCGGAGATGAGGAGGCGTTTCCGGCCGAAGCGGGCTGCGGGCAGGATGGCGGCATCGATGGGGCCGGCAGCCTCCAGCGCATTGCGGAGGACGCCGAGCCCTTCGGTTGCTGCGGTAAAGCGCAAGGCACCCGCGTGAAGCGGGCCGGTATCGGAAAGGCAGGTCCAGCCGTTGGGCGTGCCGCCAGCGGCGAGGACAGATGTTTCTGAAAGCTCGCCCAGGCGGGCCTCTGCCCCGCTGGAAACAGCAACCAAGACCCAACCCATCTGCATTCTCAAGGCCCTCTTCGAAGCTGGCCGTCTCTAGGTGGCTTTCCTCGAGGGCTGCAAGTCCTTAGTTGTAGGGGATGCATCCTGCCATCCTGATACACGGCCCGACGGCCAGCGGAAAATCCGCCCTTGCCATTGAACTCGCCCGCAAGCTCGGCGGCGAGGTGATCAATGCCGATTCCATGCAGGTTTACAGGGACTTGCAGGTCATTTCTGCCCGCCCGACCGAGGAGGAAATGGCCGGCGTGCCCCACCATCTGTTCGGCCATGTCGACGCAGCGACGCGCTATTCGACGGGCGAATGGCTGGAAGCGGCGCGCAGCGTGCTCAAACGCCTGCAGCGGCAGAACAAGCATGCGGTGATCGTCGGCGGCACAGGACTTTACCTGCTGGCGCTGACGCAGGGCCTTTCCGACATTCCCCCGGTGCCCGACGATATCCGCGCCGAAGTGCGCGCCATCTCCGACACCGAAGGCGCAGATGGCCTGCGGGCGCGCATTGCCCCGCATGATCCCGACCTTGCCGAACGCCTTGGCACCGGCGACAAGCAGCGCCTGGCGCGGGCCTATGAGGTGTGGCTGGCGACCGGACGGCCGCTGAGCGACTTCCAGTCCGAGCGCCAGCCGCCGGTGCTGAAGGAGGGCGAATGGACAGGCTTTGCCCTCACCCCGCCGCGCACTGCGCTCTACAAGAAGATAGACCGGCGGTTTGAAGGCATGCTGATGCAGGGCGCTGTGGAAGAGGCCCGCGCGCTGGTCGCCCGCGATCTCAACCCCGAACTGCCGGCGATGAAAGCGTTGGGCATGCCCTCGATTGCCGCATTCGTGCGCGGTGAGATCAGCGCCGAAGAGGCCGCCGAAAGCGCCAAACGCGAGTCACGGCGTTATGCAAAAAGGCAATTTACCTGGATCGGGCGGCAGTTTCCGTTATGGCCACGCATCCCTTCCCCTGAAATCGGCGACCGGCTGAGGGTTATTTTTGCCCTCTATCGTGAGATTGACACCGCCGACGCGGAAGATTATGCCTGAACTCCCGTAATTGAGGAAACGCCAAGTGCGCGCCAAAAAAGTAGTAATTCTTAAGTGCCCGTAGCTGCCCTTCGACCAGGCAGTTGCGGGTGCGCGCACAAAAGGGCTTCCTCTGGAGGCCCTTTTTCTTTTGGCCGAGCCCTTTTTGAACCCTACGCAGAAACCCTCCTCCCGGAAGCTGAAGCCCATGACCACCAAGACGAAGGCCAAGCCCGCCGCTGACACGGCCCCCCCCTCCGCCCCGCGCCTGATGACCGGTGCGCAGATTGTCGTGGAAGCTCTCCGCGAGCAGGGCGTATCGGTAATGTTCGGCTATCCGGGCGGGGCGGTGCTGCCGATCTACGACGCGCTCTACGGGCAGGACGCGATCCGCCACATCCTCGTGCGCCATGAACAGGGCGCCGGCCATGCCGCCGAAGGCTATGCGCGCTCGACGGGAAAATGCGGCGTGGCGCTGGTCACCTCCGGGCCGGGCGCGACCAACATGGTCACCCCGATCACTGATGCGATGATGGATTCCATCCCCATGGTGGTGATCACCGGGCAGGTGCCGACGCATCTGATCGGGACCGACGCCTTCCAGGAATGCGACACGACCGGCATCACCCGCACCTGCGCCAAGCACAACTATCTCGTCACCGACGTGAACCAGCTGGCGCGGACGATCCATGAAGCGTTCTACATTGCCACCAATGGCCGGCCTGGCCCGGTCGTCATCGACATTCCCAAGGACATCCAGTTTGCCACCGGGCCCTATGTCGGCAAGGCAGGCATCCTGAAGCCGACCTATGTGCCCCAGACTGAGCCAGTGCCTGAGGCAATCAAGGCGGTGGTCGACCTGATCACCAAGTCCTGGCGGCCGGTTTTCTATACCGGCGGCGGCGTGATCAATTCCGGGCCCCGCGCCTCGGCTCTGCTGCGCGAGTTGCAGGCACTTACAGGCATTCCGGTAACCTCGACCCTGATGGGGCTGGGCGCCTTTCCCGCCAGCCATCCCGACTGGCTTGGCATGGTGGGCATGCATGGCAGCTTTGAAGCCAACAATGCGATGCATGACTGCGACCTGATGATCTGTGTCGGCGCACGGTTTGATGACCGGGTGACGGGCCGTGTGGACGCGTTCTCACCGAAGTCGAAGAAGGTGCACATCGACATCGACGCCTCCTCGATCAATAAGATCGTGCGGGTGGATGTTCCGGTGCTGGCCGACTGCGGGCAGGCGCTCGAAGCAATCCTTAAGGAGCTGAAGGCGCGCAAGGCGAAGCTGCCGGACATGGGGCCCTGGAAGGAACAGATCGGCGCCTGGCGCGCCCGGCGCTGCTTTGCCTACAAGGGCTCAAGCGAGGTGATCAAACCGCAATACGCCGTCGAGCGGCTCTATGCGCTGACAAAGGACAGGAACGCCTACATCACGACCGAAGTGGGCCAGCATCAGATGTGGGCCGCGCAGTTCTATCATTTCGAGGAGCCCAACCGCTGGATGACCTCCGGGGGGCTCGGCACGATGGGCTACGGCCTGCCGGCCGCCGTGGGCGTTCAGGCCGCCCACCCCGACGCGCTGGTCATCGACATTGCCGGGGAAGCCTCGATCCAGATGATGATGCAGGAGCTGTCCACCGCCGTGCAGCACAAGCTGCCGGTGAAAGTGTTCATCCTCAACAATGAATGGATGGGCATGGTGCGCCAGTGGCAGGAGCTGCTGCATGGAGAGCGCTATTCGCATTCCTATTCGGAGAGCTTGCCGGACTTCGTGAAGCTCGCCGATGCGCTGGGCGCGCATGGTATCCGCTGTGATGATCCGGCAGAGCTCGACGCGAAGATCCTGGAAATGATCAACCATGCCGGGCCGGTCCTGTTCGATTGCCGGGTGGAACGGGCTGAGAACTGCCTGCCGATGATTCCGTCGGGCTCGGCGCACAACCAGATGATTCTCGGCGAGATAACGGGTAACGAGATCGGAGAGGCTGGCCGCGGGCTGGTCTAGGTTTTTCCGGTCAGGACCGGAGCAGAGGGAATTTCATGGACGCCGCAGGCATTTTTGACTGGCTGAAGGGCAATGCCGAGATTTTCATCGGCATCCTTTCGGCCATTGTCGCGCTGATCAGCGCGGTCGTGGCGCGCGGGGAGACAGCCAGGCAGCGCAAGCTGCAGACCGAGCGCCTGCGCCAGAGCATCGACTCAGCCAGCCTCGAATGGGGCGGGGCCGCGATCGACACGCTGGCGCGCTGCGCGACCTTTGTCCGCACCCGTCACATGCATGCCAATGACGGGGCGTTCCTCGCTGCCAAGACCAACATGATGATCGTCCTCTCGACCCTGGTGGACCGGGGACGGATGTTTTTCCCGAACATAGATCCGGACGGAAAAGGCGTCGAAAAGGAAGGCGCCTATCGCGGATCGCGCCCACCGATACTTGATGCGCTGATGTTCACCTATCGGGAAATCGAGGCACTGACCCGGGAGGGCGGACCGCCTTCGGAGGAGTGCGCCGACTTCATCGACGAATGCCGCCGGCTGCTGGTTTCCGAATTGCAGGCCCATCTCGACCCGCGCCGCCTTGACGAGATCGTCGAGCGGTATGATGACCGCACCAAAGAAAACCGGGCCCATGCCAAGGAGCAGACCGCCGCGCTGCGGGGCAAACTTCTGGCGCGGCGGCCGAATGTGGTTCTGGATCGCGGATTTGCAAGCAACACCCAATCGGAGCGCCCCCAATGAGCGATGGCACACCCCCTCCCGGTCAGGCGCCGAAATCAGCCTACTTCCTTGCCCATGAGGATGAGGAAGTTGAACGCCGTACGCTGGCGGTGATCGTCGACAACGAGCCGGGCGTGCTGGCGCGCGTGGTCGGTTTGTTCTCCGGACGCGGATATAATATCGACTCCCTCACTGTCGCCGAAGTGGACGCAAGCCAGCACCGCTCGCGCATCACCATCGTGACGCAGGGCACCGGGCATATCCTGGAGCAGATCGAGGCGCAGCTTCTGCGGTTGGTGCCGGTGGCCGAGGTGATAGACATCACCAATTCCAAGCGCGGGATCGAGCGCGAGCTGGCGCTGGTGAAGGTGGCAGGAACCGGCGAGAAGCGCGTCGAGGCGCTGCGGATCGGGGAGATTTTCCGGGCGCATGTCATCGACACGACGAATGAAAGCTTCATCTTCGAGGTGACCGGCGCGTCAGACAAGCTCACCCAGTTCATTGACCTCATGCGCCCGCTCGGTCTCGTCGAAGTGAGCCGGACCGGCGTGCTCTCGATCAAGCGCGGCAAGGAAAAGGGATGATTGCCGTGCGCCTTCCTTTCCTGCTCTTGGCTCTGGCAGCCCTTCCCCTGGCTGCGGCCGCGCAGGCAGCGCCCTGTGCTCCGCTCACGAGTGATGAGGAGCGGCTGGCATGCGATGCCGGGCGCGCGGATGCCATCGTTTCGCGCGGCGAGCAGCTGTTTGGTGCGGCGCCGGAAGACTGGCTGCGGATTGTCGACACTGTCTCGCTGAGCGGGGCGTCATATGTTTATTCCGTCAGCGAGGAGAAACCCTACCTCTTTCTGGAAGCGCGGTCGGTTCCGCGCCGGGATGCGGGCGGGAACGCGCCGGCCTGCCAGCTGCGCACGACGCTGCCATTGGATGTGGCGATAAAAGTGAAGGACGCCGCTGCGGCCATCAAGGCTGCGCCGCCTGCTCTCTATGGTCCGCGCGAGGCGATGACGGTCAATCCCGATGGCTCGCGCAGCATCCGGTTGATCCTCGACAGCCACGACATTATCACCCGCCTCGGAACTGGCGAAGGCGCTCTGACCTTCTCGCGCCTTGCCGTGACCCAAGATGACATCTCCCGGCTCAACAATCTCGTTATCGGTGTTGCCAATTTCAGCAGTGACTGGATCTGCGGTACCGACTGACCTGACAAGCCCCTCCCTCAACTTTCATCCACCGGAGCTTTTGCAAGCACATGAAGATCTACTACGAAAAAGACGCAGACATCTCCCTGATCCAGAAACTGAAAGTCGCCGTTGTCGGCTATGGCAGCCAGGGACATGCCCATGCGCTGAACCTTAAGGATTCCGGCGTAGAGCAGATCAAGGTGGCGCTGCAGGAAGGTTCCGCCTCGCGCAAGAAAGCCGAAGCGGCCGGCCTGGAGGTCGTGACCGTGACCGAAGCGGCCAAATGGGCCGATGTGCTGATGATCCTCGTGCCCGACGAGAAGCAGGCTGTACTGTACGCCAACGAGATCGAGCCGCACCTGCGCGCGGGCCAGCATCTGATGTTCGGCCACGGCTTCAACATCCATTACAATCTGATCCGTCCCCGGAAGGATGTGGACGTGTCGCTGTCGGCGCCCAAGGGCCCGGGCCACACGCTGCGCAACCAGTACCAGATGGGCTTTGGCCTGCCCGGCCTGATCGCCATCCATCAGGACGCAACCGGGAGCGCCCAGGCCGTTGCCCTCTCCTACTCCAAGGCCATCGGCAACACCCGCGCGGGCGTGATCGAGACCTCCTTCCGGGAAGAGACCGAGACCGACCTTTTCGGCGAGCAGGCCGTTCTCTGCGGCGGCATCGTCGAATTGATCAAGGCCGGTTACGAGACACTGGTGGAAGCAGGCTACGCGCCGGAGATGGCGTATTTCGAATGCCTCCACGAGACCAAGCTGATCGTCGACCTGATCTATGAAGGCGGCATCGCCAACATGAACTATTCGATCTCAAACACCGCCGAGTATGGCGAGTATGTCACCGGGCCGCGCCTTGTGAACGCCGAGACGAAGAAGGAAATGAAAAAGGTTCTCGAGGACATCCAGAACGGCACGTTTGCCCGCAACTGGGTTCTGGAAAACCAGGCCGGCGCGCCGGGCTTCCACGCCATGCGCCAGCGCATGAGCAGCCACCCGATCGAGGAAGTGGGCGAGAAGCTGCGCGGCATGATGCACTGGGCGCAGAATGACCGGCTTGTGGACAAGAGCCGTAACTAGGGCAACGCTGCTCCATGACCGACAGGTCTCCGCCTCTTCCCGGGTTCTGCCATCGCCTTGCGACGGCGTCGGATGAGGCGGAGATCAGTGTCCTGATGGACCGGGCGATCGGCGAATTGCTCAAGGGGTTTCTCAGCCCCGAGCAGGTCGTCGTATCGCGCTCCATCATGGGGCTTGACCGGACGCTGATCGCCGACGGCACCTATTTTCTGATACATGACGATGAAACCGGCGCTCTTGTGGCGTCGGGCGGTTGGAGCCGTCGCGCGACGCTCTATGGCGGGGACCATTCCACGGCCCAGCGCAATGCCGCGCTTTTGCGCATCGGCGAAGACGCTGCCCGTATCCGCGCAATGTATACCCATCCCGGCTTTACCCGGCGCGGCCTTGGCCGCTACATGCTGGCCATCTGCGAGGAGGCGGCGCGGGCCGCAGGCTTCTCCCGCGTCGAGCTGATGGCGACGCTGGCGGGCAAACCGCTCTACCGCGCCTGCGGATATCAGGAAATCGAGTACATCATCAGCGCCTCGGAAAACGGAGTGGACGTGCCGGGGTTGAGGATGGGAAAAGCGATTTAGTCTGCCGCCCGATTAAGGTCGACCGGGCCGTCGAGGCCGGGAACTTTGCCCTTCATCGAATATTGCCAGATAGCGTAGGGCAGGTCCGGCGGGCCACTGAGGGAGCGCACCCAGAGAGGGTGGCGGCCAAACCCTTCCCCGGCAAGCCATTCGGCATGGAAGGCGGGCGTCGTGTAGATGACCGGGACGGCGCCGTATTCTTCCTCAAGTGCGGCGAGAAACACTTCCAGATCCGCGAGGGTTTCGGCGCGGCTGCCGCGCGGGGCACAGTTGTGGGCGTGCTCCAGATCGACCGCTGGCGGAAGCGCGCCGGCGCGCACCTCGACCTGGCGGATGAAGTTGGCAGCCTGCCGGCGCCCGTCCTGGCAGAGGAGGTAGAAATGGTAGGCGCCTGCCTGCCAGTGATGGCGCACGGCGCCCTGCCAGTTTTCCTGGAAGCGCGTATCGACATGCCCCTCCCCTTCGGTGGCTTTGAGATAGACAAAGTCCAGCCCCGCCGCAGACAGGAGGGGCCAGTCAGCCGGGCCGTTGTGATGGGACAGGTCGATGCCTTCTGCGCCCGGTGCGAGCGGCAGGGCGCGATCTGGCTCGACAGGGGACGGTTTTGGCCCGCAGGATGCAAGCATCACCAGTGTGGCCAGCACGGAGAGGGCGCCAGGGGGCATGTTCATGTCCCCGCGCCCCGCATGACTGTCCCGAACTGGATCACCTTGGACATGATGGCCCCTCATCAACGGGTGGATATTGGGAGACGCAGCATGGCCACCGACAAATCAAGAACCCCACCGCCCCAGGCCACCCCGCCTGCGCCAGCAAAACCTGCGCCCCAGAACGGGACAGGAAACGTTATCGCGGCCGGTTGCCGGATTGTCGGAGACCTGACAATTTCTGGTTCGCTCCGCCTTGGCGGAGACGTGCTGGGTGATGTGACCTGCGAGGGCGCGCTGACGGTCGAAGCCGGGGCGAGCATCCGGGGACGGGTAAGTGCGGCTGAAATCGTCGTGATGGGCACGCTGGTCGGTGAGATCGTCGCGGCGCGCCGGATCGAGGTTTCCAGGGGCGCCCGGATCGAGGGATCAATCTTTTCACCGTCGATGCGGGTTGAGGGCAATGCGTGTGTGGACGGCGACCTGCTGATTGCGCCGGAACGTTCGCCCGCCCATGCCGAGCGGGCGAAAGCACTCACAGCCCAGAAACCGGCAGGCGAGCCGGCCGCCACGGTCACCGGAGCCTAGTTGTTGCGGATGTTGCGCAGGCGCTGCATCGTGTCGTCGTCAGCGTCGAACGCGCCCAGCGTCTGAAGACGCTCGCAGGCCCATTGATATTCCTTGTCGCAGGCTTCTTTCAGCGCGCGCGTGCCGCCGGCAACATCCTTAGGGCCACCGGTGCCGGTATAGGCCATGTTGCCCCAGGCCGCGCAGCCGCTGACTTCGCCAAGCTCGCACGACTTCTCGTAGAGGCGGCGGCCCTCGGCCGGATTGGCGGTGACGCCCCGGCCCTGGACGGTGAGATAGGCAAGGCCTGCGCAGCCGCGCGCGTCCTTGGCATCGCAGCCCTTCTTGTAGCTGGAGGCGGCCCCGGCAAGATCCTGCATGCCGCCCAGACCCTTGCGCTGCAATTCTGCCAGCTCGTAGCAGGCCTGGTATTCGCGGGCTGCGCATTTTGTACGGGCCTCTTCGCGCGCTGCTTTCAGCTGCGCAAACTCGCCTTCTGCCTTTTCCAGGGCGAGTTCCGCCTGTGTGCGCTCGACACGCCCGGTAAGCCCTTGCGCCCACACCGGCAGGGCCAGGGCCGAAGCCATGAGGGCTGCGCCAAGCATCATGAGAACCTTTTTCATGGGTCGGGTCTCCTTTTCCTGTGTGGTGTTCTAGGGGCAAAATTAGGCAAGGCTGGGGCAAGGCGCCCGTCAGATTGCAGTAGCCTGACAGGGCGCGCAGGACTAGCATCGCCTCAACTATTCCAAAACAGACGGGAGATGCGACGATGGCCGCAAAAGATCAGGTGCCTATGGGCTCGGGCTTTCATGCAAAGAGCACTGCGCAGGAAGTCGTGCAGGGGATCGACCTTTCGGGGAAAAACGCGGTGGTCACCGGGGGGTATTCCGGCATCGGGCTTGAGACCGTTCGCGCCCTGGCGGGAGCTGGCGCGCGCGTGACCGTTCCGGCGCGGCGCCCGGACACAGCGCGCGAGGCCCTGGCCGGCATCAACGGCGTCACTGTTGCGGCGATGGACCTTTCCGACCTTTCCAGCGTCCGGAAATTTGCAGACGACCATGTCGCAACCCAGGGCAAGGTGCATCTGCTGATTAACAATGCCGGGATCATGGCCTGCCCGCTCGCCCGCATCGGCCCGGGATGGGAGAGCCAGTTCGGCACCAATCACCTCGGTCACTTCACGCTCTATCAGGGCCTCCTGCCAGCGCTGCGGGCAGCGGAAGGCGCGCGGGTTGTGGCGCTCTCGTCCACCGGGCACATCCTTTCTGACGTGATCTGGGATGATCCCAACTACCAGTCGCGCAAATACGACAAATGGGAAGCCTACGGACAATCCAAATCCGCCAATGCGCTGTTTGCCCTGGGGGTGGACCTTCGTGAAAAGGGCAATGGCATCCGCGCCTTCTCGGTGCATCCTGGCGGCATCTTCACGAACCTGCAGCGCCACCTGCCGGATGAGGAAATGGTCGTGCTGGGCTGGAAAAATCCGGACGGCAGCCTGCCCGAGCGGATCAAGGCCTCGTTCAAGACGCCGGAACAGGGCGCTTCCACAACCGTCTGGGCGGCGACGTCTTCCGGGCTGTCCGGCAAGGGCGGGGTGTATTGCGAAGACTGCGACATTGCCCAGGCCGCAACGCCCGACAGCCTGCGCTATCAGCATGCCAGGGAATGGATCAGCGATGATGCCCGCGCCGAGAAGCTGTGGGCGATGAGCGGGGCATTTCTCGCCAGTGCCTAAAGCCCTGCCGGGTTCAGATTGACGCCCACGGGCTTTCAGCGCACGAGAGCGCCATGAGCGATAGCGAGGCACAGACCAGCCCGAATACTGACCTTCAGGACGGCGCCCGGCCGGCCGCGTCCCGGCGCGCGATCTTCCTGGGGCTGGGGCTGCTGGCGGTGATCATCGCCGTGTTTGGCGCTGGCAAGGCCGGCCTGCTGCCGGACGCAGAGACCGTGACCGGCTGGATGGAATCCCTCAATGACAGTCCTTGGGGGCTCCTGGCAGTGGTTGCGGTGTTCTGCGTTGCCGCCTTTGTCGGCATCCCGCAATTTGCCCTGATCGCGACGACCATCGCCGTGTTCGGGCCCTGGTATGGGGCAGGCTATTCCTGGGTTGCCAACATGGTGTCGGGCGCGATGACCTTCTGGATCGGGCGGGCCGCCGGGGAGCAGGCTTTCCGTCGCTATGCCGGGGCGAGCGCGCAGAGGCTGTCGCGCTTTGTCGGGCGCAATGCGATGCTGACGAGCGCGATCGTGCGAAATGTGCCAACCGGACCATTCCTGCTGGTGAACATGGCGTTTGGCGTCAGCAACGCCAAATTCAGCGATTACTGGATCGGCATGGGCCTCGGCATCATTCCGAAGATCGCCCTGATCGCCTTTGCCGGGCGCAGCCTTCTGGCGGCGCTTCAGGGCAATATCCTCGTCGCGCTGCTGGCAGCGGTGGCGGCCGTCGGCACCTACATTGCCGGGTATCTCTATTTCCGGCGCCGGGCTGCCCGGGCAGGGCAAATTATTGCGGACACCAGCGCACCGCCGGTTGACAGCACCCGCCAAGCCGTTGATTAGAGTGGCCATGCGCAAAGTTCTACCCCTTCTCCTTCTGCTTACCGGCCCCTGGCCGGGGACGGACGCCCGAGTCTGAGGGCGGCCGCGCGGCCAGGGGATCTGAGAAAAAGAACCGCTTTCTTCCCTCCTTTCCGCAGAGCTACGCAAATCCATGACCTCCAAGACACCCGCCGCGACCGCCGCAAAGAAGCCTCGCGTACTGATTTTCGACACCACGATGCGCGACGGCGAGCAGTCGCCGGGCGCTTCCATGACGCTCAACGAAAAGCTTGAGCTGGCAAACCTGCTGGAAAATATGGGTGTGGACATCATCGAGGCGGGCTTCCCGGCAGCCTCGGCTGGCGATTTTGCCGCTGTCAGCGCGATTGCCGCCCAGTCCAAGAGCGCCGTCATTTGCGGGCTTTCGCGCTCGACGCCGAGCGATATCGACCGGTGCGGAGAAGCGGTGCGAAAATCTGCCCGCCCGCGGATCCACACCTTCATCTCCACCAGCCCCGTGCACATGAAGCACAAGCTGAAGATGGGCCCCAATGCCGTGCTCGAAGCGGTTGGCCGCTCGGTGGCGCAGGCGCGCAATCTGGTGGACGATGTGGAGTGGAGCGCCGAAGACGCGACCCGCACCGAGTTTGACTTCCTCTGCAAGTGCATCGACACCGCGATTGCCTCGGGCGCGACGACCATCAACGTGCCCGATACCGTGGGCTATTCCCACCCGGACGAGTATGGCGCGCTGATCCGGCGGCTGATCGAAAACATCCCGAACTCAGATAAAGTGATCTGGTCGGCCCATTGCCATAACGACCTTGGCCTCGCCGTCGCCAACTCGCTGGCGGGCATGGCCAATGGCGTACGCCAGATCGAATGCACCATAAATGGCCTCGGCGAGCGGGCGGGCAATGCGGCGCTCGAAGAGATCGTCATGGCGATGAAGGTGCGCGGGGACACCCTGCCCTACGATACCAATATCGACACAAGCTATCTTGCCCGCGCCTCGGCAATGGTGAGCCGGATCACCGGCTTTCCGGTGCAGTACAACAAGGCCATCGTCGGCAAGAACGCCTTCGCGCATGAAAGCGGCATCCATCAGGATGGCATGCTGAAGAATTCCGAAACCTACGAGATCATGAAGCCCGAAGACGTGGGCGTGGCAAAAACCTCGCTCGTCATGGGCAAGCTGTCTGGCCGCAATGCCTTCCGCGACAAGCTGGAATCGATGGGCTATACGCTCGAAGCCGACGCCCTCAATGATGCCTTCAAGCGCTTCAAGGACCTGGCCGACCGCAAGAAGCACGTGTTTGACGATGACATCATCGCGCTGGTTGACGAACAGCTGGCGGCTGAAGGTGAGCGGATCGGGTTCAAGCGCCTGCGCGTGGTCGCCGGCACGGAAGGTCCGCAGACGGCCGAAATCGATCTGACGATCGACGGCGAGGACAAATACTCCATCGCGCGCGGCAATGGCCCGGTGGACGCGGTATTCAATGCCATCCGCCAGCTGGTGCCGCATCATGCGGTCCTGGAGCTTTACCAGGTGCATGCCGTGACCGGGGGAACAGACGCGCAGGCGACCGTCTCTGTACGGCTGAACGGGGATGGCATCATGGCGACGGGCCGGTCGTCGGATCCCGACACGCTGGTTGCAAGCGCCAAGGCCTATCTGCACGCGCTCAACAAGTTCGAGGTTCGCAAGGCCAAGCGCAGCCGGGCTGCCTGACGCGGTATTGACGCCGGGCGATCAGCCCCCGTCGCGTTCCCCGAAGCCATCGGCGACCAGCGCGGCGATGGCTTCGACCGCTTCTGCCGCTTGCGGGCCGGAGCCTGACAGCTCAATCTCGCAGCCGGTATGGGCCACCAGCATCAGGAGATCCATGATCGAGCGGGCGTCGGCCTGCTCGCCTTCATGGCGCACGATCACGCGGGCATCATATTCGGCGGCGAGTTTGGCGACCTTTGCGGAAGCGCGCGCATGCAGGCCCTTGCGATTGACGATGGTCACACGCGCAGAAGCGGCCGGCACAGAGGTCGACATCAGGGCAGCCTGGCGAGGAGCTCGGACGCGATGGTCACATATTTGCGCCCGCCCTCGGCTGCGGCGATAGCCGCCTCCTGAAGGCTGAGCACTTCGCGCACTTCTGCCAGCTTGATCAGCATCGGCAGGTTGGCGCCTGAGACGATTTCCATCGGTACGCTGCCCCGGATGGAGAGAACGAGATTGGACGGCGTCCCGCCGAACATGTCGGTCAGGACAACGACACCGCGCCCGTCATCGCAGGCTTTGACAGCAGCGAGGATCTGTTCCCGCTTGAGGTCGAGGTCGTCATCTGAATCGATGGAAACAGCCCGCGCACGCCGAAGGCGGCCCACAACATGCTCCGCTGCCGCGACGAGCTCGTGGGCCAATCTTCCATGGCTGACAACAACAATGCCGATCATTCCGCTACTTGGGACGCAACCCTGAACGTTAAACTCCCGTCACGTTGTCACGATGCTGCGGCGCGTCAAGGCGCATTCGGCTGATGGCGCGGCGCTTTCCTCAGCCGGTGTGGCCGAGACCCAACACATCATTCATGTCGTAGTGGCCGGGCGCCTGCCCCGCCGCCCAGATGGCCGCATGCAGCGCGCCTTCGGCAAAGACCGAACGGTCGAGGGCCGTATGGGAAAGGCGGATCAACTCCTTCTCGGAGCCGAACGTGACCTCATGCTCGCCGATGACCCCGCCCGCGCGGCGCACGGAGAAGCCGATCCTGCCGGTTTCCCGCCTTGCGTCCGGCCCGTCATAGGGGGCAGAGCGAAGCTCGCCCAGAGGGGCGCCCCTGCCCTCTGCCGCGGCTGCGCCCAGCATCAGGGCCGTGCCCGAGGGCGCATCGGCCTTCATCCGGTGATGGGTCTCGAGCACTTCGATGTCCCAGTCCGTGCCGAGACGGCTGGCGGCTAGCCGGGTGAGCGCCTCCAGGAGATTTACGCCGATGGAGAAGTTCCCGGCCTTCACAATGGCAAAGCGCGAAGATGCCGACGCGATGGCATCTTCCTCGGCGGCGCTAAAGCCGGTGGTGCCGATGACAACGGCGCGCACGGAAGTGGCAGCCAGGGACTTCAATGCTGCGATCGTGGCTTCCGGCCGGGTGAAATCGATCCAGACGGCAGCATCGGCGGCCGCGCTGGCGGCGTCAGCGACCGGATGAAGGCCGACCGCGCGGCGCCCGGCCAGGATGCCGATATCCTCGCCATAGGCGTTGGCCGCGGCGACTTCGGTTCCGCCGGTGATCCTGATGCCCCGGTCAATCGAGACGGCGGCGAGCTGGCGCCCCATGCGCCCGGCAATACCGGCAATGGCAACGCTCAAGGGACCTTCAGGGTTAGTCATCCATTTTCTCCGCTGCAGTGTCTGCCCGTGTCTGTTCCAGTTCTTCCCGCAGGCGGGCAAGCTCGCGCTCGCGCAGCTCGTCGGAAAAGGCGCTGGCGAATACGCCTGCCGGCAGGGCGACGACGCCAATTCCTGCAATCGCAATGATGCCTGCGCAGAAGCGGCCGAGCGGGGTTATCGGGTAGACATCGCCATAGCCCACAGTCGTCAGTGTGGCCACCGACCACCAGATGGCGCGCGGAATGGACGCAAAGGCCTCCTGCTGCTCGCCTCCGACGCCCTCGACGAAATACAGAAGGACTGCGGCGACATAGACGAGCGTTACCGCAAGGGCGAGCGATGTGAGAAGCAGGGAGCTTGCCCGCCTTACGGCGGCGCCGAGCGCCCCGAAGGCAGGGATAAAGCGGGCGATCTTCATCAGGCGGGCAAGACGCAGGACGCGCAGAACAAGCAGGCTGGACCCATGGCCCATCGCCATCAGGACAAGTTCGGGCAGGAAGGCGAGCAGGTCCGCAATCGAATAGAATTTCGCCATGTAACGCAGGCGCCCGCCGAGCCCGCGGTACTGCGGATCAATCCCGGCGCACCAGACACGCGCGACATATTCCAGCGCGAAGATCACGACGACCGTGATGTTGAAGATGTCGAAGGCCTGTTTCCAGCCCGGTACGGCCTGGAGGACCGGCTCGGTCTCCAACGCCAGGAAGAGAAAGCTCAGGATGACCAGCCCGACAATACAGGCATTCGTCATCGAGAGACCTGACCGGCGCGCCTCTGGGGCCAAGGCTTCGTAAAGCTGCCGTTTCAGTTCCATCCCGGCTGTCCCCTTGCTACCGTACCTAGCCTCTTAGCACGCCGCCCGTTCCCTTGGCGACCGAGGCGACAATACGCTCGATCACCTGCTGGATCTGGTCGTCCTTCAGGGCTTCCTTCGGCTGGAGCGTGACTTCGATGGCGACAGACTTGCTGCCATCGGCAACGCCGGGGCCCTGGTACACATCGAACACGTCGATCGCCGCGATCAGCTGCTTTTCAGCAGACTGGGCGTGACGGACGATCTCGCCGGCAGCAACGCCCGCATCGACGACGAAAGCGAGGTCGCGGCGGATGGGGGTGAGTTCTGCGCGTTCCAGGACCGGCTTGGTCTTGGTCGCCTTGACCTTCATAACCGGCAAGGCGTTGAGGTTCAGCTCGAATGCATAGACCGGGCCTTCGATATCCAGCGCTTTGAGCACGCCGGGATGCAGCGCGCCGAAATTGGCGACGGTCATCTTCGGGCCGAGCTTGAGGCTGGCGGCCTGGCCAGGGTGCCATTGGGGCTGGGTTGGCGGGCCAACCTGGAAGCGGTCACCAGGCTGGCCGAGCGCGGAGAGCAGCGCAAAGAGGTCTGCCTTTGCCGCATACGCGTCATAAGGCGCGGCGAGGCCCTGCCAGTGGCGCTCGGCCGCTGGCAGCACGAGACCGGCAATCACCGTACGCTGATCTTTCGGGCCATCGCCGAGATAGACCGGACCCGCTTCGAACAGGCGCACCGTGCGCTCGCCGCGATTGCGGGCGCGCTGGGCGGCCTGGGCAAGATTCCCCAGCGCCGAGGGCCGCATGTAGTTGAGTTCGCTGGCGACAGGATTGGCCACGCAGAGCGCTTCTTCGGTCTTGCCAAAGAGGGCGGCGTGCTCCTTCGCCATGAAGCTCCAGGTGACCGCCTCAAGGAAACCGCGCGCGGCCATCACACGGCGCGAGATCGCGACGCGCGCCTGGCGCGGGGTGGTGATCACCCGGCGCCCGCCTTCGGGCAGCGGCAGGGATGTCGTCGGTAGCTGGTCAAAGCCGATCAGTCGCGCAACCTCCTCAACGATGTCCGCAGACTGTTCCATGTCGAACCGGTGCGACGGCGGAAGAAGATACCAGGCGTCGCCGGCGTCTTCGATATCGAATTCGAGATCCTTGAGGATGCGCTTCATTTCCGCCGTCTTGACGACGAGGCCGGTAAGGCGCTCGACATCTTTCGGATAGAAAGTGACCTTCTGCGTCCGGACCGGAATGGAGCCGGCAATCTTCGCCTTGGAAACCTGGCCGCCGCCATATTCCAGGATCAGCGCAATCGCGAGATTGAGGCCGTCGAGACAGCTTTGCGGATCAACGCCGCGCTCGAAGCGGTAGCGGGCGTCCGAATGGATGCCGGTGGCGCGGCCTGTGCGCGCGGTCCGCAGCGGATCAAACCAGGCTGCTTCAATGAACACGTCGGTCGTCTCGGCGGACACTGCCGTCGAGACGCCGCCCATCACACCGCCCAGGCCGATGGCGCCGGAATTATCAGCGATGACGCACATGTCTTCCGTGACCGGATAGGTCTTGCCATCCAGCGCTTCGAGCTTTTCGCCTTTCCTGCCGAGGCGGGCGACGACAGCGCCGGAGAGCTTTGCCGCGTCATAGACATGCAGCGGGCGGGCCCGGTCGAGCGAGATATAATTCGTCACGTCAACCAGCAGCGATTTGGGCTGCAGACCAGCCGCCTTGAGGCGCGCCTGCATCCAGTCCGGAGACGGACCATTGGTCACGCCGCGAATGAGCGCGCCGGCAAACATCGGGCAGGCCTCTGGCGCTTCGAGCTTGATCTCGACCGGGCAGTCATAGCTGCCGCTGATCTTCTTGGGGTCGTTGCGCAGAAACCGCCCTGCCCCGGCCGCCGCCAGATCCCGCGCAATGCCCTGCACGCCGAGCCAGTCGGGGCGGTTGGGGGTGACTTCAAAATCGATGACCGGATCGGTCTGGCTGAGGGCTTCGGCGGCCGGCGTGCCGACTTTGAGGCTGTCGTCCAGATCAAGGATGCCGTCATGGTCCTCGCCCACCTCAAGCTCACGCGAGGAACACATCATGCCATGGCTCTCGATGCCGCGAATGGCGCGGGGCTTCTTGTCCAGCGCAAAGTCGAGGCCTGGAATGAACGTGCCGAGCGGGGCATAGATCGCTGTCATCCCGGCGCGCGCATTGGGGGCGCCGCAGACGATCTGCCTGACCCCGTCGACGGTTTCCACCTTGCAAACGCGCAGCTTGTCAGCATCTGGATGGGGCCTGGCCTCGATCACCTTGCAGACGGTGAAGGGCGCAAGCTTCTCGCGCGGATCAATGACCTCTTCGACCTCAAGGCCGGCCTTGAGCATCAGGTCGAGAATGTCCTGAAGCGACGCCTTGGTGACAAGGTGATCGTTCAGCCAGGAAAGGGAGAATTTCATGTGTCCGCTCCAAGAGCTGTGTATCCTGCCAGATGCGCCTCTGCGCGCTCGGCTTTGACTTCGTCTTCTGCCTGTTTGGCAAACCCTTCATCGAGAAGAGCGACAAGGCGAAATGTTTCGAAGATGACTTGCATATCCGGGGCGTAGGTTCCCTCGCGCTGGAAGTAGGCCTCATGGGCATCCCGCCAGTAAGCGTAGCTGAGGTCGCCTTCGCCCTCCTGCGCGGCCTGAGCCGGCGTCACTTGTTCAAAAGGCAGCACATCCAGGGAAAGCGTTTCGATGATGGCGACAGGGTAGCCTTCACCGCTGAGCACAATCTGCTGCTCGCCGAGAGCTGCCTCGAATCCATTTGCCACGGCCGAACAGGTGGCCGTCTTGACCCCGGCCACAACAAGGGCGGCCAGACGATCGGCCAGTTCGGGACTGTCACCGAAGCGAAACTGCTTCAGATCTGCCCGGTCCGGAGAGAGGATCACGACAACCCTCCGCTGACGGACGGCGTAAGCCAGGGCGAGAAGCCGTAATGGCGAGACCATTTCGGATCGGCTTCGAAATAGGGCCGCAGGTCCGGCATGCCGTATTTCAGCATGGCGAGCCGGTCCACCCCCATGCCGAAAGCGAAGCCCTGATGGATAGCCGGGTCGATGCCGCAATTTCGCAGCACATTGGGATGGACCATGCCGCAGCCGAGGATTTCCATCCAGCGATCGCCCGCGCCAATCTCGATGGCGTCGCCCTTGCGGGAGTATTTCACGTCCATCTCGGCCGAAGGCTCCGTAAACGGAAAGAAGTGGGGCCGGAAGCGGGATTCCACATTATCCACTTCAAAGAAGGCCTTCACGAAATCGATGAGACAGCCTTTGAGGTGACCCATATGGATACCCTTCTCGATGACGAGCCCTTCGACCTGATGGAACATCGGCGTGTGGGTTGCGTCCCAGTCATTGCGATAGACGCGGCCGGGCACGAGAATGCGGATCGGCGGCTTTTCTTCCATCATCGTGCGCACCTGCACGGGGCTGGTATGGGTGCGGAGCACCTTGGGGGTGTCGCCTTCGAGCGCCTTCATGAAGAAGGTGTCGTGCGTTTCCCGGGCCGGGTGGCCGATGGGGAAGTTCAGCGCCGTGAAATTGTGCCAGTCGTCTTCTATGTCGGGGCCTTCGGCCACGGTAAAACCCATGTCGCCGAAGATGGCGGCGATTTCCTCGAACACCTGCATGACCGGGTGGAGCGCGCCCTCGCTGGGGCCGGGAGCCGGGGAGAGGGTGAGGTCCACCCGCTCGGTCACCAGGCGCGCTTCCAGCGCGGCGCTCTCGAGCGCTTCCTTGCGCACGCGGATAGCGCCATCGACGCGGTCCTTCAGGGCGTTGAGCAGAGGCCCCTGCGCCTTGCGCTCTTCCGGGCTCATCTTGCCCAGCGCGCCCATCAGGGCGGAGACCCGCCCCTTCTTGCCAAGCTCGGCCACGCGCACGGCGTCTAGCGCAGCAAGATCGGCAGCAGCGGCCACAGCGGCCAGCGCTTCCTGTTCGATCGCGGTTATGTCGGACACTTGGAATTTCCCTTTCAGGTCGGACCGTCGCGGCTTTCTAGTCGCTCAGGCAAGGGCGAGGCAATCAGCAAAACGCCCGCGGGCAGGAACCCACGGGCGTCTCAGGAAACGAGGCGAGGCCGGGGCGCCGTATCAGGCGCGCGCAGCCTTCTTGCGAGCAAGGCGTGCGCGCTTGGTGTTGCCAAAAATCTTGATCTTCGCGCGTTTCGCGAGGTTACCGGTCCATTTTGCGTTACGGCGCTTTACGCGGGGCTTTTTGCCGGCATCAAGAACGGCGCTGGGTGATTTAGACATCTGAGGTCTCTCCGGTTCGGATTAAGCGAGCGCTGCTTTGGCCTGGGCAACGAGGGCACCAAAGGCTTCCGGCTCGCGCACGGCGAGATCGGCCATCACTTTGCGGTCAACTTCGATGCCGGCTTTGGTCAGGCCGTTGATGAAGGTCGAATAGTTCAGGTTCTCGTCATGGATGCGGACAGCCGCGTTGATGCGCTGGATCCAGAGCGAGCGGAACGAGCGCTTCTTAACCTTGCGGCCAACATACGCATACTCGCCGGCTTTCCAGACAGCAGCAGCGGCGTTGGAGAAAGTATTCTTGCGGCGGCCACGGAAGCCCTTGGCCTGCTTGATGATTTTCTTGTGGCGGGCGTGGGCGGGTACTTTGGCGCGGGAACGGGGCATGGTGGCCTCCTGTCAGAAAGTGTTCAAAATCAACGGGTTATATGGGATATGCCCAGCCTCAGAGGCCGTAGGGCAAGTACTTTTTCACGCGGGCTTCATCTGCCTTGGCGCCGACGGACGTGCCGCGGTTCTGGCGGATGTATTTCGCGTTATGGCTCATCAGGCGGTGACGCTTGCCAGCGACGCCGTGCTTGAGCTTGCCCGTTGCTGTGATTTTGAAGCGCTTTGCAGCGGCCTTCTTGGTCTTCATCTTCGGCATCTTTGTCTCCTTGATCTGTAGAGCTCACACCAGATCTGGCGGCCCAGGACATACGGACAGGGGGCAATGCCGTCGCCCCAAAGTCCGGAAGTGGCGGCTTATGGCGGAGGCGGAGCAAGGAATCAAGGGGGCGTGTGAAGGCGCCCCATCATTTCAGCGCTCCAGGCTCTCCCGGTCCATCTTCAGGGTGACCACAACACCTTCTGCGGCCCAGTCGAAGCTGAGTGTGCCGCCCAGCTGCATCGACATGGCCCGGTTTATGAGCTTGCTGCCAAAGCCGCCCTGCCCTGTCGGCGTTTCAACCGGCGGGCCGCCCCTCTCGGTCCACACGACGACGACTTCCCCTTCATGGCTGGTTGAAGACACGTCCAGCGTGCCGGTCTCGCAGGAAAGCGCGCCGTATTTGAGCGAATTGGTCGCCAGTTCGTGGATAACCAGCGAAAGCGTAGTCGCGGACGCGGCGCCCACCCCCATGCGCGGAACGGAAACCCGGATACGCCCGCTGAACGCACCAAGATCATCGTAAGGCGCAAGCAAAACGGACAGGAGGTCGCCGAGCAGCGCATCGGTCTTGGCGTGACCGGGAAGCGGGCGGACCAGATCATGCGCGCGCCCCAGCGCCGTGAGGCGGTTGGTAAGCTGCTTTGCCATGTCTTCGGTGGAAGACGCTGACCGGGACGTGATCGATGTCAGGCCCGAGGCAATGGCCAGAAGGTTCTTCACCCGGTGGCTCATCTCTCCGGCGAGGAGTTCATTGCTTTCCTCGGCCTGCTTGCGGCCGGTGACGTTCAGAAAGATACCGAACATCGTGCGGTCGACCATGCCGTCATCTTCGCCCTGCCCGCGCGCGGAAATCCATCGGACTTCATCCCCGACAAGAATACGGAAATCGATCTCGTATTGCCCGATTGCTGCGCGGCTGGCGGCAAACGCGGCCCCTACCCGGTCGCGATCAGCGGGATGGATATGGGCGGAGAGATCTTCGAAGGTTACCTGCTTATCGCGCAGCACACCCCACATGTCGCAGCCGCACTCATCAAGAATGAGTTCATCCGTATCGACGTTCCAGGCCCAGAGTGCGACCCCGGCGCCTTCAATGGCAAATCGCAGACGTTTTTCGTTCCAGACCGACTGATCTGACTGGCCAGGCTTCATAGATGAGCCTCCTCCGGCAGACCTTTGCATGGTTTGGCTCGTCGAGTCAGCTTTGAATCCATACGGAAGATCCTGGGCAAAGACCGCCTCCCACAGCCAAAAAAGCAAAAAGCCCCCGCCAGGCGGGGGCTTTTCAAACAGCACGAAGGGCTCGGCGCTAGCGCGGCGCCAGCACCATAGTCATCTGCTTGCCTTCGAGCTTGGGCTCGAGTTCGACCTTGGCGATCTCCTCGAAATCCTTCTTCATCTTCTCGAGCAGTTCCATGCCGAGATGCTGGTGGGCCATCTCGCGGCCGCGGAAGCGCAGGGTGATCTTCACCTTGTCGCCTTCTTCGAAGAAGCGGTGGATGGCGCGGGCCTTTACATCATAATCATGCGTGTCGATGTTCGGGCGGACCTTGATCTCTTTCAGTTCGGAAGACCTCTGCTTCTTCCGGGCTGCGGCTTTCTTCTTGCGCTCTTCAAAGCGCAGCTTGCCGTAATCGAGGATTTTCACGACCGGAATTTCCTGGCCGGCGGAGACCTCGACGAGGTCCATCGCCGCTTCCCGGGCCGCGTCAAGCGCAGCGGCCAGCGGCATCACGCCCTGTTTCTCGCCATTCTCGTCAATCAGCAGCACCTTTGCGGCGCGGATTTCTTCGTTGATGCGGGGGCCAGCCTGTTTCTTGGGCGGCGCATCGGCTTCAGGTCTGCGAGCTATGGGAGATCTCCTATGGTTGCTCAGAAAGTTGCCGGAATATGCCTGTGTTCGGGGCAATCTTCAAGGCGCGAGGCTTTGGCAGCCGCCGCCAGGCAATGCAACTGCCAATGTTGGGCCCCTTCATTGCTCTTGCGGTCAAGATGGCTTTAATCGCTGGGCAATCGAAACTGCCCCGGGGGCCCTGCCATGAAACTTGACGCAATCCTTGCTGCCGCCTGTCTGATCCTGTCTGGCCCGGCCCTCGCGCAGGCCAAGCCGGAGGCGCCTGTCTCCTTCGCCGGGAAGGTCGAGAGCCTTGAGGCAAAGCCCGGCTTTCTTGAGCTTTATGTGGACGAGGCAGCCGGCAAGGTATTCGCCGCCCTTCCCGCGCCGGACCCGGACGGCGTCTCGGTCCGCTTCATCTACTCCACGGGACTGACCGCCGGGCTTGGCTCCAACCCCATCGGGCTCGACCGGGGCAACGCCTCTTCCGGGGATATTGTCCGCTTCCGCAAGATCGGCGGCAAGGTGGTCGCCGAGACCGAAAACTGGAAATACCGTGCCACATCGGGCCGCAGTGATGAGGAACGCTCCGTACGCCAGAGCTTTGCGAGCTCTTTCCTCTGGTCCACCGGCATCGAAGCGACGAGTACAGACGGCAAGCTGCTGATCGACCTTTCCGGCTTCCTCACGCGCGACGCGGGCGACATCGCCAGCGCGCTGAAACATGGCAAGGATGCCGGCGACTATCGCCTCGCCGCAGACCGTTCGATGCCCGACCCCGCCGGCGTCCTCTCCTTCCCGGACAATGCCGAGATCGACGCGTTCCTGACCTTCGAGACCGCCAAGCCCAACGCGCAGACCTATGCGACGGCCGCCGACGCCCGCGCGATAACCCTGGTGCTCCACCATTCCTTCGTGCGCCTGCCGGATGACGCCTACACGCCGCGCCTGTTTGACCAGCGCACCGCCAGCATCGGCATGGGCTATCACGATTTCTCCGCGCCGCTGGGCGCCCCGCTCGTCTCGCGCTTTTCGCCCCGCATGCGGCTGGAACGGGTGGACCCGGCCGCTGCCTCCGGCCCGGTGAAGGAACCGATCGTCTTCTATGTCGACAATGGCGCACCGGAGGAAATCCGTGACGCGCTGATTGAAGGAGCAGCCTGGTGGGGCGAGGGCTTTGAAGCGGCGGGCTTTGAAGACGCCTACCGGGTGGAGGTCCTGCCCGAGGGCGTCCATCCGCTGGACGTTCGCTACAATGTCATCAACTGGGTGCACCGCCAGACGCGCGGCTGGTCCTATGGTGGCAGCGTGATGGACCCGCGCACGGGGGAGATCCTCAAGGCGAACGTCATCCTCGGATCGCAGCGGGTGCGCCAGGACCGGATGATCTTTGAAGGCCTGGCAGGCGCAGCGAGAACGGGCACCGGGGCGGCGGATGATCCGGTGGAGGTGTCGCTCGCGCGCATCCGCCAGCTCTCGGCGCATGAAGTGGGCCATACCCTTGGTTTTGCGCACAATTTCGCCGCCAGCACGAATGACCGGGCTTCGGTGATGGATTACCCGGCGCCGTATGTGCGGCCTTCGGATGGCGGCGGGCTCGACTTTAGCGATGCTTATGCGTCCGGCCTTGGCGCCTGGGACGTGTTCACGGTGAAATGGCTCTACGGCCAGTTCCCGGAAGGCGGGGATAACCTGCCCGCGCTCAACCGGATGGTGGAGGAGGCCTATGGCGCGGGCCTGCGCTTTGTCTCCGACGACCATGCCCGCAGCAAGGACACAGGCCACCCCTTCGGCGCGGTCTGGGACAATGGCGCAGACCCCATCGCGATGCTGGATGAGGTGATGGAAGTCCGCCGGATTGCGCTGGAGGGTTTTGGCCCCGGAGCGCTCGCTGACGGGCGGGCGATGTCGGAGCTCAACGCTGTCATCGTGCCGATCTATCTTTACCACCGCTATCAGGTGGAGGCCGCAGCCAAGAGCATTGGCGGGCTGGAGTTCCGGTACAGGATAAAGGGACAAGACGAGGCGCCGGCCGTTCCGGTGGCCCCTGCCGAGCAGCGCCGGGCGCTGCAAGCCCTTGTGAAGACACTGAAGCCGGCAGCGCTGGACCTGTCGGACGAGACGCTGAACTACCTGACCCCCGGCGATACCGGCTATGCGGGCGGCGCCAGCATCGAGGAGCTTTTCCCTAACCGGACCGGGCCCGTGTTCGATCTGGCCGCTTCTGCAGAGATTGCTGCAGGTTTGACGCTATCTGCGGTGCTCGATCCGGCCCGCGCCAACCGGCTGATGGCGTATGAACAGCGGGGGCCGGACGCCCTGACGCTGAAGGAAGTGATCGGCGCGCTGGAGGCTTCTGTCTTTGCTGAAGAGAAAAACCCGCGCCTCGCCGCGCTCGGGCAGATCGTGCAGACGCGCTTTGTGGCCGATCTGATCGCGCTGTCGCGCCATGAAAGCGCGTCAACGGGCGTCAAAGCCGTGACAGATGGTTACCTTTCCGGTCTCCAGACGCGCCTTTCCGCGCCAAAAAGAGGACAATTCCGGCCAGATCCGGACACTTCGCGGTCACTTGCGGACATGATCGGCAAGCATCTGGCGGGCGACGACCTGCCCGCCTCGATCCTGCGCCCGGCGCCCCCTGCCCCCGCCGGAGCCCCCATCGGATCGATGACCGGCGCCATGGGCCAGACCGAAGACTGCTGGTTCTGCGACGCGGACTAGGCGGACTTATCCCGTGGATAAGCTGTGTCAGCCCGGCAGGACGCCGAGGGCGCGAACCGATTGCCAGACGTCGTCGACCGAGAGCTCCTTCAGCGTCGGGGCGGAGTTGACGATGACGGTATTGGGGCCGCGGGGAGCCGAATGGTCGGGGTTGCTTTCGGTGAGGGCAAAGAGGGCGATACCGGGTGCGCCGGCGAGCGTTGCCATGTGCATCGGGCCGGTGTCGTTGCCGACAACGAAGAGGGCGGTTTCGGCCAGGGTGACGATCTGGAAAAGGTCGGTGCGGGTAACGAGGCTTTTGACGCGGGGTTCGCGCTTTACCAGTTCCTGGGCAATGTTGCCTTCGGCCTTGCCGCCCAGGACCACCGGCGTGATGCCGGCGTCGGCGATGCGCCGGGCGAGTTCGGCATAGTTCTCGATCGGCCAGCGCTTGGCTTCGCGGTGTTCCGAAGCGCCGGGGATGAGCAGCATGTAGGGTTTCTGGATGCCGAAATAGGCCGGGCTGAGGCGCGGCGGGTCGCCGAGCTTGGGCCGCACCCAGCCAAGATCCGGGACGGGCTTGGTTTTGCCGAGCCAGCGGCCCTGGGGCGCGACCCCGGCAACTTCGAGCTGTTCGGCCAGCCGGTCGATCGAGTGCATGCCGCCGCGGGCGGGGTTATCGTGGTAGAAGGCGGCCTTCTCATGATGGCCTGACCAGAGCGGCGTCTTGCCCCCGCGCGAGAGGACGGAGAAGTAGTTCTTCGTGCGCCCGCTGGTCTGGAAATCATAAATTATATCGAATTTTGCCCTGCGCAGGCGGGAAAGCAGCGCGTTGGTGGCTTTGAGGCCTTCTGGCCGTCCGTCGGTTTCGATCACGTCGAAATACGGGCACGTTCTGGCGAACTCTTCAAAGGGCGGGGTCGTCAGAAGCGTGATCCGGGCCGAGGGGTGGAATTCGCGTACGGCGCGCATGGCCCCGAGCGCCAGGACAAAGTCTCCCAGCGCGCTGAGCTTGATGACCAGCACTTCCTTCGCCCTGACACCGGGATTTACCGGGCTGGCGGCGTCTCCGCGCGCGCTCGACAAGTGATCAATTCCCCTTCTCCAACAGGCGCTTATAGACGGTCAGTGTCGCCGTCTGAAGCCCCCTCTTGGAGAAATGGCGCATGACATGGGCCCGGCCGGCAGAGCCCATGGCCGCGCGCACCGTGGGACCAAGCCCGATCATGGCCCGCAGCGCCCCGGAAAGGGCATTGGCGTCGCCGGGCGCAACCCGCGCGCCGGTCTCGTATTCGATGACGGTTTCGCGCCCGCCGCCATGGTCAGAGACGATCACCGGGCGCTCCATGGCGGCTGCTTCGGCTGCCACCCGGCCAAAGGCCTCCGGGCGGATAGAGGGGGCAAGCACGATGTCGGAGGCGAGATAGGCCGCGGCCATGTCGGAGATGTGAGGGACGATACGGATGGCGTCTTCCAGGTCCATCGCGGTGATCTTGTGCTGGAGCTGGTCGACATAGTGGTCGCGCCCCTGCGGATCACCGGCAAGCACCAGTACCATGCCGGCGCGCTCGTCCGGCGCAAGGGAGGCGAAGGCATCGATGGCGAGGCCCTGCCCTTTCCACTCGGTGAGGCGGCCGGGCAGCAGCAGGGTGAGGCGCGGATCGCTCAGGAGGCTCCAGCTGTCGCGGATGGCATCGACACGGGCCTTGGGAACGGCCTTGGGATCAAACACGGCAAGGTCCACCCCGCGTGGGATGGTGATGATTTTTTCGGCCGGGGTTTCGTGGACCTCGCGGATATGGGCCGCGATCCAGTTGGAATTGGCGATGACGAGGTCGCCCTTTGCCATCACCGAATTATAGGCGCGCTTGAGGCCGGAGGTGCCGGAATAGGCGCCGTGATAGGTTGTAACGAAGGGCACGCCTTCTGCGTTTGCAGCACCATACGCGCTCCAGGCAGGCGCGCGGGAGCGGGCGTGAACGAGATCGACCTTCTCTTCACGGATGATCTTGCGTAGTTTTCCCTCGTTTATCCGGATAGTGAGCGGGTTGCGGCTTTTTGCATCCATACGGAAGAGTTCGCCGCCAAGGCGCTCGAACTCCGGCTCCAGCCTTCCACCTCGGCTCGCAAGCAGGGCGCGCCCGCCGGCCTCCACGATGGCCTCGGTGACTTCCAGCACGGTGCGCTCAACCCCGCCCGCCGAAAGCTCGGGCGCGACTTGCAGGATCACCCTGCTTTTCATATCCGGAAGTTCGCCCAAAACGCGGCCCTGACTACTCGCTTGACAGGCGAGAGAGATGACGGAAGGCAACCCTTATGACAACGGAATATTTCACATCACCCGAGGGCCGCCGGCTCGCTTTCCGAAAAATCGAACCGGCAAATGGCGGGCCGACCCTGATCTGGCTGTCCGGCTACAGGTCTGACATGTCTGGCGGCAAGGCGCAGGCGGTCAAATCCTGGGCCGGGAACTCCGGGCTTGGAGCTGTTTTGTTTGACTATTCGGGCCATGGCGAATCAGATGGCCGTTTCGAGGACGGAACAATTTCCGCCTGGCGGGAGGATACGCTGGCGGCAATTGACGCACATTCCGAAGGCCCGCTCATTCTTGTGGGATCAAGCATGGGCGGGTGGATGGCGCTGCTCGCCGCGCTGGCCCGGCCGGAGCGCGTGAAGGGCCTCGTGCTGATTGCGCCGGCGCCGGACTTCACCGAGAAGTTGATGTGGGCTGGCCTTACCAAGGCACAGCAGGAAGAGATCATGTCGCAGGGCGTCACGATGCGCCCGTCAGACTATGGCACGCCGGATCCGATTACCAGGGCGCTGATCGTGGATGGCCGGAGCTGGCAGATCCTCGACGCGCCGATCACGTTTGATGGCCCGGTCCGCATCCTTCAGGGGATGCAGGACCCGGATGTGCCCTGGCCACATGCTCTGGAGATCAATGAGCGGCTGACCTCTCCCGATGTCGTCCTTACCCTGATCAAGGACGGCGATCACCGTCTTTCGCGCGATCAGGATGTGGCGCGTCTGCTGGCGGCGTGCGGGGATGTTGCCGCATTGGTTGCGGCGGGCGTTTGACGCGCCGCCTCGTCCCTTTCAGCTGACGTCGATTACCGGGTTCAGCATTTCGGTCGGAAGTGTCATGCGAATGAAAGCGCCGGTCTCCGGATATTCTATATCCGTGTGTCCGCCGGCGCTGGCGATGACGCGGGTCACCAGTGTCGAGCCAAATCCGCGGGAGGTGGCGGGGGATGGCTTCGGCGCCGGGGCTCCGGTTTCCTGCCAGTCGATAACAAGAACTTCGCCGCCACTCTCCGGCTCCTTGCCCTTCGGCCAGCTGAGGGAAACCCTTCCAGCCGGGACGCTCAGCGCTCCGTACTTGGCAGCGTCCGTCCCGAGCTCGTGCAGGATGAGCCCGATGACGACCAGGGTTAGAGAGCGGCAGGGTCAGAGAGCGGCAGGGTCAATCCCGCAGCAGCTCGTTGACAGCGGTTTTCGAGCGGGTCTGCGCGTCCACCGTCTTCACGATCACAGCGCAGGCGAGCGAGGGGCCGCCTTTGGGATCGGGCAACGTGCCGGGCACGACGACGGAGAATGGCGGGACCTTGCCATAGATGATCTCGCCGGTGCTGCGATGGACGATCTTGGTCGACTGGGTGATGAACACGCCCATAGCGAGGACCGAGCCTTCGCCGACAACAACGCCTTCGACGACTTCAGAGCGCGCGCCGATGAAGCAGTTGTCCTCGATGATGGTGGGGTTGGCCTGGAGGGGCTCAAGCACGCCGCCAATGCCGGTGCCGGCAGAAATGTGGCAGTTGGCGCCAACCTGGGCGCAGGAGCCGACCGAAGCCCAGGTATCGATCATCGTGCCTTCGCCGACATAGGCGCCGATGTTCACATAGGACGGCATCAGCACGGCGTTTTTCGCCACATAGGCGCCCCGGCGCACGGCAGAGGGCGGCACGGCGCGGAAGCCGGCTTCCTGGAATTCCTTTGCGCCCCAGCCTTCAAACTTGGAGGGCACCTTGTCCCACCACGTCCCGCCGCCGGGCACGCCATTGATGACGCCGTTGGCGTTGAGGCGGAAGGACAGCAGCACGGCCTTCTTCAACCATTGATGCACGGTCCAGCTGCCGTCTGCCTCTTTGGTGGCGACGCGGGCTTCGCCGCTGTCGAGCAGGCTGATGGCGGCATCGACCGCGTCGCGCACTTCGCCAGTGGTCGAGGTGGAAAGGAGGTCACGGCCCTCCCAGGCAGCATCGATTACACGGGCAAGGGCATCGGTCATGGCATCTCTCTTCAGCTTATTTCTTCACGGGCAGGCTCGATACCGCCGTGTTCAGGAAACCGGCGAGGTCGCCGGTGACATAATCGATGTGCCCTGAGCCGTCATCCCCGAAAGCGTCCCCTGCCCCGGCAGGACGGGCTTCGATGGGTTCGTGGCTCCAGTCTTTCTCCGAGTGGACAAGCACTGTGGTGAAGCCGAGGGACTTAGCGGGCTTCAGGTTGCGGGCAAGATCCTCGAAAAAGATCGCGCCCTCCGGTTTGACCCGGTGGAGCTGGCAGAAGGCCTGGTAGGCATCAAGATGGGGCTTGGGCCGGAAGGCGGCCTCTACGATGCCGAAACTGTCATGGAAGAGGTGGGCGAGGCCCATCTTTTCGGTTACCCGCTCGGCATGGCGACGTGAGCCATTGGTATAGATGAATTTGCGGCCCGGCAGCGATGCAATGGCGGTTCGCAGGTCCGGCAGGTCGGGCAGCGGAGAAAGGTCGATCTCGTGGACATAGTGGAGGAACTCTGCCGGATCGAGCTTGTGGACCTGCATCAGGCCTGAGAGCGTGGTGCCGTACTTTGCGTAATAGGATTTCTGCAGCACGCGGGCATCGGTCCGCTCCATCTGCAGGAAACGGGAAACAAAGTCGGTCATCCGCGTGTCGATCTCGGCGAACAGATCGCATTCAGCGGGGTAAAGAGTGTTGTCGAGATCAAACACCCAGTCTTCGACATGGCCGAAGCCCTCGCCCTTGCCCCCGTCCGGCCGCTTCATTGGCCTGCCGTTTCAGTGAAGTCGCGCGCGAAGAATTCATAGACGAGCTTGCGCTCTACCGGGGCGGGCGTGCGCGTGAAGAGCGCGGTGCGGTAAGCGGCGTCCTCGCAATCCTCGCGGCCGGTGATGGCGAACTTTGCGCGACCGACGCAGAAAGCTTCGTTGGCGTTGGCCAGCGTACGAAGCTGGGCGCCGTCTTCCATCTCGGCATAGACGAAGTGTTCGGACCCGCGCAGCGGGCGGTCGATGACCCGGGCGCAGCCGCCTGCCTCGATCCGCCACCAGCCGCGGCTTTCCCAGCCTTCGGGGCTGCGCCGGGCAATCGAACTCCAGATGCGGTTCTTGGTACGGTTGCACAGCGTGAAGCCGACATTGCGGCCGCGCTCTTCGGCGGCCTGTTCTAGATAGTCGATCAGATCGGCGTCAGAGAGGTTTGCCGGCAGGCCGCGCAGCTTGAGAAAGTCGGCAATCGCCGCGCGGGTGCGCTGGCCGATAAAGCCATCGATGTTGCCGGAAATGACGCCGGCTTCGTCCAGCAGGCGCTGCAGGCCGGCATTGCGGGCGGAGTCTTCTGTATAATTCTCGACCTCGGTGAAGAGGTTGGTCCAGCTGCCATCCTTGGAGATGTCCACCGGGCGGAAGCCCTGGGCCTCCAGGCCCATGGCAGCGCAGTCTGGCGGGCTTTCCAGCGAAAAACCGCCGGTGGGATCAACGCAGAGTTCCTGGCGTCCACCCCATTCGCGCCCGCCGCCGAGATGGGCGGTGGAGGTGCGGCCGTAGAGGTAATGCACGCCGGCTTTCAGCGGACCCGGCAGGGCGATACGGCAGGCACCAGGGTGGAGCTTGGTCCAGCCCTCAACCGTGATGCCGGTGCCCTCCTGATGGCCGACGGCGGCCTCTATCACGAAGCTCGTGCGATTGCACAGCTTCCAGCCTTCGCCACCTTCCTGCGCCTCGGCAGGCAGAAGCAGGGCCACCACCGAAGCGATGACCAGCGCGACAATCCTAAGAAACCAGCGTTCCAGCGCCATGTTCGGTGAACAGCTCCATGAGCAGGGCATGCGGCGCACGCCCATCCAGAATAACCGCCGCCCCAACACCATGATTTACAGATTGTGCCGCCGTTTCAAGCTTTGGTATCATACCCCCGACAGCTGTGCCGTCCTTGATCAGCAGTTCGACCTGCGCAGCGGGGATCTCGCGGATGAGGTGCTTCTGCTTGTCGAGGACACCGGCGACGTCCGTCATAAGGATCAGGCGGCTGGCTTTCAGCGCCGAGGCGAGCGCGCCGGCGGCCGTATCAGCGTTGACATTGTAGCGGGCACCATCGGCGCCGACACCCACCGGCGCAACCACCGGGATAAGCGCGGCATCGGCCTGCAAGAGGGCGTTGAGGACACTGGTATCGACCGCGCTCGGTTCGCCGACAAAGCCGAGATCGACGATCTGCTCGATATGGCTGTCGGGATCGCGCGTGGTGCGCGTTGCCTTCTCTGCCCGCAGAAGATTGCCGTCGGCACCCGAGAGGCCAACCGCCTTGCCGCCGGCCTGATTGATGGCGCGGACGATGGATTTGTTTATCGGGCCGGAGAGGACCATTTCGACGACTTCCATCGTCGCCTCATCGGTCACGCGCAGGCCGTCCTTGAATTCGGAAACGATGCCAAGCTTGTCCAGCAGCTTGCCGATCTGAGGGCCGCCGCCATGCACGATCACGGGGTTTACCCCCAGCGCCTTCAGCAGCACCACATCGCGCGCGAAGGAGAGGGCAAGGGTGGCGTCGCCCATGGCATGGCCGCCGTATTTCACAACGATGGTCTGGCCGGCATAGCGCTGGATATAGGGCAGAGCCTCGGAGAGGGTGCGGGCGGTGAACTGGGCGTCGGATTGGGTCGTCATGGGACGCCCCTTATCGCGGTTTTCGGCAAGGTGAAACGGCTTTGTCGCTAAAGATGGCGCTCGCATGCACAGGCGCCAGGCGAGGCCCAGCCCGAGTGGGGCTTTACTCTTCAGCCTGGCGCGAACGGGACAGGGCGGCCAGCTGGCTCTGGATACGGAGGAGTTCCAGTTCCCGCCCGGCTTTCCGGGTCTGCCGATAGAACAGCGCGGCGACAAGAATGGCGAGAAGTATGAGCGGTCCAACCAGCATGCGGGCTCCCAGATTGTGTGTCGCAGCGCCCTTAAGAACCATTCGGAATCTAGCGTCAAGACCGGTTGAACGTTACACTCCGGTAAGATGGAAACTGCCTGTCATATTTGCAAATGCATGAAGACGCTGCTGGGATCTTCAGCATAATCGCCGAACGGGCCGCACTCCCGGAATCGGTAGGTCGCATAGAGTTTGCGGGCCGGGATGAAGGCATCCATAGAGCCGGTTTCCAGCCACAGATCCGTATAGCCGCGCGCCCGGGCAACCGCGAGGATGTGTTCCAGCATCAATCGGCCGAGCCCCCTGCCCCGCAGGTGCGCGCGGGTGTGCATTGACTTGATCTCGCCGGCGCTATCCCCGAGTTCCTTCAGCGCGCCGCAGCCGATGAGGGCGCCGTACTCCCACATCGACCAGACACTGACAGAAGGCTGGCGCAGGCCCTCGATAGGCAGGAAGTGGCAGCTTTCCGGCGGCGAGGCCGCCAGCATGGTCTGTGCGTGAATGGCGATCAGCTCGGCCATCTCCGGGCCGGAAAGATCGTCTGGGCGGATGTCGATGGTCATGCGAGACGCCTTGCCAGAAAAGCCTGGCTCGAATCGCTAGCCGAGCGCGGCGAGGGCTGCAATCTCAGCCCGGAGTTCGGGGATGCCAAACCCCTTCTCTGCCGAAGTCATGCGCACCACCGGATGGGCCGCGCCGCGTTTTTTCAGCTTTTCGGCAATCTTGGTGACGGTCTTCTCGACCTCGCCCTTGGGCAGCTTGTCGACCTTGGTGAGGATGACCTGATAGGTAACGGCGGCCCCGTCCATCAAGTTCATGACCTCTTCGTCGGTGTCCATCAGGCCGCCGCGCCGCGCATCCACCAGCAAGAACACCCGGCGCAGGCTGGGCCGTCCACGCAGGTAGGACTTGATCAGCTTGGTCCAGGCGGCGGTCTGGGTCTTGGAAACCTTGGCATAGCCAAAGCCAGGAAGGTCGACGAGGAACAGTCTTCCTTCGTCGCCGATCTCGAAATAGTTGAGCTCACGCGTCCGCCCCGGCTCGGCTGACGAACGGGCGAGCTTGGAGCGGCCTGTGAGGGCGTTTATCAGGCTGGACTTGCCGACATTCGAGCGGCCGGCAAAGCAGACTTCAGAGCGGTCAGCCGGCGGCAGGCCCGAAAGGCTTACAACGCCCATCACAAATTCCGCCTTGCCGGCAAACAGCAGGCGGCCGGCCTCCATGGCTTCTTCGGTGAATTCCGGGGCTGCGGCCGCGTCCAAGGTCTATTCCGCCTGCGCCTTCTTGAGCCCGAGGCGCGTGGCAACGAATTTACCAAGCTCGGTCTCAACCCCGTTCATCCGCATGATGATGTATTGCTGGATGAAGGTGAGCACGTTCGACCAGACCCAGTACATAACGAGGCCTGCGGCAAAGCCGCCGAAGACGAACATGAAGACGATGGGCATCGCCATGATGATGCGGGCCTGCATCTTGTCGGGCGGCGGCGGGGAAAGCGACTGAAGGGCCGCCATTGTCGCGCCGTAGAGGATCGGCAGGATACCGATGCCGATGATGATGCCGATGATCGGTATGCTCTTCACGTCGGCGCCCGACCAGAACGGGATGAGGCCGAAAAGGTTGCCGATGGCGGTCGGGTCCGGCGCTGAAAGGTCCTTCACGTAGGCAAAGGGCGCATGGCGCATTTCCAGCGAAATATAGAGCACCTTGTAGAGCGCGTAGAAGATCGGGATTGTCGCCAGGATGGGCAGACACCCGCCGATCGGGTTGGCCCCCTCCTCCTTGTAGAGCTTCATCAGCTCCTGCTGCTTGCGCTGGGGATCGGCTGCAAAACGCTCATTGAGCTGCTTCATCGGCTCTTGGAGCTTTTTCAGCTTCGCCATGGATTTGAAGCTCGCATTATAGAGCGGCACGAGCGGGAGTTTCACAAGGACGGTGAACGCCAGGATCGACCAGCCGAACGAGCCGAGATAGCCGTTCAGCCAATGCAGCACGTAGAAGAACGGCTTGGTGAGGAAGTAGGCCCAGCCCCAGTCGATGGCATCGACAAAGCGCGGCAGGCCGGACTTCTCATAGCCCTGAAGCACTTCAAACTCCTTGGCGCCCGCAAAGAAGCGGTTCTCCGCCGTGATGCTCGCGCCGGGCGCGATCTCGACGGCGGCGCCTTCAGTGCGCACTTCGAGCGGGCCGTTGCGCGCAAGGCTCGCGCGGTTGACGCTGGCGGTGAAGGCGCGGGTCTGCTCGGGCACGAGGGCGCCCATCCAGTACATATCGGTGAGGCCCCACCAGCCGCCTTCATCGGAGAAGAAGGTCCCGTCCTGGGCTTCGCCGCTGATCTTCTTGGACTGCAGGAGTGGCTTGTACTTCTGGAGGCGCAGTTCGCTGTCGACCACCCCCATCAGCCCGAGATGCGCCGGGCCGCCGCTGGTGGCAGAGGCCGGATCGGTGATCTCGAGGAATCGCTTCCAGTCGCCGTGGCGCTCGATCGAACCGATGGCGCGGACATTGCGCGCGGCCGCCGATGTGTTGGTCAGCGTGTCGCGGAAGGTGAACATGTAATTTTCGTCGACCGAGATCTCCCGGTCGATGGTCATGCCCTCTGCTTCAAGTCGCAGGGTGACCGGGGTGGCGGTCGTCAGAGTGTCACCGGCGACCTGTGTCCAGGCAGAATTGCGCCCGGCCAGCAGCGTGCTGCCATCGGCCCAGTAATAGGTCCCGAAATAGCCCCCTTCGGTCGCCTCGGGGCGCAGGAGGCGGATTTCCGTGACACGCTCGACGGTCGTGTAGTGCTGCTTGAAGCTAAGATCATCGATGCGCGCGCCGGCCAGACGGATCGTGCCGTCCACCGAATTGGCGTCAATCTTCACCCGGCCGTCTTCGGCGAGGGCCTCCTCAAGCGGTTTGGGACCCAGCACGGCGGCAGCGCCCGTATCGGTGCCGGCAACCTGCTCGGCTGCGGCCCGGGCAGCCTCTTGCGCTTCGTAGCGCTTCTGGGCGGGCTCCATCACAAAAAACTGGTACAGGAAAACGAACGCGATCATCGCCGCCATGGCGATCAGGAAGTTGCGCTGTTCTTGTGGTTCCATGTCAGGTGTCCGCGGGGCTGAGAGCGTGCCGGTCGGCAGGCGCGGGGCTTTAGGGTCAAGTGCGCGCGAGGCTTATCAGCGCGCTTTCCATATCGTCAAGCAAACGTGCCCAGCCGGTATCAAGTGTCGCTTCCCGGGCGATGAACACATAGTCCCATCCTGGCTGGCCATGCTGGGCGAGAAGCCGCCGTGCTGCCTCGCGCAGGCGGCGCTTGGCGCGGTTTCTGTCGACCGCGCCGCCAACCTTCTTGGTGGCGGTGAACCCCTCCCCGACATGCCCGCCCGGTTCGTCTCCCCGGCGGGCGCGGGCCTGAACCACAAGCGTCTTGCGTCGCTCGGTGATCCCGTCACGAACATAGGTGAATTCGGGGCGGCGGCGGAGCCGGCGCACTTCTGGCATGGGGATGAGATCGGGCGGCATTACCAAGGCGCCGGACCTGCCGGCGCAGGGAAAATCCGTCAGGCCGTCAGGGTCTTGCGGCCCTTCGCGCGGCGGCGCGCCAGGACCTTGCGGCCGTTCTTCGTCGACATGCGCTCGCGAAAGCCATGGGTGCGGGCGCGGCGGAGGTTGCTCGGCTGGAATGTGCGTTTCATCGGACGGCCCTGACGGCTTGAATTCTGGAAACCGCGGCCAATACAGGGCGGGCGGAGGCAGGTCAAGCGGGGCGAACGTGATTCCGCGCCGCTTCTGCGCGCCAAATGCAGTTGGCATGCGCCTTCGGTCTTTACACTTTGGTGTCCCCCATCGCCTAATTCTCTCCGAATGCTTGTCAGCCCGAGGGATGGGAATGGTCCGTTTTTACGCGCTTCTGCTCGGCTTTCTGGTCTTTGTGACAGGCGGCGCAAGCGCGCAGGCGGTCGATTATGACCGGCTCGACCAGCGCCTGAGCCAACTTTCCCGGGAAGATGAGATTGTCGGCCTCGCCGTCGGTGTCATCGAGAATGGCGAGATCACCTTCGTGCGGGGCTATGGCATCACGGCCGAGGGCGAAGGCCCGGTTACGAAGGATACGGTTTTCCGCTGGGCCTCCCTCTCCAAGGGCGTGGCGACGAGCCTTGTCACCAAGCTCGCGATGGAGGGGCGGTTCTCGCTGACCGACACGATTGCTTCCTTCAAGACCAGCCTGCGCCTGCCGGGCGGGGGCGAACGGGTTGCGACGCTGGAAGACCTCATGGCCCACAAGGTGGGCGTCGTGTCGAACGCCTATGACACCCTCCTGGAAGATGGCGGCGACCCGGCCGATATCCGGCGGCGCCTCGGCAGCCTCAAGGTCGTCTGCCCGATCCGGGAATGCCATTCCTATCAGAATGTGGCCTTCGATGCCCTGGCCGAGGTCGTCGAGGCAACGACCGGGCTGACCTATGCCGCGGCAGCTGAAATCATAATTTTCCGGCCGCTGAAGATGACCACCGCGAGCACCGGCCGGGCCGCACTGGAAAGCTCGGCCTCCTGGGCAAAACCATACGAACGCCGGCGCGGAGATCTCCTGCCGTCCCTGCGGACGGTGAAGGACCCCTACTACAAGGTGCCTGCGGCGGGCGGGGTGAATGGCTCGATCCATGACCTGGCGCTCTTTGCGCGCGCCCAGATGGGGCTGGCGCCGAATGTGCTGGCGCCGGAAACGCTGAGCGAACTGCACACCCCGCGCGTCTACACTCCGCGCGAGCAGTCGCGGCTGCGCAACCAGTTTGAGAGCCGGATGCAGGACGCCCGCTACGGCCTTGGCTGGCGCGCCTACAAGTATGATGTGACTGGCAACAAGGTGGTCGGCCATCGCGGGGCCGTTGAGGGCTACCGGTCGCTGATGCTGTTCGACCCCGAACTTGATTCAGGTGTGGTGGCGCTCTGGAACTCCAACTCCCGGCGCCCGGTGGGCATCGAGCTGGAAGTCATGGACATGATCTATGGCCTGCCGCCCCGCGACTGGATGGGGCTCGACGCGGGCGCAGCCGGGGCCGCGAAGTAAGCTTTGCCTGCTGCGTTCGCGTCAGATCACGCGGGTTTGACCTGACATCTCAAGGTCGTGAGGCGCTTTTGCGGCGCCTGGGCGCTATGAGGCGGGCAATCCCGTTTTCAAAGGTGCTGCGTCCATGACCTTCTCTCGGCCAATTGCCCTCGCCCGTCTCAGCCTGCTGGCGCTTTGCCTGGCGGCGGCCCCTCTTGCGGCGCAGGCCCAGACAGCGGACACACGCCCGCCTGCAACAAAGGACGCCCCGATGGCCAAGGCCGAGCACACCGCATGGACAAAGCTGCTGGCCAAATACGTGAAGGCCTCGCCCGACGGGATCACCCGGGTGGACTATGCCGCGTTCGCCGCCAGCAAGGCCGACCGGGCGGCGCTCGACGCCTATATCGCAGGTTTCGCCGAAGCCGACCTCTCGGCTCGTACGGACGCCAACTTTGCCGCCTGGGCGAATATCTACAACGCCGTAACCGTACGCTATATCCTTGAAAAGTATCCGGTAAAGTCCATAAAGGACGGCCATCTGATCGGCGGGCCGTGGAAGGGCATCAAGCTGCGCGCGGGGCGTCAGGAGGTCAGTCTCGACGGGATCGAGCACAAGATCCTGCGCAAGGTCTGGGGCACGCCGGAAGTCCATTATGCCATCAATTGCGCCTCCTACAGCTGCCCGAACCTGCCCCGGAAAGCCTGGGAAACGGCCACGCTGGCGGCCGATCTCGACCAGGCGGCGCGGGACTATGTAAATCATCCGCGCGGCGTGACGGTGACCCCCAGGGGCCTTGTTGTTTCATCGATTTATGACTGGTTCGAGGCTGATTTCGGAGGCTCCAAAGAGGCCGTGATTGCCCATCTTGAGAAATATGCCGCTCCAAGTCTCGCAGATGACATTCGGGCCAATCCGAAGATCGTAAGGGACAGTTATGACTGGTCACTCAATGATGCTTCAATCCGTTAAAAAGCGTGCATAAGCGAGCAAAGAACTCCGATGACGCCCGCCGAAACGCCAACGAAAGAGCCCTGACGTGACAGACACTCCCCCCGCAGACGAGACCGGCGCCAAGAAGCCGGCACCGCTCTGGGTCCGCCTCTGGCCGATCTACATCATCCTCGCCGGGCTCGGCCTTGCCCTCTCGCAAGGCTGGGACGAATATCTCAGTCTCCAGTCGCTTTCCGACAATGCCGTCGCGCTCGACGCGATGGTGCGGGAGAACCTTCTGCTGGCGCTTGCCGCCTATGTGCTCGTCTATGCGGCGGCGACGGCTTTCATGATCCCGGGCAGCGCGCTGACCATCGGGGGCGGCTTCCTCTTTGGTCTCGTTCTGGGCACGCCGGCGACCGTGATCGGGGCAACCCTGGGCGCCTCGATCCTGTTCTTTGCGTCCAAGACCTCCATCGGAGCCGTGCTGCGCGAGGTGGCCGGGCCGTTCCTCGGCAAGATGCAGTCGGGCTTTGCCGAGAGCCCCTTCTCCTACATGTTCGCCCTGCGCCTCATCCCGCTTTTTCCGTTTGCGGCGGTCAACATTGCGCCCGCCCTCCTGGGCGCGAGATACCGCGACTATGCGATCACGACCTTCTTCGGCATCATTCCCGGCACCCTTGCCTACACCTGGATCGGGGCGGCGGTGAAAGGGACCCTCCTGGAGGGCGGCACGCCGGACATCGGGTCGCTCGCCAGTAATTTCCTGCCCGCCTTCGTGGCGCTCGGCATCGTCGCGCTGATTCCGGCGGCCTATAAGAAACTCTTCCCCAGGAAAGCCCCCGCCAATGTCTGAACTCACTACCCTGAAGGCTGACCTTGCGGTCATCGGCGCTGGCTCTGCCGGTCTTTCTGCAGCGGCGGGCGCGGCGATGCTGGGCCTCAAGGTGGTCCTGTTCGAGAAGCACGAGATGGGGGGCGATTGCCTCAACTTTGGCTGCGTGCCGTCCAAGGCGCTGATCTCGGCGGCCAAGGTTGCGCATGCGCCCGAAGAGGCCGCCCGCTATGGCATTTCCCTGCCTGCGGCGGTCGTGAACTGGGACGAAGTGAAAGCCCATGTGCGCGGCGCGATCGAGACGATCGCGCCGGTCGACAGCCAGGAGCGGTTCGAGGGCCTCGGCTGCACGGTGATCCGTGAGGCGGCCCGGTTTGAGGACAGGAACACGCTGATCTCTGACAGCGTGCGCGTGAAGGCGCGGCGCATCATCGTCTCCACCGGCAGCCGGGCGGTGATCCCGCCCGTGCCCGGCCTGAGCGAGGCGCCTTATCTGACCAATGAGACGATCTTTTCAGCGCCGGAGTTTCCCCGTGAACTGATCATCCTTGGTGGCGGGCCGATCGGGATGGAGCTGGCGCAGGCCTTCTGCCGTCTTGGCTCAAAGGTCACCGTGGTGGAGATGGGCCACGCCCTGCCGCGGGCTGATGCGGCCCATGCCAGGATCGCCGTCGACGCCATCCGCGCCGAAGGTGTGACCCTGCTGGAAGGCCACAAGGCGTCGCGTGTTTCCGCCGAGGGCGGACGGATCACCCTTACCGCAAGCGGCCCGGACGGCGAAGTGACCCTCACCGGCAGTCATATCCTCGTCGCTGCCGGGCGCCGCGCCGTGACCGAGGGGCTGGACCTCGAAAAAGGCAGGGTGGACTACACGCCCGCCGGTATCACGGTGGGTGATAATCTCCGCTCAAAGAGCAATCCGCGCGTCTGGGCGCTGGGCGACATTGCCGGGCAAGGCCAGTTCACCCACCTTGCCGGATGGCACTCCTCGGTATTCGTGCGCCGGGCATTCTTCAAGCAGGGCTCGAAAGCCTCGAGCCTGCCCTTGCCGGCGGTCACCTACACCTCCCCGGAAGTGGCGCAGGTCGGCCTCACCGAAGCCGAAGCGCGGGAGAAGTTCGGCGAGGCAGTGAAAACCTCCGCCTTCCCCTTTCATGACAATGACCGCGCCATTGCCGAGCGCAAGACGCTGGGCGAGGCCAAGCTTGTCCTCCACAAGGGCAAGCTGGTGGGCGCCTCAATTGTCGGCGAAGGCGCGGGCGACATCATCCAGATGGTGGGGCTCGCCATGTCCAACGGCCTCAAACTGACGGCGCTGACCAATTTCATCTCGCCCTATCCCACGCGCACAGAAGTGGTGAAACGGGCCGCCTCTGCCTATTTCACGCCGAGCGTCTTTGGAGCGCCGGCGCGCACGCTGGTGGGGATCCTGCAGAAGATCCCCTGAGGATTGCTCACATTTTCTGGCGCAGTTTCCCTTGCGGCGGTTTTGGCATAAGCCTGCGCCCGTGAGTGAGCCTGGCCCTTCCCCGAACCTGCCTCCGCAGCGCCGCGCCCGGCGCCTGACGGAGAGCCTGGCTGCGCGCCTGTTCGCGCTGACGCTGGGGGCGATCCTGCTGACCGAAGCGCTGATCTTCGTGCCGTCGGCCAGCAATGTACGCACGCAATGGCTGGGCGAGCGGGTACAGGCGGCCCGCATTGCAGCGCTGGCGCTGGAGGCTGCGCCGATGCGGGAAGTGTCCGAGGAGCTTTCCGAGAGCCTTCTGGAGCGGGCCGAAGTGCTCGCTGTGACCGAGCTGGAAGACGAGATGCGCATCCAGCTGCTGGCCCCGGCCAAGCCCGTGGAAGAAGCGCCCACCCGGATTGTGGACCTACGCGCGCCCACCATGCTGGGCCAGAGCGTGGCGGCGATGAGCGAATATTTTGCTCCCGAAGGCCAGATGCTGGTGGTCGTTGCCGAAGGCTCCGAGCCAGGCCGCGTGATCGAAGTGCTGGTGCCTCAGGCGCCGCTGAAAAAGACAATGGTGAACCTTGCCTGGCGCGTGACCGGTCTTTCCCTGATCATTGCACTGGTGGCGGCGCTCGTCATCTATCTGGTGCTGGACGCCATTGTCGTGCGCCCGATGCGGCGAGTGACGGTGAGCGTTGAGCAGTTCAGCCGCGACCCCGGCAGCTGGACCCGCCGTCTCTCGCCCACCAAGCGGCGCGACGAGATCGGCCGCGCGCAGAACGCCCTGGCAGGCATGGAAGAGGCCGTCGCTGACTCCTTCCGCCAGCGCGCGCATCTGGCTGAACTCGGCAGCGCGGTCGCCAAGATCAATCATGATCTGCGCAACTCGCTTGCTTCGGCGCAGCTGGTTTCCGACGGGCTTGCCCGGTCTGAAGACCCGCGCGTGCAGCGCGCCGCGCCGCGCCTCAAACGCGCGCTGGAACGCGCCATCGAACTGGCCACCGCCACGCTCGACTATGGCAAGGCCGCTCCCCGCGCGCCGGTGATGCAGACCGTGCGCCTCCTGGGCGTATTGCAGGGCGCGGCCGAAGAAGCGCTGGTCGAGAACGGCATGGGGATCGAGATCGGCGTGGACGAGACCTTGGTGATCCGCTCGGACGCCGACCATCTCCACCGGATCGCGGCGAACCTCATCCGCAATGCGGCTGAGGCGATGCGCCAGACCGACACACCCGATCCGGAAATCCGGATACGGATCGAAGACGGCGCGCTCATCTTTTCCGATAATGGCCCGGGCCTGCCCGAGAAGACGCAGGAAAACCTCTTCCGCCCCTTTTCCGGCTCCGGCCGGATGGGCGGAACGGGGCTTGGCCTCGTGATTGCGAATGAACTGGCGCAGGCGCTGGGCGGCGGCCTCACGCTCGCCAGCACCGGACCAGAAGGCACCGTGTTCCGGCTGGCGCTACCGGGCCTTGAAGCATGAGCCTTTATGCCCCGGCGCCCGGGCCGGTATGCTATATCCACTGCGACGCGCATCTGATCCTGATCGACAAACCCTCGGGTCTTCTCTCCGTGCCCGGACGGGGCGCAGACAAGGCCGACTGCGCCATTACCCGCGTGCAGGCAGAGTTTCCCGATGCGCTGACCGTGCACCGGCTGGATATGGCGACCAGTGGCCTCCTCATGATGGCGCGCAGCAAGGAGATGCAGCGCGCGCTCTCGGGCCTCTTCGAGCGCGGCGAGGTGGAGAAGTGCTACCTTGCCGATGTGTGGGGGACGCCTCAGCCGGCCAGCGGCGAGATTGACCTGCCTTTGATCACCGACTGGCCAAGGCGGCCCCTGCAGAAGGTCGACCCCGAGATAGGCAAGCCGAGCCGAACGCTTTATGAAACGCTTTCTGTTACGGCTGGAACTGCGCGGCTTAAACTCACGCCGCTGACCGGGCGCTCGCACCAGCTGCGCGTGCATCTGGCCGCCATCGGCCATCCGATCCTGGGGGATGAATTCTATGCGAGCGGCGAAGCTCTGGCGGCGCGGCCCCGCCTGGCGCTGCATGCGGCGCAGCTCGCCTTAGCCCATCCGGCCACGAATGAACGGATGGAATTTGAGGCGCCCTGCCCTTTCTGATCTGGCTCACACAAACCGATCGGAGCTGGCGTATTGAACTTGCCTTCCAGCACACGCAGGCTTGGCCGCCTATCTTTGCTGATAAGCCGCCCAGACCGAGCTTGTAATAGAGATATGGTTGCTATGACCGCGAATGAGCCATTCGGAGAGTTTTCTCTGACCCCCGAAGAGCTGGTTTTGCTTGTCCTCTGCTTCCGAAGGGCCCTGCGCCTGTATGGACCTGCGTTATCAGCTCAGAAGCCGTGTTCGAGTTTATAGAGCTGGTAACTGATGCGATGGACCCGCAACAGCCAAGTTCCGTTGCTGCTCTTCGCAGCACATTGGAATACGCCTGGCGGGATGCCATGGTGTGTTTCGAGGAAGCTGGGCTGCGTTAAAGCCTTCTAGGAATCCGAAGAAGGGGTCTGTACGCCGTGGACATGCACGTCTTCGCCGGAATGCGACTTCAGGATCCTCATCGCCGCGGCTTCATCGTCCGAATTCCAGGTTCGAACCCACAGGACCAGACCGCCGTGTGAAAGCTGGTCTGCAATATAGTCGGCATGGTCTTTCTCAATCAGCCGGGCCAGAAGCGCGCCGATTGTGGCCCCGCTCCCACCGCCGACTCCCATAGCAATGAGCGCAGCGGCAAGGGCGCCCCCGCCAGCGACCACGGGAACGAAAGCCGCCAAAGCCCCGAGATAGGTGAGTGTGGCGATGACAGCGCCTTCAGCTGCACCAGACACCTCGACCGTGGAATAGGCAATGGTGGCGGCCTCCGGGTCGTCCTCCAATTCCCGCACAGAACGGAACCTGTGACCGAGTTTCGTTTCAACGGCCTCTGTAGAAGCAAGGAGACTCATCTCCGCTCGATTGAAGCCATGGTTCAGCAAATCATCAATTGCTGCCTGCATGTCCTTCTCGGTCTGGAAAACGGCAACCGCCTCACGAACCATCTGCATTTCCCCACCCTTCATCGCTTACCATCCTCTGGAACGAGACTTCCCCCATAACGTGGCCATTCAGGCTCAGCGGGTTCAAATATCTTCGACTGCCCATCTCACGCATTCCTTCAGCGCCTTTCAATGAAGCGCTCGTTGAAGGCGCATTCCTGAAGCACCCGAATGGGCCAGATGCGAATATATCAGGTCGCTCATGGCGGTCTGGAGCGTAATACGTATGTTGACGGAGGTGGCTCGTTCATATATTGAAAAACGATAAAATTCACAAGGAGCCGTTCCATGCATGCTGAACTCGTTCGCGTTGCGCTGCACGAAGTCGATATCAAGATCGTTTCGGGTGAGCGGATGCATGTGCTGCAATGGCGGCGCAATCTCCTCTGGGACGAAGTCCTGCTCGATGGCAAGCGTCAGGCGGCCAGCCACGGCCTCTGGGGCCGCGAGAAGGTCTACGGTCTCGTCTTCGGGCGCGACCTTGAAGGCAAGGGCGGCGAGCAGGTGATGCTGATCCTCGATCCAGCCCAATCCTATGACTGGAGCCATATAGGCGAGCGCATTCGCGGCGTGCGACTGGAGGGCAAGGATGGCGCGCTTGTCTCCTATGGCTCGCTGGAGGCTAACGCGCTGAAGAAACCTGCCACCTTCTCCGACTGGATGAAGCGGTCCATGGGCATGGACTGGGGCGAGGAGACGACCCGCCGCCCGAACTGATCTGTCTGCGGCCTAATTCTCTTCGGCAATCCGCAGGAGATTTGCGTCCATCTCTCCAATGATCGAGGGCGCCTCGGCCGGGCGATCGTTCGCATACACCGCAAACACCAGCGTCTGGCCGCTGCGCGCGATCATGAACCCAGAGAGTGCGTTGACGCCGTGGAGCGAGCCGGTCTTGGCAAAGATTTTGCCCTCCAGCGACGTGCCCCTGAATCGGCGCGCCAGCGTGCCGTCCGCCCCGCCCACGGGCATCATCGCGCGCCAGTCATTTCCCCAGGGCTGGGCGGCGGCCCAGCGCAGGAATGTCGCCATGCCGCGCGGGGTGACGCGGTTATAGGTGGAAAGCCCCGAGCCATCGAAGAGTTCTGCTTCAACCGGCGTGAGGCCGGCTTCTGCCACCAGCGCGGTGAGGATCTCGGGGCCACCTTCGGGGGAAAGTTCGCCGCGCGCCAGCGCGATGCGGCGCAGGAGCAGCTCGGCATGGAGGTTCTGGCTGTTGACGAGAATGCGACGGACACTGTCAGAGACCGGCGCAGGCGTGAGGCGGGCAATCAGGGAGGGCGGCGGCGCATCTGCGGCGGGTTCATGGCGCGCGCGCATCATCCCCTCCACCGCCACGCCGCGCTCACTCAGAAGGACGATCAGGCGCAGCGCCGCCGATTCCGCCGGATCGCGGACAGCCACGGCATAGGTGCGCGGGGCCGCGTCTGCCGGGACGTAGCCGGTGAGCCTGAGTATCTCGAGCCCCGGCACACGCTGAAGGCGCAGGGTTGGCTCGCTGCCTGCCAGCCCGGTGATCAGGTCGTTGTCAACGAGGAGCAGATCGTCCCCGGGCGCCCAGCGGTACATGGCCGGGTCCCCCGGCGCTGCACCCGGCGAGACGATGACGCCGAGCGTGTTCTCGTTGACGGTCAGGGCAGAGACCGGAGCGGTGTAGTACCAGACGAAGTTGTTCCAGCTCCAACCCTGCCCCCAGAGCGCAGCGGGCAAAAGCGTATCGTCCCCGATCACGTCGCGCACACGGGTGACACCTGCTGCAACGGCAGCATCAGCCAGCTGATGCAGGCAATTGTCGAGGCAATCGGGACCATCCCTGAGGCCCGGATCGCCTGCGCCCATCAGCACGAGATCGGGCGCCTCGCCCTCCCCGCGCGCCTCCAGCCAAAGCGAGGTGCCCGCGGAAGGGTCCGGCGTGTCGAGAGCGTCAAGGTAATGAAAGGCAGCAGCTGAGGTGAAGACCTTGGTACTGGACGCCGGGATGAACCTTTCGTCCGCGCTGCGGGAAAACACTTCCCGGCCATCCAGTGTCATCACGGAGACGCCCCAGCGTACGCCTTCCACGTCCATTGACGCGAACGGCGCCGGCGGGGGAGGCTCGGGCGGCGTGGTGGTACAGGCGCCAAGCCCCAGGAAGGCGGCGGCGAGCGCGCCGGAGAGGAAGCGGAACCTGATCATCCGTAACCGTCCTTTTTACTGCCTAGAGGCGCTTCTTGGTACGCCCCTCATGGGCGCGGGCATTTGCCGGATCCTCCGGCCAGTCATGCTTTGGATAGCGCCCGCGCATGTCCTTGGCCATGTCCTTGTAGCCTGCGCCCCAGAAGCGCGCGAGGTCTTGTGTGGTGGCGGCCGGTTTCATGCCGGGCGAAAGGAGTTCTACGGTGACAGCCACGCGCCCGGCGGCAATCTTTGGATGTTCGGTCAGGCCATAGAACGCCTGCGCCCGGGCCGAGACCAGCGGCGCGCGCGGATCGAGCCAGTCCACTCGCACGCTCTGGCCGGACGGCAGCTCAAGGCTGAGCGGGGCATGATTGCGCAGGGCTTCCTGCAGGGTCCAGCCCAGCGACTGAACGAGCGCGTCGCGCACATCATGAGCCTCGGGTAGCTGCGCGCCGCGCCGCTTCAGCGCGGGTTTCAGCCAGTCGGGCGCGGTTGCCAAAAGGGCCTCAACCGTCAGGCCCGGCGCTTCGATCAGCCCGGCTTCGGCGAGGATGCCCAGGCGGCTCAGCGTTTCCTCGATCACCTCGCCTGACCCGATGGCAGCAAAACCCTCGGTTTCGATAGCCGCCAGCATGGCGATGGCCGCCGCCTCCGCCGAGGGCTTCGGCAGGGGCGCTTCGGAGAGGACAATCGCGCCGAGCGCCTTGACGCGGCGGGCGGTGAACTTGCCTGTCTTGGGATCAAAGGCCGCGCGCTCCTCGGTCAATGCCTTCTGGCTGCTGAGCGCTTCAGCCTCGCTTAGGGGTAGCCCCAGCAGAATGCGCGGCTCCTTCGCGGCGCCGCCGAGATCGGCTACGACCAGCCAGTCTGATTTGGCGAGGCCATCCGAGGGCTGAACACCGGCGGCGCGGCCCGATGCCATCAGATAGCTGCCCGCGCTGCCCGGCCTGCGCCGTGCGACCTGGTCAGGCCAGGCGCGGGCCAGCAGTTTTGCCAGATCGCCGCCCGGCGTCTCGCCCCCGCCCCAGCTTTTCGCCTGCTGTTTCAGGGCGCGGGCGCGCTGGCTGCCATCGGCACGGAAGCGCTGCAAGCGTTGGGTCAGATCGCTGCTGTCCCCGCCCATGCCACGCTCGCTCATCATGGCGGCAACCTCGGCGGTGAGCGCTTTTTCCGCCAGGCCGGGCGCTGAGGCGACCAGCGCGGCAAGACGCGGAGGCAGTGGCAGGCGCGCCATTTCCTTGCCTCTTGTCGTCAGCGCGCCGTCCTCCTCCAGCGCGCCCAGCGCGATGAGCAGGGCGCGCGCGCCTTTCAGCTTACCGACGGGCGGGGCGTCCATCCAAGTGAGCGCGCCTGTGTCCGGCGCGCCCCATTCGGCCAGCGTCAGGGCAAGCCCGGAAAGGTCCGTAACCAGAATTTCCGGCGTCGGCGCAGCCATCAGGCCGCGCGTCGCCGCTTCATCCCAGAGGCGGTAGCAGACACCCGGCGCGGTGCGCCCGGCCCGGCCCCGGCGCTGGTCAGCCGAAGCCCGCGAGGCGCGCACGGTTGTGAGCCGGCTGCCGAGCCCGCCAAGGTCTTCCTCCGCCACGCGCGACAGTCCTGAATCGATCACGATGCGGACGCCCTCGATCGTCAGCGCGCTTTCGGCAATGTCGGTGGCGAGCACGATCTTGCGTTTGCCGGGCGGGGCGGGCGAAACGGCCGCATCCTGCTCGCCCGGCGAGAGCGCGCCATAGAGCGGCGCGAGGATAATGTCCGGCCCTAGACCGGCTAGCGCTTCGGCCGCGCGGTTGATCTCCCGCGCGCCGGGCAGGAAGGCGAGCACGGAGCCCTCTTCCTCCCGCAATGCCTGGCGGATGACTTTCGGCATCCGGTCTTCGATCCGGTCGTCAGACTTGCCGAGATAGCGCGTCTCTACCGGATACATCCGGCCTTCACTCTCTATCACCGGTGCGCTGATGGCGCAGGAAACTGCGGCTGTATCCAGCGTGGCGGACATGATCAGGAGGCGGAGGTCTTCGCGCAGAACTGACTGGACCTCCAGCGCAAGGGCAAGGCCCAGATCGGAATTGAGGCGCCGCTCATGGAATTCGTCGAACAGCACAGCGCCAATGCCGGTCAGTTCCTGATCGGCCAGAATGCGACGCGTGAAAAGGCCATCGGTGATGACTTCGATGCGCGTGTTCTCCGAGACTTTCCGGTCGACCCGCGTGGTGAGGCCTATCGTCTGTCCGACACGCTCGCCGAGTGAGGCTGCCATCCGCTCGGCCGCCATGCGCGCTGCCACCCGGCGCGGCTCCAGCAGGAGGATGCGGCCTTCAATCACTCCGGGTGCCCCCAGCAGCCCTGCCAGCGCGAGCGGAACGCGCGTTGTCTTGCCTGCGCCCGGCGGGGCGGCCAGCACAAGGCGCGGGCCTGCCGCCAATGCCCGGAGAATTTCCGGCATCACCTCATCAATGGGAAGGGCCTCGGCGCGCGTCATCTGCCCGCTGATAGGGCCGCCCCTGCCCTTATGGCAAGCGCTGACGGCGGCACATCAGACCTGGCGGTTGCCTTCTGATGCCCTGCCGCCTACCGTCGCCCCCGGGTAACTGCTGGGAGTGGCGTATGAAGGCCTGGTTTGCAATCGATCTGTGGAAGCGGGTGCTGGTCGGCCTCGTGTTGGGCACGCTGATAGGTCTAGCCTTTCGCTATGGCTTCGGCCCGGAGCGGGCCAGCGAGATCGTAACGACCTGGTTCAAGCCGATTGGCGACGCCTTCATCAGCCTTATCCAGATGCTCGTCGTGCCCCTGATCTTCACTACGCTGGTCTCCGGCGTGCTGGCGATGGGCGACCCCAAACGCCTCGGCAGCCTCGGCGGCAAGGCGCTGGCGATGTATATGGGGACCACGGTTCTGGCCATTTGTTTCGGCCTCCTGATGGGCACGCTCGTCCAGCCCGGCGCGGGCTTTGACACGTCCATTGCCTCGGCCAGCGACATTGAATCGACCCGGTCACGCCTTGCCGCCAACGCGCCTCCTGGCACTGTGGGTGAGCAGCTGATGAACACACTGCTCTCGATCATTCCCAAAAACCCCATCGATGCCCTCGCCCGGGGCGATGTGCTGCAGATCATCTTCTTCGCCATCCTCCTGGGCATCGGCATCATGATGGCCGGCGAGGCGGGCAAGCCGGTCGAAAAGCTGTTCAACTCTGCCTCCGAGGCGATCATGAAGCTGACGCTGATCGTGATGGAGACTGCCCCCTTCGGCGTGCTTGCCCTCATGGCCTGGGTGATGGGCGACCGGGGGCTCAGCGTGCTGACGGTGCTCGGCAAGATGACACTGGCCCATTACACAGCCTGCCTCCTGCACATCCTGTTCACCTATGGCTTCATTGTGAAGGGCGTGCTGCGCCTGCCGCTGATCCCCTTTTTCCGGGGCGTGTTTGACGCACAGATGGTCGCCTTCTCGACCTCTTCATCCAACGCCACTCTGCCGATGACGATTTCCTGCGCCACAAAGAATCTCGGCATCGGCAAGCCGGTTGCCTCCTCGGTCCTGCCGCTCGGCGCAACGATCAACATGGACGGCACGGCGCTCTATCAGGGCCTGATCGCGCTCTTTGCGGTTCAGGCGCTCGGCATCCCGATGGAGCCGGGGATGTATCTCACCATCATCATCATGGCGACGCTGGTATCGATCGGCACGGCGGGTGTTCCCTCGGTCAGCCTGCTGCTGGCCACCACCACGCTCAGCATCGTCGGGGCAAGCCCGGAGCAGATCGTGTTGATCATCGCCGTGTTGTTCCCGTTCGACCGTATCCTCGACATGATGCGCACCGTGACCAACATCACCGGCGACCTCGCCGTAGGCACCGCCGTCGCCAAATGGGAAGGCGACCTCGACGAGAACGTGTTCCGGGCGAAAGATCCGGTGTGATCTTCAAGCTCCTTCTCCACCCGGGGAGAGGGGAGGAGGGGAATGAGGGGCTCACAGACCTGAAAAAAAGCCCGGCCTCGCTATGAGAGGCCGGGCTTTTGTTTGTTAGGCGATGGGCCCGCTCAATGCGCGGTGGGCTGGGGCTCGAAGCTGCTCTGGCTGGGCGGCAGGGAAGCCGTGACCGGGGCTTGCGAGGGCAGCCAGCAGGTGACCTCAAGGCCCCCGCCATCGACCGACTTCATGCCGACCGTGCCGCCATGCAGATGGATGAAATGTTTCACCAGTGCCAGGCCGAGACCCGCGCCGCGCTGGTCGCCAGAGACGAAGCTGTCAAAGCTGGTCGCGCGCTTTTCCGCCTCAAGGCCTGCGCCATTATCGCGGACGCTGAGAGTGATCATGTCGCCCATGCGCTGAGCCGCCACCACGATTTCTCCGCCAGGCTCGGTGAAGCGCAGCGAGTTGGAGATGAGGTTGAACAGGACCTGCTTGATCCGGCGCTCATCGCCCCGCATCTGGCCAAGCCGCCCGGTAATCTCTGCACGTACGGATACTTCGGTGTCTTCGGCTTTCGAGACAACCAGTTCGACGCTCTGGTGGATCACTTCCTCAAGGTCGAGATCGCTGAGTTCAAGGTCAAGCCGCCCGGCCTCGATCAGGGCGAGGTCGAGAATGTTCTCGATCAGCTTGTTGAGATGGTCTGACGCGGAAAGAATGGCGCGCACATGATCTGTCTGGCGCTCGGTCAGCGGGCCATTGCGCTGAGTCTCCAGAAGTTCGGCATAGCCGAAGATCGTGGTCAGCGGCGAGCGCAGCTGGTAGCTCACATTGCGCACGAACTCGGTCTTCAGCCGGTCGGCCGCCTCGAAGGCCTCAGCCCGGTCGCGCAGCGCTGATTCCACCCGCCGCGTGGCGGTCACATCGGCGAAGGCGATCATCGTGTTTCCATCCGGGAGCGGATGGGTGAGATAGGTCAGCAGCGAGCCATCAGAGCGGCGCATTTCGCCGGTGGTCGACTGGCGCGCGGTAGGGTCAGTGATGTGAACCTTTATCGCTTCCCAGATGTCCATGTCGTGGAACAGCGGCACGCAGCCCCGGATCACATCGTCATAGTCGGGCTTGTCCTTCAGCCGGTCAGACGGAATGTCCCACACCCGCTCGAAGGCGCGGTTGTGCAGCTTCAGCCGCCCGTCCGATCCGAACACGGCAACCGCCTCGTGCAGATTGTCCAGCGTGGACGACTGCGTCTTGATCAGCGCGTTGAAGCGCGTCTGCAGGGAGAGATGGTCGGTAATGTCCTTGAACAATACCAGCAGCCCGCCCATCGGGTGGCGCTGGCGCGTAACTGAGAGCGTGCGGTTATCCGGCAGCGACCACTTGTCTTCCTTCACCCCGTCAATGTCGAGATAGTAGGAAATCTCCTCGGCGCGCCATTCGGCATAGTTCATCCGTGCCGGAAGCTTGCGCTTCTCGCGCAGCCGGTCGAGCAGCTGGCCATGGCTGGGCCGGTCCAGCAGGAAGGTCTCCTCCAGGTCCCACATGTCGCGGAAGGCCTTGTTGTAGAAGTTCAGCTTCCGGTCCGGCCCGAAGATGGCGACAGCATCGGCCACATGGTTCAGCGTCTCGTCATGGGCGCGCACATGGCGGTTAAGCTCCTCGCGGGAGTTCTCCTGCTCGGTCACATCGAACGCCATGCACCCTGCCCCGCCCGACAGCGGGAAGGTCAGCACACGCATGGCCCGGCGCTGGTTATTGATGACGATATGGCGGGTCTCGTCATGCTCGGCGCCGTCGGTGATCGTCTTGCGCGCCTGCTCGTTGACCGCCTGGTCCAGCATGATCTGCCGCTCCAGCACCCGGTCGAGATGGCCGCCATCGACCGCCTCGATATAGGCGGGGTTGGCCCATTGCAGGCGCCCCATGCCGGACACGCGCCAGGCCGGGAACGGCGCCTTGCCCAGCATGTCGAGGAAGGCCGTCGGGTCGCGCGCAATCACCTGCCGCGCCTCTTCGAGCTTGCCCCGGGCCGAGCTTTCCTCCAGCCCCTTGATCGTCGTGTCGTTGATCCAAACCACCGCGCGCACCCCGGCCGTGCGCCCGTCCGCCTCCAGGAAGCGGCCCGAGGTGCCGATGATGGTCAGCGAGAAAGGTTGGCCGCTCTCGCGCAGCTCCCGCAGGCGGATGCGCAGCGTGGTGTCCTGACCGGCCGAATCGCGCGCCTCAAGATCCGCGAGCCCCTCGACGATGCGAACTGCCGGGTCCGGCGAGATCGCGTCATCGGTAAAGCTCAGCAATCCAGCGAGCGCCACGGGCGATCCGTAAAGCTCCGGCGGGGTGATTTCGTCCCCGTCCAGCTCCAGCTGGTCGCCCTGCCAGACGAGAATGACCCCCGGATGGGCACCTAACACAGATTTGAGCCCGGCATTCTCGGTTTCGCGGTCGCCCGCCACTTCGCGGTAGCGTTTGGCCGCCCCCCGCGCCCCGTCCGACACCCGGAGCGCCCAGAGCAGCGCCCCCAGCGCCAGCAGCGCAGTGCCAATTGCCATCAGGATGGGCATCTGTTCAGCGGTCATCGAGCTAGCGGGCCTCTATCGTTGGCAAAACATTGCCGGTCATTGCCGGCCGCGCACGCGAACGGGCGCCGCGACTCGCGAAGGTTTATACTGGTTAATGAATGGTGCCGCGAGCGTTAAGGCGGGGTTAATACAGGCTCCGTCACGCTGCCAGCAGATCCCCCGGGGCCCGGAGCCGCCGGCCCTGCAGATTGGTGTTGCAAACCTGCCACACCCACTTACGTTAACGAAACCGGCCTCACAGGAGCCTTCCCGGCATGCGCGCCCTCATTGCCAGCCTTGTTCTTTCCCTTGCCCTGCCGCTGACGGCGGGCGCCTCCGGCAACGAGGCAGACGGCACCGAAACCGACGAAATCGTGCGCCTCCCGGGCCAGCAGGCCGGCCAGCCCGACAAGATCGCCCTGCGCGGCGGTAAGGCGGAACGCCTCGTTCCCGGCGGCGTGCTGATCGCGAGCTTTGATGCGGACGGCAACGGCGTGCTCTCCCAGGACGAGCTCAGGGAGGGCATTGCCGCAGCCTTTACGCTGGCCGACGCCAATGGCGATGGCGAGCTCACCGCGCTGGAACAGCAGGCCTGGGCCGCCAACATGCCGGTGCGCGATGATACCCTCGCCAATCCGGTCCGCTTCGATCCCAATCTCGACCGGATCGTCACCTATGAAGAATTCTTCACCGTGATCCTGCAACTGGCCGCCTCCTACCAGGACGGCGCGGGCGAGATCACGCTGGTGAGCCTCATCGCGCCCGAGCGGCCCGAGAAGGAAGACCGCCGGTTTGCGCAAGGCGGCCTCCCGCGCGGCGAGCTGCCCCCCGGCGGGCCGTCCCGCTAACGCTTCTCCTTCCCGCGGGCCTTTCCGGGCGGCTTGACACTCCGCGCGGTTCAGGAAACCCAGTTTCGCCCATGACCCTGCTTTCTTTCCCATCCGTGCGCGGCAAGCTGATCCCCGGCGCCGAGCTTGCCCCCTATACCTGGTTCCGCGTCGGCGGCCCGGCAGACGCGCTCTTCCTGCCCGCCGATGAAGAAGACCTTGCCACCTTCCTCGCCGCGCTCGACCCAGCTGTCCCGGTCACCGTGCTGGGTGTCGGTTCAAACCTCATCGTGCGCGATGGCGGCATCGAAGGTGTTGTCATCCGCCTCATGGGCAAATACTGGGGCGAGATCGAAGCCACCGATGGCATAACGCTGTCGGCCCGCGCCGGCGCGCTCGACCTTGCCGTCGCAAAGACCGCCGCCGCCAATGGCATCACGGGCCTGGAATTCCTCTCCGGCATCCCCGGCTCGCTCGGCGGGGCGACCCGCACCAATGCCGGCTGCTATGGCGCCGAGCTGCGCGACCGGCTCGTCGCCCTGCATGGCTTCCGCCGCGATGGCAGCCGCGCCGCCTATCGCGGCCCCGGCAAGCCCGGCGCCCTGCCCGAGGCCCACTTTTCCTATCGGCATACCGATTTGCCGGACGACCTCATCGTCACCCGCCTGATCCTGGAAGGCACGGGCGCGGGCGATCCGGAAAAGATCAACGCAGACATCGCCGCCCTTCAGGCCCGCCGCGCCGAAACCCAGCCCATCAAGGAAAAAACCTCCGGTTCCACCTTCGCCAACCCCGACCCTCCGGGCACGCCGGACCAACGCTCCGCCTGGAAACTGATCGACGCGGCCGGCTGCCGCGGCCTGAAAGTCGGCGGCGCGCAGGTCTCCCCCCTCCACTGCAACTTCCTGATCAATACGGGCGAGGCCACGGCGGCCGACCTTGAAGCCCTCGGCGAACTCGTCCGGGCACGCGTTCTGGAAACGTCGGGCGTAGACCTCCGCTGGGAAGTTCGCCGCATGGGCCGTGTGCAGAGGGTTTAGGAGCACCTCTCAGCCAGGCACACCCTGGCAAGACAGACCGCGCAGGGTGAGTTAGCCGAAGGCGTAACCCACCATCCTCCACGCAAACCGGTGGGTATCGCTCCGCTCACCCCCCACGCCCTCAAAACTTCCCCTTCATCTCCACCGTGAAGATCGGCCTGAAGGCGCGAGCGCCACCGCGCCGGTCATGCCGGCGAACAAACGGAACGTTCCGTGCCGCCCGCTTCAGGTGCCACCGCCTCATGATATTTCGGTAATCCGCCGCAAAACCGCCCCGCCCCCGCCTGACACGCGCCCCGGGCCGCGTCTTAAGTCGCTGTTCACCGCATCACTTCATCAACAGAGGCAAAGCGCGGCAGCAGGCGGCAGAAGGAATTTCCCATGAAACGGGTAGCAGTGATCTATGGCGGCTGGTCTTCGGAACGGCCTGTCTCCTTGTCTTCCGGCCAGCAGATGGCCGCTGCCGCCCGCAAGGCCGGCTATGACGTTGCCGAGATCGACGTGACCCGCGACCTCGCCGCCCAGCTCGCCGCCGCAAAGCCCGATGTGGTGCTCAACGGCCTGCATGGCCCCTGGGGCGAGGATGGCTGCGTCCAGGGCGTGCTGGAGGTGATGGGCATCCCCTACTCCCATTCCGGCGTGCTCGCGTCTGCCCTGGCCATGGACAAGCTCAAATCGAAAGCCGTCTATCGCGGCGCCGGTCTCGATGTGGCCGCCGACAAGCGCGTCACCCGCGCCGAGGCCGCCGCGTCCCATGCCCTGCCCCCACCCTATGTCATCAAGCCGGTGAATGAAGGCTCCAGCTTCGGCGTGCTGATCGTGCGCGAGGGCACCAACCGCCCACCCCGGGAACTGACCGGCCCGAACTGGCGTTATGGCGACTATCTGATGGCCGAAGAATACATCCCCGGCCGCGAGCTGACCGTCGCGGTCCTTGGCGACCGGGCCCTCGCCGTCACCGAGATCACGACCTTAAGGGACTATTACGACTTTGATGCAAAATACGCAGCTGGTGGATCAAGGCATGTGATCCCGGCAGAGCTGCCCGCGCAGGTAACGAAAGCGGCAATGGACGCCGCGCTCGTTGCGCATCAGGCCCTTGGCTGCCGCGGAGCGACACGGTCTGACTTCCGCTATGATGAAGAGAAGGACCGGCTCGTGATCCTCGAGACAAATACCCAGCCCGGCATGACGCCGACCTCGCTCGTTCCCGAGCAGGCCGCGCATATGGGCATGGCATTCGAGGACCTCGTCGCCTGGATGATCGAGGACGCCTCATGCCAAAGATAGAGCGCAACCAGACCGTTCCCGGCCGCCGCCGCGCACCGCCCGCCACGATCATCGACGAAACCACCGGGGAGGAAGTGCGCGTTTCATCGGTGATTTTCGGCATCGTGCTGCTGGTTGCCATCCTTGTCGCCACCGCCGCCTGGATGGGGGGATCGATGTCGCAGATCGGTTCGCGCTTTGGCGGTTTCATGGATGATACCGCCCGTCTTGCCGGCGTGGACGTGCGCTCGGTCTCCGTGATTGGCCTGGAGCTGAACCCTGCGCTGGCCGATGAAGTGCGCGCCGCCGCGATGATCGAGCCGGGCGAGAACATGTTCCGCGCCGACCCCTATGTCATCCGCCGCCGCGTCGAAGCTACCAAGAACGTCCTCAACGTCCGTGTACACCGTCTCTGGCCCGGTCAGGTCGTGATCCTCGCTGAAGCGGCTGAACCGGTCGCCCTCTGGCATGACGGGCGCGACTGGAAAGTCGTCGACGGCCTCGGCCGCATCCTGCCCGATGCCAGGGCAGATGATCATGGCCACCTCCTGCGCCTGGCTGGTCTCGGCGCGCCCGAAGCGGCCCCGCAGCTCACCCGCGCCCTCGCCGCTGCGCCCGACATAAGCGACCGCGTCGCTGTTGCCACCCGTGTGGGCGAGCGCCGCTGGGACATGCGTTTCGTCAGTGGCGTGACGGTTCGACTGCCCGAAGATGAAGCGCTCGAGCCCGCCATGGACCGCCTCGCCAAGCTGCAGGTGCGCACCGCCCTCACCCAGCGCCCGCTCGACATGATCGACCTGCGCTCGCGCGGCCGCGTCTATCTGCGCGTCTCCGAAGAGGCAAAACTCGCCAGCCCCCTCACCCCGGCCGGTGAGCGCACCTGATGGCAAACCTCTCGGCCAAACGCCTCGCCCGCCTCCAGAGCCAGCGCGCCGGCACCTTGGCCGCGCTTGATATCGGCTGCTCGAAAACCACCTGCCTCATCGGACGCCCTGATGGGTCGGGCCCGCGCCGCATGCAGATCCTCGGCACCGGCCGCCAGCAGACGCGCGGCTATTCCGGCGCAGGCATCTCCGACATGGAAGGCCTGGAACGCACCATCCGCGTGGCCGTTGAAGACGCCGAGCGCGAAGCAGGCGAGCCGATCAGCGAAGTCATCCTCGGCGTCAGCGGCCCGCATGTTGTCTCCTGCCTGGTGGAAGCCCAGATCGAGCCGGGCGGACGCCCGGTCACCCAGCGCGATGTGCGCCGCCTGCATGCCCAGGCGATTGCCCGGGTGCCGCAGAAGAATTCCGAAGTGCTCGCCGCCTGGCCCGTGGTCTACACCATCGACCGCGCCGCCGGCCGCGTCCGCCAGCCCGTCGGCATGATTGCCAACACGCTGCATGTCCGCATGGCGGTGATCACTGCGCCCAGATCAATTGTGCGCAACCTGATCGAATGCGTCGGCCGGGCCCATCTGGGCATCACGCGGCTTGTCCCCTCCCCCATCGCCTCAGGCCTTGGCACGCTGATCGAGGACGAGCTTGAGAATGGCACGATCTGCATCGACATGGGCGCCGGCGTGACCGCTGTCTCGGTCTTCCTCAATGGCGCGCCCGCCTGGCTCGGCCTTGTGCCCGCCGGCGGCCAGCATGTCACTGCAGACCTTGCCCAGGGCCTTGGCACCACCTTTGCAGCCGCCGAGCGCATCAAGACCGTTTTTGGCACCGCAGATCTTGAAGGCCCCGGCCTTGCCGAGCGCGTCGAGGCCGCCCGCCTCGGTGATGATGGCCGCCTGCATGCCACCCGCACCGAGCGCGGCGAGATTGCCCGCATCATTGCCCCGCGCATCGAAGAGACGTTCGAGCTTGTCGCCCAGCTTCTGGAGACAAGTGATGTGCGCAAGGTCCTCCCCCACCGCGTCGTGCTGACAGGCGGGGCTAGCCAGCTGCCCGGCATCCGGGAGGTCGCCAGCCGCTACCTGCGCGCGCCGGTGCGCCTCGGCAAACCGGTCATCGCCGAATTTCTGGGCGAGGCACTGGCAACACCGGCTTTCTCCACCGCCTCGGGCCTGATACTCTATCCGGAGTTGGGGTTTGCAGATGCTGCGCGGGCTGGCGTTGCATCAACAGAGGATGCTGCCGGATCGGGCACTTTGGTGAACACAGCGCTGCGCTGGCTGAAGGAAAACTTCTAGGGAAAATTCCCGGGAAAGTTTCCCTGAAAAGTTTCTGGCGTTCTCCACGTTCACTTAAGCGTTTTTTAGGCCCGCCACGCGATGGTGGAGCCTCATACGGTCCGGCGGGACGCGAAATTGTGAGAACAGGCGCACGATGACCCAGGAACTCAGACCCAAAATCGTTGTCTTTGGCGTAGGCGGGGCTGGCGGCAACGCCGTCAACAACATGATCGAAGCCAACCTTCAGGGTGTCGAGTTCGTCGTTGCCAACACCGATGCTCAGGCCCTCGCCCGGTCCCGCGCCGACATGAAGTTGCAGCTCGGCCTTGAGACAACCGGCGGCCTCGGCGCCGGTGCGCGTCCTGAAATCGGCGCCCGCGCAGCTGAAGAGTCGCTGGAGGAAATCCGCCTGCACCTTGACGGCGCCCATATGGTTTTCATCGCCGCGGGCATGGGCGGTGGTACCGGCACCGGCGCAGCGCCGGTCATCGCCCGCGCCGCCCAGGAACTCGGCATCCTCACCATCGCCGTCGTCACCAAGCCCTTCGGCTTTGAAGGCACCCACCGGATGAAGCTTGCCGAGGACGGCCTCGCGCGAATCCGCAGCCATGTCGACACGATGATCGTGGTGCCCAACCAGAACCTCTTCCGCGTCGCCAATGACCGCACCACCTTTGCCGACGCCTTCCGCATGGCCGATGACGTGCTTTACAACGGCGTGCGCGGCATCACCGATCTCATCGTCATGCCGGGCCTCATCAATCTCGACTTCGCAGACGTTGGCGCCATCATGCGCGGCATGGGGACCGCCCTGATGGGCATGGGCGAAGCCACCGGCGAAACCCGCGCGCTCGACGCCGCCCGCGCCGCCATCGACAATCCGCTGCTCGACGATGTCACGATCCGCGGCGCCAAAGGCGTGCTGATCAATATCACCGGCGGGTATGACATGACCCTGTTCGAACTCGATGAAGCCGCCAACGAGATCCGCCGCGAGGCAGACCCCGAAGCCAACATCATCATCGGCTCGGCCTTCGACACCGAACTGGAAGGCCGCATCCGTGTTTCCGTGGTCGCTGCCGGTCTCGACGAAGCCGCCCGCCGCCTGCCCGCCGCCCAGCCTGCCACTGTCAGCGTCCGCCAGCCGGTCGCCGCCCCGGTCGAAGAGGTGCCCGCTGCCGCCCACCCCGTCGCCGGTGTCGAGGAAATGCTTGAGCGCCTGATCGAAGCCGACGCCGCTGCCGACGCGCAGGAGGCCGAACCCGCCACCGCCGCCGAAGACAATGACGAGGACCGCCCGGTCGTGATCACGCGTCCTCAGCCTGCCCGTCCCGTCCTGGCCGCGGCTGAACCCGAGGCCGAATCTGGAGAAGAAGAGGAAGAGCCCGCAGAGATGCCGGCCGTCTTCTCCGACCGCAAGGAAGCCCCGGCGGCAGACCGCCCGGCGGGCTTTGCCAACCTCTTCGGCTGGCGCCGCCCGCCCCCTCAGGGCCAGAACGACACCGCCGACGTCCCAGCCGTGCCGAGCCAGATTGTCACCTCCCCGGACGACCATCCCAAGCCGGCCCCGTTCGACGACGCCGATCTGGAAATCCCGGCCTTTCTGCGCCGGTCAGCCAACAACTGAGCGTCTCATGTAAATTGACCCTCCCACGCCCGGCCCTGTCCGGGCGTGTCCCGTTTTGGCCGGAAGTGGCCGGATGTGTCCCCTGATTTGTCAGTTTTGGCGCGGGTGTGACCCGTTTGCGACAGCCTCTGTTACAATGAAATATCCATATATTTCAGAGCTATAACTCCCTCCACAGCCCCATCCTGTAACAACACGCAACATCCCGTGTTTTGATGCTTTCCCCCACCCTTGCCAAATGGAACCCGAAGGCTGCGACAGGTGCAGCCGCAGTCAGGTGCGATACGTCATGGCCGACATGCAACACACCCTCGCAAAAGCCGTCAGCTGCGCTGGCGTCGGCGTGCACAGTGGCATCCGCGCCCGCCTGACCCTGCGCCCGGCCCCTGTAAACACAGGGATTGTGTTCCGGCGTACCGATGTGGAGAACCGCAAGGGCCGGGTCCTCGCCCATGCCGAAACCGTAAGCGACACCCAGCTCGGCACCACGATCACCAATGAACACGGCGTCTCCATTGCCGTTGTTGAACACCTGCTCGCCGCCATTGCCGGCCTCGGCATTGACAACCTCATAATCGAGATCGACGCCGCCGAAGTTCCCATCATGGATGGCTCCTCCTCGGTCTTCTACGAAATAATGATGCTGGCCGGCCTCAAGGCCCAGAGCGCCCTTCGCCGCCGCATCCGCGTTCTGGAGCGCGTCGAAGTCGTGGAAGGCCCCAAGCGCGCCTCCCTCTCACCTGTGGCCGATGACAGCCTCACCATGCGCGCCCGCATCGAATACACCGACCAGACCATCGGCGTTCAGCAGATGGCCCTGCGCCTCGTGCCCGGCAGTTTTGCCCGCGATCTCGCCTTTGCCCGCACGTTCGGTTTTGCCCGCGATGTCGACATGCTCCGCTCGATGGGCCTTGCCCGTGGCGGCTCGCTCGAAAACGCTGTTGTCATCGGCGAAGACGGTATCATGAACCCCGAAGGCCTGCGCGTCGAAGACGAGTTCATCCGCCACAAGATGCTCGATGCGGTGGGTGACCTGATGCTCGCCGGCGCGCCGATTGCCGGGGCGTATGACGCTGTCCAGCCCGGCCATGGCATCAACAATAAGCTCGTGCGCGCCCTGCTCGCCAATCCGTCGGCTTGGTGCTGGGAAGAGGCCGGACAGCCGGTTGAAGCGGCCGAAAGCATTCGCGTCGCCGTCTGATTTTCCTTTAAATTCAGAAATTTAAAGCGTAAGACCATGCCGCTTCTGGCCTGACAGCTTCAGGCCTGACCGCTGATGCTGCCATTGGTATGCGGCCGCAGATCTTGCGTCCCATCCCCTGCGGACTGCTCCAACTCCGCTTGCCCGGTAAGCGACCGGATCAGCGCGGTGAGATGCGCCCGCACGCGTTCATCCTCGATCCGCGCGAAATTGCGCACGAGCTCAATCACTGCCCGCGAGGAACTCGCCGGGGCATCCGCCGCCTCGACCGCTCCGAAGAACCAGCCGGGCTGGACTTCCAGGACTTCGGCAATCTGCGCCAGGCGCCCCGCGCTGATGCGGTTGGCGCCGGTCTCGTATTTCTGGATCTGCTGATAGGAAATGCCCAGGGCGTCGGCCACCTGGTCCTGGGTCAGCCCCAGGAGAATGCGCCGTCGGCGCATCCGCTCGCCAACCTGCCGGTCCACGAGATTTGCATCACTCAGTTTGATCGGTCTCATGGGAAGTCCAGTCTCCGCCAATCTGTTTCCAACAAGGGCCTCGGCGGCACAGCGCAAGGACCGCACTCGATGTCTTCGGGGAATTAGGGCGCAGCACCGCGAGAACAAGGGCAATGCCGCAAACGCCCCTGCGTGCTGGAGATGACAAACGGCCTTGGAAACCCCGCGCATTCCGGTCTAATCAATCTGGAGAACCATTCCGACAGCGCGAGGCCGCACTGAATGCCGAAACTGACGCCCCTTCCCCTCGTGATCCTCGCCAGTGCCCTGCTGGTCACGGCCTGCGCTTCCAACCGCCGGAACCCGGAACTTGCCTATGTCGAGCGCCCTGTGGAGCAGCTCTACAATCAGGCGGCCGAGCGGCTTGACCGGCGCGACTATCCGCGCGCCAAACTCCTGTTCGAGGAAGTCGAGCGCCAGCACCCCTATTCGGAATGGGCCCGCCGCTCGATGGTGATGTCGGCGTATGTCTCCTACCGCTCGCGCGACTATACGAGCTCGATCTCCGGGGCGCAGCGCTATCTCTCCCTGCATCCGGGCGGCTCTGAAGCCGAATACGCCTATTATCTGATCGCGCTGAACCATTTCGACCAGATCACCGATGTCGGCCGCGACCAGGCGACCACCGAGAGTGCCCGCAACGCCCTGCTCGAAGTCATCCGCCGCTTCCCGGAAAGCGAGTATGCCCGCGACGCGCGCGTCAAGCTCGACATGGTCAATGACCAGCTCGCCGGCAAGGAAATGACCATCGGCCGCTGGTACCTGCGCTCCAACCAGACGCTCTCGGCCGTCAACCGCTTCCGCAAGGTGGTGACCGACTATCAGACCACGTCCCACTCGGAAGAAGCGCTCCACCGCCTCGTCGAAGCCTATCTGACACTCGGCCTGCGCGACCAGGCCCTCGTGGCGGGTGCAACGCTCGGCTACAACTATCCGGGCAGCGACTGGTACGACGCGAGCTACCGTCTCCTGACCAAAGAGGGGCTCGACCCCGAAGCGGTTGACGAGACAACGCGCCGGACCTTCCTCCAGCGGATGATCCCCGGCGGCAGATAAGCCGCCGGCGCCCTGCCCGGCTTGCCGCTTCAGGCCTCCCCGATCAGGGCGAGCCATTCGTCTTCGGTCATCACGGTCAGGCCGAGCTGCTCGGCCTTGGCAAGCTTCGACCCCGCGCCCGGTCCCGCAATCACGATATCGGTCTTGGCCGAAACAGACCCGGCGACCTTTGCGCCCAGCCCGCTCGCCCGCGCCTTGGCTTCATCGCGCGTCATCTTCTCCAGTGTGCCAGTGAACACCACCGTCTTGCCCGTCACCGGGCTGCCGGTCACGGCGGGGATCTCGTCCTCCACCTCGACCGCTTCCAGAAGCGCGGCCAGCATTTCCCTGTTGTGCGGCTCGCCCTCGAACGCCATCAGCGACCGCGCGGCCGCCTGGCCGATGCCATCAATGCCGATCAGCTCGTTATACGCCTCGCTCTCAACCCCGCCTTCTTCAGCAGCCTTCACCGCCGACCAGAAGCTCTGCCAGCTGAGGAAACTGCGCGCGAACTGGGACGACGTCGTCTGGCCCACATAGCGGATGCCAAGCCCGTTCAGGAAGCGTGCAAACGGCACTTTCCGGCGTGCATCAATCGCGCTGTAGAGCTTCTTCGCAGACTGGGCGCCGAAGCCTTCCCACTCCTCCAGCGGCGGCAGGCCGGCGGCCTCTATATTCTTCTTCAGGCGGAAGATATCCTGCGGCGCTCTCAGAACACCCTTTTCATGGAAAAGACTGACCTGCTTCTCGCCAAGCCCGTCAATGTCGAGCGCCTTGCGCGAGACAAAATGCTTCAGCCGCTCGACCGCCTGCGCGGCGCAGATGAGCCCGCCGGCACACCGCCGGCGCACATCGGCGCGGCCCGCGTCATCAATCTCGCGTACTGCCGCAGACCCGCAGACCGGGCACACATCCGGCATCGCCCAAGGCGCGCCCTGCCCGACTTCAACCACACGCAACACCTGCGGGATCACGTCCCCGGCCCGCTGGATCTCGACCTTGTCGCCAGGCTTCACGCCAAGGCGGGCAATCTCGTCTTCATTGTGCAGCGTCGCGTTGGAGACGACGACCCCGCCGACCGTGACCGGCTCAAGCCGCGCCACAGGGGTCAACGAGCCCGTCCGCCCGACCTGAATATCTATGCCAAGCAGCGTGGTAACCGCCTTTTCGGCCGGAAACTTGTGTGCAATCGCCCAGCGCGGCGCGCGGCTGACAAAGCCGAGGCGCTGCTGCCAGTCCAGCCGGTCGACCTTGTAGACCACTCCGTCGATATCGTACTCAAGTCCCGCGCGCTGAGCCTCTATCTCCGCATAGTAGGAGAGGACCTCCTCAACCGTCTCGATACGGATCATGCGGGGATTGGTAACGAAGCCCCAATCGGAAAAGTCCTTGACCGCGTCAAACTGTGTCTGCGCAAAGGGCTCGCTTGCCGCCGCCCAGGCATAAGCGAAAAAACGCAAAGGACGCGATCTGGTAATCTCGACATCAAGCTGGCGCAGGCTGCCGGCCGCGGCGTTGCGCGGATTGGCAAACGTCTTGCGCCCGGCTTCGGCTTCCCGCGCATTGAGTTCGGCAAAGGCGGATTTGGCCATATAGACCTCCCCGCGCACCTCGATCCGCTCAGGCCAGGCCTTGCCCTTCAGCTTGACCGGAATGTCGCCCAGTGTACGAGCGTTCGCGGTTACGTCCTCGCCAGTCTGCCCGTCGCCGCGCGTTGCCGCGCGCATCAGTTTTCCGTTTTCATAGGTCAGGCTCAGCGAAAGCCCGTCAATCTTGGGCTCGGCGGTAAAAGCGACCTTTTCCTCTGGCGGCAGCCCCAGGAACCGCCGGATGCGGACGGCAAAGTCGGCCACGTCTTCATCCGTGAACGCATTGTCGAGCGAAAGCATCGGCGCGCCGTGGCGCGCCTTGGCAAAGCCGTCCCCGGCTTCGGCGCCCACCCGGTCGGTCGGTGAGTCTTCCCGCTTCAGCGCCGGGAAGCGTGCCTCGATGGCAAGGTTTCGCTGGCGCAAAGCGTCATATTCGGCGTCAGTGAGCTCGGGCGCATCATTCTGGTAATAGGCCGCGTCGGCGTCGGTTATTACCCGGGCGAGCCGCTCCAGTTCCGCCGCTGCCTCTGCCTCGTTCAGCGCCTCGACTGGCTTGTCCCCGCTCATGCATCCTCCATCAACCTCCCTGCCGCGGCGCGCGCCTCATCGGTGACTTCCGCGCCGGACAGCATGCGGGCAATCTCTTCCCGCCGCTCGCACGCATCTAGCAAGGTGAGACTGGTCTCGCCAGCCTCGGCGCGTTTTTCCACCAGCAAATGCCCATCTGCCGCCGCAGCCACCTGCGGGCTATGGGTGACCGCAAACACTTGCCGCGTGCGCGCCAGATGCTCGAACCGCTCACCAATGGCGGCGGCAACGGCCCCGCCCACGCCCTGGTCTGCCTCGTCAAAGATCAGCGTGCCCGCGCAGCCTGCTTCGGCCAGCGCGCATTTCAGCGCCAGCGAGACCCGCGCCAGTTCTCCGCCCGAGGCCACCTTGCGCAGCTGGCCAAAGCCTGCGCCCGGATTGGTCTCGGCTTCAAACTCCACCCGTTCGGCCCCGGCCGCGCCCGCTTCTGCTTCGCCCAGCGGCGTGAACGCCACACGGATGGTCGCCCGGCCAAGCTTCAGCGGCACGAGTTCGGCGGCAATCGCGGCTTCCAGCCGCCCCGCCGCGCCCTTGCGTGCCTGTGTCAGCTTGTGCGCCGCGCCGTGCCAGCGTGCGAGCGCTGCGCTCTCGGCCGCTGCGGCCTTTTTAAGATCGGTATCGCCCGCTTCGGCAAGGTTGAGCCGCGCGCGGAGCGCCTCCAGCCGGGCAGGCAGCAGTTCTGCCTCCCCGCCATATTTCCGCGCCGCCGCGCGCAGCGCAAAGAGGCGTGCCTCCACGCAGTCAAGATCCCCGGACGCTTCGGGCAAAGCCGAAAGCCGCGCCACGGCAAGCTCGGCCTCGCGCACTTCGATCAGCGCCCGCTCGATTGCCTCAGCAGCGGCCCGCGCGGCCTGCCCCAGGGGGCTATCGCCTGTCTCAAAACCTGGCAGCCGGCAGATCCGCTCTGCCGCCCGCGCTGCCTTGCCGAGCGCAGTTTCAGAGCCGCCCTTGGCGAGGGCATCTTCAGCCTCCGCCACGGCTTCCTGCACCCGTTCGGCCTGCATCAGGCGCATCCGCTCCTCGGCAAGCCGCTCGGCCTCGCCCGCCTGGGGCGCAAGGCGTTCGAGTTCCTCGACCGAGGCTTCCAGCCATTCGCGCGCTTCCCGCGCAGCCGCCTGGTCGGCCTTCAGCGCCACATGTGCCGCCCGCGCCGCTTCCAGCGCCTGCCAGGACGCCGCGCAATCGGCCAGCAGCCCCTCATTGCCCGCAAACTGATCAAGCAGGCGCCGGTGAGAGGAAGGCCGCATCAGACTGGAGGCGGCATGCTGGCCATGGATTTCCACCAGCAGGTCGCCCGCCTCGGCCAGCAGCGCCGCGCTGACGGGCTGGTCGTTGATGAAACCGCGCGCCGGGCCTTGCGCCCGCACGACCCGCTTGAGGGTCAGCGTTTCGCCTGGCGCCACGCCCTGCGCCTGTAGCAATGCCAGCACCGGATGATCCCGCGCCACGTCAAATTCAGCCGCGACGCTCGCCTGATCAGCGCCCGCTCGGATAAATCCGCGATCAGCCGACCCGCCAAGGGCTAGCGCAATGGCGTCCAGAATGATCGATTTACCCGCGCCGGTTTCCCCGGTCAGGGCGGTGAAGCCTTCCCCCGGCGAAAGATCGAGCCGGGAGATAAGCACGAAATCACGGATAGAGACGGAGAGTAACATGAGGGGCGCTATAGCATGAGAACAAAATAGGAACAACCGGATTCAATCGCAACACGCGGGCTTGCGCAGAAACCCGGCTTGGCCTCATCCTTGCGTCCGGGCCCTCGTGGGGAAATGCATTCAGGAGGCGGGGTGACCATCCAGCGCGCGCAGATCATGACATTCCTCAAGGGAGCCGGCCTGACGCTCGCGGCGCTGCTCATCTTGTGTTTCTGGTATCTCGGCGCTGCCTGGCTTTCAGGCAAGTTCCCGTCCAGCGGCCGCGCGCAGCAGGTCACCGAGGCCACCGCGCTTACCTATCTCTGCGAAGCGCCCTTCCATACCGATATCGCCCTGCCCCTTTACGACCCCCTCTTCAACTGGTCGGAAGAGCTCAAGGACGAACTCCCCACATGGCTGCCGCCGGACACTTATGTCCTTTTCGGCTGGGGCGACTCTGTCTTCTTCACCCGCGTGCTTCAGCCCGAGGACATGACCGCCGGCCGCGTGCTCAGCGCGCTTGCCGGCATGAATGACACCGCCGTACGCATCGTGCCCGTCGATGGCGCTTCGGTGTACGAATACTGCGCGCCCATGTCTGTGGACGATGAAGGCCGCGCCGCACTGATCGCCCATATCCGCGAGACGTTCGAGCGGGACGCCGAGGGCGAACTCAGCATCATCCCGACCACCGTTCCCGGCGAAATCCTTGTCCACGCCACCGGCCGCTACAGCATGTTCAATACCTGCAACCAGTGGACGGCGGCAGCGCTCGGCAAGGCGGGCCTGCCCCGTTCCCTGTTCGCGCCGTTTGCATGGAACGTTACGTCACCCTTGCAAGGACCGCCGGCGACGCGTACCGGAGAGATAACACTAGTCGAATAGAATAATGTAGGGGACGAGAAAGTGATTGGTCCAAATGGCCGCCCCTGTCCGGAATGGTTTGCGCGGCCCCAACTTGGCATCTTCATCCACTGGGGCATGTTCACCATCCCCGCCTGGGCACCGCGCGGCCGCGCCATTCATGAGCTTCATGGCGACGACTATTACATGAGCGCGGTGATGACCCCCTATTCAGAATGGTATGACAATGCCGTCCGCGTAGAGGGTAGCGAGACCCGAAAGCGGCATCTAGAGCTCTACGGCAACAAGCCGTATGCGGACTTCCGTCCCGAATTCGATGTCCTTTCCCAGAAATTCGACGCCAATGAATGGGCCGACTTCTTCGTCGAATGCAGCGCCACCCACTGCGTCTTCGTCGCCAAGCATCATGACGGCTATTGCCTCTGGCCGACGCAAGTCGAAAACCCCCACCGCCCCGGTTGGCATAGCGAGCGCGACTTTGTCGGCGAACTCGCAGACGCCGTGCGCGCCCGCGGCCTGCGCTTCGGCCTCTACTATTCCGGTGGACTCGACTGGACCTTCCGCGACACTCCCATCGCCAATCTCGGCGAAATGTTCGCGGCCGTGCCTACCGAGCAGGACTACCGCGAATACGCCCTCGCCCAGGCCAGGGAGCTGATCGACCGCTACAAACCCTCGATCTTCTGGAACGACATCTGCTGGCCCAATGGCGACGATGTCCCCGTCCTGCTAGACTATTACTACAAAGCCGTGCCCGACGGCGTCACCAATGACCGCTGGCTCGGCGCGCACGACTTCTTCAACTCCCTGCGCGATCCTGAGACCCTGAAGGGCTTCAATGACACGATGAAGGAACGCTCCGCAGGCGGACAGCAAGCAGAAACTCCTTCCCCCTTCGCTGACTATCGCTGCGTCGAATTCGGCCTCGGCGTCGTGCCCAGGGAACACAAATGGGAAGCCTGCCGCGGCCTTGGCCTCGGCTTTGGCTACAACTCCGCTGAAATCCCGGAAGACTATATGTCGAGCGACGAGGTTATCGCCCTCTATGAGGACGTCACCTCAAAGCGCGGCAACCTGCTGATCAATATCGGCCCGCTGGCAGATGGCTCGATCCCGGACCTTCAGAAAACGCCGCTGCGCGCGCTGGGCCGGCATCTGAAATCCTGATCTGCGCTTCCTCCCGGATAGCCAAACGCCTGCGGTGTACATCACCGGAGGCGTCTTTCTTGTGGGCTTTTGGCTGAGCCTCAGATCTTCGCGCAGGCCTTCTTCAGCCAGTCCTTGACCTCGCCATCGAGCTTGCGTCCGAGCAGTTTCAGCACGCGCTTGTGGTAGTCATTGACCCATTTGCGTTCCTCTTTCGAGAGCAGCTTAACGTCAATCAGATCACGGGCCAGCGGGGCAAAGGTCAGGCATTCAAAGCCGTGCATCGCAATCTCGCCGCCCGGAATATGCTCCGCAGGCGTCACATATTGCAGGTTCTCGATGCGGATGCCGTATTCGCCGGCCTTGTAGAAGCCCGGCTCGTTCGACACGATCATCCCCGGCATCAGCGGAACGCCGTTCCAGGGCTTGGCAATCCGGTGCGGCCCCTCATGCACGCCGAGATACACGCCCACCCCGTGCCCGGTGCCATGCTGGTAATCAAGTCCCGCCTGCCACAATGCATGGCGCGCCAGAACATCAAGATGCGTGCCCGTCGTGCCCGGTGGGAAACGGACGGCGGCAAGCGCAATATGTCCTTTGAGGACGCGGGTATAGTTGGCGCGCATCTCGTCGGTCGGCTTGCCGATCGGCACCGTGCGGGTCACGTCCGTCGTCCCGTCGAGATACTGGCCGCCGGAATCGATCAGGAAGAGCGAGCCACGCTCGAGCTTGCGGTCAGAGGCGGTCGACACCCGGTAGTGCGGCAACGCGCCATTCGGGCCTGCGCCGGAGATCGACGGGAAGGAGAGATCATTGAGATTGCCGAGTTCCTCGCGGAACGCTTCGAGCTTCATCACCGTTTCAATCTCGGTCACCTCGCCGCTCTGGGCTTCGGTATCCAGCCAGTGCAGGAATTTCGTCAGCGCAATGCCGTCGCGCGCATGGGCGGCGGTCGTGCCCTTGATCTCGGCGGCGTTCTTGCACGCGCGCGGCAATGCCACCGGGTCACGCTGGCGCAGGATCTTTGCGCCGGTTTCCGCCAGCGTATCGAAGAACCAGGACGAGGCCACATCCGGGTCAAGGCTCACTGTCTTGCCGGCCAGACCCTTCAGTCCCTCTTCCAGCTTGCTCAGGGGACGGAGCGTCACGCGGTTGCCAAGATGGCGGCGCAGCGTGCCGTCGGTCTTTTCCTCATCGATGAACAGCTCGGCAGATCCGTCCGCCTTGAGGATCGCCCGGCCGAGCGGCAGCGGCGTGCAGCTGACATCCCCGCCCCGGATATTGAACGCCCAGGCGAGCGAAGCAGGTGAGGTCAGCACAGCCGCGTCCGCCCCGTCCCGGGCCAGCTGCGCGCCAACCGCTTCCAGCTTGTCGGTATGGGCAACGCCGGCATGTTTGACGCCGTGCGGAACAACCTTCGCCATCGGCTGGGGCGGGCGGTCTTTCCACGCCGCATCGATCGGGTTTTCCGAAACCGCCACCAGCTCGGCGCCTGCCTTGGCAGCGGCGGCGGCCAGCGCGGCCACATCATTCGGGCTCATCAGGCGGGGATCATAGCCAACGCGCTTGCCCTTGAGGCTCTGCTGCGCCAGCCAGCCAAACGCGCCGGGGTCAGGAATGCCCACCACCTCAAACAGTGCCGGGTCGGTCTGGTCGCCCGCCTGAAGGGTGTAGCGCCCGTCGGCGAAGAGCACGGCCTTATCCGTGAACACGAAGGCTGAGCCGAACGAGCCGGTGAACCCGCTCACCCAGGCCAGGCGCTCATTTGCGTCAGGCAGGTATTCATTCTGATATTCGTCGTCATGGGGCACGTAGAGGCCATCGAGGCCTTGGCGCTCAAGTTCACGGCGAAGGAGCGGAAGATGGGCCCGGCCGTCCTGCGGCCCGCCCTTGATGTCGAATGTCTGTCTCATTCCGCCTACATAGCGTCATCTGCCGCCGCCGGGAAGCAATCGAGCTATGCAAATAAGCATGCTAATTTCGCGCATTCCATACTGTTTTGTTTAGCTCGCACCCTATATAGGCCGGACACAGACGTTGCTGCAGCGCAGCAAAACAAGTATTAACAAGGTATTAACAATGAAAACCGAAATCAACCTCTCGCCCGCCGCCGACATGGTGATCGAGAGTGTCCAGCGCCCGACAATGGACCTTGCGGCGGCCCGTCAGCCTGCCCGGGAAGGCGCGCGCGCAGCGCTCGTCCGCCTCAACATCCTCGCCCGCCGCCAGGAGCGGTGGGATCGCCGCGCGGCCCGCGCCTGATTCTGCCACCCGCCTACTGCCCGCCCGTACCCCATCCGGAACGGCAGCTGATGATCGCCCGGGACAGCGTACCCTCCTCCCCCCGACGCACCGGCGCGATCCCCTCCATGCCCATCCCCTTCCCGGGATGGGCCGGAGGGTAAAACTTTCAGGAAATCCTCACCCCTTCTTCCGGAATATCAGCGTCGACCAGCCGTCGCGCTTGATGCGCTTCTGGAAGAGGAGCTTGTGCCCTTCATAGGCAGCGCGCACCGGCGAGGCCTGATGGTGGAGCAGCCCCGACAGGATGATCGTCGCCCCCGGCGCGGAGAGCTGCTCTATCTCCGCGGCAAGCCCGATCAGCGGCTTCATCAGGATATTGGCAAACACCGTATCATAAGGCCCCGCCTGCCGGATCGCCGGATTGTTCGCCCCGCGCACGTGATGCACGAAGAACCGGCTGACATGGTTCTTCTTGGCGTTCTCGCGCGCCACGAACACAGAGTCCCGGTCAATATCGGTGCCAGACGCCATCTCCGCGCCCACTTTCAGCGCAGCAATCGCCAGCACGCCTGAGCCTGTGCCAAGGTCGAGCACGCGCCCCGGCTTGCGGTAGCGCCGCGCTTCGGCCAGCGCCAGAAGGCAACCCAGCGTCGTGCCATGATGGCCCGTGCCAAAGGCCGGGCCCGCCTCGATCAGAACGGAAATCTTGCCCGGCGAGGACGCGGTCAGCGCGTGGCTGCCCGCCACAACAAATGGCCCGGCATTGACCGGCGGCAGGCCTTCCAGCGACATCGTCACCCAGTCGCGCTCGACAATCTCCTCGATCCGCGCGGTCAGCTCCGGCGCGGCCTCCTCGATGAGGGCGACGCACTCTTCGGCCTCTTCCATCGTCTCGGTAAACGCATCGAGCCGCCAGGCCCCGCGCGCATCTTCCTTGGCATCGACCGCGCCTGCGGGCGAAGGGTCCACCCAGGCGAGCGCCTCCCATGCCGTTTCCACTGGCCCCCGCGGGCCTTTTGCCGTGATCTGGTACATGGACGCGGCGCTTAGCAGGCCGCTCCGCGAATGGGAAGCGGTCCCGCGGCAGGTTAAGGCGCAGTGCCTTCCACGATCATCAGGCGCGAGACCGCATTGTCGTGGCGCAGGCGGGCGATCGCGGCATATTCGGGCGAGTCAAAGAAGGCGCGCGCCGCCTCAAGGCTCGGAAATTCCAGCACGACGATGCGCCCTTCCGGCGAGGCGCCCTCCCGCCCCTCGGCGGCGCCCCCGCGCGCAAGGTAGCGCCCGCCAAAGGCGGCCACCATCGGCGTCACCGCCGCTACATATCCCTTGTAGGGCTCAGGATCTGTCACATTTATTTCCGCAATCACATAGCCCTTGGGTACTCGCGCAACATCCGCCAACGGCGCGCTGGTGCAAGCCGCAAGCACGCACATGAGCCCGGCCACTACCGCCTGAACACTTCGTCTCATAGTCCCCTCCCGGACGATCTCTCCGGCGACCCTCGCATGCCCCGCCTGCGCCGTCACGCCGTCCCTACCAATATGTAACACAACCTTTGCGGGCCGCAGGCGTTGTAATTGTACAAGCAACCTCAGAGGAGGCTCACATGCCCACCACGACCGGACACACAACCGCTATTCCCGCCAGCCGCACCATCGGCACATCCGTCTACAACACTGCCGGCGACAAGATCGGCAAGGTCGAAGACGTGATGCTCGACAAGACCGACAATTCGATCCTCTACGCCGTTGTCGGCTTTGGCGGCTTCCTCGGCATGGGGGAGAAGTTCCATCCCGTCCCGTGGTCGACCCTCGACTACAGCAAGGACAAGGAAGGTTACGTTGTTCCCTTCAGCAAGGAACAGCTGGAAAAGGCCCCGGCCGATTCGATCGAAGAGCTGACCAAGAATGACGGCCACGCGGCCCGCGACGCGGCCTACACCTACTACAAGGTCCAGCCCTACTGGCTATAGTCCCCGCCGGTAACTGGAATCAGGGCGGTGGCTTCGGCCGCCGCCTTTTTCCTTTTGTGGACCGCCCGAAGAAAATTGCGGTATCATGGAGCAAACTCACCATATTTGGTGACTTGACGTAAACTCACCTTTTATGGTGAATTGCCGTCATGGAACAAGAAACCGTATTTGACCGCGAGCTGACCGTTGCAGGTCTCATCGCCAAGCAGCGCGAGCTAAGCCTTGCGCTGGAGGAGCACCGCGAGGCTGTGAAGAGGCTCACGCTCCACCTCTACCACATCTCAGAGGCAATCCTGATCCTGGACCCCAAGGCCAGTATCGTCAGGAGCAAGCCGAACAACCATAACCGGGCCAAGAAGGGCAGCATAAAGCGGTTCGTTCTGAACACCCTGCGGGAGTCCTCAGGGCCGATGACTTCGCGCCAGCTTGCCGAGCTGTGGACGCATGAGTGTGGCTATGAGCCCAACGAGACGACCATCAACGCCATGCGCCGCCGCATTAGCTCGTGCATCAAGGCGAGCGTAAATCAGGGGCTGCTGGAAGACGTGGGGCAGACCACGGATCACGATGCGAACGGGCCGTATAAGCTTTGGCGGATTCAAAGTTCGTGATCACGAAAATTTTTATGCTAATTTGGGCGCTCACTTAGCGGGTCACTGCTCAACCGAGCAAGAGCACGTGGCTCGTACACCAAATTTTTGCCTTTGTCAACCCGATGTTGACTAGGTTCTTTCTTGATATCATGTATTTCACATCATGTTCCAAGGAAGGAGGCGCAATATGGCAAAGCCTAAGCTTAAAATTCGCGTTCTTTCGCGCGCGAAACCCAAAGCAACTAAGCTAACAGCCAGGGAGCTGAAAGCCGTTGCCGCTCGCTGCGCTGAGGCTGGCAAGGCCAATGACGAACTTAAGAAGTTTGTTGCTGATGGCATGGCGCGTCTAACTAGAGTGCCCGCGTAGAACTGTGAACTGTGCTCTGTGACGGCCTTCTCAATTTCAGCATTGAGCGCAAAGCACGACAGAAATAAATTTTTTTGTGGCTTCGAACCAATAGACAAATGGTGCCGACGAAACTCATTGTCCCATAATGATAAGGGTCAATGCAAAGTATTCGTTGCTACTGCTGGCGATGATATAGTTGCAGGAATATACAGTTTATCTATTCAAGCGCTTCCCCGCAAAAAGGGCATTAAATACCACCTCGATAACGTTCCTGGTATCTACTTCGATAATTTGGGAGTCACTGAAAAATGTCGCGGCAACAAGCTGGGCACCACCATGATGGTGGATGCCTTTCACAGGACGATTGCCATTTCACAGCACGTTGGCGTTCACTGCCTTTGGCTAACGGCAATTGATGAGGCTACGTGCGAGTTTTATCGGCGCTTAGGCTTCGAACGAACGAAACCAAGAGGCAGGTCAAGCACTGACATGTTCATATCTCGCAAAGATATTGAAGCCGCACTAGCGCCGTAGTCGAACAAGCCAAAGGGCAAAAAAAGGGCGGCGCATTGCCGCCCTTCCGGTTGCTTATGCCATCGGGAAGTCCGAGGGCAGGTCACTCGCAGGCGGAATTTCAGGGAACAGGCGCCCCTTCATCACGTCTGCGATCCGGCCTTGGTTGATCTGGAAGTACGAAGCGATACGCGCGTAGTTGTACTTCCTCACCCGTGCCAATTTGATCACCGGCACCATGTCCGGCGTTACCTTACGGTCTTTCATCGTCTTCCTTTCTGAAGACTGCGACCGATCAGCGGGTTGACGGATTCGTAAGAATGAATCACATACAATGTGCTTGTGATGTCCGCTGAGCGGTCATCGGTTAGTGACAGGTGGGACTGAGAGCCGAGGCCCCCAGCCCCTGCCGCCCTTGGTGGCGACTGCTGACCTAAGCGGGTGTACGAGACCCACTTAGACCAGGGTTGTTATATCGGCATGATGGACCACCTCCTCAAAATGGTACTTCGTCATCGTCCATTGTGGACGATGACGAAACCTGTTTCCCGCCGAGTTGCGGAGTATCTACAAAGGTCTCGTTCGGCTCATCTGGCTTCAAGGTTGAATAAACGCCTTTACGGCCCGGCACGGAATACAGCAGGCCCTTTTGAACCATCCGGTACAGCTTGTTTTGCAGAAAACGGCGCGTTTGGACTACGTTGAATTTTCGAAACAGGTAAATAAGGATCATGTCGATGTCGGCCTCACGGCCCGCCGCATTAATTACGGTGGCGAGCTGATCCTCAAGTTCATCCGTTTTGGAGACACTCAGTTCTGCGCGAAGCTCCTTCGGGAGGTCCGAGAGGTCCTCTCCCTCATACACAGGAATGGGTTTCAGCAATTCCTCTAAACGATGGAACTCTCGCTGGTAGGCCCTGAGGTCTTGCGCAAGGCGAGCCTGCTCAACCGCTCTTTCGCGGTCGCCGCGGTCTTCGTGCACCTTTTTGGAACGCTCCAAAAGGGCGATGATCTTGTTGACAGAATCGTCAAAATCTGACATGAATCAAGCTCCTATGACGGGTCTTCGCGCAGTTTGGCGACAAAGCGTTGACCCGATTTTTGAGCCCGGACGGGCCGCCTGACGGCGGTTAAACGTCCGGGCTCTTTTCATTTCTGCCTTAGATTCGCGCCTGTGGCAACTGCCGCGTTTCTTGATCTAGGATTTCCTATGATATCGCACTTTTGACTGTTCTCTTGTTATTGTTCTTCTCGTCCTCTTTTTGTTGCACTTTGCGATACAGGCCGTCACCGAATATCCCATTTTTCTCTCTTCCATGGATGGGATATCCCATTCACCTCTGCCTTTACATCAGGCTGAGTGGCGCTGCCAATATCCGCACCAAGCGGCAGACTTCGGTGCAACAGCGGCCGCGCTGACCAGCATGGCGAACTGGTTGCCATTGGAGACGCGGCGAGCGTCCTCACGCCATGCAAGCTCTGTTGCATAGGCAGAGAGGTACTTGCCTGCGATGTGGTGGTGTATACCGATCTCAGAGCGGCGAACGCGGCTGAAGAAGCTCTCGGCTTGGTTGGTGCAGGCGCCGTCATGCGAATAGTGCTGCTTGTGATTTATCCGCTTTATGGGGAAGTGAGCCGCCAGCTTGTCCCAATGCGAAGCCTCGTCAGCGTGGACGGTAGAGCCAGCGGCGACGTTCTCGCGGACAACGGCAACGCCTTCTGCTTCCGACGCAGCAACGGCCGTCAGTGTACGGCCTTCACGCTCACGCACGGCGATGATGACCTGGCGCTTGCCAGACTGGTTGATTTTGCGGCGGCGGTCTGTGCGGTCAGCGCGATTGTTGGCGGGCTTCACATAGCCACCGAAGTAAGCGCCATCGACTTCAACGTTGCCGCTTAGGGCGCCTTCCTGACGAGCCAGCGCTATCGCCTCGCGGCACTTGTGCAGCATGACGAAAGCGGTTTTGTAATCAACACACAGATCGCGGGACAGTTGGAGGGCGGAGTATCCCTTGGCGCCGTTGGTGAAGATGGCGATGGCGCCGAGAATATCGCGCAGGCTCAGCTTGCGGCTGTGGAAGATGGTGCCGCTCGTCAGGCTGAACTGCTTTGCGCAGCCCTTGCATTTCCAGACAGGGCGGCTCTTCAGGTTGTAGTGTTCAAGGCAACCGCACTCAGGACAGACCGGCTCGCCATCTGTTTCAGCCCAGCGGATCGCGCGGAACGCTTTCTCTGCATCCTGGTCCGACATGCGCAAAACCTTGGCGAGCGAGAGCGTTTTCGCGGCGGGGAGTGAACGAAGTGCTGCGCCATATTTATCACCATATTTGGTGATTTCTAGATATGGCTGGACCGGCAGGGCGTCAAGTGGTATTTCACCAAATCAGGTGATTTTGTTGGAGGCGCCCATGGCCGTCAAAACCAAGCCCAAGCCCAAGCCCAAGCGGGCATTGCCGCCGATGCCGCAGGAACGCAAAGCGTTGCCGATAAATGCGCATTATGAGGAGCGCGCAAAGGAACTCTTGCGGGCCAAGCTGAAAAAGACGGACAACGATTACCAGTCGCTGGCGGACAAGCTCAACTCCATGGGCATAGAGATAAGCGCTCGGGGACTGGAGAACAAAATTAGCAGGGGGGGCTTTTCTGCGGCGTTTCTTCTTCAGTGCATCGACGCGCTGGACGATGAAATCTAGGCTTAAGCGAGACCCGCTCGCTTTATACTCGCTAAAACTTCGTGCGCTATTTGGCGCATAGAAACCAGCTCAAGGTCAACCATTGCTCTCTCTGGCAGGTTACCCTTAATGATCATCCAGCCACCGCCTCGCACCATCTCTTGGTATTCTATATCACCCAGCGTTTCGTCATAGTGCGCTCCGCCGTCCTTGTTTCTCAAATTGAAAACAAGGTTCTTTCGATAAACCAAATTCTTGCCGGACCCGCTGCTGAATATCGCATCTCGTGTCCACCATTCGCCAAAGGATGACCAACGATACCGCTCAGAATGTTCGTCCAGAATAGGGACGAACATTGGATCTTCGGATGCCCTCATATGCATCATAGCGAGCGGATTAGAGCTTGTAAGGTTCCTGTCATCGATCTGATGACCGCTGCATAGAAATTTCATTTGGTCACGAACACCAAGCTGCGTCAGCAATGACTTGTTCCGTTTGCCGCCATCATGAACGAGGATGTACACGCTAGTGGCTAGCCGAAGGGCCTCCCATTTTTTTCCATTGTCAAATGCTGCGCAAGAATCAGTTATCGCCGCTCTCTGAATTTCGAGCGCCTTTTGTATTTCTGCCGGGGTGCGCTTCGTGGCCATTGGCGAATGAGGCCAACGATTCGATAGATTTTTCTAGCATCGCCTTGAATACCGCTTCTGCCAACTCTTCAGCGGCCGGGCCTGAGCCAATCACTCCCCACTGCTCGGCGAGGACATCAGCGCCGGCCAATATCATTGATCGAGTTATAGGGCGAAAATCTTCATTCATCGGTAATCACCAAATATGGTGAGTATGCTCCATGATACCGGAAAATTGCCGTTTTTCGATAAATACTTCTGGAAACCCGCTCCCCGAGTATTATATGATTATCGATAAGACAGCAGAGGAGCCAAACAGATGGCCTTCACCACCGAAGACATGATCCTGATCGAGCAGCGCGCCGCCAATGAGAAGAAAAGCGCCGGCGCCGCCTATCTCCTCTGGTTCTTCCTCGGCTGGATCTCGGCCCACCGTTTCTATCTTGGCAAGCCGGTCACGGCGATCCTGCAGATCATCAGCTATTTCTTCCTCATCGGCTTTGTCTGGTGGCTGCTCGATCTGATCCTGATCCCGGCGATCATCGACCAGAAGATGGAAGACGCCCGCGCCGATGCGGCCCAGGCCATGCGCCGCCGCCGCTCCGCTTACTGACCGCAGCTGTTCTCCTCCCGCAGCTGCGCCCCAAGGGCCCCGGAGTTCCCCCTGCTCCGGGGCCCGTTGCGATCCGGTGCATCCTTCCTGATCCGGCT
>NZ_JAGYJH010000006.1:0-186836 GCF_018402285.1 Hyphomonas sp. | reverse complement strand
GCCCTACTGGCTATAGTCCCCGCCGGTAACTGGAATCAGGGCGGTGGCTTCGGCCGCCGCCTTTTTCCTTTTGTGGACCGCCCGAAGAAAATTGCCGTTTTTCGATAAATACTTCTGGAAACCCGCTCCCCGAGTATTATATGATTATCGATAAGACAGCAGAGGAGCCAAACAGATGGCCTTCACCACCGAAGACATGATCCTGATCGAGCAGCGCGCCGCCAATGAGAAGAAAAGCGCCGGCGCCGCCTATCTCCTCTGGTTCTTCCTCGGCTGGATCTCGGCCCACCGTTTCTATCTTGGCAAGCCGGTCACGGCGATCCTGCAGATCATCAGCTATTTCTTCCTCATCGGCTTTGTCTGGTGGCTGCTCGATCTGATCCTGATCCCGGCGATCATCGACCAGAAGATGGAAGACGCCCGCGCCGATGCGGCCCAGGCCATGCGCCGCCGCCGCTCCGCTTACTGACCGCAGCTGTTCTCCTCCCGCAGCTGCGCCCCAAGGGCCCCGGAGTTCCCCCTGCTCCGGGGCCCGTTGCGATCCGGTGCATCCTTCCTGATCCGGCTTGACAGATATTTTCAATATTTTAGAAATATTATCAAGATCAGGAAGGAAATGCACATGTCTGACTACGCTCGCGGCAAAGGCCTCTCCAGCGCCGTCACCTATGCCGACCCCAACAGCTGCCTTCCGCTGGCTGGAAGAGGCGTTCGGTTTCGAGCCGCTTCTGGTCATCCTCGACGAGAACGAACAGATCGCCCATTCGGAAATGACCTTCGGCAGCGGCCTCATCATGGTCGGCAGCGAATGGTCGGAAAACCATCGCAGCCCGAAAAACCTCTCCGGCAAGAACACCCAGTCGGTACATGTCCAGCTGGCCGCGGGCGAGGACATCGACGCCCATTGCGTGCGGGCGCAAAAGGCCGGAGCCGAAATCCTGCAGGCCCCGGATGATCAGTTCTACGGCGACCGCACCTACCGCGCCCGCGACCCCGAAGGCCATGTCTGGACATTTGGCGTCACGGTGAACCAGCTCTCCCCCGCCGAATGGGACAAGGCCTCCGGCGGCAGCCTAAAGACCCGCGACCGGCTGTGAGCCAGCCTGCCCGTCTCGACACCCTGTTCACCGCCCTGGCAGACCGCGACCGGCGCCGGGCGGTGGAACTGCTCGGCGCGCGCCCCCACAGCGCCGGGGAACTCGCCGCGGCCCTTGGCCTGCCTGCGCCTGCGATGAGCCGCCATCTGCGCCTTCTCAAACAGGCAGGCCTCGCCGAGGAAAGCCATCCCGACTTTGATGCGCGTGTACGGATCTACTCCCTGAAGGAGGGCGCGATGGCGGATCTGAAACTCTGGCTGGCAGAAACAGAGGCCCTCTGGGCCGGCCAGCTCTCCGCCTTCAAGGCGCATGTTGAAGCCAGGGCAAAGGGCACGAAGAAAGCGTGAGCGCCGTCATCGTCTCCCTGCGCGTGCCCGTCAGCCCGGAGGAAGCGTTCGACATTTTCACCGGAGAGATCGCCGCCTGGTGGCGCCCTTCCGCCCTCTTCCAGCTCACCCCGCGCGGCGATGGCACGCTGAGCTTTGAGGGCGAGGCCCGCCTCATCACCACGCTGGCGAGCGGCAAGGTGTTCGAGATTGGCCACGTTACCGCCTGGGAGCGCGGCCAGCGCCTCGCCTTCTCCTGGCGCCAGGCGACCTTTACGCCAGATCAGGTGACCTCGGTCGAGGTGACGTTCGAGGCCTTGGGCGAAGACACCCGCGTCACGGTCACCCATCGCGGCTGGGACACCATCCCGCAGGAACACGTCGCCCGCCACGGCTTCCCCCTCGCCGCCACCCAGATGCGTCTCGCAGAATACTGGCGCGCCCAGCTGGTGTCGCTCAGCCAGGCCCGCAAATTGCCGTAAACCGATTTCACTGCGCCGGCTCGCCTCTAGGGCGCTGAGTAAAGCCGGTAAACGCCAGGATAGCTTTCCAGCCGCCCGGCCCTCAACAGGGCTGCTGCAATGTCCGGCCTGTTCAGCAGCGCCTGGAAATCGCGGCTCATGCGCTCGCCAGGACTACCCGGCAGGTCCGGCAGCAGGACCGGATGTGGCTGCGCCATCGCAATGAGTTCCCGCGACCAGGCGGGATTCTCGAGGATCGCGAGCATCAGGTCGCCCGTTGCCGCCTGATCGAGATAAAGAAAGATGTAAAGAAAGGCGATCGGCGCCTGCCTCCAGCCGCCATCATCCTCGAGTTCGGCAAGACTGATCTCCGGGACAGGCGAGGCTGTTTTCATCAAATCACTGATTGATTCATATATATCGAGCCATCCCAATCCCTCATCCGAAAGGCCGGTCAGGCTCGCGCCCTCCACCCAGGCACTGGGCGCAGGATCCTTGCCCAACCTGACGGCACGGTGCATCTCCTCAAACATCTGGTTGACGCTCGGCCCCTTCGTCAGGCTCGACTGATCTCCGAGCGCGGTTCTCAGGAACATGCGCCGGGCGCCCGAAATGTCTCCGCGCTGCTCCAGCAGAATAGCATGCGCGCGCAGGATATTGCGGCCAAAGGGCTCTGCATCCACATATTTGAAGTTTCTCGGCGAAAATATCCTGTCGGCATAGCGCTGGGTAAGGACAAATGCCGCCTGCGTATCGCCCAAGGCCAGATGCATATCGATCAGCTCGGAGGCCGGCTGCAATCTGTCTGGCGAGGCCTCGATGATCCCCGGCAGGGCAGCAACCTGCGCCTGAATGAGGCGATTCACATCGGCGATGGCGTCAAATCCCTCTATACGCCACAACTCCCTGAAATCACCTTCAGTCCGGACTCGGATCATGCTGTACGCAGACAAAATTGTGCCCACGACAGCGAATGCCTCCTGCTTGCGTCCCGAGGCGAGGAGGAGACGCGCGCGCTCAACCTTCAGGAAGTCGCCGCCCGCATATGAAAAGCTCGGCTTGTATGTCTCTGAAAGCTCGTAGACGAGCGTCTTTAAACTGTCCTCGTCCTGATGATAGATCAGATCAGAGACAAGGAACTGCAGAGTTTCCGTTGCGATCCTGTCTCGCAGATGAGGAATGTCAGAAAAGTAGGTAAGCCGCGAAACTGCATCTTCGTAATTGCCATCCATGACGTCCAGATCAAACTGCAGAAAGTTTGCATCGGGATAGTCCGGCTTCTCGAGTAACGCCTCCAAGAAGGAGCCATTCCATGTTTCGTCATCGCCTTCAAGATCGCGGTGACGTTCCGCAATCCCCCGGTGAAAGAGGATGATGGCTCTCTCTTCACTGGGAACATCTCTCCAGGCAGGCGAGTACCGGAAGGCGTTTATGGAGGCCCGGCCCATGCCCCCGGCGACGGGGCAGGTCCTGGCGGGCCTCACCCTGCGCGATGGCGCCGGAGCCCGGCAGGCCTTCGCAATTGCATGGCCAGACAGCAAAAAAATCCCCTCCCCATGCCGGCTGCAATGTGATTCAGTACACGGCTTATCCACCGGGGTGATGATGACCGAGCAATGTCCCGCGCCCGGGCCCTGGCAGGCCCGCATCGAGAAGGAATATGCCAGCGCCGGGAAAGCGCCGCCTGCGGCGCGCCCGAAATTGAACTGCCATGTCGACCGGCTGATCGCGGCCGGGGGCGAGCTTGTCTGCCATGTCGTTTATGTCCCGCCCGGGGGCGCCCATGCCTGGCGGTCGTCCCGCCGCCGCATCGCCAATGGCGAGCTGCCGCTGACCGATTTCGGTGTAGTGATCGCCTCCAATCCCGGCCTGAAGCCTGCGCCCGAGACCCTTGATCTGCTGCGCCGGAAATACGGCTTTGATGCCTGAACCTTGATGCCGCTGCGGCAAGCGACATTGACGCCGCCGCTTGCCTCGCCGACAGTCGGGCGCATGACCCGCGTTCATCTCCTTGCCGCCGCCCTCGTTTGTGCTGCCTGTGCCAGCGCGCCGCCCGGATTGTCCGAAACGATGCCCAAAGTGGCCGAAACTGTCCCCGAAATGGCCGCGCCTATCCCCGGGTGGCGGGCCGTTGACCCGGAAAATCTCATCATTCTAACGCTGGAAACAGGCACCGTCGCCATCGAGCTTTACCCAGAAGCTGCCCCCGCCCATGCCACCCAGATCCGACAAGCGGTCCGTGAAGGCTTCTATGACGGGGAGTATTTCTACCGCGTCGTCGAAGGCCACGTCGCCCAGGCAGGGCGCGAATTCGACATGGCGATAGCCGCATGGCCCACCTTACCCTTTGAAGCAGAACGGGAAATTTCCGCCGAGGGCTTTGCCCCGCAGGGCAACGCGGACCTCTACGCCCCGCAAGTCGGCCACCGGCAGGGCTTTGCTGTCGGCCGCGACGGGAACCGCGAATGGCTGCTCAACTGCCCTGGCGCCCTTGGCATGGCCCGCGACAACAACCCGGAAAGCGGCTCCACCGAAATCTTCATCCCCCTCCAGCCAAGACGCTATCTTGACCGCAACTACACCATCTTTGGCCGGGTCATCGGCGGAATGGAGTTCATCCACCGACTGCCCCGCGTTGATCCGTCAACAGAAGATGAGATGAACGCGATCTTCGGCGAGGACCCAAAGCTTGCCCACCAGATCAGCCAGTACCGACGCTCGAAACTCGCCGAAAACCAGATCCTCTCGGCCCGCATGGCCGCCGATATCCCCGTTGACGAACGCCCGGCCTATGACGTGATGGAGACCGCGTCAGCCGACTGGGAAGCCCTCAAGACCTCCAAGCGCGACTATGCCGGCATCCCGGCGCTCGTCTCGGTCCCGCCCAAGGTGCTGGACGTCTGCTCCCTGCCCGTGCCCGCCCGACGGGTGGGCGAGTGACCGGGTAACGGGCAGTTGCGCCCCCGCGCGCCAACCTTACGCAATTATAATCTGGCCTGAATCCAACAGGAAACAGAGCACTAGCCTTCGCCCTCCCGTGGCAGGCGAAATCGCGGCCGTCTCCTGCCTTGCCAGCCTTGCCTGCCCATTGTTTCGTTTGGATCTGGGAGCCACTGGCACGGCCGGTCCGGACGAGCATGGCTTGTGCCCGGGGGTCGGCGTAAGTTTGGGCTTGGCGAGGCAGGGCGGCGTGGGAATGGCATTTGAAGGAAAGACACAAGGTCCGGAGAAATACTCCGAGATCGAAGGCAAGGCACAGACCGGGCGGCGGTGTTTCGTCATCCTGCCCTATCCGGCCAGCGACGAGGAAGCCTCCGCGCCTGATTTTGACGCTGTGTTCGAGGAGCTGATCCGCCCGGTGATCGAGGACCTCAACCTCGACATCATCCGCGCCGACCGGGTGAGCCGCTCCGGCCTCATCCACAAGGAAATGATCGAGAACCTCCTTGAATCCGATGTGGTGATCGCCGACGTCACCCTCGGCTCGCCCGACGTGTTCTTCGAACTCGGCATCCGCCAGACCGCGCGGCGCGCAGGCACCGTGATCCTGCGCCATGCCCGCTCGACGGCGCCCTTCTCCATCTCCGGCATGCGAGCGGTGGACTATGAACTGGAAGCGCGCGGGGGCATTTCGCGCCAGCAGGTGATCGAGGATTGCCGCACCCTGTTGCGCACCCATGTCCGCAATAGCCTCGACAATCCGAGCACGGACAGCCTGATCCACACGCTGGTGCCGGGGCTTGACGTGTCCCTGCCCGGCCGCATCATTCCCGAGCGGCGCTACATCTCTTACCGGGCAAGCCCGGCCGGGCCGAAGGCCCCCAAGCTGATCGAGCTGGTCACCGGCGACATTGCCGACATTGATGACATCGATGTCTGGGTGAACCCGGAAAACACGCGGATGGAATTTGGCCGCTTCCATGAGGGGTCGGTCTCTGCCGCCATCCGCTATCTCGGCTCGCGGCGCGACCGGCACGGCTTCGTGCGGGACGACACGATCGCCCGCCTCCTGGCCAGCCGCGCGGGCTGGCACCAGCAGCGCACCGGGGTGGAGCCCGCCACTGCCCTCCTGACCGGGCCGGGCATGCTGAAGAAGACCAACAAGGTGCGCCTGCTGGTCCACGCCGCCGCCTATCAGGGCGAACCCGGGCGCGGCTACCGGCTGATCGGGGCCTATCGCAAATGCGTCAGCAATGCGCTGGCCGCCGTCGACCAGGAAAACAACCGCTTTGGCGCCAAGATGAGCCCGAAGACGGCGCTCAAATCTGTACTTTTCCCCCTGTTCGGCACGCGCAGCGCCGGAGACAGCCCGCATGAACGCGCGCAGGGCCTGATCCAGACCGCGCAGCAATACCTGTCTAACTGGCCCGATTCAAAGATCGAACGGGTGGCCTTCCTATGCCATACTCAGGCTGACCTTGAACTTGGCCAGGCTGCGCTTTACCGCATGGGCCTGCGCCCGGTCTCGGTGCCGCGCAGCGGGCGCTGAACCGGTTTCCTGTGAGTTTTGCCCGGTTGCGGCGAAATGCACATCTTGCGGCGTTAACGCATTTTAAGCACTATATGTGGTGTCTTGAACATCACCTAGGCCAGATTCGCTGGCCACCGCCGATAGCTGAAGAATGGAGCCTGCCCGATGGCAAATGTACGCACTGACCTCCCCGGCCTGCTGACGCCGAGCAATGCCTACAAGCCGTTCCGCTATCCGTGGGCCTATGAGTTCTGGAAGAAGCAGCAGCAGGTCCACTGGATGCCCGAGGAAGTGCCCCTCGGCGAGGACTGCAAGGATTGGGCGGTCAAGCTTTCGGACGCCGAGCGCAACCTGCTGACCCAGATCTTCCGTTTCTTCACCCAGTCGGATGTCGAAGTCGGCGCCAACTATATGGAACACTACATGCCGCTGTTTAAGCCGGTAGAAGTGTCCATGATGCTGGCCTCCTTCTCCAATATGGAGACGATACATGTGGCGGCCTACGCGTTGCTGCTGGAAACCATCGGCATGCCGGATTCGGAATTCTCCGCCTTCATGGAATACAAGGAGATGGCCGCCAAGCACGACTATCTCGGCCAGTTCGGCACCGAGACTGATGAAGACATCGCCGTCTCGATGGCTGTGTTCGGTGCCTTCACCGAAGGGCTGCAGCTCTTTGCCTCCTTCGCCATGCTGATGAATTTCCCGCGCTTCAACAAGATGAAGGGCATGGGCCAGATCGTCACCTGGTCGATCCGCGACGAGAGCCTCCACTGCGAAGGCATGATCAAGCTGTTCCACGCCTTCTGCGCCGAAACCGGGGTAATGACCGACGCCCTGCGCGAGCGCATCCGCGAGTGCTGCCGCACGGTGGTGGCACTGGAAGACAAGTTCATCGAGCTCGCCTTCGAGATGGGCCCGGTCGAAGGCATGACCGCCGACGACATCAAGAGCTATATTCGCTACATCGCCGACTGGCGCCTCGGCCAGCTCAAGCTCGAGCCGATCTACGGCCTCACCAAGCATCCGCTGCCCTGGTTGTCGGAAATCCTCAACGGGGTCGAGCACGCCAACTTCTTCGAGCAGCGCGCCACCGAATACTCCAAGGGCGCCACCCGCGGTGACTGGCACGGCGATGACGGCGTCTGGAGCCGCTTTGACGAACGCCGCAAGACCGCCGAGAGCGTCCCGGCGGAGTAAGTGTCGCTTCGGAGCGATATTCTCGGCTGGGTCATTGGTGAGCTAAGCAGCATTGACGCAGCTGACCCGGCCGCAAGGTCGGCGCTCTACAACGCGCTGCGCCAGCAGGTAAAAAAGACAGGCGCCTTCGGGGCACTCCCGGAGGCTGTCCTCCCCCATCTTGAAAGCGCCATCGCCCGTCAGGAAATGCAATGGCTGCGCGAGACGGGTCGCAGCGTGGAGCTTCCGCCGGCTGAGACCCGCGCTCAAGCGCAGGCACGCCCCTCTAAAACCAGACCTGGAAAGGCCTGGCGATGGCCCGTCCATGTGACGGGTCCACGCGAGCCACCGGGGCCGCCGCCGGGAGACGCCGAAGGCCCCTTTGCAGATCATGTGTACGACACGTTCACGCTCGTCACGCCGCCCGGTCCTGCCGAGTTGAGCGTTAACTGGACTTTCGATCCTGCTTGCCGGCTGACTGCGGAGTGCGCGGCAATCGGGTTTCGGTTCTCGACGCGTGCGGCAAGCCTGACTCATGCGATCACGCATCTTGAGACGGCGCTTCAGGCTGGCGGACTTTTCCTGCCAGAGGCCCTTGGACAGCTGCGCGGCAACAAGCCCTGATCTGCCATTTGCGCCCACGCCCCTGCCCCGCTAATGTCCGCCGGGTTCCATGAGCACTGACGATTCCTCCACAGGCGATGACGCCACCGGCGCCCTCTTCGGGGGCGGGGACGCGCCCGCGCCCGGCAAGACCTATGAGGTGCTGGCGCGGAAGTATCGCCCGCGCCGCTTCGAGGACCTGATCGGCCAGGAAGCGATGGTGCGCACGCTCTCCAACGCCTTCGAGACGGGCCGGATCGCGCATGGCTTCATGCTGACCGGCGTGCGCGGGGTGGGCAAGACGACCACCGCCCGCCTGCTGGCCCGGGCGCTGAACTTCGAGCCGAAGGCCGATACCAAGGGCAAGAAGGGCAAGGCCGCGGGCCCTTCCATTCACCTTGACCCGCCCGGCGAGCATTGCGACGCGATCATGGCGAGCCGGCATCCCGATGTGCTGGAGCTTGATGCAGCCTCGCGCACCGGCGTGGCCGACATGCGCGACCTGTTGGATTCGGCCCGCTATGGCCCGGTCTCAGCGCGCTACAAGGTCTATATCATCGACGAAGTTCACATGCTGTCGAATGCGAGCTTCAACGCTTTGCTGAAGACGCTGGAAGAGCCGCCGCCACATCTGAAGTTCATCTTTGCGACGACCGAAATCCGGAAAGTTCCGGTGACGGTGCTCTCGCGCTGCCAGCGGTTTGATCTCAAACGCCTCGATAGCGGCGAGCTGGCGCGCCACCTAGGCAATGTGGCCCGCAATGAGGGGGCGAATGTTTCCGAAGAAGCCCTCGCCCTGATTGCGCGGGCGGCCGAAGGGTCTGTGCGCGACGGGCTTTCCCTGCTCGACCAGGGCATTGTTCAGACGACGGATGGCGGGGAAGTCAGTGGCGCGGCCGTGCGCGCGATGCTGGGCCTGGGCGACCGGGCGCGCCTCCTGGACGCGGTGGAGAAGGCGGTTTCGGGCAACGCCAGGGGCGCGCTCTCCGAAGTGCGCGAACAGGTGGCGGGCGGGGCAGACCCGGCGGTGATCCTGAAAGACATCCTCGACATTGCCGCAGATATTTCCGTGGCGCAGGCGACGGGCGACGACTGGTCCCCGGCAGGCCCGGCGGACTGGGCAAACCGCACCAGGGCGCTGGCGCAGCGCCTGACCCCGGCGCAGGCGGCGCGTAACTGGCAGCTGTTGCTGTCTGGCTATGGCGACCTGCAGGTGGCGCCGGATCCGGCTACGGCGCTGAACATGGTGATGCTGCGCCTGGCAGCGGCATCCACCCTGCCCTCGCCGGAGGAAGCGGCGCGCATGATCGCCGAGGGGTCCCGGCCGCCGGGAAAGGATAGCCCGCCCCTTAAGGCTCCGCCGCAGGCACCCGGCGGCATCGAGAGCTTTGCAGACATGATCGCCCTGATGGCGGGGGCGCGCGAAGTGGGGCTGCAGGTCGACACCGAACGGTTCGTGCGGCCCTCCCATTTTGAGCCCGGAAAGCTTGCCTGCGCGCTGGCGCCTGGCGCCCCGCCGGGGCTGCTGGGCCGGCTGAAAGCGTTCCTGGAGAGCTACAGCGATCTGGAGTGGACGGTGGAGGAAGCCGACACCGATACCGAGTCCGTGCGCGAGCGGGAGCGGCGGGAAAAAGCCGAGCGGATCGAGAAGGCAAAGCGTGACCCGCTGGTGGCGGCAACCCTCGCCGCAATCCCCGGCGCGGTGATCCTGGATGTGGCAGATCCGCTTTCCCCGCTTGAAAACGAGGACGGGCAGGACGATGTGCCCAGTAATGTAATCCCTTTGAAAACCCGCCGGCCGGCCTGACGGAGACAAGATCACCATGAAAGACCTCGCCCAGATCATGCAGCAGGCCCAGGCCATGCAGGCCAAGATGGCTGAAGTGCAGCAGAAGATCGAAGCCACCGAAGCTGATGGCGTTGCCGGGGCGGGCCTTGTGCGCGTGAAACTGCGCGGCAAGGGGGAAATGGTATCTGTCACCATCGACAAGAGCCTGATGGGGGATGAGCCCGAGATCATCGAGGACCTGATCAAGGCGGCCCATTCGGACGCCCGCCGGCGCCTCGACCAGGCGATGGAAGAGGCGATGAAGTCTGCCACGGCCGGCTTTGGCGGATTGCTCCCGGGATTCAAGCTGCCGTTTTAAGGCGCCGCGTGACACGGGGGCCCGGGCCCCTATAACATCACGGGATGACCGCGCCGCCCTTCACCCCAGACTTTCGTGTCCCTGAACCGCGCGGGCTCTGCACCGATTGCGGGGTTTCGCGAATGGCCGATGCCAAGGCCTGCGGTCGGGCGTGCCAGTTCATCAAGCCTGATTATCCGGGCCTTGAGACCCGCATGCATGGCCGGGCGCGGGATAATCTGCAGCCGGATGAAACCGGGTTTGGCGTGTTCCGGCGGATGCTGCGGGCAAGGCTGACGCCACCCAAGGAGGGCGCGCAGTGGACGGGGATTGCCAGCCGGATCGGCGAACGGCTGCTGGAGACGGGCGCGGTCGAGGCGGTGCTGACTGTGGCGCCCGACCCGGAAGACCGCTGGAAGCCGAGGCCGGTGATCGTGATGCGGGCGCAGGACATGGCCGGGTGCCGCGGGATGCGGATGGGCTATTCTCCGCTGGTAGCGCTGATGGAGGAGGTGGCGGTGCGGGGACTGAAGAAGGTCGCGCTGATCGGCATTCCCTGCCAGGTCTATGCCGTCCGCGCGCTGGAAGAAGAGTTCGGGCTGGAAAAGCTCTATGTGATCGGTACGCCGTGCTCGGACAATACTACGACGGAGAATTTCCATACATTCCTCGCGCTACTGGACGACGCCCCGGAGACGATTTCGTATCTGGAATTCCGCGCCGATTTCCGCGTCGAGCTGCGCTTTGATGACGGGCGGAAAAAGCTGATCCCGTTCCTCTCGCTGCCGATCTCGAAACTGCCGCGTGATTTCTTCCCCCTCACCTGCCGGACCTGCGTGGATTATACCAATGCGCTGAGCGACCTCACGGTCGGCTACATGGCGGGCGAAGGCGACCAGTGGCTGATCGTGCGCAATGAGCGGGGCGAGGAACTTGTCGCGCTGCTCGGCGAGGAGCTGGTTTCCAGTCCGCCCGGATCATCCGGCAAGCGGGCGCCGCATGTGGCGGCCTTCATTGCCAATGTCGAGCGGGCAGCCGGCGGCCTGCCGCTGCGGTCGATGCCTGACTGGGTGCGCCCGCTGGTTTCGTTCCTGCAGCCACGCATCGGGCCCAAGGGGCTGGAATTTGCCCGGACAAGACTGGAAATGAAGGCGGCGGAAACCGTGATCCATCTGCGCCGGGAAGAACCCGGAAAAATCAAGAACATGGTGCCTGCCCATGTCTGGCGGCTGCTGGAGGCGTATGGGCTGAAGCCCGCCGACGGCGAGCGGAAGGACCCGGGATGACACGCCCAACAGACTCAGGCAGAAGGCCTCCCCATGTCCCAACGTTCTGCCGGCCCTGAACTTCTGCGCCTGATTGACCTGATCGCGAAGCTGCCGGGGCTTGGCCCCCGGTCGGCGCGGCGGGTGGCGCTGCATCTATTGAAACGCAATGACACGCTGCTGAAGCCGCTGGCCGAGGCGCTGGCCGAGGCGGGCGCGAAGATCCAGAAATGCCAGGTCTGCGGCAACTTCGATACGGTGCAGCCCTGCGCGGTGTGCCAGATGCCAGGGCGCGATGACGGCATACTCTGCGTGGTGGAAGACGTGCCTGACCTCTGGGCGCTGGAGCGCGGGGACGCGTTCCGGGGGCGCTATCATGTTCTGGGCGGGGCCCTGTCCGCCATTGACGGGATCGGGCCGGAGGACCTTGGCATTGCAAGCCTTGTGGCCCGGGTCGAGGCGGGCGGAGTGCGCGAGGTGATCCTCGCCCTCAATGCAACAGTGGATGGTCAGACCACGGCGCATTATGTGGCCGACCTTCTGGCCGGGAAAGGCGTTGATGTGACAAGGCTCGCGCATGGGGTTCCTGTAGGCGGAGAGCTCGATCATCTTGATGATGGCACGCTGGCGGCAGCGCTGCGGTCGCGGCGCGGCGTTTAGCCGGGATCAAGCAGGCGCGTGGCGCCCTGGGCGTCAGCCTGAACCACACTGACAATGCGTCGGTTGACGGCGTTGATGTGCGCGCTGGGCGCATCTGACGCCGGGCCGCTCGCCAGCACGGACCGGGGCTTTTGCCCGATCAGCCTGCGCCGGATGCAGGGCCGGATGGCTGGCGGCGAGAGGGGCGAGCTTTTCACCACTTCTGGGCGCACTCCTGGCCCCGTCTTTCGGCAATAGACACTTTCCGTCACTTCGCGCCATTCCGGACGCTTTGTGGTCAATCCCGGCCAATGACGGTTTCACTGGCCGAGTGTAGGGTAAGCTTCGCGCAGATCTGTCTGGATACGCATGATCTGGTTGAAGTTTTTCGCTTCATTGTCGCCGCGATCGGAGGCGAGGCGGTATTCGGACGCATACTGCTTAGCCAGGATGCCCTGCACCTCCCCCCGCTCGGCGCAGAGCTGGCGGGCCGTTTCGGCATAAGAATAGACCGTATTGCCATCGCTGATGGTGCCGGCCTGGCCCGCATGGAAGAGGTTGAAGAGGGTCTGTTCTGCCTCGGCGGGGCATTCGGCAGGGGCCGCGCCCGCCTCTGGCGTCTCTGCGCTGGCGTAAGCGGGAACGAGGCCAAACAGGGCGGCGGCGAAAACGGCGCGAAAGAGCATTCGGGGAGCATCCTGGATCAATCTGGCACAACAAATAACCGGGACTGGAAATGACGCCCAGCCACCGATTCGGGGGGCTTTGTTCCAACACCTGTTCAGTTGTTGGGCAGGATTGCCCGGCTGGGGGCATTTGCGGGCGGAAACGCAGCTATTCGCGCAGTCGGCGCGGAGCGTCATTGCCCCGTCGCAGAAGCAGACTAATTGTTGCAATGCAGCATGAGCTGGGCCGCTCCGGTCAAGGCCACGGCGCGCGGGACCCGTCCACCGGGACCGCGCTCACCGTACCGGAGCAGGATAAGCCCCCGGACGCGCTGCGGGAGGAGTTTTCCTGCCGGCGCGTCCGGCGCTAACTCTGAAGGACTAAATCAATGCTGAAAGCTACCTCGATGATCCTGGCCGCTGCCATGGTTCTCACCCCTTTTGCCGCCGCAGAGTCGCTCAAAGAAGTGACCCTGAAGATGAACTATGACCCTGCCCTTCTGACCAGTGAAGACGGCGCCGAGACGATCGTGACGTCCCTGAAGCGGGAAGCCCGCAAGGTCTGCTCGCAGCGTGTACCCGCTATGGGCGCGGTGTATGTCGACGAAACCTGCGCCGACGCGCTGGTAAAGGCGGCAATCCAGCAGATCCATGTCGATGTCAGCACCTCGGGCGCAGACATCACCCCTGGCTTCCAGCGACTGGCTGCTTTGGACTACGCGCTCGCCAACTAAAGCCTCCCCATCCTCCGGAACAACGCCAGACCAATGTTTCCTCCCGGTCCGCGGCGTTGGAGGGGCCACCTGAGGCCAAAGGGTGGCCCCTCACCCCGGCATGTCTGCGCGCGCCGAGATTGCCGCGTTTTCCCGTTTTTCCTCTTGACGCTAGGGAATGCTTCCCTAGCGTAAGGGTTGGGCAGCGAGGGGCTGCCTGACCCCGGACACGGGCCGCAAAAGGCCCGAACGGAACAAGCGCCGGAAGGCGGGAGGAAACAATGTTGACACTTAATACAGGGCCATCGCGCCTGAGCCTTGCGGCCATTCTGGCCGTACCGCTGGTCTATGGACTGTTTCTGGCTGCCAATGCGCTGATCACCGTCAGCGATATCCGGCTGGACGAAAAACCCCAGCGGGCGCTGACCCGTGTGACCCCGCAGATGCAAACGACCGGGGAGATCCGCACCAAGTCGAAGCCCCTGCCGCTGGAAGCTGCGCAGAAGCCCCCGCCGATGGACCGGACAGACGTGCAGACAAGCGGCATTGGCCCGATCGGGCCGGTCTGGGCCGGCCAGACGCCGGGACAGTACGACATCGGAAAGATCAGTTTCGGGGCGATATCCGCCAGCCCGATTGACGGGCGCGAGCTCGTGGCGGTGCGCCCGCCTGTGCTGACGATGCCGCAGGCGGCGCTCTCGCGCGGAATTTCCGGCAGCTGTGACGTCTACTTCGATGTGGATACGGCCGGGCGGCCGCAGGATGTGGTCGCGAAGTGTACGGACAATATGTTCAAGGCCGAGGCCGAAAGGGCCGTGCGGCGGGCGGAATTTCTCCCCGCCATCCGCAATGGCCAGCCCGTCGTTCAGAAGAATGCGATCTATCCGCTTGTCTTCGAGGTGAACTGACGGGCGCGCCGGGGCGGGCCCCGCCCCGCCCCGGCGTCAGCCTGGCCGGCCGCTAATGGTTGACCGGGGGGGCGGGCCCGCCAATATGACGGCGGGGTGAGTTTCGGGGAGCCTATGCGATTCCAATCGAGACGTGTTGATCTTGCAGCCGGGCTGCTGGGGCTGGTGATGCTGGCTTCGCCCGGCAGCGCGCTGGCGCAGGGCGAAGACGCAGGCGGCGAGGCGGCAGACGCTGTGGAAGCGGCCTGCGCGGCAAGCCATGGCGAAGCCTGCCTCGCGCTGGGCGAAGGGCTTTTTCTTGCAGGCGGCGATGCGGCCGGGGCGCTCGGCCTCTTTGCGCAGGCGTGTGAGCTCGACGTGGCGCGGGCGTGTTTCCGGCTGGGCACAGAGCTGGAGTTTCCCGACTTTGGTGCGCCAGACGCCGAAGGCGCGCTGGCAGCATATATGCGGGCCTGCGAGCTGGACCTTGAGGACGGGTGTGACCGCGCGGGGATAGAGCCCGCCTCGGAGGCGCCGCAGCATCTTGTGGAGGGGCCTGCCCTCCCCCTCGACGTGGGCGCGCCGGACGCGGAAGACCGCAACGCGCCGATGATCGTGACGGCGTCCGTTTCGCCCGTGCGGGAGGCGGCTGTCAGCGAAGCGGCCCTGCCGGGCTTTGCAAGCGAGGCGCTGCCCGACCTAGATTTCGGGAGGGCGAGCGCCGGGGCGAACGCGGCGGCGGAACTTTCTGAAGACGGTATGGGAAGCGAGGCAGCCGAAGCGGTGGCTGAGCCGACCGAAGACGAATTGCTGGCGCAGGAGCGCGGGGCAATGGAGGTTGCCTGCGGGCGGGGCGAGGCCGAGGCATGCGAGCTCTTTGCTGCCTGGCTGCGCGACGGGACGGGGGGAGCACCTGACCCTGCGCGGGCGCGGAGGATCTTTTCGGTGATCTGCACGCAAGGGTCGGTTAAGGGCTGCTATGAGCTGGCCTGGATGATGTATGATGCGGGCACGGACGAGCTGGAGCTCTCACGCGCGCGGTTCCTGTTTTCCGAAACGTGCAAGGCGGGCGTGGCCGAGGCGTGCCTGCAGGCAGGCGACATGCGCCGTAGCGGCGAAGGCGGCCGGGCCGATGAAGACGGAGCCGCGCGGCTTTACGCTGTGGCGTGCGAGGCGGGGCTGGACGCGGGGTGCCTCATGGAGGCGGAGGCCGCCGTGGATGTGGAGCGCGCAGACGCTGGAGCACTGGAAGCGTTTGACGCGGAGATGGACGCGCCGGATTCGGGCAACGCCGAAGCGGACGCGGAGTTCTCCGACAGCTGAAGGAATGGCATCACACGGGAAGGTCCCGGATCACCGCATTGCGGTGTCCAGGATGATACGGGGGCCGTTGCGCGTGACTTATTCGCTGGTGGGGGTGTGGTCTTTCTGGCGGGTCTTGCCGACGCCGATGACCATGCCGAAGCCCAGGAGCGTGACCGCGCCGACGAAAATCCAGGTAAGCGCGATGCCCAGAAGGAACGCGCCATAGGCGAGACCGGCGATGAAAAGCAGGAAGCCGATCAGATAGATAGCAAAGGACGACATGGGATACCTCCACACACATTGTGTTCGGAGGAGTAACGCGGCGCGGGGGCGATAGGTTCCCGGGGCATATGGGCGCAAAAAGGCCCTCTCCGGCAGAGAGGGCCTTTTGCTGCGGCCAGAGGGTCCCGGAAAAGCGCTTTGCGCTTTCAGGGATGACACCCTTGCTTATGCGTCGGCGGTCTGTTTGGATCGGCGTTTACGGTCGTTGGGGTCGAGCCATATTTTCCGCAGGCGGATATTCTTGGGCGTAACTTCGACGAGTTCATCGTCGGCGATGTAAGCCAGGGATTTTTCCAGCGTCATCATCAGCGGCGGGGTGAGGCGGACGGCTTCGTCCGTTCCCGAGGCGCGCATGTTGGTGAGCTTCTTTCCCTTCAGGACGTTCACTTCCAGATCGTTCTCGCGGTTGTGTTCGCCCACGATCATGCCGCCATAAACCTTGGCGCCGGGATGGATCATCATCGGGCCGCGGTCTTCCAGGTTCCAGAGGGCGAAGGCAACCGCCTCCCCCTGCTCCATGGCGATCAGGACGCCGGTGTGGCGGCCCTGGATCTTGCCTTTGTAGGGCGAGTATTCGTGGAAGATACGGTTCATGATGGCGGTGCCGCGGGTGTCCGACAGCAGCTCGCCCTGATAGCCGATCAGGCCGCGCGTGGGCGCGTGGAAGACCAGGCGCGTGCGGCCAACGCCGGAGGGGCGCATGTCGAGCATCTCGGCTTTGCGCTCATTCATCTTCTGCACGACGATGCCGGAATGTTCGTCATCGACATCGATGATGACTTCCTCGATGGGTTCCAGCTTCTCGCCATTCTCGCCTTCCTGCATGACGACCTGCGGGCGGGCGACGCCGAGCTCGAAGCCTTCGCGACGCATCGTCTCGATAAGGACGGAGAGCTGAAGCTCGCCCCGGCCGGAGACGGTGAAGGCTTCGGCATCCGTAGCGCGCTCGACCTTCAGGGCGACATTGCCTTCGGCTTCCTTCAGGAGGCGGTCCCAGATGAGGCGCGAGGTGACTTTGGTGCCTTCTGTGCCGGCCAGCGGGCTGTCGTTGACACGGAAGGTCATCGAGATGGTCGGCGGGTCGATCGGCTGGGCCGCAAGCGGTTCGGTGACGGAAGGGTCGCAGAAGGTGTCGGCCACGTTGGCCTTGGTCATGCCGGCGAGCGAGATGATGTCGCCTGCCGAACCTTCGTCCACGGGCACGCGCTCAAGACCGCGGAAAGCGAGGACTTTCGAGACACGGCCCTGCTCGACGAGGCCGCCTTCGCGGTTGAGCACCTTGATCGACTGGTTTGGCTTGACGCTGCCCGAGAGGATGCGGCCGGTCAGGATGCGTCCGAGGAAGGGGTCTGCCGAAATCGTGGTGGCAAGGAAGCGGAACGGGCCGTCGGCCACTTTGGGCGTCGGGACGTGATCGACGACCAGCTGGAAGAGTTCATCCATGTTGGGGCGGACCTCTTCATACTGGGTCGACATCCAGCCCATCTTGCCCGAGCCGTAGAGGACGGGGAAATCGAGCTGCTCATCGGTGGCGTCGAGGTTTGCGAAGAGGTCGAAGACTTCGTTGAGGACTTCGTCCACGCGGCGCTCGGCCTTGTCGATCTTGTTGATTGCCACGATGGGGCGCAGGCCGAGTTTCAGGGCCTTGGAGACCACGAATTTGGTCTGCGGCATGGGGCCTTCGGCCGAATCGACGAGCACGATCACGCCGTCCACCATATCGAGGATACGCTCCACTTCCCCGCCGAAGTCAGCGTGGCCGGGGGTATCGACGATGTTGATGCGGTAGCCGTTCCACTCGACCGAGGTGGTCTTGGCGAGGATGGTGATGCCGCGCTCTTTTTCGAGGTCGTTGGAGTCCATCATCCGCTCGGCCGTCTTTTCGTTGGCGCGGAACGTACCGGACTGTTTCAGGAGTTCGTCAACGAGCGTGGTCTTGCCATGGTCAACGTGGGCGATGATGGCAATGTTGCGCATCTTTTCGAGCGGCGTGGTCATAGGGTCAGGCTTTCCGGCGGGCGGCGTTCGGGAGGAAAAACGGGCGCTGTCTGGTGGGTTTGGCGCGCACGTAGCAGACAAGCGGCGTTTTGACTATGCCGGAGCGGCATGTTTTGACGCTGGGCCCGCCTGCCTTTCCGGGCCTTGACGGGGCGGGCCGCGCCCGGCAGCACGGAAGGCATGCACCCGCCCTTTGCCACTGCCCCGCTGCTCTCCGGATTTTCCGGGCTATCCCATGGTTACTTCGGCCGGAAAGGCGGGGTTTCCGGCGGGATTTATGAGAGCCTCAATTCCGGCGAGGGATCAGGCGATGATCCGCGCAACATTGCCGAAAACCGAGCCCGGATTGCCGGGTCGATGGGGACGAAATGGCTGCTCTCCTGCTATCAGGTGCATTCGCCCGATGTGGTAACGGTGACGGCGCCCTGGGATGAGCGGCCGAAAGCCGACGCGATGGTGACGGACCGGCCGGGGCTCGCCCTCTGCATCCTGTCGGCAGACTGCACCCCGGTCCTTTTTGCAGACCCAGATTCGGGCGTGATCGGCGCGGCGCATGCCGGTTGGAAAGGCGCAATCGGAGGCGTACTGCTGCGCACGCTGGAGGGGATGGAGGCGCTGGGCGCAAAGCGGGAGCGCATCCGCGCCGCGATTGGCCCGGTCATCCAGCAGGCAAGCTATGAGGTGGGGCCTGAGTTCCGCGAGACGTTCATCAGCCAGGACGCAGGCAGCGGGGACCTCTTCACTCCCGGCAAGGGCGACCGGTTTCACTTTGACCTGCCGGGCTTCTGCCAGCGTCAGCTAATTTCCGCCGGGACGAGCGCGGTGTTCAATCTCGGCCATGACACCTGCGCGATGGAAGATACCTACTTTTCTAATCGGCGGCGCAACCTGCGCGGCGAGCCCGATTATGGACGGAATGCTTCGGCGATTGTCATTCAGCGCTGAGATACTGCGGATTCCAGAATCCTGTGGCTTGCGACTCGGCAGCGCCTGTTACAAAAGCGTCGCGAACCCCGCCGGTCAGAAGAGAGCCCGCCCATGAAGCTGATTTCCTGCAACGCAAACCGGCCTCTGTCTGATGCCATCGCCGATTACCTCGACATGCGGCTGACCCGCTCAGAGGTGAAAACCTTCGCCGACCAGGAAATCTTCGTCCGGATCGACGAGAATGTCCGCGGGGAGGATGTGTTCGTCATCCAGTCGACCTCCTACCCGGCCAACGACAATCTGATGCAGCTCCTGATCATGATGGACGCGCTGCGCCGCGCCTCGGCCCGGCGCATCACCGCCGTGATCCCCTATTTCGGCTATGCCCGCCAGGACCGCAAAACCGATGGCCGCACGCCGATTTCAGCCAAGCTCGTGGCAAACCTCATCTCGACCGCTGGCGCTGACCGCGTGCTGACGGTCGACCTGCATGCCGGGCAGATCCAGGGCTTCTTCGATATTCCGACCGACAATCTCTTTGGCGGGCCCGTGATGGTGGACGACATCAAGGAGCGTTACGGCAAGGAGAAGATCATCGTCGTCTCCCCGGACGTGGGCGGGGTGGTGCGCGCGCGCTCGCTCGCCAAGCGGCTGGATGACGCCGACCTTGCCATCGTCGATAAGCGCCGGCCCGAGTCGGGCAAATCGGAAGTGATGAACATCATCGGCGATGTCAGCGGCGCGCGCTGCATCATGCTGGACGACATGTGCGACAGCGGCGGCACCCTGGCGAACGCGGCTGCGGCGCTGAAGGAGCATGGGGCCAGCTCGGTCTCGGCCTATGTGACGCATGGCGTCCTCTCGGGCGCGGCGGTCAGCCGGATCGAGAATTCGGTGCTCGATGAGCTTGTGATGACAGATACGATCCAGCCGTCTGAAGAAGCGCTGAAATCGAAGAATATCCGTGTGCTGCCGATTTCACCGCTGCTGGGCGAAGCAATCCGCCGGATTGCGAATGAAGAGAGCGTGTCGAAGCTGTTTGACCGTTAGGCAAACAAAAGCCCGCGCGCATGGCGCGGGCTTTCCTTGCTTTCCAGACGGATTACGCCGTGGCGCGGGCGAGGGCGCAGTGGGACCAGAGCTCTGAGAGGGCCTGGACGAGTTCCTCGATGTCAGCGTCAGTGTGGACCGGCGAGGGCGTGATGCGCAGGCGCTCTGTGCCCTTGGGGACCGTGGGATAGTTGATCGGCTGGACGTAGATGCCGTAGCGCTCCATCAGCCAGTCCGAGATCATCTTGCACTTGACCGGATCGCCGACCATGACCGGGACGATATGGCTCGGGTTTTCCATCGCCGGGATGCCGATTTCGCGCAGGCGGCGGCGGACCTTGCGGACGCGGTCCTGCTGCTGCATCCGCTCCCAGTTGGATACCTTCAGATGGCGGATCGATGCCTGGGCGCCGGCCGCGATATGGGGCGGGAGCGCCGTGGTGAAGATGAAGCCGGACGCAAAGCTGCGGACAAAGTCGACCACCGCGGCCGAGCCGGCGATATATCCGCCGACGACGCCAAACGCCTTGCCGAGCGTGCCTTCGATGATGGTGAGCCGGTCCATCAGGCCTTCCCGCTCGGCAATGCCGCCGCCGCGGGGACCATAAAGGCCAACCGCGTGGACTTCATCGAGATAGGTCATCGCGCCGTATTCCTCAGCGATGTCACAGAACTCCGCAATCGGAGCGATGTCGCCATCCATGGAATACACGCTTTCAAAGGCGATGAGCTTGGGCACGTCCGGGTCCAGCGCATCGAGCTTGCGGCGGAGGTCTTCGGGATCGTTGTGGCGAAAGACCTTGCAGGGGGCGCGACTGTGGCGGATGCCTTCGATCATCGAGGCGTGGTTGAGCGCATCCGACAGGATAACGAGGCCGGGGATCTTGGCGCCAAGCGTGCCGAGCGTGGCCCAGTTGGAGACATAGCCGGAGGTGAAGAGGAGCGCGGCTTCCTTGCCGTGCAGGTCTGCCAGCTCCTGCTCAAGCAGGACATGGTAATGGTTGGTACCGGAGATGTTCCGTGTACCTCCGGCGCCGGCGCCGCAGGTTTCGAGAACCTCATGCATGGCAGAGAGCACTTCGGGATGCTGGCCCATGCCGAGATAATCATTCGAGCACCAGACCTTGACGGGCTCTTCGCCGCGCTCGCCGCGGAACACGGCCTTGGGGAAAGCCCCCTTCTCGCGCTCTATGTTGGCGAAGACGCGGTAGTTGCCTTCCTGGCGCAGCGCGTCGAGCTCACTTTGGAAATGCGCTTCAAAATCCATGGGTCAACCCCTCCATTTCTCTTTGTTTTCTGGGTGTTTGTGTGCGTGTTCGTGAACGGCCGGCTTGATGGCCCACCCCCACAGTGATGGGTCCCGCAGGGGCAGGACCAGGGCCCAATGTTCTATCAGGGCAAGGACGGTAATAGCGGTAAGCAGGAGGAAGCCGGCCGACTCAAAGCTGCCCGGAGGATAGCCGAAGGCCTTGAGCGCGAGCCAGACCGAGAGGCTGGTGATGACGACGATGGCCAGGGCAAAGACCGAGCCTGGCGCGCGGCGGCTGAAATAGGTTTTCAGATAGTCCAGATGGCGTGGCATAAACTGGTCTGTGATGTTGGGCGCGCCGGAATAGACGACGAGCTTGGCGCAGATGCGCGCCGCCCAGAGAATGAGATAGGCCCAGAAGGCAAACTGGTTGGCAGCGCCCCAGCTGATGACGCCGAGAATGACGGCATGGGCGGCAATGGCGATCTCGTGATGGAATACGGTGGCGAAGGCGGCGCGGAAACGGCTGGTTCCGGTGGCGCCCTCAGGACAGGCTTCACGCGAGGAGCCGGTGAGGAAGCCGGTGAGGAACATCACCTCATGCCAGGCCCAGAGCATCAGGCCCGCGCCGAAGCCGAGATAGGCTGCCTGCACGCTGGTCTGGTCCCGCAGGGCTATGACAAGAAGGGTTGCCCCTGCGAGCACGGCGGTAGCGCCCCAGGCAGTCCAGACATGCGTGCGGCGGGGCAGACCGATCAGGAAAAAGATCGCGCCCGTGCTCAGCCACCAGGCGAGCGCCGCAAACAGGACCGGAGGCAGGTAGTCCGACATCCGCGCGGTTACCAGACCGGCTCGAGCCGAACTTTTTCCGGCAGGGTGTTTTTCCGCACCGGGCGGAAGTAGAGGCGCAGGAATGTCCAACCCGCCGAGAGGGCGAGGCCTTTTCCCTTGAGCCAGCCGAGGGGACCGGTGCCTTTGAGTTCCTCCATCCGGTCAGAAATGATGCGCAGGCGCTCGAGGCCTTCTCGGAATTCGGGGGCATCGATGTCAAGCTCGACCGGGAAAACCTGGCGGGCGATGACATTCGTCAGCTCAAAGACCTTGTAATCATACTCTGTGGGGTCAACGCCAAGGGCCGCATGGAAGGCCGGGCGGCGATGGTCGCGGACATACATGGTGGCGTAGACAGCGAGCAGGAAGAAGCGGATCCAGTAAAGGTTTCCGCCCTTCAGGAGGGTGGGGTCTGCGCGCATGATGAGGGCGAAGGCTTCGCCGTGGCGGAACTCGTCATTGCACCATTGTTCAAACCATTTGAAGATCGGGTGGAAGCGCAGTTCAGGATGCTTCTCGAGCTGGCGGAAGATGGTGATGTAGCGGGCATAGCCGATCTTCTCGGAGAGATAGACCGAGTAGAGAATATATTTGGGTTTGAAGAAGGTGTACTTCTTCTTGCGCGTCAGGAAGCCGAGATCGACGCCGATACCGAAATCCTTGAGGACGAAGTTGATGAAGCCGGCATGGCGGGCTTCATCCCGGCTGAGATATCTGAAGAGGGCGGCCATGTCCGGATTGCTGACCTGGCGAGTGATTTCTCGGTAGAGGACGCAGCCGGAAAATTCCGAGGTCAGCGAGCTGACAAGGAAGTCCACAAACTCGGTGCGCAACTCGGGCGAGAGGGTATCGAGGATGTTGTCGAACTCAGTGGTGCGCTTGAAATGGGTGCGGTTTGGATCGGCCGCCATTTCAGCGATCAGCGCGTCCCACTCTTCGCGGACGGGGGAGATATCCATCGCGTCTATCGCGTCAAAGTCCGTCGTATAGAAACGCGGGCTGAGCATCGTTTCCTGGAGGGCGAGCGTGTTGGTGTCGAAGGCGCGCGGGGGCGCTTCGAGGGCGCGCATTTCGTCGGCGGTCAGCGTTGCTTCCATTGCGGTCATTGGTCAGACCCTCCCATCACTGAAGCTCACTTCGTAAAGTTCGGTGAGCAGAAACATGGCATGCAGGCGTGTCAGCGCCCGCTCGATAAAATTGGCGCGTGTGAGCGTGGCGACGCGGCGCAGGACGAGGCGCTCTCCGAACGGCACGGAGACCGGAGCGCCATGGACAAAGACGCGGTCGCCGATACCCGGCTGGACGCCGCCATCAAGCTCAACATGCGCCTCAAGGGAGTCAAAGGTGTGCTCGATCCGGAGCGTACACGGAACAGTCAGCTTGCGGGGGCTCATCGCGCGGCTCTCCCCTCTGCGAAGAGGCGCTCGAATTCGGCAGCGTTGTCCTTGCCGAAGGCGTCGAGGCTAACCCATTGGCCGGTCGCGGGATCTTCCAGAATGAACCGGCCATTGCCGGTCAGGTGGAGGGAGAAAGGCGGGCCGGCGCCGAGGCCGTTCTGAGCGCGGTCCAGCGCGAGGGAGCGCAGTGATGTGCGCACGAAGCCGCCGGTTTCCGGCGCCCATGTGTGGACGACGGCGCCCGTGTCTGCGTCCAGCGCGAGGATTTCCCCGCCTTCCCCATCGGCAAACCGGAAGGAGAGCGTATCGACCGTCAGGGGGCGCCAGTCGGAGGTGTGGGCCGAGCCGGTGAGCCGGACCACAGAGACGCCGAGCAGGGCGAAGACAACCAGGGCGGCGCAGGCCATCAGCAACGCCCGCGGCGGGTGGTGGTCATGATCATGCGGGACGGAGGGCGCAGCTTGGTCGGACATGGACAATCTCCTTATGACAGGCTGGGGGCAGCTGCCGGCGGCAGGGAGGGCGAGGCGGTTTCCCGCGCGGGGATCGCGCTGACGCTGACCCGGTCTGGCGCGTAGGCGGTAATGGCGCCGGCAAGGATGCGGGAAACCGAGGTGACATCCTTCAGGCACCGCAGGACAGGACGCGGGCGGGCAAACCGCAGCGGCCGGGCATGGGGCCAGAGGCGCAGATAGCTGAGGCCGCCGGACGCCGAGAGGACAAGCTGGACATCCCCCTTGACAGGGCCATGACGCTGGAAGTCCGCCGAGGCAATCTTCTCAAAGGGCAGGTTCACATATTTGCGGATGGCGACGCCGTAGCGCAGCACCACGCGGCGCGAGGTGATCGAATAGATCGTCGAGCGGGCCATGGCCCAGGCCAGCAGGAGGATCAGCCCTCCGCCGATGGCGAGCCCGGTGAGCGCGCTCATCAGTAAGCCGCCAATCAACTCGGGCGATCCAGAAGAGGCCGCATTCGTGGCGCGCCAGGCGCCAACGGCCAGGAAATAGGCGAAGACAAAGCGGATATGAAAGACATGGACGGCGAAAGCGGCAATGTCCGGGCTGCCCTGCCAGAGCAGGCGCTCGCCCTCGGGCAGGCGCTGGGGGAAGCCGCGAACGGGCTCGCCTCCCCCGTCTTCTTCATCATGAAAACCGATCATAGCAGGGGCTCCAGACGCTCGGGCGTGGCATAGAGCGTGCCGGCCCCGTAATAGGCGCTGACCATATCTTCTTCCAGACGGGTGATCTGGTCGGGGTTGCGCAGTTTGGGGACGTCCACGAAGTGAACGGCCTTGATGGCATCCACCTCAATGCGGCGGCGGCTTTTCGAGATGTTGCAGAATGGCACTGGCAGCAGGACGCGCGCGCCCGTCCCTGTCAGCGTGACTTCAAAATAGCGGATGATGGCTTCAGCCCGGTCGACCCAGAGGTCCGTTACCGTTCCGGCGGTGACGCGGTCGAGACCAACAACGGGAAGCCCGCGCGGATCAAGGTCCTTGCCCGAAACAGTATATTCCGGATGAAGACGATAAGGCACGATCCGGTTGGATCCATCCCAGTTGAGGTCTGGCTCGTCGAGGCGCTGGGCATAGGAGCCGGGACCGACGGCCGAAGTCATCGGATCGCCATCGGGCTCCATCGGCGCACCCGGCCACGGGGCTGTGCGGCGCATCGCGTGGGCGCGGGTATCGGCCGGGCCATAGCTCATTTCGATCGAGCCGCGACCGTTGGGCAGATTGAAGGTTTTCTTGGGTGGGAAAAAGAAAATGCCCGCGCCTTCTGAGCGGCCGGTGGTGTCTTCTTCCAGCGGGTAGCCTTCCCGCGCACCTTCGCGGAGCAGGTAATAGATCAGGATGAAAAAGAAGATCGTGAAGGCCCATAGGCAGACGTCCACGAGATCTACGCCATTTACGAATTCACCACGGAACATCATGACTGGTCTCCTTCAATGGTAGGGTCAGCCTGGATAGGCTGCCAGACCAAACTTTGTGGCTTGGGGGTTGGAACTTGTCAGAGAGTGGCGGGCGAGCGGCCCGACCACAGCGAGGGTTGCAAACAGGAGGAGAATTTCGAGCACATAGACCGTGGTGTAACCCGCGGCCGGTCCGGAGAAGGCGAGGCCCAGATGCCCCTCCGTACCCAGACGGTTGATAATGTCGCGCAGCGCGCCGCCCAGCGAAACGGCGACGCCGGTTGCGGTTGCCGTAACCGCGCCCCAGGCGCCCAGCGCAATCCCGCTTTCATGGCGGCGGGCGACTGCCATCATGGCTGTCAGCGTACCGACAGAAAAGAGACCGCCGCCAAAGCCGATAAGGAAGGCGCCTAGCAGGAAGACACCCATCACGCCGGCAGGCTCTGCCAGGATGATGAGGACGAAGGCGGCGATGCCGGCAACCGCGCCAAGGCCGGCGAGCCGGTGGGGCTCCCCTCCCCGGCTGAGCTGGCGCGAACATAGGGCAAAGCCCAGCAGCGCGCCCAGCGCCCAAAGGGCCGTCAGCCGGGTAGTTTCCGACACGGTCATAGCGAGCATTTCGGCGCCGTAAGGCTCTAGCAGAACGTCCTGCATGCTGAAGGCGGCAACGCCGAGGCCGGAGGCGGCGAGAAGGCGAGCGGTGGTGGCGTCGGCAACCAGTCGGCGCCAGGTGTCGCCAAAGGCAGGACGCTCGCGGGCGGGATCTGTCAGCGCGCGGTTCTGCGTTTCCTGTTTCCAGAGGGCGATCAGGTTGAGCGCCATCGTCACGACGCCGGCGCCCTGGATCACCTGGATCAGGATCATGGTGTTGAAATCATGCAGCAGCCAGCCAAAGACAAGGGAGCTGACCAGCATGCCGAAGAGCAGCATGATGTAGAGGAGCGCAACGACGCGGGGGCGTGTTTCTTCCGTGGCCAGATCGCTGGCGAGGGCGAGGCCGGCGGTCTGGGTGATGTGGATGCCCGCGCCGACGAGGAGGAAGGCAAGTGCGGCGCCCGCCGGGCCAACCCAGGCAGGGCCGGTTGTGTCGCCCGACAAGAGGATCAGCGCGAAGGGCATCAGGGCGAGGCCACCGAACTGGAACATTGAGCCGAACCAGATGAACGGGCCGCGCCGCCAGCCGAGGACGGATTTGTGCGTGTCCGAGCGGTGACCGATCAGCGCACGCAGCGGCGCAAAGACGAGCGGCAGGGCGACCATCAGCGCGACGAGCCATGCAGGCATCCCAAGCTCGACGATCATGACGCGGTTGAGCGTGCCAGTGAGCAGCACCATTGCCATGCCGACCGAGACCTGGAACAGGGAGAGGCGCAGCAGCCGGCTAAGCGGAAGCGTATCGCTCGCTGCATCCGCAAAGGGCAGGAAGCGGCTGCCAAGCGCCGTCCAGACCTCTGATACGGGGCGGCGTTCGGGCCTCATGCGCGCACGATCTCCATCGCTTCGGAGAAATAGAAACCTGAACTGATCCGCTTGCGGCGCGAAACGCGGAAAGCGCCGCCGGAAGCGGCCTCGATGCGGCGGGCAAGGCTGGCGCCCGAGACCGGGATGATGGCGGGCGCGCGGTCGGCGCGAGGGAAAAGCTTGCCGGCGGTGTGCATTGCGGTGAGCAGCGCGGTGCGCGGGGCGTGGGTGAGGATCAGGCTGCGGCGGATGCGCGGCAGGATGCGCGAGACCATCGCTTCCATATCGGCTTCTTCATAGTGGATGATGGAATCCACCGCCACGGCATGATCGAAGACGCCGAGATCGGGATGGGTCATGTCCCCTACCCGCCAGGTGATGCGAGGGATCAGCTGAGGATCGGTGAGGCGATTTGCTGCGATTTCGACGAGCGGGCCGGCGATGTCGATGGCGAGGACTTCTGCGCCACGGCCTGCAGCGGCGACCGAGAAGGTGCCGGTGCCGCAGCCGGCATCAAGGACGCTGCGGCCGGTGAGGTCGTCTGGCAGCCATGAGAGGACTGTCTCATGCATCGCGTCGCGCCCGGCGCGGACGGCGGCGCGGATGCCGCTGACAGGGGCCGTTGAAGTGAGCTTCTCCCAGGCGGCGGCGGCGGTGTCGCCGAAATAAGCCTGTAGCTCCGTGCGCCGGTTTTGATAGGTGGTCTCCATCAATCGAACCCCAGGAAGTCAAAGATTTCGCGGTCCTTCATCGGGACAGCGTCAACCGGGTCGCTGCCGAGCCAGAGGGCGGCGGCGAGGCGAAGATATTCTTCCTGCACGGCGACGAGTTCGGGCGAGGCGTCCATCTCAAAGATGGTGGATTTCTTGAGGCGCGAACGGCGGATCACATCGAGATCCGGGAAGTGGGCAATGCGGCGCATACCGGTGGCGTCGCAATAGCGATCGATCTCGTCGGTTGCCTTGCTGCGGTTGGCGATGACACCGCCGAGGCGCACCGAATAGTTTTGCGACTTGGCGCGGATGGCGGCCATGATCCGGTTCATGGCGAAGATCGAGTCGAAGTCATTTGCTGTCACGATCAGGCCGCGCTCGGCATACTGGAGCGGTGAAGCAAACCCTCCGCAAACGACGTCGCCGAGCACATCGAAGATGACCACATCGGTGTCTTCCAGGAGACGGTGTTCTTTCAGAAGTTTCACGGTCTGCCCGACAACATAGCCGCCACAGCCTGTGCCCGCAGGCGGGCCTCCGGCCTCGACGCACATCACGCCGTTATAGCCTTCAAAGACGAAGTCCTCGGTGCGCAGCTCCTCGGAATGGAACTCAACCGATTCCAGGACATCGATCACCGTGGGCATCAGCTTCTTGGTGAGGGTGAAGGTGGAGTCATGCTTGGGATCACACCCGATCTGCAGGACGCGCTTTCCGATCTTGGAAAAGGCCGCCGAGAGATTGGACGAGGTTGTGGACTTGCCGATACCGCCCTTGCCATAGACGGCGAAGATCTTTGCCTGGCCTGTATCGAAGCGGGCATCGAGCTTTACCTGCACGCTTCCCTCGCCATCCTGATGGCGAGAACCGGGCCGGTTGAGGGTGAGTGAGGTCATGCGGCAGCTCCTTGGGGGGTGAATACGCCTTCAAGGCGGTCTTCAATCTCGGCGCTCGCCGCGCGAAGGGCGGCAAGGGTTTCGGGGTCTGGCGACCAGTAATTGCGTTCGGACGCCTCAATCAGGCGGCCGGCTACTTTCGCGGTAGCGGCGGGGTTGAGGTCCATCAACCGGCGGCGGAGAGCCTCATCGAGAACGAAGGTCTCGGTCATTTCCTGATAGACCCAGGGGGCCACCTGGCCGGTCGTGGCCGACCAGCCCATCGTGTTGGTGACCTGGGATTCGATCTGGCGCACGCCTTCATAGCCATGCCGGAGCATGCCTTCATACCATTTCGGGTTCAGCGTGCGGGTGCGGGTTTCGAGGGAGACTTGCTCTGCCAGCGTACGGACGATGCCGTCGCCGCGCGTCTGGTCGCCGACATAGACTTTCAGCTCTTCACCGCGCGCCTTGGCGGCGGCCCGGCTGATACCTCCGAGCGTGTCGAAATAATGGTCGATGGTGGTAAGGCCCGTCTCGACCGATTCGAGGTTCTGATAGGCGAGTTCAACGTCTTCCAGCAGGCTCTTGAAAATGTCCGGCTGGGCGGTGGGAACGCCGTTGCGGCCATAGGCAAAACATTTGCGGTGGGAATAGGTGTCGGCGAGTTCGTCTTCCTTGTCCCAGGCACCGGAGGAGACGAGCAGGTTGACGTTTGCGCCATAGGCGCCTTCGGCATTGGAGAAGACGCGCAGGGCGGCCGTTTCCAGATCGACGCCGTAACGGCCCTGGCAGGCGAGCGCATGGCGGCGGATGAAGTTTTGCTCAGGAGGCTCATCAGCGCTGGCTGCGGCGAGGGCAGCTTCGGCAAGCATCCGGATCTGCAGCGGCAGGAGATCGCGGAAGATGCCGGAAAGCGTGACCATGACATCAATCCGTGGGCGGCCGAGCGCTTCAAGCGGGACGAGCTCTGCGCCGCAAAGGCGGCCATAGGAGTCAAACCGAGGGGCCGCGCCCATGAGCGCGAGGGCCTGGGCAATCTGGGCGCCTTCGCTTTTCAGATTGTCGGTGCCCCAGAGGACCATTGCCATCGCGGCGGGGAGACGGCCGGTGTCTGACACGTGGCGTGCAAGCAGGCGGTCTGCCTGGCGGCGGCCGTCGGCAAGGGCAAAGGCACTCGGCAGGCGGAAGGGATCAAAGCCGTGGATATTGCGCCCGGCGGGCAGGATTTCCGGCGTGCGGATGAGATCACCGCCCGGGACAGGCGCGATGTAGCCCGCGTCGAGGGCATGCAGGAGCGCTGGCAATTCGTGATCTTCCGCCATCAGGCGGCGGGCGCGCGCAAGGCGGACGAGACCGGGATGGGCCGCATCCATGCCGAGGCGCTGGGCGATAGCGGCGGGCTGGACGCCTTCTGCGAGTGCGCGGAGGGCGGCGGGCGGCAGGACTGCCTCCCCCTCCCCTTCGGGCATCGCGGCCAGCAAGCCTTCCATCGCAGCGGCATCAGGCGCGCGGCCGGCGATGTGCATGCCTTCTGGGATGAGCGAGCCTTCGATTTCCATCAACCGGGTGCGGATGCTTTCGATTCTGGCGGCAGCGTCACACGCAGCTTCCGGCAGGAGCTCGAGTTCGCCGGCGAGGCTGAAGATCAGTTCTTCGAGATCATCGCGCTGGGCGGCCTGATCAGGGCTCAGATGGCGCCAGCGGCTGATCGTGTCGGAGAGGTCAGCGAGGCCCTTGTAGAGGCCGGCTTCGGCGACGGGGGGCGTAAGATAGCTCACGATGGTGGCGTTGCCGCGCCGCTTGGCGATGGCAGCTTCGGACGGGTTGTTGGCGGCGTAGAAGTAGATGTTGGGCAGATCACCAATGAGATAATCCGGCCAGCAGTTGCCCGAGAGGCCGGCTTGTTTGCCGGGCATGAACTCCAGCGCGCCATGGGTTCCGAAATGGATGACGGCGTCAGCGCCGAAACCTTCGCGCAGCCAGGAATAATAGGCGGCGAAGGCATGTGTCGGGGCAAAGCTTTTCTCGAACAGAAGGCGCATCGGGTCGCCCTCATAGCCAAAGCCCGGCTGGAGCCCGATGAAGACATTGCCGAGCTGGACCCCCATGACGAGCAGTGAGCGGCCGTCCGTGAGCTGACGGCCAGGGGCTGGGCCCCATTGGGCCTCGATCTCGGCAAGGCGCGTCTCACGCCGGACATGGTCGCTGACCGGGATCTGGACGGCGACATTGGCGTCGGTTCCAAACCGTTCGCGGTTGCCCTGCAGGAGCATGTCGCGCAAGGTATCGACGCTTTCGGGAACGTCCAGCTTGTAGCCATCCCGGGAGAGTTCGCCGAGGAGGTTGTGAAGGGACTCAAAGACCGCAAGATGCGCCGCCGAGCCGGCCGCGCCGGAATTGGGGGGGAAATTGAACAGGGTGATGGCGACGCGGCGTTCGGCGGCGGATTTGTTCTTCAGGCCCGCGAGCTTGGCGACCCGGGCAGCCAGCATGTCTGCCCGCTCAGGGCAGGCCTGCATCCGGCGGCCGTTCTCCTGGAACTGGCATTTCCGGTCGCAGCCGAAGCATTGCGTGCCGTGGTCTGCGCGCCCTCCGACGACGATAGAGCCGGTGGCGCCGTCAAGCTCCGGGAGGGCAACCATCATGGTAGCCTCGACCGGAGTGAGCCCTTTCGGATTGGCACCCCAATCGGACAGGGACTGAAACTCCGACGCGAGCGCGCACACATAGGGAACGTCGAGCGTCTTTAGCATGTCAACGGCGGCGTCTGCGTCATTGAAGGCCGGGCCGCCGACAAGGGAGAAGCCGGTCAGCGAGACCAGGGCATCAATCGCCGGCCGGTCTGCCTTCATGAAATAGCGGCGCACTGGCGCTGCGAGCATCGAGACCGCTGGCGAAGGCGGGGATGACGCGCAGGCCTCTTGCCTCCATGGCGGCGATGACGCCGTCATAATGGGCCGTGTCGCCCGAGGTGATGTAGGAGCGCATGACCAGAAGGCCGATGGTGGGCTGCCCTGCCCGGGCGCGGGGCAGCGCCTCAAGCTTGTCGGTAATGCGCGGAGAGATACCGGGATGATAGAGACCGGTTTCGGGATATTCCTCAGGGGACTGAGGGCTGAGCGTGCCGCGCAGATGCGCGCGGGGGCCGGCAGCGTAGCGGTCAACGAGATAACGGACCACATTGACGATGTTGTTTTCAGACCCGGCGAGCCAGTATTGCATCGTCAGGAAATAGGACCGCACATCCTGGGCAACGCCCGGAATGAAGCGCAGGATTTTCGGCAGGCGCCGCAGTGTACGCAGCTGTTTCTCGCCGGCCTTCGCCTTGTCGCCCGAACCGCGCAGACGCTTCATAAGGGCGATCGGGCCCGAGGCCGGCTTTGACATGTCAAACCGGTCAAGGCGCGTCAGCTGGACCACTTCGGACGCAGACATGCAGCCGACAATTGCATCGCACGCCGCCCGGCGAGCCAGGAGGGCGGGCATGATGGCCCGGATATGGTCTTCCAGGAAAAGCATCGAGGCGAGGATCACATCGGCCGAGGCAATGTCATCCCTGGCGGCCTGAAGGGCGGCGGGTTTTCGGTCCCATTCGGAGGCGGCGTGGAAGGAAAGTTTCAACCCCGGCAACTGGCGCCGGAGCACCTGCTCTGCGCGCGAGATCGCCCCGCCGAGATGGGAGTCCAGCGAAATGATCACGACCCGGACGGGTGTCTGATCCCTGGAGATGCTCTTAACGACCATAGCGCGCCTTTGCATCATAGAGGGTGTCGAGGGTGACCGTGTCGAGGAGCTGGTCGCGGGCGAAGGCTTCGGTGTTACGCCGGGCCTTGCCGCGCACGAAGAACGGGATTTTCTTCAGCTCGTTTTCAGCGTCATGCGTCCAGACGAGGCTGGGGGTGGCACTTTCTGTTGTCGCCACCGGCGCTTCTTCGGGCATCGCTGCATGACTGCCGAGATGGGAGGCGCCGGCTTCGTCATGAAATTCGAAGTCTTCCCGGAACATGCCGAGGAGATGTTCCTCCAGTCCCATCAGGAGCGGGTGCACCCAGGTGTCAAAGAGGACATTGGCGCCTTCAAATCCCATCTGCGGCGCGTAGCGGGCCGGGAAATCCTGAACATGGACCGGCGCGGAAATGACCGCGCACGGAATGCCGAGGCGTTTTGCGATGTGGCGTTCCATCTGCGTGCCGAGGATCAGTTCGGGCTGCAGCGCCGTGATGGCGGCCTCGACTTCCAGATAGTCATCGGTGATGAGGGCTTCGATGCCGTAGTCTGTAGCCGCTTCGCGCACCGGGCGGGCAAATTCACGGCTATAGGTGCCAAGGCCGACAACCGTGAAGGCGAGCTCTTCTGAGGCGACGCGGGCCGCGGCGATAGCATGGGTCGCGTCGCCGAAGACGAATACGCGCTTGCCGGTAAGATAGTTGGAATCCACCGAGCGTGACCACCAGGGAAGATTGCTCATATAGCCGGAAAGGTCCGGCATCGGGATGCCGGCGAGTTCGCAGACTTCGGCGACAAAATCCTGTGTCGCGCCGACCCCGATCGGGATTGCGCGCGTGTAGGGCTGGCCGAATTCCTTTTCGAGATGCCGCGCAGCGGCTTCAGCGATTTCAGGATAGAGCACGACGTTGAAATCAGCCGCTGGCAAGAATTGCAGGTCTGATGGCGTGGCGCCGAGCGGGGCGACGATGTTCACATCAACGCCGCAATGAGCCAGGAGCCCAGTGATTTCGCGCACATCATCCCGGTGGCGGAAGCCGAGGGCGGTTGGCCCGAGAATGTTGCAGACCGGACGCGCCCCGCCGGATTTTTTCTGCCGCAGCGACGGGCGGGCAAGCCCTCTCACCAGACGGTAGAACGTTTCCGAAGCGCCCCAGTTTTCCTTCTTGGAGTAAGATGGCAGCTCCAGCGGAATGACAGGCACATCAAGGCCAAGCGTGCGGGCAAGCCCGCCAGGATCATCCTGGATCAGTTCTGCGGTGCAGGACGCCCCGACAATGATGGCTTCGGGCCTGAAGCGCTCGACAGCGTCACGGGCGGCACGCTTGAAAATCTCGGCCGTATCCGAACCAAGATCGCGGGCCTCGAATGTAGTGTAGGTGACCGGCGGGCGCTGGCCGCGGCGCTCGATCATGGTGAAGAGCAGGTCGGCATATGTGTCGCCCTGCGGGGCGTGCAGGATGTAGTGCAGGCCTGTCATGGCGGTGGCTACACGCATGGCGCCGATATGGGGCGGGCCCTCATAAGTCCAGACTGTGAGCTGCATCAGACGGCAAGCCTCCCCTTCCGCATCAGGGGACGGGCGATCAGCTCGGCGAGGTCACCGGCCTGATCGTAGCCCTGAATGGGTGTAAAAACGAGTTCAATGGACCATTTGGTGGTCAGCCCTTCCCGCTCCAGCGGATTGGCGAGACCCATTCCGCATACGGACACATCCGGGCGCACGGCACGGCAGCGATCAAGCTGGCGGTCAACGTCCTGCCCTTCGCTGATCTGGACATCCGGGCCCAGGAGATCGAGTTCCGGGCGCATGTGGGCGCTGTGAAGATAGGGCGTGCCGACTTCACAGAGCGTCATACCGACTTCCCGGGACAGAAAGCGCGCAAGCGGGATCTCGATCTGGGAATCGGGGAAGCAGAACAGCGACTTGCCCGACAGCTCCGGAAGATAACGCTGCAGGCTGCGCGTGGCGCGGGCGCGCGGCATGTCGGTAACCGAGGCAAAGCGGGCGGGCGAGATGCCCCAGGCGTCTGCTGCGGCCTTGAGCCAGGCGGTTGTTCCTTCTGCGCCCAGCGGGAACGGCGCAGGCAAATGAACTGCCCCGCGACCTTCCAGAGCGCGCGCGGTATCCTTCAGCCAGGGCTGGGCGAGCATAAACCTAGTGTTGGGGCCAACCGAAGGCATCTCGCCGGACTTGCGCCCCGGAAGGAAACCGACATTGGCGATTCCAAGCTGTTCGAACAGTCTTGCGAACTGGTCTTCCACGACATCCGCCAGCGCGCCGACAACAAGCAGGGAGGGCGCCTCCGGTGCCGCTTCCGGCAAGCCGGGGACAAGGGAGGCAAGACAGGCGTCTTCGCCTTGCGTGAAGGTTGTCTCGATGCCGCTGCCGGAATAGTTGAGGATACGCACGTGGGGCGCATGGACCTGCGAGAGGCGTTCTGCGGCGCGGCCAAGGTCGAGCTTAATAACCTCCGAAGGACAGGACCCAACCAGAAAGAGAAGGCGGATATCTGGCCGGCGCTCAAGCAGCCGGGCGACCGTGCGCTGGAGCTCGTCATTCATGTCGGCCATGCCGGCAAGGTCGCGCTCTTCAATGATTGCCGTGGCAAAGCGCGGCTCGGCGAAGATCATCACCCCGGCGGCCGACTGCATGAGATGGGCACAGGTGCGCGAGCCGACGATGAGGAAAAAGGCGTCCTGAATCTTGCGGTGCAGCCACATGATAGAGGTCAGCCCGCAGAACACTTCCCGCTGCCCGCGCTCGCGCAGAATGGGCGCGGAGGCAGGCACTTCACCGGGCTTTGACACCCCTGCGCGCGGGAGGAGCGTTGTCATGATGCCGTCTCCCTTCCGGAAGCCGGTTCACGCCGGGCCAACTGCAACTTCCAGATGAATTGTCCAGCATTGATGACGTAAACAGCGTAACCGGCCAGCGCGACCCAGAGCTGAGTTTCGGGCGAACCGATGCGGCCGAGCAGCATGACCAGATAGGCCGTATGCAGAGCAATCACGATCATCGACACGGCATCTTCCCAGAAGAATGCCGGAGCAAAGAGATGCTGCCCGAAGACCTCCTTCTCCCAGATCGCGCCGGTGACCATGATGGCGTAAAGGCAGAAGGTCTTCAGCACAACCGATGCGGTTGCGAGGGCCAAACCAGCACCCGTTACTAGGTAATAGGCCACAAGACCGACGCTGACGAGGAACACAAGAAACTGGATTGGCGCAAGGATCGCCTGGACGATTGTCCAGGGAGATGCGTCGCGGCGCAGGCGTTGTTCGCGCGTGTAGATCGCCGCACTCCTCCCAGGTTTGATGGGTCGTTCCAACATGGCGTGTTAAACCGCCGCTCCCATTCCTTGTTTATGAGCGAAGAATAACAGGGGCTCGAAAAGTGTCAACGCAAGTTTACGTCAATTTGTTTTTACAAGTTCGCACTTTACAGATTGCACTTTAAGAGTGATGGTGACTCCCAAGCAAAAGCGGCTGCCAGGAGCGCCGCCCGGTCGGGGACTATCAAGTCCTGCAGACCCTAAAAATACGCGCCAACTGATACGTTGATAAAGAAATCAGGCGCGCGCCTTAAGACTGCCTCCCGCCGGGTTTCGCTTCCTCCCACAGCGCACTCGTTCTTTCAGGATCGAGCGGTAATTTTAAAGAATGTATCCAGGCGGACCATCTGCCGAGGATCAGATTGATGGATGTTCTGCGGCGCCCCTCGCACGGCCGCCCTGCGCGTCCGGAAAAGGGAGGCGAGAGTGTCTTTGGAACGTGACCGGGAAACAACCACCGGAAAATCCACCGCGCAGGAACCAGCAAGCTTTGGAAGTCTGATAAACTTCTGGGCTCAGAGCCAGGGCTCTCAGCCGCTCCAGGCCGAGCAGGTCTTCAGCGTCATACAGGCAGAAATCATTCCCCGTCTGGTCCTGGCGCGGCAAACGTACCACCGGGCCGAGCCCTCCCCCGCTTTTTTCCGCATCCGGTTTCCGGCGCCGACAAGGAGTTGTTCCTGGAGCATGTACTGACCGGCGGCGCCACAGAAGCGACGGCGCTGGCCAAGGCGCTGATCGTCAAAGGTACGCCGGTAGAATCGATCTTTGTAGACCTGCTGGCCTGGTCGGCGCGCCGTCTGGGAGAATACTGGAATGAAGACGTTTGCACCTTTACGGACGTAACAATTGCGCTTTGCCGGCTACATGAAGTGCTGCACCAGATCAGCGAGTCGAATGGCGCCCCTGCGCCACGCGCCAACAAGGCGGCCCATTCAATCCTGGTCAGCAGCGTGCCGGGCGATCAGCATGTCTTCGGCGCGCTGATGGTTGCCGAAAGTTTCCGCCGAGACGGATGGGTCGTGCGCTGCGAACCGGGAAACAACACGGACAAGCTGCGCACTGCCGTCGCCAGGGAGCAATTCGATGTGGTGGGCCTGTCCTGCGCATGTGATCGCGACAGGGCCGAGCTAGCAGACCTGATCAGGATTGTCCGGGCCAACTCCATCAACCGGTCCGCGATTGTGATGGTTGGCGGACGTCTGTTTTCTGACCACCCCGAACTGGCGATCGAGGTCGGCGCCGATCTCGTCGCACAGGACGGCCCTTCTGCAATTGAATTGGCACGGAATAGGTTGGCAAACAGGAAGGGTGACTGCTAAGGGCTTGCACAACCGTCATTTCAGCTTCTGGAAAAAGATATGGAAGCCACCTCGGACCACTCCCCAAGCAGACTGCCTTTTCGAAACGCCGAAGACAGCTTTTCGGGCCTGGATGCCGATACTATTGCCGCTCTGGTGGTGAATTCTTCCGACATCACGCTGGTGATTGAAGACGGACGAATCAGAGACGCTGCCGTGTCGCTGGAAGATCTGCGCAGGTCAGGCGTGGTCGAAGGCTGGATCGGTAAGGAATGGGCCGAGACCGTGACGGTCGAGAGCCGGCCCAAGATTTCCGCCTTGCTCAACGGGGCCGGTTCCCTGGCGTCGCAGCCTGCCCGGCATGTGAACCATCCGACCGCAGGCGCGAAGGAACTGCCGATTGCCTATCGCACGGTCGCTACGAAACAAAGCAACCGGATGATCGCACTTGGGCGGGATCTGCGCACGGCCGCCGAATTGCAGCAGCGCCTGCTGAAAGTTCAGCAGGAACTTGAGCATGATTACGGCCTGATGCGGCAAGCCGAAGCGCGGTACCGCACGATTTTCCAGGCAGTGAGCGAAGCTATTCTGATTGTCGACGCAGACCAGCTGAAGGTCGAAGACGCCAATCCGGCGGCAGCGGTCCAGCTTCAGATGAATCTCGACGACATCGCCCAAGGCATTATGACGAGCCTCTTTGATCCTTCCAGCGCGCGCGCGCTGGAGCGGATGATCGCCCAGGCTGCGGCGAACGGCCAGTCGAGCTGCAATACCGTGACGGGACGCAAGGGCGAGAAACTGAAAGTACTCGCCGACGCCTTTCGCCAGGGGCGCGACGTGCGCGTGATTTGCCGAATTCTCGACCGCAAAAATAATGCGGTGGTGCCCGAGATGGCTGGCGCACCGCTGCTCAGCATTCTGGAAGAACTTCCCGACGGATTTGTGGTTGCAGATGGCGATCTCAGGATCGTTACGGCCAATAAGGCGTTCATCGGCATGACTCAATTGATGAGCCGGTCTGCCATATCCGGAGCCCGCCTTTCAGACTTCCTCGGACGGTCCACGACTGACCTGAATGTGCTTATCTCCGCGATTCGGACCAATGGGTCGGCGCGCAATTTCGCGACGATCATCCGTGACCGGTTTGGCAGCGAAGAGGACGTCGAAGTGTCGGGTGTGAACTCGGGCGAGGATGGCCGCGCGCTGTACGGATTTTCGATCCGTAATGTCGGCCGCCGACTGAGCACTGAGCCGCCCATCCGCGAAGAGCTGCCTAAATCCGTTGAGCATCTCACGAGCCTTGTCGGCCGGATGCCGCTGAAAGATATCGTCCGTGACTCCACGGCCTTGATTGAGCGGCTCTGCATAGAGGCAGCCCTTCGGCTGACCGATGACAACCGCGCATCGGCCGCGGAAATCCTTGGCCTCAGCCGCCAGGGGCTTTACTCGAAACTGAACCGGTTCGGTTTCGAAGATAAGGAATAATCCGACCTAAAAGTTGTCTAATTGAGTTGACACTTATGCGTGTCAATCTTACGATTTTTCATGGTCAGGATGCCTGCGTCTGCTGTTGGTCACCGTCTGCCGCAACCTGCTGCAGTCCTAGAGCTGTTCAAACCTGTCACCTGGTTTGCCGCGATGTGGGCGTATATGTGCGGCGCGGTTTCAAGCGGGCAGCCACTCCTAGGAAATCTGCATTTATTGCTGGGCGGCATGTTGCTGGCCGGGCCCATGGTCTGCGCCTCAAGCCAGGCCGTGAATGACTGGTACGACCGGCATGTGGATGCCATCAACGAGCCTGGACGCCCCATCCCGTCGGGCCGGATTCCCGGCCAGTGGGGCCTTTACCTCGCCATCATATGGTCAGCGCTCTCGCTGCTGCTGGGGCTCGCGCTCGGCTTCTGGGCCTTTATCGCGACAGTCGCGGCCGTATTCCTCGCCTGGGCCTACAGCGCCCCTCCCCTCAGGCTGAAACTGAATGGCTGGTGGGGCAATGCGGCAGTCGGATTTTCCTATGAAGGCATTGCCTGGCTGACCGGCGCGGCTGTCATGCTGGGCGGCCTTCCCAACGGGCTCATCTTCTTCCTGGCCATCAGCTATTCGATCGGCGCGCACGGGATCATGACCCTGAATGATTTCAAATCCATCGAGGGCGACCAGAAAATGGGGGTCCGCTCCCTACCGGTCCAGCTCGGCCCGGACCGGGCGGCGCGGCTTGCCTGCATCGTGATGGCGCTGCCGCAGATGGCGGTGATCCTAATGCTGATCTTCCTCGGAAAGCCGATCCATGCCGGGATTGTAACCGGGCTCCTGGGAATCCAGATCTGGCTGATGGGCGCGCTGCTGGCTGACCCGCGCGGCAAGGCCATCTGGTACAGTTCCACAGGGGTTACGCTCTACGTCCTCGGGATGCTTGTCAGCGCGCTGGCGATCTCCCCGTGGAGCGCGCCATGACCGCTTCACATAGCGCGCCGCTGATCGGCTGGCTCGGCATTGTCCGGCTGGGGCTGATCCAGTCTTCCCTTGGCGCCATTGTGATCCTGATGACGTCGACACTGAACCGGGTGATGGTTGTCGAACTCGGCCTTGCCGCCGCGATACCGGGGATGCTTGTCGGGCTTCACTACGCCGTCCAGCTTTCGCGTCCACGATGGGGCTTTGGCGCCGATGCCGGCGGGCGGCAGACACCCTGGATCCTTGGCGGGATGGCGGTACTGGCCAGCGGCGCCGTCCTGGCCTCTCTGGCGGGCGCAATCATGCAGGCCAACCTTGTGGCTGGTCTTGGCCTGTCCTTTCTGGCGTTCGTCCTCATCGGAGGCGGTGTCGGCGCGGCAGGTACCAATTTGCTCGCGCTGCTCGCAATTCGTACGCCGCCAGAGCGCAAGGCAGCGGCAGCCGCCATCGTGTGGATCATGATGATCGTGGGGTTCATCCTGACGGCAGGCATTGGCGGACAACTGCTCAAGCCATTCAGCTTTGAGCGTCTTATCCTTGTGACGGCTGGCACCGGTCTGATTTCCGTGACGATCACGGCGCTCGCGCTCATGGGGCTTGAAAAGCGAAGAACAGCGCGCGCGCACTCCCCGGCCGAGGACGCCCCCAACATTGAATTCAGGGCAGCGATAGCAGAGATATGGGCGGAAACTGAAGCCCGCCGGTTTACAATCTTCGTCTTTGTCTCGATGCTTGCCTACAGCGCGCAGGACCTGATCCTGGAGCCCTTTGCAGGCATCGTGCACGGGTACAGTGCCGGCGCTTCCACTCAACTCGCCGGCGTCCAGAATGTTGGCACACTGATCGGCATGATCGCGGTCGCTCTTGCTGGCACGCTCGTGGGCAAATCAAGGCCGGGCTTCATGAGAGCCTGGACGATAGGCGGCTGCCTGGCCTCCGCAGCGAGCCTGCTTGCGCTTGCTGCTGGCACGCAGGCGCTCGGCGCAAACTGGCCGCTTGTGCCGAATATTCTAGCTCTGGGTGTGTCCAATGGTGTCTTTGCGGTGTCGGCAATCGGATCAATGATGACGCTTGCCAGCAGCGGACGCGCTTCCCGGGAAGGCACGCGCATGGGACTTTGGGGCGCCTCCCAGGCCATTGCCTTTGGCATTGGCGGACTTGCCGGGGCGGTCTCACTGGATATTGCCCGCCTCGTCTTTGCCGACGCGGCGGCGTCCTTCTCGATCGTCTTTGCCGTCGAAGGACTGCTGTTTGTGGTCGCCGCATGGCTCGTCACGCGCATCTCCCGGCCGGAGGGAGAGACCACCACTCGATTGCCGATCCTCCCGGCGGGAGAGTTTCTGCTGACTGAAGGAACAAAGTCATGAGTCTGAACCTGGTTGAGACATCCCGCACCTATGACGCTGTTGTCGTGGGCGGCGGGCCTTCGGGAGCTACCGCCGCGCATGAACTAGCCCTTGCCGGGAAGAAGGTCCTTCTTCTGGACAAGTCCGGCCGCATCAAGCCGTGTGGCGGCGCAATCCCTCCGCGCCTCATTGAGGACTTTGACATTCCCGCCGATCTTCTTGTAGCGCGCGCGAGCAGTGCCCGGATGATTGCCCCCTCCGGCCGCACCGTGGACATGATCGTTCAAGGCGGCACAGTTGGCATGGTCGACCGGGAACATTTCGACGAATGGCTGCGGGAACGCGCCGTGCGAGCAGGCGCCGAGCGCCGCGACGGCTTTTTCACGCAGTTCCTGCGGGACGAAGACGGCACCGCCATCGTGGAGTACGAGCCCAAAGGCGCAGGCGCCCCCGTGCGTGTCAGGGCGCGCTGCGTCATCGGCGCCGACGGCGCCCGCTCTCGCGTGGCAGCGCAGACGATCAAGGGCGGCGGCGAGACGCGCTGTGTCTTCGCCTATCATGAAATCATTCGTTCGCCTGCTGCCGGGAAAGACTTCGACCCTGATCGATGCGAGATATACTATCAGGGGCATCTGTCGCCTGACTTCTATGCCTGGGTTTTCCCGCATGGCGATACGGCGAGCGTCGGCGTGGGCAGCGCTCAGAAGGGCTTCTCCCTGCGCGACGCCATCCGTGTGCTGCGCAAGGAAACCGGGCTTCAGGATGCCGAGCTGATCCGCAAGGAAGGCGCGCCGATACCGCTCAAACCACTCAAGAAGTGGGATAATGGCCGCGATGTCATTCTTGCTGGTGATGCGGCGGGATGCGTGGCGCCGGCGTCAGGCGAAGGCATCTATTATGCTATGCTGGGCGGGCAGGAAGCGGCTATCTCGGTGAAGGAGTTCCTCGCCACGGGGGATGCAAGGAAGCTTGCCGGCACCCGCAAGCGTTACATGAAGGCACACGGCCAGGTCTTCATGATCCTCGGCATCATGCAACATTTCTGGTACCGCTCCGACAAGCGCCGCGAAGGCTTTGTGGCGATGTGCAATGACCGCGATGTGCAACGCTTGACCTGGGACGCCTATCTCAACAAGCGGCTCGGCAAGCCCGACCATATGGCACACCTGCGGATCTTCCTGAAGGACACCGCCCACCTGCTTGGCCTGTCACCGCGACAGCCCAAAGAAACGTGACAGGATCGGCGAGAGGAGCCCGCAAACCCCTTTTGATCGCCGCGGGGACGGCCCTACTGACGGCCTTTGCGGGCGGCTCGATGACTAAGATCGATGCGTGGTATCGCGGGCTGGAGAAGTCCGCCCTCAATCCACCGGACTGGGTGTTCGGCCCGGCCTGGGCCATCATTTACGCCCTTGCCGTTCTGGCCGGGACTGCAGGCTGGCGCACGATGCAGACCTCTGCGGGGCGTGCCTGGCTCCTGTCATTGTTCTTCATAAATGCCCTGCTGAATGTCGGCTGGAGCGGCGTGTTCTTTACGCTCCGGCGTCCGGACTGGGCGATGGCGGAACTGATCGCTCTCTGGATCTCCGTCGTCTGTCTGATCGTCCTGCTCGGACGGCGGTCACCGATGGCGGCGGCTCTCCTGGTTCCCTACCTTTGCTGGGTTAGCTTTGCCGGCTGGCTCAATTACAAGGTCGTTGAGCTCAATGGGCCTTTCGGGACACTTCCATGATCATTACCCCCGCCCTGATTGACTTGATCATCCTCGCCGTGGGCGGAGAGTTTCTGATCATTGCGCTGCTCCTGCGCCGCGCAGGCGCGGGTGACTGGATCTTGCCGGCATTCTGGTTCCTTGCGAGCGGAGCGCTGTTGATGACTGCGCTCAGGCTGGCGCTCGAGGGCGGCGAAAGCGGAATGACCGCCCTGCCCCTTCTGGGAAGCCTGTTCACTCATCTGTTCCTGATCATCTCCGTCTGGACCCGGATAAAAAAAGCCAGGCCCTGAACGGACCTGGCTTGAGTTTGGGGGTAGCTGGGAGGCTCCAGCTACTTTCAGAATCGCGCGAAGCCGTTCTCCGCGCCCCACAGGAACCAGTTGTCGACAACCGTACCCGTGAGCAGCACGCCAATCCCGCCCGTGATCGGACAGAGGATGGCAAACCACCAGGCCCAGCGGTGGATCGACTCCATCGATGCATTGAAGCCCATTGTCCAGCGCCAGAACAAGGCTGCGCGCTCCGATGCTGTACCGCGGTCCGTGATCTGCTCGATCTCACGCTCGCCGCCATACCGGCCAACCGCAAGAATGGTCGCCCCATGCATCGCGAAGAGAAGCGCAGACCCATAGAGGAACGCAATCGAGAGCATGTGGAAGGGATTGTAGAAGAAGTTCCCGTAGAGCAGCGACAGATTGTTGGTCCAGTCGAGGTGAGAGAATATTCCGAAGGGTACCGCCTCAGACCAACTTCCCATCATCACGGGACGGATGAACCCGCAGACGAGATAAAGCCAGATCGCGGCAGCAAAGCCCCAGCAGATATGCGTGCCAAGCCCAAGCTGGATCGCGCGCCTGTAGGATCTCACCCACCAGAGAATAATGGAGGATGTCAGGAAGAAGCCGGCCATCAGCCACCACCCGCCTTCATTTAGCGGCATGAATAGTGACAGGCCATGCTCCGGGAGCGGCTGATCAAGCGACAGCCAGGGTAGCTGGCCGAAGAACTTGATCGGGTCCCATCCGACACTGGCCCACATGTTGAGGCCGATGATTTCGATCGCGATGAACCCGCAGATGAGCGAGGCAATACCCGACCAGCCGAGATAGATCGGCCCGATCTGGGCATCTCCGATCCGCCCCATGAGGTGGCTTGTGGATGTAATGTGGTAGCGGGGCTCGTCCCCGGGGCCTTCGACGACCCCGTAGTCGATATGACCCCGGACCTGCGTTTGAGTGAAGATATTCTGATAGTCTGTCATCGGACTGGACCTTTACATGCGCCAGATCGGGAAGTTTTTCCACGCATTCCACCAGTCGATCCAGGAGCCTTCATAGAAGGGGCCGGAAATGACGATGCAGATTGCGCTCCATATCCCCGCCGAGAGGGCCAGGAAGAGACCGACGCGGTGGATGCCGAGCGTGCCCACCGAATAGCCGATGAAATCGCGGAAGAAAGCGTTCTCGTGCTCAGGGGTTTTCACGGTTTTCCCGCGGCCGGGGTTGGTTGCCGACAGGACGAGCCCGCCATGCAGCGCCAGCGCAAGTGTGGTTGTGAAGAAGAAGGTGATCGCCACCATATGGGCGGGATTGTAGTGGAAGTTGCCGTAAGCGTAGCCTGTGTTGGACACCCAATCGAGATGGCTCATGATGCCATAGGGAAATCCATGACCCCAGGCGCCCATGAGGAACGGCCGGATCACGACGAGCGTGACATACGCAAATATCGCAACCCCGAAGGCAATAGGAACATGCAATCCCATACCGAGCTTTCGAGATATTTCGACTTCCCGAAGCGCCCAGGATACAAAGGCCCCGATCGCGCAGATCGTGACGATCTGCCAGATACCCCCGTCCGCCATCGGAGCAAGCTGCAACCCATACTCTATGGGCGGCGGATCAATGCTGATTAGCCAGGGATTCCAGGTATTCTCCATTGAGGCGCCGAGAAAGATCAGAGCCGTGCCAAGGAAAGCAAAGAAGGCGGCGGTTACGCCGAAGAACCCGACATAGAAAGGCCCGATCCAGAAATCAAAAAGATCTCCGCCGATCAGCGTCCCTCCCCGGATTCGGTACTTTCGTTCAAAATTTAGTAGCGCCATGTTGCAGCTCCATCCTCCGGCGCCGTCCGCTATGCTGCTGCGGACTTCAACGCCCCAATTCAAATTGCAAGGTATTCCGGGCGGATGGACAGCCCACCCGCCCGGAACGCTATCAGACTTGCTGAATCGGGGCTTCGACTGTCAGCTCCGCAACAGCTGTCGGCGCAGTGCCGAGCCAGTTGAAGCGGGGTGAGCTGAGCAGAATGAAGTGGATCAGCAGTGCAAGCACGAATAGAAAAGCAGATAGAGCCACCAGCACGCGCCGGGGATCGAAAAGGAGCCATAATCTCCACATGTCTCAGTCCTCCTATCCTTTGAGACTTACGAATGATGTCGCAAGTCTCAGCCCATCTTCAATCATGGCATAACCACCGGGTCCGGGGATCCAGGGTCGCCATGACCAGACCAGGGCGTGAGCCACAATAGCGATCAGCGTAAAGAGTATGAAACTCATCACGAAGATCTTGTGGAACTCCTGGGCCTCAGATGCTGTCAACCCTGTCAGCGACCCAGTCCTCTCATTTGTATTTTCGGCCATTCACAATCTCCGTTCATGGTCCTAGGTCAATGACCGCAGCAGCAACCTGCTACGGCCCAATTGGCGCCCGAATTATCGGATTGCCAAAAGCTCTTGAATTGCACTCCGCTATTCATCCGCTAGCGGAACACGTAAAACCATGGCACGACGCTGTGGGTCAGGTCTGATGCTTCCGCAACGACTGACTGGCCCCTGCGCCGGGCCTTTCCCGAACTGTCGGAGAATGCTCTTCCGGCCAATGCGGTTACCAGGAAAACCGGGAACATGAGGCGCTTCATGACGGCCATGCTGCGCTTGTCGCGCTCCCGCCAGTTCATTATCTCTGCACTTCGAATTTCCATCATGTTCACTTCCTCCCTGAGTTTCAGGCGGCTTTTTCAGGCCGCTCTGCCTCTTTCAATTTCCAATACCGACCGCGTTACAAGCTCGGCCGTGACACGGCCTTGCGCTTCCTTTGCGGCCACGGTCTCGACGTGATCCCGGATTCTCTTGGCCGCTGAAATCCGCGTCAGGACGGATTGACGCTCAAGATAGTGATCAAGAACCTCGCTGGCCCGGCTGTCCCAGCTGACCTGCGCAGTCATGGTCCGCGCAGGTGTGGCATCTGTGACATCAAGCGCGGTGCCGAGCGGAAGGATATGGAACAGCGCATCGAACAGGGCGTTGCAATATTCCTGAACGATATAGGTCGCCCCAGAGTACCCCATGAAGGGAGTTCCAGGATGCCGCCTTATCAGCGCACCCGGAAACGAGGCCGGTATCCAGATCGACTTGGCGCCCACTTCCTGCAGGTACATGCGTTCATTGTAGCTGCCGAAGACGACGAGTGGTGGCGAGGCGTGGATCGCGGCACGCACCTGGTCGTTATCGGTTTTCTGGCCGGCTGAACGGGTAAACCCAAACGCGCAGCTGACGCCGAGATCATTTTCGAGGAAGTTCCGGATGCCTTTTGCGTGGGTTTCATTGGCCACGATGCCGAAGCTTGCCGTGGCAAAGAAATCCTGGGTGACCGAGCGCCAGAGGTCCCAGAGAGGCTTCAGGGTCGAGTGCTTTTCCGCCTCGATGAACGGCTCAGGGTCAAGACCTGTCAACTCTCCCAATGCGCGCAGGAAACGTGTCGTCGAATGCAGCCCGACGGGCGCCTGCAGATAAGGCGTTTCAAGCGCTTCACACAGCGCGCGGCCAAACTCCCGGTACATGCAGATATTGACGTCTGCATTCAGAAGACCGCGGATTTCCGACACATGCGAGCCTAGCGGAAAGACGAGGTTTATCTCTGCCCCGATGCCTTCGACGAGCCGTCGGATTTCCGCGAGATCTGAAGCAAGGTTGAACATGCCGTAGGACGGGCCAATGATATTGACGCGGGGCCTGGCGCCCTCTTTCCTGTCTGGTTTGCGGGGATTGCGCCCTTTGGTCTGCGCAAACTCCGTCCAGAGCCACAGGAGCGCCCGGTCAGCGCTCTGCCACTGGTCTTCATCGATCGTGCGCGGGAGGAAGCGCTGGATGTTGGAGCCTTCCGGCGTCACGCCCCCGCCGATCATCTCGGCGATAGAGCCTGTGACCACAACCGCAGGCAAAGCCGGATCAAGTGCGGCCCGGGCGCGCTTCATCGCTGCCTCTGTGCCATGCTGACCCAGTTCTTCTTCACCAAGTCCGGTAACAACGATTGGCAACTCATGCGGCGGCAGAGCATCCGTATAATGAAGAACGGAGGTAACGGGGAGATTTTCGCAACCGACAGGCCCGTCGATGACGACCTGCAGGCCTTTGATTGCGGTGAACACATACACCGCGCCCCAATAACCGCCTGCTCTGTCATGATCCTGGATCAGCATCCTGTGGGTGCCTCCAGATTTGCTGCCTGGCGGGCCCGCGCGGCGAGCTTGCGGGTCTGATGGATGCGGAACTCGTCATGCGTATCGGGCTGGCCCTGCCAGACGCCGGCAGTGTCACCTGAGCCTACGCCTTCAAAGAAGGCCTTCATCTCGTCAAACCGTGCCTGGCCGGCAATCGCGGAGTTGACGACATCTGCCAACGATCCGGCGCCAGCTGGCCCCATAAGGGGGCGGGCCGAAATGAGGTTGGTGAAGTAGAGCGCTGGCGTTGCTGCCTCTTTGGCTTTCTGAACGACGGGTGTTGTGCCGATCGCGAGATCCGGGCGGAATTCCCGGAATGCGGCGAGATCCTGCTCCAGCGACGCCCGGAACTGGACATGTACGCCCTTGGCTTCCAGCCATTCCCGGTCAGGGTCCGACCAGCGGGTGCGCGGCAAGGCCGTTCCGACATAGCGGACATCTGCGCCGCTTTCGATCAGGAGGCGCGCGACGAGCAGCTCTGAGCCCTCATACCCCGATAGGGTAATCCGTCCCCGGATTGGCTTGGCCAGAAGGGCGCTGGTAATGATACGGCCGAACTGGTTGCGGGCCGCATCAATCCGGTCTGCCGGCACATTGGCGGCTTCACCGATTGCTTTCAGCCAGGCATCCGTACCTTCAGCGCCAACCGGCGCGGACCCAACAACCGGGCGGCCGGCAGCTTCAAATTCCCGAACTGACGCGGTGTAGAAAGGGTGGACGGCGGCAACGACAGCGCCATCCAGAGCCGTGTAGAGCTCCCGCCATTCCCGGGTGGGCACTACGGCGCCCGCCGCGAGGCCAAGTGGCTCAAGCATCCGGCCGATCATAACCGGATCGACGGGAAACATTTCTCCCAGCAGCGTCACTTTCGGAAGGTCGGCAGTATCGCCCGCAGCCCGGCGGACTGGACCGGCTTCAGCTTCTTTCCGGGCATAAGACAGCATGGCAGCGGCCAGTACGTCTTTGGCTTCGGCATGAGTGGGAACACCAAAGCCTGGAACATCTATCCCGATGATGCGGACGCCATTGATCTCATCCGGCAGAAGGCGAAGCGGCACACCCGAGGCTGTTGGCACACAGAGGTTTGTAATGACGATCGTGTCGTATTTTTCCGGATCGGCTGTTTTCTCGACCGCTTCCTTGATGTCTTCAAAGAGCTTTCCGGTGACCAGCGTCTCCGAATTGAAGGGCACATAGCCGACCGAGCGCTTAGCGCCATAGAAATGGGAAGTGAAAGTCAGGCCATAAACACAGCAGGCTGAGCCCGAAAGGATTGTCGCAGTCCGGCGCATCCGCAAGCCTACGCGCAGTGAACCGAAGGCCGGGCACATGCTTTGAGGCTGGTCGTGCGGTCCCTGGGGATAATCCCGGGCATAGCCGTCGAGCAGTTCACTGTTGCCAGCTGCAGCAGCCGCTTTCCTCAGTTCGTCCTTGCCAGCATGGCAACCAGATGCTTCTGCCACTGGCGCAGGCGCCTCTGCGTGGCTCGCGGCGGGGGCTGCCCGGCGGGTGCGATTTTCCAGAAGCGTAACGCGCGGGCCGGTCATCGAGATCAAATCTCCTCGTAGACGACTTCGAGGGAACGCTTTTCGACGTGCTCAACCCCGCACATGTCGGCAAACGTCGCAGGCTCCAGCACGATGTCGCCGCCCGTATCCTTGGAAGAAAAGAGCGACAGCAAGCCGTCCTGCACCAGCGGCGTCGGACGATTAGGCACGGACGCTGCGATGTTCTCTGCGAGCTCGGAAAAAAGCGCGCCCCAAGGCGAAGAAGCCGTGCCGACAATCTGGTAGTTTGCCGACTTGCGGCGAATGTCTTCGTTCGCGGGGATGGTGGCGAGCACGGGTATGCCCACGGCCTGCGCAAAGGCGGCCGCCTCACCCGTCCCATCATCCCGGTTGATGACCATTCCGGCCACGCCGACATTACCGCCCATCTTGCGGAAATATTCGACTGCGGAGCAGACATTGTTGGCGACATAAAGGGACTGAAGATCGTTCGATCCGACGACGATCACTTTCTGGCACATGTCCCGGGCAATCGGCAGGCCGAAGCCGCCGCACACGACATCCCCGAGGAAATCAAGGAGAACATAGTCAAAATCCCAGTCATGGAAGCCGAGCTTTTCAAGCAGCTCGAAGCCGTGAATGATCCCGCGGCCGCCGCAACCCCGGCCCACTTCAGGGCCGCCGAGCTCCATCGCGAAGACGCCGTTACGCTTGAAGCAGACATCACCGATGGCCACTTCCTCGCCGGCGAGTTTCTTCTTTGACGACGTCTCGATAATGGTCGGGCAAGCCTTGCCACCAAACAGGAGCGAGGTTGTGTCGGATTTCGGATCGCAGCCGATGAGCAGCACGCGCTTACCCTGCTCAGCCATCATGCAGCTGAGATTGGCGAGCGTGAAACTCTTGCCGATGCCGCCTTTGCCATAGATTGCGATGATCTGGGTTTCCTTGCGGACAGGGCCGGACGCGACACTGTCGGGCTCGATTGCTGCCTCTGCGCGCAGGGCATCTGCATACTCGTCCGAAGAATTGCGGCGCGTGAACCGGATATCGTCAGCCATTTAAACCATCCCAATCAATAATCATCTTGAGGCAAGCTGGATCGGAGAACGCAACGCGATAAGCCTCCCCTGCGTCGCCCGCTGTAAACTGGTGCGTAATCAGGCCCCGGAGGGAAAGGCGCTCGGTAGCGATGAGCTCCCCGACCGCCACGACATCTTCAGGCTGCCATTCAGCAGCGATTCGAAGTCGCATCTCTTTCATAAACGCTGCCGGAAATGCGAAGGACGGCCGCTCGGAATAGAACCCGGCCAGCACGATCTCGGCGCCGCGCGCGCAGTGGGGCAACGCCTTGTCGATGATGAGCGCGTCGCCGCTCAGATCGCACACAGACATGTAGTTGCGGCGGGTATCTTCTTCCGGCGCGATGACGCTGTAGTCAGAGGCATCCCGGCGCGCGGAATTGGTTTCCCACACGACGGGCGACGTGCCGCCAAGGGCGATGACAACCCTTGCCGCAAGGCGCCCAAGTACGCCGTGGCCAATGATGAGTTCGGGAAGATTGCTCCCGGCCACGGCATGATACGCCGTCGCCGCCAATGCCAGAAGAACCCCTTCCCGGGGGTCTTCCAGATGAAGCGGGTGCGCCCGGCTGCCCGCAACGATCAGATGGGACGCTGCGCCACCGAATATCCCGCCTGCATCGCGGAAACAGCGCGCACCTGGAACAAAAACAATCTCGCCAAGGCGCGACGGCGCTTCAGGAGAATAGATGATCCTGCCAACGGCTTCGTAGCCAGGCACAAGTGGATAGGAGAGGCCCGGAAAGGGCGGCATGTCGCCCGACCAGATCAATCGTTCCGTACCGGTACTAATACCGGACCAGAGAATCTCAACGGCAACGTCGCCCTGCTGCGGCGCGTTGAGTGCAAGGCGGTCAAGACGGACAGTCCGCTTTCCATCGAATAGCACGGCGTCAGCGAATCCGGGGGGGGCCACCTGCGCGCCGACAGACGCTGCCGATGCGGGCTGAGTGGGACTGATCCCGTATGACTCGAGTATGCCCGTTTCCATAAGTGTCACTTTATGTTGACATGTTCTAGTGTCAATCTTTATTTACGTCGCCTTGGGGAAGACACATCCTCAAAGAGGTCAACTGGCCTCAAGGGCGCAGGTCAGAAGTGGCGCGCGGGTCGGCTTCCGGATAATCCGCGTGAAGCCGGCAGCGCGCAGCATTTGGCTGATCTCGTCAAACGAGCGGGGACGGCCCCGGCCCATGGCCCAGAGATACATGCCGAAATAAGCGTCCCCCATCTTTGCCGCGCCCGGCGTATTGGCCATTGGCTCGGCGAGCACCAGCCTGCCTTTGGGGGGCAAAGCCTGCCGGATATTGCTCAGGAGACGTGCAGCTGGCGGGTCATCATGATCATGCAGCACCCGGATCAGCGTGATGGTATCAGCGCCCTGGGGGAGCAGGTCGGTATGAAAATCGAGCCCATACGTCTCCAGGCGGTCAGCGAGCGGGCTGGCCGCGAGCCGCTGGCGCGCCTGCTCGGCGACAGGCGGGAGATCTGCAAGGCGCAAGGCAAGTTTCGGATGGCGCATACCGGCCCTTTCGAGAAATACGCCATGGCCGCCACCAACATCCATGAGCACCCTGCTGCGACTGAGGCCGGCAACCCGGATGACTTCCTCGGCAACGAGCACCTGAGTCTCTGCCATCAAACGCGAATAGGCTCCTGCCTCTTCCGGGTCTGCGCCCGCGCCATAAGCCCAGAACCGTCCGAGTCCGGTTTCCGGTGTCCGCAACCGAAGGCGATCCGTGACGTTCTCAAGGTCCTTGTAGAGCACCTGATGATGACGGATCATGGCAAAGACGGACGGATTTCCCAGCAGCGCGGCGCCGGTCTCTCCAAGGGCGAACCGCCCGTCTGTCTGGCGGCGCAGCACGTTCAGGGATGTCGCGGCGAGCATCAGGCGTTCCGCACCGGCTAGTCCTATCCCGGAGGATATTGCGAATTCTGCCGCCGACACCGGCCCGTCAGCTGCGCGCTGGATAAGGCCTGTGTCAACGGCGCCGGAGAGTATCTGGGAATAAACAAAGCCCGCAACGAGATCGAAACTCTCGGCGGCTTTTCGGTTGGCAATTGGCCGCGTTAAAGGATTGGCGATGGCAAACGCCTGAAAGGCAGGGTTTGCGATCAACCGGTTTTTCCAGGCAGCGAGCCGGTCTGAAACGCTCATCCCGGCCTCCTTGGCGCGCAGCGGACCTTCAGGCCACGCGCTGCATCAGGCTCTTGGGAACAAGTCGGGCCGCCTGCGCCGCCACGATTTGCTTCAGGAACGGCGCGCCATTGCAGTCGGGCACCGCCGCAGCAGCAGCCTCGACGGCGTGACTGAAAATTTTGAACGCACCTTCGAGGCCAAACGCTTCAACAGCGCTTGGGCGGCTGTGCGCAGCGTCCTGCCCGGACGGCTTGCCAAGAGCCTCTTCCCCGAGCAGCACATCGCGCAGATCATCGGCAATCTGATACGCTTCGCCCAGGCGAATGCCGAGTGCGCGCCATCTTGCCGGGTCCATACCGGCCGACGCAGCGCCTGACATAGTGGCGGCCACAAAAAGCGCGGCGGTCTTGGCCTGATGATAGGCGCTCAGGTTGATGATCGCCTCGCTTTCCCACGCCTGTCCGGCAACAATTCCCCGAGGGGAGCCGGTTGTCTCGGCAAGGACACGGCTGAGGCGCATGCAGGTTGCCGGCGCGCTGGCCACTTCCCGGAGCAGGGTCTCGAACGCCATCACAATCAGCGCGTCGCCGGCAAGGATGGCGATCGGCTCACCGAATGCCGCGTGCACGGAAGGGTTACCCCTGCGCAACTCCGCCGCATCAAACGCTGGCAAATCATCATGAACCAGCGAAGCGCAATGCATGAGCTCGATGGCAGCCCCGGCCGCCGCAGCAATCGGTAGACATTCCGGCTCGCCACACGCGGCTGCGACAGCGACACAGAGCCTTGGCCGCACCCTTGCGCCACCGGGAAAAACCGCATGGTGGATCGCCCTGACCAGCAAGGGCGGCGCCTCACCTTCGGATGCGAAGTTAACCGAACGCTCGAGCACCCACTCGATCAAAGCATCTGTATCCATGAGCGGCCTCCATGTGTCATAGTAACTAGTCATATCTATGTGTCAATTTATATTGACGCTTAAGGAGTTGCGAATGACGAGCCCAATGGCGAACGTTGAAAAAACCAGAAACGGCCTGTTCGACCGCCCCGTCGCGCCGAGGGGCTATGCCTGGTGGTACATCGACGCCATCAGTGATGACGGCGAGTATGCCCTGACACTGATCGCCTTCATCGGCAGCGTCTTTTCTCCCTATTATGCCTGGTCCGGCCGCACCGATCCGCTCAACCATTGCGCCCTGAATGTCGCCCTCTACGGCAGTCAGGGCCAGCGCTGGGCGATGACGGAACGCGGCCGCCGCAGCGTCCGGGTCGCGCCGGATGAAATCGGGATCGGGCCGAGCGACATCAGCTGGGACGCCAACGGCCTCACCATCAGCATCCGCGAAACCGGCATGCCGATCCCCTTCCCCGTCAGGGGCAAGGTGCGCCTGGTGCCCCGGACGATAAATGACCGTCTGTTCGCAATTGACGCCGGCGAATCGCATCATTGGCGCCCGGTCGCGCCGCTCGCAGATGTCGAGGTGGTGTTTGACCAGCCTGGCCTCTCCTGGCGGGGAACAGGTTATTTCGATATGAACTTTGGCGACAGCCCGCTTGAGGAGGCTTTCGGCTACTGGGACTGGTCCCGGATGCATCAGAAGAACGGGACGACTGCCATCAGCTACACTACCGACTCCCGCGACGGGCTACAGACCAGCCATGCCCTCCGGTTCCTGAAGGACGGGACCCTAGAAACCGGGCATACCCTGCCTGCCATCGAGCTGCCCGCCACACGTATCTTCGGGATCCGGCGGCGCACTTGCCCGCTGGACACTGCGCCTGTCCAGCTGGGCAAAACCCTTGAAGACACACCGTTTTACAGCCGGTCCACCATCAGCTCACGGATCGATGGGCAATGGGCTTCCGGGGTTCATGAAAGCCTCGACGGAGACCGGCTGCGCAAGGCGCTGGTCAAGTTGATGCTGCCGTTCCGGATGCCGAGACGCGCCTGAGCTGGCGCGTCAAACCGGACCGTCGGCGCGCCGCTCTGCCTCTTCTTCTTCCTTGGTTTTCTTGATGGCCTTGTCTGTCTGCCAGAGTTCCCAGAAGCCCCAGGCCAATGCGGCGCCGCTGAAAAGGACAAGCTCGAGCAGAAAGAGGGCATGAAACTCCGGCATCAGGCTGCCCAAGCTATTCCATCACGGAGCCGGCATCCCGCCGGCGCTCCATCTGCAGGAAAAGGTCCATGACCCACGCCCAGCCTGCCGGAGACGAAGCGCCAGGCAGCTCGGGGAGCGGGCGGCTGGCCACCGCCTGCAACAGGAATTGTGCTGATGGTTCCGCTTCGGAATGATGGGCCCCGGCCTGCTGCGGCCACGCCGCGCGTGACGCAAGAAAGAGTTTGCGGCCCGCCGAAACAGCGGCGCGGCGGGTGATCGAATCGAACGCATTGGCCTCGATCACGCGGCCAATGTCCTTGTAAATCAGGCCGGCTGCGCGGATTGCCGTGCGGCAATCGGGGCGCAGATAGTCTATTCCGGCAAAGCCCGAGACATAAAAGCCTTCAGCTTCTTGCAGCGTCCTTTGAACAAGCGAGCGGATCTGGCGGTCCGGGCCGGAAACCGAAAACAGGTCGGCGCGGGAGACACCGGCCTCCTGAAGCCAGTCTTCCGGCAGGTAGCACCGCCCGGCGGCGGCGTCCTCGCCGACATCGCGCGCGATGTTGGTCAGCTGCATGCCAATGCCGAGATCGATGGCCCGGGCGAGCGCGTCAGGCCGCCGCTCGCCCATGACCAGTGCCATCATGACGCCGACTGTTCCGGCAACCCGGACGGCGTAGGCCTTCAGATCGTCGAATGACTGGTAGACGCGTCCGTCCGCGTCCCAGGCAAACCCCTCAAGCAGAGCCTCGGGGATGGCGCGCGGAATGGCGTACTCACTCACGACCCAGGCAAACATCCGGTCAACGGGGCTGTCCTCCGGCCGCCTCGAATAGGCTGAAGCAAGCCGGCGGCGAAGGCTGGAAAGGGCCGCATGCGGATCCCGGCCTTCATCGATCCGATCATCGGCGACCCGGCAAAAGGCGTAGAGGGCGCGCGCTGCCTGGCGAACCTCCGACGGAAGGATCAGGGACGCCGCATGAAAGCTCTTTGAGCCTTCCCGGATCAGACGGGCAGATTCGGCCAAGTCAAACTTGGACGGCGGGGCAAGATCAGAGGATAAAGACAGTTCTGTCCACATGGGATGACACTATTGCCTGTCCATCCAGAAGTCCGCAAGCTGTTCCTGACGAACTCCGTCAAAATAGCTTGCGGACTACTCTGACAGGCCAGGAAGCTTTCAGGCCATCTGGATTCAGTGCACTTTTTGCTTTACACAAAAAGTGTCTATTTCATTTGACGCTCGGTGTAACAGGGTGACCAAGACAGTTCTTCTGACACTCGGCCGTCTGCCAAAGGCACTCGAACTGGCTCGTGCTTTGGGCGGCCTCGGGGCACGGGTCCTTATCGCCGAACCCTTCGCCCTGCATGTGTGCCGGGCCTCAAGGAGCGTGGAGCGCTGCTTCCGGGTCCCGGCGCCCAACACCGATCCTGTAGCCTATCTTGACGCAGTTGAGAAAATCATCAGAGCCGAGAAGGTCGATATACTCGTTCCAGTATCCGAAGAAGCGCTGCATGTAACCAGGCTGGCATCACGCCTGCCGGAAAATTGCGTGATATTTGGCCCGGATCACCAGCAGATTGTTCGCCTGCACGACAAGCTTTTATTCAATCGCCAAGCGGCCCGGCTTGGCCTCGCCGTTCCGGAAACATTTGAAGGCCATACACCGGAGGCTGACGCGCTGGCGCTGCGGAGTGACTATATCGTTAAGCCACAGCATGGTTGCTCCGGCATCGGCATTTCCCTCAGGCGTCAGGCAAGCCCCCTGACGACGGCCGACCGCGCACCGGGCATGATCGTGCAGACCCGACTTCCCGGGCGGCACGTCAGTTCCTTTACCATCGCCCGCAATGGAAAGGTTCTTAGGACGGTTCTTTATACCGGACTTATCCATTCCGGGACCGTCAGCGTCTGCTTTGAACGCGTCGATGACTGCCCCCATGCCCAGCGCTGGGTAGAACACTTCGTCGAGGCCGAGAATTATTCCGGCTTTATCTCCTTCGACTTCATTGAGGATGAAAATGGCATCGCACAGGCAATCGAGTGCAACCCGCGCCTCACCAGCGGCATACACTTCGCAGATCCTGACGCGCTGGCCAGGCTTGTGATGTTTCCCGAACAAAGCAACGAGGTAGAGCTGCGCCCCAGCCGCCGCTTTCAGGAGGCACATACAGCCCTTCTCCAAGTCTACGGATCAGTGTTCAGACCGGGCGAATTTTATCGTCGCCTGAAAGCCTTCCTGACATCTAAGGACGTCCTGTTCCGGGTTTCAGATCCCTTGCCCTTCCTGCTTTTTACGCCGCTTTCCTGGCCGGTCCTGCGCCAGGCCCTGACGGGCACATCGCTGGGAACGGCAGCAACCCGCGACATCGTCTGGACCGAGATGGGCCCGGCCGACAGTAACGGCGCCAAAGATCAGCTATGATGCCGGGCAAGGGTGCACATTATTTCGCGCGCGGGCCGTGTCGTGAGCCTCGCAACCGGGCGGACTGGACCTGCACGGCTGACATCGAAATCGAAACGCCGCGCCAGGCTTGCCAGGATAAGTATGGCTTCTGCCGTCGCAAAGCCTGCCCCGACACAGGTGTGCGGTCCGGCACCAAACGGGATGAAAGCTCCCGGGGAACGTTCAAAGTCGCCGCCCGGGAGGAAACGCTCAGGATCAAAACGATCGGGATGGCGCCAGTGGACCTTGTGCCTGTGCAGCGTCCAGGGTGCGATCATGACAAGGGCCCCCCGCCTTATCCGGCGCCCGCCGATGAACGTCTCTCGCAAAGCTACCCGCGGAATGAAGGTTATCGGCGGATAAAGCCGCAATGTCTCTTGAAAAACCGCGCGCGCATAGGGCATTCGGCGCGTGTGCTCGAAGGCCACATCGCCCCCTTCAGTAACCTTTTCGGTCTCCGCTCGCAGCCGCTGCATGATATCAGGACGCGTGGCGAGAATATAGAAGGCCCAGGTCAGCGCGCTGGCCGTCGTCTCGTGACCGGCAAGAAAGAACACACCCAGCTGGTCGATGAGTTCCTCCCGGCTGAACCCTTTATCGGTCTGCTTATCGCGCGCAGCCATGACCGCAGCAGCAATGTCATCAGAGCCGTCATGCCGGTCAATAAGCGCTCCCAGATGCCCGCGGATCCGGGTACAGGCAGCAAGAACGTCCGGCTTCTGAGGAACCTTTTTCCAGGCCGGATCCACTATAAGGCGGAGTATCCCTACCTGGGCCACATGGCGCTCGAATACGAGGAAATCGTGGAAAACGTCCCGGGCAACCGACGAATCCAGAGACACGGAAAAAACTGTCCTGCAAATAATGTCTGCAGTCAGATGGCTCAATGCAAGGTCAAGGGAAAAAGGTTCTCCCGATCGAGCCAGCCCGTCGAGGTGGCGCTCATGATCCATCAGCGCCCCCCTCATTGCCCTGAAGGCAAGAGAAAGTCGCATATGGGAAAAGGCCGGGTCGATCATGGCGCGCTGCCGGCGCCACTTCTCACCATCGCTGACAAAGATGGACTCTCCAATCAACGCCTCAAGCGCCCCAACCATGAGATCACTCTTGGGAAAAACAGCCTCACGGTCTTCCAGGATCTGGCGCACGGAAATCGGATCATTGAAGAGGATTATCGAGCGGCGAGAGTATCCAAGCGGTCCGGACGCCACGCGGTAAGCCGATGCCGGCAAGAGGGACAGAAGATTACCCTCCCCCTGCCAAAGCGTCCGCAGGAGTGCGGCGACAGGCCAGAGAGGCCGAGGACGCGGCGGATCGCTGTCACGGATCTTTCTGCCAGACAACGCCTACGCCTGTGTTCCAACCATATGCCGGACATATAGCATATCCATGCCTATTCACCATGCCTTCGAAACGCTTATTGCTCTCCATATCATCACCGGCGCACCTGGCCTGATATGTTTCTGGCTTCCAGTGGTCGCACGCAAGGGGGGGCGTCTGCACAGGATATCAGGACGCTTATTCGTGATCCTGATGCTCGCTACAGCCAGCCTGGCAGCGATGATGGCAACCATGACGCTGGCATTTCCGACCGCCACGCACCCTCACCTTCAAATGCATACAGTCTTCAAAGACCAGGATATGATTCGCGGTATATTCGGATGGATGATGCTGTACTTGGCAGCCCTGACCCTGAACCTGGCCATATATGGCCAAGCCTGCATCGCAAACCGCATGAGACATGCCAGAAACCGATCCGCGCCACACCTTGCGTCTCAGATCATCCTGATGGTCGCTAGTATAAACTGCGCGGTGCAGGGCCTTGTCCTGGGGCAATTCATGATGATGGGGATGTCGACCATCGGACTGGCCACCGTTGCCACCAATCTCTGGTTCATGCTCCGAAGTAATCCGTCTCAGACTGAATGGCTGACGGAACATATCAAGGCACTCGTGGGAACCGGTATATCCGTGTACACTGCTTTTTTTGCTTTTGGGGCAGTACGCTTGATGCCCGAATTGGCTCTGTCTCCCTTGTTGTGGTCCCTGCCTCTTGCGGTGGGGCTCGGCCTTATTCTCTACCATCAGAGAGCCGTCACGGCGCACATCCGCAGTTCCCGGTCGCGAGCCCGGAATTGATGGTCCGGCGGCGCGTACTGGTGATCGGCGCGGGAGCAGCCGGTCTTGCCGCGGCGAGCGACCTTGCCCACTCGGGCATGGATGTCACCGTTATCGAAAAGGAGGCCTGCGAAGGAGGCAAGATGCGTCAGGTGCAAGTGGGGGCCCACCTGATCGATGCAGGCCCTACCGTGTTCACAATGCGCTGGGTGTTTGAAGAACTTTTTGCCCGGGGCGGGCAGGATTTCGCCTGCGCGCTGAAGATGATCCGGGCACCCCTTCTGGCCCGGCACTCCTGGCCGGATGGAACCTGTCTTGATCTTCATACGGATATCATGGCCTCTGCCGAAGCGATTCGCAGCTTTGCGGGCCCGCAGGAGGCAGCCGGATACCTTGCCTTCATGACTGAGTGCCGCCAAATCTACACGACACTGAAGGACAGCTTCATGTCGGCTCAGAAACCGTCGCCGATCGCGCTTCTGCATCGGATCGGCAGCCTGACCGCGCTTTGGCGCACACGTCCTTTCGAGACATACTGGTCAAGGGTATCGCATCACTTCAAGGACCCAAGGCTGAGACAGCTTTTCGGGCGCTATGCCACCTATGTCGGTTCATCTCCCTTCAGGGCGCCCGCCACCTTGATGCTGATTGCCCATGTCGAACAGGACGGCGTCTGGCTTCTGCCGAAGGGAATGAAATCCCTCGCCACCGCCATCCGAAACCTTGCAGAAGCAGGCGGTGCTCAGTTTCGTTTTGGAGAGGAAGTCGACGCCATCCGCCTTCGAGCAGGGCGGGTCAGCGCCGTCCGGCTGAAATCAGGCGAAGAACTGGAGGCTGACGCAATAGTGTTCAATGGTGATGTATCCGCACTTGGATCAGGCCTTTTTGAAAAGAACGACAAACCACCGATACGCACCGTACCTGCCCGCCAGCGGTCCCTGTCAGCTGTGACTTGGTGTCTGCGCGCCAGGACCACCGGATGGCCACTTGCCTATCACAACGTCCTCTTCGGGGATGACTATGCTGATGAATTTGATGCGGTGTTCCGGCGCCGGGAGATCACACCCTTCCCGACAGTCTATATCTGCGCACAAGATCGCCTCCAAGAGACAACGCCAGAGGGCGAAGAACGTCTTCTCCTTCTGATCAACGCGCCGGCCGATGGTGATATTCACTCAGCCGAAATACAGGACCGGCTGTCTGCATCAGACAAACTGCATGATCAGTTGAAGCGCCATGGCCTGATCCTTGAGGCCAATGCCGATAAGGCAGTAATGACCGGACCACAAGGCTTCAACAGCCTGTTCCCGGCCACGGGAGGCGCCCTTTACGGGCTTGCAAATCATGGTCCGATGGCGAGCTTCGCCCGCCCCGGAAGCAGGACATCCATACCAGGCCTCTACCTTGCCGGAGGCTCTGCCCATCCCGGCCCCGGCGTGCCGATGGCAACCCTCTCGGGCCGACTGGCTGCGGCCAGGCTTCTTGAAGACCTGGAGTAGTTTATCCTGGAATCAGGAAACTGCACCCTGCCGGCACCATCCGGCCGCATCAGGAACCAGCCTGTCGACAACCTTTGCTGAGGAAAGAACACTTGGAACACCAGCGCCAGGATGTGTGCCTGCACCTGTAAGGTAGAGCCCTTTCACATCAGAACTGACATTATGCGGACGGAACCACGCGCTTTGCAGAAGTTTTGGCTCAAAGCCAAAAGCAGCCCCCTTTGTGGACAAAAGGCGTTCCCTGAAATCGACAGGTGTCATCAGCCGCTCAGTCACGATGGAGTCCCTCAACCCAGGTAGCATGACTTCCTCAAGTCTGGTTGCAATCTGGTTTCGGTACTCCTCGGCACTGACGGCCCAGTCAGTCTGCGAGTCGAGATTCGGCACCGGCGAAAGGACATAGAAACTGTCGCAACCCTCTGGCGCCAATGATGGATCACTGGCCGTCGGCCTGTGCAGGTACAGGCTGAAATCATCTGCCAGAACCTTGCGCCTGAAAATATCCTTTAGCAGCCCTTCATAGCGCGGCCCCAGGACAATCGTGTGATGGGGACAGTCCTCATACCTGCGATTTGTTCCGAAATACCAGACAAACAAGCTCATCGAGTAATCAGCTGCCGCAACCTTTCGGTCAGTCCAGACCCGGCGCGGTGTATTGCGAAGCAGCCTGGAATACGTCCAGCCTGTTTCAGCGTTTGATACAACGAGATCGCAGGAAACGATTTCCCCGCTGATAAGTCGTATGCCGACGACATGGCCTTCCCGCGTCAGAATCTCATCGACCTCGCTGTTGAAGCGCAGCTTGCTCCCCTGCTCAGTTATCAGCTTCACAAGACCACGCACCAGCGCGCCTGTGCCCCCGATCGCATAGTGAACGCCCCATTTACGTTCAAGATGCGAGATCAGACAATAATAAGAGGTCGCCGCAAAAGGATTGCCTCCAATGAAAAGAGGGTGGAAGGAAAAAGCTATCCGGAGCCTTTCATCTGAGAAATAGTCGGATACCTTTGCGTAGACTGAACGCATCCCCCCAAGGCGGATCATGTCGGGCGCAGCCTTGACAAGGGTCGACAGGCGATGAAAGGGCTCCTCGGCAAGGCGCGTGTACGCTGCGGCAAAGATCTCTTCGCTGGCCTTTTTAAAACGCTCATACCCCTCCAGATCTTCTGGACACAGACGGGCAATTTGAGCGCGCGTCCGTTCCTCATCCGCACACGCCTCAAAAGCAGTGCCATCATTGAACCGGATTCGATAGAAAGGATCGATTGGCCTGAGGTCGATGTCATCCTCAAATTTGCGACCGCAGATCTCCCAGAGCTCCCGGAACAAATGCGGTGCTGTCAGGATCGTAGGGCCTGCATCAAACACGAAACCATCCTGGTGAAATGTATAGGCCCTGCCACCTGGCGCATCGAGCTTTTCAAGCACGGTGACCCTGTAGCCCCGGGCGGCAAGCCGTATCGCTGAAGCCAGCCCACCAAAACCAGATCCAATGACAACAGCATGTGGCCGCCCAGAATTGACCTCCGGAGCCGCCGCAGAACCTATGCCAGTATCATCACTTCTCATTAGCGCATTCCCAAATTGATCGTCTTAACCCCCTACCCATCGCCGGCGCCCCCGTCCTGAGACATAGTCTCTCCGGCTGAAGCGCCCAACCATTACGAAGAACCCGAGGGCTTGCTTACTGATGCGCCGCGATGTCCAGCCAGTTCCTTGCGTGTGCGCCAGACGCCATAAACCGCCAGACCCAGCGCCACAGGTACGGCGAGCCCCATCGCGAACTTCGGATCAACATCAATCCCGATCGCCGCCAGCCCGCCCGCGAAGTAGCCAACAACTCCAACCATGTAATAAGTAATCGCCGCCACCGAGAGACCCTCAACGGTCTGTTGAAGCCGCAACTGTAGTTCTGCGCGGGTGTTCATGCTTTCGAGGATCTGGCGGTTCTGCAGCTGCAGGGCCTTGTCCACCTTGGCCGAGAGAAGCTGAGCGGCGCGGTCGACGCGCTCCGAAAGTGCAGACTGGCGGCGCGATATGGAAATGCAGGTTTCCATTGCTGGAGCGAGCCGGCGCTCGGTAAACTCGTGAAACGTCTGCATGTCCGTCAGGCGCTCTTCCCTCAGTTCGCCGATCCGGCGCTGCACGAGAGCGTAATAGGCGGCGGCGGCGCCAAACCTGAACTGGGTCTGTGTGTGGCTTTTCTCGATCGCCGCTTCCAGGGCCGTAAGACGGTTGAGGAGTTTGGCTTCATCGTCCACACCGGCCAGTGTCATGGCTTCGGTGATTTCGGAGAGTTCTGCCTCCCAGGCCGAGAGTTTCGGAACAAGTGATTGCGCAACCGGCAAAGCCAGCAGGGCCATGATGCGATAGGTTTCGATCTCCAGAAGGCGCTGCACGATACGGCCCGCATGCCAGGGGGTCATTGTCCTGTTCAGAAGCAGAAACCTGGAGAACCCGTCTGCATGCAAACGAAAATCAGTGATGGTGATGCCTGCGTCCCCTGCAATGGCTGCGCCGATCAGTGCATTCGAGCTGAAATACTGCTCGGAAAGGGCGCCGGTCGCCGGGATGTCGCCATCGCCCGGAAGGAGCGCGGCATGTGTCGCAACAATCAACTCTCCCGGCAGAGACTTGATCCAGTCGGCTGGTGCGGCGCTGATCGCTGAAGGCGAAAACGCGTCGCCGTTTCTGGCCGGCACAATGAAGGTATATCGGGTAAACTCCGTATGCCGCTCCCAGATCAGGCGAAAATCCTTCAAATCGACACTGTAATGCTTGACGCCCGGACCGGGCGGTGTCGCGCCATAGCGGCGGGTCAGTTCCGCGACAACTTCCTGATCCTTGTCCGAATACGGCCAGCCCGTCGTAAGGGCGATGCAGGACAGCTTCACGGACCCGCTGAGGGGTTCCGGCGGGCGGGCATGCACTTCATTGCTGAGATGAAAGCGTTGTCCGTGGCTTTCGGGCAGAGTGATCATACGTGCGCTTTCATCCGTTTGCTGTCGCAGCTCTCCAAAACAGCGAGAATCTTGGCAGCAAGCAATTCGGGGTCTTCCTCATGGGCGAGATGTCCCAGACCCCGAAGCGGAACGTGCTGAACATTTGACGCGCGGCGCGCCAAGGCCACAGCTTCTGTCGGGGAAACTGCGTGATCGCGATCACCTGTGATCAACACGAGCGGGCAATTGGCGCGGTCGATGTCTGATTCTATCCTCGACACGTCCCAGTTTGCCATCATGCGCATCGCGCCGCGCACGTGGTAGGGTGAGGCGAACAGGCGCGTATAGATTTCAAGATACGGACTTGACGGCTCAGACCCGGTTGACCGGATCAGGCGGGCGACTCTCTCCTGATCACGCGCGCTCCTTGAGATTGCAGATACCATCAGTGGGCTGATGGTTACGGCTTTCGCAATCATCGGCCCGGCCAGACCGGCAATCCCGGGCAGTGGCCGCAAAGCGCCATTGAGACCCACTATGGCTCTGGGCGGCCTGTTCATTGTTGCGGCAAGGCGAATGGCGATCGCGGCGCCTGCAGAATGCCCTACGATATGATCGGGGTGGAAGCCGGTGTGGCTGAGCAACTCCTTAAGAGAAGCCGCCATTCCGGGAAGTGAACTGTTTGCGGGTGAGGCAGATCGGGTGAAAGCGTGCCCGGGCAGATCTGCGGCCAGGACATCGCAACTGCCGGCAAGCGCCGGGAAAAGACCCGCCCAGGAATGTGTTGAGGCGCCGGTCCCATGAATAAGAAGCACCTTTGGCCCCGCGCCCGCCTGCTGGACATGCCACCGGCAGCTACCGGCGTCCACAAACCGGCTGAACGCCCGATTAGGCCAGCCAGGCCCCTCTTTCAGCCAGTCAAGAGATCGGGTCATATCATTCCCCTCAACTCAGCAATACGTTTCGGACTGTGTCGGAAACTGACTTTCCGTCCGCAAATGGCAGAGGGCGGTAGAGCGCTCCCATTTCCTCGCTCAGCCGCCGGGCATCTGCATTGGGACGTCGCGACGTATCAAGAAAGAGAATGGGCAGATGCGCTCCTTTCAGGCGGCGCGCCATCCGGTTGGCATCCGCCGAGGCGCCCTCGCGGCCACTGGCGCCGTCGAGCCCCACATTGGCCTGTCCATCAGACAGAAAAACGATGTAGGGGCTTCGCCGGCGGCGCAGTTCCTGTTCGCTCAAAATCTGCGCCGCCGAAATACCTGCAGCGAGGGGTGTCCCCCCGCCCCCGGGGAGGCCCGCAAGGGATCGCTTGACACGCGTTAATGACCGGGTCGGTGGAAGCAGGACTTCAGCAGACTGACGGCGAAAAGCCAAAACCGCTACGGATTCGCGGCGCGCATAACAACCGCTCAAAAGAAACTCGATGGCGCCCTTGGCTTCTGCGAGACGGTTCATGGCGGCAGATCCCGAAGCGTCAACCGCGAAAATGACGACAGCTTCGGATCTGTGCCGGAAACGTTTCAGACGGAAGTCGGTCGCCCGGATCGAAATCGTTGCGCCCCCTTCCCTGCGGGGCCTGATCTTTTGCCAGGGCGCTGCGGCACGCAAAGTGGCGATGAGGTCCAACCGTCCCTGCCGCCGAGGATCACCGGCGCGGGCGTCTATCCGAGATCCGCGTTGCCATGAATCGATCATGTCGCCGGACTTTCCGCTCGCCACCTCACCTTTGATCCGTCTGCGATTCTTTTGTCTTTTCACGTCTGCATCAATTTGCGCCGCATAGCGGGCGGCGGAGATCATGATTTCTGCCAGATCATCCATCGGTTGATCGTCGCCGCCATTGTCTTTCTGGTCGGCTTCTGGTGGTGGTGGTGGCGGTTCCCTGTCTTCTGGATCGGCAACCATCATTACGCGAGGACCGAGGACGAGGCTTGCGGCAAGCTGAGCGTGTTCGTCCTGCACGCAGGACGCACCCGCAAGCGCGGCAATGCCCCGCATGCTGGCACAGGCAAAGTCCAGAACACGCAGATCGGAAATGCCCAGCGTATCGCAGGCTGTTGCCATCGCCTCGATGCAGCGCTCCGGCAATTCCACATTCACCAGAGCCTGCCGGGCTTTGCCAAGGCTGACATCATCGATCGTTGACACCCACAGCGGCGGAAGGAACGCACCTTGCAGCCGGAAGGCAATGCGTGTCGCCAGAATATCAGGAACGCTTTCGCTCTCATCAGCTGTGTCCGAGAGAAGGAGGAGGACAAACCGCGCTGGCGCGCTCAGCGAAATGCCTTCGCGTTCAATCGAAATGCCAGCACAATCCACGGCGCGCGAAATCTGGGCAGCCGTTCGCCGCGGTAATCGCTCCGCCATCGGAATGACGATACATCCTCCGTCTGCGGCAGAAAGTATACCTGTCTGTGTTATCGGGCGCCCTGCCGCAAGCGTCGCCGCCAGGTCCAGGCCGCCAGAAAGCCCGTCATCCGATATACCAACCGGCAGGCGCCTGGCGCGGGCTTTGGTGCTTGTCCAGCCGGAAAGCTTTTGGCTGAGTTGCGCCGCCGCATCTGGAGAGGCCCCATCGACGATGAGGCCGCCAGTTCGCGACGGCAGCAGCGAGGCCAGCGCCAGCATAAGGTCAGCCTTGCGGGCAGCTTCTGTTTGCAGTGAGGCAAGTGTTTCCCGGCATAGTCCTTTTGCTTCATCGAGGTGGCCGGGCAGTATCATGAGACAAGAACTTCCGCCATCGCGCGTTCGACACGCACCGAAGCATCCGTGTCGTCCAGCGGATCCTTCCGCAACCTGTGGCGCAGCGCGGAAACGGCCACCGACTTCAGCATTTCCTCCGAAACAGTTTCTGCCCCATCGAGCGCCGCCCGCGCCCGGGCTGCGCGCAGCAGCGTCAACTCTCCCCGCAGACCGTCCGCCCCGAGTTTGCAACAAAGCTCGACAGCCTTTTCCAGGATCGCTTCGGGCACTTCTATGCAACCCATTAGGGCGCGCGCCCGGGTGATCTGCTCCCGAAGCTCGCCCGTTGCATCCGCCCAGACTTCGATAAAGTTATCCGGGTTGCGCTCATACGCATCGCGGCGCCGGACAATCTCGATACGTTCTTTCATTTCCGATGTCGTGCGCACGTCTACACAAAGACCAAACCGGTCCAGTAGCTGAGGGCGCAGGTCCCCCTCCTCAGGATTTCCGCTGCCTACCAGCACAAAGCGGGAAGGATGCCGGATGCTGAGCCCTTCGCGTTCGACAACATTCTCACCGGAGGCCGCGACATCCAGGAGCAGGTCCACGAGATGGTCATCGAGCAGATTGACTTCGTCGATGTAAAGAAAGCCCCTGTGAGCACGCGCGAGAAGGCCAGGCTCAAACTGCTTCTCACCATGCGCAAGCGCGCGCTCAAGATCCAGAGCGCCGGTCACACGGTCTTCTGTCGCGCCCAGAGGCAAGTCCACTACCGGCGCCGTGACCCGCCGCGTCGCGCGCCTTCCGGGCTTTGAACATGCCTCGCACATTCCGGCGCTCGAGTCCGGCGCGCAGTTGAACCGGCACCCCTTCACTATGTCGATTTCCGGCAGTAGTTCGGCCAGCGCACGGATCGCGGTGGACTTCCCCGTACCCCGGTCACCCAGCGCCAGCACGCCCCCGATGGAAGGCTCGATGGCGGCCATCATGAGCGCGTCCTTCAGGTCCTGCTGGCCCACGATGGCCGCAAAGGGAAATAAAGTCACAAGCAGGCCTCGCATCAACACAGGTTGACACCAGCGTATGTCAACTTCGAATACAATAAAAGCCGCCTGACAGGATCAGGCGGCTTTAATTTGCGCTCATTGAGCGTTTCAGGTGATCAGGTGGGGTTCTTGAGATAGGCAATCACGTCTGCGCGGTCCTGCGGATTGCGCAAACCCGGAAACACCATGATGGTGCCAGGAATGTATGCCTGCGGATTTTCAAGGTATTCAAACAGATTTTCCTCGGTCCAGACGACATTGGATTCGGCGTTGGCTGAAGAATATTTGAACCCGGGAATGGTGCCCGATTCCCGGCCGACAATCTGATACAGCGACGGGCCGACATTGTTCCGGCCTTCCTGCACGGCATGGCAGGTCATGCACTGCGCGAACACACGCTTTCCTTTCGCCGGATCGCCGGTATAGGCCGCATAGCCTGTAGCAGCCGGATCAGCCGGAGCTGAGGCTTCGGTCGGCTCAGCTGTGACCTCTGCTGCCGGTTCGGCAGGTGGCGTTTCTGCGGGCGCAGGCTCTGCGGGAGCTGCTTCTTCCGGCGCAGTCGCAGGTGCCGGTGCCGGGGCGCTTGTGTCAGACCCGCCACAAGCAGCGAGAATGATTGCCAGGCCGCCCAGTACCGGGACTGCCAGTGTACGCAATGTTTGGCGCATTTAGTTCCTCCTTTTCTTACCCTGTTATGAGGGAAGATAGCTCATTCCGTCTTGCCGCCAAGAATCAGGCGGCCAATAAAGTCCGGTCTCTCCAGAGACGGAGCGCGACCGAATGCCGATCCATATAGTGGCGTAGCCAGATAGCGTACCTATCCGGTCTCAGGCGGGCATCCCGCTCAAGTTCCTCGAGCGTAACCCACTCTATCTCTTCGATTTCTTCAGGGTTGGGCTGGGGGATTGAGAACTGCGGCCAAAGAACAGATGCGGGATCTCATTTTCAATCATCTGATTGTCGAGCTTGGCGATATACCTGCTCTTGAAACCATAGACGAGCGGCACCTTAAGTCCGGTTTCCTCTGTGAGCCGCCGCGCAGCAGCCTTGCCTGTGGGTTCGCCTGGCCTTGGATGGCCACAGCAACTGTTGGCCCATTTGCCGGCGGAGTGATATTTGCCCGATGCCCGCTTCTGGATCAGGCATTCTCCCGCGTGATTGAAAACGAATACCGAGAACGCTCGATGCAGGAGGCCTTGCTCGTGAGTTTGCAGCTTACCGCCAGGGCTGAAAGCCCTGTCCGCCTCATCTACAAGTATTACCTGTTCAGCCTGGTCGTTCATCAGAACGTTCTCCGGAACGCTTCGATGCTGATAATTCATTGACACCTTGTTGTGTCAATCTGTTTTTACTATTCTACCGTCCAGCCGCGCGGCGTTGGGCGGGCTTCAAGGGTAATGCCAACTTCAGTTACCGCCGGGCTGTTTGCCGGGCGCATCTTGCGCGACGCAGAAAGGCGCATCGCGATGGCCGCTGCCGCGAGCGTGATCCCGGCAATCGCGGTGACCAGAGCAACGAGGCCTGCCACCAGCACCAGCATCAAGCCGGCGAGCAATTGTGCGGTCAGGGCAACCGCCCCGCGAAGGGCGGAGATCAGGCTGGTCATCGGATCGGAAGGGGCGCGTGTCTGTACCATGAGGATCACTTTCACCCATTAAGATGGCGCGATGATGGCGGAGCGTCAACGCAGGCAAGGCAATCTTCGCACCATTTGCCGCAAAGGGGCTTAATCCTGACGCACCAGCAGGCCGCGCTCGGCGCGGATCTTGGCGTAGGCAGCCGTTATCGCCGCCGCCTTGGCATGGAGGCTGCCTTCAAACTCCCGCGGAGCCCCCATCTGTACGATCCGGTCAGGATGATGGTCCGCCATCAGGCGCCGGTAGGCCAGGCGGATGTCTGTGAACTCTGCATCATGGGCCACGCCGAGCACGTGGTAGGGGTCGTCCCGGTCTGGGCCGAGATGGCTGGCGCGAATGCGCCGGAACGTCGCCTCGCTGAAACCGAAGGCTTCAGATACCGTGCGCAGGTATTGCAGCTCCGGCTGGGTTACGACGCCGTCTGCCCCCGCGATCTGGAAGAGGCCATCGAGAACGCCCTCCAGCAGGCATGGTCGGTGGCTGTAGCGCCGCCCGATGCGCCGGGCATAGGATTCGTAGCCCTTCACTGTCTGGCGGGCGAGATTGAACACCCGCCGGACGTTCTCTGCCTCCTCGGGCGGGGCACGGAAGACGCGGGCGAACACCATGATCTCCCGGTCGGTGACCTGGCCGTCAGCCATCGCCATCTTGGCGCCAAGGCCGACAACGGCTGCCGTGAACCCGACATCATTGGCATCAGGCGCGCAGGCTTCAGGGCCCGGCGCCGGATCGGGGTCAGGTCCATGGTCGAACAGGCGCCGGCCACTTTCGAGGAGTGTCATCCAAAGGCTCATGAGCAAACCAAGTTATAACAGCCAATTGCGGGCTTTGGACAGAGAGCGTTTCTGACAAGCCCGTGAAATGTCCCGTGATTACGGACAGATGCTTCTGTGGTTCCGGGCACCGGTTCATTAAAGATCGGTCATGATACAAACCATATCGTATTTCATGTCGTAGAGGATATCAGCTGCCCATACTGGCAGCGCATGTTCAGACAGACAGGACAGACTCATGAAAATGCTCGTTACCGCGGCCGCTGCCGCGCTTCTGATCGCCCTGCCCGCCACAGCCGGCCATCATGGCGACAAGAGTGAGAAAGCCGAAAAGGCTGAATCCGCAAAGGGCGACTACGTTAAGCCTACCTCCGACATCGTTGAAACCGCAGCCGCCGCGGGAAGCTTCTCGACGCTGCTGGCAGCTGCCGAGGCCGCTGGCCTGGTTGACGCTCTGAAGGGCGAAGGTCCGCTGACCGTGTTCGCGCCCACCGACGAAGCCTTTGCCAAACTTCCGGCCGGCACGGTTGAGTCGCTTCTTCTGCCAGAGAACAGGGACGCGCTCGCAGGCATCCTGAAGCTGCACGTGATCGCAGGTAAAGTTAAGTCCAACGACCTCGCCGGGAAAATGCTGGACGCCGAAACACTCAATGGCACGGTTTCGATCGATGGAACCGACGGCGTCCGCGTCAATGGCGCGACCGTTATCACGGCAGACATCAGGGCCTCCAATGGCATCATTCACGTGATCGACACGGTGCTTCTGCCCGCAAGCTGATCGCGCAGCGCCTCAATACCCCTCCATCCTACCCCTGACTTTGCCCGGGCCTTTGCGCCCGGGCATTTTTTGCAACCCGGCGAGGCCCCATCGCCTCCATGGAGGGTCTTTGAGACCTCGGGAACGGTTCCCACGCCGCGCCGTTTTCACCTCAGACAGAACGAGCCCGGATGAGGCATGTCGGAGGAATTGAGGATGAAATCATTTTTCGCTGCCACCAGTGCAGCCTTATTGATCGCCCTGCCAGCACCGGCAGAAACAGATTCAACCGGAACGGTCACTGCCGGGTTTGGCCTTGGGCAGTCCGGCGCCTTAGCCGCCCTTGATCCGAATACTTCTGATACCCTGCTCGGCAAAGCCGTTGGAGCAGGAAAATTCTCGACTTTCCTCCCAGCTGTGGAAGCGGCCGGCGCAGACGACGGCTGCGACAGCCGGGCAAATACACTGCTTTTGCGCCAACAGATGAGGCCTTTGCCAAGCTGACCGCAGGCGTCATGGAAACCCTGACGCGCCCTGAAAATCGGGCGGAGCTGATTGCTCTGCTCAGGATGCAAGTTGTCGCCGATGAAGCCATCATAGCCGAGAAGGCCAATGGTCAGCAATTGATGGCACGGATCCCTCTGCCGTAGTCTGGGTAAATGCGATGGTTGTCGATGGTCGGGACATCCGGGCCTCGAACGGTGTCGTCCTGGCAATCGACACTCTGCTTCTGCCTGCAGGCTGACAACGCAGATTAAAGCCCGGACAGGTTCGGGAACCATCCCGCCCTCTCTCCGTCCGTTTCATACACCGGCCTGAAACAGGGCCCGCTGTTTGCGTGAAAGGAAAAAGATATGAAGATGTGTATTTCAGCCGCGATGGCTGTCTTGATGGTCTCGATGCCAGCATATGCTGGCGGATCGCTTGCAGGTCCGTTGATCCCGATAGCTCAGTATTCTTCAGCGCAGGATGACGGCGATCTGCTGGAAGCTGCAGAGCGGACCGGCGCATTCGCCACACTTCTGGAAGCGGCTGACTCTGCGGGTCTGCAGGAAGAACTCAAGGGGGCTGGTCCCTTCACTGTGTTCGCGCCGACAGATGCCGCGTTTGCAAAAATGCCTGCGGGGGCCGTTGACTCTCTCCTGAAGCCGGAGAACCGGGACCAGTTGATCAGTCTGCTCAGGATGCATGTTATTTCCGGGCAAAAGCTGACAACCGCAGATATCGGAGACCAGAAACTGACGGCGCAGACCCTCAACGGTCCGCTCGCCATCGATGCCTCTGATCCGATATCCGGCGTCCGGGTAAACAACGCGGCAGTGACGTTGTCCGACATCGAAGCTTCGAACGGCGTGATCCACGCCATCGATACTGTTCTTCTGCCCGCTCGGTAAAGGGCGGCCGGGGAATACCCCGGTTGTGGGCCCCGTCTGGACCTGAAATCCAGGCGGGGCTTCCGCTTTTCGGAGTATCTACTCGGCAGATGTGGTCGTGTCAGACACAATCACCCACGCACCGTCCACCTTGCGCAGGACGAGAGTATAGAGACCCCAGGGCTGCTCTCCTTTCCAGTCGAGGTGCCATTTGCCATGAGCGATCGCGGCGTCGGCGGACAGGATCTCGATCTCATGATCTGACGTCGTCAGCGTGCCCATCTCTGAGCTTGTGCCATACCGGGCCTTGTATCGGGCGAGTGTCTTATCCCAGCCGCGGGTGATGTTGCCGCCCGAAGCAAAGCGCAGGTTCGGCGAGCGCCAGTAACCGGCCATGAAGCCTTCAATATCGCCCGCGTTCCAAGCAACATCCTGGGCCTCGAGCAGGGACAGGATCGCGGCTTCTTCGGCAGCCTCCGCCGCCGGGCTGACACCGGATGATGCGCACGCTGCCAGGACGAGAAAGGCGGCGCCAAAAAGGGCCGCAGAAAGTCTAGTTGGTACGCGAAGGATCGTTTGGGTCATTGGCGGGGCCTTCTTCATCGCGAATGTCATCGCCGGCCTCATCGACGCCGGCACCGTCATTGGCTTCATCGGTCTCTTTGGCCGCGTCATAAGCTGCCACCTCTTCGGAACCGTCCGCAGCGGCGTATTCATTGCCCGGAGGGAGCGTCTCCTGAGCATTATCTTCCTCGTAAGAGGCCGTGACAGCGGTTTCTTCGGGTTCAGGCGGTTCCGCCTCGGCAGCATTTTTTTCCTTCTTGCGGCCAAAGCCGAAGAGGCCGCCCTTGCCTTCGGGCTTTTCCTTCTCCACGCGGCGGCGTCCGAGCGGGCCTTGCTCATCGGCGTGGCGATCATACTGCATGGAGTAGTACTCCCACGCGGTATGCGTCAGCGGCCGCGGGGTCAGCTCAAGACCATAGAGGCGCAGCCGCTCGACGACTTCGTCGCGCAGATGCATGCCCGGGAAAGCTTCCGCCCGGAAATTCTTGTCCTTCATCCATTCACGCACCGACCAGCTGCGCACCCGGCCGATCTCGGCGGGCAGAGCGCCTTTGTGGACTTCCCAGATATAGAGCGCGGCAATGCCGTTGATCGCAGCGTCCATGGCGTCGTCCAGCTCGGTCTCAGGCGCCCTGCCCTGAGCGAGGACTGCCCGCAGGCCAAGCTTGCGGGCCTCGATTTCCTGATAGGTATTCCCAATAACGGCTATGCCGTTGCGATTGGCATTGATCAGGGAGCCGGTAACGCCATCGAGCTGGGGACTGCGCACAGGGAGGATCACGTCCGGTCCGATGCCCGGATGGTGAGCGACCTGCGAGAGCTCACTGATCATACGGTGCAGGTTGACCCGCAATTCATGGGCGATGCCTCCCAGCGCCGACGCTGCGCCGGCGCTGGCCTCCTGGCGCATTCGCCAGAGATTCCACGCCACCAGCGTCATCAGCGCGATCAGCAGGGCCAGGCCGCCGGTCAGAAAGGTTTGAAATTGTGCTTCGCTCATTCTGAGTCCCCCTGCGACGGGCCCGGAAGGGGCCAGCGCGCGCCTGGCTTTCACCAGACGTTACCAACTTCTAAACGCCGAGCGCGCGCCCTGCAATCGCCTGCAACTTATCAATCATGACAGGATCGCGTAGGTCTGGCGAGGTAATGAGGGCAAAATCCAGACAGGTTTCAATGCCCTGCGGTGACGGCGTACGCGGCGTTCCACTTAAGCCATGGGCGAGTTGAAGAATGGCACGGCGGGCAAGCGCGGTATTCTGCGCCATGATTTCGAGCACATTGGTGACCGTGACGGCCTCTGTATCGGCCCGCCAGCAGTCATAATCGGTGACCATGGCCAGGGTGGCGTAGGGAAGCTCGGCTTCCCGTGCAAGCTTGGCTTCGGGCATGTTGGTCATACCGATCACGTCGCAGCCCCATTGGCGGTAAAGCCGGCTTTCGGCGAGCGAGGAGAATTGCGGGCCTTCCATGGCGAGGTAGGTGCCGCCGCGATGAACCGTGCCGCCGGCCGCTTCCATGGCATCTGCCGCGAGCGCCGAAAGGCGGGCGCAGACGGGATGGGCCATCGAGACATGGCCGACCAGTCCGGCGCCGAAGAAGGTCTTCTCGCGCAAGACGGTCCGATCGATGAACTGGTCGGCGGCCACGACATCGCCGGGCGCGTATTGCTCCTGCAGCGAGCCGCAGGCGGAGATGGAGAGAACGTCGGTAACACCAGCCATCTTCAGGGCGGCGATGTTGGCGCGGTAGGGCACGTCTGTGGGCGTGAGGCGGTGGCCTCTGCCATGGCGGGGGAGAAACACCAGTTCGACCTCACCTGTGCGGCCGGAGACGAGGGTGTCAGAGGGGGCTCCCCAAGGCGTTGTCATCTCGAACTCGCGCCGGTCTTCCAGACCGTCCAGCGCATAGAGGCCGGAGCCGCCGATGATCCCGAGTTTCCAGCCGCTCATGCGCGCTCCTCTGCTACGTCTTTTTGAACCACTTTCGCATGCCGGTGGGCGGGGGCGAGAGGGGGTTGTGGGTTGTCAGCTCGACATCTCCTGCAAGGACGTAGCCAAGGCGGGCGCAGAAGTCGATCAGGCGGCGGATGGCAAGCTGGGCGCCGGCCTTAGCCTCTTCCCGGTCCATTTCTTCGAGAGCTTGCAGGATCAGCGCGCCCAAGCCCTGACCAGCGAAGGCGGGAAGGACGCCGATGCGTTTGACTTTCATCCAGTGTCCCAACCCCGCCGGGCCGGGCACGGCGACCCAACAGCCGGAACCTGCAGGCACGCCGTCGATTTCCAGTATGACCGCCCCACCTTTCGTGATCTGAGCGGCGTCGGTTTCGGGTGCTTCGCGGAAGACGGTGGACTCAGCCAACACCCGGCCGGTCCAAATGCGGCGGGTCAGCCCCTCAACGAGAAAGCCATCCGAAGGGGCGGCCCTGCGGATGGCTATCGAAGGTGTCATGCTGCGGTGGAGAGACTAGTGCTCAACCTTGCGCCAGATCTGCTTGTAGGAGAACCAGAGCAGCGTTGTGAGGACCAGCAGGAAGACCATCGTGGCAAGGCCCGTGCGCTTACGCGCTTCGAGCTTGGGTTCTGCCGACCACGCCAGAAACTGGGCCACATCATAGGCCATCTGAGAGGTCGTTGCTTCGGTGCCGTCGGTATACTCGACGCGGCCGTCTGGCAGCTGCGGCCCCATTGCCAGGAAACCACCTGGCGGCGTGTGACGCGGATCGCCCAGGAAGTTGGGCGTCGCGTCCCCGGCCATGTAAGGGTTGTAATACTGACCGGTAGGCTGGATCATGTGCGCAGGCCCATGGTCGGGCTTGTAGCTGCCGAGTTTTTCGAACTTCGCCATGTCGATGACGGTCTGATAGATCGTCTCGCCATTTTCCTCGATGATCCGGTCCTCATAAAGTGAGAAATCCGGATATCCGGTCATCAGGCTGTAGATATAGTCGGCGCCGTAGTGACGCGCTTTGACAATCACCGAAAGGTCTGGCGGCAGGGCGCCGCCATTGGCTGCCCGGGCCACAGCATCATTCGGGAACGGGCTGCGGAAACGGTCGGCCGGCACTGCCGGGCGGAACTCGAATTCGCCGGCATCGTTGGGCGTGGCGTTCATGACTTCGTTTTCGGCCGCAAGCGCCTTCACGAACGGGTTGTCGTTCGGATTTGGGAAGGCCGGATCGTAGAACGGGCCGTCGGGCTCGCCCAGATTGCGATAGCTCAGCAGCTTCATGCCGTGACAGCTGGCGCAGACCTGCTTGTAAACCTGATAGCCGCGCTGGACAGAGGCCTTGTCATACTGGCCGGTAAAGCCTTCGAACGGCCAGCCAGCTTCAGGACCATGCGGATGTTTGGAGCCGCCCGCCGCATGGGCGAGGCCCGCAAAGGCGAGGCCAACGAGGCCGGCAGCGAGGATGCGGAAGGTTTTCATTTTCGTTCTTTCCCCAGCTTGCATCTTACTCAGCCGGCACTGCGTTGCCCATTTCCTTGGGCTTACGCTTCAGCACGGATTTATGGATCGATTCTGGAAGTGCCTTCGGCTTCTCGGTCAGGCCGATGAAGAACAAGGCTGCGAAGTAGCCGAAGTACAGGAAGGTCAGGATCAGCGACAGGTGGCGGAAGGCGAAGGTCGGTGCCGGGACCGCCGCCAGGCTGGCATTGGTACCCTCCGGCAGGCTCGCCATGAAGGCCTTGGCCTGCTCAAAGGCCTCAGCTCCGCCCCTGTAGGTCGCCGAAGCCGGCGCGCCATCAACTGTGTAGTTCACGACGAGGCTGGGTTCGCCCTGCAGAGCCGGGATGACGGCGGCGTCCGGGTTGGCAGCACCGCACCAGCCAAGGAGGAAGCAGACCACCACGAAGCCGAAGAAGAACTGGCGGGCGACCGGACGGTAGCGCATCGATTTGACCTTCGACGTGTCGAGCCAGGGCAGCAGGAAGAGCACTGCGATGGCGGCGAACATGAAGATCACGCCGAGGAGTTTTGCATCGATCGGCCCAAGGTCGAAGGTGATTGCGCGCAGGATCGCGTAGAACGGCAACAGATACCATTCCGGAACGATGTGGGCCGGGGTCACCAGGGCGTTGGCCTCGATGTAATTGTCGGCGTGGCCAAGTACGCCTGGCGCATAGAACACGAACACGGCGAACATGATCAGGAAGATCGCGATCGCGAACGCATCCTTGACCGTGTAATATGGGTGGAAGGGAACGGTGTCCTTTTCGACATCTTTCACTTCGACGCCGGTCGGGTTTGTATTACCCGGAACGTGCAGCGCCCAGATGTGCAGGATAACCGCGCCGGCAATCATGAAGGGCAGCAGATAGTGCAGCGAGAAGAAACGCTGGAGCGTCTGGTTGCCGATCGAAGGGCCGCCCATCAGCCAGATCTGGATGCTTTCACCTACGAGCGGGATAGCGCCGAAGAGGCCGGTGATCACGTTCGAACCGTGATAGGACATCTGGCCCCAGGGCAGCATGTAGCCGAGAAAGGCGGTGGCCATCATCAGAAGATAAATTACGCAGCCGATGATCCACAGCACTTCGCGAGGCGCCTTGTAGGACCCGTAATAGAGTCCGCGGAACATGTGGAGGTAAACAGCCAGGAAGAACATCGACGCGCCGTTGGCATGGATGTAGCGCAGCAACCAGCCATACGGCACGTCGCGCATGATGCGCTCGACCGACGCGAACGCGCCATCGACGCTGGCTTCATAGTGCATTGCCAGGATGACGCCGGTGATGATCTGGATCGCCAGGCAGACCGCGAGAATACCGCCAAAGACGTACCAGTAATTGAGGTTCTTCGGGGTCGGGAAAGTGATAATCGTATCATTCGCAAAGCGAATGATCGGCAGGCGAGTGTCTAGCCAGCGCTCAAAGGCTGAGTTCGGCGTGTACTTGGATTCATGTCCGCTCATCTAAAGGTGTCCTTCTCAGAGGGAGATGTTGACGACCGAGTCAGAGACCCAGCGATAGTTCGGGACGGGAAGGTTCGACGGGGCAGGACCTTTGCGGATACGGCCGGACGTGTCGTAGTGCGAGCCGTGGCAGGGGCAGTACCAGCCGCCATAGTCACCCGTGTTGCCCTGGGACGGGCCGACCGGCACGCACCCGAGGTGCGTACAGGCGCCCGACGTAACAAGGATTGCCTTGTTCAGCGACCCATCGGCTTTCGGGCGGAGACGGGCTTCATCGCTCTCCGGATCTGGCAGGATCGAGATGTTGACTGATTCGGCCGCCGAAATTTCAGCCGGGGTGCGATGGCGCACGAAGAACGGCTTGCCGCCGATCAGGATGCGGATCTCGCCGCCGAGCGGAACCTTGGATACGTCGACGTCGAGCGCGGATGCCGCGCGCGTGTCAGCAGCCGGGTTCCACTGGTCAACCAGCGTCCAGGCGAACATGGCGGCGCCGCCGAGCGCGACGGAGCCTGTGGCGATGTGAATAAAGTTGCGGCGGTCTTCATCGACCGCCTCGTCATGGGTCTCTGTCGTCACGTGTCTATCCGTCCCTGGTGCGTGGCGTTAGCCGCTCTCTTTACTAAAGCTGCGCGGGCCGCACATTGCGGCAAGTGGGCGCGGGGCGCGGCAGAAACTTGCGCGCCCTGCCCCCAATTGGATGAGGGCGTTACCGCGCAACCGCCCCTGTGACAACAGGGGACTTGCGAGGCAAAAGCCCACAGCGCAACAGTTACGCATGATGACCGACGCAGACACAGCCGCCTTTACAGCACGCAAGGTCCGGGCAAGCGCCTGGTTCCGGGCCCTCCAGGAAGATATCATTGCCCGGTTCGAGGCAATCGAAGACGCTGGCACTCCCCACTCTATCGGGGTGCGCCAGGGCGATTCGAGCTCAAGGAATGGCGACGCGGGGACGGCTCCGAAGACCTGGGCGGGGGCCGGATGGGCCTGATGCGCGGCAAGGTATTTGAAAAGGTCGGCGTCCACTTTTCAGAGGTACAGGGGACGTTTTCTGAAGCCTTCGCCGCCCAGATCCCCGGCGCGGACAAATCCGGCGGGCAGTTCTGGGCCAGCGGCATCTCGCTGATCGCCCACCCGCGCAATCCGCGCGTGCCGGCTGCCCACATGAATACCAGGATGCTGGTAACCAGCGAGAGCTGGTTTGGCGGGGGCGGCGACCTGACCCCATTGCTCGCCTATCAGCGCGACCAGGACTTTGAAGATACGGTGGACTTCCACGCCGCTATGAAAGCAGCCTGCGACACCCATGCCGGCGCCGACTATGGCCACATGAAGGCGCATTGCGAGACTTACTTCCACCTGCCCCACCGCGATGAGCCGCGAGGCACGGGAGGCATCTTCTATGACCGGTTCAATACCGGCGACTGGGAGGCGGATTTCGCGTTTACCCAGGAAGTCGGGCGCCAGTTTGCCGGCATCTATCCTCAACTGGTGCGGCGGCGCATGATCGAACCATGGAGCGAAGCCGAGCGCGAGGCCCAGCTGATCCAGCGCGGGCGATATGTGGAGTATAACCTCCTGTATGACCGGGGCACGACCTTTGGCCTGAAGACCGGCGGGAACATCGAGAGCATTCTTTCGTCGATGCCGCCCGTGGTGAAATGGCCCTGAAAGGTCGGAGCTTTTTTGAGGCGCTGTTTCGCGAAATCAAACGTATCATGCGCGGTCATCTCCGGTCATTACGAGGAGATTTCCGGCCAAACCGGTCCAATCGCGGTCATTTCAGGCGCGAGATAAGGTCTTCCCGGGACAGGCGGAAGCCGGAGGCGATCCAGGCCTGTTCCAGCGTGTAAAGCCGCTTGCCGATATCCGGGCCCTTGAGGCCGGCAGCGAGCGCGTGCTGCCCACCGACGGGGAACACCGGGCGCATCCAGTGAGCCTTGTCCTCCAGAAGTGGGGCGAGGGTGCCCTCACCCCCGCTGGCCGCTTCGATGAGGGCGCGGTCGAGAACAGCCTGGGGCGTGTAGCGATAGAAGGCTTCGCGGCGCGCAGCCGGGCCAAGGGCGAGGACATGGCCGAGCGCCGGGTCGGCCCAGGCCTGTAGCCGGGCGGCTTCCTGATTGGAAAGGCGCAGAGCGTTGGCGGCCTCGGAAACCTCCCGCTGGCGGCGGGGCAGCAGGGCCATCAGTCGCTGCATCGGATCGGGCCTCAGCGCGTTGACCGCTTCGGCCGAGATGAGCGCCGACAACAGCGCTGCCGATGCGGCCGGCAGGATGACTTCGAGGACGCCGGCCTCTTCCATGGCGAGCATCGCCGGGGCTGGATCGGGCGCGGCAAGCGTGCGCTTGAGCTCTTTCCAGATACGCTCGGCTGCAATCTTCGTCAGGCCCGCTCGCTGGCGGGCGCAGGCGCCCTGCCCGGCTTCATCGATGCCGGCGCCATACCAGGCGTTGAACCGGTAGAAGCGCAGGATACGCAGATAGTCCTCGATCAGACGCTGATCGCCCTCGCCAATGAAGATGACGCGGCCGGCAATGGCATCCTCGACCGAGCCGGGGATGACTTCGTAGAGCGCGCCTTCAGGCCCGGCATAGATGGCGTTCATGCGGAAATCGCGGCGGGCAGCGTCTTCGGCCCAGTCCTGCGTGAAAGCGACGACGGCGCGGCGGCCATCGGTTTCGACATCCCGGCGCAGGGTTGTGATTTCGATAGGCACGCCCTTGTAGAAGGCAGTGACGGTGCCGTGGTCGATGCCGGTGGGGATGACGCGGATACTGGCGGCTTCGAGGGCGGCGACCGTTTCTTCGGGCAGCAGCTGAGTGGCGATATCGACATCCTCAACCTTTAGGCCCTGCAGGGTGTTGCGCACTGAGCCGCCGACATAGCGGGAGGCATCCTTGCGGGCCGCTTCCAGCGCGGCCATGACCGCCCGGCTGGCGGGCGCGGTTAGCCAGTCTGCCGTTATGCGGTCAGGACGGGTCATCGGCAGGGGGAGCAGCGGGCGTTTCGGCCGGCTCGGTTCGTCCGCGCTGGATCCCGACATCTTCGGGATGGCGTTCGCATGGGTATTTGCGGGCCGGGATGAGCTGGCCGTTCTCATAGCGGGCAGGCTCCACGCACATGTTGCGCTCGCGCGGCTCCAGCAGGATCAGGAGGAACCAGGCAGCCGTGGCAAGGCCAAGGCCGATGATGAACAGCATCTGGATAGGCCATTTGCGCCGACCGGCCTCCTCGGCAGACCGGGTCGCAAGCGTGTAGATGCCGAACACAAGGAACGGCAGCGAGAACACGAAGACTTCAAACAGGAGCCGTCCGGCCATGTTGTTTCTTCCTCACGCTGGAAACACTACAGTCTACATAGGGCCCTGAAAGGGTTTCAGAAACCCTGCTGGGGCCGCGTACCCTCAATCGCTTTCGTAAAGGGTCTGGTAGAGGCGGCGGATGATGCCGGCGGTGACACCCCAGATGCGATAGCCATTGTAGGGCATTTCATAGTATTCGCGGTGGGCGCCTTTGTAGAAGGCCTGGCCGGTTATGTAGCTTTGCGGGTTCATCAGCAGCTCCAGCGGTGTCTCGAAGACGGCGGCAACCTCGCCGGGCTCGGGAACGGGCTGGAAATCATGCGGCAGGAGGCCGACCACCGGCGTGATGCGGTAGCGCGTGCCAGTGATGTAGGGCGAGCCCTTGCCCAACACATCGACATCATCGGGACGGGCGCCGACCTCTTCATGGGCTTCGCGCAGGGCGGCGGCGACTTCATCAAGATCAATGGGGTCGACCTTGCCGCCGGGCAGCGCAACCTGGCCGGCATGGTCTGCCATCGTAGTGGGGCGCAGTGTGAGCAGCGCGGTGGGCCCTTCCCTGCGGGGGATGACACCGAAAAGGACCGCCGCCGGGCGGATGATGGCGACTTCTTCGGGCGAGAGGAAGTCCATGTCGCCCATTTCGGTAAGCCGCGCCTGTCCGGCGGGCGGGTCGAGCTTCGCGGTGACGCGCTCTACGAAGTCATCAAGGTTGCGAAAGGACATCGGGGGCCTATGCCGCAGGTCCGAGCGGAAAGAAAACCCCTTTGCTCCAGACGCCAAGCAGGTTCTCGTCCTCCGGCGAAGGTTCGGCCAGATCGACAAGTTCATAAAAGACCGGACGGGCGATCTTCGCCTCTAGGCGGCCGCGCACCCGCACATAGGGCGAGGGCTCGCCCGTCTCAAGGTCTGTTTCGACGCGGATCGGGCGGTCTGGCCCGGCGAGGGTGACATCGCCCAAGGTGGTGACGAAGCCAATTTCCTGATCCCTGCCCGGCGCGCCCAAAACATCGAGACGGCCCGCCAGGAAGGGCGCATCCTCCACATGCACGATCACTTTCTCGTAAGGCGTGACGAGAAATGTGCGCCCGTCGGCATCCTTGCGGAGGATACGGGCGAAGAGTTTGACCATTGCGGGGCGCTTTATCTCGCCGCCTTCATGCCACCAGCTGCCATCGGCGCGGATTTCCATGCCGATATCCTTCTCATTGGGCGGATTCCATGTCTCCAGAGGCGGCAACACAGCACCAAACTTGCCTTCGGGCAGGATGGCCTTAAGCGTTTCCTCAACGCTCAGAATTGTGCCGGGACTGGATGTCACATCTTTCTCCGCCAAAATGACGCCTTAGACATAGGGCTGATAGCCAGAGACGTGAAGCCGGAGGCGCCTGAACATATGGCCGATACCACAGTGAACCCTGAAAACCCCGTAGCCGACGCAGAAGCCGCCGCCGAAGCGCTCGCCCGGGTGAAGGCCGAGATCGGCAAGGCCGTGTTTGGCCAGGAGAAGGTGGTGGAGCTTTCACTCGCCGCTGTCCTGGCCGGCGGGCATGCGCTGCTGATCGGCGCGCCGGGCCTTGCCAAGACGCGGCTGGTGGAGGCGATGGGCACCGCCCTTGGCCTTGCCAACCAGCGCATCCAGTTCACGCCAGACCTGATGCCGTCGGACATCCTCGGCTCCGAAGTGCTGGACGAAAGCCCGACAGGGGAGCGCAGCTTCCGCTTCATCAAGGGGCCGGTGTTCACCCAGCTTCTGATGGCCGACGAGATCAACCGCGCCTCGCCGCGCACCCAGTCTGCGCTTCTTCAAGCCATGCAGGAGAAGCACGTGACCGTGGCCGGCGCGCGCCATGACCTGCCCGCGCCCTTCCATGTGCTGGCCACCCAGAACCCGATCGAGCAGGAGGGCACCTATCCCCTGCCTGAAGCCCAGCTTGACCGGTTCCTCTTGAAAGTGGACGTGTCCTATCCAGACCTCGACACCGAGCGGCGCATCCTGATCGAGACGACGCGCGGGGGCGAGGCGCCGGTGAAGCCGGCGCTGAACGCGACCGAGCTCCTGAAGATCCAGGCGTTGGTGCGCCAGATGCCGGTGGGCGAGAAGCTGGTAGCGACGATCCTGAACCTCATCCGCGAGGCACGGCCCGAGCAGACCTCGGACGCGCGCGTGAAGCGGCTGGTCGATTGGGGACCAAGCCCACGTGCCGGACAGGCGCTGATGCTGGCAGCAAGGGCGCGGGCGCTGCTGCGCGGGCGGCTCGCCCCCTCGATGGAGGATATTGAAGCGCTGGCGGACCCTTGCCTCGGGCACCGGATGGCCATGCGGTACGACCCGACCGGGGACGCGCCGAAGCTCAGCGAGCTGATCAATGATCTTGTGAGGAAAGCTGCATGAGCTTTCGTTTTGCCGCGGGGGTCATCGCGGTCCTGGCGGCATCCTGCAGCGCGGCGCCAACACTCTCTGCGGCAGCGTCCGCAGTGAGCGATGCTGACGCCGTTGCCTGCAACGCTGTGCTCCTAATGGCGGCCAATGAAGCTGACGCCCTGGCCGAGCGCCGAGTGGAGCGCATGATGGTGATGCGGCTTGCATCGCCTGAATCCATGCAGGCCCATGAGGGCGAGACACGCCGCCTTCGCCTTGCTGCGCTGCGCATGGGGGCCGCGCTGGTGGACATTTCCAATGCTGCAGGAATAGAGCCGGATTATCACTATGATCTCGCCCCTGCGACGAATGAAGAAAGTGTGTGGAGCTGGATCAAAGCAGGCGATGATTGCGCGTCAGAGCTTTTGAAATGACCCCCACCGCCGACCTTCGCGCAGAGGCCGAGAGCCTGGCCCGGCAATTGCCGGGGCTGAACTTCAGGGCGGAAGCCTCTGAGGCGGCCCATATAGGCTCTGCCGGACGGCGGCGCGCAGGAACGGGCGAAAATTTCTGGCAGTATCGCCGCTTCATGCAGGAGGATTCGCCGGGGCGCATTCACTGGCGCCGCTCGGCCAAGGGCAATGACCTGTTCGTTCGTGAAAGCGAGCTGGAGACCGCGCGCACTGTGTTGTTCTGGGCAGATGATGCGCCGGGCTTTCGCTGGAAGGGCGCGGGCGACCTGCGCACAAAGGCGGAGGAAGCAACCCTCCTGATGCTGACGATGGCGATATTGATGTCGAAGGATGGCGAGCGGGTCGGCGCGCTGGGCTCTGGCCGTAATCCGAGCTTTGGCAAGCGGGCGGTGGACCGGCTGCTGGATGATCTCTCCCGCGGCACAAAGAGACAGTTTCCGCCTCCGCCCAAAGCGAGCGCGACGATGGTGGTGGCGTCTGATTTCTATGATCCGCCATCGGAATGGCAGGCGCGGCTGGGGCCGCTGGCGGGGCGCTGCCCGGAGGGGATATTGCTGGCGGTGTCGGCGCCGGTGGAGATTGCGTTTCCCTTTGAGGGACGAACGAAACTCTCACGCCCTGGCACGGGTGACCAGCGCATTCTGGGACGGGCCGAGACAATGCGCGAAGAGTACATGCGCCGGTTTACAGAGCAGCGCGAGGCGCTTGCCGCACTTGCCGGGCGGATGGGCTGGGCGCTGGTGACGCATGTGACGGGCAGCCCGGCGCTGTCAGCTGCCGCGCGGCTGAAGGCGGAAATCGAACGCTTCGGGGTCGCGCGGTGACGGCAATCGGACCTTTCCTGATGGGGGCGCCGCTGGCGCTGTTTGCGCTGCTGGCGCTGCCGGTGATCTGGTGGGTGCTGCGCGCGACCCCGCCTGCGCCGAAGGACGCAGAGCTGCCTTCGCTGCGCCTTCTGGAAGGCGCGCGGCCGGAAGAAGAGACGCCCGCGCGCACGCCCTGGTGGGTGTGGCTGATCCGCACACTGGCTGTCATTGCCGCGATCCTCGGGCTTTCACAGCCTGTCTGGGCACCGGGCGCGCAGAGCACGCAGGCGGCCGGCGGGCCGCTACTGATCGTGATGGACAATGGCTGGGCCGCTGCCCCGCGCTGGAGCGAGCTGACCAATGCAGCGAGCGCGACGCTGGACGCGGGTGACCGCGACGGGGCGGTGCATCTGCTGCTGACCGCGCCGCGCCAGTTGAACGCTGACCCGGCAGAGCGCCTCTCGCGCGCCGACATGGCCAAGCGTCTTGCCAGCCTTGAGCCCCAACCCTGGGCAACCGACAGGACCGACGCGCTCGCGAGGCTGGACGCATCGAAGCTGGTGCCTGCGCGCATCTTTTATGCCAGCGATGGGCTGGAAACCGAAGGCGGTGCAGCTTTTGCCGCCGCTCTGGCCGCGCGTGCGCCGCTGACCGTGTTTGCTGCCCCGCCCGAAGGCCCGGCCGTCATCAACGGCATTTCGGCGCAGGCCAACGGAGTGACAGTGCGCCTGGCGCGCGCCGATCCGCGCGGGACGTCGCAAGCTTTCGTTTCGGCGCTGACGCAGGACGGCTCTGCACTCGCCTCAGCCGAAGCGGTGTTTGCTCAAGGCGCGCGTGAGGCCGAGGCGCAGTTTGAAATTCCCGCAGCCGCCCTCGCCCGGATCGCGCGGTTCAATGTGACCGGGCGCCCTGGCGCGGGCACGGTGTGGCTCTGGGATTCGGCTGACCGGACACGGCGCGTGGGTCTTGTCGATGCAGGCGCGGAGGCGCAGCCGCTCCTCTCTGACATGCACTATATCCGCAAGGCGCTGGAGCCCTTCGCCTCAATCACGACCGGGGACATCGAGACGCTGGTGGCGACCGGGCCGGACGCGATCATTCTCTCCGATGTCGGACAAATTCCGGCCGCCGATACCGATCGCCTGACAGAGTGGGTGGAAAATGGCGGCGCGCTGATCCGGTTTGCCGGGCCACGCCTTGCGGCGCAGGGCGATGAGCTGCTGCCCGTGGTGCTGCGCCGATCTTCCCGCGCTATCGGCGGCGCCCTCGCCTGGGAAGAGCCGCAGGGGCTCGCCCCCTTCCCCGAGACATCGCCCTTTGCCGGGCTGGACGTGCCTGCCGATGTGCGCGTGCGCCAGCAGGTTCTGGCCCGGCCCGAGCCCGAGCTTGCCCGCAAGACATGGGCAAGGCTGACGGATGGCTCCCCGCTGGTAAGCGCTGACGCGCGCGGGGATGGCACGCTGGTCCTCTTTCACATCACGGCCGGACCAGACTGGGGCGACCTCGCCTATTCGGGCCTTTTCGAACAGATGCTGCGCCGGGCGATTGCCGCGGGGCAGGGCGAAGCAGTGGAAGATGGCGACGGCACCTACATGCCGCAGCTCTCGCTGGACGGCTTTGGCCGGCTGGAACGGGCAAGCCAGAATGCCGCGCCCATCAAGGCCGCAGAGTTCGGCAGCATCAAACCTTCTGAAACGCGCCCGCCAGGCCTCTACCAGGGACCTTCGGGCAGCCGCGCGCTCAATACCGGCGACGGCGCTGCACCCAGCCTGATTGCCGGCTGGCCCGCGTCCGCCCGCCTGCTGGGGGACGCCGAGGCGCGCTCCTTGAGGCTTGCCGGGCCGATGCTGGCGCTGGCGGCCGGCCTTCTGGCGCTCGACCTTTTCATCGCCCTGTTCGTGGCCGGACGGCTGCGCGGGCTGACCCGGCGGGGGAAATCCGCCGGCGGCGCGCTCGGTGCGCTGATCCTGGCCTTTGCCTTCCTGCCACCAGACGGCGCGGCAGCGCAGGGATATGAATTGCTGCCTGATGGAAGCTATCGCGCGATCCCTTCGCCTTCGACGCGCATAGTGCCGCTGCCGGCCGGCAAGGCCAGCCAGAGGGAAATCGACGCGGCGCTGATGATGCGCTTTGGCTATGTCGAGACCGGTGACCGCGCCCTGAACGAGCTTACGAAAGCAGGCCTGCGGGGCCTCTCCAACATTCTCAACATGCGCACATCAGTCGAGCCTGCCGAGCCCCATGGGCTAAACCTGGAAACCGACGCGCTGGAGCTTTATCCGCTGATCTTCTTTGTGGTCCCGGAGACTCCCGCGCCGCTTTCGGACGCTGCCATTGCGCGCCTCAATGCGTATCTGCGCTCGGGCGGGGCGTTGATCATCGACACCCGCGCCGGGGGCGACGCAGCAACTCAGACTGACGTGTCCCGGCTGGAGACGCTGCTGGCGGGGCTCGATGCCCCGCCGCTGCAACCGGTTCCGGACAATCATGTCCTGTCGCGCAGTTTTTACCTGATCAAGGAATTTCCCGGGCGCTTTGCCGGGCGGCGCCTCTGGATCGAGCAGACCGGGGAGCCCGGCACGGCGCGGGGCGACGGGGTGTCCCGCCTTTTCATCGGGGACGCAGACTGGGTCTCCGCCTGGGCGGTGGATGGAGATGGCCGTGACCTTTATTCCGTTGACGGAGGGCCTCTGCAACGGGAGACGGCACGCCGCTTTGGCGTCAACCTCGTGATGTATGTGCTGACCGGCAGCTACAAGGATGATCAGGTGCACATCCCGGCCTTGCTCGAGCGACTTGGCGAACAGGACGAGCCTGAGCCCCTGCTTCCCGGCCGTATCCTCGACGGAGGACCGCAATGACCGAGGCTGTTCGCCTGAGCCTTGAGCCCTTCCTCGGCTGGCCGATCATCTGGGCACTGGCAACGCTGACGCTGGCTGCATGGACGGTGTATTTCTTCCTGCGGGGACGCGCCTGGCTGACGCGGGCTGTGGGTCTTCTTGTGATCAGCGCAGCGTTGCTCAACCCCACGCTGGTGCACGAGGAACGTGAGCCCCTGCCCTCAGTTGCGGCGCTGATCCTCGACAAGTCCGAGAGCATGCAGTTTGGCGAACGCGATACGGCCGCGGCCGCAGCCTACGAAGCGCTGAAGGCGAGGCTTTCCGAAGACCCGAGCCTGGAAGTGCGTACATTGGAAACCAGCCCCGGCGATGATGGCACCTATCTCTATGGCGCGCTGGAAGGCCTGATGGCGGATGTACCGCGTGACCGGATTGCGGGCGCGATTTTCGTGACCGATGGCCAGGTGCATGACCTGCCCGATCCAGGCCGCGCCGGCGGGATCATCGGACCGTTGCACGGGCTGATTGCGGGCGACGAGGCCCTTGGCGACCGGCGGATTGAGATCATCAATGCCCCCAATTTCGGCATCGTGGGCGAGACGGCCACCCTGATGGTGCGCGCGGACGACCCGCGCGGCGGCACGATGGACCTTGCGGTATCCCTCAATGGCGGCGCGCCGGAGCGCGTGCGCGTCGAGGCGGGCAAGGATACGCCGGTACAGATCGAGATCGAGCGGCGCGGCGAGAACATGATCGTGATCGAAGCGCCTCCCGGCCCGGAAGAGCTCACCCTCGCCAACAATCGCAGCGCTACCTCGATTGCCGGCGTGCGCGACCGGCTGCGCGTGCTGCTGGTGACGGGCAAGCCCAACCAGGCTGGCCGGGTGTGGCGCGATCTTCTGAAATCCGATCCGTCCGTGGACCTCGTTCACTTCACCATCCTGCGCCCGCCTTTCAAGTTGGATTATGCACGGCCTGATGAACTCGCCCTGATCGAATTTCCGACCGAGGAACTCTTCGAGCAGAAACTGACCGAATTCGACCTTATCATCTTTGACCAGTATGAGCGTCAGGGCGTCATCACACAGGCTTACCTTGCCAACATGTCCCGCTATGTGGCCGAAGGTGGGGCGCTGCTAATCGTTGCGGGCGAACAGTTCGCCGGCCCGGCGAGCCTCGCGCGCTCACCGCTCGCTTCTGTGCTGCCCGCCTCCCCAACGGGCGTGATCCGCACCGGAGAGTTCGTGCCGGAGCTGACCGGGCCGGGCAAGCGCCACGCCGTGACCGCGCCGATGGACGGGCAGAGCTGGGGTGGCTGGATGCGCTATGTGGAGGCCGACGCGCTGGGCGGGGACGTCCTGCTCAGCGGGCCGGGCGGGCGTCCGCTGCTGATCGTTGACCGGGTGTCCAAAGGCCGGGTGGGCATGCTGATGTCCGACCAGATCTGGCTGTGGGCCAGCGGGCATGATGGCGGCGGTCCGTTTGCCGAGCTGATCCGCCGCGTTGTCCACTGGATGATGAAGGAACCCGAACTGGAAGAGCGCCGCCTGGCGCTGACCATCGAAGCAGGCCGGGCGAAGATCGAGCTGCGCACTTTGCTGGATACTGCCCCGCCGCTGGAACTGGAAACGCCGGAGGGCGGCCTGCTGACACCGGCCTGGAGCCCAGCAGGGCCCGGCACGTTCGCCACCGAAGCGCCCGTCGAAGAGCTCGGCATCTACCGCGCGCGGGCAGGCGGGCTGGAGGCGATCGCGCTGAGCGGGCCGGAAAACCCGAAGGAGTATGCCAATCTGGAATCGAGCACCGCATTGATGGTGCCTGTGGCCGACGCGACGGGCGGCGGCGTATTCCGGCTGAATGATACGGGTGCGAACATTCCCGATATCCGGCGCGTGGGCAACCAGAACAATGCCGCCGGAAACAGCTGGCTGGGCCTTCGCGAACGCGGGGCCTATGCCGTGCGCTCCTCCACCAGCCAGGGCCTGCTGCCCGGTATTCTGGCAGCCGGATTGCTGATGTTGTTTTTGTTGCTGGCCTGGCGGCGCGAGGGGCGCTGAAGTCTCACTCGCCGGGACGTGGCAAAGGCTTGCGGTTATCGCAGCCACGTCACAAAAGGAGCTTAGGGCGGACATCTCTGATCTGCCGCAGGAGCCCTCCATGACCCGTTCCCAGATTTCCCGCCGTCATGTTCTTTGGATGGGGGGCGGCGCCGCCCTTCTCGCCGCCTTGCCTGGCTATGGTCAAAGCATTCCCCAGCCTGTTTTCTCAGATTATCCATTCCAGCTGGGCATCGCTTCGGGCGAGCCGTCCGCCGACGGGTTCGTTATCTGGACACGGCTGGCGCCGCAGCCGCTGGAACAGGGCCATGGCATGCCCGCAGCAGTTGTTCCTGTGCAGTGGCAGGTCGCCGAGGATGAAAGTTTCCGGACTGTTGTGCAGACCGGCGAAGCGCTCGCGCGGCCAGAGCTTGGCCATTCGGTTCATGTCGAGGTGGCGGGCCTGCAGCCGGGGCGGCCATATTTCTACCGCTTCACGGCCGGGCGCGAGCGCAGCATGATGGGCCGCGCCCGCACGCTGCCTGCTCCGGGGGCGGATGTTCAATCGGTACGGTTTGCCGTGGGCGGCTGCCAGCACTACGAACAAGGCCTCTACACCGCCTGGCGCCACGCGGCGGCAGAGGATGTGGACTTCGTCTTCTGCTATGGCGACTACATCTATGAAGGTCGCAGCCAGCGCATGCGCACTGTGTCAGGCTGGCCGGTCGTCAGCGTACGCCAGCACCCCGGACAGGAGGTCTATTCGCTCGAAGATTACCGCCAGCGCTACGCCATCTACAAGATGGATCCGGACCTGCAGGGCGCCCATGCGGCGGCGGCCTGGTTCCCGGTCTGGGATGATCACGAGATCGACAACAACTGGGTCTCTGATCTCGATCAGGATGGCACGCCGCCGGAAGTTTTCCGCCTGCGCAAGCGGGCCGCAATGCAGGCTTTCTACGAAAATATGCCGCTTCGCTCGACGAGCTTTCCCAACGGCCCCAGCATGTCGCTCTATCGCCGGGCAAGTTTTGGCAACCTGCTCGACATGAACTTCCTGGATACGCGGCAGTACCGCACCGATCAGCCTTGCAATGACCGCTGGCGGGTAGAGTGCGCTGACCTTAGCAATCCGAAGGCGGATGTTCTGGGCGCAGCGCAGGAAGCCTGGCTGATGGAAGGCCTTACCAGCTCCCGGGCACGCTGGAAGGCGATGGCACAGCAGGTGATGATGATGGACCTCGACCGGGAGCCTGGCGAGACTTATGCCGCCAACCTCGACAGCTGGGGCGGCTACCGCGCCCCGCGTGAACGGCTCCTGCGCGGGCTGACCGACCAGCGCATCAAGGATACGGTGATCCTCACCGGCGACGAGCACCAGAACTATGCCGGAAATGTGCACCTTGATGGGCAGAACCCCGGCAAGATACCGATCACGTCGGAGTTCGTGGCGACTTCCATCAGCTCGGGAGGCGACGGCGCAGACATGCGCCCGGACATGCCCGAAGTAGTGGCTGTCAATCCGGAGCTCAGATTCAACAATGCGCAGCGCGGCTATCTCGTCTGCCAGGTGACGCCCGATCTCTGGAAGACGCATTTCCGCGTCATTGATCAGATCTCCACCCCGGGCGGAAGCGTATCGACCCGCGCGACCTACGCGCTGGAGCATGGCAAGCCGGGCCTCGTTGAAGCCTGAGCCTGATGCCAGCGCCCCTCCCCTTCAGGGCACAGGGGCGCTGGCGATTTTCATCCGCCGCCGGACCCTCCAGATGAGGATGAGGGGCGGGACAATGGCAAGCGGGCTCAGCGAAAAGTAAAGCGCAAAGCCGCCCATGGAAGAGCCCGTGACGCCCTGCAGGGCAACCACGCCAAGGCCCGCAAAGCCTCCAAGGAAGCCGCCAAGGAATGACATGAGCGACGAGAGCAGCGCAAACTGCGCGGCGGTCGCGATCGGGTTGGTGAGGCGGCTCGCCCAGGCAACGATGGCGGCCATGGCGAGGCCGCCACTAAACCCTTCCACGACCGTGACGACTGCCCAGAGGAGTTTCGATCCGCCGGAAAGGGCCAATGCAGAGAAACCGAAATTGGAGACGCCCGCCAGCGTGACGCCGATGGCCATGGCCGTCAGTGTTCCAAAACGCAAGCCGATGAGTCCAGCAGCGACAACGCCGCCCAATGTGGCTGGGAAACCGATTACCGTCCGCATGCCGGCAATCTCGGTGGTGGAAAATCCAAGGTCGATGTAGAGTGGCCCGATCATGGGGACGACCAGGCTGTCGGGCAGGAAAAACAGAGCTACCAGCGGCAGGAAGATGAATACGCCGGTTCCGTGATCCTGCCAGAATACCTTCAGGGGGCGGATGAGCGCGCTGCCAACCGAGCCGAGACCTGTGAGGGCCTCGAAGGTACGCGGCTTGTCCGGCTCCCGTGCAATCAGAAGCGCCAGGACACCGGCGATGCCGCCGAGCGAGGCAAAACCATATGCCGCCTGCCAGCCAATCATGCCGGAGACAAACAGGATCGGCACATTACCTAGGAAGTATCCTGAGCGAAGGCCCAGGATATAAGCAGAGGCCATCAGGTCCTGCTCTTCGTCGAGCGCGCTTTCGATGCGCCAGGCATCGACGGCAATATCCTGCGTGGCTGCGGCAAAAGAGGTGAGCATGGCAAAGCCCGCAAACACCGCGAGCCCCGCCGAGGGCCCGGTGAACGCCATGCCGAGAATACCGATGGTGACGAAGATCTGCCCAAGGAGCATCCAGGAGCGGCGGTGGCCGAGGAGCTTTCCGATGATGGGCAACCTGATCCAGTCAACGAACGGCGCCCAGAGGAATTTCGTGGCGATGAAGATGCCGACCCAGCCCATGAATCCGATCGCAGTGAGCGCGACCCCTTCCTGCCGAAGCCAGTAGCCGAGCGTGACCCCGACCATGACGGGCGGCATGCCTGTGGCAATGCCGAAGACCATCGCGATGGCGACCTTTGGCTGGCGCAGCGATGCCAGAACTTCGCGCAGCCCGGCTTGTGGCCGGACCGGTTCGTCCTGGCCGGTGACAATATCGGCCATACTTCCTCCCGAGGCGCAGAAGACCGCTCCCTCGCCTCATGATGCGGGCAAGGTTTGGATGCGGAACTGCGTGCTCAGGCAGAGTGTGTCAGCGCCTCCGGCCCCCTGCAAGAAAAATCAGGGCGCGGTGACGAGGCCTTCAAGGAGGCTGGCGTCGCCGGCGAGATCCCTCACCATGATGCGGGCGGGGTCTTGCGGGCCCGGGAAGGTCAGGCGGCCCCTGGGCACTATCGTAAAGCCCGCCTTTCCAAAGAGACTGTGGGCACCAATCAGGATGGCGGCGGGCCAGCCCGCAGCCTTACCGGCCTCAAGCGCGGCTTCGGTGATCTTCAGGCTGAGAAAATTGCCGCGATAGGCTGGATCGACGGCCACCGGTCCATAGAACAGCGCCTGCATGCGCTCCGGCCCCACCACGAGCGGCCAGACGCGGCAAACGCCAATCACCTTGCCGTCATCAAGCGCCACCCGGTTGATCTCTGGCAGCGAGCGCGAATATTCGCGCAGGCGCTCGGCCGTCTTGGCAAAGTGGCCCGGGCCGAAGGTCACGTCGAAGAGGGCTTCGATCGCGTCGGCATGCAGACTTGGAGTTTCGGGCACAATCTCGATCATCGCGCGGCGCTCTAGGCCGCATTTGGCGGCCCCGCAAGCATCGATATTTGAACGCGCGCCCTGCCCGGTTCATACCGGGCGGAAGCGGGCGTCCCTGTCCTCCAGCAGCGCATAGGAGACATGGCGTTTCAGCGCCTCGGTCAGCGGGACCGGGTCTCCGGCCAGATGCTCCGGCGGGATCGCCTCGCCGAAGGTCATGCGGAATTTCGAGCCCCGCTTGTTGAGAAGCTCGTTGAAGAGGGTGATGTCGCGCAGTTCGTTGGAGAGATCACAGAAGAGATAGTAAAGCGCCGAGTTGCGGGCATCGAGATTGAGCGGAATGACCGGCGCGTTCTGCTTCCGGGCGAGGCCAACAACGGTGGGGAACCAGTCCTTCTCGATCATCTGCCCTGCCTGCTTCATGGCGAGGCGGCCGGAGGGAAAAATCACGACGCACTTTTCTTCAGCGAAGGCAGCGGCGGCCCGCTTCAGGGTTTCGCGCGTCTTGGCGGGCGAGCGCTTCTCAGCCACCCATTCGACCGGGATGATGACATCCTCAAACCGCTGATTGACGCGGATGGCGTCGGCATTGGCGAAAAAGACTATATCGTCCCGTTTCTGTTTCAGGAGGTCCCAGACGGCGACCCCGTCTGCAAGGCCCGTCGGATGGTTGGCCGCAACTATGCAGCGGCCCGTTTCCGGCAGGCGGTCGATCCCATCGACACTGATGTCGAACGCAAGCTGTCGTGAAAGCTGGTCAAAACTCTCCCGCCCGGTCAGCTGGACGAGTTCATCGGCCATACGGCGGGCCTTGCCATAGCCGAGGATGGAATAAAGCAGCGGCCGGGCGATTGGCCAGGCCGGGCTGGCGCGCAAGCGGGGACAGCGTTCCTCGATCAGCACGTCGACAATATGTTCGTCGCGGCGCTCTTCCTCGGGCAGGAAGGCCGACAGGGCGACAGAGGCCGCTCGGGGTGCTGCAGGCTGGTCTGTCATGAATTCGCGCGCTTCCCTACGCCCCTGTGGATTCGCGGCCAAGCATACGGCCTGGGCAGGAAAACGGGAAGCCAGCCCGCTTTTCTGCGGCAAACCCTGAAATCCATCGGAATTTCAATACTTCGGAAAGTTTCGCTTTACCAAGACGCAAGACGCCCGTGGCAATGTGAACATCAGACGGGCGGCGGCTTAAGACCTCTTTCCGCGCCCACATTCAAAACTTTCAACGGGGTTGAGTTTCATGAAGGTTCTCTGGATCGAAGATCACGAGCCGGTACGTACGATGCTGGCGCATGCAGCCGACAAGGCTGCGCGCGCTCGTATTCCGGTAGATCTTGTCATGGCCGAGGGCCTGCTGGCGGCTGAGCGCCGCCTGCGCCTTGAGCGCTTTGACCTGGTGATCGTCGATCTGCAGCTGCCGGAGACCGGCGACGATGTCGACATGGCGGTCGCCCGCGTCGCCAATATGGGCAAGCACCGCATTGCGGTGGCCTCTTCCCGGCCTGAGCGCGACGATGTGGTGGCCTCGGCCGTCCGCTGCGGCGCGAACATTCATGGGCAGGCCGTATTCAAGGCCGCCCTAAACTTCAATCGCTTCATCCAGCGCCCTGAATCCTTCGAGGATTTCCTGCTGGAACTGATGCCTGCTGCGGGCGCACGCCCGGCGATTCGCGCCGCCTGAAGCGGCTGGGCGCTTGCCGCCCCCCGATCACAGTTGCTAAGCCGCCCGAAGCCGCTTCGGGTGGCTTTTGCATTTCTGAGGGAAAGACGACCCACCCATGGCAGACATCTTTTCCTATCCGGCAACACTGACCCTGATTGTGCTCAACGTGTTTGCCAGCCTGATCGCCTTCCGCAACGCCCCGTTCAATAATCAGAACATCCTTTGGGTGGGTCCGATGAAGGACCAGGGCGAATGGCACCGGCTGATCAGCTCGGGCTTCCTGCATGTCAACGGCCCCCACCTTTTCCTGAACATGTATGGCCTCTTCATGTTCGGCCCGGTGATCGAGCATGTGCTGGGGGGCGTGAACTTCCTGATCATCTACCTTGCGTCCCTGATCGGGGGCAGCGTGTGGGCCTATTGGTGGAACCGGGACAATCCGGACTACCGCGCGGCGGGCGCGTCGGGGGCTCTGTCGGGCATCATCCTCGCCTTCTGCATGATCGCGCCCTTCTCCATGCTGCTGTTCCTGTTCATCATTCCGATGTGGGGCATCGTGTTTGGCGTCGCTTTTGTCGTGCTCAGCTATGTGTTTTCACAGCGGGCTGACCGGATCATCGGGCATGAGGCACATCTGGGCGGTGCGGTGGTTGGAATTGTAACAACGCTGCTGGTCGAGCCGCGGGTTTGGACGTCCTTCCTGGCGCAGATCGCCGAAAAGTTCGGGTGAGGGCAGATCAGGCCATGGGCGGGGTGCGCGCAAAGTATGAAGTGAAGGTGGCGAGCGGCGCACTGACGGAAGATCCGGTTCAGGCGAAGGCCGCCGGGCTGCTGGACGATCTGGCGCAGCGCCTCGCCGATCAGCCAGAACCTGGCTGGTTTTCAAAGCCCGAGCCCGTACGCGGCGTCTATCTCTGGGGCGGGGTGGGCCGGGGCAAGTCGATGCTGATGGACCTGTTCTTTGCGCAGGCCGTGACCAAACCGAAACGGCGCGTACACTTCCATGAGTTCATGGGCGAGGTGCATGAGCGCCTCGGCGTCTGGCGGAAGATGGGCGACCGGGAGCGCAAACGCTCGCCCTGGCGGGTGAAATCGGCCGGAGATGACCCGATCCCGCCAGTGGCCAGGCAGATTGCGGCAGAGGCGAAGCTGCTCTGCTTTGACGAGTTTCAGGTGACCCAGATTGCCGACGCGATGATCCTCGGGCGGCTGTTTGATCAGCTGTTCCAGCGGGGGGTGACGGTGGTGGCAACCTCCAACCGCCACCCTGACGACCTCTACCGGGACGGCATCAACCGCCAGCTTTTCCTACCTTTTATCAAGGAGTTGAAGGAGCGTTGCGAAGTCCATGAGCTGACCTCGGCGCGTGATTACCGGCTGGACCGGCTGGTGGAGGCGCCCGTCTGGTATGCCCCGCTGGACGCAGCGAGCGATGCCGCGCTGGACAATGCCTGGGACCGGCTGACACTGGGAGCCGAGCCCCAGCACTGCGTGCTGACGGTCAAGGGCCGCAAGGTGATGGTCAACCGGGAGGCGGCCGGGGTGGCTCGGTTTACCTTCGAGGAGCTGTGCGCGCGGCCACTGGGGCCCATCGACTACCTTGTAATTGCAGGGACTTTTCACACGGTGATCCTGGAGGGCATCCCCCTTCTCTCTCCCGTCAAGCGCAATGAGGCGATGCGGTTTACGGGGCTGATCGATGCGCTCTACGAAGCCAAGGTGAAGCTGGTGGCGAGCGCGGCGGCAGAACCGGACGCGCTTTACCCCGCAGGAGACGGGTCTTTCGAGTTCGAGCGGACGGCGAGCCGGCTGTTTGAAATGAGATCGAAGGATTATCTGTCGGCGGCGCGGGAAGACATCGATCTCAGCGATAGCCCTGAAAGATAGAGACAATTCCAGACACCGCTTGTACGCGCTGAGGGCGTTCTTACATCTCCTCCATAGCGGCACGGAAAGCACACCTCGCCGCTGCCTGACACGGAGACGTGATCCCGGCCGGAAACCCGTGCCCGGCCCTCTTCCACACGCATGCCTCAATTCCTATTTATGCATCTGCGCGATGAGTGAATTGCGCACGCCCGGTGACGACGCCGCCGCTGAGCGGGGCTAGGATCAGGGTGAGCCGTAAAGACTGGGACAGGCAGCCGAAAGACGGAGCCAGCCCCGATAAGGAGGAATGAACATGGCGAATGCAAACGTCAAAGGCTCGGTCGCCCTCAGCCCCGAACAGGGCATGAGCCGGTATCTGAGCGAAATCCGCAAATTCCCGATGCTCGAGAAGAATGAGGAATTCATGCTGGCGCGCCGGTGGCGCGAACACGAAGACACCGAAGCGGCCGAGAAGATGGTGACCTCCCACCTGCGCCTCGTGGCGAAGATCGCAATGGGCTATCGCGGCTATGGCCTGCCGATGGCAGAGGTGATTTCCGAAGGCAATGTCGGCCTGATGCAGGCGGTTAAGAAATTCGATCCGGACAAGGGCTTCCGCCTCGCGACCTATGCGATGTGGTGGATCCGCGCCGCGATCCAGGAATACATCCTGCGCAGCTGGAGCCTTGTGAAACTTGGCACCACGGCCGCTCAGAAGAAGCTGTTCTTCAACCTGCGCCGCCTGAAGGGCGAGATGCAGGCGCTGGAAGAAGGCGACCTGAAACCCGAACAGGCACGCCTGATTGCCGAGAAGCTGAACGTTACCGAAACCGAAGTCTATTCGATGAACGGCCGGATGAGCGGCTCTGACGCCTCGCTCAACGTGCCGATGGGCACTGACGGCGACATGGAATGGCAGGACTGGCTGGCCGATGACGAGCCGGGCACGGCGGAGACCTTTGCCAACCGCCAGGAACTGGACGCGCGCATGACCCTGCTGACGCAGGCCATGGAAGACCTCTCCGAGCGAGAACGCCATATCCTGACCGAGCGCCGCCTGATCGACGAGCCCAAGACGCTGGAAGAACTTTCCGAGCAGTACAATGTCAGCCGCGAGCGTATCCGGCAGATCGAAGTGCGCGCGTTCGAGAAGCTCCAGAAGGCGATGAAGCGCATGGCCAAGGAACAGGGCCTGCCGGTCGGCACCTGACGCCTTGGAACCTCTCCCCTGCTTCGGCGTTGGTCGAGGCAGGGAAACGAGGTTCCGCCATGTCGTTCAAAACAGTCATTCCGGTTCTGGCCGCCGTACTGGGCGCAGGAACCTTTGCATTTGCTGATCCCCCGCATCCGCGCGGGAATGAGCTGCCGCCGGGCCTCGCCAAGCAGGGCAAGATACCCCCCGGTCACACCAGGAAGATCTGGGGCAAGGGACAGCATCTTCCACCGGAATATCGCGACGTCCATTTCCAGGACTGGGAGCGCTACGATCTCGGCGCGGCTCCGGCCGGGCATCGCTGGGTGCGCGTGGACCGCGACGCCTATCTTGTCGAAGTGCCAAGCGGGCTGATCGCGCAGGCCATGATTGGCGTGCTGCTGGATTGATGCGGCCGGCAAGGCAGGGCATGGGAGGCCATGCCCGATTTTATCCCGATACAATCTGCCGATGATCCTCGCGTGGAGGCGTATGTTGCCATCCGTGAGCGCGACCTGACGGGCGGTCATGGCGGGCGCTTTATCGTGGAAGGCAAGGTGACGCTGGAAACGCTGCTGAGGCGCAGTCGGTTTCCTGTCGAGAGCCTGTTCCTTTGCCAGACGCGGCTGGGCCCGCTCCGCGATCGGCTGACGGAGGTGCCGCATGGGGTTCCGGTTTATGTGGCGCCGCAAGGCGTGATGGACGCGGTGGCGGGGTTTGCGATGCACCGGGGCGTGCTGGCGTGCGGACGCAAGGGCGAAGCTGCTCTGCCGGCGGATGTTCTTTCCAGGGATGGCCCCTCGACGGCCCTGCTTCTGTCGGAGCTATCCAACCATGATAATGTGGGGGCGTGTTTCCGCAATGCGGCGGCGTTCGGGGCGGGCGCTGTGTTGCTCGACGCGGCCTCCTGCGATCCACTTTACCGCAAGTCGATCCGGGTTTCTTCTGGGGCAGCGCTGTGGCTGCCTTTCAGCCAGGGGGGCACTGGCGACGATCTGATTGCAGCGGCAGAGACGGCGGGCCATGAAGTGTGGGCGTTGACGCCGCGCAGGGACGCCGAGCCGCTGCCCTCGCTGAAAATTCCCGAGCGGGTGGCGCTGCTGATGGGGGCAGAGGGGCCGGGCCTGCCGGCGGACATGATCGGGCGGGCGCGGCCCGTGCGTATTCCGATGACGGAGGGGTTTGACAGCGTGAACGTGGCGACAGCGGCGGCGATTGCGCTGGCGCATGTGTTTGCGGCGCGGGGGTAAAGCACGCCCGATCTATCCTTAGGCTTCTTGCAGGATCAGCACAAATGCAGAGCGCCCCACAGGCAAACTGCAGACGCAGCGGCGCTCAGCCCAAAGGGCTCAGCAACAGCCGCGAGCAATAATCAAAAGACTCTTGGCCGCTCGTTGCGCTCGACATGGAGGCCGCATTCGGTCTTGTTCTGGCCTGCCCAGCGGCCGGAACGTGGATCGCTCGGGTCTGCGGCGGGCTGGGTGCAGGGCCAGCAGCCGATTGAGGGGTAGCCCTGTGGGACCAGCGGGTGGCGGGGCAGGTTTTCTTCTTCAAGGTATGCGTCAACATCCGTCTGCGTCCAGTTGGCGAGCGGGTTCACCTTGTAGCGGTCATCGCCATGTTCAAACACCGGCAGGCTGATGCGGGCGCCGCCATGGAAGCGCTTGCGGCCCGTGATCCAGGCGCCGAAGCCTTCCAGCGCTGGCTCGAGCGGGCGCACCTTGCGCAGGGCGCAGCAGGCGTCGGCATTGGTTTTCCAGAGCATGTTCCTGGGGTCGAGCACTTTGCGCTCGGTCTCGTTCGGCATGATGTTGCGCACGCCGGACAGGCCAAGGCGGGCGATCACCTCGTCCTTATAGTCGAGCGTCTGCGGGAAATGCATGCCGGTGTCGATGAAGACGATCGGCAGGGAGGGATCTACCTCGGCAATGAGGGCGAGCATGACGACGCTTTCGGCGCCGAAGCTGGAAACATAGGTGACCCCGCCCGGCCATTCGCGCGTGATCGCCGCACGGAGGATTTCCTGCGCGGACGCCTGGCGCAACTCGCTGTTCAGGCGGGCCAGCCGGTCCTGCGGCTTTTCGGGCGTCTCGGTTTCAAAGGCCATGGGCCAGGGTGCTTCCTGAAGTCAGCTACGTCTGCGGAAGGCCGGGGGCGAGGTATCAGCAGCGGGCTGATAAACCACGCTGTATTCTTTCAGGGCTTCCACTATCTCAGATAAGCCAGCGCGGCGGGTCACGTAAGCATCGAACCCTGAACGGTGCATGTAGAATATCTGATCCCTTAACACGTGGCCGACCGCGCGAAGCTCGCCGGTATACTGGTAGCGCCGGCGCAGTAGCTGGGCCTGGCTGTAGCCACGCCCGTCGGTGTAGCGGGGGAAATCGACCTCGATGAGCGAAAGTTCGGAGAGGTAAGGCTCGAGATCTTCGGCCGTGTCAGCCGGGCCAAGACGCACGCCATCTGGCAGCGGGCCGTTTTCCTGGCCCTGCTTGAGGCCGAGGAAACGCGCAAGGGACACGGAAACCTTCCCTTTTTCTGGGCCGCCCTCGCGCAGCACCGCGCCATCGGGCACGAAGGTCCACTCATTGGCGATCTCGGCGCCGTTCTTAATCAGCGGCATAGAGGGCCTCCTGGAAGGGCTGGTGGCCGAGGCGTTCCAGCGTGTCGATGAACTTTTCGTCCTTGGATGTGCGCTGGGTCCGGTAGAACTCAACCACGCGGTGGATGGCGCCGGGAACCTCGTCTGCTTTCAGGCCGGGGCCGACGATGGTGCCGAGGGCGGCTTTCTCGTCGGCGCGGCCGCCGAGGAGGATCTGGTAGAATTCCTCGCCCTTCTTGTCGACGCCGAGGATGCCGATATGGCCGACATGGTGGTGGCCGCAGGCATTGATGCAGCCCGAGACGTTGATGTGGAGGCGGCCGATGTCTTCCTCATAGGCGGGGTCTGCAAAGAGCTTCTGCACTTCCAGCGAGACCGGAATCGAGCGGGCGTTCGCCAGGTTGCAATAATCAAGACCCGGACAGACGATCATATCTGTGATGCGGCTTTCGTTCGCCGCGCCGAGGCCGGCCGCGTCGAGGGCTGCGTATATTTCCGGAAGGTCGTCGAGGGCGACATGCGGGAGGATCAGATTTTGCGCATGGCTGACGCGGATATCTCCGTGGCCGTACTTTTCGGCGAGGTCTGCGACGAGCTCCATCTGGGTGTCGGTTGCATCGCCCGGCGCGATACCGATCGGCTTCAGGCTGACGGTGACGGAGGCGTAGCCTTGGGCTTTATGGGGATGGAGATTTACCCTCGTCCAGCGGGCGAAGGCGGGGTCGGCGGCCTTGGCCGATTCCAGATGTTTGGAGACGGCGGGTTTCTCCGCCAGCCCCGGCGGGGAGAAATAGGCGTGGATGCGCGCGATTTCCTCGGCGGGCATGTCGATCTTTTCATGCGCGCGCTGGGCGGCGAATTCTTCTTCGACCTGGCGAATGTATTCAGCATCGCCAAGCTCGGTGACGAGGATCTTGATGCGGGCCTTGTATTTGTTGTCGCGCCGGCCGTAGCGGTTGTAGACGCGCATGATGGCTTCCAGATAATCGAGGATCTGGTTTTCGGGCACGAAGGGATTAACCAGTGTGGCGATGACAGGCGTGCGCCCCTGCCCGCCGCCAACCCAGACTTCAAAGCCGGTGACGCCGTCGCGCTGGCGGATATGGAGGCCCACATCGTGGACGCGGATGGCAGCGCGGTCATGCTCGGCGGCGGTAACCGCGATCTTGAACTTGCGCGGCAGGAACGCGAATTCGGGATGGAAGGTGCTCCATTGGCGGATGATCTCGCACCAGGGGCGCGGGTCGAGAACTTCGTCCTGCGCGGCGCCGGCGAAATGATCCGTGGTCGTATTGCGGATACAGTTTCCGGAAGTCTGGATGGCGTGCATCTCGACTTCGGCGAGCTTTTCCAGAACGTCCGGGATGTCCTTAAGAGCGACCCAGTTGAACTGGATGTTCTGACGCGTGGTGAAGTGGCCAAAGCCCCGGTCATAGTCGCGCGCGACCTCGGCGAGGCAGCGCAGCTGGACGGGGCTGAGCTGGCCATAGGGGATGGCGATACGCAGCATGTAGGCGTGAAGCTGGAGATAGACGCCGTTCTGCAGACGCAGCGGCTTGAATTCGTCTTCCAGCAGCTCACCGGACAGGCGGCGGGCTACCTGTCCCCGGAACTGGGCAACACGCTCTGCTACAATGCGGGCGTCGAATTGGTCATAACGATACATCAGACAAGCTCCTGCGCGTGGGGAATGCCCAGCGCATCTTCTGTTCTCTGCACCCAGTTTGCGACAGACGGATAAAGGCGCAGATCGAAGCCGCCCTCATGCGCCACGCGCGTATAGGCGACAAGGGCGATATCGGCGACGCAAAGCGCATTGCCGGCAAACCAGTCACGGGCAGTAAGGCGCTGCTCCATGACGCCCAGGGCGTTATTGCCGCGTACGAGCAAGGCGGGATCGATCTCGGTGTCGGATTTCCTCAGGTAGTGTTTCTGGAAACGGCGCACGGCGATGGCGGTTTCATGGGAATACTGTTCCCAGAAAAGCCAGCTCATCGCTTCAGCGCGCGCGAAAGCATCGCCCGGAATGAGGCACGAGCCTTCTGCCAGATAAAGCATGATGGCGTTCGACTGGGGCAGCGTGCGGCCGTCGGCCCAGCGCGCGACAGGCACCTGCCCGGCAGGGTTCATGGCGAGGAAGTCGGGCGTGCGGGTCTCGCCCTTCACCATGTCCACATCCACCCATGTGTAAGGGATACCGAGCAGGTCGGCGGTCCATTTGGGCTTAAGGCAATTGCCGGAGACGGGGTCTCCGTAGAGGGTAAGGCCGCCAGGCTCGGGGCCAGCTTCAGGCGAAGACATCAGGCGATTTCCTGCTCGCTCACCGCGCCGGCAAAGCCGCCAGCGGAGAATTGTGCGCGCAGGGATTCCCGCAGGGTTTCGCGCCCGGTGATCTGGCCGTCTTCCGTGACTTCCATGAAATAGGGATCGGTCACGTGACCTTCCTCGCGGGCGGCCGCGGCAAGGCGCTCCTCGGCCTGCTCACCCGTGAACACACCGAGCCGGGTGATATCTTCCGTCCACGATCCATCGGCTTTCATCCAGACCGTGCGGCCGGTGGCAGTTTCCCAGGCGGTGACGGATTTGGGCGTCTCGGGCTTGAGCTTAGGGCGAACGGAGGTCATGCAGCAGTTTCCTTGAGGACCTGTTGGCGGGCACCGGCCCCGAACCAGGCATATCCGGAAGCTTCAGTCAGGATCGAAGCAATACGGCCCTGCTCTGCCGGAAGGCCAGCGACCTCACCGATGATCAGGAGCGCGGGGCCGCGGATGCCTTCTTCTTCCACGAGGAATGGCAGCTCGGCGAGCGTGCCGAAGACGCGCAGCTCCTCGGCGCGCGTGCCGTTCTCGATAATGGCGACAGGCGTTTCGGGGGCGCGGCCGGCAGCGACGAGCTTCTCGGCGATCACCGGCGCGGTATCGACACCCATGAAGACGACGACCGTCTGCGCCGGGCGCGCAAGCGCGGGCCAGTCAAGATCAGGCACGCCGCCTTCTTTGGCATGGCCGGTAACGAAAGTGAGCGTCTGGGCATGGTCGCGGTGGGTGAGCGGAACACCGGCAGCAGCGGCGCAGCCGAGCGCCGAGGAAATTCCGGGCACGACATGAACTTCGATGCCTTCAGCGCGGACGGCTTCAAGCTCTTCACCGCCCCGGCCGAAGATGAACGGGTCGCCCCCTTTGAGGCGCACGACGCGCAGCCCTTCCTGGGCCGAGGCGACGAGGCGGGCATGGATCTCGGTCTGCGGCACGGAATGATCGCCCTTCGACTTGCCGACAGGAATGCGCGACGCATCGCGGCGGATGAGGGAGATTATCTGCGGGCTGACGAGGCGGTCGTAATAGACCACATCGGCTTCCTGGATGAGGCGGAGGGCTTTCAGCGTCAGAAGTTCCGGATCGCCGGGTCCGGCGCCAACGATGTGGACGACACCGCAGGCGCGGCCGGTGACGCGGGCCTGCTGGCGCAGGAGGGCTTCGGCGCGTTCAAGGTCTCCGGCATAGGCGGCCTCGGCGGCGGGGCCGGCAAAGGCGCGCTCCCAATAGCGGCGGCGGGCGGTTTTGTCCGGGATCGCTTCGGCCACAAAGCCGCGCAGCGAGCGGGCGAGTTCGGCCAGATCGCCGATCCGCTGGGGCAGCAGGGCCTCAAGCTTTGCGCGGATGGATTTGGCGAGCACGGGCGCGGCGCCGCCCGAACCGATGGCGGCGACGATCTCGCCCCGGTCCAGAATGGAGGGAACGGTGAAATCGCAATCTTCAGGCTGGTCGACGACGTTGACCGGAACGCCCCGGGCGCGGACGGCGGCGAGGGCAGCGGCGCGATGACCCTGGTTTTCCTCGGCGATGATGACAAGGCGCGCGCCTTCCAGCGCGGCAGGGATTTCTTCGCGCGAGAGCGTTTTGACGCCTCGAGTGAACTCCGCTGCCAGGGCCAGGTCATCAAAGCCGCCCACGAGCACGACCTCTGCGCCGGACCCCGTGAACAGACGCAGCTTGCGCGCCGCTTCCTCGCCGCCACCAAAGACGACGATCCGGGCGCCTTCGAGGTTAAAGAAGGCCGGGAACTGGCGCATGGGCGCAACTTTCTCATTAGAGACACTACAGGGACGAATATACAAAACCTCCTTGACGCCTCAGACGCAACGGGCAACCCCTACAGCGATCATTTAGAGAAACTATCGATGTCCGATCCTTCCGACCGCCTGCCCCCGCTCAATGCCCTGCGTGCCTTTGAAGCCGCAGCACGGCGCCTCTCCTTCACGCAGGCGGCTGAAGAGCTGAACGTGACGCCGGGCGCGATTTCGCAGCAGATCCGCCAGCTGGAAGACTTCGCCGGGACGCCGTTGTTCAAGCGTACGGGGCGTTCAGTTCTTCTGACCGACGCGGCGCAGGCCAGCCTGCCCCTGGTACGCGAGGCTTTCGATCGGATTGCAGAGGCTGGCCGCGTAATGCAGGCCCCGGCCCGCAAGGGGCGCGTGATGGTGTCGTCGGCGCCCTCCTTTGCTGCCAAATGGCTCGCGCCGCGCCTCGAACGCTTCCAGCTGGCCAATGAAGGCATCGAAGCCTGGATCTCGGCCGACATGTCGCTGACCGATTTCAACACGGCGGACGCTGACATCGCGATCCGCTATGGGCGGGGCAGTTATGACGGGCTGAAATCAGAAAAGCTGATGGATGAGACCGTACTTCCGGTCTGCGCGCCGCGCCTTTTGGAGGGTCCCAACGCCATCCTGAAGCCTGAAGACCTGCGCCATCATACGCTGCTGCATGACGAAAGCTCGGAGAACGACCCCTCCTGCCCCGACTGGACGAGTTGGCTGCGCGCGCATGGCGTGACGGGCGTGGACGGGACGCGCGGGCCGCGCTTCAATCAGGGCATCCTCGTGATCGAGTCGGCCGCCGCCGGACGGGGCGTGGCGCTGGCCAAGCAGGCGATTGCGGCGGCGGACCTGGAAGCCGGGCGGCTGGTGGCGCCCTTTGCCAGTGGCTCGACCCCAATCGATTTTGGCTATTGGCTGGTCTGGCCGAAGGGACGCCATCTTTCGCCGGAAGTGCGGGCCTTCATCAAATGGATCAAGGACGAAGCGACCAGCAGCGAAGTCGTCGGCGTTTAGTCTGCCGGGTCTTCAAGGCAACGCAGCAGGCTGCCGTTCGGATCGAGGAGTGCAAACATCCTCAGGCCGAACGGTTCGAGCTTCGGCGGGGTGAGCCGAGGAATGCCCTGCACAGGCAAACCCGCACGCTGCCAGTCCCGGTAGAGATCATCCAGACGAGCCACACGAACGCAGGCACTGAAAGACGATTGGAAGGGATCAAGATCAGGGTACGGAAAGAACTCGATCTCCAGAATGCCGCGCGAGAGGATCATCCAGCTGGAATCCCTGAACTCGGTTTCGAAACCGAGCTTTGCGTAAAACCGTTCGGTCGCAGCAAGATCGATCGCGGGCAGGTTCGCGGTAATACGGTCTAATGGCGGAGCGGCCATGGGGGGAGTTAGATCGCGGCGTCAAGCAGCAGGAAAGCGGCCAGGCGCGGGCTTGCATTACGACTTGTGCTCTGGGTCTGCTCGAGGGCTGCGAGGGCGTCTGTGCGTTCGAAGCGGACGAACTGCTTGGCCATGTCCATCAGGCGCGGGTCCCCGCGCAGGCGCTGGACGACGCGGTCAAACTGTTTGCCGCCCTGCTCTATGGTGGCGGCGTGGCGATCCTTCTCGCCGCGCTGGGCGGCTTCGGCGATGCGGCGCTTGGCTTTTGGCTTGAAGGCGTCTGACAGCGGGATGCCGGAATTCTGCAGCCGCTCTACCACGGCCTCAGCAACCGTCTCGCGGTCTGCCTGGGGCGGGGCCTGATCCTTGCTGATATCGGAGATGATCTCGCGCCAGGGGGCCGGGCCGGTGCCATTGGCGCCGTGGGATCCGTTGAGGCTGCCATTAGAGGGCGCGGCATAGTCCGATGCGCGCCGGCGGGGCAGTTCGGGGGCGGCGTCATCATGGCGGCGGCGCATGCTGGGCAGAGGATGGTCGGGCTCGCGCGGCGCAGGCGCAGACGGCGCGCGGCCATAGACGACCGGGCTCTGATCGAGAATGCCGTGATCTTCGTTGCTCCGGGCAGCCGCAATCATTGCTTCGGCGCTGGCCTCGAAGAGATCATCGTCCATGCTGGGGCGGGCGGGCGCAGACGGCGCGGGCGCTGAGCCATTGCCATAGGATGAAGGGCGCGGCGCGGCGGGCGCGTGCCCGGCGCTGTGGCCGTTCTGATAGGGCTGGGACTGGTGGGGCGCCGAGATGGGCGTGCGGGCCGCAGGCGGGGTCAGCGGGGCAGATGCAGCGGCAGAGCCGGCCGGCATGTAGGGCCCGGCAAGACGGTCAAGCGCTTCGCTTTCAAGCCGGGCAGCAAGGCCGGCCGCGCGCAGGGCATAGGCGGCCTGCTCGCCTGTCTCGCGCAGCTTGCCGAGCGAGCGGGCGGCTTCCTCGGCAGCCGCGCGGGTGGCGGCGTTGATTTCTGCATTCGCCTGACGCGCGCCATCAATGGCCGAGGCCACGGCATTCGTGAGGGCGTCGCCCGTGGTGGCAGCCGCAGCGGCGGCGACTTCGCTGGCGCGGACAGCTGCGTCCACCGTGCGGCGGGAATGTTCCAGCTTGTCCTCGACCCGGCCGATGGAGAAGGTCAGCGCTTCGGTACGCCCGGAGGCATCCTTGGCGAGGTCGTCGAGGGATTCCATCCGGCGGCTGAGTTCCTCGCCGGCATGGTGCATGGCGATCAGGCGTTGCTCGAGCGCGGCGTCGGCGCGTTCAACCTCTTCGCTGGCCGTGCGGGCGGCAGAGATCATCAGCTGCGCCTGGCGCGGGATCGCGTCGTTCATCGCGGTGACCTGAGACCGCAGGTCGCGGGCGAGGGTTTCGAGGGCGTGACGCTCCTCCCCCAAACGCTCTGCGAGGTCGCGGGCATTGTCGGCGGCTGCGTAGGAGACCGATTCAAGGCGCAGGCGCTCGTCGCCGATCTCGCCGGCCATTGCCTTCATGGCAGACAGCGCGTGAGCCATGGCGTGGTCGATTTCCGAGGCGGACTGTTTCATCTGCTCGGCAAAGGTGATGCCTTCGGCGCCTGCTTCGCGGGCCGGGGCCATGAGGCGGGCGGCAGCTTCGAGGACGAGGGCGTTGGCCGCAGCCGCGCGGCGGCTGGCGCGTGCCATATAGCCCGAAGAGACCATCAGGATCGCCGGGATAAGCGCGCCGATGCCACCGGCAATCAGCAGCGCGGGATGAAACTGTTCCAGAAGGCGGACGCCGCCGAGCCCGACAAGGGCCGCGCCCAAACCGGCAAGCCAGAGACAAGCGGCGACATAAGCGAGCGTGACCATCCAGCCTCCGCCATGTTGGGCTGCCTCAAAATTCTGCGAGGCCTCGTAGCGGACGAGGTCATCCCGGCCGGACCGGCGCGCAGAAGGGGCTTCCGTCATGGTATGTGTATAACCTGCCTTGCAGTTTCCTGCGAGTGCTGATTGCACGGCGACAGAGGGCTAGTGCCCTGTTTTTTCGAGTCAGCGCAGGAGCGAAAGGGTTACCTTTGAGTCACGCTGGTCGTCCGGGGTCTGATCCGGAGCCTTGGGCGCAAACTCCAGCCCGATCAGAGCGAAGATTGCGGCCAGCACGAGATTGCGGACGAAAATCAGAAATTCGGTCATGATCATGTTTCCAGACTGGAATTCCGGGCCTTTTTGACCCTCGGGGAGGCCCTTACCAGAAATGGACCCTTGGGGCAATCTGTCCGGATTGAAAGATCTTACCGGGAGCCACCAGTTAACGCGCCGCTAACCGGGCCAGATCAGGCTCTGTTGGCCAAGAGGAGCGCGAGATGCCTGCCGAAACGTCCCTTCCCGTGCTTGACCTTGACCATCTCGCAGCGATGACCGGCGGCGATACAGAACTTTCCCTGGAAGTGATCGGCATCTTTCGCGAGCAGGCCCAGCTCTGGTCGCGCCTGCTCGACCCGCGTGCCGAGGCCCGCCAATGGGCCGATGCGGCCCACACGCTGAAAGGCGCGAGCCTCGGGATCGGCGCTCTCAAGCTTGCCGCTGCATGTGAGCGGGCGGAAAAGGCCGGACGGTCGCACACGGCGCCGAGCCCGGCCCATGCCTCGGTGCTGCTGGGAGACGTGAAGGACGCGCTGGGCGAGACGCTCGAAGCAGCCGCCCGCGCGGTTTACGATTTGGCCTCAGCCGCCAAGCGCAGCGCGTCGTAGCTTTCAAACTCATAGGCGATGCAGCGATCGATCAGCGTGCGCCAGACTGGCTCGGCGATGGCGGGCGAGAGGCCGTGCTTCAGGCATTCGGCCTTTACCTTGGCCACCACATCCTCGATCCGCGGGCGGTCATGCACGGCGGCGCGGGGGCCCTTGATGCGGGCCGCGGCATCCATGAAGGACTGGCGCTCAGCCAGTATCTCCACCAGCAGGCGGTCGATCCGGTCGATCTCATAGCGGACATCCGCCATTGTCTCGGCAGTGTCTGACGTGTGCTTGCGCGCGTCGGAAGTATAGGTCGTCATGCGGCCTCTCAGCTCTTTCGCCCTGCCCTATATGGGCCTTGGCCCCGCCGCAAGGGAACAGGGCGCACCGCCGCAGCCTTTAAAACCGTTCAGACTTTCAGTCTTGGCAGACCGGCGTCTGCGCGCAGCTTTGCAATCATGCCCGCCACATTGCGGCCCGCGATATAGCCCCAGGGTGTCTGGAAGGGCGTTCCCGCGATGGCAGACAGGTGCGGTTTCAGGCGCGCCACGTCCTTGAAGAGGGTCATCAGCACGCCGAAATTGTTGTGGGCGAAGCCTGCCTCGGCGAAGGAAAGCTCAGGCCCTGCCCTGAACGCTTCCCGGAACCGGTCATCGAGCGCAGCGACCTCGGCGCGGAGCGCCTCGGATTTCACCTTTTCGCGGAAGGCGGCGATCTCGGCCTCATCATCATTCATGGCGGTCTGGTAAAGCCATTCCTCGATCAAGGCGCGGGCCTTGAGGGCGAGGAACGCGGCGTTCGGGGCGCCGTCCATTGCCGCTTCGGCGGCCGCATGCATTTCACCCACGCTACCATGCCATTTGGGGGCAAGGTAGTTCATCCGCGCGAGCTCCGAGAGGACATTGACCTCCCCGCAGCGGCGCAGATCGGCCGTGACCGCCTGAAAGCCGCCTTGCGGGGCGCCGGTGAGCATCATGGCGCGGAACCTGAACCCGTGCAGCACGCTGTCGCCAGGCGTTGTTTCGGCGGCAGCCGCGAGAAGATCCTCGGCGACGGCGGCCATATCAGCCATGTCCATAACCTGCGCATCGCTGGTTCTGTCGGCAGTGGCAAAGCCCCGAAGCCGGTGCGCCCAGACATAATGCAGGCCGCCGGCAATGGCATACATGGCGGGGTGAACCGTCAGATCCGGCAAGGGCGACCCGATCTCCGAGACCTGGCCGAGCCCGTCCAGGAAGTGAAGCCGGTCGGCAGGCGCAAGACCGGCATAGAGGCCGCCGAGCGGCTCGCCCTGCCCGGCCTCGAGCAGGGCGAGCCCCGGCAGGACATGCCGGTTGCCTTCCGTTAAATCAAAGGCAGCTTTCTTCCTTCCGAACAATCCGAACACGGGTCAGCTGCCGGCCTGGAGCTTGTCCTGCGTTTTCATGTCGAAGTCGCTGGCGTCATGGCGCTCCCAGAGCTGGCTTTCCGGTTTGCCAAAGGTGCGGTTGACCATGCGGCCGCGCTTGACAGCCGGGCGCTCGGCGATCTGCTTTGTCCAACGCTGGACATGACTGTAGCCTTCGACCTCCAGGAACTCGCCCGCCTCATAGAGGACGCCCTGCGCCAGGGCCCCATACCAGGGCCAGATCGCCATGTCGGCGATCGTGTACTCGTCGCCTGCCATATACTCATGTTCAGCGAGGTGACGGTCGAGCACATCCATCTGGCGCTTGGTCTCCATGGCATAGCGGTCGATGGCGTACTGGATTTTCACCGGGGCGTAGGCGTAGAAATGGCCAAAGCCGCCGCCGAGAAAGGGCGCCGAGCCCATCTGCCAGAACAGCCAGCTAAGCGCTTCGGCGCGTTTGGGATAGGACTTGGGCAGGAAGGCGCCGAACTTCTCGGCGAGATACATCAGAATGGCGCCGGATTCGAACACGCGGACACCGGAATCGACCGAGCGATCAAACAGCGCCGGGATCTTGGAATTGGGGTTGATGTCCACAAAGCCGGACGTGAACTGGTCGCCATTGCCTATATTGATCAACCAGGCGTCATATTCGGCGCCCGAATAGCCCAGCGCCAGCAGCTCTTCTAGCATCACTGTGACTTTGACCCCGTTGGGCGTTCCGAGCGAATAGAGCTGCAGCGGATGCTTGCCCACAGGCAGGGCTTTTTCCTGCGTCGGGCCGGCGATGGGGCGGTTGATGTTGGCAAAGCGCCCGCCCGCATCCTTGTTCCAGGTCCAGACTTTCGGGGGGTTATATTCGGAGGCTGACATGGAGCGTTTCCTTCGGAGTGAGAGCCATCTTGCTGTCTTAAGGTTTGACTTAAACCGCATTTTACAAGGCGCAAAGCGTTCCGGCCGGACACAGGCCTTGCCTGCTGGGCGCGGCTGGATTATCCGGCCAGCCTTTATCGCAACTATCGGAGTTTCTTGATATCTGATTCCAGCGCCGCTTCCTCTTGTCTGATCGCCTTGGATGAAGCGCGCGGCGGCGGACGGGCGCGGCGCGCGTCACAAACCGGTGCGCCTTTCACGCGGGCTATATGGAGAGCCTGAACGCCCCTGCCCCGTTTGATGCAGCCATTTCATTCCTGGCGTCGCACTTCAATACGGATACGGACGAATGCCTGCGTTACTTCAACGAAATTTCAGTGTGCGTGAAACCGGGCGCGGTCTTAGTCAACGCCGATATTGCCGCCGATCGGACGTCGCAAACCTTCCCAGAACTGATGGAAACCCGGCTTGGCTTTTATGTGCTGTCAGGATTGCCCGAGGAAGGCCGCACGGCATTTCCGGAAATGTTCGGGCGCGATGTGGCCGCCCGCCCGCCCCAGAAAGCCGAAGAGCTGATCAAAGCAGCCCACTTCGATCAGCCCGTTCCGTTCTTTCAGTCCCTGATGATCCGGGGATGGTTCACCCGGAAGCAGCGTTAGACTTCCAGCAGCATCCGCTCGGGATCTTCCAGCGCTTCTTTCACGCGGACGAGGAACGTCACCGCTTCCTTGCCGTCTACGATGCGGTGGTCATAGCTCAACGCAAGATACATCATCGGGCGGATGACGATCTGGCCATTGCGGACGATCGGCTTGTCCTCGATGCGGTGCATACCCAGAACGCCCGACTGTGGCGGGTTCAGGATCGGGGTCGACATCAGCGAGCCGTAGATGCCGCCGTTCGAGATGGTGAAGGTGCCGCCCTGCAGGTCGCCGATGGTGAGGTTGCCGTCGCGGGCTTTCTTGCCGAGTTCGGCAATTGCCTTCTCGATGCCGGCCAGCGACATATCATCTGCGCCGCGCACAACAGGAACCACGAGACCCTTTTCGGTCCCGACGGCTACGCCGACATCATAATAGTTCTTGTAGATGATGTCCTGGCCATCGATCTCGGCATTGACGGCCGGGACCTCTTTGAGCGCGTTGACGCAGGCTTTCACGAAGAAGCTCATGAAGCCGAGCTTGATGCCGTGCTTGGCGACGAAGGAGTCCTGATGTTTCTTGCGCAGGTCCATGATGGCCGACATGTCGACATCGTTAAACGTCGTCAGCATCGCAGCCGTGTCCTGAGCTTCCTTCAGGCGGCGAGCGATGGTCTGACGCAGGCGCGTCATCCGCACACGTTCTTCACGGGGGCCGGTTTCGCGCGGTGGTTTTGCAGCGGTGTCAGGCATGGTCGAGGAGCTTGCTTTCGGTTGATTGACGTAAGCCAGGGCATCAGCCTTGGTGGCGCGGCCATCGCGGCCAGTGCCGGGGATGTCAGACGCGCTGACGCCGGCTTCTGTGGAAATGCGGCGGACTGACGGCGACACAGGGCGATCGCCTGTGGCCGCCGGCTGGGCAGCCGCCTTTGGCGCTTCGGTCTTTGCGACGGCTTCGGTGGCCTTGGCAGAGGCTGGGCCCGAGGCGCCGATCCGTGCAATGACGGAACCGGGCGTGACGGAGTCGCCTTCCTTGACCAGCCATTCGAGGATCACCCCGTCAGCGGGAGCGGGAACTTCCAGCGCCACCTTGTCGGTTTCGATCTCGGCAATGGTCTCGTCCTTCTTGACGCTCTCGCCGACCCTCTTGGCGAAGTTGGCGATCGTGCCTTCGGCAACGCTCTCGCCCATCACCGGGACCTTGACGTCCGTGGAGGCGCCACCCGAAGCAGCGGCGGCCGGCTTGGCTTCGGCGGCCTTGGACTCCGCCTTGGCTTCGGCTTTGGGCGCTTCCCTGGCAGGTGCAGGCTTGGCCGCGCCATTGGCGCTCAGGCGGCCGAGCAGCGCGCCGATGTCCACAGTGTCGCCTTCCTTGGCCACGATCTCCGACAGGACGCCGTCTTCAGAGGCCGAAACCTCAACGGAAACCTTGTCGGTTTCAAGTTCGACGAGGACTTCGTCCTTCTTCACCGCGTCGCCTGCCGATTTCAGCCATTGGCCAACGGTGGCTTCGGTAACGCTTTCGCCGAGTGTGGGAACAACAATGTCTGTCATGTGTCGTGTCCGTCTCTTCTTTTGGAGTATCAGGGAGAAACGATCCGGTCATCGACCGGATCGGGCGAGAGGGCTGTCTTGAGAAGGTTGGCCTGCTCGGCCTGGTGCTTGGACAGGAGGCCCGTTGCGGTCGCCGCCGAAGGCGGACGGCCGGCATATTTCGGACGCGGCTGTTTGTAGCCAGCTTGCGCGGCGCACCATTCGATCTCGTCACGGATGAACGTCCAGCCACCCATGTTGCGGGGCTCTTCCTGGCACCAGACGAGCTCTGCCTGCGGGAAGCGTTTCAGCTCGGTGATCAGCGACTTGCGCGGCACCGGGTAGAACTGCTCGATCCGCAGGAGGTAGACGTCGTCCTGGCCAGAAGCTTCACGCGCTTCGAACAGGTCATAATAGACTTTGCCCGAGCAGAGCACGACGCGGCGCACCTTGTTATCCTTCGCCAGTTTCACCTTGCCTTCGCGGCCCGGCGTTTCGGCGTCATCCCAGAGGATGCGGTGGAAGGTCGACTTGGTGTTCATGTCGTCCAGTGTCGAGGTGGCCAGCTTGTGGCGCAGCAGCGATTTGGGCGTCATGATGACGAGTGGCTTGCGGAACTCGCGGTGGATCTGGCGGCGCAGGGCGTGGAAGTAGTTTGCCGGCGTCGTCAGGTTGCACACCTGCATGTTGTCTTCCGCGCACATTTGCAGGAAGCGCTCGAGACGGGCGGAGGAATGCTCCGGGCCCTGACCTTCATAACCATGCGGCAGGAGCATCACGAGGCCTGACATGCGCAGCCATTTGCGCTCTGCCGAGGAGATGAACTGGTCGTAGTAGACCTGCGCGCCGTTGGCGAAGTCGCCGAACTGGGCTTCCCAGCAGGTAAGCGTGTTCGGATCGGTCAGCGAGTAGCCATATTCATAGCCGAGCACGGCTTCCTCGGAGAGGAGCGAGTCGATCACTTCATACGGCGCCTGGCCTTCACGGATCTGGTTGAGCAGAGTCACCCGGTCGCCGCTCGTCTGGTCAACGATATGGCTGTGGCGCTGCACGAAGGTGCCGCGGCCGCAATCCTGGCCGGAGAGGCGCACCGGGAAGCCTTCGTCCAGCAGGCTGGCAAAGGCGAGATGCTCTGCGCCGCCCCAGTCGATTTCCTTGCCGGTCTCGTAGCTTTCGCGGCGGCGGGCGATGACCCGCTCCACCGTCTTGTGCGCGTCCACGCTGTCCGGGATCTTCGTGATTGCGTCGCCAAGCTCTTTCAGGCGCGCCTTGGACACGCCTGTCTTGCCGCGACGGTCATCGTCCAACGGCAGGCCGAAGCCCGACCACTGACCTTCCAGCCAGTCAGCCTTGTTGGTTTTCAGCGTCTTGCCAGCCTCGAAGGCGCGGTCGAGGAAATCCTCGAACTCCTTGACCTGCGTGTCGACTTCGGCGGCCGTCAGAAGGCCCTCGGAGACGAGGCGCTGGCCATAGATTTCACGCGTGGACGGACGATCCTTGATGACGCGGTACATGACCGGCTGCGTCATCGTCGGATCATCGCCCTCATTGTGGCCGAAGCGGCGGTAGCAGAACATGTCGATGACGACATCCTTTGCAAACTTCTGCCGGTATTCGGTGGCCACTTTCGCGGCGTAGACAACAGCCTCGGGGTCGTCGCCGTTCACATGGAAGATCGGCGCCTGCACCATCAGCGCTACATCCGAAGGATAGGGCGAGGAGCGCGAATACATCGGGCTCGTGGTGAAGCCGATCTGGTTGTTGACGATGAAGTGGATCGTGCCGCCTGTGCGGTAGCCTTGAAGGCCCGACAGCGCGAAGCATTCGGCCACGACGCCCTGCCCTGCAAAAGCGGCGTCCCCGTGCAGCAGCAGGGGCATCTTGTGCGAGCGGTCGAGCTTTCCGGTCTGGCGCGATTCCATGAACTGCTTGGCGCGCGTGCGGCCGAGGACAACCGGGTTCACCGCCTCAAGGTGTGACGGGTTCGGGTTCATTGTGAGGTGGACCACATTGCCGTCAAACTCACGGTCCGACGAGGCGCCGAGGTGGTATTTCACGTCGCCCGAGCCAAACTCGCCCGCGCCCTGCGTGGAGCCGCCCTGGAACTCGTGGAAGATCTTCTCGTAGCCCTTGCCCATGACTGCGGCGAGCATGTTGAGGCGGCCCCGGTGAGGCATTCCGACCACGATCTCGTTCACGCCGAGGGCGCCGCCGCGCTTGATGATCTGCTCCAGCGCCGGAACGGCCGCTTCGCCGCCATCCAGGCCGAAACGCTTCGTGCCAGGATAACGCTTGTGCAGGAAGCGCTCGAAGGCTTCCGCTTCGATCAGCTTGCGCAGGATCGCCAGCTTGCCTTCACGGGTGAAGGCGACGCCCTTGTCAGGGCCCTCGATCCGCTCCTGAAGCCAGGATTTTTCTTCCGGATCGGAAATGTGCATGAACTCGATGCCGAGCGTCGAGCAGTAGGTGCGCCGCAGGATATCGAGCATCTGCGCCGGGGTGGCGCGCTCGAGGCCGAGATAGCCGTCGATATAGATGCTGCGGTCCATGTCGGCAGGGCCGAAGCCATAGCTCGCCGGGTCAAGCTCGGGCTGCTCGCCAAAGCCGGACAGGCCGAGCGGGTCGAGCTGGGCGGCGAGGTGCCCGCGCATCCGGTAGGCACGGATCATCATCAGCGCGCGGATCGAGTCGGTGACCGCGCGGCCGAGATCCTCGGCCGCCATGCCGGGGCTGGCGGATTTTATCTTCTTCTCGATCTTTGGCTCGATGAGGGCCCAGTCGCCATCAAAAGCGGCGATCTGTTCGCTGGCGGCCGGGCGCGGCCAGTCCTTGCGCTTCCAGCTGGCGCCTTCCGCGTTCTGAGCGGCGCTCGCCGGTTCATCGCCAAGCTCGGCGAAGAAGGCGCGCCAGCTCTCGGGCACGGAATGGGGGTTCTTGGCGTAAGCCGCCTGCATCTGTTCCAGCCAGTGGGCAGAGCCCCCATACAGGAACGCAGTATCCAGCATTGCCGCATTGCCCGTGCTGCGGGGGCCATTCACCGGGCTGCCATCGTCGGCCATATAAAGGTCATCCTTCCAGAGTTGCCGCCCCCGGCGACTGATATAGGGACGGACGATACCCCCTGCCCCTACGTGAAGCAGGTTATGTTACAACGCCCGCCCCCGAATCGCCGGGAGCGGGCGCCGCATATCTCAACTATAGGGTCTTTCTAACCCTTTAGCACCTCGACAAGTGTGGTGCCGAGACGTGCCGGGCTGGGGCTGACGCGGATGCCCGCGGCCTCCATGGCGGCAATCTTCGATTCTGCGTCACCCTTGCCACCGGAAACGATCGCGCCGGCATGGCCCATCGTGCGGCCGGGAGGCGCTGTGCGGCCGGCAATGAAACCGGCCATCGGTTTCTTGCGGCCCTTCTTGGCTTCGTCCATCAGGAACTGGGCGGCTTCTTCTTCGGCAGAGCCGCCGATTTCGCCGATCATGATGATGGATTTGGTTTCATCGTCAGCCAGGAACATTTCCAGGATGTCGATGAACTCGGTGCCCTTGACCGGGTCGCCGCCTATACCGACAGCGGTGGTCTGGCCGAGGCCCGCATTGGTGGTCTGGAACACGGCTTCATAGGTCAGCGTGCCCGAACGCGAAACGATACCCACCGAGCCCTTTTTGAAGATGGAGCCCGGCATGATTCCGATCTTGCATTCGTTGGCGGTTATGATGCCCGGGCAGTTGGGACCGATGAGGCGCGACTTGGATTTCGCGAGCTTTGCCTTTACGCGAACCATGTCCATCACGGGCACGCCTTCGGTGATGCAGACGATCAGCGGGATTTCAGCGTCGATGGCTTCCTCGATGGCCGCGGCGGCGCCAGCGGGCGGGACATAGACCACAGACGCGGTGGCGCCCGTCTTTGCCTTGCCTTCGGCGACCGACGCAAAGATGGGGAGTTCCTGGCCGTTATCGGCCTTCCACATCTCGCCCCCCTTCTTGGGGTGAATGCCGCCCACCATCTGGGTGCCGTAATAGCCGAGCGCCTGATTGGTGTGGAACGAGCCGGTGTTGCCGGTCATGCCTTGCGTCAGGACTTTCGTGTTCTTGTCGATCAGAATGGACATGGAACTTAACCCCGCACCGCTTTGACAATTTTCTGGGCTGCATCGTCGAGATCGTCGGCCGGAATGACGTTCAGGCCGCTCTCGCGGATGATCTTCTTGCCGAGATCGACGTTGGTGCCTTCAAGGCGCACAACGAGCGGAACGGCGAGATTGGTTTCCTTTACGGCTGCGATCACGCCTTCGGCGATGACATCGCATTTCATGATGCCGCCGAAGATGTTCACGAGGATGCCCTTCACGTTGGGGTCCTTCATGATGATTTTGAAGGCAGCTGCCACCTTCTCCTTGCCGGCGCCGCCGCCAACGTCGCAGAAGTTGGCGGGCTCTTCGCCATAGAGCTTGATGATGTCCATGGTGGCCATGGCCAGGCCTGCGCCGTTGACCATGCAGCCGATGGTGCCGTCGAGGGCGATGTAGGCGAGGTCCCATTCGGCCGCTTCGAGTTCCTTGGCGTCCTGTTCGGTCTCGTCCTTGAGCGCCTGAACGTCGGGATGACGGAACAGCGCGTTGCCATCGAACGACACTTTCGCGTCAAGGACGCGCAGATGGCCGTCCTTCATAACGATCAGCGGGTTCACTTCCAGCATCGCCATGTCTTTCTCGACAAAGGCTTTGTAGAGGATCGGGTAGAGCTTGAGGCCGTCTTCAGCGGCCGAACCGGAAAGGTTCAGGGCCGTGTTGATCCTGGCGGCGTCAGCAGGCGTCACGCCGGCCATCGGGTCGATCTGGACGGTGAGAATCTTCTCGGGCGTGTCATGGGCGACCGCTTCGATGTCCATGCCGCCTTCGGTGGAGACCACGAAGGCCACGTTCGAGGTGGCGCGGTCGACGAGGATAGAGAGGTAAAGCTCCTTCTCGATGTCGGCGCCGTCTTCGATGTAGAGGCGGTTGACCTGTTTGCCGGCGGCAGAGGTCTGGGCAGTGACGAGGTGCTTGCCGAGCATCGCTTCGGCATGCTTCTTCACGTCTTCCTTGTTGAAAGCGAGGCGAACGCCGCCTTTTTCACCGGCTTCCGGCTCGATGAATTTGCCCTTGCCGCGGCCACCTGCGTGGATCTGGCTTTTCACGACCCAGAGCGGGCCCGGGAGGGTGTCGATTGCCTTCTGCACATCGGCGAGCGAGAGCACAGGCACGCCTTCTGCCACAGGCGCCCCGAAGGATTTGAGCAGCGCCTTGGCCTGGTATTCATGGATGTTCATGGAGTGGTTTCCCTGTCCGGCCTCACGGCCCGCCAGCATCCCTGCCGGTTACCGTTTCCGTTCCTCTTTGACGGGGCGCTATATACACGCCTCAAGGGAGCCTGCAACAGGCTGAGTACAATTCCGAGTACTTAGCTTTGATCGCCTTCCGCTGGGTCACGCGGCATGATTTCAACGCTCGCCAGCGGGCTGGGGAGGATCGCGGCACGCTCGCCGGGCGGGGGAGGTTCAGCCGCGCTGCGCTGGCGAACCCGCACGATCATGTAGACCGCGAGCAGGCCGAGCATCACCCCGGCAAAGCCGAAGAGGCCTACCGCGCCCCCAATCCGCATCGCCATACCGGAAATCAGCGGCCCGGCAATCGATCCCGCCGCCCAGACAAAGAGGAGGCCTGACATCACCTGCGGCACCTGACCCTGGGGCGTGCGGTCAATCGCATGTGAGACGCACACCCCGTAAAAACAGAGCGCTCCTGCCCCCCAGAGGCCGATCAGGAAAAGGATGCCGGTTTCGCCGATGACGCTGCCAAAGAGCGCGATCAGGATGGCCGCCGCGCCAGATACAGCCGCGAGCCCGGCAATCACCAGGCGCCGGTCGATCAGGTCGGACAGCCGCCCGGCCGGCCATTGCACGATCAGCCCGCCGATCCAGGCGATGGCGATGGCGATAGCGGCTGCCGCTGTGCCCCCGCCCGCCAGTTCGAATTTCTCGAAATAGACCGGCAGAAGTGCCAGCGTCCCGGTATTGACAAGTCCGGCGCCGACCACGCCCACCACGGCCGCCGGCGCAATCGCGAAGAGCTGGCCGAGCGGCATGGCCTTTCTGTCTGGCGGGGGCGGCTCCTTCAGCTTGGTCAGGCAGGTTGGAACCAGGGCGAGGGCGAGGAAGAGGCCCGCCCAGATATAGGACCGGCTGTCGAGCGGCGAGAGCCCGGCCAGGAAGAACGGCCCGACGATCAGCGAGAGTTTGGCGGCCGTATGATAGACGCCCATCACATTGCCGCGAGAACGGGCCGGCACTGCCTCGCCCAGCCAGCTTTCGATGCTGGTGAACATGTAGGCAAACGAGATGCCCTGGAGGACACGGATCAGCGCCCAGAAGGGCGCTTCCTGGATCAGGGCCAGGGACAGGATGCCTGCCGCGCTGACCCCTGCCCCGGCCGCGAACAGGCGGATATTGCCAACAAGGGCAAGCGCGCGCGGCGAGGTCCACGCCCCCAGCATGAAGCCGGCCGCATTCATCGCCGCGACAAAACCGATCAGCGAAGCATCCACGCCCAGCCGCTCAAGTCCGAGCGGGGTGAGGATGCCGGTCAGCCCGCCCGCCAGCTGCAGGATCATCACCGACAGGATTAGCGCAAGGACGGAGCGTGTGTCGGTCATGGCCTCGTTCCGGCGCGCCGGCCGGGTGGCGCGCCCTTAATTGCCCACTGGCGCCCGGAACGGGGCTGCCACTTCATTGACGGTGTCGCCGGTGTCGCTCTTGATGGCAAGACGGACCGTACCGGTCTCCCAGTCAATTTCGATGGCCCCGAAATTGTTCGGCGCATAGCCCGCCCCGATCTGCGCGCGGTCAACTTCCGAAGACGTATCGCGCATCGAGACATTCATCGAGGATGCCGTGATCTCATGGGCAGGATAAGGCAGCACGGCGTCATCCTTGTACAGGAAAGCTGTGTGCCGGTCGCCGGATACAAAGACCACACCCTCGGCCTGCGTCTCGGTGATGAGGCTGTAGAGGCGTTCCTGCTCGGCGGGCAGGCGCGACCACGCTTCATAGCCATGGCCGTCCGTGGTCATGATCTGGATGGACGACACGATCAGGCGCAGGTCAGCCTGTTCCTGAAGCTGGTTCTCCAGCCAGGTCCACTGGTCATTGCCCAGCATGTCCTGCCCCTCGGACGCAGACGCAATATAGCGCTCCTTGCCTTTGGCGCCCCACTCATCGGTGGGAGTCAGGCCGGAGCGGAAGAAACGGGTGTCGAGCATGATGACCTGCACGCGCCGGCCCTCAGGGCCGAAGCTTCGGGCGTAATAGGTGCCGGGCCAGGCGCCGACATCTTCGTTCTCCAGGCCCCAGAACCGCTCATGTATCCGCTCGGCAAGGCGGCGGAAGGGAAACTCGCGGCCCGCATCATTGGCGCCGTAGTCATGGTCATCCCACGCCACCATCATCGGATGCTTTGCCCGCACGGCCTGAAAGTCGGCGCGCGCGGCAAGCTCGGCAAAGCTCTCGCGCAGCTCGTCGAGGGTGGCCTCGTTGCTGATATAGCTGCGCCCGTCCATGTCTCCGTAGACATTGTCCCCGATCATCAGGAAGAGGTCTGCCTCCTGCGCCGCCACGGTCGACATAGCGGTGCCGTCTTCTGTCTCCTCATTGAAGCAGGAGCCGACGAGTATGCGGGTCAGCACGTCCTGATCCCCCGGCAGGGAGACCCCGCTCGGCGCGCGCGGGAAGAAGTCCTCCGGCAGGGTCCGGTAGTAGAATTCGAGCGCGGCCTCCGCGCTCACCGGCGCGAGCAGATCATCGGGGAGGAAAGCCACCGTTCCGGAAGGCGGCGCGGCAGGGGTCTGGCACGAAGCGAGCGCCAGCATCAGCGCGAGATTTGCCGAAAGTGCCCGAAAGCGTCCCATGTTGTCCTCCTGTTGACCCGTGGAGGAACTGTAGGGGCGCTTTGTGACAGGTTTAAAGGGCCAATCGGCTCAGACCGCAAAGAAGAGGTGCCACATCAGCCTTCCGGGCAGGAAGCTGAACAATCCGGCAATTACCAATCCGCCCATGAACATGCCCGTCATGTGCTTGCGGTGAGCTGCGATATTCTTCCGCCGGGCGGCTGCCAGCCCCATCGGCAGGATGATCATGGTCCATGCCGAGAGCGCATGAATGAAGCTGAAACTTCCCGGGTTGAGGCTTTGCAGGAAGAAAGAGCTGACCGCCGTGACAGCCATGCTGACGACCCAGACATAACCCAGCGCCTTGTGCGTTGCCCGGCCCTTCACGCCTGCCAGCAGGACGCAGCCGGCGGCGAACGTGATCACGGCCGCGGCGACATGCGCCTGCAATACGAGCGGTGATTGCAGGAGCAATGTGAAATCCACCCGGAACCGCACCGGGCCGGCTCCGGCCAGCGTCAGATAGCTGATGACCGCGTAAACAAGCAGCGCGACCGCCGCCATCATCCGATTGGGATACAGGCGCCAGAGACGCTCGATGCGGCGCTCGTGCAAGGCAGGCTTGGTGGTGGAAGGCGTGGCAAGGACGGTCATCAGGAAGATCTCCGGAAGCGGTTTGGGGGAAGCGTATGCCCAATTTGCGCTCAGCCCGGCCCCCTGAAACCCAGAGTGCGTGTGGAGGGTGGAATCCTTCGCGAAATCCCGTCAGAACGGCTGACGAAGCACGAAATTCGAGGGGGCTTTCGTTTGCGTATCGCCATTGACTGGAAACAGCGCGGCAAGGAACTCGCGATCTATTGCGCGATCGGCGCCTTCCTGACGGTCATCCGCCCCTACAACGCGACAGGAGACCTGCCGCTTTGGGCAACCTTCCTTTACTGGACCGGGCTGATCATCCTCGGAAGCCTGACCGGGGAGGCGACACACTTCGCGCTCCGCAAACGCCAGCCGCCGCTGCCCACGCCCCTGACGCTGCTGATCGTCAGCGTGTCGACTGCGCTGGTGATCACCATGACCATCATGATCCTCGAAAGGCTCCTGTTCGACCGGGTCCTGACCCTGAGCTATATGCCGCGCCTGTTCGGGCTCGTCTGGGTCATTGCGGCAGCCATGACGGCTGTCGGCTACCTGCTGGAACGATCCGTGCTCGCGCCGCCGCCGGAGCCAGTAGAGGGCGCAAACCCGGAGGCAACATTCCTGTCGCGGTTGCCGGTGAAATACCGCACTGCCCAGCTCTATGCGATCTCCTCGGAGGACCACTACCTGCGCATCCACACCAGCTATGGCGAGGAGCTGATCCTGATGCGGCTGGCCGATGCCATGCGCGAACTTGCCATGGCAGACGGGTTGCAAGTGCACCGGTCCTGGTGGGTGGCAAAGCCGGCGGTGCGCGACACAAACCGTCAGGGCGGCAAGCTCAGCCTTGTGCTGGTGTCGGGCGCGCAGGTTCCCGTATCCCGGACCTTCCTGCCGGAAGTGAAGGCGGCCGGGCTCGCAGCCTGAGCCTACATCGTGACGCCGGTGACCGGATCTGTTGAGACCAGCAGCTGCTTGACGAACTCGATATGGCTGCGCAGCCGGTAGAGATCGTCCGTATAGGACAGCGGCACGTCCAGCTTGCCCACTTCGACCTGCAAGCGCTCGAGCTGTTTCTCCACGCCGATCCGGGCAGCTCCGGTTGGGAGCGCCCTGCCCTGTGCCTCAAGCTCCCGCAGATCCTTGTACCAGACATAGATCTTGCGGCGCACGCGCCACCGGTAGAGCGGCGGGGCCGCCCGCACCAGCGGGAAAGCGAGCGTCAGGAGCGGGATGGCAAGCACCCAGGCCCTGTCGAGAAAGTTCGCCACGCTGAACGGAAAATAGCGCCGCAGGAAGGATGGCCCGTCCTGATAGTAGCGGGCGACCTGCTTGCTGACCGGAAGCTCGACATGCGTCATGCTGGGAAACTGGCCGCCTTTGGTGAAGACGCTGGGCTCGGCATGAATGAGCACGGCTGTATCAAGCAGCAGCGCCTCGATGGCCGGATGGATGTCGCTATGCACGGTAAGCTGGGCGATGGCCGCCACGAGGGGCACATCGCGGGAAGGCACATCCGCGCCGACATCGATCACGCCCCGGATCAAGGTGACGGCAGAAAGGGCCTCCTCACGCCGCCCAAGCGCTTCAGCGCGATCGAAGGGCAATAGCCTCACCTCATCCGAGCGCATGAGGGCCTGAATGTAGGCGGCGCCAGGGGAGGCGGCGAAAGCAACAGCGTCGATCTCGCCCGATAAAAGCGCGGCCTGAGACTCCGTGCTGCCAAGCGCCTGGCGGGAAGCTTCGGGCCAGGCGCCGCCATATTGCTGCTGAAGGCCGAGGGCGAGCGCGCGGGTGCCCGACCCTTCCACACCGATGGAGAGGCGCGCGCTGCGCAGATCGCCGAAACTTTCCGCCGGATGACCGGCGCGCACGAACACCCAGAAGGGTTCTTCAAAAATCCCGCCGGCCGACCGGAGAATTTCCGCGTCCCGGGCCGTCGCCAGTCCGCCCTGGACAATGGCAACATCGACCTCACCGGCTTCCAGCAGGCGAAGATTGTCGATCGAGCCGGCCGTGTCGACAAGTTCGACCTCGATCCCCTGCTCCTCGAGCAGGCGCTCATAGCGCTCGGCATAGGCATGGTAGGCGCCCCCGGGCGAGCCCGCGGCAAAGCGGATGGATTTGGGTGGTGCCGGGTCCATCGCAGCAAGCGCCCAGACAAAGCCGATGAGTGCCACGGCCAGCAAGGGGCCGTAGATTTTCCAGAAGTCCCTGCCCGGCATTCGTCCTGTCCCGCTCCTGCTGCCCCGTTCCCTGCCAGGGCATTTGACCTGCGCAGGCCCCAAGCGCAAGCACCGGGGGCGTCACGCCCTCCGTCAGGCCTTGTGGTAGGGCGTGCCTGCCAGGATGGTCATCGCGCGATAAAGCTGCTCGGCCAGCATCGCGCGCACCAGCCGGTGAGGCCAGGTCTGCACGCCGTAAGCGAGCGTCTGGGGCGCTGCGGCGCGCACTTCAGGCGAATAGCCCTCCGCCCCGCCGATCAGGAAACAGGCGTCGCGCACGCCATCGTCGCGCCAGCGCGAGAGCCGGGACGCGAACATATCGGAGGAGAGGTTTTCTCCGCCTTCATCCAGACGGATGATACGGGCGCCTTCGGGAAGTTTCGCCAGCAGCCGCGCGCCTTCACCATCCACGCCCCCGCCGCTCGCGACTTCGGCTTCGTCGGGACCCCTGAAGCCCAAAGCGCGGGCCATGGCCCCGGCCCGGCGCAGGTAATCATCGGTAAGGTCGCGCTCTGGCCCGTCCTTGAGACGGCCGACAGCGAGTATCTGAAGGCGCATGCCTCAGGTCGCGTTGGCGCGGTGGGCAGACTTGTCGGAAACCCAGATCTTCTCGAGATTGTAAAACTCACGCACTTCCGGGCGGAAGAGGTGAACAATCACATCGCCGGTATCGATCAGGACCCAGTCGGCATTCGGCATGCCTTCGACGCTGGGCTTGCGGCCGGTCATCTTCTTCACTTCCTCGGCCACATTACTCGCGAGCGCCGCAACATGGCGGCTCGAACGTCCGGACGCGATGATCATGAAGTCTGCCAGGGAGGACTTTCCCTGCAGTTCGACAAGGACCAGGTCCTCGGCTTTATCGTCTTCGAGAACGTTGCAGAGCGCATCGGCGACCGTTCTGATCTCTTCGATCGTGACGCTTTTGGGGGGCTGGGCCCGGGAAGTGGCGGATGACAGGACGTGGGTTCCTTTGACTGTTTGAACCTGAAATTACCATGTATGGGCGGTTTCAACCAGCAAAAAGCCCATCTGGACAGAATCCGGGCAGGTGCCCGATGCCAGCCGCCTTTGATCGCTATCAGGCAGCACTGTTCAGCTGGGATACAGGGAATTAAATTTAGTTTGCCAGAAAATCGCCGTATCTATCGGCTTTGTAACCGGGCCCCTCCCGGCCAGACCTCAGGAACAGTCTCATGCGTGCGCCCCTCGTCCTCCTGTCTTTGATTGCCCTGCTGCCGCTTACAAATTGCGCTGTCGCCGCCGTTGGCGCGGTCGGCGCCGCAGGTCTCGCCGCCTCAAAGGACCAGACGATCGGCCAGTCGATCGACGACACCGCCGCCTCCAACGAGATCAAGGGACGCCTTATTTCGGAAAGCTCCAGCCGGTTTGGCGAAGTGGACGTGGAGGTCGCCGGCGGGCTCGTCCTGCTGACCGGCCGGGTCTATTCGGCCGAAGACCGCACCCGCGCCGAAGGCGTCGCCTGGACGTCGATGTACACCCAGGATGTGGCCAATGAGCTCAAGATCGAGCAACCGGGCGGCTTCTTTGCCAATGTATCTGACGAGATAATCAGCGGCCGGGTCCGCTCCCGTCTGATCGGCTCGGGCACGGTCAAGAGCATCAACTTCAATGTCGAGACGTATAATGGCGTGGTCTACCTGATGGGCATCGCGCGCACACCGGAGGAACTACGCCGGGCCGCCGAAGAAGCGAGCGTTGTGGGCGGCGTGAAGCAGGTCGTCTCCTATGTCCGGGTGGTGGACGAGGTGGTGCGCCCTGCGGCCCCGACAACACAAATACCCGTTTCGCCCTCCCCCTCTTACCAATCGCAGCCTGACACGTCATATGACAGCCAGGCGCTGCCCGAACTTCGCGGCGTCAGTTACTGAACCGGAAGCTTTTGGGGGAGGCTTGAGCCCTTCACCTGCCTTCCGGGAACGCGGGAAGGAAGAACAGCGTGACGCTTCGTATTGCCATCCAGATGGACCCGCTGGAGCAGGTCAACATCGACGGGGACACCACCTTTGCGCTCACCGAAGTGGCGCAGTCCCGCGGCGCCGAGATTTTCATCTATGGCCCGGCCGACCTTTCCTTCCGGGAGGGCCGCGTGACCGCCTGGGCTCGTCCGGCAAAGGTTCAGCGTGTCCGCGAAACCCCCGGTCTCTTCGGCCCACACCAGACGCTGGACATCGCGCGCGATGTCGATGTGGTCCTGATGCGCCAGGATCCGCCATTCGACATGGCCTACATCACCGCCTGCCACTTACTCGAAGCGGTGACGGGCCAGACCCTTGTGGTCAATGATCCGGCCGGTGTGCGTTCCAGCCCGGAGAAGATTTTCCCGCTGATGTTTCCCGAACTTATGCCGCCAACCCTTGTGACGCGCGACCGCCGGGAGATTGACGCCTTCCGCGATGAATACCGCGATATCATCGTCAAGCCGCTGCACGGGCATGGCGGGGCGGGCGTGTTCCGACTGAAGTACGACGACCCCAATCTCGACTCGCTGCTGGAGCTTTTCTTTGCCCGGGCGCCTGAGCCGCTGATGGTGCAGGCTTTCCTGCCGGCCGTTTCTGAAGGCGACAAGCGCGTCATCCTGATCGATGGCGAACCGGTCGGCGCCATCAACCGGCGGCCAAAAGCCGGCCAGGTCCGGTCAAACCTGGTCGTTGGCGGGACAGCCGAGGCCACAGACCTCTCCGCCGCGGACCGCAACATTTGTGAGGCCATCGGGCCGGAACTGCGGCGCCGGGGGCTCACCCTGACCGGTATTGACGTGATCGGCGGACGCCTCACCGAGGTCAATGTCACCTCACCGACCGGCCTTCAGGCCCTTAAGCGTCTGTCAGGCATTGATGCGGCTGCAAAATTCTGGGACGTTGTGCAGGCAAAGCTTGCCGCAGGCTGACGCTTGGGCCAATTTCGGGGAATGCTCATGAAACCGATTACTGTCGCGCTTCTCTTGTCCCTCGCTGCCACCGGCGCAGCCTGCTCCGATGCTGTCGAGCCGAGCGCCGAAGCAGTTGCCGCAGCGCCCGCCGAAGGTGACCCGCTGTCGGTCGATATGTCGACGGCAACCTCCGAGACAGAGCTCAGCGGTACGCTGAACCTGAATATCGGCGCGCCGCAGGAAAGCTCCACACGCCTGCTCGGCTCAGACAGCCTTGGCGGTTCGGGCGAAAGCAATACCGTTCTTGGCGCGGGCGTCCTCAGCGGCGCCAGGTTTGGTGAAAGCATCGATCTCGGCATCGATCTGGACGAGATGGAAGACGCGGCTTCGCTGCTGGAAGCGCCTTCGGAGCCTGGTGCCGCAGAAGACGATCTCATCCGCCTGCCCGACTAAACGGGCTAGCCGGCCAGTTCTTCAGCTTCCATCCATTCCGAACACGCCCTGACCGCTTCCGGCAGAAGATCCGGGCGTTCTATGTAGTAATGATCGGCCCCTTGTATATCCTGGTAGGTCTTCCGGTCATGGGAGACGGCTTTATAGAGGCGCGCTGCATGGCTGGGCGTGCAGGCAAGGTCTGCGGTATTGTTGATCACCAGCACCGGGCAGGAAATGCGCGCCGCATTGCCAAGACCATCCGCATTCGTCGTATCATAGCCCCATTGGGACAGCCAGGATCGCAGCGTCGTGAACCGCGCAAGGCCGACCGGTCCGTCATTGGCGATGCGCGGCTCTCCCAGGTAGCAGGTATAGGGGCGCCGGTCTGACGGCTCCTGCATGGGGTCGGTCCAGCAGACATTGGCCATCGTGCCGTGAACGGTGAAGGCGCGTTCCATATTGGGCTCGCCCTTTCGGCGCAGATCGTCGAGCGTCTCACGCACCCAGGACGTGATCCGGCGGTTGCGATCAAGCTGCGCCGCACGGAAGCGGGCCACGAAAGCAGGCGTGTAGGGCGGCTGATCAGGATTGGCCGGATCATAGATGTTGAGCGATGGATCCCGCTCGAACGGGCGGGCCTCGTCATGGATCGACGGATCCATCCATTCGGTCAGCGTCACCGCGCGGCTGACATGAGCGGCCAGCAGCATGATGCCATCGGCGGGCGGCAGGTCTTTCTTTGTCAGGTCATACGGCTCACCGGCCGGTGTCTCGGTGATCGTCGTTTTCTCGGCCTGATCCTGATAAAACAGGGAGAGCGAGCCGCCACCCGACCAGCCGCCGAGGATCACGCGGCCATAGCCAAGCTTCGTGCGGGCATGGGCGATGCAGGCGCCAAGATCGGCCAGGCACTTTTCCATTATGAGGGCGGTGTCATTGCCCCGGTAGCGCGTGTTGCAATAGATGACATGGTGGCCGGCATGGGCGAGCGCGTTGACCAGTGGCAGGAACGCTCCGCCGCCAATGGGGTGGGAAAAGATTACCACACTACGCGCTGACGTTCCCTCGCGGAATATCCGCATGCATTCGACAACCACCTTCTCCCCTGCCCCGCCATAGACATCCTTGAAGGCGGATGTCTCTGTGTGCAGGACCAGATATGGCTCGCGAACCAGTCTCTGCTGGCTTGACATCGCGTCTTCCTCCTTGCCCCGATTGAACTTGCAGCACATTATAGCGTCAGCGCGCCGGAGCAACGGCGCCGCAGGGTCAAGCCCGAGGGGCAAGGGAGAATTGAGCCATGATCAAGGTGAACGGCATTCATCACATCGCCATCATGGCGGCGGACATCCGCGAACATATCGCGTTCTTTTCAGATGTTCTGGGCTGCAAGCTCTCGGCGATCTTCGACATGCACGGCGTGCCCGGCGGCGTTCATGCCTTCCTGCACATGGATGACCATTCCTATTTCTCGGTCGTGGAATTGCCTGCGGTCAAGAATATCCCGATCGAGCTCGGCGTGACCCATGCCGGCACCGGCGCAGACCCGTCCGCCCCCGGAACAATGCAGCACCTCGCCTTTCGGGTCGATACGCCCGCAGAGCTTCTCGCCATCCGGGACCGCATCCGCAAGAAGGGTATCAATGTCATCGGACCGCTCGATCATGCGATGTGCCAGTCGATCTACTTTGCCGGGCCCGACCAGCTCACCCTGGAAGTGGCGTGTTCGGAGGAAGCAATCAATCCAGACGCCTGGATAGATCCGGCCGTGATCGCGCGGCTTGGGATTTCGGACGAGGACCTTGCCCGGTACAAGAGCCCGGATCCGTATTCAGGCGAAGGCGGCAAGGTCGCCCAGCCGCCTTATGATCCCGCCAAGCCGCACCAAGCCTATCCCGAGCCGATGTACAAGGCGATGATCGCAGCGCCTGATGACGTCATTACCAGGTCAGCGAAGTTCGAGCCTCCGGTGAAGATTGCGAGCTAGGGTCGCTGGCTGAGCGCTTTCAGGCGATAGATCAGGTCAAGCGCCTCGCGCGGGGTGAGGCTGTCGGGATCTGCCGCCTCAAGCGCTTCGATCAGGGCAGAGCTCTCGGCAGGACATTCCGGGGCCGGGTCCTCGGCCACCATCGCGAACAGAGGCAGGCTTTCAGCCGCCGATGGGCCTGCTTCCAGCTTCTTGAGGATCTGCCCGGCGCGGGCGACCGCCGAGCGCGGAAGGCCGGCGAGCTTTGCCACCTGCACGCCATAGGAGCGGTCCGCCGGGCCAGGCTGGACCTCATGCAGGAAGATCAGGTCCTGCTTCCATTCGCGCGCCTTCAGCGAGGCATTGGCCGCAGCCGGGAGGCGCGCGGCAAGGTCTGTCAGCTCATGATAATGCGTGGCGAAGATGGCGCGGCATCTGTTCGTATCGTGAAGATGCTCGGCCGCTGCCCAGGCGATGGCAAGGCCGTCCCAGGTTGCTGTGCCCCGACCGACTTCATCAAGAATGACAAAACTTTCCGGCGTTGCCTGATTGAGGATCGCGGCGGTTTCCACCATCTCGACCATGAAGGTCGAGCGGCCGCGCGCCAGATCGTCCGAGGCGCCGACGCGTGAGAAGACACGGTCTGCAAGGCCCAGCCTCAGCGAGGTTGCCGGAACAAAACCGCCCGCCTGAGCCAGGATCACGGCAAGGGCCGACTGGCGCAGGTATGTGGATTTACCCGCCATGTTGGGGCCGGTGACCAGCAGGAAGCGCGCGCCGTCCGTGCCGTCCGCATCCAGAAGAAGATCGTTTGCGGTAAAGCCCTTCCCGTCCCGTTTGAGGGCGGCTTCGACAACTGGGTGGCGCAGGCCCCTTGCCTCAAAGACCGGGCGGTGATCAAATTGCGGGCGCACGGCGCCCACTTCGCCGGCCCAGACCGCATGGCTGGCGGCGGCGTCAAGTTCTGCCAGAGCCGCCGCAATGAGGGCCAGCGGCCCGGCAAGCTGGTCGGCCCTGGCGCAGAGGCCGTCAAATATGGCGATCTCGCGCGCTTTGGCCTCGTCTTCTGCCCGGCCGATGCGCCCGGCAAGATCGGCCAGCTCATGCGTGGAGAAGCGGACCGCCCCGGCCATCGTCTGGCGGTGAATGAAATCGGCCGATAGCGGCGCGCGCAGCATCGGGTCTGCCTTGGCGGCGGGCACTTCGATAAAATAGCCCAGCACATTGTTGAACTTGACCTTCAGGGCCGAAATTCCGGTCTGATCGGCATACTTTGCCTGCAGCTCAGCAATCACGCGGCGGCTGCCGTCCCTCAGGGCACGGACTTCATCGAGGCCTGCGTCCCATCCCTGCGCCACGAAACCGCCTTCGCGGGCGAGCATGGGCGGGGCTTCCACCAGGGCGCGGGCGATATCTTCGGCAAAAGCCCGCACGGAAGGCGCGCCGGAAAGGCCCAGGGTTCCGGCAACATCGGCAAGGCGCTCGGGCAAATCCTGCCCCAGCAAGGCGGCCGCGTCTGCGCCCGAGAGCACCGCCTTTGAGAGTGCCTGAAGATCCCGCGGGCCACCACGCCCAAGGTTGAGCCGCATCACCGCGCGCTCTAGGTCGGGCGCCGATTTCAGCCGCGCGCGCACATCCTCGAGCAGGCCGCCTCCCGACATCAGATGCGAGACCGCGTCCTGCCGGGACGTGATCTCGGCGATGCTGCGCGAAGGCCGCGCCAGCCGCGCTGCCAGAAGGCGCGCGCCGGGCGCCGTCACCGTCCGGTCAATCACGGCAAGCAGCGTCCCGTCCCGGCCCCCGCTGATGCTGCGGTCGATTTCCAGACTGGCGCGCGTTGCCGGATCAATAAGCAGAAGCCCGCCCGCTTCCGGACGCCTTGGCGCGCGCAGCCGGATCGGGGCACCTGCCTGGGTCAGCTTCACATAGTCGAGCAGCAAGCCGGCCGCGGCCAGCTCCACCCGGCTGAAATCGCCCAGCGCATCAAGCGCGGCAAGGCCAAACACTTCCTTCAGCAGGGTTTCGCCCACTTTGGCGGTTGCGGCGCGGCCCGGGCGCTCGGTGACCGGGGCGCTTAGGAAACCGCGCGCCTCCCGGATAAGGCGGCGGTCTGCGTCCTCCTGCGAAATTACCAGTTCGCTCAGCGGCCAGGCGAGCAGCGCCTCGCCGAGACGCGCGGCCGGAATGGCGGTCAGGTCAAATGCGCCGGTCGAGACATCGCAGACCGCAAGCGCCGCCTCGCCTGTTCCCGCAAAGGCGAGGGCTGCGAGGGCCTGCCCCTGCCGGGCGGGCAGCAGGGCGTCCTCGGTCAATGTCCCCGGTGTCACGATCCGCACGACACCGCGCTGGACGATTGACTTCGACCCGCGTTTGCGCGCCTCGGCTGGAGACTCCAATTGCTCGCAGACCGCGACCCGGCACCCGGCCTTGATCAGCCGCGCCAGATAGCCCTCTGCTGCATGATACGGCACCCCTGCCATCGGAATGGGCTTGCCGTCATGTTCGCCCCGCGCCGTCAGCGTGATGTCGAGAATCCCGGCTGCCTCAACGGCATCTTCGAAGAACAGCTCATAGAAATCGCCCATGCGGAAGAACAGCAGAGCGCCCGGATGCTCTGCCTTGATCGACAGATACTGCGCCATGAAGGGCGTCGGTTCTGTTGTGGCGGAAGGGCGGGCTGTGTCGGGCATGGGGCGGCAAGCTAGCCGGGTCCGCGCAGATTCGCAAAGCCATGCGGCACCAGCGCCCCCATTTCACTGTTGGCAGGGCCTCCGGCGCGGCCTAGACGGGACAGAGACAGACACCCGCAACAGAACAACCGTCCGAGCGAACCTGAAATGACCACGCAGCGTCCAAGCTTCACCGACCAGGAAGCCCTAGATTTCCACTCCCACCCGACCGCTGGCAAGATCTCCATGATCCCGACCAAGCCGATGGGGACGCAGCGTGACCTGTCGCTGGCTTACAGCCCCGGCGTCGCCATCCCGGTTCTGGCCATCTCGGAGAACCCCGACAAAGCCTATGACTACACCTCCAAGGGAAACCTCGTAGCGGTCATCTCCAATGGCACGGCCATCCTCGGCCTTGGCAATCTCGGCCCGATGGCGTCCAAGCCCGTAATGGAGGGCAAGTCGGTCCTCTTCAAACGCTTTGCCGACATCGACAGTTTCGATGTCGAAGTTGACACGACCGATGTCGAAGATTTCATCCGCACCGTGCGCAACATCGGCGCCACATGGGGCGGCATAAACCTGGAGGACATCTCCTCCCCTGCCTGTTTCATCATCGAGAGCCGCCTGCGCGACGAGCTCGACATTCCTGTTTTCCATGATGATCAGCACGGCACCGCCATCATCGCCGCCGCCGGCCTGATCAATGCCTGCCACATCACCGGCCGCCAGCTGAAAGACGTGAAGGTTGCAATTTCCGGCGCCGGCGCGGCAGGCCTGTCGGTTGCCGGCCTCATCCGGCATCTCGGCGTGAAAGCCGAGAACATCCTGATCTGCGACACGGCCGGCGTAGTCTATGAAGGCCGCACCGAAAAGATGGACCAGTTCAAGTCTGCCTTCGCGGTCAAGACCAAGAAGCGCACGCTGACCGAAGCAATGGACGGAGCCGACGTGTTCCTCGGCCTGTCGGTCAAGGGCGCGGTCACCCAGGACATGGTCAAGTCGATGGCAAAGAACCCCATCATCTTTGCCATGGCCAACCCCGATCCGGAAATCACGCCGGAAGAAATCAAGGCCGCGCGCAACGACGCCATCATCGCGACGGGCCGGTCGGACTATCCCAACCAGGTCAACAATGTTCTGGGCTTCCCTTACATCTTCCGCGGCGCGCTCGACGTTCGCGCGCGGGGTATTACTGAGGAAATGAAGGTCGCCTGCGCCCGGGCGCTCGCCGAGCTTGCCCGCGAGGACGTCCCCGATGAAGTCGCCGCCGCCTATCACGGGGCCCGGCCGAGCTTTGGCCGTGACTACATCATTCCGAGCCCGTTTGACCCGCGCCTTATCAGCTTCGTTCCGCCCTTCGTAGCGCAGGCCGCGATGGATACAGGCGTCGCGCGCAAGCCGATTGCCGACATGGATGCCTATCGCCGCAGCCTCGTGCGCCGGGCCGATCCGTCGGCTGCCTTCCTGCAGGGCGTCCAGGCCCGCGCGCGGGAAACCCAGCGCCGCATCGTGTTTGCTGAAGGCGAAGAACCCGCCGTCGTTCGCGCCGCGTTCAGCTTCAAGAACCAGGGCCTTGGCCATCCGATCCTGATCGGCCGCGAGGCCCAGGTGGAACGCGCAATGGAGCAGATGGGCATTCCGCTTGGCTCGCTCGACATCATCAACGCTCGCCTTTCGGACAAGAACCCGGTTTATGTTGACTTCCTCTATGAACGCCTTCAGCGCCGCGGCTATCTCAAGCGCGATGTCCAGCGTCTCGTAAACCAGGACCGCAACATCTTCGGCAGCTGCATGCTGAAGAATGGCGACGCAGACGGCATGGTCACCGGCGTTACCCGCAATTACGACGCCGCCCTGAAGGACGCGATGATGGTGCTCGACCCCATCGCAGGCCAGGCCCTGATCGGCATGTCGATGGTAATCAATCTAGGCAAGACGATCTTCATTGCCGACACCAGCGTGCATGAACTCCCCGACGGCCCCACCCTGGCCAACATCGCGCTGGAAGCGGCCCGCGCCGTGCGCGGCCTCGGCTTCACCCCCCGCGTGGCGTTCCTCTCCTACTCCACCTTCGGCAATCCGATGGGTGAGCGCGGCGACCGTGTCCGCGAGGCAGTCGCCATTCTTGATCAGCGCACGGACATTGACTTCGAGTATGAAGGCGATGTCAACGCCGATGTGGCGATGAACCCGAACCACCGCCTGGTCTATCCCTTCTCGCGCCTCAGCGGCCCGGCCAACGTGCTCGTCATGCCGGCAATCCACTCGGCCTCGATTGCGACAAACCTTCTCGAAGCGATGAGCCGGGCGACCGTCATCGGCCCGATGCTGTTTGGCCTTGAAAAGCCGGTACAGATTTCCTCGCTCGGGGCGACGGTCGGCGACATTGTGGATCTCGCCACCATTGCTGCCTATGACACAGACCGCGTCTAGGCGGTCTTGAAGGTCAGAAGTCCAGGCCCTTTCCAACCGCGTCGCCGGAGGCTGGCGGCTTGGCGCGCGCCTGGCGCAGCCATTCCAGAATTGAGAGCACCACGGCGACCCCACCAAGCCAGAAAGTGACGATAAACACGGTATAATATCCGTGCACCTCGATCATCTCGCCCAGCCAGGGCCGGCCGAGCGTACCGATCAGCATGGTGAGCGAGCCGAGCAGCGCGTACTGAACAGCCGCAAAGCGTGGGTTCACGACCGATGTCAGATAGGCAACGACCGCGACACTGGCAAAGCCCCCGGCGAGGTTTTCCCCGCCGATGGCCAGCATCAGCCGCGCCATGCGGGCGCCCGCTTCCGCGCCCTGCCCTTCCGGAGAGATCGACGCGGCCCAGCCGGCAAACATCCGGATCGGATCTGCCAGCCGGGTCCATTCGAGGAAGGCATCAATTGCAAAGCCGCCGCGGGCAAGGTCGGCAAACAGGAGATTGGTGGCGGCCGCCAGAACGGCGCCAATCACCAGAACCGGCATCCGCCCGATCAGGCTGATGACGATAACCCCGATGGCAGCGCCTGCCATGGTCATCAGCACACCGAAGAATTTCGAGGCAACGGCCACGTCCGCCATGGTGTGCCCGATCGCGCCATACTCGGTGCCGAGATAGAAGGGATAGGCAAATGCCCCCCAGACTGCATCGGCAAACCTGTAGGTCAGCGCCAGCAGCAACACGAGCAGCGCGCCCCAGCCGAGACGGCCGATCATTTCCATCAGAGGATCGAAGATCGCCCGGAACAGGGAATGTACCACGCGCACCGCGCGGGTGTCTCCGGCCTTGTCCGGCACGGCGATACCCGGCACGCGGCCATGCCGCCACAGGAGGAAAGCTGCCAATGTAGCAGGCACCATAACCGTCAGGATCACGATAATCGGTCCCTGCTCGCGCACAAACGCGCTGCCGCTGGGCGGGGGTACCTGGGTAAGCGAGGCAAACACATGCCAGGCGATCATCGCGATGGCGAGGGCCCAGCCGGCAGCAACTGCGACCGTGAATATGCGCAAGGGGTTTTCCGGGACCGTCGCCTGAAAGCTTTCGCGCGCTTCGGCAGGCTTGCCCGACAGCTCGGGTTCCGGCGCAATGAACGTGCCGGAAATTGCCAGCACCATCATCAGCGCGATCAGGCCGTAGACCATCTGCCAGCCGATATACTCGGCCAGCAGCAGCGCCATGAAGCCGGTAATGAAGGTCGAGGCGCGATAGCCGAACTGGTAGAGCGCGGCCATCAGGTCCTTGTCTTCCTCGCTGCGCGCAACCTCGATACGCCAGGCATCGAGCACGGTGTCATGCGTCGCCGAGAGGAGCGCCACGCCGAGGGCGACGAGCGCGATGAGGCCAATCTGGCTGCCGGGATTGGAGAAGGGCAGGATCAGCAGCAGGACGGCGATCGGGACCTGGAAACTCAAAAGCCAGGTGCGGCGCGGCCCCAGCACCGGCTTTGGATGGCGCGCAACCTGAAAGGCTGGCGACCAGAGATATTTGAAAGCGTAGCCGAGCGTTATTAGCGAAAGCGTGCCGATCGTCGAAGGGGTCACCCCCTCCACCGTCAGCCAGGCGTTCAGGGTGCCCAGCACCGCCCCGAAAGGCAGGCCTGCCGCAAGCGCCAGCAGCAGCATTGCCGCCATGCGCCGGTCGTTCAGCGCGCGCAGCGCCCGGATGAAACGCGGGGTCTTGTCTGTCTCTGCAGCTTCCACCGCCGCGGTCATGCGGCACCCGCCACGGCGCCGGGCCGGCCGGTCCAGCGCAGCGCGAGGCGGCGCAACGCTTCGGCGTCCAGCGGCTTGGCGGCCACCCCGTCTGCGCCGGCTTCCCGCGCGCGGCGCTCGATGTCAGGATTGATCTCGGCCGAGACAGCAATCACGGGCCGCGCAAAACCGCCTGCCCGCAGGCGGCGCATCGCTTCAAACCCGTCCATCACCGGCATGCGAAGGTCCATCAGCACCAGGTCAGGCTCCATTGTTTCGGCAGCCTCCAGGGCTTCGCTGCCGGTTGCGGCAACTGTTACGGTAAATCCGGCCGATTCCAAGGCGCGCCGAGCAATCAGCGCGTTTACAGGATTGTCATCTGCGATCAGCACGCGCCCCGCGCCGGAGGCCGCTTCCTGCTCCTCCACGGCGGCGCGGCCCGACCGCGCCAGCAGGATATGTTCGGCCACCGAACTCATCCGCAGCGGACGCACGAGCCAGCCGACACAGCCGAGCGCGCGGAACCGGCCGATGGCGCCCCTGTCTTCCGGGCGCAGCACGACAAGCGACGCCGCCCGCCTGGCGAGCGCTGCGACCATACCTTCGGGCATATCTGCGCCAACAAGCAGGACATCAATCCGGGCAGGCATATGCGAGGCCCCCGTGTCCACCTGGAAAACGTCGGTGCCCATGGCGTGCAGCCCGGCCGAGAGGGAAAGCGCGGTGGCGGGCGGAAGGCCCGCGAGACACACCCGGCCCCCGATCACCGGCAACGGATCGGCCGGCGCCGCGCCGGACCGCTGAAGCGGCAGGTAAACACTGAAACAGGCCCCCTCCCCGAGCGCGGACGATACCTCCACGCGCCCGCCCAGAAGGTCGGTCAGGCGCTTGACGATGGCGAGGCCAAGGCCGACCCCGCCATCGCGGTAAGCATCCCCCGATGCGGTCTGGCGGAAGGCCTCGAACAGCCGCGCCTGATCGGCCGCCGCAATGCCCGGCCCGGTATCCCGGATATGAAACACAAGACCGTCAGGCACGATCTCCGCATCTATCAGCACAGCGCCGCGCGCGGTAAACTTGAGGGCATTGCCCACCAGGTTGAACAGGATCTGACGGATCCGGCCTGCATCACCCAAAAATCCCGGCATCGGCGCGGGCAAGGTACGCACCGCCAGATCAAGACCGGCCGCATGCGCGCGCGGGCTGAGAAGTTCCACCACCTCGCCGCAGAGCCGCGCCGGGCAGAATTCCTCCGCTTCGATTTCCACGGCCGACGCGTCCAGCCGCGCGTAATCGAGCACATTGTTCAGCAGGTCGAGCAGGCGGGCACCCGACAGGCGGATGGTCTCGGCATATTCGCGCTGGGCCGGTGAAAGCTCGGTCTCAAGCAGCAGCGAAACCGTGCCCAGAATCCCGTTCAGGGGCGTGCGGATTTCATGGCTGGCAGTGGCCAGAAAGGTCTGTTCGGGCGTGTCGGCGCCGCCGGGGCGTCTGGTATCCTGGGTCATGGGCCGGGAGCCTATCCGAAAGCCTTAAGAAGAGGCTTAACCCGGTGATGCCCTGCGCGCCTATCTTGTCAGCGCGCCTCCTCCTCCCGTACGGCATCGGCGGGCCGCAGGTGGCGGCGATGCCATGCCCTACCGAATTACTCCCGACCTGCGCCTTGTGTCCCGGCAGACAGACATTCATTGGCGACACGTGCAGCGCGCGCGGAGAACTCTGCTTCGGCAACTGCATGGTTCGGGCTGCTTTGTAGTGAAAGGCAGCCAAAACCGGCATCAGGTGTAATCCTCTGGACGGGTGCGTGAACTAATCCAGGCCTGCTAACCAACCAGCGCAGCGCCCTCAACCGCGCCGAGCGCGGCGTGCACCACGTCCAGCCCCGCGCCCTTATTGACGCCCTGTTCTGACAGGATGCGCCGCCACTGGCGCGCACCGGGCTGCCCGGCAAACAGGCCGAGCATGTGGCGGGTCATGGCATGCAGGCTGGTCCCTTCGGCAAGGCGCGCCGCAATGTAGGGCTCATAGGCGCGTACTGCGTCGCCCGCCGCGATTGCCTCTTCCTCCCCGAAGAGGCCTGCATCCACCTGTCCCAGAAAACCTGGTGTCTGATAGGCGGCCCGGCCCAGCATCACCCCGTCAAAAATGGTAAGGTGCTCCTTGCACTGATCCATCGTGGTTATGCCGCCATTCAGGATAATCGTCAGGTCCGGCCGCGCCGCTTTCAAATCGGTCACAAGCGCGTAGTCGAGCGGGGGCACCTCCCTGTTCTCCTTCGGGCTGAGCCCCTTCAGCCAGGCCTTGCGCGCGTGAACGGTGAACACGGAGCACCCCGCCGCCGAGACCTTGTCGACGAAGGTGAACAGGGTCTCGCGCGCAGGCATGTCGTCAATCGCGATCCGGTTCTTGACCGTCACCGGGATCGACACCGCCGCCGCCATCGCTGTCACACAGTCTGCCACAAGATCAGGTTCCGCCATCAGGCACGCCCCGAAGGCGCCTGACTGCACCCGCTCGGACGGGCAGCCGCAATTAAGGTTCACTTCATCATAGCCGAAACCCTCGGCGATCCTTGCGGCCTCGGCCAGCTTGCGCGGTTCAGAGCCGCCCAGCTGCAGAACCAGCGGATGCTCCACCCGGCTAAAGCCGATCAGCCGCTCGCGGGCGCCATGGATCACAGCGTCCGCCGTCACCATCTCCGTCCAGAGCAGCGCCCGCTTCGTCAAGGTTCGATGAAACGCCCGGCAATGCCGGTCAGTCCAGTCCATCATCGGAGCGACAGAAAATCTATAGTCTTGTTTTTTCGACATTTTTTTGTGTAATCAGGGGACTAACGAGAGAACGTGTGCAGTTTGTGTGCGCCAATTTCCCCACGTTTGTAGCTGATTTGACCCCTCTGTGCACACGGAGCGCACACAAATGCCGAAGATTTACAGGATGCCAAAGGGGCAATGGCGGTTCCAGGTGCGACGCAAGGATCGCTACGTCTCCCAGTGCTTCGTTTGTCGGAAGGACGCCGAAGAGTGGGCGCTCAAGATGGAACGGCGGGTCGACCGGGGCGAAAGCGTCTCGAAGAAGATCCCGGATGACCTCTCGACCTTCTGGCAACTCATAGACCTTCACATCGCAGACATGCTGGATGTCGGCAAGGCCCTGTCACCGTCGCAAAACGCATGGCCACCCGCGCCCGGCACAGTGCCTGGAAAGACCTGCGCGCCATGTTCCTTATGCTGACGGCGGCGCTTTGGGCGGCGGGCAGCCTTGTGCCGGGCCCCGTGAGGGCGAGCTCCCCGCGTCTCCTCGCCCGCCATGTCTGCGCTTGAACACGGCCTGCGCTGCGCCAACTCCCCCTGCAAGCCGCCCCGCTTTTCCCTGAGCCTTACCGCGCTCGCCAAGGGCTTTGCCCGGAACGGCCGTTCTGTCTGCAATCTGAAGATTTACCGGCCACAAAACCCTCTACACCGGCCAAGGGCGCTGGCGCTAAAGGTCCCCAATCCGGTCCTCCGAATGCATCACGCGCTTGAGCGCTTCCCGCGCTGCCTCAAGCTCGCCCCGGCGCGCCGCCAGCGCGTCCTTCCAGGAACCGAGCTGGGCAATCATCCGCTCCACCGCGCCGTGCCGGCGCGCAAGGCTTGATCCGTCAAACTCTTCGCCCGTCTTGTCGAGCGCCTTTAGGTTATCGCCGATCCCGGCAATCTCCTCCTCGATCCGGCGCACCTCCTGCTGCAGGATCAGCATGTCCTGCTCGGCCTTCTGGCGCTTGATGCCGACCAGGGTCTGGAGCTGGCCTGCCTGCTTGCGGGAAATGTTGCTCATGTGCGGTTCCTCAGCCGGTCAACGAACTGGATGGCGGCGGCGACGGCGGCGAAGTGTTCGGGCTGGATCTCCTCGTCCACTTCCACCATTGAATAGATCGATCGGGTGGCCGGCGGATCGCTGTAGATCGGCACATTGTTCTCGATCGCCAGTTCCCTTATCTTCATCGCCAGATGATCGGTGCCCTTGGCCACGCAGACCGGCGCCAGCTTGCTCTCGGGATCCCATTTCAGCGCAACGGCATAGTGCGTCGGGTTGACCATCACGACCGTCGCCGTCTTCACATTCTGAAGCATCTGCCCGCGCGAAACCTTCGTCGCCTTCTCGCGCCGCTGCTGGCGCATCTGCGGGTCGCCCTCGCTCTGCTTCATTTCCTTCTTCATGTCCTCGCGCGTCATCCGCAGCTTGTTGGAATGCAGCCGCCATTGCAGCGGCAGGTCGAGCGCGGCCAGCACGAACTGGAAGGCAAAGAAATAGAGGATCAGGCGCATCGTCTGATCGAACGTGAACTGATAGAAGTCCGCCGTGTTGACCGCTGAGGAGCCATAATAGTCCTGTGTGAACTGGAACAGGAACAGCGTGCCAAGGGCGCCGGCAAACAGCATCTTCACTGTGTCCTTGAGGAAATCCGTGATCCCCTTGGTGCCATACTTGTTCTTGATATTGTCGACCGGGTTGATCTTCTTCATGTCCGGAAGGATTTTTTTGGCGGAGAACGAGATCGACCGCTGGATGATCAATGCCAGAAGCACCAACGCGGCCATCACCAAGAGGATCGGCGACAAAGCCAGCAGTACAAGCCCGAGCCATATCCAGGTTGCCCCGCCATCGCCCTCAAAGATATCCATGGCAAACTGATCGCCATGATAGAGAACGCGTGAGAAATCATCGAACAGCTGCGGACCGACCAACGCGTCCAGAATCAGCGCAGAGACGAGGATGCTGAGGATCAGCGCAAAGGCGTTGGCTTCTTTCGACTGGGGAACATCACCTTCCTGGCGCGCGTCGCGAAGACGCTGCTCGGAGGCTTCAAATTCCTTTTCGCCGTTTTCCTGGTCCTGCTCCGCCATGGTCTACCTCAGAGCCAACCGACAACCTGAAGGGCGCGGTCTTTCCAGATGATCAGCATCCCCGCAATGGAGATCGCCAGCAGCATCACCCCCGCCCCCACCATGAAGGGCGCGCCGACAAAGGCCACCATCAGCGAAGGCAGTGCCTTGTTTATGAAGCCCAGGCAGATGTTGTAGAGGAGGTTTGCCGCCACGAACGGCCAGGCCAGCATCAGTGCAAACCCGAGCGCTGAATAGAAGCTGCCAAAGATCATCGGCCAGCTCACCTGCGCCACCTCGCCCAGCGGGATCTCCGTATAAAGCCGCATCAGCCCGTCCACCACCACCACATGATAGTTCGCCGTCAGGAGGATCGTCGTGCCCGCCATCGAGAGCATGTTGGACGTCACCGTCTGCGCCTCATGCTCCAGCGCCACGCCGAGGAACTGCGCAAGGCCAATCGACTGGGCAATCACCGTCCCCGCAATCGTCAGCATCCAGACCGACAACCGCAGCAGAGCGCCGAGGCCTAGCCCGATGATGACTTCACTGCCGAGCAGCTGGACAAGGCTCGCAAGGCTTGGCGCGGCAGGCGTCGGCACGACGCCGGTCGAGGCAATCGCGGCTGACATCCCCAGAAGCACGAACAGCCGCGTGCGCGCCGAGATCACCTGATCGCCGATCCCCGGCATCATGAACACGACAAAGGAGAGCCGCGCCACCACGGTCAGGAACAGCACGATCCAAGGGCTCGCCTGCCCCAGATAAGGGGCGAAGACCTCCATCAGGCAACGCCGATGATATAGGGCTTGCTTTTGGAGTTGATCTCTTCATAGGCGACGACGGCATTGCGGATGCCCTTGCTCGCCAGAACGGTCTGCAGGAAACGGCGCCGGCGCGACGAAGTCGCCACGGCTGCAACGATCCCCTTCTGGGCCGTCTCGTTGAGCTTTGCCTGAACGGAATTGATCAGCTCCCCGAACACTTCCGGCGGCAGGGCAATGTCCGAGCCGCCGCTGTCATTGGTCACTTCATACTCGGCAAACTTCTGCTCCCAGCTGGTCGAAAGCTGGATCAGCGGCAGCCGGCCCTGGTCATCCTGCAGCCGGTCGACGATCTGAAAGGCCAGCCGCTGGCGGACGAGTTCGATCACGCGCGGCAGGGGCAGGCTCTGCGGCTTGGCTTCGGCCACCGTCTCGATTATCAGGAAAAGGTTGCGGATAGGAACGCGTTCGGTCAGCAGCATGCGCAGCACCGACAGCAGGATTTCCGGCGTCACCTTGCCCGGAATGTATTCGTCAAGGAACCGCTTGTTCGCCCCTGCCCGGTCGACATCGGAAATCGCCGTCAGCGAGTCGAGCGTCTCCATCATCACCATGCGGGTGAAGACGAGCGAGAAGTTTGACTGGATCACTTCCAGCATGTGCGTTGCCAGCACTTCGATCGGCTCGACCACCGGAACCGCTGCGGCCGCCAGCTCCTGCTTGCGGGCGGACGGCAGCCAGCGGGCCGCCGCCTTGTAGACCGGCTCGCGCACCTTCTCGCCTGCAAGATGCGGCAGCTGGTTCTCCTCTATGAGCGCCAGCACCTGGCCCGGACGCAGGAAGCCGGAATCCACCCGCACGCCCTGGATCCGGATCCGGTATTCGTTTTTCTTCAGCGTCGGATTGTCCGTCATCCGGATCGGCGGAAGGACAAAGCCATATTCCTCCGCAATGTAGCGGCGGATCTTGTCGATACGGCTTTCAAACCCATTCTCGCCAACCAGAACCATATTGACGAGGTCGGGCGCCACTTCCAGGTGGATTTCGTCCGCATAGATCGAATCTCCGATCTTGGCGGCCTTGGGCGCGGTATCCTCCGGCTTGACCACTTCGGCAGCAGCTTTCCCGTCGGCGGCTTTCTTGGTGAAATAGGCAACTGCTGCAAAGCCTGCCGCGCCCGCAAGGAACGGAATGGCCGGCAAGCCAGGCAGAACGCCGAAAACGGCGAGAATGCCCGCCACAATATAGAGCGCCGTCGAATTGCCCGCGAGTTGGAGCCCGAGCGCGCGGTCAATGGCGCCCTCTTCCCGGCCCTTGGACAGCAGGAGCGCAGCGGCCACTGAAACGATGACGGCCGGGATCTGGGAGACAAGTCCATCGCCGACCGTCAGGATCGAGTAATTGTTGAGCGCTTCGACAATGCTCAGCTGGTGAGCAACAACGCCAAAGCCGATGCCGGCCACAAGGTTGAGCGCGGTGATCAGAAGGCCGGCAATCGCGTCGCCCTTCACAAACTTCGAGGCGCCATCGAGCGAGCCGAGGAATCCGGCTTCTTCCTGTTCCCTCTGGCGGCGCATCTTTGCTTCTTCATGCGTGATCGCGCCAACAGCCAGGTCGGAGTCGATCGCCAGCTGCTTGCCCGGCATCGCGTCAAGGGCGAAGCGCGCGCCGACTTCCGCCATCCGGCCGGCGCCCTTGGTGATGACCATGAAGTTCACGATCACCAGAACACCGAACACGACGAGGCCCACAAAGAGGTTCCCGCCCATGATGAACATGGCAAAGCCCTCGATCACCCCGCCGGCCGCATCGGTGCCGGTATGCCCTTCCCCGATGATCAGCTTGGTGGACGAGACGTTCAACGCCAGACGCAGGACGAGCGAAGCCAGCAGGATCGACGGGAAGGACGAGAAGTCGAGCGGCTTCTCGACGAAGATTACGGTCGTGAAGATCAGGATCGACAGGGCAAAGGACAGCGTCAACCCGACATCCAGCACCCAGGCCGGCATCGGCAGCACCATCACCAGGATGACCGCCATCAGGCCGATGGCGAGCAGCGCTGTCGGCTTGGTGAAGTTCAGGAGGGACTGCATCGGCATGGAAGCGCGTTACCCGGCTATGATCGGCAAGACCCAGTTATTGAACAGATCAAGGACGACCTTGGTCATGTAACCGAGCGAGAGGAAGAAAACGATGACGACGGCGAGAATCTTCGGAATGAAGGTGAGAGTCATTTCCTGAATGGAGGTCAGCGCCTGGATGAGGCCAATGACAAATCCGACCACAAGCGTCACTGCCAGGATCGGCAGGCCCATCATCGCGGCCCCCCAGAGATGGGCCCGCAGGACCTCGAATATCTCTCCCTCTGACATGTGATGTGCCCCCGCCGATGCTTCAGACCGGCATCCTCAGGAGTTCCTGATAGGCCTCCACAACCTTGTCCCGGATGGTGACCACTGCATCGAGCATCAGCTCGGCATTGGTCAGTGCTTCCACCATGGCATGGGGATCGGCGCCGGAAACCGCCGACTGGATCGCCGTCTGCTCGGCCTCCTGCATCGTGGTGCGGAAATCCGATATGGTTTCGGCAAACTTGCTGCCAGCCGCTTCAGGCGCATCGCCCCCTGCCTTGGCCGTATCAGTGGGGCGAGGCGTGCTGAGCGCGGTATACGGATTGAACCCAAGAGTTGACATCTACAGACCTCCTCAGCGGCGCAGGATGTCCAGCAGTGACCGGTACATTGACCGTGCCTGCTGGAAGGAGTTGAGATTGGCTTCATAGGACCGGTTGGCTTCGCGCATGTCCGCCATTTCGGTCACCAGCGAGACATTGGACAGGGTCACATATCCTTCCCCATCCGCCATCGGATTTTCCGGGTCGAACTCCCTGGGCGCTTCAGACTTGTCGAGCTCAACGCGCGCGGCCAGGAACTGCTCGCCATTGGTCATCTGGGCCTGCTCGACCATCAGGAGCTTGCGCTTGTAGCCGGGCGTATCGGCGTTCGAGATGTTCTCAGCCGTCACGCCCATCCGGCGGGACTGGAGCTCCATTCCCGAAACTGCCTGTTGCAGGGTCGCTTTCAGCGGATTCATGCTTCAGCCCTCCTTTAGCGAGGCTTGCCCAGCGCGGTGCGCAGGAGATCAATGGATTTGGAATAGACGGTCAGGGCCATGTTGTGCTGGCCCATCGCTTCGGCGGAATTGAATACTTCGCGTTCCAGGCTGACATTGTTGCCGTTGGGGTCAGCAGGGGCCTCGGATATGCCGACCTTGAACCCGTCCGGCATGCCCTGCGGCCCGCCTGACTGCATCGTGCGGGTCAGGAACGCCTCGAAACTTTCGATCTCGCCCGCCTTGAAGCCAGGCGCGTCCGCGTTGGCGACATTCGTTGCACTGACCTTCTGGCTTTCGGCAGCGTGCCGCGCCATCGCGCCATAGATCTGGAAAATCTGGAGATCCGAAATCATGGGACAATTCACCAAGGTTAACCCTTTGGGAAAATGTTCGCATTAACTAAAGAACAGGTTAACAGAAATGCGGGATTTGTTTACTTGCAGGCTTCCATGGCATCGCCGACACACCGGCTCTATCGGTTCTGGGGCACCGTCACCGACGTTGCGGCCGGCATGCTGCGGATCGCGGGTGTGAGTGAACTTGCCGGGGTCGGTAACGAAATTGTCATTGAAAAACAGGGCCAGAAGATTCATGGCGAAATCCTGAGCGTATCCGGTGACAGCGTTGCGGCGCTGCTTTACTCGGCCAGCGACATCATCCGGATCGGCGATGTCGTGCATATCGAGCAGGAAGCCCGCATCGAGCCCGGGGACCACTGGCTCGGGCAGATCATTAACTACCGCGGCGAGATTGCGAGTGAACTGCCACCTGGCGCGCCGATGGCCGCGAACGGGGTCAGCCGCCCGCTGAGGGCGCCTGCCCTGCCCGCCCATCTGCGCCGCCGCCTCGGGCCTCGCCTGGCGACGGGATGGATGGTGACCGATACGCTGCTGCCGATCTGCCGGGGACAGAGGCTCGGCCTCTTTGCCGGTTCGGGCGTAGGCAAATCCACCTTCCTGGGCTCACTGGCCGCAGGCCTGGAAGCAGACCGGGTCGTCATTGCCCTGATCGGTGAACGCTCCCGCGAGGTGGGGGATTTTATCGAAGTGAACCTTCCCGCCGCCGTGCGCCACAAGACCGTGGTGGTCTCGGCAACGGCCAGCGAATCGCCCGGTGCCAAGAAGCGGGCGGCCTATTGCGCCATGGCGACGGCCGAGCACTTCCGCGACCAGGGCCACAGCGTGCTCTTCCTGTTTGATTCGATCACGCGCTTTGCCGAGGCCCACCGCGAGGTCGCGCTGCTCGCCGGGGAAACTCCTGCCCTCAACGCTTTCCCGCCCTCGACCGTGCGGGTGATCGCCGAACTTGCCGAGCGGGCTGGCCCGGGCACCGGCACCAAGGGAGACATAACCGGCATCTTCTCTGTCCTTGTTGCCGGATCAGACCTCGAAGAACCCGTCGCCGACATGATCCGCGGCATTCTCGATGGCCACATCATCCTTTCCCGGAACATTGCCGAGCGCGGGCGGTATCCGGCCATTGATGTGCTCAGGAGCGTTTCCCGCGCGCTGCCGGCAGCAGCGACCGAATGGGAAAACGACATGCTGCGCGACTATCGCCGCATGGTGGCCCTCTATGACGAGGTTTCCCCGATGCTGCGCGCAAGCCTGTTTGAATTTGGCCGGGACGCAGACGCTGACCGGGCGATCCGGCTCTATCCGGCGCTCGATGCGTTTGTCAGCGCGCGCAACAACGCAGGCATAGAGGCGGCCTTTGCCGCCATGTCGGACATGCTGACCGTGTACGATGGAACCCCGCCGCCAGTTGTCCCCCAGCCCAGCCTGCACAAGCACCCGCTGCAAGACCGCCGCCAGGTACCCGAAGCTAAGCGGCTTCAGAGAAAGCTGGAGAGAAAGAGGTTCTGGCTGGCGCTGGCGCCGTAGCCATAGCTGCCACCGCCGAGAAGCGTGAGGGCAGCGGCTGCCGAAGACGTCACCGACGATCCCTCGGTAATCGACTTCATGGCGTGGTAACGCACGATGAGCTTCTCAACCGCTTCGGGCGAAGAAATGTCCGACAGATCAGAGACGCCGAGCGCCCGCGTCAGGCCGCTCTTGATCATCTCTGCCTGGCGCTCGACGGGAAGCTTGGACATGTCCGAGGGCAGATTAAGCGCCGTCTTGACCACGGTGTAAGTCGGTACATCCCCCATCAGGCGATAGGCGATGGCATCTTCGCTTGAGCCACTGCCGACAATCTCGGCAATCTCGGACTTGTAGTTGAGCGACAGACGCATGGCGTCATCGACTTCGCCGACAGCGATCTCGAAGGAGTTTGTCTCGAACTTCACGGCGCGCGCGGCAACCGCCTCCGGCGTCAGGGAGATTATGCCATTGACCGGCTTCAGCGCATTGGCAAGCGCGGTATACTTCGGATTGTTGAGCCGGGCGAGGAAGGTGCTCTCGGGCTTATTGACCTCTTCGAGCACTTTCTTGATGAAACCCTTCTTCCACTCCTCACCGGAGAGATCAAAGGCGGTCATCGTCGTCCGGACAAGCCGGGAATCCTTCAGGAACGCCTCTACCGTCATCGGCTCGGCGAACTTCTCGATCATATAGTCGCGGTCGTTCCGGATCTGCGGTGCCTTGGCAAAGCTCTGCAGCTGCTTGTCATAGGTAGCCTGGAGGAACTTCCATCCTCCGATCCCGGACATAGGAACGACCGGCTGGAAGGCCATGTCAGGCGACTTTGCTTTCAGGAGGCGTCGAGCCTCGCATTGCCAGAAGCTCTTCCTCGATGGCGAGAACCTGGCGCAGGTGACAGAGCGCGGAGTAATAGTTGCCGCGGCTGACCATCGAGCGCAGGTCCGGGATGAGCGCGGCGTCCACCGGCTTGAAGATGTCCAGCAGCTGAATGCAGGCTTCATCAAGCGCAGGCAGCGTATCTTCTTCCTTAAGGTCGCCGGTGATCAGAAGCTGAATGGCGTAGTAGACGCGCTTTACCGGGGTATTGACCTCCTTTGGATGCATCGCATCACGCAGACGCAGAACGCGCGCGTCGCCTTCAACCACCCGAATGCGGGCAGGCTTGTCACCATTTTCCAGCGTGGCGCCGTTGATGATGAAGCGCTCGCCGGGCGCCACTTTAAGTACCAGTCCTGACATCAGATGACCTCCTGCTCTGCTGCTGCAGCCGAGCCATCCAGGCCGGCCATGATTGTGCGGTTCACCTCGATGATGTCTGCCAGGCCCTCAGAGCCGGCGAGAACTTTCATGCTGGTGCGTCTTACAAATTCCGAAAGGGTGATGAGGCCAGCCTTCATCTCGTTGGGCAGCGCATTTTCCGGGCTCAGAAGATCGGTCGCGATGATCGTCCAGAGCTGCAGGTTACGGTAAATCGCATCGCCCCAGGCACCCGGGTTTTCTCCGCCATCATCAAGAACGCTTTGGAGATCGCGGGTGATTTGCTCGAACACCGCGTATTCAAGGGCCCGGCCGGTCGCAGTGCGCTGCGTTACCTGGCCATAAGCCTTATATGCCAAAGCCTGCACGATGCCCCCTCCTGGGTCTTTGATAAATTGACCCGGACGCCAGAAGCGCCCGGGACAATTGTTCAATTAGATGTTCCGGGCACCAGAGTGCCCGGAACTAAAGGTCTGTTAGCGGAAGAGCGAGAGCAGAGCCTGCGGCGCCTGGTTCGCAATCGACAGCGCCTGGACGCCGAGCTGCTGCTGAACCTGAAGGGCCTGGAGCTTTGCCGAAGCAGCTTCCATGTCGGTGTCGGTGAGGCCACCGATACCGGTTGTCATCGAGTCGACCAGGGTCTGAACGAATTCAGACTGGCTGGAGAGACGGTTTTGCGAAGAACCGAAAGCAGCAGCTGCGTCGATAGCCGTTTCAAGCAGACCTTCGATGGTGGTCAGAGCAGCCGTTGCGCCAGCCGTCGACGTCACGTCGATGTTTTCGAGGTTGCCAAGGCCGCCCGAGGTGACGCCGGCGGTACCACCGGTTGCGGTCACAGCCGTAACGGAGAGGTTAGCAGCCGAACCGTTGTTGATGGTGATCTCGTCGCCATCGCGGGTGACCGTGTAGTTGGTCTCGCCCGTTGCAGCGAAGAAGTTCGACATCTGTGTGGTCAGGTTGGCAGCAACCGATTCAAGGCTATCGGAAGCAGAAGCAACATACTCGAAGCTGCGGGTTCCCAGCGAGTTGGTCGTGGCAGCGTCGCTCAGCGTGATGCGGTAGCTGTTGCCATCAGCCACAGAAGCGATGGTGATGACCTGGTCAGCAGCGGCAGCAACAGTGGCAGCCGTGCCGGCAGCGGTGCCACCGTTATTGATGATCGTCGTGTTGGTCACGGCTGTGCCGCCGAAGGTGGCAGCCGAACCGGTGTTGGCAACCGAGAGGTCCTGGCGCTCGACAGCGATGAACGAAGCCGAAACCGAGCCGCCGGCCGAACGGTCGAGCGAAGCCAGAACGTTAACGTCGGCAGAAGCAGAACCGTTGATCAGGTTCAGGCCGTTGAACTGGGCTGCGCTGACATAACCTTCGATCAGCGAGATCTTGTCCTGAATGTCGGCCTGATACTTTGCGCGGTCGACGTTCTCGCCCTGGGCGCCCACGATAAGGGTCTTGATTTCCTGAAGGGTCGAGGTGACTTTTTCAGCGGCCGAGCGGGCTACGCCGACGGTCGAGCTGCCGAGGTTCAGCGAATCAGAAATCGCCTTGAAGCTCTCAACGTCGCTCGACATGACGGTCGAGACGGCCCAGACGGCAGCGTTGTCTTTGGCGTTGGAAACTTTCTTGCCGGTCGAGATTTCGCTCTGAACGGTTTCAAGGTTACGGTTGATGTTGCGGAGGGTTTCCAGCGCAACCATCGAGCTGTTGTTGGTCAGGATGCTAGACATCTATCTATCCATTCTTGATCACCACATTTTAGCTGTGGCTTTTGTTGAACCGCGTCGTCCTGACGATGGAGCTCTTGGCTCCGAACTTTCGTAGTTCCAGCTTCCACACATAGCGGGGAGCTATAAACGTACGGTTAATTCGGTTACGCCCGTTTCATGTACTGTCCTGTTGCGTGCGAAAAGGCGATCTGTCCCCCGCCCTGCCGGTAGGATCCGACGAAGGCATCGGTCGTGGGTCCTTCAAATCGCGAGATCAGGCTGCGCACCCCATTGCGGACGGCGTTCAGCAGGGCGCCGTTTTCCTCCGACAACTGAATGACGTCCCTGACAAGCTGACGGGTCTGGAGGCAGACAGCGATTGGCGTACCATTGCCGAAGGCGGATTCAAACGCGTCAAGCGCGGCGAGTTTTTCATTACTCAATGCCGCTGCTTCCCGCGCGAGCCCTGCGACAAGATACTCCCGTTCAGCAAGAAGAATGTCTTCCAGATCGAGCGCCGCTGCCTGGATTTTCTCCTCACTCATCGGAGCCCTCCATGGCCGGGACGGGTTTGACCTGCTGACCCAGCGTGGTCTCATCCACCTTGCGGGCAAACCCCAAGGGATGGGACTCAGCGAGATCTTCGGCGATGGCCTCTACCACATAGCGGGAGAAGGCAGAGGCTGCCTCCCCGCCCCCGAGTGTGAAGGACTTTTCCAGGCCCGCATGGGTGAGCATTTCAGCCCAGAGCATCTGCTCGAAGCGCTTCCCGATTTCTGATGGCTCGGCCGGCGATGGCCCGCCTGACTTGGCCTCTTTCGCCTGACTGGCTGCGAGCCCTGCGGAGGCAGCACTGAAGCCGGTAGTTTGGGAAGGGATCATGGGCGCTCCGGACATTATTCCGTCTGGGGAGCATCAGGCCCCCTTGGGTTAACGTATATTTTACGGGAGTTGGTTGTAGTTAGGTTAATACACGACATAGGTGGAAGGCAGGATGACTTTCTCCGTTGATGTGGACTTCTCGCCGTTTCAGGCCGGTCCACCGCAGGATGCGACAGCTCGCCGGAGTGCGGGGGAAGGCCGCGGCAAGGACTTTGCCGGCAGCCTCTTTGGCGTTGCGCAAAGCACAGACACTCCCGAAAGTCTGCCACCCGCTGGCAAGGATAGCGCCTCTTTCTCGCTGTCCAACTTTCCTCCGACGCCTCCTTCCCCCACGAGCCTGCAGCTCTCCAGCACGGCATCAGCCACAGTATTGCCGGCCGTCGTGACACAAGGCGAAGCCGTCAATCTGGAAACACACAACATTTCAGCCTCGGGCGATTCGGATATTCCTGCAGCCGAAACGCGCGGAGCCGTTGACCTCGCTTTGCTGAACGTCGTCGCCCCGCCTCCTGAACTATCCGCCAGCACGAGCGAACTGATTGACACAGACCTCTTCGGGGAGGACGCCAGAACACTGGGTGTTGACCCTGAGCTGGCCGCAGTGGCCCAATCTGCACACGAAACCCCTGCAGATAAAACGGCAGAGGAGACGGCAGAGGAGACGGACACGTTCCGGGCTTCCGCAGATCTGCCCGCATTTTTCGAAACGCCCGCTGCAGCGCCGATGGGAGTTGCGGCCGCTCCCCTCGCAAATGCCGCCATTAACGTCACGGTTGATCAAGCCGCTGCGCTTGCTGGCGTGCCACCTGCCATCAAGACCGGCCTACAAGCCATGGCTGAACCTGCCGGCCTCAACCGGCGCAGCGCCCCCGCCGATGCGCAGCCGCCCACACATGCCGATCTGACGGCCGAACTGGCTTCAAACCAGACTAACGCGGCTGTCCCCGACATCGCGCCCATATCGTCAGATGCCGGACAGGTCGCAGATCAGGGCGCAGGCTCGGCGCAGACCTCCTCCGTACTCGGCGGTACTATCGGTGGCGTCCCATCACAGACCGCTGCTTCCATACAGTCGTCTGGAAATCCGGCCACGCCACAGTTTACCCCAACCCACACCGCGGTGATCGCGACAGCAACACAGCTGCCCGATATCGTCGCGCGGGCAACCGGCAATGGTCAGGAAGACCGTATTGTCGTCCAGCTAGATCCGCCAGAGCTCGGCCGGTTGTCGCTCGACTTCAAGTTTGACGCGCAAGGCCTTCAGCATGTGACGATCACGGCTGAAAGCCCTGAAGCGATGCGCCAGCTTCGCCAGATGCATTTCGAACTTGTCCAGGCGCTGGAGCGCAACGGACTTTCCAGCCAGAATATGAGCTTCCAGCATCAGAACCCCCAGCAGAACGAAGGCTGGGGCCAGCAGGCAAAGTTCGTCAATGCGCGTTTTGACAGCCCTGCCCTCTCCGGGGGCGGCCTCGTCATAGCGGCAGACAGTAATCCTCACCGCCAGATCGCCTCAGGCGGCCGGCTGGACCTCAGGCTCTAGGAGATACCCATGACAACGGTCACGAACAATGTGGGGACCATCGCCCAGACCGGCGGGTCCAACGCAACGGCCAACCAGTTCGGCAGCGAGTATAACAGCTTCATCAAGCTGCTGACCGCGCAGGTCCGCAACCAGGACCCGCTTTCTCCGATGGACTCCACCCAGTTCGTCCAGCAGCTGGCAACCTTTTCCAGCCTGGAGCAGCTGGTGAATTCCAATACGGCGCTGTCCAGCATCGCCTCGATGATCGGTGACCTGAACGGGCTGATGGCGAGCCAGTGGCTCGGACAGGATGTTTCCTTCGCTTCGTCGTGGATGCCCTATAACGGCAGTGACGCGACTTTCTCATACGAAGCGCCAGCTGGCACGACCAAGAGCACGCTGACCGTGAAGGATGCAGACGGCAACGCCGTATGGACTGAAACGCTGGATCCGGAGGAGACCGTCTTCAGCTGGAACGGTGAGTTTTCCAATGGAGACACAGCAAGCAAAGATAAGCTTTATGAGTTCGTGATAGACTATTACGAAGGCAATACCTTCAAGGGCACTGCTGTGCCAAACGTCATCACAACCGTCACTGACATCATAAGTGAGGGCGGCACGCTCCGGCTTGGAACAGCGTCAGGCCTGACAGTCGATCTTGCCCAGGCCCGCAGGCTCTGATCTGGGACCGGAGGGGACATGGTCCCGTCCCCCGCCCTGCCTGAACCTCATAGATCCTGACGCGCGATGTCGAGGATCAGAATGTTCTTGATCCCCATATCCGGAAACCTCTTCTGAAGCGCGAGGAGGATCAGGGAGCGGAGCGTTTCATAATTCTCGATGCTGGTCATCGACTGGAATGTCTTGCCGTCACCGCTGATCTCAATCAGCGTTGTCATGATGACATCTCGGATCACCGGCTCCTGGGAAAACAGCTTGTCGGAGGTCGCAGCGTCTGACTCCACGTTGATGTTGAGAATGACAAGGCTGGAAACCCGCTCATTCTGGATCATCGGCACCACAAACTCACGGCTGAACCTGAAGAAAGCCGATTCCGAGCTGTCGGTTGAAGCCCCCTTCCCATCCTTCTTGGCTTTCTTGTCGCCTCCGTGGGAGTCTTTTTCCTTTTCCTTGGGGGCGTGGCTGTCGCCGCCCTCATCCTTATCACCCTGCGCGTCCTCTTTCTTAGCGGCCGTAGCCGCTTCCGCGTCGCCACTGCCGCCCCGCAGCATGTGGCCGACAACGCCGCCAATGACGATAAAGACGACAGCTACGAGGGCAGTGATGAGGTTTTTCATTGGGGCGCTCTAAAAGGGAACAACACGTTCGATGATCTTGGTGCCAACCTTGCGGTTGGTGGCAGAGGACGCGTCTCCATTACTGAGATAGGCGAGCTTTGCGTCTGCAATCTTGTCATAGGTGACGGTGTTCATGCGCGTAATGTCCTGCGCACGGATCACGCCGGAAACCGTCAGATAGCGGACTTCATTGCTGACACGGGTCTGCTGATATCCGTGAATGACGAGGTTCCCGTTAGGCTCAACGCCAACGACGCGGGCGGCCAGCGTGAAGGTCACCTTTTCAGCGCGGTTGACGGCGCCTGAGCCGTTCTGGCTGGAATTGCGCGAGACATCGACGCCGGGAGACAGGCCTGCGCCACCGGGCAGCACGCCATTCGCCCATTCAGGCAGACCGAACAAGGCGTCGACATTGAGGTCATCACTGGAATCGCGGCTCCGGGAGAGCGACGTCTGGAGGCTCGCCTGGTCATTCATCTCCACGACGACGGTGAGGAGATCACCGACTTCCTTTGCACGCCGCATGCTGAGCAGCGCCGTTGGCGCCGTTTCCCACAGGGAGGCGTTCTGAATGTTGGGGTCAACCGGCTCCGGAATGACGCCGGGATAGCCGGTATAAGCGACCGCAGGCGGAAGGTCCGGAACGGTCTGGGCGGAGCTGGCGCAGGCGGCAGCGGCGAGCGCGACGAAAGGCAGGGAGAACAAGGTTTTCATTGTGCGAGGACCCATCCGCTTTCCTGGACAATACCCTGAACCATCTGGCGGGACTGCAGGTTCAGAACTGTAACTGGCTCATTGAGGGCAGCTTCGCCCATCGCACGGCCGGTGGTGGAGATTTCCAGGCCACCCTGAATGTATTTCATGGTGACGATCTGGTTGCGTTCAACAAGGCGCGCGGGCCGCGTGTTGTCCATGGTGATCGGCTGGCCCGCATAGATCGTGCGTTTGGCTTCGCGCCCGAAAACGCCGTCTTCGGACGCATCTGAGGCTTCTGAACTTGCATTGACCGGGGTCACGAGGTCCCCTGCCCGGATGACTTGGGAAGCCACCATTGATGACGCGCCGGTCAGGGCGATGAATGCGCTGAAACTGAAAGCTGCAAGCATGCTCATGGCGCTACCTCAACCGCGTCGTAGCCGACAGCATCTCGTCGGATGCCGTTATGACCTTGGAGTTGAGTTCATAACCGCGCTGGGCTTCGATCAGGTCTGCGATCTCCTTGACCACATCAACCGCGGAGTCCTCGATGTATCCCTGGCGGATGAACCCCATCCCTTCCGACCCCGGAATGAGACGGTTGGCCGGACCCGAGGCTTCGGTTTCCCGGAACATGTTGTCACCCATGGCCTCAAGCCCTTTCTCGTTCACGAAGCGAACGAGAGAGATATTGCCGATCGGCTGGCCTGCAGTTTCGTTGTCGAAATAGGCCACGACTTCGCCATCCCGGCTGACCGAGATGCGGCGGGCGTCTTCCGGGATCACGATTCCGTCAGCGAGTGGGAAGCCGTCCGATGTAACGATCTCTCCATCCGCGCTACGGCTGAGTTTGCCGTCCCGGGTGAAGGCTGGTTCGCCCGACGGAAGCGTCACTTCCAGATACCCGTTACCATCAATGGCAAGATCGAGTTCAGCGTTGGTCTGCCGCAAGCTGCCTTGCGTCAGATCCATCGAAACAGTGGTTGGGCGCACACCCGTACCAAGCTGAATACCCGCCGGCACGACTGTGCCGACCTGCGAGGTAATCGTGCCTGGGGTCAGGTATTGCTGGTACATGAGATCTGAAAACTCTGCCGTCCTCGGACGATAGGCCGTCGTGCTCATGTTGGCGATGTTGTTCGAGATAACTTCCACCCGCATTTGTTGGGCGGCCATCCCGGACGCGGCAATCTGCAATGACTTCATAGGCGTCTCCTACACCTGCTAAAACGGTTCAACGTTCCCGCACAGCTGTGATCAGCTGGCTGATGCGCTGGTCCTCCCTCTCAAGAAGTGCCTGACCCGCCTCATAGGCGCGCTGGACTTCGATCATCCGGGCTACTTCCAGCACCGGCGAAACATTCGACTGCTCCAGTGCGCCCTGGACCAACTTGGCGTCCTGGGCCTGCACGGTTCCGCCCTCGGCGGTGAAATAGGAATTGGAATCACGCTGGAGCTGTCCATCAGCCAACATGATCCCGATCTGGTCGATGATCTGTCCGTTACCGGAGATCGTTCCATCCTCGCCGAAGGTGACCTCACCGGCGTCTTCGGGAATGTTGATCGGGTTTCCGCCTGCGCCGAGCACGGCATTGCCCTGCATGTCGATCAGCTGGCCGGCACCTGAAAGCTGGAAATGCCCGGCGCGGGTCAGCCGCTGGCCCTGGGGCGTTTCCACCATGAAGAAGCCTTCGCCTTGAATGGCGAGGTCGAAGCGGCCACCGGTAAAGTTGAGCCCACCTTGCTCCATCTGGAACGTGTGACCGCCAAGCGTGCCCATCGATAGCGAATGGTCACCGGAATTACCCGTTGAAACAAGGTATTCAGTAAAAACCGCGCGGTCGGATTTGTAGCCGGTGGTGCTGGCGTTGGCGAGGTTGTTTGCCACCACCTGCATTTCCTGCATCAGGCCCTGCTGGCGTGTCAGTGTTGTGTAGATCGAACTCGACATCAGTTTGCCTCCCCTTCTAGGGATTCAAGGGCCGTCCGCGCCGACATCAGACGGTCAGGAATGCCCGCCATGCTGGCTGGCGCCGGAGCAGCCATGTTTCCTGACGCTACCTGCTTCAAGGACAGAACACGCGCCACACGGGTCTTCTTGTCAGCGTCGTCAATCGCGCCAGCTGCCTGGTAGATGTTGCCGGGTACAATCCAGCGATTGCTTGCGGCGTCCTTCTCGATCAGGGTCAGGATTGTCTCGTCATCAAGCGTCAGGCGCGAGGTGAACTTCTGGACTTCAGCGCTATCGTTGGCGGCAATCGCGCTCAGGGCAGCAACAAGGCCGATCGGCGTATTGGCCGGATTGGCATCGGCCAGCTGGAAGACGGCAGGATAGTCCTTCAAGCGGTAGGCCAGCGTCGCCCTTTGTTCGGCAACGGTTTCTCCCGGCTGTGCCTTTTGCGAAAGCTCGTCAGCAAGGGAAGCAAAGCCGAGCCTTACCGCTTTGAGCGTCGCCTCTTCATAGAGCGCCGTGCGCTGGTCGTGATGATCGAGAATCCCAGCCTCTACCGAAAGCGCTTCGATAGCCGCCAGATTGGCAAGCGGATCGGTGCTCGCAAGATCGCGCTGGAGACCGCTGACGAAATGGGCCCGGATCTCGTCCTGCACCGTTTCACTCTGCATGTTCTCCCGGCCCGCCATATCCAGCATGGTCACGTAGCGCGACTCGGCACTGAGCTCTTCCAGAACGAACTTCATACTGGCGCGGATGTCTTCATCGCGCTGCGATTGTTCGAGCCGCACGAGCATTCCGTCCAGCAGCAAGGCCTTGAGCGGCGCATCGATGACCCGGTGATGCCGGATCAGTGCAAACAAGGCTTCTTCCTGGAAGCGGCCTTGCAGCAGGAAAGTGCGGATGCGTACTTCAGCTTCCGTGCTCCCCTGCCCCATCTCCAGGATCGCATTGGAAAACTGAAGCTGAGCGGAATCCTGCAGCTCCGAAGCAGCAAAGGAGGCCAGCATCTTCCGCGAGAGGAAGCGGCCATCGGCGCGGTCAAGGGCGGGCACGGCGATCACGGTCACGGTTGTGCGCAGCTGCAGCGGCAGGTGGCGGAATTCACTGAAGCCTTTGTCCACGTGGCCGGCGCCGGCGCCTTGGCCATCGGCGAGCAGCGCGACGCCGAGCCAGAAAGCGCCGCGCTCATGGCAGCGCGCCAGCTCCTGAAAATAGGCCACATCCGGACGAACCCGGCTGTCCAGAAGCATCGCTACCTTTTGCAGCGCCATCTGTTCCGGATTTCCGGGGTCCGTGAGGCTCATCACAGCCTCAGATCCGAGGTCAAGCGCGATATGCGCCTTCGCCAGGCGTGGATCATCCTTGCCGGAAGCCCCGTTCGCCTGGATTTCGCTGCGGTAGTTCAGGATGTCGGAGTAGCTCGCAAGCTTTTCAAACTCGGTGAAGTCCAGCGGATAGGGTGCGGCGCAGTCCATTGGTCCTGTCAGAGCCCAGCGGTCAGACGGGGATGCCGGAAGGGGAGAGACCGGAGTCTCGCTGACTTGCTGTGATGCCACAGGCGCCGCCACTGACGTGCCGGACGGCGCAAGCAGGCCTTCGTCAATCGCATCCCTGACGAACTGGTTGAGCTCTGTAGCCAGCCTCTCCTTTCGCGCGTCTGGCTCCCCCGCCGTTTCTGCCGGCTTGGCAGCAAGGACGGGCGGAGCCAGCAGGGCGCCGCAAAGAAGAAGCCAGAGGTATCGCCTCATGCTGCCTGCTTGAGCCCCCTCACCGCTTGTTCGACTTCGTCAAAGGTCGGGCGAACCCGGGCCGGCGCCTGACGGCGGGCAACCTCGACACAGATGTTCACGGGGTTCTTGTGCAGGCTCGACACCAGCACCTGCCCGATCATCGAATAGAAGAGATGCTCTTCAGACCGGATGGTTTTCACGCGGGCCGCAAACGGACCCACGACGCCGTAGGCAAGGAAAACCCCAAGGAATGTCCCGACAAGCGCCCCGCCGATCATCCCACCGAGCACTTCAGGCGGCTTATCGATGGAAGCCATCGTCTTGATGACGCCCAGAACAGCTGCCACGATGCCCAGCGCCGGAAGCGCATCGGCCATCTGCTGGAGCGCATGAGATCCATGCAGCTTCTCTTCCAGAAGGCTTTCGAGGTGCTTGTCGAGAAGTTCCTCGACCTGGTGGACGTTGTCGAAGTTCATGATCATCGAGCGGATCGTGTCGCAGATCATCTCGATCGCCTCGTGATCCTTCAGGATACGGGGGTATTTGGTAAATATCGCCGATTCATTGGGCGCTTCGATGTGCGGCTCAATATCGACAGGGTTCTGCTTCAGAATGTGAAGCAGTTCATGCATCAGGAGAAGAATGTCCTGATAATCGGTCTTCTTCCACTTCGGTCCGGTAAAGGCGGCGGCAACGTCACCCCCGGTGTGTTTGACCGTGCCGAAATCGTTAGAGGCAAGGAACGCGCCTGTTGCGGCTCCACCAATCATCATCATCTCGAATGGAAGTGAATGTAGAATAATATCTAACTTGCCCCCGGCCAGCATATAGCCGCCAAAGACCATCACCATGGTAACTGCCAGGCCTAGTATCGCGTTCAAGTGCCTATCTCCGTGTACCTTGTATACCGCGCCACTCTCTTAAATCGGCGGCTGCGGGTTATCTTTCCTTGCTACATCTTCGCGACTTCCTGCGTGAAGGGTTCGAGTACGGGCTGTTTGAGCTTCAGCGCCCTCTGACGCTTCCACACACCCATTTCACATTGCCCGATCTCAATTTGTCCGTTAACGGTCTCAGCGTTCAGACGGATCGATCCAGGATCGGTGTCTGGCAGCGGAATGAGATCGCCAACTTTCAGACGAGAGCATTCGCCGATTGTCATTGATATTTTGTCAAGAACTGCTTCGACTCTGATCGAAGATGCCAGAGCGCTTTCGCGCAGAACCCTGGAGGCCACAGGTCGTTTGTGTTCGGCGGCGCGCCGCTCTGCCTCATGGGCGCATCCCATGAGGTAATCGAGATCAAATACCAGCCATATCTGGGACTGCAATGCCTCCGGCATGACGGCATAGGACACCACAAGATACCGGCTGTCGGTTTCGAAATGTCCTGACGCCTGAGCCGGCTCGCTCAGCGGAGAGGCAGTTGTGTCGCTGACATGACCTTCAAGAGAGCCAGCAGCGCTTCGCCACAGGGTCACGGCGGGCGCTTCGAACATCAGTTTCATAAATAGCGCCGAGGCTTCCCTGGCGCCCTCGATGTCCTGGCTGAGGCGCTTGGCAACGATCCGCGCAGCGCCAGGCCCGTCAGTCGCAATGGCGCAAAGACCGGGAGACACCCTGGAATTGAAATAGAAGGCAGTGCGCTGTTCGAGGGCCTCAAGCGCTGCCGAGCCGGAGTAAACCCGCCGCATCAAAGGGGCTTGTGGCACGCTGCCGTCCACTGACTGACTTGCCCATTCGGATACTGATTGGTGAATCCCATCCCAGAAATCATGGTAACGCAGGATCGTGGGAGGTAACCCCGATCCTGTTCCCACCTTTCTCCGGAGCACCGACGACATAGCCTGACCTTTCGGAATCATGACGATTCCAACGACTCTTAGTGCTGCCCAATTGGTTGAAGAATGGTTATCGGATTGGGTCGAACCTCGCCGCCCGCCTACGCTCTTAATTGAGCATGCGATGGTAAAAGCACACCAGCAGAAGCAGAATTGGTGGCATAAATGGCGACGGACTCCTCAGGACAAGGGCCGACCATTATCAAGCGTAAGAAGGTCTACAAGGCGGACGGCCATCATGGCGGCGCCTGGAAGGTCGCGTACGCTGACTTTGTGACCGCCATGATGGCATTCTTCCTGCTCATGTGGCTACTCAATGCGACCACTGAGGAGCAGCGCAAAGGTATTGCCGACTATTTCAACCCGACGATCCCGATCAGCCGTATCTCAGGCGGCGGTTCGGACGGGCTCAACGGATCCTCCATTTTCTCGGAAGATACGTACGCCAAGATGGGCACCGGCGCGAACCGGAAGCAGACCGTCGAGAACCCCGCTTATGGTGATGGCGAGGCAAACGAAGCGGAGACGCAGACCAATGATGCCGAACAGCTCGCCAAGCAGGCAGAAGAAAAGCAAATTGCCGACGAGCTTCAGAGCCTGAAGGAATCCCTTAGCGAGCAAAGCCGGCAGTTGTCGGAGCATCTGATGATCAAGATGTCACCCGAGGGCATCGTTCTGGAGATCACTGACTCTGAGAGCACTCCCCTCTTCCCGCTTGGACGAAGTGAACCGTCTGAGACGATGATGCAGCTGATCGACATCGTGGCCGAGGCATTCGGTGAGTTCGACAATGATATCAAGATAGTCGGACATACAGACAGCCACCGCTTTCGGAACGGCGCTGTGTATGACAACTGGAACCTGTCGGCGGACCGCGCCAATTCAGCGCGCCGCCTCTTGAACCGGGCCGGTATTCCAGGTCAGCGCATCCGGGAAGTAGCGGGCAAGGCCGACACCGACCCCCTGGTTCAGAATGATCCGCAGGCGGCCCAGAACCGCCGCATATCGATCACGATACTGACGGACTGACCGCAGGCCCTTTTGGCCTGGTTACCAGGACCTTAAGATTTTCCGCGAACAGGAGTTATCGGCTTGTTTACGAGTTGCCTTCAATTTGCGTCATTATCTGACGCAGGAGCAACCAGATATGAGCATCTCATCCTCCCTGAATGCGGGGGTAATGGGGCTGAGTGTCAATGGCACACGCCTCGCCACCATTTCTGACAACATCGCTAACTCCGGTACCTACGGCTACAAACGCAGCGCCGTGGACTTCTCCAGCATGGTGCTGCAGCAGAAGACCTCCGCCTATGCCGCAGGCGGCGTGCGGGTAGACACTTACAAGGACATTGCTGCCACAGGATCCCTGATCCGGACCGGCAGCGCGACTGATGTCGCGATTTCCGGACGCGGGCTTCTTCCCGTTACGGATCTGGACGGCACGTCGAACCTTGCATCGAACCGGAATCTCATGCTCACGCCGACTGGTTCGTTCTCCGCCGATGAAAACGGCTTTCTGCGTACCCAGAGCGGGCTGTTCCTGCTCGGCTGGGCTGCTGACTCTGCCGGCGAAGTCGGCAATGTCAGCCGCAACAGCGGCGCCAACCTCGTGCCGGTGAACATCTCAACCTCGCAGTTCAACGCGACGCCGACCTCCAGCATCGAGCTGGGCATCAACATCCCCGCCGACGCCACAACCGCTGGCGCGCCGGGCGATCCCTACATGCTTCCGGTCGAGTATTTCGACAACCTCGGCCGCGCGCAGACAGTGACCTTCCAGTTCACACCGACCGTGCCGGCATCCGGCTCAAGCAATGCCTGGAACGTCGAAATCTTCGACAGCGCGGGCAACCCGGCCACTTCGGTTGGCGATCTGGCCCTGACATTCAACGACACGCCAACTTCCGGCGGCCGAATAAACACGGCGACGGCAGCAAACGGGGCGACCTATGACCCGGCGACCGGCCGCGTGTCCCTCAATCTGGATCACGGCCCGGTCGAAGTCTTCATCGGCCGCCCGAATGACAGCGCCGGCATTACCCAGCTCGCCGCTTCTTTCGCGCCGACAGCCGTGACCAAGAACGGCTCGCCGATCGGTGACCTCCAGTCGATCGAAATCGACGAGCAGGGCTTCCTGCAGGCGATCTATGACAAGGGCTTTCGCCGGACGCTCTACCAGATCCCGGTTGGCGATGTGCCCAACATGAACGGCCTGCGTGCGCTCGACTCGCAGGCCTATTCTGTTTCGAATTCCAGCGGAAACCTCTATCTCTGGGACGCTGGCAGCGGTCCTGTTGGGGGCATTTCCGGCTACTCGCTGATGGAATCGACCACAGACATAGCCGCGGAACTGACCGATCTCATCGAAACGCAGCGAGCTTACTCGTCCAATGCAAAGATCGTTCAGACCGTAGATGAGATGCTTCAGGAAACCACGAACCTGAAACGCTGACGGCGCGCCGGGGAGACCTGCCTAGGTGAGCATTTCAGCCGCCATCCTTGCTGCACGATCCGGCCTTCAGGTTACCGGCCTGAAGGCCGAGGTCGTTGCCAACAATGTCGCCAATGCGAGTACGCCGGGTTATGTCCGGCGCTCTCTGGTCGTTGGCGAGCTGATCCAGGGGTCGCAGACATCCGGGGTCACATCACTCGGTATTGCCCGCGCGGGCGAGGATGCAATCAAGGCCCAAAGGCGGGAATTGACGAGCGACGTGGCTCAGGCAACGGTTCTGGCCTCGACCTGGCAGTCAATCTCGACCCGTGTTGGCGACACAGCATCCGGGAACGGATTGTTCAAGAAGTTCTCGAACTTCGAGACAGCACTGTCTGCCTCCGTCACCTCTCCGGAATCGACGGCGAACGCCTCTGCCCTTCTCGACGCTGCCAAATCCGTTGCCCGGGAACTCAACAGTCTGTCGAACTATGGCGCGCAGGCCCGCGCCGAGGCCGATAGTGAAATTGCGCAAGGCGTGGCGACCGTGAACACGGCGCTGACCCAGATCCAGGACCTCAACAAGCGCATCGCCAGCATCGACCGCACCTCTGCCCAGGCTGCCACCCTGATGGACGAACGCCAGCGCGTGCTAGATACGATCGCCGAATACCTGCCGATCCAGACAGTCCCGCGGGACGCTGGCACGATTGATGTCCTCACCACCCAGGGCGTCTATCTGATCAATGGCAGCACGGCCCGCCAAATTGAATTCACCCCCTCCGCCACCTTCACATCCGACCAGACTCTGGCTGGCGGGAACCTGTCGGGCATTTCCGTTGAAGGCATCAGCCTGACACCGGGCACAACCTCTTTCGGCGCAGTATCAGGTGGCCTTTTCGGCGCCCTGTTCACCTTGCGCGACCAGGATGTGCCAGCCTTCATGGACCAGCTGGACATGGTAGCGAATGATATCATCACCCGCCTGTCAGATGATGCCATTGATCCGACAAAGACGCCGGGAGACCCGGGCTTGTTCGTCGACCCTGACGCAGCTGGAACGCTCGGCCTTGCCTCCCGCATCTCCGTCAACGCAGCCGTCGATCCGGCGCAAGGCGGCGAAATCTGGCGCCTGCGCGACGGTCTCGGCGCCACTGCTTCGGGCCCGCCAGGCAACTCGGCAACCCTTTCCGCCGTTTTCGGTGCTTTCACTCAGATCAAGTCGCTCAATGCCAACGGCATTCAGGGGGCGTTCTCTGCAACCGACTTGACCGCGCAGCTCTCATCCGTCGTCGGACAGAAGCGCATCTATCAGGACTCTGTCCTGGCGTCGACGCAGGCACAGCATCTGACCCTGGTAGAAGCAGAACAGTCCCTGACCGGCGTTGACGTCGATCAGGAAATGGAGTCCCTCCTCCTGATCGAACAGGCCTACGCCGCCAATGCCCGCGTGATCCAGGTCGCCCGCGACATGATCGACATCCTGATGGAGCTCTGATCCTCATGCGCATCATCCCCCCCAACAGCATCGTGTCGGCCTCCTTCAGCCAGAACATTGCCGACATGCGGGCGCGTGCCACGATCGTGTCCGAGGAATCGGTGACCGGCCAGTATGTGGACCTGACCAAACACCTTGGCGGACGCATTGGCGACGCCATGATCAGCGGCAAGGCGCTCTCCGACATCAAGGACCAACGCAGCCTTCTGGGCATCCGCGAAGCGCGCCTGGACTTTGTTCAGGAAAGCCTGGGCGGCGTGCAGGACCGAATCACGGGTCTTGAAGTGCGCATGCTCAGCGCGCTTGGCGTTGGCGACCTGTCTGGCCAGGACCTTGTCGCCCGCGACGCCAAAGCGGCGCTGTCGGACGTGTTTTCCGCCCTCAATGCGCGGCATGGCGACCGGTTCCTGTTTGCCGGCGATGAAACCGCCACCCAGCCGTTTTCCAACACTGATCAACTCCTCACCGACATCCGTCAGCTTGCCAGCATAGCCACCGACGCGGCGGACTTCGAAACGCAGCTCGACACCTACTTCCAGTCTCCGACAGGCCCGTGGCAGACCTCCATCTACCAGGGCGCGGCAACGACCAGTGACCCAGACGGGGTTACGGCCACCGATCCTGCGCTCATCGAAGTCATCTCCGGACTTGCCGTCATGGCTATCAGCGGTATGGCGGACAGCCTGCCCCTGCTTAGTCAGTATCCGGAAATCGTCCGTTCCAGCGCCGAGCGCATCGGCACCGGCACGACTGCCGTGATCAATCTACGGGCAGATCTCGGCATCATCCAGGAGCGCATTTCCAAGGAACAGCTCAGTCTTGATACCGAAGAGACAATACTCAACAGCGTTTACAATGGCATGGTCGGGCGGGACCAGTATGACGCCGCGTCCGAACTCAAACAACTCGAGGCAAGCCTGGAAGCAGCCTATGTGCTGACGTCGCGCCTGTCGAACCTTAGCCTCCTGAATTTTCTGAGGTAATGTGATGAAATGGACTTTCTGGCTTGCTGCCGCGCTTACCCTCACCCCATTCCTCTTCGCTGCCCCGGCTGACGCCCAGGCACGGATACGCGATGTCGTGGATGTCCAGGGGGTCCGGGAGAACGATCTGGTCGGCTATGGCATCGTCGTCGGCCTAAACGGCACAGGGGATACAGTCCGCAACTCACCGTTTACGGAAGATTCCCTCACTCACATGCTTGAGCGCCTCGGCGTCAACGTTCAGGGCGAGCAGATCAAGCCCAAGAATGTGGCCGCGGTGCTGGTAACCGCGTCCCTGCCCCCCTTCGCGCGCAACGGTTCGAGCATCGACGTCAACATCGCCTCGATCGGAGATGCCACCAGCCTTGAGGGCGGGACACTGATCCTGACGCCGCTGAAGGCGGGTGACAACGAGATCTACGCCGTCGCTCAGGGATCCATCATCGTCAGCGGTATCGACGTCAGAGCCCAGGGCGCGCGCGAGACGCGCGGCTCTCCCACGACCGGCTCGGTGCCAAACGGCGCCAAGATCGAGCGGGAAGTCAATTATGACTTCAACCGGAATGAGCTGATTTCGCTGGCCCTGCGGTCGCCTGACTTCACGACGGCCGCGCGGATCGAGGACACGATCAACGCCGCGCTTGGCGCGCCGCTCGCCTCGATGCGCGATCCTGGAACAATTGAGCTAGACCTGCGGGGAATTTCGGAATCCCCGGCCCGCTTCCTGGCCAATATAGAAAATCTCCCGATCGAGATCACCACCCCTGCCCGCATCGTCATCGACGAGAAATCCGGCACGATCGTGCTGGGCGAGGATGTAACCATATCCCGCGTGGCCATTGCCCAGGGTAATATCGCCATTAAGGTCAGGGAAACACCGGTTGTCTCCCAGCCCAACCCGTTTGCCCGGGGTGAGTCCATCGTTCTACCGCGCTCCGAGATCACCATCACACAGACTGGCAGCAGCAATATCGCGATGCTCGAACCCAACGTGACGCTGTCGCAGCTGATCGCCGGTCTCAACTCCCTGGGCGTTTCGCCTCAGGAAATGGCCGACATCATCCGCTCGATGAAAGCTGCCGGCGCCATCCATGCAGACCTCGTGATCCGATAGGATAGAGGCCGGCACGAACAGACAAAGCCGGGCGTTGAAGCCCGGCCTTTTCTGTTTTCCTGCTACTGGGAATACTATGCGCTTGGGCGGGTAATGGTGATCATGCCACGCCGGCGCATATCCATGAGGGTCGTCAGGAACTCACGCTGAATGGTTTCGGCCTCGCTAGGCGCAATGGCACCGGTAGCCTTGAGATCTTCCCGGTACTGGTCTGCCATGCGCGAAGAAATGTTGCCTAGCAGATAGTCAGATACCGCGTCATGGGACCCGCGGAACGTTGCAAGCAATCTCAGGATCGTCTGCTGGTCCAGTTCTTTGAAGACAACAGGCACCGCATTGCGTGGCAAGAGGTCCGGCAGTCCTTCGACCGTGAACAGGCCCTTCTGGATCAGCGGCAATTTCGCTTCATAGCGTTCCTTCAGGAAGCCGACGAGATTGTCTCGCTTGTCGGTAGGAATGAGGCTCAGAACCTCCCCGATCGTTTCCAGATGGCTTTCATCGCCGCCGTCGGCGCCCGCTTCGCTCCTGGCATTCAGGAACTCCATCTCAAGCATCCGCTCAATGACCGAATCGATACCGGGATCAAGTTTCGGTGCTTCCACCATCTGGCCAAGCGTGGGACTGAGTTTGTCGTCATTCAGATGGCAGATGATGTTGGAGGCTATGGAAGTGTCCAGCTTGCGCAGGATGAGGGCTATAATATTGGGCGTCAGGCGGTTGAGATACGCCGCCACAAGCTTGGCGTCCCGCGTGCTCAGCCGCGTCCAGACATCTCCGGTCTCGTCGGCCTGAATGGCCTTTGAAACGGGCTCATCCTCCCCGAAGATGGCCTTAATGCGGTTAGGCTCGACCGACCCCTGAATGACTTCGCGGGCCCGGGAAGCCCCCCCCCGGAGCGCGCCAGACGTCTTGCGCAGCTGCGTCAGGAAATCGATCACGATGGCGATCAGGTCTTCCCGGGAAAGATAGGTGAGCGACTCCAGAGAGGACGCAACCCGAGCCAGCGCCGCATCATCGAGCTTTCCGACGATCGGCTTGGCCGCAGAGTCTCCCAGCAGCGCGATGATCACCGCGGCGCGCTGTGCCTGCGTCAGAGCTGGTCCGCTGGCTTCGGCTCTTCCGCCGGCCGCGTCTCCGCGTCGGTTCAGCCGCGTTACTGTACTCATGTTGCATAACCCCTGAGCACCGCTTCGGTGATCTTCAGCCAACCATCGGCCAGGACAAAGAAGCCGAGCTTGAAAGGCAGGGAAACAACCGTGGGCGGAACCATCATCATACCCACCGCCATCAGGACGGAGGCCACGACAAGGTCAATCACCATGAACGGTAAAAAGATAACAAAGCCGATCTGGAAAGCATGCTTGATTTCGCTCAGCATGAAAGCGGTCGCCAGGAGCGAAAATGGAGGGTCCTCCCCTTCCACCACCGGCCGGTTTACGGCATCTCCCAGTGTCAGCAACGCTTCCGGGTCTGTTCGCTGCATCATGAAGGCGCGGAACGGTTCGGTGGAGAGGGTCCAGGCTTGCTGCTCGTCCAGTGTGCCTTCCATGTATGGCGATATACCGTTCTCCCAGGCCGACATGAAGACCGGCTCCATGACGAAGAAGGTCAGGAACATCGCCAGCGCCATGATCATCATATTGGGCGGCGCCTGCTGGACGCCGATCGCCTGCCGCATGAAGGAGAAAACGATCACCATGAACGGCAGGCAGGTGACCATCATTGCAATGCCGGGCACAAGGCTCAGCACCGTCACCAGAAGGACAAGCTGAACCACCGAGCCTGAAAGCTGTCCGTCGCCTGAAGGGTTCAACAGGCCGTCAAGCCCCACGGGCGCTTCCTGCGCGTGCCCAGAAAAAGCCAGGCAAGCCGCGAAGGCGGCCAGGAAAAGAACACGGTAGATTGCCGGCGAACGGATCATTCGGCTTCTACTGCCTTCTCGACGATCTCAACGATCTTCACAGCGATCTGGCCATCATCGGTTTCAACCAGCTCGCCCTTCGCGATCAGCTTGTCATCGATGTAGAGATCGACCGGATCATCCACCTTGGACGTCAGGGCAATCACCGAATCAGGTTGCAGCTCCAGGATTTCCTGAACGCTCATCCGTTTCTGGCCGATAGATACGGTCACCGTCACCGGGACACTGTAGATTGACCGGCGATACGCGTTGCGGCCGGAAGGGTCACGCCGGTCCTGGGTTTCGAACTCCGTCATTGCTTTTTCGGGGGTGGCCATCACTTGTACTCCGTATTCGATTTCTGTGTTGATCCAAGATCATTCAGGCAGGCCGTCAGCAGGCTTTCAAAATCAAATGTTACACCGCCAGTACGCCAGGAAACATCGGCGCGGCTCGCACCCTGCCCCGATTCAGCGATGATGTTACAGCGCCCCTCCAGAGAAGGATGACGGCTGACGATCTCCTGCAGCTGCGCAGCCAGAACAGGCTCGGCGCGAATATCTACCACCGGCACAGTTGCCGGGATGAGCGCCGGAAGATGCCGGCTGATTTCCTCGGCCAGGAACCGCCGGGAAAGTTCCGGCAAGAGTTGGCTGGCAATCCGCCGCACGGTCTCAGCTGTTTGCTGAATCGACTCCGCCTCGATCCGTTCCATGAGCTTTGCGAGGCTGGACACCGTCGCGTGCAGCGCAGCTGTTTCCTGCGGAATCGGATGAACGACCGCTGGTTCTGGCTTCTGCGCAGCAGCGGGTGCAGGCGGAGGTTCCTCCTGCACCGCCGGCCGGGAGGGCGCCTGCATCTCACCGGCATTCATCGCGCGCAGCCAGTCAGCCGGGCGCGCCGCAGATACAGAGTCAAATCGCGGCAGATGGGAAAACACGGCATCACTCATTCACGGCTGCCTTGCGCGTATCAAAGGCCGACGCGATCGGATCGGCCCCGCCCGCCAGCTGGTCTTCGGTCAGCCATTGCTGCAGCAAGGCAGCGGTCTCTTCCTGCCGCTCGCTGGCATAGTCCTTGAGATAGGCAAAAGGATCGCTGTCTGCATTTGCAGCGTTGGCCATCGCCCCGCCAGCACCCGTGGCAGCGCCGGCGCCTGCGCCCAAGCCGTCAGGCGAGAGCGCATCCTTCGGCTTCTGAACCAGCATCGGGCGCACCACACCAACGCCCAGAACGATGACAACAATACCCAGCAGGAGGGCCTGCAGTCCGGACCAGAAATACCGCTCCATAAGCTGCTCTATCATGCTCGGCGCAGTGACGAGGTCATCAGCCGCGATAACCTGGAACGGCATCAACTCGACTGAAACCGTATCCCCGCGCGCTGCATCAATTCCGGCAGCCGATGCGATCAGCGACTCAAAATCGGCTTTCATCTGGTCCTGCAATGCGGCCGCATCAGCTGCGGCAGGATCAATGCCGAGTGACTGCGCATTCAGCATAACGGCAATACTGATCTTTTCGATCTGGCCGGGCAGTGTTTCCACTTCAGTCCGGGTCTCGTTTATCTCGTAGGAAACCGTCTCGGTTGAATTCTTGTTGGTGGACGAGCTTCCACCGGTTTCGCCTTGCGGCAGATTGCTGGCAACCGTCATGCCGCCGCCCGTCCCCCCGCTGGAGCCGCTGGAATCGTTGGTCGTCCGGTTGCGGATCACGCGAGAATTGGGATCGAATGTGACCGCGGACGTCACCAGCCGCTGGCGGCTGACATCGACCGTTGCCGACACCCGCGCATTCCCTGCGCCGACCCGGGGTTCGAGCAAGGTGAGGATTTTCTGCTCCAGAAGCGCCGCCTGGCTTTCGGCGGCCATCGCAGGCTCGGCCGTCTTGTTGGCTTTGGGTCCGGCCAGGATGCCCTTTACCGGATCGATCACGGCGACATCCTCAGCATTGAGGCCCGCTACCGCGAGCGCCACCATGTACTGGATCGCTTCAGCCTGGCCGGCCGTCATTTCCCGCGCGGTTGTCAGCGTGACCGAAGCCGTCTGCTGGGGCTGAGACCGCGAAAATCCCGAGCGCAGATTCGCGCCGATGTGCACGCGCGCAGAGGAAACACCGGGAATGGCCAGAATTGTCCGCGTCAGTTCTCCTTCTTTAGCCCGCCAGTAGGCAGCGTTGTACATCTCCGACGTGACGGAGAACCCGTTGACCTGGTCGAGCAGTTCATAGCCTTGCACCGACGGGCGCGGCAGACCCTGCTGTGCCAGCGTAAAGCGGATTGCATCTCGCTTTCCTTGCGGCACGAAAATCGCTTCCCCCTTGATTTCATAGGGAGTTCCGGACTGTTCGAGCTCCTTGATGATGTCGCCGGCATGGGCGGGCTCAAGCCCGGAATAGAGCAGCGTCATCGGATCGCGCGTGGCGCCCTGAACAAGGAAGCTCATGGCAGCAATCATCGCGGCCACGGCGGCGACCAGCATGAGCTGCCGGGCTGGCGGCAGGGCTTTCAGTGTATCAAAGAATTTCATAAACGCGGTCGCCCCAAGCTGCATACGAGTCAGCTGTAATGATTAATATTTGGCGCCAAATCGTTAAGGTTATCTTTACCCCGGATCAGTCATTAGGAACGTGCCTTACAAGATAAGATAGGCGCTAGATGGCAAAGAAACCCGACACGAACGAATCGGGACAGACAGAATCCGGGAAGAAGTCCGGCGGCGGTATCGCCGGGCTGCTGATTGTTGCTGCCGCATCTCTGGCAAGCTCATTTGGCCTCTTCTACTTCCTGACTCCGCCTGCTCCCCCACCCGCCGAGCCCTGCCCACAGGCAGGCGCGGAAGCGGCAGCCCCGGCCGTTGCGCCGCTGGCGCAGGATCAGGTCTATGTCGAGATTAAGGAAATCCTCATCACCATCGGCAGCGCACCGGCAGACCGCTACCTGAAGCTCAACATCACCATCGTCACCGGCAAGGACAAGGCAGCCGCCGTCAAACAGGCCGAGCCGATGCTGATCGATGCGTTCAACAACTATCTCCGCTCCATCGAACTGAAGGATCTGGAAGACCCTGGCTTTTATCCACACCTGCGCGAACAGCTCGCGCGCCGCTCCGAACTTGTCGTCGGCAGCGCCGCTTCAAACGGTGTTCTCATCACGGAGTTTCTGCTGAGGTAGCGCCATGGACATGCAAAGCATCATAAGCAGCATTCAGCCCACTGACGTCGCGATCTTCCTCGTATCGTTCGCCGCGTGCGTGTATTGCTTCGTGCTGTCAAAGCGCCTTCGGGCCCTGCAGGATACCAAAGACGGGCTGGGCGCGACGATCACGGCCATGACCAATTCGGTCTCGGCCATGTCCCAGGCAACCCACGACACCCGCAGCCGCGTCGAAGGCATGGCAACCCGCCTGGCTCACCTGATCAATGACGGCGAGAAGATGTGCAAGCGCCTGGAAGACACGATCATGACCATGGAACGCTCTCAGACCAGCGTCACCAATCAGGTGCATGCCGCCCAGACGGAACTCAACGTCATGATGCGCGACGTGCTCGACCAGTCGCGCGCCCGTATCGTCGAAATGACAACCCTGATGCGCCAGATGCGCGCCATGTCTGAAGCCGGCGAAGCAGACATCACCGTTCCCCCTCCCCGTGTGAAATCGGCCTGATCGAAAAGAGTTCTGCTCATGAACAACCGCTCGAACGTCCTTCTCACCCTTGGTGTCCTCTTCACGATCGGCGGGGCAACACGCTTCCTGCCGGATGCCCTGGCTTTTGCCGAACAGGCGCCGGCCACCGATGCAAAGACAGTGACGGCCGCTTCGGAAACGGAGACCGCCCCCACCCCCACACCCGTTGTGGCCACGCAGGGCGCGCTGAAGGAAGTGTGCTTTTCCTCTGAATCCGCCTCCCTGCTCCAGGAAGATCAGTGGTTGTTCGAGACCGAGCGCGAGGAAATGAAACAGCAGAAGCTGGAGCTTCAGGCCTGGGAAAACCAGCTTGAGCAGCAGACCGCGGAACTGAAACTCCTGCAGGAAACGCTCGAAGCGCGCTGGGAAGAGATGCAGGTCAGCTCCGGCGAGGATATCCAGCACCTCGCCCGTATGTACAGCGCCATGAAAGCCGATCAGGCCGCACAGATCTTCAACCAGATGGATGCCGGCTTCGCAGCAGGCTTCCTGCGCCTCATGGCATCGGATCAGGCAGGTCTCATCATGGCCAATATGGAAGCCCAGAAAGCCTACCTAGTCAGCGTCAAGCTTGCTACGATGAATGACGACATGCGCAATCTCGAGATGGCAGCCAACTGAGGCGCCGTCAGCCTATCACAAGTGACCGCTAGCCCTTGAGCCGCGCCAAAGCTGCGCGGTGACGCAGCGTCGCGTCTGTTTAGGCCGGGCGCCCTGCGATATGCTGGTGCAAACTCCTGGGGAGGAGACGATGAGCGATCTCAAATCCTATCTCGGCTGGAAAGTGGACTACACCACCCCGCCAGGCGAAGCCGCACTTGTCCCACCCGGGTCGATCACCTGGCAGGTCTTCAAGAACCCGGTTGCCCTCGCTATCGGGGGCGTTTGCGCGGTCCTTCTGGAGTTTGCTGACGCGCGCATCCGCTCTGGCGTATGGGATCATTCGGTCTTCAAGACAGACCCCATCGGCCGCTCCAAGCGCACCGGCATCGCTGCCATGGTCGGCGCATATGGCCCCGCCAGCGCCGCCCGGCGCGTGATACAGGGCGTCACCAACATGCATTCGCGGGTGAGCGGCGAAACCCCTTCCGGTGAAGCCTACCGCGCCCTTGATCCCGAGCTCCTGGATTGGGTGAGTGCCACAGCCGCCTATGGCTTCCTGATCGCGTATCACAACTTTGTCCGGATCCTGACCGAGGAAGAAATGAACCAGTTCTTTACCGAAGGCGAAGCCGTCGCCCGCCTTTACGGTGTCCAGACGCCCCTGCGATCTGTACAACATTTCAATGCCATGACAGCCTGCCTCCTGCCCCGGTTCGAGCCCCATCCGATCAACACCGAATTTCTCGGTATCATGAAATCTGGCCGCGCCGCCCCAGGTGTTCCCAGGGGTCTGCAAAGCGCGCTGGTCCATGCCGCCGTTGATATTCTTCCGCGGCCTGTGCGCGAACGTCTTGCTCTGGGGGCGGACTATGATCTCTCCCCACTGGGCAGGCTGACCGTCAAATCCATGGCCGCCATCGCCGAGCGCACGCCTGACCTCAATGGCCCCGCCGCGCAGGCATCCCAGCGCCTCGGCCTGCCCCGCAGCTTTCCCTGGAAACCGCCAGCCGAACGTCAGCGTCTCATCGAAACCGCACGCATTGCATCACTGGCCAAGGAGGCCGCAGCATGAACCTCTCTTTCACCCGCGAGGAAGAAGCTTTCCGCGACGAAGTTCGCGCCTTTCTGGACGAGAACCTGAGCGAAGACCTGCGCGCCTACGCCAAGCGCATGACCAGCGTCTATTCGACCAAGCCAATCGGCATGAAGTGGCAGCAGATCCTGGTGAAACAGGGCTGGGCATGTCCCTCCTGGCCGGTCGAATACGGCGGCACAGGCTGGACGCCGGCCCAGCGCTACATCTTCGATGTAGAAATGGCCCGCGCCGGGGCCCCGCCCCTATCGCCCATGGGCATCGGCATGTGCGGCCCCGCCCTTATTGGCCACGGCTCAAAGGAGCAGAAGGATTACTACCTCCCCCGCATTCTCTCGGGCGAGGATTTCTGGTGCCAGGGCTATTCCGAGCCCCATGCCGGATCGGACCTAGCCGCCCTCACAATGTCAGCCGTCGATGATGACGACGCCTTCATCTGCAACGGCTCGAAAATCTGGACCACCCATGCCCATGAAGCGAACAAGATGTTCTGCCTTGTGCGGACGGACAGCTCCGGCAAGCTCCAGCAGGGCATCACCTTCCTCCTGATCGACATGACCCAGCCCGGCGTGAAGGTTGATCCCATCCTGATGCTCTCGGGCGAGCATATCCAGAACGCGGTCTTCTTCACCGATGTCCGCGTGCCGAAGGCCAATGTCGTCGGCAAGGTCAACGAAGGCTGGACGGTTGCAAAGTATCTGCTGGAATTCGAGCGCGGCGGGTCGTGCTACGGCCCCCGCCTCCTCGCCCGCCTGCGCGCCATCCGCGCCACGGCCGCTGAAGAGGGCCTTATGGATCCCGGCTTTGCCCGCAAGCTATCGCTTGCCGAAGCCGACATCCTCGCCCTGGAAGCAGCCGAGCTGCAGCAGATGTCCGAGCTCGCCACAGGCGGCACGCCGGGCCTGAAAGCCTCCATGATGAAGATCCGCGGCACAGAACTCAGCCAGCACCTCACCGAGCTCTCGATTGAGTTGGCAGGGGTCTATGTCGCGCCCTTCCAGCCTCAGCATACCTCTCCCGGCGGCCCGGTTCCCGTGGCAGATGCCCTCAGATTGTCGTCGAACGAGCCGTTCGTGGGGCCGGAAAGCGCCCTGACCGCGCCGGCAAAATATCTCAATGACCGGGCAGGCTCGATTTATGCCGGCTCGAATGAAATCCAGCGCGGGATCCTCTCCAAGGGACAGCTGGGGCTCTGAGCAGCGTCAGAAGCCGCCGCCTGTCTTGAAGCCTCCGCCGCCTTTCCTGCCCCCGCCAGAAGGAAAGGATCGCCCGCCACTGCGCGAGGGACGCGAGGGCCGCTTCGGCGGTCCGGGAAAGATCGGGCCCGACCCGTACCCGCCCCCGCCGCGCGTCGTTTCGCGGATGACTTCTTCCAGCACCTCGCCCAGAACGCCGCCGATCATGCCGCCCAGAACATCGGGCAAGCCAATCGTCTGGCTGCGTCCCTGCCCTCCGAAATCGGGGTGTGCCTGTGAGGGCACCTCGGCCCGCCGCACGGACCGGCTCAGCCGTTGCAGCGCGCCGCGCACATCCACCTTGTCCCGTAACAGGTCGGAAATCACTTCGTCAAACGCCGACCTGGAAACAACCGCATAAGGACTGTCAAACCGCGCCTGCTTGAACTGCCGGCGCAGGGCTTCCACACGCCCGAGCTCGTCGCGCAGCGCAGCGGGCCGTGCCCTCACGCGCTCTGCTTCAAGCTCCAGTGACATCTCTTCTGTTCGCAGCCGCACGAGCCTGTCAACGATCCGGTCATCATCGGGCTCCGGCGTTTCTGCGGCCAGCACGCGCAGGTCAGGAAAGCTTGCCTTGCGGAGCGCTACTTCCAGCTGCTGCCGGGTTTCCACCGCCGGACCGATCTCCTCGCGCAGCGCCGCGCCATGGCGCTCTGCCACCGCGCCATAGTGGGCTTCGGCGACGTCAATTGCGGCGTCACATGCCTCGATCTCGGTCTTGATGCGCTCTGCGTCCGCTTTCAGCGCTTCGGTGCCAGCTTCTGCCATGGCGCGCGCTTCTGCCTCCACAAGCCGCGCTTCGGCCTCATCGGCAAGACGCGCCATATAAGCAGCATGTTCGGCAATCCGGTCAGGCAGCTCGGTCAGCCGCTGATAGTTCAGAAACGCCTGATCATACTTGCAAACGCCTGCCACCCAGCCATCCAGCATACGGATCAAAGGGGATGCCTTATAGTCCGGCGAGCGGAACTTGCGTTTCCACAGATAGCTGAACAGCGGATCGTCCCGATAAGGCTTGCCTTTCTCTTCCCGGTCGGCTCTTGCAATCTCCAGCTTCTGCGCCGCCCGCTGGGTCATCGCGCGCGCCTCTTCAGCCGCCCCGGTCAGGCTCCCATATTCGTTGCTCTGTTTGAGACGCGCTTCCGCCTCGGCAACGCGGGCTTCATAGAGGGCAATGGCAGCGTCATGCGCGGCCGCCAGCGCCTGGCGCGCTTCTTCCCGTGACTGGACATCCGCCGCTGCCGCATCAAGCGCCTGGCGTTCCTGCTCCACGAACGCCGCATGGCGCGCGGCAATGCCGCTTGCGGAGGCTTCGATCTGGCCAAAGGTTGCCGGTGCACCCTCCGCCTGCGTCAGCCCGAGCCGCAACTGCGCCAGCGCAGCGTAAGCGCTCGCCTGCTCTTTCTGGATCGCGGCCCGTCGGGCGCCGGCAGCGTCTGCAGCGGCAAGGGCCTCAGTGAGTGACTGGCGCACACGCGCGGTCAGGCGGTCAAGCTCCGCCAAAGCGTCCCGGCCATTGAAGGACTTGCTCATGGCATCACCACTCCAGTATCGCGCCGCCGGGCGTTTCAACCGTGTATTGCGGCGAAACATACCCCTGCGATTTGCGTCCGATGACGGAGTTCTGGATGATCTGATCGTCGCCTTTGTCATCGGCGACCGACTCGAACACGGCCTCACTGACCCTCTGCCCCCAGCGTGTCACACGGTCGGACCGGCGATCCTCTTCGCTGGATACCAGCACCTCCACCAGACGTCCGGCTGGATCGACCGCCTCGACAATCAGGTAATAATTGCGCCCGCCGGGTACGTCCTCGGGAATGCGGAATACGCCTGAGCGCGCTTCCCCCGGCCCATAAACGACCCGCACATCATACACCGCGGCCAGATCCTGCTGCAGCAGGGCAAGAGCGTCGCGCGCAGTGCGGGCCGCTGTCAGGTCGCCCGCAGCAATCGCGCGGTCTGCGTCGGCTTTCAATGCGTCCGCCTTTAGGCGCGCCGCCTCTTCCAGCGCCAACGCCGTTACCTCGCGATGCAACCGTCCGGTCTCGGAGGGCAGCGTTTGAGCAAGTTCCACCCGCGCAGCTTCAGCCCGTTCCTGCTCGGGCACGGCAACGCCCAGATGCCAGGCTGCGCCAAGAGAGCCCAGCGCGATCACAGCCAGGATCAGCGGCGCCATCCAGCGCCCGCGCGCTATGTATATCTTCGCCAGGCTGACGGCGATGGACGGCTTGGGCGGCTCATATATGAACCGCCGTTCCTCCAGGGCCTTCACGCCCTCCTTGAGTATCTGCTCGGGCACATCAATGCCCTGCGCTGCATAGATTTCCTTTAGCCGCCCCAATAGTGCCGCCTCCCGCGCGCCCGCGTCCAGCTCGCTCAGCACAAGCTGTTCACGGTGACGCAGGGTGTCGACGACGTCCATCGCAAGGAGGACGTCGTCGAGCGTGTTCCTGTCACGGATCGCCGGAGCGGCAGGCGTGCTCACGGCTTGGGAAGCAGCGCGAGCGTTGCGCCCTCTTCAACGAGCTTGGTCAGGCGGCGCTTGCCATCTTCGACCGCTTCACGGATCTCTTTCGAGTTCTCGGTCGATAGCTTGCGCATTTCGGCAATGATCGTCTGGGCACGTTCCTGATAAGAGACGACACTCTCCACCAGCATCTTGACCGAGGCCGCCGAGACCGTCGGGCCATAGCCCGCCCGGACAGCCGCTTCCTGCACCTGCCCGCCAATGTCGGCGAGCACTTCCAGGCTCTGATCTACGCCCTTCTTCATCGCTTCAAGTGTCTGCGTGGACTCATGCAGGCCGTGCATGCCGGTGAAGCTCGCGGTCAACGCCGTCAGAACGATCTCATTGGTCGAGAAGAAGCTTACCGACTGGGCATAGACCCGCTCCTTGGCATTCGTCGTCTGAACGAGGCGTGCCATGATCACTTCAGATGTGTTGTAGCCGATGGTTATGTTGTCGGAGAGATCCTTGGAAATCTGGTAGCGCTTCTCCTCGGCCTGCAGCAGGCGCAGCTGCTCATCGCGGGCAAGTTCCAGCCGCGCGCGCTCAGCAGGGTCTTCCCCCGCATAGCCGGCCACTGCCGCCACTGCTTCGCTCACCTTGGCCTTGGCCGCGTCCAGCTCTCCTTCAGCCGCCTTGAGCACTTCCAGCGCCAGTACTTCAGACTGTTTCATCGCTCCGCGGAAGTCGAGATAGGCTTCCAGGATCTTACGTTCGCGGTCGATCTGGTTGGCCGACTCGTTCTGAACCTCGAGATAAAGATCCTTGATCCTGCCGAAACGGCTGGCGATATCGCCCCGCGTCATCTTCATCCAGACATTCGAGACGCGTTCCATCGTCGAAATCTTGCCATCGGCATACTGGTCGACGAGGGATTTGGCATCATCGCGGATGGAGTTGAAGGCGGTCGTGATCCCTTCATACCGCTCACCGACGGTGATGCCGGCGACCTGCTCGCGCACCACGTCATTGAAGAGGCTTGCCTGATCCAGCGTGCGGGCAATCGCCGCCACCTTCTCCGGTTCAAGGTCGGCAATCTGCTCCAGCAGCGCCACGATCGGCGCGGCCCCGCTCTTTGAACTGTCAGGCACCAGGCCAAGCTGTTTCAGCCCGCCCATTGCCTTGTCGAGATACTGAAGTGCCGAGGGGCTTGTCGCCTGGGCCATCTTGCTCATGCCTCCGATGTTTCCCGCGGAACTGCGGACTTAGCGGAAAGGTAGCAAAGCAGGCCGTCTTCGCAAGAAGTATTTATCGAAAAACGGCAAATTTCGATTATTGAATCTTTTGCGTCACGCCTTATCGGAAGGCATCGGCTATAGGGCTTCAGCCCCACAAGCAGCAGCCTGCATCACTCGCTCCCGGGCTCTGGAGACGGCCTTAGATGAAGAGGCAGGCTTTCAATATAGGCGGCTCTCCGGATCGCCTCCAGCGGCTCTGTCTGCGTCTTGAACATCTCGTAGGCTTCGCTCATCCGCTCACAAGCCATAAATCCGGAGGATGGCAGGGCATGATGGAGATGCTCCAGCAGGGCTTCAGGTGTTTCCTCATCAAACCATACAGGCGGGTTCTTCGGGTCGAGCGCGGAAACATAACCGGCAAGATGCAATGCGTGGTCCTGTTCAGGCCCTTCCACACAGTCCCGCATCAGTTCATGGAGTGGGGTCTCAGCCGCAGCAGCCGGGAACATCAGCACGACAATCCGGTAGACGGCCTTCGCAGGTCGTCCCCCATTGATGAAGGCTGCGCTGGCATACCCATCCGCCAGTCCCGTTGCGGAAACCCGAACCTCGGTAAGGCTCCTGTAAATACCGCCCATCGGGAGAGCGACAATCATGCGCTTGTCGGTTAGTCCCGGTAGCGTGAAGCTGCCCTCTGCATCTGTGATTGCCGGCGCCAGCCCCCCAACCTCTGGATACCGAACCGTGGCGCCCTGCACCGGCTGGTTCTGCAAAGCGTCGATCACGATGCCGCGCGCATCCGGCGCAAGCACATGCTCGCGTTGGCTTATGCAGGCCGTAAGGCCGAGACAGGCCATCAAGGCCGCAAAAACATGTGTCGCAAATCCTGACATCGTCCCCTCACTGGTATTCCCTAGGAGGACACGATAGCGCGGCCCGATAGCACAGCAAGAGCTGCAGTTTTAGCTGCCACCCAGCAATCGCGCGATCACACCTACCACAACGCGCTGCTGCCAGTTCCGTTTGCGGCCTAATCCCGGAGACAGAAACCCAAAGACAATGTAACAGAAAATTGCTCAAGCGAACCGAGCCACCACTCGGCGCCCTTCCGTCGGAAAGCCCGGCGCTGTCGACCATATAGCCTTTGGAGACCTGCTACGCCGTTTGGTGTTGCCCCCGTCAGTCGCAGAACAAAGATGCAGCATGGGCAATCCCACGACCGAACGGGTAAATTCAGTTGATACTGCCCTTCTGGTTCATCATTGCCCCGTTTCTGCTCTTTGTGCCTTTGGCAATTTCGCAAGGTGCGCCCTCCAACAAAAATAATAGCTGGCCCGTGACCAAGCGTGAAATGCTCAGAACATGCACGTCGACAGCAGGAGAAAATGGACTGCGATTTCCCATTCTTTGAGTGAGCAGGCTCTTTTTATCCGCTTACTGATTTTCCAATCTGCGGCTCATCTGAATTTTTGGGTTTACCAAATCTTCAACTTTGAATATCCGGATGAATAGCTTGGCGCGCAGGGATAATCGCGGCACTTTGTTATCTCCAGCTGGACTTCCGTGACCAGTTGGTAGCCATCTATCTTGTCCTTGAACGGGCGGCCATATTGCATCTCCGTGGTATGGTCGCCCTTTTTTTCCTGCGTGCTATTTCCGGATACTGCGCCCGCGCTCCGTAGACCCCGCTCAATCAAACCAGATAAGTTTGTTACAGGGGTCAATACGTGACACTCCTTTTTTAAGGGCAGGCGCGCGCAGCCCCTCAGCAGCTGACCGGTTAAATTTCCTCCTTGTCCGCATAATTCTCACTGTTTCCAGGAGCGGCGATTTCCTGAATGAGCCCAATATACCTGGAACATTTTCCTCCGGTCTCTGAAGAAGGGTCACGAGCCAAAACGTCCCACCTCAGCACAAGCACCCAATCGCCTGCCAGCACTTCATCCATTCTGGTGCTCCGCTTACTGTTTATTCAGAACAGCGACAGGTCCAGCGCTCCAAATGCCAGTCGGGAACGCTGCTGCGTGCATTTCCAGAGTAGTATCCTAGCCTATGTCGACAAGAGCAGCCGGGTTCGCCCAGAGCGACTATGCCTCTGCAAGGAAGCGAGTGGCGCCGGCCAGTTGCGACCAAAACTGCCCAAGCCCGCCCCGCTGATTGAAGAGGCAGAAGAAGACGTCCTCGCCTGCCTGACGTTCCCTCAGCCCAATCGCACGACGTTGCACAGAACCACGTCCGCCCAATGCCCAGGCAGTGAAATCAAACGACGCATGGATGATGTCGGCCTCTTTACCCAATGAGGACGCCATGCGCAGACTGGCTGGGGCCACCCTCTTGGAATAGCCGGAGGTATGGGCCGTGCAGAAAGGACGCCACATGACGCTGAACACTCGCGCCAGTCTGCGATAACCCCTCGTCAGCGTGCCTGCAGCAGGTGTGAGCTGTCACATAGCCCGGCCAAGTCCTTCAGGCCAATGACGATCCACATCACCTTATGGAACACGATCCACACATTGTGCTCGAGCAGATTATCTCTGCCCTTCAAGCACGCATGGATTCGCGAATAGAATGCGCCACCTCAATGCTTCGCTCTCTAGCGACGCCTCCAATTAGGAAGAAGTCAATCAGGATCCAAACCCCAAAGCCACCCAGGGTGAGCAGCTTGATAACTCCAAGGATAGGCTGCCCGACATAGAAACGGTCAATCCCCAAACCGCCAAGCCAAGCATTGCAGCCGAAAGCCAAAACCTGATTCTTTTCCCTTTCCGCAAATATAGCCGAAAAGTCTGCTCGCCGCTCTTCAGGAATGTTTGCATAGATCGACATTAGTTCACGCGTATAGGCTTTTCGGTTCACTTTGACCCTCCCCTGCTGCACCTTTTGCAACAAGGCACTTTGATAGAGGGCCATCGCGAAGGCGGCAACCAACCCGAAGGGATAAGAAAATTTATGATTGAATGCCTCTGAACGGCGCTATGCGCACCAGCTGGTTGAGGTGACGCCGTCGAAGATTGAATGAAGATGGGCTCAGGGCAATGACCCCGGATCACCTCTGAGCTTGCATGCCTCGGCTGGAACCCGATTCCTCTCAGGAAATGTAAAAAGCAGCAGAAAGTTGACGAGCCATGGCTGATGCGTGAGCTTTGTCCGGGAACACCAAAGTAGGCCCGTAGGGATGCAACAAGTTGGCCGCAGATAGAGCAGAGCTTCGGCATCGAGAAATACCCTGCGCAACAAGGAAAGCGCCGTGGCCGGTTGCCGCGACGATCACAAACTAAACTGTATCCGGAAGAATGATCGCAGGCCTTGCCTGGCCGCGTGCTCAACCGGAAGCAACTGGTTATGGGTATCGCGGCGATCTGCGGACACTTCAAAGCGTAGGCAGGTCGAAGTTCAGCACCACTTTCTTTAATCTTATCACAGAAGAATTCTCTAAGCCCCGCCCGCTTGCCCAAGTTCTTTCAAGGTGCGCCCGCTCGGCAGACGAAACGACACCGCACCTCCAGGGAAGAATGCCACATGTTCGGCCTGTTCGCCGTGTGCGGAGAATGCCTCTGCGAGGGTTTCTGCAGTCCAGCCGCCCGGCTGCGAGTACTGCTTCTCGACGCTCCAGGGCGTGTAGGTTGCAACATCCGGCCCCTCCATGGCAAAGACCCGGCCGGTAAAACGGCACTTGGAACTTGCAAGGTATACCACCAGCGGCGCGATGTGTTCTGCAGCATGCCGGTCAAAGCCGTCCGTAGGCGGCATCAATCTGCTTACAAGCGCGCTGCGTCCAACCATTCTAGTGCGCGCGCACGGCGCAATAGCGTTGGCTCTGACCCCTAGATGGGCCAGCTCATGCGCAGTGCCCATGGTCAGGGCGGCGATGGCAGCCTTGCAAGCAGGATAGAGCTGCCCCCCGTAATTGGGATGCAACCCGGCTGCTGACGTGGTGTTGATGATGGCTCGGCCCGGCGCCGGACCTGCTTCATGCCACCAAGCCGATGCAAAATGCGTAGTGGCCAAGGCTCCTTTAAGATGAACACCGATCTCGAGATCCGCATCGGACTCCTGCATGTCGACCAGCGCCACACTGCGCGAAATCCCGGCATTGTTGACGACAATATCAATCTTGCCGAACGCGGTGACCGCATCCCGGATCATGCTTTCAGCGCCTGACCAACTCGCAACGCTGGCGCGGTTTGCAAGGGCGACCCCGCCTGCCGCTTCGATTTCCCGCACGACCTCTCCGGCAGGGTCTTCGCCGGAAGCAAGCCCGTCCAACTGGCCACCAAAATCGTTGACGACGATCCTGGCGCCGGCCTCGGCCATGGCAAGTGCATAACAGCGGCCCAACCCCCTGCCCGCACCTGTTACCAGTGCTACTTTGTCTCGCAATAATTCCATGCGCTTTCCTTACAGGTGTGTGTTGTTTTATCCCTGCCCAGTGGCCGCGGTCGAAACTTGAGTAACTCAAGAAACACATACCGTCCGCCTACAGATTACTATGCCTGCCGATCAGTCACCCTTCACGGCCTCAATCAGTTCGAATGTGCCATAAGTGTTCTCAACGGGAAGGCGCGCCCCTGCCCAGGTCTCAAAGCCTTCATGCGCGGAAACATTGCGGTAGCCTTGGGCCACAAGGGTCTTCTGGACCAGCGCCGCCCGACTGCCTGTCGCGCAATAGACGATGATCTCTGCGTCTGCGTCCCGCATCGTTTCGGCCAAGCGGAACTCGACGACACCGCGCGCCATCCATGTGGCACCAGGAATGCGGCCCATGGTGAACTCACGCTCGGTGCGCACATCCAACAGTACCAGCTCTGAATTGGCCGCCTGCCGGGCCGTGATGTGATCATTGTCAACGAAGGTGACGCCTTCCCGGGCAGCGGCGACTACTGCTTCGGGTGTCATCGGCTCACCCGCATGGCTCACACCCGCCGCCATGAGCATGGAAAGGGCTACAACAACATGTCTCATCATTACGGGTCTCCCTTAAATGCAACGCCACGGATCTGCAGCCAGCCGCCACCATTGTGATGAGCGATGAACCAGTGTGGGTGCAAGGGCTGAAGCAGGACAAGCTGGCGAGCCTGGCCTGCCCCTCACGCGGTAAACATTCTCAGCCAATTTCCCTCTCTCCGCCTGCCAACATCTTGAGCTACTCAAGATTCCCCCCAAAGATGTTACGCCTGATCGCGGTTCACCATCCGGTCCGATCGCCACCATCCTTTGTGCGTAAAGGAGCGCAGTCTGCTTTGGCCAGCGAGAACCAGCAGCCCTGCAACTATACCGAGATTCTTGATGAAATTCTGCGTTTCCCGTTCGCTTGAAACGCCCGGGTGATTGTTCCAGAAGTCATGAAGCATCACATTGACCAGCAAGACGTAGACAACGAAGCCGAGCGCCGTCAGGCAAACATGCCTCCCGGAAATCAGGAGCAGCCCGCCGGCAACATTTGCTATTGCAGCCACCCACATCAGCGGCTCTGCCAGCGGCACGTTGTGCATGTGCATGAGGGCAACATGCATGTCCGGCGCGGCAAACTTCATGAGTCCGGGCACGAGAAAGTAGAGACCGAGCAGGAACCGTCCTGCGATGATCAGTGCGTTCGACATGCGCTTAGTCCCCTTTCAGGTTCGGCGTGCGTTTTTCAGTAGTTGGCGTCTAAGGTGGGATTTAACTGGGAGCGAGCGCTCGGCATCAACACGGGTCTCCCTCAAATTCAGCGCCCCGAATCTGAAGCCAGCCGACACCATTTTAATGAGCAATGAACCAGCGTGGGGCAAGAGCTGAAGCAGGACACGCTGCCGGGCCGCTGATCGCCGCGCCTGCCCTGCTCGTGCAGCTTGCACAAAACATGCTGTTTTGTGCGCTGTGCGGGTGGGCGTAGGGCTTGGACACCCACGAAAACCGCGCTGAGCGTAGGCTGGCCAAAGACAGCGCCAATCCCAGAATTCTGTTTGTTTTCCGTGGTGTAATGGTGGGCGGTACAAGGTTCGAACTTGTGACCCCTACGATGTCAACGTAGTGCTCTACCGCTGAGCTAACCGCCCTTCCGGAAATGACCCGCTGGGGTCAAGCCTGAAGAAGTGGCGTAATGAACAATCCGGGCTGGCGCGTCAAGCCGCCTTTGATGGAGGACGTGCAGCTGGCGCCATTATCGGTGCAGGGGCTGTGTCAGGCCGCCATCACCTTGTCGACCTCTTCCACGATTTCGCGCAGGTGGAAGGGCTTGGACAACACCTTGGCGCCGGCCGGCGTCGGCGAACCCGAAGAAAGGGCCACGGCCGCGAACCCTGTGATGAAGACGATCTTCATGGCCGGGTCGAGTTCGGCGCCGCGGCGGGCGAGCTCGATCCCGTCAAGGCCGGGCATCACGATGTCGGTGAGCAAAAGGTCGAACACCTCACGCTCCAGCGCCTGCAGCGCGGTTTCACCGTCTGCGTAATCCTGCACGTCATGTCCTGCCCGGCGCAACGCCGAGGCAAGGAAGGTGCGCATCGAATCATCATCTTCAGCGAGCAGGATCTTGGTCACGCAGGGTCCCCTGTGGTGCGACTCACACAATTAACACATTAAGCTTGCCGATGGTAAATCGGCGATGAACATGATGGCATGCAAGACCGGCACCACACGCGAGCGCTGAAAGGCCTTGACCTTGCGAACGATTTTCAAACCATTGCACTGATGCCGGATACGTCGCCGATCCTAACGATTGATGAAGGACTGCAGGTTGAGCCGCCCGGGTTCGCCGCGCCCTTCCTCCTGTCCGTCCCTCAGGGCGACAGTGTGCCGGTCGTCTTCGCCAGCCCCCATTCGGGCAATCTCTATCCTTCGTGCATGGTTTCAGCGCTCTGCGTACCCCTGATGGATGTGCGGCGCACCGAAGACGCTTTTGTTGACGAGCTGTTTGCAAGCGCGCCCGCCCGTGGCGCTGCCCTGCTGGTGGCCAGGTACGGGCGATCCGTCGTCGATCTCAACCGCGATCCGCACGAGCTTGACCCGGCCATGTTTCATGACGGCCCACCGCGGGCCTGTGCCCTGCCGACACCGCGGGTGGAAGCCGGGCTCGGCTGCCTGCCCCGCGTCGGGGCGAAAGGCGAGGCCATCTATGGCCGCCTCCTGTCAAAGGCAGAGGGCGAAGAACGACTTGCGAGCATCCATGACGTCTATCACAACACATTGACCGCCCTGCTCGATGCCCGGCGCGACATCCATGGCCGCGCGCTGTTGATCGACTGTCACTCCATGCCCTCGGTACAGCCGGGCCGGCGGAACCTGCCCGATATCGTGCTCGGCGACCGCTTCGGATCGAGCTGCGACCCGCGCCTGGTGAACCGGCTGGAGCGGGCCTTCCGCAATCACGGGCTGACGGTCGCCCGAAACGCGCCCTATGCCGGGGGCTACACCACACGGCGCTATGGCCGCCCGAAACGCGGTGTCCACGCCATCCAGATCGAAATCAATCGCGGCCTGTACATGGACGAGCAGGCCATCACCCGGTCAGGACGCTTTGCCAGCCTCCGTCCGGTCATGGACTCGGCCATCACGGAGATGATCGAGGCCATCCAGCAGCTCGCAGCCCGCTGACAACACCCTGACTTTAAAGAAAAAAGGCCGCGCCAACAGGCGCGGCCGAAGTCAAAGGGAGGAAACGCCAGAGGCGTCTGCACCGAAGTGCAAGTTCAACCTATGTTGCGATGCACAAACGACCAAGAACCTATTCGCCGCACCCGGGCCCACCCCCCTGCAATGCCCAATCTTCGGGCAGTTTCCCGGCCCCGGCACGGCAATTGCGTAGAAACTGCGCGAATATCCTGATTTGGGACTGATTGGCGGTCCCGCACCAGAATGGAGAGGGATCATGGCTGACGAAACAGACCTGCACGTTGGCAAACGCCTGCGCCGCCGCCGCCGCCTGCTTGGCATGACACAGCAGGATCTGGCGTCCCAGGTGGGCGTGCGCTTCCAGCAGATTCAGAAATACGAGTGTGGCGCAAACCGCATTACCGCCTCCCGCCTGTATGACCTGGCCAGGGCGATGAATGTCTCCGTCCAGTATTTCTATGACGGCATGGTTGTGCCGGGCACTGTGCCCAACGCCGCCAACGACGCCGAACAGATGGAAGGCGACATCCTCTCCCAGAAAGAGACGCTGGAACTGGTGCGCGCGTACTACCGCCTCAGCGAGCGTCCCCGCCGCCGCCTGCTGGAGCTTGCAAAAGCGCTCGAGCAGGACACCTCCAGCACCGGCGCTGCTTGACCTTATCCCATGGGCGAGGCATCGCCTCGCCCATGATCTCTACCCGCAACATCGCAGACGACATTGCGCTCGCCCACAGGCTGGCAGACGCCGCCTGGGCCGCCATCCGACCACATTTCCGCAACCTCGCCGCTGTTGACCACAAGTCCGGCGCCCCCGGTTCGGCTTTCGATCCCGTCACCGAAGCAGACCGCGCCGCCGAACTGGCGATGCGCGCCCTCATTTCCGCCGAGCGTCCCGACGACGGTGTCACGGGTGAGGAATTCCCCGAAACAGCCTCCGCCAGCGGCTGGCGCTGGTATTTCGACCCCATCGACGGCACCCGCGCCTTCGTCGGCGGTCTGCCCGTCTGGACGACGCTGATCGCGCTGGTGAACCCGGAAGGCACGCCCATCCTCGGCGTCATCGACCAGCCAGTCGTCAGCGAGCGCTATATCGGCTGGCCCGGCGGCGCGGAAATGTCGAGCGCGGCCGGGACCGTGCCGATCCGTGTCTCGGGAAATCCGGACCTGCGCGCCGCAACCATCGCGACTACGGACCCCTTCATCTTCACCCCGCCTGAACAGGGAGCCTGGAACCATCTGCGCGCCACAGCCCGCATCACCCGCTATGGCCTTGACGCCTATGCCTATGCGCGGGTGGCAGGGGGCACGCTGGACCTTGTCGCCGAGTCCGGTCTCAAGGCTTGGGACGTGGCGGCCCTCATCCCGGTCGTGCGCGGGGCGGGCGGCATCGCCACCAACTGGCGAGGCGAGCCCCCGGCGCTCGGCGGCCAGATCGTCTGCGCGGCCAGTGAGGGCATCCTGGTGCAGGCGCTCCTTGCGCTGCGCCGCGCTGCAGACTGAGCCGCTGCCGATCTGCTACGGGCCTTCGACGGCAAATCCTTCGTCGCGCAGCATCTTGATGACGCTATCCTCCCCCGCCAGATGTCCCGCGCCAACGGCAACCAGGATGGTGCCGGGCTGTTCCAGCATCGCCGTGATCTTGGGCACCCACCGGGTGTTACGATCCGTCATCATCGCATCATAAATCGGCTGTGACCCGAGCATTTCGGGATTTGCCATCATCAGGCCAAGGCCGGTCACGTCCCCGTCTGCCCATTCATCAACCAGCAGGTCGAGCGTCGCGGTGCCTTCGCCAAGCCCGTCGACCGTAGCCATCAGGAAATCGACCTGTTCGCATTCGCCAAGGCCAGCCAGTCCGCCCAGCTGTTCTTCCACCGTTTCTAGGAAGGCAAAGTCTGCGCCCCGCTCCATGGCCGACCGCTCGATCACCTTCTCGACGCCTGCTTCGGGATCAAAACCCTCGTCCAGCATCTGCTTGACCGACATGTTCACCGCTGCCATCCAGGGCTGGTAGGGCAGCAGTGCCTCGATCGGCAGGCCGATCGTTTCCAGCGCCACCGTCAGTTCCTGGGTTTCTACCTCCGACAGCATCGATGTCAGCTGCGTGCCATCAGTGAAAAAGCCCTGCGTCGTGTAGAACTTCATCAGCTCGCGCTGCGCGTCCGGGCTCGTTGTGTCGGCCTCGAACACAATGGTGTCGGCGCTTGCAATCGCCATCTCGATTTCCGGCGTCATCCATTCCAACTCCGGCCGCAGCAGATGCACCGTGCCGAGAAGATGGATGGTCGTGTCCTCGTCCCGCATTGTCCAGAGCGCAGGCGCGCCATCCCCCCGGCTTTCCCGGGCCGCATCCAGCGCAGCGGTCTCGAGATTCGGCCGCATCGCCCGCAGCTCCGCGCGACGGGAAGCGTCACAAGTTGCCGCGGCGGCTTCTTCACGCGCCGACGCCCCCGGCGCGGCTGGCTCGCAACCGGCAATCAGGAACAAGCCGCAGCCGGCCATCAGGAAGGAGGCAGAGGGCATCTTCATCTTCAGCAGCACCTTTCCGGGCCGGGCAGGAATTCCGGGACCACCATAGAGAGCACTGCCCCGGCCCGTCTATGCCCGGCTTCAGGCAAACGCGGTTGCGCAGCCCGCGCGCATCGCATAAACACCGCCGTGCGCAGCACCCATAGCTCAGCTGGATAGAGCGTTGCCCTCCGAAGGCAAAGGTCAGAGGTTCAAATCCTCTTGGGTGCGCC
>NZ_JAGYJH010000005.1 GCF_018402285.1 Hyphomonas sp. | reverse complement strand
TTCCGGTCTTCGGCCAAGGCAGAAGCCGGTTGACTGGATTGAACCGGAAATCGGGAATGCGTTCAAATCCACCGATGCGGACAGAACTCCCCGGCCTTCAGGCACCTGGAATGGAGATGCCAGCGTCGATGTTCTCTTTATCCGGCTCGGTTTCCAGGAACCGCATCTAACTCTCGAGCAGGCGCTCCTGGATGCGGGCAAGCTCATCATCATCTACGCCAAGCTCGCTCTTGAATGAAAGCAATGATACTGCCATGCTGAGCTTCGATCGCATCGAGCGTGGCCTCGATATAGGCTGGCTCGGTGCGCATCAGCGGACGGATGACCTCCGGCGGCAGCTGGAACAGGAATGCATACGGGCTTTCCCGATCGCTACCGGACAATCCGACTTCAAATTCTGCCATGAAGTCGACAACCTTTTCCGACAAAGCATAGTCTTCAACGACTGTCTCACGAGGCACACCCAACGCCGACAGGAGAAGCGCTGCGGCAACCCCGGTGCGGTCCTTTCCTGCCGAGCAGTTGAAGGCGAGCGGCAGGCTCCCATTGGCGAGATTGTCAAACATCTCAGCATAGGCGGGCGCATACGTATGATGCATCGACCGGTAGGAACTGATGAACATGTCGCGCACCTTTTCCGCGGTGACCTCCGGATCCATCAGTACCGAGGCAAAAGATTTCGACATGTCCTCTTCTGCCGACGGATCTGCAAAAGTGATGTACTCGATATCTCCACCGCGCCAGTCCGTGGGCTCGCTGGCTCGCTCTTGGGAAGCACGGAAATCGCAGACCACTGAAATGCCAAGACCGGAAATATAATCATAGTCGGAATCCGTCAGGCCCTCCATCACACCCGAACGGTAGGCAAGACCCCATTTCACGCTGCGGCCATCAAGGGTCTGATATCCGCCCAGATCACGGAAGTTTCTGCCGCCTTCGAGCGGGAGGACGCGGTTTGACACTCGCACGGCGTCGCCCGCATCCGGAACAATCAGAAAGTACTGGCGAGGGGCGCCTGCCGGGGCTGTGAAGGTATAGCTTGTATCTTTCAAACCGTCGGCAATCACGCTGCCCTGGCCTAGTGGGAAATCCGGATCGGCAGAGACTTCTATCCGGACCGGAGCATCGGAAACATTGGTTGCCCAGGACAGTTTGTAGTCAGATATTCCTGCTTCGCGGACAACTTCTGCTTCGCTGACAATTATCGCCGGGGACACGTGTGCACCATCTCCCGGCTCACTGGACGGGGGGGGCGGAGCGGGGGCGCACGCCCCCAGGCAGACCAGTGTAGCAAATGCAGTGGAAGTTGAGCGCAACATGACGGGATCCTGGGTTTGGGAGAAAGAGATAACCGGGCAACTTTGACGTTGCCCGGTCGGCAGTCAAACGGGCCTAGAAATCTGCCCGCAATCCGACAAGCCAGTAACGGCCGTATCGCTCAACCTGGTTGGGAAGTTGAGGGACCCCGTCATAGCGGACATCGACGGCATCAGACAGATTGTTGCCATTGGCAAACAGGGTGACCTGCGTGCCGCGCAGATCGTAGGGCAGCGTGTAGCGCAGGGATGCGTCCACACGTTCCTGAGCGTCCCAGAACTCGGCGAGGCTGTCATTCTCGGTCGTCGAGAGCCAGGCGTCCCGGAACTGGTAGTTGAGCCGGGCTGACAGGCCGCCTTTTTCGTAGAAGAGAGAGGCGTTGTAGATCAGGTCGGAAGTTCCCGGCAGGGAGAACTTCACACCGCCATTGGTCTCGAACTCGCTGTCGATCAAGGTCACGTTGCCACTCACGCCCAACCCGTCAAAGGGAGACGGCAAGAGGTTTTCCGCAAGACCGATGAAATTGGCCTCGATACCGGAAAGACGGCCGTTCCGGCCATTGACGAAGCCGTTAAGGGTCCAGGTTTCTCCGGCTGCGGAGGGATCATAAATGCCGCCATCGATCGTTGTCGAGTCAGAGTAGATCACATCTGAAATCTCGCGGTGGAAGGCGCCGACCGAAAGGAGGCTTGCAGGGGCATAATACCATTCCAGGGAGACGTCTCCGCCCCAGGTCCGCTCCGCGTCCAGCGTCGGGTTGCCGCCGCTGACCGACGGCGGTGTCGTGGTCGGATTGATCGAGGCAGAAGCGCGCAATTCAGAATAGTTTGGCCGGGACAGGCCAGTGGTCAGCGATGTACGCAGCTTCAGGTCGTCTCGCAGGTCGAAATTGACATGCAGCGACGGGAGGAAGGCGGTGTAGTCATCGCTGTAGCTGATATCCAGAGACGGTCCGTCTGTGGTGTATTCAGTGTGCTCGACCCGGGCCCCGAAGACAGCGTTTCCGCCCTCGAAAGCCAGCTTGGCCATGGCATAGGCGGCGTAGATGTCTTCCTCGATCACAATTGCCAGATCGCCGGGGATCGCCAGATCGAAACCGCCGACGGCCCGGGACCAGGCATTGCGCAGGCCGGGATTGTCAAAATAGCTGGCGTTGATGCTGTTGGTAAAGTCCGTGTACCAAGGAATGGAGGTTCCAAATGCGCCGATCTGAACGGCCGAAGGAAAACCGCCGGCGATCTGAGCAAAACTGTTGCCCTCGGCTTCGCGCGTATCATACTGGGCGCCAATCTTGACGTCGAGGTCACGGCCCATCAGCGTCAACGGCCTTTCCGCATCAAGCTTGGCTTTCCAGGCCTGATTGTCGAGACGCGCATCGACGAGAATGCCGAGATTGGTGGAAAAGTTGATCTGGTCAAGGCGGATCGGTGTCTGTGTGAACGGTCGCGAAGACATTGACAAGAGGATCGTTCAGGTCGGTGATGTCATAGCTGCCGGCCGCCGTGCCGACGCTGAACGGAATAGGCAGGAACGTGTTGTTCTCGGTCTCCGTATAGTTCAGGCGCGCATCGAGCGCCCACGCGCCCAGTTCAAGTTCGGCGCCCAGCGTGTTGGTGAAAGTCGAGTTGTCATACTCGCCGTCCTGTAGCAGCCGGCGGACAATGACCAGCGGCTCGTAGCCCGTCTCACCTGGCGTCAGCGTCCCGCGGCGTGCGGCGGCGCCGGCGCCGAACTGGAACACGAACTGGGTGCGCTCTTCCTCATCGATGAAGTCGGTGTAGAGCGTGGTGGCAAAGAGCCGGCTGAACGGTCCTTCCGAAGGTCGAAGCTCGATTTTTCCGCCCCAGGCATTGTCTTCGCGGTTGACGAAATAGGAGCGGAAGTCGAGCTGGCTGACCAGATAGTCGCCATTTGTATTGAACGACAGGTCATATTCGCGGTTATCAGTGACCTGCTCACGCCGGTTCTTCGAGGCGAAGGCAACCAGCCCGAGCTGATCGCTCGACCAGGAAATCCGCCCGTTGAGCTTGCTGACGGGTCCCCCGCCCAACTCCTGCTCGCCATAGCCAGCCTCGAGTGAAACGCCGAGGCCTTGCCGGTCGAAGGGGCTGAAGGTCCGGATATTGACGAAACCGGCAACGGCCTCGCCTGGCATGTCCGGGGTTATCGCCTTGTTTGCCTCTACCGAGCTGGTGATCACCGATGGGAAGCTGTCGAAGCGCGGCGTGCGCCCGTTTTCGGCGCCGGGCACCTGGACCCCATCAAAGGCGATCGCGGTATAACGAAAGGGCGCGCCGCGGAAGTTGATGAAGCGGGCCTGCCCCTGGTCTCGTTCGATGGCGATGCCCGGCAGACGGCCAAGCGAGTCAGCGAGGTTCTGGTCGGGGAAGCGCCCGATCGTATCGGCCGCGATGATGTCGACCACATTGTCCGCATTACGCTTGGCATCGATAGCGGCCTGCTGGCTGTCACGAATGGGTGATCCGGTAACAATGACCGTCTGCTGGCGCGCCTCCGTATCATCTGTGGTCTGAGCGACCATACCCGGCGCTGCGATGAGTGCGCCAGCCATGAGAAGATTTAGTTTGAGGGATTTGATCCGCATGCCCGGCTCCTAAAGGTTAACGCCATGCGCATAAGGCTGCTGAACACCTGAACCAAGTCAAAGTTTTACAACACGGATACGACGCTCAAGCTGAAAAAGTTCCAGCAATCCGCCTGTTTTCGTTATACTATCGGAGCCTCGACCCTGTGATGCCCATCAGCACTTCGGACAGATGCTTGATTCTGGAAGGGTAATCTGCTTCAGAGCTGTACGGATGCACCACAGTGAACCCAACCCATCCGAACGGCTTGTCGAAACCGCGCTTGCATTGATGGCCTCGCGCGCAGGGGGACCAGGCCTGCGCGACATTGCGGCAGCCGCAGGCGTCAGCCCATCGCTGATAAACTACAGGTATGGCAACATTGATACGCTCATGGCAGCGGCGCGCGTTGCGTCACTGGAACAGGATGCGCGACGATGGGCGACCTGCCAGCGCGACCTTCTCTCAGCTCCGGTGTCGCGATCTGATCTGGCGGGCCTGCTGAACGAGCTGCTTATTGGCGAAACAAGGCCAGACGACCAGCTTGCGGCGCTGCGTTGGCTGCGTATCCTCGGGGTCGCGCGCGGCCATACTGGCCAGGCAGGCCCCTTCTCAAATGCCGAGCAGGAATTCTGGGCGCTGCTGGGATCGAAACTCGATTTGTCCTCCGGCCAAACGCACACGCTGAAGGCATTCTTCCACGGTCTTGCCTTCGGACACCTGATCGGAGCCGCAAGCCCTGGCTTCCATGCCTGGTCCAGTTCCCTGGTGGATCGTTTTACCCAGCGTCTGCTTGGCAGGCCCGTCTCCTGGACCTGCGCCGACAGCGCCTGGCGATCGATGGCCGCTCAAGCGAGCGAACCGACAGCTGGGATTCGCAGCGAGCATCCGACACGCCAGGCCCTTCTCGAAGCAGCAATCCAGATCATGACGGATGAGGGCGTGAACGCTCTCACTCACCGGCGGCTTGCCACCGAGGCGCACGCGTCGGTCTCGTCCGTGACTCATTTTTTCAATGGCCGGCGCGCAATTTTGAAAGACGCTTACACGCTTCTCTACCAGCGGCTTTGCCAGCGCGCCCTGAGCCAGCTTGAATACAAGGACGAAGCAGGATCGCTTACGCCACGGGCCCTGGCTGAGCGCCTGACTGCCAGTGACCAGCAAGGCGCGCAGAGTAACCGCACTGAACTGATCGGTCTTCTGAATGCGATGTTTGAAGCCTCTCGGGACACCGAGACCGTTCAGCTTGCGCTTTCCCTGTTCGCCCGCTCAGGCGAGACGTCCAGAAACCTGTTGCGCTGCCTGCCCGGTTTTGAAGACGGCGCCGGTTGGCTTGACGCCCAGATTTTTCGCCTTGTTTCAAACGGCCTTGTGTTTCTCTCTCCTGATGAAGCGCCAGGAACCGGAACGTCAGAAGGAGCACGCATGAACGATCGGCTGGGAGACGCGCTCACCTTGTTGTTCAGCAGGCATTAGCAGCCATAGAAACCGACTCCCGGAAATGTCCGTGATGATGAGTGTTGCCCCGGTCTCGGTCTGCGATCCTGATGATGACATTGCGGCGACGCTGCCGGGCGTCCTGGATGCCGACCAAAGGCCATCTGGGCAGGAAACGTCACCCCCCAGGCAGAGACTTGCTTTTTGAGTCTGCCGGCACAAGCATGCGCAGATGACAGTCAGGAGGCGCGTGAGATGAACAACGCTGAAGTGGCAGAGGCGCTTTTTGCCGCCCTTGCTGACGGGAACGATACAGCCGTTCGAGGTCTGTGCTCGGACGAACTTTGCGTGCGCCAGAACAATGGTCGCCCCTTCGGCCTGGATGCTCTGCTCGCATTCAACACGGCCGTAGGGCAGATTGTGAAGGCGTTCCGCTATGAGAATGCCGTGCGGTCCGCCACAACCACCGGGTTCGTCGAGGAACATGCCGTCAGAGGCACCTTGCCTTGCGGAACGACGCTCGATCTCCTCGTATGCGTGGTCGCCGATGTCTGCGGCGGCAGGGTGACCCATGTCCGGGAGTATTTCGATAGTGCCGCGGCAGCGGACCTGATCGCTGTGCTCGGGTCGATCGCCCCGACAGAACCGCTGCCATCAGCACCGTCGAACCTGAGTTGATCAGCTTGCCTATAGCCGGACACAGTCCTGGATCAGCCTCTCACCCATGGTCTCGTCAGGCGGTGATACCAACAGGGCTTCAGGGGTCCGCCCCCGTCCCCGATCGGAAGATTTCAGGGGCCAGACAGCACAGCGTGCCCCTGGATTCGCCAAGGACCCCGCGATAAACGCGAGCAGTCTCTGCAGCCGGCTCACCCGCAGATCTCAGGCAACAGGAAGTTCGCGCCGTTTACGACCGCAGCGATGTCAATCTTGCCCGCTCCCGATCCTTTTCTGACAAATTAAGTGAGTGTACGCAGGCGCCGGACGAGGCGAACTTCATGGTTTTGCATGCGCGGCAAACGCGATGTCATCCGCCCCCGCACCGCCGGGCCGGAAGGCTCAGAATCCGAGCACGATTGTTCACATGATTGTTCACGCGCCGGCTAACCTCATGTCCGTGCGTGGTGCCGGTTGGTTTCATGGCCGCGCCGCAAGAGCAGAGCGTGAGAGACACCCCTCACCTGTCCGGCTGTCCTGTCTGACCGATCCCCGAATGTCTTCAAGCCAGCCGCTGTTTACCTGACAAGGCAGACCCCAATCAGCGCGTCAATGCGTCGAGGATTGCCGGAAGCGCCTGCCGCGCCTTCGCCCGCATCTCCTCATCGGTCGCGTCCTGGATCGGATGCGGGACAAGAACATAGCGTGCGTCCGGCATGCCGAGCGCGCTGCGCTGGAAATCAGCGGCTTCATCGAACTCCGAAGACGCAATGGAGACTGACGGGATTCCCTGGATTTCAAACCAGACTGTATCGTGCAGACTGCACGTCGTACAGGAACCTCAGTCGGCCAGAGCTTCGACCAGATAATCGACCTCGCCCGCAATGTCGCGACGCAGGTCATCGGGACAGGGTTTGGTGAAGGTCGGCTTGGCAAAGCGCTTCACGGTGATCTCCGGCGCGGCCGCCTTCAATTGCCGCTCAAGCTCGTCGAGCAGCACGTTGCCACGCGGCTTGCGGATGTCGAGCAGGCCAATCGTGCCCTGCAGGGATCCCGCGCGCGGGGTGATCTGGCGTGTAACGGGCTTTCGTTCATCGGTCGGATCGAGAATTACGGTCATCTTTCACCCTTGTGCTGCGAACGTTCGCCCCGAGCATACATGTTTGTACGCCCGGCTCCAGCCTCAATCGATCTTGCGCGAGACCGACTGAGACCCGATCTCCCCCGTCGCCCAGCCATGAAAGGCCGAGCTGAACTTGCCCGCGTCTGATCCGGCCACGACGATGTGAATGTATTCCTCGCCGGCAAACTTCGGCACGCGGGCCTCCAGCTTCCCGGGACCCATCTTTTCAGCGCTGGATCTCGGGATCCCCGCCCCGGATGTGTCGCTTGCCACCATTTCGCTCAGAGGCCGCATCGTTACCTCCTGAATGCGGGCGCGCAACTGCGCCTTGGTATAGGGCCCTTCGCTCATCAGCGTATCGATATGTTCCGGGCAGACGACGAGCAGCGCGTCGATCGGCATGTTCCTCAGCTTCGGCAGAAATACCCCTTCCAGCCCGAGGCCGATCGATCCGGCGACCTGTTGAGGCGTGCGCGATTCCTGGTCGACGATGTGAACCGGCCCGCCTGTCATCGCAAAGACCGTGACGACCGAATCTTCCTTGTTGAACCCGCGCTCGACATGCAGCGGCGGCCAGGGCGAGCGTTCCTCATTCTCGGCAAAGCACATCGTGTATTTCATCGGATTGCCCAGCGTGGAGCGCTCCACCCCGCCCGGCTTGCCGCCGCCGACATTACCGACGATCAGGCGCAGCGCCCGCCCGATCGTGGCATTGGCACGGTTGCCCGAGCCGAGGGCGCCGAGGCCCTTGTTCATGCCGATCCGGTCCCGGATCGGCCCGTTGACCACAATTACCGGCGCGGCTCCCATTGTGGTCGCCGTTACGCCGTGGATGTTGAACGCGTCGGTACACACCGCCTCCAGGGCCGCAATCAGAACCGGCATGTATTCCGGTCTGCACCCGGCCATGACCGCGTTGATGGCAATCTTTTCGGTCGTCGCCTGTCCCATATTGGGCGGAACAATTGCAATCACCTCCTGCGGCGCACGGCGTGTTCCCGACAACATCCTGAGCACCCGTTCAGGGGTCGGCGGCACCAGGGGCAAGCCGTCGGAGAAGCCCTGATCGAACATGAACTCGATCACGTCATCGGCCTCGGCAATCTCGATGCGGCGCGCCATCAGCGCCTGGCCATCCGCGGCGGCGCGCAGCCTGTCATGGATTTCCGGATAGAGGTGGCGGGAGCCGCATCCGGGGCGCCAGGCCGGCAGGCTCTCCCAGTCGATCCCGGCCGCGGGCAGGTCAAGGCTCGCGGCGAGGCCGGCGCTGAGCGTTTCCCATTCGGAGCGAACGAAGCCCTCAAAATGGTCCCTGACCGTGCCGTCGGCGTTCATCCAGAATACCGATGGCACGATCTCGATGTCCCAGTCGAAGGAGGTCTGGCAGCCCGTGTCCTCCAGCACCGGAACGGTCAGGCCATGACGCGCGCTGAAGACGGCATTGTCCTCGCCCGACTGGGCCGGCATCAGAACCTGAATTTTCCCGCCATACGCCTTGTGAAACGCCTCCACCACCGGCGCCGCCGTGTTGCAGGTCTCGCAGTCTTCCTTGACGAACACGACGAGGGCTGCGCCGCCTGCCGCAAAGGCATGCCGGCTTCCCGACAGAGACAAGAGGGAAAAGGCCGGCCTTGTTTCGCTCATGGGGTAACTCCTTCGCCCTTTGCCGGCCTGCGGGTCACCCGAAGCCGCTCCTTTGCACAACAGCCCCGGCTATGGCGGAGGTGGATGGGAATCGAACCCACCACACGCCTTGCCGGCGTGTCCATAGTTTTGAAGACCAGGGAAGCCACCAGACTCCGGTCACCTCCGGAAGGATCACAGTAACGGCGCCGGGGCCTGCGTCAAATGTCAGACCATGCGCCGTGTGTCGCCCTGCCGCGAGGTAATGCCCTCCGCGTCGAGATATTCCAGCAGCGGTACAACATGCCGGCGGGTTGTCTTGAGGGCCTCGCGCGCCGCTCCGGTCGTAAATGCGGTTTGGCCGGGAAAACGCTCTCTGAGCATCTGAATGGCTGAGGAGACCGCCTCTGCATGAAAGCAGAGCCTCTGCTTGAGCGAGACATTATTGAGCGCGATCACAGCGCCCGAGCCGATCAGCAGCTCAAGCAGTTCGGCGTCTTCCGGGGCCCCGATCAGCGCCGCGCGCCCGGGCGGCGTCAGACCCTGCGCCCGGAGTTGGCCGGCAAGGCGTTCCATCCGCGCCGCCTGGTCGGGGGTCAGGTGATCGGACGGGTTATGAGCGGCAAGCGCCACATAGCCCCCGGACAGACCGATCACGCCCGCAGCGGCAAGGCTGTCCTCGACATGGGCGCTGAGCATCGGCGAGGCGTGCCTCGCCCGGATCTCCGAAACGGGCGCGCGGGGTCTCAGCCTATGCCTTGCATGATAGGCAGCAAGCCGGGCGAGGTAGGCCTCCTTTGCCTGGCTCACGGCGGCGGCCGGCGAAACAGACCCGTCTGCGATCAGCGTGAAGGCGGCGCCGAGACCGGCCTGCACGGACGCTTCGGGTGCCCGCGCCAGACGGGCGACATCTCTGAGACGCGCCGCGCCGCCCTGCTCGGCGGCGAGAGACGCTGCCAGAGCGGGCATGTCCCCGCGATCAGCAGCCTGCAATGTGGCAAGCCGCAGAGCCTTCCCGGCTGCCAGAGGCGCCGCCGCCGGATCGAGGAGGATGGCGCTGCCAAGGGTACGGCCCGGCGAAAGGCTGCGCAGGACAGCGCGCTGACCGGCAAAGGCGGCGACCGGCGCCGGGAACCGCAACCGGGCAAAGCCGGTCCCGCCCGGGCTGACCTGCCGGCTGCCAAACAGACGGAGCCTCGCCACCCCCTGCCCTGTTCCATACAGCACACGGACTTCCTCCATGTGACGGACGGCGCGACCTGCGCCAGCAGACACAGACACCGCGACGTCAATGTCGAGCGAGGCTGAGACAGCGCCCGGCGCGTGAACGACATCCCCGGGCCTGATCGCGGAAGCGGCAACGCCCCGCAGGTTGAGCGCGGTGCGCTCACCGGCCTGCGCGGCAGATACCGTCTGCCCGCGCACCTCGATCCGGCGGATCGTGACACTCTGCCCGGACGGCGACAGCATGAGATCGTCCCCGGGCCTCAGCGATCCGCCAAGCAGCGTGCCGGTCACCACCGTCCCGTGCCCCTCGGCAACAAAGACCCGGTCTATGGCGAGCCAGGCAGCAGAAGGTCCTTCCCCTGGCTGAAGCCCGGCGAGGCCGCCAAGCGCTGCGGCCAGATCTTCCAGCCCTTCTCCGGTCAATGCCGAGCAGAAGATCAGCGGCGCCCCGCCAAACGAGGTTGCGGCAAGTGCCGCCTGCAGGGCAGCCTTCCGGCCGGCCCGTCCGGACGCCTCCACCAGGTCGGCCTTGCTCAGGACGACGATGCCGGCACCGATACCCAGGGTTTCGATGATCGCGATGTGTTCCAGCGTCTGGGCTTCAACCCCGTCGGCAGCAGAGACGACCAGCACTGCGCGGCGGGCGCCCGCCGCGCCGCGCACCATGGCAGGAATGAAGTTTTCGTGGCCCGGTGCATCGACCAGATCGATCATCGTGTCGCCCCATTGCAGGAAGGCAAAACCAGGCGTGATCGAGAGCCCCCTGGCTCTTTCTTCAGGAAGCCTGTCGGTGTCTGTCCCGGTCAGCGCCCGCACCAGCGAGGTCTTGCCATGGTCGACATGCCCGATCACGATGACAGGGCAGGTCTTCACCGGGGCGCCAGACCGCCAAAGGCTGCGACAATATCCGGAAGATCCTCCTCTGTCAGTGTGCGGATATCCATCACAAACCGGTCATCACGGATAATCCCGATGACAGGCGGGCGGGCGGCCCGCAGAGCCGCCGCGAGTGCGTCGGGCGACAACGGCGCCACGGTCACGGTGACCACATAGCTCTCAAGGGTCTGCTGGGGCAGTGACCCGCCCCCGACACGGGCCCTGCCCGGCATGACCTTCACATCCGAGATGCCGGCGGCAGCGAGTGACCCGGCAAGCCGGTGCGCCCTTGCTTCGATTTCCTCCTTGGACTGCGCGATCGCGCGTAGAACCGGCACCTTTCGGAACGGGTCATTGGGAGCCCGGTAGAGGCGCAAGGTTGCCTCCAACGCTGCAAGCGAGAGCTTGTCTATGCGCACGGCGCGGCAGAGCGGATGCTTTCTCAGGCTGAAAATGATGTCAGCACGGCCCGCGATAATCCCGCACTGGGGGCCGCCGAGAAGCTTGTCGCCAGAAAACATTACGACATCCACGCCCGATTTCAGCACATCAGAAACCAGCGGCTCCTCGGGCAGACCATAGGGAGCCAGATCGACAAGGACACCGCTTCCCAGGTCTTCCATGAAGATCGTGCCGGTCTCGCGCGCCAGAACGGCAAGATCTTCGCGCAGCGGCGCATGGGTGAACCCGACGATCTGGTAATTGCTGGTATGGCTCTTCAGAAGGACCGCTGTGTCCGCATCGATCGCCGCCGCATAATCGGACGCGCGTGTCTTGTTGGTGGCGCCCACTTCCTTCAGCGTCGCGCCACTCTGGGCGATCACATCGGGCAAGCGGAAGGAGCCCCCGATCTCGATCAGTTCCCCCCGGGACGCGATGACCTTTCGCCCCTGAGCGGTTGCCATCAGGCTGAGGAGGACAGCCGCCGCGCAATTGTTCACCACAAGCGCCGCCTCCGCGCCGGTCAGCTGGCAGATCAGTTCTTCGACGTGCGTGTAGCGCGAGCCGCGCCGGCCGGTGGCAAGATCGAGCTCGAGGTTGGACGCATGGGCGCCCGCAGCCTGCACGGCAGCCATCGCTTCAGGCGCCAGACGCGCCCGTCCGAGATTGGTGTGGATGATGATGCCGGTTGCGTTGACTGCGGCCACCAGGTTCGGCCTTCGGCTCGTTTCGATGCCGGCTGCCAGGCGGCTGGCAAAGTCTGCGCTCTCAAAGTCTGGCAGACGGTCCATGCGCCCGGCCTGCACCGCTTCACGAACCTCCTGCAAAGCAGTCCGCAGCGCATCGGCGACCTCGTCACGCGAAAACGCCGCCTGCAGCCTCACCATGGCCCCCGTGGAGAGCAGCGCGTCCATCCGGGGCAGATGTCTCAAGAGATTGCTCATGCGCGCCCCTTCGGCTGCCTCGCCCGACACTAGGCGCAGACGGCGCCCGATCAAGGTATGCCGCAGGGGCGGGCCCTTCGCCGGCCGCACGCCCGGGCAGCCCTCAACCGCCGCCTTCTTCCCGCCTGGCAGATTCATGCCTTTGCACGTCGACGACCCCTGAACGCGATCGGCCGGGCGGCCTAGGCCCAAGGGCTGGCCTCACGGCGTATGCGGCCGCCGCAGACGGCCCCCATTTGCATCGGCATACGGAAGGAGCGTCCAGCCGCCGGGCGCGGGCGAGACCCTCCTCCGGAGAGGTCATGTCCAAAGGAGTTCCCAATGACACAGGTTCGTGCGTATTTTTTTGCTGCGGCAGCTATCCTGCCTTTTGCCCTCCTTGCGGGTCCGGCTTCAGCACAGGAGTCCGAAGGCCGGTTTCAGCTAAAGGCTTTTCTGACCACTGTGCAGCCGGACGCGGCGATTACCGGGGTAAACACCGATCTGATCGGGCTTGCGCCAGGTTCGCAGACCAGCGCCAGTAATTCCGTGATCCCGACCATCGCGGCAGAATACTTCTTTTCCCCCGAATTTTCCGTAGAGACGATCTGCTGCGTGACCCCGCACGAAGTTGACGGGGAAGGTCCCCTCGCCGGCGCCTCGCTTATCGATGACGTCATAATCCTGCCCGCAACGGTCACGGCGAAGTATCACTTTACCGGTTTCGACAGTTTCAAACCTTATGTCGGCGCCGGTCCTGCCTATTTCCACATTTTCAATGAGGAAGTCGGCGCGGATGCGGCGGCGCTGGGCGCGACCGGGGCTGATCTGTCTGACGAATTCGGCTTTGCCCTTCAGGCCGGCGTCGACGTGCCTCTCAATGACAATGGCCTTGGCCTCTCCTTCGACGCGAAGCGCTACTTCATCGACACGACGGCCACCTTCCGCGCAGGGTCAGCCATTGCGCTGCAGACCGAGCACGAACTCGACCCATGGGTCATCAGCGTCGGGCTCGCTTACCGGTTCTGATCCTGCCGGCATCACCCGAGAGGCGCGGCAGTTTCCCGGCTGCCGCGCCGCGTTCATTTGACGGCGCCTGATACCAGATTGTGCCGCTCTATCCGCTCGATCACGGCATCGACAGGTTCGGGCGCACAGTCACCGGCAGGGGCCCGGCCCGCAGACTTTAAGGATCATGCGGTGGGCTTCAGGCCCTCTTCATTGGGGCGGCGCGAAGCGGCAATCGTCCCGAACCACGTGGTCGGACCTGCAATCCGGGCTGCTTTACTTCCCCTGCCTGCAAGTCCATCCTCGACGCATCGGCGACACACCGGCGGGAGGTATTCATGCACTTTGAACTCATCGAAGAACACAGGATGTTGCAGGACCTTGTCGCGCGGTTTGTGCGGGAGAACCTGATCCCGCTTGAGCAGAAGGTCCTCGAACGCGATGCCCGGGGAGAAGGCGCCTATCTGACCCGGGAAGAGCGCGACCGTATCGATGCGCGCTCGCACGACCTGGGGCTTTGGGGGCTGGATGCGCCCCAGGATGTGGGCGGAACTGACCTGCCCGCAGTCGCGATGGTCGGCGTCAACATTGAGATGGGGAAGACCTGCGTTCCCTACTACCTGCCACCGGACTCGCCAAACCTGCGCATGCTTATGGCGACGGTGAACGAGGACCAGCGTGAGCGATATCTCGCGCCTTATGTTCAGAAGCGCCTGGTTTCAGCCATCGGGATTTCCGAGCCGGGCGCGGGCGCTGATCCCGCCGCCATGATCACGCGCGCAGTGCGTGAAGGCGACGAATGGATCATCAACGGCCGCAAGATCTGGATCAGCCGCGCGCAGGAGGCTGACTTCACCATCCTGATGGCCGTGACCGACAAGGAGAAGGGCGCGCGCGGCGGCATCTCAGCCTTCCTGGTGGATCGCGGGACGCCCGGCTTCAAAGTGCTTCGGCGCATTCCGATGCTCGGCGGCCAGTTCACTTACGAAGTGGTGCTGGAAGATTGCCGCGTGCCGGCAGCGAACCTTCTGGGCCAGGAAGGACAAGGCTTTGCGCCGATGCAGGTGCGCCTCTCCACGCGGCGCCTGCAGATGGCGAGCTGGTCGATTGGCATGGCGCAACGCGCTCTGGACATGATGCTGGACTATGCGCCCCAGCGCGTGGTGTTCGGCGAGCCGCTCGCGAACCGACAGGCGGTGCAGGGGTGGATCGCTGACGCCTGGACGCGTATCAAAGCAGCCACGCTGATGACATATGAAACAGCATGGAAGCTGGATCGCGGCGCGGACGTGCGCACCGACATCTCATCGGTGAAAGCCTATGCGACCGAAATGGCCTACGAAGTGTTGGATCACGCCATGCAGATGCATGGCGCCATGGGCATGACGAAGGAGATCCCCCTCTCCCTCATGTCCGGCCATCTGCGCACCATGCGTATCTATGATGGTCCCACCGAAGTGCACAAATGGGTGGTCGCAAGAAATCTGCTGGGATTGAAGCGTTGAGCGCGATGCCCACCCGCATCGGCGATATCCATATCGTGCGCGATGACTTCGTCGCGACCGTCACCATCGACCGGCCTCCGGTCAATTCGATGAGCGTCGGTCTCATGCGCGATCTCGCTGACGCGCTCGAAGCCCTCGGCAAGGATGGCCTTACGCGAGCGGTTGTTCTGGCTGCAGGCGGCAACGTGTTCTGCGCCGGCGCCGACCTGACACGGCGCGCCGACGAAATCGGCATCGCGGCTCAAGCCGACGCGCCTGGCACCAATCCGCTATACGAACAGGCCGTAAGGCTGTTTTCCACCGAGTTGCCCATCGTGGCCGCGATACAGGGCGCGGCAGTCGGGGCCGGGTTGGGGCTCTCGATGGTTGCAGATATGCGCATCGCGGCGCCGGAGGCGAGGTTTGCCGCCAACTTCGTGAAGCTGGGTTTCCATCCAGGCTTTGGATTGACCTATACCTTACCGCGCCTGATCGGACGCAACCCGGCTGAGGTCATGCTTTTGACGGGCGCGCGCATCGATGCGGCAGAAGCCCAGCGTATAGGACTGGTAAACGAAATTGTCCTTCGGAAGGACCTGCTTTCGGCAGCGCAGACGCACGCAGCCTCCATAGCAGAAAACGCGCCGCTGGCTGTGCGCTCGACACGAAAGACACTGCGCGCCGATCTCGCTGAGGGTGTCCGCGCGGCGACGGACCGCGAATTCAAAGAGCAGCAATGGCTGATGAAGACGGACGATTTCGGCGAGGGCGTGAAGGCCGTAAACGAACGCCGTCCGGGGGACTTCAGGGGCTGCTGAAGCGCGCCGATACAGCCGGGAAGATTTTGACCGCTGGGGCGAGAGTTTCGCAGATTTCCGAGCCAGATGGCAGGGAGGCCTCACGCGGCAGACACGCGAAAATCATCCGGCTCCGGAAGAGAGTGAAGAATAAAGGTTCGGCCGTCTCCCGATCATCGATCTTTATCTCGCCTGCGCGTGCCCGGTCTTCGAGATCGGTTGCAAGCACCGCCCGCATGGCCACGGCCACCTGCTTTTTCCAGACCTCCGACATTTCCGAGCAGGTCGGCTCCGATGCTCATGACCCACCAGCTTCAGAGACACTTCGATCCGGTCGTTGCCATGCCGGGCTGATACCCGGCAGAACATCACCGAGACGTGTCATCGGCCAGGCTGGCCATGATCGGGTCGTGGCGCTTACCGCGCTGCGCCCATTGTGTCGGGCCCGGCAGAGGGCCCCATCCTGCAGCGCGTTGGGACTGGTCGGTCTTCGCCCGAATGAGACGTAAACACTGCAGGCGGCGCAGAGGCAGAAGTCCGATCTCCACCTTTCTGGCAGCAGGGGGCTCAGTTTTCATATCACGGCCCGGCGCAGCGGCCCGGTTCGTGTCTTGTCTGCCCGATCACCTTCTTTGTCCTGCAATTGGGGGAATTGCCCCATGCCAGAACGTCTGCCCCCCCAATAACTTGATCCACAGACGGTGGCTCTCTGAGCTGCCACTGAGCGAAAGGTTGAGGTGTCATGAAATTTTGGTTGGCAGCAGCAGCTGCGGTCTGCGGAGCAAACCTGCCCCTGACGGCAACAGCACAGGACTGGTATGTGCGCGCCGACGGTTCGGTCGTCGCGGGAAGCATGGATGTCGACCTCTTCCCGTTCGGTGCGCCTGTGACGGGAGCGACTGATACCCTAAATGTTGATCTTGGGCCGGGGGTCCAGCTCACCGCTGCAGCCGGCATTGAACTGGAAAACGGCTTCAGTGTCGAAGGTCAGGCAGTCTATATGCGCTCGCAGCTCGACGGTATCGATGCGGGCCGAGACCTGGATGTCTATACATCCCTGACGGGCGGGATGCTTCGCGGCATCTATGTTGTCGAGCGGGCAGGTCTGAAGCCCTATATCGCGGTGGGTGCCGGATATGGCACCGCGCAGGTCGGTTCAACCGACGGAACCGTGGGTTCTGCGCTAACCGGGAATGGCGCGATGTGGAGCGCGGACATTGGCGCTGAGTACCCGCTCAGCGGGCAGGCTTCTTTGACAGCCGGTTATGGGTTTCTCGGCGGCGACTTCGATATCTACCAGCCGGAGATTCACCGGCTCTTCGTCGGGGTCAAGGTGCGCTTCAAATGACGCTGAACGCCAGGCCTGCGTGTCTTTACCGCCGAGCTCCGGCGCTGTCCTGCAGGCAAGAGAGTTGCAGCTTGCAGGAGTGCTGCACGGGCAGAACGGGAGAGCGTTGCAAGACCACCGCGCGAAAGCTCAGGCCTCGCCCAGGTGGTCAAGCAGCCCCGCCCGGAAAGCGGCCGTGACAAGCGCGGCCATCGAGGTCGCGTCGAGCTTTTCAAACAGGGAAGCGCGATGTTTCTCGACCGTCTTGTGGCTTATGGTGAGCTTGTCCCCGATCTGGATTGTCGTCAGGCCGGCGGCGATCAGCATAAGGACTTCGCGCTCGCGCAGTGTCAGCTGGGGCGGCGAAGGGGCGCCTTCCAGGCGCTTTACGATGTCGGTAGAGATGTATTTCCGGCCCGAAAGAATGACCTCCAGTCCGGCCCGCAATTCTGTTTCGCCGCAGGTCTTGAGAAACAGGCCGTCCACGCCGGCCGAGACCCAGTCAGCAAGCATGCCGACGGAGGTATATCCGGTGAACACCGCGATCCGGGTTGCCGGAGACCAGCGGCGACATTCGGCGAACACCTCAGCGCCGTTCGCATAGGGCATGGCGACATCCAGCGTCAGGAGCCCTGGCCGGTGTTTCCGGCAAAGCGCGATGGCCTCCAGGCCGTCCGCTGCAAGCCCGACAACCTTGGTCCGGCTGATGCCTTCAAACAGGGCGACGAGGCCCCTGCGAACCATTTCGTGGTCGTCTGCGATGACAATGCCGATTGTTCCCGTAAGGTCAGCCATGCATGCCGCCTTTGCGTCCGACCGGAGCCCTGATGCACCCCATGCTTGCCTCTTTGCCCCTCAAGGTAATGCTGTGCCTGTTGTGCTGCCTTTTCGCGGTCCCATCAAGCTCGGCCGGAATTCCGGTCCGGCTGGACGCCGACGCCCGCAGCGATTTCCTGTCCGAGGGAACCCTGGTTCGCGACTGGGACCTTCTGAACATTCCGGACGGCATAAATCAACGCCCCCCTGTTTCCCTTGCTGACGCTCGCAGGCTCATGGCAGAGGGGGTGTATGTCGAGCCCGCCCCGCCCGAAAGCGCCGACTATGTGTATGGCCCCGTCTGGCTAAGGGTCGAGGTTCAAAACCCCTCCGACCAGGAACTCGTCTACAGGATCATCCCGGAGAATTGGCTTTCGCTGTTCGACGTGGAGGCCCATCTGGTTCGAACCACCGGCCACGAACAACTGATCTGGCGCCAACCCGTCCTCGGCAATTCATTTGACGCAAGGATCCCCCGTCACCGGATATCGATGAGCGAGGCCTTTGCGATGAGCCCGGGCGAGACTGCAGAACTATGGTTCAGCTTCCGGTATGGCTACCGTGCCAATGCTGACTACCGCCTCGTCGAAGCACAGAGCTTTCTCGCCCGTCACGATCGGGAGCACGCCTTCCACACCTTTCTGTTTGGCGCCCGGGCCGCGATCATTGTGTTCGTCTTTCTGTTTGCAGCGATTCTGAACTTAAGGATTGCCTTTTATTACGGAATGTTTTCCATATTCATTTATTTATACTTTCTGAGCTCATACTTATATCTTCACAGCATAATATTTGACAATCTTTTTGTGAACTATGCTTCAGGTATTGTGTTCGGCGGCCTCGCCATGACAGCATTCACCTTCATGACGCGCGCGCTCCTGAATGCGCGGGAGACCAATCCGCGTTTCGACCAGATCCTCCTTGGTGCATTGGGGGCAAGTTGGGTCATTGGAGGCCTGTGTGCGACCATCATTCCTCCGCCCTTGTCCGAGCATGTTCTGCTCGTCGCCATTGTTGCCACAGCCGCCGCCAACTTCGCAGGCGCAGTCATCGCGTTTCGCGGCCGATACGCAGGTTCAGCGCTTTACCTGACGGCGTGCATCTTTCTCATCAGCATCAGCCTGTACGGCGTTGCGGTACAGGTATTGGATGTTCCCCGACCCATCGCTGCGGCCACCACGCATGCCGGCTTTACGCTGGATGCAGCGCTTTTTGCGCTCGCACTGGTCTCGCGTGCGCTGGCGCTGAGGCGCGAGCGAGACACGGCGACCCTGGCCGAGCTTGAATCTCTCCGGGAGAAATCCGAACTCGCTGCCCGCCTGATCGGCGCCGAAACAGCCCATGCCCATGCGCTGGAATTATCCGAACATCACCGCCGCAAGGCAGTATCGACGGCGCATGACCTGAAACAGCCCCTCCTGTCGCTGCGCATGGCGCTTGCCCGGCATGCGCCCGATGACGCGATCGGCAAGGGCCTGTCCTACCTTGAAAGCATCATCGAGCGTGATCTTGATGAGGCTCGCCGGACAGACAGGCACCCCGAACGCACCGCATTGCCGACATCGCTGACAGTCAACAAACTGATCGACAGCGCTGTCACGATGTTTGCAGATGAGGCTGCACTCAAGTCTGCCACGCTGAGTTCAGTGAGCAGTACACTGACGGTAAAGACAGATCCGATTATCCTCATGAGGATCTTGGCAAATCTCGTCGCGAATGCTGTCAAGCATACGGAAAAGGGGCGCATCCTTGTCGGCGCGCGCCGGCGCGGCAACGCCATATCAATCGAGGTTCACGATACCGGGAGAGGGGTTTCTGAGGCGGACCTGGAAGCGCTTTTCGAACCGTTCGTGAAATCTGATGAGTCGCCCGGAGAGGGCCTTGGTCTCTGGGTCGTGAAAGCTCTGGCCGAGGAACACGGCCTCACCATATCGGTTCGCTCCCGGCCAGGCCGCGGTTCCGTCTTCTCTGTCGGGAACATCCCGCGCGCGCCCGGCTAGCGTGTCCGGTATTGGACCGATTGGGGGAAATCCCCCGTTCATCCGGATGAACCCTGTCGCTTAGATGCTCTCCATCAAATGGATTGGAAGGAGCAGGACATGGCAGACACGGACCGGGTGGCATTCATTCAGCAGAAAACGCCCGCACGCATCGGCGCCGGGCCGCGAGGAAGGCTGGCGCTGCTTGCAGGTCTGTTATTCCTGTCGGCCTGCAGCACCGAGCCGGTTTACCGCGAGCAATTTGTCCTGACCCCGCCCGCAAGCGATCAGGCGCGCACCTGTATCGTCACCTGCGAAGGAAACGAAAACACGTGTATCGGGAACGCGCAGAATGCTGCTGACAAGTCCCACTGCGAACCGGAATCAATCAGGACATACGACACATGCATCGCGGGTCTGTCCGCCCCTGAATATGCAAATTCGCGTGTGATGTGGTGTGAAAGTCAGGCGCAACAGACGTTTGAAAATTGCACCGGGGCGGTCAGCAACCGGTATCAGAGTGCCGTGGATCAATGCCGTGCACGCTACCGGACCTGCTACCAGACCTGCGGCGGAACCGTATCGACCAAACAGGTCTGCGTGCGCAACTGTGACAACTGACGGCCAGACTGCCCGGCAGCAGGATGAAACTGATCCGTGCCGGTTCACAGTGCCGCCTGCGAAAGACACCTCCCATGAAAGCCTCAACGATGAAATCCTCCCTTGCCCTGGCCGCGCTCTTGCTGACCGTAGGCGCTTGCGCATCCTCGACAGTCCAGCAGATGTCGCGGACAACTTTCCAGATATCTTCCACCACGGCGCCAATCTGTGGTGGCGCCGCAGCTCCGAAGATCGCCTCGAAAGTCGCCGCGATTGAGGTTATCCGGCGAGGCGGGGACCTTTTTGTATTGACCGGCGCAGATACCAGCGATCAGGCAAGAGGCAACTTCTCGGCCAAGCGGCAGGGGGTTATCGTCATGATGGTTGACGAGACACATCCTGCTTTTGATGATGCCCTTTCAGCACGCGAACTGCTTGGCGCAGACTGGCAGAAACAGGTCAGATCCGGGAAACCGGGCACCTGCTTGTAATCCGGCGCCCTGTGTTCAGCCCGGACCCGCAAGGCGAAGGCCCGATACCGCTGCCGGGAGGTGTCAAAGCGAAGACCTCAGTCCCCGGCGTCCTTCATTCATCTTGCGCATCGCGCCCGCTCAGCGCATGCGTTCTGCAAGCCAGTTGCGGACGTCGGCCCAGTCCCTGCGGATGGTGCGGTCAGATAGGCCCAGCGCGAGCGCCGTCTCGGTCTCCGTCATGCCCGCGAAATAACGGCAATCGAGCACTTTCAGCCATCTGGGATGGGCAGCTGAGAGCTGACTGAGAAGGTCCCCTATGATCACGATCTGCTCAGGTGTCTCATTGAATTCGGGCAGCAGGCGTTCATCTGCGTCAAGCGACAGGTCCGGCAGACCAGAGGACCGTTTGGCGGCGGCCTTGCGCCGCGCATGGTCAATGATCACCTGGCGTATCGCCAGAGCCGCAGTGCTGAGGAAATGCTGCCGGGAGTCCCAGGCCGGCCTGGTCGTAAGCCGCAGATAGGTCTCGTGCAGGATGTCGACGGTGCCGAACGTATCCTGCACGCTTGCACGCCGCCGCCTCTGGCGGGCGATCTGCAGCAGCGCGTCATAGCTTTCGGCAAAATACTGGTCCGCGATCCGATGATCAATCGGACTATAGTTTTCGCCTCCCGGCCCGGTTGCCTGATCTGCCATCTTTGCCGTTTCCATCCCCCGGACTTGTCTTTGCCGGTCCCTTTTTTTCTGGCCGACGATGCGATGGCAGGAGGCCGGCTGCAAGCTTTTTGCCTGACCCGTGTCCGGTTCCGGCCCGGGGCTGCGTATTCACATCTGACAAGGCAGCGGCGGGTCGGGGGACTTTGCGCACAACCAGCCTGGGGGACGAGCGATGCAGACCACTTCTGAAACCCTATATGAAGGAGGCTGGCACTCGCTTCTGGCGAGACCGCGCCTGATCCTGCTTTCATGTCTGACCGTGATCTTCATATGCGGCCTGGGGCTGCGCGGTGTCGAGAAGGACCCCTCGGTAGATGCCTTCGTACCGGCCGATCACCGCTTTGCGCTGGCCCGGGACGAAGCGCGCGAAGTGTTCGGGCTAGAGGACCCGATTATCGTCGGGATCGCGTCAACATCTGACCGCGACCTCTTCGATCCGGTTACGCTCGGCACACTCGCGAGGCTCGACGAGGCCGTTCGCGCGATACCCGGCGTTCGCTCAGGTGAGGTCAGGAGCCTGGCCTCAATCCGGGCGATCTGGGGCGAGGCAGGCGATCTGGCTGTGGACTGGATCGTTCCGCGAGAAGCCCTGACCGAACGCTCTGCCGGCATCGCCGCAGAGCGCGTCAGCCATATGCCGATGCTGACAGGCAGCCTCGTATCATCCGACCGGCGGCTCCTGACCCTGATCGTGCCGGTAGAGGACCCTAACGACGCCTATCCGGTCATGACACAGCTCCAGGCGCTGATCGCAGCCGAGGAGGTCACCGCCCCCCACGCCGCGTTTCATATCGCAGGTGTGGCCGCGATGAACGCCCGGCTCGCAGACACGGTGGACAGGGATACGCGGGTTTTCATTCCCGCGGCGGTCTGCACCGTTCTGATCATTGTGTTTATTGCGCTGCGGAGCCTTCCGGCACTGCTCGGGCCGCTGCTGGTAATCGCGGGGTCGGCAGCAGTTGCCATTGGCGTTCTCGGCTGGCTGGGCTCGAAATACTACCTGATCACGACCGCCCTGCCCGTCGTCATAATGGCCATCGCAGTGGCCGACAGCCTGCATGTTTCAATGATCTATATGCGGATCCGACAGCTTCGGCCCTTCCTGGACGCGCGGACATGCGCGGCGACGGCCCTGAACAGGACATGGATGCCCGTGACACTGACCAGTATCACGACAATTGCCGGGTTCGTCGGCCTCTCCTTTGGCGCGGCAATGCAGCCAATCAGCGAGTTCGGCCTGTTTGCGGCGCTGGGGGTTGCTGCGGCCTGGCTGCTTAGCCTCACGGCCTTGCCCTGCGTTCTTGTCCTGACCGGTCTGCGGCCTGCCAGACATGCCGGCTTCCTGGCGTCCGACCAGAGGAGCACTGACCGGGTCGAGCGCAGCCTTGGCGCCATTTCGACCCGCGCCCTGAGATCTCCGGCCGCATCTCTCGGCCTGACGACGCTCTTGATTGCCGGTCTCGCCGTCTTCGCCCTACAGGCTGAGTTCGATTATGAGCGCAAGCGCTACTTTGCCACCGGAGACGCCATCATTGAGGCGGACGCCGTCCTGAACGAGCGGCTTGGGGGCGTGAACTTCCTCGATGTGATGGTGGTCGCCGACGAGGAAGGCGGGTTGATGGATCCGGCCCGGCTTGCTGCCATTCAGGAGCTTCGGGGCGACATGGCGGGCCTGCCTTACGTCTCCTCGGTCAGCGGCATCGATGAATATGTTTCTGTCATGCACCGGGCCCTGACCGGCAGCGGGCCGGGCGAACTGCCGGCCCGCTCCGGCGCCCCGGCGCAATACATGTTCCTGTACGAATCGTCTGCCCCCCCGGACGACTTCCGGGAGACGATCAACTATCTGCAGACACACGCGCTTGTGCGCGCGAGACTGTCAACCGACAGCTACCAGCTGACGAAGCCAGTCGTCGAAGCACTCGAGGCGCATCTGGCAGAATGGTCGCGTCAGAGCGGATTGTCAGCCGTCGTCAGCGGACGAGTGGCCGTCAATGACGGCTGGATGAGTCAGCTGGCAGACAACCACTTCCGCGGACTCGGCCTCGCCCTGATCCTGATTTTCCTGTGCGCCCTGATCATGCTGAGAAGCCTGATGTTTGCCGCTCTGGCGATGCTGCCTGTGGCGGCCGGCGTTCTGTCCGTATACGCATCTATGGGTGTATTCGGCATAGACATTGCACCAGCGACCTCAATGACGGCAGCGATCGCCACGGGGCTGGGCATTGACTTTGGCATTCACCTGATCACGCATCTTCGCGGCAAACTCGCAGCCGGATACAGCCTCCAGGAGGCCTTGCAGAGCGACTACCGACTGGTCGGGCGGGCGTGCTTCTATTCCGCGCTGGCGCTGGGGACAGCACTCGCCGTCATCTGCCTGAGTTCCGCGCCGCCGCTGCGCTGGTTCGGCCTGCTTGTCGCAACCGGCGCCTTCGGGTCGCTTGCAGGCGCCCTGCTTATCATTCCCAGCGCCTTTGCGCTCACCCGCCTCACCCGGACAAGGAGATTGCTGAATGCTTAGAAAAATCGCTCTGGCGGGCCTGTGCCTGTTCAATGCCCAGATCGCCGTGGCTGAAGCACCGGCGCGCGCCCTGGCGGAGAAGATTGCCACACGTCCGGCCAATGAAGGTCGCGCCGGAGACATGGTGTTCGAGCTGACCTCGGCTTCGGGCGCTGTCCGGAACAGACGGGCGCTTATGATCCATTCCGACAAGGATGATTTCATCCGTATCGGAATTTTCTTCAAATCGCCTGCAGCAATCGCTGATACGGCGTTCCTGAGCCATGACAAGACCGGCGCGACGGGTGAAAACTGGCTGTATCTTCCGGCAACCGAGCGTGTGCGACGCCTTCCAGCCTCCGAACGGGGAAGCTATTTCATGGGTACCGACCTGACCTATGGCGACATCAAGGACAATTTCCGCTTCAGCCTCGATGACTGGACATTCTCGGGCGGGGTAGAGGATCCCGAAACCGGCCTCGTCAGACTGGACGGACATGTCCGCACGCCCGATATCGGGCGGGAGATCGGTTACAGCCGCTTCCGGGCGCTGGTGAACACCGAAACCCTGTTTCCGGTAAGGATCGATTATGACGATACCTCCGGAAAGCCCCTGAAGCGCGTTGAGGTTCTCGAGCAGGAGCTGATCGGCGGCGCCTGGACGGCCATGCGGTTTGAAGTGGGCAACCTCCAGACAGGTCACCGGACCCGCGTCCATTTTGAAAACATGCGGCATGTGCCCTCGCTGGAAGAGCGGATCCTGACATCGGCCCAGCTGGCGCTCGGCGCGCCGGCGATCCGGTGAACCTTGATGCACCCTGGCTTTTCAACATGCGCGATGGCGTGCGCCGCGATCCTCGCACTCTCCACCTCACCCGGCGCCGAAGCAGAGGCTGTATCCGGGACGGTGCGGGTCAGGGCCCAGACGGAAGCGGCAATCCGGCTTGAGGACGGGAGCGCCTCTCTGGCACGCGTCAGCGTCCAGCCCCGGTTCCAGGTAAGGAGCGCAAAGGGCTGGCGAGCGGAAGTATCGGCGCAGCTTGTGGCAGCGCCGGACGAAACAGGGGTCGGCTCAATCCGCACATATTCAGCTGCGTCGCGTCCCGTTGAACTAGGTCATGATGGCCGCATCGAACTCGACCGCGCCTTTGTGACATTCGGAACAGGCGACCAGAGGCTGACCCTGGGCAAGCAGAGCCTTGCCTGGGGGATCCTGGACGGACTTCAGGTGACCGACCGGTTCGACCCGGTAAACCGGACGGAGGGCGTGTTCGGTGAGATCCGCCCGCAGCGGCTGGCGCGCTGGGGCGTGCGGTGGCAGGCCCAGGTCGCAGGCACACGGATAGATGCTGCCGCTGCGCTCGATCCGACGGTCAGCCAGCTGCCGCAGGCCTCAGGCGCGTTCGCGCCGGTTGCGCCGCGACTTCGTGCCGGCCTGCCAGGCGGGGCAGCGACGCTGCCTCTGACCGTCGCCGCGCGGGACGAGTACCTCAAAGATGCCACCCTCGGCCTGCGCGCGTCCCGAACTTTCGGGCGCTCTGAAGCCAGCCTCGTTCTGATTTCCGGTCCGGAAACGGAGCCTGTGTTTGAGGCAACATCAACGCCCGGGGGACCGGCGATCGCGCTGCGCTATCCAAGGCGGGCAGTGATCGGTGCCACGCTCGACCGCGCCGACGGGCCGCGCGTATGGCGCGTGGAAGCAGCCTACATTCCCGACCAGCCCGTCAATATCAGGACTGCGCAGCCCGTTGCCTCCGAAAGTCGTCCCCGCTTCCTGGCCGGCCTCGGCCTCGACTGGAGTGCTCCGGGTGACGTGCTTTTCAATCTGCAGCTTGGGGTCGACCACATCGATGCAGGGGACGCCGACATCGTCCGCCCCGAGACGGATGTAATCGCGACGCTCAGGCTGCAACGTGCCTTCCGGAACGAGCGGTTCTGGCTGAAAGGTGAGATACTGGGCACATTGAGCGAGGGTGACGGGGCGTTCCGGCCCTGGCTTGAGTGGCGCCAGAGCGATGATCTCGTCATCTCAGCCGGCGCAGATCTCGTCTGGGGCCGCGAGCAGGGCCTGTTCGGACAGTATGAGAGCCAGTCGCGACTGTGGACACGGGTAGCAAGGACATTCTGACCCTTCGTCCACGGCGCTCTTCTGCCGGCGAACGGGCCCATGAACAATACTTGACGCAAATCACAGAGTGCGTTTCGATCACGTCTGTCGAAAGGGTGGGACTTGTCGATGCTGAACTGGGACCAGATCATACTGAATGCGCAAAAGGCACAGGGACTGCCGCCGGATGCACGCGCCAGGTATCTGAGTACTCTGGAGGCCACCACGGACCATGCCGGCGAGGTGCGAACCCTGCTGACCCGGCTGAACACGAGGCTTTCTGGCCACGTCCGCAACCGGCGAGACAGACCCGGTCGCACATGTCGGCGCCGCGGACATCCGGATCGGTCCCTGGCGGCTGGAGACGCTGGTTGGCCGCGGCGGCATGGGCGAAGTGTGGAGGGCGCGGCGGGATGACGGGATCTACGATCAGATAGTTGCTATCAAGCTGATGCAACCCGGCGGGCCGGACCGGGCCGCCCGGTTTGACAATGAACGCCGCCGCCTGGCACAGATGGAGCATCCCGGCATCGCCCGCATCCTGGATGGCGGTATCACAGCCGACGGGCTCGCCTATATGGCGATGGACTATGTCGATGGTGTTCCGATTGATCAGTTTGCGTCCGGAAGACCCCTTCGTGAACGGGTCCGACTGCTGGCTTCAGTATGTGATGCAGTCCATCACGCGCATACCAAACTGGTGCTGCACCGTGACCTGAAGCCGGACAACATCCTGGTGGATCAGAACGGCCAGGTACGATTGATAGACTTCGGCATTGCCGCTGCGATGGAGGAGAGCGAGACCGGCGGCCCCCTGACACTGGCTTATGCCGCCCCGGAGCAGTTGCAGGGCAAGCCGCTGTCGGTTGCCACAGACGTGTTCGGCATCGGGCTTGTCCTGCACACTGTGCTTTCCGGCCGCCTTGCCATGCGCCGCCATGATGCATCAATTGTCGTCGACAGGTCCGGCATTCCGCCCAAAGACCTGATCGCCATAGCAGAGCGCGCAACGAAGGCCGACCCCTCCGCGCGCTACCCGTCTGCCGATGCGCTCGGCAGCGAGCTTCGCAGGTTTCTGGACGGTCAAGCGGTGTTCGCTCGTTCCGGCGGCCTGACTTACCGGGCCGGAAAAATAGTGCAGCGCTATCCGGCAGCGAGCACCGCAGGCAGCCTGGCGATTCTGGCACTGATTGGCGGTCTTTTCACAAGTCTGAACTTTGCGAGTGAAGCGCGCGGCGAGACGAAGCGGGCAAACTCTGCCCTGGCCCAGGCAGAATGGCAGCTTCAGAGATCTGAAACTTTCCTGCAGGCGCAGGTGGCATACGGAGATGCCTTGCAGAGATTGTTCGGGGCCAATGCAGATGCCGAAGCCCTTAGCAGCGCGCTCAACAACATATGGCTTGAGGCGCACGCGAACCGGGCGGGCAATCCCGAAACAGCCGCTGCGCTGAGCTATGCGATCGGACGAAACTTTTACTTCCGTGGCGACAATGTTTCTGCCCTGTCAATTTTTGATGCCTGGATGGGAGAAGGATATGGTCCGCCGGAAATGATCGCCTTTGGCGAGGAAGTTTACGCAATGATGCTTCAGGATGCCGGACGTGTGGACGAAGCCATCCCGCGAATGAGAGATCTGGTACTGCGCTTTGACACCGGGTTTGCCACAAGCCTGACTGACCGTGTCAATTATGCCGTGCGCCTCGCGCGAATGACCCGGGATGAGGCAGACATATTGCTGGGCGAAGATTTGCTGCAGCAGCGACTTACGCACGACCTGGCGCCCTTTGACAGGCTTTACGCTTTCAGTCAGCTCGGATCACTCCGAATGATCAGGGACGATCGGGAGGGCGCCCTCGAGGCATATGGCGAGGTCTTGCGGATGTATGAACTTCATCCCGAGTACGCTTCTAACGGAAGGGACATCTCCCGCTTCAATGTGGCCTCGCTCCAGCTTTTTGTTCGCAGCAACAGTTCTGAGGCCGACAGGCTGGCAGATCTGATCCTGACCGAAGACTTCGCCTTGAAGGGGGTTAGTCTGCAAACAGGCAGAGGCTACCTCATTCGAGGACTGGCTGCGGAAGCGGAAGGCCGCACAGGGGATGCTCTGGCTGCTCTTTCGGCGGCTTACGAGACATTTTCGAGTTTTGCCGGTGCTGAAAGCACCCATGCGATCAGCGCCCTGTCGGCCCTGGCCGTTGCGCATGCATCCGCAGGCAATCTACAAGCTGCAGAGGAAGAACTGGCGCGCGCCTCAGCCCTTATTGGTGAAGCTGACGCCGGCGATGACCGACAAAGAAAGATCCGACTGGCACATCTTCTGATCCGGCGAAGCGCCGGCGCTGCGGTGGAAGACGTGCAGGATGCCCTTTTGCTTGAGCCCGATATAAAGGCGCTCAGGACAGACGGACTTAGCAGGTATTACCATGACAGGCTGGTCCGGTCCGGCGTGCCGGGGCTGAATTTCAAGTAGGCTCAGGAGCTGGCGCCCCGCAACGGGCTGTACAGGCGGCGGAGGATCATCGGGCGTTTTCCTGCAGGCTGGTCCTCGCGGAGAGCACGCTGGTCCTAGCGGAGAGAAGACAGGTTGACACACTGCATCTCTACCCGGACACATAACCGTGCTTCACTCGCAAGAGGTTTATGCGCAAATCCAAGGGAGACGAACGTGCTTAAATGGGTCATTCGTCTGATCGTCGCGATTGTCTCAATTGTTGTTTTGACAGGCGCGCTGCTTGCTGGGCTGCCCTGGCTTGGCGTGGTCGCGGAGCGGATTGGGTCAGAACCCTACCGTAATCACCTGAGTGCCAACGAAGTCGTGCTCGACCTGAGTGCGCCCGATGCAGGGCTTCAGCTGAGAGCAGATGACCTCGACGCCCGATACGTCCTGCTCGGCGAAATGCACGGCTATGCGCTGCCGCAGCAACTCGACACGGCCCTGGTAACATACCTTCAGGCAGAGGGACCGCCGCGCTGGTATCTCGCCGAAATGACCCCGCGCGAAGCCATTGCCGTAAATGAATACCTGTCAGGCGGTAGCGACATCTATGCCCGGGCGGTGTTTGATCGGTTTGCCGAGAGTGGTCTTCAGTGGGCGAACAAAGAGTTCTTTCAGAAGCTGACATCTCTGCGTGGGTTGAACGAAACACTTCCCGCTGATCGCCAGATTCGATTTATCGGCATCGATCTTGATCGTGAAGGCGATCCCCTTCAACTGCCTGAAGCCGGAGGCGGCACGGGTCCCAACCTCGGCGATCCCTCCACAGCGCGGGCCATCAACGAAGCACTACTCCGAGTGCCCATAGAAACCCGCAACCGCTACAACGCCATGAAGGCGCGGCTCACCGCACTGGCTGAGATGCCGGGTTTTGCCGATGCGCGATTCGCCGGGCTCTGGGGCTTCTTCCATGCAAGTGAAGCGCCCATCAATGGTGTTGAACCGCTTTCGCTCTGGCTACAGGATGCCGCTTCACCCTATGCAGGAGACGTTGTCACGATCAATTCCCTGTGCGTGGGCGAGTGTTTCAACATGATGCCGGCGGCAGCCTTGCCAGATCCGATGAAAGGCCCGAACGAAGAAAACTATACCTGGGTGCCGATGGGCATGGAGAACCCCTACTTTCAGCGTCCCAAAGGTATCAGCGACTTCATGCATGCGTTGGGAGACGACCGGGCCGCTCTTTACCGCCTCGGCGGTGACGCCAGTCCTTACAACGAAAGCAACCGACTGGCGGCCTCATCGGGATATCTCGTCATGATGAACCCGTGGGACGTTTCTGGAACGACGACGCAGATGACCGACTACGTCCTGGTTTATCGCGACACCGCGCCACTCTACCCGTGGTCGGGCACTGCTTTCGATCTGAGCGGCGCTGCGGCGACAGCCAAGTAGCGGACCGCCAGCTCCGGGCCAGTCTCTGACATGTTACCGGTTGGCCTCCTGGCGACCCGCCCGAGTCCCTGCGTGCCCGGCGCTAGGTCGCAGCCGGCATCAAACCCGCTGCCATCAGACGTTCGACGATGATGGGTAACAGGTTTTCCGGAATCTCTCCGGGCGCCGGCTGGCTGGTGAAGGCCCTCGACTCAGAAAGCACGCGGTCGCCCTGGCGGATGATGAAGCCCTCATAGCCCTTCGCGCTCACCTGCCTGCAGATCTCGGTATAGGTGTGCAGCCCGCCCGCATATGGCATGAACATGCGCGGCTTGCCCGGCACGTTGGCGCCCATGTACCAGCTGTTGGCCTGCGGCAGCATGGTCGGCGTCACCGCTTCGGTCGAATGCCGGCACCACGCCGCCTCGGCTTCCGGCGAGGCCTCGATGCTGGTCTGCTGGCGCTGTTTCAGCGCCAAGAGGCAATCGGCGATCCACTCGACATGCTGCTCAATGGAATTGATCATGTTGGTCAGGACGGACGGGCTGCCCGGCCCGGTGATCGTGAACATGTTGGGAAAGCCCGAAACCATCAGCCCCAGATAGGTGCGCGGTCCTTCCGCCCAATGATCCTTGATCCTCCGTCCCCCCACGCCCCGCAGGTCGATACGGTCGATGGCGCCGGTCATCGCGTCGAAGCCAGTCGCCAGCACAACCGCGTCAAATGCATATGTCTTCTTCGACGTTTCAATGCCTTGCGCATTGAAGCCGACCAACGGCTCGGCGCGCAGGTTCACCAGCTCGACATTCGGCCGGTTGAACGTCGCGTAATAGCCCGTATCGACGCAAGGCCGCTTGGTGCCAAAAGGGTGATCCTTCGGTGTCAGCAGGTCGGCCACCGCCGGGTCGGCAACTTGCTCGCGGATCTTCTCGGCAATGAAGTCCTGCACGATGCGGTTGGCCTCCGGATCGACCGCCGTGTCAGCGAAGGCGCCCAGGATGCGAAACCCGCCCCATGCCCAGCGCCGTTCCAGCTCGGCGCGAACCGCCTCCGGCGCGGTCTCGGTGGCCATCGCTTCTGAGGCCTCGTTCTGGAAGCCGCCGACCGTATCTTTCGAGGCAGCGCGATAGGCGCGCGGGTCTTTAGCCCAGGCCTCGAAGTCAGCTTCCGGTATCGGGCCGTTGTGCGCAGGCATCGAATAGTTCGGCGTGCGCTGGAACACAGTCAGATGTTCGGCTTGCTGCGCAATAATCGGAATTGATTGGATCGCGGACGATCCCGTGCCGATGATCCCCACGCGCTTGCCCGCAAAGTCAACGCCCTCGTGCGGCCAGCGAGAGGTGCGGTAGATATCGCCCTTGAACGTGTCGAGGCCGGGGAACGTCACGTCCGTCGGGATGGAAAGGCACCCGGTCGCGAGGATGAGGTGGCGGCAGCGCAGCGCCTCGCCCGAATCCACCGCGACCTTCCAGACTTGCACGGCCTCGTCCCAATGCGCCGCGGTCACTCGGGTGTTGAAGCGGATGTCACGCTTCAGGTCGAAGCGGTCTGCGACATGTTCGGCATACTTCAGCAATTCGGGCTGCGGCGCATAACGCTCGGACCAGCGCCATTCCTTCTCCAGGTCCTCGTCGAACCCGAAACTGTATTCCAGGCTCTGGATGTCGACGCGCGCGCCGGGATAGCGGTTCCAGTACCAGGTTCCGCCGACGCCGCTGCCGGCCTCCACGACCTTCGCGTTGAAGCCGAGCCCCCGCAGCTTGTGCAGCATATACATGCCTGCAAAGCCAGCCCCAACGATCAGGGCATCAATCAGTTGCCCGTCCTGGGACGGGAGTTCAGATGAAACGGCCATGGCGGTGTCCTTGTTGCTGATTGGACGTTACGCCAGTACAGCGCAAATCCGCGCCTCGATAAAGCCTGCCGCAAGGGCCGCCGGTCCGGATTGATCAATTCCTTCACCCCGCGCCTTCTCCGCTTGCCAAAAATCTTTACGGGACCCGTTCGAGGGCGAGGGATGGCCGAGGCGACGGCGACCGGCTGGCTTTCGCCCAAAACCGCCGTCCCGATTTCAAGGCGATACGTGCAGCCGCCCTTGACGACCGTCGTCAACTTTGCGCTGGCTGAAATGTTAAAACTGCGCAATTCGGGACCTGTTCGCTTTTGTCCGACACCACCCTCGAGGGGACCAGAACCTGTGACCAGGCCCAGACTGTTCGGCATTTCCGGCTCCCGCGCGATCCGCGCCATCTGGGGCATGGAGGAAACAGGCATCGACTATGAGCATGTGCCAGTCACCTATGGCGCCGACTCCAAGGGGGCAGACTATCTGACCGTCAACCCCAATGGCCGTATCCCGGCCCTGATCGACGGCGACCTGCAACTTTTTGAGTCCATGGCCATCAACCTCTATCTGGCCAAGCGTTATGGCGGAGCGCTCTACCCCTCTTCAGCCGAGGATGAGGCGCGGACCTGGCAATGGAGCGTCTGGGGCATCAGTGAGATTGAACCGCTGCAGATGCAGATCGTGATCCAGAAGCTTTTCACACCTGAGGACAAGCGCAACCCGAAGGTCGTTGAGCACGCCACTAAGAACCTGCAACGGCCGCTGAAGGTTCTGGATACAGCGTTGGAAGGACGTGACTGGCTGGTGGGAAGCGCCTTTTCGGTAGCAGATCTCAACGTAGCTTCGGTGATGCATCTGATGGGGGAGATACGCTTCGACTATAGCGAACATGCCAATGTGCAGCGCTGGACAGATGCCTGCTACGCTCGCCCGGCTCTGGCCCGGGCGTTGGCGAAACCCTGATACCGCTGGTCGCTCCAGTCCTGCGCCTGGCGCAGGGCTCATAGGTCCGGCGCGATCGGCGCCAAAATCATCGCTTGTCCTGTTTGTCGGGCATCATCGAACAACTGCATCGGGCCGGCTCGGCCCCCAACTCGGCCCCGAGACCGATCATCGACGACCGACACCTTCATCTCAATCCAGTCGTCAGGATGCCGAGGCGCTAGCCGGCGTGAGATCGCCGAAGACGGACATTCCTTTTGTGCTTTGAGTTCCGGTGTGTGTCCAGTTTCCAACTGTATCGGGTAGCCGCTACCATTGCAGCTAAGGGCTCACATTGACGCAGGAGGGACCGATTGCGATAGGTCCCCGTATGGACTGGGATGCCTTCTTCACGGTGCATCGCGACCTGCCCAGGGAAGGCCCAGGGCTCGCCGACGATGTCGCTTGGGCCGGGCGCCTGAGCGCGGTGCCCGGGGATGGGCTTGTGTGCGACGCCGGATGCGGACCTGGCGGCGACCTTGCGGCTCTGCGTCAGCTGGTTCCCAAAGGCCGCGTGGATGGGTTTGAGACTGTGGCGCATTTCGTCGAGGCCGCGACTGTTCGGTTCGCAGGCGATCCGTCCGTGCGGATCATCAAAGCCAGCATGGAGACCCTCGCCGGTTCCTACGATCTGATATGGTCGGCAGGGGCGGTCTATTTCCTTGGAGTGACGAAGGCGCTTAATGTCTGGCGCAGGGCTTTGACCGAGACCGGCGCTGTGGCTTTCAGCCATCCCTGCCTGTTCACTGACAAACCCTCCAGGGCGGCGCTGGCGTTTTGGGAGGGCGAACCGGGAAGTATCGGGACAGAGAGCACAACGCGCGCCGAGATCGCCTCTGCCGGCTGGCGGGTGCTCGCATCGCGGCCACTCACTGACGAGGCATGGTCTGCCTACTATGATCCGATGCTGGCGCGCTGCGACCAGCTGGAAGCAGGAGAAGTAAGTGATGCGGTAGCATCTGCGATTGCCGCGGCCCGGATGGAAGCTGCCAGTTGGCGCACCGTGTCGCACGAAACAGGATACATGCTTTATGTCGTTCGCCCGTGTTGAGGTGCGTCTCCAGCACCACGCTCGGGCGCTCGCTGACGCATCGCGCTCGCCGAACGGCAGGCTGTGTCAAGTCCTGCCGTTCGTGTACCAGGCCGCGGCCCGGAAGGACTTCGCCGAGTTGTCCTGCGGCGCACTATTTCCGGCGCGCAAGTTCTTTACGCAATGCAGTTGCCGACACTTGCTGGACTGCAACGAGTGCGACAGCCATCACAACCGTTGTGAAGAACACCACCGACGCTAGGCCGGAGCTCGCTGAACGCTGTCATAGCCGTTCCTAAGGTCAGGGGCTCGAGCGGCGCAGAGATCCCGGAATTCCCGCGGCGGGCTGGACTGTTCTATCGAATCCGATCCGGCACTCTGAATGCAGCTTGGCCCCGCCAGAGTGGCCATATCCGCTTTCCCCCGGCACACGCGGCGGGACCCGCCTTCTGCTAAGCGCCGTCCACAGAGCCATCATTCAGCGTGATGCGCCGGGTGCAGCGTGCGGCGACGTGTTCGTCATGTGTGCAGATGAGGAAAGTTGCCTTGTCCTCCCGGTTCACTTCGCGCATCAGGTCAAGAACCTTTTCGGCTGCAACCCGGTCGAGGCTTCCCGTCGGTTCGTCGGCAAGTATCAGTTCGGGTTTGTTCATCAGGGCTCGCGCAATGGCGACGCGCTGCTTCTGCCCGCCCGAGAGCCGGGTAGCCGGAAAATCCATCCGGTCAGCAAGGCCGACCCGGGCGAGAAGGTCCCGCGCTCTTCGGCGCATGGCGGGGCTTATGGCGCCTGCCGGCGCTGCAGCCGGGAAAGCCACATTCTCAGTCGCTGTGAAATCGGGCAGCAGATGATGGAACTGGAAAATGAACCCGAGCCGCCGGTTGCGAAACTGCGCGCGCTCCAGATCTGACAGTCCCTCCACGCGTTGGCCCGCGATGGAAAGTGTTCCTCTTGTCGGCCTGAGCAGGAGCCCGACGATGGACAGAAGTGTCGATTTCCCCGATCCGGACGCGCCCAGCAGGGCGACGAGTTCGCCCGGCTGCAGGGTGAGGTCGACACCTTTGAGCACTTCGGTGAGCTCATCACCATTGCGAAACGTCATGCCGATTCCGCGTGCCTCAACTAGCGCTCTCATTGCTGGATTGCCTCCAGGGGATCCAGACGTGCGGCTGACCAGGCAGGGATAACCGAAGCCAGGACGGCGCCAATCGTCGTGAGCAGGAAGACGACAAGGTATCCGCCTTCGCCAGGTGCGATCGGAAGCGCCATAGTCCCATCCGGTTTGGTCAGCGTTTCCAGCCAGGAGCAGAGGGCAAACCCGCAGGCGCAGCCGATGCCAGCCCCTACCATGCCGATCAGTAAACCCTGCAGCAAGAAGACGGCAGCGATGAACGCACCTGAAACCCCGAACGCGCGCATGATCCCGATTTCCCCGCGGCGGCGATTGGCAGACAGGCTGAGGGCGCTGGCGATGCCGATCAGGACCGATATCAGCGAGAAGGTCTGGATCAGCGTGCCGGTCTGCGACTGTGCATCAAGAGCGCCCTCAAGACTTGCATTTTTCTCCTGCCATGAGGTAGCGCGCAGGCCCGTTGCCTCATGCAGGAACGTCGCCAATTCCCGAGCGCCGCCAGGATCGTAAAGCTTGATCTCGATGTTCGTGATCCCCTCTGGCAGAAGGAAGAGAGGGCGAGCGGTCTGGATGGATAGATAGGCAACCCGCTCATCCAGGCTTTGCAGGCCTGTCTCGAAAACCCCGCGGACGATCAGGAGCCGGTCGATGCCGCGATCTGTTCTGAGGAGAACAGGCTGACCCGATGAAAGGCCGAGGTTTTCTGCCAGCCTGGATCCAATCAGAATGCCGTCCGCCCCGAGGCTGGCGTCACCGCTGATGATCTCAGTACTGATTGATGAAATCGCGTCGATAAAGGCCGGGTCAAGCGCTGTTACGGCAACCGGTGAAACCGCTTCACCTTTGACCAGGAATGCACTTCCGGAAATCTGCGGGCTGATGGCCGATATATCAGGATGACTTTGCAAAAGGGAAACCGTCGACTTCCATGCACGAATTTGAAGGCGCTGAAACGTGGAAATGATCGCGACCGACTCCAGCTCGGCATCAGGACTCGGCAGAACGCGCGCAATCCGGGTTTCCGGCTCGAGGGAAATGTGGGCGCTATTGGCCGTCACATCATTGGTCAGACGGATTGCCAATCCCCCGATCAGGGCCGTGATGAACACAAACGCCGTGACCCCAAGTGAGACGCCGGATATCAGCAGTGCCGTCTGGGAAGGATTGGAGAACAGATAGCGGCGCGCAACCGTAAAGGCGAACATGGGCTTATGGACCCAGCGCCGATCCAGGAGGCAACGCGCGCGCGCGCACCCGGGCAGATGGACTGGTTTCGGCAGGCGTGAGGACTACGCGGTCGCCGCTCGTCAGACCGGTTTCGACGATCGCATTCAGGGACGGCCAGTCCGCAATCCGGACAGCCCGGGCCTGAACACGTCCCTCCCGGTCAACCAAGTAGACTTTCGGCTGTGTCCCCGCATCAACGAGCGCCTGGCGCGGCACCGAGACCCCGGCCTCCAGGACTTCGACAACGATCGTGATATCCACTGAACGGCCAAGAGGAATGTCCATGACTTCATTTGGAACGAACTTGACGAGACGTCCGCCGGTGGCCGCGTCCACGCGGGGAGAAATCTCGAGGAGCCGCGCCTGAAAGACCCGGTCTGAGCCCGACAGGGCGGCACGCGCGGCCATGCCGGGCTGCAAGGCATCGGCATAGGTTTCATCAACATCAGCCTGAAGTTCAACGCGTCCTGATGAGCCCAGTTGGAAGAGAGTCGTCTCCGTCGATATGACTTGACCATTGTCAATCGGTCGCACAAGGACGCGGCCTGCCATCGGCGCCCGGATTGTGAATTCGTTGTTCCGGGCAGATATGGCCATCCTTTCGGCCGTCGCTGCTTCCAGGACGGCCTCGGCCACTTGAAAGACGGCACGCGCCTCATCGAGGGCCGCTTGCGAGGCAACCCCTCGATCGGCGAGCGTACGGGTTCGGTTTAAGATCAGCTTTGCCCGATTGACTTCCGCATTCGCCGCCCGCTCGCGCGCGATGAAAGCCTCTGCCTCGGCCCGCTCAACCGAGGAGCGGATGGTCGCCAGCGCGTCGCCTGCTTCTACGTGATCTCCATCGTCGCGGAATACGCCAACCACCTGTCCGGGGTTTGGCGACCTTACATCTACGAGGTTTTCTGGGCGAACGCGGCCCACCACAGACAGTGTCTTCTCGATCAGGCGGGGCTCCACCTGCAGGACCGGCACTTCTGGCGCGCGCGTGAACCACCATGCCGCCAGTCCGGCAAACGCCGCGCAAAGGACCGCTCCCCCCAGCAGGAATGTCCGTCGCTTCTGCTGCGCCGCTGCATCGTTGGCAGGTTCACGACGGCCGGGCACCGCAAGCGCTATCAGCTTTTCGGAATTGGCGTCCTCTGTCATCGGGAGCAGCTTGCAGAATGCTGGCGCATTTTGGACATGGCCCTTAGGTAAACTTCGGCGTAGCAAACGCGGCAACCAGCGTTGCAGCGCTGTTACTGAGCTCTAGCACTTATTCTCCGATCCAACAGGACTCTTCGCTTGGTGCGCGAGCCCAAAGCCGGTGTTGCTGTTCATAAGGTTCGCCTGAATGCGTCCGGCCGGGGGCTCAAGGCAAAGGAAGGCTGCTTGAGCGGGCGCTTCAAGCAAACACAGACATCACCACACAACGCCGGATTCAGCGCCAAATGACGTCATCCAAGATTTTCCGTACGCAGTCTCAAGGGTTTGCGACAGACTTCATAGGGCCGGGTCGGCTGTTTGTATCAGGTTCAGCGACCGGCAGCGTCACCTCAGTCTTGTCAATCGGCTGCCTGACGGAAACCGGGCCGGACTTCGCCGGAAACTGCCTTTTTGCGCCTGGTAGAGTTTTCTCTGAACCGAATTGTTGCTGTGACCCCTGATGGTTCCTGCATTTGATGCTCGGATCCGGCCTTCAGGAGAAGGGCCTGGATTATGAAACGATCACGCTATTCGGAAGAGAAGATCATCGAGATCCTGAGGCAGAACAAGGCGGGCATGACCGTGCGCCGATCTCTGCAGGAGTTTGAGCGATCAGAATTCGCATCGCGATTTCCGCGAGAACGGGATGTCATCGGCCACGTTCTACGGCTGGAAGGCAAAGTTCGGCGGCATGGACCTCTCCGATGCCAAGCGCCTGAAGGTGCTTGAGGAAGAGAGCGCCAGGCTGAAGCCTCTTCTGGCCGAAGCGATGCTCGACAACACGGCTTTGAAGGACCTCATGTCGCGAAAGTGGTAACGCTCGCCGTAATCCGAGAAGCCGTCACGATCCTCGTGGAGACCTGCGAGATGCGTGAACGTCGGGCGTGCCACGTGATCGGGGCTGACCGGTCGCCGGTGCCCTACGCACCGCGCCGACAAACCCGTTGCATCAAGCGCTCGCTTGAGCAACATCAACGCGCCGGTTCTGGATCAGACCGGATAAAGGTCGAGGGTCACAGCATCAAGGCCCTGAAGGCCATGGTCGGCCCAGCGCGCGCGCCACAGGCTCACAATGCGCGGCTGCACGCCCACTTCCTGAGCAATCGAGCGCGCGCTGCGACCCTGCGCCGCCAGCAGAACAAACCGCGCTCGTTTCAAATCCCGCTGAACAGTCAGCGGCAATCGGCAGCGGGCCGCAAGCTTCTGGCGGTCGCCCCGCCGAAGCCGAACTTCTCGGGCTTCTAAAATCATGTGATTCTTGAATCGCGAATCACGTTCCTTGAATATCCGGTACTGGCGCGCGAAGCCGGGGCGCGAAAGGGCGACCCGGCGCGGGGGCCAGCGCGCACATGTTTTCTGTTCGTCTACGGAGGGATGCTTCTGGCCTTTGCGGGCCGCTAACATGAACGAAGCTGAACCGGCCGTTCAAAGCGCGTTCAGTGCGGGGCCGTCATTCCTGTGCGGAATCGAGCGACACTTCAACCGGGCTCGAGATGAAACCAGGAGTCAGAAACATGAAACGTCTTCTCACCACTGCCACTGCGGCCCTGATGGTCTTCAGCCTTGGCGCCGCGCATGCAGACCCCCGCAACCGGGTGCGCGTTGACCAGTCAGGCTATGGCAACGGCGCCGCCGCCGCCCAGCAAGGCGACCGCAACGGCACCGTCATTGTGCAGGGCGGCCGCGGCCACTATGCGCGCGGCGTCCAGTCCGGCTACAACAACTTCCTCCGTATGGACCAGTACGGCACGCGCAACAGCGTCGGCACCGCCCAGATCGGCGAGAACAACTTCGCCGTGACCGGGCAGGACGGCCTGAACCTTCGCGCCGACACGCTGCAGACCGGTTATGGCAACGTATCCGGCATCGCCCAGATCGGCACCAACAACAGGGCCGTGGCCGACCAGGACGGCTACAACAACACGTCCGGCATCATCCAGGTCGGCAATGGCCAGGATGTGACGGTGCGCCAGCGCGGCGAAGGCAACATCTCCGTGGTCGTACAGAGCGGCTACAACTGACGCCTCGCGCGGGGAGGCCGCTGCGCCTCCCCGCAACGCCCGCCCAAGGAGACATGCGGATGAAAATCCCATTGATTGCAGCTGCGCTCGCGGTGGTCACGGCCTGCGCCGCGCCGGTCCCTGCCCCGACCTACGCCCTGTTGCCGCCGGACGAAGCGCGCCCGGAGGCCGCACCGGCTGCGTCTGCTGTCTGCTGGATCCGCGAAACGAAGACGGCCAACGGCATGCGGCTTGAAGCCGTCGTGCGGGCGTACTCCGCAGTATACGGATCCTACGAATTCAGTGTGACGTCGCAGCGCCCGGGCGGCGGGACTGACGTGACGCAAGGCGGCGAGATCGACCTGACGGACGGCAAGAGCACCACCGTCGGCTCGGCGGAATTCTCCGGCGGGCGCTACCGCGCCTTGCTGACCCTGCGCGATGCGGGCAGCGAACTTTGCTCGGCTGAACAGCTTTCCTAGGAGACCAAGATGATCCGTTCCCGCAAGATGATGCTCGCCAGCCTGGCGCTCGCGGTCTTTACGATGCCGCTAGCCGCACACGCCGATCAGGGGCGCGGATACCCGAGGCAGATCCCGGACGAGCGGCTGCGCGAGCAGAGCGTGGCAGGGCCGGCGGCTGTCCCCAACCGGGTCTCCATCGCGCAGCAAGGCCGCGGCAACGGCGCCGGCGTTCTGCAGACGGGCAGCGGAAACACCGCCGGTATCCTGCAGTTCGGCCAGGGCAATACCGGCGTGATCACGCAGGAGGGATCGGGAAACACGGCGTGCCTCATCCAGGCGGGACGCAATCTCAACGGATCCGTCCAGCAGGTGGGCAAAAACCAAAGCGATGGCTTGCTGCAAAACCGCTGGGGCTCTGAAGTGGTACCGGTTCAGCTGTGCTCAGCCGATACGACACGGCAGGATCTGAAGGCCTATGCGGCGCCAAATCCGCGAGCTGATGTGCGCACGCGGACGCGGCCGATGGCCCAGCGGCAATAGGCACCGGAGCGGGCTAGTACCCGGAATCACAATTGACTGATATGTCGGTTCTTAAACTTTCAGATGGCGGACCTTGGTCCTTGTACTGATGAACGCAGCGGCGCCCTCATTGCAAGAATCGATAAATGCGTCGATGTGATCTTTCAGTTGCGCGACGGATGTGAAGGATGCGCCTGCAAGGAATTTTCCCTGCAGGACGGAGAAGCAGTTCTCGACCAGATTGAGCCATGAGGCGCGGCTCGGCGTGAAGTGGACGTGTCCGTTTGGATGACGCTTCAGCCAGGCCTCATTCCCTTTATGGGTGCTTCAAGATCCTTTCGTCCAGGCAGAGATAAAGTATCGTTGGCCAAACATCAGCGAGGGTCGAAAGCAAAAGTCTGAACTGGTTAACCAAGCGATGTCGCTCTGCCGGCGACCGCGCAATGTCCACTTAGGACCAGCTATGACCAAACGAAGGCTGGTTCCTTATGTCTTCTCCTGCGCCCATCGCTGCCGCTAAGATGGCTGAAAGCCTGGCAATTCATCGCCGAAGGGGGCCATCGGGGGCTTAAGGAGGGATGAACGCTTTGACGTTTTCAGGCTTCTTCCTGGGGGCCCGGCTTTGACTCCAGACGGGAACCATCGGGGTTCAGAGGAGTCCTGATACGATCCGGAGCACCGGCTCTGCTGACCCTACCGTTGGGAGCCTGCACGCCGGACCGCTTCCATAACAGGCCGGGAGGCTGTTTCGCGGTGAACGAACACCTGATTTCTCCCGGCGACCTTTGCGCTGTACATGGCCTCATCGGCATGGTTGATGGCCTGCGCAAGCGTATGCCCATGGGCCCACCAGGATATCCCTACAGATCCAGTGACTGAAAGCGTTTTCGGACAGCCCTGCAACTTGCTGTTCTGCAAGTCGCGCCGGATGTCTTCAGCAATCCTGACTGCATCTGCTTCCGGGCATTCGGGCAGGAATAGAATGAACTCCTCGCCGCCCCACCGCGCCGCCGCGCTGGCCGTCTCGTGTCCCCGCCCGTTCAATCGCAGGCGCTGCTCAATCAGTTCTGCAGTGTTCTTCAAGACTTCATCGCCGACTGAATGACCAAACGTGTCGTTGATCTGTTTGAAATGGTCGAGATCTATGAGGATCAAGGCATGCACACCGACGCCCTGGTGTTCAAGCGCCCTGACCTCGAAGGCGCGGCGATTGAGCAGACCAGTCAGGCTGTCCCGCTCTGACAGGTATTGCGCCTTACGAAGAGCTTTGGCCAGCTCGCCCGAAAGATGCTCGTTTACAATCCGGGTGCGAACCATATTTCGGATCTGCTTGTGCAGCGCACGTCCGATCAGTATCAGAGATGGGACAAGAAGCAGCGTTGCTATCAGCGGTATCGGACCAAGCACATTGAAATAATAGACCGTCTGTGGAACGAGGGCGATCGTGAATCCGGCGAGCGTGACACATAGGGCACGCTGGTCTGCGCGGTTCGTCACGGCCGTCAGGGACATGGTGACGATGATGAACATGCAGACGAAGCTCGCCTCGACGCTGGTTCCGATATCTGGCGCGACAGGGAGCATGGCGCCGCCCCAGAAGACACCGTTGAGGAAATCCGAAAGCATCAGGCCGTCCCACTTGCGCCGCGCATGCTTGTTTGTTTCAGCCTGCAGATGCGGAAGAACAAGCAAGTTCAGGACTATGGCAAGGCAGAGCAGGCCTGCGCTGATTGCGGCCAGGATCGGGCGGCCTGACTGCAATGCCCAGATGCCGACAAACAGGGCAGGAAGTGCACTGAGCCATGAGACCTTGCGGTCAATAGCAACGTGCATATCAAACAGTTCAGCTTTGACGCGCGCGTCGATCTCTATAGGTGCCGGTATCGAGCGACGCTCGACCGGCAGCACGTTATTTAAAGGTGCGCAAGCATTTGTCATGACTGTCGTGAACCGCGCCGGGTTTGCCGGAGGCCATTTTCTTTGAGAGAGTGGACCTATGACAGACAAGAAGCAGAGACCTCCTTACTCGCCAGAGGTGCGTGAGCGAGCCGTTCGGATGGTGATGGAACACGGCGGGGAGTACCCGTCGCAGTGGGCGGCGATCGTCTCGATTGCCGGCAAGATCGGGTGCGTGCCGCAGACGCTGCACGGCTGGGTCGCGCAGGCCGAGCGGGACGCCGGCAAGCGGTCCGGGCCAAGCACTGAAGAGCGCGAACGGATCAAGGCACTTGAGCGCGAGAACCGGGAGCTTCGCCAGGCGAACGAGATCCTCCGGAAGGCATCAGCTTATTTCGCACAGGCGGAGCTCGACCGCCGACCGAAGACATGATCGCATTCATTGACGATCATAAAGAGGCCTACGGGATCGAGCCGATTTGCAGAGTTCTGCCGATTGCCCCGTCGACCTATCATGAGGCGGAGGCGCGGCGGCGGCGCCCAGAACGCAAGCCGCCGCGCGTTCGCCGGGATGAGGCCCTGAAGCCGGAGATCCTTCGGGTCTTCAACGAGAACTTCACCGTCTATGGCGCCAACAAGGTCTGGCACCAGATGAAGCGGGAAGGCTTTGACGTGGCACGTTGCACCGTCAGGCGCCTGATGAAGGCCATGGGGCTGAAGGGCATTATCCGCGGCAAGCCGCACCGCACGACCTACAGCGACAAGGCCGCGCCGTGCCCGCTCGACCATGTGAACCGCAACTTCAAGGCTCCAGCACCGAACAGGCTCTGGGTCAGCGATTTCACCTACGTCTCGACCTGGGCGGGCTTTGTCTACGTCGCTTTCGTCATCGATGTGTTTGCCCGCCGGATTGTCGGCTGGCGGGTCAGCCGGACGGCGCATGCGAGCTTTGTGCTCGATGCCCTTGAGCAGGCCCTTCATGACCGGCGGCCCGGCATTGGAAGCGGTCTTGTTCATCACTCTGATCGCGGCAGCCAGTATGTCAGCATACGGTATACAGAGCGTCTGGCAGAAGCGGGCCTCGAGCCATCGGTCGGCAGTGTCGGTGACAGCTATGACAATGCGCTCGCCGAAACCATCAATGGACTCTACAAGGCCGAAGTCATCTGGCGGAAAGGCCCGTGGAAATCCATGGACGCAGTCGAATACGCTACGCTCGAATGGGTCGACTGGTTCAATCACCGCCGCCTGCTCGAGCCGATCGGAAATATCCCTCCGGCAGAAGCCGAGGCCAACTACTTTGCAGCGCTGAAGGAAAACGCTATCGCTGCATGACTCCAACCAAACAGCCTCCGGGGTTACCGGCGCGGTTCACTCATTGGCCGCGGCCGGCAGTGTCATCCCGGTCCGGTCATCGGTATGCCAGGCGGCAACTCTCCTGGAGCTGGCCGCTTTCGGTCACTCGGGTGCAAATTGGCGGGGGGCAACGCCGATCGGAATGTTGACCCATTGATTTGGCTGGTGGCGCCTGGTTACGCCCTGACGCCCGCTCACAGGCAGGACACATGACCGCATCCTCAGATCGTCCCTCGCGCCGACCTTCTGCTTGCAAAGCCGGGGCCGTCCACAGATGATCCCTTCCCGCCAGGCGCTGGTTTGTCGAACCCACCCTCGCCCGGAGCGGGAGGCGCCGCTGGTTGGCAAAAGATTGGGAAACGATTATCGCATTTGCAGAAGTCTCGACGCTCACCGCTTCCATAAGCTGGCCATCACGACGCGTCGCGAGGCAAAGCTAGATCGTTTCGGACTTTCGAGTCAGACCCTTAGGCCGCACCAAGCTGAAACTTCCGGAAGGATGCCCCCTCATGCAGACCCCCACACCGAGCGAGGCGCCACCGCGCCGAAACACCTTTACGCGCTTCCTCGACGGGGTCGAATGGCTGGGAAACCTCCTGCCCCATCCGGTCACGCTGTTTGCGATTCTGGCGTTTGGCATTGTGCTGCTTTCGGGGCTGTTCGGATGGATGGGGCTGGCGGTGGAAGACCCGCGCCCGGTTGGTGCGCGGGGTGTGGCCGAGGACGGGATGATCCGAGCGGTCAGCCTGCTCAATGGCGATGGAATCCGACGGATCTTCACGAACCTCGTTACGAACTTCACGAGCTTCGCGCCCCTGGGCGTCGTCCTCGTGGCGATGATCGGCGTCGGGGTTGCCGAGAAATCGGGCCTGCTTTCGGCAGCCGTCCGCTCGATGGTCCTGTCGGCGCCGCGCCATATGGTGACCGTTGCGATCGTGTTTGCAGGGATCGTGTCCAACACGGCCTCCGAGGTCGGCTATGTTGTGCTGATCCCGCTCGCAGGCGCTATTTACTACGCGCTGGGGCGGCATCCGCTGGCGGGCATGGCGGCGGCCTTTGCGGGTGTGTCCGGCGGTTATAGCGCAAACCTCCTGATCGGCACGATCGACCCGCTGCTGGCCGGCATCACCCAGGAAGCGGCGCGCCTGATCGATCCCGACTACGTCGTGCTTGCCACTGCGAACTGGTATTTCATGGCGGCGTCGACGTTCTTGATCACCGCGATCGGTTCACTGGTCTCGATCTTCATCGTCGAGCCCAAACTCGGGCCCTATGACGCTTCGCGCGCAGACCCGACCATTCTGGACGAGCGGATGATGGAACCGCTCAGGAACGAAGAGAAGAAGGGCCTGATTTGGGCAGGGGTCGCCATTCTCGGCGTGTTCGCCCTGATGGCGCTCACGCTTGTTCCTGAATGGGGCGTTCTGCGCAATCCCGAGAATGGTGACCGCATCGACTCGCCGTTCTTCGGCGGGTTTGTCGTTTGGATCCTGATTTTCTTCGTCGTCTCGGGCTATGCCTATGGCCGGGCGGTGGGCGTCATGAAGACGGATACGGACGTCATCGACGCGATGGCGGCGGCACTTGCCTCGCTCGGGCTCTATATCCTGCTCGTCTTCTTTGCGGCGCAGTTCGTGGCCTTCTTCAACTGGACCAATCTCGGAGCGATCACCGCCGTCGGAGGCGCGCAGTTCCTGAAAGATACCGGGATGACCGGACCGCTGGTCTTCTTCCTGTTCATTCTGATGTGCGCGGTGATCAACCTGTCGCTGGGCTCGGCCTCGGCGCAATGGGCGGTGACCGCGCCGATCTTCGTGCCGATGCTGATGCTCATCGGCTATTCCCCGGAAGTCATCCAGGCGGCCTACCGGATTGGAGACTCTTCGACCAACATCATCACCCCGATGATGAGCTATTTCGGCCTGATCCTCGCATGGGCGACCCGGTATGACAAGAAACTCGGTGTCGGTACGCTGATCGCGATGATGCTGCCTTACTCGATCTTCTTCCTCTTGTTCTGGTCTGGCTTTTTCTTCCTCTGGACGTTCGTCTTCGGACTGCCCGTAGGGCCAGGATCGCCGACCTATTACGGGGTTTAGGCGGGGAAAGGCCGAAGCCGGGATCGTCCGGCAAGGCTCGCTTGACGAGGCCCTTCTGATCAGTCCGAAAACGAACGGAGTCCGTTCTCGTCATAAGGCAGTTCTTCAGCGAATACCGACCTTGGGCGTATTGCGCTTATAACCAATGGCAGCTTTGATAGGTTCATGAGCGACGACAAGCCCTCTTTGGCGACGGCCATGCGAACCGAGTTTGCCCCGACACTTCGCCGCGACGGGTTTTCAGGCTCAGGTCAACGATATTGGCGAGTTCTGGGTGGGCAATGCCAGATCGTCGAAGCACAAGGCAGCCGGTACGGAGGAAAATTCGCGATCAACATGGGCGTACAGCCGATGTCGGTTCCGTTGCGCTCGGGAGACGCGCCAGACCCCAAGCACATGAAAGAAATGAACTGCATGTTTCGCAGACGGCTCGCCGCACAGGAAGGCGATCAATGGTGGGATTACGAACTCAGCCAGGCCAGCCTCGACAAAGCAGTTCGCCAAGCGTGCGCGGTCTATGAGCTTATCGGAAAGGCCCAGCTCGATTCAATCGCGGAACCAGGCTCTCCTATCAATACACTGACACCCGAAGCATTCGCCGCGCGCGGTTATCACTTTTATGGTTTCGGCAACACGGGGATTCTAATTGCCTTGACCTTGGCGCAGATGAGGAAAGCGGCAGGCAACAATAAAGAAGCCGCCGGCTTTGCCCGCCTCGCACTGGAAGAGATCGGTGACGGTGCGGCCGGCAGCGGCCTGAAGGCTGAGCTATCCGAATTTCTGAAGTATGATTAGGGCCAGTTGGCTTCGGTTAACGCGTTGGGCAGGGTCACCTCGGTCCTGTCATCGGGCTGCCAGGCAGCCGCCCGGCGGGAGATCGCCGAAAACAGACATTGGTGGCTAGAGGGCGGACGACCGCTTTGGAGAGTCCCATGCTTCTTCCTGCGGACCGGACACTGACCCAAACGGGAGGAGTTATAAGAGGCCGCAGCAAATTTGGCCCATGCTGGCTTGCGTCAGACAGCCAATCGCAGACATCGACCGGCGTTGTTGCCGCAAACGGCGCTCCGTCCGTCACAAGACTAGATTTACTCAGGCGTCCTTTCTGATTTCGGCAGCATTGCCGCAAAATCTCCAGGAGATTTCCTCGCCCGCATGGAACGGAACGATCGGAACGCCTGCTTCGACTCATCTGTACGGGAACAAGCTGAGGCTTGCGCTCCAGGATTACGGACCCAGAGTTCAAGGAAAGGCCGTAAAAGCGTGGACCATTTTCTGACGCGAAAGCTTCAAGGTGGTGGAGCGCGCCTTCCTCTTCAAACACACGCGCATAGCTTTCCAGAGCAAAGGGCGCATTGAATATGCCGGCGCACCCGCACGCGGACTCCTTGTCGCTGACCGCGTGCGGTGCTGAGTCTGTGCCGAGGAAGAATTTCGCCGAACCTGATGTTGCGGCCGCACGCAATGCGAGCCGATGGGCCTCCCGCTTCGCGATCGGCAAGCAATAGAAATGAGGGCGGATCCCGCCGTCGAACATGGCGTTGCGATTGATCGCCAGATGGTGCGGCGTTATCGTGGCTGCGACATTTGGACCAGCGGCTTCGACGAAGGCTGACCGCGTCGGCTGTCGTGATGTGCTCGAACACCACCTTTAGCCCGGGGAAGTCAGCTATCAGCTTGGTCAGGATCCGGTCAATGAAAACGGCCTCCCGGTCAAAGATGTCGACATGGCGATCTGTGACTTCCCCGTGCAGTAGCAGAGGCATTCCGATGCGCTCCATGGCCTCGAGCACAGGATAGATCTTTCTTATGTCTGTGACGCCGTGATCCGAATTGGTGGTGGCGTGAGCGGGGTAGAGCTTGCAGGCTGTGAAGACGCCTTCTGCAAACCCGCGTTCGACCTCGCCGGCCTCGATTGTGTCGGTGAGGTAGCAGGTCATCAAAGGCGTGAAGACAACGCCCGGCTCAAGGGCGGCAAGGATGCGGTCGCGGTAGGCGGCTGCGGCTGCCACGGTTGTGATCGGAGGGCTGAGATTCGGCATCACGATTGCCCGAGCAAACTGCCTTGCTGTGTAGCCCACGACCGAAGCGAGCAATGCGCCATCTCGCAGATGAACATGCCAGTCATCAGGGCGCCGCAACGTCAGCCGGTCGGGAGCCTTTACCGCGCCTTGGTCAGATTTTTGCACAGACAGGTTCCTCCGCGGCAGCTGCAAGATGGGTCACGGCGCCGTGCCGGTACGACGCTTGATCAAGGATGGTCAAACTTGAATTACTTCAGTCGAGCGCCATTGAACAGCATGAAGCGTCGATACTTTCAGCGACCCTTCAGATTGCGCTCCATTTAAACTTACCGGATCACAGGCATGTTGACCGGGCAAATCGGGTCGACTGCCCAGCGATCGGCAAGAGGGTCAGGGATTGCAGTAGGGGCAATGCGCCGGATCGGCCTCTGTCAGGCCGTCTGAACGTGGCCGGCTTGTTTCGTGGTCACACATGAAACATCCCATCAGCTCATGCAGTACCCAGGCTGTCGGAGCGCCGCACCAGCTGCACGGCAAACCGGCTTCGGTGCCCTTTACGCCCCAGCCCGGGGCGCTGCAGCTGCTACAGGTCTGACAGAGACGGTCGGCAAGTTTCTTTGCGAGCGACGCGATGGACATCATCCGTTTGGGATTGAACCGGGCGCGCATGTCGGTCTGAACGCGGGCTACGCCATCACTCGAAACACGGGCAGCTTGCCCGATCGCCGCTTCCAGGTTTTCTAAAGTCTGCACGCCCTTTTGAACGATAACCGCGGGACCGCTGTTTGGCCGTACAATCATCGCCTGATCAGGAAATCCCGCCGCCCGGATCTGATCTGCGATATCGATCAAGCGTCTGGTTTCCCAGATCGCATAACAGGGTGACAGATCGACGCTGTGCTCTATCGCGACGAGACCACTCCTTGCATCGATCAGTACAAGTTTTTCAAGGCCGGCCGGGATGAAGGGCATTTGAGGATGCGGACCGAAGCTGCCCTCGCTCGCAACAGAAAGATCCAGCCCGGACACTTTCAGCCCAAGCCGGGCCTTCGCAACGAGCACCTCATCCATACTGCCTGGTCGCTCGATCTCACCGGAAAACGTTCCCAACTGGTCTGTGTCGAGATTACCGGGCACTTCGATGTCGATACCCAGTATGTCCCGAAATGCCGGGCCTATCGCACGCTCCTTGCCGTGCATGGTGGCCAGGACCGCGCGGCGTCCGGCAAAGGCAGATGCAGGCCCTTTCATCAGAAATTTCCATCTCTCTTGTGATGTTCGAGGGGGCCATACGCGCTCATGCAGCCATCTCGGCGCTACGTCTTGAAAGACTGCCTGAGAATTCCGGCCGATCAGGCGGAACCACACTTGCGGTGATAGCGACGCAATATCTTCTTTCCCCTGCCGACATCAACATGCCCGCTTGTCTAGAACTTCGAACGTTGATTGTCACCGGGCAAATCGGGCCAATCCTAGTCGCAGACACTGCCAGCTCTCTATGAGTGCTTTTCCGCAGATTGTCTTGAGGAAGCCGAAGCTGGCAATTTCATTGCGAATCCGGAACAACAAAACCAAATGATTACAAGGATTTTTCCTTCCGTTCACGAACGGAACCGTCGATTGTTCGGGGTTTCGGGACCTTTTCAACACAATCGGCGATCTCCGGCCCGGCGCCGATGATGCCACTGAATGACAGGACTGAGGCGACCCTGCCGGATGCCGAGATCGATCATCGGAGCTCACCTGTCCCTAAACAGCCAGTCGCTTCGCAACGAGACCCCTGGCCCGGAATTCAGGGGGCGCGGGTCAATGATCAAATCAACCCTGGCCGTGGGCGAAGCAGCGCGCCCGCGTGGCGGAATAGACGGCGCGCTCAGCTTGCGAGTTCAAGGGGCTGGTGGCGCGGCTCCACCAGCTCGGGCATGCCGACCCAATATCCCTGCATCTGGTCACATCCGAAAGACGAAACAAGCGCTGCAGTCTCAGCAGATTCGATGCCCTCGACAGTACAGGAAATGCCGAGTTCATGCGCAAGCGACATGGTTGCCTTGAGGATTTTCTGGGTGGCGGCGCGGTCCCTCAGTTCACCAACGAAAGCCCGGTCCAGTTTGATTTTGTCGAGCGGCAGTCGGTCGAGCATCGCGAGCGATGAATAGCCCGCTCCGAAATCATCCAATACCACGCGGAAGCCGAGCCCCCGCGCCTGTTCGAGCACCGCGCAATTCTCCACGACGTTCCTGAAAGCAACCTCCTCGGTGATCTCAAGCTCGATCCGTTGCGGCGCAATGCCGTGCCGGGCGATGACGCCGCTGAGCTTGCGCAGGAAATTCCGGGAAGTCAGCTGCGATGGCGAGACATTTATTGCGAGCGACCAACTGGTCCCGACAAGCGCTGGCAGCGCCTGGTTCAAGGTTGACCAAAGCATGTCGTTGAGCAGGCCAAGACGCTCAGCGATAGGGATGAAATCCTGCGGCGCAGGATCACGCGGGAAGCCGCTGTTCGGCCACCGCGCCAAAAGTTCCATCGTGACAATCTGGCCGCTGCGGACCGAGACAATCGGCTGCAGCGCGGTTCGGATCCGGCCGTTCGCAAGCGCGTGGCGGAAGGCGATCTCGATTGCGGAAGACGCAAGTGCAGCCTGATCGATCACTGGATCAAACTCAGCCACGCCAAGATGCTCCACCTTGGCGCGGCGCATCGCAACATCGGCGGAATGAAGCACTTCAGATACAGATGTACTCTCGCCTCCGGCGCGAACCCAGCCCAATGACGCGCCCACTGAAACATCCCCGGAGACCGATTGGATCGGAGCTGTCAGGCTGCTGTGGAGGGCACGGATCTGCAGGTCTTCCGGGTTGGCATCACCCGGCGCTGCAAAAAGTGCAGCAAATTCGTCCCCGCCAAGGCGGGCAGCCCCGAGCATCTTGGGTTGTTCGTTAAGGCGCCGGCCGATCTCCATCAAAACCTGATCACCGACCGCATGACCATATTGATCGTTCAGCGGCTTGAATCGGTCGAGGTCAATGAAGACGAGGGTCAGCGGGCGGCCCGTGCTTTTCTGGGCCGCCACAAGCTCGACGAAAGAGCGCCGGTTCTGAAGGCCGGTCAGGGGATCTTCTGCGGCAAGCCGCGTCTTCTCGCTTACGAGGCTTTTCAGGCGGTCGCGAATCTTCAGGTTCTGGACGGTCGCCGTCATCATGTAACCAAAGATCGCTACGATCGCGAAGACAGTGATGACCTTGTGATCGAGCGTCAGTTGCCGATCAAACAGCGTGATGATCGTTGCGCCGACGAAGCCCGCAAGACAAGGAATACCCGTCGTCAACGTCTGTATCCGGCTCGTGTTGTAGACAAGCGAGACGTGGACCATGATGCCAATCAACAGGGTCAGGCCGAGGAGCCGATGGCTGGGCTCCCCGGCTACCAGGACAAGCGCGCCCACGACCCAGAACAAGGTTCCGGACGTTCTTTGCAGGACCAAGTGAATGAGCTGTCTGTTGCCAAAGGGTGCATCCGGGCGTTGGTGGAACGCAAAGCGGCGCTCCACCCATTCATTCTGCAGGATCAGAAAGCACCAGACGAGAGAAATCGCCGGGTGAACGATCCACATGGACAGGAGCGTCAACCCGAGAAGTACGACCAGCGTTCCAGCCCAGTCGGCCTTCAGCCGTGCGGCAATATCGAATGCGGCGGCATGCTCAGCCTTGAGCGACCAGTCGGGTCCGAGTACCTGTCGTAGTGAAGTGCAGATTGCGGCTTTCATCCCTCGTGCTTAACAAAACTTAGTTCATGCTGCCCCAAACACGGCTCAGGATTTTGCGGCCAGGATTAACCTGTCCTTCAAGAACACCGTGACTTCCGGCTGCCAAGATCCTCACCAATTGAATTTCAGGCGACGAGAAGCCTCCGCTGCTCGTGAAGCGCGGCTTTAGGTTCGGCTTCGATGAACGGACCCTGATCGGCCCCGGTCTTTGCACAGACGGTGCACTTGTTCGGCAATGAAGCATCAATGACTGCTATCTGCGGTCTCCAGCCTCGCTGCGGCACGGCAGCTGAATGACGGGACTGAGGTGACCCTGCCGGTCGCGATCGATGCCGATCAGAGCCGACCTGGTCAGCCTAAGGCTTCGCAGCGTCTATTGTAACCGCATTTTGAAGCATGCCGCTTTGTCCTCGGGGCTGCCGGGCCAATGGTTCGGACGCCTGTCATCCTGCGTGCATGTGACACGGCAGGTTGTCATTTTTGCAGTCGTGTTGCCGCCGGTCCCCAAGACGACCGGAACACGATATTCCCATTGCCAGAAGGCATAGACATCATATGCAGTGGCGTTGATGTTGGTGCTGCAGGCCATTGCCAATTCGAAGACGCTCGAATTGCCTTGAGAACCGCCCCTGGTTTTCGTCTGGCTCAAAGACCCTTCAATCTCCGTTGCGATGAAGTTTGCATCCGCACCAGAGGAGGCTGTCAGCTTGACCGACAAGGACTTTGCGCCTTGCATGGACTAGGACTTCTCCGATGAAAGCCGGGAAGATACCGTCGCCGTGATACCGGAGCCACATTGGTGAGCATCTGAGCAAGACATGGTCCAAGACGGTTGAGGTTCCCCGGGTCCCAACAGCTTGACACCTGGCTAAACCGTTCACGGTATTCAGCGAAACGCAACATGGCGCACGCTCCGGCGCGTCCCGAAGGCTGGGACGCAGTACGCGGTCGTGCGCCTTAGTCCGTAGGCCCACCAAGTTTCGCAGGTCCGGCAAAGCAGGTTGGGCTTGCTATCCTGCCTGCTTGGGTGTGAACTCTTCTCAGCCATGCGGTGGCGCTGGAGGGGACGATGGAAGACTTGTACGCAGAATCCTTGTGGGCAACACACAAGTACGCGGCCTTCATCAGCTATTCGCGTGCTGATCTGGCGGCCGGCGACAAGTTCCAGCGCGGGATCGAAAGATATCGCATTCCCAAACCGCTGGTTGCGCGCGGAACGTTGAACGGGCCCGTGCCCAAGCGGCTCGTGCCGATATTCCGGGATGTTACGGATATGGTCGCCGCCGGCGATCTCGGCGCACAGATCGAAAAGACGCTGCAGGAATCGGCGTTCCTGATCCTGATCTGCTCACCCCATTCGGCCAAATCGATGTGGGTGAACACTGAGGTTGAAACCTTCAAGCGCAAAGGCGCAATGGCGCGGATCATCCCGGTTCTTCTCGATGGCGATCCTGTGGAATACCACCCAGAGCATGCGCCCAATGGCGCCTTTCCGCCTGCACTGCTGCGCGTAATGAGGGCGGATGGACAGCTGACGGACGAACGCGAACCAGCTCCGATTGCGCCCGACCTGCGCCCGACGGCGGAGGGCTACAACTTCGCGGTGCTGAAGACTGTGGCAACGATGATCGGGCTTGCACCGGATATCCTCAGCCAGCGGCAATCGGAAATGGAGCGGCGCGACCGGCGGATCGCGCGGATGATCACCAGTGTCGTAACCGTGCTGGCGATTGCAGCAACGGGCGCTGCATTTTCGGCTTGGCAGCAAATGATTTCGGCGCGCCAAAGCCAGTCGCTCGCTTTTGCAGGCCTCGCCTGGAACACGATCGAGGACGGCAATTACGACAATGGCGCGCGGTTGGCGCTGCAGGGCCTCCCGGCGGGGCAGGGAAAAGTCGTGAATGTCATGTCGGCTGATGCCGAAGACGCAATGGCTTCTGCGCTGTGGAACAACCGGGTGACGGCGCGCCATCTGGCTGAAGCGCGCCAGAATGCCGACCCGGTGGAGCATGTCGAACTCAGCGCCGACGGATCGACGGCGTCTGTGGTCAGTTCGGTCGGCAGTATCCGCGTCATCGACATGGAGAGCGGCGCGCTGCGCATGGAGGTGCCTTACGCAGGAAAGGTCGCGGAATCCGATTTCGATGGTATGTTCTCGGCGGCGCTGAGCCCTGACGGCTCGCAGCTGATCACCTTTCCGATAAGGCCGTGGGGTGCCGATCAGATAGAGATCATGAAGACGTGCAATTACGCGTACGATGCGGAGGACGAACAGGATCCGATATTCGCCTCGGCCGGCGTCATCTGGTCGGTCGAGACCGGCTGTCCGGTGCGCCCGCTGGGACGCGCGGACTTCAATGATCCGGAGACCGGTGATGGCTGGTTCATGCTGGGCGGTTACTACTGGTCGCCGGATGCACGCACGGTACTGGTCGCCGGCTGGAGCAACGACGCCTCGCGGGTGATTGACGTAGAGTCCGGTGAGATCCTGTTCGCTTTTGATGCCGGCGGGAGCAGTGACTTCTACATGGAGCAACCTGCGCCTTTCTTCGCCCCTGACGGCAAGTCGATCGTGGCCAAGACCGGCAGGCTCGACGCGAGCCTGCTCGACGCCCGGACCGGTGCATCCATAAAGAGATTCACGCTGCCTGATGGCGAAGACGAGTTTGGCGACAAGACGGAAATCGCCACGTTGCAATCGTCAGTAGACGGCAAGACCCTGATCGTGGAGATGTCGGAGGGGACGATCTATTCGATCGACGTCGCGTCCGGTGAAGCAGCGCAGCGCGACCGTGCGTTCATGGTGCGACAGGCCTGGTCTGACGGTCCTGACGGCATGGTCTCAAGCCAGTTGCAAGTGTTCGAATACACCGACAGCACCGAGCCGTTGTGGCGCCAGACATACGACCGGTATGCGGTTCTGCGAGAGTCGAACCTGTTGGTCGGCTTTTCCGGGACGCAGGGCGAAGTTCGCGATCTGACGACGGGCGATTTGCGGCTGAAATTGTCCGGACACGTTGCGACTGTCTCTGCGGTTAAGCCGGTCTCGGACGGAGTGCTGTTGACTGGCGATGACGCCGGGGAGATCAGGCGCTGGACCATCGTGCCGCGGGCGCCGGAAAGTGTGGCACAAGGCTTCGGCAGGGTCTTGCGCAGCCCGGACGGGCGCGTCTTCGCATTGTCAGATGATGGCCTGCGCGTGTCGGTTCTCGGCGACGATCTGACGCCGGCACCGTTCCTCACGCTGGAGGCTGGCGCGCGCGACATCCGTTTGGCCGGCGACCGGATCGTGGCAGAAGTCGAGGGTGGGATTGTCTCGGCCCGACTGGCGGACGCATCTGATGTCAGGGCATTGTCCGGGATCAGGTCTCCAGGAGAGGTCGCAGCCGGCGGGACCGGCGATGTAATGAGCTATGTCGATACGGATCGCCAGCTCGCGCTCGCCGGGGGCGGTCTCGACGCCGTGCGCATCGCGCCAGAACAGGGAGAGTATTGGGGCACCACAGCCATCGCGCCTGAACAGGGGATCCTCATCGCATCCTCGAGCTCGTTCCTTGTCGGTTTCGAAATCGCGACACAGGCGGAGGTCTGGCGATTTGAAGGCTTCCCCGAAGCGTTGGCAGCGGCAGAGGCCGAAGCTGCGGCAATGGGAGACCTCCAGCCGGCGCAACCACCGCGCCTGCTGACCGAGGGCATACTGCCCAGCCCGGACGGATCGAGATTCCTGATGACGTTCGACGAATCTCCGCGCGCAGAATATCGCGTGTCACACGCCCTGCTGATGGATACCGAGACGGGCGCGATTGTCAGCCGCCTGCCGTTCGGGGTCTACGAAGACATGCGAGAGGCCCGCTTTTCTGAAGATGGCGCACTGTTCGTCACCCATAGCTGGGCGGATACCGGCACGACGCCGGACTTCCGGGTGTGGCGCGTATCTGACGGCGCGCTGGTGTCGTCATTCAGCCTGCCTCCAAACGACCTCAATCCGGACGGGCCTTACGGTTCGGACTACGCGGTCTCGCCGTCCGGCCAGAGGATAGCGACGCTCGATGGGGGGCGCATCCTCGTATGGGGCGCACGCACCGGGCGGTTGATTGCCGACCTGACGTCAGACCTTTCAGCCGGCGCGCCTCGCTTCGACCGGATCGAGTTCAGCGCGGATGCCCTGCTGGCCCACACCGAGGACGGCGGCCTGCTGAAGCTGGCTGTGCCTGACGAACTGTCCGGCGCGCAGCTCGCGGCGCGAGCCTGCAACGAGATGTCAGCCGCCAGCACAGATATATTCGCGCCGGAAGAACTGGCACGCGTTAGCATTCCGCAAAACCGCCTGCGGCCGTGCAATACAGGCGGCCTGTTGTCGCCGCGCTTTTACAAGGGTCTGCTGAATCGCCTGTTGTGATCACAAGGTACCTATCGAACGCTGGCAAATTGACGGACTGACGTCACTGACTGACTGACTGACGTGACCGGGCTTACAAATTCGGGGGACCACTCCTAAGGGGCAGGTCAGCGCAGACAGACGATGCAGAGCTAGCGCAGGAGATCGAGGCGGCGGGCGTTCGCGAGTGGGCGCCTATGGCTGGAATCGGCGATCTCCCCCGTGTAGCGAACAGGCTTTCCTATGACAGGATTGAAGTGACCCTGCCGGTCCCGGGATCTGGAGGTGGGAGCCGGCTTGGCCCATTCTGGCCGACCAGCAATATCCCAGCGGCTAAGACCTTAGCCAATCCTGTTCCAGCGCAGAAGGAACGCCATCGCTTCCTGCGCGTCGCAAAATGTCTGCCTGCCAAGAACTGGCAGCCTCTTTAGGAGAATTGACAATGTAACACTGGCCAGGTGCTGCAGCGGGGCTGCGCGTTACGCAGCGTGGTCCTGTAATCTGGCAAGGCGCAGGAGCTTGTCCCAATCGAACCCCTGATTGGGATCCCATCCCCAGCGCTCGACCGGATTGACATCTTCGTGCCCGCAAACGGTCCCGAACTGGATCGGCAACTGGTGCCGCCGACAGATGTCACCCACGAGCGCGCCGAGCGCAGAATACATCTCATCGGAATAGGCCTGCGACGATGCCGTCCGGGCGCCAACGGAGAGCACTTCAATACCGATAGAATTATTGTTCGGATCGTGATTGTCAGACAGGTAGCCGAACGGTTTGGGCAAGCGGCCCCAGCGCCGGTCGAAATACTGAAAGTCCGGCCATTCAGAACGGTCGGCCGGCACGACCAGGACCGCTGAAGTCTGTCTTTGGGAGGGCGCCACAACCTGCCCCGCCGCGTCGAGATAGATGGCGTCTTTGGGATAGCCCTTGTGCCAGCTGAAATAGCGCTTGTACTGCCTCCAGCTTCCGTCGCCCCGGTTATAAAGCTTGCGGACGGCCTTGATGATCCCTGAATGGAAGGCACGCTGGTCTTCGGCCACGAACTGGTGGACCGCCCCGTCCGGGCAGACGAGGTAGTGCGCGCTCGCCAGTCCGGGAGACTTTGTGAAAGTGTTCACGACGGCCGCAAGGTCCTGGGTCCCGGTAATGTGGATGATGACCTGGTCGATCGTCCCGTTGGACCTTCGGGCGCCGTGGGCGCCGTTTACATGCCGCCTTTCCGCGGAAACATCAGGGTTCCACCCACTCGTCCAGGCAGGCGCTTCGGCTTCGGCGCCGTCCGTTGTATCATCTGAATCGATCAGCGCCCCTCCCCCGACCGGTTCGCGCGGAGGAGACGCGTCATCGTCTTCCGGATCTGGTTCCGGCATATCCCATTCATCCAGGAGCGGCGGCGAGCCGGGCATGATGGCGTCGCCTGGAAAATCCGTTTGCAGAGCAAAAGCCGGGCTCAGGAACTCTGCCCACACATGGCCGACAAAGATTCCGTCTCCTGGCGTATCGGCGAATACAAACCACCACCCGGCCCGGTCGACATCGTCGAGCCTGACTACAGCCTGGCCGGCTGCGAGCTTGGCCAATATGCCAGCATCGTTGGCTGGCTGGGCCCGGAGATTGAGCCGCCTGACACTGACGCGGAAGATCTTTTCAGTTGGCATCGGCTATGACCGGGTTCCGTGAATGTCAGCCGGTCCTGCCAGCTTGGCAAAGGAGTCCGAGCGCGTAAAGACGCTGCCTTTGGCAAGCGACGCCGTCCGGCTCGCGTTCGCAGATCGCCGGATCGCAGTCTGCACTTCCTTCCGGGCAGACTTCCAGCTGGAGGGATTTTGAAGCCTGGACCAGCGCCCCGTTTGAGGCATTCTTGATTGCCGGCCATTCCTCGCCGCCCGACAGGCGCAACTGGAGATCGGCGTCGGCAGAATAGATCGAGCAAGCCAATTTTTCATGTTCCGACGCCTGGATGCTGGTGCGCGAACCGGCCCAATCCCGTCTGATCGCATCATCAAGGTCAATGAATGTTGCCACCAGCGACCCTGGCTCCCGGCTTGCAGCCCGCGCCTCGGACTGGATCGACGAGGTCAGCAGCCGCGTATCCAGCAAGGCGGTATAAGACTTGATGACCTCGCAATTGGCAGCGGTCGTCTGGTCTGTGACCGAAGGCATGCACACGCTCGCAGAGGCAGAACGGACTTCTTCCATTCCTGCGCGGGCTGCCGTCTGCGCGTCCCCTGCATTGCTGCTTTTGGCGAGAAGGTAATAGGCCACCGCGCTGACACGCAGGCATTGTGACACGAGGGGCTGGCTGGCGGACTTGAAAGCGCCGCAGGCAGCTGCCGAGGACTTCAGTTCAGGCACCAGGGACGCAATCAGTGTCTGCTGGGATGCGTACCCGGAGGCCGCCTCGATCTGGCTTTGGTATCCGAAGACTTTCTCGGACTCCACTTCAGGCACAGACGAGGCGCACGCCGCCAGAATTATTGCCGCCGCGCAAAGGGCGCCGATCCGGATCGAACTAGTTTTCATCCTGCATCCTCCATATGTCCCTGCGGGACCAGACTTGCCGTAAGGACGTCGAGCAAACGCTCTTCAGTCAGTTCACTGACGGAGTCTGCGCCTCTCTGCAGGACGTCTGCGACATAATAACGATAGATCCTGATCCATTCACGCGAGCCAATGACCAAGCGCGCATCACGCGAAGCAGCCAGCGCATTGAGACGCGACACAAGCTCCCGGACGGCGTCAAGATGCGCGCCCAGCTTGTCTTCGCTCGAGAGGATGTTGAGCACGCCGGTACTTGCAGCATCAAGCGTTTCGATGATGGCGTCACTCAGTATCTTCCCAAAAAGGACCTGGCCCGGTCCATCCGGGTTCTCAGATACATTCCGGCGGGCTTCGGCTAGAATGACGTCTATCAGACGCTTGGCCATCACCCCGGATGCCGTGTTGCCAAAAAGCGTGTTCGGGTTCTCTAGCGCAGCGTTTACGCAGGCCAGCGTCACCAGCTGCCATTCTTCTGCCGCCAGCAATCCATCTTCATCTGCCCCTATCGCCTCGGCAATGGTCCGGGCCACGAGCACCACGTGGGGGCTGGACTCCTTGCCAAGGAAGACTGTCGGCGAACGCGCCGCATAGTCAGCAACGGTCTTTATGATCTCGAGCATCTGACTGCGGCCAAACCTGTCAAAGACAGCGCTGGCGGCGCCCGGCGCACCTCGCAATTGGGAAGCCTCCTTGAAGCCTTCAAAAATGTCGCGCAGCAGGCTCGTGGCAAGCGATGCACCCAGCTGGGCCTGGAGGCTCGCATCCGGCCCGGCTTCAAGGCGGCTGAGCGAATGGTTTGCAACAGCATCGATCGTCAAGGCCAGAAGATCGCCCGCCAATGCCTTGTCGAACCGGCGAAGCAGGGTGTTGTCCTGGAAGAGCTCAGCGGCGCCGGAAAGAAAACCGCGCGCAGCCAGCATGTCAGCGCCCGGATTATCAGATCGCAGGAAGAGTTCGGGGCGCTCCTGCGCCGCGCTCAACGTCTTGCGCGCAAGCACTTCTATGCTTTCCGGGCTGAATACTCTCCGGAGATTAAAGGAGGCAGCGCCTCCTGCTACATATTCTCCGAATGTCGAACGGATCACGACCCCGGCAAGGCGATCCGCGCTGGCGCCCCCCTTGAAATAGGCGTCAGTGTTCTGAGCAATTACCCGAACCGCCGCAGCGCCCATAGGGCCGGAAAACATATCCTTCAGCCGTCCCTCAGCCGAAACCAGGGAGGCTAGTCCATGGCGGCTGACCTCCTCCTGCAGAGGGTCGAGCACTCCAGACACGAGCAGCTGCCATCTCGGCTCGGTGCTGACCAGTTGGGGCTGGTCTATGAGGGTCTGGATTGCGCCTTCGGCGAATGCAGAAGACAGGCGCGCCGCATTGACGCCGGCCTGAGCGTCATGAGGCGCATAGGCCCTGGCGATATTTGGCAGGGCCGCCGCGATGACCGCCCGCATGGCCTTGCCCCCACCAAGAAGTTCCGGTCGCTGCGCCAGTACATCAAGCGAAAGGTCCAGCATACTGCTGGCAAACCGGCCCCAGGGGGATGTGGGCTGCTTTCCGGCCAGCCATGATGTCAGCCACTCGGCCTGTTCATTGGCATAAAGCGCATTCATGCCCAGGGCATGATCATTCCTGAATTCGGTGGCCAGCAGCAGCATGCGGGCGATGAGCGTCTGAAAACGCCCTTCATCCAGGACAATGGGTCGGTCCCCGGAGAGTTTGACCCCCGGAATCGCAGTGCGCTGATCGAGCTCGATAACCCCGTCAAATTCCCGGCCACGGTCGCAGTGCCCGCCATCGACGGCCACCCTGGCGGCCCATCGCTGCACAGCCGGGGAGTAAATGCCAGCAGCCAGGCTCGCCTCGTCTGCCTCCGCAGACAAGGTGCTGCGCAGGGAAAGGCCCACCTTGCGGGCGGCCTCATTCTTCTCAAGCCGGTTCTCGAGGTAGGCCTTACGCGCATCGCCCTGGATCCGCATCAGGCTGACCAGCGCGACGGCGAAACTGTCAGGAGACAGGAAACTCATGCCTTGTTGCCTCGCACCGCACCAGGCGGGCGGCGCAGACCGGCCTGAGGCTGCCCCTCAACGCTGGAAGGCCCGGAAACTACGTTAAGGCTGGACTGGCCGAGCCGGGCACCCATCGGCGCGACCCCTCCGCCGCCCAGGGCGCGGGACGCCTGGCCGCCAGCGATCAGGAAAGAATCCGTCATTTCCTGAATATTCGCTTCTTCGCTGCCGCGCTTGGCTGGCAGGCTTGCAACGACAGCGCTGTCTTCGGCCGCCGCAGCCTGCTTGGCCTGAACGACCTGGCGACCGGCCAGCGAAGCTGCCCTGTTGAACAGGTCAAACCAGAACGGCGCCCCCAGGCCCAGCAAGCCAGCCGTGGCCACAACCGACATCAGCCAAACGAACCAGTTTCCCGGTGATTTGAGCGCCTGGTTCAGCGCCGAAGGCACAAACAGGGTCTCATCGACAAACGGAATTCTGACCTGGCCATGCGAGGGTGTCTCGTCGCAACGGTCATCAACGCGCCGCGCTACGGTCTCGCCGGACACCAGGATACCTTCACAGAACGGAAAATAGGCCCGCCCAACAGGAAGACGTGTTTTGAGCTGGATCTCGTCTATAGCTGTCAGATAATCTGAAACAACTTCGGTCCCGTCCGCCGCTTGCGGTTCAATCTCAGCTGTCGGCGCCTGCTGAAAGGTCGATTCCACAAAACTGATGGCGCGGCCGGCTACGGCTTCGTTGCGAGCGAGGCTGGAGTAGATTTCAATTGCGTTGATGTTGCCAATCGCCACGAACCCGAATGCGAACACGCCGGAAAGCACCTTGGCCCGGCGTCTGAAGTAATCTCCTTGCGCCACCCCTACCCGGTCGAATTCGTACGCCAGCTCCGAAAGTACCCGCTGGATGGACGCGCGGTCTGAGCGAAGGAGTTTCTTGCCAAACTCTGTCTGGGCAAGCTGCTCGGCAAACTGGCGCTTCGACAATCTCTCGAACCGGCGCTGCGAGATATTGAGCCCCCAATTGGACGGCCACCACCAGCGTCCGTGCCCTCCATAAGAAGGACTGCGTGTCATCCCGTCTGCAAACTCTGCGGCTGAATTGCGAAGGCCCTTGAAATCTTTTTCGGCAAGCGAAGCATCCAGGCGCCGGACAACGTTGAGATGCATGGATCGAAGCATCTCCTGCAGGCCCGATCGCCTTAATGACAATGCTTTGTGAAACGCCTCGACCGCGACGGTGACGACCGTCGAAAATATCGCCATGATACCTGCAAAAGCAGCGAGCGCGACGAGCCAGCTCATTCGCGGGCGCTCACTGAAGCAATGAGATGCCCCGTAGATTCGCGAACCATATCAAGTCCTCCCACTACTTGATCGTTAATCAATCGTTAGCAGATGGCCGCCGCAGGGAAAGCCCTAATTGATCTCCGCTAGTTTTGAGGAGCAGGCCGCGTCGAACGCCTGTGTCCCTCAAGGGCATGCAGGCCCCTGCCTGCCACTCGGCAACGTTTACGTTCAGGTATCCGTGTCTCGGTAGGACGCATTTAGTGGGGGGATTTGCCGAAATCGCCAGCCTGCAGAAGCGCCGCGCCATCCCAGCACCGCAGGGCTTTTGGTCTTCCTTCGCCGCTTGTTGCGCTTTGAGTGCAGGCGTCACACGCCAGGGTCCGGCACATTCAGGCAATCGACTTGCGTTGCGCAGCGATCAGGCGACGCCCGGTTTGAGATCTCCGACCTGACCAGGCCCGAAGTCCCCACCTCTTTCCTTTTCGGCGACAGACAAAGATCTTTGCCCGCGCCCCTCGCCGGCCCGCGCGCCGCCAGCCATCTGGCAAAGTCCCATCCTTTCGGCACGCGACTGGGGCGTGCACCCGGACCGTCCAGTCCTTGTGCTCGTTTCGGCTGATAAAGGCGAGATGACCCTTCACGGCGAAGACGGGCAAACACTGCTCGGCCTGTCGCTTGGTCGCCGGGGAGTGCTGGACGCTGCGTTCAGCCGTGATGGCCGCAATCTGTATTCCCTCTATCAAGCCGGTGCATTCTTGATGTGGCGACCCGCGCCGCTTCTCGATGTCACGTCCGAAAACCTCTCGCAATACCTCTGCGACGAAGCTTTATACGGAGCTTCCAGCCTCACGCCGGAAGAAGAACGCTTCGCCCGAAACCTGCCAAGCAAGTCCTGAATTTAACCAAGCAAGCTTACTTTGATTGGCCGACAAACACCGGGCCGGGCAAAAATGAGACAGAAAACCGTACTTTGGATTAAGCCAAGACGCATCAAAGCCCGTGGGCACGTTCACAATAACATCCTGCTTCAGGCTTGTCGCAAGAATGGCGCGAACATCTGCCGCTATCTGGTCCTGCCGGGAATGCATCGACCATAGGTGCACGTTGGGTTCGCTGTCATGCTTGGCGTTCCTTGCTGCACCCGGCGCTGCAATCGAATGGCCCCACAGCGCCTCCCAGGTCGCCGGACCGTGCCACAGCATGGAGCCATGCTGTCTGCCGGCGCGAGGACGACGTGCCAGCAGACCTGCACGCCAGATGGAGAGCTTTGCCGCCCGCGGCAAAGGATTTCTCAAGATGGCGCTTCGATGCCGGGTCGACAGCTCGGTTTCCATGTAGCAGGACGCTTTACTCCCCTTCTCCTTTCGCGCCCAAGCGGCACTGACCGCCAAGCTAGTCATCCGCTTTGCGGGTTTGCGAAGTCTGCGCTGCGCAACGAGTGTTGAACGCCGCGACAGAGAGACAAGGCGGCGCTTTGCCTTTAGGCCAGATGTTGGGATAGTCAGATTGTCCAGATCCGGGTTAGCTTAAACGGGCAGGGTTCTTTGAAGGGGAGCAATCGATGAGCCATCTTGAGAAACGCTTTGCGCGGGGCGGCCGGAAACGCATTCTGGCGCTCGACGGCGGCGGCGTGCGGGGCCTCATCACGCTCGGCGTGCTTGAATCGATCGAGCGCGAACTCGCAGATCGTTCAGGCCGGCCAGACTTCGTCCTCAGTGACTACTTTGACCTGATCGCAGGGACCTCCACCGGCTCGATCATTGCAGTCGGTCTCGCCATGGGAATGAAGGTCGACGAGCTCGTCCGCCTCTATCTCAAATACTCGCCGTCCATCTTCCCGAAGACCCGCAGGAAAGGCCTCCTGGTCAACAAGTATGACGCTGCCCCGCTCGAAAAACTGCTCGCCGAGGTCGTCGGCGATGAGCCTCTTGAATCCCAGAAGCTGAAGACCGGCCTGATGATCTGCGCCAAACGCATGGACACAGATTCCGCGTGGGTCCTCACCAATAATCCGGCTGCAAAGTACTGGGACTGCGCAGACGATTCCTTCTTCCCGAACCGGCTCTATAGTATCCGCATGCTGGTGCGCGCCAGCACCGCCGCGCCGACCTTCTTTGCGCCCGTTCTCATCGACATCAGCTCCGGCAAGAAGGGGTTCAAGAAGGAGACCGGCCTGTTTGTGGATGGCGCCATCAGCGGCCATAACAGCCCGGCGCTGCAATCGGTGCTGACGGCCATCCTGCCGACCTACGGGTTCGGCTGGCTACCTGGCGAGGACAAACTGCTGGTCATCTCGGTCGGTACCGGCTGGCGCCGCGACCGGCGCGACCCTGCCGAATTCGTCAGGCAGAACCCGATGACCCAGGGCATTGCCGCGCTTCAGGGCCTGATCAATGACACGGTCAAGAATGACCTCATGGTCATGCAGGCCCTGTCCAACCCGAAGCTTGCCTGGCCGATTAACAGCGAAGTCGGCGGTCTGGAAGGGAGCATCATCGCCCCTGCGCCGCTCTTTTCGTTCCAACGCTATGATGCAGGCCTTGACGAGAGCGCTGTTGTCGAGGCGCTCAAGATCCAGATGATGAAACGAAAAGAACGCGAGAAACTGGTCGCAACCCTGCGCGACATGGCGGCAACGAACGAATCAAACCTGCGTGCCTGTCTCTCCCTGGGCCGCGAAGCTGGCCGGAAGGTGGAACGCGCGCACTTTCCTGATGGGTTCGATGAGATCTTCGCCGCCATCGGGCAGGCCTCGGCTCCGCCGACGGATAAAATCGGGACCGGCTCACGCATCGTGTCAACCAACCGGCTTGACAAGGATGCGTTTCGCCAGACGGCGCGCGAGACAGGCGCCGCTATCGGTCGCTACCGCAAGACGGCCAAGGTAGCGGCCCTGCCCGCCACCGAGCGCCAGACGATCGTGACCTATTGGAACGGCGAAGAGACGACCAACATCGCCGAGCCGGGGGACATGCTGGTTACAACCCTGGATGAGGCTGGCGTGCCTGTGCGTGACCAGGACGGACATATGAACACCTATGTCATCGGCGCTGCGCGGTTCGAGGCACTCTACCATCCGGTCGGCGCGCCAGTGCCAGAGCCAGGGTTTGGCGCCCTCTATGAAGCGCGCGGAGAGGTCGAGGCATTTGCCGCGCCGGGCGGCTTCGAAATCTTGGCGCCCTGGGGCGAAATGGAGCGCGCCGAGACGGGCTACATCGTGCTCAACAACGATGATGTCTATGGTGTCGCAAAAGAACTTTTCGACATGACCTATGAAAAGACAGACGGCTGATCCTGCACCCCTCCTCGCAAAGGGCGCGATTATGACCCCCTGATGCCGCAAGGTGCCGGGCCCTGCATCTTCTGTTTGACTTTGCTCCATCCGGAACGAAGGGGGGGCGCGCCCGCCTTGGCAGCGATCTTTGGGTCTCATTCCAGCCGGGATGACGCCCTTGCAAGCCATCTCGAAGCCTGGCTGCAGGCCGCTGGGATCACCGACCTCTTCATTGATCATGGTCATATTCCTGGAACGACAGTCCGATGCTCCTCCGCTCGGCCAACCGCAACAGATGAGGCCCGCCCGCCATCGGTTGGATGGGCAGGCCGAAGACACATCGAACCGCAACAACAATATCGGGCTCCATGTGGCCAGCATGCTCCAGAATGGGCCAGAGCCGCCTCAAGTCCAAGGACAGACGGAAGTGCCCGGACTGCGTCTAGGAAGATGGATGATGAGTGGGCGCAGATAGAAATCGGCGCCGTCCATACCCCGCCGCCATCTTGCCGGGCATGTGGACCGGGACGGCGGCGGGCCTTTCTTCGAAAGATCAGATCGCTCACGAAGCTTCAGTTAGCGAGGGTAGACTGATACAGTCATCGCCCCTTGCCTTGATAGTTGCTCGAATGGGCGAGATCGGAACCGTCCAAAAGCGGCGATACCAGGAGATCTAATCTGTTCCCGGAATCTGCCCCTGCCGGAACCCTTGTTTCCCTCTTCTGCCGTTGGACCTGGACAGCCCTCACCAGCCCCATTCTGCGCTGCCCACTCCGCCCGCGACAACGGCAACCGACACCATTCGAGCCAGTTGACCCAAATGGAAGATTGCCGAATACCGAGGCTCGAAATACGATCCCTCAGGTGACTGCCTGGGGACGCGAGCATGGCCAAACACGAGGCAGAAGAGCGCTACAAGGCATTCATCTCCTATTCGCAGAGGGATGCTGCCGAGGCAGGGAAAGTACAGACCTGGCTGGAGAGCTTTCGTCTGCCAAAGGCGATTGCATTACCTGGTAAGAACAGTCGCAGACTGGGCCGGATCTTCCGCGACAAGACCGACCTCACCGCCGCACCTCAAATGTGGCCTGCGTTACAGGCAAAGATTGCCGCGAGTGAATACCTAATCGTGCTTTGCTCACCAAACGCTGCCCAATCGGTCTGGGTGGACAGAGAGATCCGCCATTTCCGTGAAACGGGCCGTGCTGATAAGGTGTTGGCACTTGTCGTTGCGGGGAAACCCAACTCAGGTGACGATGTCACTGAGTGCTTCCCGCCCGCCTTCCGGGAAACTGAGCCGCTCGCCGCAAGTCTCGTTTTAGATGGCCGCGCCAGCGCGCTCACTCGCATAGCCGCTGGCATAACAAACGTGCCTTTTGATGCGTTATGGCAACGCCAACGACGACGACTAAGACGCCAGATGGCACTGGGTGCCGGGTTGGTCGGTTCAGGTCTAATGCTAACGGCGGCGGCGCTTTTGGCGGGTTGGTTGGCGCTGGAGTATCAAGAGGATGCTCGCACACAGGCTGCGTTGGCCAATGAACGCTTTGCCGATGCCGAACGCCAGTCTTCCAATTTCATTGCGCGCGAAGCCAAGGGCATCTTCGTCAGCGAGAGCGGCGATCACACCACTTCAATCCTGATGGCGCTGCAGGCCGATCCGACAGCCAGCCGTAACGCGCTTCGACATCAGTTCGACGGAAAGGACGGGTATGAGTTAGCGCGTGCGCGCTTAGAGGCGGCAGTTAGTAACAATAGTATGCACCGACTGTTCGCAGGCCATGCCCGCGAGGTGACTTCTGTATCCCTAACCGGCGATGGCCGCCTTATCACCGGCTCAATGGACAGTACAGCCTGGCTTTGGGATTTAGAGACCGGCAAGAAGATCCGCGCCTTCAAAGGCCATGGGGGCCCTATTTTGTCCACGGCGCTGACCGGCGATGGGCGCCTCGTCACCGGTTCCAGAGACCGCATGGCGCGGCTCTGGGACTTAGAGACTGGCGAAGAGATCCGCGCTTTCAGAGGCCACAACAGCTTTGTCTCTTCCGTGGCGCTGACCGGCGACGCTCGCCTCGTCACAGCCTCGGATGATAGGACAGCGCGGCTTTGGGACTTGGAGACCGGCGAAGAGATGCGCGCCTTCACCGGTCATACCGACCGGGTCACTTCTGTTGCGCTAACCGGCGAGGGCCGCCTCGTTACCGGCTCCTGGGATGGAACGGCGCGGCTCTGGAACCTGGAGACGGGCGAAGAAATCCGCACCTTCGCTGGTCATGACGGCATTGTTTGGTCCGTTGCGCTGACTGGCGACGGTTACCTCGTCACGGGCTCTGCAGACCGCACGGCGCGCCTTTGGGACCTCGAGACCGGAAAAGAGATACGCGCCTTCACCGGTCATACCGACCGGGTCACTTCAGTGGCGCTTACCGGAGACGGTCGCCTCGTCACCAGCTCGGATGACGATAAAGCGTTGCTCTGGGACATGCAGACTGGCGAACAGATCCGCTCATTTATTGGCCATAACGGCGATGTCACTTCGCTAACATTGACTGGCGACGGCCGCCTCGTCACCGGCTCGGATGACAGCACGGCGCGACTCTGGGATCTGGCAACAGGCCTTCGAAAAAGCTTCTCCTTCAACGGCCCGACCGGTGGCTTCACATCCGTGGCGCTGACCGGCGATGGCCGCGTTGTCACAAGCTCGGATGACAATACGGCGCGGCTCTGGGAATTTGAGACTGGCAAAGAAATCCGCGCCTTCACTGGACACAATGACGATGTCACCTCCTTGGCGTTAACCGGTGATGGCCGCCTCATCACAGGGTCCTGGGACAGTTCGGCGCGGCTCTGGGACCTGGAGACCGGCAAAGAGATCCGCGCCATCACGGGGCATGAGGGCCGAGTCACTGCCGTAGCGCTAGCCGGCGACGATCGCCTCGTCACGGGCTCCGACGACGGTAACGCCCAACTTTGGGACCTGGAGACCGGCAAGAAAATCCGCGCCTTCACAGGAAGTCATGGCTGGGTCAACTCCTTGGCAGTGACGGGCGACGGCCGCCTCGTTACCGGACATGGGGATCCATGGAGTCGTGACTACTCGGCGCGGCTCTGGGACCTTGAGACCGGCGCAAAGATCCGCACCTTTTCCGGCCATAGAAGCGATGTCACTTCATTGGCGCTGACCGGCGACGGCCGCCTCGTCACAGGCTCCGAAGACGGCTCAGCGCGCCTCTGGAGCTTGGATAGCGGTGCAGAAAGCAGTGGTGAGATCCGCGCCTTTACTGACCATAACGGCCCTGTCTGGTCCGTGGCGCTTACCGGCGACGGTCGCCTCGTCACAGGCTCTGATGACGGCACGGCACACCTTTGGGACTTGGAGACCGGTGAAAAGATACGCGCATTCACAGGCCATACAATCGGTGTCAATTCCGTTGCGCCGACCGGCGACGGTCGCCTCATCACCGCCACAAGTTTTAGTGTACGGCTCTGGGAACGTCCGCCAATCACTGTAGCCCCCAATCGGAAAGATCAGGTCCGAATGGCCTGTGAGCAACTGCACCTCGCCAACGCCCCGCTTTGGTTTACGCGGGCGGATCTGAGCAACTTTACCGTCCTTCAAGCTGAGCCGCGCCTCGACCCGAGTGACCCCAACAGCGATTTCGTCTCGCCTTGCCGCTGTTTCCTCCCAGATGACATATTTGACCACCCGGCCAACAAATGCCCGGAAGGCCTGCCAGGATCAGGCTCGATGTCAAATCTGGGTTAGCGCAGCCCTTCGGCTGACAGTATTGCTGCGACCGCCTGCCGCGATCGTATATCGTTCATCCGGGGCCGTCGAGATCGACCGGAAAAAAATAAATTCAAGTCGGCATCTTTCCAGCTTGTTGCCGCCCGCAAAGCTTTAGGCTCTCATTTGGTTTCATGACGGGCGCAAGTTACGATTAAAACAAAAAACTCTAATAGTTCTTTACACGAATGAAGTGGCTTTGGGAAGATTTGAGTTACTCAAGATTGCGCGGAGAACGGAGGGGCGCGGCTAGAGGACATCTGCAGCCGATCTTGACAGGCTACTCCATACAAAATCAAACTCCAGGCGCTCATTTTCGAAGTGCGGATCGCTTGCGAGAACGGTCATGCATGGGCTGTCTGCGGTGGGGCTAGAAATCGAATAATGAGTCAGAAGTGCCTCATTTTCATTGATCTGTGCGAGCCCTGTCATGAAGCCTTTTGACTGAACTCGGATTTCGCCATGACCACCGAGTACGCTTGACCACATTTCGATGCCCGACATCACTTCATTCTTGATGGATTCAAAATACTTAGATGAGTAATCGCGAAGCTGATGTTCGAGTACGGCATTTTCAGGATCCATCAAAAGAACTTGGATCTTTACTCCGCGGTCTACAGCGTCTTTCACAGCGTAAAGAAACTCGTCCTTCATCGGCACTTGGAAGAAGGCTATTCCTCGAAATTTTAGAAACTCCTTTGCTTCCGAAACAAGCCTGGCTCGTTCGCGAGGATCGAGTTCGTTGGTTCGCCGGAGGACTCGCGAGGTCGTGCGCGCAGCTCCCAGAGGGGAAATGTTTGGCCGAAAGGGAACGCGTTGTTCGGAGTTCGAAATCTGAAGCTGCAAATCATTGATTGCTTGAGTAAGACGTTTCTGGTGCAGGCCGTCCATGACACTGCGAGGTTTTAAGTCATAGGTCAAAACTCGCCGGTCCTTGATATCGAAAGGAATGGAAGTTCCCTCTTCAATCAAGAGTATTATTGGTCTTGCAGCAGCCTCAGCGATCGCAACTTCGTAGAATACATTAGGATTATGAAACGTAAGTACGGCAATCAACAAGTCGTCGCCGAGAATGCAATCATACATCTGCTCTGTAATGATGCCGGATCGAGTGTCATGGTCGGCTCGTTTAGGAGCAAAGTCAGCCGCTTCGCATGCCGGTTTGATTATATAGTCAAATAGGTCGTCTGCATGCTCTCGGATTGTAGATTTAGACTCGCCGATTGGGCTGATCACAAAGCAAGATTTTTGCGGCATTCGTGGGCCTCCATATGCCGGATGTACTGCTAGATATGGTACAGTCCAAATTCGATGGCAATCGGCTCCCAGGTCGCAATAACTTGCACCGGCGCCTGACCCGCACCGACATCTTGGGTCCAAAGATTACTGGAAATTGAGAGAGGAGCGCTGCTTTAAGCCTGGAGACTGTGTCTGCTTTCGGCGACCAAGCCGGAATACACCCGCATCTGAGCGGCAGCGATGAGCGCACAACGAGATGTAAGAATTCAGCGTTCGTTCCGGCATGGCTGGCCCTTTTGGGCCGGCCAGCAAGATTCCTGCATCATAATCCTGGGCCAAACACATTGCTCTGCTTAAGGACGCCATCGCTTCCCAACCAGCCTAGTACCCTGCGTTGGGTGCTGTCAGGCTAATGCGAACCAAGCTCTGTTGTTCGCGTACAAGCGGGTGCATTGCGCCAAGAAGTTCCCGCCATTTGCGAAGCGCGGCGTCTCGTCTGGCTTTGAATTTTGCACGAGAGTAAAGGTGCCTTTCGAGATTAAAATTATTGTATACTGAAGAATGGGTGGATGCGAACTTCTGGAGACTTCGCATTCGCCTGAAGCGCGACATCGCCTGCTCCCGTCGTCGCAGCGGTAGGTGCGAATTCTCGGCACGATTATTCAACTGCCGGCCCGTCTCCTGGCGCTTCTCGTTGCCGATTGTCTTCATCGCCGCATGATAGGACGGACACTTGTCTGTCGCCAAAACTTCCGGTTTGCCGTATCGCTTCATTGCTTTTCTTGGGAATTTCAAAGCAGCGGCCTTGTCGCGCCTCTTTGTGACGTAAGCTTCCAGAACCTCTCCTTCGTGATCGACAGCTCGCCACAGATAATGCGTGTCGCCCCGGATTTTCACGAACACTTCGTCGAGGTGCCAGCGCCATTAGTTTACTCGGCGCATGGCCTTAGATCTCCGCTTACGGATCTTGTTCGCGAAGTAAGTTCCGAAACGGCCTACCCAAAGCCTCACACTTTCATGGCAGACGTCGATGCCGCGTTAATGCAGCAGGTCTTCGACATTGCGAAGTGAGAGCGGGAATCGGACCTATATCAGCACGCTAAGATGGATGATCTCTGGCGAGGTCTCGAAGTAACGAAACGGCGATTTGGTTATTCCTAGAGGCTACGCCGTCGAAATCACCCTTCAACCCCGGTTGCCCCGACAACAACATCGCCACAGCCTTCGCCCGGAACGACTATGCCTCTGCAAAGACCCAGTGGCGCCATGGCGCCGATCAGACGCGGCCGACACTACCCAAGCTCGCCGCGCTGATGGACGAGGGAGAAGAGGACGTCCTCGCCTACATGACGTTCCCTCAGCAGCATCGTACGAAGCTGCACAGCACGATCCCCGTCGAGCGCCTCTACGGCGAGATCAAGCGGCGCACCGATGTCGTCGGCATCTTCCCCAATGAAAACGCCATCCGCAGAATGGTAGGAGCGATCTTCATGGAACAGACGGAGGAATGGGCCGTACAGAGAGCACACCACATGACGCTGGAAACCCTCGCCCCAGTCTGCGATACCCCCCCCTCATCAGCCTGCCAGCAGCACAGGTCAGCTGATCAGCTCAGCCTGGCCAAGACCGTCAGACCAATGACGAGCTACACCACTTGCTGGGACACAGTCTTAAACGGGTTAGACCCGACTGCACAAACTCAAGAGTTTGCCCCTTTGGAAAAATACAGCAAGGCTCATCCGGCCCCATCCGAGCGGGTCCGCAGAATAGCGCTGGCCATTCCCAATGATCTTACCACACAATAATTTTTTTGTGTGGTATTTCTTGTCTTTACCGCACAAGAATATTATTGTGTGGTAGAAATGGGAGAACGAAAGTGGCGTTTCGCAGGCACACTCAGACGGCGCAGACCGCTTATCACGATCTGGTCAGCCTCCTGCTGGACGACGCTGTGAGCGACCTCCAGGGGGCACCTGCCTCACGGCTCATAAACAGAAAGACCTACTGGTATGACCGATACCGGATCGGAACCCGTATCCACGAAAGATACCTGGGGGAGGAAACCCCCGACCTTCTTTCGCGCCTGGAAAACCACAACAAGCTGAAGGAAGCGCGCGCCCTCCGGCGCCAGGAGCGTGCCCGGATCGTGCGGCTGCTCAGGAGCGAGCGCTTCCTCGGCCTTGATGGGGCAACGGGCAGCCTGCTCGCAGCCCTTGCAAGGACAGGGACCTTCCGCCTTGGAGGCACACTTGTCGGGACCGCGGCGTTTCGGCTTTATGAGGGGGAACTGGGCCTGCGGCTGTCGATGGACCAGCTGGCGATGACGAATGACATCGACATCGCGAGCTTCGAACGCCTATCGCTTGCGCTAAATGACAAGGTGGAACCCTCCCTCCAGCAGGTACTCGGCGGCTTTGAGTTCGAACCTGTCACCACGCTGGACAGGAACAAGGTCTGGCGTTGGCGCCAGTCCACCACCCAGACCATGGTGGAGTTCCTGACGCCTTCGTTTGAAGACGCCGAAGGTATCCGGAACCTTCCCGCGCTGGGCGTCAGTGCGCGGTCCTTGCATTTCATGAATTACCTCATTGCCGAACCGGTCGCGGCCGCAGGCGTCTACCGGGAAGGGATTCTCGTCCAGATCCCGCGACCAGAGCGATTTGCGATCCACAAGCTCATTGTGTCCAGCCGCCGCAAAGATGGTCCTGACAGCCTGAAAGCACGCAAAGATCTTCTGCAGGCAGAGCTCCTCATTGACGTACTCGCAGAAGACCGGCCTCTTGACCTTGAAGAAGCTTACCACGATGCGATGTCGCGCGGTCCGCGCTGGCGCGAATTGATCACCCAGAGCCTCACCCGATCAAAAGCAGCAAGCCAGCGCATCGCCTCGCTCGCCCCCGGCGGCTGAGGTGAATACCGACAAGTGAGATCTGGCCAACCGTGATCGCGGGCTTCTGAGCCGTGCCGAGTAGAGCCGCCCCAACAACGGGATCGGGCTTCCCGCCGACCAGTTCCACGGCCTCAGCGCGCTCCACGATTTCCGCAACAGGCAGGCGTGCGACTGTCCCGACGTCCAGATATCGAAACCCTTTCACACGGGCGAGTTCCTGCGCCGCCTCAAACCGAACATCTGCCTCACCGGAGTTACCGGCAACCCTGGCAGCTCAAAGGCCAAATGCGATACGTAGGTCTTAGTTGAACCCGAGCAGCGCACTGCCCTGCTCCATCGCCCGAACGGCCGATGTGGAGACTGCGAATGGCACGAGTCTGATGCCCGTCCACGACCGTCGTTCGCCCTTAGCGGACGACGAGGTCCAAGTGGCGAACCGGTACTCCCCCGGCCATTACGCAGCAACTTGCCGAAGCCCGGAGATTCGTCATCTTGATCGCTTGCTGCAATTCGACAGAACGCGCCATTGATGGCAGTGGAACGGTTTGAAACGCTAGGGCTCTGTCGGTCTACTCCCCTACAAGCACGGGCCTGCCTCCAAGGTGCGGGGGGACCACGCCCCCTAACAGCCGGAAAAGGCTCTCTGTCGTTCCATGCCGGCGACCGTCAAGTGGTCCCGCACGAGCCAGACGCGTGCTAGCGCTAACCAGTGAGTCGCCACAACGGAACGCCCCGCGCCGCTCTGAAACACCGTCATTCTCCTACGGGAACCGGCTTAGCCAAAATGCAGATTAGACCGCGCGAACAAAAAACGGGAATGCACTAG
>NZ_JAGYJH010000004.1 GCF_018402285.1 Hyphomonas sp. | reverse complement strand
GCTGAAACTGCCGCCGTCTTCGGATCGGGCAACTTCAGAATCGACAGCGCCGCCGCGACCGGTGCTTGTCTCAAATGCACTCGACCGCGTTGCGCCGTCCTCGGTGCGTTCGATCGTGTCACTGGCGGACGCTGTTTCGCCCGAGCGGGTATAAGCCTCGCGCTGGCGCGTGAAGGAATCATCTCCGACTGAGCGCGACAAAGACCGCCCGGCCGTGTCGCCCTCCCTGTCGGTGAAGACTTGCGATGTGTTTGTGCCATTTTCCGTGCGTGTGATTTCGCCCAGGACGCCCGCTGTCTGCCCTTCCGGGCCGGTCACTGTACGGGAACGGTATGCGCGCTCGCCCTCCGCGTCGATATCCGCTTCGATCCTGCGGGAGAATTCGCCTCGAGGCGTGGTTACTTCACCCGAACGGCTGACGGGGTCTGCATTGCGTCGGGCTTCGCGACGTTCTTCGCGCTGCTGCTCATTCTGAGCCTCAGCGGGAGCGCCCACGGCAAAGCTTGAAAGGGTCGCGAAGGCCGCAATCGAAAGTACGAGGCGGTTGGTGATTTTCATGGATCTGCTCCTCAATGTTGCACCCTGTTGGCAAGGCGTGCCCGGCCTTGGCATCGGCGTGGCGGGAGGGTCTCTTTATCCCAGGCTCGTTGCCGGGCTTTGCCGGTCCGGCAACGTGTTGTTGCGAAACGTTGCCAACCCTGTGCTCAGCTCTCCCGAAGTTTGGCCTGGTGGGAGAAATCGCGGCCATCTGTAATAATGATTTGCGCGAAACCGAGCACAGCGGCCGTGTTGTAAATATCGAATTCGCTGCTGAGCCCCATTTCTGCAATGGCAGGCGCAGAGCGCATCACCGAGGTCAGACGCGCAAGGATGGCGCGCGCCAGATAGGGCGTCATCGGCCCTTCGGCGTCGAGATAGAGAAACACAAGCGTTTCCCGGTTTTCGCCGACCGCTTGTGCCACGATTGGAAACGTCCGGCCGGGCGTGCTGGCGGTGAGGTTCACTTGGTCGGTAAAGAACTGCCGTTCTTCCGGACCAATGCCGGCCATCTTGCCAAATCGTATATCCGGCGTCTCCTCGCTGGAAATTGGAGGATAGTACCAGCCCTCACCGGTCATCTCGCCGGGCGCGGCGGCCATGTGCGCAGGCGTATCTGCTTGCTCCGCCGGGGAGGTCGTCTGGCAAGCGCTAAGCCCGCTGAGCAACACGATCAGCGCGGCTTTGCTAGCGACTATATGGCTGGATGGAATCATTTCGCGTTCTCCTTTTTCTGGCCTGTGTCCGGTGCATCGGCGAGTGTGCATTCAGATTGAATTGCCTCGATCCGGGCCGACAATTCTTCCTCGGTAGCTCCGGTGAGGACCCCAAGTCGCTCATCATAGGTGCCCGACACGACGCCCCCGATGGCACCAACGGGCGTGACGGACTGAACAGCCGAGCGGGCGCGCTCGCCCCGCGAGGGCATGGCGGCTTCGAGCGCAGCAATGTCGGTCTGCGCCGTGGCGCAATTGATGGGCGCAGCGAGGAGCGTTTCCCGATCGGCATGGCTGGCCGTGGCGCAACCCGCCAGAACGGCGAGCAGGCTGATCGAGGCGAGTTTCATGGAAGTCTCCATTCAAGAGTGGGCCGGATGGAATGAACGCTTGCCTGCACCAAGCGCGAGGCAGGCTGGTACGAGCAGTAATATCAGTATACTGCCGAAAAGGATCCCGAATGCCAGACTGACCGCCATGGGAATCAGGAATTGCGCCTGGATACTGGTCTCCGAAATCATCGGGATGAGGCCGATGAAAGTGGTCATCGTCGTGATCAGGATAGGTCTGAACCGCCGCCGCACGGCTTCGACAATATTGTCCAGCCGGCTCCCGCCCTCTTTTTCGCGCTCGTTGAAATAGTCGATGAGCACGATGCTGTCATTGATGATCACGCCGGACAGGGCGACCACGCCAAACAGCGACGGAAAGGACAGGTCAAACCCAAGCAGCATGTGCCCGAAGATCGCGCCCACTAGGCCAAAAGGAATGATCGCCATGATCACAAGCGGCTGGAAATAGGAACGCAGGACGCTGGCAATCAGGGCGTAGATAGCGAGCATAGCGATCAGGAAATTCCGGATGAGGCCCGCCATTTCCTCCGCCTGCTCGCGCCCCTGGCCCTCCAGGGAAACGCTGAGCCCGGGATAGTCTGCTGCCAACTGTTCCAGAAATTGGTCTTCGATGAGGGCTGTCACGGCGTTTGGCGTGGTGACGGCTTCGTCCGCGTCGGCGCTGATCGAGATGACGCGCTGCCCGTCGACGCGGTCGATCGTGACAAAGCTTCGTGTTTCCTCAAAGCTTGCGACAGTGCTCAGCGCCACTTCTGAGCCAGAAGGCAGCGGAATGCGCAGGCGGACTAGATCCGCAAGGCTGCGGCGTTCGTTCTCAGGGAAGCGGATGAAAACCTCAATTTCCTCGCCGTCCCGCTGGAACCTTTCAACCTCTTCACCGAAATAGGACCGGCGGATACTTCTTGCGAGATCGTCCACCGTCAGGCCGGCTGCGATCCCCGCAGGGGTGAGGGCAAACTCGATCTGACGCTTGCCCGGCTGGGCCGTCGTTTCGATTTCGCTGACGCCATCAATGGTTTCCATGTCCGCTGTCAGTCTTTTCACCGCTTGAAGCAGTGCATCATCGTCGGAGTGGGAAAGGTTGAAGCTCACATCCGCGCCCGCCGAAAGCCCAGACGATTCGAAGGTGAGCGATCTCACCCCCGGTACCTGTCCGACGGCGGCCCGCCAGCGCCGTTCGATTTCGGCCGAGGTGAGATCGCGCTGGTCGGCCGGAGCGAGTTCCAGCGTCGCGACGGCGAGTTCCGTGCGCTGCTCGGTACCGCTGGCACCAAATCCCGAGGACAATCTGCCACCGACGGTGACAGACAGGGAGCGGTAGAGACCCGCGTCCTCTCCGCCAATTCCTGTTTCGAGCGCATCGATCACCTGGTCCATGGCCGCTGCGGTCTGTTCGAAGGGGGTCCCGGCGGGCATTTCGAGCGCGACCGTGATTTCGTCGCCCTCCACAGTGGGGAAGAAGACGAACCGAATATGCCCGCCCGACAAGAGCCCGGATGTCGCGATCAGCAAGGCCAAAGCACTTGCAATGACGACATAGGGAAAACGTACGCTGAGCCGGGCCAGCGGAACGAAAACGCTGTTCGCGATCCCGTCAATGCCTTTCTGGACGCCAGTCTTGAGGTGCAACATCGCGCCCCTGCTCCAGTCCTTGCCATGCGCTAGGTGTCCGGGAAGGATCAGGAAGGCTTCGATCAGCGAAAGGAACAACACGCTAAGGACCACGATCGGAACCGGTCGCAGGACCTGACCGATCGTGCCGGACGCTTGCAAAAGGGTCGCGAAGGCAATCATCGTCGTCGTAACGCCGACCAGTATCGGCACGAAGACGCCTTGCGCTCCGCGGATCGCCGACAGGACCCCAGCGCCATGACGCTGCTGCTGCTCATGTATGTTTTCGCCAACGACGATGGCGTCATCAACAACGATGCCGAGCACAACGATCAGCCCCAGGAGGGATGTCATGTTTATCGTGGCGAACTGGCCGAACAGGATGAAGCCACCGAGGAATGCTGATGGTATTCCGACACTGGCCCAGAAGGCGAGCCTGAGATCGAGTGTCAGAGCCAGGAACACGAAGACAAGGGCAAGGCCCATGATCGCGTTACGGGTCAGGAGGTTGATCCGGTCGCCTATGATTTCAGTCGAATCGCCTACCCCAATCACTTCGATACCCGTGGGCGGTGAATAACTCGAAAGAAAGGCGGCCACCGCTTCCCGCACGTCAAAGGCATCCTCGTCGCCGGCCCGGTCAATCTGGAGAAAAACCGCCGGTTGACCGTTATAGGTGTTGATCAGTGGGACTTCGACGAAACCGTCCGTGATCGTAGCGATCTCTCCGAGTCGGACACGCCGACCATCGCGGTCGCTGATCACCACAATGTCGGAAAGGGCAGCGGCATCATGTGCCTCGGTGTCGGTGCGCAGGAGAACATCGCCGCCCGAAGTGCGCACCGAGCCAAGGGAGAGGTTAACCGACGCGCTTCGCACCGCCGCTGCGACCTGCTCGATGCGCAGATCGTACGCATTGAGATCATCCTCTGACACCTCTATGGCGATCTCGTAATCGCGCGATCCCTGCAGGGTCACCATGCTGATGCCGTCCTCAGCTAGGAGGTCGCGCCGCAGAGTCTCTGCAGTTTGTTTAAGCGACTTTTCGCCCACATCGCCCACAATCGCTAGGCGCATCACCGATGACACGGCTTCGGCCACCGTCACCCGGGGCTCATTGGCGTCGGCCGGCGGAAAGTCTGCGAGCTGGTCGACCGCCGATTGAACGTCTTCCTTCACGGACCGGGCATCTGCGAAATCGCTGAGCTCCAGCGTGACGGAGCCGACATTTTCCGACGCAGTGGAACTGACGCGTTTGACACCTTCCAGTCCCATGACAACGTCTTCGATCCGCCTGGTGATTGCGTCCTCAATCTCAGTAGGCGTTGCGCCCGGATACTCCACTGTGACGGATATGATCCGGGGATCGATTTCGGGCAGCACTTCGGCCTTTGTCTGTCCCATGACGATGAGACCGCCGATCAGCATCGCAAACATCAGGAGATTGGCAGCCACGCTGTTCTGCGCGAACCAGGCAATAATGCCGCGCGGCTCGGACGTGCCCTGGGTCATGGTTGCACCCCATCGGCGCGCGCGTCTCCCACGGCAACGACCGGATCACCCTCCTCAGGATCGTTCAGCGAACCAACGACGATGCCCTCGCCCGTATCGAAAGGGAGCGTCGAAATCACGCCGTCATCGACAAAAACCAGCTGCGGTTGGCGCTGGGCCAGACGGCCGTCTTCAATCACCCAAACGTTACGATTCTCCTGCAGTGCGGCCTCGGGAAACCGGTATGTGCCGGTCACGACAGGACCGGTGATTTCCACATCCACAAAGTCACCTGGAAGGAGCGGAATCTGTTCGGTGAATTCAAGCGTCAGGCGCGCAAGCCGTGTCTGAGGGTCAAGCTCGGCATCTGCGCGCGTGACAGTCGCAGCGTAAGTCACATCCCCCTGCAACGTGAGAACCTGGCGCGGCCGCACGATCGCCTCGCGCCCGTTCAACGGCGACAAGGCTTCCATCAGTGCCGCATTGATCGGGACGGAGACTTCGATCCCGCCGTCTTCATAGGCCCGCCCGTAAGACTGTCCGGCCATGAGGTTCTGGCCGACCTCCACGGCCGTGGCCTGCACGCGCCCGTCAAAGGGCAGCGAGAAGTTGACTCGAGAGAGATTCCGTTCAGCATCGGCGAGCGAGGTTTGCGCCGATCGTACAGCAGCTTCAGTCCGGGCAAGTTGCGGCTCGCGCGCCACATTGGAAGGGACCGGCTCGCCGGGGTTGACGAGTTCCCATTCCCGAATTGCGATTTCGGCTTCTGCCTGTTCGACCTGTAGATCGGCCCGTCTGGCGGCAAGATCCGCGCGGGCCCGGTCGATCGCGGCGCGATAATCGGCGTCATCGAGGCGAAACAGGACTTCACCCCTGCGGAACGTCCCGCCAGAGGCCAGCGCCGGATTGACCCATACGACACGCCCGCCCACTTGGGGACTGAGTTCGATGGAGTTACGCACCTGCACTGTTCCGGTTTCGAGAAGCCGGATCCGGGTGTCACCGATTTCTGGCTGGACGACGCTGGCTGCCAAGCCGGACGAACCAGCGGCGCGGATCTGCGGCGCCGCCGACATGCTCGAAAGAACACGATTGGCAATCAGGCCGGCCGCGAGGACCCCGATGACGAGGATGACCTGCAGTATGCCGTTCAGATGGCCCGTTCTGGCGTGTGCTTCCGGAGCGGATCCAGCGAGCAAATCATCAGGTTCAGACATGGTATCGTCCCAGTCAGGATGAGGAATTCTCGATTGGCTCGGGGCGGACATCTCACCCGTCCAGTCGCCGCCAAGGCTGAGGAAGAGGTCAATCCGGGCATTGGCGATGGCCTGGTCGGTCAGGATGATATTCTGCTCGGCTGCATTGAGGCTGCGTTGGGTCTCCAGCACGGCTAAAATTGAAGCCAATCCCTGCCGGTAGCGCCCCTGCGCGAGCTCATTGGACACAATTGCGGTCGCCAGGGCGGCTTCCAGTCGGTCTTTCTGCTCCTGCAGGCCAGCGAGTTCGGCAAGCGCGACCTCTACATCAACCACTGCGGCAAGGGCTGTCCGCGCGAAGGCGTTCGCCAATTCCTCGGCCCGCGATTTTTCAAGGCGCACCTGAGATTTCAGCCGTCCACCTTGGAAGATCGGCGCCGTTAGAGAGTTTGTGAGACTGGCGATATGCCGATCCCAGTCGAACACCTCGTTCGGCGTATCGGCCTGGAAAGTCAGCGATGCGCTGAGTGAAATCGCAGGATAAAGTAGGGCACGCGCCGAGCCGACATCCTCAAGAGCAGCCAGGTAGCGCACTTCGGCGATTGCGACATCGGGGCGGCGGGAGAGTATTTCAGCCGGACGCCCCACTGGCGCCTCGAACGGTTCCGAAAGAGACAACATACCGGTGAAGGATGTCCTCGTTTGCCCTGGCAGACGCGCCAGTTGTTCGTCGATCGCAAACCATTGCTGGGTGAGGTCGGTGTCGATCTGCGGAATGTCAACCAGCGCGGTTTCCAGGTTCTGCAGCGCGATCTGAACATCGCTCGCCGATACACTCGTCGATCCGGCCTCGTAGCGCTGGCTGGTGAGTTCATACGTGGCGCGAAAGGTGTCCGCTGTGCGCCGGGCAAGGTCGAGGCGGCGTTTCAGTGTTGCCGCCGAGACCCAGCTACGCGCCAGAAATGCAATTTCCCGCTGCTCGCTTGCCTGGACCGAAAGCTCACTCGCGATGGCGTTGAGTTCAGCCGACCGCTTGGCGGCGCGAAGCCCACCAAAGACGTCTGTGTTGAAATCCGTAAGGACGCCGGCAGTGTAAGCCTCTGACCATGAAAAGTCGCCGCCCAGCCCAGGTGTCCTGCTGGTTCCGATCTCTCCAATCGCAGCGAAGGAGGGCAGCCGCTGGCCGCGTGCGATCCTTGCAGCCTCCAGGGTCTGATCCGCCTGCAAGCGCGCTTCGTGAAGGACGAGGGAGTCGCGGCGAAGGATACTGACGAGTTCGCCGAGTTCCTCGCCGCCGATATCGAGCCACCATGCCTGGGGGTCTGAAGGCGATGAGATTTTGGCGCGGAGCTGGTCGAACCCCTCACTCTTGCGGATGCCGACGACGAGTTGCGGCGTCTCCGGCGCCGGGGTCAGCGCGCAGCCGCCCGCTACCAAGCACAGAACAAGGCCTGTGATCGTTCGATGCCCTTGAAAACTCTCCATGCTGTACCCCCCCCCAAGCGGTAGCGCGCCGGTTCGTCCGCCGAAGATCCGACCCGGGCCAAACAACGCAGCGCACCAAAGCTCATGCCCGGCGCGCTGGATCGCGGTTTAGGATTTTTTTGCCTTAGACGCCTCCGCCCGAAGCGCTGACAATTCGGCTGCACTCAGAACCTTGTCGCCATCGGTGTCGCCTTTCTCGAACAGCGGAGCCGGGGCCTCGAGCATTTCGCTCTTCGAAACACGTCCGTCGCCGTTCACATCAGCACCCTGAAGGCCTGCCAGCGCCTCTTCGAAACGAGCCTTCATGGGCCCCATCCGCGGGCTATCCTTAGAATCGATGAAGCCATCGCCATTGCGGTCGAGGCGCGCGAACATGGCGCTACGCGCGTCGAGCATTTCCTGCCATGTGATATTTCCATCACCATTGGCGTCCGCTTCGGCAAGACGCTCGATTGTCTGGGCCGATGCTGTGCCCGCCGCAGCGAAAATCACCGCACCTGCGACCATGGCACAGAGGCTCGATTGGAATTTCGTTTTGATAGTCATTGACGGATACCTTTCAACTTTTTTGCTGATGGAAGGCATATACACACTCCAGGTTTGAGCAGTTTGGCGGGGCTGAAACCGTTTATGGCGAAATATTGCCAATAAGCCGCCCGGCTATGTCCGCAAGTTTTTGGGAAAGTGTACAATCGCGACGAGGCCGCCTTCTGGCCGGTTTTCTATGCGCAATGCCGCGCCATGGGCCTTCGCGATGCCCCGGGCGATGCCGAGGCCGAGGCCTGCTCCACCTGTGGCGCGACTGCGCGAGTTCTCGCCACGCTGGAAAGGCTGGAAGACCGTCTCGAGCTGGTCGTCCGGCAAGCCGGGACCGTTGTCCTCAATGCGCACATCCCGCCCGTCATGAGTTGCGTCAACCCTAACTGTGATTTCACCGCCGCCGTAGCGCCGGGCGTTCTCGATCAAGTTTTCGAACAACCGGCGTAGGGCGACCGGATCGCCGACAATGATGAAATCGTCGTCCGGCGGCAAGCAAACGTCGATGGGGTGGGGCGCAGCGTCGGCCACATCTCTGATGAATTTCTCGAGGCGGACAAGTTCCTGCGGGCCTGTGGGACTTTGGGCACGCGCATAGGCGAGCATGTCTGTGATCAAGGCCTCCATCTGGGCGACATCTGCCTCGATTTCATCGGCTGACACCTCTCCGCGTTCATCCATGCGCAGGCGGATCCTGGTGATCCCGGTCCTCACATCATGGGCAATGGCAGCGACAATCTGTTCGCGCTCCTGGATCAGCCCGTTCAGACGTTCTCGCATCCGGTTGAGCGCAGCTGAAACCCTGCGCAACTCTGATGGTCCCGTCTCCGAGACACCGGGGCCGGCATCGCCCAATTCCACGCGCGCAGCATCCTGCTCGAGCCGGCGGATTGGGCCGAGTGTCACTGAGGCAATCGCGAGGCCCAGAGCCGTGGCCAAGAATACCAGAACGAAGCCTGCAGCGATCAGCGCGATCGGCCGGCGACCAAGTGTCTGCGCAGGGGCGAGCCAGATGTTCAAGATCCGCCTGTCCTCGAGCTCAATGGCAATCTGAAGCGCAGCCGTTCCAACGATCGGATTTCCGCCGGTCTCCTTGAGCCTTGATTGCAGGCGCGCCAAGCCGAGCGCTTCGAAGCGGATGTCTCGGTCCCTCAGGCGCCAGGCCACTTCGCTCTCGCTCATCACAAGTCTTGTTCTTAAACCTGCGTGCGATCGCAGCTCGCCTGCAAAATCATTGCTGATTGCTGCAGAGCGATACCCTCCCCCATAGGCTGAAAGAATGAAGGGCCGGGTATCATCCGGCGACGTCTCCACGAGCCAGACCAGTTCAGCAATGTTTTCAGCATTGTCGGTCAGGGCACGCGGGTAAAGCGCCTGCGTCAAAAGCTCTGTCTGCATCAGAAAGAAGAGAGCGGCGACCACCATCATGAGCGCCGCAAGGGTCAGCCCTGTGATTCTCACAATCAGAGAGGAGAAGGCTCGCTTGAGCCAGGCCATCAATGCGTCACCCGAGCGACGTTTGCTGCAAAAGCATAGCCAAGATTCCGAACTGTCTTGATGTATTCGGGATAGCGCGGCTCGACCTCGATCTTGCTGCGCAGACGACTGATCTGGCTATCGATGCTGCGATCGAAGGGATTGGCAACAGCGCCGCGGGACAGGTCCAGCAACTGATCTCGCGAGAGCACCCGGGGGGCGCGTTCAACAAGGGCAAGCAACAAAGCAAATTCACCAGAGGTGAGCTGAACAGGACCGCTATCTTGATGTGTCAGCGACATCTGCGCTGGAGAGAGATTGAAGGGGCCGAAAGCGAAGACCAGACTGCCGCCCTTGTCCTCTAAGGGCTTGTCGTCCCGCGCGCGGCGAAGGACCGACTTGATGCGCGCCACCAATTCCCGCGGATTGAAAGGCTTGGACAGGTAGTCGTCGGCGCCGATCTCCAGCCCGACAATTCTGTCCACGTCCTCGACGAGTGCCGTCAGCATAATGATCGGCACGTTCGACTGCATTCGCAGCCGCCGGCAAAAGGACAAGCCGTCCTCGCCCTCCATCATCAGGTCGAGCACGATCAGGTCGGCCGGGAAGCTCTCCAAAGCCTGCTCGGCCGCGGCCGCGCTGCGCGCTGTCCTGGCGATCATGCCACTGCGCCCGAGCACGCCTTCCAGGAGGCTGAGGATGTCGGCGTCATCGTCCACGACGAGAATGCGATGAGAAGCTGTCATAACTTCTATTAACCGGACGGGCGCGGGCTCGCCATGCCGATTTTGTGACGCTTGGTTGCCGCACAAAGACGATCGGCAACATTGTGCAATAGTCTGGGTCATTTTCAGCAAATCACAGCAATCGGACCGGCCTAACACGCCTCCTGTAGTTTTTCAGAAGGAGGTAACCCCATGTCATCCAAAATCTCCCTCGGATTGGGCGCCCTGCTTGGTGTTTGCCTGCTGGCCGCATGCGCCACATCACCGGAGCAGGAAGCCGCCCGCGCAGAGGCTCAGGCCCTCATCGATGCCGAGGTCACTGCCCGACAAGGCGAGGCAGTAACACGGGTATGTCCGCGCGGTAGCAATAGCTGGAAAGCGCTCGGAGATGACATCATTCTTATGGAAGCAGGTGGCGAATGGTACATGGCTGAGCTCTCTGGCGCCTGCGACCCAGACTCCGCCTTTGCGGCGATCGCGACACGCAGTGCGTCCGGTTCGTCTTGTCTTTCTCGCGGCGACAATGTTTTCACCGGACGCCCACGCAGCGGCGAACGCTGTGTGATCACGGCACTCTACGAATGGGATGAGGAAGCCAAGGCACCGCCCTCGGATCAGGCAACGGCTGGCGAAAACTAGGGTGTCTGCGCAGCGGCCGTGAGGACTTCTGGTCCCTATGACTGCGGATCGCTCCTGAGAATAGCACCTCAATTGATTGAAGCGACAACGAGCAAGCTGTGACCCGCAATTCATCCTTCCTTTTAGCTGCCATGGCGCTGACGGCTTGCGGCAGCTCGCCTGAAACGCTCACGCCACGGCCGGTCTCAGCTGGTCCGACGAGAACACTGCAAGACCTGAATGGATCGCAGGTTGTCATGCCCCTGGGACTGTTCCTGGCCGGCCTCGATGTCGATCGCGACACGCGTATCAGTCACGCGGAAATGCTTGACAGCGCAACCGAGAGCTTCGCCAACAGCGATGCCGATGGAAGTGCACATCTCAGCCCGATCGAGTTCGCAGACTGGTCGCGAACCAATTTTGGGACTGAAGAGTCTGTTCCTGGCCGCTTGCATTTCGACCGCGACCTAGATGGCCGCATCTCTTTAAGCGAGTTTAATACGACCTTTGATGAGATATTCCTGCGTCTGGACGCCAACCAGGACGGTATGCTCAACCGTACCGAATTGCTGGTGAAAATTGATGGTACGGGTATCGACACGCAGGCCGTCCGTAGCCAGATCGAATCCGAAATTCGACAGGAAATGCAAAACAAGGTCAGCGAAATGTGCCGGCGCGGCGGGCGGCGTGGCTAAAAGCTCCTCCGAGCGGAAATGGAAGACAAAGATCTTTTTTGCCGGTGAGTCTATCAGGGCAGGCGCCTGTCCTCTGATCAAAGCCGCGTTCAAAACCGTCGAGGCGATCTGCACCGAGAGCAGGCTGCAGCGGATCAGCCCGAAACTACTATCGAGACGCGGAGGATTGTAGCTCGTCTTGCTGCGATCACCCTTTTTTGTCGTTACGTTCAAAAGGCGCTAATTTGGCCAGATAACGTACTCGTCGTTTTCGCAAGGCCGATCGACGATCGTTTTGTCGATACAGATCGGACTTTCAGTCTGATGTGGGTAAAGCGGCGGAACGGCGTCGGACCAGTGTGCCGTCATGAGCGCCTCAAGACGCGCGCGGTCTTCAGGGTGCGTCTCCGCGAGATTGACCTGCTCGGTCGGGTCCTCAGCGAGGTTGAACAACCAGGTGCGGTCCTGACGACCATTATAATGCAGCTTCCAGTCCCCTGCCCGCACCACCCGGTAGAAACCGCTCGACCAGTAAAGCGCATCATCCTTCCGGCTGATCTCGCCCGTTCCGAGCGCCTCGGTCAGAATGTTCTGCCCGTCCAAGGTCACGCCTTCCGGAAGCGGTGCACCGGCCGCCGCCGCCAGTGTCGGCAGGACATCAACATGGGCGACGGGCGTATCAATGCGCGTTCCGGGGAAATCTGTCCCGGCCATGAGACAAACATGGGTACGCGAATTCCGCCTTCGAACAGGGTGATCTTCCAGCCGCGATACGGCGCGTTCACCTCTGGCAGGCCGATATATCCCGCCCCTCCATTGTCTGACGAGAAGACAATGATCGTATTCTGCGCAAGACCTTCTTCGTCCAGTTTGTCGAGAATGCGCCCGACCGAACGATCGACGGCGCGGATCATGGCCGCATAGACGCGCAACCTGTGGGGCTCAATGTCGCCGACGGCTTCATAATCCTCGCGCGTCGCCTGCAGCGGCGAATGCGGCCCCCAATGGGCAAGATAAAGGAAGAATGGGCGGTTCCTGTTGGCCTCGATCGCGTTCAGCGCTTCGTCGGTCCAGTAATCGGTCAGATAGCCACCCGGCTCGAACCAGTCCCGCGCGTACGGCTCACCTGCGCGGTTGAATTCGGCCGCATACTGGAAAATGCCCCAGAAGAACTTGTCGATCGGATCGAAGTCCAGCTTCGCGTTGACAACTTCGGGGTGATCTTCAGGCAGATACAAGCTGCTGGCCATCAACAGGCTTTCATCAAAACCCTGAGCGACAGGTCGAAATCGTTCTGCCCGGCCGAGGTGCCATTTGCCGATATGGACATTATGATAACCTTCGCGGCCCAACACTTCAGCGATTGTGACCTCTTCTGTCGGCAGGCCCATCTCGGCAAATTCGAACTCCTGAGTATCGCCGGGGGCATCGAGATTCGCTGTCCCTGCCGGAAGCCCGGATCCCTCCTGCGTGCCCTCAGACAACATTCCCACGATGCGCGGCATGCCCGTAGGCATCGGCGTGAACTCAAAGCCTGTGCGGGTCGGATAGCGCCCAGTCATAAGCATGGCGCGTGACGGCGCGCAGGTTCCGGTGCCTGCATAAGCTTGGGTAAAGATCGCGCCGCTGGCAGCCAGACGGTCGATATTGGGGGTAGGAACGCGGCCATCTGCAACGCCGCCCCCGAATGTTGAAATATCATTGATGCCCAGGTCATCGGCGAGGATGAAAATAACGTTCGGGGGCCCCTGAGACCGATCGGAGCCCGCGCTCGGCGGTCCCTGCTGCCATTCAATGGGTCTGTTTTCGGCGACCTCAACCTTTGCCGCCCTTTGGACCATATGGAACATTATGGCCTTGCGATTGAACCAAGCCAGGGCCCCGGCCCCGATCAGAACAGCGATCAGGCCAATCAGGATACGTTTCCACATGTGCTTTTTGCCCTCCCCCGTCACCGCCCGGGTGTTCCCGAATTCGCTGAGGAATATTCAAGCTTAATTGATCACATTAACGCGTTTCCAATTCAACAAGTCAATGGGACCTGCAGTGCTATCACAGTCCAAAGAACGATAGATCTTATTGCGCAGCTCGGGGCCAATCGACTGGTAAATTGCGGCTTTCTTGATACGGACTGTAGCGAGCCGCTTTACGAGGTTGACCTTAGACGTGCCCCGCGGGGCCCTGACCGGCGAGTTGGAGATACTTCAGCAAGTCCGCACCCTCGACAGCGTCGCCGGGGGAGCTGTTTGGAATCCGGAGACAGAACGAGTAGTCGCGAATCGTGAACAAGTTTAAGGCTGCGCCCCGAAATTTGCTGCACATTTTGCTGCACAATTCGCAACACCCAATATTTTATTATTTTTATTATACAGCGCTTTAGATGCCCTATATCTGAGATCTGCCGGACTCCTCCTCCGCCAGGGCGCGGCCCTAAACTTCCGCCATTTCCAGCCCCTATCTCATTCGGCAATGTACCAGGTCCATGGTCGCCTTGAAATCAGGCGATGAAATCCGGGTGACGGCTCCGAATTCGCATCATGGTAGAATTCTGGCCCGAGACACAAGAAACCCGCCTGGTAACCTTAGTTTCAGGTTGAGTCGGCCCGCGCTTGACCTCTAAGACTATGCGCGGGGCGGACATCGAATCTGCTGCGTTTCGGCCAGAAGGGCGGAAAGTATTGTTGGAATTGATACACAAGGCCGTAGAGGCGCCGCGCGAGTGTGCCTGGATATCGGCGAGCGATTCCGGTGTATCCGAAGTCGTGTCTGTAGGCGGTCCGCCTGCGGGAAGACCAAGCGGCTTCGCCCTTGCTCCTGTCTATCCAGAGTGGTTGGGTGACCGCGGTTTCACGGCCGAACACGGCGCCCGTTTCAACTATGTTGCTGGCGAAATGGCCCGTGGGATTGCAACGCCCAAAATGGTTATCGAAGCGGCCCGCGCGGGCTGCGTCGGCTTCTATGGAAGCGCCGGCCTGCCCCTTGCCGAGATCAGATCGGGCGTAGAGGACATCAAGGCTGCACTTGGCCCGGACGCAAGGAGCTGGGGCGCCAATCTGATCCATTCGCCGCAAGAGCCAGGCCAGGAAAAAGCGGTCATCGACCTTTTCCTGTCTCAAGGTGTCTCACGCGTGTCGGCTTCCGCCTTCATGCGCCTCACGGCAGATGTCGTGCGCTATACCGCGCTCGGTCTGACCCGGGCGCATGATGGCAGCATTCACCGCGCCAACCATGTCTTCGCCAAGGTCTCCCGGGCCGAAGTCGCTGAGGCCTTCATGGCGCCCGCTCCGGAAAAGATCCTGCAGGAACTCGTAGCCGCTGGCGCCATCACGCCCGCGCAGGCGGAGCTTGCGGGGAAGGTGCCCGTTGCCGCCGAGATAACGGCCGAGTCTGACTCCGGCGGCCACACGGATAACCGTCCCGCCTCCACGCTGTTCAGCTCGCTCTCCATTGCCCGGGCGAGGGTTTGCTCCAGGTTCGGTTTTCCTCAAAGCAGCATCCGCATCGGCCTCGCCGGCGGCATCGCCACGCCGCAATCGGTTGCCGCAGCCTTCCAGATGGGCGCCGCCTATGTCCTCACCGGCTCCATCAATCAGAGCGCCGTGGAATCCGGCCTGTCGCCAGCCGGCCGGGCCCTGCTTGCAAAAGCTGGCCCCGCTGATGTCGCGATGGCTCCGGCGGCCGACATGTTCGAGCAGGGCGTGCAGGTTCAGGTGCTCAAACGGGGCACGCTGTTTGCGATGCGCGGCAAGAAGTTCCACGCCTTCTATCGCGCCGGTGCATCCTATGAGTCTCTGCCCGCCGCAGATCGCAAATGGATCGACGATGTGCTTGGCGAGCCGTTTGAAAGCGCCTGGCGCGCCACGCGCTCCTATATCGAAAAGGTAAATCCCGCCGAAGCTGCCCGCGCAGACACAAATGGCAACAAGCAGCTTGCCCTGGTGGCGCGGCGTTACCTCTTCATGGGCGCCCAATGGGCCCGCGAAGGACATCCAGGCCGGATAGCCGACTACCAGATCTGGTGTGGACCCGCGATGGGTGCTTTCAATGAATGGGTTTCGGGGAGCTTTCTTGAAGCTGTCGAAGCGCGCACAGTCCGCCAGATCGCCTTGAACCTGATGGAGGGCGCCGCCCGCATCACCCGGGCCGGTCAACTCCGGTCGATGGGCCTGCCCGTTCCGGCGGAACTGTTCTCCTTCCGGCCAGTCATCTTTGAGTAAAGCCATGACCGAACCACGCAAGCCCGCCACCTTTGATCCTGCCGCGCCGATCGCGGTTGTTGGCATGGGCGCCATCTTCCCGGGCCGCGGGGACACGACCGGCTTCTGGCGCGACATCTTCGAAGGGCGGGATCTCCTCAGCGACACGCCCGCAACCCACTGGCTGATCGAAGACTATTACGACCCCGGCCCCCTCACACCTGACCGCACCTATGGTCGTCGCGGTGGCTTCCTCTCCCCCGTAGCGTTCGATCCCATGGCGTTCGGCATCCCGCCAGCCGCGCTGCAAACAACCGATTCAGCCCAGCTCCTCGCCCTCGTCGCCGCAAAGATGACGCTGGACGATGCCGAGCGTGACAGTGGCGGCAAGTTTGACCGTACCCGCACCAGCGTCATCCTCGGCGTCGCCTCCGCCACAGAGCTCACCGCCCACATGGCCGGCCGTCTTCAGCGCCCCGCCTGGGTCAACGCCCTGCGCCAGGCTGGCCTGCCGGAAAACGAAGTCCAGGACATCGCCGGGCGCATCGAGAGCCATTATGCCGAATGGAAGGAAAGCACCTTCCCCGGCCTCCTCGGCAATGTCGTCGCCGGGCGCATCGCTAACCGGCTGGACCTCGGCGGCAGCAACTACGTCACCGACGCCGCCTGTGCCTCCAGCCTCTCAGCCCTGCAGATCGCTCTGCACGAACTGCGCGCCGGCGATTCCGACATGGTCCTTACCGGCGGTGTCGACGCGCTGAATGATATCCTGATGTTCATGTGCTTCTCGAAGACACCGGCGCTGTCTCCGACAGGTGATTGCCGCCCGTTCTCGAATGCCGCTGACGGCACCATGCTCGGCGAAGGCATCGGTATGATCGCCCTGCGCCGCCTCGATGAAGCCGAGCGGGATGGCAACACCATCCACGCCGTCATTCGCGGCCTCGGCGGCGGATCGGACGGCAAGGGGACCGCAATCTACACGCCCCTCCCCTCCGGCCAGGCCCGCGCACTGCGTCGCGCCTATGAACAGGCCGGCTACGGTCCCGAAGCCGTCGATCTCGTTGAAGCCCACGGAACAGGGACAAAAGCCGGCGACAAGGCCGAAATCGAAGGCCTGCACCAGGTTTTTGGGGAGCAAGCGACAGGCGAAGGCCCCTGGTGCGCAATCGGGTCGGTCAAATCCCAGATCGGCCACACCAAAGCCGCAGCAGGCTCCGCGAGCCTCCTCAAAGCGGTCGAATCCCTCCGCCGGAAAATCCTTCCGCCTACGATCAAGATCGACGAGCCTGCCGACGCCATCCGCGACAGCGCCTGCTTCTACGTCAACACCGAAGCCCGCCCCTGGATCAGCGCCGACACCCGCCCCCGCCGTGCCGGCGTCAGTTCTTTCGGCTTCGGCGGCAGCAATTTCCACGTCACGCTGGAAGAGTACACCGGCCCCGCCGCCGCCAAACCGCCCCGCGTTTTCCCGGCCGAACTCTTCCTCTACAGCGCCGCCGATGCCGGCGCGCTTGCGGGCGAACTCACCGCGGCTGCAAATACCCCGCTTGCTGAAGATGCCTTCGCTGCCGCATCTGAAGTCACGCTGAAATGCTTTGCCGCTGACGCCCCTGTACGCGCCGCCCTCACGGCCACCAGCCCGGAGGATCTCGCCGCAAAGGCCGGCCGTCTCGCCGCGCAGATCGCCGATGGGTCCGCCGGCGTTGCCCCCGTCCCGCAAGGCTGCAGCTTCTCCCTTCATTCCGCCACGCCCGGCAAGATCGCCTTTCTCTTCTCCGGCCAGGGCAGCCAGCACACCGGCATGGGCGCCGACCTTGCCATGGCCTTCCCTGCTGCCCGCGCCGTATGGGACAAGGCCGCCAGCCACCCCGTCACCGGCGCCCTCAAACTCCACCGCCTGGCTTTCCCGCCGGCCGCCTTCGATCAGGTCGAGTTCGGCAACCAGGCCAAGCGCCTGACCGCGATGGAGCACGCCCAGCCCGCCATCGCCGCTGTCGCTCTCTCCCATCTCGCCCTTGTCGACACCCTTGGTCTTGAGGCAGACATGGCTGGCGGTCATTCCTTCGGCGAGATCATGGCCCTTCACTATGGCGGCGCCTTCGACACCGAAACCACGCTCACCATCGCCGCCGCGCGCGGGCGCGCCATGGCAGACGCCGCCGCCTCCAATGAGGGCGCCATGCTCGCCGTCCAGTGTGACGCCGACACCATTCGCCCGCTCGTCGAACAGATCGGCGGCGGCCTCGTCATCGCCAATGACAATGGCCCCAGCCAGGTTGTCCTCTCCGGGCCGGTCAACATTGTTCAGAAAGCCGAAGACCTCATTGTCCAGCGCGGCGTCAAGGCCCGCCGATTGCCCGTCGCCACCGCCTTCCATTCCAGCGTCGTGAGCCCCGCCGTTGATCCATTCCGGGACATTCTCTCCGGCCTGAAGATCAAAAAGCCGCGCCTTCCTGTTTACGCCAATGCCACCGCCGCACCTTACAAGGCCAGGGCTGCGGACATGGCGAGCGAGATTGCGAGCCAGGTAGCCACCCCTGTCCGTTTCCGCGAACAAGTCGAAGCAATGCACGCTGCCGGTGCGCGCATCTTCATTGAAATCGGGCCCGGCAGTGTCGTCAGCGGCCTCGTTTCTGACACCCTGGGCAACCGTGACTATCTCGCCGTCGCGCTCGACAACAAGCGCACAAACGGCCTCGAACAGTTCCTTGCCGCGCTCGGTACGCTCAGCGTCGCGGGGATCACGCTGGACTTTACCGCCCTGCTTGCCGAGACCCCGCCCCCGGTTCCAAAGCTCGCTCCCTCGCGCCATGCCGTGATGCTGACGGGCGCCAATCACGACCGCCCCTACCCGCCCAAAGATGGCGCCGCAGGACGCGCGCCGCCCAATCCACCCCGCACGCATGCTGGGTCCCCGCTGACGCCTCAACCCCCTCCCGCCTCCCAGCCAGTTGCCGCCGTGTCTCCAGAAAGGATCTCGATGCCCATGCCTGATCTTCCCCGAACGAATGATCTGTCGCCCGCTCAGTCCACTGAACAAACCAGCCTTACGCCCCCCTCCGGCGCCGTCGAACGCATCTGGCATGAAGTCTCCCGGCGCCATCAGGATTACCTGCAGGTCACCGCTGCGGCCCATACCGCGTATCTCAACGCGGCGGCTTCCCTCCTTGGCGGCGCAGCCCTCCCGTCGGCTCAAACATCTTCGCCCCCACCCGCCCTTCTGCCCCCGCCCCCACGCCCTGTTGCTGCGCCGGCGCACACCTCCCGCCCGCCACGCAAGCTGCGCCCGCGCCGGTTCCTGCAATACGTGCGGAGGCAAATGGCGCCCCCGCCCCGCCCGCCAATACGCCCTACAAAAACGGCCATGCGGCTCCGCATGCCGCTGTGTCCGCCCCGCCTCCAGCAGGCCTCGACCCCATTGCGCTCGTCCGCTCGATCATCTCCGAAAAGACCGGCTACCCGGAAGACATGCTCGAAATCGACATGGACCTTGAAGGGGAACTTGGCGTCGACTCCATCAAGCAGGTCGAAATCCTCTCCACACTACGTGACCGCGTTCCGGAGCTTCCGGAAATCGATCCTGAAAAATTGGTCGAACTGCGCACGATCGCTGCCATTGCTGGCATGCTCGGCAACGCGCCCACTCCGGCCATTGCGCCAGACGCGCCGGCTATACCCCAGCCTCGAACTGCAGCGCCTGGCGCCGCTTCGGCAAGCAGCGTCTCTTCAGACATCGTCCGGGCCCTGATCGCTGAGAAAACGGGCTATCCGACAGATATGCTCGAAGACGATATGGACCTTGAAGGCGAACTTGGCGTCGACTCCATCAAACAGGTCGAAATCCTCTCCGCCCTGCGGGATCGCTACCCCTCCCTGCCGGAAGTCGATCCCGAGCAGATAACCGAGCTGCGCACCATCCGGAAGATAGCAGATTTTTTTACATGAGGGATGGCGGGCAGGCTCCCGCCACCCCACTATCGGCTCCGCCTGACTACGCACGTCCCGCCTACCCGTGCGACGTTCGCCCGGCGCGCTGGGAAGCCGTCATTCCTGCGCCGCAACAGCCTGTACGTTTACCGGTAGAGATCACAACCGCCGAGCCCGCCTGTGCCCAAGCGCTCCGGACAGGTCTCGAAACTGCAGGCATTGCGGCGACACTTGTGCAGTCGCCGAGCGGTAGAGCAGGTACAGTCCTTTTTACCGAAGGGCTGACAGATACCGCAATGACCGTCCGCCACTGGGTCGCTCTGGATGCGTGCCGCAAGGCGCCGAATGCGGGCGCAGCCCTTGTGCTCCTTCAACGAATGTCTGCCGACACAGGCCTTGAAGGTCTCGCGCGTGCCCTGCGCCGTGAATGGCCAGACAGCGCTGCCGTCAGCTGGACGCTTCTGGGCAATGTATCGGGCGAGATGCTCGCTCCCTGGCTTACTCAACCGGGCGAAGATATCTGGATTTCACCTGATGGCACCGCCCGCCGCGCCACCCTCGGTCCCCTGCTGACCCCGTCGCCCTTGCCAGCCTCTCAAGCCGGTCTCTGGCTCGTCACCGGCGGCGCGCGGGGCGTAACCGCCGCCTGCGCGATTGAACTCGCTCGCCAGTCTGGCGGCACATTCATTCTCGCTGGCCGCTCTGCCGAAACACCCTGGCCAACAGGCATTCGGGAAACCACCGACCTCAAAACCCTCCGGGGCCTTATGGCGAGCTCAGCCGTCAGGCACGGAGAAAAGCCCTCTCCCGCCGAGATCGACAAAGCTGCGCGCACCGCGATTGCGGGGCTCGAAATCCGCTCCACACTGGCGCAGATCAAGGCAACCGGCGCTGACGCCCGCTATCTGCCCATGGACACCTCAGACGCAGGCTCGGTGACCGCCGCTCTCGCGCATATCCGCCAACGCTATGGCGCCATTTCCGGTCTTGTGCACGGCGCCGGCGTTCTGGCAGACCGGCTGGTGGAGGAAAAAACCGAGGCTGAACTGCGCCGCGTCTTTGCCACCAAAGCAGAAGGCCTCTTCCACATCCTCTCAAACATAGACCGCGCCGCGCTGCGCCATGTCGGCCTCTTCTCCTCTGCTTCGGCTTTCTTCGGGAATCGTGGCCAGTCAGACTACGCCATGGCCAACGCCATCCTTGCCAATGCCGGCCGCGCCCTCCATGCAGAACTCCCCGGTACTCAGGTCAAAGTGTTCGACTGGGGCCCATGGGAAGGGGGCATGGTCGACGCCACCCTCGCACGCCACTTCAAGGAAAAAGGCGTGCCCCTCATACCGCTCGGCGAAGGCGCCCGCATCTTCGCCCATGAACTCCTCGCCGGTGACCCCTCCGACGTCGAACTGATCGTCGGCACCGTCTGGAGCAACACATGAGCGTGTTTGAACTCATCGCCATCGTCGGTGAAGGCTGCGTCCTGCCCGGCGCAAACTCGCCCAACGCCCTCTGGGACCTCGTGGAGCACAAGCGTGTCGTCACCCAACGCGTCTCCCCGGGGCGTCTGGGCCTCTCAGATCGCGGCGTCAGAAATCCCGCCTGGGCCTCAGGTCTGATTGACGAGGCAGCCGGCGATGCAGCAGCCAGCCTCGATCCTGTCTGCCGCTGGCCCCTTACCGCCGTCATGGATGCCTGGTCTGCCGCCGCCACCGATCACGTCGCCCCGGAGCGCCGCGCGGTCATCCTCGCCAACCTCCTCTATCCCAGCCGCGCCAAAGCCGCTTACGCCGCCGATATCTGGCGCGATGGTCACACTAGCCGTCCCCTCACAGACACCCTCAATTCCGGCTTTCCGGCCAAACACATCGCCGACGCCATCGGGGCCACGGGCCCTGTCCTTGCGCTCGACGCAGCCTGCGCCTCTTCGCTCTACGCTCTTGAAATCGCTTGCCGCAAACTCGCCGCGCGCCAGGTCGACATCGCCGCCGTCGCCGCCGTCAATGCCGCCGACAACCTCATCCTCCATATCGGCTTCAGCGCCCTGAAAGCCTTGAGCCCCACAGGCCGCTCTCGCCCCTTCATCGAAGGCGCAGACGGTCTGGTACCTTCAGAAGGCGCCGCCGCCGTCGTCCTCAAACGCCTCAGCGATGTAAAGAAAGGCGAAACGGTTCACGGTGTCATTCGCGGCATCGGCCTGTCCAATGACGGCCGCCGCAAAGGCCTCCTCGCGCCCGACGCCGCCGGCCAGACAGAAGCCATGCACCGCGCCTATGCGCAGGCTGACATTGATCCCTCCACGATCCAATATCTCGAATGCCACGCCACCGGAACCTCTGTCGGCGACAGTGTCGAGATCGCTTCCTCCAGCTCAGTCTTCGCCGCCCGCCGCCTGCCCATCGGCTCCCTGAAAGCCAATACCGGTCACCTGATTACCGTTGCCGGCCTCGCAAGCGTCCTGAAGCTCACCGCCGCCATGCGCCGCGAAACCCTCCCCGCCATGCCGCTTGACGGCGCCGTCCTGCACGCACTCACCGGCACCGGACTCGCGCCCCTCTCCACTGCCGAGCCCTGGACGAGCGAAGATACCCCCCGGCGCGCAGCCATCAGCAATTTCGGCTTCGGCGGCAACAACGCCCACCTCATTCTGGAACAATACCAACCCAGCACAAAATACGTCACCGGCGCCCGCCCTGAAACTAACCCGCCGGACGACATCGTCATTTGCGGCATCGGCCTCCTGGGCGGGCCGGACCGGGGCGAACGTGGCGTCCTCCGCCGCCTGATGAACGCCCCGCTTCAGAGCGCGCCCGAAACGCAAACCGTCAGCGTCGATCCGATCCGCGCCCGCACACCCCCGGCCGATCTTCTCCGCGCCGAGCCTCAGCAACTCGCCATCTTCGAGACCGCCACCATGGCGCTCGAAGGTATCTCCCGTCCCGCGCCCGAAACCTGCGGTGTCTTCACCGGCACAGGCTGCGCCAATAACAGCGCCCGCTGGAGCCTGCGGGAACGGATCGCCTCTGAAGGCACCTCTTCGCCAGAAACCCTCAACGCTATCGCCCCGCCCCTCGTTGCTGCCGACGTCCTCGGCGCCATGGCCAACATGACCGCAAACCGCCTCACCGTCTCCGAAGACTTCCGCGGCCGCGGCTTTGCAATCGCCGCTGAAGAAGCCTCCGGCCTCGCCGCCCTCGACGCCGCTTGCGACGCCCTGCGCCGAGGCGACCTCGACCTGGCCATCGTCGCGGCTGCCGACTTCGCCACCGAAACGGTCACCGCCTCCCACACCCCGGCTCCGCCCGGCGACATGGCCGCCGCCCTCGTCCTCAAACGCCGCTCAGATGCCGAGGTCGCCGGTGATCCTGTCCTCGGCACAATCAGCGCCATCGACTGGGGGTCCGTTACCCCCGCAGACGCAGACGCGCGCCTCATTCAGTCCGCCTATGGCAGCGCCCCCATCGCAGCGCCCCTCTTCGATCTCGCCGTCCGTCTCGCCCTTGCCGCGCGGGGTCTTGCCCCGATGGCAGACGGCTCCATCGCCGCCCCCGCCCTTGCCCACGCCATCCCCGCTTTCAGATCATCCGCGCCCGCCACCGCGACATCCCCTGGCCTCACCGTCTCGATCACGCCTGCCCCCGTCCGTCCGTCGCCGGACATGCTCCGCCCCACGCCCCAGCTCTTCTGGGCTGCCGCAGCTAGCCGCGCCGCCCTCGCCAGAAAACTGATCGCAGGCAAACAGGGCGGCAGCGGCAAACACCGGATCGCCCTCCTCTCCCACACTGAAGAAACCCTCCTTGAACGTCAGAGTTACGCCGCAAGCGCGCTCGCCGTAAATGCGGCCCCGGAAGGCGAAGGCATCTTCTATGGCGCAGGTGAGCCCGATGGCGAACTCGCCTTCGCGTTCACGGGCTCGGCTGCCTCCTATCCCCGCATGGGCCGCGGCCTCCTCGCCGCCTTCCCGGACGTCGCCGCAAAGCTCAGTGACATCCCCGCCGCGCAGGCCATGACGCCCCTCCTGGCGAAATCCAGGCTCACGGAGTTCGAGCAACTCTGCGCCGTCAGCCTGCTGACACAGGCCCACACCATCCTCCTGCGCGACGTGCTCGGCCTCGCGCCGACCGCCGCCCTCGGCCTTTCGCTCGGCGAAAGCAACGCCCTCTTCGCCTTCGGCTATTGGAAGGACATGGGCGCCCTGCTGGACGATATCGCCGGCGCGGCCATGTATGAACGCCATCTGGGCGGAGACTTCGAAACAGCCAAAGAGGCCTGGGGGCCGAACGTCCCCACAGATTGGTCAAACTGGCGCCTGCGCGCGCCCATCGCAGATGTCCGCAAGGCGGTAGCCGCCCATCCCAATGTCGAAATAACGATCATCTATTCGGATATGGACGCGATGATCGGCGGCCCGGCTGAGGCGTGCCGCGCCGTCGCAGACTCCCTTGGTAAAGACGCTGGCGCGCTGATGCATCAGCATCTGATCGTTCATGCCAGCGCCATGGCGCCCTTCGCGGAAAAATGGCGCGAGCTCCACACCCGTCCGGTCTCCCGCATCGAAAACGGCCCCCGCCTCTACGCCAACGCCATCAACGCCGCCTACAAGCCCACCAAGGCCAAAGTTGCCGCTATGCTCACCCGGCAGGCCGTAACCACCGTCGACTTCCCCGCCACGGTGCGCCAGGCCTGGGAAGACGGTGTGCGGACCTTTATCGAACTCGGCCCCCGCGACTCCCTCACCCGGAGCATCGCGCTCACCCTGAAGGACAAGCCCCACCTCGCCATAGCAACGGACGAGATCGAAAGCGGAGATCTCGCCCATATCGCGCGCCTGGCCGCCACACTGTTCGCTGCAGGATACGCCATCCGAATAGACACGGTCTCGGCCCGGCTCGACGCCGCTCGCGCCCACCCCTGGGCCGCGCCCAAAGCTGCCACCGTCACCCAGCCGGCAAAATACGAAACACCCGTTGTGCCCAAGCGCAGAAAGTCGGCTGCGCCGCCCGGTGCCCCTGCCCGCTGCCCCTGCCCGCTGCCCCAGTCCTGCCCCCGCTCGTCTATGCAGGCATGACGCCCCCGCCTGCCCCTGACGGCCCGGTTCCCTTCCCGCCTCCCCCGGAGCGCGACAGCCCTGCAGCCCCAAACGGGCGCAGCCCGCCCTGCCCCCGCCCTCCGGCGTCGTCTCCGGCCGTCAACCGCTCGCCAGGCGCGCGCCCACTGGCAGGTCCTGGGACCGCCCCGCCATCGAGGCCGCCTCGCGCGGCCCTATGTCTGCCCTCTTCGGAGACGCTTTCGCCGAGCAGGACCAGTACGCCCGAAACGTGCGTCTGCCTGCCGCGCCGCTCCTCCTCGTTGACCGCGTCACCGGGATTGACGCCGCGCCGCTCGTCGATGGCAAAGGCGTCATCTGGACCGAGACAGACCTCACCGCAGATCACTGGATGATGCAGAACGGCCGCATCCGCCCCGGCCCTCTGATTGAGTGCGGCCAGGCAGACCTAACCCTTATCGGCTGGATGGGCGCAGATCTCCGTAACCGGAATGACCGGGTCTACCGCCTTCTCGGCTGCGAAATAACCTTCCATGAAGGCGGCCTGCCAGAAGCTGGCGAAACGCTCAAATTCCAGATCGAGATCACCCAGCACGCCACATTCGGCGGCGTGCGGATGTTCTTCTTCCAGTACGACTGCGAAGCCGGCGGTCGGCGCGCCTTCTCTGTTCGCCAGGGACAGGCAGGCTTTTTCACCGACGCCGAGCTCGCTTCGGGAAAGGGCGTCGTCTGGGACGCTGCCAGCGATGACCCGCCCACAGCACACCCCGCCCCGGTCAACACCGTCCGCGCCAGCCGCAAACCAGCCTTCTGCGCCGATGACGTCTCCGCCTTCCGCATGGGCGACGCGTTCGCCTGTTTCGGCCCAGGCTTTGAGCTTTGTGCCGCCCAGTCCTTCCCGGCCCACCTTCCCGGCGGCAAGCTCACCTTCTTTGACGACGTTCCCGAATTTGATCCCGCCGGCGGCCCCTGGAAGCGCGGCTATCTCAAGGCCCGCGCCAGCACGCCGAAAGACGCCTGGTTCTACGAGGGCCACTTCCACAACGATCCCTGCATGCCCGGCACGCTGATGGCAGAAGCTGGCGTTCAGGCGCTCGAATTCTATGCTGCCGCCCTCGGCCTCACCCAGGAACGCGATGGTTACGTTTTCGAGCCCGTCCCGGGCGAAACGGCAAAGTTCATCTGCCGCGGCCAGGTCATTCCGGATACGGATCACGAGATCACATATGAAGTCTTCATCGATGAAGTGATCGATGGTGAAACGCCCAAAGTCTTCGCAGCGCTCCTGGCCAGCAGTGACGGCAAGAAGGTCTTTTATTGCCCTCGTTTCGGCATTCAGCTGCGCCGGCAATGGCCTGCCCCGCGCGTTTCGCCCGCGCCCATCCGCACAGGTCCCGAACATGAAAGCCGGGGCGATTATGCCGCCCTGCTTGACTGCGCCAATGGCGCGCCCTCCGCCGCCTTCGGAGAGATGTACCAGCGCTTCGACACCGAGGGGAAAGTGCCCCGCCTGCCCCAGCCGCCCTATCACATGATGTCACGCGTCGTGGCTGCCACAGACCGTCCCGGCGTGCGCCGCGCCGGCGCCTCTATCTCGGCCGAATACGATATCCCGCCCGACGCCTGGTATTTCGCGGACAATCGCAACGGCGAAATGCCCTTCTCCGTCCTCTCCGAAATCGCGCTCCAGCCCTGCGGCTGGCTCGCCAGCCATTGCGGCTTTGCCCTCGATGGCGGCGACCGCTTCCGAAACCTCGAAGGTGATGGCCGCGTCTATCGCACGCTCGGTCCCCGAGACGGGACAATCTGCGTCGATACCACCCTCTCCTCCTTCTCCAAGGTCGGCCCGATGACCATCGTGGCGTTCGACCTGAAAGGGCGCCTCAAATCCGGCGAGCCGGTCATCGACCTTTCCACCCGCTTCGGCTTCTTCCCCGCTCAGGCCCTCATCCGACAGGCAGGCCTGGGCGCAGGAGACATGGACAAATCCTGGCTCGCTCTTCAAGGTGACGCGGGAGACCTGACGCCCCGCGATCCCCGCATCGCTGCTGGCCGGCTCCGTATGCTCGACCGCGTCGACTATTTTGACCCCGAAGGCGGAAAAGCCGGCCTCGGCCTCGCTCGCGCCCGGCAAGTCATCGATCCCTATGCCTGGTATTTCAAAGCCCACTTCTTCGGCGATCCCGTTCAGCCCGGCTCCCTTGGCCTCGATGCCATGGTCCAGCTCCTCACTCGCGCCAGTCTCCTCAAGGGCTTCGCGGCGGAGACCGCTCATGTCGAGACCCTCGCTGCCGGCATGCCGGTCAAATGGTCCTATCGTGGCCAGGTCACGCCCGAGAAAAAGGAAGTCATCACCGTCATGGAGATCACCGAAGTCTCCGGCGACGCTTGCCGGCGCATCGTTACAGGCCGCGGCTCGCTCTGGTGCGATGGTCTGCGTATCTATGAGGCGAGCTGCATCTCGATCGCCATTTCGGCTCGTGACTAGTCCAGCTGCAGCCTCCGCCCCATCAGATCCCGAAGCGCCCCGCTCCTGCTATGTTCTCCAACTCCCCAAAGTTGAGAATTTTCTGCCTTCTCAAACTCCCCTCGACTTCCGCAAGAAAGCAAATGCGCAAGTGACACCGGCCCGGATACGCTCCGCCCACGAATAATCAGGAGTAATTTCTCTCCACACGCGAAGTTGGACAGAGGCAAAGTTCTGTCTGCGCAGGCTCCAACTTCGGCGCGTCCCGCCAAATGCTGTGCCTATACAGGCGGAACAGCGCTGGGCTCACTGTAGAGCAAACGACCGGAAGACAATATACCTCAATAAAACAATGCATTAACGGCCTTAATGAAATCTGCTGGCGGAAATCCTGTTTATTACCGCCTTGTATTGCCGCTCCTGAAGTATTGTGGCTTTACTTGCTATAGTGTCAGGGCGTGACAGAGCCTGTCCGCCGAGCGGACCCAGGCCAGCAGAGGCGGTAGAATGGCGGTCGACTCCGTGCAGTCAGGCAGCAGCAGTGTCTCCACGGCAAGGCGATATCGCCGGGCCGACGGAGCCGCTTTGCCCTTTCTGCCCTATGGTCTCGTGCCCATCGCCGGCCTCGCTGCCCTTCTCCTTCTTGGCTGGACCGTCATCGCCCAGACCACCGTTCAGGGCACAGCGCTTGCCGCCGCCGAACGTGCCCTGGCAGAGTCCGGTGAAAGCTGGGCCCGCGCGGAAGCCTCCGGCCAATGGATCCGCCTGGAAGGCTCGCCCCCTTCGCCCGAGGCCGGCGCCCGCGCGGTTGCGGCCGTCAGAAACGCCTCTGCGCCAACATGGCTCGGGAATGCCCGCCCCGTCACCCGCGTGACCACAAACTTTGGCGCCACAACGCCCGCCCAGGCCAATTCGATCACCGCCACGCCGGGTGGTGGCGCAGACCCGGAATTCCTCTTCCGCCTCACGGCTGGCACCCTGACCCTCAACGGCAAAGTGCCCTCAGAAGCGCTGAAGACCGATCTGGGCACCAGAGCAGAAGCTCTCAAATCGGACGATCACCTTCTCGATGTCATCAACAGCCTTGAGGTTACCGGCGGTGACGGGCCTGTCGGCTTCGAAGACGTCGCCAATCGCGGCGTCGACACGCTCGCCCAGTGCAGTTCCGGCACAGCGACCTTCACCGAGAGAACCTTCAGCCTCCGCTGCGAAGCAGACGACGAGAAAGTTGATACGATCCGCACCGCTGCCAATGCAGGCCTTCCACTTGGCGCTTTCGGCAAGATCGAAATCCTGCCCCGGAAAGCCGTTGCCAGCTGCGAGGAAGACCTCTCGCGCCTCCTGGAAGCGGCCCGGATAGAATTCGCGCCCGGTAGCGTCGTCCTGAATGTGGCCAGCGGGCCTGTGCTTGATCTTGCCGCAAGAGCGGCCAGCGATTGCCCGGGAACGCTGCGGGTGGAAGGTCATACCGACGACACAGGCAACCCGGCCTTCAATGACCAGTTAAGCCTGCGCCGGGCACAAGCCGTCCGCGCCGCCATGATAGAGCGCGGCGTCGCTGCAGACCGCCTCGTGGCTGCCGGCCTCGGACAAAGCCGGCCCATTGAAGATAACGCGACTGAAGACGGCCGCGCCCGCAATCGCCGCATAGAAATTCGTATCGTCAGGCCCGGCGAATGACCCCCCGCCTGCTCACCCCTAGCGCCCCGACTGGCGGAGATCGTCCATGTGGTTCCTGATTCTTCAGATCTTCTTCTTCATGTGCATCGCTGCTGCACTTGGGGCCGCGCTTGCCTGGTGGTGGCTTCGCCGGCGGTTCGTAGATGTCACCGAAACTCATGCCGAACTCACACGCCAGGTGGAAACCGCCATCGCCGAAGGGCGGGCTCTGAAAGCCACAGATGTGGATGCGAGTCTGGCGACGGCGCTCGCCGGCTACAAGCCGCCCCAACCTGATTTCCAGCCCCTTCAGGACCGACTGGAGCGCCTTGAGGCGCATGTTGCGGCGCCCGATCCCGATGCTGGTCTCCTCAAGGAGCGCATCGGCTCGATCGAGCAGGCTGTCTCGACAATTTCGGCCTCGATTGCATCCCTGAGAAGCATCCATCTGGAAGGCATCACCCAATCCCTGAAGGATGTGACCGAACGGGTCGAGAGCATTCAGATGCCCGACATTGAGACCGTCCATGCCCGGGTTGCCTCGCTCGCAGACACGGTCACCGCAAGCAAGCCCGATCTGTCCCCCCTGCAGGAGCGTATTGGTGCGCTTGAAGACCGCATTGCAAACTTCAAAGTTCCGGACGTAGACCTCGGCCCGGTCCATAGCGGTCTGGCCCGTCTTGATCTTACCCTGTCAGAACTGCAGCCGCCTGAAGTCGATCTCCGGCCAATCGAAACCCGCCTTTCCAAACTTGAGGAACTCCTCGAGACGCAAGACCAGAAGGAAGCCTTTGCGGCGCTCGCTACGGACGTTTCCCTCATCAATGCGGAACTCGAAACCATGTCTGGAGGCATCACCACGGTCTCCTCCGACATCGCCCGGGTTTCGGGCGATGTCGCGACCGTCAGTGCGGCACTCAACCGTCTCGAGATACCCCAAGCCCCGGACCTCGATCCGATCTACCACCGGCTTGCAGATATTGATGCTTCGCTGATGGATCGCTTCGCGCTCGTCCAGGAGTCCATCTCTGCTGCCACCCCGCTCAATGACGCCCTGATCGCCACCCTGGCCGGGATAGAATCCGATCTTGATGTAGTCGCCTCCCGCCGGGGACCTGACCTTGAGCCTCTGTTTGCGCAGCTCGCGTCACTGGACACGTCCGTCAGCACGATCCGCAACGAGTTACGCGGCCAGACGCGGCTGGAGACGATTGAACGGCGTCTGATCTCCCTTCAGGACGCCGTCCAGAACCCTCCCTCCACGGAAGTCACGCGAGAAGATCTGACGGCGCTGGAAGACCGGCTCACCTCCATCGAGTATGGCATCACCGCCCTCCACCACATGCTCCGTGGGCGCGGTGATGTTTCAAGAGGAAATGCTGACCATGAAGGCCCGCGCGCCCGCGCGGAGGCGGCAAACCATGAAGCCCGCTCCGCCGCGCGCACAACCCGCTCCTTGCCAGCTCTTGAAACCCAAGCGCAGGTTGCCAGGAAGGCCGAAGCCATCGCCAAGGCGCGCCGGCCCGATGATCAGGCAAACCTTCTGACACACGCCGCGTTCGGCGAAGGCGATGACCTCGCCCGGATCGTCGGCGTCGGGCCGATCCTCACCGAACTCCTGCACGATGTTGGTGTGTTCTACTTCTGGCAGATCGCCGAATGGAGCGATGAGGACATCGACTATGTCGATGAAAAACTCCTCCACTTCAAAGGCCGGATCCAGCGTGATGACTGGGTTGGCCAGGCCAGGGCCCTTTGGGAACTGCCCGGTGCTGCGCAGCGCCCGGAGAGTGATTGATCTGCCCCTGCGGAACGGGTTGGCGGGCCGGGGCAGAGACGCCTAATCTGACACCAGACAGGCAGGCATGTTGGCCACCTGCCCACATGGAGAATGACACATGCTCGAAGGCATCCGCGTCGTCGAATACGCAACTTACATGGCCGCTCCGGGTGCGGGCTGCATTCTTCGGGACTGGGGCGCCGATGTCGTAAAGATTGAGCCGCCGGGCGGCGATCCGATCCGGCTGTTTTTCCGCACCATCGGCACCGACTATCCGGACAATCCCGTATTCGATTTCGACAATCGCGGCAAACAGTCGATCATCATCGACACCAGCAAGCCTGAAGGTCAGGCACTGATCCGCGAGCTGGTGAAGGATGCTGATGTCTTTCTTACGAATGTTCGTCCAGGCGGACTTTCGCGGTCCGGCCTCGATTATGACTCCCTGAAGGAAATCAATCAGAAGCTCGTCTATTGCTCCCTCTCCGGCTACGGCCTTCAGGGCGAAGATGCTGACCGCCCGGGGTTTGACATCGCCAGTTTCTGGAGCCGCACGGGCGTGGCCAATCTGACCATTCCCAAAGGCGGGGAACCCTTCCCCTTGCGCACGGCATTTGGGGATCACACAACCTCGATTGCAGCCGCTGCGGGCATCTGCGCGGCGCTTGTGGAGGCACAACGTACAGGCACGGGCCGTCTCGTCGAAGCTTCGCTCTTCCGCACTGGCCTCTACACAATGGGCTCAGACCTTGCGATTCAGCTCTTCTTCGGCCGCGTGGCGTCGACCAAGGGCCGTCATGAACAGAATGTCCCGATCTCGAACTTTTATCAGAGCAAGGACGGAAAGTGGTTCTGCATCGTGGCACGCCAGGGTGAAACGGATTGGGCGCCTCTCTGCCGCGTCGTCAACCGGCCAGACCTTGCAACAGATCCCCGCTTCAACAATGCCAAGGGTCGCCGTGCAAACAATGCCGAGGTGGTGAACATTCTCGATGCCGGTTTCGGGGCTTACGACATGGCAGATCTGGCCAAGCGTCTGGACGCTGAGTCGATTGCGTGGGCGCCGGTGCAAACGCTCGCGGATGTGGCCAGGGATCCCCAGGCCCACGCCGCTGGCGCTATTGTTCAGACGCCGAGCTCCAAGGGCGACGGGACGAGTTATGCCTCCCCCGCCTCCCCTGTCCGTTTTCCGGGGGCAGATGATGGTCCGAAAGGTCCCTCCCCTGGCCCTGGAGAACACACCCGGCATGTTCTGGCGTCACTCGGCCATGACGAGGCTGCGATCGAGGACTTCTACAAGTCCGGCGTTGTATTCTGATGATATGAAAAGGGCGCGAGTTTCCTCGCGCCCTTGCTTCTCCAGCCTCAGAAGCGGAAGCCTCAGCTTCCTTTGAATACCGGCGTTCGCTTCTCGAGGATGGCGTTCACGCCTTCGATATGATCATCTGTCTCGTGCATCAGGGCCTGAGACGCCGCCGAAAGCTCCATGATCGTGTCATAGGATGCGTTCGTTCCGTGCCGCATAAGCGTCTTGGCAAGGCGCAGGGCCTGCGGCGGCTGACCGGCTATCCTGTTCGCCATTGCCATCGCCTCGTCCATCAGCTTGTCAGCAGGCACAACCTTGCTGACGAGGCCCCATTCTGCGGCGGTCTTTGCGTCGATCACATCACCGGTAAACAGAAGCTCTGCGGCGCGGGAAGACCCGATCAGACGCGGCAGCAGCCATGCGCCGCCATCTCCCGGGATCAGACCGAGCTTCAGGAACGTAACACCCATCTTTGCGGTTTCAGAAGCGATGCGAATGTCGGCCATGCAGGCAACATCGCAGCCAAGGCCAATCGCCGCGCCATTGATCGCTGAGATCAGGGGCGTCTCCATATTGTACAGCGAGCGGACGATCATGTGGATGTTGCGGCGATATCCTTCCCGGATATCGGCCGGGCTTCCGCCAAAAGCGCCTGTCTTTTCCTTCATCGCCTTGACGTCACCGCCAGCGGAGAATGCCCGGCCTGCGCCGGTGAGGATCGCGCAGCGGATCTGCGGATCAGCGGCTATCTCTGCACACACCGCCGCTACAGCCGGCCCATCGCCTTCCTGCCCAAGGGCGTTCATCATTTCCGGGCGGTTGAGCGTCATCACGGCGATCGGGCCGTGTTTCTCGAGGAGCAGAATGGACATCGGCGTTTCCTTTGGTCTTGGCGGTGTCAGTTTTGAGGGATTTTGGCGGTGTGACGGCTGCCCGGTTCAGGTGGCGCCGCCGGCGGGCCGGCAAAACACTGCGCCTTTGACATCCAGTCTGCAGCGACCGGCCCGGTCACCTCGAGCGAGGTGTCATGAATATTGCGGGTCTGCGTGACGACCTGACAGAACTCTTCCGCCTTGCCTTCAATACGCTCAGCCTCGCTTGGGTTTCCATATGTCCAGATCGCACCGGAAGGCGCCGTCAAGACAATATGGGGCATGTCACCGGGAGGCATCTCCCGGCGTGTTGCATAGGTCCACCCGAAAGTGTTGATCCCCAGCATGACGATGTTGCCGATACGGTCTTCGTTCTGCCTGACGACACCCAGATGATCATACACTTCCTGGCCATGGGCCCAGGTTTCCATCAGCCGCGCCGTAATGGACGAGCGCGCGCTCATGTCCGGCCCGGCCCATTTAAGCCGCGCTTTGGGGTCAGCGACGGCAAACCGGTCTGCGGTTTCCTCAAACTGCTTTTCCCACTCCGCCACGAGCGCGCAGCCATCGAGTCCGCAGAGCGCTTCATTCTCGTACTCACGCATGGACTGGCCGGACTTGGCCATCGTCGTCAGGTGATGAACCAGTTCATCTTCATCCGCCAGCTGTAGATAGGCCATCCGGTTCCAGAAATGCAGGTGCTGAAGTACGTCATGAATGCCCCACCCTTTGAACTGGGTGGGCTCCCGATACCGGATCGGCGCGGTGCCGGAAACGAGGCCATGCAGGGCACGGCTTTCTGCCCGGAAGTCTGCGGCTTGCTGCATGGATCAAAGCTCTCCCTTGAGGTCTTTCATGACGCCGGAGAAATCAAGGCCGTCAAACCCGCGCTCTGAGAGGTTTTCGTAGATGTCCTCGGCCATTCTGCCGAGGCGGATGTCAGCGCCTGCTTGCCTCGCGGCGTTTGCCGCCAGGTGGAGATCCTTAAGCATCATGGCGACCGCAAAACCCGGCCTGTAGTCGCGATTGGCGGGAGAAGTGGGCACAGGCCCCGGCGCGGGGCAATAGCTCGTCATGGACCAGCATTGGCCTGACGAAACCGATGAAATCCTGAAGAAGGTTTCTGCGTCAAGGCCGAGCTTTTCAGCGAGGTTGAACGCTTCGCACGTGCCGATCATCGAAATGCCGAGCAACATATTGTTGGCGATCTTGGCCGCCTGACCATTGCCTGCCCCGCCGGCATGGAAGATGTTCTTGCCCATGCCTTTCAGGACTGGCTCAGCCAGGGAATAGGCGACTTCCCTGCCCCCGGCCATGAACGTCAGCGTGCCCGCTTCAGCGGCCGCCACGCCGCCGGACACAGGCGCGTCGACCATCATGAAACCAGCCGCTTCGGCCTTCTCATGCGCGTCTCTCGCGTCAGTGACAGCGATCGTCGAACAATCGATCAGCAGGATACCCTGAGGCGCATGTGCCGTAACGCCTTCGGGGCCAAAATAAACGCTGAGAACGTGTTTGCCGGCCGGCAGCATTGTGATGACGACATCGACGCCATTTACAGCATCGGCAATTGATTCTGCCGCGCGCGCTCCAAGCGCTTCAGCCGATGCCACTGCCTCCGCGTTGAGATCAAACGCTGCGACGTCATGGTGTGCCTTGACAAGGTTGGCGCACATTCCGCCTCCCATGTTTCCAAGGCCGATAAAGGCAATTTTTGCCATGACTTTTCCTCCGGAGACCCCGCTGGCCTACTTGTCTTCAAACCTGGCAGCGCGCTTTTCACTGAATGCGCTCATGCCTTCTTTCTGATCGGCCGTGCCGAAAAGGCCCTGGAACAGGCGCCGCTCGAACTTCACGCCTTCTGTGGTCGGAAGTTCAAGTGCCCGGGCGACCATCTCCTTTGCAGCCATCAGGGACGGTATGGAGAACGCAGCAATCTCCTCAGCAGCCGCCATGGCAACATCCATCAGCGTATCATGCGGTACAATGCGGGAAACAAGACCGATACGGTCGGCTTCCACAGCGTCGATCATGCGCCCGGTGAGGACGAGGTCCATCGCCCTGGCCTTGCCGACAGCCTTGGTCAGGCGAATGGAGCCGCCCATGCCGGGCGTAACGCCGAGCTTGATTTCAGGCTGACCAAACTTGGCCTTGTCCGACGCGATGATCAGGTCGCACATCAAGGCGAGTTCGCAGCCGCCACCAAGCGCAAACCCGTTGACCGCAGCAATCACCGGCTTGCGGGAGGCCGCGAACCGGTCCCATCCGGCGAAGTAGTCTTCCACATACATATCCGAGAAAGACTGCGGCTGCATTTCCTTGATGTCTGCCCCCGCAGCGAAGGCCCGGCCCGCGCCCGTCAGAACACTGACGGCGATGTCCCTGTTGCGGTCGATCGCCGCGAAGCAATCTACGACTTCCCGCATGACTTCAGCATTTAACGCATTGAGTGCATCAGGGCGGTTAAGGGTAACGACGGCTACCCTGCCCTTCTGTTCAAACTGAATCGTCTTGTAGTCACTCATGTCGGTTTACCCCATTGTCGGAATGACGAACGCCTGATCGCCGATGTCGCCCTCGGGCCAGCGCTGCGTGATTGTCTTGATCTTGGTCCAGAAGCGCACGCCTTCGGGTCCATGCTGGTTGGTGTCGCCGAAAGCCGACCGCTTCCAGCCACCGAAGGTGTGATAGGCCACCGGCACCGGGATCGGCACGTTTACGCCCACCATGCCGACATTCACCTGCGCCGCAAACTCGCGCGCGGCGCGCCCGTTTGACGTGAAGATCGCGCAGCCATTTCCGTACTGATGGTTTGACGGAAGCGCTGCAGCCTCTTCCAGCGTCTCTACCCGCATCACCTGCAACACCGGACCAAAGATCTCTTCCTTGTAGGACTGCATCGAGGCGGTGACATTGTCGAACAGGTTCGGGCCGATGAAATAGCCGCCTTCATTGCCCTGGAGTTTCAAGCCACGACCGTCGAGAAGCAGGCTGGCGCCTTCATCCACGCCCATCTGGATATAGCTTTCGACCTTCGCCTTGTGGGCCGCCGAAACAACCGGGCCATAATGGGCATCAGCATCCGTGGAGATCCCGACCTTCAGAGCGCGCGCCGCTTCGATCATCCGCTCGACGAATTCATCGCCCGTCTTCTTGCCGACCGTTACCGCGACAGGCAGCGCCATGCACCGTTCGCCCGCTGACCCATACGCAGCGCCGACAATATCCTTGACCGCCTGCTCAAGATTGGCGTCCGGCAGGATGATGCCGTGGTTTTTCGCGCCGCCCATTGCCTGCACGCGCTTTCCGTGCGCCGTGCCGGTTGAATAGACATATTGTGCGATGTCGGATGAACCGACAAAGCTCACCGCCTTTATGTCGGGATGGGTCAGGATCGCATCAACCGCTTCCTTGTCGCCATTGACGACATTGATGACGCCTTTGGGCAGGCCCGCTTCCATCATCAGTTCGGCCAGACGCATCGGCACCGACGGGTCTTTTTCGGACGGCTTCAGGATGAAGGTATTGCCGCACGCGATCGCCACGGCCGCCATCCAGCAAGGTATCATCGCAGGAAAGTTAAACGGCGTGATGCCCGCGCACACGCCCAGTGGCTGGCGCATGGAGTAGACGTCAATGCCGGGGCCTGCGCCTTCGGTGTATTCACCCTTGAGGAGGTGGGGAATACCACATGCAAACTCGACGACATCAAGGCCGCGCTGGACGTCGCCCCTGGAGTCGGCAATCACCTTGCCATGCTCGGATGAGAGCATGTGTGCCAGCTCGTCCATATTGGTTTCAACCAGGCGCTTGAACTCGAACATCACGCGCGCCCGGCGCTGCGGATTGGTGCTCGCCCAGCCCGGCAGCGCCGCGCTGGCGGCGTCCACGGCAGAACCCAGCTCGGCTTTGCTTGCCAGCGCCACCCTGCCCTGAACCTTGCCCGTGTTGGGATCAAAAATGTCGCCAAACCGGCCGGAAGTGCCGGCTACATTTTTACCATCAATGAAATGGTGCACCTCGCGCATGCGCGTTTCTCCTGACACTGGCCTGAGTGGCTGTCGCAGCATGGTCTGCGCGCCGACGCGGCGTTTCTGATGGCTGCGGGCTTGCCGCATTTTCAGAGCCGTTGCAAGGAAGTGGCAGGCTTTCAGGCCGCGCTATTGGGCTCATGCAGGAGCCTTCCCGAGAGGAATGCGCCTCGCACACGGGGGACTTGTATGGGCCAAAAACCAACAGGTTTGGGAAAGTGGTGCCGGCTACAGGACTCGAACCCGTGACCCTCTGATTACAAATCAGATGCTCTACCAGCTGAGCTAAGCCGGCACAGGTTTCGCGTTACCGGAAAGCCCCGCCGGGCGCAAGACGCCCCGCTGCAGGACTTGCCCCAGCCCGCCCATGCTGGTTTCCTGCCTTATGCAAAGAAAAGCCCGGTCATGACCTCCAATACGGCCCCTGCTCCGCCCCGCGCCCTCATGCCGGACCTGATCCGGGCATTTGCCCTCGTCGGTATCGCGCTGGTCAATGTCATGGGCTTTGCTCAACCGGCACTGTCGGGATATTACGATGGCGCCCTGGAGTCCCAGTTAGACCAGGCCGCCTTTGGCGCCGTCACCGGCTTGTTCTTCATGAAGTCCTATCCGCTCTTTTCAATGATGTTCGGCGCAGGGCTCGCCTGGCAACTGGCTGCCGCAGAGCGGGTCAGGGCGGATGGCGGCGCCCGGTACTTCCGTCGCATGGCAGCCTTGTTCGGGCTTGGGGCCCTGCATTTTATCTTCTTCTGGTATGGCGACATCCTGATGACCTATGCCCTTCTGGGCTGCCTGCTGTTTACACTGCGCGGGCTCTCCCCCAGGGCGCTGGTCATGACGGGCATCGCGCTGATCGCCCTGAACACGCTCGTTCTGCTGGTGTTTGCAGCTGGCCTTTACGCAGCACAAGCCCATGCGCCAGAGGTGATGGCCGAAGTGCGGGACCCTGTCTTTGATGAAGCGCAAACTCTGGCTTTCACAGAAGGCGGCTTCCTGGCGGCTGCGGCCTGGCGCTTTGGTCAGCTGCCAGCCGTCCTGCCGTCGGTGATCCTGCAGCAGGGGATCGCTGTTTTCGGCTTTTTCTGTTTCGGTCTCGCGGCGGTGAAGGCTGGCGCAATTGACGCGCCTCAGGCCCGCATCTGGCGTCTCTCGCGCCGTGTGCTCCTGCCAATTGGTCTGCTTGGCAGCGCCTGGGGCACCATTTTCCTGCTTGATGCCCCGTCGATTGTGAGTGGCTCCGCCATGCTGGGAATGGCGATCCTTATGGGATTTTCTCCGTTTTCTGCGCTCGGCTATGCCGGTGTCGTTTCCCTGTTTTCCACAGGCCGGCCAGGGCCTGTGCGAACCCTCATTGCCCGCGCTGGCTCGGCATCACTGACTGCCTACCTCTTTCAGTCAGTGCTTCTGTCCTTCGTGTTCGCTGCCTACGGCCTTGGTATGTTCGGGCAAATGACAGCTGCAGGCGCCATTTTGACAGCCCTGCTTGTTGCCCTTTCCTCCCTTGTGTTCACGGCCACCTGGCGCAGCTTTGCCAGGCGTGGACCCATGGAAGGCCTGCTTCGCAGGGTTACCTATTGGAGCCGCGCCTAGAGCTTTCCTTTACCAGCCGGAGCGTTAAAAGGCGCATTCCGCAATAGAAAGGCTCTGAAAAGGCCCCATGACCCAGCCACGGCGCATCCTGATCACTTCTGCCCTGCCCTACATCAATGGCGTAAAGCATCTCGGCAATCTCGCCGGATCGATGCTGCCTGCCGATGTATATGCCCGGGTAATGCGCCTTCGCGGCCATGAGGTGACCTATATCTGCGCCACCGACGAGCACGGCACGCCAGCTGAACTCGCTGCCCAGGCCGCAGGCATGAGCGTTCAGGCCTATTGCGACGAGCAGTACGAAGTCCAGCGCAAGGCCGGTGAAGGGTTCAACCTGTCCTTCGACTGGTTCGGCCGAACCTCACGCCCCGCCAACCACGCCCTGACCCAGCATCTGGCCCAGCAGCTCGAAACGAACGGCCTGCTCGAAGTGCGCACGTCCAAGCAGGTTTATGCGGTTGATGACGGACGGTTCCTTCCGGACCGTTATGTGGAAGGCACCTGTCCGCATTGCGGCTATGAGAAGGCTCGCGGCGACCAGTGTGACAGCTGTGGCCGCCTGCTGGACCCGACCGATCTTCTGAACCCCTATTCCTCGGTGACCGGCAGTCGTAATATCGAGGTGCGCGATACCGATCACCTTTACCTGCTCCAGACCGGTATGCAGGAGCGCATCCGGGACTGGGTCAATCAGAAGGGCAGGAACTGGCCCTCCCTCGCAGTCTCCATCGCCAACAAATGGCTCGACGAGGGCCTGATTGCCCGCTCCATCACGCGCGATCTCAGCTGGGGCGTGAAAGTCACGGACGCGGACGGATCACCGCGTCCGGGCTTCGAGAACAAGGTGTTTTACGTCTGGTTTGACGCGCCGATCGGCTACATCTCCGCCACGCAGGAATGGGCGCAGGCCACGGGCAATGACTGGAAGAAACTCTGGCTGACCGATCAGGGTGCTGACGAAACCGAATATGTTCAGTTCATGGGCAAGGATAACGTTGCGTTCCACACCGTCAGCTTCCCGGTCACCCTGCTTGGCTCTGGCGAACCCTGGAAAACCGTCGACAAGCTGAAAGCCTTCAACTGGGTCACCTGGTATGGCGGAAAGTTTTCGACCAGCCAGAAGCGCGGCGTCTTCATGGACCAGGCGCTCAGCCTTCTGCCATCGGACTATTGGCGCTGGTATCTCGTCTCCAACGCGCCAGAGGGTTCCGACGCTGCTTTCACATGGGAAGGCTTCCAGGCGGCGGTGAATTCAGACCTTGCAAACGTACTCGGCAATTTTATCAACCGGATCACCAAATACTGCGCCTCGAAATTCGATGGCAAAATTCCCGAAATCGGCACATCGGGCGACGCGGAAGCCTGGATGGCAAACGAACTGGCCGAACGCCTGCCGCGCCTCATCGAGTTCTACGAAGCCATGGAGTTCCGCAAGGCCGCCGCCGAAACGCGCGCGATCTGGGCCGCGGGCAACGAATACCTCACCAAGGCGGAGCCTTGGGTGAAGTACAAGAATGATGTGGATGCCGCCGCTGTCGGTGTGCGCGCCGGCATCAACCTGGCCGCGCTTTTTGGCATCATTGCCCAGCCGATCATACCGGACGCGGCAAAGAAGATCCTCGATGCCCTGGGTATCCCGGAGGCAAACCGCAAGATGCCCGGTGGTTCGAAGGCGGAAGACTACGCGGCCTTGCTCGACGCCATTCCGCGCGGCCACGTCATAACGCCGCCAGATGTCCTCTTTCAGAAGATTGAGGATAGCCAGGTTGAAGACTGGACCGCCCGGTTCGGCGGCGGCAAGGACTAGGTTGATGAACCTTGTGCGAACAGGCGTCTGTCAATGCGGACGCATCCGGGCGCGTGCAGCGAGCCTGCGCGATACCTCACATGTCTGTCATTGCCGCATGAGCCAGAAGGCAACGGGAAACTTCTTTGCCGCTTTGGCAGACGTTCCGGACTCAGATTTCCAGTAGGCGCGTGGAGCGCAGGCAGAATTTCACCGCTCCGGGAAAGCCCGGTATGGCTTTTGCCGGCGTCCTCGCCAGCAACACGCAGCATTCCGATCACGACACGCACGAGGGGACGCACAAAGCCTAAATCTTGCGGAAAAACACGGTCAGATTGTTTGCAGGCATTTGAACGACCGACTCCAGGCGCAGTCCCCCCTTCTGCGCCAGCGGCACTAACTCCCCGTCGAGATCCCGCACGCCCCAGCGCGCATCCCGGCGTTTCAGGCTTTCGTCAAATGCGGCGTTTGAAGGGGCAATCACGCCGTCGCGCGCAAACGGCCCGTACAGCGTCAGCAGGCCATCCGTCTTCAGCAATCTGCCTGCCCCCTCGATCAGGCCAGAGACGGCCTCAAACGGCGCAATATGAACCATGTTGGCGCTGAAGAGGACGTCCCAGGCGCCCGGTCGCTCCGCGTCACCCCAATTTGTTTCCGCCGCATTGATTTCCAGCGGCCCTCTCAACAGCGGCGCGCCCGTCGCATGACGCCAGGCGCGCTGGCTTTCCAGGCTCGGTCCGTCAATATCCGAATACGTCCAGTCAAGCCCCGGCAGCTCTGCGACAAGGTAGGCACCATGCTCTCCCGTGCCTGACGCAATTTCGAGCACGCGCGCAGGCAGGCAGAGATGTGCTGAGAGCACATCCCGTATCGCGTCCCGGTTTCGCGCGATGGACGGCGAATAGCGCCGCCCGTCTCCGCCCTCGCCGCGATCTTCCAGCGCAACAGGCGGCCTATCCGCCATGCTGGCGCTTCTCGAAGTCGAACATCTCAGTCGTTACGCTCGCCTGCCCCGGCCCGGAGTAACGGGGACCAACCGCGCGTTCTGGCGCAAACGCCACATCCAGCTGCGCCACCTGCTCCGCTGTCAGACGAACACAAGCTGCCGCATGGTTCTCCTCCATGTGCGCCATGTTCCGCGTTCCCGGAATGGGCAGCACATGCTCCCCCTTCGCCATCGTCCAGGCGATCGCAAGCTGCGCTACCGTGCAATCTGCCTCTGCAGCGATTGTCCGCGCGGCGTCCAGCAGGGGAAGGTTCCCCGAATAGTGCTCATCTGAAAAACGCGGAAACATTGTCCTGCGCATATCGACGGCATGAAATGTCGCCGGATCGGCAGGCGGATCTGCAAGGAACCCCCGGCCCACTGGCGAAAACGCGACCAGAGCAACACCCAGCTCCCGGCACGCCTCAAGGACGGCGATCTCAGGATTGCGAACCCAAAGGGAGTATTCTGACTGCAGCGCGGCAACAGGATGAACGCCATGCGCCCGGCGCAGCTGATCCTCCCCCATTTCCGACAAGCCATAGTAACGGATCTTGCCCTCGCTTATCAGATCGCACATCGCACCAGCAGAGTCTTCCACCGGCACTTTGTGGTCGGGCCGGTGCAGGTAGTAAAGGTCAATCACGTCCGTTTTCAGACGTTTCAGACTGGCTTCACAAGCAGCCTTGATTGCCTCCGGCCGCCCGTCGAGTATCCGCTCGCGCCCCTGAAACCCCAGGACACATTTGCTCGCCAGAAAATACTCTTTCCGGCGATGGCTCAGCGCTTCCCCGATGAGTTCCTCGCTTCGCCCCAACCCATAGATCGTTGCCGTATCAAGAAAGTCGCATCCGATATCCAGTGCGCGGGCGAGAAGCGCTTTGGCGTCGGCTTCATCAACAGGTGGCCCATAAGCGTGCATGATGTTCATGCATCCCAGACCGACCGGATGAACCATCCGGTCTCCAATTAATCTGCGTGCGGCATCCATTGACTAGGCCCTTGCCTTGAAGCGTTGCCGCAGGTCAGCTTTCAGGATCTTGCCATTGGCATTGCGCGGCAGCGGTTCGGCCTGAAACTGGATTTCGACCGGAACCTTGAACGCCGCAAGTTGTCCCGCCACATGCGCGCGCAGTTCAGCTTCGGTTGCCGTCTTGCCCGGCTTGAGCTGCACCACGGCGCCGACTTCTTCTCCCAAGATCTTGTGCGCAATCCCCACCACGGCTGCGTCCATCACCGCCGGATGGTCATACAGGGCGCTTTCCACTTCGATACAGTAGACGTTTTCGCCGCCGCGGATGAGCATGTCTTTCGCCCTGTCAACGAGATAGAGGAAACCCTCTTCGTCAATCCGCGCCAGGTCACCGGTAACGACCCAGCCATTGCGGAAGGTTTCTGCTGTGGCGTCAGGCCGGTTCCAGTAGAGCCGGCAGTTCGCCGCGCTCCTGCACCAGAGTTCGCCCACTTCGCCAGCCGGCATTTCCTTGCCGTCCGGATCGCATATCTTGAGTTCAACCGCCGCCGGCGGAGCCCCCGCGCTGGACGGCCGGTTCACATAGTCCTCACCAATGTTCAGGGTCGCCGTCGCGCAGGTTTCCGTCATGCCCCAGCCATTTCCAGGCGCGGCGTCGGGGAAGCGTTTCTTGATGGTTGAGACAAGCTCTGGCGCAGATGGCGCACCGCCATAGGAAATCGCCTGAATGGACGAGAGGTCGTATCTGTCCCTGTCGGGATGTTCAAGAATCTGCCACGCGATCGCCGGAACGCCGCCAACGGCCGTGATCTTCTCGCCCTCAATGATCGGCAATGCCTCGCCCGCGTCCCACTTGTACATCGCGACAACCTTATCGCCCCTCAGGGCCGAGGGGATGAGGATGGCGAATGAACCGGTCGCATGGAAAAACGGAATGGAGATCAGCGTCGCGCGCATGGCCTCCGGATCGGGTTCCGGAATGGCCTCGCCCTTTCTCAGGAACATGCGCGCCTGGCAAGCCGAGGAGTTGAACATGTTCGTGATCACAGCGCGGTGGGTTGCCAGGGCGCCCTTCGGTTTGCCCGTTGTGCCCGACGTGTACATGATTGTGGCATCGTCATCGGGCCCGATGTCGACACCCGCCGGCCCGGCGTCTGCAAGTTTGCCCCAGCTGTTGGGATCCCCCACAATCGCATCCAGCGAGGAAACGCGCGGGTCCGCGATCTCTTCGGCAGTATCCCGGGCGATGAGGATATGCTCGAGCTCTGGCAGCTTGTGCAGATGATCGCGAATACGCTCATAAATCTGCAGATCCATGATCGCCAGTTTGACACCTGCAAATGACAGCCCGTACTCCAGCTCTTCAGCCGTCCACCAGGAGTTCATCGGCGTGGCGATCGCGCCGAGGCTCAGCGCCGCGTAGAAGCCCAGCGGCCATTGAGGATAGTTGCGCATCACGATGGCGACCCGGTCGCCCTTCCTGATCCCGTATGTGTCGCGCATTTCGGCGGCCAGCCTGCGAACGGCAAGATGAAGCGCCCGGAACGTCACCCGCTCGTTCTGGTAAACCAGATAAGTGCGCTCTGCGAACTGCTGCGCCGCCAGATCAAGAATTACGGGAATGTTTGGCGGCGCGTTCTTGTAAACCTTCATCGGCACGCCCCGGATGACGGCGTCTTCGAGTTCGAGCGGTGAGCCAGGCCCGGCCAGCAATGCGTTAGCCTGTGCGATCGGCATGACGGGCCAATTCGGGGGAAGATTATCTGACGGCATGGGTTTCCTCGACGTGTATGTTTGCTGCCGCCAGACAACCACGCACGCGCCGGATATAGAAGAGGGTCACCTGCGACACCGCGTCATTTTTTGCGCCAGAAGCCTCCCATCGCCGCCAAAACGCAAAAACTTTTCCGTGAACGAGGCTAGAAGCCCCGGCTCCTGCTCATGCTATCGCTCGCCATCAGCCGCCCAGGTCACCCCTCAGATCAGGTGATCGCCACAACCTCTTCAAGGTCAGTGTCAGGATTGAACGCTCGCGGCCGGGACGTCCGGGCTCATCCCGGCAAGACCGGGAGCGTGATCAGGACAAGAACGCCTATAAGAACGCGCTCAAGAACGATTGTTGTCGCGACACTTGCAAAACTGACCGGAAGAGCAAATAGCCCCGTCGCCGACAGTCCAAACGCTCCGAAAGAAGTCAGAACAAGCGGCCAGCAAATCTCCGGGCGCTCCCCTGCCCGGAACTCTGCTTTCGGGGTCGAGCGCCCCGCGCCCAGCGCCGCCATCCAGAGCATGGGGTAAAAACTCTCCGAGCGGTCCTCGAAGTTGGCTGAGCCTTGCAAAATGCAGGGGGGAGATGGGAAGGCGAGAGGTGTTTCCTGAACGCTCGAGGAGAAGCCTTCCAGCCTGCCCGCCGCTGGACCCGAACCCGGCGTACCGCTGCAGTGGGAACCGTCAGCCACACTGCGCCCTCCGGTCCAGTCTTTTCCAACCGGTCCGGAAAGCCCCGCCAGAGTGTTTCCCCCTTTTCCAGGATCGAAACCCTCTGGCGCAACTGATTTGCGTCCATGCAGCTCCCCGCTCAGTAAGGAGCGGCCTGATCCTACTTCCCGAAGTCGCAAAAGCGCAGTTTGCGCGCCGTGCCGTCCCGGTCGGAGACCGTGTAGCTTTGCCCGGTCAGCCCGGTTTCATCGCAAAGATAGCCGATCTGGTACATCGCCAGCTTCACTTCATTGTCCGGCTCGATCGAGTATTGCGTCATCAGGTCAATTGCCTCCTGGTGCCGGCCCAGCTTCATAAGGGCGTAGAACTGCTCGGTATACGTCGACGCGGGCGAAGTGACCACGCCATTGAGCGTCTCCATCTCCGCCCGGGCCGCCGGCAACTTGCCTTGTGCCTGGCGTGCCCACTGCGTGGCCGGATAGGTTGCGATCACCTCATCGAAATAACCCACTGCGCCGGCAACATCATTGCCGGTGGGGCTCATGCTGAGGACCCCCAGCTGGAAGAGAACATTTGCTTTCTGGTCAGGTGTCAGCTCGGGATCGCCCGCAAGCTGCATCAGACGCTGGATAGCCGTCGGCACATTGCCGGCGTCCTGCAGCTCGGCTGCAGTGGTCATGCCCAGTTCGAACTGGGACGGCACCACAACAGCCGCAGCCGGGGTGCCCGCCGGCTCGGTCTGAGTTGCACAGGCGGCAAGCACGATTGCAGACGCCATGGCGGCGAGGCTGAGACGCATCATATCAAACTTCCTTCTTGCAAGCGGAATCAGGGGAATTGCCAGCTCCTGCATACCCTGCCCAAACGAGCGGGCACAGGGCCGAAGTGTGATGTTAGTGTGGCAATGCCTCAGGCGGAGGCCAGACGCTCGATGGCTGACATGTCGCCCCGCCCAAGTGCCTCAATTGCCCGCAGGGCAATGTGGCGTGCAGAAAGGCCTGCCTGATCATACATGGCGGCTGGGGTGTCCTGATCCTGGAAGATATCCGGAAGCGTCATGACGCGAACCTTGAGGCCTCTGTCGAGCGCGCCGCAATTGGCCAGATGTTCAAGCACAAAGCTGCCAAAGCCGCCGCGCGCGCCTTCTTCGAGGGTCACGAGCACTTCATGCTCCCTGGCCAGCCGTTCGATCAACTCATTGTCCAGAGGCTTGGCAAACCGTGCGTCCGCGACCGTTGCACTCAAGCCCTGGGCCGTCAGCATGTCAGCCGCCCTGAGGGCTTCCTGCAACCGGGTCCCGTAGGAAAGGATTGCGATCGAGGTGCCTTCGCGAACGACCTTGCCCTTGCCGATTTCGAGCGGGGTCAGGAGTTTGGGGATCTCGACGCCGGTGCCCTCGCCCCTCGGATAGCGCACTGCGCTCGGGCAATCATCAAGTTGCAGGGACGTCAGCACCATCCGCGCCAGCTCTGCCTCATCCGAAGGTGCCATGCAGACAAAGCCCGGAAGCGCGCCCAGGTAGCCAACATCGAAAGACCCCGCATGGGTCGCCCCATCCGCGCCGACAAGACCGGCCCGGTCTATGGCAAAGCGAACCGGCAGCTTCTGGATGGCAACGTCATGGACCACCTGGTCATAACCGCGCTGCAGGAATGTCGAATAGATTGCGCAGAACGGCTTCATGCCATCGGCGGCAAGGCCCGCCGCAAACGTCACGGCATGCTGCTCGGCGATGCCAACGTCAAAATGGCGTTCAGGGAACTTCTTGCCGAAAATGTCCGTACTCGTGCCAGACGGCATGGCAGCCGTAATTGCGCAGATCCGGTCATCTGTTTCGCCGAGTTCTGCCAGCGTCTGGCCGAACACCTTCTGATAGCTGGGCGGTCCGCCTGCGCCCTTGGCCTGCTCGCCGGTCACCACGGAGAATTTGGAAACTCCGTGATACTTGTCGGCGGAGTTCTCGGCGGGCGTATATCCCTTGCCCTTCTGCGTCACCACATGCAGCAGGATCGGCCCGTCCTGCATCGTCTTGATGTTTTCCAGAAGGTCCAGCAACGTATCGAGATCATGCCCGTCGACCGGGCCGATATAATAGAACCCCATCTCTTCGAAGAGTGTGCCGCCCATCGCAAAGCCGCGCAGGTATTCCTCTGCGCGCCGCGCGGGCGATTCCAGCCCCATCGGCTGAACAACCTTCTTGGCGATCCGGCGCAGGCCCCGATAGGGCCTTGAAGACACAAGCCTCGAGAAGTAATGGCTCATCGCGCCCACGGGCGGTGCAATCGACATGTCATTGTCATTCAGGATGACAATCATCCGTGAACGGTCGGCCCCGGCATTGTTCATTGCCTCATAGGCCATGCCGGCAGACATCGACCCGTCTCCGATAACGCAGATGACGTGATTGTCCTTGTTCTGCAGATCCCGCGCTTTCGCAAAACCGAGACCCGCCGAGATCGACGTCGAGGCATGAGCCGCCCCGAACGGGTCATACTCGCTCTCGGACCGTTTGGTGAAGCCGGACAATCCCCCGCCCTGGCGCAGCGTGCGCATGCGGTCCTTGCGGCCGGTCAGGATCTTGTGCGGATAGCACTGGTGCCCGACATCCCAGATGAGCTTGTCGGCCGGCGTTTCGAAAACCGAATGGATCGCCACGGTCAATTCGACCACGCCAAGACCCGAGCCCAGATGACCTCCGGTTACCGATACGACATCAATAACCTCCTCGCGGACTTCGGCGGCAATCTGCTTCAGATCGGCGCGGCTGCGGCCTTTGAGGTCCGACGGCGAATCGATCGCGTCTAGGAGGCGGTTTGGGCGTGTCTCAGTCATGTCTGCGTGCGTCTCTCGTCGTCGCGTGTGCCCGATCCTAGCGGGGTCTGTTGAGCACATAATCAACCGAATGCAGCAGGATGTGGGCCTTGTCACGGAAAATTGCCAAATGTTCCTTGGCCTGCGCGGCCAGCAGCCGCACCCTTTGCCGGGCACCGTCGACCCCCAGGAGGGTCACAAAGTTCGCCTTTCCGGCGTTTTTGTCCTTTGAAAGCGCCTTGCCGACAACGCTTTCATCTCCTTCTGCGTCCAGGATGTCATCGGCAATCTGGTAGGCGAGCCCCAGATCGTTGGCAAAGCCCGCCAATGCGTTGCGCTCCGCTTCCCGGGCATGCCCGATGATGGCGCCCGCCTCCAGGGCGTAGGATATCAGCGCCCCCGTCTTCAGCCGCTGCATGCGGGTGATTGTGTTGAGGTCCCGTGGGCTCTTTTCCTCCAGCATGTCGATCATCTGACCGCCCACCATGCCCCGCGCGCCCGAGGCGTCTGCCAGACGCTCGATCAGCTGCACCCGCACAGCCGGATCATCATGTGTCTCGCTGGAAGCGAGTATCTTGAAGGCCAGCGTCAGCAGCGCGTCGCCCGCAAGGACAGCCGTCGCCTCGTCGAAAGCTTTGTGAACGGTCGGCTGCCCGCGGCGGAAATCATCGTCATCCATGCACGGCAGGTCGTCATGCACCAGAGAGTAGCAATGCACGCATTCAAGTGCAGCCGCCGTCCGCAGGAGGCTTTTCTCCGATACGCCAAACATGGCGCCCGTCTCCAGTACGAAGAACGGCCGCATCCGCTTTCCATTGGCCAGCGCCGCATGGCGCATGGCGCGCATGAGGTTGGCCTCAGGGCCGCTGGCGGGCGGTATGAGCTGGTCCAGCGCCACGGTCACCTTGTCGGCGACCTCTTTGAGGCGCTGTTCGAAATCGGCAACCTGCCCGGATTCCACCCCCATTGCAGCGCGCCTAATCGAATGAGGCGGGCTCGGTCGCCGGACCGTTCGCCCCTTGCACGATCTGCTCGACCTTGAGCTCTGCGGATTTCAGCCGGGCATCACAATGCGCCTTCAGGGCCGCGCCGCGCTCATAGATCGCAATGGACTTCTCTAGCTCCACCTCGCCCGCTTCGAGCTGCCGGACAATGCCTTCCAGCTCGGCCAGGGCTTCTTCAAAGCTCATTTTATCAACGGGTCTGGCTTTGGTATCCGACATGGCGCGCCTGTTTTGTGAAACCGTACGAGACTGTCTAAAGCCCGCAGCGAGGCCCTACAACCGTAATCGTGTCACTTCCCACGGTATTCGTAGACGCGGTAGGACCAGTAGCTGTCTCCGCCATCGCGAACGCAAACCCAGCCAAGAGCGCGCAGTTCCGGCCTCAGCATCCGGTTGAACCATCCGTGTGCGGCCAGATAAACCTTGGCCTCGGCGGCCGCGTCATGCAGCTTCGCCGCCGCCGCCCTGGCCCGGGCGCGGGCCTCGGTGACGGACTCTCCATCCAGAGAATGCCCGGTTAGCCAGACCGTCCTGGCCAGCACATTCCAGGTCTTTGGCAATGCCCGAAACCCGTGCAGTCTCGGGGGCGGCAGAGGTGCTTCATTGAACACCGGGTCGTAAACTGCTTTGAGATGGGGCGCCGCGCTGTCGGCGGTCTGCTGCGCCCTGAGCCTGGCAGAGGCAAAGACTATGTCTGCGTCCTTGACCATGTTCTTCAGAGCGTCCGGCGCAGCTTGCCCGTCCGCCAGCGGTCCCAGCTCGTATCGCGCCCACCAGTCGACATAGTCCCGCCAGTGGATGCGCGGTCCCATATTGCGGTCCAGGGCCGGCCGCCCGTGCCGCGAGACTATGATCGGCCCACGGCTCGGCTTTGTCGATGTCGTATCGGGCATCGCCAGTTTTCCGTCTCGCCGCTGGAGGCCCCGCGCCCCCCGGTCAGACCCCGACTAGCGGTGTTGGCCCCGGCGGGCAAGATTGGAATGCCCTCTCACAGGTCCTTCCAGACCCGTTTGCGGCAGGGCTCATCATCCTGAAGCTTGCAGCGATGAAAGGTCATCAGCACCGTATCGGCCCGCCCGATCAGGTGATCGAGGGGCACAAATCCGATGGAGGCGTCGTCTGCAGCAACCCGCAGCGGGCATCCGGCCCGGTCAACAACACCGTTTACCGGCGGGCAATGCCCGGAAAGTTCACGGCTGTCATAGGAATTGTTGCGGTTGTCGCCCACCAGGAACATATGCCCCTCGGGCACGACAAAAAGCGCCGTATCGTCAACAGGGTGCCCGCGCAGGCCCCGATGGGTCAGCCAGGTCTTGTCCCCGATGGTCTCCTGCCATTCATAAGCTGTGTCCACCGTGTCAGTCCGGTCAGGCACATAGCGCACCGTGCGCTCAAATTCAGCCTGCACCGGCTGACCGTTGATCACCAGCTCCTCATTGATCATCTGCACGGTGTCGCCCGGCAGGCCGACGACGCGCTTGATCATGACCCGCTCTGAATGCGTGTGCTCGAACACCACAACATCGCCGCGTTCGGGTGTTCCGGGAAAATAGCGGCCACTCCCAAGGGGAAGATAGCGTCCAATGCTCAGTGGCAGGGAATAGCGCCCATAGCCGAAGGCGAACTTAGAGACGGCAACCCGGTCGCCGACTTCCAGCGAAGGCACCATGCTCTCGGAGGGAATCACCCGCTGCTCGTAAAGCAGTCCGGTAAACAGCAGGAAGGCCGGCGCCACGATGGCAAGGGTTGCGCCCCATTCGCGCAATTCCTGCTTCACCTTCGCCCAAAGCCCGACAGGCTGGGATGGCGCCTCGGCCGCGACGCTGTTTTCCTCAGTCATTCCAACCTCGACTACCATCAAACCGGCTTGTCTTAGACGAAAAGCCATACCCTTGCGAAGGCGAAATGCCCGGCAGGACTGTAATTCAATGTGACGCCAATCGGCACGTCATGCGAGGCTGTAGAGCAGTGCCCCGTCGCTGTCGGGACGGGTTTTTACCTCTCCCCGGTGGATCAGGTAGTTGAGGTGCGCCAGGGCTTCACCGGTGGCGCTGCCCATTTCATCATCCTTGATGGCGCGTCCGAACAACGTCACGAACGTGTCCGGAACCCTGACCGGCCCCTTCTCCAGCTTCTGGCGAAGCCGCGTCAGCGACGTCTCATGCCCGGCAATCAGGTTGCGAAGCCGTATATGCGCGCCTGTGAACGGCTCATTGTGCGCTGGCAGGATGAAACAATCCTCGGGCAATTCACGCAGCAGCTTCTCGCAGCTCCTGATCCAGTCATCGAGCGGATTGGCACCCGGCTCGGTCGGGTGAACCGACACATTGGACGAAATCCGCGGCAGCAGCTGGTCGCCCGTGATCGCCATATTCAATGTTTCGCTGAACAGGCACACATGCTCGGGCGAATGCCCGTTGCCGGTGATGACCCGCCACTCCTGCCCGGCCAGCTTTACGCCATCGCCATCTTCCAGCCGCCTGAAAGCGTCCGGCATCTGGCTGACGCCCCGCCCAAAGCCCCCGAAGCGCGACACATAGTTGTCAATGGCCTTCTGCGGCCAGCCCGCGCGAACGTAGAAGTCGATCCCGGCTTTCGGCGCGTCCCGGCCGGTGTCAGCCACCAGCATCCGGCAGGTCGTATATTCCAGACGGCTGATCCACAGCTCCGCATCATACTTGTAACAGAGCCACCCGGCGCACCCGATATGGTCGGGATGCATATGGGTAATGATCACCCGTTTCAGCGGCTTCTCCGGCGTTACCCGCTCATCGAGCAATTTGCGCCAGGCATCCTTGGTGTCAGGCAACGGCATGCCGGTATCCACGATGGTCCAGCCATCGCCATCATCGAGTATCCAGACATTGATGTGCTTGAGTGAAAACGGCAGCGGCATCCGCGTCCATTCCACACCCGGCGCCAGCGTGATCGCCTCTCCAGGCTCGGGTGCCAGTGTTCCGTGCGGAAAGGTCAGACCCTTGTAATGGGTCGGTTCTGAAAGAAATCCATCCATGAGGCTCACGATACGGCGGCAGCCCTCCCCGTCGAGCCGTCACGCGGGGGAAAGATCACTTGATCGGCTTGCGCGCGCGAGGGGGCAGTTTGGTCCGCTTGAATTTGTCGCCCTTGAGCGCGGACGGGCGATTACCCTCCGGCTTCGGGGTGGGGGCTGCCGCAGGTTTTGTCCCCGGACGGGCCGGTTTTCCGCCGGCGCGCGCTGGCTTGCCGCCATCCCGGTCCGGCTTGGGTCCGCTGCGGGGTTTATCTGGCCGCCCCTGGCCGGGCTTGTCCCGAAATGTCCGCGGCCTGTCACGCTCTGTCCGGGGACGCTCGCGCCCTGGCGCCTCGTCTGAGCGGGGGCGCTCCTCCCGGCGCGCGGGCCGCGACCGCACGTCCTCGCCTGCCCCGGCCGCCAGCAGCGCAGCCCGCTCCCTGGCACCAAGCGGGCGCCATTTGCCCTCCGGCAACCCGGCAAGGGCAATCGGCCCTACGCGAATCCGCTGCAAATCCTGGACCCTGAGCTCTACCAGCTCACACATCCGCCGGATCTGCCGGTTGCGCCCCTCCTTCAGAATGAACCGAAGCGTGTTGCTGCGCTCCTGCTGGACATCCGCCGGACGCAGCTGTCGCCCGTCTAGCTCCAGCCCATGCCGCAGAAGGGCCACCTTGGCGGGCGTGATATCGCCTCTCACTTTGACAAGGTATTCCTTGTCCATGTCGCTGAGCGGGCCGATGATCGCTTTGGCGAGCACGCCATCCTCCGACAGGATCAGCAGCCCGTGCGAATCCTTGTCGAGCCGCCCGAGCGGCGCCATCTTGTTCGAGCGCTGCGGGATAGCATGCGCGCTTCCAGACAGGTTCTCGGCTGAAATCAACCGGATGGCCGGTATCTCGCCAGGCTCGGGCGTCCCGGAAACATACCCCACCGGCTTGTTGAGGACCACCGAAAGCTGGTTATCCAGACGCCGCGAAGCCGCATCCGTGAGGCTCAGCGTCTGCCCCTTCATCACCCGCTCGCCGGCAACCGTCACAGGTTTGCCGTCAAGCTCAATCAGGCCCTTTTCAATGAGCGCGTCGGCTTCCCGGCGCGAGCAAACGCCTTCCTGCGCCAACCATTTGTTGATGCGCAGCGGCTCGTCACCGGTATAGGTCTTCGTCCAGGCCATGAGCCCATTTGCTCCCTCGGGGGTCAGCGCCCCTCTTACCGGCCACCGACCTCGCCAGCAACTGCCGGGCCGCTAGATGCCGAACAGGGCCTTGCTGCCCTCCAGAAAGCGCGATCCGCCTTCCGTGATGGCCGGAACCCGGCCCGGCGCCGCCGCCAGCGCGGTCTCCGCAAAGAACCCCGCCAGTGCCAATTGCCGCGCCCGCTGATCCAGATCCTGGCCGCTCCGCGCAGCAATCGCGCCCAATGCCAGGAAATGACCGCCGATCACATCGCCCGCCAGCGCGAGATACTCTGTCGCGCCAGCCAGGCCCTTGTCGGGCTCATCGGCCAGTGTCCTGACCATCCAGTCGCTGGCTTCAGCAAGGGACGCCGACGCCGCCTTCAGCCGGTCGGCAATCTGCACAAGCTGGGGATCATTTGTGGCCCGCGCCTGGCGCACCGTCTCTTCGACCTCAACCAGCATTGCCTGCATCGAAGCGCCCCTTGTGCCCGAAAGCTTTCGCCCGACAAGGTCAATGGCCTGAATGCCGTTGGTGCCTTCATAGATCGGCGCAATCCGGGCATCCCGGTAGAGCTGCGCCGCCAGCGTCCCGTTCATGAAGCCCATGCCGCCATGCACCTGCACGCCAAGGCTCGCCACCTCAACGCCGACATCCGTGCTCCAGGCTTTGGCAATCGGCGTCAGGAGATCTTCCCGCATCTTTGCCGCCGCCCGCACGTCCGGATCAGGCGAGCTGTGCGCCAGATCCGCTGCCACGCCGCAAGCATAGCAGATCGCCCGCGCCGCAGCGACTTTCGCCCGCATGGTCGTCAGTGTGCGCCGCACATCAGCGTGATGCAGAATCGGCGCCGGCCCGGTCACGCCAGCCGCCACCCCCTGCTTGCGCTCCTGCGCATAGGCAAAGGCAGCCTGAAACGCCGCCTCCCCCACCGCAACCCCTTCCAGCCCCACATTCAGCCGGGCCGAGTTCATCATCGTGAACATGCAGGCAAGCCCGCGGTTTTCGTCGCCGATCAGCCAGCCCTTGGCGCCGGCATACTCCATCACACAGGTCGGGCTGCCATGAATGCCCATCTTCTTTTCAAGACCAATGCAGCGCGCGCCATTTCGGTCTCCGGGTTTTCCCTCCGCATCCAGAACAAATTTCGGCACGATAAACAGCGATATGCCTTTTGATCCGGCCGGCGCATCCGGCAGACGCGCGAGCACAAGATGGATAATATTCTCAGCCATGTCGTGGTCGCCCCACGTGATGTAGATTTTCTGGCCGCTGATCGAATAGCTGCCATCCCCATTGGGCAGAGCCCTGGTCTTGAGCGCGCCGACATCGCTGCCGGCCTGCGGCTCTGTCAGGTTCATCGTCCCGGTCCACTCGCCGGAGACCAGCTTCGGGAGATAGGCAGCACGCTGGTCATCGGTCCCATGCGCAAGCAGGGCCTCAATCGCACCGAAACTCAGCATCGGGCAAAGGCCGAACGCCATGTTCGCGCCGTGGAACATCTCCATCACGCCCAGCGCCAGCGCCTTGGGCAGACCCTGCCCGCCCCATTCCTCCGGAGCAGCCAGTCCCATCCAGCCACCGGCAACAAAGGCTTTGTACGCGTCGGCAAATCCGGGAGGCGCGAGAACGCCGCCATCCTTCAATACAGCCCCGTGCGCATCCCCCACAGGGTTCAGCGGCGCGAGAACATCGCGGGCGAGCTTCGCCGCTTCTTCCAGCACGGGCCGCACAAGTTCGGGGTCATACGCGTCATGGCCGGGCAACCCCGCCAGCCGGTCAATCCGGGCAAAAGCGTTCAGGGCAAACTCGATATCGCTGACCGGAGCGTCGTAGGCCATGTCCATCCCTTTGTGTTTCTGAATAAATGATATGTCGCGTGGATGTTAAAGTTGAGGTTCACACTGTAAACTGGTGCATTATCTAGACTGCTCCCATACGGCAATTGGAGGGACTGATTCCATGCGACTTCTACTCATATCCGTCAGCGCGCTGATTCTCGCGGCCTGTTCTGAGACAACTCCCGCAGCGCCGGCTGCAGAAGCCTCCGCGCCCGCAGAGGCAGAAGCTGCCCCAGAGGGCGCGGCGGCCCCTGTCGACTATGGCGCCGCCGGCACCTATGCCATCGACCCCACGCACACCTCGGTCACCTGGCGTGTCGATCACTTCGGCCTCTCCGCCTATACCGGGCGCTTCAAGACGGTCGACGCCACGCTGGAATTCAACCCCGCTGACCCTGCCGCGACCCGCATCACCGCCACGATTGACCCGCTCTCGGTCGAAACGGATTACCCGGCCGATTACAAAGCCAGCCACGCCGACAGCGCGTACGACACCTGGAACGAAGATCTCGGCCGCAACCCGAACTGGCTGAACGGCGACGCGTTCCCCCAGATCACCTTCACCAGCACGTCGGTGACGCAGGACACCCCGACCACGGGCAAAGTGACCGGTGACCTGACCTTCCTCGGCGTGACCAGGCCGGTGACCCTCAACGTAACCTACAACGGCAAGGCGAACTTCCCGTGGGCGCCGGAAGCAGACAAGATCGGTTTCTCCGCGACGGCCGTCCTGAAACGCTCGGACTTCGGTAACGCCACCTACGCGCCCAATATCGGCGATGAAGTGGAAATCATCATCGAGACCGAGTTCCAGCAAGTCGTTGCTCCGGCTGAACCCGCACCGGCAGAGTAAGCCGACATGAAGGCATCCTCACCGGCGTCCCGCTACACCGCCGTTGCCGTTGGCCTTCACTGGGCAATGGCTGGCCTCATCCTCTTCATGATCTGGCTCGGCTGGAACATGGACGACAATGAAGCCCGGTATCAGCTGCACAAGTCGGTGGGGATCACCCTCCTTTTTCTGACAATCGCCAGGATCGCCTGGCGGCTGCTCAACCCGCCCCCTCCCGAACCGGCAACACTCAAGCCCTGGGAGGAGAAACTCTCGCATTTCGTGCATATCGCCTTCTATGCCCTGATGGTAATCATTCCGCTCGCGGGTTGGCTGCTGGTCTCAATATCCCCCTTCCAGATTTCCACAGTCCTCTACGGAGCGGTCGATTGGCCCCATCTCCCGTTCACCTCCGGCCTGCGCCAGGGTAACGAGCTGCTCCATGGCATAGTCGAAAACATCCATTCCAAGGGCGCCTGGGTGATCATCGTGCTGCTTGGCCTGCATGTTGCCGGCGCCGTCAAGCATGAGTTTGACGGGGAGGAAGGCGTTCTCAAACGCATGATGCCCGGCCTGTTCGGCCAGACCTCACCACCCTCCCCGCCAGCCCGGGGCGCTGTGGTGGCTTTTGGCAGCAGCCTGCTGCTCTTCGCCCTCATCGCTGCCGCCGCGCTGCTCGGATCGTCTGGCCAGGCAAGCGGGCTCGCCAAAGCTTCGGGCGCAGAGCCCAATGGTAATTGGGCCGTTGACTATTCGGCTTCCGAAATCGGCTTTTCCGGCATCTATGACGGCAAGCCGTTTGAAGGCGTGTTTGGCAAATGGACCGCCCAGGTCGCCTTCTATCCCGAAGACCTCAGCTCGTCCGCAGTCTCTGTCCTGGTCGAACCTGGCAGCGTCACAACCGGCACGAAACTCTATGATTCAACCCTGCGCGAGGCCGAATGGTTCAACACCGGCGCATTCCCCCAAGCCACAATCGTGTTGTCCGGTTTCGAGAGCTCTGGCGAGGATGCATACGTCGCCACGGCAACAATGACCCTCAAAGGCAGGGAAACCAGTGTTCCATTGACCTTTGAGCTTGAGATCAACGGCAATCAGGCGACGCTGGATGGCTCGGCGGTCTTCTCCCGCAAGGCGCTTGATCTGGGACAGATATCGGATGCAGGCGCCAGCTGGGTCTCCGACGAGATCACCGTAACCGTCAAAGGCACGGCAACCCGCACCGATTAAGGCGCAGCCCCGCAGGCGCCCGCTCATTGACCGCCGCCAGCCCGGTGCTAAGCGAGACCTCATGTCAGCCTCGATTGTGCCCGTCCTGCCAGAAACTGTCGCGCTGGCGGTGGAAATCCTCAATGCGGGCGGCCTCGTTGCGATGCCGACGGAGACTGTCTACGGGCTTGCCGCAGACGCTTCCAATCCGGACGCCGTTGTGCGCCTCTATGAAGCCAAGGGCCGGCCCCGTTTCAACCCTCTGATCGCGCATGTGTCCGGACTGCCTATGGCGATGCACGAGGCCGTCTTTTCTCCCCTCGCCGCCCGCCTGGCCCAGACATTCTGGCCTGGCCCGCTGACGCTCGTGTTGCCTGTCATAGCCGGCGGGAGCGTCTGCGACCTGGCGCGTTCCGGCCTGCAGACCGTCGGGCTGCGCTGTCCCTCACACATGGCCGCCAACGCGCTCATAGCCGAATTTGGCCGGCCGCTCGTCGCGCCTTCTGCCAATCGCTCCGGCCATGTGAGCCCCACACGGGCCGATCATGTCGATGCCGATCTCGGTGACCGGATTGACCTCGTTCTTGATGGCGGGCCCTGCGATGTCGGCATCGAGTCGACGATCGTTGCCGTCGAAGGCGACACCGTAACGCTGCTTCGCTCCGGCGCGGTGCCGGCAGATGCCCTCGAAGCATTCATCGGCAAGGCTTTGGAACGCGCTAGCGGCTCGGGCATCACGGCGCCCGGTATGCTCAAATCACACTATGCACCCAAGGCCCGTCTGCGCCTCAACGCTACAGAACCGGGTTCAGGAGAAGGCTATCTGGGGTTCGGCCCAGGTGCGCGGGAAGGCTTGAACCTTTCGCCGGAAGGCGATTTGGCTGAAGCCGCCACCAAGCTGTTTGCCATGCTCCGCGCGCTCGATGCCCGGTATGATCGCATTGCTGTAGCGCCCATCCCGATGGACGGGTTAGGCGAGGCCATCAATGACAGGTTGGCGCGCGCGGCCCACCGCGACGCGTGAACCAGCGCGGCCTCAGCCGCCCATGATGTCCTCTTTGAGGACCGTCATCATGAACTGGTAGGACGTCTCGCCTTCGTCTTCGTCCTTGTACACGACCGCGATAAACTCTGCGCCGAGATATACTTCGACGGAATCATCGGCTTTCTGTCGCGCGAGCAGGCGAAGACCCGGGTGAAGTTTTTCCTTGAGATAGGCCTCAAGACGCAATGTTTCTTCGCGCTCCATGGCGTCACTCCTTGTTTTATCTGAACTGGCTGGCGGGAACCTAGTCAGTTTCGCAGCCAGTGCAATGCACCGGCTGCAAGCGGCTGTGAAGCCTATTCAGCCGAAGTCTCAGGAATGGCCTGGTCCATGCTCTGCGCCGGCTGGCAGCAGGCAGGGCCTGCGACGACCTTGGCCGGAACACCCGCCACCGTGCACCGCGCGGGGACATCCTTCAGTACCACGCTGCCTGCGGCCACCTTGGCTTCGTCACCAATCGTGATGTTCCCAAGGATCTTGGCACCGACCGACAGGAGCACGCCGCGCCCGATCTTCGGATGCCGGTCGCCCACTTCCTTGCCCGTCCCGCCAAGGGTGACGCCATGCAGCAGGGAGCAGCCGTCGCCTACAATCGCCGTTTCACCAATGGTTATCCCCGAGGCGTGATCAAGCATCACGGCGCGCCCGATCCGGGCTGCCGGGTGAATGTCCACGTCGAACAGCTCAGACGCGCGGCTCTGGAAATGAAACGACAGCGTTTCCCTGCCCTGCCGCCAGAGTTGATGCGCAATCCGGTGGGTCTGCAGCGCCAGGAACCCCTTGAAGAACAGGAATGGCTGCAGCATCCCCCGCGCCGCCGGATCGCGCTCGATCACCGCCTGCATGTCCGCTTCAGCATACTCGATCAGCGATGGGGCAGAATCATAAACCGCTGACAGGATATGGCGAACCTGCTGCGGTCCCATGCCCGGCCCGGAAAGCTTTTCGGCCAGATGGAACGACAGTGCCTGTCCCAGCGTCGCATGCGACAGGATCGCCGCATTCAGATAGCTCGACAGTGTCGGCTCTTCCGCGGCGGCAGCCTGTGCTTCGAACCGTAGCCGCTTCCAGGCTGGCGGGGGCACGCCGATATCAGGGTTTTCCATGGCAGCAGCCTCCTTGATCACTGGTGAAGCAGGGACATGGCATCGCGTCCGCCATGTTTCAATTCCCCGGGCCTATTCTGCCGGTTGAGGATGAACCGGCCGACGATAACCGAACATCCGGCGGATCGGCTTCATGGTCATGATGCGGAACACAGCCGGCGTGAAGTAAAGACCGATCAATGCCGATCCGCCCACACCCCCTGCAATACCCGCCGCCAATGGCAGCCAGAACGTGTCGCCGGTCATCAGGATCGGCACAAATCCGCCCATCGTCGTCAGGGTCGTCGCCACAATGTGCCGGGTGGCATCCATCACCACTTCGCGCTGCGCGATCACGTCATCTGCCATCGCCTTCGCATCCGCCCGCAATAGCGACAGCACAACGATCGAGCTGTTGATCGCAATCCCGAACAGCCCGAGGCTGCCGACAATGGCGTTGAAACCGAACGGCAGATTGAACAGCCAGACCCCGAAAAAAGCGTAAAACACCGAGATCACCCCAGCCGCCACAATCAGGAGCATCATCCGGAAGGAATTGAATACGAGCGTTATGGCGCCCGCCATGACCAGCATGAGCGGAATGCCGACACCGGCAAGGTTGCCGACCGCCTCGCCGGAATTTTCCGCCTCGCCGCCAATCAGCATGTCATATTCAGGCGGCAGAACAAATCCGCTCCCGGCCAGTTTCTCCTGAAACTGCGCAAGCGTGGGGGCTGGCAGCGTATACGGATCAAGATAGGCCAGGATCTGGTTCGTGCGCAGCCCGTCCCGGCGCGAAATTGTGGCAGTCTTGGGCGTAAGCTCCATGGCGCCAAGGGCAGAAATCGGCGTGCCCGTCGCGCCCGGCATGGCGCCGATGGTCTTGGACTGCAGATCGGAAAGCGACTGGCGCCGGCTGTCAGACCCAATGATCCGCACAGGAAGCTCCTCTGTTCCCTCCAGAATCGATCCTGCTCGTATACCCTCAAGCTCCGTATTCAGATTGGCCGCCAGGTCCGCCAGCCGCGAACCGGCAAGAGCGGCCGCCGCTTCATCTGCCTTCAGCCGCAGCGTCGGCGCACCGAGTTGCAGGGATGCTACGGTATAGGTCACTCCCGGCGTTTCCCCCAGGATTGTGCGCAATTCGTTTCCAAGCCGGTTCAGCGTTTCAAGGTCGGGCCCTCGAAGGATCAGCTCAATCGGCGCGTCGGCGGGCGGCCCCTGTTCGAAGGGCAGCGCCAGGAACCGCGCAGACGGAAACTCCTGGCGCACGCGCCGCTGCACATCATCCACGATCTCATGCGTCCGGTCCGTGCTGTCAAGCTGCACCCACCCCGAAGCAAACCCTTCAACGCCCTGCGTATTGTTGATCGCATTGTAGTACACACGCGGCGAAGGCTCCCCCAGAACCCACGTCACTGACCGCACCCCCTCACTCGCCATGATGAAGTCCGTCGCACGCTGTGTGATGGCTTCAGCGTCGGCAATATCTGCCTCCAGGGGCAGGTTGAGAACGACCTGGAACTGATCCCGCTCTGTGGGCGGAAAGAATTGCTGCGGCAGTGTGCTCGTGAGGTAAAGGCCGGCGACGGCCGGCGCCAGGCCGATGAATATCCCCACTGGCGGAAAGCGGAGCACAGCCTCCACAGTTGCACGGTATCCGTCCGAAATGAAATCAATCGTCACCCCGTCCCGCCACCAGCGGCGGGGGCGCTGCTCATCTCCGCGCTCCCAGCTCCGCTTGCGGTCAAACCAGCCCGCCATCGCCGGAACAATCGTGACGGAAATCAGGAACGACGCCGTGATCGAATAGATCACGGAAAGCCCGATCATGCCGATGAACTCCCCGGCTGCGCCCGGCAGCATGGCGATGGGCGCAAAGGCCAGCGCTGTCGTCAATGTCGAGGCCGCCAGCGGGGCAAACAGCTGCTTGAGGCTGTGCTCGATGGCTTCCAGCCGACCGAGACCCCTGGCCCGCCACTGGTCCACATCATCAGCAACCACAATTGCGTTGTCGATCAGAAGGCCAAGAGAGATCACGAGCCCGGTGACCGACATCTGGTGCAGCGGATGCCCGAAAACATTGAACAGGATCAGGACAAGGCCAACCGTCAGGGGCATCGCAAAGCCCACCACGATCGCAGACCGCCAGCCCATTATGAAGAAGAGAACCAGAAACACGATCAGCGCGGACATCAGAAGGTTCTGGGCAAGGCCGCTCAGCCGGTCATTGGTGTAGACGCTCTGGTCAAAGACGATTTCGGCTGAAAGGCCCGGTGGCATGTTCACCGAAAAATCTGCAACAATCCTGCGGGCGCCTTCAGACCAGAAATCAACACGCTGCTCCGGCGAGATATAGGCGGCCACGAGAACCGACCGGTGCCCGTTTTCATACGCCGCGCGTGTCGAAGGCTCCTGAAGCCCTTTCTCGATCCTGGCGACGTCGCCGAGGCGAACCGAGCTTCCGTCCGCGCGCTGAAGCACGGGCACTTCGGCAATCCGGCCGATATTGGTGAATTCGCCCTGCACTTCCACGCCAATGGTTCCGCCATCGGTCCGCAGACGGCCAGCAGGGTTTTTAGCGTCCGCTGACAGAACGGCGCCTGCTGCCTGGCTGAACGAAAGCCCGGCGGCAGACAGCGCCTGCGCATCCATCACCACACGAACCTCCTCGACCGGCATGCCGAATGTCTCGGTCAGTTCGGTCGCGCCCAGCCTTTGAAAGCGGTCCTGAAGGTCAAGTGCCAACCGCCGCATGATCGGAAGTGGCACGTCGCCGTCTCCCGTCCATGTCAGGGAGACGATCATGGTCGCCGCGCCAACATACTGCCGGGTCACTTCCGGCGTCGACGTTCCGGCAGGAAATGAACTTCTCGCCTGCTCGACCTTCTGCCGGACAAGCGTCCAGGCATTGTCGACTTCGGTCTCCGACAGGTCCTCCTGCACATCCAGAACGACCTGCACGACACCGTTGCGCGACATGGTCTCGACCTGGTTGACCTCGGGCAGCTCCATGAGCGCTGCTTCAAGCGGCTGGGCAACGAGCGCCTCCATGCGCTCGGCGTCTGCGCCGGGAAGGAACACAACGACTGTTCCGAAACGCTCCACCAGCGTCGGGTCTTCCTGTCGCGCAAGCGACAGAAGCGCGCCGAGCCCGCCCAGCAGGATCACGAGGATCGCCAGGATGGTCAGGCGCGAATTCCGGAAAAACAGTGTGCTCACCCCTGCCCCCTTCGCGAACTCAACCGCCGCTCGCCGTATCGGCGCGCTGCACGTCTCTCGGGGTTACGCGCGCCCCGGGGGTCACACGTTGCAGGCCGTCCACGATGATCCGGTCACCGGCCTCAACAGGTCCGCGCACATAGGCCCGGTCCCCGGCCGGATAAACCATTTCGACAAGCCTCGGCTGGGCGCGCCAGTCAGAGCCTTCTGCGACCACGGCATAGACCGTCCACATTCCCCGGTTGGCGCTGGACAGGGCCTTTAGCGGAACCCAGAAGCCTTTCTCCTGCATCTTTCGATCCACCTTCAGGCGGACAATCGAGCCTGCCGGAACGCCGCTGGTTGCCGGAACATCGAACACCGCAGCAACAGTCCGCTGGGAGGCATCCACGACGCCGGTCACACTGCGCAGCGGCGCCTCCACTGACCCTGTTTCGGCCTCAAGCGTGTAGGTAGTTCCGGGCACAAGCTCAGGAACAATCCGCGCAGAAACCCCGATCCTGGCTTCAAGATCGCCAGCTTCCACAAGTTCGAGAATAGCCTGGCTTGGACCGGAGATTGCGCCTTCATCGGCGAATCTGGAGACAATCACGCCGTCATAAGGCGCCGTAATGCTGGACAGATCGATCTGGACACGGAGCGCGTCTGCCTGCGCCCTCGCGGCGTCTACTCGGGCAAGCGCTGTCGTGGCCTGCGAAACAAATTCTTCAACGCGCTGCTGCGACACATGCCCCTGCGCCTGAAGCTGGCGCTGACGATCAGCGGTGTCCAGCGCCAGCTGATGAGCCGCTCTTGCTTCGTCAACAACCGCTTGCGCCGAGGCGAGCTGGGCGCCCAGTCCGCGGGTGTCAAGCTTTGCAAGGGTCTGGCCTTCCTTCACGCGGTCTCCGACGCGCACATCGATCCGGTCAATCCGGCCGCCGGTCTGAAAGCCCAGCCGGCTTGTCCGCCGGGCTTCGGCGATCCCGGTAAACAGCTCTTCAATGTCGAGTTCCTCAAGGTATTCCACCGGGATGACACTGACAGCGAGCGGCTCCGGTTCCACAGTCGCAATCTTTGGCCCCTCTTCGCTCCGGAAAAGGGTCGCGGCCGCCAGCAGACCGGCAATCGTGATTGCCAGCAGGACGACGAAGATCAGCCCCTTTATCAATGTCGGGCGGCGGCGGCCGGTATCAGTTTCGTATGGCGCTTCTTGTGTCATAGGGTGTGCCCGGAAGGTTCAGGGGAGGAAGGAGCAACGCAAAGACTGCGAAACAGCAGCCCGGCATGAAACTGGATGAAGGCTGCCGTGTTCAATCCGTGATCCGGTGTCGGTAGTATTACGGGAAAACCCGGCAGGTGGATGAGCAGAAGCGCAACCCCGTGCATCGACGCCCAGAGAGACTTGGCCGCAATGAACGGATCGAATGAGGCGTCAAATACCCCGATCTCCTGGCCTTCGCGGACAAGTCCGACGACGACCATGAAGGCCTGGCCCTTATGGCTGGTCTCGAACTCTTCCCAGCAGATATCGGCTAAATGGGCCGCGCTCGTGTCGGGCACAGATGAAAATGCAGCCGCATAGTGGTGCGGCCGTTCGATTGCCGTTTCTACATATCTGGCAAAGCACTGGCGAACCCGCGCCTCAAACGGCAGGGCCGTCAGTGAAGCCTTGTCGATGGTCGACATCAGCCGCTCGAAGAACGACTCCTTGAGTTCGTCCAGCAACTCGTCCTTGGAGCCGAAATATTTGTAGATGGCGGCGGGCGAGTAATCGATTTCATCAGCCAGGCGGCGAATTGAAAGGCCTGCTTCGCCCTCCTTCGAAAACACGCGCTCAGCAGCGTCCAGGATCGAGCTGCGCACGCGTTGCCGGCGGCGCTCGGCAGGGCTTTCTTCAGGAAGGTTATCCGTATCCAAAGGCGCGCCCTTCATTGGATGTTCATTTAGTGAACACCGTTCACTAATTCCATTACGCCGTCGACAGGCCGCCTGCAAGCGTTTGATTGGCCTGAATGAAGCTTTTCGGCGGCGCCCTGAAACGCTAAGGCGTGATGCGTGACCAAACTCTTCCCCGATCCCCCGCCCGCCGGCTCTCCCCTGCTCGCTGCCAGGCCAGCAAACGAAGTCCGATCCTTTCTTGCTCTCCGGAAGTCCGCCAACAAGATCTTCCTCGGCGAACCAGGCCCGACGGCCGATGAGCTTCAACAGCTCCTGTCCATTGCCGTGCGCGTGCCCGATCACCGGAAAATGGCACCCTGGCGGTTCGTGACCTTCCAGGGTGAGGCCCGCCGGGAGTTTGGCAAGGCACTCGCCCACATCGCCGGAAGCAAGGACGGCGCAGAAGCACGTGATGTCGTCGAAGCCGCCGGCCTCCCGCTCCGCGCGCCCACAGTCGTGGCGGTGATTTCCGCGCCGGTCGACGATGGCAGAACGCCGGTCTGGGAGCAGGAGCTCTCCGCCGGAGCGCTCTGCTACAACCTGCTCCTTGCTGCCAATTCCTGCGGATGGGGCGGTGTCTGGTTGTCAGAGTGGATCACCTTCAGCAAGGACGTCGACACGCTCCTCGCTCTCAAGGAGAACGAGCGCCTGGCAGGCTTCATTTACATAGGAACGGCGAGCGCTCAGCCTCAGGAACGGGTGCGCCCGGACGTGTCACAATTGGTCTCAGCCTGGCCGCCAGGGGACCTCTGATGTCCCTGTTTGGCCGGATTTGGCCAAGGATTGACTGGCTTCAGCCGCGTCCGCGATAGGATGCGACACCCGTTTCAGGCACATAAAGCCCTTTCGGGACATCCCCTGACTGCCAGAAGACATCGATGGGTATTCCCCCTCTGGGATACCAGTACCCCGAGATCCGGAGCCACTGGGCCTCGGTGAATCCGAATATCCGTTTCCCGATGGAAACGGTGCACTCCTCGTGAAAGGCCCCATGATTCCGGAAGCTCGTCAGGTAGAGTTTCAGGCTTTTGGATTCGACCAGCCAGGGCCCCGGCGCATAATCGATCACCAGATGGGCAAAGTCCGGCTGCCCCGTCACCGGACACAGCGACGTAAACTCCGGCGCCACAAACCGCGTCAGGTAAAGCGTATCAGAATGAGGGTTTTCCACCCGCTCAAGCCGGGCCTCTTCCGGCGAGGGCGGCTGGGAGGTCTGCTGACCGAGTTGGCCGAGTTTCTGGTAGATCGGATTGTCTGCCATCATGGGAACATCGCGGGTACAGGAATGAGATCGAAGGTCAGGCCCATATAGAGGACATAGCCGAGGAGCAACACCGCGCCCTCCCAGCGGGCCAGCTTGCGGCCCGAAAGCGCGAACAGGAACAGCAGCGCCACAGAAAGGACCAGTGCGCCAATGTCTACAGAACTCATGATGCTGACCGGCTCGCCTCCAGCCATACCTTCTGCGCCGGCGTCGCCGCGCACGCTGAACGGCTGAACAAGCGCCGTGACACCCAAAATACCCAATATATTGAATATGTTAGACCCAATTACGTTGCCCAGGGCGACATCGGCCTTCTTGCGGAGCGCCGCGACAATCGATGTTGCCAGCTCCGGCAGGCTTGTGCCGATGGCCACGATGGTCAGGCCGATTACGGTTTCGCTGATCCCGATGGACCGGGCCAGTGTGACGGAGCCTTCAACCAGCAGATTTGCCCCGGCGACGACACCGGCTAGTCCCACGACGGCAATCAGAAGGCCTAATCCCAGACCATACTGGGCATCGACAACCTCCCCTCTTCCCGGTGCATGTCAGCCGTCGCATCCTGGCGCCGCTGGTCCATCACGAGCGAGAAGACGAGGTAGCTGATCAACAGGACAAGCAGCAAAAAGCCGGAAATACGGTTGAACTGGTCAAACCAGAGGAGGCCGCAAAGCAGGGCCGTGGCGCTTACCATAACCAGCCCATCGCGCATAATCGCGTTGGGATGAACGATAATCGGCGACAGAATGACTGCAATTGCGAGCACCAGCATCACGTTGGCGATGTTCGAACCCACAACGTTGCCGATAGATATACCCACCGCGCCCTGCCCCACGGCCTGCAGACTGGTCACGAGCTCTGGAACTGAAGTCCCGAAACCGACAAGGGTAAGCCCGATAACCAGTTCGGAAATGTTGAGTTTGCGCGCAACGCTGACGGATCCGCGCACCAGTGCTTCCCCGCCTACAAACAGCAGCACCAGCCCTGCCGCGATCATCAGATACATCATCACAGTTCAATCCTGCTGAAATCAGGTGCTTATATGATTCCCCCTACCGGAGTTACAATCGGCCTTACAAACTTATCTGAGAGGTTCAGCCTCTCTGCGCTTCATGTTTCCTTTAGGATGACTGGGCCAGTTCTTGCAGGGAAAGACACAGCAGAAAGCTGAACGCGACGAACCATGATACGCCGTGCGCCGATCACCAGATTAAATCGACTTCGGCCGATTGCCGGGGCTTGCCTGCTTGGTGCGGCAGCCGCTTGCGCGTCCATAAATGGCACGCAGAACGCAGATCAGGCTGTTAACGCCACCGTCTCCAATGGCCAGTTCCGATTAACGGGCGTACCAGCCCCACTCGCCTCCCGCGCGAATGCCCTGCTGCAGACCGGAGAGCCTGCCCCGCGAAGCGTGCTTGAAAAACGCAACCGCGCCCAGTCGCTCGCCAGGCGTGTCGAGGACCTCCTGGCTTCTGAGGGTTATCTCGCCGTCGAAGTATTTCCAGAAGACATGACCACCCTGGAGGGCAGCTCTGAACTGCTGGTGCGCCCCGGCCCGGTGTTCACGATCGCCACGGTCAGCCTGGAAGGCGCCGATCCCATCGATGCCGAGACGCGCCAGGTAATCGACAGAGCCCTGGCCAGGCTGCCCGCCGGATCAAGCGTGCGAACGGCAGATGTGGAACGCACAGAGGCCGAAATCATTTCCCTGCTTCACGCCCGTGGGTATGCCTTCGCATCGAGCCCTGGCATAGACGCGCTGGCGTCAAGACAGGATGCCAACGTCGAAATCACCTACTCGGTATCCCCGGGCCCGCTGGTGCGCCTTGGTGATCTGGTGAGCGAAGAGACCGATCCTCGGTCCCAAAAGGCGATCGAGGTGCTCAAGACCTGGAAAGAAGGGGCAAGGTACACGCCTCGCACAGTTGACAGGCTGCGCACCCGCCTGCGGTCCAGCGGGCTTTATGAAGGCATTGGTATCGTAATCTCCGAGGAACCAGATCCCGATGGCTACCATACCGTTTCCCTGACGCTGGCAGAGGCCAAACCTCGCTCCGTGAGCTTTGGTGTGACCGCCTCTACGACTGAAGGCGTCGGCGCCGACGCCCAATGGGAAAGACGCAACATTACAGGACGCGCGGACAAGGTCACCGTTCGCGCCGAAGCCGCCACGCTTTCACGAAGCTTTACCGGCATTTACGAGCGGCCCAACATCGGGCGGTTTGGCCGCACGCTTTCTGCCGAGGCCGGCGTCAGGCAGGAAGAGACCAAGGCCTATGACCTTGACGGGCTCAAGGTCGGGGCGAGGCTCGCTCAACCCTTTACCCGCCAACTTACCCTGTCAGTTGGCGCGGCAGTTGACCTTACTCGGATTACCGATCAGCGAAGCCGCATCTTTCTCGGAGACCGCGAGCAGGTCACCTTTTCGATTCCTGTCACGGCAAATTACAGCGATGTCGGCGACCCTTTGGACCCTCAGGAAGGCATTCGAGGCTTTGCGACCGTAGAAAGCGGTGTGTCGGTTGGCGAAGGCACGCCCGGATACACACGCATGCAGGTATCGGGCGCCACATACAGGAAGATTGCAGAAAACCTGGTGGCAGCCGTTCGCGCCGAGTACGGCGCTTTCACCGGATCAAATGCTGTTCCAGCCGACAGGCTGTTTTTCGCCGGTGGCGGCGGCACTGTTCGCGGATATGAATATCAATCCCTCTCGCCGACAGATCAGTTCGGCGAGTTTCTTGGCGGCCGAAGCCTGTTTTCGGCGTCTGCCGAACTCAGGTGGCGGCGATCGGAACGGTTTGGATATGCGGCGTTCATCGATGCAGGCGCAGCCAGCGATGATGCAGGGAGCGTGTTTGGTGAAGCCAAAGCTTCGATCGGCTTCGGCGTCCGCTACTATCCCGGGTTCGGGCCCATCCGGTTTGACGTTGCAGCGCCGCTGAACAAGCGAGACGGCGACGCTCCGTTGCAAATCTATGTATCGATCGGACAAGCGTTCTGATGAAACGTCCGATCCTTCCCTTCAAGGGCTGGCGCAGCCGGCATCCCTGGCTTGCCGGCGCGCTTATAGCCGCGGCAAGCGGCGCGGCCATAATCGGCGTCGCGCGCATATGGATCACGACAGAGAGTGGACGCAACTTCATTGTCTCTCAACTCGACGGAATGGACATTGCTGGCTATGGCCAGCTAAGTGTTGAGGGCCTTCGCGGCGACCCTCTCTCGGATATGCGGATCGACAGGATCCAGATCATCAACGAAAGCGGAATGTGGGCAGAAGCCCGGGATATTCGCATGCGTTGGTCTCCCCTCTCTCTGCTGTCGCGTACACTCGACATAACAGAGCTGGATATCGACAATGCCTCCGTTTTCTCGCGGCCAGTGCGAGAGCCTCGCCCGCCTTCCGAAAGCGGTGGAACCTTCAAGGTAAACCTGAACGCTCTGGTTCTCGACAGGCTGGTGCTTGCCGAAGGTGTCGCGGGCGGTCAGTCTACTTCCGAAATCAGCGCGCGCTTCGTGCAGCAGGCAAACGGCGCGCTCGACGCGGCGCTCCGCCTTCGGCCAGTTGAGGGTCGCGGTGATCGCGTAGACCTCCTCATCGTAATGACAGCATCAAACCGGTTTGACATCACCGTCATCGCCGATGCGCCTGCGGACGGCATCTTTGCCCACATGCTGGAACTTGAACCTGGTTCGGCCGCGCGGCTGGAGGCAAACGGCGCAGGGGACCTGCGAAACGGCGTCGGGGAGGCGCGGCTATCGATTGACAGGGAAGACAGGGCATATTTTTCGGGAAAGGTCGAGGAAGGCCGATTGAGCGCATCGGCCAAAGTTGATGCGACTGCCCTTCCGTTTCCGGATGACTTTGTTGCCTTTCTGGGTACCTCGGCTGAAGCCTCCCTGTCGGCCAGTATCGACGAAGATGAAGCCCACTTCGAGTTGGATGGTCTCGTTGCTGAAGGCGAGGTGCATCTGGCAGGATTGGCCGATCTTGACACCTATGAACTGATTGGCCCGGCTCGTCTGAGCGCAGACATGGCATCGCTGCAGCCGTTCTGGGAAAATGGCGCAGGCGTCTGGCTTGATGGCGAACTGACCTACGCACAAGGCGATGCAGGCTATTCCGGTGATATCCGGCTTGTTGCCAGTGAAGAGACCATACTTCCGTTTGAAGCGGCTGCAGGGCACGTTTCGGTAGCCTTCGATGGCGGCTCTGTTCCCTTCTCCGGCAATCTTGAACTCCAGGGGCCATTTCCGGTTGGAGAGACCGCCGGCGCGGCGCTTGGGCCGACACCCACGGTGAACCTGAACGGCCGCTTCGACATCGCATCCGGCGCACTGTTGCTCGATGAAGCCGATCTGCAGCACAAAACAGGTTCCCTGCGCCTTGCTGGCGAGATCAGCACAAAGGCTGCACGGCTGTCACTCGCAGGCCGCTTGAACCAGTCCATCGCCCCGCTCATCCCGGGGCTTACTGGAAGCGCCGAAGGCATTTTGAGCATTGACGGGCCGCTGACCGCCTTTGATGTCTCAACCAACCTTTCACTTCGCAACCTGTCTGGGCCAGATACCGCAGCGTCTCTTGTGAATGGAGACGGGATGGCGGCAGCCACACTTTCTGTGTCCGGAGGTAATGTGTCCGCCAGAATGATGCGGCTGCGCTTACCGGGCCTCAGCGCTGACATCTCCGGGTCGATCGCCGGAGAGCGAGGCTTGAATCTGACGGTCGTTGCCGAGCAGAGGGCCGATCTGGCGCTCAGTGGAACACTGATCAATGCCGGAGCGTTGCAAGGCACGATATCCCGGGCAGGTCAAAAAATCCTGATCGAAGCCAGCAGCGAAGGCGGTCGCATTGAGAATGGCGCCAACGCTGTGCGAGATCTGACGATTTCCACATCTGTAGTCCAGGATGGAACCAGTTTGAATGGTCCCGTGCGGCTGACGGGGCGCTATGAGGAAGAACGGATCGATCTTTCTGCCATTCTTCAGCGTCAGCAAGGCTCGACAAGGATTGACGATCTTGCGGGCTTCCTGGGGCGCCTGCAAGTGGGTGGTTACGCAGATATCGGAGACAATGGGGATCTAAATCTGGCGACCCGCGTATCGGGAAAAGACTTCGTCTTCGGCGGCATAGAGTTCGGGCAGACAACGATCGACGCCTTTGCGCAGCAGACGTCAGATGCGCCGATGACGCTTTCTCTTGAAGCAGATGCCCGCAACGCGGTTTTCAGTGACGACCTTCGCTTTGAACGCATAAGGACGAATATCCAGACCACTGAGCAGGGCTACCAGTTCTCTGCTCAACTGGACGATTCCGCACGCGGCCGTGAAACGGACATGCAACTTTCAGGGCGGGCCACGCTCAACGGCGAAGCGCCCGGGGGCACACTGGCAATAAGGGGCAAGATCCTTGGTCAGAGCGTATCTACCCGCAGGGATGCGATCTGGCGCCTGGGTGGAACGCCCGAAATCGACACCGAGATCTCAATCCTCGGCGGTGTCGTGAAAGCCTCGCTCGTATCAGCCGGCACCGAGCCCGAACTGAGGTTTGAATTTGACGACGTTGATGCGGGCCCGTTGCTTGCGTCTCAGGGCGCGCCTGTAACTGCAGCGCGCATTGATGGGACGGGGGTGTTCATGCCTTATGGCGCATCCCCCTCAGGCAGATTCAACATTCGCACGAACAGCCCTGTCAGCGGTCTGGACGGCACAATTGAACTGGACGTCACCGGCAAACTCAATGCGCGCATGCTGTCGGTCAACGGGATCGCCAGTTATGGCCCGACGCTGGGCGGTGACTTCGCGCTAGCCTTGCCCGTCAGGGCGCAGGCAGGTGAGTTTGTCCGGCCCCATCGGGAGGGCGCGCTTCTCGGCAATGCGCGTATAAGCGGCGACCTTGAAGCGGTCCGCCAGATCGCACTGGCATATGGTCATGATATCGACGGAGACATCGACGTGACAGTGCGGGTCGCAGGAACACTTGGCACGCCTGAGATTGAGGCCCGGGCTGATATCAAAGACGGACTCTATGAGTATGGTGCAATGGGTTTCCGCCTGGCGCGCTTCGACATGAACGCAGCCTATGAAGCCGGCGCAATTGCGGTTGACGCGACCGGACAAGGTCCTGACGGAGGCAATCTGAAAGCTTCTGGCCGCATCGATGCGTCCGGCGAAGGTCAGGTCAATCTCGAACTCAAGCGGCTTCTCGTCTATGATCGCAGCTCCGACAACATGCGCCTGACGGGCAATGCAGCCCTTACGGAAACGGCAACAGCGCGAATCGTTTCCGGCAAGCTCAATGTCGATGAAGCCAGCTTCTCTCTGGACAATTTGCCTGCCCCAGGCGCACGGCGCCTGGATGTCAGGTGGCGCGAGGACATCTCTGATGAACCGTCCGATCCGGTTCTCGAGAAGCCAATCAGATATGATTTTCAGGTTCTCTCCGACCGCAGGATCTTCATTGATGGCCGCGGCCTCGACTCCGAATGGGGCGTGAATGTCAATGTTACCGGGTCGCCGTCTGCGCCTCTCCTGAATGGCCGGGCGAGCCTTGTAAGAGGCGAACTGGAACTGGCACGGCGTCCTTTCGTGTTTGATTCAGGGGTTGTCACTTTTGACGGCCCGCTCGACTCCGCGCGGGTCGCCATCAGCGCAGCGCGCCAGGTGGACGGCTTTTCGGCCCGCGTGGACGTTACCGGGTCGCCGTCAAACCCGCGGATCGAACTCTCGAGCACGCCGGACCTCCCGCAGGATGAAATCCTCGCACGCATGTTGTTCGGGCGGTCCATGATGGATCTTTCGGCACTGGAGGCTGCTGAACTGGCAAGTTCCATTGCCCGGCTCAGCGGCCAGGGTTCAGCGATTGATCCACTGGGTCAGATACAAGCCGGACTTGGTCTGGACCGCCTGCGACTCGGCATGAGCAATGAGGGAACAACTGAGCTGGGCGTCGGCCAATACCTTGCTTCTGATGTCTATCTGGAGGTGACAACCGCCGGCGCTGCGGGAAATTCAGTTGAGGTTGAATGGCAGCCCCGCCCGCAGATATCCGTGACATCCGAAGCCAGCTCGACCGGAGAATCACGCGTTTCTGTCCGATGGAAGCGGGATTACTAGTATTTAAGGCTTGTTCCAGAGGCTGCGGGCGTAAGCTGGAACTGCGCGTCACCCTCTCATACGTTATGCGCGAACCCCTTGGTATTTCAGATATTTGGCAGGTATTTCAGAAATTTATGAATCACTGCGCTTGCTTGAACGCCTGTCACTCAGGAGACAGAATAAAACCTAAAGGTGGAAAATGATGCAAGATGAAATGCGTACTGCTGGTTCCCGCTCTCCCACCAGGGTTGACCAACAGGTCGGCGAGAAAATCCGGGAACTTCGAATTGCCCAGAACTTCACCCTGTCGGAGCTGGGACAGGAGCTCGGGATCAGCCATCAGCAGCTGCAGAAGTACGAGACCGGGACCAACCGCCTGAGCGCAGGCATGCTCTCAAGCGTGGCGCGCGCGTTGCGCGTTCCGATCTCCGAGCTCTTCCAGACATCAGATGCCGCCTCAAGTGAAACCAGGGACCCGGTCAGCGAATCGCGCGCCCGGTGCCATGCCCTGATCGACCGGACGAGCTCTGTTGCAAAACTCGACACCATGGCCAAAGTCCTGCGAGCCCTGTCGGCCGACTGATTGCGCCCTCGGAGAAAAAAAGAGCCGGAGCGGCAACGCTCCGGCTCTTTTTGTGTTTGCAGAGGGCGTTATTTCACGCGCACGTACGGCCCGCGAAATGTGTAGACATCAGGCCCCATCGCCACGTCGAGATTGAGGTAACCCTCTACCCTGGCTCCCTGCGAATCGCGAATACGTTCTCCCGTGCCCCGCAAAAGGGTCTGTCCCGACCTGTCGTTGACTGACCAGCTCACGGGCGTCATCCCGCGTGCAGAAAATTCGGCACGCAGGCTTTCCGCGTCCCCGGCATACATTGGTAAAGGCGTCTCCAGCCTTCCTTCCACGCGAGCCAGCAGCTGTACGACATACAGGCGGCCATCCTGCTCGAAACTTCCAATGCCCACATGGCCGAACCCGCCCCGAAGCAGGTTTTCGGAATTTGACGGGTCGGACATGAGCGCGGCCAGGACTGAGCCGGGATCCGCCCCTGCCTCGGCAACCGCGATCATCGTGCCGAAGGAGCTATAAAGTGTCTGCCGGTCTTCCTGCCGAACTGTATCGAGCAGGCTGAGCCCCTCTGGCGTTACATCCGCCGCATACCGCCGCTCGGCCATATCTTTGGCATGAGCCTGAGCCACCATGGTGAGCGAGCCATGGGCCGTCAAACCGGCAAGGCCTTCGCTAAGGCGGGCATCCTGGACCAGTTGCAGCAATTGATCATCAAAATGTTCTGCTTCGCCAGGCGACGCCCTGGTGCCTGCCTCGCCTGGTGAGAGAAGGGCCGGTGCGACGGCTTCGGAAAGGGCCAATCCTGGCGCCGCAACCGCCAGCGCGAGGAGTGACAATGTTCTGTATTTCGACTGTAACATAACTGTCATATTAGTGGTTTTGTAGTTTTGTGTCAATGAGATACACGTAACTGTATCTTCCGTGTATTGATCGTTCTGCTCCGTTCACGGATCCCTTTCATACGTCATTAGACTGTCACATCCCTGCACTAACCGAGGCGCAGAGTTGGAGTAAATGTCGATGACAATCAGCGATGAGTGGCTGACATATACCTGGGTCCGCCTGCGGTCGGGCGTGGACCCCCATGAGGTCAAGCGGCTGCTTGCCCAGAATGGCTTTGATGAGGCCGCCATCAAAGCTCTCATGCGCGCCGCATACGGCGGACGGCGTCCGGTATCTGACGTTGATCACGAGGCATTGGCCAACGCTCCGATCACGAGGCGCGCGCAGTCCCACCCCCTTCTCCGCCGCGTACCTGCCTCCAGGGCTCAGCTCTACGTGTGGCCAAAATTCCTTGTTCCGGAAGTGTGCGACGAACTCGTCGCGCTCACTGACGCAAGGCTGAGGGCATCAACAACGACGGACGTTTTTGCGGATCCGAAAATCAGGACTTCGCGTTCCTCCGACATAGGGTCTCTGGGCCACAATCTCGTGATGCAGCTGGATGAACTGATCGCTGAAGCACTGGGTATCCATTGGTCGTATTCCGATGCCACACAAGCCCAGCGCTATGATGTCGATCAGGAATACAAGGCGCACTACGATTATTTCACGCCAGGCACGCGCGACTACCAGGTTCACTGCCAGTTTACCGGCCAGCGCACCTGGACCTTCATGATCTATCTCAATGATGTCGAAGAAGGTGGCGGAACCCGCTTCAGGCGGCTGGAGAAAACGATCATGCCGGAGAAGGGAAAGGCTGTGATCTGGAATAATCTGCACCCGGACGGAACCGTAAACCCCTACACAATCCATCATGGCATGAAAGTTCGTGCCGGGTCGAAATACGTCATCACAAAATGGTTCCGCGAACGCGGCTGGGGCGACATGTTCCCGGAGGATTACTCCAGTAATCTGTAGTGTGGCCGCGGAGTGACATAGGCTGGGCTGCCTGATCTGCTTCACGCAACTGTCATCTAAACTTCCCGTAAGTGTTGCAATCAAATCTTAAGGCTCCTGCCTGCGGGCAGGCGGCTGAAATCGTCTGGCGAGCGCGGCGGGGGGAACCGTCTGCGCGCCCGCTCAGGGTTCATGACGGAGACATTGATGTTGACCAATAAAAACTTCCGCGCGGTTCTGCTCGGCTGCGCTGCAGTTGCGCTGCTTGGTGCTTGCAGCGGCGCTGACGGCGTGGCCTCGCCCGGCGTGGGCGCGTTCGTACCGCCGCCAGCCGCGCCGCCTCCGCCCCCGCCCCCGCCTCCTGCGCCGCCGCCGCCGACCGGTGGTCCGGCCGCGAGCTGCCCCACCGGCTTTGCAAATGTCGGCGTCATCAGCGATCTTCGGAATTGTCAGCTTCCCAGCACCATCACCGGAAACCTGGTCGTCCCAAAAGTTGAAGGCACCATCTATTCCGTGTCCGGTCGCACGCAGGTCGGCACTGACGCCGGCAACAACCCGCTGAGCCCCATTCCGGGCAGCCAGCAGGGCATCCTGACAATTGAGCCTGGCGTCAGAATCTTCGGCAACTCGGGCGGCGATTACCTGCTGGTAAACCGCGGGTCACAGATATTTGCCGAAGGTACCGCAACTGACCCGATCATCCTGACCAGCCGCCAGAGCATCCTGGGTGAGACCAATGAAAACTCGATCGGCCAGTGGGGCGGTTTCATCATCAACGGCCGCGCCCCGATCACCGACGGATGCCCGGCAGGCGTAACCCCGCCCAGCGCGTCCTGCGAAGCACAGGTGGAGGGCTCGAATGCGTTCTACGGCGGCAACAGCCCGCTCGATAACAGCGGCCGTATCCGCTATCTGCGCGTCCAGCACTCCGGCTTCGAAATTGCACCGGATAACGAGCTCAACGGCATCACTCTGGCGGGTGTCGGCAGCGGAACCGTGTTCGAATATGTTCAGGTTCACAACAGCTCTGACGACGGCATCGAAATCTTTGGCGGAACCGTGAACATCCGCTACATCGTGCTCACCGGCAATGACGACGATTCCTTCGATACCGACTCAGGCTGGCAGGGCGCGTCCCAGTTCGGGATTGTCCGCCAGCGCACCCAGGGCGGCGACTACGGGTTTGAGACCAGCGGCAAAGGCGGCGTCGATACGTTCACGACACGCCCCTACTATGTGAACTGGACAGTGATTGCTCGCTCCGGCGTCGCCCGCGACACGGTGGTTCACAATTCCGGTCACATCGGCGTCATGTACAACTCCATCCTGGTGCATGAGGGCACCGGAACCCAGAACACCTGCTTCCAGCTGAACGGCGCGGCCACCCGCGATCGGGCAAACGGGTTTGGCACCAACGGGCCCCGCTGGAACTCGGTTCTCTTCTCCTGCCCGGCAGGCAGCTTCCGCGGCGCAGGCGGCGTAACCAACGCTGAAGTCGAGGCAATCCTCAATGCAGGTCAGAACAACGTCCTGAACCACACCTCGACCCTGACGAACTCGTTCGTCAACGGTGCGAACGAGGCCGCCGCTGTGGCAACCGCCTTCCCGACCACGAACTCCGGCGCAGGGGCGCCTGACGTCCCGGATGCGGTCATCGCCTTCATCCAGCCGGCAAATTATGTCGGCGCGGTCAGGGACGCTAACGACACCTGGTACCAGGGCTGGTCGTGCGGTCTGCCGGGCGAGCCGGCCTGCTGATTGGCCGCGATGATTGGGGGGGGCGCGTTCAGCGCCCCCCCCTTTCTCGTGTTTTCATAATAATATTCACAGGATCAGGATCCATGTCAGTCAATTCTCTGTCATTCAGAGCGCTGCTCATTGCCTCGGCAGCAATATTTGCGCCCACTTTTGCCAACGCTCAGGAAGCAGAGCAGGAACCTCAGGAAACCGTCGCCGACAGTGCTGAAGAAGGCCTGACACTGCAGGAAGTCGTCGTGCTCGGACGATACATCCCTGAAGTTCTCAGAAGCACGTCTGAGGTAGCAGCCTTTCTCGCTCCGGAAGATCTCGCGCGGCAGGGGGACTCCAATGCCGCTCTTGCGCTCACCCGGGTGACGGGGCTCAGCATTGCAGAAGGCCGGTTCATCTATGTTCGTGGCCTGGGCGAGCGCTATTCTTCCGCCCGTCTCAACGGCTCACCGCTACCGAGCCCTGAACCGCTGCAGCGGGTCGTGCCGCTTGATCTCTTCCCGACGAAGATTCTCGAGAATGTGCTCGTCCAGAAAACCTATTCGGTTGAATACCCTGGCGAGTTTGGCGGGGGCATCATTGATCTGCGCACCCTCAATATTCCAAGGGAAAACTTTCTCTCGATCAGCGCATCGGGCAGCTATAACAACGAAACCAGTCTCCAGGATGGCATCACCCATTACGGCTCAGAAACCGACGGAGCCGGCTGGGACAACGGCACCCGGAAAATCCCGGTCGCTGTCCGCCAGGCGATAGCGCGCGGACGTATCGATGAAGGCAATTTCACTCAACAGGAATTGCAGTCGATCGGACAGAGTTTTCGAAACGCTGAAATCAATCTGATCCAGAGCAATGACGAGCTGCCGCTGAACGGGTCCTATTCCATCAAAGGTGGCAGGACGTTTGACCTCAAAGGCACCGAACTCGGCCTGGTCGGCGTCCTTGGCTACAGCAATGGCTGGCAGAACCGCGAAGGTCGTCAGCAAGTCGGAGACCTGCAGGACACGCTCGTCCTCGAGCAGGACTATGAATACCAGCAATCAACCCAGAATGTCGGCTGGGACGCCCTCTTCGGCATGGGGCTGGATTTTGGGAATGACGAGATCAACTGGACCAATCTCATGGTACGGCGGACTTCGAAACTGACCAGCATCCGGGAAGGCGACAACCAGCTCGGTGCGGGTTTGTCGCGCGATGACCGGACGGGGTGGTATGAGCGGGAATTGCTGTCCTCCCAGCTTTCCGGTTCACATTATCGCGGGCCTTTTACTCTTGACTGGCGCGGGTCGGTGTCAACATCCCGGCGGGACGCGCCCTATGAGCGGGTGATCCGCTACGTGTTTGACGAGGTTGTGGACGGGTTTGTTTATGATCCGCGCAGTTCCGCATCGTTCAATTCCACGGCCTTCAGCTTTCTCGATGACAAGGTCTCCAGCGCGGGCGCTGATATTGAATACGTTCAGGCCCTCTCCTCGGCACGAGACATTACCTATTCGGCAGGGGTGGAGTATCTGAACAATGAGCGTCAGGGGTCTCAGCGCGAGTTCCGCTTCCTCGTTCCTAACCCGCCGCTCGATTTTCTGATCCAGCAACAGCGCCCGGACTTCCTGTTTGCAAATTACAATATCAGCCCCGACGGGTTCCAGTTGCGGGAAACCACGGCGCGGGAAGGGGCTGCAGGCTATGAGGCCGACCTTGAAGTCTCATCGGTCTATGCCAAGGTCGATGCTGAAGTCCTGCCGCTGGTTCGGGTTGCCTTCGGCCTTCGCTATGAAGACGCAACACAGACGGTGACGCCTCTGTCGATCGTTCTCAACGAAACAACACCGCTGGCCCCGCCATCGCTGGACAACCAGTATGTTCTGCCTGCTGCGACGCTTACCTGGAACTTTGCCGAAAACCAGCAGCTTCGTCTTGGCGCCTCACAGAGCATCGGGCGCCCCCAGTTCCGGGAACTGGCACCCCAGCAATACTTTGATCCGGAGTCCAGCCGGATCTTCATCGGTAACCCCTACCTCCAGGATACCGAACTCCTCAATCTCGATGCCCGGTATGAGTATTATTTCGACCGTGGACAGTCGGCGACTGCCGGAGTGTTTTACAAGCAGCTAGACAAGCCCGTGGAGTCGGTTGTCACCACTCAGAGCGCATCGACTTTCCAGACCTATCTCAATGCACCTCAGGCCGTGATCTACGGAACAGAGCTTGAGTTCAAGAAGGTCTTCGACAGCCCGCTGAGCGGCGCCTTCTTCGAGACCAAAGAGTTCCTGCTTCAGGCCAACTATACCTACAGCAAGTCAGAGCTTCAGGTCAGCGAAGGCGATGTTGTCTTCCCGCTTCAGGCAGGAGGACAATCTCGTCCGGCATCAGATTTTGTGATCGATGGCGAACGCCTGCAGGGGCAGTCCGAGCATCTGGCCAATCTGCAGCTGGGCTGGGAGGATGAGGCTGCCAAGTCCCAGGCCACCATGCTTGTGACCTACGCCAGCGAACGCACGACGGCGCGGGGACCGGGCGGCCAGCCTGACTTCGTTCAGGAACCGGGGACAATGGTCGACTTTGTCTACAAGAAAGGCCTCGAGATCGGCGGACGAGAGTTCGGATTCGATTTCAAGGTCCAGAACATCCTCGGCACGGACTTTAACGAATTCCAGAGCGGGAACGGCGGTTTCGTTCAGGTTAACCAGTATGAACTTGGAACAACCCTCTCTGTCGGCCTGAGCGCAGAGTTCTGAGCTCTGGTTAATTTTCTCCCCACTGGCGAAGTGGGATGAAAATCGGGGCACGGCCGGTCACAAGGATCTGCCGTGCCTCATTTTTGGGGTGAAAGGTTGTGTCTTTCTGGCTACTGAAAGACGGATACAACTGAACGGCAGAAAGTCGCGCCTGCCTGCTTCTTCAGGGCAGCATGCGTCTCAGAACTGTCGCACAAGTGTGATTAAGCGGGACGGGCGTCTTACGGGAGTTCAGGGCCAATGAAACTTTTCGGACCCGAAAGCGGCGCGAGGCTCGCCTATGGCTCAATCGGCCGTACCGCCCTGGAAGCAATCCTTGCGCTCACGACAGGCATACTCCTTGCCCGTTTTGCCTGGGTCGCCGTCGCTCCCGGGCAAGGGATCGAGCTGGCTCAGTCTCCACAGCTCCCCGCTCTGTCTGACAATGCAAAAACACCCAACGCACTGGCACTGCTGACGCAGACCAATCCGTTCCAGGCAGTCCCCGCCGCGGCAGATCAGATCGCTGTGCCGACGTCCCTCAATCTCAAGATAGCCGGCTTGCGCTGGTCAGATGGAGAAGCGGGGCAAGGCAGCGCGGTTCTTATCCTGCCTGACAGTTCCCAGAAACGGGTCTCGGTGGGTGATCAGATCATATCCGGCGCTGTCCTGGAGACCGTCGCGGCTGACCGTGTGTTTTTACGCTTCAATGGCCAGCTGCAGGAATTGCGTCTGAACGATCCGAACAAACCTCTGTTTGGGTCATCCCAGCCCGTTAGCCCGGCATCAACCCCGGATGGGCTGCAGGAACTGCCAGCTCCGGTCCGGACTGGCGCGGATGCACCACCTGCCACGACACCCGCACTGCTGATGAGCGACATAGACCTGAAACCTGAATTGCGGAACGGCGCGCTGTCTGGTTATCGCCTTGCTCCCCGCGGACAGGGCCATTTTGAAGCGGCAGGTCTTGAGCAAGGCGATCTCGTTTTGCGCGTAAATGGAAACAGTATCGAAGGCATGGGCCCTGAAGCGATCCAGAGTGCCGTGATGTCTTCTGAAACAATCGCGCTGGATGTTGTCCGCAACGGCGCAATCGTCCGCCTGCGGCTTTCTCCTGAATCTGGCCTCTCTCAATGACCAAGCGTATATTGCTGGCGGCAGCAGCCGCCTTCTCTGCCTCGCAGTTTGCTGCCGCACAGACCCCTGCCCCCTCCCAGGACCGGCACGTACTGAATCTGGAAGACGTCGAACTGAACACCCTCATAGAGGATGTTTCGATGCTGACGGGTTACACCTTCGTGACCCATCCTGACGTCCGCAAGGCGCGTGTATCTGTTGTCTCGCAAACACCCATGACAACACCGGAACTCTTCCAGGTGTTCCTGACAACCCTGCGCATCCAGGGCTTTGCTGCCGTACCGGCCGGTAAGGATACCTATCGCATCCTTCCTCGCGCGATTGCGTCAACCGAAGCTCCGATGTCGGGTCCGGGCGCCAATGCGTTCATTACCGAGATCATCAAGCTCGACCGCGCAAATGCGATGGAAGCAGCGCAGATGATCAAGCCCCTTCTCGATACGCAGGGTCAGGTCGTGGCCAATGCGGGCACCAATACCCTTGTTGTCGTTGATTATGCGTCCAACCTGGAAAGGGTGCGCCGTATCATCGAGACGCTCGACCGGGACCAGACCGTTATCGAAACGGTTGCGCTGTCCAATGTACCCGCCGTTGAAATGGAAACGGTCCTCACCCGCCTTCAGGGAGACCCCGCAGCGCAGCAGGGACAAGCTACATCCCGCCTGTCGGCTGTTGCATCGCAGACAAGCAACTCCATCATCCTGCGCGGCGACGCAACGACGGTCGAGCGCGCCAAACGCGTTGCCCTTGAACTCGACGCGACCAATCCGCAGCGGGATCATGTTCGCGTGATCACGCTGAATTATGCGGATGCAGCTGAAGTTGTGCCTATTCTGGAGCGCGTGGCAAACAGCATGGCCATGCAGCGCGCCCCATCCGAGACGGCGCCTGTTGCGCAGACAATTGCGCATCATGGCCCCACGAATTCGCTTGTCATCAGCGCCAACCCGGAAACCATCCTCGCGATGGAGCGGGTCGTTTCAGCGCTCGACGTCCGCCGGCCCCAGGTCATGGTGGAAGCCATCATTGTCGAGATGTCGGATGATGCAGCCCGTGAACTCGGCCTGCAGTTCCTTCTTTCTGGCACTGGCGGAGATGTGCCCTTCGCGTCCACGAACTTCTCCCGCGCAGCGCCCAACCTGCTCGCACTGACCGGCGCGCTGGTGACCGACGCATTCGAGGATCCCTCGTCTGCCAATCCCTTCCGGGATGCGGCCATAAGCTCCCTGACAGGATCATCAGGCCTCACGCTCGGATTTGGCGGCACATCCGGCGACAACCTCTTTGGCGTAATCCTGAATGCCGTTCAGGACGACACCTCTTCACGCATCCTGTCCACGCCCTTCGGGATGACGTTGAACAATGCGACCTCCGCACTGATTGTGGGTCAGGAAATTCCCGTTACCACCGGCCAGGTTCTGGGAGACGCCAATTCCAACCCGTTCCGAACTGTCGAGCGCAAGGACATTGGTATCCAGCTGGAAGTGACCCCCCGCATCGGCGAGAACGACACCGTCCGTCTCGACATCCGGCAGGAGGTTTCGAGCGTCTTCGGCAGTGTCGGAACGGTCACGCCCGACCTCATCCTCGACAAGCGGGAAATTCGCGCCAGTGTCCTTGCCGACGATGGCGAGATCATCGTGCTTGGCGGTCTTGTTGAGCAAACCGATACCGTTCGCGATACAAAGGTGCCTGTACTTGGCGACATTCCAGGTGTCGGCCGCCTCTTCAGATCGGAAGGCAAGGCCGCCACGCGCCGTAACCTCATGGTCTTCATCCGCCCGACGATCGTGCGCAGCAAGGCAGATGCGCAGGCCATAACACAGCAGAAGTATCTTTATGTTCAGGCTGAGGAACTGATGCGGGATCCATCATCGGGTGGATCGATCGATCAGTTTGTCCGGGAAGTTCTGGGTAGCAGCGGCCCGGTTTCCCAAGCGGTTGAACCACCGCGATAGTCTTCTGATGACACGCCCCCAGGTCACCTATTCATTTGCCCGGGATAAAGGCATCGTTGTCGTTCCCGGACGGCAGGAGCTGACCTTTGCGGTGCGCGACGGCGCCAATCCGGTCGCCCTGATTGAGGCGCGCCGGGTCGCGGGAAAACCCGTTCACCTGGAGCCGATGAACGCGGCGCAGTATGAACGACAGCTGTCAGAGAGCTTTGGCCAGTCCAAGCTGGATGGCAGCGCGGCAGAAGCGGCCGCCGGCACTGGCGGAGATCTGGAAAGTCTTTTTGACGGCCTTCCGCAGACAGAAGACCTCCTGGCCGGCAATACAGATGCGCCAATCATTACCCTGATCAACGGCCTTCTTCAGGATGCCATTCGCCGGCGCGCGTCTGACATCCATATTGATCCGTTTGAAGATAAACTCTCTGTCCGCTACAGGATCGACGGCGAACTCCAGGAAGTGTTCACTGCGTCGCGGCGCGTGGCGGCTCCGCTCGTCTCCCGCATAAAGGTGATGAGCCGGCTGGACATAGCCGAAAAGCGCATGCCTCAGGACGGGCGCATCTCGCTCACCCTGGGCGGGAGGGCGCTGGATGTTCGCGTGGCCACCCTGCCCACCCGCTATGGCGAACGCGTCGCCTTGCGCATCCTGGATACGAGGCAGGCCCTGCTTGGTCTTGAAGTTCTGGGGATGGACGACCCCACCGAACAGCGCTTCAGGAAGGCGCTGAGTGAGCCAAATGGGGTAATCCTTGTCACCGGCCCGACCGGATCTGGAAAAACCACAACCCTCTATTCGGCCCTTGCCCAGCTCAACACAGGCCGGGTCAACATCATGACCCTGGAAGATCCGGTAGAATACGGGCTTGATGGCATCAGCCAGACCCCGATGGACCACAAGGTCGGCCTCACTTTTGCAGCGACCCTGCGCTCCATTCTGCGCAACGATCCCAACATCGTCATGGTCGGCGAGATCCGAGACGCGGAAACAGCCGAAGTCGCTCTTGAATTCGCACTGACGGGCCGCCTCGCTCTCTCCACTATTCACACCAACAGTTCTGCCGGCGCGATCACACGCCTGCGCGACATGGGGATCGAAAGCTTCCTTCTGGCATCGACGCTTCGGGCCGTGCTTGCCCAAAGACTGGTGCGCAGGCTCTGCGGTCACTGCAAAGAAATCTACACACCTGCTGCCCCCCTGCTGGAGCGGCTGGGACTGGAGGATAAACCCGGCCTGACCCTCTGCCGCGCCACCGGGTGCCCGGCATGCGGCCATACAGGGTATGAAGGCCGGCTGGGCGTCTATGAACTGTTGCTCGTCGACACATCGATCCGCCGCCTGATCCATGACGGCGCCAGCGAAGAGGAAATAGAACGCGCAGCATTCGCCAAATCTGATATGTTGTTCCAGAACGGCATGCGGCATGTGTTGAGCGGCGAGACGAGCGCCGAGGAGCTGCTCCACGTCTGCCGCCGGGAGGCATGGTTCGGTGGCAGCGTTTGAATACAAGGCCCTGACAGCTGACGGCCGGCGCACCAGCGGCGTCATATCGGCCGACACAGCGCAGGCGGCACGGCGCGAATTGCGCGGCCGCCAGCTGACGCCCGTATCCCTGACCGAAGCGCGCGGTGAAAAGGCGCCTGGATTTGCAGGGTCTGGCCGGTTAAGCGACAAGGAACGCACCCTGCTCACCCGGCAGCTGGCCGTTCTGGTATCCTCGGGAATGACCATCGAGCAGGCCCTGACCGCGGCGGCCGGAGACAGCGACGCCTCGCCCCGGCGCGGCCTGCTCCTGGGCGTCCGGTCCCAGGTGATGGAGGGAGCGCCCCTGGCGGAAGCCATGCGGGCAGCGCCCCGCGCCTTCCCCCCCCTCTTTCGAGCGGTCGTCTCCTCAGGAGAGACGTCCGGCCGCCTCGGCCTCGTCCTGGATCAGCTCGCCCACCACCTGGAACGCAGCTACCGTCTGCGCACCCTTGTTCGCTCCGCCCTGATCTATCCTGCGATACTGGGCGTCATGGCCACATTCATGGTCACAGCCCTCATGGTCTGGGTGGTCCCCAAACTGGTGGAGCAGTTTGCCATGCTCGGGGCCGACGAGCTGCCACCTTTGACCCGTTTTGTCATTGGTTTGTCCGGGTTTGTTCAGGATTGGGGCCTGTTTGTCCTGCTGGCTGCCGGTATGTCCGTCTATCTGGTCCGCCTGGTTCTCAAGATACCGCGCTGGAAACTGCAATGGGACGGCCTCGTCCTTCGGGCGCCCTTCTTTGGCGACATGGCCCGAAAGGTCTCCGCCGCAAGGTTTGCCCGCATTCATGCCACAATGTCAGGCGCCGGAGCGACGGTCATCGAAAGCCTCTCCGGAGCCCGCAATGCCATGGGAAACCTCGTCTTCAGGACTGCGGCCGATCAGATCCTCGAGACCGTCCAGCGGGGCGGAGCCCTTTCCTCAGCCATGAAATCGACCGGCGTCTTTCCGCAGATGATGGTCCACATGGTCGCCAGCGGGGAAGCGGCCCGCAACGTTCCGGGCATGATGAACCGGGCAGCCGACTTCCTGGAGGACGAGTTTGAAACCGCCACAAATGTTGCGCTCGGCCTGCTCGAGCCGATGATCATCATCCTGCTCGGCGGCATCGTGGGCACCATAGTCCTCTCCATCATGCTGCCGATCATGCAGCTCAATACGCTTGCCCTAGGATAAAGGAGCGCATTCATGTCCCCTGTGACTGATCCAAAGACTGAAGAGAAACGCCGCCAGCAGGGCGGTTTTTCACTTGTCGAACTCATGGTTGTTGTCTTCATCATGGGCCTGCTTGCCACGCTGATTATCGTGAACGTTGCCCCTGTGGGCGATCGCTCCCGCGTCACCAAAGCCCAGGCAGACATCTCGAATCTGGAAAACGCCCTCGAACAATACAGTCTTGATCTCTACACATATCCATCAACTGATCAGGGCCTTGCCGCTCTGTCTTCCCCTCCCGCCGGGATTGATGCGACGCTTTACCGTCCGGGTGGATATATCCGCCGTGTGCAGAACGACCCTTGGGGCAACCCCTATCAGTATGCTTTTCCCGGCACGCGCTCCGGGGGCCGGTTTGACGTATTTTCCTTCGGCGCTGATGGTCAGCCAGGAGGAGAAGGTAACAACGCCGACATCGGCAACTGGGACTGACCGTTGCCGTGCAGTTTGTTGCCCCGCCTTCCTGGAAGCTGACCCTGACAACGCGCGCCTGCGCCTCACAGGCCGGCATCTCGCTGGTCGAGATGATGGTGACACTTTCCATCATTGCCGTGGCAACATCACTCATCCTCCTTACCGTTCCAATGCGGCCTCAGTTCAAACAGGAAACCGGCCTCCTTCAGGAAGTGCTTGAGCAGACAGCGTCCAGAGCCATGGTTTCCGGGCAGCCCATGGGGGTGATCATAGAGGGAAACTCTTACTCAGCTGCGGTCTGGCAGGATGGCACATGGCGCCTATTGAAAACCCATCTACTCCCTGGTGACATCAGACTTCAGATCGACGGGAAGCCGCAAGGACCAGGAGAAGCGGACGCACCTGTCGTACCTGCGGTGATCTTTGATCCACTCGGCCATACAAGGCCAGTCGCCATCGAACTCGTCCGGAAGGACATCCTGACGAGCCTGACCCTGGGTCCTGACGGCAAGGTCGAGGTAATTGTCCGCTGATGCAGGATCAGGCCGGGTTCTCGCTGATGGAAGCCCTGGTTGCTATCGCCGTCTTTGCGACAGCCGCTACGGGTCTCATATCCCTCAACACCAACAGTCTCCGGATAAGCGGTGAACTGAGCGACAGGGTGCTTGCCCGTCAGGTTGCCGAAAACATAGCCGTGGAAACGATCACTGATCCCCAATTGCTTATCATCGGCAGCGCGACAGGCGAAGATGTGCAGCGCAACCGAGATTTTGTTTGGGAACGCAACATCACCCCTGCCCCCCGACCAGACCTTGTTGAAATAACAATCCGCGTCCGCCGTCAGGACCAGGAGACCTATCTCAGCGAGGTGACACTCCTTGAACGCACGCGGGCGGAACAATGACCGGCGCTCGTTCCGCTCAGTCTGGCATCTCGCTGATGGAGACCCTGATCGCCCTGTTTGTTGTGGCGCTTCTGGCCACAGCAGGAGGGATCATGCTGACACAAACCCTGCGAGGCACCAGACTTCTGGAAGAACGCGGCACGGCTGCTACCCGCCTGCAAAGCGCAATGTCCATATTGCGCGATGATTTTTCCAGTTTTGTCGATCGCGCCAGCCGCACGGATGGAACATCTGAATTGCCTTCGCGCTTTTACGGCCAGCCGGTCCGCTCGGCTGACCGTGTCGTGACATTTGTCAGAAACAGCTGGTCGAATCCAGGTGATCTGCCCCGCAGCGACCTGCAGAGACTGGAGTACCGTTTCGAGGACGGCGCCCTGATCCGCAGGTCGTGGAGCGCGCCAGACACAGCCCCGGGCACAATTGTGTCCGACCAGGTTCTGCTGACCGGTCTTGACGAGATGTCCGTGAGGTATGGCCGGGAACGAACCTGGAAAACAGATTGGATCGTGGCGGCAGGCTCAACGGAAACTGAGTTTCCCGACAAGGTCGAGTTTGTTTTCACATTTGCAGAGGACGATACAATGCGGGCCGTGTTCCGGCTGGGAGGGACTGAATGATACCCTGTCATTCCCAACGCGGAGCCGCGCTCCTGTCGATTTTGCTGATCGTGGCCGCCCTGGCCGTTGCCGCTCTGATCGCAACCACTGCCATCGCGCGACAAACCGATCTTGCAAAACTGGCCGCGCGCCGGTCTGACGCTGGCTGGGCGGCCCATTCTGCAGAAGCGCTCGCCTTGAGCGCAGTCGCCGAACTGACCGCATTGGCAAACGGCCAGGTGACAGCGCAAACTCCCGGCCTTGGCGAACCGGTCGTCATTCCGGTAAAAGGAGGCATTGCATCCCTTGAAGTGCGCGATGCAACCAATTGCTTCAATTTGAACGCACTTGCGAATGCCGACGAAGGCGCCGCGACGCTCGCGCGCCTGTCCTGGGTTACCATGCTGAGCGATCTGGAGATACCGGCAACAGAAGCAAACAGCCTCGCGAACGCACTCGCTGACTGGCTCGACAGCGATGGCAACACGCGCCAGGGCGGCGCAGAGGACGCCTATTACCTCACTTTGAGCCCGCAATACCGCGCGGCAAATCAGGTCATGACGAGCCCGCGGGAGCTTGCCTCGATCCAGGGATATACCAGGTCCCTGCGGGATACCCTGGCTCCGGTCGTCTGCGCCCTTCCTGAAACCCAACCCTCCAGACTGAACATCAACACGCTTCGTCCCGAGCAGGCCTCGCTGCTGCGGGCGATCTATTCCCAAGCGCTCTCGATCACCACCGCAGAGCGCATAATTGCCGGCCGTCCCGAGCAAGGCTGGGCAGGTGTTGCCGACTTTGAGGCGCTGCCAGATGTTCGGGCGATCCCGGAGGGGCAAAAGCGGACAGAAAGCCTGTCAACAACGAGCTTTCTCTATCTTGCCGAAGGCCGAACGACCCTTGACGGCGGTAGCTGGCCATTCTCCTTTCTCATCTCCGCCAATGGCGGTAGTGAACCCGAAACGATCTGGCGCCGGATGGGAGAAGAATAGTGAAATCCATCCTTTATGTTGGCCTGCCTGTCCACGAAGGAGACCCGGTTCAGGTCGCCCGTGAACACGGTGACCGTCTCGAAATACTCACCCATCGCGGCCCTTTCGGAACGGCAAACTGTGTGGCATTTGCGCCGGCGACTGCCGTAGCGCACTTCAGGGCTCCCGTGCCCGCGCGATCGGAAACCGAAGCCTTGCGCGCCGCCCTCTACGCCATTGAAGATGAACTTGCCCAGCCTGTAGAGGAGGTCCATCTGACCCTTGGTCCGAAGGCGAGAGCCTCAATGGAACGAGATATCTATGTCGTGGATAAATCGGTGATGGCAGTCTGGCTCGCCGTCCTTGCAAAAGCCGGCATGTCTCCAGAGACCATAATTCCCGAACAGTCTCTGTTTACTGACATCGAACATTCCGTAGACCTTGGTGACAGGGTTATCCAGCGCGATGGCAACCGGATCATCGGAATTGAAACGACACTTCCTGCAGGTGTTCTCGATGCTTTGTCCGTATCTTCCCAATCAGAAAGTGTTCAGGACGGGCTGCAACTCATCCGGCTTGCAGAACGCAGCGCCACACGCAAGGGCGTCAACTTGCGAACCGGTCAGTTTGCTCTTGAGAAAAATCAGAAGCAGGGAGCCGGCGCCTGGAGAAAAGCCGCTGGAATAGCTGTTGCCGCAGTTTCGGTCTGGACGGGAACACTCATCCTGGAAGCCCACAATTACAATTTCGCGATCAGGCAAATGAACAGTCACGCCGCCGAACGCTACGCGGCGCTCTTCCCCGGCGCAGCAGTGCCCGGGGATATCGAACGCGCAACGCGAAGCATGCTGGCCGTGACAGGAACGCCGGACCGGCTGGAGTTTCGAACCGCCACCGCTGCTCTCTATGAGGCTGTCGCGCTCAATCCGGGCATTTCAATTTCAGCATTGACCTTTGACAGGCAAGACAACCGGCTGTCAGCCCGGGTCAACATGAACTCATCAGAAACGGAAGGGTCAATCGTGGCTTTTCTTCAAAGCAGAGGATTCCAGGTAAGCACGGCACAATCGGGTGAAAATGAAAGCGCTCCGTCTACGGAGATCACTTTGGAGCCAATTCCATGACCGCCTGGTGGAGTTCTCGCACGACACGTGAAAAGGCACTTCTGAGCGCCGCCGCCTTCTTGATGGCCGTTGCATTGATCTGGCAACTGGTCTTGCGCCCGGCAATCAACACGCTCGAAACCGCAAAGTTCAATCATGACCGGGCTGCCCAAACTCTGGCGCGCCTTGACCGCATCGAGACACTCCTGGAGCAGGGCCAGGCCATTGCGCCCGCTCATGTTTCTTCTGCGGGGCAGTCCTTGCCCGCGCTTCAGGCCGGCGCCGCCAGCGTGGCCGAAGATCTTGGATTGTCTGTAACCCTCTCTGCAAGTGCGGGCAGTTCAGCTATCAGGTTTCAGGTGACGAACGCACCGGGCCAGACCTTCTTCAAATGGGTGGAGCAGGTGGAAGCCGGCCTTGGTTTAGCCGTCATTTCAACGTCCATATTACAGAACCCTGACGGCACCCTGGACGCAGAACTGGAATTTGGAATGGATACACCACCATGATGCGCTTCCTGTTGCTTTTCTTGCTGATCGCCGGTTTCGTTATTGGACTGATCGTGTTTGCGCCTCTGAGTTTTATCCTCAAGACGACTGGCGCGGCAGACCGCGGTTTAAGCTGGACATCCGTGGACGGCACACTCGCGGGTGGCAGGATAACCGGGCTCAGGGCCGGGCAGGACCTTCTTGGCGATGCCAGTCTGAAACTCAATCCGGCCTCTCTGCTTGGCCTTGGAATCGAGTACAACTTTGACTGGAGCGGTCCTTCTGGTGAGGGAAGAGGTCGCGCAGGGGCATTCGCTTCGGGGACAATGGAGCTTCGCGACTTTGATATCGAGCTTGATTTCGCAGCGCTCGATGGCGCTGCCGCGTGGATCCGGCAGTCTGGGGGAAAGGCTCGTCTTACCGGAGATCTGATCCGCTTCCGCAAAGGAACATGCGACACGGCAACCGGACAAACCTGGAGCGACGTTCTCGACAAGAACTCTGCTATCCTTGGTCCGGGCTGGCCTGATCTTTCCGGCAATCTTACTTGCGAAGGCGAAATGCTCCTGATTCCGCTACAGTCGAGAAGCCCTCTCGGAACGCAACTCGACGCTGCGGCGCGCTACAGACCCGGGGGCGATGCCAGTGTCGTCGCGCGTGTATCCGGCGTCATCCCGCAGCAGTTCCACTATGGCCTTCCCCTTGCTGGCTTTGCGCCCGATGCCGGCACATATGTATATCGCTACCCCGCCAGTGTTCAGGACCTGTCCCAATGATCCGCCTGTTTCTTGTTTCAACAGCTTCCCTGCTGCTTGCAGCGTGCGCTACCAAATCAGATGAGCGCCCGGAAACGTCTTCTGTCCAGGTAAGGGACTCTCCGGTCTCGCAGGTTCCACCTGAGGGCTTGCCTCCGCAGAGTCTCGCAGCCGGGGAATGCGGCCTGTTTCTTTGGGGCATGGCCGCGCCCCGCCGCTTCACCTTCTTCACCGAGTCATCCTCCGGAGAGGCCCTCATCCTGCTGGATGAAGCGCCTCAAAAGCTGATTGTAACGGACACAAATGGCGATGTGTTCGGCCAGTTTTTCACCGATACACACTATCTCTCGGCCGATGGGACATGGTCGGTAAACCTGAGCCTCAAGCCCGGAGAGCTTCTGGAAGGCGGCCAGAGAATTGAATCCGGACGGCTTGTCACGACAGGCGCAGACGGTTGGGAAACCGTCCTGCCGGTCACAGGTGTGCGCGCCTGTATCCCAGGCTGAAGGACCAGGTTTCAGGTTAGCAGGTCGACGGGAACGGCAAGAGAATCCGCGAGGCGTTTGGCCGTCTTCAAGCCGTAAGACATGCCCCGTTCAATTGCAGAGATATGGTTGGGCCGTATTCCGCAAAGCTCGCCGAGTTCTTTCTGCGTCATCAAGCGGAATTGCCGGACCACGCGGACGGGATGTTCGCCATCATTGATGCGTTTGAGCAGCGCAGGCGGAAGCGCCACAAGCCCCGGGTCAGCGCCCTTTACGCGGCCACTGGTAATTTCCTTCAGACTGCTCTCCAGCTCAGCGACCTTCTGCTCAAGGTCGATTACACGAATCTCAAGCGAATAGACGAGTTTCGGATCCTGCATGATACCTGCTGCCCCTGTCACACAGCCTGCAGCGCTAATGGGGTTCCGCTACATTTCGGTGTCGGCTCTGATAATGTTTTGTGTCAGTGCGCTAACACTCGATCACATTGACCGCGAGCCCGCCCTGGCTTGTCTCCTTGTATTTGGATGACATATCCAGACCGGTCTGCCGCATGGTTTCGATCACCTGATCCAGCGAAACCTTTGTCTGCTCGAGCGAATGCAGGGCAAGGCGCGCCGCGTTCGCCGCTTTCACGGCGCCAATTGCGTTACGCTCTATACAGGGGATCTGAACCAGACCGCCGACAGGATCACAGGTAAGCCCGAGATTGTGCTCCATACCGATCTCGGCGGCATTGGCGACCTGTTGGGGCGTGCCCCCCCAGACGGCCGCCAGCCCGCCGGCGGCCATGGAACACGCAACTCCCACCTCCCCCTGACATCCCATTTCGGCACCCGAAATGGACGCGCGCTGTTTGTACAGAAGCCCAATCCCGCCCGCCGTCAGAAGGAACTTCCGAATTCTGGACCGGGCATCTTCTGTATCCGCACAATAGTGCCGGATCACGGACGGAATGATCCCGGCAGCGCCATTGGTCGGCGCCGTCACAACCTGCCCCCTGCTGCGTTCTCCTCATTCACTGCCATCGCGTAAACGTTCAGCCAGTCGAACAGCTGCTCACGTTCGTTTGAGGGCGGACCGTCCTGCAGTTTCTGCCAGATATCCGGTGCCCGCCGGCGCACTCTAAGGCCGCCTGGAAGCTCCCCCTTTCGCACAAGTCCCCTGTCGATGCAGGCCATCATCACCCCGGCTATCCGGTCGAGTGCCTCGTGGGTCGCAGTCCGGGGCCGCTTTGTGTCCTCATTCGCAAGGATCACCTCATCAATACTCAGCTTTTCCGACTGACACGTGGCGAGTAATTGCGCCGCGGAGGTAAACCCGAATGGTACAGGCTCCCCGACAGCCAGGATGTCACCTTCTACCGGCTTTTCCAACTGCTTGCGCGTCGCAATGAAGCCCCCGCCAGTCGAGTACCAGGTCTCATCGGCGATTGTGCTGCCTTGTGCATTGAAAGCCCGGACCCGCAATCCGTTCGGGTGCAGGTCCGGCATGACATCATACGCAAAACGTATATCCGTCTCGGGATCAAACCTGATCTTGCGTCCGTCAGACACCAAAAGCAGTTTCTCCTTGTACGCAAGCGCGACCAACCGGTCGGCTTCTTCAGGATCGAGTGTTTCTGGCTCCAGGCTGAGCAAGCCGAGCACCACAGCCTTCGGTGTGGCGTGCCCCACACCGGTAAGTGCCAGTGAACCTTGCAGCTCGGCCTCAATGCCGACTGTGTCTGCAAGTTTTCCGCTGTTGGCGAGTTGCGCCATGAACCGGTTACCGATCCGGATCGGACCTACCGTGTGCGAACTCGAGGGACCGATACCGACCCTGAAAATATCCAATACCGACAGCATCTGAAGAGACGGTTTCCTCTGCGTAACCTTGTGCAGTCTCGTGGCCGAATTGGCTGGCAGGCGCAACCTGTGTCAGTCAGGTTCCGTCACATCCAGTCCATATAGCCAGTCGTGCCGGCCATGGACCAATGATGGCAGGTATTTTCCGGCAACCCACATAGGTCCATAGGTACAAAGTTGGGAGAGTGGGTTTGAGCGATGAAACAGCGCCGCATTTTCCCGGGCAGCGGCCTGCACGCGGGTGGCGCGGGGCTTGCGTTTCATTTCATAAACCCGCAGCGATTCCTGAACTGGCCTCTCGCGAGCAACTTCGCGCGCCAGAACATACGCATCTTCGATCGCCATCACGGCGCCCTGCGCCATGAAGGGCAGCATAGGGTGGCAGGCGTCCCCCAGAAGCACGACCCGCCCCTCCTGCCATTTGGACAATTCAGGCCGGTCGTAAAGCGACCACCGCATCAGCAACGGTGCTTCGTCAATGATCCTCTGGATTACCGGGTTCCAACCCCGGAAATCCTTCAAGGCCTGCTGGCGGGCGCCCACTGCCGTCCAGGACTCATCGCCAGGCTGATCAGCTTCAACGACACCGACAAAATTTGCCAGGCTCCCCCGGCGCAGACGGTATGTCACAGCATGACGCCGTTTGCCCGCCCAGACGCACGCCGTCTCCGGTGGCGGATAATCGCCAAGCCTGGCTACCGGCACCACTGCACGCCATGCGACATTCCCTGTGAAGCGTGGATTGTCAGGCCCAAGCATCTGTGTGCGGATGGTTGAGTGTATGCCATCGGCTCCGACAAGAAGGTCCCCGGTGACCTTTTCGCCGTCGCTCAGAACCGCCGTGACGCCTGTGTCACTCGGCTCATAGGCGGTTACGCGCGCACCCAGCCGGATGGCATCTGGCGCGCGATCAACCACACACCCCTGCAATGCCTCGATGAGATCTGCCCTGTGTATGTGGAGATACTCGCCCCGCCATCTGGCCTGGGACGCCTCACGCAGCGGCACACTGAATATCCGCCCCCCGCTCCGCCCCAGCCGCAGCTCCTGGGCCCTCGGCCGGAAAGCATCCCGGGCAACACGGGCGGATGCCCCAGCGCGTCGAGCACCTTCATGCCATTTGGGCTGATCTGAATGCCCGCGCCCACATCGGCGATCTCAGGCGCCTGTTCCAGGACCGAAACCGTATGCCCTGCTTTCAGACATGCCAGCGCTGCTGTCAGTCCACCGATCCCCCCGCCTGCAATCAGGATGTGCATGGGCTTGCCGCCGGTCCTGTTGGGGGCCGCCTCCTCAGCGCGCTTGTGAAGGGTCTTGCTTGCCGCCAATCAGGACAAAGCGGCGATCGCAGTATTTGCACTCGACGAAATCTTCGTCGCCCATCTCGTACCAGACTTTCGGGTGGCCCAGAGCGCCGCCCCCGCCATTGCAGGAAACCTTGTGGCTGGTGACCATCGAAATCTCTGGCGGTGAGAATACATCGCGTTTGGCGGGCATGCCGGTGGGTCTCCTGAAATGGCATTGCCGCGATTGCTTGCGGCGCAGCCAGCAGCCCCCTAACTAAAGACTGGGCATGGACCGCGCAAGGCACCCTGCCATCTGGAAGCGAGCGACCATGCCTGAACCCACCTATGCCATTGAGGTCCGGGACCTCCGGAAGACCTATGCTGCATCTGGAAAAATGCCAGAAAAACAAGCGCTCAACGGCATCAACCTGGCAATTCCGACCGGAACTATCTTCGGGCTTCTTGGACCAAACGGCGCAGGAAAATCGACGTTCATCAATATTCTGGCAGGCCTCGTCAAAAAAACATCCGGCACTGCGCGAATATGGGGTCTCGATGTCGATAAAGACCCTCGCCAGAGCCGGGCCGCAATTGGCGTTGTGAACCAGGAAGTCGTTGCCGACCCGTTCTTTACGCCCTTCGAGATGCTGGAGCTGATGGCGGGTTTTTACGGCGTACCAAAAGCAGAGCGCCGCACAGTTGAAATCCTGACCGCTCTCGGCCTTGCCGACAAGAAAGACGCCTATGTCCGCCAGCTGTCGGGCGGCATGAAACGCCGGCTTATGGTGGCAAAGGCGCTTGTGCATAATCCCCCGGTCCTGATCCTGGATGAGCCTACCGCCGGGGTTGACGTGGAACTTCGCCGCCTCCTCTGGGATTATGTTCGGGAACTTCACGCCAAAGGCACGACAATCATCCTCACCACGCATTATCTTGAGGAAGCCGAGGAACTTTGCGACACGATCGCCATCGTCAACCATGGCGAAATCGTTGCCTGTGAACCGACCCACCAGCTTCTGTCCCGTCTCGACTACAAGACACTCGTCGTCTACCCGAAAGAGCCCTTGGGCGCGATCCCGGCAGATCTGTCGGGCCTCGATGCAAAAATGCGCGCGGATGGAGGGCTCGCCCTTACCTTCCGTACCAGCGAAACAGGGATCGGGCGTCTTCTCGAACGTGTCCGCACGGCGGGTATCAGCATCGCTGACCTGTCGACGGAAGCGCCCGATCTCGAAGACGTTTTTATTTCACTGACCAGCGAAACCGCCTGAACCGCGGACCCTCAAAGGCTCTGCTTGATCCAGTCGGTCAGGGCCTGGCGGTTCATGGCGCCATTGCGTGTGGCGGTAACTTTACCGTCCTTGAACATCAGCAAAGTCGGCAGACCGCGGACGCCATATCTCGCGCCAACCAGCGGAAAATCGTCGACATTCACTTTGACGATCTTGACCTTGCCGGTCATTTCCTCGGCGACAGCCTCCAGATGGGGCGACATCTGCTTGCACGGCCCGCACCATTCGGCCCAGAAATCGACCACGACCGGGGTCTCTGATGCGGTGACGACGCCGTCAAAATCATCTTCGTTTACATTGATCGCTGCCATGGTTGCGGCTCCTTCTGCCGTCAGTCTGCTTTTCAAGCCTGATACATAGGGACTCTTGTGCCAAGTCAAACCATCGCGCGCGCACTTGTAAGCACAGCTAAAAGCTGCGCCTCCGGCAGGCGCATCAGGCGCGGCCCATCTGTCCAGCAGAGCGCGGCCACAATGTCCCGGTCTGGAAACGCCGTTTTGAGGACCGCCCAATAGGCGGCCATTTGCGCCACATACGTATCGGCGACATCTTCGGGATCATCCGGCGCGGGCTGGTCAGTCTTGTAGTCAATGACCAGCACCCGCTCCGGCGTCACAACCAGCCGGTCAACGCGGCCGTTGATCACGGTACCTGACGGCAGATCTGGCGACGTGCCAATTATCGCCGCCTCTGCCCTGCCGCCCGGCTGGAATATCTCACGAAGGGATGGGTCCTGCATTACACCCAGCGCGGAAGCCTTCATTTCTGCGCGTTGGGCAGGTGTCAGATCGGTGTCTCGCGACAGATACGCTTCTGCAGCTGCCTCACGCTGCGCCTGGGGCAGCTCGGGCAAGTATTGCAGCAATGCGTGGATTGCGCGGCCACGCTTCAGCCGCTCTTCGCGTCCGGCATCAAAGGGGGCGACAATCCGCGTTTTTGGCCCGAGCAGGCTGGTCGGCGCCGAGAGACGCCTGGCCGCCGGGTCAAGCGGTGCCGGCCCCAGAGCCCAGCCTGGAAGCTGCACTTCAGCGCGGGCCTCCTCTGAACCCCGCTGCTTGCCGGTTGCCTCAACTCGGCCGAACCTGCGCACATGTCCCAGCAGCTCGTGGTCCAATTTCTCCATGGCGGCGTCGCAGAGCGCGTACCAGGACCCCTTCTCGAAACCCGGCCTGCCTTCACCAACGGGCCCGGTCCAGTGACCGGCAATGATCAGCCTGTCCTGAGCGCGTGTCAGCGCCACGTAGAGCAACCGGCGATGCTCTTGGCGCGCTTTGATTTCAGCTAGGGCGCGTGCGCGCTGGGAAGCGTCGGCATCCGTATCCTTGCGGGGAGACCACACGAGCGCGTTTGCACTCTCAAGAACTGCCGGAGCGCTCGTCTTTGGCTTGGACGTCGTATCCGGAAGGATGACCACTGGCGCCTGCAGGCCCTTGGCGCCATGCACGGTCATCACGCGCACTTCCCGCCCGGCTTCAGCCAGGTCGCGTTTGATCTCGACCGAACCTGACTCCATCGCCGCGACAAAAGCCTGCAAGGAGGATGGCGCCGCGCTGTCATGGCTGAGTGCCCGCGAAAGCAGGGACTCTACCGGATCCCGCGCCGGCGTCCCGAGACGGGCGTTGAGCCTCTCCCACCCGGTATGTCCCTCCTCACACACGCGGTCCAGGACATGGCTCAGAAACTCGAAGGGCGGCAGCTGCGCCCGGTCAAGCAGGCCCTGGAGAAACCGTGCTGCACGCTGCACATCAGGATCGCTGCTGGCTTTCACACGCGACCACAGCGTCTCTCCCCGAACCCTGCCCGAAGCCAGCGGGAACAGATACCGGTCGTCATCAACCAGACCGCAGAATGGACCACGCAGAATTTCCGCAAGCGTCAGATCCCGCAGATCGAGCGTGGCAAACCGCATCAGGTTCAGGCAGTCCTGCACACCGATAAAGTCCGTAAGCGTCAGGCGGTCTGCTCCGGCGACAGGCAAGCCTTCGCTCTTGAGCGCCGTAATGAGGGATTCAAATAGCCCTCCCTGCCGTTTGCTCACAAGGATCAGTACATCTTCGGGCCGGACAGCCCTCTGCGCCTTGCCTTCCCATATGGTCTCGCCCCGGTCGATCATGTCCTTCACCGCACGGGCAACCGAAGAGGCAAGACGAGCCTTTGGAGACGTTGCCCTGACAATGTCTACCGGGCGCTCCCAGGCATCGGTTTCGTCATCTGGCGCTTTTGGCTCAATCGGCCAGATTTCGACCGCGCCATGCTGATCCCATCTTCGGGCCGTATGCACCAGGGTCTCTGCTGATCGCGGCGGCGCGTCCCCGATCCCGGCATCGAGAGGCGGCGCACTGTTCCAGACCGTATCGACATAAGTCAGCACTTCGGGGGCAGACCGGAACGACATCAGCATCTCGACGCCCGTCGCGCCAGCCATTCGCTCTTCCAGCCGCCGCGTTTCGGTCAACAGGCGTTCAGGTTCTGCGCCCTGGAAAGAATAGATCGACTGTTTCTCATCCCCCACGATGAACATCGTCCGGGGGTCCTGCGAATAGTCCTGCCCCTCACCCGCTCCAAATTCATTCGTCAGGGCCCGGATCAGATCCCACTGCTCGGGGCTGGTGTCCTGCGCTTCATCCAGCAGCACATGTGAAATGCTGCCATCAAGCTTGTAGAGCACCCAATTGGCCATTCCCTCAGCTTCGAGCAGCACCCGCGTCTTCTGAATGAGGTCATCAAAATCGAGCGCCCCGCGCCGCGCTTTCTCGTCCCGGTAAAATTTCAGGGAAGGCAGGCCAATCCTGAGAAGCGCAGATGTCCGCGCAAACGCATTCGCGCGTCGCAACACGTCCAGGAGCTCGCGAATGCGGGCCGTTTCGCGTCCTTCACCCTCCTTGACCTGGAAATACTCCGGCAACTCCGGGCACATCTCACCGGTCTTCTTTGTGTAGGGATTCTGAGCCCTGAATTCCCCCCTGGCCGTCAGGAAAAACGGCGCGTAGGCCTCCCAGACCGCTTCGGGCGTCTGCGCAGCAAGGACACTCTCAAGCACCTGCGCCCGGTCGAGATCGGCAGTTGACCCCTTCAAAAGCGCCGTCATCGCTTCCCTGATCGCGGCCCGCGGCAAAGTCGTTCCCATCGCCGCCGTAAGGATTTCGGAGGGCGTCTCCAGCGGCGCCCCCAGATCGGCGCGCACTGCAGCCATCATATCGTCCATGTCAAACTCATAACGCTCGGCAAACCGCATCACGGCGGCACCCGATGCCCGGAGCGCATCAAGCGCGCTCGACGCGCCTTCATTCATGGCTTCCCGCGTTATCAGCGCCAACTCTTCCGGAGCGGTCTCTGCCGCCTGCAGAATGGCCCGCTCCTTTGCCAGGTGCCATAAGGCCGTGGCGTCCCGGTCTTCCATTTCAGTAAAGCCCGGCACCACCCCCGCCTCAAGGGGAAACCGGCGAAGGACCCGCGCACAGAAGGCGTGGATTGTCTCGATCCGCAATCCGCCGGGCGTCTCAAGCGCGCGCGCAAACAGGCGCCGCGCATCCCGCAGGTCATCGCGCGAATAACTTGACGCGTCCCGTCCTTCCAGCCGCGAGAGGGCTTCTTTCAGACTGTCATCTTCCTTGACTGCCCAATCCCCCAGCGTCCGGAAAAGACGGGTCAGCATTTCGTTGGCTGCAGCGCGCGTGTAGGTGATGCAGAGGATCGAGTCCGGCTCAGCGCCCGGCCGGCCATCCTCGCGCCGCAGGAGCAGCCGTGCAACCCTGTCGATCAGAACCTTGGTCTTGCCGCTGCCGGCATTGGCCGTCGCATACGCCGACACATCCGGATTGGCCGCGCCGGCCTGCGTGCGAATCGCCTGTCGAAAAGCGGTTTCGTGCGTCTGCTGATCACTCATCGCCGCCATCTCCACCTGCCGTGTCGCGGTTCCATTCGGCCCGGCGTGCCAGCAGGTTATAGCCATAATCATACTTCACGAACTGAACGCGGGGCGCAGAGGCAAATACCGCCTCAGGATCGCGGTAGGCTGCCACCAGCCTTACATACCCGTCTGCCGCCGCTGAAATCAGCTCTTTGAGCGTTTTCTGGCTGCTCTTTCCTTCGGCAATCCGGCGCGCTTCCGGCCGTCCACGGATGGCCACATATTCAAGCGCGTCAACCGGCGCCGGACGGACATTCCTGAAGCCCCCCTGGGCTGCAATGACGGCCTGAAGCGGCATCTGCTGGTCGTATCCCGCTTCAATCGCCTTGTCCGAAGGCGGCAGGCCTGTCTTGAAATCAATGATGACCAGACCGCCGGTGGACGTCCGCTCTATCCGGTCTGCAGTCGCTGAAAGCTCGAACGGGCGTCCGGATATTTCAATGGCAATTTCACCCGGGACTTCCCGTTCAAACGTCCCGGAAATATCCCGCCTGTCCCGCCAGCCCAGATACCAGGCCACCACATCCTGCCAGATCGCGAGCCGGCCAGCCCAGGCCGCTTCTGGTTCACCGGTGCGCGAAAGCTCGATACGAATGAGGTCCAGCAGGCTTTCAGCGGTTTTGGCAACGCCCTCATTCTCGAACGCGTCGAGCGCGGCGTGAATGGCTGTGCCGCGCAGATTGCTGGCGAGTTGAGCGCCCAGGACATCCACCTGCTTCAGGCCGAGAACGGACTCAGCCCAGATCGAATAGGGATCGCGCTGCAGACGGTCCACACGCGTAACGGACAGCCGCCTCGGCCAGTCTTGAGGTGCCCGCTTCTTCGGTTTGGGCTCGGCAAAATCTGCAGGCAGAGCATTCGTGTTCCGCTTCTGAAGCGTATTGACCAGATGCATAAGCTGGCCGGTCTCGCCCTGAAGCAGCTCTGGTGTCCGGTCGCCAAACGCGCCCTCCGCCAGTGTCCGGAGACGCCACACCCAGCGCGAGGCAACCGCCGGACTGTCATCCCGCCGCCCGGCATACAGCATCACGACATGCGGCGCGGCCGCCAGCTGGGCAAAGTCATGCGCCGAAAGCCCCATCCGCTCTTCAGGATCATTCAGCCCAAGCGGCGCCCGGAAGCGGCGCGGCAGGAACGCATCTGCCGGTGGCTTCTCGGGCCAGACATCTTCATTCAATCCAGCAAGGATAAGCCGGTCCGCAGACTGAAGCCGCGCCTCCAGCGGGCCCCAGATCGAAAGCCTTGGATGCTCAGGGTCGCCGGTCTGCACCTGCAGGTTGCGACGCCTCGGCATCAACCAGATCTGCGAATGATCCCGGGCTCATCTCTCCGAGATAGGGGCCAAGGTCGGCAAGCCGCTGAAGCAGATTGGAAGCCCCTGCGCCATCCTCCCCGGCCCAGGGCAGCGGCGTCTCACTTATGGCGCCGGCAAGATCGGCCACGCGCTTTGCCGCCTGATCTGCAGTCACCGAAGGCAGGAGAGAAAAATCCCCATCGGTCTCTTCGAGAATTTGCCCCAGACGCTGGACCAGCAGAATTGCCTCATCCTGGTCTTCCCGCCGGAAGGGCGCGTGCAGCTCCAGTTGGTGGCGAGTATCTATGCTGTGCGCCAGGTCATCAAGACTGCCCCACCGCCTCGGGCCTCTCAGGAAATAAAGGTCGAGCTTTCCAGACTCCATCTTCCGGCGGACGAATGGATGTTTCAGGACGGACGCCAGCACCGCAGGCTCTCCCGGGTCGGCAGCCCACCTGGCGCACAGGCCGATCAGGCTTCCGGCTTGTGTTCGCCCGAGCGGCACAGGCGCCGAAGGCGCAACCCTGATGCCCCACCGGCCAAGAAGCGCCGAAACCCGCCGCGCCAGCCCTGCATCCGGGGTAACCAGCGCCGCCGTCTTGCCCTCCTGCTCCAGTGTTTCGCGCATCAGCAGTGCAGCCGCTTCCGCTTCGGCAGCTTCATTCGGTGTGTTGGCAATGCTGAGGCCTGTCAGACCATCGCGCACAAAGTCCTCAATTGGCTGCGCGCTGGCCCTGGCCAGGTTCTCCAGCGTCGCGCGCCAGTCAGCTGTATCTTCGGCAGGTGCCAGCGCCTCATGGATGAGGCGAACGCGCGCCCGCGCCTGGCCGTTCTCGGAAATACCGGGCCATGGCGCAACGCTGTCCGGCGATCGCCCCAATGCCATCAGGGTCCGGATCAATGTGTTCTGCGGGTGCCCAGGCGCCTTGATGACGGAAGCCCACTGCTTGTCGTTCAGCCAAGTATCAAGGCCCGGCAGGACAATCAGCCCCTTGGGCAGACCGAGAACAGCCCGCATCAGTATCCGACCGGGCGGCGTTGCACCTGTCGATCCGGCAATGATGACCGGCCCGCCAGGGGGCTTCTCCCGCCAGTGGTCAGCCAGCGCAGTCGCCGCCCTGATCCGTTCCCTGAACGGATCGGTCGCGCCCAGTTCGGCCAGCCGCGCTGGCCAGTATTCCGTGACAATCTTCAAGAAGTCTGCCGAGCGTGACCAGTGCGCAGCAAGGTCGGCTCCCGGGTTGAGGTCGGCCAGCTTGCTCCAGTCAGCAGTCTCACTCATCGCGGCCTGCTCAAGCAGGCGCAGGAGCTCGCGGGCTGAGGAAAGTGCGCTCGCAGGCGGCAGATCCATCCTCAGCGCGTTGCGGTAATATCCCCGCACCAACTGCGTAATTTCGCCGAGCTGTTTCGTGCCCGAGAGCGGCGGTGCGATGCCCGACAACGCCTGTTCGGCAACCGGCGGCGGCTCGCCGCTGTCCAGATCACCCAGCGCGCGGATGTCCGGTGGCAGAAGGGTCTCTCCCCCCGCAGCATCAAATAGCGCGAGCGAAAGCGCACGGGCAGACCGGCGGTTGGGAACATAGATGATCGCATCCGCCAGTGCGTCAGGGCGCTGCGCCAGCGATGTCTCGGCCGCCAGCGCGCGGGACAGTTCCCTCACGAAGGCGGTGCCGGGCGCAATCGTCCGGATGCGCGGCGCATCCGGCCCGAACAGCGCATCAGCCGCCATGACAGGCCACCCACATCTCCGCATCCTTCAAGGCTTGCGGATCCCCCACATGCAGCCAGAAGGAATCGAGCGCCAGTCCGCGCGCACGGCCCTGGGGGATCAGTTCGTCCCAGACCTTAACCGCTGAAAATCGCTCCACCGGCCGTGCATCATAAATCCGGGGCTTCATGATCCGGACCCCGGCATAGGCCCAGGGCGCGGACGCTGCCTCACCGCGCCGCTTCAGACGCCCGTCCGGTTCCATAAAAAAGTCACCCGGCCCGTCAAAACCAAGCGCGCGCCCTGTGTCGGCCAACAGCAGCCGTTCATCCTCCTGCGCCGGGTCAAAGGCGTCTGCCAGCGCAAGCAACGGATCTGCCAGTTCAGGCGACCAGAAAGCATCAGTGTTCAGGACAAATACCGGGTCTTCCCCCAAAAGCGGCCGCGCCTTGGCCAACCCGCCTCCTGTCTCCAGGACCTCGCCTCGTTCATCGGAAATGATCACCTCGAAGCCGGATAGGCCTCTGAGGTAATCCTCGATCTGCTCGGCAAGATAGTGAACATTTACGACAATCCGTCGGACACCTGCCTGCGCAAGAGGCCCGATCACCCTGTCGATCAGTTTGCGCCCACGCACGGCGATCAGCGGCTTCGGGCAGTCATCCGTCAGCGGCCGCATCCGTGTGCCGAGGCCAGCGGCCAGCACCATAGCCGTATGCGGAACCGGAACGCTCATATCCTGGCCTCGAACACAAAGGGGGTCTGCTCGCGCACAAACGCCCGCATCCCGGAAAGCGACGGATGGGCAAGATTGCGCGCGAGAATCGTCAGCTGCCGGGGTTGGAACGCGCCATATCTCGGCTTCTGGTCACGGTGCTGGAGACGGGAGAATACCCCGGCAATCCGAAGCGCGTTCAGAACGCCGATCACGGCCAGTCGCTCGTCAAAATCTGTCCGGGATTGGCCGGTTCTGGCCAGAAATGTCTCTATGGCAGCCTCCGAGGCGTCATGGGAGACCACCCTGCGCGCGTCCTGGGTCAGCATTGCCATGTCCCAGGCGTCCCATCCGCGCACAGCATCCTGAAAGTCCAGAAGGCCCACGCGCCCGCCGGGGAGCCACAGCAGATTCTCGGCATGGTAATCCCGAAGCGTGAAAGTCCTGGGAAAAGACGCGGCTTTTTCGATCAACGCATCCCGCTCGTCTTCCCAGCGGGCCCGCGCGGCGCCGGTCATCTTTGTGCCCCCCGCTTCCAGCGGCAACCAGTCGGCATAAAGGTCGGCATTGGCGCCCAGCGCGACCGCGTCAAAGTCGAGGATCGGCCAGCTTATGCCAGACTTTTCAAGCCGGTGCGGCACCGGTGCAGCATGCAGAACCGCCAGCGTCTCTGCCGCCGCGCGGTAAAGCGAGGGCTCATCGGCCTCTCCCCGCTCGATCATCCGGGCAAACTCCCGCCCTTCGCCAAAATCTTCAATCAACGCAAAGCCATGCGCCGGATCAAAGGCATAAACTTCCGGGGCCGCCAGGCCGAGACCCCGCAAATGTCCGGAAATCAGCGCGAATGCCTCGACCCTCGACGCCGCCAGCCGCGTCATCGCGTTCCAGCCCATCTTCTCGCGCAAGGAGCGGTCTGCATCGGGCGGACAAGGATCATCCTCCACCCTGGGTGCATCCATGAGCAGCGCAAAAGCGCCATCTTCCCTTTGAAGCCGGATATAGCGCCGCGTTGACGCATCCTGGCTCAGCGGTTTGTGAATGGCACGGTCCCATCCCTCGCCCGCGCGGGCGAGGAACCGGCCAATCTCTGAAGCGCGCGAGTCAGTGGCTGAATCCATGCAGCCGTTCCTGCCAGCCTTCGCCCTTTGGTTCCAGCCTCGCGCGTCGCTGATCCCCGTGAATTTCAAGCAACACATCCAGCCGCACGCCTGGCAAATGCCGTCCGGCCCTCTCCGGCCACTCGACCAGGGCGACACCGTCAACAGTCTCATCCCAGCCCAGTTCCTCTACGCCTTCGGGATCCTCAAGCCGGTAGAGATCAAAGTGCCAGAGTGGAAAAGCTGGCCCATCATACATCTGTACCAGCGTGTAAGTCGGGCTGGGCACCTCTTCATCGCTCCCCAGAAGCGCCTGAACGATGCCGCGCGTCAGCGTCGTCTTGCCTGCCCCAAGATCCCCATGCAGCGCCAGAAAGTCGCCGGGCCTCAGAATCCGGGCGATCGACTGACCCAGCGCGAGCGTTGCATCCTCATCGGGTAAAACAAAAGTATGATCCATACTTCTTCCTAGCCTTGCGCTGACCTTGCGCAACCTCGGTTTAACCGCAGTATGTGACGGAGTGACCCGGCTTGCAGTGCTTGCGGGTCGCGCTACAACTGCTTAGAACCAGTCGAAAGATGACGCTTGCGTCACCAATAGGGATCAGGGGGCGTCGTGGACCTTTCAGACGCAAAAAGGATTGTAATAGCCGGTGCTGGCCAGGCGGCCGCTCAGGCTGTGCAATCCTTGCGTCAGGGGGGCTATACGGGCGCACTTACACTTGTCGGCGAAGAGGCAGCCATTCCCTATCAGCGCCCGCCGCTCTCCAAAGCCTACATGAAGGGCGAGATGGCTGAGGAACGCCTGTATTTCCGCCCAGCCTCCTGGTATGAGGACAACAAGATCGAAGTCATGCTGGGCTCCCGCGTCACTTCAATCGACCGCGCCGCGCGCATCGCGCATATCCAACATGGCGCGGAGCTTCCCTATGATGCGCTCGTGATTGCCACCGGTTCGCGCCCGCGCGCGCTTGCCTGCCAGGGCGCAAATCTTGCCGGCGTGCATGATTTGCGCAGCCTGTCGGATGTCGAGCGCATCCGCCCGCAAATGGTCGAAGGCCGCCGCATGGTCATCATCGGCGCTGGCTATATCGGCCTGGAGGCCGCTGCGGTCGCCCGCACCATGGGTCTCGATGTCACCGTCCTGGAAATGGCGCCGCGCGTGCTCGCCCGCGTCACCAGCCCAGTGATGAGCGCGTTCTTCGCCGATGAGCACAGCGCCAGGGGCGTCAAGATCCTCACCAGCACAGCGCTGTCGCATCTTGAAGGCAAGGACGGCCAGATCAGCGCTGCCGTCCTGGCTGATGGCGCAAAGCTGCCCGCAGACATTGTCCTCGTCGGGATCGGCATCGTGCCCAATGAAGAACTGGCAAAGGACGCCGGTATCGCCTGCTCCAACGGCATCCTGACCGACCGGGACGGGCGCACATCCGATCCGCACGTCTTCGCTGCCGGAGACTGCGCCAGCCGCCCGCTGGTTCATTACGGCCGTACAGGCCGTCTCGAAAGCGTCCACAACGCCATCGAGCAAGGCAAACTCGTCGCCGCGGCCATTCTCGGCCAACCCCGTCCATCTGAAGACTGTCCCTGGTTCTGGTCGGACCAGTACGACCTCAAACTTCAGATCGCCGGCCTCAGCACGGACTATGACACCATCGTCCTGCGGGGTGATCCGACGGATCGGAAGTTTGCCGCCTTCTACATGCGCAACGGCACGCTCATCGCCGCGGACGCCGTCAACAGCCCGCCGGAGTTCCTGGCATCCAAGAAACTCATCATGTCGGGCGCAAAGATTGCGCCTGATGTGCTCAGCGACGTATCAATCCCAATGAAAGACATCGCCGCAAAAGCTGCGGCCTGAAGGAGACGGAAATCCAAATGGCAAAGATCACCTACATTTCGCACGATGGCACCGAACGCACGGTGGAGGCGAAGAACGGCGAATCTGTAATGGAAGCGGCGATCAAGAATTCCATTCCCGGAATTGATGCTGATTGCGGCGGCGCCTGCGCCTGCGCCACCTGCCATGTCTATGTTGACGAAGCCTTCCTCGATAAGGCCGGCGCTCAGGAAGAGATGGAAAAGTCGATGCTCGACTTCGCCGAGAATGTGCGCCCCAATTCGCGCCTTTCCTGTCAGATCAAGGTCAGCGATGCACTCGATGGCCTGCGCGTCTCCACGCCGGAGAGCCAGCACTAGGTCTTGCTCACAGCCAATCCTTCACGCCCCGGCCCCCAGGGCCGGGGCGTTTTCATTTGCCCCAACGTTATCTATTGGTTCCTTTTCGGAACCATGATGAAAAGGCGCCATACCCTGCCCTCCCAGGAGCCTGACGATGAACTACACCGATCTGCTGGCCTCGATTTCGGACTCTGGCCCGAACGCGCGATCAACACATATTCCAGAAACCTGGATGCAGGGCCGCACGGCCTATGGAGGGCTCACCGCCGCACTCTGCCTGGAGACTGCACGCACGCTCGCCCCCGGCCTTCCCGTGCGCGCCGTACAGGTGGCATTCGTTGGCCCTGTTAACGGGCAAGTCACCTGCAAGGCTGAAGTGCTCCGGCAGGGCAAGAACACCATCTTTGTGTCTGCACGGATGACAGGCGATGAGGGCGTACTGGCAGACTGCATCTTCACTTTTGGCGCTTCGCGCGCGTCCTCACTGAACTTCGCCGATCTGCCGGCACCTGACGTCCTCAATCCGGAAGACGTGAAGCCCTATTTCCGCAATCATCAGGGCCCCGCCTTTGCGCAGAATTTTGATCTGCTGATCGCGGGCGGCGCCATGCCGCTCTCGGGCGCAGACAGGGCTGATGTGTCGATCTGGATGCGTCACAAGGATGAAGCCATGCCCATGGACGCCGTCTCATTGCTGGCCCTTGCAGATGCGCCGCCGCCAGCGGCCATGAGCATGTTCAAGGAGCCCGGGCGCATAAGCTCAATGACCTGGATGGCCGAGTTCCTCACCGAGGAAATCGAAACGCAGGATCGCTGGTTTCTGGCGAGGCATGTCGCCCAGACCGCGCGCAATGGCTATTCCAGCCAGGAGATGCTGCTCTGGAACAAGGACCGTCAGCCCGTCATGGTTGGCCGCCAGACAATTGCCCTGTTTGTCTGACGCTTCATCGCAGCCAAAACAGAAAAATCCCCGGCATCTCTGCCGGGGATTTTCTTGATCAGAATGTATCCTGATCAGTTCGCGAGCGCGTTGCGCAGGCCCTCAAGATAAGAAATCTGATGCTCGAACACCACCCGCCGGGTGTCGTCCTTGTCGAGTTCAAGAAGCTTGAGCCTTGCTGCTTCGATCTCAACATCGATCTCCTGCGCGTTCACGTCCGAGAGGCTGCGTGCCTCTTCGGCGAGAATGGTCAGGCCAGCGGGCGTCACATCCGCAAATCCGCCGCGCACATAGAAACGATGCCGCACAACATCGCCCTCAAGCACGCGCACGACGCCGTTCTTCAGGGTGGTCATGAATGGCGCGTGGTTCACCAGAACGCCAAACTCACCTTCCGTGCCCGGAGCAATCACGTGGTCAACCGCGCCTGCGAAAAGCTCTCGGGCCGGTGAAACGAGCGAAAAGTGAAGCTTGTCAGCCATCCGTCAGATCCTCAGGCAGCTTCCGCCATCAGCTTCGCAGCCTTGGCTTTTGCTTCCTCGATATTGCCAACCATGTAGAAGGCGGGCTCCGGCAGGTGATCGAACTCGCCGCTGATCAGGCCTTTGAAGCCCTTGATCGTATCTTCCAGTTTCACCTGGACGCCCGGCGAACCGGTGAAAACCTGCGCCACGTCGAAGGGCTGGGACAGGAAACGCTCGACCTTACGGGCACGCGCCACGGTCAGCTTGTCGTCTTCGGAGAGCTCATCCATGCCGAGAATGGCGATGATGTCCTGAAGTTCCTTGTACTTCTGCAGGATCTGCTGAACGCCGCGGGCCACTTCGTAATGCTCTTCACCGACAACCATCGGGTCAAGGATACGCGAGGTGGAATCGAGCGGGTCCACAGCCGGGTAGATGCCTTTTTCCGAGATGGCGCGGTTGAGAACCGTCGTCGCGTCCAGGTGGGCAAACGAAGTTGCAGGGGCCGGGTCTGTAAGGTCATCGGCAGGAACGTAGACGGCCTGAACCGAGGTGATCGAGCCCTTGTTGGTCGAGGTGATGCGCTCCTGAAGTGCCCCCATGTCGGTTGCAAGGGTAGGCTGGTAGCCCACGGCCGAAGGGATACGGCCAAGAAGAGCGGACACTTCCGAACCGGCCTGGGTAAAGCGGAAGATGTTGTCGACAAAGAACAGCACGTCCTTGCCTTCCACATCCCGGAAATACTCCGCCTGCGTCAGCCCCGTCAGAGCGACGCGCGCGCGGGCGCCCGGCGGCTCGTTCATCTGGCCATACACCAGCGACATGCGGCTTTCGCCTTCCAGGTTGATCACGTTCGACTCGATCATCTCGTGATAGAGATCGTTTCCTTCACGCGTGCGCTCACCGACACCGGCGAACACCGAATAACCACCGAACAGCTTGGCGATGTTGTTGACGAGTTCCATGATCAGAACCGTCTTGCCAACGCCGGCACCGCCGAACAGGCCGATCTTGCCGCCCTTGGCATAGGGGCAGAGCAGGTCAATGACCTTGATGCCCGTAACCAGAACTTCCGACTCGGTCGCCTGGTCAACAAACTCCGGCGCAGATGCGTGGATGGGCATGTAGGTATCTGCGTTCACCGGGCCGCGCTCATCGATCGGCTCGCCGATCACGTTCATGATGCGGCCGAGCGTTGCCGGGCCAACCGGAACCTTGATCGGGGTGCCAATGTCTGCAACCGGCTGACCGCGAACAAGACCTTCGGTCGAGTCCATCGCGATGGTGCGAACGGTGTTTTCCCCGAGGTGCTGCGCAACTTCGAGAACAAGGCGTGAGCCGTTGTTGTCAGTTTCCAGAGCGTTGAGGATCGACGGGAGTTCTCCATCGAACTCTACGTCGACAACAGCGCCGATTACCTGGGAAATGCGGCCTTTGGCGTTTGCGGGGGTGCTCATCTGATCGTCTCCTCGGGAGATGAAGTATTCTTAAAAAGGTTGGTTGCTAGAGGGCTTCGGCCCCGGAGATGATCTCGATCAGCTCCTTGGTAATCTGTGCCTGGCGGGCGCGGTTGTATTTGAGGTTCAGCGCCTTGATCAGGTCCTTTGCGTTGCGGGTCGCATTGTCCATGGCGGTCATGCGGCTCGCCTGCTCACCGGCCGAGCTTTCCAGCATGGCCGACAGGATCTGGGTATTGATGTAACGCGGCAGAAGCGCCTCGAGAATGGCCTCTTCGGAGGGCTCGTAGAGGTACTGCGCGCCGCCAAGATCGATCACAGGAGCCCCTTCCGGTGCCTTGGCCGGAATCAGCTGCTGCGCGGTCGGAACCTGAGACAGCACGTTCTTGAACTGGGAATAGATCAACGTTGCAACATCGAACTCGCCCTTTTCAAAGCCCTGGGTCAGCATCTGCCCGACCGACAGGGCCGCGTCAGTGAAGTTGTTGCTCTTCACATCAGACAGGCTGACATGCCCGACGAACAGCCCGCTGTGTTCACGGGCCAGGACTTCCCGGCCCTTCTTGCCGATGGTCAGAAGCTTGACGGTCTTGCCTTCAGCCTGGAGCTGCTGGATCTTCAAGCGGGCCAGCTTGGCCACATACGCATTGAAACCGCCAGCAAGGCCGCGCTCTGCCGTCATGACAACGATCAGATGGGTCTGGTCATTCCCGTTCCCCGAAAGCAGCTTCGGGCCGCCCTGTCCGGTCGTCGCAGCCAGATTTGCCAGAACGGCAGCAAGCCGCTCAGCATAGGGACGCGCAGCCGTTGCCGCGTCCTGCGCGCGCTTAAGCTTGGCCGCAGCAACAAGCTGCATGGCTTTCGTGATCTTCTGCGTGGATTTCACGCTTCCGATCCGGTTCTTAAGGTCCTTCAAGCTGGGCATGTCAGGCCTTTACCGTCCTTGGTTCAGTCAACAGATCAGGCGAATTTCGAAGTGAAATCGTCCAGCGTTTTCTTGACTTCGTCTTCGATCTCGCTGGTGAGTTCTTTCTTCTCGCGAAGCTTGGCGAGCAGCTCTTTCTTCGCGCCGCGCAGGTGCACGAGCAGTTCCTTCTCGTAACGGGTCACGTCCTTGAGGGCGACCTTGTCGAGATAGCCGCGCGTACCGGCATAGATGATCACGACCTGCTCTTCCATCAGCAGCGGCGAGTATTGCGGCTGCTTCAGAAGCTCCGTCAGGCGCGCGCCCCGGTTCAGCAGGCGCTGGGTTGCGGCGTCGAGGTCGGAACCGAACTTCGCAAAGGCGGCCATCTCGCGATACTGGGCCAGTTCACCCTTCATCGAACCGGCGACTTTCTTCATCGCCTTCGTCTGGGCAGCAGACCCCACACGGGACACCGACAGACCGACGTTCACCGCAGGGCGGATACCCGAGTTGAAGAGGTCGGTTTCGAGGAAGATCTGGCCATCGGTGATCGAGATCACATTGGTCGGAATATAGGCCGAAACGTCGTTGGCCTGGGTTTCGATGATCGGCAGGGCCGTCAGCGAACCATTGCCGTTGTCATCGTTCAGCTTAGCGGCGCGCTCGAGAAGGCGCGAGTGAAGGTAGAACACGTCGCCCGGATAGGCCTCGCGGCCAGGCGGCCGGCGAAGCAGCAGCGACATCTGACGATACGCAACAGCCTGCTTGGAGAGGTCATCATAGATGATCAGGGCGTGCATGCCATTGTCACGGAACCACTCGCCCATCGTGCAGCCGGTGAAAGGCGCAAGATACTGAAGCGGAGCCGATTCCGAAGCTGTTGCCGAAACAACGATCGTGTAATCAAGGGCGCCGCGCTCTTCGAGGGCCTTGACGACCTGAGCCACGGTCGAGCGCTTCTGACCGATGGCGACATAGACGCAGAACAGCTTGTCCTTGTCGGACTTGGCCGCGTCATTGGTCGGCTTCTGGTTCAGGATCGTGTCGATGCAAATCGCGGTCTTGCCGGTCTGGCGGTCACCGATGATCAGCTCGCGCTGACCACGCCCGACCGGGATCATGCCATCGATGGCCTTGATGCCGGTCATCATGGGCTCGTGAACGGATTTACGCGGAATGATGCCAGGGGCCTTCACGTCGACCTGCGAACGGCCAGCGAGGTCCTTCAGCGGGCCTTTGCCATCGATCGGCTCGCCCAGAGCGTTCACGACGCGGCCCAGGAGCCCCTTACCCACAGGCGCCGCAACGATCTCGGAGGTGCGCTTTACAGTGTCGCCTTCCTTGATATTGCGGTCTTCGCCGAAGATCACGACGCCGACATTGTCTTTCTCGAGGTTCAGCGCCATGCCCTTGATGCCGCCATCGAACTCGACGAGTTCGCCGGCCTGGACGCTGTCGAGGCCGTAGACGCGGGCGATACCGTCGCCAACGGAAAGCACCTGTCCAACATCCGAGACTTCAGCTTCGACGCCGAAATTCTCGATCTGAGACTTCAGGATGCCCGAAATTTCTGCAGGTGAAATGTCCATCGAGCTTCTTATGCTCCCTTCATCACGGTGTTCATGCGTTCAAGTTTCTTGGCGACGCTGGCGTCCACAAGCTTGGAGCCTAGGCGCAGCTGGATGCCGCCGATCAGCGAAGCATCGACTTCGCTGGTAAGTTCAACTTCGCCGCCAACCACTTTGGCGAGCAGCGATTCGATCCGGGCCTTTTCAGCGCCGGTCATTTCTTTTGCGGTGCGGACAATTGCGCGCTGCACGCCGCGCTGTTTGGCATAAAACTGGTCAAACGCGAATTCTGCGCCGAGTATATCCCTGGCGCGGCCATTGGTGGCCATCGTGCCGAGAAACTTGCCGAACAGGGACGAATATCCAGCCTTCTTCGCGATTTCAGCAAGGGCAGAAATCTTCACTTCCCGGCTGAAGGCGGGCGAGTCGAGCAGCGTCCGGAGGTCAGCCGACGTCTTGATGAGTGCGGCGAAACCCCTGAAATCCTTATGGATTGCGGCTAGCTCGCCCTTGTCTTGCGCCAAATCAAAGAGGGCGCGAGCGTAGCGCTGGGCCGTTTCGCTTGTCTGGATCACGTTCGAGGCAGGCAAGGTCTTGAAAATCCGTCTCAGTTAGGGGGCGGAAGTGCCCTAATAAATGTCAGGCCGGCGGCGCTCGCATAACGGGCACCCCCCCGAGGCTGTGCGGCGCTTATCATTAGAAATTACCGCTGACAACAGGGCCACCGCCCACCGCGATGCGGCGAAATGGCCGCGAATGCGGCGTGCTGAGGGGAATGACCTTTTACAGGAAAGAATAAGGATCGATGTCGATTGAAATCCGCACCTGTGCGGGGAGTTTCAGGCGACCCGTCCATGCGGTCATGTAGGCTGAAAGGTCAATGATTCTGGGACTCTTGATCAGGAAACGCCGGCGGTGGCGTCCACGCAGCACGGTAATGGGCGCAGGCGCTGGCCCAAACACCTCAATCCCCTCCCCGTTGGGCGCCGCTGCTGCGATCTCCAGCGAGGTTTTATCCACAAGTTCTGCAGACGGCGCCGACAGGATCAATGCCGCCAGACGGCCAAATGGCGGCAAGACAAGCTCGGCGCGCACATCCCGCTCGGTCTGCAGGAAGCCGTCCCGGTCATTGGCCGCCAGCGCCTCCATCGCCGGGTTATCGGGGGCATAGGTCTGCACCAGCGCCCGGCCGGGGCGGTCTGCGCGCCCTGCCCGGCCAGCCACCTGGCTGAGCAACTGGTAGGTTCGCTCACCCGCCCGCAGGTCACCGCCTTTCAGGCCGCTATCGGCATCTACCACGCCCACAAGCGTCAGATTGGGGAAGTTGTGCCCTTTCGCCACGATCTGGGTGCCGATCATCACATCGATCTCGCCCTGCTCCATGCGTTCGACAAGGCTGCGGGTAACATCCGCGCCTTGCGCTGTATCTGACGAGAAAATCTCGATACGGGCGGTGGGCAGCAAGGCGCGCACTTCCTCGGCGACCCGCTCCACGCCGGGCCCGACCCCCATCAGCGAATCAGGCGCCCCGCATTGGGGACATTTGGCGGGCTTGGGGATCGAATAGCCTGTCACATGGCAGACAAGGCGACCGGAGTAGCGGTGCTCGGTCAGCCAGTTCTCGGTGCCGGGTGTTTTGAGCCTTTCCCCGCAGGCCTTGCAGATGACGAGGGGGGCGTATCCGCGCCGGTTGAGGAACAGGAGGGATTGTTCGCCATTGCCAAACGTTTCGAGCAAGGCGCGTTCGAGCACAGGGGAGAGCCATTTGCCTTTGCCTGGCGGGGCTTTTCGCAGGTCTACAAGCTCGATATCCGGCAAGCGCGACGCCCCCGGCCGCGCCGCCAGCCTGAGGTGTACATATCGCCCGGCCTCAGCATTTACGGCAGTTTCCAGCGCGGGCGTTGCGGAGGCGAGGATGACTTGTCCGCCTTCAAGCTTGGCTCTCATGACCGCCAGATCACGGGCGTGGTAGGTGACGCCGTCCTCCTGCTTGAAGGAGGTGTCGTGCTCTTCGTCGACGATGATCAGGCGCAGCTTGCGATAGGGCAGGAAAAGCGCCGAGCGGGCACCGATGACGATCCGCGCTCTCCCGTGGACAGCCTCGCGCCAGGTGCGGCGGCGGTCCTTGGGGTTGAGGCCGGAATGCCAGGGCGCCGGGGCCGCGCCAAAGCGGGCCTCGAATCGGGCGAGGATCGCCTGCGTCAGTGCAATTTCCGGAAGCAGGACAAGGACTTGCGCCTCTGGATCAGACTTCAGAGTCTCGGCGATAGCCTCGAAATACACTTCCGTCTTGCCCGACCCGGTCACCCCGTCGAGCAGGAAGGCGGAGAAGCCACCGGCGTGGATAGCCTTGGTCAATTCTCCGGCCGCAAGGGCCTGCTCACCTGTCAGAACGGCGCCCTTGCGGCCCGGATCCGGTATCGCAAAGGGCAGGTCCGTCTCGATTTCCACAGGCTCAAGGGCACCCGCATCGGCCATCCCCTTAACGACACCTGAAGACACTTCTGCGGCCAAGGCGATGTCAGACGCTGCCAACAGGAGGTCATTTCCGGCCATTCCTGGCCACTTCCGGTCACTCCGGTACACTTCCAGAACCTTCTGGCGGGCCGGCGTCATCCTCTCCGGGAGCTTCCCGGTCGCGCGGTAGCGTATCTCGACAGGGGACGGCAGCAGGCCCTCCCGCGCCCGGAGCGCCATCGACAGGACCTGCCCCGGATGGGTAACCGTGTAGCGCGCGACCCATGCCAGAAACTCGCGCATCGGGGCTCCCATCGGCGGGGCGCCATAGACCGCGTTGACCGCCTTGAGCTTGCGTCCGGCGGCGACCTCATCGCCGAGCAGGTCGACCACGATGCCGAGCCGGTCATGCGGGCCGACGGGCGCAGCGACATAGGCTCCCGGCTCAAGCACCATGCCGTCGGGCACCGCGTAGTCGAACGGTTCGGGCAGCGGCAGGGTGAAGAGGATTCGGGCGACGGCCATGGCTGATCCCGGCATAGCGCCGGAGGGGCGGGCCTGTCATCCAGACTATGCTGCGAGGTTGTGCACGGGCGGCCAAATTGCCCTAGCGTGAGTGCTTGCCACTCACCCCGGCCACCCCTACCCCTTTGACATGGCAAAAGACGCAATGACTGGCTACGAGCCGCTGACCTCGATCGAGGCAATCACCGCAGGGCTCGGCACCGCCGGCTATATCTCCACCGCGCAGATTTCGACAGCGGTGTATCTCGCCCATGGCCTTCGCAAGCCGATCCTGATCGAAGGCCCGGCAGGCGTCGGCAAGACCGACCTTGCCGCCTCACTCGGCCGCTGGCTCGACCTGCCGATCATCCGCCTGCAATGCTATGAGGGCCTCGATGAAGGCAAGGCGCTGTATGAGTGGAAATACGGCAAGCAGCTGCTGTACACGCAGATCCTGAAAGAGAAGCTCAACGAGCTGATCGGCGAGGCTGATAATCTCAGCAAGTCGCTGGGCAAGCTCGCTGACTTTGAAGACCTGTTCTTCTCGCCGCAATTCCTGGAAGCGCGCCCCCTGCTCCACGCCATGCAGCAGGACAGTGGCTCGATCCTGCTGATCGACGAAATCGACAAGTCCGATGAGGCGTTCGAGGCGTTCCTGCTGGAAGTGCTCTCCGATTATCAGGTGTCTGTTCCGGAAATCGGCACCATCCGGGCGAAAGTGCCGCCGATCGTCATCCTGACCTCAAACAATGTCCGCGAGCTGGGCGACGCGCTGAAGCGGCGCTGCCTGCATCTGCATATCGGCTTCCCCGACCATGTCCGGGAACAGAGGATCGTTCGGGCGCGGGTGGACGGGATTTCCGATACGTTGCTGAACCAGCTCGTGCGCTTCGTTCAGTCCGTTCGGGAGGCCGACATCAAGAAGCGGCCTTCCATCGCCGAGACGGTGGATTGGGCGCGGACGCTCCTGCTCCTCCACTCCGGAAGCCTCGACGAGCAGTTCGTGCGCGATACGCTCAACGTGCTGCTCAAGCATGAGAGCGACATTGCGGCCATCTCTCCACAGATCCCCAAGATGGTGCGCGAAGCGATTGGAACGGATCCGGGCGGGCGGACGGCTTCCGGCTACCCGGACATCGGATAAGGCGGCGCGCCGATGGAGCGCCAGATATCCAATTTCATCCGGGCGCTGAGGTCTGCCGATGTGAAGGTCTCCACCGGCGAAGCGCTGGACGCGGCACGCACCGTGGCGATGATCGGTTATGGCGACCGGGCGCTGCTGAAGGACTCGCTCGCCTGCGTACTGGCCAAATCCGAAGCCGAAAAGGACATGCACGACAAGCTGTTCGAGCTGTATTTCACGGCAGGCAGCAAGCGCAGCAAGCAGAGCCAGAGTGAGGAGGCCGAAGAGGGCTCTGAAGACGCAGAGAGCGGCGGGCAGGACGCGGCCGACGCCGCCGAGCAGATGATTTCTCTGACCCAGCCGGGCAATGAACAGGCGCTCGCGACGGCCGTGGAGCGCGCGGCAGAGGCTGCTGGCCTAAATGACATCCGCTTTTCGACGCAGACGGCTTACTATGCGCAGCAGATGGTGCGCGCCATGGGCGGGGAGGCTTTGCAGGCGCGGCTTCTGGAAGCCTTGCAGCGTTCTGGCGCCGGGGCCGACGCAGACGCCCAGCGCATGATTGATGCGCGCCGCGCCCTCACCCTGGCCGCGAGAGAGCGGGCCGAACGGGCTTTTGAAGTCTTCGGCGCGGGCGAAACGGAAAAATTCCGTGATGATGTCGCCGCCACCAAGCGCCTCACCGCGCTGGAAGCCCATGACATGGCACGGATGAAGCTGCTTATCGCCAAGATCGCCAGGCGGCTGGCCGTCAAACACTCGCGCCGGCGCAAGAAGACCTCGCGGGGGATCCTGGATGTGCGCCGCACGATGCGCGCCAATGCCGGCTATGACGGCGTGCCATTCAACGTCATCTGGCGGCAGAAGAAAAAGGACCGGCCGAAGATTGTTGCCATTTGTGACGTATCGGGATCAGTTGCCGCCTATGTGCGCTTCCTGCTGCTCCTCCTCTATTCGCTGAAGGAGGTCATTCCCGACCTGCACGCTTATGCCTTCTCCTACCGGCTGGGCGATGTCAGCGACATTCTCGAGCAAAACGAGTTTGACGGAGCGATGAAGAAGATCCTCCGGGAATTCGGCCTTGGCTCAACGAGCTATGGCCAGGCCTGGTCAGACTTCAAGACAGACCATGAGACGGTCATCGACCGGCGCACCACCCTCCTGGTGCTTGGCGACGGGCGCTCAAATTATGGCGATCCTCGCCTCGACCTTTTCAGCGGCTTTGCCGGACGGGCCAAGCAGACGATCTGGCTCAATCCGGAAGGTCCAGGCCTCTGGGGCACGGGCGACAGCGTGATCCCCCGCTATGCCCCCTACTGCAAACAGATGAGCCATGTGGCGACGCTCAAGGATCTTGAGCGCGCCCTGGACGAAATCCTGACCAGCTATTCGTGAACGGAGGGTCTCAGGAGAGGCCCATTTCTTCGCGGTAACGCCGGCGCAGAAGGTCGATCGGCGCAAGGTCTCGCTTGTCGGTTTCGTAGTGCCAGTAAGTCCAGCCATTGCAGGCGGGCGCCTGCTGGACCTGCGCGCCAAGCCGGTGGATCGAACCTGTGATCGCGCCGGTGGTGAGCGAGCCGTCGACGCGGATGCGGGCCTGATGGCGGCGCTGGGCGGAGAAGAGCCGGTCGCCGGGCTTGAGCCAGCCGGTTTCGATCAGCGCGCCGAAGGGCACACGGGCAAGCGACTTCTTGCTGCGTTCGGTTTCCAGTACTTCGCCTTCCAGCGGCGTGATCGCCTTGACGCGGGCCCGCGATAACCGCGCATAGCCTTCTTCGCGCTCGATGCCGATGAAATCCCGGCCAAGACGCCTGGCAGCAGCCGCGGTCGTGCCCGTCCCGGAGAAGGGATCCAGAACCAGGTCGCCGGGATGGGTGGTGGCGAGAAGAACACGGTGCAGCAGGGATTCCGGCTTTTGCGTCGGGTGCGCCTTGCGGCCTGCCTCATCCTTCAGACGCTCGCCGCCGGTGCAGAGCGGGATCGTCCAGTCCGAGCGCATCTGCTTGTCTTCATTGAAGGTTTTCAGCGCATCGTAATTGAAGGTGACGCGGCTGTCCTTGGATTTTCCGGCCCAGATCAGCGTTTCATGCGCATTCTGGAAACGGGTGCCCTTGAAATTCGGCATGGGGTTTGACTTCAGCCAGATAACATCATTCTGAATCCAGAAGCCCTGGTCCTGAAGCACCGTCCCGACCCGGAAAATATTGTGATAGGAGCCGATGACCCAGATTGCGCCATCATCTTTGAGCACACGGCGGCATTGTTCGAGCCATTGATGCGTGAACAAATCATAGTCATCAAAGCTGGCAAACTTGTCCCATTCATCATCCACACCGTCGACCACGGACTGGTCCGGGCGCGTGAGCCCGCCGCCGAGCTGGAGATTGTAAGGCGGATCAGCAAAGACGAGATCGACGGACTTGTCCGGAATACGGGACAGGACCTCGATGCAATCGCCCTGGATGATCGTGTTGCGCTGTATGGTCATGGATCGTTTGCCCTGCGACTCTACTGTGAGTGTTGCAGGAGACCCTGAATCGCGCCGGTAAAGACGGCGTGAAGGAAACCCTGCCGAAAGGTTACCAGCCGCGCGCCGGGATTATTCCTGATAGGCTTGCGGGGCGCTCTGTCAGAGGCCACAGTCGTGCGTTTGGGTAAGTGCCCAATGGAGTATTTGCGCATGATGCTGGCCCTGGAACTGCTTGGCGGTATTGGCCTGTTCCTGCTGGGCATGTCGATGACGAGCGGCGGGCTGAAAATCGCGGCTGGCGATGGCTTGCGCACGCTGCTGCGCCGCTCGACGCGCACGCCCCCTCGCGGTCTGGCGGCCGGGACGCTGCTGACGGCCATTATGCAGTCTTCAAGCGCTGTCACGGTCGCGACCATCGGCTTTGTCAATGCCGGGCTGCTGACCCTGGCTCAGGCCGTCTGGGTCATTTACGGGGCGAATATCGGCACCACGATGACCGGATGGCTGGTGGCCATGATTGGCCTCAAACTGGACATTGTGGCCATATCTCTTCCGATAATTGGCGCAGGTATGCTGGTGCGGCTGTTTGCGCGAAGCCGCGCGCGGCTGGGCGGCTTCGGCGAAGCCCTGGCGGGCTTTGGGCTCTTTTTCCTTGGCATCGGCGTGCTCAAGGAGGCCTTTTCCAGCCTGATACCCCATTTGACCGGTTTTGATCCGGAATCGGCCGGCCTGCTGGCACCCGTGGCGTTCCTCTTGCTGGGCATGATCCTGTCGATGATGACCCAGTCATCCAGCGCCGCGATTGCGATAACCCTTACGGCTGCGGCGACAGGTTCAGTGCCCATCCACCTTGCCGCCGCCACCATCATCGGCGCAGACATGGGCACCACCTCTACGGCAGCCTTTGCAGCGGTCGGCGCGACCCCCAACGCAAAGCGGGTCGCCGCCGCTCAGATCCTCTTCAACATTGCCAGCGGCACGGTTGCGTTCGTTCTGTTGCCCGTTTATCTGGGCTTTGCCGTCTGGCTGACGAACCAGGTGATGCCCGGCGCCGAAGACACCATCGCGCTGGCCGCCTTCCACACGACGTTCAATATCGCCGGTGTCCTATTCTATCTGCCATTTGCGAAAATGGTTATCCGCCGGCTCGAAAACCAGTTCGTCAGCCCAGATGAAGCGATCAGCCGGCCTCAATTCCTTGATACGACACTGGCTGAAGTGCCCGCCCTCGCGCTGCGTGGCCTGGTGCTTGAAACCCACCGGATGCTGGCTGAAGCGACCGGCAATGCCCGGAACCGGCTGCTGACGCTGCCCGCCCGCGAGGGGAATGGCGCGCATGACGCCGGCATTATTGCGCTCGGCCAGATGATCCGGGATTTTGTGGCAGAACTCAGCCGCGGCCCCCTGCCACCGGAAGTCGTCAAGGCCATCCCGGACGTTATACGCTGCGTGCAGCATATAGAGGAAGTGTCCGCAGAATGCGCGGCAACCCTGCGCGCGGGGTCCCTTCCGGACATGCAGGAACCCGCCTGGGCCAGGTTGCGCGCCGGGGTTCTTGCAGCCCTGACCACATCGACAGAAGATCCAGAGACGTTCAAGACCGAGTTCGATACCGAACTGAGCGAGGTGGAGTCTGCTTATCAGGCGATAAAGTATGATCTGCTGACCGGCGTCGCCAGAGGCTCCCTCAAGGTTGGCGCAGCTGAAGCCGCGCTCATGACGGCGCAGCGGATGCGCCAGATTGCCGAGTCTGCGCTGAAGGCAGAACGCCGGATAGCGCCCTGGATTCCGCTGGCTCAAAACCTCGTCACTGCGTCTCAGCCGGCAGCTGAAACCTAGAGATCGAAACTGAGCTGATCGGAGGGCGCGCCAGGCGGGCAGAAAAGATCCGTCCTCAGAGGGTCGCGCGGCCGGTTCAGTCCAAGCTGGGTCGCCGCGCGAACGAACCGGGCGCGGATCAGGTCTGCCACAGGTCCCCTGCCTGTTCCGCGCTCGAACCATCTGGCATCATAATCCATGCCGCCCCGCATATCCCGGAGCGTGTTGATGATCCGTGCGGCACGGTCTGGGGCATGCTGCACAAGCCATTCATGAAAGAGGTCCTTGAGTTCAAACGGCAACCGCAGGACCACATAGCCGACACCGCGCGCGCCATTGTCTGCGGCCGCCCGTATCAGCGCTTCAATCTCATGGTCATTCAGGCCGGGAATGATCGGCGCCGTCATCACTGCAACCGGGATGCCTGCTTCGGAGAGGGCCTTGACCGTTTCCAGCCGGCGCTCCGGTGTTGCCGCGCGCGGCTCCATCTTGCGCGCGAGCTTTCGGTCCAGCGTCGTGACTGAAACGCCGACGCGCGTCAGGCCTTTGGCTGCCATCGGGGCGAGAATGTCGATGTCACGCTGGATCAGAGCAGATTTAGTCAGCAGGCTGACGGGATGATTGTGGGCGGCGAGAACTTCAAGAAGCTGGCGCGTGAGGCGCTCCTCCCGCTCGATCGGCTGATAGGCATCGGTATTCATGCCCAGCGCAATCGGCCGCACGATATAGCCGGGACGCGAGAGCTCCCGCATCAGAAGATCAACAGCATTGGTCTTGCGGAAAAGCTTGCTCTCGAAATCAAGCCCCGGCGAGAGGCCTGACCAGGAATGGGTCGGCCGCGCGAAACAATAGATGCAGCCATGCTCGCACCCCCGGTAAGGGTTCACAGTCCGGTCAAAGGAAATGTCCGGCGACTTGTTGAAGGTGATGATCGTGCGGGCGACCTCGTCGAACACCTGCGTATCCAGAGGGTCGGCGGCGTCTTCCACACTATCCCAGCCATCATCAAAGCCGTGGCGCGTTTCCCGTTCATACCGTCCGGTCTGATTCGAGATGGCGCCACGCCCCCGATGCTCGAAACGCTCTGCCACGCCCGTTGTGTCGAGAAGCGTGACCCGTCCTGATTTCTTCAGCTTCTGTCCCGTACGCATGGTAGCAAGAAAGACAGAACACAAAGAACAAAGCAAGAACTTTTGGGTTACTTCCTGTGGGATTTGCGCTTTGACAGGCGCCAGCTCTCCCAGTCTGGCGCAGCATCAATATCGATAAGTGGCGGCAGGAGGCAGACACGCGCGCCCTCCGGCAAATGGCTCCAGACATCTTGCATTGCATGGGGCCCGGACCAGCGCACGCGCCGGAAAGGAGAGCGCGCCTTTGGCCCTTTATGCATTCCGAACAACCAGAAACCGCCATCCACCGCCGGCCCGAAAACGGCGTCATGGCGCATCAGGCCCCGCACGGCGGCGCGCAGGAGTGCGGGGGAAACATCCGGCGCGTCAGACCCGACAAAGAGGACCATTCCCGGTTGCGCGTCCCGGAGACCGCGCTCCAACCTGTCTGTCAGCGTACCTGCTCCCTGCGGGTGCACCTCAAGGCCGCCAAAGAGGGCCCGCCCCTGCTGCCCCCCGGCCAGCAGGTCGGGTGTGGTGTAGACTTTTGCATCCAGACCGCTCGCCCGGGCAGCGCTCAGCGTGGTCGCAAGCGTAAAACCCGCAATGCGGCGCGCCTGCGTTGGCCCGACGCCTTCGGCCAGCCTGGTCTTTGCAAGGCCCATGCGGGGTGGCTTGGCGAAAATGAGCAACGAAATCTTGTGCATGGGCCATTGTTTTGCCGGAATGAACGCCGACACTGAAATCACGAACACGAAAGCGCAATCCATGCCCGGCTTATTCCGCAACTTAGCTGCCGCCTGCGCCGCCCTGTTGCTCAGCGGCTGTTTTCTCTCGGAGAAGCCCCTGATTGGGGAAGGCGTCCATATCCATGATGGGCCCCTGACCTTCTGCCTGGACGGCGATGAGCCCTGCCATCAGACGACCCTGCAGGAAGACGCCTATCTCGTGCTGCCCCATCCTGAAGATGGCGAGGAAAGGCCTATTGCCGTCCGTTTCCGCCCGTTGATGGAGGCCGGCGGGCAAACCATCTGGCTGGGCGAAGCAAATCTTTCCGAGGACGATGAAGAAGCAGCCTGGGCCTATGTGGTCGCCCGCAAGCTCAAGGACACCGACCTTGGCGTGCGGGAGTATGAAGTCGCGGTGCCAGACTGTAGCGGCGCGAACGCCTCCGACCTCTTCCGCTACGGACTGGAAAAGGAAGGCAGCTATTCCTGCCGGGTGACGGATATCGACGCTTTCTCCGAATATCTCCGGGAACACCATGGCGCGGATTTTGCCGACAATGCCTGGTGGGAGAAGGCGCGCTAGCGATACGAGCGGGCGAGGTCTTCCGGCTTGGCGCCCATCAGGAAGCGGACCAGCAAAAGGGCGTTCTTCCAGCTGCGGCGGCGCCAGCCATCGCGTTCATACTTGGCCGCAGAGGTGCGCGCCTCCGCGTCAAGAATCACGAGCCTCTTCTTGCCCAGGGCCCGGACGATCATGACATCTTCCATCAGCGGCACATCGCTGTAGCCGCCGATATCCTCATAGAGCGCTCGGGAGATCAGCAGCCCCTGATCGCCATAGGGCAGGCCCATCCAGCGGGCGCGGAGATTGGCCCGCGCCTCCAGCCAGCGGGCAGCGCGGGCATCAGACCTGAATTTCAGCGTAAAGGCGGCGGCCTCGCCCGGGCGCCGGCCCATATGGGAAGCGGCGCGTTCGGGCCAGTCCCGCGAGAGACCGGTATCGGCGTGGAGAAACATGAGCCACTCCCCGCGCGCAGCCCGCGCGCCCGCGATCAGCTGCTTTCCCCGTCCGGCCGGGCTTTCCACCAGGTTTGCTCCGGCAGAGCCCGCAATGCGCGCCGTCGCGTCCGACGAGCCCCCGTCCACGACGATCACTTCCCGGATCAGCCCCGCTTCCAGCCCCGGCATCAGGCCCTCAAGGCAGAGCGGCAGGTCAGCCGCTGCGTTAAGGGCCGGAATGATGATCGATAGCGGCGCTGGCATGGGCAGGTGTCCGGTCAGATTGGAACGCTTGGGCCGGTGAGGCGTTCATTATGCAGTTTAGTCAAGGAGACGCTGCCATGCCCACGATCTACGAGAAACTCAAATCCGATCATGACACGCACCGCGACCTGCTGGCGAAGCTTGTGGAAACCGAAGGCAATTCAGACGAGCGCCGCGAGCTCTGGAAGTCCTTTTACTACGATGTCAGCGCCCATGCGGCCGCCGAAGAAGTGGCCTTCTACAGCCCCCTGCTGGCAGAATCCGACGGCCAGGCCGAAGGGCGCCATTCGGTCGCCGAGCACAAGGAACTCGACGACCTGCTTCAGGAACTCAACGACACGGATATGAGCTCTCCGGGCTGGCTGACGCGCCTCAGGACCATGAAGGATCGCTACGAGCATCATATCAATGAAGAAGAAGACGACATCTTCCCAGTCGCCAAGGATGTGATCGGCGCCGACAGATCCGGCGAAATCGCTGCGGAATTTGCGGAGCGAAAGAAAGAGGAACGCACGCTGGTCGACGAAAAGGCTGAAGAAGCACTGAAGGATTGATTATCCCAGCTCGCCAAGCCGCTTCTCAATCAGCAGCAGGTCGCGCCAGGCCCGGCTCTTGTCCTGCGGGCGGCGCAGGAGATAGGCCGGGTGGAGCATCGGGATCAGCGGCACGGTATAACCGCCCGGCGTGGTGTAGCTGTATTCGTTGCCGCGCAGCTTCATGATGCCGTCACGGCTGTTGAGCAGGGATACAGCCGGGACGCCGCCCGCGGCCACGATCAGTTTGGGCCGGGAAATCTCGATCATGCGGTCCACGAAGGGACGGCAAACGGCCAGCTCGTCCAGTTCAGGGTTCCGGTTGCCGGGCGGGCGCCAGTAATTGACGTTGGAAATGAGGGCATTCCCGGTGCGGCTGCGGCCAATGGCGGAAAGCATCTTGTCGAGAAGCTGCCCGGCCTTGCCCACGAAGGGCTTGCCCTGACGGTCCTCCTCGGCCCCCGGCCCCTCGCCGATCACCATCAGACCGGCCCCGGCAATGCCATCATAAACGACTGTGCTCTCGCAGCTCCCCTTGAGCGGGCTGCCAGCGAAATCGCAGATCGCTGCGGCGAGGTCATCCATTGTCGCGCAGCCGGACGCGATCCTTGCCGCCTCGCGGATCCAGTCCGAAACGCTGCGCGCGCCGCGCCGGCGAAGGGCGGGAACCTCCTGGGATCGGGCGGCTTCGGGGGCTGCCTCAACGGCAGGCGCTGCCGCCAGCAAAGCCTCCACCAGAGGCGCATCCACGGCCACGCCCATGGTCTCCCACCAGTCGGTGAGGGCAGAAACTGGCGCTCTTGACGCAGGGGGTGACATTGCGGACAGGCTGGACCTTCGGGAAACAGGCTGTAAGTGCTTAACCGGATACAGATATAAGGCGCAAAGCGCAAACAAGGAGCAGCTTATGGCGGAGACCCCAGAGCGTGAATCGATGGAGTTCGATCTGGTTATCGTTGGCGGCGGCCCCGCAGGCCTGTCGGCCGCGATCCGGTTCAAACAGCTCGCGAGTGAAGCCGGTGAAGACCTTTCGGTCGTTGTCATCGAAAAGGGCGGCGAGATCGGCGCGCACATCCTGTCGGGCGTGGTCATGGACCCGGTCGGCCTGGACCAGCTGATTCCAGACTGGCGGACCCGCGACGACCGCCCGCTGAAAACCGAAGTGACCGATGACAAATTCATCTTCCTCGGCCCCGGCGGCGCAGCTGACATCTCCTGGCTGCCCATGCCGGATTTCATGAAGAACCACGGCAACTTCACCGGCTCGCTGGCAAACCTTACCCGCTGGCTCGGCGCAGAGGCTGAAAAGCTCGGCGTGGAAGTCTTCCCCGGCTTTGCCGCTTCCGAACTCGTCTATGACGACAAGGGCGCAGTCAAAGGCATCGTCGCCGGCGTCATGGGCACCGGCGCAGACGGCCAGCCCAAGGACGACTACCAGCCCGGCATGGAGCTGCTTGGCAAATACGTGCTCTTCGCCGAAGGCGCCCGCGGCTCGCTGAGCAAGCAGCTGATCAGCAAGTTCAATCTCGATGAAGGTCGAGACCCGCAGAAATACGGCATCGGCCTGAAAGAAGTCTGGTCTGTTCCCGAAGCGAATTTCAAGGAAGGCTATGTCCAGCACACGATGGGCTGGCCACTCGACAACAAGACGGGGGGCGGCAGCTTCCTTTATCACTTCCGCGACAATGGCGAGCCGTTCATCACCGTCGGCTTCGTGGTCCACCTGAACTACGCCAACCCCTACATCTCGCCCTATGACGAGTTCCAGCGCTTCAAGCACCATGAGCTCGGTCTCCCCCTTCCTCAAGGGCGGCAAGCGGGTTGCCTATGGCGCGCGCGCCATCACCGAGGGCGGCTTCCAGTCTGTCCCCAAGCTCGCCTTCCCGGGCGGCGCGCTGATCGGCTGCGGCGCGGGCTTCGTCAACGTGCCCCGCATCAAGGGCAGCCATAACGCGATCCTCACCGGCATGATGGGCGCCGAAGCTGCCTTTGAAGCCATCCGCGACGGCCGTTCGGGCGATACGCTTGAGGGCTATGAAGAGGCCTATGCCGGCTCCTCGGTCTATAAGGAGCTCAAGACCGTCCGGAACGTGAAGCCGCTCTGGTCGAAACTCGGCACAGCGCTCGGCATCCCGATGGGCGGCCTCGACATGTGGGTCAACTCCCTCTTCGGCTTCTCCTTCTTCGGCACGCTCAGCCATGGAAAGACCGACGCTGCGTCGCTGAAACCGGCCAGGAACTTCAAGCCGATCGACTACCCCAAGCCCGATGGCGTGCTCAGCTTTGACAAGCTGACCAACGTGTCATTCACCAACACCTATCATGAGGAAGACCAGCCGGTTCACCTCAAGGTGAAGGACCTCGCCCTGCAGAAATCATCCGAATACGATGTTTATGCCGGCCCCTCGGCACGCTATTGCCCGGCGGGTGTTTACGAATGGGTCAAGGATGATGGCGGCGCGATGCGCTTCCAGATCAACTCGCAGAACTGCATCCACTGCAAGACATGCGACATCAAGGACCCGAACCTCAATATCAACTGGACAGTTCCCGAAGGTGGCGGCGGGCCCGCCTACTCCAATACCTGAACCCCGGCAACCTGATTGCGCCGCCCGCAAAGCGGGCGGCGTTTTCACCTTCACGTCATTCCCCCGGCGCCCGCCTTGCTCTTGCCCCAAGGGCCTGCTTGACTGAGCTTTCCTCAAAGAAGTGAGCGAACCCCCATGCGCCACGACTTCCGCGTCCTTGCCGGCGCATTCGTCTGTCTGCTCACCCTGTCGCCGGCGGCCTGCTCCGGAATTCCGCATCTGGCGATGCCGGTGACAGAAGATGCCCTGCCTGTCGAAACGCCTGCTCCCGCCGCTGCGACATTCTCCGAGGCGGCCCGGTCGATGGCGATCACAGCCGGCACGGGCACACCGGCAACCTATGCTTCGGCCGAAGACGCCATCCGCGCTGGTGACACTGCGGGCCTCCTGACATTTCTTTCGGCCCTGCCAGAAGAAGACCGCAGCACCGACAGTTTCGCCAATGCCTACCTGGCGCTCGACCGCGCGGCAGACGGCGACTTCCCCAGTGCGCGCAACTATCTCGGCATCACGGGTGATCCGGCGATCGAAGATGACCTGCCGGGCTTCTATCTCTGGCTAGATGCCTGGTTCATCGCACTGGAGGGCGACGCGGACGGCGCGATCAATCGCCACCGCGACGTAGCCGGATCCATGCCCGGGATCACGGCAGACCTCTCGCTCGCCGCCATGCTCGAAGCAGCGGGCCGCACGGATGAAGCGCTGGCCGTCTACGAAGCCCTCACCCCCTCGACGATTGAAGCCCCCGAACACCAGTTCGACCCGCGCGGCATCATCTTCCAGCATATCAGCACGGTTATCGTGCGCCATGCCCTGCTCCTGCAGCGGCTGGGCCGGATAGAGGAAGCCAAGGCCGCCTATGAGCAACTCGCCGCGGCAGAGCCTGAACAGGCCACCAGCTACGCCGCCGCCATCGAAAGCCTCGAAACCGGCAAGAACCTCGACAATGAACCGCTGACCGTCGTAACCGGCTTCTCCCAGTCGCTCTCCGACGTGGCCACAGCCCTGCAGCAGCAGCGCTACATCACCGCCGCGCTCGCCGGTCAGGACCTGACCGGATTTGACACCGATCGGGCCGGTTTTGACCTCATGACGCTGGTGATCGACCCCGCCAATGACGCGGTCCGCAGCGGTGTCGTGGACGCGCTGTATGAAGAGGCGCTGTTTGACGGCGCCGCCCATGTCGCCATGAAGGCGCCGGAGACGACCCCGTCCCTGCAGATATCAGCCGCCCAGTCGCTGATCATGTCGGGGCGCGAACCGGAAGCCCGCGCGGCCATTTCCGAGGCGCTCAGCCTTTCAGAGGAAGACGAGAAGCTGCAGACCCTTTATGGCGCGCTGCAGCTCAGCGCGCTGCTCAACGACCGGGAAACGGCGATGACCCTGCTGCCCGAGCTCATGCAGCTGGCCGGCAATCCGGCCGAGAAAGCCGCCGCCAATGGCCTCGCCAGTTCGATCTACAGCCATTTCGGTGACATTCCCGAGGCCGTCAGCCATGCCGAAGAGGCCCGCCGCCTGGACGACACCCATGAGCGCAGGATGACACTGGCGGACATTCTGGGCCGTGGCGGCCGGGTCAACGACGCCCTCGTGATCCTGAGAAGTGAGCGGCTGTCCCGCCCGAATGATCCCTACACGCTGAATTCACTTGGCTATTTCCTCGTGACCCGCACCGACCGCATTGAAGAAGGCTACAAGGTCCTCGCCCGCGCGATGCTCCTGGCCGAGAACGACCCCTACATCGCCGACTCCTTCGGCTGGGCGCTCTACCAGTATGGCGACCTTGAGCGGGCCCAGCGCCTGATTGAAGGCTCCCGCGAAGATCTGATGCCCCACCGGCATTGGGAAATCGAGGATCATCTCGGCGACATCTACTGGCATCAGGGCATGGAAGAAGAGGCCCGGGAGGCCTGGCAAACGGCCTTCGACAATCACCCGCCCCTTCAGGAACGCGAGAGTATCTCCAGAAAACTGGCGGAGGGCCTGTCCACACCCGTGCCGGAAAAGAAGCCCCTGCCGGAAATCCGGATCGATGATGGCGAGATCACCCGCCGCGACATCTGACACCGGCCTCTTTTACCCGCCACCGGCGCGCCTTAGTATGGCCGGAAAGGCGTGCGACCTCCCTCGCTCGTAGAGTAGACTATGGCCGCAAGGCCCATGATTCGCCGCAAGGTTTGCAGATGACAGACGCCCCTCCGACTTTCCAGCCCTCTCGCAAGCCCGATCCTTACAAGGAGCCCGGGAAGTACGACACTCTCTGGAAATGGCTCCGCCGCCTGGTGATCCTGGGCCTCGTGCTCGGCGTGATCGGCATCATCGGCATCTGGGTCTACTTCGCTGCGCTGGGACGGGACGTGCCGTCCATTGAAAAGCTGAAGCAGTATGAACCGCCGATCACCTCCCGCGTGCATGGCGGCGACGGCGCCCTGATCGCAGAGTTTGCAAGCCAGCACCGCGTCTTCGTGCCCTACGAATCGATCCCCGGGCACGTGATCGAAGCTTTCGTGGCGGCAGAGGACAAGAACTTCTTCACCCATGATGGCCTCGACTATGCCGGCATCGCCCGGGGCGGCATCAATACGGCCAAGAACAAGATCAGCGGCTCGGGCGGTATGCAGGGTGGCTCGACCATTACCCAGCAGGTCGCCAAGAACATGCTTCTGACGCGCGACCAGAACCTTGAGCGCAAAGCCAAGGAAGCCATCGTTGCCCAGCGGATGGAAAAGGAGTTCACGAAGGAACAGATCCTCGAACTCTATCTCAACGAGATCTATCTCGGCGGGCAGTCCTACGGCGTCGCGTCTGCCGCCCTGAACTATTTCAACAAATCCCTGCCCGAGCTGGACCTGTCGGAAGCGGCGATCCTCGCCTCGCTCGCCAAGGCCCCCTCGGCGGTGAACCCCTATACCAACCCCGAAAGACTTCTTGCCCGGCGCAACTATGTGCTCGGCCGCATGGTCGAGGATGGTTACATCACCCGCGAGGAGTCCGAAACGGCGCAGGATCGCCCGCTGACCACGACCCGCCGCCTGCGCGGCCCGGAATATGCCGCGGCCACCTATTTCGTTCAGGAACTTCGCCGTGAACTGATCCAGACATATGGCGAAGACACGCTCGAACAGGGCGGCCTTTCCATCCGCTCGACCATCGACACGCGCCTGCAGATCGCTGCCCAGGAAGCGCTTCAGAACGGTCTCATTGCCTATGACCGCCGCCATGGCTGGCGCGGCCCGCTGGCCACCCTTCCGCTCGACGGGAACGCGGCGGCCGCGCTCAAGGACGTCGAACTCCCCGGCGGCTTCGGAACCTGGGAAGCAGCGCTCGTAACCTCGGTTTCGGCCAATGGCGCGGAGCTTCTGCTCAGCGACAACGCAACGATCCGCCTGCCGGCCGAAGAAGTGAAATGGGCCGCCACCTTCAAACCCGAAGACGGCAAGGCCGGGCTCTTGCAAGGCCAGGTCATCCTGGCTGAATTCAGGCGCGAAGCCTCCAGGGATGGCGCGCAGGCCACGCCCGATGCTGCCACAGCCACAGAAGGCGGCGAAGCCATCGAAGCCGCAGAAGGACCGCTCCAGCCCGTCATGGTGCCTGTCGGCAACGCAACCCTGCGCCAGGTTCCGGAAGTTGATGGCTCCCTGATCGCCCTTGACCCGCACACGGGCCGTATCCTCGCGATGCAGGGCGGTTACTCCTTCTTCAAGTCGAGCTTCAACCGCGTCACCCAGGCAAACCGCCAGCCCGGGTCAAGTTTCAAGCCGTTTGTCTATGCCGCCGCGCTGGAGAAGGGCTATACCCCCGCCAGCCGCCTGCTGGATGCGCCGTTCGTATCGTTCGACGTTTCGACCCAGAAATACTGGACCCCGAAAAACTACACCGCCGGCCAGTCCTCCGGCATGGTGACCATGCGCGTGGCACTTGAGAAATCGCTCAATATGGTCACCGCCCGCGTGGCGCTGGATATCGGGATGCAGGCCGTGTCCGACCTCTCCGAACGCCTTGGCGTCTATGAGAAACTGCCGCCCTACGCAGCCATGTCGCTGGGCGCAGGCGAAACGACCATGATCGACCTGACGCGCGGCTATGCCGCTTTCGTCAATGGCGGTCGCCTCGTGACTCCCACCCTGCTGGACCGCGTCCAGGACCGCTATGGCCGCACCCTCTACAAGCACGACACCCGCGCCTGCGAAGGCTGCGACACCGATGACTGGAACGGCGGCCCGCCGCCCGCTCTGCCCGATACGCGCGAGCAGGTTCTCGACCCCATCGTCGCCTATCAGGTCACCCATATGCTCGAAGGCGTCGTCGAGCGCGGCACCGCCCGGCGCGCCCTGCGCGTGGGCAAGCCGCTCGCCGGCAAGACCGGCACGACCGATGACTATCGCGACGCAATCTTCGTCGGCTTCTCGCCAGACCTCGTGGTTGGCATCCGTATCGGCTTTGACGACAACCGCTCGCTCGGCGAAGGCGAGGCCGGCGGCTCGGTCTCCGTGCCGATCTTCACCGAGTTCATGGAAAAGGCCCTGGAGAAGGAACCGCCCACGCCGTTCCGCATCCCGCCCGGCGTTCGCCTCGTGAAGATCGACGCCCGCACCGGCTCACTCGCAACGCCGGGGACGTCGATCATCATCGACGAAGCCTTCCGCCCCGGAACAGAGCCCGGCCTGACCGCCTTCAACAGTACCGAAGACTGCCTCTCGATCTCCGGATCCTGCGGCCCGTCCAGCGATGCGCCGACCCCGGTTGAAGAAGACACCGCGAACGCCGATCTCGACGACGTATTCTGACGCGGTATTCCCAGCTTTGACCCGTTGAGGCGGCCCGGCTATAGGGTGCGCAGACACACGTTTCTTTCAATCCAGGATTACAAGAGGTTCATCATGTCCGCAGAAATCCGTTCGCTGATCGAAAAGATCGAAAGCTCCGCCGCTCTGCTACGGAGGCGTCTTTGACTGGGATACAGCCACAAAACGCCTCGACGAGCTGACCAACCTTTCCGAACGCCCCGACTTCTGGGACGATCCGCAGGAAGCACAAGCCATGATGCGCGAGCGCCAGAAGCTCGCCGATGGCATTGCGCTGGTGCAGACGCTGGAAAAAGACACCGCCGACGCCCCGGAGCTGATGGAACTTGCCGAGGGCGATCCCGGCATGCTGGCAGACCTTGAAGCATCCCTGCGCCGCTCTGCCAGGCGCGCTGCCGAAGCCGAACTTGCCGCGCTCCTCTCGGGCGAGGCTGACGGCAATGACTGCTACCTGCAGATCAACGCGGGCGAAGGCGGCACGGAAAGCCAGGACTGGGCTTCCATCCTGCGCCGCATGTATGTCCGCTGGGCTGAAAAGCGCGGCTATTCGGTCGACCTGCTGGACGAGCGTGACGGGGAAGAAGCGGGCATCAAATCCGCCACCCTGCAGATCAAGGGCGAAAACGCCTATGGCTGGCTCAAATCAGAACAGGGCGTCCATCGACTGGTGCGCATCTCTCCGTTCGACTCCTCGGCCCGCCGCCACACGTCGTTCTCGTCGGTCGCAGTTTCTCCCGTCATCGACGACAAGATCGATGTCGAGATCAACCCCTCAGACGTGCGCACAGACACCTACCGCGCATCCGGCGCGGGCGGCCAGCACGTCAACCGGACCGACTCAGCTGTCCGTCTCACTCATATCCCGACCAACACCGTCGTTCAGTGCCAGGCCGGCCGCTCCCAGCATCAGAACCGCGATGAGGCGTGGAAGATGCTCCGCTCTAAACTCTACGAACTGGAGCTTCAGAAGCGCAAGGCCGTGGCAGATGCACAGTATGCGGACAAGAGCGCCATCGGCTTCGGCCACCAGATCCGCTCTTACGTCCTGCAGCCCTACCAGATGGTCAAGGATTTGCGCACGGAAGTCGAAACGTCCGATACGTCCGGCGTACTCGATGGCGACATCGACCGGTTCCTCTCCGCCGCGCTTGCCGCATCAGTCAACAAGGAACAGGAGGCTTGACCAGGCCCGCGGAGCCTCTCTCTGCTGGCACGACTCCTCGTCAGGAGGGGCATTTGTCGGGTTGGAACGAGGCGCGCGGTTTTGGCTTCCTGAAGCCTGTCGGCGGCGGCCCGGATGCGTTTGCCCATATCCGCGCCTTCGCCAAGGATGACCGGCACATCGAAGAGGGACACCTCTATTCCTACACGGAAGAAACCGACAAGACCGGCCGTCTAAGGGCCGCCGACATCCGCCCTGTTCGCGCCATCATACCGGGGCCAAGCTTCCTCTGGAAACTCCTCACAAGATCGCCGCGCCTGCTGGTGATCCCAGCCTTCCTGTTCATTGCCGTGGCGGTCGCCATGTCGACCGAAGTCTCGACGGCCTGGTTTATTGTCTACGGCGTCGCCAGCCTCGCCTGCTTCATCGGCTACGCGCTCGACAAGCGCGCGGCCGAACACAATCAATGGCGCGTGTCTGAAACCATTCTCCTGATGGTAGGCCTCGTCGGCGGCTGGCCCGGCGCCATCATCGCGCAGGAATTATTCCGCCACAAGACGAAGAAGCCCGCCTTCCGTACACTGTTCTGGATGAGCGTTGCAATCAACATGGCCGCCTTTGTGCAGATGGCGGTGTTTACCGGGGCCTGATTGTCCCGCCGGTTGCTTGCGCCAGCGCCTTGGCAAAAACAGTCGGCAGGCCGCTTTCTTGTGCCAGGTCCGCCCAGACGCCTTCTCCGGCGGGCGCCCGCGAGACGCCAGCCTGCCACACAGATAGCCTCAGGCTGAAATGCGTGAACACATGGCGCACCTCTCCGGACGCCTGCCAATCAGCACGCATCGGCGGCTGCGCCTCGGGCAGCGCCCCTTCCTGCCAGACTCCCGTCGGCAGGGCCAGCATGCCGCCAAGCAGTCCTTCCGGTGGCCGGCGCACCAGCCAGACCTTGCCTTCTCTCAGATGAACCCAGGCATGGCCGAACCTTACGGGTTTTGCAGGTTTTGCCGGCTTGATCGGGTAGCGCTCAGGGTTTCCTTCCGTCCGCGCCGCGCAGAATTCCGTCAGGGGGCAGAGCAGGCAGTTGGGCGCTGCCGGCGTGCAGATGGTTGCACCCAGGTCCATAAGCGCTTCGGCAAAGTCCCCCGGCCGCCGCGCCGGCACGATCGCGGCCACGGCAGCTGCGATCTGTTTTTTCTCCTGCGCCCACTCCCCCTTGAGCGCCATAAGGCGCGCGAACACCCGGTCCACATTGCCGTCGACCGCTGCGGAGGGTTCGTCAAACGCAATCGCGGCAATCGCGCCTGCCGTGTAGGGGCCGATGCCGGGCAACTCCCTCAGACCCGCCGATGTCTCCGGAAACCCGCCGCGCGCAGCCACTTGGCGCGCGCATTTGAGCAGGTTGCGCGCCCGCGCATAATAACCAAGCCCTGCCCAGGCCCGCATCACGTCCCCATCGGGCGCCGCGGCAAGGTCGTTCACGCTCGGCCAGCGACGCGTGAAGGCTTCAAAGTAAGGCGCCGCATGCGGCACAGTCGTCTGCTGCAGCATGATTTCAGCCAGCCAGACGCGATAGGGATCCCGCTTCATGCCGATCGGCCCGCGCCAGGGCAACACCCGCGCATTCCGGTCAAACCAGCCAAGCAGAATTGAAGGCAGTTCACGCAAATCTGAACGCGCGGTCATACGTGTAACTTTCCCTTCTGTGCGAAGCCGGGCAAGGTAGGGCCAATGGTCCAGTTTACGAGCCTTGATCCCATCGCAGAAGCGCGCGCGCAGGTGAAGCTGCGTTATGCGCGGGCGCGGCCGGTTCGCGCGCCGATGAAGCCGGTCGGGCTCATGGCGGAACGCATCGGGCGCAAGGCGGGCACAGCCAAGCTGCCCCCGCTCAAACAGATGCAGATCAACTGGCGCCAGATCGTCGGCGAACAGATCTGGCGCTGGTGCCAGCCGGAAAAGATCACATCCTCGAAGGAGGGCCGGGTCCTGACGCTGATGGTCCTTCCCCAGGCCGCGCCGATGATCCAGCACCAGTCGGAAATCATCCGCCAGCGTGTCTCGGTCGCCGCCGGAGGAGATATCACGTCCATCCGGATCGTTCAGGGCCAGATCCGGCGCACAGGCCCCGGCGAATTCCGCCGCCGTTCCCGCACGCTCACCCCGGCCGAAAAGGCCGACGTCGCCGCACAGGCCGTTCCCATCGAGAACCCGCGCCTGCGCGCGGCAATTGTTGCGTTGGGCGAGGCTGTGCTATCCGCCACAGAGTAAACAGGATCGCCCGGTTTGTTAACGGTTTGGCAACCGGCGCGACTCATTCCTTAACGCGAGGCTTATGATCATGCTCACCCTTTCCCGGCGTTTCGCACTCACAGCGCTGTCCGCGCTGGCCCTTGTTGCCTGTGGCGCAGCGGGCGACAACGTATCCGCAGCCGGAAACGGTGATGCTGCGGCCAGCACTGATGGCGAACTTGGCCACATCATCGGCAGCGCTGACGCCCCGATCACCATCATCGAGTATGCCTCGCCCACCTGCCCGGCCTGCAAATATTTCCATGAAAGCGTGAAACCCACTCTGGAAGAGAAGTTCATCTCGACCGGCAAGGTACGGTTTATCTTCCGCGAATATCCTCTCAATGAAATCGACGTGGCCGCCTACGCCATGGCCCGCTGTGCCGGCGAAGACAAATTCTTCGACGTGCTCGATGATCTGTTCGAAAATCAGGACGGCATTCGCTTTGCGGCCCAGAACGGCGTCGTGAAGACCACCCTCAGCGCCATCGGCCAGCGTCACGGCATTGCTGACGCCGCCGCGTTCGATGCCTGCCTCGCCAACGGCGACATCCGCAAGGCGCTCGCCGACACCTACGCCACCTCCGAGAAGTGGGGCGTCGAAGGCACCCCGACCTTCATTATCGACGGCGTGAAACAGAACTTCCAGGGCGAATACACGACGGCCGAAGGCTTCGTGAAGCAGATCGAGGCAAAACTCGCCGCCAAGGGCGCTGAGTGAGCCATGAGGGCCCGGCATGCAGATAACTGAACTCCGCATCGCCGGCTTCAAGTCGTTCGTCGACCCACAGACTGTTCCGATCGAGCCGGGGCTGACAGGCATTGTCGGCCCCAATGGCTGCGGCAAGTCAAACCTCCTCGAAGCGCTGCGCTGGGCCATGGGGGCAAACTCCGCCAAGGCCATGCGCGGCGGCGAGATGGACGATCTCATCTTCTCCGGCGCCGCCTCCCGCCCCTCGCGGGAAACCGCCGAAGTCACCCTCGTCCTCGACAACTCCAAACGCACCGCGCCGCCCGAATTCAACGGAGCAGACCTTCTGGAGGTCGAGCGCAAGCTGAAACGCGGCGCCGGCTCCAGCTACCGCATCAACGGCCGCACTGTGCGCGGCAAGGACATCCAGCTCCTCTTCGCGGACGCCTCCACCGGCGCCAACTCGCCGGCCCTGGTGCGTCAGGGCCAGATCTCCGAGCTTATCGGCTCCAAGCCCCAGAACCGCCGCCGCATTCTCGAAGAAGCCGCCGGTATCGCCGGCCTCAACACCCGCCGCCATGAAGCCGAACTGAAGCTGGACGCGGCCGAAGCCAACCTCCAGCGTCTCGCCGAAGTCTCCGCCGAAGTCGAACGCCAGCTCACAAGCCTCAAGCGTCAGGCCGCCAAGGCCCGCCGATACCGGCGCCTGTCCGAAGAAATCCACGGCCTGGAAGCCCTCCTCGCCCATCTGCGCTGGGCCGAAGCGCGCCAGAATGCAGAGACTGCCCGCGCGCAGCTGGAAGTGTGCAAGCGACAGGTCGAAGACCTCTCCCGCGAAGACGCCCTGCGCGAGCGCGAACGCATCGAGGCTGGTGAAGGGGTTGCCCCTCTGCGCGAGGCTGAAATGGCCGCTGCCGGTCGCCTCTCGCAAACCCGCATCACGCTGGCAAAGCTCGAAACCGAACGCCGCATTGCCTCCCAAGCCCAGGAGCGCCTCGAAGCCGAAGCCCGGCGTCTTGAGGAAGATTTCGAGCGCGAAACCGCCGGCCGCGCCGAATCCGAGGCTGCCCTCGCCCATGCCCGCAGTGAACGCGCCGCCCTCCCGGTAGAGGACGCCGACACGAACAAGGTACTGGAAGCAGAAGCCCAGCACGCGCTCGACGCCGCCCGTGCCCGCCTCGCCGCTGCCGAATCAGCCGCCGACGAAACCCAGGCCCGCCTTTCCGAAGTCCGCGCCCGCCGCCGGGCCGCCGAAGACACCGCTGCCCAGCAGGCCCGCCGCAAGACCCAGCTCACGGCTGAAATCGACCGTCTGAAGAACGAGATGACCGGCCTTGAAGATGCCGCCATCCATGTGCTTCGCGTCCGTCAGGCCAAGAATGCCGAGGCCGAAGCTGAAGCCGCCCTCGACGATGCCGAGCGCACGGTAGAACTCGCCGAAGCAGAACTACTCCGCGTCCGTGACGCCGAACTCGCCGCCCGGCCGCCGCAGGAACAGGCAAGCCACACTGTCCGCGCCCTCGAAGCGGAAATCGCCGGCCTCGAAAAGCTCCTCGCCCGCGCCGACGCCGCGACATCCGCCCCACCGGTCGTCGAGCGCATCCGCACCCGCGATGGCTACGAGAAAGCCGTCGCCGCCGCCCTCGGGGACGACATCTCCGCCTCCACCGACAAGGCCGCCGCGCTCTACTGGGGCGGCGCCGCTGTCTGCGCCCTCGGCCTGCCAACCGGCGCCGAGCCTCTCTCGGGCTATGTCGACGCCCCCGGCGAACTTGCTGCGCGCCTTGCCCAGTGCGGCCTCGTCAGCGCTGCAGAGGGCGCCCGCCTCATGGGCGAACTCAAGCCGGGCCAGCGCCTTGTCTCCCGCGACGGTCACCTCTGGCGCTGGGACGGGTTCACCCGCACGCCACAGGCCCCCGTCAGCGCCGCCGCGCGCCTGGAGCAGCAGGCCCGCCTCGAAACGGCCCGCGCCGATCTCGCCCCCCTCCAGGCAGACCTCACCGCCCGCACGGACGCGCTTGACGCCGCCCGGAAGGCTTGCCGGCATGCCGAAGACGCCCTCCGCCATGTCCGCCAGCTGATCGGCCCAGCCCAGAAAGCCCTCAGCGATGCCCGCGCGTTCGCAGCCGAGGAAGTCCAGGCTGCCGAACGCGCGAGCCTGCGCCGTGACACCGGCAACGAAGCCCTCATCCGCGCGCAGAACGAGCTCGCCGCCATCGCCGAGACCATGGCCTTCGCCACCCCGCTTGCCGCCGATGAGCAAGCTGCCCTTGAGGCCGCCCTCAGCGCCGCCCGCAACGAGCTGACCTCCGCCCGCGCCGCCGAAACCGAAACCCGTGGCCGCCTCACCGACCTCACCCGTGGCCGCGAGCAGGCCGCTGCCCGCCGCGGCGCCCTGGAGCGCGACATCGACAACTGGACCGCCCGCCTCGCCGCGGCGGACGAACGCCTCTCCCGCCTGTCGGAGCGCCGCGCAGACGTCGCCGCCGCAGTCCTTGGCGCCAAGCAACGCCCGCAGGCGCTCAATGAGGAAATCGAAGGCCTCTCGGCCGAGCTCGAGATCTTCGAGACCGAACGAAAGGCCGCCGCCGACGCGCTCGCCGTCAAGGAAACAGCCATCCGCGAAGCCGACGCCGCCGCCCGCCGCGCCTCGGCCGCCGCCTCCCAGGCGCGCGAGCAACTCGCCGGCTGGAAAGTGAAACTGGAAACCTCCGAGGCCCGCCTCGTTGATGTCGTCGAAGTTGCCCGCAACAATTTCCAGCGCACGCCCGAAGGCCTTCTGGCGATTGCCGAAGGCCATCTCGATGCAGAGACCCTCGGGGCCTTCACGCCTCGCGAAGCCGAGACACGCCTTGATGCGCTCCGCCGCGAGCGCGACCAGCTGGGCGGGGTCAACATGAATGCCGAAGAAGAAGCCGACGAGCTGGAGGCCCGCCTGGGTATCCAGATTGCCGAGCGGGACGACCTGAGCGGCGCCATCGCAAAGCTGCGTCAGGGCGTGGAAGCCCTGAACGCAGAAGGCCGCGAGCGCCTGATCAAGGCCTTTGAAGCGGTCAACGAGCATTTCAAGGCGCTGTTCTCGGCCCTCTTCGGTGGCGGGCAGGCAGAACTGCGCCTGATCGATGCCGACGATCCGCTGAATGCCGGCCTCGAGATCTTCGCCCAGCCTCCGGGCAAGAAGCTCGGCACGCTGAACCTCATGTCGGGCGGTGAACAGGCGCTTACCGCGTCTGCGCTGATCTTCGCCGTGTTCCTCTCCCGCCCCGCCCCGATCTGCGTGCTGGACGAGGTCGACGCCCCGCTCGACGACGCTAATGTCGACCGTTTCTGCAACATGCTGAACGAAATGCGCCAGCGCACCGACACACGCTTCGTCATCATCACCCATAATCCGGTGACGATGAGCCGTATGGACCGGCTTTTCGGCGTCACCATGCGGGAAAAGGGCGTCTCGAAGCTTGTCTCGGTGGACCTTGCTGCCGCCGAGGAGCTTGTTGCGGCGGAGTAGCGCACCACGCGCGCGATTTTTTCAAATAAAATCAAAGCAATATCTTTTGCCATTCCCCGTTGACTTGGCAGGGGGGCGCCCATAGTTTGCGCCGAAATCCGGGGGGCTTCCCATCGGTGCGGATTCGCGTGCACGGAGCGCTAAAGCCCATGTCGAGCGAACAACCAGATGACCTCAGCGAGCGGATCGCGAAGGCGCTGGAAGAACGCGAGGCTAAGGCTGCTGCGAAGCGGCGGAAACAGGCATCTGATGATGTGAGCGTCTCGGCCGGGGCGTATGCGCTGCGTTTCGGGATCGAATTTGTCGCGAGTGTGTTTGTCGGGGGCTTTCTGGGCTTCTGGATCGACAGGTTCGCCGGCACCCACCCCTGGGGCCTCCTGGTGATGGGCATGTTTGGTCTCGCTGCCGGCATCCGCGCGATCATCCGGGCCTATAACGAGCTGAATGCTCGGGCCCAAAAGTTTTCACCGGGGCCGCCAAAGGCCCCTGACAACGGAACGAACGACGCATGAACCTGATGCCGGCCATCGCGCTTGACCCGATCAAACAGTTCCAGGTGACCAAATGGCTCGACCTGAAACTCGGCAATATCGACATCTCGTTCACGAACGCGTCCGGCTTCATGCTGCTCGGCGTCGTGCTGGTGATCACCTTCTTCGGCATGGCCTCCCGCAAGGGTGAGCTGGTCCCCTCGCGCCTCCAGTCGGTCGCAGAGTTGGGCTATGGCTTCATTGCCGACATGGTGCGCAGCGCCGCAGGTGAGGAAGGGCTGAAATTCTTCCCCTTCGTCTTCACCCTGTTCTTCTTCATCTTCTTCGCGAACATGATCGGCATGGTCCCGTACGCGTTCACGACCACAAGCCACATCATCGTCACAGGCGCCCTCGCGCTCACCGTCATCCTGATGGTCATTGTGGTCGGACTGATGAAGAACGGCCTCGGCTTCTTCAAGCTGTTCGCCCCCTCGGGCGCGCCCTGGTACATCTACATCATTCTGACGCCGATCGAGATCATCTCCTTCCTGGCGCGCCCGCTGACCCTTGGCCTGCGTCTCTTTGCGAACATGCTGGCCGGCCACATCATGCTGAAGCTGTTTGCAGGCTTCGTCGTCGCCCTCATCGGAGCCGGCGCGGTCTATGTCCCGATTGCCGCCCTGGCCTTCGGCATGGGCGTGGCTCTCAACGCGCTGGAGTTCCTGGTCGCCGGCCTTCAGGCCTATGTCTTCGCCATTCTTACCTGCGTGTATCTCAACGATGCGCTTCACGCGGACCACCACTAGGAGGACCGCGGGAGTGCGTCACGATACCCCGCATCAAACTGCTTGACGGCGCACGGCGAACACGCTTCACGGGCGTCAAACAACCCTAACCCTTTTCCCTCAAAGGAGATACCTGATGGAAGGTAACATCACAGACGGTCTGAAGTATGTCGGCGCTGGCCTGGCTACCCTCGGCATGATTGGTTCGGCCCTCGGCGTGGGCAACATCTTCGCCAGCTTCCTCGACGCTGCCATGCGCAACCCGTCGGCTGCCCCGCAGCAGACCGGTAACCTCTTCATTGGTATGGCGCTCGCAGAAGCTCTGGGTATCTTCTCGGTGCTCATCGCCATCCTGATCCTGTTCGTCGCCTAATCATCCGCCCGCTTCGGCTGGTACTGACCGCGACGGAGATACGCCATGATACTCGCTTTCCTTGCTGAGACTGCCGTTCCAGGCGCCGAAGCGGCTTTCCCGCCCTTCGAAACCTGGCACATGCCGTCCCAGCTATTCTGGCTGGCGGTGCTGTTCACGGCGCTCTATCTCGCCCTGTCGCGGTATATCCTGCCGAAGATGTCGGACACGATCGAAAAGCGCGCCAATCGCGTGGCTTCCGATCTCGACGAAGCGGCCCGCCTGAACAATCAGGCGACCGAAGCCCAGAAGGCCCTGGAACTGCGCCTGGCGCAGGCCCGGGCCAAGGCGCGCGATACGGCTGAAAAGGCCCGCGAGAAGACCGAGGCGGAACTCGCCTCGGAAACCGCACGGGTCGACGCCGATCTCGCAAAGAAGCTCGAAACGGCGGACGCCCGCATCTCCAAGCTGCGCGCTGACGCCATGACCAATGTTGAGCAGATTGCCGTCGATACCGCAGATGCCATGATCGCACGATTTGGCGTCAGGGCCTCTCCGGCAGACCTCAGGAAGGCCGTCTCGGCGGCTCTGGAACAGGCATGATGAAGAAGACAGCGTCTCTCCTGATCGTTGCCCTCGCCGCTGCGCCTCTGGCGCACGCTGCTGAAGGCGGCTTTGTCGGCGGCCTGATGTACGCCGCCAAGGACCCGGTGTCCTTCGTTGCCTTACTGTGCATGGTCACCTTCCTGCTGATCGCTGCCCGCATGGGCGCGTTCAAGGCCATCCTGGGCGGTCTCGACACCCGCGCCGAGAACATCCGCAGGGAACTCGAGGAAGCCGCCAGCCTGCGTGAGCAGGCCGCTGAAGCCCTCGCCCTCGCCGAACGCCGGGCGCAGGACGCAGACAAGGAAGCGGAGGCCATCATCGACCAGGCCAAGCGCGACGCCAAGGCAATGCTCGAAGAGGCAAGGCGTGATCTCGCCGAGAAAATCTCCCGCCGCGAAGCCCAGGCCACAGCCCGCATCGCCCGCGCCGAATCGGAAGCTACCAACGAAGTCCGTCGCGCCGCGGCAGACGCCGCCACCCAGGCCGCACGCCGCATCCTGTCCGAACAGACCTCGGTGGATCAGTTCGAGGCTGCTGCACGTGACATCGAGCGCGCCCTGAGCTGACCTTCAGCCCGGCCCGTCCCAACAGGAAAGCCGCCCTCCGGGGCGGCTTTTTTGTCCTGAAGTGTCCCCGTTTGGCCCAAAGCGTCCAGCTTTTTGCTGGCTTTGGTATCACTCTGGCGCGTCTGTGAGGCTTTCGGTCGGGAGGGTGTCATCGACGATCTGCGGCTGCGTATCGTCAATGATCGGCCCCGTCTCCAGCACCGACAGGAGGGACCTCGGCACCGTCCCGGCCGGGCAGGTAACCGTGGCCAGACGGGCATTGGAGATGGCCGCCACCGCCGCCATCTGCTCACCCGAAGTCTCCGAGCGGAACGCCCAGGCGAGCACCAGCATGCCCACAATAGCTACAGATACAGCCGCAATTGCCCCCCAGCCTGCCCCCAGTTCGACCAGCGGATTGGGCTGCGCTGATGCCACGGGCGCAGGCGGCGTGACCGCTGCCGGGCTCCTGGTCCCGTTGGTCTTGAGCGAAGCGGCTGCCAGCGCCGCTGCCCCGATGGCATCCCGGGCCGGGGCCGGCTTGATGCCCAGATCCTTCTCACGCTTCCTGCGCGCATCTTCTGCTATCGGATCCTTGGGATGGGCGCCAATCCAGTCAGCGCGCTTGTCGTCGTCCCTGGAGCCAAGGTTCATCCATTCCCGCAGGCCGGAGCGGCCATCGCGGCGGCCAAGCTCCTCAATTAACTGGAAAAATCCTTCCGGTGTCCTGCGCGAGGTCATCCCCTCGAGGGGATAACGCTTCTCCTGCCGGAACGGCTCATAGGGGATCGTCTTGTCAATCGCGGCCTGAAGCAGTGTTCCGGGACGGGAATTGCCGACAGACGCCGCTGCCCGCACCCAGTCGCTTTTCACAGCGTTTTCGGACCAGAGCACCAGGACGGTCTGCGAACTGGTCGCGTCCCGGGCATCCTTGGGGTCAAACGTCTCATCAACCTGGTTCTGGTTGAACGCCACCTTGAATTTCAGGGACCTGAGCCGGCGCACTACCAGCTTGGCAATGTCCCGGTCTGCTACAGCAGAAACCAGAAAGACATCATAACTCATCGCACTCTACCTCGTTTAAGGCCCGATCCAGGGGAGATCCAAAGGATAACGACACAACGCATGAACGCCAGTCCCGCTGCATCCTAGCGATTTTTGTGCCTGTTTTTCAGGAGCGAAAGGGGCTAAGGCGCCCTTTCAGGAATTTTAGAGGTATTCGCCCCATGGGCTTCAAATGCGGTATCGTTGGCCTGCCAAATGTCGGCAAGTCCACCCTTTTCAATGCTCTGACGCAAACGGCAGCGGCTCAGGCCGCAAATTACCCGTTCTGCACCATCGAGCCGAATGTCGGCGAGGTCGCCGTTCCCGAGGCGCGCCTGAACAGGCTGGCCAAGGTCGCCGGCTCGAAGGAAATCATTCCTGCCCGCATGAACTTCGTGGACATAGCAGGCCTCGTTGAAGGCGCCAGCCAGGGCGAAGGCCTCGGCAACAAATTCCTCGCCAACATTCGCGAGACCGACGCCGTCATCTACGTGCTGCGCTGCTTCGAGAATGACGACATCACCCATGTCCGCGGCGTGGTTGACCCGATTGCCGACTTTGAAGTCGTCGAAACAGAGCTCATGCTGGCCGATCTCGACAGCCTTGAAAAGCGCAAGGCCAACATCATCAAGCGCGCCAATACCGGCGACAAGGACGCCAAGGCCCAGGTTGCCCTGATGGACCTCGCCCTTGCCGAGCTGAAGGAAGGCCGCCCTGCCCGTCGCGCGAAAGTTTCCGCAGACGATGTCAAAGCCTGGAACATGCTCCAGCTGCTGACCGCCAAGCCCATCCTGTTTGTCGCCAATGTCGACGAGGCCAGCGCTGCAACCGGCAATGCTTTCTCCAGACGGGTCGAAGAGCGCGCGCAGCAGGAAGGCGCCATCGCTGTCGTCATCTCGGCGCAGATTGAGTCCGAACTCGCCGTGCTGGACGAGGCCGAAGGCAAGGAGTTCCTCGAGACACTCGGCCTTGAAGAGCCGGGCCTTACCCGCCTCATCCGCGCCGGATACGAGCTGCTGGGCCTGCAGACCTACTTCACGGCCGGCCCGAAAGAATCACGCGCCTGGACCATCCACAAGGGCTGGACCGCGCCCAAAGCGGCCGGTGTCATCCATGGTGATTTCGAGAAGGGCTTCATACGCGCAGAAACGATCGCCTTTGAAGACTACATCGCCTGCGGCGGCGAAGTCGGCGCAAAGGAAGCCGGCAAGATGAGGTCCGAAGGTAAGGAGTACATCGTCCAGGACGGCGACGTGATGCTCTTCCGCTTCAACGTCTGACGCCGCTGTTCCTGCAGAATGCAAAAGGCCGGACCCGCTGAGGTCCGGCCTTTTTTATAGTCAGCAGAAGGCGCCGCCGTTACGGCATCGCCTCAAAGCCCGGCGTGTCTTCCACCGGCTTGCGGTTAATATCGACGCCCAGCATCAGGACGATTGCGGCCGCAAAGTAAATCGACGAATAGGTTCCGATCACGATCCCCCAGATCATTGCCACGCTCATCCCCTGCAGCACCGGGCCACCAAAGATGACGATGGCCATGACGGCGATGATCGTCGTGCCGCCTGTCAGGAAGGTCCGGGAGAGCGTCTGATTGGTGGCAATATCGATGACTTCGGTTGCGGGCATCTGCTTGTACTTGCGCCGGATTTCCCGGATGCGGTCAAACACCACGACGGAGTCGTTTACCGAGTAGCCGATGATGGTCAGCAGCGCGGCAATCGAGGTCAGGTCAAACTGGATCTGGAGCAGCGAGAACAATCCGATCGTCCCGATGGCGTCATGGATCAGCGCGGCAATGCCGCCAACAGCGTAGGCCCAGGTGTACCGGAACGCGATGTAGAAAAACATCATGAGCGTCGCCACGCCGAGGGCAATCAGGCCTTCGCGGAAGAGTTCGCCGGAAACCTTCGGACCGACCGAATCATTGCGAAGGATATCCTCGTCTGTCAGGTTGAACGCCTGCTTGATGGTTTTCACGACAAATGTGTTGGATGCAGCCGACGCGCGGTCGGCCTTCTCTTCATCCGTGAGCGCCGCAAATTCCGGTCCGAGCAGGGAGCCTTCGACTTCACCGAACCGGATGACCACCAGTTCGGCGCCATTTGCATCGGTTGCCGAGTTGACTGTCAGGCCGCCTGGGATCTGGCTGCGAACATCCGCGACGGTAACGGTATCTGTCTGCCGCAGTTCAACGACCGAGCCACCGGCAAAATCGACGCCCAGATTCAGCCCCCGCGTCATGACAAGGTAGATGGAGCCGACCATCATGATCAGCGACAGCACCACGCCCACATAGCGATAGCGCATGAAGGGAATCTTGGTTTCCTTAGGCCAGTATTTGATCAGCATGTGTCTGTCCCAACCTGCCTATACCGCGAGGCGCTTTGTCTTGAATGTCTTCAGCCAGAACACCGTCATCATCCGGGTGAAGACGAACGCCGTGAACACCGACGTGATGATGCCCAGCGCCAGCGTGACCGCGAAGCCCTTCACCGGGCCCGAGCCGAGCGAGTAAAGGATGATGGCGGCAAACAGGGTCGTGATGTTGGCGTCCAGAATGGTGATCAGCGCGCGTTCATAGCCGGCCTGAACAGCAGTCCAGATGGACCGGCCATTGTTCTGTTCCTCCCGCACCCGTTCAAACACGAGCACGTTGGCATCCACCGCCATACCGATCGTCAGGATGATGCCCGCAATACCCGGCAGTGTCAGCGTGGCCCCCAGTAGCGAGAGCGCGGCAAAGATCAGGATCACGTTCGCGACCAGCGAAAGCACGGCGAACATGCCCTGCAGCCCGTAAGCGAGGATCATGAAGAAGGCAACGAGCGAGAGCCCGACAACCGCCGCTCGGAAACCTGACTCAATCGAATCTTCCCCCAGCGTCGAGGAAACTACCCGCTGATCCAGGAACTGTACCTTGGCGGGCATCTCGCCGGCCGCGATGATCGCAGCAAGATCCTGGGCTTCCTCGATCGTGAACGAGCCGGTGATCCGCACATTGCCGCCCGGGATGGGCTCGTTGATGCGCGGCGCCGACATGATCACGTCATCGAGCACGATGGCAAAGAGCTTGCCCGAATTGTTGCGCGTCGTTTCGTAGAACTTGCGCGCGCCATTTGCGTTGAGGCGAAAGTTGATCTGCGGTCGGTTGGCTTCGTCATTGCCCTGGCTGGCCGTGGCGATGTCAGCGCCCACCACTTCAGGAATTTCGCGAACAAGAAGCGGTCCGGTCTCGGGCCCTTCCAGCAGCCGGAAACCGGGCTTCACGATGCCGGCCTGCGCCGAGGCGATATCAGCAGGGCTGGTTTCGACGAGGTTGAAGGTCATCCGGCCGTCACGGCTCAGAAGCGTCTTGAGGCGCTCGGGATCGGGCTCACCGGGCGCTTCCAGAACGATCCGGTTGTTGCCAGACGGCGTCAGCGAAATTTCTGCTACCCCGTCGGGGTCAACCCGGCGCCGGACGATGGTCATCGTCTTGGACAGGGCGTCTGCGAGCATCGCGCTCTCAGACGCGGCCGACACGCTCACAAGGATGCCATCCTGCCCGGCACGGGTCATTTCGAACGTCTTGCCGCCGGCAAGGCCGCCTTCGATGGGCCCGTTGATCCGGTCGAGCCGGCGCAGGGCTTCTTCGACAGGAAAGTTGCCATCAGCGTCCGGGCGGCTGAGCTTGATCAGCATCGTGCGTCCGCGAAGTTCCGGCTGGAAATAGATCGGCTCGCGGTCTGATGTACGGGCGAAGGCCGAACGGACGTCACGCGCAAACACGCTGAGACGGCTGCTGATCACTTCAGCCGGGGGTATTTCCATCTCCAGATAGACACCGCCGCGCAGGTCGAGACCGAGATTGACCGACTGCTTTGGCAGGAAGCCCGGCGCATTCGACATGTTCATGACGTTGGGCAGCGCCATGACAATGCCCCAGATGAGCACAACCAGGACGAGAAGGACTTTCCACGGCGGGAACTGTAGCATGGCGCGATCCTATGAAGACGGCAGTGGTCCGAAGATCAGTCGTTGGCCGGAACCGGCTCGGACTTGTTGCGCACTTCGAGAATCATGCCCTTGACGACGCGGACGCGGACATTCTCTGCCAGATCAACCGAGATTTCGGTATCGCTGACCTTGTTGACCTTGCCGATCAGGCCACCGGAGGTGACCACCGTATCGCCGCGCTTGACGGCGGCAATCATGGCGGCGTGCTTCTTCTGGCGCTGCTGCTGCGGGCGAATCAGAAGGAAGTAGAAGATCAGGATCAGCGGCAGGAACATGACGAGCTGCATGACCAGGCTGTTGGCGGGCGCGGCGGCCGGTGCGGCTTGCGCAACCGCGGGCATGGCCAGAGCCACCGAGATGAGAGCAAGCGTCAGAGGGCGGGCGGACATATCGGCAATCTCCAGAAAATTCGGCGTCAGAAACACGGAACTGAGGCGTATAGCTGGGCAGTCCGGGCTTGGCAAACTACCCCTGCAGGCGCCTCAAGCTGCAATTAAAGCACTTGCGCGCATCCTTCGATCAGCGGCGGCACCCACTGAAACAGGGGCCGCCGGTCGCGCTCGCTGCCTGAGGCAATCAGCCGGACCAGGACAGCCTGTCCGGCGGCGTCGTTGACCGGCGCAACGAGTGTCCCGTCCCGGGCCAGCTGCCCTGCCAGCCCCTCGGGCACCTCCGACACGGCGCCTGCCAGCACAATGGCATCATAGGGGCCCTGATCAGGCCAGCCCTCCAGCCCGTCCCCCTGCGACAAGGTTACGTTCGCGATGCCCAGCCGCGCCAGCCGGGCGCGGCCTTCCTGCGTCAGGCGGCAGAAGCGCTCCACCGCAAAGACATGTGCGCAAAGCTGCGACAGCAGTGTCGCCATGTAACCCGAGCCGAAACCGACCATCAGAACGCGCCCCTGCCGGTTCCGGGGAAGCGCCATAGCCTGGATCAGATGCGCCGTTGCCGAAGGCCGCAGCATCACCTGCCCGCAGGGGATCGGCAGCATCGCATCCTCAAACGCAAGCGCCTCCAGCGCTGGATCATCGACAAAGGCGGCCCGCTCTATGGTCTCCATGGCCGCCAGCACGTCGGGATCGGTCATCCCCTCCTGTCTCAGCGTGAGCAGAAGGCGAGCAGCACGAAACGGATCGGCGATCAGCTCTGCCATGTCTCCCTGAGTGTTTTCAGGAACGGTTCATGCGTCAAGTCCACATGCAGCGGCGAGATGGAGACATAGCCATCATAGATCGCCCGGATGTCGGTGCCTTCGTCGGGCTTGGACAGCTTCCCGCGATAACCGATCCAGTAATAATCATTGCCGCGCAGGTCTTCGCGCCGGTCAGTATGGATGATCGCCTCGTCGCGGAAGCCCTGCCGCGTGATCTGGATGCCGCGCACATCGCCGGGCTCCACGTCCGGGAAGTTCACGTTCATCACCACATCCTTAGGCCAGCGCATCTCCAGCAGCGGGCGGATCGCTCTGGCGCCCCAGGCCTTGGCCGTCTCCCAGGAAAGCGAGCCGCGCTCCCGGAAATTCTGCGCCTGGCTGAGCGCAATCGACGGCACGCCCAGCTGCATGCCGAACATGGCCGCTGCAATAGTGCCGGAAAAACTCGTATCCTCGGCGATGTTCTGCCCGCGATTGACGCCTGAGAGAACAAGATCGGGCATGTCTGGCATCAGGTCGCGCAGCGCCAGCAAAACAGCGTCCGAGGGTGAGCCGGCAACCGCCCACGCCTTTGCCCCGACCTTGCGCACGCGCACAGGCTGCGTCAGCGAAATCGCCCGCCCCTTGCCCGACTGTTCCTCTTCAGGCGCCGCGATCCAGATATCGTCGGAAAGCTCCTTGGCGATCTCCTCGAGCACGGAAAGACCGGGCGCGTTGATGCCGTCATCATTGGTCAGGAGAATTCTCATTTGATCTGCGTCACCCCGCCCATGTAAGGTACCAGCGCCCTGGGCACAGTAACAGATCCATCCGTATTCTGATAATTTTCCAGCACCGCCACCAGAGTGCGCCCGACCGCGAGGCCCGACCCGTTGAGCGTGTGGACATATTCGGGCTTCGCTTTGGGCTCCGGTCGGTAGCGCGCATCCATGCGGCGGGCCTGGAAGTCGCCGCAATAAGAGCAGGAGGAAATCTCCCGATAGGTGTTCTGCGAGGGCAGCCACACTTCAAGGTCATAGGTCTTGCGCGCGCCTGCGCCCATGTCACCGGTGCACAGCAGCATGCGGCGGAAAGGCAGCTCGAGGCGCCTCAGCACTTCTTCGGCGCAGCCGGTCATCCGCTCCAGTTCCTTCAACCCTTCTTCCTCATTCGCCACAATCGAGACCAGCTCCACCTTGTTGAACTGGTGCTGGCGGATCATGCCCTTGGTATCACGCCCCGCGCTGCCCGCTTCGGAACGGAAGCAGGGCGTATGCGCGGTGAAACGCAGGGGGAGCTGGGCAGCTTCGAGAATTTGTTCACGGACGAGGTTTGTGAGCGATACCTCGGCGGTAGGTGTCAGCCAATGATCCACAGTCGTGCGGAAGAGGTCTTCGGCAAACTTCGGCAGTTGCCCGGTGCCGTAGAGCGCCTGAGCGCGCACCAGAACCGGCACGCTCATCTCCTCATATCCGTGCTCCGTCGTCTGAAGATCGAGCATGAAGTTCGCCAGCGCCCGTTCCAGCCGGGTAAGCTTGCCGCGCAGCGCCACAAAGCGTGCGCCGCTCATCCGGGCGGCGGCTTCAAAGTCCATCAGCGGGAAGCCGCCCTGCCCTTTCAGCGCTTCGCCGAGATCGGCATGGTCCCTGGGATCATTGATGAGCCTTGGCTGGCCCCATTTATGTTGCTCGACATTGCCATGCTCGTCACTGCCCTCGGGCACCTCGTCCAGCGGCAGGTTGGGCAGGTCCATCAGCAGGTCATCGAGCGCCTTGCGCGCTTTCTCCTCGTCCTCGCCGGCTTTCTCGATTGCAGTCTTAGCGTCTGCCACCAGCGCCATCAGCTCGGCCGCGCGGGCCTCATCCTTCTGCGCCTTTGCCTGGCCGATCAGCTTGGAGCTGGCATTGCGCGCGCTTTCGGCGTCCTGCTTGGTGGTGGTCGCCTCGCGCCATCGCGCGTCCAGATTGAGGATGTCGTCCACCACCGAGCCCAATCCAGACTTCCGGCGGTTCCAGGCGTTGCGGAAAGCGTCGGGATTGTCGCGGATGGCGCGGATGTCGAACATGGGAAGCCTCAGGCTCTGGGGTCAGTGTCTATCGGGGAAGCGTCTAATCTGCGCCGCCCCCTCCTGTCCACAGGTCAGGCCCGGCTGGGCAGGGCCTCGGCCCCGGCATCTTCAGTCTCGTCTGCCTCATTGGCCTTGCCCGTCTCCGCCCCATCGGCCAGTTCGGCAGGCTCCGGCAGCTCTGCAGACTTGGCCGCCTCTGCCAGCAGGGCCAGCGGGCGGCGCTCGCGCGGCAACTCCCGCGCCTCGGGCGCGTCATCGGGCTCAGGCGGGCGCACGCGCTGCGGCGGCGGCGCCCCGGCCGGTTCCCGCCAGATCGTTTCGATCTTGTTCTTGCCCATTGTCGTCACCTCAATCGCGGGCTGCATCTGCGACAGGCGGCGCATCATCGCCGCAAAGTTCTTGTGGCCAAACCAGGGGCGCAGGCCCGCCTGATAGGTCGGCGAGAATTCCTGGATGACACTGAGTGCCCGCACGATGCGTGACTTTGACAGTGGCTGGTCGGGCATCCGCTCGCCCAGCTCCTTTATAATCGCCACGGCGCGCAGAGCTTCCGGCGGCGGCCCGTCCTTGGGCGCCTCGCTCGTGTCCAGCGCGGCGCGCACCCGCCCCATCAGCGCCGAGCGGCGCTCTTTCTGGAAGGTCAGGGGCGCAATCTGCGGCGGGGGCGCGCGCAAGGCATACCATTTGCGCTTTGCCCGCTCATAGCTGAACGCCGCCTTCAGCGCGCCGACATGGATGGCCGCGTCGGCATACTGGCTGAACAGCTCATAAGTCGGGTCGGTTTCCTTGCCGCAGGTCACCACCCGCAGGTCGCCGGCCTGCACCCGGTTCACCATCGGCACGAAATCGGAATCGGTCGTGAGGATCACGAACTCCTCGACATCCTCGTTCACAAGGGCGATTTCGATCGCGTCCATGGTCAGCACGATGTCGGCAGAACTCTTGCCCGCGCTGATCTTGCGCTTGGCCAGCGCCCGGCAGTTGAACGCAGAGAAACCTGCCCGTTCAAAGTCGGGGCGGTACTTGTCGAATTGCAGATTCCAGTAGACGCGCTTGTCGATGAAACGGCGGCGGCGGTTCTTCGGCGAGAAGGCACCATCCTCCAGCCAGAGCAGCCAATTGGGCAGCCCGCTGACAACCTCTTCACTGGTCGCGCCATAAATATTGTCGAAATCGACCAGCAGGACGCTTTTAAGGCGCGACACTCGGGAAGGCTCCTCGTTTCTCGGGAGACGGCGGTTTCTGTCCGGCGCCAACGTTCAACACCTGGCAGGAAATTGCAACGCCGCGACTGCAGGGAAATTTACTCGGCGGCGGCGGCCGCCTCCGCCTTCTGAACCTTCTTCTCGATCATCCGCACGCAAAAGATCGAAATCTCGTAGAGAAGGTAGACCGGGATCGCCAGCATCAGCTGGGAAATCGCGTCCGGCGGGGTAAACAAGGCCGCAAAGGCAAGGATGCCGACGATGGCATACTTCCGGCCCTTGCCGAGGCCCTGGGAAGTCACAATCCCGATCCGTGCCAGAAGTGTCAGGATCACCGGCAGCTGGAACGAAATGCCGAACGCCAGCATCAGCGCCATCACCAGCGACAGGTAATCGCTCACCCGCGGCATCATCCGGATCGTCGTCTGCGCCGCGTCCACCTGCTCCATGGAGATCGTGAACCGCGCCAGCATCGGCAGCATGATGAAATAGACAAACGCCGCGCCCAGCGAAAACAGGACCGGCGCAAAGACAAGGTAGGGCCAGAAAGCGCCGCGCTCGGTCTTGTACAGGCCCGGCGCCACAAAGGCATAGACCTGCCAGGCGATGACCGGGAACGCGATGAACACGCCCGCAAACAGCGCCAGCTTCAACTTCGCGAAGAAGAACTCCATCGGCGCCGTGAAGATGAATTCCAGCTTCGAGCCGCGTATGTCTTCGGCCATCGAGGCAAACGGCGCCACCAGCAGGTTGTAGATCTGGTCGGCAAAGAAGAACGCAAGGATCGTCGCCGCGCCAAGCGCCAGCAGGCTCTTGATCAGCCGCCCGCGCAGCTCGACCAGATGGCTGAGCAGCGGCGCCCGACTCGACTCCACCTCGTCGTCCAGGATCTCCGGCTGTTCGTCCTTTGGCGGGGCGTGGCTCATGCAGGGTCGCCTTTGGCCGGAGTGGCAGGGGGCAGCTCGTCCTTTGGCTCAGGCGCCACGGCCGGCGGCGAGGGGGGCGCCGGCTCGCGCATCACGGCAGAATTCACGTCCGCCTCATAGGCCGCCAGATCATCCTGCGCAGTTGTCAGCGTGTTGGATTTGCGAAGTTCCTGGATTTCCTTCTTGAGCTCGTCGAGCTCGCTCTGGCGGGCGATATCGTCAAACGCCGCCTGGAATTCCCGCGCCATGCGCCGGCCCTTGCCCATGATCTGGCCGATCTTGCGCATCATCATCGGCAGATCCTTGGGACCAATGATGATGAGGGCCGCAAGGCCAATCAGCAATATCTCGGAAAACCCTATGCCGGGCAGCATGGCTATCCGCCCTCCGGGCCAGTCATCAGGACGAGGTCTTCGTCTCGTCTTTCTTGGGCGTGATGTCGACCATGTCGTCCTTGGTCACCGGCTTGGTTTCCTCATCCTTGAGGCCCTTGCGGAACGCGCCGATGCCCTTGGCCATGTCGCCCATGATAGAGGAAATCCGCCCCCTGCCGCCAAACAGCAGCAGAGCGACCACGACCACGATCAGCAGTTGAATCCAGCTTGGCGCCATGAACGCGACTCCTCAGGTTTCCGATAGTATAAGGCCCGACCGCTGCTGGAACAATGGCGCGAAGCTGCTTATGAGGTTAGCCCATGCGTATAGCGACCTGGAATGTCAATTCGATGAAAGCCCGCCTGCCGACTGTTCTGCAGGTGCTGAGCGATATCAATGCAGACGTGGTCTGCCTGCAGGAACTGAAGTGCGAAACCGACGCCTTCCCCTATCTGGAGATAGAAGAACTGGGCTGGAACTGCGCCGTTCATGGCCAGAAAAGCTATAATGGCGTCGCCATCCTGTCCAAATTCCCCCTTCAGGATGTCACCCGCGAGATGTCCACCCTCAAGGACGATCAGGCCCGCTACATCGAGGCGACCGTCCTGGCAGACCGGCCTGTCCGCGTCGGCGGGCTCTACCTGCCCAACGGCAATCCCGCGCCGGGGGAGAAGTATGACTACAAGCTCGAATGGGTCGCCGCGCTGGAAGACCACGCCCGCAACCTGCTGACTGCCGAGGAGCCCTTTGTCCTGTGCGGAGATTACAACGCCATTCCCGCGCCGGAAGATTGCTGGGACGACACCGTCTGGAACACCGACGCCCTCGCCCTGCCCGAAACCCGCGCCGCCTGGCGACAGCTGAAGCATCTTGGCCTCACCGATGCCTTCGAGGCCTGCGACGGCCGGGCCCATCAATACACATTCTGGGACTATCAGGGCGGCGCCTTTCAGAAGGATCACGGTATCCGCATCGACCATGTACTCGCCTGCCCCCGCATGACCGACCGGCTCACCGGTATCGAAATCTACCGCAAGGCCCGCGCGATGGAGAAACCGTCAGATCATGTGCCAGTCATCGCGGTATTTGAGGACTGATTCACGCCCTCCCGCCTTCCGGAGCCTTCATGCCGCCACATGTCCTGCCGGTTGTGTTTCTGTCGATCTCCAACCGCTCATGACGATGGCCCGGTATGGGCACCTGAACTTCCAGGCGCCGCCGCGGGGCTGGTCATCCCTGCCAGCTGGGCATTGCGCTGATCGAATGAACCTTCGCCGTACCCGCCAACCGCTGGGGACATCGGGTCTGTTCGGCCGCAGAACTCATGACGATCCAGCAGGTGACCCCCTGAACGGGTTCGCCGGATGTCCGGTGCGGGTACTCAAGGAGCCGCTCGGCTGGAACCACGCGGGTGGGGTTCGGCCTGATCGCACCGGGCGCCTGGTTTATCTTCCAGGGCAAAGTAGGAGCAGGCGGCAAGACACTCGCCCCGCCGCCTGCGGGTAACTTACTTCGTGATGTCTTCTTTGACTTCCTTGGCGGTCTCTTCGACGGCCTGGCCACCGGCCTTCACGTCCTTGCCAAGGCCTTCAATGGTGTTGCAGGCCGCCAGGACCGGCAGCGCGGCTACTGCGAACAGGGCAGCAATCACTTTTTTCATGGTCTGAATCTCCCGTTTGTGATGAGCAAGGATGGCGCGGCGCCCGAATTTCGGCAAGTGTTATACTTTGTGATCAACGTGTTATGTGGCCTAAATGCCTCACTGCTTCGGGCGCGTCATTCCCGTTTCCAAAGCGCCCGACTCTTTGCTAGAGAGCGCCCATGAAATCAGCTGTCATCGTCTTTCCCGGCTCGAACTGTGATCGTGACGCGCATGACGCGTTGGAAAAGCTGACCGGCAACGCCCCGGCCATGGTCTGGCACAAGGACGGGGAAATCCCTGCCGGAACAGACCTGGTGATGGTGCCCGGCGGCTTTTCCTACGGCGATTACCTGCGCTGCGGCGCCATGGCGGGCAATTCGCCGATCATCTCCCAGCTCAAGGCCCATGCCGGGCGCGGCGGATACATCCTCGGCGTCTGCAACGGCTTCCAGATCCTCACCGAAACCGGCCTCCTGCCCGGCGCTCTGGTCCGTAATGCCTCGCTCCACTTCGTTTGCCGCCCGCAGAAACTGAAAGTCGAGAGCAGTAACACCGCCTTCACCAGTGCCTATACCGGCGGTAGCCAAGTCATCATCCCGATCGCCCATGCCGAGGGCAACTTCTTTGCCGATGCCGCGACACTCGACCGGCTCGAAGGCGAAGGCCGCGTCGCCTTCCGTTATGCCAGCGGCGAAAACCCCAATGGCGCGGCCCGCGACATTGCCGGTATCCTTTCGGAAAATGGCCGCATCCTGGGCATGATGCCCCACCCCGAACGCGCCATCGGCGACCATGAAGGCGGTAGTGACGGCATCGGCCTGTTCAAGAGCCTGATGGCGGCGGCTTAGGGGCTGACTGCCCCAAAGAATCTCGTTTCAATCATAGTCCTGCCTGATTGGCGCGCGTTACTTCGCGCAAATCCGAATGTGGGGATATGACATTGCAACAATCACTCAAATGGGCCGTCGCCGGCTGTCTGGCCGTTGGCATTCTGGCGGCATGCAGTACGCAGGATGGCGCAACTCCGGGGCCGGCGGAGACGTCTGTGCCAGCACCCATGGCGCCCCCGCCCGCGCCACCACCACCACCACCTCCCCCTCCGCCACCGCCACCGCTTGGATCTGCGTCTTCGGATGGCGCAGCCGTCCGCGAACTTTCACGCACTGAAGTAGCCGTGACTGGCGGCGAGATCGCGCCGCCGGATGATCCCAAACCCCAGCCTGAAGCGCAGGCGGGCCTGCTCACGGCGGGTGATTATGACGATGTCCTGAACCCGGACCTCTACAAGGCCTATCTCGACAAGGTGCTGCAGGGCGAACTTGCAAACCTGGACCTGCCCTATGTCGATGCAAACCAGCGCATCGCGATCCGCGTCGTCGACCGGCTCGGCAAGCCGGTGCCGCTGGCAGAGATCACGCTGAAGACCGGTGACGGAAAAGACATGTTCCCGCTGCGCACCGGCGCAAATGGCATCACTTACCTCTACCCGCAGTATGATGTTCTGGCGGAGGGCATGAACGTCACCGTCACCGCGCGTGGAAAGAAGACCGGGTCACAGACAGTGTCTGGCGAACTGATCGCATCGGGCGGCGAACTGGTCTTTGAGATTGACGGCGACCGGACAGCGGCGACCAAGCTCGACCTTCTGCTCACCCTCGATGCCACGGGCTCGATGGGTGACGAGATGGCATATCTTCAAAAGGAAATCGAAGGCATCCTCGACCGCGTCAAGACAGCAAACCCCGGCCTTGATATTCGTGCCGGGCTCATTGTCTATCGCGACAAGGGCGATGAGTACGTCGTGCGGGACTTTTCCTTCACGACCGACATTGCAAGCTTCAAAGCGGATCTGCACCAGCAAAGCGCAGGCGGCGGCGGCGACTTTCCCGAAGCCATGAAGGATGCCCTGCAAAGAGGCCTCGGTTTCGAATGGCGCCCTGATGCGGTGAGGGTCAACCTGCTTGTTGCCGATGCCCCGCCCCACAAAGCTGACCTTATGGCGAGCTGGGACGCCGCGCTGGTCTCCCGCACGCGCGGCATCCATATCGTGCCGCTTGCGGCAAGTGGTGTGGACAAGACGGCCGAGTTCCTGATGCGGGGCATGGGCCAGATCACGGGCGGACGCTACCTCTTCCTCACCGACGATAGCGGCATCGGCAATCCGCACGCCGAGCCGACCGTGGACTGCTATGTGGTGACAAGGCTGGACCAGCTGGTAACGCGCGTGCTCTCCAGCCTCGTCAGCGGCGAGCGGATAGAGCCGGAGGGCGAGGATGTGATCCGCACGGTCGGCTCCTACCGCGCGGGCCTCTGCAAGGTCGAGGAACTGAGCGGGGAATAGGCAGGCCATCGGGGCAGCGCGGACCGCGCAGGGTTGAACTGGACAAGGCGCTGCCTGCCTTGTCTATAGGCGGAATGACTGACCCATCCCGCACCTCCCTCATCCACCGCCTGCCCAAGGCCGAGCTCCATCTCCACATCGAAGGCAGCTTCGAGCCCGAGCAGATGATGGCGCTCGCCGAGCGCAACAGGATCACCCTGCCCTTCAAGACGCTAGAAGATGCAAAAGCCGCCTACAACTTCTCCAACCTCCAGGAATTCCTCGATCTCTACTATCAGGGCATGCAGGTGCTCCGTACCGAGGAGGACTTCTTCGACCTGACCTGGGCCTATCTCCAGCGCGCCAAGGCCGACAATGTCCGCCATGTCGAGATGTTCTATGATCCCCAGGCTCATACCGAGCGCGGCGTACCCTTCGGCGTCGTCACCGAGGGAATCCTCACCGCAATCAAGAAAGGCGAACAGGAACTCGGCATCAGCGCCTGCCTGATCATGAGCTTCCTGCGGCATCTCTCAGAAGAGGACGGCTTTGACCTGCTGGTGGAATCGGAGCCATGGCACGACAAGTTCATCGGCGTCGGCCTCGATTCCTCTGAAATGGGCCACCCGCCCCTCAAGTTCGAGCGCCTCTACCGGCGCTGCCGGGAGATCGGCTTCAAGCTGTGTATGCATGCCGGCGAAGAAGGCCCGCCCTCCTATGTCCGCCAAGCCCTGCTCGACATCGGCGTGGACCGGATCGACCACGGCAACCGCTGCATGGAAGATCCTGAACTCGTCAGCATGATCCGTGAAATGCAGATCCCGCTGACCAATTGTCCGCTGTCAAACCTGTCGCTGTGCGTGATCGATGATCTGAAAAAGAGCCCGGTCAAAGCTCAGCTGGAGGCAGGCCTTCTGGTCACGGTCAATTCCGACGATCCGGCCTATTTCGGCGGCTATATCGGCCGAAATTACGAGAAAACCGCAGAAGCCCTCGGACTGTCGGACGCCCAGATCATCAAGCTCGCCCGCAACAGCTTCACCGCCAGCTTCCTTCCGCAGACGGACAAAAACCGCCATCTGGCAGACATCGAAACGGCTCTCCGATGACAGACGGGCGCCCGGGCTGTCAGCTGTCGGCAGGGGCTGCTTTGACAGGGTCGACCTCATCGCCATCCTCCGTCTGAGCAACCAGCGGTACCGCTGCGCCCGGCGTCGGATCGATCTCAAAGACGCTCCCGCGCGAACCCGATACGATCGGCATCTCCCCGGCGCCGGACGCCAGGACACAGGTCTGCTGGCTGACCGGATCAGCAAGGCCAGCGGCCGTGCCGGACGCAAAGTGGGGGCGCGGCGGGAACCCGCCCATTGCCGGCACACGTAAAGGTGTCGATCGCGCCGACAGCATCCCCGGCAGAAGCCGCCTTGATCTGAGCGATGCGGCCACCAAACCCGGTATCGGCCGTCATGCAGCTCGCCGAAAAGAGCACCTCGGCCTCTGCCTCGGGTCCGGCCTCCTCGGTCACCGGAACGTCCGGTTCGGCCTGTGGCATGGGCTCGGCAGATTGCGCGCAAGCGGCGTCTGCCATCAGAACGGCGGGAAAAAGGGCGATCAACGCCACTGGCATGATTTGGCTCCTGTGATGCGTGACAAGTAAACGTCGAACGCAGCCCTTGGCCGGCAGGTTCAGGCGCCGGAGAACAGCCCGGAAATTGCCTGGTTTGATGCCGAGGTCGAAAACGCCGCCCGCTCGGCCAGCGCCGCATGCCCGTCCACCATCCGCGTCAGCTCTTCCTCGCTGACATCCATCGAAACATCCCCGCGGCCATGGCTGCCGCCCAGCACCAGTCCGGTCTTGCGGGGGAACATGTAGAGCGATCCGCCATTGCCCCAGCCGGTATAGGAATAGTCGATCTCCGGCTGCGGCAGCAGATGGCTTAGCTGGCCCCGGATCGGGATCAGCGTCTCGTCCGCAAAGAGCTTCGCCGCGCCAAGCCCCGTGCAGTTCACGATCACCGGCTCCGGCAACGCCAGCAGTTCATCCAGCGTCTCGAACCGCCAGGAGACAAACCTCGCCCCGGCGAGCTGAGCGTCCTTCATCAGCATGTCGAGATAATAGTCCGGGTCTATCATCAGCGTGTGGTAACGCTCCTCATAGGCAAAGCCGAACCGCGTCTGCGCGGTCAGCACCTCCAGCCCCGGATAGAGATCATCCCCGCCCGGCAGCGCCCAGCGCGGCTCGCGCACACGCTCCGACACCTCCGAATGGTGCACCCAGCTCACCCCATATCCCGGCCGGTTCACATAAGGCAGGAAGCCCCGATGCGCTTCCCGCGTGACCTGCCAGTTGAGCCGGAGAAAGTCTTCGCTCGCCACGTCCCGGTCATAGAGGCTCGAGGGCAGCCACAAAGCGCCCGCCACATTGGACGTCGTGTTCGGATGCATCACATCGGCGTAGACGGTCACATCATGCCCGCGCCGCGCCAGGATCAGCGCGCTCGTAAGCCCCATCACCCCGCCGCCAAGCACAGCCACATCAAGACGGCCCGCCTCCCCCGCCATCACGGCCGCCCGCTGGCAGGTGCCCCAGGACAGCGTCACCCCGCATCCGCCATGGCCGTAATTGTGGATCACCGTCTTCTCGCCGAACGCCTCGGCCTCCAGCCGGAAACCCTGAGGCCGGAACGGGCGCAGTCCCACAACCGTGCGCGTTATCCGGTCCCGCCGGGACAGCACTTTCGGGAAGGGCCGGTCTGCCGGCGCACCCGGCACGGACACAGGCCGGCTGACGCACGCCGAGAGCGCCGCCGCGCTAAGGCCGAGAAGAAGGGATCTGCGGGCAAGTTCCGGCATCGGGCATGGCTCCTGAAAGGACCGGGCCTGTGTAGCGCCCGCAAGCCATCTGCGCCAACCACCCGCGAGCCCATGCATGTAAAGCGTTGTACCCTATGGCGATATCCGCCTTTCGACGCTAAACGGCTTGGATGACTGATACGCGCCAGCAAGAACTCCTCAACACCGCCTCCCGGCTCCGCGAGACGGGTAATGTTCCTGATGCCATTGCGGCCTACAGGGCCCTGCTCTCCGAATATCCGGACCTGCCGGACAGCTGGTACAATCTCGGCTGGCTGCTGCGCCGGGCCGGCATGGCGCAGGAGGCATTTGCGGCCTATGAAGAAGCCCTGACGCGGGGGGTAAAAGGCGCAGAAGAAGTCCATCTGAACCGCGCCGCCATTCTCTCCGATGCGATGGCCCGTCCTGCCGAGGCAAAGGCAGAGTTGGAGCGGGCACTGACCCTCTCGCCGAAATACCTGCCGGCCCTCATCAATCTCGGCAATCTTCACGAAGATCTCGGCGAGCGCGCCGAAGCCCGGGCTGTCTACGAAAAGGCCCACGCCCTGGCGCCCGGCAACGCCATGGCGCTCGCGCGCCTCGCAGGCCTGGGAACAGCCGCCTCGACTGATGACCCGATGATCGGCAAGCTCCGCGCCCTCATCGCGAGCGGCACGCTTCTGCCCGCTGATCTTGCGCTGCTGCAGTTCGCACTCGGCCGCCTGTATGACAGCTGCACCGCTTATGCCGAGGCAGCCGCCGCCTTCGAAGCCGCCAACAGCAGCGCCCGCAACGCCGCAGCAGGCCAGGTCGCCCCCTATAACGGCATCAATGAGCTCAGGCGCGTCGAGCGTGTGGCAGCGGTCTTTGCTACCGATGGCGGCCGCCAGACCGGCATCCGTGACCCGAGCCCCCAACCGGTATTCATCCTTGGCATGTTCCGCTCCGGCTCAACGCTGGTGGAACAGATCCTCGGCGCCCACGGCCAGATCGCTGCCGGCGGCGAACTTGATATGATCCCCCGCATCGCCCGCGGCCTTGGCAACGATCCGGCCGGCATCACTGCCGCGCCCGAGCCGCTGCTGAAAGACTATGCCGAAGCCTATCTCACCCGCATTCGCGCCATGTATCCCGGCGCAGGCGTGGTCACGGACAAGCGTCCGGACAATTTCTGGCATGTCGGCCTGATCAAGAGCCTCTTCCCGAAGGCGAAGATCATCAACACCGTGCGCCACCCGCTCGACACGCTGATCTCGGTCTGGGGCCAATACCTGCACGTCTCCCTGAACTACGGCTATACCCTTCAGGACATTGCCGCCCATGCCCACGCCGAACGCCGCATGATGAGCCATTGGCGGCGCCTGTTTCCCGATGACATCCTGACTGTTCCTTACGAGGCCGTTGTCATGCAGCCCGAGCAGGAAGTGGGCCGGATGCTGGACTTCCTGGGCCTGCCGTTTGACGAGGCCTGCCTCGAATTCCACAAGGCGCAGGGCCCCGTGAAAACCGCTTCGGTCTGGCAGGTGAGAGAAACGCTGCACGACCGCTCGATCGGCCGCTGGAAGCATTATGAGGCCTATCTGCGATCTCTCCCTTCCGATCCTGCGCTGGATGCGCTTCTGGCAGTTGAACAAGCCGCCAAACCCGCCTAGCGCTGCGCCAAATCCAAACACGGGCTGATGTCATGACCGATACCGCCGCCATTCTCTCCCATCTACAGGCCGAGCAGGACGCCGCCTCCGGCGCCGGGCATGGCATCAAGGCCGATGAATGGGAGCGCCTCGTCAGCCGCCTTGGCCGCAATCCCAACCTTGTGGAACTGGGCATCTATTCGGTGATGTGGTCAGAGCACTGCTCCTACAAATCCTCCCGCCGCCACCTCTCGAAATTCCCCACCAAAGGCCCCCGCGTCATCCAGGGACCCGGCGAGAATGCCGGCGTGATCGACATCGGCGACGGGCAGGCCGCCATCTTCAAGATGGAGAGCCACAACCACCCCTCATACATCGAGCCCTATCAGGGCGCCGCCACCGGCGTCGGCGGTATCCTGCGCGACGTGTTCACCATGGGCGCGCGCCCGATCGCGCTGGTCAATGCCCTGCGCTTTGGCGATCCGGGCCATCCCAGGACCCGCCAGCTTGTCGCCGGCGTCGTCGCAGGCATTGGCGGCTATGGCAACTGCGTTGGCGTGCCGACTGTTGCCGGTGAAACCCAGTTCGACGAGGGTTATAACGGCAACATCCTCGTCAACGCGATGGCCGTTGGCCTCGCCGATCAGGACAAGATTTTCTACGCCCGCGGCGCCCTGCCCGGCCTGCAGATCCTCTATGTCGGCTCCAAGACCGGCCGCGACGGCATCCACGGGGCCACCATGGCCTCGGCCGAATTCACCGAAGGCGAAGAGGACAACCGCCCCACCGTTCAGGTTGGCGACCCCTTCACCGAGAAACTCCTGATTGAAGCCTGCCTCGAGCTGATGGCGACCGACGCGATCCAGTCCATCCAGGACATGGGCGCGGCCGGCCTCACCTCCTCATCGGTCGAGATGGCAGACAAGGGCGGCGTCGGCATCGAGATGGACCTCGACGCCGTGCCCCAGCGCGAAACCGGCATGACGGCCTATGAAATCATGCTCTCGGAAAGCCAGGAGCGCATGCTGATGATCCTGAAGCCCGGCAAGGAAGCGGTGGCCAAGAAGATCTTCGACAAATGGGACCTCGACGCCGAAGTCATCGGCATCACAACCGAGACAGGTCGCCTGGTGCTTAAACAGTTCGGCGAAGTCGTGTGCGATATTCCCATCGCTCCGCTCGGCGAAGACGCGCCTCTTTATGACCGTCCGTGGACAGAGCCGCCAGAACGCCCCGCCTTCGAAATTTCAAAGCACACTGCACCTGCAAGCTATGCCGAAGTGCTCACCAAGCTCATGTCCACGCCCGACATGGCGTCCAAGCGCTGGGTCTGGGAACAGTATGATCGCCATGTCATGAACGACACGATCGACTCTTCCCAAAGCGGCGGGGATGCCGCCATCGTTCGCGTGCACGGCACCAACAAGGCCCTTGCCATCTGTTCGGACTGCAACCCGCACTATGTTTCCGCTGATCCCTATGAAGGCGGCAAACAGGCAGTTGCCGAAGCCTACCGCAACCTTTCGGCGGTCGGCGCCACGCCCATCGCCATCACCGACAACCTGAACTTCGGCAACCCGGAAAAACCCGCCACCATGGGCTATATCGTCAAGGCCATCGAAGGCATGGCCGAAGCCTGCCGGGTGCTCGACTTCCCGGTCGTTTCCGGCAACGTGTCACTCTATAACGAGACCGATGGCAAAGCCATTCCACCCACGCCTGTCGTCGGCGGCGTCGGCCTGATCGAAGACCTCTCGAAAATCGCCACCCTCAAGGGTGCCCAGCCAGGCGACGCGCTGATCATCATCGGAGAGAATGCCGCTGACTTTGGCGCCTCGCTCTATGCGCGCAAATGGCTTGGCCTCAAGGGCGACGCCCTCGGCCCGCCCCCAGTGGACCTTGAAGACGAAATCCAGACCTCTGCCATCGTCCGCCAGCTGATTGCCAGGGGCCTTGTCCACGCTGTCCACGATCTAAGCGATGGAGGCCTGGCGGTCGCGGCGGCTGAAATGGCACTGGCCGGCAATGTCGGCATCACACTCGACGTGCAGGCCGACCGTCTCGCAACTCTTGGCCCTCTGGCCTTCCTCTTCAGTGAAACCCAGGGCCGCTACCTGGTCGCCGCAAAGAACGAAGACGACGTGCTCGACCTGCTCGGTGATGTCCCTGCTCTCTTTGCGGGCATGGTCGAGAACACCGGCGCCATCACCTTTCTGCATGATCTGCGCAAGGGCGAAAAGACCGTCCTGCCGCTGACGGATCTCCGCACCGCGCATGAAGGCTGGCTGCCAGGATACATGAACGCAATCTGATCGGCGCTGAATGAAGGGACGCCCTCCCCCGGGAAACGGGAGAGGGCGCCTTCTGCCTGGAATTCAGTCTGGCGGTCCTGTCAGAACTTGTAGCCGACACCGAGCATCACACCGCTCGTATCCGTGCTGTCAAACGAGTAGTAGGTGTAATCCCCCTTCAGATAGACATTGTCCGAAAGGTCATAGCTCATGCCCGCGCCGAAGGCCGGGCCATCAGCTGAGTCTTCGACATTGACGTTCACGCCGCCTGGCGTGTTGATCGAGGCGTCAAGATCGACATAGGCATATCCTGCCCGGGCATAAGCATTGAGGCGTTCCGTCAGCGGAAGGTTGGCCTTGCCATAGATGCCGGCCAGGTAATTGAGACCAACGTCTCCGGACGCCGTAATCACGTCACTCAGGTCGCCGTCATTGTTGTCGTCGAAGTTGAGTTCGTCCTCGTCGACATTATAGTCGAATTCGCCATCATCGATGCCGGTCGCCAGCTCTGCCTCAAGGCTGAAGACAGTGTTGAAACGCCAGCCGGCGCGGCCTGCGATTCCATTCGTGTCGACGCCGCTGTCTGCGCCATCAGGCTTGATGTCTAGATACTGGTAGCCACCTTCGAAGTAGGGGCCGGACTCCTGCGCGTGGGCCGCCGATGCAAGGCCTGCAACGGCCGCGGATGCGATGAGTATGGATCTGAACATGTGTGCTCCTTCCAGAAACGCTACGTGTGTTCTTGTGCACGCCATTCGGGCGAGACAGGCACACAACGGTCCGAAGACCGGAATAGTTCCAGTGAAATATCTGCAAACAGCAGCTGTTGCTGATGCGACACACCTTTGTATTTTATTATGAATTTAGCAGTTTCGCGTCAGAGCGTTGTTTTCAAACGAAAGCGGCAGGCCGCGCTGGCCTGCCGCTTGTTTTCATAACTGTTCCGCAATCTGATTAATGACTGAAATGTCATGCCACCGGCACGAGATAATCCCGCTTGCCGATGTTCAGCCCCTGCGCGCGCAGCAATGCATAGGCAATCGCCGCATGAAAATGAAGGTTGGTGAGGATGAAGCCGGAAAGGTAGGCCTTGCCTTCCATCGGCATCGTATTGGCTCCCATCGGGATCTGCAGCGTCACATTCGTGCTCGCATCGATCTTGTCATTGTCCACGCCGTTTACATAGGCAATTGCCTTTTCGCAGCGCGCAATCAGGTCCGCAAAGGTCTGCTCCGTATCGGGAAATTCCGGCATGTCGAGACCGGCGAGCCGCGCGGCGCCCCGTGCAACGGTATCGCAGGCAATCTGCACCTGGCGCGTCAGGTCAAACATGTCCGGGTAAAGCCGGTGGGAGAGGATCACCCTGTCCTCCACATTCAGCTTTCGGGCGTAGGCTTCTCCCTTGATCAGCATGCCCTTCAGCGCGCCGATCGTTTGCGAAGTAGAAGCCTTGAGGATATGGGAGACCGTGGTGGTGGTCATTCAGCGTTTCCTTCTGGTTGATCTGTTTCTGCGGCCGGGTTCCGGCGCAGGGAATATATCCGGGGAAGTTCGGCATCGACTGCCATAGCCGCCATGACGAGCGTGTCGGCCGCGCGCACAAAAAAGTCGGGCGTCAGGAATTCAAAGTCGTCCCCGGGATTGTGATAGCCCGGATGGTCTTCCACCCCGAAATAGAGGATGGGCAAACCCATCTGGTGAAACACGCCATGATCGGACTGCAGGGTCCAGTCATCTGGCCCGTCTTCGGGACGGTCATGCCCCATGAGCAGCGTAACCGGCGCGCGCTCAGCCAGCGCCTCGATCACTGGCACAAGACCGGGCGAGTGATAGGTCCCCGCCACATAAAGCTCACCCGCTTCGGAGCGGCCCACCATATCCAGGTTCATGTTCAGCGCCACGCGGGACATCTCAAGCCCCTCCATCCGCGCCACCGCCCGCGCGCCCAGAAGGCCGATCTCTTCAGCGTCCAGCGCCGCGATGACAATGTCATGCTCCGGCCGGTTCAGCGCGAAATACTCCGCCACCGCCACCAGCGCCGAAGCGCCCGACGCATTGTCGTCAGCGCCATTATAGATCTCCCCCTCCCGGATGCCGAGATGGTCGTAATGCGCCGTAATCAGCAGCGCCGGCCCTTCGCCAGGCGTGCGCCCGGGAATGAACCCGATCAGGTTCGCCCCGATTATCGGCGCAGCGTCCGCCTCCCGCGGCACGATCGGAAAGGTATGCGTATACCCCCCAAAACCGGGCAAGGGCAGAAGACCGATCTCCTCGAAACGCTTGTGGATAAACCCGCGCGCCGCCTCATTACCCGCCGTCCCGGCGGCCCGCCCCTCCAGCGCGTCGGACGACAACACCTGCGCCAGGTGCAGCATCTCGGCTGCTTCGATATAGGCCGGCTTGTAGGTCACGCCCGGCAGCGGCGCTTGGCCCTTCGGCCAGAAAAGCCACGCACCAAGGATGACTGCCAGCACAATGCCGGCGCCAGGAACCAGGCTCCGGCGCCCGGATTGCGGATGGGGTCTGACAGGTTTCTTCTCGCTCATGCCTTGACCCATAAGGCGCCCCGCCGCATGTGCCTAGTCACCTGAAAGAGGGAAACGCCGTCATGGGAATGAGCCGCGACACGCTGATGAAATACCTGACCGAGGCATTCCCGGATGCCGAGATCACGCTTACCGACCTCGCCGGCGATGACAATCACTGGCAGGCCGAGATCGTCAGCGCCGCTTTCGCCGGGCTTGCCCGCGTCCGCCAGCACCAGATGGTTTATGATGCCCTGAAAGGCGAAATGGGCGGCGTGCTGCACGCCCTGGCCCTGAAAACCCGGGCCCCCTGAGCCTGACATGTAAGGAATTGACGTAAGGGCCGGTTCGCGGTCTCCTGCCCGGCACATGCCTTGGGAGGGCTCCGTGATGTTCCGTCAGTTCCTGAAACCCGCCTTGCAGTCTGCCAGCGTCATTGCGCTCGGCCTTGTGCTTGTCTCCTGCGGACCGGGAAGAACCCAAATCGACCCCGATGCCATCGCCATGGAAGAGCGCGCCATCGAGGCCCGCGCCTTTCTGAACGATGCCGAAAGCCAGATTGCCGCCAAAAGCCACATCACCGCCCAGGCCTATTGGGACCAGGCCACCAACATCACTGACGAAACCAGCGCGGCCGCCGCCGCAGAGGGCGCCGAGTTCACCAGGCTGCTCGTCAGCCTGGCGAACGCCTCCAAACAGTTCGACATCAAGGAACTTCCCCCCGCAGAAGCCCGCAAGATCCAGATCCTGCGCAGCGGCATCACCCTTCCTGCCCCCTCCCGCGACGGCGCGGCCGAGGAACTGGCCGACATCACCACAAAGCTCGACGCCACCTACTCCACCGGCAAATTCATGTTCCAGGGACGCGAGATCGATCTTCTGGAAGCCTCCCGCATCATCCAGCAATCCCGCAACCCGGCAGACCTCCAGGCCGTCTGGGAAGGCTGGCATTCCATCGCCGCGCCCATGGCGCCCGATTACACGCGCATGGTGGAAATCGCCAATGAAGGCGCCCGAGAGCTTGGCTATCCCAGCCTCGACCAGATGTGGCTGTCGAATTACGACATGCAGCCCGCGCAGATGGAGGCTGAAGTCCAGCGCCTGTGGACGCAGGTCGAGCCTCTCTACAAGGAGCTTCACTGCTATGCGCGCGGCCGTCTCAACACCTATTACGGCGACGCCGTCCAGCCCGCCACCGGCCCGATCCGGGCAGATCTTCTCGGCAATATGTGGGCCCAGCAATGGTCGGGCGTCTACGACATCCTCAAGACCGACACGCCCGGCCCCACTTATGACCTCAGCGCGCGCCTGAATGAGAAAGGCTACACCCCGCTCCAGATGGTGCAGACTGCAGAAGCCTTCTTCACCTCACTCGGCCTTCAGGAGCTTCCCGAAACCTTCTGGGAACGCTCGATGATCACCAAGCCGGAAGGCCGAGAGGTCGTCTGCCACGCCTCCGCCTGGGATCTGGACGATTATGAAGACGTCCGTATCAAGATGTGCACACAGGTGAACGCGGAAGACTTCAACACCGTTCACCACGAACTCGGCCACAACTATTACCAACTCGCCTATCGCAACCAGGATCACCTCTACAAGAACGGCGCCCATGACGGTTTCCACGAAGCCATCGGGGACTTTGTCGCTCTCTCGATCACGCCGGAATATCTCGAACAGATCGGGCTGATCACGCCAGACGAGAAGCCCGGCGCCGACACCGATACTGCGCTTCTTCTTCAAACGGCGCTCGACAAGATCGCCTTCCTGCCGTTCGCCCTCTCGGTCGACAGCTGGCGCTGGGGCGTTCTCTCCGGCGAGACTGCGCCTGAGAATTACAACCAGTCCTGGACCGACCTGCGCCTGCAAAACCAGGGCATCATCCCGCCCGCGCCCCGCCCGGCTGATGCATTCGATCCGGGCGCCAAGTATCACATCCCCGGCAACACGCCCTACCTGCGCTACTTCCTCAGCTTCATCATGCAGTTCCAGTTCCACAAGGCCGCCTGCGAACAGGCCGGCTGGGAAGGTCCTCTCCACCGCTGCTCGATCTACGGGAACAAGGAAGTCGGCCGCCGATTCGAGGAAATGATGGAAGCAGGCATGTCCCAGCCCTGGCCAGACACGCTCGAAAAATTCACCGGCACCCGCGAAATGGATGGCAGCGCCATTATCGAATACTTCGCCCCCTGACAGTCTACCTCAAGGAAGAAAACGCCGGGCAAAGCTGCGGCTGGTAAGGCCGGCTGCAGGCCTTCGCAAGACCACGGGAGGTTCAGATTGCGCCAGAGAGGACAGGCCCAGCTCAGCCCAACACAAGCGTGCCTTCGGATTGGCGATGGCGCGGGGCTTTGCCAAATCACTTGCACCAACCTGTCCGCCCGGGGCCCTCGCTCCCCGACAGCAGGCGCGTCCTTCCCACGAGGAGCCATGCCGGTCACGTTCGGTATTTGGGCTACCGGGATTGGTAATCGCGCTGCGATTTCCCCAGGAGCGTGATCGACCTGCGGGCTCTCGCCGCATGCGCGGCAGGCAAGGCGCCGGCGCCGCAACCTGACCCTTATCCCCGGGCGCCGCGGCGCCCGCAGCAGAGCCGCCTGAACACCCCGCAAACCCGATGTCACTGCCTGTCCGGACACGGGGCATATGGCGCGCCCTCTTGACCCTGACGCCCGGCCGCATCACATGTTCCCGGAACTCGGAGACATCCCCATGACTGATCAGGCCACCCTCGACGCCATCGACAAAGCCGTCAAAAGCAATGACGTCGTCCTCTTCATGAAGGGCACCCCCACCTTCCCGCAATGCGGCTTCTCCTCGGTGGTGGTCCAGATCCTCGACTATCTCGGCGTCGACTATGTCTCCACCAATGTGCTCGAAGACCAGAACGTGCGCGAAGGGGTCAAGCAGTACGCCAGCTGGCCGACCATCCCGCAACTCTACGTAAAGGGCGAATTCGTCGGCGGCTGTGACATCCTCAAAGAGATGTTCGAAAACGGTGAACTGCGCGACCTGATGGCCGAAAAAGGCATCGAACTGGCCGAATAGGGCCCTGTTTCATCCGAAAAAGTAGAAATACCCCAAGATAAGCAGCGGGATCACCGACATCCCGAACAGGTTGCGCGTGAACACATACGTGCCCACCCAGCGCCGGGTTTCCGCGTCCTCGGCGGGCCTGGTATGGGTCACCATCTCGACATTGTCGCCCTTGATGACGGTCTCATCCCTGAGGATGTGCTTCTGAAGAGATCCCTCCGTCAGCAGGGCGGCAAAGTAAAACAGCGCGCTGAAGGTAATCGAGGCAAAGGCGAAGGCAAGCGCGACTGTCGCCACCTCCGGCGCCCGGAACACATTCATCATCCATCCTGACAGGGCGAGAACGCCAATACCAGCCAAGATCGCGAACAGGCGCAGGCGGCGAAGCCAGGCAAAATCCGGCGTTGACGATGGCTTCTCCATGAGCCTTCTTCCCCTGACCCCGGTTTCAATATAGCAGGGCGCGCATGACGATAACACCCACCGCTCCCGCCCCGATCCGCCCCTCGCAGGCACCCCGGGTCGGCATAGTCTCACTTGGCTGCCCCAAGGCGCTTGTCGATTCTGAACGCATCATCACGCGGCTGCGTGCCGAGGGCTATCAGATCGCGCCCGATTATGCCGGCGCAGACCTCGTGCTGGTCAATACCTGCGGCTTCCTCGACTCCGCCCGCGACGAAAGCCTCGCGGCGATTGGCGAGGCGATCGAGGCGAACGGCAAGGTCATTGTCACCGGCTGCCTTGGCGCAGAACCGGAGGTTGTCCAGCGGGCCCACCCCAAGGTGCTCGCCGTCACCGGCCCCCACCAGTATGAAGCGGTGATGGACGCCGTCCACACCCACCTTACGCCCCCGCACAATCCTCACATGGATCTTGTACCCGAGAGCGGCCTGAGACTGACGCCCCGCCATTACGCCTATCTGAAAATCTCCGAAGGCTGCAACAATCGCTGCTCCTTCTGCATCATTCCCAAACTGCGCGGCGACCTTGTCTCCCGCCCCATTCATCACGTGCTGACGGAAGCCGAAAAGCTCGTCGCCGCCGGCGTCAGGGAACTCCTCGTCATCAGCCAGGACACCTCCGCATACGGACTGGACATTCGCTACAAGCCGGAAACATGGCGCGGCAGCGAATACGAAACCCGCTTCCTCGACCTCGCCAAGGGCCTCGGCAGCCTCGGCGTGTGGACGCGGATGCACTATGTCTATCCCTATCCGCATGTGGACAATGTGATACCGCTGATGGCCGAAGGCCTGATCACGCCCTATCTCGATATCCCGTTCCAGCACGCCTCCGCGCCCGTCCTCAAGGCGATGAAACGCCCCGGAAATCAGGACAAGGTTCTCGGACGCATCGCCAAATGGCGTGAGCAGGTGCCAGACCTGGCCATCCGATCCACATTCATCGTCGGCTTCCCGGGTGAAACCGAGGAAGACTTCCAGATCCTGCTGGACTTCATCAAGGAAGCCAAGATCGACCGCGCCGGCTGCTTCAAGTACGAAAACGTCGCCCATGCTGAAAGTGGCAAGCTCGAAGGCCATGTGCCCGAAGACGTGAAGGAAGACCGCTGGCACCGATTCATGGTCGCGCAGGCAGAAGTCTCTGCTGCCCGCGCCGAAGCCCAGGTCGGCCGCACGCTCGACGTCATCATCGACGGCCCCGGCGAAGAAGCCGGCGAGATGATCGCCCGCACCCAGGCCGATGCCCCGGAAGTCGATGCAGTCGTGTATCTGGAAAACGCGAGCCATCTCAAAGCGGGCGACATTATCCGGGCAGCGATCACCGGCGCCGACGATTACGACCTCTACGCGACGCCCGCCTAGCTTATTGGCCGGGCCCGCATACGGGCACCGGCCTCCTGCGCCTGCGCCAGCCTCTGCCCCATCACCTTGTCCATGTTGCCGACCACCCGCGCCAGCGTCTCGTGATCGGCCTGCTGGAAGGGCGACGGGCCACACCGCACTGGCGCCGAACTGACGGCTTTGCCCGGCTCTTTCCTGGCATCCGGCTGGATGCAGACCGGATCTTCGTTCGAGATGACAAGTTCTGGACATCGGCTGGCATTACGGCCGGGATCGACCTTGCCCTTGCCCTGGCCGAAGATGATCTCGGCAGCGACGTCGCGCTGCGCGCTGCGCGCGAACTTGTCGTCCAGCAGAGGCGCCAGGGCGGTCAGTCGCAATTCTCGGTGATGCAGGACATCAAGCTCGCCTCGGGCCGGTTTGATGATCTCATCAACTGGGTCCGGACGAACCTCCCAGGAGACATCCGTGTGGAGACCATGGCGGAAAAAGCAGGCATGAGCCCGCCAAACTTCGCGCGCATCTTCCGGTCCGAGACAGGAACCACCCCCGCGCGCTTTGTCGAAAAACTTCGCCTCGAAGCGGCCCGCCAGCTGGTCGAGACAACAGGCCTGCCCCTCCGGAAGATAGCAACGGACACCGGGTTTTGTGATGCTGAACGGATGCGGCTGGCTTTCATGCCGGCATATGGCCAGCCGCCTATGGTTCTGAGACGCCAGCGCAAAACGGCCGGCGAAATTCAGACTTTATCGAAAAACAACGATTGACATATCGTATTTCGATAATTCATATGGTCTTCAACACGCTCCCAGCCCCCAGGAGGCCAGAATGCTGAAGACCCTCACAACCACGGCCATCGCCGCCGCCCTCGCCACGCCCCTCGCTTTCGCCGGCACCAAGACGATCGATGTCCGGTCGTTCGACCAGATCGACACCAAAGGCGCCATGAACGTGATCTACACGCCGGGCCCCTCAACCTCCGTCATCATCGAAACGGATGGCAACGACTTTTCCGATGCAGATGTGTCCGTAGACGGAGATACGCTCGTGATAACCCGGGCCAGCCTTGAAAAGCGCGGCCTGTTCGGCAACCGGGGCAAGCTCAAGGTCTCCGACGGCGGTCAGACCATCAGGGTCAACGGCAAGAAAGTTCCCTACTACACAGTTCGCGTCACCAGCCCGGATCTTGCAGCTATGCGCGTGGCTCAATCCTCGACCGGCAATGTCAGCGGTATAGACACCGCTGACTTCGAGGCGCGCACATCCTCGGCGGCGAAACTGACGCTTTCTGGCCGGGCTACAAGCGCCGAGATCAACGCCTCATCTTCCGGCGAGATCGAAGCCGGCAACTTCCAGGCCGGCTCCCTCCATGTCAGCGCGTCTTCGTCCGGTGAAGTCGACGCCCTTGCCAGCGGAAGCGGGCCGGTAAAAATCTCCGCGTCCTCGTCAGGCGACGTCTCCATCCGCTCCACCCAGCCCGCCACCTTCACCATCAACGCCTCCAGCGGCGGTCAAGTTCAAGCGGCCGGCGCCTGCGCCGGCGTGGACATCTCCGCCTCGTCCGGCGCGGATGTCGATGCCAGCAAGCTGCTGTGCGAAGTCGCCACTGCCAATGCATCGAGCGGCGCCGATGTTGACGCGTTCGCTTCCGTTTCGGCCAGCGGCAACGCCTCCAGCGGCGCAGACATCACCTTTGAAGGCCGCCCGGCCGAACAAAGCGCCGGCAAGTCGAGCGGCGGCGACGTCACCTTCAACTGACCGGCAGCCTCGCCTGATCGTCAGATATCGAAGGATCCCGGATCATGTCCGGGATCCTTCCATTTGAGCGCCATGTCTTCCAGCGCCCCGCGGACAAGGCGCGCGATCATGGCGTTACGCCGCGTGCGGCTGTCTGCCGGGACAACATACCAGGGTGCATGCCGGGTCGAGCATCGGCCAACAGCGGCCTCATAGGCCTGCATGAATTCCGGCCAGAGCGAGCGGTCTTCGATATCACCCGGATTGAACTTCCACAGCTTGTGTTGCTCAACGAGGCGCTCCTTCAGGCGGACACCCTGCTCTTCATGGCCAATGTTGAGCATGCATTTGACGATGGTGTAGCCGTTCTCGGAAAGATGCTTCTCGAAAGCGTTGATCTGGTCATACCTTTTCTCGATCGCGTCAGGCGGGGCAAAGCCTCTCACCTTGGCGACCAGCACGTCTTCATAATGAGAGCGGTCAAAAATGCCGACATGTCCCCGGCGCGGCACGGCATTGTGGACACGCCAGAGATAGTCCCGCGCCATCTCCTCGCTGCTGGGTGCCTTGAACGCCTTTACTTCCATGCCGAGCGGCGTGGTCTCGGAGAAGACCGACTTGATCGTGCCTGACTTGCCGGCCGTATCCATCCCCTGCAGGACAACCAGCAGCGCGCGGCTGCCATCGGCGTAGAGCATGTCTTTAAGTGCGTTGATGGAGGCCGCGTCCTTCTTCAGGCTTGTCTCGGCTTCTTCCTTGTTGGCAAACAGGTCCCGGTCAGACGTTGGGCGCGCGTTGAGGTCAAAAGGCTTGCCGGGACGGGCGATCAGAGCCTTGCGGACAGCGGCGATGGTCGGAATGGCCAAGGAGAACTCCCCCGAAAATGAAAAGGCCGCGCCAGTCTGGCGCGGCCTTCCCGAAAGTTCAAGAAAAACAGGTGTCTTACGACGAGTAGAATTCGACGACCTGGGCCGGTTCCATCTTCACCGGATACGGCACGTCGGCCAGAGCCGGGACGCGCTTATAGGTGGCGGTCATCGCCTTGGGGTCGACTTCCACATAGTCCGGAATGTCACGTTCGGGGCTGCCAAGCGCTTCGAGCACGAGCGCCAGGTTGCGCGACTTCTCGCGGACCTGAACCACATCGCCCGGCTTCAGACGGGCTGAACCGATATTGCAGCGGCGGCCATTCACCATCACGTGACCGTGGTTGATGAACTGACGGGCTGCGAAGACGGTCGGCACGAACTTGGCGCGGTAAACGACGGCGTCGAGACGCGATTCCAGGAGACCGATGAGGTTCTCGGCAGAGTTGCCCTTCATGCGGGCTGCTTCGACATAGGTTTTCGCGAACTGCTTCTCGGTGATGTCGCCGTAGTATGCCTTCAGCTTCTGTTTCGCCATGAGCTGCATACCAAAGTCAGAGACCTTGTTGCGGCGGTTCTGGCCGTGCTGGCCCGGCTTGTAGTTGCGCTTGTTGAAGGGGGACTTGGCGCGGCCCCAGATGTTTTCACCGACGCGGCGGTCGATCTTGTATTTCGCACTGTGGCGACGAGACATATCAATGTCCTTCATTCTTCGACGCGGGCCGGCGGGCTGTTGCTCAAGCAAAGAGCCCACGATTACAACGGCGGCACCGCATCACCCCGTCATGAAGCGGCGGGTAAAACACCAATAATCCTCTCGCGTCAAGCACGGTGGCTGCTAGTGTCCTGCCCATCACAGGGAGGAATCAATGGCTTCAGTTAAGAGCAAGATCGCAATCGTTACCGGCGCTGCCAGCGGCATCGGGCGTTCCGCAGCGTTAATCCTGGCACGCGAGGGCGCGGCCGTCATGGTTACCGACATTGACGAGGCGGGCGCCAGAGCCGTGGCCGACCAGATCAACAAGGCGGGCGGCAAGGCCGCTGCAGCCCGGCAGGATGTCACGGACGAAGCGCTCTGGGACAGTGTGTTCGCTGATACCAAAGCCCTGCTCGGCGCCCCCTCCATCCTCGTCAACAATGCCGGGATCGCCATTGGCGGGGCCATCATGGACTATTCGCTGGCCGACTGGCGCAGGCAGATGGAGGTCAACACCGACAGCGTGTTCCTCGGAACGCGCGCGGCCATGCGCACCATGAAGGATTCCGGCGGCTCGATCGTGAACATCTCTTCTGTCGCCGGCCTGCGCGGCGCATCCGGGGCAAGCGCATACTGTGCCTCCAAGGGCGCCGTGCGCCTCTTCACCAAGGCTGCCGCAATGGAATGTGCCCAGCTCGGCCTGAAAATCCGGGTCAACTCGGTTCATCCGGGCATTATCGACACGCCGATCTGGCAGAAATCCCTCACGCGGATGACCGAGACAATGCAGAAGGAGCAATCGGCCGCTCTTACCGCCGCTCACGGCGGAAATGGCCTCGATCCCAACATCATCGCCGCCGGAAACACGCCGATGGGCCGCCCGGGGACACCCGATGAGGTGGCGGAACTGATCCTGTTCCTGGCCTCGGATGCGTCCAGCTACATCACCGGGCAGGAACATATCGTTGATGGCGGGCTGACCGCCAAATAGTCCCGGGCTTACACAATGCCGCTGGCACGCAGCTTCTCGACCTGCTCGGGCGTCAGGTCCAGGAGCTCGGTCAGAACTTCCTCTGTGTGCTGGCCGATGGCCTCCGGTCCCGCCCAGCGGATATGTCCCGGCGTGGCCGACAGTTTCGGAAACACATTCTGCTGACGCATGCCGGGCCAGCGTGCGCTGGGAACTTCGGTCAGCGAACCGCGCGCCGCATAATGGGGATCGCTCAGCATGTCCGCCGCACGGTAGACCTTGCCGACCGGCACACCGTGCTCGATCATGATCGCCTCGATGTCCCCGATGGTACGCAGGCAGGCCCATGCCTGGATCAGATCGTCGAGCTGCTGCTGGTTCCGGCCGCGGGCAACATGCGTCTTGTAGTCAGGGTCGTCTTTCAGGCCCGGCTGGCCAATGGCCACGCAAAGCCGGGTAAACACCGTGTCCTGATTGGCGGCGATGATCACCATCCCGTCCGTTCCCTCATAAATGTTGGACGGCGCAATGTTGGGCAGGATGGAGCCTGACCGTTCGCGGGTATAATTTTCAAACTGGTGCTCCGGGACGAGCGCCTCCATCACCGAGAGCACGGATTCATAGATTGACGCGTCGATCATCTGGCCTTCGCCCGTCTTCTCGCGGTGATGCAGCGCCGCGAGCGCGCCAAGGGCAGCATACACGCCCGCAAGGCTGTCACCCAGGGAGATGCCCGCCCGCGACGGACGCCGGTCAGCCTCTCCCATGACATAGCGCAGCCCGCCCATCGCTTCCCCGACCGAGGCATACCCGGCCCGCGTTGCGTAAGGCCCCGTCTGTCCGTATCCGGACACCCGGATCATGATGAGACGCGGATTGATCTTCTTCAGCTCCTCATAGCCAAGGCCCCATTTTTCCAATGTGCCCGGCCTGAAATTCTCCAGAAGGAAGTCGGCCTGCTCCACAAGTTTGCGGACGATGTCCTGGCCCCCGCTCTCGCGCAGATTGGCCGTGATACAGCGCTTTCCGCGCGCGACCACCGACCACCAGAGCGGATAGCCCTCCCGGCCCCAGTCGCGCAGCGGATCACCCTGCCCGGGCGGCTCCACCTTGATCACGTCTGCCCCCATGTCGGCAAAGATCTGCCCACAAAAGGGACCGGCAATCAGCTGACCGAGCTCAATGACCCGCAGATCGGTCAGCGGGCCTTTACGGGGTGGCGGTAATGACATGCAATGTCTCCGGCGGGCGGCTGCCAGTTTCCAATCAGGAAATCAGGACCGCGGCAAGCCGGGAGCAGGTCTTAGCTGGAAGCTGCCTTTCGGCCGGAAACACGCTCACCGTCATTGGCGGGCAGCGGCGCAGCCGCCACTTGCTGTCCGCGCGCTCCAAAACGGCGCCGGACGGGCAGCGACGTAACAATTGGCGCAGCATCCCCTTCCGGCACTTGATGGCACAGGACGTGGTTGCGGCCGGTGCGCTTGACGGCATAGAGCGCGCCATCGGCGCATTCTATGGCGGCATTGAGCGGCGTCTCCGGGCTCATCATGCACATCCCGAAGCTGGCTGTTACGGAAACCTCCTTGGTGCCGATCCTGACAATTGTTTGTTCGATCCGGCGGCGGAGTCGCTCGCAGACAAGCATCGCCTGCTCCTGGTCCACACAGCTCAGCAGAACAACAAACTCCTCCCCGCCCCAGCGGCCAAGGCGGTCAAACGGGCCCCGCAGTTCTGAATGCGCGATCGCAGCCACTTCCTTCAGGACGACATCCCCGCCCGTATGGCCATGCAGATCATTGACTTGCTTGAAGTGATCCAGGTCGATGAGCACGAGCGCTGCGCTCTGCCGGGTGCGGCGCATGCGCGAGCGTTCTTCTTCAGCGGCGTGGATGAAAAAGCGACGGTTGAGCAGGCCCGTCAGCGCATCTGTCCAGGCCATTTCCTCCAGACGGCGCTGATAGGCGCGCATGTGGAAATCATGAAGCGAGGCAATGATGGCTGTGGGCAATGCCACACAGGCAGAGACAAACAGGTTCAGACGGATATAAGCGCCAATGTCGGTAGGCAGACCCATCTTGTAGAACAGGAGAGAGACCGTGAACGAAAGGGACAGGGCCGTACACGCCACCAGCATGAAGAAATTTACAGCGCTCCAGGCGTCGCTGCGCGTGATTGTCATCGAACCGGCTCCTGCGGGCATTCAAGTCTGCGAACATATCGCAAGAGTTTTGACGTCGACCTTTTCTGCGACTGTCAGTTAACTGCCCGGCTTCAAGGAAAAATTTACCTTCCTGCGCGCGGCAAGCCTGCCAGCGCATCGGGCTGAGGGCCTTCAGATGAACAGATGCCCTGCAAAGTCAGGCGAACCGCCGATCACTCCCCCCAGGCCGGCCCGCGCGGCAACCCTTGTTGGGCGCGCAGGTCTCAAACTGCAATAATTTCAATAAACTGCAACTTTCAGGCATTCATCGGGGCTGTCTGCTGAGCGGGCGCAAAAAAACCTTCACGCAGAGACTGTTGACGCCAGCACCGGGAATCCCTATCTCCGGCGCATCGTTAGCAGTCGGCTCGGGCGAGTGCTAACGATGCGCGCCTTGAGCAGCGCAGGCGGCAGACCCGTCTATCTCACATCCCCGAGACAGCTTTGAACGAAGAGGCAGTCAAAATGAAACTTCGCCCCCTGCATGACCGCGTCGTCGTGCGCCGCGTGAAAGAAGAAGAAAAAACCAAAGGCGGGATCATCATTCCCGATAACGCCAAGGAAAAGCCGCAGGAAGGCATCGTTGTCGCTGTCGGCAACGGCGCCATTGGTGACGACAATGAGCGCGTTCCGCTCGACGTCAAAAAAGGCGATCGCGTCCTGTTCGGCAAATGGTCCGGCACCGAAGTAAAGATCGAAGGTGAAGACCTGCTGATCATGAAGGAAAGCGACATCATGGGCGTTCTGGACAAGTAAGTCCGGCCCTTTTTTTCCGCTTTCTGAACCCAAGATTCAAACCAAGAGGTAACTCACATGGCTGCAAAACAAGTTGTTTTCGGCGCCGAAGCACGCGAGCGGATGCTCCGCGGCGTCGACGTTCTCGCCAACGCAGTGAAAGTCACGCTCGGCCCCAAAGGCCGTAACGTGGTCATCGAAAAGTCCTTCGGCGCGCCGCGCACCACGAAGGACGGCGTCACGGTCGCAAAAGAGATCGAACTGGAAGACAAGTTCGAGAACATGGGCGCCCAGATGCTGCGCGAAGTGGCGTCAAAAGCCAACGACACCGCTGGCGACGGCACCACCACCGCAACGGTTCTGGCCCAGGCCATCGTGCGCGAAGGCATGAAGCGCGTCGCCGCCGGCATGAACCCGATGGACCTGAAGCGCGGCATCGACAAAGCCGTCGCCGAAGTCATCTCTGACCTCGCCCACCACTCCAAGAAGGTGAAGACGAACGAAGAGATCGCCCAGGTCGGCACCATCTCGGCCAACGGCGAGACCGAAATCGGCCAGATGATCGCTGAAGCCATGGCGAAGGTCGGCAATGAAGGCGTCATCACGGTTGAAGAAGCCAAGGCGCTCGAAACCGAACTCGATGTTGTCGAGGGCATGCAGTTCGACCGCGGCTATATCAGCCCATACTTCATCACCAATCCGGACAAGATGATCGTCGAACTCGAAGACGTCCTGATCCTGCTCCACGAGTCGAAGCTGTCGAGCCTCCAGCCGCTGCTCCCGATCCTGGAGTCGGTTGTCCAGTCGCAAAAGCCCCTCCTCATCATCGCGGAAGATGTTGATGGCGAAGCCCTTGCGACCCTCGTGGTCAACAAGCTGCGCGGCGGCCTGAAGATCGCCGCCGTGAAAGCGCCTGGCTTCGGCGATCGCCGCAAAGCCATGCTGCAGGACCTCGCAGTCCTCACCGGTGGCCAGGTCATCTCCGAAGACCTCGGCATCAAGCTTGAGAATGTCGGCATGGAAATGCTCGGCAAAGCCAAGCGCGTGTCGATCGACAAGGACAACACAACCATCGTTGACGGTGGCGGCAAGAAGAAAGAGATCGAAGCTCGCGTTTCGCAGATCCGCAAGCAGATCGACGACACCTCTTCCGACTATGATCGCGAGAAGCTCCAGGAGCGTCTGGCGAAACTGGCCGGCGGCGTGGCCGTTATCAAGGTTGGCGGCGCAACCGAAATCGAAGTGAAAGAGCGCAAGGACCGCGTCGACGACGCCCTGAACGCAACCCGCGCAGCTGTCGAAGAAGGCATTGTGCCGGGCGGCGGCGTCGCCCTGCTCCGTTCGTCCAAGCACATCGACGTAGTCGGTGCCAACGACGACGAAAAGGCCGGCATCGACATCGTCCGCAAGGCGCTCGAAGCTCCGATCCGTCAGATTGCCGAGAACGCAGGCGTCGAAGGCTCAGTGGTCGTCAACACGATCATCCACAACAAGTCGCGCTCCTACGGCTTCAACGCCCAGACGGAAGAGTATGGCGACCTGGTTGCCATGGGCGTCATCGACCCGGTGAAGGTTGTCCGTTCGGCTCTGCAGAACGCGGCTTCGGTAGCCAGCCTGCTGATCACGACGGAAGCCGGCATTGCCGAAGCGCCCAAGAAAGACTCCGGCGGCGGCGGCGGTGGCATGCCCGGCGGTATGGGCGGCATGGGCGGTATGGACTTCTAAGTCCGTCCCCCTCGCGACCCAGCAAAACCAAAGCAGCCCTCCGGATCGCTCCGGAGGGCTGTTTACTTTGGGTCACGATTGCAGGGGCGCCTCTGCCTCCTTAGCATCGCCGAAAAACAATGCTGCGGAGGAAACGGATGGACTGGAATTTCGGTGACATGCTCGATGCGGTGGGCGCCGCGCTCGGACCAGACGACCTGGCGCTCGCCCATGGAGAGCGCCGGATCTACTGGCCGGGCTTCACCGCCCGGACCAACCGCCTCGCCCGCGCCCTGCTGGCACACGGAATAGCGCGCGGCGACAAGGCTGGCTTCTACATGCGCAACCAGCCCGAATACATGGAGGCCATGGCGGCCTGCTTCAAAGCCAGCCTCTCGCCGGTCAACGTCAACTACCGCTATCTGGACGACGAACTCGTCTACATCATCGACAATTCGGACTCGACCGTCGTGTTCTTCGACTCCGAGTTCCTCGCCGAAGTCGAGCGCGTGCGCGCGCGCCTGCCCCGCGTCACAGCATGGGTCCAGATCGGCGGCGAGACGGTTGCTCCCTTTGCCCTTTGCTACGAGACCTTGGCCACAGCAGGAGACCCGTCACCGATAAAGGGCGAACGTTCGGGTGATGATATCTTCCTGCTCTACACTGGCGGAACCACCGGCCTGCCCAAAGGTGTCATGTGGACCCACGACATCTGGCGCGAAGCGAGCATGGAAGGCGTCCGTAAGCTGGGAGGGCCAGTGCCCGCGACGATGGAAGAGCATGTCCAGAACGCTGTCACGGTTGGCCGCTTTTCCCGGCAAGTGCCCGCCTGCCCTCTCATGCACGGCACGGGCTGGTTCACCGCCATGGGAGCCATGCTGAATGGCGGAGCGGTCGTCACGCTTTCGGAGAAAACCAGGTTCAGCCCTGAAAATCTCTGGGACACCGTCCATCAGAACGGGGTGACGTCCATGGCGATCGTCGGTGACGCCTTTGCCAAACCAATGCTGAAGACGCTTGATGAAAACCCCGGCCGCTGGAACCTGTCGAGCGTTCTGGCAATTATCTCTTCCGGGGTGATGTGGAGCTCGGAAGTCAAACAGGGCCTCCTCAAGCACATGCCCCAGGTCACCCTGAATGACAGCTTCGGCGCCTCTGAAGCCGTTGGCTTTGGCAGCTCCGTCACCACGGCCGATGGCGGCACACAGACTTCAAAGTTTGAAATCGGACCAAGCTGCAAGGTCTTCACCGAGGACGACCGCGAAGTTCTTCCCGGCAGCACGGAGCCAGGCTTCATCGCCCGTGGTGGCGCAGTTCCGCTCGGTTATTACAAGGACCCGGAGAAAACAGCCAAGACCTACAAGACGATCGGCGGCGTTCGCTATGCCATCCCCGGTGACTGGTGCACCGTCGAGAAGGACGGAACCATCACCCTGCTCGGGCGCGGATCGAACTGCATCAACACTGCGGGTGAAAAGGTCTATCCCGAAGAGGTCGAGGAAGCCCTGAAATCGCATGGCGCTGTCAGTGACGCCCTCGTTGTCGGCGTGCCCGACGACAAATGGGGTCAAGCTGTGACGGCTGTTGTTTCCGTGAGCAAGGATGTCTCGGAAGACGAACTGCGCGCTTACATCCAGACGAAGCTGGCCCGCTACAAGGCGCCCAAACGTATTCTGTTCAAGGACAATCTTGGCCGCGCGCCGAACGGCAAGGCGGACTACAAGTCCATCAAGGCCTTCGCGCTGAACGAGCTCGGCATCCCCGGCTGATCCTGCTGGTTCAGATCAATCGGCTTTGCGGCGGACAGTGCGGAAAACCGCGCTGGCCCGCGCGGCCAGGCCGCCGTCTTCCTTCACGATGTTCGCGCTGACATGAATGAAATCCCCGTCGATGGAAGACACTTCCGGGTGGGCTTCAATCCACTCGCCCTGGCGGGCGATCTCCATGAACTCGAGCGTCAGGCGTATGGTCACCGACATCTTGCCCGTCGCGCTCCAGACAGCCCAGGCCAGCGCGCTGTCGGCAAAGGCCGACATCATCCCGCCATGCAGGAAGCCCATGCCGTTGCAATGGCGGTCGAGAACCCAGAGGCCCGTGCGCATATCTCCCGCAGCAGCTGCGCGGTAGCTCGGGCCATTATGGATGGTAAACTTTCCGCGGGACGGCGTCAGCGCGAACCCTTCGCGCGGCAGAGGCTGCACCGTTTCGCTGTCAGCCACCGGTATTGCCAAAAATCGGATGGACGATTGTGGCGCCCGGCTCGATGCCAAGCTCCTTGGCGCGGCCACCCGGGATCTCAAGCACAGCGCGCACCGGCACGCCCGGACCAACAGACCGGAGCGACCCCGGCTGGGCATTGCGCGCAATCGCGATGACCTCGCCATTCTCGAGAATGAACAGCATATCCAGCGGGATCAGCGTATTCTTCATCCACATGCTGGCCTGACGGGTCACGCCGAAGTCAAACAGCATGCCCGCATCCGGTGCGAGTTCCTGTCGGAACATCAGGCCTTGCTGGATCTGCTCGGGCGTAGTTGCCATCTCGACGGTGAAGTCATGTGTCTCCTCACCTGCCTTCACGCTGAGCGGAGACGTTTCAAGCTGGGCGAAAGCGGCCTGCACGAGCAGGGCGGCGGCGAAAACGAAAGACAGGATGAAGCGCTTCATGGCGTTGGTTTACCGGGGCGTTTTGCACCCGGCAAGCGCCGAGCGCCGTTCTACCGGCGCGCCTTTACCGACGACACATGTTCGCCCTTGGCGCCGGCCTCGATGATCACCTCAATACGGGTGCCAGGCTCGATCTCCTCATAGCCCGCCTTGCGAAGGGCAACGGCATGGACGAACACATCCACATCCTGCCCGTCGCGCAGGACAAAGCCATAACCCCGTGCGCGGTTGAACCATTTAAGGGTCACGGTCTCATAATCAGGCCGGAGGCCCTTCTCCTGCGCGACGACAGCACGCGGTCGTTCCATCTCGATGATATGAACGGTCTGCCAGCCGCGCGCCTTGCGGACCGCGTCGCAGACAATCTTGGCGCCTTCATCCGCATAATGCTCGCCATATTCCCGCAGGCAGGAGATATGGAGCAGGACATCGCCGGTAAAATCTGAATCCGAACAGGATTCGGCAACAATGAAGCCGTAGCCCTTAGCACTGTCGAACCATTTTACACGGCCGATCACCCGCGCAGCAGGCTCGCTGGCGGGCGCTTCTGATTCGGTTCTGGCTGCAATCTTCGTCATCGACCCAAATTCCCCAGCAAGGAAACTTAGAGCCTGCCGGAACGCTTGTCACGCGATCTTAACCCATAAATCGGGCGTAAGGTAACATCGGCGTTAGGAAAGGAGCAATTTGGGGGAAGTCTGGTGGCAGTCCCTAGGGGAGTCGAACCCCTCTTTTCAGGTTGAAAACCTGACGTCCTAACCGATAGACGAAGGGACCGCACCGGCTTGAGACCCGGGCATATAGCGGGTGATTTCCGACCCTGCAACCCGTTTCAAGCGATGTTTCGCAGAAGATTCACAGCAAAGCTGCGTCGAGAATTTCCAGTTGCACGCGGCGGCGGCCATTCCACTGGTCAGACTTCAACCGGCCAGCAAGACCCACGCGCTGCCCGGTCCGCAACAAATCGCCCATCGGCTGGTCTGCAATTCGCCAGGCTATGCACTCTATGCGCCCGGTATTGTTTTCGGCCGTGAACCGCAGATGGTTCGCGCCGATGCGGCGCACGCCCGTCGGCATGACGTCCGTCATGGCAAACACCGGTTCAGGTGCGCCAGTGCCGAACGGCCCGAGCGCGGCGATCTGATCATAGAGTTCGCTTGTGGCGCTGCCCGGCGACAGGACCGCGTCGATGTGAAGGTCGAGCGCCGCGTCCCGCTCGGCCACAAATTCAGCCATGTGCGAGACCATCCAGTCATCAAAAGCGGCGATCTGGTGAGGCTCCAGGCTGAGCCCGCCGGCCATGGCGTGCCCGCCGCCGGAAAGGATCACGCCTTCGCGTGCCGCCGCCGAGATGGCATCGCCAAGATTTACGCCCGTTACAGAGCGGCCGGACCCTTTGGCAACAGGCCCCAGCCCCTCGCCCCAGCCTATGACGATAGCGGGCAGATGGAACCGGTCCTTGAGGCGCCCGGCCACGATGCCGATGACACCAGGATGCCAGCCCTCACCCGCGGCGATGATGATCCCCCGGTCCGGATTGGCCGCCAGGGCGCGCTCTGCCTGGGCGGTCGCCTCCTCCTGGATGGCGATTTCGACCGCCCGGCGCTCGTCATTGAGCGCATGCAGCCGTTCGGCCAGCGCGATCGCTTCGCCCCGGTCATCCGTCGCCAGCAGCTTCGCCGCCAGCCATGGGTCGCCGACCCGTCCCCCGGCATTCAGCCGCGGGCCCAGCAGGAAGGTCGCGTGATAGACACTGTCGATCTGGCCAATCCCGCTGACATCCGCCAGCGCGCGCAGGCCGACATTCTCGCCGCGTGACATGATCGCGAGACCCTGCCGCACGAACGCGCGGTTCACCCCCGTCAGCGGAGACATGTCGCAGAGCGTGCCCAAAGCGCAGAGATCAAGGTAAGGCAGGATGTCCGGCAGGCCGCCCTCCGGGGCAATGCTGCGCTGGCGGGCGAGCCGGTTCATGGCCGCGGCAAACACGAACACCACACCCGCTGCCGCAAGGTGCCCGTGACCGGACGTGCAGTCAGGGCGATTGGGGTTCACCAGCGCCGCTGTGTCAGGCAAGTGACCCGACATGAGGTGATGATCGATCACAACGACCGGCAGGTCGATCGCTCTGGCTTCATCGAGCGCGCGGACCGCCGCCGCGCCGCAATCGACCGTGATGACAAGGTCATAGCCCTGCGATTTAAGGAACCGGAACGCTTCGGGCGAAGGCCCGTAGCCTTCTTCAAGCCGGTCGGGAACATAAAGGCCGAGCTCCCGGCCCCAGGCGCGGAAATACCGCGCCAGAATGGCCGAGGATGTGCCCCCGTCAACATCGTAGTCTGCGAACACACAGACGCGCTTGCCCGCAAGGATTGCCTCCAGCACGATCCCGGCGGCCTTGTCCATGTCGGCAAAACTGCTCGGATCGGGGAACATCTCGCGCAAGGTGGGCGCAAGATAGCTCTGCGCCGTCTCCGGCAGGACGCCGCGGCCCGCCAGAAGCCGCGCAACAAGGTCGGAGCCCGAGGCCGCGGGCATCAACCGCCTCACAAGGGTTTCATCTACGTCTGCCAGCCGCCAGCGGCGCCCGCCCGCAGAGCGCCCCACGCCCAGAAAAGGCGATGCTTGAACTGCGGCGGGTTGAGACATGGCGCGGCCTTCAGGAGAATCAGTCCCACAGACTAAACCCAACCGCCCCTTGCGTGAAATCCATCGCTGCACAGGGGTAGCGAAATTGCGCCAACCGGCCTAGACGGCTGGGCAGACCAACAAGCCAAAAGCGACGAACGAGAGCGAACCATGATCCCCCGTTACACCCGCCCGGAAATGGCCGCCATCTGGACGCCGGAATCCCGCTTCCAGATCTGGCTCGACATCGAGACACTGGCTGCCGAGGCCATGGAAGAAATGGGCCAGATTCCAGAAGGCACAACGGCTGCCGTCCGCGAGCGGGCGAAGTTCGAGCCCGAGCGCATTGACGAGATCGAACGCGAAGTGAAGCATGACGTCATCGCCTTCCTCACAAACGTGGCCGAGCATGTCGGCGACGAAGCCCGCTTCCTGCACATGGGCATGACCTCTTCGGATGTCCTGGACACCTGCCTGAACGTTCAGCTGGTCCGCGCCGCTGATTTGATGCTCACCGGAATCGACCGCGTTCTGGCTGCCCTCGAAAAGCGCGCCCGCGAGTACAAGTTTACCCCCACCATCGGCCGCAGCCATGGCATCCATGCCGAACCGACCACCTTTGGCGTCAAGCTCGCCACCTTCCATGCCGAGTTCCAGCGCGCCCGCCAGCGCCTGCTGATCGCCAGGGAAGAAGTCGCCACCTGCGCCATCTCCGGCGCTGTCGGCACATTCGCTAATATCGACCCCAGGGTCGAAGAACACGTGGCGGCAAAGCTCGGCCTGACCATCGAGCCGGTCTCTACCCAGGTCATACCGCGCGACCGTCATGCGATGTACTTTGCCGTGCTGGGCGTCATCGCCTCGTCTGTCGAACGCCTGGCCACGGAAGTGCGCCATCTGCAGCGTACCGAAGTGCTGGAAGCAGAAGAGTTCTTCTCCGCCGGCCAGAAGGGCTCCTCCGCGATGCCGCACAAGCGAAATCCGGTGCTGACCGAGAACCTCACCGGCCTTGCCCGCCTCGTGCGTTCAGCCGTAACGCCAGCCCTGGAAAATGTTGCCCTCTGGCACGAGCGGGACATCTCCCACTCGTCTGTTGAACGCGGCATCGGCCCGGACGCGACCATCCACCTCGATTTTGCGCTGCATCGCCTTGCCGGAGTTGTCGAAAACCTCGTCGTTTATCCTGAAAACATGCTGGCCACGATCAATTCGATGGGCGGCCTGCACAATTCCCAGCGTATTTTGTTGGCCCTCGTCGAAAAAGGTGTCAGCCGCGAGGATGCCTATCGCCTGGTTCAGCGCAACGCCATGCGAACCTGGAGGAAGGAAGGCCCGCTGAACGAGCTCCTGAAGCAAGACACCGATGTTACAGCGCGGCTGACAGAAGCTGAAATTGATGGCCTGTTCGACCTCGAATACCACTTCAAGCATGTCGAAACGATTTTCGCCCGCGTGTTCGGCAACGCCTGAACGCCTCGCGCCAAACTGATCCTGAAACGAAAAAGGGCGGCCCCGGAGGCCGCCCTTTCCATTTTTTGTAACAGGTATTCTTTCAGAGGCCTCCTGGTCCGCAGTCATTCTTCAGGAACGACTCGATAGCCGAAAGCGACTTTCGATGATGGTCCGGCCACCAAGGAAGACTGTGAGGCATGTCGGCGATTTGCACCCACTCTGCTTTCACCTTGCGGCGTACCGCCTCGTAGAAATCCTTCCCATGGAAAATGGGGACACGCACATCCCGGTCACCATGGTAGACGAGGATCGGGATGTTCGCCTTATCCGCATTGGCGAGGGGGTCCATACCCTTAACAGTTTGCCCCTGAATCGCGCGCTGCAGCCGGTTATCACTCCAGTTGTTGCCAAGTTTGGCAAGGTTGGACACACCCGCCCCGGCAATCGCACACTGGAACGGACCGTCCGGACGCACGACGGCTGCCATGGCTGCGAAACCGCCATAAGAGTAGCCAAAGATGGCAATCCGGTCTGGTGCCGCAATACCTTCTGTTACCAGCCAGGCAGCGCCGTCATCCTTGTCGTCCTGCATCTTCAGGCCCCACTCCGCGTCGCCCTCAAGCCAGAGCTTGCGCCCGAAACCAGTGCTTCCACGATACTGCGGCTGAAGAACGGCATATCCGCGGGAAGCCAGGAACTGAGGCCAACCGGAGCTATCCCAGGCGCTGGTATCCCGCGACCAGGGGCCACCGTGCGGGAGAACGATTGCCGGCAGCGGCCCGTCTTCCTTCTTCCAGTTCTTTGGCAGGGTCAGGAAACCGGGAATCTCGAGACCATCGCGCGCCGTATACTTGACGAACTCTGTCTCGCGCAGGGATGCCGTGTCGATCCAGGGCTGCGAGGCACCGATCACCGCGACACGCGACTTGTCGACCAGCAGGTAATAGCTAGATGGATTGGCTGAACTCCAAGTCGAGAACAAAACCCGCGACATATCTTCGTTATATCCGAGAATGGAAACATTCAGCGATGGGAATGCTGCTGCGAGCCCCTCGTAAACACCGCCAACTTCCGGATCGACATAATAGCGTTCGCGAGCCGTCGGACCGCCAATCGAGAAGCCAACCAGGGCGTTGAAGTCAGCCTTGCGCTGGCTGAGAATCACGCCGGTGACGGAGAAACCGTCAACCTGGAAAAGCGGCTCGGAGTCGAACTCCTGACTACGAATATCATAGAGATAAACAGCTGCCTTGTCGGAGAACTTATCGGTGATGACATAATACTTGCCAGTAGCGTCATCCACACCTCCGACGTCAACCGAGAACCGATTGGAAGCCTTGGACGTCAGGCCGGTAGCCAGCTCCAGTGAACCCGAGGCCGGGTTCAGCAACTGGTATTCGATGTCATAATCACCCGAGCCATCGGGCTCGGCGCGCTGGGTCGCCAGAACCTCGCTGGTCCGCCCGTCCAACAGGACTGGTGCGCGATCTCCCTGACGGAAGAGCACAGTCTCGGCTTCTGTCTTGATATTGTAGCGGATGAAGCGGTTTGCCCCGTCCTGAAAACGGGAAATCAGGATGTGGTCATCGTCCAGGGGCAGAACCGAGCGGATGGAAGACGTTGATGCCTGGAGACGTTCACACTGCTCCATAGCCGCATTGACGCGCTTGGCGCTTGGCTTGCTGAACAGCTCTTTGAAGTCCTTCAGAGTTTTATCGGTACCGTAGGCTTTGTTGACGAACGTGCGCTCAGCGCCGACAGTGCGGCCTTCAAGACACCCAACCGTCGGACCTGTCCAGGCCTGCCGGCCGACAACCTGAACTATGCCGCCCTTAAGGGCGCGAGCCGACACAAGGCTCATACGGTCATTACCCGGGGTAATTGCCATTGGCGCAAGCGGCTTTGTTGTGTCAATGACACCGGAAATATCCCAGCTCGCAATGGCGGTGTCTTCGCCATTGCTGCCAGGTTTCCAGACGGTTCCGACAATGGTGTCTCCCTCCATCGACATCGAAAGGCCGGAGACTGCCGGGTATTTCGCTAAATCTTCTATTTCAACCGGCTTTGCCAACGCGCCTGCCGATAGCCCAAGGCAACCGGCGGCGAGGATAAATGATTTCAAATTCATTCGGGGCTCCTCAACTCCTATAATGAACTTTTGGAATGATACAGCCGCAAGTCAAGCTATGCGAGGCACCAGTCAGCGTCCGATCGTGTGCTGAAGGCATGGAATGCTGCCCGCCATTCCCGAGCGTAGCTTTTTGTTGCAATTATAACACAGCCGTAACATTTACCGCGCTTAGCGTGTATCGAAATTGTGTCAGCTGCTTGCTCGCAGATTGGAAGCTGTGCATTCGTTACGCAAAGCTCGGTCGAGTGGCGACAGGGCTGGGGTGACCTATTGGTTTTAGAGGGAGCATTCTACCCATGAAGAATCTACGTTTCTCGCGTAGCAGAATTCTCTGCGGCGCAGCATTGGGGATCATGTCCCTGGCCAGCACTGCGTATGCACAGACAGAGGGTGAAGAAGTTGTAACGACGACTGAAGAACCCGCTGAAGATGAAGCCCGTCAGGAAAAGATTACAGTAACCGGCTCGCTTCTTCGCCGGGACGAGTTCTCGTCGGCTTCGCCGATCCAGGTTATCACAGCTGAAATTGCAACGCTTGAAGGCCTGGTCAACTCTTCGCAGATCCTTCAGGGATCTTCGGTCGCTGCTGGCTCGACCCAGCTCAATGGCCAGTTCACCGGCTTCGTCGTTGATGGCGGCACGGGCGTCGAAACTGTTGATCTTCGCGGCTGTGGCGGCACGCGTTCGCTGATCCTCCTGAACGGCAAACGCCCCGGCCCATCGGGCACGCGCGGCGCTGTTGGCGCATTCGACTTCAACGTGATCCCTGGCTCCATCGTTCAGCGCTATGACGTTCTGAAGGACTCCGGCTCGACGATCTACGGCTCGGACGCTGTCTGCGGCGTGATCAACGTCATCACCCGAACCCAGATCGATCGTCCGGAACTGACAGTCAACTATTCTCAACCCTTCGAGTCCGGCGGTGAGCAGCTGACCGTTTCCGGCGCTTACGGGTTCGACTTCATGGGCGGCTCGATCGCCTTGGCCGCTGAATTCTACGAAGCCAAGGAACTCAATGTTGGCGACAGGTCCTACCTCGATTGCAGCGAAGACCTGGTTTATGACCCGAACACCGGAGTACGCCTTGACCGCGAAAACCGCTCGGTAACGGCGGGCGCAGACTCCCGTGCCTGCAGCAACATCTACTTCAACACGGTCATCGACAATGTAACAGGGCAGCGCCTTATCCCTTCGCCGGATGGCATTACTGGCGGCACGAACCTTGGGGGGGTAATCCCGGGATACCGCCCACGGGTTAACCCGAACTACAGCGCTTCAGGCCCCGCTTATTATGAAGACGTTCTCGTCGATTCCCGCCAGGCGGAAGTCGATGCGATCAATGGCAACCAGCGCGTCAGCCTCTACGGCGTCGCCGACTTCGACCTTGATATCCTCGGCGGTGTAAACTGGCAGACTGAACTGCTTTACAACGAGCGCGAGACGACTGCTGACGGCATCCGTCAGTTCTTTCCGCAGATCCGCGGTCTGGGTACGGCCCTGCCAGCCTCGATCACACGCTACGCACTCAGCCCAACCTATGCAAACCCGCTCAACAGCGTTTTCCAGCCGGTCACAATCTGGAGCAGCGACGCTGGCGTCGACCTGAAATACTACTACGCTGGGACCTCACTTTCGGGTGACTTCAAGGGCCTGGGTCTGAACGATTGGGCTTGGGAACTTGGCGCCAACTATGCTTATTCGGACGGCGATTACAGCCGGAACCAGATCGTTGCCAGCCGTACGGGTGACTGGTCGCAGTTCGGGCCGAACGGCAGCTACGCCCCCCGCCGCGATGCCCAGGGCAATGTCATCCTTGATCGGAACGGATTCGCTCAAGTTACACCGATTGCAGGCTCCGGCGCTGCTCCGACCTATGATGTGACCTCGCCAGAGTTCCTGAGCGGCAATGGCCCTGCATATGATGCTGCTTTTAACGCGCTCAACGAATGGGAGACAGGCAATACGATCTACGACCAGTGGCTCGTTCAGGGCAGCGTTGCTGGTCCGCTCTTCTCATTGCCAGCTGGTGAAGTCCAGGCAGGTCTGGGCTTCGAATACCGGAAGTTCTCGATTGAAGACGTACCCGGCGATCTGACCCGCGGTGAAGTGATCAGCGTCACCGATACCGTCACCGGCACGGCCTACCAGGCCCGCGTGGCGGACATCTGGGGCTCGTCGACTGCCGGCATTACAGCAGGTGAAGACAGCGTCGCCGAAATCTTCGGCGAAATAGAAGTTCCTCTGCTTCGTGGCATGCCGCTCGTCGAGGATCTTTCCTTCAACGCATCGGGGCGTGCTTTCGAGTATGACTCCTTTGGCCAGAACGAGGTCTACAAGCTCGGCATGAACTGGCAGATGACGCCAGCCGTTCGCCTTCGCGGCACGCTAGGTACGTCCTACCGCGCGCCCGCTCTGTTCGAACTCTTCCTCGATTCACAGACCGCTTTCCTTGGCCAGACGGCGATCGACCCTTGCGCCAGCCTTGCTAACGAAACCAACCCGCTGATCATCCAGAACTGTAACGCCATCGGTATCACGGCTGCCTATACCGGTCTTGGTTCCTCTGCGACAATCATTTCTGGGGGGGGCGCAGGCAATCTCGATGCCGAAACATCAGAATCCTCAACGGTTGGCCTCATCTTCACACCGACCTTCGCGCCCTTCTCGGTCGCTCTCGATTATTATGAGATCCAGATCGACGATCAGATCGCCCAGCTTGGTGCAGCAACGATCCTGCAGGGTTGCTACGCGGCGGAGAACTTCCCCAACGAGTTCTGCAACCTCTTTATCCGCGCCCCTAGCGACTCGCCTGGCAACGCCAACAACATTCTGTCGGTTGAGAACTCTTATCTGAACGTCAACCAGCAGACGTTCCGTGGCATTGACCTGACCGCTCGGTACGAGCAGGACTTCAACTTCGGCACGATCCTTACCGAGGCTGACGCTTCCTGGGCACTCGAACGCGAAGTTCAGCTGTTTGCTCCAGGCACGCAGACCGGCTTTGACAATGAGGATGGGAACGGCACCATCGGTCAGCCAAGCATGACCGCCAACTTCCGGACGGTCCTGTCCCGTGGCGACTTCCGCTACACTTGGTTCATGGACTATGTCGGTCGCTCCTCGAACGAGCGGTTCTCTTCAACACCGGGCGCACGGAACACGCCCTACTTTGGCACGCTTGCAAACCGCGACTACAACCTTGAAGCTGTGACCTACCACGGTCTTTCGGTTGAATATCGCGGTGACAACTGGCGCCTCATTGCCGGCGTTCGCAACCTCTTCGACGAAGCGCCGCCAACAGTCTCGACGGGTGGAGCCACCCGCCGCGGAAACACGGCGCTCGTGGCAACCCAGTATGACCTTCGCGGACGGACGGGCTTCCTTACGATCTCGCGTCAGTTCTGATCCGTTTGCGGATTTTGGATCAAAACAAGGGCGGCCTTTCGAGGCCGCCCTTTTCTTTTGGGCCCGCTGGTTGACCCGGCAGGCCGGGACGTGAACATCTGGATCCGGATTGAGTCGCAGACAGGGCTGAAATGATGAAACACATAAGCGCCACACTTGGACTAACCGCGATGCTGGCAGCATGCACTACAACACGTGCAGAGGCGCCACCCGCGTCCGCCGCGCCTGCCATGGAAACCGTTGCAGCAGCGCCGATGGAAGCAGAACTCTCGGCGGTGGAAAAACTGCATCAGGCGTTCATCGTGCTCGACAGCCACCTCGACACCCCTGCCTATTTTCACGATCCGAGCTACACATTCTCCAAGCGCGGCGATTTCGATGTCGATGGCACGCATGTCGACCTGCCGCGCATGAATGAAGGCGGTCTTGATGGCGGCTTCTGGGTAATCTTCACGCCGCAGGGCCCGCTGGACGAGGCCTCTTATCTGGCTGCCCGCAACATGGCCATGCTGCGTCAGATGTCGATCCGGGAGATGGCGGCCAGATACGCCGGCGATGTGGAGCTTGCCTTTTCGACCTCTGATGCTGAGCGGATCGCTGCAGCAGGCAGGAAGATCGTCTTCCAGAGCATGGAGAACGCCTACCCTCTCGGTACGGACATTTCGATGCTCGACACGTTCTATGTCGGCGGACTGCGAATGATTGCGCCGGTTCATTTCCGCAACAGCCAGTTTGCAGACAGCGCAACCGATGTCAGCGAAGCCTATGGCGGCCTTAGCCCGCTGGGTGAAGAGCTTGTCCGCGCGGCCAACCGGCTCGGCCTCATTCTGGATGGATCTCATGCCTCGGATAACGCCGTACGCGATATGATCGCCCTCTCCACCACGCCGCTGATCCTTTCCCATTCCGGGCCCAAGGCAATCTATGACCACCCGCGCAACCTGCCGGATGATCTCCTGATCGCGATTGCCGACGATGGCGGTGTCATCCAGATCAACGCTTATGGCGCCTATCTTGAAGCCCTGCCGGCCAGCCCCGAGCGCCTGGCGGCAATCGCCGAGCTTCAGGCGCAGTATGGCACGGATACCTCGACGATGGACGACGCCACCCGGGAAGCCTACCGCGCGGCATTTGAGGACCTGAACAAGCAGTTCCCGGCGCCGCGCTCGACCTTTGAGAAATTCATGGAGCACCTGCTCTACACGCTCGAGCTCGTCGGGCCTGATCATGTCGGCGTCGGCGCTGACTGGGATGGCGGCGGCGGCGTCGACGGCATGAAGGACATCGCAGATCTTCCCAAAGTAACAGCTGCGCTCGTCGAAGCAGGCTACTCCGAAGAAGACATCTCGAAGATCTGGGGCGGCAACGTCCTGCGCCTGATGTCCGAAGTTGAGACTGCCCGCAGCTCTGATCTTTCCTCGCCACAAGTGCTGAACTGACAATGGAATGGCTGAGCGTCCTTCCGCCTGTGGCCGCGATCATCGTCGCGGTCTGGTCACGGAACGTCTACTGGGCGCTCGGCCTAGCCATCCTCCTGTCAGAAACGCTGCAGGTCAGCTTTAATCCGGCGCTCGGCGCGCTCGGCAGTATTGACCGGGCAACCGGCGTCTTTGCTGATCCCGGCAATACACGGATCCTTCTGTTCTGCCTCATCATCGGCGCCCTGATAGCCTATCTGGAGCGCGCGGGCGCCTTCGCCGCAATGGTCAGCTGGCTGATGAGAAGCGGTCTCGCGTCCGGCCCCAAACGTGCCAGCGGGGTAACAGCTCTTGCCGGTATCATCCTCTTCATCGAAACCAATATCAGCCTTCTGGCGACGGGCCTTCTGGGCAAGCCCCTGTTCGACAAGGTCAGGCTCAGCCGGGCCCGGCTTGCCTACATCATCGATTCCACCTGCGCGCCCGTCAGTGTACTGATCCTTATCAATGGCTGGGGCGCCTTCATCCTCGGCCTGCTGACCGCCAATGATGTCGACGCGCCGCTTGGCGTTCTTGTTGGGTCCATAGGCCTCAACTTTTATGCCTTCCTCACCCTCGTGCTTGTGTTCATGACGGTCGTGACCAACAGGACGTTCGGTCCGATGCGCGCCTTTGATGCCGCGGCTGTCCAGGCCGACTATGTAGATGACAGTCCGCAGCCACAACCGGGCGCGCTCCTGACCTTCATCCTGCCGATGTTGATTCTTGTCGGCGGCGCCATCGGCTTCATGTGGTGGACAGGGAACGGAAACATACTCCAGGGATCAGGCTCCAAGGCCATTCTCTGGTCTGTGATCCTCGCTACCGCGACGGCTTTCCTCCTTGCCGCCCGCAATCGGTCATTGCGCGGCAGCCTGCTCGATACGGGCTTTGACGGCATGGGCAAACTGTTGCCCGCAGTGATCATCATCTTCCTGGCCCTGGCACTGGGTGACAGCCTCAAAGCCCTTGGCACGGGCATTTTTCTCTCCAGCCTCGCCAGCAGCCTGCCTGCCCCCTGGCTGATCCCGGCGGCGCTGTTCCTGACCGCTTCTGTCACCTCCTTCACCACCGGCACCAGCTGGGGAACGTACGGCATTCTGGTTCCGGTCGCCATTCCCCTGGCCGTTGGCGCCGGCATTCCGCTTCCCCTTGTTATAGCCGCTGTCATGGGAGGGGGCGTATTCGGCGATCACTGCTCCCCAATCTCCGACACGACCATCATCGCCTCCCTTGCCTCTGGATGTGATCACCTTGACCATGTGCGCACGCAGTTGCCCTACGCTCTGCTCGCCGGCGGGGCGGCGACAATGCTTTACGTAGCGGCCGGATTGATGGCCTGACGCCTCACCTTGCGGCAGGATGCCCGATTGTCGGTTGATGGGGCTTCGCCCTTGCCCGATGGTCTGATCCAGACAGACACTGGAGGAAATCGATGGCTCGCAACCTGTTTGACCTGACTGGCAAGATCGCCCTCGTAACCGGGGGTAGCCGGGGTCTTGGCTTTGAAATGGTGAAAGCTTTTGCGGAGAATGGCGCCGATGTGATCATCGCCAGTCGCAAGCTGGATGCGTGCGAGGCGGCTGCCGAGCAAGTGCGCACGCTCGGCCGGAAGGCCTTTGCGTTCGCCGCCCATTGCGGACGCTGGGACGACATCGACGCCCTGATCGAGGCCTCCTACGGCCATTTCGGGCGGGTCGATATCCTGGTAAACAATGCCGGTTCCGGCCCGCGAATGGCCAGTCATGAGGTGACCGAAAGCCTTTTCGATTCGGTGCTCAACCTCAACTTCAAGGGCCCGTTCCGGCTCGCCAGCCAGCTGGCCAGGCGCATGGCCGATGGCGAGGGCGGCTCGATCATCAACATCTCGTCCTCGGGAAGCCTGGTGCCTCTGCCCCATGTGGTGCCCTATGGCTCAGCCAAGGCGGCGATCAATGCCATGAGCCTGTCTCTGGCGCATGAATATGCCCCCAAGGTGCGGGTGAACACGATCTGCCCCGGCCCCTTCCTGACCGACATTGCCAAGGCCTGGCCCGAGCAGATGCGCCAATCTGCAGACAACGCCCTGGGCCGCCCCGGATATCCCGAGGAAATCGTCACGGCGGCCCTCTATCTGGCGAGCCCGGCGTCGAGTTTTACGACCGGGTCGCTTCTTCGCGTGGATGGCAGCGCGGCTTGAAAAAGCCCGTCAGATCAGCGCCAGATACATGCAAAAGCCCGCCAATGGCGGGCTTTTTGTCTGCCTGAACGAGGACCAATCCGGCCACTTTCGGATAGTTTAGGCCCTTGCGCGGAGGGCTCCGTATCGATAATGCAATATTATTACATTACTAGAATGAGAGCCTCCCAGATGAAACGTACGCTGCTGCTGACCGCCATTTCCGGTCACCTCCTCACCGGCCTTGCCCTCGCCCAGGATACCGACGCCCCGCGCATCGAAGCGCCCGTCATCGTGACCGCGCCCGGGCCAGAGCGCTCCAGTGACGAGCTCATCGGCAACGCCACGGCCCTTGACCGGTCTGACATCGTCCGACGCCTTTCTGGCACACTGGGCGATACGCTGGCGGGGGAGCCGGGTGTCTCCTCCACCTTCTTCGGCCAGGGCGCGAGCCGCCCTGTGCTGCGCGGCCTCGGCGCCGAGCGGGTGCAGGTGCTGACCAATGGCATTGGCGTCATCGACGTGTCAGCAGCCAGCCCCGACCACCAGGTGAGCGCGGACGGCATCGACGCCGACAAGATCGAGATCCTGCGCGGCCCGGCGGCCCTTGCCTATGGAGGCCAGGCCATCGGCGGCGTGGTGAACGTGATCGACGGCCTCATCGTGGACATGGCGCCCGAAGCCCCCGTCAGCGGCGAAGCCTTTGGGGCCTGGAACAGCGTCAATGAGGGCACCGAGCTTGGTGCCCGGACGAGCTTTGTCGCCGGTCCCCTCGTCTTCTCCCTGTCAGCCTCCCAGCGCGACTTTGGCAACTATGACATTCCCGGCCTCGCCGAGTCCCGCCAGCTGCGCTTCCAGGAAGAACAGGAACATGCCGGAGAGGAGCATGACGCGGAGGCATGAAGAGGAGGAGCATGATCATGAAGAGGCCGGCAATGGCACGCTCGGCAACTCCTCCCTGGACACAAGGACACTGGGCGCGGGCGTGACCTGGGTGGGCGAGCGCGCCTTCGCCGGATTTGCCATCCGCCAGCAAACGTCCGAGTACGGCCTGCCCGGCCATGAACATGCGCATGAACATGCGCATGAAGAAGGCGAAGACGGCGAAGAGGCCGAAGAGGAAGAAGAAAATGCCTTCATCGATTTCGAGCAGACACGCTATGATTTCCGGGGCGGACTGACCTTTGACGGGCCGGTGATCCAGGCGCTCAACGCCACCCTCTCCTATTCCGACTATGCGCACACCGAATTTGAAGCGCCCGGCGAACCGGGCACGGTCTTTTCCTCGGAGGGCATCGAAGGCCGGATCGAGCTGGACCATGCCATCGCAGGCTTTGAAGGCGCAGTGGGCATCCAGTTCCTCGACAAATCTCTGGACGCGGTAGGCGATGAAGCCTTCCTGACTGCGACCGACACCAACTCCATCGCACTTTTCCTCTATGAAACGCGCGAATGGGACAGCGGCTTTGGCATCGAGGGCGGCGCCCGTATAGAGCAGCTGGAGCACGACAATGCCGTGGCCGGACAGGTCGAGTTTGATCTCTTCAGCGCTTCGGCCGGGGTTCACCAGCATTTCGGCGAGGGCTGGTTTGCCGGCGCGCAGCTGGCCTACACCGAGCGGGCGCCGAACGAGAGCGAACTGTTTGCCTTTGGCCCCCACCTCGCCACAAGCCAGTTTGAAGTGGGCGACGCCGGGCTCGGCAAGGAAAAAGGCCTGAATCTGGAAGGCACGCTGCGCTGGCGCTCTGACACGGCCAGCTTCGGCGTCAACCTCTTCCATACGAGCTTCACCGATTTCGTGTTCCTGACGCCCGGTACGATTGAAGAAGACGGCGAACTCATCAGCGAAGAGGACGGGCTGCCGGTGTTCCTGTTCACCCAGGATGAGGCGACCTTCACCGGCGGCGAAATCTATGGCGAATACTATCTGAACAATGGCCCGCTTGCCGCGGACTGGGTTTTCCGCTCCAGCCTCGACTATGTGCGCGCGGAACTCGATGCTGGCGGCGATGTGCCGTTCGTCCCGCCCCTGAGCATCTCGGCAGGCGCAGATGCCGACTGGGGCCTCTTGGAGGCAGGCGCCCAGATCGAATGGGCCGATAACCAGAAATATGTGGGCACCGGACAGCTTGGCACCAGCGACTACACCACGCTCAACCTGCGCGGCGCGCTGAACCTTTCCGAACTCGGCCATGGCAGGGAAGGCACGCAGCTCTTCCTGGAAGTGCGCAATGCCACCGACGAAGAAGTGCGCCTTGCGACATCCGTCCTTCGCGACACCGTGCCTATGCCAGGCCGCAATGTACGCGCGGGGTTACGGTATACGTTCTGATCCAGAAGGGCCTCTCCCGAACCCTCAAACAATAAGCCGCCGAAGCAGAACGCTCCGGCGGCTTCTTTTTAAGCGCACGCTGGCGTGTCAGACGTGGATCACACGGCCCTCGGCATCTAGAACAGCCTCATGCATCGTCTCTGACAGCGTCGGGTGCGGGAAGATCGTGTGGATGAGATCCTGCTCGGTCAGCTCGCCCTGCCGGGCGATGACATAGCCCTGGATCAACTCGGTGACTTCGGCGCCGATCATATGGGCCCCGAGCAACTCGCCGGTCTTCTTGTCAAAGATGGTTTTGACCATTCCATTCTCCGCGCCCAGAGCAATCGCCTTGCCATTGCCGATGAAGGGGAAACGGCCGACCTTGATATCATGCCCCTTGGCCCTGGCGGCGGCTTCGGTGAGGCCCACGCTGGCGACCTGCGGATGGGAATAGGTGCAGCCCGGAACGTTTGACACATCAAAAGGCTCGGCATGGTTTTTACCGTGGATGCCTTCAACGCACATAACGCCTTCATGGCTGGCCTTGTGGGCGAGCCAGGGCGGGCCGGTGAGATCGCCGATGGCATAAAGGCCGGGCACACCCGTGCGCCCGAAGCCATCGACGACGACATGGGTTTTCTCGATTTTCACGCCGAGTGCTTCGAGGCCCAGATTCTCCACATTGCCGACGATGCCAACGGCGAGAATGGCGCGGTCGAACTCCTTGGTTTCCTTCTTGCCGTCCTTCGTGGTGATGTCTGCCGTGAGCGTATCTTTTCCGGGTCTCAGGTTCTCCACCTTGGCGCCGGTGAGGATATTCATGCCCTGCTTTCTGAAATCCTTTTCGGCGAAGGCGGATATTTCGGCGTCTTCCACCGGCAGGATGCGTTCCATCACTTCGGCAACGGTCACGTCCGAGCCGAGCTCGTTATAAAAGCTCGCAAACTCGATGCCGATGGCGCCCGAGCCAATCACGAGGAGACGCTCTGGCATCACATCCGGCGTCATGGCTTCACGGTACGTCCAGACAAGTTTGCCATCTGCCTTGAGCCCCGCCTGCGGAATGTCGCGCGCGCGGGCGCCGGTGGCCAGCATGACATGTTTGGCCGTATATGGCGTATCCTTGCCATCCTTGCCCTTGACGATGACCTTGGGCGCAGGCGCGCCTTTCTCCAGCCGGGCGGTGCCTTCGATCACGTCGATCTTGTTCTTCTTCATGAGGAACTTGACGCCGCCGGAAAGCTGCGCGGCGATACCGCGCGAGCGTTTCACGATGGCTTCGAGATCAAATTCCGGCTTCTCGATTTTCAGACCGAAGGATTTGGCATGCTTGGCCAGATGCAGCACCTCGGCCGAGCGCAGCAGCGCCTTGGTCGGGATGCAGCCCCAGTTGAGACAGATGCCACCGAGGCTTTCGCGCTCCACAATGGCCGTCTTCATGCCAAGCTGGCTCGCGCGGATCGCCGCGACATAGCCGCCTGGGCCGGAACCGATGACGATGAGGTCATATTGGGTGGACATCAGGAATTACCTTTCAGTGCCTTCCACATCGCACGCGCATCATTTGCGCGTTGTTGTGTCGAGAAATAAAGTTCGACCGTGCAGACATATTCAGCTTCACCCTCCGCGACTTCCATGGAAACAGATGAGAGAATTTCAGACGCTCGTGCCGCGCTTTGGCCACTCAGGCTGGATACAAACAAGTCTGCGTCGAATACAGACTGCCGGGCCTCGCATTTGCGATCAATTTCCTGTTCATACGCCAGTGGGCGCATAATCGCTTCAATCTGACCGTCATCATATGTTGGCGCATGCGAACAACCTGCCGCGATCAGAAATCCGAGGATCACAAACCGCCTCACAGCAGCATCGCCTCAGGTGTTTCCACATAGCGCTTGAATGCAGCGAGCCATTTGGCGCCCTCCGCCCCGCCGATGACCCGGTGGTCGCAGGTGAGCGTGACGCTCATGACCGTTCGCGGCACGACATTGCCCTCCTCGTCGACCACCGGGCGCTTCTCGCCGGCGCCGACCGAGAGGATCATGCCTTCGGGCGGGTTGATGATCGAGGCAAAGGATTTGATGCCGAACATGCCGAGGTTCGAGATCGAGAACGTGCCGCCCATGTATTCCTGGGGCTTCAGCTTGCGCTCGCGGGCCCGGGATGCGAGGTCTTTCATCTCTTCGGAGATTTCAGCCAGCCCCTTGGATTCGGCCTTGAAAATCACCGGCGTGATCAGGCCGCCCTCGACCGCGACGGCCACGGAGATGTTGGCGTGCCTGTGATAAGCGATGCCTTTGTCCGTGAACGATGCATTGCAGTCAGGCTCATCGATCAGGGCGAGTGCGGCGGCCTTGATGAGGAGGTCATTAACCGAGACCTTCACGCCTTCACGCGCGGCGTTGTTGATGGCCGCGCGGCTGGTCAGCAGATTATCGAGCGTGATGTCCACGTTCAGCGGGAAATGCGGCACCTGCATGAAGCTCTGCGTCAGGCGCCTGGCGACCGTCCTGCGCATGCCATCGAGCGGCTTGAGCTCGTACGTATCCGGCGCATAGACGCGGTCGTCGAGGATCTGTGGCAGGATGAGGCCATCGGGCGAGGCTGGCGCGGCTGAGCCAGCAGACGCGGCCTGCGCACCCGGCTTGGCGCTTTCCACATCGCGCCTGATGATGCGGCCATGCGGGCCGGAGCCTTTGAGAACCTTGAGGTCGATACCCCTGTTGGCGGCGATACGCTTGGCGAGCGGGGACGCTTTCAGGCGCCCCCCATTATCTGATTTCGCAGGCGCGGCGGTTTGGGCCGGTCCGGGCTTTGCGGCTTCCTTCTTGGGCTCGGTCTTTTTTTCTTCGGCTTTCTTTTCCTCAGCCTTGGGAGCGTCAGCCTTCTTCGGCGCTGCGTCGGCAGACGGCGTCTTTACGGAAGACGCATCCTCGCCCTCCTCGGCGAGCACGGCGATCACGGCATTGACCTTTACGCCTTCGGTGCCCTCGGCAACGAGGATTCTGGCAACCTTGCCTTCATCGACGGCTTCGACTTCCATCGTTGCCTTGTCAGTCTCGATCTCGGCGATGATGTCACCGGACTTGACACTGTCGCCTTCCTTGACGAGCCATTTGGCGAGCGTGCCCTCTTCCATCGTGGGGCTGAGAGCAGGCATGGTGATGTTGATGGACATCAGAATGCTCCTTCACAGACTTTGCGGGCCGCCTCGACAATGTCATCCGCATTCGGAAGACTAAGCGCTTCCAGGTTTGCGGCGTAAGGCAGGGGCACGTCTTTCTGGTGCACGCGGACCGGGGGGGCATCGAGCCAGTCGAAGGCCTCGGCGACGACGGTGGCGGCGATTTCCGCACCGACGCCCATGAATCGCCACCCTTCCTCGCAGCAGACGAGACGGTTCGTTTTCTTCACGCTCTCGATAACGGTGTCTGTATCGAGCGGGCGCAGGGTGCGCAGGTCGATCACTTCCGCGCTGATGCCCTCTTCGGCGAGGCGCTCAGCGGCCTGCAGGGCAAAGCCGACCATGCGGGAATGAGCCACGAGGGTGACATCTGTACCCTCACGTTTCACCGCGGCCTTGCCGATGGGGACGATATAGTCGTCGACATCCGGCACCGGGAAGGACTGGCCATAGAGCAGTTCATGCTCAAGGAAGACGACCGGGTTGGGATCGCGGATGGCCGCTTTCAGGAGACCCTTGGCATCGGCCGCGTCATAGGGCGCTATGACTTTCAGGCCGGGGATCTGGGCGTACCAGGCCGAATAGTCCTGGCTGTGCTGGGCGCCAACGCGGCTGGCAGCGCCGTTGGGGCCGCGGAACACGATGGGGCAGCCCATCTGGCCGCCGGACATGTAGAGCGTCTTGGCGGCGGAGTTGATGATCTGGTCGATCGCCTGCATGGCGAAGTTGAAGGTCATGAACTCGACAATGGGGCGCAGGCCTGCAAAGGCGGCGCCAACGCCAAGGCCGGCAAAACCATGCTCCGTGATCGGCGTATCCACGACGCGGCGATCTCCGAATTCCTGCAGCAGCTCGCGAGTGACCTTGTAGGCGCCCTGATACTGCGCCACTTCTTCGCCCATGACGAAGACGCGCTCATCCTTGCGCATCTCTTCGGCCATTGCGTCGCGCAGCGCGTCACGCACGGTGGTGTCGGTGAAGGTCGTGCCTTCCGGCAGAGAAGGGTCTTTCACAACGGCGGCGCGGGGCTGTTCGGGCGTTTTCGGCTTTGGGTCCTCCTGCTCCGGAACGGCCTGCTTTGCTTCTTTCACGCTGTCCGCGTCAGATACGGCCCCGGCCTTGTCTGCCTTTGGCCTGGAGGGCGCCGCTTTCGTGACATCCTCCCCGTCAGCAGCGAGCACCGCGATGACGGCGTTGACCTTAACATTCTCTGTGCCCTCGGGCACGACGATCTTTGCGAGGACGCCTTCATCCACCGCTTCGACTTCCATCGTGGCCTTGTCGGTTTCGATTTCGGCGATCACGTCGCCGGACCTGATGGCATCGCCCTCTTTCTTAAGCCATTTGGAGAGCGTGCCCTCTTCCATGGTTGGCGACAGCGCAGGCATAAGGATGTCTACGGACATTAATTAGCTCCGGAAAACGGAAGAACCTGAAGGAAAATCATGACGAGGCCCGCCGCGCCAACACCAAAGGCCAGCGAGCGCAGGACAGGCACGCCAAACCAGTAGAGCGGCGCAAAAACGAGACGAGCGAAAAAGAAGATGGCGCAGCCAAGCGCCGTCCATTCATTGTCGCGACCAGTTGCCTCCACGATCAGGACGAGCGGCACAAACAGGCACATCGCTTCGATCATGTTGGCCGTTGCGCGTTTTGCCCGGCCAAACGCCGGGCCCGCTGGAGGAAGGCCGTCCCTCGGACCCAGAAGATCCTTGATCGGGTACTGACGATTTCCGGTTACGACTTCGCCGAGAATGTAAACGAGGAAGAGCGCCACCGTGGCAGATAACCAGGAAAGCTCGACACTCATCCTACAGCCTCTTCGATGAGAACATCCGTCCACAGCTCGCTCGCGTCCGGCTCCGGGCTCTCCAGGGAGAAGTCGGCTGCCTCTTTCACGATGGCCTTGATCTCGTTGTCGATCTTTTTCAGATCGTCTTCGGTCGCATGGCCAAGCTCGATGATCTGGCTTTTCAGGCCCTCGATCGGATCATGGTGCGAGCGGATGTCATCGACCTCTTCCCGCTTGCGATACTTCGCGGGGTCCGACATCGAATGGCCGCGATAACGGTAGGTCTTCATCTCGAGGATGTAGGGACCCTTGCCGCTGCGCGCATGCTTGACGGCCTTTTCGCCGGCTTCACGCACCGCAAGTACATCCATGCCATCAACTTCCTCGCCCTCGATCTCGAAAGAGATGCCGCGCTTGTAAAGCTCGGTCTCGGAGGCATGGCGCTCAACGCTCGTGCCCATCGCGTACATGTTGTTCTCGATCACGTAGACGACCGGCAGCTTCCAGAGGGACGCCATGTTGAACGCCTCGTAGACCTGGCCCTGGTTGGCAGCGCCATCGCCAAAATAGGCAAGGCTGACATTGTCGTTGCCGCGATACTTGTTGGCGAAGGCAAGGCCTGTGCCCAGCGGCACCTGCGCGCCGACGATGCCGTGGCCGCCATAGAAGTTCTTCTCTTTCGAGAACATGTGCATGGAGCCGCCCTTGCCACGGGACAGGCCGCCGATGCGACCGGTCAGCTCCGCCATCACGCCGTTGGGGTCCATGCCACAGGCCAGCATATGGCCGTGGTCGCGGTAACCGGTGATGACCTGGTCTCCCTCTTTCAGGCAGGCCTGCATGCCGGTGACGACCGCTTCCTGCCCGATATAGAGGTGGCAGAAGCCTGCGATCTTGCCCATGCCGTAAAGCTGGCCAGCCTTCTCCTCGAAACGCCGGATCAGCAGCATCTCGCGGTAGAAGGCAAGCATTTCTGCCTTGGTCGCTTTTATGGGTGCCTTTTTTGCACTCTTGGGTTTTGTTGCCATGACGATGTGCCTCCCGGAGGCCCTTATGACGCTGCATTTTTGCAACGACAAGTCAGAGCAACGTTGTCAATTTGCAGAGCTGCGTTCAGGTGTGAGGAGAACAATTTCTCCCGGATAGACGAATGCGAGCTTATCACGGGCCAGTGCCTCGACATAATCGGGGTCGACCGAGCCAGGGGTCAGCCGCCGGATATCGATCCGCAGGAGCTCGATTTCTTTTTGCAATTCAACGAGTTCAGTCTTGCGGGTTTCCAGTTCAATCTGGGCATCCGTCCAACGGCCGAGCCCCTTCTCCCCCGCAAAAGCGTGGAAGGCAAAGTAGAGCACAAGAAGACTGAGCCCGAGGGCCTGGAGCCGTGAAACCATGATCCGACACATACAGGCGCGTAGTAACCAATTTCTTACCCACACAATTTCCGGGCCGGGCGCTGTCTGGCGCCCCCGGCAGATCTCAGCTGGCAATTCCAAACAAAACAGGGTGTTGATCGATTACTTCAGGTCGACCAATCCAATATCCCTGGATCTGGTCGCAGCCGAACCCCGTGACCATCGCCGCAGTTTCAGGGCATTCGATTCCCTCTACTGAACAGATCATTCCAAGCTCATGAGCGAGAGATACAGTCGCCTTGAGAATCTTCTGGATTTCGGTGCGCGCCTTCAGTTCGCCCACAAACTCACGGTCCAGCTTGATCTTGTCGAGCGGTAGCCGGTCCAGCATCGCGAGCGATGAATACCCTGCGCCAAAGTCATCCAGCACGACTCGAAACCCGAGTGCCCGCGCTTCGTTCAGGACCGCGCAGTTCTCTGCCACATTCCGGAAGGCGACCTGTTCGGTGATCTCGAGTTCGATTCGGCCAGGCACAACCCCGTACTGCCGGACCAGAGCCATCAGCTTCTGCAGGAAATAGCTCGAGGTCAGCTGCGACGGCGACACATTGATTGCCAGCGACCAGGCCGTGCCAGAAAGGAGCGGAAGCGCCTGGCGCAGAGTGGACCACATCATTTCATTCAGCAGGCCCAGTCGTTCCGCGATTGGAATGAACTCCTGCGGACCCGGGTCCCTGTCAAAGCCACTGTCGGGCCATCTGGCCAACAGTTCCATCGTGACGATCTTCCCGCTTCTGGCCGAGATGATCGGCTGCAGCGCTGCCCTGATCCGTTCATTGGCCAGCGCCTGCCGGAAAGCGATCTCGATGGCAGAGGAAGTCAGCGCCGCAGAATCAGCGACCGGATCGAATTCCACCAGCCCCAGGCGCTCGACCTTTGCACGCCGCATGGCAACGTCTGCCCAATTGAGAAGGTCTGACGCGGCAGAAGCTGCATCGGCAGCGCGAATCCACCCGATCGAGGCTCCGACAGAAACGACACCTGCTGCCGAAGGGATCGGCGAAACCAGGCTGTTGCGGATTTCGGTCATCTGCCGATCGGCCACTGTTTCATCAGCGGGCAGCGGGCAGAGAAACGCGAATTCGTCACCGCCAAGCCGCGCCGCTGCCACGACGCCGGGATGCTGCTCCAGCCGCCGGGCGATCACTTTGAGAACCTCATCACCGACCGCGTGGCCGAATTCATCATTCAGGGGCTTGAACCTGTCGAGATCGACAAAAGCGATGATGAAGGCAGCGCCCGGCGCCGAATGTGCTTCCACCTTTTCAAAAAAGGATCTTCGATTGTGAAGACCTGTAAGCGGGTCTTCAGCTGCAAGCCGGGCGGTGGTGGCAATCAGGCCGCGCAGCGTTTCGCGGGTGCGCACACCTCGGTATACGCCAGTGCTGAGGTACGCGCAAAGGCTGAACAGCGCCACGCAGGCGACCACTTTCTCTCTGTCGTTCAGAAGTGGATCCGTAACCGCGGAGACAATCATCAGCGCCGCTCCGGCGACAGGAGGAGCGCCGGTTACCAGCGACTGCAGCCTGCTTTCATTGTAGAACAGGGACCCATGGATCAGGATGCCAATCAGCGTCGCTCCGGCGGTCAGCTTGTCGATGAAGTCCCCCCCCAGCCAAAGGGTCAGACACATGCCGGTCCAAAGCGCCGCCCCTGCGCCGAGATGCAGCATGTAAGGGACCAGTCTGGCGCGGTCGGACAGGCTGGTGTCACGCATCCGGTTGGCAAGCCTGAGCTCTGAGAGCTCATTCAGGCAGACCAGCACCACCCACAGCGCAGCCAGATTGAGCGATGCCGAGTAAGCCACCAGAGCAGCGACAACTGCGCAGGCGATCAGGCGGCCAGCCATGTCGGCGGCCAGTCTGCGAACAAGGTCCAGGCTGGTGATCAACTCTCCCTGGAGAGTCCAGCCTGTCCCAAGAATACGATGCCACATAGGACCGCCCCCATATCCTGAGGCGGTTGCTAGCAAATCTGCGTGATTATGTGGCTAACCGGCGCGGCAATCTTTCCGCGCCGGGTTAGGTTTTGTGCAACCAATATGCCCCGTCGCGCCGGTCAGCCTGCGTTGATCCGTGCAAGGCCGGCATACATGCCGATGGGGCCAAGCTCTTCCTCGATCCGAATCAGCTGGTTGTATTTCGCGATCCGGTCAGAGCGGCTGAGCGAACCGGTTTTGATCTGGCCGCAATTGGTGGCGACAGCGAGGTCGGCAATGGTCGAATCCTCGGTTTCACCCGAGCGGTGGGACATGACGGCGGTGTAGCCGTGCAGGTGGGCGAGTTCGACCGCGTCGAGCGTTTCCGACAGCGTGCCGATCTGGTTGACCTTCACGAGGATGGAGTTGGCCGCGCCCTTCTGCAAGCCGATGGCAAGGCGGTCAGGGTTGGTGACGAAGAGATCGTCGCCGACCAGCTGCACCCGGTCGCCGAGCAGCTCGGTGAGCGCCACCCAGCCATCCCAGTCGTCTTCGGCCATTCCGTCTTCAATGGAGAGAATCGGGTAACGGCCGCAGAGGTCTGCCAGATATTGGCCGAACTGTTCGGACGAGAGCGACTTGCCCTCCCCGGCCAGCTCATACTTGCCGTTCTTGTAGAACTCGGTGGAAGCCGCATCGAGGGCAAGGGCAATATCTTCGCCGGGGCGATAGCCTGCCGTCTCGATCGACTTCATGATGAAGCCGATGGCTTCGTCGGTGGAGGCAAGGTTGGGCGCAAAGCCGCCTTCATCGCCGACATTCGTATTGTGGCCGGCATCTTTCAGCGTCTTCTTCAGCGCGTGGAAGACTTCCGCGCCCATGCGCACGGCTTCCGAGATGCTCTGGGCGCTGACCGGCATGATCATGAATTCCTGGATGTCGATCGGGTTGTCCGCATGCGCGCCGCCATTGATGATGTTCATCATCGGCGTCGGCAGGATACGGGCGTTCGCGCCGCCCAGATACCGGTAGAGCGGCAGGGCGGACGATTCGGCGGCGGCCTTGGCCACGGCCAGCGACACGCCGAGGATGGCATTTGCGCCGAGGCGGGATTTGTTTTCGGTGCCGTCCAGGTCGATCATGAGCGAGTCGATCAGGCGCTGGTCGGTTGCGTCCATGCCGGCAAGCTCGTTGCAGATCTCGCCGTTGACGGCGTCGACGGCATTCAGGACGCCCTTGCCATTGTAGCGGCTCTTGTCGCCGTCGCGCTGCTCGTGGGCCTCGTAGGCGCCCGTCGAGGCACCCGAGGGCACAGCTGCGCGGCCCGTGGAGCCATCGTCCAGCGTGACATCGACTTCGACGGTCGGATTACCGCGGCTGTCGAGAATTTCGCGGGCGTGAATGTCGATGATTTCGCTCATGGAGAACGTCCCCTTACCGGCGTTTTGCGTGCAAATGAAAAGCGCCCCCTGCGAAGGTGCAGGAGGCGCCGGAACCCTTAGGCTGGTGCGCTGCTGAGCGCAACCGGGGAACTAGATGTCGTCGCTCGGCTCGAGGATCTGCTTTCCGCGGTACATGCCCGTTTTAAGGTCGATGTGGTGCGGGCGACGAAGCTCACCGGAGGTCGCGTCTTCGATGTAGGTGTTCATCGCCAGACGGTCGTGCGAGCGGCGCATGCGCGTGCGCGATTTCGATTTCTTACTCTTGGGGACTGCCATGGCACTTGCTTCCGGAATCTGGTGGGTCCGCTGCCCAAGAGGGATCGCGGGAAAGCGCGCCTGTTAACGCAGCCAATCGGCGATGGCAAGCGCGAAACGGCATCAATTTCAGCAGCGGGCCGCTTCTCCCCGGGCCAAAACAAAATGGCCGGCCCTAAGGCCGGCCAAGGTATGCAAGAAGGACGTCAGTGCTTTGCCCGGGCAAGCTGCCTGATTTGGCTCTGCGCTGACAGGTTTAGTTAATAAGGGATTAAGTCTGAATATTGGCGCACCGGTGTTGTTATTTGGGGTTCAGGTTCGGGATCACTCGCCTGTGAGGGGAACCGGGAACGCCGCGCGGGAACTGGCCGCAACCGGAGCCGGCGGATTGGCGCGCCGCCCAGGACCGCAGCGGAAGCCTGCTTCAGTCTTCTGCCGGCCGCGTGAAAATGGCCTCAAGGCTGCGCAAATTCATCCCGTTTTTCAGGTAGTTAGCCGGTGTCAGGTTCACCGCCTTGATGACACCCCGCTCGACAAGGGTGCCCTCCCCCGTCTCGGCCGGCACCAGGTCGAAATCGAGGATGTTGATGCAGCCAGTGTCCTGCTCGAAGCCTGCGCTCGCTCCCAGCGGCGCGCCGATCACGTCCGCCAGCAGCATCCGGTTCACGACTTCGTGTGCGACCACGAGCGCCGTTGCCCAGTCAGGACGGGCCAGGAGGTCGGCCAACGCCTCGCGAATCCGGATCAGCGCGTCCGCAAATCGCTCCCCGCCAGGCAGGAAGGCGGCTTCCGGCTCGCCGGCCTGCTCGAAGGTGAACGTCATCACCGCGGCAAGGTGCTCTGCCGAGTGAAAGTCCATGTAGCTGCCTGACCGCAGCTCGCCGAAACGCGCGTCTTCTTCAAGGGCGGGCGCAGTGGGATGCTCGGCCAGCACAAACTCCGCCGTCTGCCGCGTGCGTGCGAGGCCCGAACAGAGGGCAAGATCAAAATGGACTTCGGACAGGGCAACCCCGGCGGCGCGCGCTTCCTCGACGCCCCGCTCGGTCAATGTTGCCACCTTGGGATCGCGCGCGGCGCGCACGGCTGCCGACGTATAGTCCACAAAGCCGTGCCGCATCAGATAGATGCGCCGCCGCCCGGTCGTGCCGGGAAGCGCGCTCATCAGCGCGAGACGCCCCAGTCCCTGAGGATCGCTTCAGTATGTTCACCGAGGCCCGGCGGACGGCCCTGAATGGCGCCTGGTGTCGCGGAGAAGCGCGGCGCGGGCGCAGGCTGAACCACACCCTCGATCTCGACAAAGGTGCCGCGATCAACATTGTGCCTGTAGGCCGGCGCGTCGGCCATCGAGAGCACAGGCGCGTAGCAGATGTCGGTGCCTTCCATAATGGTGTTCCACTCGGCCTGGGTCTTGGTCTTGATCACCGCCATGACCTTCTGCTTCAGCTCCGGCCATTTGGAGCGGTCCATCTGGGCATCGAATGCCGGATCGGTGAGGCCCGCCTTCTCGCGCAGGATCGCGTAGAATTGCGGCTCGATGGAACCGAGTGAAATCCACTTGCCGTCCTTGGTCTCGTATGTGTCGTAGAAGTGGGCGCCGCCATCGAGCATGTTGGCTTCGCGCTCGTCGGTCCATACCCCCATGGCGCGCATGCCCCAGAACATGGCTGTCAGCGAAGCTGCGCCGTCCGACATCGCCACGTCGATAACCTGGCCCTTGCCACCATTCTTGACGTTTATGATCGCCGCCAGAACACCCATCGCCAGATAGAGCGCGCCGCCCCCATAGTCGCCGACAAGGTTCAGTGGCGGACGCGGACGCCCATCGCCGTCGCCCATCGCATGAAGGGCGCCGGTGATGGCGATATAGTTGAGGTCGTGGCCTGCCGAATGAGAGAGCGCGCCGGTCTGGCCCCAGCCGGTCATGCGCCCGTAAACGAGCCTCGGATTGCGGGCGAGCGCCACATCCGGGCCAAGGCCGTTGCGCTCCATCACGCCGGGACGGAAGCCCTCGATCAGGGCGTCGGCCTGCGCGATCAGTTTCAGCGCCACTTCGACATCGGCCGGATCCTTCAGGTTCAGACCGATAGAGCGACGCCCCCGGCCGACGACATCCTCAGCGCGGCCCGGCTTGCCATTACCCGGACGGTCGATGCGAATCACATCGGCGCCCATGTCCGAGAGAAGCATGCCGCAGAACGGTCCCGGACCAATGCCCGCAAATTCAACAATCTTTACGCCCGCGAGCGGCCCTTGAGCCATGACAGGTCTCCCTCATGTCCTGATGTTAATGGTCTGATTAGCGGAACTTTAAGGGTGGCAGGCGCAAAAGGAAGGGGTGCCGCGACGTCGCTCCCGGCCCGATTTCTAAGAGATTTCCGCGAGTTTTCACCGAGTTTCAGGCGCGTACCGGCATGCTGGATTTTTCCTTCTACGATCCTCCCATCGAGGTGGCTGGCGGAAGCCCTCGCCTGGAGCAGATCATGATCCGCCTAAAGGCGGCCGGCCTGCGCCCCTACACCGCGTCCCCCTCCATCGATTACTCTGCGCCCGACCCGCTGTTCGTTGACCGGGAAAGCGCCGCGCCGGAAACACTCGAACGCCTCGGCCGCGCCGCGATGATAGGTACGCCCCGCCAGATTGTCATCCTCAACACGCTGGCCCAGCCCGCGCCCCGGATCGAGGGCGCCATCGAGCTACGGCTCGACAAGGACATGGCAAGCCTGCGCAGCCGCCTTGCCGCCCTTTCCCGCCGCGCCAGCCGCCAGCGCGAAGCCGCTATCCGCCGCGAGACATCCCTGCAGCTCGGCACCAGGCTTCCGCCGGTCAATGTCGATGCCGTCCCGGCGCTGCTGTATCTTGGCGATGGCTCGCCCTTCTTCCTGTCGCTGCAGGGCGCCCTGCGCCATCGAGGCGTGGAAATCACCGCCGCCCTCTCCCGCGCCACAGCGCGCCAGCACATGGCCAGCAAGCGCTTTGCCGCAGCCCTCATCGACCTCAGCATGGCGCATGAGGACGCAAGCGGCATGGGCCGCTGGATATCGGAGGAAGACGGCCTTTCGGGCCTTCCCCTGATTGTTCTAAGCCGTCCGCAGGCAGAGTTTACCGAGCGCGAACTCGCCCTGCTCAGCCACGCAACGGACATCATCGACCCTGACGCTGAAGACGAAGCAAACCTGACCGCTATCGAAACCCATTGCCGCCGTCTGCACGCCAGCGCGCCGATGATGCCCCTGCCCGGCCTCTCTGCCATGGCCGTTACCGACATTGTTTCGGGCCTGTTTACGCGTGGCTTCTTCGAGGCCCACCTGCCGCGCCAGATGGAGGTTGCCGGTGAACAAGCCGAGGCCCTGTCTGTCCTCACGCTGCGCCTAGACGTGGACGCAGCCAAATCCCACACAGCCCAGCGCGCGGCCGGAGACATCATCCGCAGCCAGATACGCGACACCGATTGCGCCGCGCTGGTCCAGCCAGGCGTCTTTACAATTTCCCTACCCGCAACACCTTACCGGGGAGGCGTGCGCCTCGCCGAGCGCATCAATGAGGCCATGGGCCGCGTGGCCGACCATCCCGGCCTCAGCTGGCGCGTTACGGAAAAGCGCAGCTATCACACCCCGCAAACCTTCCTGGCCGCGTCCCTGATCGGTCCCTTTGTCCGGATGCGGATTGCCGCCTAGGCGGCCAGGCGCTCACTCCTCGCTCAGCAATCCGCTCCTGATCGGCTTTGCCCATTTGTCCTCAGGCGCGACCTCCTTGCGGGAAGGCATAGCCGCCACAGCGTCGGTGGATGCTGGTGAAACGATGCCGCAGGCCGCTTCCAGTTCGCGCAGGAACGCCTTGGCGCCTGAAAGCCGCCGCTCCGGCGTGCCGCCAAGTCCCGAATGCACCAGCTTGGAATCGGGTCGCAGTTTCATCTGCGCAGGCCGCGTGCGGACGATCTGCATCAGCTTCTGCGGGTCCATCACGGTGTCGCTGCGGAAGGTGAAGAGCGCGCCTTTCTCTCCCGCATCAAGCTTGGCAATCCCGAGCGTCTTGCACGAAACCTTGATCGCCGTCACATCCAGCAGCTGGCGTGTTTCGCTGGGCAGCGGACCGAACCGGTCGATCAACTCTGCCGCAAAGGCTTCGCGGTCCTGCGCTGTCACGATATCCGACAGGCGCCGGTAGAGCGACAGGCGCACATTGAGATCATCGACATAATCTTCCGGTATCAGGACAGCGACGCCCAGATTGATCTGCGGCGACCAGTCATCGGCCACATCGGCCTCGTCCGACGCCCCGGCGCGCAGCGCCTTGACGGCATCCTCCAGCATCGACTGGTAAAGCTCAACGCCAACCTCTTTCACCTGGCCGGACTGCTGGTCGCCCAGAAGGTTGCCGGCCCCGCGCATGTCGAGGTCATGGCTGGCCAGCTGGAAGCCTGCGCCGAGGGAGTCGAGCGATTGGAGCACCTTGAGGCGCTTCTCGGCGCTTTCCGTGACCACCTTGTCCTTGGGCGTGGTAAAGTAGGCATACGCACGAAGTTTGGACCGACCGACGCGGCCGCGCAGCTGGTAAAGCTGGGCGAGGCCGAACATGTCGGCCCGGTGGATGATCAGCGTGTTGGCACGCGGAATATCAAGGCCGCTTTCGACAATGGTGGTGGACAGAAGCACGTCATACCTGCCCTCATAGAAGGCCGTCATGATGTCCTCGAGCTCCCCCGCCGCCATCTGGCCATGAGCGACGATGAAGGAAACTTCCGGCACATGCGTGCGCAGGAAGTTTTCCAGCTTGTCGAGATCCTGGATACGCGGCGCAACGAAGAAAGCCTGTCCGCCGCGATACTTCTCGCGCAGCAGCGCCTCACGCAGCGTTACGGTATCTTCTTCGGTGATGTAGGTGCGTACCGATAGCCGGTCCACGGGCGGCGTTGCGATGATGGAGAGATCGCGAATACCCGTCAGCGCCATCTGCAGCGTGCGCGGGATCGGCGTCGCCGACAGCGTCAGGACGTGTACGTCCGATTTGAGCTCTTTGAGGCGCTCCTTGTGTTTCACCCCGAAGCGTTGCTCCTCGTCCACGATCATCAGGCCAAGGCGCTTGAACTTCATGTCCTTGCTGAGCACGGCGTGGGTGCCGACGACGACATCCACCGTGCCTTCGGCGAGCCCGTCTCGGGTTTCCCCCGCCTCCCGTGCGCCGACGAAGCGCGACAGCGGACGCACATTCAGCGGCCAGCCGGCAAAGCGCTCCTGGAAGGTCTTGACGTGCTGGCGGGCGAGCAGCGTCGTTGGCGCAATCACTGCCACCTGCTTGCCGCTCATGGCCGCAACAAAGGCTGCGCGCAGCGCCACTTCCGTCTTGCCAAAGCCCACATCGCCGCAGACAAGCCGGTCCATAGGTTTGCCTGATGCAAGATCGCCAAGCACGTCCTCGATGGCCGAAAGCTGGTCGTCGGTTTCCTCATAGGGGAAGCGCGCGGCAAATTCCTCGTAGAGGCCCTGCCCGCTCTGCACGGCGTCCGCGCGCTTGAGTTCGCGGGCAGCCGCGATCTGCATGAGTTCGGCGGCCATCTCAAGGATACGCTTCTTGGCCTTGGCCTTGCGCGTCTGCCAGCCTGCTCCGCCCAGCCGGTCAAGCTGGCTCTCGGACTCCTCGGAGCCATAGCGGCTGATGAGGTCGATATTCTCTACCGGGATGAAAATCATGTCGCCGCCGGCATATTCCAGCTGCAGGCAGTCATGCGGCGCGCCGGTCAGTTCCAGCGTCTTAAGGCCGATATATTTGCCCACGCCATGGTCCACATGCACGACAAGGTCGCCCGGTGTCAGGGAGGTGGCGTCGGTGATGAAGCTCGCCGATTTGCGCTTGCGGCGCGGGGCGGCCAGACGGTCGCCCAGCACATCCGCCTCGGAGATCATCGCCAGGTCCGGCAGATTGAAGCCTTCTTCGATGGGCACTTCGGCCACCGTGAAATCAGTCTTCTTCGCAGCCTCCAGCGAATGGACCTGCGCCAGCGCCGTCAGGCCATGATCGCTGAGCACATTGATGAGACGGTCGGCTGACCCGGTCGACCAGGCCGCAAACACCACCGGCTTGCCGCTGGCATAGAGCGCCCGCGCATGGCCGATCACCGTCTCGAAAATGTTTTGATCCGTCTTCAAACGTTCAGGCGCAAAGTCCCGGCCGCGCCGCCCACCCATGTCGAATGTGTTCGGACCAGGATCAGATGGCGAGAACCGCACCACGGCGTTCGTCGCCAGAAGATCGTCGAGTTCGTCCAGCTCCAGATAAAGCCGTCCCGGCGGCAGGACGCGCGCCTTGCGGATGTCCCCGCCACCCGCTTCGAGACGCGCGGCGTGATAATCGGCGGCCTGAGTCAGGCGCTCATGCGCAGCTTCACTCGTCAGGTGGCCGAGCCCGAACAGGGCGCCCTCGCCCACATAGTCAAACAGCGTATCGACCCTGCCATGAAACAGCGGCAGCCAGGATTCCACGCCCTGACGGCGAATAGAGGCGCGGGCCGCTTCATACATCTGGTCACCTGACGGCGGCCCGAAGACTTCCAGGAACCGGTCGCGGAAGGCTGCCAGCACATTGTCGTTGAACAGGATCTCGCTCACCGGCGCAAAGGTCACCGCCTCTGCCTTGCCGGTAGAGCGCTGTGTCTCGGTGTCGAAGGTGCGGATCGTCTCCAGCACGTCGCCGAAGAAATCGAGCCGGAAGGGTTCACCTGCCGTGGGCGGGAAGATGTCGATGATGCCCCCGCGCACGGCATACTCGCCCTGCTCGCGCACTGTGCCGGACCGCACATAACCATTGAAGGCCAGGTATTCGGTGAGCTCGTTCGCCTTCACGCTCTCGCCGGCGCGGATGGAGAGGGAGGCTTTCCTCAGCGTCTCGCGCGGCGCCGAGCGCTGGACGAGCGCGCCCGCAGTCGTGACCACCAGCAGCGGACCTTGCGCCTTCTCATAGCGCGAGATGCGCGCGAGGCCCGCGCAGCGGCGCGCCGCAACGGCCGGGGTCGGGCTGATCCGGTCATAAGGGAGCACGTCCCATCCCGGCAGGTCCACCTGTTCGAGCCGCGGCGCCGCAAACATCGCCATTCGCCGCGCCGCCTGCGCCAGCCGGTCATCACGCGCGACATAAACGCCAATGCCGCCGCGCTTCTGCAGAGCTTTGCAGAACACGATCAGGTCGGCCCCAAACGGCGCTCCGGCAAAAGCTGCAGGGCCGCTCGAAGATGAAAGGACATCGGCGGGTGTCATGGTTATCTCGTTTTTTGGTGGCCCCCCGGTGTGGTCAGCCACCCCGGGGGGCGTAGCGGAAGCCGATCAGCTGGTCCAGCACCGGCCCTTTATGTTTCTCAGGCACTGCCTCCTGCCCCACAAGCCAGGCGAAGATTTCCCAGTCCGGAATGTCCAGCAGCCGCTCGAACTCGTCGAGGCTTTCCTCGTTCATGCACGCCAGGGTCTCGTCGGCGAAACTGCCCATCAGAAGGTCGAGTTCGCGAAAGCCCCGGCGCCAGGCGCGGAATTTCAGTTTGCTGCGGCGGGAATCGTCCATGAGGGATCTGGTCCTGTTCATTTCGGCCAGAAACTCCAACGGCGTTGGAGTTTTCTGGAGTTTCTTGCCGCCCCGGTGCAGGGCGGTCGGAATTTTTAAGGCCCTTATTCACGGAATTGGCCTGGCGGTACCCAACTAGTTTCGTGTCGCCCCAAAGGCAATTGAAGCGCGGCAGATTGTTCCGCGCGCCGCCGCCGCCTAAACTCGCGCGACGATGCGAGACGAGCGACTCTTTCCGCTGTTTGCCGGCCTTGAGACGCTTACCGGCGTCGGGCCGAAACTGACGCCCCTGCTGCAGAAGCTGGTGGGCGGCAACACTATTTGGGACCTGCTCCTCCACCTGCCCGGCCGCTGGCTTGACCGGCGGGTCCGGGAAAGCTTCGAGGAGACGGTGCCCGGCGAGATCGTCACTGTGAAGGGCGAGGTCCATGCCTATCACCAACCCTTCAATGACAGGTCCCCTCACCGCGTCCAACTCGTTGATTCAACGGGCTTTTTAACCCTCTCCTATTTCCGCGCCGACCCGCGCTGGATGAAATCGCAGTTCCCGGTCGGCGCCACCCGGATCGTCTCGGGCCGTGTCGAGGAGTATCGCGGCGAGCGCCAGATCACCCATCCCGACTTCGTTCTGGACCCCGCCAAGGGCGAGGCCCCGCCTGCCGTGGAGCCGATCTATGCCCTCTCTGCCGGCCTCACCAATCGCCGGGTCCACACCCTCGCCGTTCAGGCCCTTCAAAAAGTCCCAGGCGACCTGCCCGAATGGGCTGACCGCCACCTGGTGACGCAGAAAGGCTGGCCCGCCTTCAAGGATGCGCTGGGCTGGCTGCATGATCCACAGGCCTATGACGAAGACCGCTTCGCCCTGGCACGGGAGCGGCTCGCCTATGATGAAGCTCTTGCCCGCGAAACGGCCTTTGCCCTTGCTCAGGCCGCCCGCCGCCAGCGCCCGGCGCCGGTCATCAAGGCCCCGCCGAGCGCGGTGAACCGCCTGATCGACACGCTGCCCTATCGCCCGACCGGCGCCCAGATGCGCGCCGCTGCCGACATCAGCTCTGACGTTGCACGCGGCTATCCCATGCGCCGCCTGCTGCAGGGTGATGTCGGCGCAGGCAAGACGCTGGTGGCCGCCTTCGCTGCGGTCGAGGCGGCAGCCGCCGGCTTCCAGTCAGCCTTCATGGCGCCAACCGAAGTGCTCGCCCGCCAGCAGTTCGATACGCTCGACACCCTCCTCTCGCCGCTGGGCTACACCGTTGCCGCGCTTTCAGGTCGCGACCGGGGCAGCGCCCGGGAAAGCACATTGATGGGCCTCGCCGACGGCTCGATCCAGATCGTTGCCGGAACCCACGCCCTCTTTCAGGACACGGTCAGCTTCCGCAATCTCGGCCTGATCATCGTCGATGAGCAGCACCGCTTCGGCGTTTCTGACCGGATGAAACTCGCCGGGAAATCGGAAAATCCCCACATGCTGGTGATGAGCGCCACGCCCATCCCGCGCACGCTGGCCCAGGCCGTTCACGGCGACCTCGATGTGTCGATCCTCGACGAAAAGCCACCAGGCCGCAAACCGGTGGAAACCCGCGCCGTGCCGGACTCGCGGCTGGAAGACGTCATCGAAGCCATCGGCCGCGCCCTCAAGCGGGGCGAGCGGGCTTTCTGGGTGTGCCCGCGCGTCGATGTCGAGGAAGACGATTCGTCCGCCGTGGCCCGCCATGCCGCACTGGAAGACGAATTGCAGGTAAAGGCCGGCCTCGTTCATGGCCGCCTGAAACCGGCGGAAAAGGACGGAGCGCTGGAAGATTTCCGCACTGGCAAGACCCGTATCCTCGTGGCCACTACCGTCATCGAAGTCGGCGTCGATGTGCCCGAAGCGACCATCATGGTGATTGAACGGGCTGAAGGGTTTGGCCTCGCCCAACTCCACCAGTTGCGGGGCCGTGTCGGGCGCGGCGACAAGCCGTCTTTCTGCCTGCTGCTGTATCGACCGCCGCTTGGAGAAACGGCGCGCGAACGCCTCGACACGCTCCGGCGCACCGAAGACGGATTTGAAATCGCCGAAGCCGATTTCCGCCTGCGCGGCGCGGGCGACATCCTGGGCCTACGCCAGGCGGGCATGACCGAGTATCGCATCATCGACCTCGCCAGACATGCCGCCCTTCTGGAGATCGCGCGGAAGGATGCCGAAGCGGTTCTGACGGGCGATCCCGAGCGCAAGGGCGAGCGCTGGCAATCCCTGCGCCTCGCCCGCGAGCTGCTCACCCCGCGCGTTGCGCAGGGCGCCGAGACCGGCTCCTGAACGACTTTACTTTGCGGGATTGGAATTTGGCGGGAGCGGCTCACGCGGCGGCTCCCATTCAGGCAGAACAAGGCCGTTGGAGATGATCGCCTTGGCAGCGTCCTCAAGGGACATGTCGAGCCGTATCATTTTGGATTCAGGCAGATAAATCAGGAAGCCGCTGGTTGGGTTCGGTGTGGTTGGCACGAACACGCCGAGATAATCGCTACCCAGCTTGGCTTCCAACTCCCCCTTTACCTTGGCCGTTACGAAAGCGATGCACCAGCTGCCCTCCTTGGGATACTCGACCATGACCACTTCACGGAATTGCCCCGTACTGCCAGTCTGGAAGACGTCCCGTATCTGCTTGAAAACGGAATAGATCGACCGCACGACCGGCACCCGCGCCATGACCCTGTCGGTCACATCGACGAGGTACTTGCCGAGAAAATTTGTCGCCACGGCGCCGAGCAGCGTAAGAAAGACCAGCAGGATGATCAGGCCGAAACCGGGAACGGCATAGTCGAGATAAGTCTCCGGCCGCAGCCCTGCAGGAAGGATGGGCACCACCCAGCTGTCGATCAGGTTGATCAGAAAATCGAGGATCGCAAAAGTTGCCACCATCGGCAGGGCGATGAGCATGCCGGCAACAAACCGGGCCCGCAGCCAGGCGAAAAGCCCCGGCTTTGGCGGCACAGTCACCACCACCATGCCATAGTCCGGCTTTTCGTTCTCTGACATTATCTGCCCCTCTGCCGCTGCGGCCTTCCTCAGCGTTACCGCTTGGCGCGGTTCTTCTTCCGCGCAATTGTGGCGAAGATGGGAACCGTGACCGACATAGAAAAGGCCCTGACTGACTGGGCCAGTGAGCATTATGGCGCAGGCGCAGCGATTACGGGCGTGCGGCGTCTTTCTGGCGGTGCCAGCCAGGAAACCTGGGCCTTTGAAGTCGAGGCGGGTGACAAGGGCGAGGCGCTGATCCTCCGGAGGGCGCCGGGCGGCATTTCTGCGCCGCGCGCTTCTGAAGCCGTCACCCTCGCCACCGAAGCCGCTTTGCTGGGCGCGACGGGCAAGGCCGGTGTGCGCGTACCCGGCGTGCGCCATGTCTCGGCGCCGGGCAGCGCTCTGGGCGAGGCCTTCATCATGAAGCGGATCGAGGGAGAAACCCTTGGCCGCAAGATCCTGCGCGATGCGGAGTATGAGATCGCCCGGACCCGGCTCACCCGGCACTGCGGCGAAGCGCTTGCCGGCATTCATTCGGTGCCGCTGCAAGGCCTGCCCGGCCTGCCGACAAGCCTTGGCCGCAACCAGATCGACAAATACGAGGCGGTCTACCGCGAGTTTGATCTGCCGCGCCCTGTCTTTGAACTCGCCTTCGCCTGGCTGAAAGCAAACGCGCCCGAGCCTGCCCCGCCGGTGCTCGTCCACGGCGATTTTCGGCTGGGGAACCTGATCGTGGATGCCAACGGCCTCGGGGCCGTGCTCGACTGGGAACTCGCCCATATCGGCGATCCCCGCGAGGACATCGCCTGGCTCTGCGTCAATTCCTGGCGCTTTGGCCAGACCGAGAACCGTGTCGGAGGCTTCGGCCAACTCGATGAACTCCTGGACGCCTATGCCGCCGCAGGTGGCGCCCGCTATCGCCCGGCCGACATCGACTGGTGGGAGATCATGGGCAGCCTGAAATGGGGTGTCATGTGCATGACCATGTACGGCGCCTTCAAGACCGGCGCCGACCCAAGCGTCGAGCGCGCTGCCATCGGCCGGCGCGTGTCGGAAAACGAGATCGATCTCATCAACCTGTTTGAGGGACTTGGACGCCATGCATGACGCCCCCTCCGCCAAGGAACTGATCGAAGCGGTCAAGTCCTTCCTCGACAAGACCGCGATGGTCCAGCTGCAGGGCCACGCCGCGTTCCACGCCCGCGTCGCCTCAAACGCGCTTGCCACCGTGCTGCGTGAGATGGAGCTGCGCCCGGCTGCAGAGGCCCGCGAGCGCGACCGCCTGCAGGCGCTTCTGAAGTCGCACGAGGCAGATGTCGGCAAGCTCAACTGCCAGCTATGTGAAGAAATCCAGGTTGGCCGGGTTGACCTCGGCACGCCAGGCCTGTTGACCCACCTAAAATCGACCACAATTGACCAATTGTCTGTCGACCAGCCGGGCTATTCGGGACTTCGAACCGCAGCCCGCTAAAGTGCGAGGAAGCGATGAATAAGTTTGTTTTGATTGGACTGGGCGCCGGGGCACTTGTTGCCGGCGGGATTGCTGCCTGGATGATCACGTCACGGCCCGCGCCCGAACCCGTTCCGGTCGATCCTTACGACTATACCCTGACCGAAAGCTGGGACGCGCGGCCCGCAGAACAACCGCCAGCGGTCTGGGAAGAAGGCTGGGCGATTGATGTGATCCAGCTGACGGTGGACACACGCCGCGATCCTGCAGAGTTTGCTGCTGCGCTCGGCGCCATCGGCCCGGTCTATGCGCCAAAGCTGCGCGCGCCGAATTTTGCCGACGACGCTGCCAGCGCGCTGCAGCAGTATCTTGAGACCAGCAATAATGGCCGCGCCTTCGTGATCGCCAGCAACCAGCCTCTGCCCGCCAGCGCCGTTCCGGTGATCAACACCGACGGAATGGTCCGTGCCCGGTTTGGCGGCTTGCTGTTGCTGGAAGGTCAGGAGGCGGGGTTTGCACCCGGCGTGAACCCGGCGAGTGTGTGCTCTGACAGGTTCGGTGCCGGTGAAGTCTGCGCCGCGTCTGTCGAGATCAAGCGCACGGACGGCGAATGGATTATCGACGGTGAAGGCCCGGTTGGGGGCGCTGTCGTGGACGGGTTTGCAGACTGGCTGGGTGAAAGCGCGCCCAAGCTGGCAGAGCCGCTGGGCGATCTGGAAGAAGTCGACATCATCGACATCCGCCGCCCCGGCCAGACGGACGACTAACCGGTCTTCGCGGCGGCCTGGTTTTCGGGCGCCGCGCGGACGAAAGCCTCAAGCGCCCGGCAGGCAGCATCGACCGCCAAAAGCCGCGGAAAAGCGTCCAGCTCGACCTTGAACCGCCTGGCATTGGCCATTTGCGGGATCAGCGCGATCTCTGCGATGCCAGGCGTATCCCCGAAGAGGAAGGTCTCACCGGCAGAGGCCTGCGCCATCTCCTCCAGGGCGCGGAAGCCCCGCACGATCCATTCGCCGTACCAGCGGGAAATGGCCGCCTCATCAGCGCCGAATTCCTTGCGCAGATAGGCCAGCGGACTGAGATTGTTGAGAGGGTGAATGTCGCACGCGACCACATCGGAAAACGCCCGCGCCTGCAACCGCGCCCACGGATCACTGGGCAGCAACGCCGGTCCCGGAAGGGTTTCTTCGATCCACTCGATGATAGCCATGGATTGCCCGGAGATCCGTCCGTCTGCTTCAAGGGAAGGAACCCTCATCTGCGGATTCAGGTTTCGGTATTCGTCCGTAAGCTGCTCATCCACGCCTCCGAGGATGTTTACCGGCACGAGGCTGTAATCAGCGCCCTTGAGGTTCAGCGCTATGCGCACCCGGTAAGCCGCCGAAGAGCGCCAATAGTCGTAGACACGTATCATGCAATGTCCTCAAGGCCCAGGATGCGGAGCAGCTCCTCGCGCGCCAGGCGGCACTCATCCGCAAAGGCAGGGTCTGCCAGGTCTGCGGGCGAGAGCCGGTCGCGATAGGTCTTGCGGATTGCACCCTGCAACTCGTCAATCAGCGCTTCATCAAGAATGACGCCGGGATGGCACTCGGCCAGTTCATCTTCCGTCATCACCACGCGAAGACGCAGGCACGCCGGACCACCCCCATTGCGCATGGACTGGCGCACGTCGACATACTCCACGCGCCCGATCGGGCCGTTTCCAGCGACCATCTGCTCACAGAATTTTCGGGTTGATGTTACTTCCTGCGCCTCCATCGGCGCGACGAGGACAAGCCTGTCTTCTCCCGGAAACTGAAGCAGCTGAGAGTTGAAGAGATAGGATCTGATTGCATCCTGAAGGGGGACTTCTGCCTCCGGAACCATAACGGGCCTGAGCTCGAACAGACCGGCAGCTGCCCGGCGCAGAGTGTTGATTGTGCCAGACGTATCCTCGAAAGCCGCTTCATGGAAGAACAAGGTATCAAGCGCGCCAACACAGACGACATCGTTGTGAAACGCGCCTGCCGCGATCGCCCGGGCGGATTGCCGGGCAAAAACCGTGCAGGCCGGATCAAGGCCATGGGCGCGCGCTATGGATTCCGATGCAAGGCGCGTCTGACGGGCGGGGAACCCAGCCATTGCCTCACCGGCATCACGTCCATAAACGAATAGTTCGACGCCTTTACCACCATGCTCTGCACAAAGACGGACATGATTTGCCGCGCCTTCGTCTGAAAAGTCCGGATGCGCAGGAAGTGCGCCGTGCACCGCAAAGCGCTGATCGCTCGCGAACAGGGAAAGGAGGGTTGCTGTCGTATCAGGATGTTCCAGACTGCGGTGAAGCATGGTCGACAGGTTGGCGGCGGTAAAATGCAACAATCCGTCGTCGGTGTCGGCTGAGGGCGAAACGGTGGCCGCGTTGGCAGTCCACATGCTGCTCGCCGAATAGGCCGCTTTCAACAGGCGCGGCGCCTGCCTGCCGGCCGCCTCGATAATGCCGTCATCCGAGCCTTTGAAACCCGCGGAGACCAGAAGATCGAAATTGGGACGGTGCAGGGGCGGCAGCACGCCCTGGACAAGCCCCGCGCGCACCAGCAAGCGCATCTTTTCCAGGCCCTGCACCGCGCCTTCACGGGGATTGGACACATCGCCGGCATTCTTCGAACTGGCCAGATTGCCATCCGACAGACCGCCATAATTGTGGCTCGGGCCGATCAGCCCATCGAAATTGACTTCAAATGCTGCGCTCATGCCTCCGCCTCGACGATCCAGGCGGCGGCCTTGAGACGTGTTCGCCCATCGTCTCCAGCCAGCCCCTGCAGTGCCTCAATCAAGGCGACTTTGACAGCAGACGGATCAACGTCCTGTTCGGCAATGGCGCGAGAGAGCGGCCCGATTTCCAGCATGAAGTCCGCTGTTTCACTTGCGCTCCCCCCGGGCAAGACAAGATCGCCGTCCCATGGCTGAATCGAAATGTTCGACCAGCCGCTTTCAGCCAGTATCTTCCTGATGTGATTTGAGTCTCCAAAGGCAAACGGGCCGGGCGTGCCAGGCTCCGGCGGCGTTGGGGGCGTTTTCAGGAGCGGCATCGCCACCTGCAACGGCAACAACGCCCAGGGGTTTTCCTTCAGCGGCCGCCAGCAGGCAAAGCGCAGCCTGCCCTTGGCCTTGATACCGGCATGAATATTCGCGAACGCCGCCACAGGATCGGCAAAGAACATCACCCCGAACCGGGAAACAACCAGATCCACCGGCTCTTTTGGCTTCCAGACGGACGCATCGGCAACAATGAACTCGATCCCGGCACCGACCGCTGCAGACCGCTTCTTCGCCAGCTCGATCAAGGGAACAGAAACATCGACCCCCGTCACCGAGACATTCGCGGCGCTGGCCTTGATGCTCAGCGACAGGGCGCCCGCTCCGCAGCCGATATCGATGACAGCCTGCCCCGGCGACGGAAGCGCCGGCGCGACGATGGCTTCAGCAAAGGGCGCAAGCATCACGTCCATGCGATCGGCGTCGCGAACCCATTTCTGGCCCGCGGCGCCGTTCCAGTAGTCTATCTGCGATGTGTTATCCATTTGGTCCTCTCAGGAAGGAAAGCCGGGCGCCGTCATGCGGACAGCCTTGGGCGCAAGCTGGCTGGCTTGCGGCCAGGCGCAGTAGTCGGCGGCATAATACGCGCCCGGACGGAAGTTTCCTGACAAGCCGGGACCGCCAAAAGGCATGGCGCCACTGGCGCCGGCCGTCGGACGGTTCCTGTTGAGGATGCCTGCCTTCATTTCAGTGTAGGCGCGCGCCCAGAGCGTGTCGTCATCACAGACGAGACCGCCCGACAAGCCATACTTTGTTGCGTTGGCCCGGGCGATCGCTGCATCAAACCCGGACACTCGAACAACCTGAATCAGTGGACCGAACAATTCCTCATCCGGAATATCCTGTGCCTGCGTCACGTCCACGATGCTAGGCGAGACAAAGCCCGTGCCGCTTTGACTGGCGGTCAGCGGCAAGATCGCCTTGCCGCCCCGGGACACAATCATGTCTTGGAAATCCACGGCTTGCCAAGCAGCTTGCTCGGAGACGAGGGGTCCCATGAAGATGTCCGGCGTATTCCAGGCGCCGATCCGGATGCCTTTTGCCCGATCGACAATCGCTTCGATGACAGCATCCCCGAATGCCCCGCTGGGAAGGATCAAGCGGCGCGCGCAGGAGCAGCGTTGGCCCGTTGTCAGGAAAGCAGACTGTGCGGCAATGTCCGCAGCCGCATCCACATCCGAAGGATCCCAGATAATCAGAGGATTGTTGCCCCCCATTTCGAGAGCCAGGATAACCTCAGGCCGTCCGGCAAAATGTTTATGGAAAAACACGCCGGTGGCGGCTGATCCGGTGAAAAGGAGGCCGTTGATCGGCGCCTCGATCAACGCCGCGCCCGTCTCCCGGCCGCCATGAACCACGTTGAGGCAACCCGGCGGAAGGCCGGCGGCCTCAAACGCGCTGGCCATGATTTCGGCAACCGAGGGCGCCAGCTCTGACGGCTTGAATATACAGGTGTTGCCTGCCAGCAGCGCCGGAACGATATGGCCATTTGGCAGATGGCCCGGAAAATTGAAGGGCCCGAAGACAGCCATCACGCCATGCGGGCGATGGGTGAGGCGGGCCTGACCGAACGCAGCCGCCTCGTCGCGCTCGCCTGCCCGTTCTTTCAAGGCCGCCACGGAGACGGCGATCTTGGCTTTCATGGTCGCGGCTTCGGCTTGGGAATCCCACAGCGCCTTGCCCATGTCGCGGCTGATTGCTTCTGCGATGTCGCCTGCGCGTTTGCCCAGTTCTTCCGCATAACGCTCAAGAATGTCGATACGCTCGGAAAGAGGCGTTCTGGACCATCCGGCAAATGCGCGATGAGCTGAGACAACAGCCGCAGCAACATCTTCTGCATCAGCAGACCTTCCCTGCCAGCTGGCTTCACCGGTTGCCGGGCAGGCTTTGCTGAAGGCGGCGCCCCCGCCAGCCCGCCATTTTCCGTCTATGTAAACGCCATCTTTCATCGGTTACTCCGTATCCAGACGCGCGCCTGCGAGCCCGGTTTCAGCCGCAGGGCGTCCAGCACCTCAGCGGAGGCCACCAGACCTGTCTCGTCCCGGCGAATGAACTTGCCGAGGGAAACCCGGAAGTCCGGAATGCGGTTACTGGACAACAGACCCTGGCGGGCGTTCTCGTCGCCATCAACATCGCCTGCCTCGACGGTGACAAGCCGGCTTTCCTGGATCGTCCGTATGTGGCGGCGCTGCGCGGCGACAAGCGGGCCGCCATCGAAGATATCGACCGTACGGTCAAAATCAAAGCCCTCCCATTGCAGGAGCTTGTAGGCGCCAACGCCTTCAGAGTGGCACCGCCCGATGACCTCGCGCGCCTCCGGCGGCAGGAGGTCGACATAGATGGGATAACGCGGCATCAGGTCGACGATGAACTGGTTGTCCGTGGTCGCCGACAGCCGGTCGGCTTCTGCAAAATCCATACGGAAGAAATGCCGGCCGAGACACTCCCAGAAAGGGGACTCGCCGGTATCGTCGACCACGCCGCGAAGCTCTGCGAGCACCTTGTCGCTGAACCGTTCTGGCGCCGCTGCCATCAGGAGGTAGCGTGACTGGGCCGCCAGCCGGCCCGCGCCGCCACCCCTGTGATCGGGCTTCAGGAACAGAGTTCCGACTTCCGTATATCCCACATACTCATTCGTGAGAACGAGCGCGTCCATGTCAAAGCGCAGGTTTCCTGCCGCGTGGCTCGCCTGGGCAAGAGTGATGATGCGATAGTTGAAGAAGGGTTGATCAATACCTGTACCGGCCTTGACGGCGGAACACCCGACGACCTTTCCGGTCGGCACATGTTCCATCATCATCAGATACTTTCCGTACTGAAGATTCTTCTGCCTGCCGTGGAACGCCCGTTCGGATTTCTCCAGCCGCTCGGCGAGGATCGGCTCATCCACGGGGAGGCTGGTAAATCCGGGTCCGGACAATTCGGCCAGCTCCATCAGGGACTGGAGATCATCCATCCGCGACGGGCGCATAACATATTGTGTTGTCATGATCAGCGCCCCATCAATTCCTTGATGCCTTTTGCGTCCATCCGCCCGTCCGCAAGCCTGTTGAGGATCAGCGCGGACAGGGTCGCTCGTTCAGGGAAGCTGTCGACGACGACAAACTCTTCATTGGAATGAATCCGGCCGCCGCGAACACCGAGCGTATCCACATTCGGAACGCCGGCAGCGAAGATGTTGTTGCCCTCACACACGCCGCCCGTATCGACAAACTCCAGATCCAGGCCGATAGCCTGGCCAGTTGCATGCACGGCATCGAACAAGGCCTGCTGCGCAGCGTTGCGCGGTTTGGGCGGGCGATAGAAGCCGCCATGCAGGTGGCCGTGAATGCCGCTCCGCGCCGTGGCTCGGGCAAACAGGCGCTCGACTTCACGCGTCGCCCAGGAAGATGCATCGGCATCGGGCGCGCGCGCACCAAACCGCACGACAGCCAGGTCCGGCACGATATTCACCGGGCCTCCGCCCTCAATCGCGCCGACATTGAACGTGACGCCTTCCCGCTGGCCGTTAAGGCCCTCAAGCCCGACAACCAGCTCGGCCGCAGCCTCGATGGCGCTGCGCCCTTCTTCCTTTGCCCGGCCGGCATGCGCGGCGCGGCCGTGCAGCACGATATCGAACACTGCCGACCCCTTGCGCCCGCCCGACATCGCGCCGGTTTCCATCGCGGGCTCATAGGTCATGCCGATAAGGGCGCCCGATTGTGCCGCCCGCGTCAGCGCAGCGGATGAGGCGAAGTTGCCGATCTCTTCGTCCGGCGTCATGACGATCCTGTAACCCAGACGTTCCTTGAACGGACCTGCTTCAAAGGCCTTGAGCGCTTCCAGCATCAGGCTGAGACCACCCTTCATGTCTGCCATGCCAGGGCCGTTGATCTGGCCGTTTCCGAGATCCTGGATTGTCTCGAACGTGCCGGGCGGAAACACCGTGTCGTAGTGACCCGACATGACGACCTGGATGGGCGCTGAGGGGCGGGAGACGACTTCGATGATCGGCCCGCTATGCATTTCGCAAACGCGGCCGTCAGCGCCGATGTTTTCGAATCCCGGGCCTTCTGTGAGGGCCACGTCCGCCTCAAGGGCTGAAAAGGCATCTGCCAATTTGGGCGCAAGCGTTTTCAGGCCGCCGATATTGTAACTGCCGGTATTGATGGCGGACCAGCCGCGCGTGCGCGCGACCATTTCCGCTGCAGCCGCGGCGAGATGCTCGCGAGCGGCCTCGTCTTCGCGGGTAAGTGAGCTGAGCTGGTTCATGGACCCTTGGTTTCACAGCTGGAGGCAGGCGGCAAGTCTCCGCCCTTCCCCGGCGAAAACAAAAAACGGCCCGGCTTTCGCCGGGCCGTTCTGTCTGGAATTCCAATCGTCCTTACTGAACGATGATGGTGACTTCCGAGCGGCGGTTCAGAGGCTCGCGAACGCCGTCAAGCGTTGCTTTGGCCAGAGCCGTTTCGCCCTTACCGTCCTGGGTGATGAGCGTGTTGGCAATGCCGCGCTCGGTGAGAGCGGATGCAACCACGTCAGCGCGGCGAACCGACAGACGCGCGTTGTAGTCCGCGGCGCCCGAAGTATCGGTGTGACCGACGATCGTCACCGAACCAGCAGCGCAGCCCTCAACCGAGCGGATGTTGGCAACAGCCTGATCGATAACTGCCGAAGCCTGGCTCGTCAGATCCGAACGATCCCACTCGAAGTAAACCACGAACTCCTGGCTGAGTGCGGAGCACTGCTGAGCCAGCGGAGGAGTGGTTTCTTCCGGCGGAGGCGGCGGAGGAGGAGGCGGGGGCGGCGGAGGCGGCGGCGGAGGCGGCGGAGGCGGCGGGGGCGGCGGAGGCGGTGCCGGCGGAGCGCCGAACGCGAAGCGCAGACCCAGGGTCGCCGAGTGATCCGAATAGTCCCCATCATAGCTCGGGCCACCGTGCTTGCCGGCGAAGTCGAGATCTTCAACCGTGAAGTACTTGTAGCCGAGGTCCATGGTCAGACGCTCAGACAGCTTGAAGCCGACGCCGAGCAGGCCCTGATAGGCAATGCCGGTGGATTTGTCGGAGAAGCCGTTCAGCGCGCTGCCGCCAGCGTTGACACGGTTGGACGCTTTTGCGTCGACGCGCGCGCCACCGATGCCGAGACCGATGTAGGGCTGGACAGTGCCACCTTTGTTGAAATCATAGAGGCCGTTCATCATCAGGTCGGTGACGCTGGCGTAACCGTTTGCCAGAAGCGAACCGCCGATTGCACCGTTGGTGTTCTCCGGAACATCCAGCGGGCCAGCGCGGTTGCCGAGAACGCCTTCAAGGCGCAGGCCGTTCGCAAAACCATATCCGAGGCCAACAGAGGCGCCAGCGGTTTCGTTCAGGCTCGACTTATCCGGGATCGTGCCGATCACATCGGTGGCGCCATCCTGGTCAAGCGTGCCTTCGAAGCTGAACTGCGCATCCGCGCGGGCGTACCAGCCGTCTTCGGCGTGCGCAGTGGCGCCAACAGTCGCGAAAGCGGCCGCGGCAGTCGCGCACAACAGAGTTTTCTTCATACTCAATCCCCTTTTGTGTGCCGAATGACGGGATTGTCCTCGGCCGCAGGTTCATAGCGGGTATCAACCGCATGCTTTGGTGTTAAACGTTTTTTCCGCCGTCCGCGAGCATTATTCAGTCCTGTACCCCCGAATGCGGTGGAAATTTTCACTCACCGAGACCCTTTTGCAACAGGTCCAGGAGGCCGTCAAACCACGGTTTCTTAACCCGGTTTGAACAACACCGGCACAACGCCTGCCGCGGGCGTTGGTTCCAAGTAGAATCCATTATTTTACGGGTATTCGTGAATTCCACAGGCCCGGGGGAATTGGGAGAGAAACTTTCACAGATCCGCGCGAATCAACTGGCATTGTCGGACCTGCCTCAGCAGGCCCATGCAAGGCGCGCTACCTTTGATTGCGCATTTGCGCAACGCAAAGCGCCAAGATCAAACTGCGCAATGGTGCCGGAGGGGGAGAGATGGTACCGCCTCTCCGGCTTGAACGGAGGACCTCTGGTTCCACAAACCAGCGCTCTAACCAACTGAGCTAAGGCGGCATCTCTTCCGGCGACATACAGCTACCGGAAAAGGGTTTCAAGCGGCGAGCAAAGGGCCGGAGCCTATTGCCTGCCGAAAAATGATCAGATCTTCACAACCTGATCAAATTCAAGATCAACCGGGGTACCCCGGCCAAAGATCGAAACGGTGACTTTCAGGCGGCCATGGGCCTCGTCGATTTCCTCGACAGCGCCTTCAAAGCCCTGGAACGGACCGTCATTGACCTGGACCTGCTCACCAATCTCGAAGCTGACCTTCGGACGCGGACGTTCAGCCGACGTGTCGGTCGCCTTGCCGAGAATGCGGTCAACTTCCTTCTGGCGGACGGGCAGCGGCTTCTTGCCGCCTTCCGCGCCGAGGAAGCCAGAGACTTTCGGCGTGTCCTTCACAAGGTGGTAGATGTCGTCAGTCAACTGCGCCTTCATCAGGACATAGCCCGGAAAGAAGCGCTTTTCGACGGTCTTCTTTTTGCCGCGTGCCACTTCGACGACCTCTTCGGTCGGCACTTCGATCTCTTCGATCAGGTGCAGGAGACCCTTACGTTCCGCCTGTTCACGAATCGTGGCGGCCACCTTCTTTTCGAAGTTGGAATAGGCGTGGACAATATACCACTTGGCATCAGGCATGGGGCGATCGCGCTCCGGAAGGTCTGGTTGACGTCACAGCTGCCGTCAGGCGCCGCGTACGAAATTCACGAATAAGGCAATGACCGTATCGGTCAGAAAAAGGAAGATGCCGATCAGGATCGACATGATGAGCACGAAAATCGTCGCCTGGATGGTTTCCTGGCGTGATGTCCACGTCACCTTGTTCCCTTCCGCGCGCACCTGGCGCAGGAAGGTCAGCGGTCCAACGCTCTTCTTCTTTTCCTTCTGGTCCTTGACGGCCATGTCACCACTCACTTGAAAGGCGGGCGATTAGCCCTTTTGGGCGCCCGCGTCCACGGCAAATATGCATCCGGCCCCGGTCTGGCGCCTATGCTTGCTGTGGATGTGCGATGAGTTGCCTCCGGAAACAAGCCCCGCCCTGCCCTTCCTGTTCACGATCAGGTCTGACCAAAGGCGCGAGGGGGCAAGCCGGGCACATCAACCTCGACCGCAAAGAGGCTGCCAGACAGGGGCCGCGCGTCGAGCTGCGGGAAGCTGAGACCCGTCCGCGCTGTCGTGATGAACAGGGTGCGCATGTCCTGACCACCGATAGCGCAGCCTGTCGGCAGCGGGGCAGCAAGGATGATCGTCTTGTCCAGGGACCCATCTGGAGTGAAGCGGGCTATGCGGGAAGCCCCATGCAGGCAGACCCAGAGCCCCCCCTCGCTGTCCACCGTCGACCCGTAAGGCAAGCCGCCCAGATCATGGGTGGACGCAAAGGTCCGGCGCCCCGAAAGAGCGCCCGTTTGAACATCAACATCAAAGGCGAGAATTTCCGCCTCGGCCGTGTCGCAGGTGTAAAACGTGCGTCCATCCGGCGAAAACTGAAGGGTCTTGGTCATCAGCACGGAGGGCAGCCGGAGCTGGGTCACGGATTTGTCTGCATCGTAACGGTAATAGACCCCGCTGGGGTCACGTTCTGCCTCATCCATGGTGCCGAACCAGAATGAGCCGTCCGGCGCGATGCCGCCGTCGCTGGTGCGGTTCGTGGGCGGCTCATCCTGCAGGGTGCAGAGGCGCTCATACGCCTCGTTCGCCGGATCGAAGAACCCTATCTCGCGGTCAGCCGCCATAAGGAGATGCCCGCCATAGAGCGCGAGGCTGCTGGCCTTCACCGGCAGGTCATAGCGGCGGGTGTTGCCGGTTTTGGGATTGTACCGGTGCAGCTTGGCGCGGCGCATATCCACCCACCAGAGGAAGCCCTCACTGGGGCTCCAGAGGGGCGCCTCGCCCTGCAGACAGCCGGTGGGCGCAACGCATTCGGGTGACAGGATCATGGCGGCGGCACCATCGCTATGGCTGGAACGGGCGACTTAGTCCTCACCGAGCAGGCCTGCAAGATCGGCGAGTTCAAACAACCCGTCCTGAAGGGCTTCGGTGGCGGAAATTTCATCAACTTCAACGCCCAGGGCATCAAAGGCGAGGCCGTAGGCTTCGCGCAGCGGGCCATCAGCCACGAGCAGCACCTCATCGCCGGGATCGTAATGGGCCGCCACATCGGCGCCGATCAGCAATCCGGCGATCGCCGCCGCCTTGCTGGCAGGGTCCAGCTGGCCGGTATAAATGGCCGCTTCCACCGAGAATACGGGCGGGGCGTCGTCGGTATCGAGGGCGCGCTCGACCCATTCGCGGAAGACGCGGGGATCAAAGGTCTGGGCGGGGCCGTCCTTGAGGGAGAGCGCCCCGGCCGAGAGCAGAAGATCGCGGAGTTCGGAGGTGATTTCGGTGGACAGGCTGAGGATACGGCCATGTTCGAGGTCGTAATGGCGGGTGTGGCGGCCGGCGATGCAGACGGAGGCGTGATCTTCGCCCAGTCCTGCCAGGATTGCTTCCGATCCGCAGGAGATGTCAGGCGGGGAGAGCTGGCGTATCCACGGTACAATCCAGATGCCATCGCGGGCCATAAGGTGACCGGGAAGCACCACAAGCGGGACTGGAATGGCCAGATTGGTGACAGATTGGGACAGAATACCCACATCCCCGGACACAATGACCGGCACGTCCGGCCAGCTGCCCAGCCACTCGCTGACATGGAACCGGATGCGGGAGAGATACTCCGAAGGGGCAACCCGCTCAGGTTCGTGCAGGACGGTGGACGAGAGAATTTCTCCCGCCTCATCATAGGCCCAGGCCGAAAGCCGGGAGCCGGACCAGTCCAGGCCAATCAGCGCGAGGCTGTCTTTCATCTCAATTGCTTCCTGATGGCCGGGGCTTGTGATCTCACTGCTCCGGTTTGGGCCAGTGATGCGGAAGGCGCAAGCAGCAAGATGCCCTATTGCTCTTGCCGGAGAGGCGAAGGAGCCTAAACACGAGGCCAAGACAGAAGACGGAGCCGCGCCGAATGTCCTCCCCCCCGACCAATCCCACCGAGGCGGCAGAGGCCCTGCTGACCCTGATCGGCATCATGGCGCGCCTTCGCACGCCGGTGACGGGCTGTCCCTGGGATCTGGAGCAGACCTTCGAGACGATTGCCCCCTACACGATCGAAGAATCCTATGAAGTAGCCGACGCGATCGAGCGCGGCGACATGGGGGATCTGCGCGAGGAGCTGGGCGACCTTCTGTTCCAGGTGATCTTTCACAGCCGGATGGCCGAGGAGGCCGGCGAGTTTGCACTCGTGGATGTCGTGAACGCGATCAACGCCAAGATGATTCGCCGCCACCCGCATGTGTTCGAGGCCGCCGACGGGCGCGATGCAGGCGGCCAGACCCTCGCCTGGGAAGAGATGAAAGCGGCCGAACGCGCCGCCAGGGGCCGGAAGGCGGAAGACACCAGCGCGCTTTCCGGAGTGGCGCTGTCCCTGCCGGCCCTGCTGCGGGCCGAGAAGCTGCAGAAGCGGGCGGCGCGGACGGGTTTTGACTGGACCGAAGCGTCGCACATCTTCGACAAGCTGGAAGAAGAGACCGCCGAGGTGAAAGAGGCGATGGCGAGCAGGGACGCCGACGCGATCGAAGACGAGATCGGCGACCTTCTTTTTGTTGCGGCCAATCTGGCGCGGCGGCTCGCGGTCGATCCCGAGCAGGCGCTGCGGCGGGCGAACGCAAAGTTCGAGCGACGGTTCCGGGCGATGGAAGCGGCGGCAACAGACGCGGGCGTCGACTTCACGGCGCTGAGCCTGGATGAGCAGGAAGCCTACTGGCAGGCTGTCAAGAAGGGGGAGCGAGGGTAAAAGCCCCTCCTACCCCAGAGAGACAGACGCCGCGAGCTCCGGAAATTCCGCGCGGAACTGGCCGAGGCGTTCAGAGGACACCCGGACCGCAAGTGTGGTCGCCCCATCTTCGTTCTGGGTTTCGGTGAGCACTTCGCCGTTCTGGTGCAGCCAGGCGCGGGCCTTGCCCTCTGCCGGTCCAAGCAACAGGGTGATTTCCGTCCGTCCCCGGAGGAGAGATTTTTCGATCAATGCCAGGAGGGCGCCAAGGCCCGCGCCTGTCAGCGCAGAAACGGCCGCGGCAGGAGGATCATCCGTCATGGCGGCGAGCGCCGTGAGCGAGCCGGCGCGTTCCGGAGGGAGCGCGTCCATCTTGTTCCAGGCTTCGATCATCGGCGGCAGCGCCAGACCGGACTCTTTCTCCAGACGCTCCAGCACCAGGGCGACATCTTCCGCCTGCTCCATATCCGAAGCGCTCGCGCGATCGCGGACATGGATGAGAAGGTCTGCCTGCAGCGACTCTTCAAGCGTGGCCTGAAAGCTGTCGATCAGGTGAGTGGGCAGGTCGGTGATGAAACCGACCGTGTCGATGAGCGCGGCTTCGCCCAGCGTTGGCAGGTCGAGCCGCCGGATGGTCGGGTCCAGCGTGGCGAAGGGCATGTCCTTGGCGAACACATCCGAGCCGGTGAGGCGGTTGAAGAGAGTGGACTTGCCGGAGTTGGTATAGCCGACAAGCGCAATGACGGGCTTGCCGGAGCGGCGGCGCCCTGCCCTCTGCACTTCGCGCGTGCGTTTCACGTCATCTAGATCACGGCGCAGACGGACGATCCTGTCGTCCAGCATCCGGCGGTCTGCTTCCAGCTGGCTTTCGCCGGGACCAGAGAGGAAGCCGCCGCCCCCGCGCTGGCGCTCAAGATGGGTCCATGTGCGCACGAGGCGGGAGCGTTCATAGAGGAGGCGCGCCAGTTCGACCTGCAGGCGCCCCTCTTTGGTGCGGGCGCGCAGACCGAAGATTTCGAGGATAAGCCCTGTGCGGTCGATCACCTTAACCCCGAGGCGCTTTTCGAGGTTTCGCTGCTGGACCGGCGTCAGCGAGGCATCGATCACAGCAAGGGTGGCGTTGGTTTGGGTGATGTCTTCCGCCATCCTGTCGAGCAGACCGCCCGACAGGAGGAAGGAGGAATTCACCTGACGGACATGATCGGGACGAATAAAGCCAAGCTCGCAGCCAAGAGCCTCGACGAGACCGGCGGTTTCAGACAAACGATCCGGACCCGGCCGGTCTTTCGGCGTGAACCACGGGATGACGACGCCGGCGATTTCCGGCGCGGGGAGGCGGTCAATCAGTTTTTCGGTCAATTCAGGATCAGTCTCCGCCCATTTCCTCATCGAAGAGCTGGACGGGCGCGCTCGGCGCAATGGTCGAGATCGCGTGCTTGTACACCAATTGCGGTGGACGCCCGTCGCCACGAAGCAGGATACAGAAATTGTCAAACCAGGTGACAACACCCTGAAGTTTTACACCATTGACGAGGAAGACGGTGAGCGGCGTGCGCGACTTGCGGACGGCATTGAGGAATGTGTCCTGGAGGTTCTGCTTCTTATCGGCGGACATCTTTTTTTCTTTCTTGTTTTGTTATTTATCCTGCGCAGCTAAGAGCTTTGCTTACCCTGCGCAAGGGTGTTCCCCCTTTACCCCCGCCAGAAGCTCAGGGAAAGGGCCGGAAGCACGGTCAGAATTTCAACCCTGCCCAAAACCATGGCAATACTAAGCAGTATCTGGCCCGCCGGACCCAGATTGTCCGTAGCCTGCCCGATCAGCCCGCCGGAACTGGTCAGCGCCCCGATCGAAAGGCGAATCGATTCCTCGAACGGAACCTCCAGGAAAGCCAGCACCGTGATCACCGAGAATACCGCCCCGGCATAGACGATGAAGTAAACCCAGACGCCGATGACGCTGCGCTCGTCCAGTTCCCGGTCGCGGAATGTGAAACTCAGGATCGAGCGGCGATAGCCAAGCTGTCGGAACTCTTGCCCGGCACGCTGGCCCAGCACGATGAAGCGGGCGATCTTGATGCCCCCGGCTGCCGACAGCGCCGAGCCGCCAATCAGCGCCGGCAGCACGGCAAGGGTGAGCGGAATTTCCGCGTCGCGGGCGGCGGCCGAGAGGGGGATGCCGGAGGTCGAGAGGCTGGTGAGCGACCAGGCGAGGCCCGCATCCAGGGAAATGCCCAGGGGGATCAATGCGGCGGCAAAGATCAGCATCAGCACGAAGAAGACGACCGTTTCAGGATCCGTGACGGCCGTTTTAACCGCGCCGATACGCAGCGGCAACCAGACGGCCAGCCCCAGCGCGCCGATGCCGAGGCCAAACGCCATGATCACACTGGCGACCGGATTGGGCGGCAGGACGCTTTCTGCATCCGGCAGGACAAGCCCGGTGGAAACGACGCTGACAGCATCTGCGAGGGCGCGCACCGGGGGCACGCCCGCCATCAGCAGGAGGATCAGGATGAAACTGATCGTGATGCCGAGCATCATGCCGACCCCGGTGTAGATGCGGGCCATCGCGTCGAAATAGCTTGTGTCTGGAACGGTGAAGAGGACCGTGCGGTGGATGCCCGGGCCACCGAGATTAATCGCCGCGAAGACACCAGCCGCCATCACGACAGCGGCGAAGGTGCCCAGAAGATGCAACAGCCCGCGCCAGTAGAGCAGGCTGACAGGCCAGGACCTGTCCGGGAATTCAAGGATGGAATGGCCGGTTGTCGTGAGGCAGGAGGCAGCCTCAAAGAGCGCGACGGCGATAGAATTGTTGGCCACTCCGAACACGAACGGCAGGGCGGCGGCCACCGGGGAGAGGAACCACCAGAGCAGGACGACAGCCAGCGCGTCTGACGGGCGCGCGCGGCGGGACGGTTTGGGCGCGAGCAGCAGCACGCTCGAGGCGAAGACTGCAATGCCGAGGGCGGCAGCGCCGAAGGAGATGATCTGCGGAGTTTCCCCAAGCGCCCAGGCAAGCAGCGCAGCCGACGCCGCGCATCCTGCCAGGATGAGCATCAGCAGGGCCAGAACACGGACGACCGACGAATAGTTCATGGATCAGAAATAGTCCGGGTTCACCCGGAAGAATTTCTCTACACTGCGCACCATCTCCGCCTCATAGAACAGGATGAGATGATCTTCCGGGCGCACCGTGACGTCATCATCGGCCATGATCACCTGATTGCCGCGAATGACGGCGGCGGCTGTCATGCCTTCGGGCAGGTCGTCATAGCCGAGCGGCTTGCCGATGAGGGAGGAGGTTTCCAGTGTCACCCCTTCGGCCACTTCGGCCATGCCGTCTTCCAGGGACTGGAGATTGAGGATGCGGCCCCGGCGCATGCGCATCAGGATCTGCGACACGGTGAGCGCGCGCGGATCAAGCACTGTGTCGACGCGCATGTCGGAGGCGAGGCCGGCGAGTTCGGGCGAGTTGATGAGGGCGAGCGCGCGCTTGGCGCCGGCGCGTTTGGCAAGGTTGCTGATCAGGAGGTTGGCCTTGTCATCATCGGTGATGGCGATGACGAAGTCTGCCCGGTCAACACCGCCTTCAGCGAGGATTTCGGGATTGAGGCCATCCCCCTGAATGACGATGGAGCGTTTGACTTCGGAGACGGCCTTGTTGGCGCGCTCGGCATTGCGCTCGATCAGGCGGACGCGGATATGGCTTTCCCGTTCCAGCATCTTGGCGACGTGCAGGCCTACATTCCCTCCGCCGACGATGACGACGTGATCGAGGCGGCTCTGCTCGGTACTGAAGATCGAGGTGAGGCGGCTGGCATGGGCATCCAGCACGGCGACATAGGCGCGGTCACCGGACTTGAGGACATCCTTGCCACGCGGGGCATGGATCGCGTCGCCCCGGCCGATGCCGATAATGCGGGCAGAAAGGTCCGGGAACAGACCTTTCATCTGGTCAACGGCAACATCGATCAGAGGATTGTCGGCGCGCAGCTCGAAGCCGAGCAGCTTGACCTGCCCGCCAGCGAAATTGGCGCTCATGATCGTGCCCGGGGTGCGAAAGCGCTGGAGGATGGCGTCGCCGACCTCGGCTTCCGGCGAGATGACCATGTCGATGGGCAGGCCTTCGCGGGAGAAGATATTTTTCCAGGCAGGCTCGAGATAAGAGCGGTCGCGCACACGGGCAATCTTGAAGGGCACCGAGAACAGCGTATGAGCGATCTGGCAGATCACCATGTTGATTTCATCGAAATGGGTGACCGCTATGATCATCTCGCAATCGCCGGCCCGGGCGCGCTTGAGCACATCGGGATGGGCCGCGTGACCGATGATGCCGCGTACGTCGAGATCGATCGAGACCTGGTCTACAAGGTCTGCGCTCTCATCAATGATGGTAATCTCGTGCTTTTCTCGCGCAAGGCGGCGGGCAATCCCCTGCCCCACGCGCCCGGCGCCGCAGATCAGAACGTGCATATCTTCATGCCTTCAGCGTCTGGCTCAGGTATCGTTACGAACGCCCGTGGATATCCCCAAAGCCTTTAATTTTCGGTGCAGTGCAGAGCGCTCCATACCGATGAACTCGGCCGTGCGCGAGATGTTTCCGTTAAAACGGGTGATCTGGAGGCTAAGATATTCGCGCTCGAACTGCTCGCGCGCGTCGCGCAGGGAAAGGCCGACAAGCTCGGCAGAGCCCGCTTTGGCCGCCGGCGAGGGGCCTCGGCCCTGATCGCGGGGCAGTTCATCGACGCTGATCGGACGGGTCGCATCGGCGGGTGACAGGATCAGGATCCGCTCGACCATGTTGCGGAGCTGGCGGATATTGCCAGGCCATTCCATCGACTGAAGCACGGCAAGGGCTTCGGTGGTGAAGCTGCGATGGGTGAGGCCGGAGGTCTCGGCGATGCGCTCACAGAAATAATTGGCAAGTTCCACGATATCGTCCCGGCGCTCGGACAGGGACGGCACGCGCAGCGGCACGACACTGAGGCGATAGTAAAGGTCTTCGCGGAAGTTGCCGGACTCAATCTCGGCTTTCAGGTCTTTCGTCGTCGCCGCCATCACGCGCACATCGACGCTGACATCAGAGCGCCCGCCGACGCGCTGGAACCGCTGCTCGGTCAGGACGCGGAGGATCTTGTTTTGCGTGCCGATGGGCATGTCGGCGACTTCATCGAGCAGCAGCGTGCCGGTATGAGCGCGCTCGAACAGGCCGACGCGCACGGTGCGGCCGGTCTGGTCTTCCTCGCCGAAGAGGGCATTTTCCATCTGGTCGGGCGCGATGCTGGCGGCGTTGACCACCACGAAGGGGCCATCTGCGCGGCCGGAATTCTTGTGGATGAGACGCGCGGCGAGTTCCTTGCCGACACCGGCCGGGCCGGAAATCAGGACGCGCGAATTGGTTGGTGCGACCTTGTCGAGCGAGGCGCGCAGAGCAGCGGCGGCCTGGCTGTTGCCGATCCAGCGCTCTTCATCGCCCGTGCGGTTCCTCAGCGCAGCGTTCTCATAGCGCAGGGCCGCCGCCTCGATGGCACGCTCCACGACCAGCATAAGGCGGTCGGCCTTGATCGGCTTTTCGATGAAGTCGAACGCGCCGCGCCGGATGGCGGCGATGGCGGTTTCGATATTGCCGTGCCCGCTGATCACAATGACCGGCAGGATCGGGTCGATCGATTTGAGGTATTTGAGCAGGGAGAGACCGTCCATGCCGCTGCCCTGCAGCCACACGTCGAGGATCACCAGGCGCGGCGTGCGCGAGCGGACTTCTTCCAGCGCGCGTTCAGCCGTGTCAGCTGTGCGCACGGCATAGCCTTCGTCGCCAAGGACGCCAGCCATCAGTTCACGGATATCCGGCTCATCATCAACGACAAGGATGTCGAGCGCCATCGGGTACTCTCCTCTACAAACTCAGGGGATAGGGCGCGCGGCCATCGCCGGCGCCCTCTTCTATGGACATGTGGTCAGACTGCATGGCCAGCGCACCGTTTTCCGGCAGCAGGACGCGCACGCGCGCGCCCCGAAGCCCGTCCAGCCGGTTCTGCAGGGAAATGGAGCCGCCATGATCCACAATGATGCGGTTCACGATGGCAAGGCCGAGGCCGGTGCCTTTTTCTCGCGTGGTTACATATGGTTCCAGAAGACGGTTTCGCACTTCGGCCGGGAAGCCGGGGCCATTGTCCTCGATGACGATCTCCAGCCCGCGCGAATCCCTTTGCAGGAAGATGCGAATATGGCCGGACACGTCATTTTCGATCGGCTGGCCTTCGATGGCTTCAGCCGCGTTCTTAAGGAGGTTTCCGAAAGCCTGGCCCAGCAGCCGGTCATCGCCGAGGAAGGGCGCCGTTTCGAGCCCCGTTTCCATCGCAATGTCGATGTCCGGCGAGACGACGCTCTGTGAAAAGATCGCCTCCTGCAGCAGCTCGCGCATGTCGAAGGGCGCAACGCTGGGCTTGGGCATGCGGGCGAAGGAGGAAAATTCCTCGACCATGCGGGCAATGTCGTCGACCTTGCGCAGGATGGTTTCGATACAGCGGTCGAACACGCCGTCCGGATCGTCGATCTTCGGGCCATAGCGGCGCTTGAGACGTTCCGTGGACAGCATGATAGGCGTCAGCGGATTTCGGATTTCATGAGCGATACGGCGGGCCACATCGCGCCAGGCGAGCTGGCGCTGGGCGTTGACGAGGCGGGTGGTGTCGTCAAACGTGATGACGCAGCCACCGCCCGGGCCAAGCGCCGTCTTGAGCCGGATATTGCGGGTTTCTCCGCCGATGCTGAGGTCGAGCGTTGCGTCTACCGGCGCGTCCCGCTCGATCGTGTCGCGCACGAACCGCTCGAACTCGGGCACCACCTGCGACAGCGGCTTGCCTTCCTCAATGCCTGACAGACCCAGCAGTTCTGCGGCCGAACGGTTGGCCAGGCTGATCAGGCCGTCCGGGCCGATCCGCATGACGCCGGCGCCGAGCTCTGCCAGAAGGGTCTCGACGAAACGGCGGCGGTCTTCCTCATCGTTCCGGGCACGGATCAGGGCTTCGCGCTGGCTCGAGAGCTGCTCGGTCATCGCGTTGAACGAGTGGCCGAGGGCATGCAACTCGTCGACCGGGCCGGTGACGGGCACGCGGACGCTGAGATCACCGTCCCGCACAGTATGCGCGGCCGCAGCCAGGCGCCCGATCGGGCCAGTCACACGGCCAGCAGCCTCAAGGCCGAGACGGCCCGCCAGCAGGAGAACCAGACCGGCGATCTGGGCATAGCCGATGACGAAGATGATCTGCAGCCGGCCGCCGCTGCGCTTTGCGGCGTAGTATTCTTCGAGCGCGGCTTCGGCTTCGCGCAATGAGCGCGCCGCGTTCCGGTCAAAGACCTTCACCGCATAGATATAGCCGTCCGTGGGCGCGGTGATCCGGATGAGGGCGGTGGCGAGGCCGCGGCTCTCATAAAGCGTTGTGGCCACGGCGCCTTCATCAGCTTCCAGATATGCCGATTTGGGCGGCAAAAGAAGGATCGGGTCCTGAACGCTGGCCTCGGCGATGAGATCTACCCCATCCGCTCCGAGAAGCGCGATGGTGAGGAATTCCCGGCTGGCGAGTTCCGTGCGCAGGCCATCGAAGAAGGCGGTTGAGGCGTAGTCATAGATCGCACCGTCGCCCTCCTCCGTTGCCGGCGCTGTGGCGAGGCTCTCGTCCACCTGGCGGGCAAAGGTCTCCACATCCATGGCGGCGAGCCGCATGTCGGAATCAAAGGTGGCCTGGAAGTTCTCGACATAGGTGCGGAAGATTTCCGCATTCTGCTCCATCAGGTGGTCGACCCGCTCACCGAGCCACCGGTCGAGGCCGCGCGTGATGAAGGTGCCCATGAAGACGGCAACCACCATGGCCGGGATCAGCGCCGAGAAGCCGAACAGGAGGACGAACCGGCGGGCGAGCTTGCCGCTGCCATCTTCCTTGCCGACGCGGATCTGGAGATATTCGCGCGTCACAATGACGGCGAGCACGATCAGCAGGATGAAGTTGAGACCAAGCAGCCAGGGCGTTGCACCGGCGGTCGGATCATCCGGCACGACGCCGGCAATGGCGATAAAGGTGGCAAACACCGCGACAAGGGCCGCGATGATGAAGAGACCTTCAAAGAGGGCCCAGCTCGCCTTGTAGGCTTGGGAGTTTGTTGCCGTCGACACTCAGTTCCGATTCTGCTGGCCCCCAGCCCCGTTGCAAACAGGACACATGTTAAGTGTCCCGGCCGCAACAGTGGTGCACTAAAACCACAGATCGGCGGATCGTCAATCAGTCTTCTGCAATGCCAAGGGCGTTGATCTTGGCCCGCAACGTATTGCGGTTCATGCCCAGCAGCTGAGCGGCGCGCACCTTGTTGCCAGAGGTGACCGACAGGGCGAGGCGGATCAGCGGGCGCTCGACCCGGTTAACCACGGATTCGTGGACATTCGAGCCCTCGCCTTCACCGCCCGAGACGAGATCACCCATCACATAGCGGTGCAGGAGGGCCTCGATCTCGGCCTCAAAGCCAAGGCTTGCCCCGGTCTGTTCGGCGACACCCATCCGCATCTCGCGCTCGACATCCATCACGGTGATGACCGAATCAGAGCTCAGAACGGCGAGGCGCAGGACAAGGTTTTCAAGCTCGCGCACGTTGCCCGGCCAGTCATAGGCCGCCATCAGGTCGAGCGCGGACTTGTCGAAGGTGCGGGCCGCCAGCCCCTGGCGCTGGGCGCGGATAAGGAAGGCGCGGGCAAGCTCGGGGATGTCTTCCTTGCGCTGACGCAGCGGCGGAATGGAGAGGCGCATCACGTTCAGGCGGTAGTAGAGGTCTTCCCGGAATTTGCCGTCTTCCACGAGGCGGCCGAGATTGCGCCGGGTGGAGGCGATGAGGCGGGCGCCGCCCGGTTCGCGCAGCAGTTTCACAAGCTGAGCCTGGGCTTCGGCGGGCAGGTCGCCGATTTCATCCAGATACAGCGTGCCGCCCTTCAGATGGACGGCGCCGCCATTGCCGTCCGAGCCAAAGAGTTCGCGGTTTATTTCGGCGGGCGGCATGGCGGCGAGGTCGAGGGCGATGAACTGGCCGCGCTTGGACTGGCCGAGCTGGTGGATGGCGCGCGCGGCGAGTTCCTTGCCAGTGCCGCTTTCCCCTTCGATCAGGACGGTGAGGTCGGTGTTCATCACCTTGGCGATGAGGCGGTAGACTTCCTGCATCGTGTCGGAGCGGCCGATCAGCGGCAGGCCGGCATCGGCAACGGCTTTCTGGGCATCAGGATGGATCGATCGCTCCGGCGCAGGGACCGATTTGAGCGCGCGGCGCACCAGGCTGGAAAGGACGTCGATGTCGAACGGCTTGGGCAGGTAGTCGAAGGCGCCATGCTCTGCGGCGGAAGCGGCGGTGAGGATGGTGTTCTGACCGCTCATGACGATGAAGGGCAGGTCTGGCCGCGCGAGCTTCATGGACGGCAGAAGATCGAAGATCGACGTGTCGCCCAGATAGACGTCGGTGACGACGACATCGCCCTCGCCGTTGCGCACCCAGCGCTGGAGCGCGTCAGGCGAGCTGGTGGCGCGGACTTCATAACCGGCGGACACCAGCGTCTGGTTCACGACGAGCCGTATGCTGGCATCGTCTTCTGCGAGGAGTACGGTCTTGTCGGCCATTGAGATTTCAAGCCTCCGAAAGCGGCAACAGGATGGTGAAACGGGTTGCTCCGGGCTGGCTGTCCACACGGATTTGCCCGCCATGAGCGTTGATGACTTCACTGACGATGGAGAGGCCAAGGCCCCGCCCGCCGGATTTGGTGGACTGGAACACATCGAAGATCGTGGCCTGGTGCTCGCGCGGGATGCCCTGGCCATTGTCCTCGATGGAGATCAGCATCGCGCGGCGCAGGCCCGAGCCGAGGCGCGCCTGGCGCATGGCGAGACCGGCAGCATAGGCCGTGCGGATGACGACCTCACCTTTGCGGCCCCCATCAGAGGCGGCTTCGGCCGCATTGCGGACGATGTTCTGGAAGGCCTGCTGGAGATGGTCGGGATCGCCCATCATGTCTGGCAGCGAGGGGTCAAAGTCGCGGCGATACTCCACGCGGGCGCCCATGGCGGCGCGCTCCGAGGCAATCACCTTGTCGAGCAGGGCATGCACGTTGCAGGCCTGCATGCGCGGGGCGGAGAACAGCTCAAAGGCGGAGAGACGGTTGACCAGACGCTCGATGCGGCGGGCCTCGTCCTTGATGATGTCGAGGAGTTCGCTCTGGCCGGCATGGGCCTGGCGCTCGAGCAGCTGGGCGGCGCCGATGATGCCGGCGAGCGGGTTCTTCACCTCATGGCCGAGGATACGCCCGAACCCGGCAGCCCCGGCGACGCCTTCCCCGGAATCGCGCGAGGGCGCTTCGGCCAGGGCGAGGATGAAATTGCCGCCCTCGACCGTACGGATGCGGACATCGCAGATGGTGCGCACCTGCATCGAGGGACCGGCGACCGGGGTGGACGGGGCGGTGATCTCGGCGGGGTCGCGCTCGGCCCGGTCGATCAGCTCGAACAGGATGGAGTCGTGAAACACCACTTCGCTGAGCGGCCGGCCGACGAGCGCGCGACGCGACAGCTTGAACATGTCCTCGACCGCGGGGTTCACATTCGCGATGCGGCGGCGCTGGTCGATATGCAGCAGCGCGATGGGGGAAAGATCGGCAAGGCCTGAGGGCTTCTGGCCGGTCAACGTACTCATTTGACTTCTGCCCTTTCCAGCACCTTTCCGAGATAAACCTCGCGCAGCGCGGCAATCAGTTCGCCGGCGTCGCCGACCCGGCAGAGATCAGCGCGCAGCTGCCGGCGCCCGGACGCAGGCAGATCGATTTCAAGCTTGTCGATGGCGGCGGAGACATGCTTGCGCACCATCTTCAGGCCGAGGCCGGGGCCATAAAGACCAGCGGCATCGGAAATCTGCTCGCAGAGGCTGGCGAGCTGTTCCCTGAGGCCCGGCTTGCGCCAGGCCCGGCCTTCAAGCAGGGCGGCCACTTCGCCGATGAGCCAGGGACGGCCCATCGCGGCGCGGCCGAGCATGACACCCTGGGCGCCGCTCTGGGCGAGGGCTTCGCGGGCCGAGGCCACACAGGTGATGTCGCCATTGACGATGACGGGCAGGCTGACCGCCTCGACCGTGGCGCGGACGGCGGCCCAGTCGGCGGCGCCGGTGTAGAACTGGCAGCGCGTGCGGCCGTGGACGGTGAGCATCTGGATGCCCTTCGCCTCCGCCATCCGGGCAAGGTCGGGAGCATTGAGATTGGCATCATCCCAGCCGAGGCGCATTTTCAGGGTGACCGGCCGTTTGCCGGCGCCCTGGAGGGCCGCATCAATGATCTCGCCTGCCAGCGGCAGGTCGCGCATCAGGGCGGAGCCGGACTGGCCACCGGTGACCTGTTTGGAGGGGCAGCCCATATTGATGTCAATGACATCAACGCCCGCTTCAGCCATTAGGACGGCGCCGGCGAACATGTCTTCAGGGCGGCGGGCGGCAAGCTGGACGATCCAGTGGCCCTGCCCTTCATGCCGGCAGGTGCGGCGGACGACATCCGGGCGGGCCTGGGCGAGGGTTTCTCCGGCGACCATTTCCGACACCACGGCCGGGGCGCCGAAATGCACCGCCTGCCGCCGCATGGGGGCGTCGGTTGCGCCGGACATGGGCGCGAGCCAGACCCGAGGTGCCTTAAAATTGGTCATATACTTATGTTTCCCACTTTTCATTTTTTCGCAAGCGCACAATTCGAGGGCAAATATTTCCCTATTTCGAGACGTTTCGTGGAGTAGCCAGCCGCCCACGGGTCGCTTACAAGCCGGTTCATGACCGAGACAGTCGCCATAATCGTTGCCGGAGGCCGGGGCCAGCGGGCAGGCGCAGAGCGCCCGAAACAGTGGCAAATGCTACTGGGGAAACGGGTGATCGACTGGTCGATCGAGGCGTTTGTCCACCATCCGCAAGTCTCGCAGCTTGTGATCGTGGCCGGGGCGGACCTCGGCCCGCTGCCGGAGAGCTCAAAGATTCTTCAGGCAAAACCAGGCAATACGCGCACGCTGTCTGTGCTCAGCGGGCTGGCGGCGGCGACCGTCTCCGAAGACGCCATTGTCCTTATCCATGACGCAGCCCGGCCCGGGATTGATGCGGCGACGATCTCCAGCCTGATTGCGCGCCTGCAGGACCCATCGGTGTCAGGGGCGGCCCCCGCGATGCCAGTTGCGGACGCCCTGAAGTCCAATACAGGACAAAACTGGACAAATATGGACAGGACCGGCCTCGTCCGGGTCCAGACACCGCAAGCCTTCCGGCTGGGCGAGATCCGCGCCGCGCTTTCTGCGGCCGGACCCGACCTCGTCGATGACCTGACCGCCATCGAGGCCGCCGGCGGGAAGGTCGAGATGGTGTCCGGCTCGGCGCGGCTGACCAAGATCACCTATCCGGAGGATTTCGACATGCTGGCCCGCCTCCTCTCCCCGACCGGCGCCCCGCGCATCGGCAAGGGTTATGACGTGCATGAGTTCGAGGCGGGAACGCACGTGACCCTGTGCGGTGTGGCTATCCCGCATATCGCCAGGCTGAAAGGCCATTCGGACGCTGATGCGGCCTGGCATGCGCTGACTGATGCGATCCTCGGCGCGGTGGCGCTGGGGGACATCGGCGACCACTTTCCGCCGTCTGACCCGCAATGGAAGGGCGCCGATAGCGGCCTCTTTCTCAAAGAGGCCCAGAGGCTCGCCGAGGCAAAGGGGTATGTGATAGCCAATTGCGACATCACGGTGATCTGTGAGGCGCCCAAGGTGAAGCCCCACCGCGAGGCGATGCGGGCGCGCACGGCAGAACTTCTCGGGCTTCCTCTGGATGCCGTCAGCGTGAAGGCAACGACGACCGAGGGGCTGGGCTTTACAGGTCGGCGCGAGGGAATTGCGGCGGAGGCAGTGGCGCTGTTGATGCCGGTCTGAAGCCCCCGCCCTGCCCTTACCTTGCGGCATTATTTTCAATGCGCCGCCTTCATGAGAGCTTCCCCGGCAAAAGAAGACCGGGAGGAAGACATGGACGATATTCTTATCACCGAGAAACGCGGGCATGTGACCGTGCTGACGCTGAACCGGCCGGAGGCGATGAATTCGCTCGATTATGAGCTCTATGACGCGCTGGAAGACGCAGTGCGCAGCTCGGATGCGCGGGCGATTGTGATTACCGGATCGGGCACGCGGGCGTTCTGCGCCGGGGATGACGTAAAGAAGATCCTCTCCAAGGGCGCGCCGGTGACGCCGGAGCGGGCGGCTAAGGCGAAGAATACCGGCGGGCTGACGCCGGCCGCCGACGCCCTTCTGTATACAGATATTCCGGTCATTGCAGCGATCAATGGCTTTGCGCTCGGCTGGGGCGCGGAGCTGGCGATCATGGCGGATATACGGGTGATGTCGGAGACAGCGAAGATCGGCGAGATTTTCGTGACGCGGGGGCTCTGCTGTGACGCGCCGGGGCTGGGGCGGCTGGCCCAGCTTGTGGGCCGGGAGAAGGCGAGCGAGCTCTTGTTTACCGGCGACGTGATTGATGCGCCGGAGGCGAAGGCGATTGGCCTGGTGGGCCGGGTGGTGGCGCCGGGTGATCTGATGCCGACGGCACTGGCACTGGCGGAGAAGATCGCGGCGAACCCGCCCCAGGCAGTCAAGTCGCTGAAGGCCGGCCTGCGCCGCACGCTGGACCCCGACTGGCGGGACACGGGCAAATGGGCGATCACCGAAATCCGCCGCCTGATGCAGACGGCGGACGCAAAGGAAAGCGCCGCCGCCTTCATCGAGAAGCGAAAACCGGTCTTCACGGGCAACTGATCGGGCGTTAAGGCTAGGCCCATGTTTCCAGATCGCCTTCGTAACCTCGCCATGCTGGTGCTCGATGACGCCGAGCGCGCCCGCCTGAAGATCGTCACTGCAGAAAGCTGCACCGGGGGGCTCGTTGCCGCGCTGCTGACCGATATTGCCGGGTCCTCCTCCGTGTTCGAGCGGGGCTTTGTGACCTATTCCAACAAGGCCAAGGAGGAGATGCTGGGCGTGCCCGGCGATGTTCTGGCCGATTTCGGAGCCGTCTCCGAGCCGGTGGCGCGGATGATGGCCGAAGGGGCAATGTCCAACAGCCGGGCGAATATTTCCGTGGCGATCACGGGCGTGGCGGGGCCCGGTGGCGGAACACGGATGAAACCGGTAGGTACCGTCCACATTGCCTGCGCGCGGGAGAACCGGGCGATCATTCACGAGATGCTGCAGTTGGGCGACATCGGCCGCGAAGGCATTCGCATGGCAGCGGTCGAGACGGCGCTGAATTTGATTCAGGCGCAGACCCGGTAGGCTTATTGCGGTTAAGGCAACCCGCTCTCCCACGGGCTTGGCCTCCCTCACGGGTAAGGCGCTCTCATGGCTGCCGACCCCTGCAATCTAACTGGTCAGGCAAAAGATGACCTACAAGGGTTTGGGAGGAATTACGCTTGGGGCGTGGAATAGCGCCGCCGGGCTTCTTCCAGGAAGGCGCTCAGAATGCGGTCTACGGCCAGATCGTGATTGGCGGCGGCAAGGAAGCTGATGATGGGGTTGCGGAATTCGTAATTGATTTCAAGAGAGACATCCGAGGCGCCGTGGACGCTTTCGGTTATGCGCCATTCGGCGAAGAGCTTGCGGAAAGGCCCGCGCACGAGAGAGGCTGTAACGCGCCGGGCAGGCTCATCGGCGACGACGCGGGTGGTGAAGCGTTCGGTGAACCCCTTGAAGCCGACGACCGCTTCGCCGAGGCATTCAGTGACGCCGGGGCCGGCGGCGCGGACATCCGACACACGCAGGGCGGTGATCCATTTTATGAAATCGGGATAGCGGGCGATATCCGAGACCAGCGCAAAGCATTGCGGCGGCCCGTAAGGCACACGGAGGGTCTTGGTGAAACGGGGCATACCCTACGCTTTGCGGGCAGCGAGATAGGCATCGCGCGCGGCGCGCAACTGGGCGAAGTCTTCGCCGGCATGGTGGCTGGAGCGCGTGAGCGGGCTGGCCGAGACCATCAGGAAGCCCTTGGCGCGGGCGATTTCTTCATAGGCCTTGAATTCTTCCGGCGTGACGAAGCGGTCAATCGCGGCGTGTTTGCGGGTCGGCTGCAGATATTGGCCGATGGTGAGGAAGTCGACGCCAGCAGAGCGCATGTCGTCCATGACCTGCATCACCTCTTCCTTGGTTTCGCCGAGGCCGACCATCAGGCCGGACTTGGTGAACTGGCCGGGGTCGCGGTCCTTCACCTTCTGCAGCAGGCGGAGGGAATGGAAATAGCGCGCGCCGGGGCGGATGGTGAGATAGAGCCGCGGGACGGTTTCCAGATTGTGGTTGAACACATCCGGCCTGGCATCGATGACGCGGTTTTCCCAGCCATCCTTGCGCAGGAAATCAGGCGTCAGGATCTCGATGGTGGTGCCCGGTGAGCGCGCGCGGATGGCGTTGATGGTGTTGACGAAATGCATGGCGCCGCCGTCTTCCAGATCGTCGCGGTCAACGGACGTGATCACGACATGGGAGAGGCCCATTTCGGCGACAGCCTCTGCCACGCGGGCAGGCTCGTCTTCTTCCACGCCGGGCCTGGGCTTGCCGGTGGCGACGTTGCAGAAGGAGCAGGCGCGGGTACATATTTCGCCCAGGATCATCATCGTGGCGTGTTTCTTGTCCCAGCACTCGCCGATATTGGGGCAGCCGGCCTCTTCGCAGACGGTGACGAGGCCCTTCGACTTCACGATATTGCGGGTCTCGTTATAGCCCTGCGAGGTGGGCGCCTTGACGCGGATCCAGTCCGGCTTGCGCAGGACGGGCGTGTCAGGCCGCGCCTGTTTTTCGGGGTGGCGCGGGCGCGGGGCGCCGGAACGGGTGTCGATGAGATTGGCCATGAGAAGGAAATGGACCTTTCCTACGATTCCATCAAGCGCCGGCGGCTGCAGATGACCCATGCAGGAGGCGATACCGCGCGCCCTGCCATACTGGCAATATCTGTTGCAGATATGACGCAACATGACAGAATATTACAAAAATCGGCCAGAGCCGGAATGATTCAGGGCGGAAACCTATGCAGCAATCCATCCAGCCACTGGTGCCCGCACCGCTTGTCTACAAGCCGCAGCGCACCCGTACGGACCTTTTCTCCGCGCTTATTCGCGCCTCGCGCGAATTTGGCGCCGGAAAGACCATTATCGTCGACGGCGACGAGCGGGAGCTTTCCTACAAGGAGATCATCCGGGCCGCTTTCGGGCTCGGCTCAGCGCTGAAAAAAGGCACCAAACGGGGCGAGGCCGTCGCCATCATGCTGCCGACCGGGGCCGGGGCGGTGATCGCGTTTTATGCCGTAAGCGCGTTCGGACGCGTGCCGGCAATGCTGAATTTCACCGCCGGATCGAAGAACCTGAAGGCGGCATTGAAGGCCTCAAAAGTGAAGCGTATCGTCACGGCGCACAAATTCGTGGAGTTGGGCGGGCTGGAGACACTGATCGCAGACCTCTCAAAGGTTGCCGAGATTATCTACCTGGAGGATGTGCGCGAGGGATTGTCGCTGGGCAACAAGCTGACGGCGGTCGCCGGGACGATCCTGCCCGGGCTGGTGGCGGCAGGGCCCAGCCACAACAAGCCCGCCGTGATCCTGTTCACCTCCGGCACAGAGGGCGACCCCAAGGGCGTTGTGCTGAGCCATGAGAATGTGATGGCGAATGTCGAGCAGGTGCGGGCGCATATCGGGCTTGGTCCGGATACGGATGTATTGTTCAACCCGCTGCCGACATTCCACTGCTTTGGCCTGACGGTGGGCGCGGTGTTGCCACTGGTGGCGGGGATCAAGGTATTGTTCCACCCTTCCCCGCTGCAGCCGAAGGAAATCGTGCGGCGGATCAGGGAGAGCAAAGCCTCCATCCTGCTGGCGACCGATACGTTCATTTCCCAGTATGCCCGCACCGCGAGCGACGGAGACATGGACTCCATACGTCTCGCCGTGTGCGGAGCCGAGCGCGTCAAGGACGAGACGCGCGGTTATGTGCGGCGTAAGTTCAATATCGAAATCCTGGAAGGCTATGGCGTGACCGAAAGCTCACCGGTGGCCGCCGCAAACAAGTGGGAAGACAACCGTCCGGGAACGGTTGGCGTGCTGATGGCGGATATCGAGGCGCGGCTGGTGCCTGTGGAGGGCATTCCCGATGGCGGGCGCCTTCACATCCGGGGCCCCAACGTGATGATGGGCTATGTGCGCGCGTCCAATCCCGGTGTTATCGAGCGGCTGATCGACGGGTGGCATGACACCGGCGACATTGTGAACATCGACGAGGACGGGTTCATTCGCATACTGGGCCGGGTGAAGCGGTTTGCGAAGATCGGCGGGGAGATGGTGTCGCTGGCGGTGGTTGAGAACTGCGCGGCAGCGGTGTGGCCCGACAACATGCATGCGGCCGTGACCCTGCCCGACCCGAAGAAAGGCGAGCAGGTGATCCTGCTCACCGATGCACCCGACGCAAAGCGTGAACCGATCCTCGCCTGGGCCCAGAGCCATGGCGTTCCGGAAATATCGGTGCCGCGGCGGGTGTTCCGCGTGGCGGCTATCCCGGTGCTCGGCACCGGCAAGGTTGATTATGGCGCAGTGCGGATCGAGGCCGAAAGGCTGATGAACGACTAGGCGGCGTTCCTCAGAGCGGCTTCGGTCTCCTCATCCATGAATTCGCGGATCAGGGCGCCGGTTTCTTCCGAACGGGTGACCAGGAAGAGGTGGCCGCCGCCTTCGATAACTTTCAGTCGCGAGTCCGGCAGGGCAAAGTTCAGGATGTGGCCGTTGGCCAGCGGGACGATGGAGTCTGCGTCACCCATGATGACAAGTGCCGGCATCCTCAGGAAACGGATGAACGGCAGGCTCGACCAGCCCGCAAAGGCGAGGATCTGGTAGAGGTAGCCTTTGGGGTCTGGCGGCATGAGATTGTCGATATGTCCACCAGCGGACTCGTCGGCCGCATCACCATAGAGCTTGGCGAAGTTTTCGCGCATGAATTCGGGATCGGAATAGCGGCGTGTATCGACCATCTTTGACAGCGAGGCCGGGCGGCCGGGGATCATGGTGACGCCGGCGGTCGTGGCGCACAGAATGAGGCGTTTGACGCGGCTGCGATACTGGAAGGCAAACTGCTGGGCGAGCGCGCCGCCCCAGGAAACGCCCATCACGTCCATCTCGTCGATGCTGTAGCGGTCCACCAGCTTGCGAATCCAGCGGGCGAGCATCCAGTGGCGGTAGGGCCATTGAGTGACCGGGCTGCAGCCGACGCCGGGAACATCGAGGGTGAGTATCTCCCGGTCGGGAAACATGCCGCCGAGACCGGAAGCAAGCTCGAGATTGGCGCCGATGCCGTTGAAGAAGACAAGCGGGCGGCCTCCCGGCTGCCCGTCCACCGGCCAGTGGGCCACGCGCAGGACAACGCCGTCGACGTCTTCCATCGTGATGACAGGTTTGCGGGGGGAAGTTGGCATCAGCGTGTCTTTCAGTAAGGGCCTAGTCGTTGAAGACGTAGCGGCCCGGCGCTGCATAGATGGGGGGGAAGGCTTCGTTGCCAACCTCTTTAGGTGCAGCTTTCAGAGGGCCCGAGCGCGCCTTTAGCCACTGGCCCCAGAGCGGCCACCAGGAACCGGCCTGTTCTTCGGCATTTGCGGCCCATTCATCCGCCGACGGCTTGATTTCCTTGCCCCGGAAATACTTCGCCTTCGGATTTCCCGGTGGGTTGATCAGGGACTGGAGATGGCCGCTGGAGGAGAGGACGAACTCGATATTCTTCGAGCCGAGCAGCGCGGGCGTGCGATAGCAGGCCTTCCAGGGGGTGATGTGGTCTGTGACACCGGCAACCACGAAGGCGTCCGCCGTGACCTTGCTGAGGTCTGCCATATGACCGGCGACTTCGACCTTGCCCGGATTGTCGAAGGGCTGGTTGAGGGCCACGTCGAGATAATCGGAATGCAGCGCGGCGGGAAGATTGGTCGTGTCGTTGTTCCAGAAGAGAACGTCATAGGGCGGAGGATCTTCGCCCATCAGATAATTGTTGACGACATAGTTCCAGATAAGGTCGTTCGGTCGCATCCAGGCGAACATCCGGGCAAGATCATCGCCCTTCAGGATGCCGCGCGCCTTGGAATACTTCCGCGCGATTTCAAGGCTGCCATCGGAGACGATCTGACCGATGTCGCTGTCGTCGCGCTGGGGATTGAGGACGCAGACCATGAAGGTGAGCGAGTTGATGCGCTTGTCGCCGGCGGCGGCCAGCAGGCTGGCGAAAGTGGCCGTGGTGATGCCGCCAGAGCAGGCGCCCGAGACGTTGAGCCTCGGTGATTTGGTGATCTTGCGGACGACTTCGCTCGCCTGGATCAGGCTGTCGATATAGTCGACAAGGCCCCAGTCCTTGTGCTTTTTCGTCGGGTTGCGCCAGGAGATGACGAAGGTCTGCTGCTCCATCGCGAGGAGAAACTGGACCATCGACGTCATGGGGGTGAGATCCATGGCGTAGAATTTGTTGATCTGTGGTGGGATGATCAGGATCGGGGTCTTGTGGACCTTCTCGGTGAGCGGAGCATACTGGATCAGCTCCAGCATCTCATTCTTCCAGACTACCTGCCCTTTCGAGACGGCAAGGTTTTCCCCGACCTTGAAGGGCCGCTTGTCGACCTGGGCCGGGAGGCCGCCATTCTTCGTGAGGTCATCGTAAAGATTTTTCATGCCCTTGAGCAGGGAGAGACCACCAGAATCCACGACGCGCTTGGTGGCGGCCGGATTGCCCACGAGGGAATTGGTAGGGGCCAGGGCATCGGTAATCATGCCCATCACGAATTTTGCGCGGGCCTGTTCAAGCTCCCCCATCTGGATTTCGTTCACCCAGCTGTGAAGGTGTTCCTGGGTGGCGAGGTAGGCCTGCATGCCGCGCTTGTAGAATGGGTTGTGCTCCCAGGCGGGGTCCTTGAAGCGGCGGTCTTTCTTGTCGGCTTCCCGGGAGGACTTGCCAAGCAGGATCTGCGTGTTTTCGGAGGTGATCTTGCTGACGGTTTTTGCGGTCGTGACCGGGTTGGTCATGGTCGAGCGCAGCATCATGCCGACAGCGCCGAGCAGTTCCTGGCGGTTGAAACCGCCCAGTAGCGGGTTCAGCGCGGCAGTGTTTTCAGCGGCATTTCGCGCGATTTCGTCTTTTGGTGACGTCACGGTATCTTCTCCCCAAGGCTTCCGGTCTGTCACCGGGTTCCTGTCCCAGCCGCCGGTTTTAACCATGATCCCTTTCCATTCCTGAAAGAGAACACGGCAAAATTTATGACAAAATTCGTTTCACAGTCAGTATTCTCTGTCAAACAGCAGTTCCTGCCATGAAAACACGCGATCGTATCCTTCAGGTGAGCCTGCTTCTCTTCAATGAAGAGGGCGAGGCACAGCTGTCTTCTGTAGATGTGGCCAACGCGCTCGAGATAAGCCCGGGCAACCTCTATTATCACTTCAAGGGCAAGGATGCGATCATCCGGGCCCTCTATGACCGGTTTGAAGAGGAGATGCACATCATCCTGCGCGGCTCCAGCGGGGGCGTTGCCTCGATCGAGGACAACTGGGTCTACATCTATATCCTGCTGGAAGAGATATATGACTTCCGCTTCTTCTACCGGGACGTGGCCGGCCTTCTGGACCGGTATCCCGACCTTGCCGGGCGCTTCCGCGGATTGATTGCCGAAAAGCGCCAGACCATCCTTCGCATCCTCGATGACCTCACCCGGCTTGGCGTCATCGACATCGATCCGCGCCTGAAGCCTCCGCTTACGGACCAGGTCATCACCACGCTGACCTTCTGGCTGGCGGGGGATACGCTGTCCCGGGAAACCCATGACGGCCCCGCCCTGATCCACAATACCGTGTTCCAGGTGATGTGCCTCATCGTGCCCTATATGGGCGCGGGCGGCCCCGCCGCGCTAAGCGGCATGATCCGACATTTCAAGGAAGCAAAGTCCTGATCCGGACGTTTCGAGCAAGGCGGGACACCCTTCTGGCATCCCGCCTCATCTCGGATTTCGAGCTTTAGCTGGCGAGCTTCTTCGCCTGCTTGGCCCACTCGCCCTTCAGCACGCGGCCGCGGGCGCCGATCTCAGCGTCGAGCGCTTCGAGTTCGGCTTTCTTCATGGCGGCAATCTGCGCAAAGCGCGTGACGCCGGCAGCGTTGAGCTTTTTCGCCATCGCCGGGCCAACGCCGGTGATCTGCGTCAGGTCGTCAATGACCTCTGCTTCGATGGGCTCCATAGCGGCTTTGACGGCCTTGCTGGCGCGGGTGGCGACCCGCTTGGCAGTCTTGGCGACATCTGCGCCGGTTTCCGAAGCAACCGCTTCGATCTCGGCGGTGAGACGGGCGATGCGCTCCTTCAGGTGAAGGTCGCTGGCCTTGGTGCGGGCCTTGGCGGTGACGCTGGCGACTTCGTCTTCCAGCTTTTCAACGCGGCGCGCGAAGGCTTCGCGGGCCGTGCCGAAACCGTTGACGCCGAGCAGGTCGCGCATGCGCTCCATGCGGGCTTCAAACCGGGTCTGGGCTTTCGACTGGAACTCACGGGCAGATTCAACGGCCTTGGCGACATTGCCGGAGGCTTTGGTGAAGCTTTCATTGCCGGCGAGGCGGGCGCGAACGTCCTGTTCGATTTCGGCGCCGCGCTTGACGAGGTCTTCAAAGACATCTGCCGACTGTTTGTTCACGACGGTGGCACCAGCCAGCGCGCTGTCATAGGCTTTGCCATAGGCGCCTACGCCGGCGAGCCAGATCTTGTAGGCCATCTCGCTGGAGTGACTCTCGATTGCCTTGCCTGCAGCTTCAGCTTTGGCACGGGCGGCTGTTTTGGTGGTCTTCTTGGCCATGAATATCTCCCTGGCGGCTTGGTTCATGACGCCGGATGTAGGGAAAAAGTCTAGAAAGCGCATACTAATCGAACGCCAGCGCTTGAATCCCGCTGCGGAAGGCCTCTATCCACTGGGAGACAACAAAGGAGACCTCCGATGAGCGCAGTTGATTATCAGGTGGACGGCAAGACCTATGAAGGCTGGCTGGCCCTGCCCGAGGGCAAGACGAATGTGCCGGTCGTGGTGATCGCCCATGCCTGGGGCGGGCTGACCGATAACGAAAAACAGAAGGCCGCCATCATCGCGAAAGAGTTCGGCTATGGAGCCTTTGCCATCGATGTTTACGGCAAGGGCAAGCGCGGCGCGAGCGTGGAAGAATGCCAGGCGCTGATGAACCCGCTGGTGGGCGACCGGGCTGAGTTGCAGCAACGGCTGGCCGGCGGCCTGGCTGCGGCCAAGGCGCAGGCAGGCATAGACGGGGCCAAAGCAGCCGCCATCGGCTTCTGCTTTGGCGGGCTGTGTGTGCTGGACATGGCGCGGGCGGGCCATGACGTTCTGGGCGTTGCGTCCTTCCACGGACTTTTCCGCCCGGCCGAGAACATCCCGCAGCCCAAGATCAAGGCCAAGGTGCTGATCGAGCATGGCTGGCTGGACCCGATGGCGAAGCCGGAGGATTTCCTGGCGATCTCAAGCGAGTTTGCGGGCGCTGACTGGCAGGCGCATGTGCACGGTCATTCCTATCACTCGTTCACGACCCTGGGCGCCAACAATCCGGAGATGGGCACGATGTACAACGCTGACGCCGACCGGCGAAGCTTTGCGTATCTCAAGACATTCCTGGCCGAGCTTTTTGGCTGATCGCCTGCCTTGGTAATCCGGTTACGGAAAAGGCGGGAACCTGGTTCGGGTTCCCGCCTTTTTCTGTCTGGCCGGAATATCAGCTCAGTCAGCGCGCAGGGCGTAGCCGGCGGAGCGAACGGTGCGAATGGGGTCTTCACCACCTTCCTGCCGGAGGGCCTTGCGCAGGCGGCCGACATGTACGTCGACCGTGCGGGCCTCAACGTAGACATCCGAGCCCCAGACGGTATCGAGCAGCTGTTCGCGCGAGAAGACGCGGCCGGGATGCTGCATGAAATAGTCGAGCAGGCGGAATTCGGTGGGGCCGAGATGAATGTCGGCGCCATTGCGGGAGACGCGATGGGCGACGCGGTCGATCTCGATATCGCCGACGGTGATGCGGTCTTCCTTCAAGCCGGGACGGATGCGGCGCAGGACGGCGCGCACGCGGGCCATGAGCTCGGTGGTCGAGAAGGGCTTGGTGACATAATCGTCCGCGCCCGTATCAAGTCCGCGGATACGGTCGCTCTCTTCACCGCGGGCGGTGAGCATGATGATCGGGAGGTTGGGATTGACGCCGGTGGCGCGGACGCGGCGGCAGATTTCGATGCCGCTCACCTTGGGCAGCATCCAGTCCAGCAGCAGCAGGTCCGGGGTGCGTTCATCGATCATCATCAGCGCTTCTTCGCCGTCAGCCGCGATCGCGACGTCATAATCCTCCCGCTTGAGGTTATAGAGCAGAAGCTCGGAGACGGCGCTTTCGTCTTCTGCGACAAGCACGTAGGGTTTCATCATTCGGCTCCGTAGTATGTTCCGGTGGGCGTCAGACCTGGTCCAGCTTCGGCCGTTCCATGGTCGACAGGTAGTCTCCGACGGCCTGATAATAGACAAACTCAGCCACGTTGGTGCAGTGATCGCCGATCCGTTCAAGGTTCTTGGCGACGAAGAGCATATGGGCCCCGGCGCTGATGCGGCGCGGGTCCTCGATCAGGTAGGTCAGCATTTCGCGAAACACGGCGTTATAATGCTGGTCGATGTCATCGTCGCTCGACCAGACATTCCTTGCGAGGGCGGCGTTCCCGGTGGCGTAAGCGTCGAGCACCTCATTGAGCTGGCGGGCAACCGGACGCGACATGCGCAGGATGGCGTTGCGCATTTCCACGCTGACATAATCATCAAGGCGCAGGGCACGCTTGGCGACGTTCTTGGAGAGGTCACCGATACGCTCAAGCTCGTTGGAGATTTTCAGGGCGGAAAGGATCATGCGCAGGTCATGGCCCATCGGCTGGCGGCGCGCGATGAGGCTGACGATCTGCTTTTCAATCTCGGCTTCGATCACATCCACCTGAGGATCGCGGGCGATGACTTCCTTGGCGAGGACACCATCATTCGAGCTGAGCGCGCGGCAGGAATCGGTGATCATCGTTTCGACGATGCCGCCCATGCGCATGATGTCGGAGGAGAGCTTGTCGAGCTCATCCGAATAGGCCGAGACGATATGGTCGGACATGTCCTGCTCCCTCAGCCAAACCGGCCGGTGATATAGTCTTCCGTGCGCTTTTCGCGCGGATTGGTGAAGATCTGCTCTGTCTCGCCCATCTCGATCAGGTTGCCGAGGTGGAAGAAGGCCGTACGCTGACTGACTCGGGCCGCCTGCTGCATGGAGTGGGTGACGATGACGATGCAGTAGCGCTTGCGCAATTCGTCGATCAGTTCCTCGATCCGGGCCGTGGCGACGGGGTCCAGCGCCGAGCAGGGCTCGTCCATCAGGATGACTTCCGGGCGGACCGCAATGGCGCGCGCGATGCAAAGACGCTGCTGCTGTCCGCCTGACAGGCTGGTGCCGGGCGCCTGAAGGCGGTCCTTCACCTCTTCCCAGAGGCCGGCGCGGCGCAGCGACTTCTCAACGATGGCATCAAGGTCTTCGCGGCTGCTCGCGAGGCCATGGATGCGCGGGCCATAGGCGATATTGTCAAAGATGGATTTCGGGAACGGGTTGGGCTTCTGGAACACCATGCCGACGCGCGAGCGCAGGAGGACGGCATCGATCGAATGGTCGTTGATGTTCTGCCCGTCCATCAGGATCTGGCCGTCGACGCGGCAGCTCTCGATGGTGTCATTCATCCGGTTCAGGCAGCGCAGGAAGGTGGACTTGCCGCAGCCCGACGGGCCGATCAGCGCCGTGACGGCGCGGTCCGGGAAGGACAGGGAAACATTATGAATGGCCTGGGTTGGACCGTAGAAGACGTTGATGTCCCTGCAATCGATACGGGGCGCGGCGGCGGGCAGCGCGTCTGCCGTGGGGGGTGTCACCGTGCCGGCGGCCTGTGGTGTGTGATCGGTATCCATTACCATCTCCGCTCGTATTTACGTCTCAGGAATACCACCAACCCGTTCATCAGCAAAAGCACTGCAAGAAGAATGACGATCATGGCGGATGTCATAGGCTCCCAGGCACGCTCTGCATTGTTCGACCAGGTGAAGATGAGGACCGGCATGACGGTGGATTCGTCTGTCGGTCCTTTGGGCACATCGCCGACGAAGGCCACCATGCCGATCAGCAGCAGCGGGGCAGTTTCCCCCAGCGCGCGGGCCATACCCAGGATGGCGCCGGTGAAGATGCCGGGCGCGGCAAGCGGCACGACATGGTGGAACACCGTCTGCATCTGCGAGGCGCCGATAGCGAGCGCGCCCGAGCGCACAGACGGGGGAACAGCCTTCAACGCAGCGCGAGAGGCAATGATCACCACCGGGAATGTCATGAGCGCGAGCACGAGCCCGCCGACCAGCGGCGCAGACCGGGGCATGCCAAGGAAGTTGAGATAGACCGCCGCGCCCAGCAGGCCGAACACGATGGAGGGAACGGCGGCCAGATTGTTGATGTTGACTTCGATGAAGTCCGTCAGGCGGTTTTTGGGGGCAAACTCTTCCAGATAGACCGCTGCAAGGATGCCGATCGGGATGGCAACCAGTGCTGTAACGAGCATGGTGAACAGCGAGCCGACAAGAGCAGCGAGTCCCCCGGCGAGTTCGGGATAGGTGGAATCCGAATTGGTCAGGAGGCTCCAGCGCGGCTCGCGGGAAATGCGGCCCATCTCCTTCAGGGCAAGGGTCCAGGCGATCTGCTGATCGGACACGACGCGCTGGGCTTCAGGGAGCGCGATAATGCGGGCGGTGGCATTGCCGGAGCGGAAATCGTCCAGTGTGCCGGTGAGCAGCTCAAGGCTGGCGGCGTCTGGCTGCAGATCAGACAGGCGGCCGGTCGAGCTACCTGCAGTGAGGAGCACCGAGCCTTCTGACAGGTCTGCGCCATCAGCTTCGAGCGACGTGATGGCGCTCAGAATGGGCGTAAAGGCCCCCTGCCCCTCAAGACGCGCGAGACCGGCTTCCTGCTGGCTGGCAGACGAGAGGCTTCCCACGCGGACGCGGCGTTCGGGGAATGCCTGGCCTTTGAGGTATAGGTCAAGATCATCGTTCAGCGGAGCCGAAACGGTCATCTCGTTGCCGATCAGCTGAGGTTCAGCAGCGACTTTCCTTGCGGCCGGAAGGACGGCGAGGCGCGTGATGAATTCGGACGCTTCAGTGCGGCTGGCGCGGTCGAGGTCCGCCTCGGGGAAGGTCTCAAGAAGATTGTTGCGCACGAGGCTCCAAAAGCCATCGACATTGCGGGAGATTTCTTCGGGCGTGTCTTCGCCGGGCGGGGCGATGACGGCGCGGTCGAGCGTCACGTCGTAGCGCGCAACATGGTAGGTGGCCGCCGAGACGGCCTGCGAACCGATCGACAGGGCGAGCATCACCAGCGCGCCGAGCGCCAGGACAATGGCGCCCATACCGTAATAGCGGAAGCGCACGTCGGCGGCGCGGCGGCGCTTCAGGCGCTTGATGGCCTCGGGGCTGGAAAAGGTGGAGGGGGCCGGATCAGTCATACTTTTCCCGGTATTTCTGGACGACGCGGAGGGCGATCACGTTGAAGAGGAGCGTCACGGCGAAGAGGACGAGGCCGAGGGCGAAGGCCGACAGCGTCTTGGGATCATCAAAGCCGGTCTCGCCGGTCATCAGGGAGACGATCTGGACGGTGATGGTGGTGAGGTCGGAGGTCGGGTCCATCGAGATACGGGCGCTTTTGCCAGCCGCCATAACCACGATCATGGTTTCGCCGATGGCGCGCGAGACCGCCAGCAGCAGCGCAGCGATGATGCCCGGCAGCGCGGCGGGAACCACGACGTTGCGGACGGTTTCCGATTTGGTGGCGCCAAGTGCGTAGGCCCCGTCGCGCAGGGTTTGCGGCACGGCGTTGATCACGTCGTCCGACAGCGAAGACACGAACGGGATAACCATGATGCCCATGACGAGGCCGGCTGCGAGCGCGCTGGTCGGCTGGGCCGCAAGCAACGGTTCTGTCGTCAGGCCGATATTGATCAGGGTCTCGTTGATCCAGATGGCGAGGCCGCGAACGGCCGGCGCGACGACGAGCAGGGCGAAGAAGCCGTAAACCACGGTGGGGATACCGGCGAGGATTTCGAGGATCGGCTTGATCCAGCCGCGGGCTTTCGGGCCGGCATATTCGGACAGGTAGATCGCCGAGAAAAGGCCGATGGGCGCGGCGACCAGCATGGCGATGAGCGCGATCGTGAAGGTGCCGAAAAAGAGTGGCAGGGCGCCGAACTCGGCCTCGGTCTGGGCATTCCAGCGCGTGCCGAACAGGAAGTCCCAGATCGGCACGGCACGGAAGAACTGGATGCTCTCGTAGAGAAGCGAGGTGACGATCCCGACGGTCGTGGCGATGGCAACGGCCGCGCAGAGGAACAGAACCGTCTCCATGCCGCGCTCGACCAGGGAGCGGGCGCGGAAGCTTGTGCCCAGGCGGCGGCGGGAAAAGATCAGCCCGCCCAGCGCGCCGATCACCATCAAGGCAAGAGCGCCAATGTTGAGGCTGCCGCGTATTTCAAGATAGCGATGGGTGACCGCGGTGAAGACAAGGTCGGTGCCGGTGTCCTCGCGCGCGAGGGCAGCCTGGGCGACGGAGTCCAGGTAGGTCTTCATCTCTGCATCCGAGAGCAGGTCGAAGGCCGGGGGTAACTCGCTGACCAGCTGGTTGCGGGAGATGCCTTCTGCGCCGATGGCATAGGCCAGGGCAACAAGAACTGCCGGGACCAACGCCCACATGGCGACGAAATATCCGTGATAGTTCGGCCGGGAATGCAGCGACTGTTCACCAGACAGGAGAATGCGCTCGGCGCGTACCCGTCCGGCGAAAAAGGCGATGGAGGCAAAGACCGCGATAAGGGCGATCAGGAGCCAGCCCATGGGCAGATGACCGAGCTGCTGGAGCATTCATTCCTTCCGGGAGTTACGCAGCCCCAAATAGAAGAAGGCCGCGACAGTTATGTGACACTCTTCTGTATTTCCTGACGCAGCGGCCCTCTATTGCACCGGCCCTTCAAAACCTCCATGTGTTGGCCATGACACACAATCAGGATTCAAAGGCCATCTGGCACGGAACGACCGTTCTTGCCGTGCGCAAGAATGGCAAACTTGTGATGCTCAGCGACGGTCAGGTGTCGATGGGCCAGACCATCATGAAGGGGAACGCCCGCAAGGTGCGCCGGATAGCCGGCGGGGCGATTCTTGCCGGCTTTGCCGGAGCAACCGCCGACGCGTTTACCCTGTTCGAGCGGCTGGAAGCCAAGCTGGAGCGCTTCCCCGAGCAGTTGCAGCGCGCAGCCGTGGAACTGGCCAAGGACTGGCGAACGGAGAAATACCTCCAGAAGCTGGAAGCCCTGCTGATCGTGGCGGACAAGAAGAGCACGCTGGTGATCACCGGGGCGGGCGATGTGCTGGAACCCGAGCACAATGTTGTCTCCATCGGATCGGGCGGCAATTTCGCGCTGGCAGCGGCGCGCGGGCTTTACGACTATGAGGACGATGCCGAAGTGATCGGGCGCAAGGCAATGCAGATTGCCGCCGACATCTGCGTCTACACCAATGGCCATTTCAGCGTTGAAGCGCTGGATGTTTGACCGGTCCGACCTGCGCGCGGCCGAAGAGGCGGGCATCCTCACGCGGGATCAGTCCAGCCGGCTGGAAGCCTTCCTGATCGCCCGGAGCGACCCGGCCGTGAAGGGCGCCGCCAGCCAGCCGGAGAACCTGCGCTTCCTCAACAACTTCAATGACATCTTCATCACGATCGGGATCGTGATCCTGGCCATGGGTCTGACAGCGATTACCGCGCTGGTCTTCGGGCCTCAGTTCTGGGGCATGGTAACCGGCGGCCGGGCGGGCGCGTTTGGCGCGCTGATCCTGATGCCGGTGGCGGGCGTGATGTGGCTGATCGCCGAGTATTTCGGCAAGCGCCGGCGGATGCTGTTGCCGACCATGGCGGCGATCACGGTTTTCACGGGCTATTCTGGGCTTTCCATCGGCATGGTCTCCAGCGGGCTCACCGGCATGAATGCGGAGACCGTCACGAGCCTTGGCAGCGCATGGTCGACGCTTGGCAAGTCCGGACTTGGCACCTTCCTCGGCTGCGGGGCAGTTGCCGCGCTGGCCTGGCTGCGCTTCCGCCTGCCCTTCTGCATGTTCCTGATGGCCGTTTCTGCGGCGGCGGCAGCCTACACTTTTGCCGGTTTCTTCGGCGATGCGGGGCTGGTGTTTGGCGGGCTGCTCTCGCTGCTGATCGGCATTGCCACGCTGGCAGCCGCGATCTGGTTTGACCAGAAGGACCCGGGCCGGATTACCCGTCTTTCGGACAATGCCTTCTGGTTGCACATCGCGGCGGCGCCGCAGATCATTCTCGGCCTGCGGGGCATGGTGATGGGATCCCCGGCCGCCAGCCCCGATACGGCAGAAGCCATCGTGCTGCTGGCAGGGCTGGCTTTCCTCGGCCTGCTGTCTCTGGCGCTCAACCGCCGGGCGCTGATCGTTTCCAGCCTGCTGAGCTTCTGGCTGGCGCTGGGCGAAGTCGTCAGCGCCGCAGGCGGAGGATCGTCCATGACCTTCATTTCAACGGCGCTGCTCCTGGGAACCGGCATCATCGTGCTGGGCGGGGGCTGGCATACCGCGCGGAGCGGCCTTCTCAAGGTGCTTCCCCGGCAGGGCCTGCTTGGCCGGGTCTTCCCGCCTGAAGCAGCCTGACCTTTTTCATTTTTTACGACACCGAGACCGACTTCATGAAACATCTGACGCCCCGCGAAATCGTTGCCGAACTTGATCGCCATATCGTTGGCCAGAATGCCGCCAAGCGCGCCGTTGCCATTGCCTTGCGCAACCGGTGGCGGCGCAAGCAGGCACCCGACAACCTGCGCGGCGAAATCACGCCCAAGAACATCCTCATGATCGGCCCGACAGGCGTGGGCAAGACGGAAGTGGCCCGGCGCCTTGCGCGGCTCGCAAACGCTCCCTTCCTGAAGGTCGAGGCGACGAAGTTTACCGAAGTGGGCTATGTCGGCCGGGACGTTGAGCAGATCGTGCGCGATCTCGTCGAGGCCGCCGTCGGCATGATCCGGGAGCAGAAGCGCGCGGGCGTCGAGCAGGCTGCCCGTGACAAGGCCGAGGAGCGGCTGCTGGACGCGCTGGTCGGCGCCGAGGCGCAGGCCTCCACCCGCGAAGTGTTCCGCCGCAAGCTGCGCGGGGGCGAACTGGACGACAAGGAAGTCGACATCGACTTTGCCGACACACACAACCCGATGCAGATGCTGGACCTTCCCGGCCAGGGCGGATCGATGAGCATGATCAATCTCGGCGACATGCTGGGCAAGGCAATGGGCGGGCGTACCAAACGTGTCCGCACGACCGTGCGCGAGGCGGCAAAGCCGCTGGTGACCGAGGAGGCCGACAAGCTTGTGGACGAGGACCAGATCGTGCGCGAGGCAATCATGGCAGTCGAGGAAGACGGGATCGTGTTCCTCGACGAGATCGACAAGATTGCTGCACGCAAAGACCGTGGCGGAGCGGATGTGAGCCGCGAGGGTGTGCAGCGCGACCTGTTGCCGCTGATCGAGGGCACGACCGTTTCAACCAAGCGCGGAGCGGTGAAGACCGACCATATCCTGTTCATTGCGTCCGGCGCATTCCACGTCGCCAAGCCATCAGACCTGCTGCCCGAACTTCAGGGCCGCCTGCCGATCCGGGTGGAGCTGGAGCCACTGACGCGGGACGATCTGCGGCGCATTCTGGTGGAGCCGGAGGCTAGCCTCATCCGTCAGTATGAGGCGCTGATGACGGCGGAGAATGTGACGCTGGTGTTTGAGGACGCCGCCATAGACCGGATCGCGGACATGGCCGAAGCGGTGAACAAGACCATCGAGAATATCGGTGCGCGGCGCCTTCAGACGATCCTTGAGCGGCTGCTGGACGAGATCAGCTTCGACGCGCCCGACAAGGGCGGCGAGACGTTTACGATCACGGCGGCTTATGTCGACGGGAAAGTCGGCAGCCTGGCCGGGAACGCGGATCTGTCGAAATTCATTCTGTAGGGAGACGGAGCGGGACTTAGCCCTCAACCGCCGTGCGCCGGACGGGGAGGTGTTTCTTGCCCCATTCCTTCATGATGGCCAGAGCCGGGCGGAGTTCTTCGCCCTTGGCGGTCAGGACATAGTCAAAGCGTTTGGGCGCCGTGCAATAGGCGCGGCGCTCCAGGACGCCGACCTCAACGAGGCGCTTCAGACGGTCTGCGAGCAGATGCCGGGTCATGCCGCCGGAGGCTGCAAACTCTTCGAATTTGGTCTTGCCGAGATAGCAATCGCGCAGGATCAGCAGGGTCCAGCGGTCTCCGACGATGGAGAGCGTCCGCGCGACCGGGCACCAGTTATCGTTGAGTTCTGACCATTTCATGAAGGCGAGTGTAACTCACCCAAACGAAAGTTCCAGAAAGAAACGCTGGGGTTTCGCGACTTTTCGGGAGTTCACACGCAGATTCCGGCCGCTTCGGCCAGCTCCTTGTAAGAGACGGCCGGGCGCGGGCCGATATGCCCGATGACTTCGGCGGCGGCGATGTGGCCGAGGCGGGCACAGGTGGCCAGGGGCAGGCCGCGGGCAATGCCGAAGAGGAAGCCGGCGGCGTACTGGTCGCCCGCGCCGGTCGTGTCGACCACGGCGTCTACCGGCTCTGCCGGAACGATGATGGGCGCCCCCTCCCCGAACACGACAGAGCCTTTTTCGCTGCGTGTGACCGCAGCAACGGCGCAATCGGCATGCAGGGCCTGAAGGGCGGCGTCAAAATCACTGGTTTCGTAGAGCGAGAGAAGCTCAGCTTCGTTGGCGAACACGATGTCGGCGAAGCCTTTTACAAGGTGGCGGAAGCTGGCGCGGTGGCGGTCGACACAGAAGCTGTCAGACAAGGTGACGGCGACCTTGCGACCAGCGGCCTTGGCGATCTCTGCAGCGTAGACGAAGGCTTCCTTGGCTTCGTCGCGGTCGAACAGGTAGCCTTCAAGATAAAGGATCTGGCCGCTGCGGACGAGGTCTGCGTCCACGTCTTCCCGGGAGAAGAGGACCGAGGCGCCGAGGAAGGTGTTCATGGAGCGGTGGCCGTCATCCGTCACGAAGATGATCGAGCGGGCCGTGGCGGGGCCGCCTTCCAGGGGGCGGGTGTGGAAGGGCACACCGGCCTTCATCATCTCGCGCATGAACTGGTGGCCGAGATCATCCTTCGAGATCTTGCCGATATAGGCCGCCTTGCCGCCGAAGCTGGAGAGGCCGGCAATCGTGTTGGCGCCGGAGCCGCCGGAGGTGATGACAGCATCCCCCGCGAGGGCGGTGAGCTCCTCCGCGCGGGGTTCCTCGATCAGCTGCATGGCATCCTTGTGGATGCCAAGGCGGGCGAGGAAGGCGTCATCTGCGCGAGCGAGAACATCCACGATGGCATTGCCGAGGCCGACGACGTCGAATTTTGCTGCGGTCACAGTGCGGGACTCCTGGAAACATCTTGAAAACTCAGGTGGTCCGCGCCTTGCCAGACACAGCGCGTGGACACAAGGCCTGCAGGCGGCTAGAGCGCACCAAAGACCGGGACTGACCCGGCGCCCGCAGCCGAGAGCCATCCCAGACCATGAAGAAAATCGCCTATCTCGCCAGCCGCGTGACCATTCCCGGCTCGATTGTCCGCCGCACGGATGCCTTCGAACATGATTTCACCATGGACGCGCTCAGGCCTGCCTTCGAGGCACGCGGCATGGGGATCGAAGACGTCTGCTGGGACGACACCAGGGCCGACTGGGCAAGCTTTGACGCGGCCATCATCGGCACGACCTGGGACTATTGGGACCGGCTGGAAGAGTTTCTTGCCGCGCTCGACATGATCGGGACGAAGACGCGCCTCATGAACCCGGCCTCGCTCGTGCGCTGGAATTGCCGGAAGACCTATCTGCGGGAACTCGAAGCACGGGGCGCGAAGCTGATCCCGACGCTGTGGCTGGACAGCTGTGGCCCGGCAGAGGTGGCGGCGGCATTTGAGGCGCTGGGCGCCGAGACACTGGTGTTCAAGCGCCAGGTTGGCGCAGGCGCCAAGGGCCAGCACAAGCTGACGCGCGGCGACGCGGTTCCGGAGATGGCCCATGCGATGATGGCCCAGCCTTTCCTGCCGATGATCCAGAAGGAAGGCGAGCTGTCTTTCATCTTTATCGACGGCGAATTGTGTCATGCCCTCATCAAGCGGGCTCAGCCGGGCGACTACCGCATCCAGTCCAGCTATGGCGGACGTGAGGAAGTACTTCATCCGTCTGCCGAAGACCTTGCGGCGGCATACGCGATTATCGGCGCACTGGACGAGGCCCCGCTCTATGGCCGGGTCGACATGCTGCGCGGTGAGGATGGCAGCCTGCTGCTGATGGAACTCGAAGTGATCGAGCCCTACCTTTATCCGAAGGAAGGCCCGGAGCTGGGCGAGCGGATGGCCGCTGCCCTGGCCCGGCGGATCAGCCTCGCTTAACCGGTCGAAGCCAACCGGCATTCCACACCGGTCAGGGGATACATCGCGCCGGTTGCCCGGTCCTGGACGTAGCACTCGCCGTCCAGGAGGATGATGTCGAACATCGCCGGAAGCGCCGGGCTGTTGCCTTCCAGGGGCCCGGGCGGCGGCGGCAGGACGGAGACGAAGGTATCGCGCGTCAGATCGCCGGCGCCGAGTTCGATCTGCGCCCGGTCTACTGCGGCGGCAAGAACGCCGGTGACGGTTGCCATGGTTTCAGGCGACGTATTCGTCAGGACGGCAGGCTTGGGCGTGCCCTGGCAGGCTGAAAGGCCGGCCAGAAGCGAAACACTCAGAATACGGTATTTCATGGCGAAGCGTCCTTATCTGCCCGGAGGCATGGTCATGTCGCGATTGGTTTCCATCACGGAGGGCTGAGGGAACTCAAACCCGGAGCCCGCCGTTGAAACTTCAGACCGCCGGGCGCTGGCCGGGCCAGCCTCAGCCACTGCCGAGGGACAGGCGAGCGAGCCGCGATAGCTCAGCGCCGCAGCCAGCAGGCGCTCATCGGGATCGCCCAGCTCGCGGGTATAATCATCCGCCACCTGACATCCTGGCAGGCGCACGCCGAAGGAAGCCGGGGAGTTGTTCGGGATGAAGCCATCTGCGAAATCGCCGAACCCCTGCCCGTTTACGCCCTGGAACTGGATGGTGTAATAGGTCTCGCCGCAATTGTCCGTAGGGTAGAAGCCGAAGGGTTTTCCGCAGGTCGTGTTGCCGATCAGGATGACCTCGACCCCGATACCGCGCAGGCCATTGATGACCGCTTCGCTGGCGCTGCAGGTGGAGCCTGTCGAGAGAACGAATACGCGTGGCAGGTTAAGGGATGGCAGGGCGGTTCCGTTGGTGACCGTGAAACCGAGGCCTGTTGTGTAGAACGGAACGGGCTCGTTGATCGCGCCGGTGACCGGATTGCGATTTCCGGCGGCCGCGTTGAAGCGCAGGCGCTCGAACACCTGGTTCTGCGTGCGCGTGTTGCCGGCCACCATGTAGCTCAGCTGCGAGGCAACGGCGAGCAGGCCTCCGCCATTGTAGCGCAGGTCAAGCACGAGATCGCTGACACCGGCAGACTGCATCTCAAGCATGGCCTCATAGATGTCGCGCTCGCTGGCGAAAGGACTGAAGGTGTTGAAGAGGATATAGCCAACATCCCCGGACGGCGTGTTGATGATCCTTGTGCGGTTTACTGGCTTCCGGGCAAGGTTCACGGACGTCAGCGTGACATCGCGGGTCACCCCGTCAGGGTCCTGAACGGTAAAACTGTTCGTCAATCCTGCCGTGGCGGGAAACAGGGCCGCGTTGAGCTGGTCGATTTCGGACTGCGAGTTGCTGTTTACAAGGTCGATGCCGTTGATGCGCAGAATGCGGGACCCGCGTTCAAAATTTGGCTGGCCACCGGCTTCAGCAGAAGCAGGCGAATTGGGCTCGGTAAAACGGATGCGGAAGTCGCGCGGCGGAGACGTTGAAAATGCCACATAGTTCGCCCCATAGGTCGCCGTGGGCGCGGCGTTGCGGGCGGCCAGATATTCGGTGGTCGGCTCGCTGAAATGGAAGTCGTCCTTCTCCTTGCCCGACGGGGTTGTCGCGAGCGTGCGCAGGACAGCGAAGTAATCGCGACGGCTGGCGAAGTTGGCCGGGTTGCGGTCGGTGACTTCGGTATTCCAGAGATAGGTTTCGTTGGTCCAGGAGCGCAGCCAGAAGCGTTCGTCGAGCGCCGTGCCCTGAATATCCGGGAAAGTGTTGCCTTCGATGTCCTGGCCAATGCGGCGCACTTCGCAACGGTTCTTGAAGTTGCTGGCAGGCTGGAACACGCCCTGCGTCCAGGTGGTGCCTGCCGGCGGGGGGGGCGGAGGAGGAGGAGGAGGCGGTGGCGGTGGCGGTAAAACGGCGGCGCCGCCCCCGCCGCTTCCGCCGCCGCCGCCACAGGCCGCAAGCCAGACGGGCGCCGCCAAAGCCATGAGCGCAAGTGCAACAACCTTTGCAGACCCTGCATTGAAGCGCTTGTTGCGCATGAATTCGTTCCCTCTTTCAGTTTCTTTATGGAAAGGATTTGCCGACAGACCGCGCAAGGTCAATTCAATTTTCGGATGAAGGCGGCCTGGCAGGTTTTTTTGGCCCCAATGACGAACGCCCTGCCGGGTCCGGCGTCTTGGGTTTGAAGGCACACAGGTCTGCGATCACGCACTGCCAGCAGTCCGGGGTACGCGCCTTGCAGACATAGCGCCCATGCAGGATCAGCCAATGATGGGCGCCCTTCTTGAATTCGGGCGGCGTAATGCGTTCCAGTCCGGCTTCGACATGGTCGGGCGTCTTGCCCGGGGCAAGGCCAGTCCTGTTGGAAACCCTGAAGATATGGGTGTCCACAGCGATGGTGGGCTCGCCGAAGGCTTCGTTCATGACGACGTTCGCGGTCTTGCGGCCAACGCCCGGCAGGGTTGTGAGCTCATCGCGCGTGCGGGGCACCTCGCCGCCAAACTCATCCAGGATCTTCGCGCTGAGCGCGATGACGTTCTTTGCCTTGTTCCGCCAGAGGCCGATGGTCTTGATATATCCGGCCACGCCCTCCTCGCCGAGGGCGAGCATCTTTTCCGGCGTATCGGCTACGGCGAACAGTTTTCGCGTTGCCTTGTTGACCCCCACATCGGTCGCCTGCGCGGAAAGGGCGACAGCGACCAGCAGCGTGAACGGGTTCACGAATTCCAGCTCCGTCGCCGGATCGGGCCGGTCAGCGGCAAGCGCCGCGAAGAGTCCTGCGGCCTTGGCGCGCGTGAATTTCGAGCGCGGGGCGGCTTTGGCGGGTTTTCGGGAAGGCTTGGATGTCTCGGGCATAAGGTGAGGCATAGAGCGCCCTTCCCGCGGCGCAAGGGCGTGCTAAATCTCCCGCTCATGCTGACCCCGCCTGAAACCATCTATATGGACGCCGTGCTGACCCCCAACCGGTCACTCAGCCGGAATGGCTTCCTTATCGCAATGACAGCGATAGCCGTAACCTTCTTCCTGACAGGGCTGATCTTCCTGTCGATGGGCGCGCTGCCGGTCCTGGGCTTCATGGGGCTCGACATCCTCGCCATCTGGCTGGCTTTCCGCATTTCCTTCCGCCGCCAGAAGGAAGAAACCCGCGTGACCGTGACGGCGCGGGCTATCCGCCTTCATCACAAGGACGCCAAGGGGCACGAAAAGCGGGCCGAATTGCCCTCCGCCTTTGCCCGGGTTGAACTGGACGAGCCTGCCGGCCCGGCGAGCTGGCTTCGAATCGAGCACGGCAAAACCGCCTGGATCATCGGGCGTTTCCTGACCCCACCGGAGCGCAGCGACTTGGCAAAGGCCCTGCGAAAGGCCCTTCAGGCCGCAAGGTCCGAGCGCTATCCCGTCTGAAATTCAAAAAAATGACGCAAGCGTCATGGTTTTTTCAAAAATCCTGTGTTAAAAACTTCCCCAGCGACGCGATACGCCCCGCCAAGAGGGTGGGAAAACTGGAGGAATGCACATGGCCGCCGATACCGTTTCTTTCGTCAATCACCCGGCGCTGCAGCGCCCGAAGGTGACCGAGCGCGAGCCGCTCCACCCGCACAATGCACGCTTTGGTGCGGAGATTCCGCCCGCCGGCGAGATTGATCTTTCCACTCTGGACCTGATTGACGGCGAACTCTGGCGCCAGGGCAAATACTGGGACCGGTTCGAGCGCCTGCGCAATGAAGACCCGCTTCACTATTGCCCGGACAGCTTCCCCGGCCCGTTCTGGTCTGTCACCCGCTATGAAGACGTTATGGCGATCGACACTGATCACAAGCGCTTCTCCTCCAGCTGGGAATATGGCGGCATCACCCTGGGCGAGCCGATCAGCGATTTCGAGATGCCGATGTTCATCGCCATGGATGAGCCGCGCCATTCCGAGCAGCGCAAGACCGTGCAGCCTGCCGTCGCGCCGGACATGCTGAAAGTCTACGAGCCGCTGATCCGTTCGCGTACGCAGGGCCTGCTGGACTCCCTGCCCGTCAACGAACCGTTTGACTGGGTCGACAAGGTGTCAGTCGAGCTGACTACGATGATGCTCGCCACGCTCTTCGACTATCCGTTCGAGCGCCGCCGCGACCTCACCCACTGGTCCGACGTGGCCACCGGGATGCACAATCCCGACATCTGCCCAGGCGGTGAGGAAGAGTGGAAAGCCACCATGATGAACTGCCTCATGACCTTCATGGGCATCTATCAGGAACGCCAGCAACAGCCGCAGAAGCCGGACCTCATGAGCCTGCTCGCCCATGGCGAGAAGACCAAGAACATGACGCCGATGGAACTGCTCGGCAACGTCATCCTGCTGATCGTCGGCGGCAACGACACGACCCGCAACTCGATGACAGCCTCGGTCTATGCGCTGAACAAGTTCCCCAAAGAGTATGAGAAGCTGAAAGCTGATCCCTCGATCATCCCGAACATGGTTTCGGAGACAATCCGCTGGCAGACGCCGCTCGCCTACATGCGCCGCACCGCGCTGGAAGATGTCGAGATGCACGGCAAGACGATCAAAAAGGGCGACCAGGTCGCCATGTGGTATGTCTCGGCCAACCGCGATGAGCGCTTCTGGGACAAGCCCAACGACTTCATCGCCGACCGCCCCGATGCCCGCCGCCACATTTCCTTCGGCTTTGGCATTCACCGCTGCGTTGGCAACCGTCTCGCCGAACTGCAGCTGCGCATCCTCTGGGAAGAGATCATGGAGCGCTTCGACCATATTGAAGTGCTGGCCGAACCTTCACTGAACCAGAACGCCTTTGTGAAGGGCTACAACTGGATGCCGGTCGTGCTTCACCCGAAGTAAGGCTTGGCGACCGCCGCAGCACCTGATTAGACCTCCTGTCAGATCTGACAGGAGGTTTTTTCATGGACGTTACCAAAGCCGTCGAACAGCGGATTTCCACGCGGGGCTTCCTGCCTGATCCGCTGCCTCTGGAAGACGTCAAAGCCTGGCTGACAACGGGTCAGCGCGCGCCGTCAGGGGGCAATACCCAGCCCTGGCGCGTCATCGTGGTGACCGGTGCGGAAAAGGACAAGGTGATCGGGATTGCGCAGGAAAAGCTCGCCGCCAGTCCAGGCGGAGAGCCGACCGACCGTCCGATCTATCCCAAAGGCCTCTGGGAGCCGCATGAAGCGCGCCGCCGCCGCGTGGGCGAGATGCTGTATGAAGCCCTCGAAATTCCGCGCGAGGACAAGGCCGGGCGCCTGCGCTGGTTTGCCAACAATTTCCGTTTCTTCGGCGCGCCGGTGGCCGTGTTCCTCGTGATCGACGAGCGGATGGGCCATGGCCAGTGGGGGCATGCCGGCATGTACCTGCAAACGCTCGCCCTGCTGGCAGAAGAGCGCGGCTGGGGCACCTGTTTCCAGGAATGCTGGGGTATCCTGCGCCCGACACTGAAAGAGCATTTCGGTCTTGGCCCGACAGAAATGATCTGGTGCGGGGTTGCCGTTGGCAAACCGGACCCCAGCGAGAAAGCCAACACGCTCTATGCCGAGCGCGCCTCTGTCGACGAAATTGCCGAATTCCGAGGGTTCTAGACACCCGCCCGCCTAAATCCTGCCTCAAGGGCGCGGTTTGATCGGCAGGATGATCACGCGCCGAACCCTTCTGGCCACAGGCCTTGCCCTGCCCCTTCTGCCCTCAGTGGGCTTTGCCGGGACAGAGCCAGACTGGACTGCCAGCCTTCTGCGTGCGGCAAGGGCGCAGATCGGCGTCACGACCGGATATGACCCCGCCTATGTGACGCTTGACTATCCGGGCGGGGACATACCTCGGAAAACCGGTGTGTGTACGGATGTGATTATACGCGCCTATCGCGATGCCTTTGAGGTGGACCTGCAGGCGCTCATCCACGCGGACATGAAGGCGAACTTCGCAAGCTATCCGAATAGCTGGGGCCTGACGCGCGCCGACCGCAACATCGACCATCGGCGCGTGCCAAATCTCGAGCGCTATTTCACCCGGAATGGCCTGAAGCGGGAAGCGCCGGGGCGGCGGGAGGACTGGCAGGCGGGCGATCTTGTGACCATGCGTCTGGGCGGGCGCCTTCCCCATATCGCGATCTTCTCAGGACATCATCCGGTGACGGATCGCGCACTCTACATTCACAATATCGGCGGGGGCACGCGGGAGGAAGAAATCCGCACGGATTATGACAGCCCGATGCGGTTTCGCTTTCCGCCGCCCGACGCGTGAAGGCTGATATCAGACACCAACGGGCCAAGGCTGGAAATCCAGCCGCAGCGGGCGCGGCGTCCTGACGGCAACAGCGCCGGCAAAACCCGGCCGGGGATCAAACGCCAAGAGCCGCCAGGGGCTGGCATCCCCGTCTTCCCAGTCCGTTGTCACAAGGCGAGGCACATCTGGCTGCGCAATATCGATTGTAAAGCTCCTGCCGGACACGGACAATCCGGTTCCGCGCGCTTTCAGAATGGCTTCCTTTGCAGTCCAGTATCGGAAGAATGCCTGCGCCTGCTTGTCTTCAGGCTCAGCCTCCAGTGCTGCGACTTCGGGGGCGGAGAACATCATCTTCGCCACGCCCTCCGGCAAGGCCTTTATCTCTTCCACATCTATGCCGACGGGGGCGCTACAAATCGCAAAAGCAGCGAGACTGGCGCTGTGGCTGAGATTGAACGAAAACGGACAGTCCGGACCACAGAGAGAGGGGCGCCCATGAGGGCCTGCCTCAAATACCAGCCGGGATGCCGGCACGCCCAGGGATGAAGCAAGTATGTTCCGCATTCCGGCGCGGCCGGCGATCCAGCGGCGCCTCAGTTCTGCGGTTGCGAACCTGTCGGCGCGCCTGATTTCATCTTCGGACAGACATTCTGCAAGATGCCGGGCCTGCTGCTGGCTGATATCCAGATCCCAGACCCAGATATTGACGGGCAGTTCGCCAGCTTCCGTCATCAATCGCTTCTTTCTGCCTGCAGGCCTGATTACTCGTCCTCGCGCCAGGCATCCATGGGCTGCTGTGGCACCCGGGTTTCCTTGCGCAGCCGCATGACGGCGGCCTTGATGTCGGCGCCATCGAATTCGTCGACTTCTTCCCGGGCCCGCTCCGGCGCTCGGGTATAGGCGAAAACGCTGACAGAGCCGTCCTCTTCAAACTCGTCTTCGACCGCGGCTTCCGGCGCAGAGCTGGAAACTTCCTCCGCCTCCGACGTTTCAGGGGCTGGCTCGCTTTCGGCCTCGTCTTCATCCGACACAAAGTCCGTTACGAAGGATTCAGTGTCAGCCAGTTCACCCAGATCATTGATCAGGATGTCGTCCTCGGTGAGCGCTTCCTCATCGGGCATCTGGAAGCCGGACGGGATCACGTCGGAGAGCAGACCTTCGGCTTCAAGGTCTGCCTTGCCCGGCAGCGTGTCCAGGCTTTCGAGGCCGAAATGCTCGAGGAACTTGTCGGTTGTGCCATAGCAGATCGGCAAGCCGGGTGTCTTGCGGCGTCCGCGGGTGCGTACCCAGCCGGTTTCGAGCAGCGTGTCGATCACGGTCCTGGCGACAGCCACGCCGCGCACGGCCTCGATCTCAGCACGCGTGACGGGCTGGCCATAGGCGATGATAGAGAGGGTTTCCATCGCGGCCTGGCCGAGTTTTTTCTGGACCTGACGCTCTTCCACAAACAGCCAGGAAAGATCCTGCGCCGTCTGAAACCGCCATTTCCCGGCCACCTCGACCAGGTTCACGCCCCGCTTTGCATACATTGCGCGCAGAGCCATCAACACTTCTCCCGCCTCAACTCCCTGAGGCAGAACCTGCGCCACCTGATCTGCTGAAAGCGGCTGGCCGGCCGCAAACAATACGGCTTCAGCGCGGCGAACGCCTTCAGCAACGAGCTCTTCGCGTGTACCTTCAAAGGCAGGGGTCGTCAGGCCCGGAAACTCCGCCTGCGGATCGTGAGCGTCCTGTTCGTGTATGGTCTCATCGGTCATCATGTGCATCTCAAGCGATTGCATCGGCCATCTCCGGCGGACGGGCGGCAATGCGGCGCATATAGATCGGCGCGAAATGGGTGTCCTGGCGCAAGTCCACCTCGCCGTCACGCGTCAGCTCAAGTGCAGCAGAAAAAACGCTGGCTGTGACGGAGCGCTCGGGCACTTCAGGATTGATGTCGGTCATGGCGGTCCGGATATCGGCAAGGCTTGCCCACTGGTCGAGCTGCTCACGCAGGCCGCGCAGCGTGGTGCGCGCCTGTTCCAGCGGCAGGACCATCTGCTGTTCGATCCGGTGAGGGCGCTCCTTCTCGCGCCGGTCGCGGATGGTGGCCAGCGCCGTGGACAGATCATAGAGCGAGGCGGTGTATTCGGTATGCTTGACGACCTTGGGCTGCTCGGTCTCGCCGCGCAGGAAAACGACACGGTCGAGCACCGGGCCGGCCTCCAGCTCGCGCACGGCCTGACGCATGGCGTCGAGGCGCTTGAGGCGGAAGGCGAGCCGCGCGGCCATTTCTTCGCCGGTGGGTTCGTCTTCTTCGAGCACTTCTGGCTTTGGCAGCAGCAGGCGCGACTTCATGAAAGCGAGCCAGGAGGCCATCAGGAGATAGTCGGCAGCGATGTCGATCCGCTTGGTGCGCGCATCCTCGACAAAGGAGAGATATTGCTCGGCGAGGCTCAGCATGGATATCTGCAGCAGGTTCACCTTCTGGCGTCGGGCGAGCTCCAGCAGAAGATGGAGCGGGCCTTCATAGCCGCCGATCTCGACATTGAAGATGTTGACGCCTTCGGCGTCTTCGGCCCCTGCCGAGAGGGCATCAATGGAGATCGTGTCGCTGCTCATGCCATGGCTCCCGGCGGGGGGATCAGCTCGTGAAAGCGTTTCCACGCGGGCGCGGGCTCGAAAGGCTGGGCCTTGCCGGCGATGGCGTCGGCAGCGGCCGCGCGGACAGCTGCCTTACCGGAGAGATGCGGCGCAGCCTTGGCCACTTCGGTCATCTCGGCGAGGATGGCCTCAGCGTCCTTCAGGAAGCCCGAACAATGCAGCAGCACATCGCAGCCAGCGGCAATCGACGCGTCTGCGCGCTCTGTGAGGGTCCCGCCCAATGCCTTCATCCCCAGATCATCCGTCATCAGGAGGCCATCAAAGCCGATTCGGCCGCGGATGATGTCCTGAATCATGATCTTTGAGACGGTGGCCGCCTTGCCAGGATCGTATGCTTCGTAGGCAATGTGGGCCGTCATCGCCATCGGCGCATCAGCCATGCGGGCGAAGGCGTCGAAATCCTTGGCGAGTTCATTCTGGCCGGCACTGACGCGCGGGAGTTCGAGATGGCTGTCGGCCACGGAGCGGCCATGACCGGGGATATGCTTGATGACGCCGGCAACGCCCCCGGCGGTGAGACCATCAAGGGCGGCGCGGGCGAGGTCTGCGGCCTGCTCAGGCTCGGAGCCGAAGGCACGGTCGCCAATGACGTCATGCGCGCCGGGGACGGGCAGGTCGACCACGGGCGAGCAATCAGCATGGATCGACAGGGCAGCCAGTTCTGAGGCGATCAGGCGGTGTCCAAGCCAGGTGGCGTCCCGGCCCAGCGCCTGGTCCTGTTCGTAGAGGGCGGCATAATCCGCGCCGCGCGGAAACAGCGGCCATTCCGGCGGCTTTAGGCGGGCAACCCGGCCGCCTTCCTGGTCAATGAAGATCAGCGTCTCGCGGCCTGTGGCATTCCAGATATCGGCGACAAGCCGGCGCACCTGCATCCGCGAGACGCAGGAGCGGCCCATCAGGATGACGGCCCAGGGGTTTTCCGCCGCAAACAGCGCAGCTTCGCCAGGGGTCAGCTCCGGACCCGATACACTGAGAATACAGGCTTTCACGACTTATCCCGTCACCACGATGCAATTTGCCCCGGATTCCTTGATCGCCTCGCAGAAGGCTACCGCTTCGGCGCGATCGGCAAAGGCACCAACGCGGAGACGGTAGAACACGCCTTCAGAGCCGAGGTCTGCCCGCTGAATCCGCTTCGAGGCGCCATGATACAGTTCCGGGGCCGATGAGGTCACGCGGCGCCATGCAGTTTCGGCTGCTTCTTCCGACCGCAGGGCGGCAATCTGGACCAGGAACTCCCCGGTTTCGGTGAAGGTGAAGCGCGCCTGCGAGGAGAGCGGCTCGATGGGCTCGGGAGGCTTGATGGTCACGGCCGCAATCTGCTGCCGGGGCTCGGGACCTTCTGCGGCTGGCAGCTCGGTTACCGGCAGGGGCGCAGGCGCCGGGCTGACCGTTTCAGCAGCGGGCACGTCAAGGGGCGCAGGCCGCAGATCCTGCGGCGGGCCGCCCGCCAGAGCGCCGGCCGGCGCCGTGGTTGCGGCCGCAAGCCTAACGCCCGCCTCGCGCTCGGACGCGTCCATGGCATCGTAGAACTGCTTGTCGGTATGCTCGATGGGCTTGCCACCGGGGTCGGCCGGCAGCTGCTTGAAGGGCTGGGGCTCCGCGATGATGCTGGGAATGCCATCTGTCGGCGGGCGCACGCCCTGCCTGTAGGTGTTCCAGACCACGCCGCCAAAGATCAGCAGCACGCCGATGGCCAGCGTCAGGATCAGCGGCCCGCGCGCAGCTTCGTCTTCGCGTACGTCAAATCCGCGATAATCGTCCTCGAACGGGTTTTCACGGCCTGCCATGTCCGATCGGCTCATGGAAGAACTCCTTGGAATCAATCACCTAGGTTAATTTTTAGGGGAGTTTCCTTAACGAGCCTTGAAGAGGACCCGTTACAACCGTGGAAAACATCCCATCTGCCTAGGTCAGGGCGCTGGTGTCGAACAGGCGGCGGTACTCTTCCAGGGCGTAGGTATCGGTCATCCCGGCCATGTAGTCACAGACGATCCGGGCCCGGCGGGCGCCCTCTTCCTTCATGGCGAGGCCATTCCAGGGTGGCGGAAGGGTCTGGGGCTCGTTCAGGAATACCTCGAACAGGTCTGCCAGCACGCGCTTGGCCTTAGAGCGCATCCGGTTGACCCTGTAATGCTTGTACATTCTGGCATAGAGGAAAGTCCGCAGGGCGCGCTGGGGGCCTTCCAGGCTCTCGGAAAAACCAATCAGGGGCTCACCCAGGGCGCGCACTTCGGCAGCCGACTGGGGCTTGAGGCGCTGAACGCGGGACCGGGTCTCCAGAATGAGGTCGTTGATCCAGAGGCCGATGAGGCGGCGGACGGCTTCATAGGTCACCATCCGGTCGTCCAGATCCCGGTATTCCATGCGAACGCCGCGGAAAACATCTCCGACAACAGGGAGTTCCAGCAGGTCATCCACTGTGAAAAGGCCCGCGGCGATGCCATCGTCGATGTCGTGGTTATTGTAGGCGATGTCGTCCGAGAGGGCGGCGACCTGGGCTTCGGGGCCGGCGAACTGGTCGAGTTCGAGCTGTTCGAGGGGGGCAAAGTCGCGGAAGGCGATGGGGAGGGCTGTCACGGGGGTGTCAGGACCGGTCAGGGGGCCGTTGTGCTTGACGAGGCCTTCGAGCGTTTCCCAGGTCAGATTCAACCCGTTAAACAGGGGATAGCGGCGCTCAAGACGCGTCACGATGCGCAGCGACTGCGCATTGTGATCAAAGCCCTCATAAGGCTCCATGCAGGCGTCGAGCTGGTCTTCCCCCGCATGGCCGAAGGGCGGATGGCCGAGATCATGGCTGAGCGCAAGGGTTTCGGCGAGGTCTTCATCGAGCCCCAGCGTGCGGGCAATGGTTCTGGAAATCTGCGCAACTTCAAGGGAGTGGGTCAGGCGCGTGCGGAAATGATCGCCCTCATGGGCGACGAAAACCTGGGTTTTCTGCTTCAGCCGGCGGAAGGCCGTGGAGTGGATAATCCGGTCCCTGTCCCGCTGGAACGGGGTGCGCGTGGCCGACGGTGCCTCCTCGAAAAAGCGCCCGCGGCTGTCTTCATGACGTGTTGCGTAAGGGGCTCTCTTTTCCATCAAGGAATTCGTCCTTATGTTAGGCCCATGACCGAGACCATTGCCCCGGATGTGACACTGACTGCGTCTGCTGCGAAGCGGATTAATGCGATTCTCGCCAAACAGGACGGCGCCGCCTTCCTGCGCGTGTCTGTGGAAGGCGGGGGATGCTCCGGCTTCTCCTACAAGTTTGACTTCGCGCCTGCGGCCAATGCGGATGATCGCGTGATCGAACGCGACGGGGCAAGGGTGCTGATCGACGAGATGAGCCTTGAGTTCCTGCAAGGCTCGGAGATCGACTTTTCAACCGAGCTGATCGGCGCGGCGTTCAAGATCAAGAACCCGAACGCAACCGCCGCCTGTGGCTGCGGGACCAGTTTTTCGGTCTGAAGAAGCTCCAGTGAAAACTCCAACGGCGAGGCAAACTCTCCAACGCGGTTGGTGTTGTCTTTTGCGGGCTGTTCAAGGCGCGCGCCTGCCGCTGGGGGATGGCTTAGACAGAGGGCGGGGGTGCGCTAGCCTCACCGTCACCATGATGAGGGGGAGATACCATGTCCGCGCCGACACCGTTCAAGGTCAATGTTCCAGACGCCAGGCTCACCGAGATACGGGCGGGCGTGGAGCGCTACAAATGGTTTCCTGCCCCGGCCAATGAGCAAGGCTTTGCCTATGGCATGTCGACCGCAGTGATGAAGGACATTCAGCGCTATTGGCTGGAGACCTATGACTGGCGGGCGGCGGAGGATGAGCTGAACCGGTGGCCGCAATTCACCGCCGAGGTGGACGGGCTGAGCATTCATTTTGTGCACGTGGTTGGCGAGGCCAAGGGGAAGCGTCCGCTCCTGATCACGCATGGCTGGCCGGGCAGCATCTATGAGTTCTGGCAGGCGATCGGGCCGCTGGCTTTCCCGTCCCAGCATGGCGGCCAGGCGGAAGACGCGTTTGATCTCGTGATCCCGTCCCTGCCCGGCTATGGCTTTTCCGGAAAGCCCGCCTCACCGCTGGGCCAGCGGGCGACGGCGGCGATGTGGGACACGTTGATGCGGGAAGTGCTGGGCTATTCCAGCTATCTGGCGCAGGGAGGGGATTGGGGCTCGATGGTTACCTCCTGGATTGGCAAGAACCATGGGACGCAGGATGGCAAGGGCGGGGCGAAGGCGATCCATCTCAACATGATGAGCTTCCGGCCGACCCCGGCGGTTCCTCAGACGGCAGAGGAAACACAGTGGCTGCAGCATTCGCAGATGATGATGCAGGCAGAGGGCGCCTACCTGATGCAGCAGGCGACCAAGCCGCAGACGCTGGCGATGGCGCTAATGGATTCGCCGATGGGCACGGCGGCGTGGATTCTGGAGAAGTTTCACGGCTGGAGCGATCTTTCGCAGCGGGACCTGTTTGAGGTCTACACACGCGATCAGCTTCTGACGAATGTGATGATCTACCTCGTCAATGACGCGATTGCGACAAGCGTCTGGTATTACAATGCCCTTTTCCAGGAAGGCGGCAATGGCTTGCCCGAGGGCGAGCGCTGCGAAACACCGACGGCTTTTGCGAGCTATCCTGGCGAACGCTACATCGTGGCGCCGCCGAGGAGCTGGGCGGACCGGGCCTATAATATTGCTCGGTGGACGGAGATGCCGCGCGGGGGGCATTTTGCGGCAATGGAAGCGCCGGAGGTTTATGTGGCGGATGTGAGGGCTTGGGCGCGGGAGGTGGGGTGAGGCCCTGCCAGGGCCTGCTCGCCCTTCGACTTCGCTCAGGGTGAGCAAGGTCTTGTGATGGCCCTAGGCGCGCAAATCCCGGCCCATATTCTGCAATACGGCGTTGGCGAATTTGGCGTCGCCTTCGTCGAAGAAGTCATGCGCGAGGGAGACGTACTCGTCGAGGATCACCGCGTCGGAGAGTTCCGGATGCGCGATGAATTCAGCGGCGCCCGCGCGCAGGAGGGCGCGCATGGTGGCATCGAGGCGGGTCAGCTTCCAGCCCTCCGCGAGGCGCGCGAGGATGGCGGTATCGATCCTTGCCTGATGTTCGACCACGGAGTTTACGATGGACTTGAAAAGGTCCGGGTCCGCGTCTTCGATGGGAACGCCTTCCGGGCCGAGGCCCAGACGGTCTTCCATGAATTCGCGGATCGTGGCGCGGGCAGATTTCTCCGTCTGCTCCATTTCATAAAGTGCCTGAACCGCCGCGAGACGCGCGCCGGCCCGGCGTGCGCGCGTAACGTCGAAGGGCATTTTCTGGGTCATCAGCCGATCAGTTCTTTGCGGAACTTGATCATGGCGAGGCAGGCCTTGGCCGCTTCGGCGCCCTTGTTGTTGCGCTTGCGGTCTGCGCGCGCGAGGGCCTGGGCTTCGTTTTCAACCGTGAGGATGCCGTAGCCGATGGCCTGACGGCGCTGGACGATCAGGTCCATCAGGCCGCGGGCGCTCTCGCCGCAGACATAGTCATAATGGGTGGTTTCACCGCGGATGACGCAGCCGAGCGCGATGGCGCCATCAAACCGGCCGGCATCCGCCGCCATGGCGATGACGCCCGGGATTTCAAACGCGCCGGGAACTTCCATCACGGTGACCTTGGCACCGGCGGCTTCGAGCACTTCCATCGCGCCCGCTTCCAGCTCGTCGCTGATATGTTTGTAGTAGCGCGAAATCGCGACAAGTACGCGGTCGGCCATGTCAGGTAGTCTCCTCGCTCAGCTGGCGCCAGCCCTCTATCGTCAGACCGTATCCGTCAAGCCCCGCAAGGCGGGTGGGCTGCGTGTCGGACAGGTAAATCATGCTGCGAACGCCCAGTTCCCGCAGGATCTGCGCGCCGATGCCGTATTCGCGCAGGGGCGCGGAGGGGTCTCGGGGGGCGGCGGATTTGAGGCCGAGGCGCTCGGCAATGGCGCCGGGCTGCATCGTGTTGACGAAGACAACCACGCCGGGCTCGGGCGCATTTGCGATGAGGCGCATGGCCTTTGCCACGAGCCCCGAGCGCGCCCCCTTCTCTCCGAGGATGTCAGAGAGGATGTCCGTGCGGTGGACGCGGACGAGGGTGGTGGTGTCGGGCCTGATGTCGCCATGGACGATGGCGATGTGCTCGGAATTGTCCATCGTGTTGCGGAAACAGACGGTGCGGAAGCCGGTTCCGTAATCGGATTCCAGCGGCGCCTCGATGCGGCGCTCCAGGAAGCGGTCGTTCTGGCGGCGCCAGGCGATCAGGTCTGCGATGGTGCCGATCTTGAGATTGTGCAGCTGGGCGAAAGCGACAAGCTCCGGCAGACGGGCCATCGAGCCGTCATCATTCATGATCTCGCAGATCACGCCGGCCGGATAGAGCCCGGCCATGCGGGAGATGTCCACGGCCGCTTCGGTGTGGCCAGCGCGGACGAGCGTGCCGCCCTCCTTGGCGATCAGCGGGAAGATGTGGCCGGGGCTGACGATGTCGTCTTCGTCCTTGGTCGGATCGATGGCGACTGCAATCGTCCGGGCACGGTCATGCGCGGAGATGCCGGTGGTGACGCCCTCTTTGGCTTCGATGGAGACGGTGAAGGCCGTGCCCATGCTTTCGCGATTGTTGCGGGTCATCATGTCGAGGCGCAGCGTGTGGCCGCGCTCCTGCGTCATGGCGAGGCAGATGAGGCCGCGGCCATAACGGGCCATGAAGTTGACCGCTTCGGGCGTGGCAAACGTGGCCGGGATGATGAGGTCGCCCTCATTTTCGCGGTCTTCGGCGTCCACCAGGATGAACATGCGGCCGTTGCGGGCGTCTTCAATGATTTCCTCGATCGAGGAAATCGCGGCGGTGAATTCGCTGCTCATTTGGTTTCAGCTCCCTTGCGGCGCATCGGCGCCGATCATCCGCGCCACATAGCGCGCCAGCATATCGATTTCGAGGTTTACCCGTGTGCCCGGCTTCAGCGCGGCGAGGGTGGTGACGTCCCATGTGTGCGGGATGATGGCGACCTGGAAGTCTCCGTTCTCAAGCGCAGCGGCCACAGTGAGCGAGACGCCGTCGATCGCGGCCGAGCCCTTTGTGGCGAAGTAGCGCGAGATGGCGGCGGGCGGGCGGATGGTGACGCGGAAGGACTGGCCTTCAGGTTCGACCGATACGATCTCGCCGACGCCGTCGACATGGCCGAAGACGAAATGGCCGCCGAGTTCATCGCCAAGCTTGAGGCTCTGCTCAAGGTTGACGCGCGTGCCTTCCTGCCAGCCGCCCAGGATGGTTTTCGACAGGGTTTCCGGGACGGCCTCGACCGCAAACCAGGCGCCGCGCTCGGCTTCTCCTTTCTCTACGACCGTCAGGCAGACGCCCGAATGGAGGATGGAGGCGCCCATGGCGATCTGGGCGAGAGGATAGCCGCTCTCGACCTCAAACCGGGTGAGGCCGTTGCGGTGCTCCGCTTTGCGGACAGTGCCGACATCGGTGACGAGGCCCGTGAACATGGTTTGTATCCTGCTGCCTATTGCTCAGATCGAACATAAGTGTCGAGGACGTCATCCCCAATCCGTTCCGCAGCGACAGGGCGCCAGCGTGCCGCAGATTTCAGGTCTGACAGCCCCAAAGCCCCGAGGGCGGGCAGGCCTTCGCCGCCGATCAGGATAGGCGCGCGGAACCAGGCGATCTCGTCAACAAGTCCTGCGCGGATGAAGGTGGCGGCCAGGGTGCTGCCCCCTTCGATGAGGAGGCTGCGCAGGCCTTCGGCTTCGGCGCGGCGGACAAATTCGCCAGCGTCCATGCGTACGCCATTTCCGCAGCGCCACACGTCAATGCCGGCGGCGGCCAGGGTCTCGCTGCCCTGCCCCGCCGTGACGGCAACGACGCGGCCAAGCTCTGTCGATCCGGCAAGGCGCGAGGCGGTGGGCAGGCGGGCCTTGGAATCGGCGACAATGCGGACGGGTTGTCTGGCCGGGAGCGGAACCGTGCGCGCGGTCAGCAGCGGATCATCAGCCAGGACAGTGCCGATGCCGACCATGATGGCATCGTTTTCTGCGCGCATCTGGTGGCCGCGGGCGCGTGAGGCGCTGGAGGTGATCCACTGGCTGGTGCCATCGGCGAGCGCGATGCGTCCGTCCAGTGAGGACGCGATCTTAAGGGTGATGCGGAGGCTTTTCATTTTCCGGCCGCGTCGTCGTCTTCGTCGTCGAGCGCGGCCTTTTCGATGAACTGGGCGAAGTCGCTGGGATCCTTGAAGTCGCGGTAAACGCTGGCGTAGCGGACATAGCCGACCGGATCGACACGCTTGAGCGCTTCCATCACCAGTTCGCCGACTTCCGAGGACGGGACTTCGTTCTCCCCGCCGCTTTCAAGCTTGCGGACGATGCCGGAGACCATCTGGTCGATCCGGTCGCGGTCCACAGGCCGTTTGCGCAAGGCGATTAGGATGGAGCGCTGGAGTTTTTCACGGTCGAACAGGCTGCGCTTGCCGTCACGCTTGACCACGATGATCTCGCGCAGCTGCACGCGCTCGAAGGTGGTGAAGCGCGCGCCGCAGCTTTCGCAGACGCGGCGGCGGCGCACAGCGGTATCGTCTTCCGCCGAGCGGCTGTCCTTTACGGAGGTGTTTTCAGAGCCGCAGAATGGACAGCGCAAAGCCGCTCAGCCCCCCAGGCCTTCATAGATGGGGAAGCGCGCGGTGAGCGTCTTCACCTCTTCACGGACGCGGGCTTCGACAGCTTCGCTGTCGCCATTGGCAAGTGCTTCGACGATCTCGCCAATCCATGTGCCGATCTGGATGAACTCGCCTTCGCGGAAACCGCGCGTGGTGCCGGCGGGCGAGCCGACCCGGATGCCGGAGGTGACCGTGGGCGGGGCCGGATCGAACGGGATGCCGTTCTTGTTGCAGGTGATATAGGCGCGCTCGAGGGCCGCTTCGGCGTCGCGCCCTGTGACGCCTTTGGGGCGCAGGTCGATCAGGGCGAGATGGGTGTCGGTGCCGCCGGAGACGACATCGAGACCGGCAGAGAGGCAGGCCGCAGCCATGGCGCGGGCATTGGAGACAACCTGTTCGACATAGGCCTTGAAGTCCGGCGTGAGCGCTTCACCGAAGGCAACAGCCTTGCCGGCGATGACATGCATCAGCGGGCCGCCCTGGATGCCGGGGAAGATGGCCGAGTTGATCTTCTTGGCGAGAGCCTCGTCATTGGTGAGGATCATGCCGCCGCGCGGGCCACGCAGCGTCTTGTGCGTGGTGGTCGTGGCGATATGGCAATGGTCGAGCGGGTTGGGGTGGACACCGCCTGCGACGAGCCCCGCAAAGTGGGCCATGTCAACAAGGAAGATGGCGCCGACATCATCGGCAATCTCGCGGAAGCGGGCAAAATCGATCTGACGGGGATAGGCCGAGCCGCCGGCGATGATCATCTGCGGGCGGTGGGCACGGGCAAGGCGCTCGACCTCTTCAAAGTCGATCAGGTGGTCGTCCGGGCGCACGCCATACTGGACAGCGTTGAACCATTTGCCCGACTGGTTGGGCTTGGCGCCGTGGGTCAGGTGACCACCGGCGGCGAGGCTCATGCCGAGGATGGTATCGCCCGGCTTCAGCACAGCCTGGAATACACCCTGGTTGGCCTGGCTGCCGGAATTGGGCTGGACGTTTACGAAGCCGCAGTTGAACAGCTTTCTGGCGCGCTCGATCGCGAGTTCCTCGGCAATGTCGACGAATTCGCAGCCGCCATAGTAGCGCTTGCCGGGATAGCCTTCGGCATATTTGTTGGTGAGGATCGACCCCTGCGCCTCAAGGACGGCGCGCGAGACGATGTTTTCCGAGGCAATCAGCTCGATCTGGTGTTGCTGGCGTGTTGCCTCTTTGGCGATGGCGGCAGCGATCTCGGGATCGCGGTCGGCCAGACCCATCGAGAAAAAGCCCCCGGACAGCGTTTCTGTAACTTGCGCCGAATCTGCCATGGGAGCCTCCTTTGTGCCGGACAGGCGGTGTTTACGCGGTGCGGCAGGTGTGGGCAACTGCGACTCGAAGCTCTGCCGACTTTCAACTATAATGGAATAGTTCTCGCCACTGCGATGAAAAAGATAGGCCGATACTTTACGAGCCTGCGCGTTTATACTTAGACATGGCAAGAATTTCGAGAATCGCTGCAACGATTACAGGACGCATGGGGTGGACAATGATGGATCCTGAAGACATCGGTCCTTTGGAAATGACCGTGGAGATTGTCTCTTCCTATGTGACAAACAATTCTGTGCAGTCGGGACAACTGCCAGATCTCATCAAAAGCATACACGCGACCCTGATCAGCCTCACGAATACTGCACCCGCTCCAGTTGAGCATCAGGACCCTGCTGTTCCCGTCAACAAATCGGTGACACCGGAATTCCTGATCTGCCTGGAAGATGGGGCGAAGCTGAAGATGCTGAAACGCTATCTGCGCACCCGGTTTGACATGACGCCGGAAGAATACCGTGCGAAATGGGGCCTGCCGGCGGATTATCCGATGGTCGCGCCCAATTATGCCAGGTTGCGCTCAAAGCATGCCAAGCAGATCGGCCTCGGCAAAAAGCGCTGACAGAAACGCGAAATGGCCCGGCAGAACCGGACCATTCAGGAGACCACTCTGGCCAGTTCGTGCCAGTTCGTGCCAGAACCTGCACTTACGCGGCCTTGTCTAGACCCAGCTGTTTCCAGACTGCGAGGATGGCAGCGACCAGCTCATCCATCATCACTTCGTCATGCACCGGGCTCGGCGTGAAGCGCAGGCGCTCAGTTCCGCGCGGAACGGTGGGATAGTTGATCGGCTGAACGTAGATGCCGAAGTCAAAAAGCAGCGTGTCGGAGAGGGCCTTGCAGCGCTCAGGGTCACCCACCAGCAACGGAACGATGTGGGAGGGCGAGTCCATCACAGGCAGGCCCGCATCGCGGAATTTCTGCTTCAGGGTCGCGGCCTTGTCCTGATGGACGGCACGCAGGCGACGGCCTTCATCGGTGCGCAGCTTGCGGATGCTGGCGAGAGCGCCGGCGGCCATGACCGGACAGGTCGAGGTGGTAAAGATGAAGCCGGACGCCATCGAGCGGATGGCATCGATGACGCTGGAATGGCTGGCGATATAGCCGCCCATGACGCCATACGCCTTGGCGAGGGTGCCTTCCATGATATCGATCCGGTCAGCCAGGCCGAGCATTTCGGCAACACCCGCGCCCTGCTCTCCGTACATGCCGACGGCATGAACCTCATCGAGATAGGTGATGGCGTTGAATTCCTGGGCGAGGTCGCAGATCTCTTCCATGCGGCCGAAATCGCCGTCCATGGAGTAGACACTTTCAAACGCGATCAGCTTGGGGCGGTCCTTATCGTCCAGCTCCAGCAGCGCGCGCAGATGGTCGACATCGTTGTGGCGGAAGACACGGTATTCGGCGCCGGAGCGGCGGATCCCTTCGATCATCGAGGCGTGGTTGAGCGCGTCGGAATAGATGATCAGGTTGGGAAGTATCTTGCCCAGCGTCGAGAGGGTCGCCTCATTGGAGACATAACCGGAAGTGAAAAGGAGCGCGGCTTCCTTACGGTGAAGGTCGGCGAGCTCCTGCTCCAGATCGACGTGGAAACGTGTGGTGCCGGAGATGTTGCGGGTGCCGCCAGAACCGGCGCCGAAGCTGTCGATCGCTTCGTGCATGGAATTGATGACATCGTCATCCTGGCCCATTCCCAGATAGTCGTTTGAGCACCAGATGGTGACTTCCCGCTCACCCGCTTCAAACCGCGCGGTGGCCTTGGGAAAACGGCCCTTGTGACGGTGAAGGTCGATGAATACGCGGTATCGTCCTTCGCTGTGAATGGCGCCAAGGGCGTCTTCGAAGGCTTTAAGATGCTTCATGGCGCGACTCTGAACTCTTTTCGACTATGACCATGTTTAACTTGGGTTACCGGAGGCATATTCCGGCAACCCATTTAGTCTAATCAGGAAAAATACCTATGCGGCATAACCGGGCAGATCGCGGTCCAGCTTGCGCAGGAGGGCGGGCCAGACGAGCATCTCGGTGAGCTTCGACATGCCGTGGCTGTTCTCGGTCATACCGCCCTGCCCGGCGACCTTCTGCTGAAGGCCGGTGTCGCACTCCAGAACGCCCTCTCGCCCGGCCGACAGCGCCATGATCTGCATGTTGCAGGCGCGCTCCAGGAAGAACATGCGCGTGAAGGTGATTGCCGCCGTTTCGCCGCAGGTGAGTGTGCCGTGGTTGCGCAGGATCATGGAGTGTTTCTTGGGGCCGAGATCGCGCACAAGGCGCTCGCGCTCGTCCAGATCAAGGGCAATGCCTTCATAGTCATGGTAGGCGACATCTTCGCGCACGACCATGGCCGTCTGGCTGAGCGGCAGGAGGCCTTCCTTCTGGGCCGAAACCGCCACGCCCTGATCGGTGTGGACGTGCATCACGACGTGCGCATCTTCCCGGGCCGCATGAATGGCCGAGTGGATGGTGAAGCCGGCCGGATTGATCATCGCGTCGGTTTCCTGAACGATGTTGCCGTCCAGATCGACTTTCACCAGGGACGAGGCGGTGATTTCCTCGAAGAAATAGCCATAGGGATTGATCAGGAAGTGATGTTCCGGGCCGGGCACGCGGTGGGAGATGTGGGTGAAGATCATGTCGTCCCAGCCGTAAAGCGCGGTGAGGCGGTACATCGCCGCGAGATCGACACGTGCCTTCCATTCGGCTTCGCTGACGGAATTGCGGATGTCGATTTTACCTGCGCCATCGGCCATGATCGTGTTCTCCCTGGATGCGTTTTTATGAGCGGGGTGTGGGCGGTTGAAGTGCGTTTGCGATGATAAAAGTAAACGACTTCGCGGCCGAGCGCCAGATTCAGATGACGCGCGCGTCACTTTTTGCCGCAAGGGAAAGCCCGCGGCCGGGTTTTCCCGGACATACTGCGGGCGCCTTGACGGGTGGGGCAAAACATTCCCACATGCCGCCGCATGACCCTGCTGCGTATTGCTTTTTATGCTTCCAAACGGCCTGAGGCGCAGCAGGTGCTGCCGCTGTTGCGGGACAAATATGGCCATTTTTCCGAGGAAGAGGCCGAGGTGATCGTTGCCCTTGGCGGGGACGGCGCAATGCTGGACACGCTGCGGCGGCGCTTTGATGACGGCAAACCGGTCTACGGGATGCATCTCGGCACGGTCGGCTTCCTGATGAACGACTATCATCCAGAGGGCCTGATCGAGCGGATCGAAGCGGCCGAGCGGGCGACGCTTTCGCCTCTGCGGATGCAGGCAACCGACCTTAACGGGACGGTCCACCGGGCGATGGCAATCAACGAGATTTCGCTGCTGCGCCAGACGGCGCAGTCGGCCCGGCTGAAGATCATCGTGGATGGCCGGGTGCGGATGGAGGAGCTGGTATGTGACGGGCTGATGGTGGCGACACCGGCCGGGTCGACCGCCTACAACCTTTCTGCCCATGGCCCGATCCTGCCGATCGGGGCGAAACTGCTGGCCCTCACGCCCGTGAGCGCGTTCCGGCCCCGGCGCTGGCGCGGCGCGCTGCTGAAGGCAGAAGCCCGGGTGGATATCGAAGTGATTCACCCAGGCCGGCGGCCGGTTTCAGCCTCCGCCGACAATGAGGAAGTGCGCGATATTGCCAGGGTGACCGTGGAAACCGACCCCGCGCGCACCCTGAAAGTGCTGTTTGACCCCGGCCATGCGCTGGATGAGCGCATTTTGAGGGAACAGTTTGCTTTCTGAGGCAATTTCAAAGCCTTGCGTCAGCCTAATGTTAAATTTTGTTGGTTAACTTCAGTCCTTCAGAAACGAGGGTGGAGTTATGCTGGGTAAGTTGCTCAAGGGTCTCGAAACAGCCAAGTTGAACCGCAAGCCGGCGCAAGCCGTCGCGGCGCCGGACATCTCAAGAGTGCTGCGGGCCTCTTTCCCGCCGCAGGCTCAGACCGATCCCTTCGTCGAGCAGGCCGCCGACAACTACGAACAGGAAGTAGCGCCTGACGCTGTTTCCCTCGCAGAACCTGCCTTTGAAGCCAACCCTGAAGTCATGGAAGCCCAGGCCGAGGAAGCGCTCGATGCGCTGACCGAAGAGTTTGAAGGCTGGATGCGCAATGATCTGGAAAAGATGCGCGATGCCTGGCGCGTGGCACACAAGCCCCATGCCAATGCGGACGACTACCGCACGCTCTATACCTGCGCGCACAATATCCGCGGCGCGGCTTCCTCTTATGGATACCCTGCTGTTTCGCGCCTGTGCGGATCACTCTGCGACCTGCTGAGTGGCACACGGCCGGGAGAAAACAGCGCGCTGATCAACCTGCATATCGAAGCCTGCCGCGCCGCCGTAGGCGCCGGCCCTCAGGGCGAAGGCTCCGAGTCGGTTGCCGACGCCGTATGCGAGGCGCTGGAAAAGCGCGTTGCGATGAAGGTTGCCGCGGCCAGCTAGACCTTGACGTTCGAGAGCAGCTCGACCGTCTGTCCGTATCCGGCCTCTTCAGGTATGAAGAGGCAAGGCGCGCCGGCTTCTGTCTTGCCGGGCTCGGGCAGGACGGTGACAACCGGCTGGCCGCCGAAATGGCGCTCTGCGTGCTCAAGTGACTGCACCTGGGCAAGTTTCACAAGGTTCATCCGTGTCGGGAAGATGATGGTCGCCTGACCGGCTTTTTCCTGTTCGAGCGCGTCGGTCGCCGATAGCCAGACGGCGTCGGTGGTCTCGCGCCCGTCATGGGCGGCGATCTGGCCGCCAGGCGCGCGGGCGATATAGAAATGCGTGTCGAAGCGTTTGGCCATCATCACCGGCGTGATCCAGTGGCCGAAATGAATGAGCCGGTCGAGCGCCAGCGCCAGGTCATGCTCTCGGATCAGGTCGAGGAACGGGATTTCGCCGCGATCAACGGCGGCGCGGTGGGGGGCGAGCTTGTCGGCAATGTCGGCGCCCACGAGCGGGGCCCCTGCGCCGAGCGATTTTCGGTGGCGCGCCAGGACGATGCCGGATTCTTCATAGGCCTCCCGGATGGCGGCGATGCGCGCGTCCTGCTGGATGGGGCCGAAATCGCCGTCCGTATACGCATCCCAGCCAGGATCAGTGTCGCCTGCATGGGCTTTTCCGCCCGGAAAGACCAATGCGCCCGCGGCAAAGTCGATCTCGTAATGCCGCTTCACCATCAGCACTTCGGGCGCCCTGACGCCCTCTCTTAAAAGGAGGATTGTTGCCGATAGCTTTGCGTCTGGCGGAGTTTGGGCGGTCATCTGATGCCTCTTTATGTTCAATTTCCGGCAAATTCACCGGGTCTCTTCCGCGTGATGTTCAGCTTGCTCCGTTAGGGAAGGCAATAGCGATAAACGACTTCGGAGATGCCCGCGTGACTTCCCTCAATGTCCATGCCCCTGCCCCACGGCTTGAACAGGGCGGCGTCCGGCTCGTTCCGGTCGTCCACCTGCTGGCCGGCGACATGCTGGGCATGGCCGCAGAAGAAGCCGTGGAGTTTGAAGAACGCGTGAGCTTTGGCCCGGCAACGGGCAATGCCGCCGACGCTGACCCGGCCAAATGGCTGGCTGACCGGCTGGTGCAGATTGCGTCTGCAGCGTGGAATGACAATGCGCTCGGCCGCCCGATCCTGGTGCCCGCGCCGATGACGGCGCTTGCCCACGCCAATACTGCGGTTGCCTGTGACGCCGCCGTGCGCCGGACGACGATGTGCCAGCAGGAATTCTGCCTGATGTTTAAGGACACCGCCTTTGCGGGCGAAACAGTTGACTGCACGAGCCGCGTGACGCGGCTGCGCAAGGTGGGCTTCCGTGTGGGCATCGACATGCGCCGCTCCTGGCATACGCCGCTCAGCGAGGGTCTGCGCCTGATGATCGACACGATCCGGGTGGACGCAGACACGCTGGAGACGTCCGCCGATCTTCAGGAGACCGTGGCGATTGCCCGGGAATCCGGGATTCTGGTGGTAGCGGACAATGCCAGCTGGCGGGATGGCGAATTCCTGGAGGCGACCGGTGTTTCCGGCGCCGTTGCTCCGCGCACGGACGCTTAAGCGGCGTCAGTGCCGGTGTTTCCGGCTTCTTCGCGGGCCGCCATTTCGGAATAGAAATCCAGCTTGTCGAGCAGGTAGTCGAGGTCATCCTTGGGGATCGCCTGGAACTGCGTAAGCACGCGCTCGATCATCCGGGCACGGAATCGGGCGCGATCATTCGGCCCGCCGTCATGCACGGTTTCATGATAGACATTCACCGCCGCCTTGAAGGCCGGAAGCATCTTGCGCGGCAGGCCGGCATGATCGAACACGGCCTGCAGGCCCAGCGGGCCGGCATCATGGATCATCAGCCAGACGCGCTGATGCGCCACGCCGGAGAGTTCTGACAGGGCATGCTCCACGAACGGCATCTGACCGCAGCAGAGCGCCCGCATGATAAGCGAATGGGTGAGCCGGCCGTTGAGGTTCAACTGGGAGACGAAACGCGGCAGGTCATGCGAGCGGCCCGCCTGCTCGACCAGGTCGATCGTGGCACGCTCGCGCGCACTGGCAGCCAGATCAATGGCGAGCTGGGCCGGGAGTTCATGGCGGTTGACCAGCATGTCGAAGAGCTGGCCGGAGACGAGCGAGACCATTTTCTCGGCGATGTGAACTGGGATGAAATCCCGTCGGATGAGACCGGACTGAACGACTTCATCTGAGCCGAAGCGGGAGAGCGCGTCGCCATAGGCCTTGTCGCTCCATTCGGCAGTCTGGTTTTCGGCAAGCGCGCGGACGGCTTCGACGGCGCCATGCTCGGAGATGACTTCGGAAAGGGTGATGGAGACCGCTTCGCGCCCGGCGATGGCGGCCTGCTTTGCAGCGGTCACGGAGAGAACGAGTTCGACGAGGTCGTCCTCGGTGAAGACGGGCGATTCTTCCAGGATCGGGATTGCGACGGCTTCGATGTCGCGGGCGAGCTTGAGGGCGATCTCACGCGGAATGATAGGCGAGGAGCGCAGGGTGACGGCGAGCGTGCGGCGGACAAGGTCTGCTGCGTCACTGGCAAGGATCGTGATGATCTCGCGGGCGAAGTCTTTCTCGCGGTCGCTGAGGACATCGAGGCCGATCCGGCGGCACAGCCTGTGGGCTACCGACGCGCGCTGCTCGGGCGACTCGCCTTTCATCAGCCGGTGGATGTCCTGCTGGGTCAGTTGAGGGCGGAGGCTCTGGACGCTCATGGGTAACTGGAATCCCGGTCAATTTACTACGGCAACCTCTGCGAAGCCGGTTAACAGGAATTTACCAGAACGTCCCGAATGAAAGAACCCGGCCAAAACAAAACCGGCCAGTCTTTCGACTGGCCGGCCTGGAATGCGTTGTAAGAAAAAGACTTACTCTTCGTCTTCCTTGAAAAGCTCTTCGCGGGTGACGGTCTTTTCCTCAACCTTTGCCGTGTCGAGGATGTGGTCGACGACCTTGTCTTCGTAGATCGGAGCGCGCAGCTGCGCCATCGCGCCGGCATTCTTCTGGAAGAACTGGACGACTTCACGCTCCTGGCCCGGATACTGGCGGGCTTCGCGGATGAGGGCCTGGTTCACTTCAGCTTCGGAGATGCGTACGTCTGCAAGGCGGCCGATTTCGGCGAGCACGAGGCCAAGGCGGACGCGGCGCTCGGCGATCTTGCGGTACTCGGCGCGCAGCTCTTCTTCCGGCTTGGTCTTTTCAGCGTCAGAGACGCGGCCAGCGTCCATTTCACGCTGCAGCTGTTGCCAGATCTGGTCGAACTCCTGATTGACCATGCCGGGCGGCAGATCGAAATCATGCGCCGCGTCGAGCTTGTCGAGCAGGTCGCGTTTCGCTTTGGAGCGGGAAGCGACATTGTGCTCGTTCTGGAGCTGATCCTTCACGAGACCGCGCAGCTGCTCAAGGCTTTCAAGGCCAAGGCCGGTGGCGAACTCTTCGTTGATCTCCGGCGTCTGCGGGGCGCGGACTTCGTGGATCTTGGTTTCGAACACAGCGGCTTTGCCGGCGAGGTTTGCCGCCGGGTAGTCTTCCGGGAAGGAGACGTTGAGGTCTTTCTCATCACCCGCCTTCACACCCAGAAGCTGTTCTTCAAAGCCCGGGATGAAGCGGTTAGCGCCCAGAACCACCGATTGCTGCTCGGCCGAGCCGCCGTCAAACACTTCGCCATCGATCTTGCCGACGAAGTCGACGATCACGGCGTCGCCGTCCTGGGAAGCTTCGCCTTCAGCGCGCGGCTCATATTTCATGTTCTGCTCGGCGATGCGCTTGAGCGCCTCGTCGATCTGTTCGTCCGCGATCTCGGCGACCGGGCGATTGATGGTCAGGGTTGCAATGTCGACCGGGGTGAATTCCGGCATGACATCGACGTTCATCTCATAGGACAGGTCTGCCTGACCGGTGACCACTTGCTCGATGTCGGCCTGCATGTCGACATTGGGCTGTCCGGCGGGGCGCAGCGAGTTTTCCTCAAGCGCCTTCTGGTTGGTCTCGTTGACCAGCTTGTCGATGACTTCGCCCATGAGGTCGCGGCCATACATCTTGCGCACGTGAGCGGCGGGCACCTTGCCAGGGCGGAAGCCCTTGAGGCGCATTTGCGGGCGGATTTCCTCGATGCGGGCATCGAGTTTCGCCTGCAGCTCGCTGACCGGCACCTTGACCGCAAAGGTGCGGCTAAGACCTTCTGCCTTGGTCTGTGTCACTTCCATGGGACATTCTTCCGTCTATTGGGCGGCGCGGCGCACGCCAGAATGCGCGCCCGGAGCCTGCTGTACCTGCCTGAAGCGGCGGCTTATGTCACAGGCACAAGGCCCTGTCCACGCCGGCTTCACGGGATATGCAGTGGCGTCAGATGACCCTGCGGAAGGCTGCCAGGTGGGTCTGCGGGGGCCTCTCTGACAGGTGGGCCGCCCCTGTTCCGGGGAAAGCTGAAACGCCCGAGGCAGCAGGTTTCCGGAAGCCATGCCGGTTCCTGCGCCCATCTGGCACATCAATTGCTCCAAGAGGGCGCAATGGCGTGCATCAGGGGGACCTGAGGAGCGGTCAAACATAACGCGACAAGCGGGTGGATCATGCCGGCGATCGCCGGCGCCGCTTTTGACGACGAGAAAACGCCCCATGCAGGTTTTCGGCGTTCTGACTGGGGGCATGACGGGGCTCAACGCTGCGCTTGCGGGCGCTTCTGGCTCACGCAGACGCGCAGCGCCGGGGCCTCTGCCCCGATTTTGCGGCTGGCAGAGATCGGCGAGGCCTTACTGCATCTATCCGGATATGGGTTCAGTCGCGCATCCAGAGGATGCCGGAAGCGGGGCATCAGGGCGCACTGCACGCCGCAAGGAGATGTCACCTGCTCGGAACCTGAAGAAATTGCAGAGTATGGTGCTGACCGGTCGGGCGGGAAGATCTGCCCCTGCCCCGGGTGATGGCGCCCAGATTAATTCTTATACGGAATACTTTTTGAATCTTGCCGATTGGGACCCTGCGCCTCGTGCCTTGAGGTCCTCAGGCGTCGGCTGCGCAGAGCTGCACACCGGGAGATCAGGCTGGATTCCATCGGCCAGCGGGAACTAAGCAAGCCCCGTTGCAGGCCACGCCCGTGTAGCGTAGGAAGCCCGAACATGCGGATGTGGCGGAATTGGTAGACGCACTGGATTTAGGTTCCAGCGCCGCAAGGTGTGAAGGTTCGAGTCCTTTCATCCGCACCACAATAAATATGGCCGGAAAGCTGCTACAGCCCTCTGGCAGGCAGGCCAGCATGCGCCATATGGACGGCTCCCCCGCTCCAAGGCTGTTTCCTCCGCCAGACATGACTTTTCAGATCATCCCGATGACACCGGCGCATATTGCCGAGGCGGTCCGCGTGCAGGCCCAGGCCTTCCCCGAGGATCTGCGGGAATCGCCGGAGGTATTTGCGAACCGGATGGAACGCTTCGGAGCGTATTTCCGGGTCGTCTTCATGGGTGACCGGATGGTGGGGTACATGATCTCCTTCCCCTGGAAGCTCGGCGATACGCCCGTCAATAACGAGACATTCCCGGCCGATCTGCCCGAACCCGACTGCTTCTATATCCATGACATCGCCATCCTGCCCGAAGCGCGGGGGGCAGGGATTTCGAAGGCCATGCTGGACGACGCCTACCAGACCGCACTCCGGCTCGGTTTTGATGCCGTCAGCCTGGTTGCGGTCGGTCAGTCGGGAAACTTCTGGGACAATGCCGGCTTTGTGCCCTACATGCAGGTCGGTCCCCAGAAGCTTGGCCGTGTGCTTGAAATCTACGGCCCCGGCGCGCGCCTGATGGCGCTGCCGATCTGAGCTCAGCCCAGCTCCCCGTGAAGCGCGCTCAGGATGATGGGCAGCTGCATCTCGATATCCTCGGCGATGAGGCCCGCGCCAACCCGGCGGCCGGCCTCGCCGTGGAGCCAGCAGCCAATGGCTGCGGCAACGAACGTATCCACCCCCTGCGCCATGAAAGCGGCGATGATACCGGCAAGCACGTCGCCTGAGCCCGCAGTGGCGAGCCAGCGGGTCGCGTGCGTGTTGACGAGCGCGTTGCCGTCGGGCTGGGCAATGACGGTGTCGGCGCCCTTCAGAAGGATGACGCAGCCTGCCTTGACGGCGGCGGCACGGGTTGCCTGCACCTTGTTGTCGCTGGTGGCAAGGAGGTCTCCGAAGAGGCGCGAGAACTCGCCTTCATGCGGGGTGAGGATGTCGGTCGGGCGGAGCTGCCGGAACAAGGCATCCGGGTCGTCGCCGAAGATGGTCAGCGCATCCGCGTCCAGCGCCACACGGGCCGGGCCCTTGAGCAGGGCTTCGACATTGGCGCGGGTGGCTTGCGTCAAACCGGCAGCCGGGCCGATGACCATGGCCGTGGACCGCGCCGCGTAGGCGGCCAGGTCTTCCGGCGTGACAAAGGGCGCAAGCATAATGGCCGTGAGGTGGGCTGCATGAACACCGGCTGCATCAGGGGGCGACAGAACGGTCACGAGCCCCGCTCCGGCGCGCAGGCCCGCCCTGGCCGTAAGCCGGGCAGCGCCGGTATTCCAGGGGCCGCCGCTGACGACCTTGAGATGCCCGCGCTGGTATTTGTGAACCCCAAAGCCCGGTTGCGGCATCTTGCTGTGCCAGAGGGCGGGGCTGTTCTCTGCCAGCGCCGTCTGCACGGCCACCCCGATATCTGCGACCATGACGGCGCCGGAAAATGCCGAGCCCGGAAGCAGGACATGGGCCGGGCGCAGTGCGGCGAAGGTGAGGGTTGCCTCTGCCCTGAATGCAGGACCGAGGGGTTTGCCGGTGTAGCCGTCGATGCCGGAGGGGACGTCGACAGAGATGACGCGGCCCCCGCGCTCGGCGAGCATGGCGGCGGAGCCTTCGAGCGGGCGTTTGAGGCCCGCGCCGTAGAGGGCGTCGAGGACGAGTTCGGGCTCAGAGGACAGGGCCTCTTGCAGCGTGTGGACGGGTCCCTCCCACATGCTGGCAGCGCGGGCCGTATCCCCGGTGAGTTCGCTGACAGGATGTGTGCAGAAGACTTCAACATTCCGCCAGAATTTCGCAAGCCTTGACGCGGCAATGAAGCCGTCGCCGCCATTACCCCCGGGGCCGCACAGTACCTGAATACGGCCATCTGGCCAGTGAGCATGGACGAATTCAGCGACTGCCTCGCCCGCCCTTTCCATCAGCGTGAAGCGGCCGGTTCCGGCGTTGATCACGGCCTGCTCGGCGGCACGCATCTCCTGCGGTGTAAGTATCGGCCTTCCCATGGGCCGCCTCATAGCACGCGGGTTGCAGATTCGCTCCCGTATTCTGCAACACGCAGGACCCCGCCGCGGCGTTCAAGTCGGGTAACAGAGCAGTGGCCGGGACGGAAAACCGTCACGCGGTCATCGCCTTCCAGCGCGCCAACCAGCGCATTGATCGCGACAAAATGGGAAAAAACGGCAACACCGTCAGCCAGATTGGTTACAGTTTCGGCCATTCTGAACCGCCAGGCGACAAGATCAGGGCCAGCTTCGGACCATGTACCGGCCATCAGGCCACGCAGCCAGGCGACCCGGTCTTCGACCCCTTCCGGGGTTGCGATCTCCGAAACATCCGGCACCACTTTCGCGGTGAGACCGGCGCGGGCCTCGAAGGGCCGGGCCGTTTCGCGGCAGCGCTGCATGGGGCTTGAAATCGCGCTTGTCGCGCCGAGCTTTTCGAGGATGCCTGAAACGGCCTCCGCCTGCCCTTTGCCCAGATCGCTCAGGCCGGGATCGGGGTGGTCTCCCCAGCTCGCGGCCGCTTCGCCGTGGCGGATAAGGAAGATCACGCGGCGACGGGCTCGCTAAGTTTGCCGGCGTCCGACAGCTGGGTCTTCGCGCTGTAACCATGGGCGGTGAGCACACTGAGCGCGTGGTGATAGGCAACGGGCTTGCGGATCCCGAGACGCGCGCGGGCGTCTTCCAGAGGTTCTTTCATGAGGGCGACAATGTCCTGACGCATGATCTTCCGGGCGGCCGCGCCATTGCGCTTGCCTTCCCAGAAACAATCCATGATTCGCGCGGCCTTGGGGGCGTTTTTCCCAATGGTGCGGCAGCCCATGAAGGCAATAAACAGGACGCCGTTGCCGGGGTTCTGGCTATAGGTGAAAGCGAGGAGCGAAGCTTCACCGAGGGCGTCGCGGTTATAGCCGGACAGAACGTGGAACAGGTCATGAGTATCGCGCAGGCGATTGCCGAACCAGAGATAGTCGTCGTCAAAGTCCGGCTGGCCGGCGCGGTGCTTGAGGCTTTCCTCAACGAGGCCCTGCGCGGTGAGGCCTTCGCGCTCCATGAAGTCTACATAGGCCCGCCCGACCGTACCCTCCGGCAGCTTCCGGATCCAGGAATGGTCATCGAGAACCGGCGGCAGGTAGATGCGCTCCCTGAGGAGTTGGCGCCCCTCGGGGCTGGCGACAAAGGCGGCAAAGTTCTTTTCAAAGGAGCGCCCGTTGAGCGCTTCGATGATGTGGAACACCTGTTCGGTGTCCTCCTTGTTGGCGATCAGCTTCTGCATGTGATGCCAGGCCTTCAGGGGCTGGAACCGCGACCGTTTCCGGTCGGGATGGACAACGATTTCGAGGTCCTGAACGGCCATATTGAGCATTCCTCATGAAGTCACAGGTTAACGCTGCGTAGCACAATCTGGCGCCGCAAGAAAGTGACGCTAGCGTCATTTTACTGCTTTTCCGTGAATTTGCGGGCGCCCAATCTTTAATCAATGATGCACAATCTTTAATCTCGCGATCACAGCGAACCAAATTGCGGGCACCCCCCTATCGCTTCAGGCGGGAACACCTCATACGCACGGATGGACTCTAAACCCGACGGCTGGGGAGAAACCACGCAATGAAAAAAATCGAAGCGATCATCAAACCGTTCAAACTCGACGATGTGAAAGAAGCACTGCAGGAAATCGGTCTGCAGGGCATGACCGTCATCGAGGCAAAAGGCTTCGGCCGCCAACGCGGCCACACCGAACTCTATCGCGGCGCAGAATATGTCGTGGACTTCCTTCCGAAACTGAAGATCGAAGTTGTGCTGCCCGACAGCGCCGTGGAAGGCGCAGTGGAAGCCATCAAGAAGGCCGCCCACACCGACAAGATTGGCGATGGCAAGATTTTCGTCTCTGACGTAATTGATGCTGTCCGCATCCGGACCGGCGAAACGGGCGACTCGGCGCTCTGATCGATCCCTGCGGGGCCAGCCACACGGCGCAGGCCCCGCAAAACACCGCACCGAAAAACGCTCATTAGAAGGCAAAAAAAATGGCAGATGATCTTCTCAAGCTTATGAAGGAACAGGACGTCCAGTATGTGGACCTGCGCTTCACCGATACGCGCGGTAAGCTCCAGCACGTGTCCTTCCATAAGGACATGGTGGACAAGAGCTTCTTCGAAGACGGCCAGATGTTTGACGGCTCCTCGATCGCTGGCTGGAAAGCCATCAACGAATCCGACATGCTTCTGAAGCCGGATCCGAAAGGCGCGTTCATCGACCCGTTCTTCCAGCAGACCACACTCGTGGTGTTCTGCGACATCCTGGACCCGATCACCGGCCAGGCTTACAACCGCGACCCGCGCACCACCGCCAAGAAGGCAGAGGCCTATCTCGCCGCTTCCGGCGTTGGCGACACCGCTTTCTTCGGACCGGAAGCGGAGTTCTTCATCTTCGACGACGTGCGCTGGTCGACCGACCCGCACAACACGGGCTACTCGTTCGACTCGACCGAACTGCCAGCAAACACCGGCCGTGAATACCCGATGGGCAACATGGGCCACCGTCCCGGCCCGAAGGGCGGCTACTTCCCCGTCCCGCCGATCGATTCTGAGCAGGACATGCGCGGCGAGATGCTGTCGATCATGGGTGAAATCGGCCTTGAGCCCGAGAAGCACCACCATGAAGTGGCACCGGCCCAGCATGAGCTTGGCCTGAAATTCTCGACGCTGACAGTCATGGCTGACCGGATGCAGCTCTACAAATACGTGATCCACCAGGTGGCCGCGTCCTATGGCAAGACGGCGACCTTCATGCCCAAGCCGATGTACAAGGACAATGGCTCGGGCATGCACGTTCACCAGTCGATCTGGAAAGGCGGCAAGCCGCTGTTCGCCGGCGACAAGTATGCCGACCTCTCCGAGATGTGCCTCTACTATATCGGCGGCATCATCAAACACGCCAAGGCGCTCAACGCGATCACCAACCCGTCGACCAACTCCTACAAGCGTCTGGTCCCGGGCTATGAAGCCCCTGTGATGCTGGCCTATTCGGCACGCAACCGCTCGGCCTCGATCCGCATTCCCTACGGCTCGAACCCGAAAGCCAAACGTATCGAAACCCGCTTCCCCGACCCGATGGCCAACCCCTATCTCGCCTTTGCGGCGCTGCTGATGGCCGGCCTCGACGGCATCGAGAACAAGATCCATCCCGGCGACGCGATGGACAAGGACCTCTACGACCTGCCCCCGGCAGAAGCGAAAAAGATCCCCCAGGTTTGCGGCTCGCTGCGCGAAGCCCTTGCGGCCCTCGACGCAGATCGCGCCTTCCTCAAGAAGGGCGGCGTGTTCGACGACGAGCAGATCGATGCCTACATCGAACTGAAGATGGAAGAGAACATGAAGTACGAACTCCATCCGCACCCGGTCGAGTTCGACATGTACTACAAGAACTAGAACGCGGGGTTCTGGTTCCTGGTCAGAGGCCGGCATCCTGACGGATGCCGGCCTTTTCCTTGCCGCAATGGCATGGCACCCAAACGTCCATGACCTCCCTGAAACTTGCGCTTCTGCATGGCGCTCATATCTTCTGGCCATTCGCCCTGCTCTGCCTCTGGACGATTTTCCGCGGGCGCGGGGGCCTTCGCCGGCTTGCCGGAGCAGCGCTTGTCCTTAGCCTGCCGCTCGCCTGGGCACGCTTTGGGGAACCGAGCCTGCTGCTGGTGCATGAGGACACAATAATCCTGCCCGGCGCGAGCGCCTCGTCCCCTTCCATCAAGATAGCCCTGTTTGGCGACCCGCATATCGGCCTGTTTCCCAACGCGATGCCGCTCGCGCGGATCGTTGACCGGATCAATGCGCAGCATGTTGATGCCGTGTTCCTGGCAGGCGACCTGACATATTATCCGGAGGCGGAGGATCTACCCGGGAAATTTGCGGCGCTGGCAGGCCTTGAGGCGCCACTCTTCGCCGTATTCGGCAATCATGATGTGGGCTTTCCCGGAGAGAACCTGACCGGGCCACTGATGCGCGTCCTGCAGGAGGCGGAGGCGCGGGTGGTGCACAACCGGGCGCTGGAGGTGGAGATCGGCGGAGAGGCCGTGATCGTCTCGGGCGCTTCGGACCTGTGGGAGCGGCGGCAGGATTTCGGGTTTCATGCCAGCCTGCCGGAGGGCGTTCCGGTCATCCTGCTGACACATAATCCGGACACGGCCTATAATGTGCCTGACGACTTCCGGTACGATCTGATGCTGGCCGGGCATACGCATGGCGGTCAGGTGCGCATTCCCGGACTGTTTCAGCGGATGATCCCCGTGCAGGGGCCGTTCGACAAGGAATTGCACCAGTTCCAGACCCCGGCGGGCGAGCGGCTGATCTATGTGACAACGGGAACAGGCATGACCGGTCTGCCGATGCGCTTCCTGATGCCGCCGAGAATTGATGTCCTGACGGTGCACTTTCCGGAATGAAGAACGCCCGCCTGAAAACCAGGCGGGCGTTTTGAACTTGTGCGTGGACTAGAAGGTATCAGCCCGCTTCGGTCTGGCTCTTGGACGCGTGAACGTAGAGCGGCTCGGCATTTCCGTCGACCACTTCAGCGTTGATCACGACTTCTTCCACCCCGCGCAGATTGGGCAGTTCGAACATGGTATCGAGCAGGATCGATTCCATGATCGAGCGCAGGCCACGGGCGCCTGTCTTGCGTGTGATGGCGCGGCGGGCAACAGCGACGAGTGCTTCGGGCGTGAAGGTCAGCTGGACGTTTTCCATGTCGAAGAGGCGCTGATACTGCTTGAGCAGAGCATTCTTCGGCTGGGTGAGGATCTGGATCAGGGCTTTCTCGTCGAGATCCTCAAGTGTCGCCAGGACCGGCAGACGGCCGATGAATTCCGGGATGAGACCGAACTTCTGAAGGTCTTCCGGCTCGACTTCGCGGAGCGTGGCACCCACACCGCGCTCTTCGCCGCTCTTGATGGTGGCGCCAAAGCCGATCGAAGCGTTCTCGCCGCGCGCCGCGATGATCTTCTCGAGGCCGGCAAAAGCGCCGCCGCAGATGAAGAGGATGTTCGTCGTGTCGACCTGCAGGAATTCCTGCTGGGGATGTTTCCGGCCGCCCTGGGGCGGTACGGCGGCAACCGTACCTTCCATGATCTTGAGCAGCGCCTGCTGGACGCCCTCGCCCGACACGTCGCGCGTGATCGAGGGGTTGTCCGACTTGCGGGAAATCTTGTCGATCTCGTCGATATAGACGATGCCGCGCTGTGCGCGCTCAACGTTGTAATCAGCCGACTGAAGCAGCTTCAGGACAATGTTTTCCACGTCCTCGCCGACATAGCCCGCCTCGGTGAGCGTGGTCGCATCAGCCATGGTGAAGGGCACGTCCAGAATGCGCGCCAGTGTCTGGGCCAGCAGCGTCTTGCCGCAGCCTGTGGGGCCGACGAGCAGGATGTTGGACTTCGACAGTTCCACGCCATCGGTTTTGCCCGCATGCGAGAGGCGCTTGTAATGGTTGTGCACGGCGACCGAGAGGATCCGCTTGGCATAGCGCTGGCCAATCACGTAATCGTCGAGGACATCGCAGATTTCCTGGGGTGTCGGGACGCCGTCGCGGGACTTGATCGCAGAGGTTTTGTTTTCCTCACGGATGATGTCCATGCAGAGTTCGACGCATTCATCGCAGATGAACACGGTCGGCCCGGCAATGAGCTTTTTGACCTCATGCTGGCTCTTCCCGCAGAAGGAGCAGTACAGCGTGTTCTTTGAATCGCCGGAGCCGTTTGGTTTGGTCATGCGGTCCTCACTGCCATACAAGGCTTAACGTGGGCTTTAAGCCCCTGCCAAGCATGGTCTTTTCCTAGACAATAAACCTGTTCGCCTGCCCTGCAAGGGCTGGGCCGCACCTTGTCCCACAGGGGATTATTTTTCGTCTTCAGCGGTGCGGCGTTCATAAACCTTGTCAACGATCCCGAATTCCATGGCTTCTTCAGCCGTAAGGAAGGTGTCGCGATCGAGCTTTCTTTCAACTACATCGTATTCCTGGCCGGTGTGGCGGACGTAAATATCGTTCAACCGCCGCTTGAGTTCGATGATTTCCTCGGCATGGCGCTCGATATCGGTGGCAACGCCCGAATAACCGCCAGACGGCTGGTGCAGCATTACGCGGGCATTCGGAAGAGCAATACGCATGCCCTTCTCGCCCGCAGCCAGGAGCAGTGACCCCATGGACGCGGCCTGGCCGATGCAGACTGTGGAGATCGGGCAGCGGACATATTGCATCGTGTCGTAGATCGCGAGCCCGGACGAGACATAACCGCCGGGGCTGTTGATATACATGGCGATTTCGCGCTTCGGGTTCTCCGATTCGAGGAACAGGAGCTGCGCCGTGATGAGAGAAGCGATGCCGTCATCAATCCCGCCGGTCACGAAAATGATCCGCTCCTTGAGGAGGCGGGAGAAGATGTCAAACGCGCGCTCGCCACGGCTCGTCTGCTCGACGACCATCGGAACAAGGTTGAGAGCGGTCTGAATTGATGTCGACATAAAAATGGCCTTGTGGATCAGGGCTGAATCGCCACCTGCAGGATTGGCAGATGCCTTTATATTTGTCCATTCGCTGGCCACCGCAAGGCCGCGCCTGCTGTGGAAAAGCGCTCAATCCCTAACGGAACGGCCAGCGGCCGCTCCCACTGGGCAAGGGAGCGGCCGGATTGTCCATGAAAGCAGCGTAATCGGCGATCACCTTGCCCCTCTGATTGTCGCTCAGAAGAACATGGTAGCCGTCGGGATAGTAGACCGTGCGAACATGGGACGGAAACCGCTTCCCCGTGCGGCGGGGCCCTTCCGGGGGTACAACGCGGTCATGCGCGCCATAGGCGGCAAGAACCGGAAGCGCATCGGGAAGGCGGGCTGCCGCTTCGTGGGCACGCTCCATAAGCGTAACAGCCCCTGCAAGCTGGTCGACACGGTTTTCCGTTGCATGCAGCGGGTCGGCATCCTGCAGGGAGATGAAGGCTGCATTGTCTGACATCCGGGGCTTCACCAGCGCCGGCGGGCGCACGACAAGTCCGGGGCTGAGCGCCGTCATCAGCTTGAGCGTGCCCCTGAACACCGGGGACAGCGCGCCCCAGCCCCGCAGGCCGGGCCCTGACAGGATGAGCCGGTCTGCCTCCGGAGGCCTGGGCGAGGCAAAGGCCGTAATCGCGACGGCCGCGCCCATCGAGATGGCAATCACCGTGAGGGTGGCGCCCGGGTGGCGGGCGCGGGCGAGGCGAGTGGCCGTGCGCAGGTCTTCCCGCATCAACTCTTCAACCGGCCAGAGGCCGCGGTTCACCGATCGGCCAAACCCCCGCTGGTCATAGGCATAAACGACCCTGCCCTGCGCGGCCCATTCGGGCGCAGCCAGACGAAACTCGCCAGCATAATTGTTCATGCCGTGAATGCCGACGATCACATGATCGGGGGGTGGGCCCGGCGCCGGGCTCCAGACCGTCAGGCCGAGCCGGGCCCCATCATGGGCCAGCATGGCATCTTCATCGTCAAGAAAAGCCGGCATCCTGCGCCGTCAGCAGGCGACGGGCGGACGATCCACCGACGCCCAATGCGTGCAATCCTTGCGGAACGGCCACTCGCCTTCGCCGCTCGGGAGCGCCGAGGCGGGACCTTTCATGAAGGCAAGATAGTCGGCATGGACACGCTCTGCCTGGAGATCGCGCAGCAGCATGTGATAGCCATCGGGGTAGTAGACGGTGCGGACATGGGAGGGGAGGATTTCGGCAGTGCGGCGCACGCCGTTTTCCGGAATGACGATGTCGCGGGCCCCATAAGAGATCAGCGTCGGCACGCCCGGCCTGAGCCGTGCGGCAGCCGAATTGGCGTTTTCCATGAGCGCGACGAGGCCATAGACCTGATCAATCCGCGTCCGGTAGGTCATGTGCGGGTCCGACCATGTCCGGCGGAGCATTGCGTTGTTGTCCGATGGCTCGATCTTCACGAGGCCAACGGGCGGCACAACCAGCCAGTCCGGATTGGCATAGGCCGAGGCCCAGAGGCTGACCCGGTAAAGCGGGTTGATCGCGCCCCAGCCGCGCAGGCCCGGACCGGAGACGATCAGCCTGTCGGCCCTCGGCGGGCGGTCTGAACCAAATGCCGTCATTGCAACAGAGCCCCCCATCGAGATGCCTACAACCGTGATGGTGGCATCCGGATGCCGGGCGCGGGCGACATCCACAGCTGTGCGCAGGTCTTCGCGCATCAGTTCCTCTACCGGCCAGATTCCCTTGTTGGGCGAGCGGCCAAAGCCCCGCTGGTCGTAGGCGTAAGTGGTGACGCCATGCCTGGCCCAGTAAGGCGCGGCCATATGGAAAGCGTTGGCATAATCATTCATGCCGTGAACACCCACGACGACATATTCCGGGGTATCGGTTCCTTCGGCCGGCCAGACGGTCAGCCCCAGACGGGCGCCGTCCTGGGAAATGAACTGGTCACGCTCGGGAATGAAGGCGGGAGACACCTGGGCAGCCGGGCTGAGCGCCCCCTGCGTGACCGGCGTGGCGCAGGCAGCGACCGCGACTGAAAGCGCGGCGGCCATACCGGCCACGAGCCGGAAAACGGCGATGCCGGAAGGGCGAAGGCAAGCTGGCATGGCGTCAACTCTCATATTGTCCCCCCAATGATGCGTCTCATAGCCGGAAGGTGATGAACGCTGGCTGACAAATGGGCGTGTTTTGTGGCCAAGACAACCGGCGCATGGCAACGCGCCTGCCCCAGCCGGTTGCTTGCCCGTCCGGCGCTGGCGTGCGAGACCGGGACAACACAGATTCCAGACGGGGAACCGTTCACATGAACATCAAACACCTGACCCTCTCAGCCGCCGCACTTGCGCTTGCTGCCTGCGCGCCTTCGACGCCAACAGAGCCCGTTGCGCCGCCCGAAGTGGCCGAAACACCCGCAGAAGAGCTGCTTTTGCCGCTGCCGGAAGCCACCACGACCGAGATCACGCCGGCGGATTTGGCCGTCCGCGTCAAGACACTGGCCGATGACGTGTTTGAAGGCCGCGGCCCCGGCACGCCAACGGGCGAAGCCTCAGCCGCCTGGATCGCGGCCGAGCTGGCCCGCATCGGGCTGGAGCCCGGGGGCGACAATGGCAGCTGGTTCCAGGAAGTGAAAATGGTCAACCAGACCGTTGATCCGGCGAACTCGAGCTTTGTCCTGACCTGGCCCGACCAGGAAGAGCTTTCGCTCGACCTGAAGGATCAGGCCGTTGTCTGGACGAAACACCAGAACACCGACCACATCACGTTCGATCCGACAGATGTCGTCTTCGTCGGATACGGCGCCGTCGCGCCGGAATATGGCTGGGATGATTATGCCGGCCAGGACTATACCGGGAAAACCGTGCTGATCCTCGTCAATGACCCGGGCTTTGCAACCGGCGATCCCGGACTCTTCAACGGCAAGTCCATGACCTATTACGGCCGCTGGACGTACAAGTTCGAGGAAGCAGCGCGTCAGGGCGCAACCGCTGCCATCGTCATCCATGAAACCGAGCCCGCTTCCTATGGCTGGGATGTTGTCGCCAATTCCTGGACCGGCGCTCAGTCCGACCTCGTGCGTCCCGATGGCGGCGCCGAACGGGCAATGATGGAAGGCTGGGTCCAGCGCGACATCGCCGTGGACATGTTCGCCAGGGCAGGTCTGGATTTCGAGGCTATGAAGACGGCCGCCAGGACGCCGGGCTTCAAGCCGGTGGCACTTGAAGGCGTGAAAGCCCGCGGCGAAATCCATCAGACGATTGACCCCCTGACCAGCCGCAACGTCATCGGCATCCTGCCGGGCACAAAGACCCCCGGCGAATACGTTCTGTATACCGCTCACTGGGACCATCTTGGCATGAAGAAGGGCGCGCCCGGCGAAGACTTCTACGAAGACCAGATCTTCAACGGCGCTGTGGACAATGCCACCGGATCTGCAGGCATCCTCGAGATCGCCGAAGCGATGAAGGCGCAGACGCTCGACCGGTCGATGATGTTCCTGTTCGTGACGCTGGAGGAGTCCGGGCTGCTCGGCTCTGAATACTACGCCAACAATCCGACGGTTCCCCACAACAAGGTAGTTGCCGGCATGAACATCGACGGCGCCCTGCCAATGGGCCGCACGAAGGACATGACGGTCGTGGGATATGGCGCCTCCGAGCTTGAGGACATCCTCAAAGACGTGCTGGTCGCCTATGACCGCGTCATCACCCCGGATGGCCGCCCGGAAGCTGGCTACTTCTACCGCTCCGACCATATCTCGCTCGCCAAGAAAGGCGTGCCGATGCTGTATGCCGGCGAAGGGGAGGACAAGCGCGAAGGCGGCGTCGCCGCCGGGCGGGCTGCGGCGGCAGCATACACGGCCGAGCGCTATCACAAGCCGATGGACGAATATTCCGACGACTGGGACCTGACAGGTTTCCAGGAGGACCTGCAGGCGCTGTATGAAGTGGGCCTTCGCATTGCCAATTCCGACAGCTGGCCGACCTGGTATCCGGGCAACGAGTTTGAAGCCACCCGAAAGGCAAGTCTCGCCGGGCAGTAGCCTGGCGGGGCCTGCCCCCTACTCAGACATACAGAGGCCGCATGCTCTCCTATCAGCATGGCTTTCATGCCGGAAACCGCGCCGATGTGCTCAAACATGGCGTGCTCGACACGCTGCTGAAAGCGGCGGCAGCCGGGCCGCGGCCTCTGTTCTATGTGGAAACCCATTCCGGACGCGGACGGTATGACCTTACCAATGCACAGGCCCGCAAACGGGGCGAGTCTGATGATGGCGTGATTGCCCTGATGAAGGGCAAGGCGCCGTCGCCGCTTTCCGGCTGGATGGACCTCGTCAATGCGCGCGGCATGAAGGATTATCCCGGGTCCCCGGCACTGGCGCAGGCGCTACTGCCGAAATCGGCGCGGATGGTCCTGTTCGAGCTGCACCCGCAGGAGAACGCCGCCCTTACCGAAGCAATGAGGGGCGACGACCGCATCCGCATCCAGAAAGCTGACGGTTATACCGGCGCGCTGAAGCTTGCGCCCCGTGGCGGCGAGCAACTGGTTGTGCTGGTTGACCCGAGCTATGAAACCCAACGGGACATCGAGGCGCTTGCGCTGTGGACACCCAAGGCACTGAAGCGCTGGCCGGGCGCCTTGCTGATCCTCTGGCTCCCCCTTTTCCGGGATGGTCGGGAGGCGGAGTTCGGCGAATACCTCGCCACGCTCGGCGACGCGATGATTTTCGGCGCGCGCTGGCCTGTGGCAACTGGAACGGAAAGCTCGATTGAGGGATCGGCCATGGTCGCCTTTGGCGCGCCCCCCGAAGCCCGCGCCCCGTGTGAGGCGATTGCGACCAGCCTTGAAAACTACTGGGCGCAGAAAGCCTAGGCCGACCCTTTTTTCCGTCCGTATTCCTCATAGCTCTTGCCGAGCGCAAAGGAAATCATGCCGAGCCCCCGGCTGACGGTGTAGGCGCGCGCCAGGATCGCGCGCCTGTTCTGACCCAGTGTAGCCAGGACCGTAAGGGTCGTCAGGAAACTGCCGGCGACGACGCGGGCCACCCCGTTGACGCCGCCTTTGACGCGCGCCATGCCCGGCTTCATGTGCCGCCCGGCAATCATCGCATCGGTGAGACCGGTGCGATACCAGCGGCGCAAGAGCCAGTTGGCCCGCGCCCGGTCTTCCGGAACATGCTCATACACCAGCGCATCCTTCGCCTGGGTGAGCCGGTGACCGCGATCCAGCAGCTGCGTGAAAAACAGGGTATCCTCTGCGCCTGTCAGCGACATGCGCGGGTCGAAAAGCAGGCCCTCCCGGCGCACGACGGTCATGTCGATCAGACAGTTGCAGGTAGCGCCAGGCTTGGTCTGGTCACGGTCCTGCATGATCTGTGTTCCGTGTACGCCCCAATCCTTCATCCATTGCGGCGCCGATTGCGGATAGACCGACTGGACGGGCCCGAAGACACTTGCTGCGCCGGTTTCGCGATATCGACGAACGAGTGCGGCAAGCCATTGAGGATGGGCAAACTCGTCGTCGTCAATGAAGGCGAGAAGGTCTGCCTCACCTGCGAGCTTCAGTGCGCGATTGCGAACATGCGTGACGCCGGGTTCTTCCTCAAGTTCATAACTAAGCGGCGCGGAGAAAGCAGGCTGCCATTTCTCGACCACGGGGCGGGCATTTCCCGCCCCGTCATTGTCGATGATCACGAAACGGACATCCGCATTCTCCGGCAAGGTCAGCGCCGACAGGCTTTTCAGGAGGCCGTCCAGCATATCGTTGCGCCGATAGGTCGACGCCGCGACGAGGATCTGCAAGTTCCGCGATGTATCGCCTGGAGGGATCAAGGCAGCGCTCCTTCAAATCTGGCCGGTAGTCGAATATAACGCCGCCAGGACGATGATCCGTTAACGCCCCGCAGACCTGCAAATTCCGGGCCGGGCAAGGCCCGATGCAAACGGGGCGGCCCTTCCGGAGCCGCCCCGCTATCGTCTGGTTAATGACCGGCAGGCCTTATTCAGCTGCGACGGCCATGTCCGTTGCCGACAGCTCGGTATAGCGCTTCAGGTGATGGTCGACATTGCCGAACTCGGAATCGATCATCGTCAGACGCTTGAAGTAATGGCCGATGGCAAGTTCGTCGGTCATGCCCATGCCGCCATGGATCTGGATCGACTGCTGGCCGACAAACCGGCCGGCCTGGCCAATGCGGACCTTCGCAGCAGACGCTGCCTTCTTGCGGGTCACGTCATCTTCGTCGAGTTTCAGCGTCGCCATGTAGGTCATGGAGATAGACTGTTCATGCTCGATGAACATGTCGGCCATGCGGTGCTGAAGGACCTGGAACTTGCCGATCGGCGTACCGAATTGTTTCCTTGTCTTGGAATAGTCGACCGTCTGGGCATTGGCCACTTTCATGGCGCCGCAGGCTTCCGCGCAGAGGGCTGCAATGGCCTGATCCGTGACGTTCTCAACCAGCCCGAGGCTGTCGGAGGGATCCCCGATAACGGCATCGGCGCCGACGGTGACGTTGTCAAAATAGACTTCCGAGGCGCGGCGGCCATCAACCGTGGGGTAGTCGCGCGTGGTGACGCCCTTGGCATCTTTCGGGACGATGAACACGCCCACGCCTTTTGCATCGCGGCGGCCACCGGAGGTCCGTGCCGTGACGATCAGGTGAGACGCCCAGGGCGCGCCGATCACGACGGCCTTGTGACCGGAAATCTTCCAGCCGCTGCCATCTTTCGATGCGGTCGTTTCCAGATCGGCGAGGTTGTAGCGGCCTTTGGGTTCAGCATAGGCGAAAGCGAACACGCGCTCGCCGGAAACCAGGGCGGCAATGTGCTCCTGCTTCTGCGCGTCGGTGCCAGCCTTCAGGAAACCACCCGCAATAACAACGGTTTGCAGGAACGGCTCGACCACGAGGCCCTTGCCGAATTCTTCCATGACGACCATCGCGTCGATCGGTCCGCCGCCAAGGCCGCCGTCTTCTTCCGAGAACGGCGCAGCCAGGAGGCCAAGCTCAGCGAACTGGGCCCACATTTCCGGACGCCAGCCATCTTTCGAGGCGACGACCTTGCGGCGGGTGTCGAAATCATACTGGTCCTTGATCAGCCTGGCGAGGCTGTCGCGGATCATCGTCTGTTCTTCGGTGAAATTGAAATCCATGGATGTAATCTCCTCCCTGCCCCGGTGCCTTAGAGGCCGAGGATCATCTTGCTGATAATGTTGCGCTGGATCTCGTTGGATCCGCCATAAATCGAGGTCTTGCGCATATTGAAGTAATTGTCAGCGCTGAAATTGGAGTAGTCCGGGCCGACGCCCACTTCGTTGACGCCGAAATTGTCCATGCCGCGGGCATAGGGCGCGCCGTAATTGCCGACAGCTTCCAGCGTGAGTTCGGTCAGACGCTGCTGGATCTCGGTGCCCTTGATCTTCAGGATCGAGCTTTCCGGGCCAGGGCCTTTGCCGGCCGCTTCGGATGCCAGCGTGCGCAGTTCGGTGAACTCCAGCGCGGTCAGGTCGATTTCGAGCTGGCTGATCTTGCGGGCGAACTCGTCTGTCCTGATCAGCGGCGTGCCATCCATGGTTTCCTGGGACGCGATCGACCGCAGGCGCTCGACGCCGCGCTTGGAGCGGGCAACGCCGGCGATGCCGGAACGCTCGTGCGCCAGCAGGAACTTTGCGTAGGTCCAGCCTTCGTTTTCCTTGCCGACGAGGTTCTCGACCGGCACCCGGACATCCGTCAGCCAGGTTTCGTTCACTTCATGCGTTCCGTCGATCAGCTTGATCGGGCGCACTTCGATGCCGGGCGTTTTCATGTCGACCAGAATGAAGGAGATGCCTTCCTGGGCCTTCGCCGAAGGATCGGTGCGGCAGAGGAAGAAGCCCCAGTCAGCGTGCTGGGCGAGGGTCGTCCAGGTTTTCTGGCCGTTGAGGATATAGTGGTCGCCATCACGCACAGCAGTGGTCTTGAGGCTGGCAAGGTCAGAGCCTGCTCCCGGCTCGGAATAGCCCTGCGCCCACCAGACGTCACCGGCGAGAATGCCGGGGAGGTGGCGGGCTTTCTGCTCTTCATCGCCGAAGGTGTAGATGACCGGGCCGACCATCGAGACGCCGAACGGAAGGGGCATCATCGCATCGACGCGGGCATTTTCTTCCGACCAGATGTAGCGCTGGGTGGAGGTCCAGCCCGTGCCGCCATACTTCTTTGGCCAGGCCGGCGCAGACCAGCCCTTTTTGCCGAGGATCTTGTGCCAGGCCAGGAACTGCTCGCGGGTAAGGTCCTCGCGATTGCCGAGCCCCATCAGCTCCTTGGGGTAGTTGTCACGGATAAAGGTGCGCACTTCATCACGGAAGGCGATCTCTTCGGGGGAAAATTCGAGGTTCATGGACGGTCGCTCCTGGATCTGCCTGTTTGGTCCCGGCACTTCGTTTCTGTATGTCAGCCATTCCTATTCGCTGACAAGGTGACGCGCACGTAAACGTAAAGAATGCCGCAGTTATCGTGGCGTCACCCTTCTGCCGGCCGGGCAATGAACGGCGCGCAGGCTGTCTTGAGGATGCCGATAGCGGTCGCCGATCCGAGGCCGCTTCCCGTCTGGAACTCCAGCTGCACCAAGGGCTTGAGGCCGATCCGCTCAAGCGCCGCCTCATGGGCCGGGCGCTGCGTGATGTGGGAAGCCAGGCAATGGCTGACCGCCTCGGGCGAAACGGCATGAACGATGCCAGCCGCAATGGTGGTTGCAAAGCCGTCAAGCAGCACCGGGATGCCCTGATGGCGCGCCGCGATAATAGCGCCGACGCAAGCGGCAATCTCGCGCCCGCCAAGGCAGCGCAGGGACTCCAGCGGATCCGACAGGTGGCCGCGATGAACCTTCAGAGCGGTGCTGACCAACTCGACGCGTTTGCGGGAAAGTCCGGGCGGCGTATGCGCGCTGGGGCGGACCCAGTATTCCGGGGACCCGCCATAGAGCGCGCAGGCCACGGCGGCAGCCACGGTTCCCACGCCCGCCCCCGATACGGCGATCGCCAAAAGGTCGGGACTGTCTTCAACGGCCTCGAAGCCGAAAGCGATCGTGGCGGCGCATTCGCGCTCAGTCATCGCGGCGGTTTCGGCAATGCTCGGGGTGGGTTTGTCGAGGGCGAGCTCGAACACCCGGACATTGGCGCCTACCTGCGCGGCGATGGCGGAAAGCGGCGCGCGGCCCGACTTCAGCGCGTCGATATGGGCGCGGGTATCTTCATCCGACGACAGCGACACCCCGGCTTCCACAAGGCCATGCGAGCCGGCGAAGATCGCCAGGGCGGGCTTTTCTATGCGCGGCGGAAACCGGCGCTGCCAGGTGGCCAGCCACTCGGCGGCCTCGCCCAGCCGGCCGAAATCGCCTTCGCGGCCCATGCCCAGCAGCGCCTGGTGCACCTTGCGCCCGGCTTCCGGATCGGTCTCGACCGGCTTCAGGATGAGGTCGCGGACATCATCCAGGGGGGACTTGCTCCGGGTGGGCTCGCTCAAGGCCGTTATCTCCTGTTACCGGAATGTCCGGCAATCTTAATCATGGCGGACAAGGTACACCCCTTCCGGCAAGGATTTATTTCATCCTTACCTGTAGAACTTGCACTGCAGCCCGCCACCAGTATGGGTAAATCGTATAATGACAGAGTTTGAGCCGATAAAGAGCCCCTGCATCAAGGTTTGTGCTGTAGATGGCCAGACCGGGCTTTGCCTCGGCTGCGGACGGACGCTGAAGGAGATCGGCACCTGGACGCGACTCGGGCATGATGAGCGCGACAGCGTGATTGCCATGCTGCCGGAACGGATTGAACGGTTGAAGGCCCTCGGGAAGCGGTGACGGGAATGAGTGCTGGCAAGATCTTGTCCCTGATAGCCACCGCGGTCGCGATCGCGATGGTGATCGGGCTTTACCTTGCGCCCAAGCTGCGCGAGGCGGAGTATCAGGCGGCAATTGAGCGTCAACGCGAGACGAAAACAGTTGTCGCGGCCGCCTCGGAGCCGGCGTCGTCCATCCATACGCGCGCCGCCTTCATCGAACGGGAAGCCGACGGGCATTACTGGACACGGGCAGATGTCACCGGCACCGAAGTGAAATTCATGATCGACACCGGGGCCAGCATTGTCGCCCTAACCTATCGAGACGCGCAGCGGCTGGGCCTCAAGCCGGACCTGCTGATCTATGATTCTGAAATCCGCACGGCCGGCGGGGTCACCTATGGCGCCCCCGTTACGCTCGCCAGCATCCGCATCGGCCGGGTCGAGGTGGAAGAGGTCAATGCTGTCGTGCTGCGCAGCGAACTGGAACAGTCGCTGCTGGGCATGACATTTCTCAGCGAACTGAATTCCTACGAATTCCGCAAAGGCCAGCTGATCATACGCCAGTGATCGGCTTGCCGTCCGCGCCCCGGCCGACACCGATCTCCCAGGCAAAGCGCTGCTCGTCTCCGGCCCAGCGGGCATAGGCAACGCGGCCATCAAGGCCCACGGCCTTCATCAGGTCCCGATACCAGTTCTCCGCTCCGGCGTTCAGCTTCTGAGGATGCACCCCCCACAGCAGGCACGCCTGGCGCAGGCGCTGATCGTCCAGCGACCCGTAGAGGATGGGCACGCCGCCGCGGACCCGGGCAAACCGGGCCAGCCGCTCGAACGCGCCGGTCCGCAGGGCGAGCGCCGTTGCGCCTTCAGCTTCGGCCATCGAAAGCGCGGTGTGCGCCACCACGTCGATGGCATTCGATGCCTGGTCCTCACCGCAAAATTCCTTGAGCGAACGGCGATAGTCTTCTGCCCCTTCCGTCGAGCGGATGATGCGGGACATGATCGCGACCGCTGTTGCCGGGTGTCGCCCAACTGCGGTCTCGGCCGACAGCATCACGGCATCTGCGCCCTGGTAGATGGCGGTTGCCACATCAGACGCCTCGGCGCGGGTCGGCGCGGAGTTCTCGATCATCGATTCCAGCATCTGGGTGGCGACGATGACCGGACGCCCGAGCGCGCGGGCAGCCCGCACGATGCGGCGCTGGATGACCGGAACTTCTTCGGGGGCAAACTCGACCCCCAGATCTCCGCGCGCCACCATCACGGCGTCGGCCGCCTCGACAATAGCGTCGAGGTTCGTGATCGCGGCAGGCTTTTCGAGCTTGGCCACCAGAGGGGCGCGGCCCGCAATGATCGCCTTGACCTCTTCGATGTCTTCCACGGTCTGCACAAAGGAGAGCGCCACGATATCCACGCCGATTTCGAGCGCAAACAGAAGGTCTGCCCGGTCCTTTTCCGTCAGTGCACGGACGGGTAAGGCCTTGCCGCGAACCGTGAAGCCTTTCTTATCACCGAGCTTGCCGGGCACTTCGGCGCGCACCCGCGGCTCGTCGCCGCCGGAAACCACGGTGAAGATCAGCTTGCCATCGTCGGCAAGGATCGTGTCGCCTTCTTCCAGGATCGCAACAATCTCGGCATGGGGCACCGGGATGGTTTCCGTGTCCGGCGCGGTTTCGCCAACAAGGATGCGGTACTCTTTGCGGAAACCGAGCTTGAGGAAACCGCCTTCAAACCTGCCGACGCGAACCTTGGGGCCCTGCAGGTCTGCCAGCGTGGCCAGCGGCCAGCCGACGGCGGCTTCCGCCGCGCGGACGGCATTCAGCGCTTCCAGATGGGCGGCATGTTCGCCATGGCTGAAATTCAGGCGGAAAACGTCGACGCCGGCGTCTGCCAGGGCGCGCACTTCACGCGGTGACCGGCTGCCCGGACCGAGCGTTGCAACAATCTTGGCGTTCTCGCCCTGCAGCTTTTTCCTGCTCATTCTTCCGGCTCCACCCTGCCCTTACGTGATCGCGAACACCCCTAGGCGACTCGCTGGCTCTTCACCAGCGCGCGCCTTGGGAAAAGTCAGGTCAGGCCACGGCATCGGCCGTCACGAACGGGTCATGTGGAAGGATCGGCGCCCGCCATCGTCGGTTCTCAATGAGCCACAGTCCTTGCAGGCCGCATCGTTGGCGGACAGCCGACGACTTACAGGCAGACACTATTTTTCCGGATGAAATGCGACAGGATTTCGAACAAAATCAGCGATATTTCAATGAGTTAGAAAACCTGGAAATTTACCTTTTCCCCCTATGGTCATCCAAAGACGCGCTGCCTTGCGCACCCTACTCGACAGGAACTGGCATGCACTTCGGTGAGCTTGATATTCAGGACGTTCCCGCGCTGCGGGCCGATGGGCTATGCCGGGACGCAATCGATTTCTTCGTGGGCAACCCGAAACTCAGACTGATCGCTGCTGTGGACGCAGCCGGGCGCCCCGCCGGCGCGCTGACACGTTCGAAAATCATCTCCAAGGCCGCCGGCCAGTTTGGCAGGGCGCTCTATGACGCCCGCCCGCTTGCCGAGTTCCTGGATCCGCCCCGCTTTGTCGTGGGTACGGACCAGAAAGTTGCTGACATCGCCAATGAACTTGCGGCGACAGACCTCACCAATGCGCCTGACGGCTACATTCTGGTGGATCATCTCGGGCGCTATGCTGGCATCGTGGACGGACTGTCCGTTCTCCGCGCGCTCCTCAAGCTGAATATGGCGCTGGTTAATGAACTCAATTCCGAAGTCGCAGTCCGCGGCGCAGCCGAAAAGGAAGCCAGGCGCCTGGCGGATACGGATGCGTTGACGGGGCTGAACAATCGCAGACTATTCATCGAGGAGGCAGACCGTCTCGTCCAGCACGGCTCGCACGCCTGGCTCATCTATGTGGATCTCGACCGGTTCAAATATCTCAACGACCGGTACGGCCATGCCGTCGGGGATGATGCGCTCAAAGTGGTCGCCGGACGGATCCATGAGTGGCGAAATGACGCTCTGATCGCCAGGCTTGGAGGGGATGAATTCGGGATACTCGTTGATGCGACCGGCATCGCAGTCGGTTTGGAAGAAGAGTTGCTGCGGCTGCATGCCTCGTTGTGTGCCCCCTTCCTGTCAAAGCCCGGCGCTGTCAGCGTCGGCGCCTCGATAGGCGCGGCCGAATTTCCCGGCGATGCCGCCACGCGGCCCGAATGGCTCCATGCGGCCGACAAAGCTATGCAGCGGGCAAAGTCAGATCATGGCGGCGTACGCCTGTTTGATCCGACCCTCGACATCGCCCAGGCAAGGCATGCGCGCCTGAAAGAGTCCCTGCCGGCGGCAGTTTCCCAAAATCAGATACGCCCGATGTTCCAGCCCTTCTATTCCGTGGCAAGCGGGCAGTTGGCCGGATACGAAGTCCTTGCTCGCTGGAATGGCCCCGATGTCGGGTTCATACCGGGGCCCGATGAATTCATTCCGCTCCTGGAGCGCCTTGGCCTCATCGACGAGATGTTCTGGGGTATTGCCGAGCAGGCCCTGCTTGCCTGCAGACACATGCCGCCCCACCAGAAGGTTGCGCTTAATGTTTCCCCTATCCAGTTTGCCAACCGCTTGTTTCCTGCACGACTTGCAGCCCTGGCTTCCCGCATAGGCGTTCAGTGCAGCCAGCTGGAAATCGAGATCACCGAAACCGCGATGTTCCGCGACATGACGCACACAGTATCTGTGCTCCGTGATCTGAGTGATATGGGTATGTCCATAGCACTGGACGATTTCGGTACCGGTTATTCCTCACTGACGCTTGTAAAGGAACTGCCCCTCACCAAACTGAAAATCGACAAATCTTTCATCCAGTCGGCTCAGCATTCGCCCAGTTCCGAAAAGATTGTATCAGCCGCAATCGGTCTCAGTCAGGCATTGAACATCCTGTGCTGCGCAGAAGGAGTTGAAGACGTCGCAACGCTTGAACGCCTGCGTGGCATGAACTGCGATCTGGTGCAGGGTTTTCTCCTCGGCAGGCCTGCACCAAACCTTGTCGAAAACCCAGGCGAGGCTTTCAGTCTGGCCGGCTAGGCTACTGCATCCGCCATCACGAACGGGTCATAGGAGAGGATCGGCGCAAGCCAGCGCTCGGCCATCCGCGTCTCCCAGCCCTTGCGGGCCGCATAATCGGCGACCTGGTCCCGGTCGATCCGGCCAACGGCGAAGTAAACGCTGCCCGGATGGGAGAGGTAGAGACCCGACACACTCGAGGCCGGCATCATTGCAAAGCTTGATGTCAGTTCCACGCCGATACGCTTTTCCGCTTCCAGCAGGCGGAAGAGGGTTGCCTTCTCCGTATGGTCGGGCTGGCAGGGATAGCCTGCCGCCGGGCGGATGCCCTGGTATTTTTCCGCGATCAGTTCTTCGGTCGAAAGCGCCTCATCGGGCGCATAGGCCCAGAGCTCCTTGCGGACCTTCTCGTGCATGTATTCGGCCATGGCTTCGGCAAACCGGTCTGCAATTGCCTTCACCATTATGGAGGAATAGTCGTCTCCCCTGGCGGCAAATTTCTGCGCGATTTCCTCCGCTTCGGGCCCCGCGGTAACACAGAATCCACCGATCCAGTCGTCTCCTTCCGGCGCGACGAAATCGGCGAGCGCGAAGTTGGGTTGTCCGTTATCCTTGATCATCTGCTGGCGGAGCGTCAGGAAGCTTTCCCCGCCCGCGAGTTTGATGTCATCGACTGAAGAATTTGCTTTCCAGAAGCCGACAACTGCCTTGGGTTTAAGCCACCCCTCCCCGACCAGCTGCTGCATCATGGCCTGGGTATCCCGCCACAGGCTGGAGGCGGCTTCGCCGACGATCTTGTCTTGCAGGATCGCCGGATAACGCCCGGCCAGATCCCAGGCGGAGAAGTAGGGCGTCCAGTCGATGTAGCGGGCCAGCGTCGCCAGATCGATATCCTCGAATGTGCGCACGCCCTCATAGACCGGCCTCGGCGGCGTGTAGCACTTCCAGTCGAATTTTAGCCTGGCGGCGCGCGCCTCGGCGATCGGCAGGCGCGGCCTGGGCGGACCATCCTTGCGCGCCTCCCGCATCCGCTCATAGCGCGCCCGCACTTCATTGAGGAATACCGGCCGGTCCTCATCGCTGAGCAGCGTGGAAACAACGCCTACCGCGCGGCTGGCGTCCACCACATGCACGACCGGCGCACACCGGATGGCCGGCTCGATCTTTACGGCCGTGTGCGCAGCGCTGGTGGTCGCCCCGCCGATAAGCAGCGGCTGGCGCATGCCGCGGCGCTGCATCTCGGAGGCCACATACACCATCTCGTCGAGGCTCGGCGTGATCAGGCCGGAGAGACCGATGATGTCGGCCTTTTCTCGGACCGCCGCATCCAGAATTTTCTCGGCAGGCACCATCACGCCCAGATCGACAATCTCATAGCCGTTACAGGCCAGCACCACGCCGACGATGTTCTTGCCGATGTCGTGAACATCACCCTTCACCGTGGCGAGGATAACCTTGCCGTTGGACTTGCGCTCCAGGCCAAGCTCCCGCTTTTCAGCTTCCATATAGGGCTCAAGCCAGGCCACCGCCTGTTTCATCACTCGGGCAGACTTGACAACCTGCGGCAGGAACATCTTGCCCGATCCGAAGAGGTCCCCAACCACATTCATGCCTGCCATCAACGGGCCCTCGATCACATGCAGCGGACGCTCCACGTTCAGGCGGGCTTCTTCTGTATCCATATCAATGTATTCGGTGATGCCATGCACCAGCGCATGTTGGAGCCGCTTGGCAACGGGCAGTTCCCGCCAGGCGAGGTCCTTGACCTGCACCTTGCCCTTTTGCCCCTTGAAGCGCTCGGCCAGATCCACGAGCCGGTCGGTCGCGTCGCTGCGGCGATTTAGGATCACGTCCTCCACCGCGTCCCGCAGTTCCGGGTCGATGTCGTCGTAAATGTCGAGCTGGCCGGCATTGACGATACCCATGTCCATGCCAGCCGGGATTGCGTAATACAGGAACACCGAATGCATCGCGCGGCGTACCGGCTCATTGCCCCGGAAGGAGAAGGACACGTTGGACAGGCCGCCGGAGATATGGCAGCCCGGACAGGTTTGACGGATGACCTTCGTCGCTTCGATAAAGTCCAGCGCGTAGGTGTTGTGCTCTTCAATTCCTGTGGCCACGGCAAAGACGTTGGGATCGAAGATGATGTCTTCCGGCGGGAAGCCCACTTCTTCGGTCAGGATGCGGAACGCCCGCTGGCAGATCTCGATCTTTCGCGCAGCGGTATCGGCTTGTCCCTGCTCGTCAAACGCCATCACGACAACGGCGGCGCCATAGGACAGACACGCCCGCGCCTGCTCGCGGAACTTGTCCTCGCCTTCCTTCATGGAGATGGAGTTGACGATCGGCTTGCCCTGAACGCATTTCAGGCCCGCTTCGATCACTTCCCATTTCGACGAGTCGATCATTACCGGAACACGCGCAATATCGGGCTCGGCTGCGATGAGGTTGAGATAGGTGGTCATCGCCTGGACGCCGTCGAGCATTCCTTCGTCCATGTTGACGTCAATGATCTGCGCGCCGCTCTCCACCTGCTGGCGGGCAACATCCACGGCGTCGCCATACCGGCCTTCCGTGATCATTTTCCGGAACACGGCAGAACCGGTGATGTTGGTGCGTTCACCGATATTGATGAATGTGGCTCTTGCTTCTGTCATTTTCGCGACCTTCCGCGGTCCAGCGGCCAGTTGCCATCCGGGAGAATGGCAAAGCCGTCCGTCTTCTGATTGTAGATGTAAATCCAGGCCTGCTCGCCCGTTTCTGCGCCGGCCTCATTGAGGACCGGCACCTTTCGGCGCAGGTAGAGCGATGTGGCCGGGTCATCCGTCACGTCTTCAAACTCATCCATTGCCGGGATCACACGGGCATCCTTCACGCGCCAGCGCACGCCCTGGCAAAGCGCCGACCCCGCAACAATGCCCGGAAAGCCACCCAGGTCGAGCATGGTTGCCCGGAACCGGCACGGCCCGAGAAACTCCCCGGCCACTTCTAGGCCAAGCGCGCCAGCCTCGTCTGCTGCGCCCTGCTTGAGAAGGCCGTAGAAGATGAAGATATCTCCGGCCTGCACGTTCGTTTGCGTCACGATGCCACCGTAAAGGGCTCAAGGCCAGAGAGGCGCATTGCCCGCGAAACCTCCGGCAGCTTGCGCGGCGCGGCAGATCTGATCGCTTGCGCAATCGCCGCAATATGCCCTGGCGAGGTGCCGCAGCATCCGCCCAGAACATTTACAAGGCCGCTATTGGCCCATTCCTTCAGATGCGCCGATGTCTGGTCCGGCGTCTCGTCATATTCGCCAAAGGCGTTGGGCAGGCCGGCATTGGGATAGGCAATCACGCGTGTATCCGCCACGCGCGAAATTGCGGCAATATGCTGGCGCATAAGGTCGGCGCCCAGCGCGCAGTTGAGCCCGATCGCCCAGGGCTTTGCATGCCGCACCGAGTTCCAGAAAGCCTCAGCCGTCTGCCCACTGAGGGTACGGCCCGACGCATCCGTGATCGTCCCGGAAATAATGATCGGCAGGTCAATCCCCTTCTGTGCACGCAGGTCGAGCAGCGCCTTGATCGCCGCCTTGGCATTGAGCGTATCGAACACCGTCTCGATCAGGAACACATCGATGAACGGCGCCATCGCCTCGGCCTGCTCGAAATACGCTTCGCGCACCTGGTCAAACGTCACGTCCCGGTAGCCCGGATCGTTCACATTGGGGCTCAGCGAGAGCGTCTTGTTCGTCGGCCCGATGGCGCCCATCACGCCTACAGGCCGGCCAAGCCTGGCCTCGGCCTCGTCGGCCACCTCCCGTGCAATCCGCGCGCCCTGTCGGGCGATCTCGGCAGCGAGCGCTTCCATCTTGTAGTCGGCCATCGCGATGGTGGTTGCAGAGAATGTATTGGTCTCCACAAAGTCCGCCCCCGCCTCAATATATTTTCGGTGGATTTCGCCGATCACGTCCGGGCGCGTCAGGTTCAGCAGGTCGTTGTTGCCCTTCAGCGGAATTTCCCAATCGGCAAACCGGCTCCCCTGGAAGTCCGCTTCGGTCAGTCTGTAGTTCTGGATCTGGGTGCCCATTGCGCCGTCGAGCACGAGGATGCGCTGATCGGCGAGCGCTTCGAGCGCCTTGAAACGGTCCTGGCTGTTCATGGCTCAGGCTGCCTTTGCGGACTGGGGATTAAGACCAAGCAGACGGCAGGTCGACAGCGCCAGCCCTGCCCGGTTCAGTGTGTAGAAATGGAAGTCCTCAACGCCTTCAGCCTGCAGCTTCCTGCAGAGGTCAGCCGCCACGTTCGCAGTCACCAGATCGCGCGTTTCCTCGTCTTCATCCAGCCCGTCATAAAGGGCGTGCAGCCAGCCCGGGATCGACGCGCCGCAAAGACCGGCAATGCGCTTCAGGCCATTGAAATTCGGCTGCAGCATGATGCCCGGCACGATCGGCATGGTGACCCCGCCCGCCCGCGCCTTCTCGAGAAAGGCAAGATACACCTCCGGCTCGAAGAAGAACTGCGTGATGGCCCGGTCGGCGCCGGCGTCCTGCTTCGCTTTCAGGAAGGCAATCTCCGCGTCCCATCCCTTGTTCTCGGGGTGAAGCTCCGGGTAGCAGGAAACCGAAATCTCGAAACACTTGCCCAGCTCCGGCCGGTGCTCCCTCAGCCCGCGGATGAGATCAACCGAGTCGGCAAAGCCGCCAGGATGGGCCTCGAATTTGGCGCCCATGCCCGCGGGCGGGTCGCCGCGCAGGGCAACGATGTGTTTCACGCCCGCCTGCCAGTATTCCTCGGCCACGGCGAGCACTTCCTCCTTTGTCGCCGAAACGCAGGTGAGGTGGGCGGCGGGGCGCAGCGTCGTCTCGGTTGCCATCCGGCGAACGGTGTCGTGCGTGCGCTCGCGCGTCGATCCACCCGCTCCGTAAGTCACCGACACAAAGGCCGGCGCCATGGGCTCAAGCCGCTGCACCGTTTCCCAGAGGCGGGTGTTCATCGCCTCGGACTTGGGCGGAAAGAATTCGAACGAGACCCGCACGGGCTCTCTGGCGGTCTGAGACTGGATGGCCGGACGGTTCACGCGGCTTTCTCCTGAGCTGAGGCGGCTTTTGACGCGCGCCAGATATTGACGGTAAGGCCCGGCGCGCCGTTTTCCGGCGGCGCAAAGCTGATGGGTTCCTCAAGGCTGAGGCCGGCGTCAGTGGCCCAGGCAGAGAGCGCATCATGACGCAGTCCAAGCCGGTGATGGCCATGCTCGGTGCGCAGGAATTCGAGGTCATGCGGCGCAAAATCAGTCACCAGCAGACAGCCGCCTGGCGCGAGCACGCGGCCCGCCTCGGCGATCGCATCGGCCGGCGTGTCGAGGAAATGAAGCACCTGATGAATGATGATGAGATCGGCGCTTTCATCGGCAAAAGGCGCGGACGTGACATTGCCAAACCGCACCCGCGCATTGCGGGCACCGGCGCTTTCCAGGTTTGCCCGCGCCACGGTCAGCATGCGGTGGCTGAAATCGATGCCTTCGGCCTCGGCAACGAGCGGGGCAAACAGTGACAACATCCGCCCGGTGCCGGTGCCGAAATCTATCAGCCGGCGAAACGGTCCCTTCCCGGCAAGGCCGAGCAAGGCGGTCTCGATTGCGTCATTGGGATAATGCAGCGCGCGAACGGTGTCCCAGGTCTCGGCAATACTTGAGAAGTAAGCTTCGGCCGAGGCGGCCCGGCCGGCCATCACCCTGTGCAGGCGCTCAAGATCTGCGTCAATCTCGGGCACATCCGGGCCGAGCGCGCTGAACAATGCGTCGAGCAGTTCTTTGCCGGGCCCGCTGCGTGCCGCGCGATAGAAGACGAACGCCCCCTCCGGCAGCCTTTCGGCAAGCCCCGCTTCGGAAAGCGCTTTGAGATGGTGAGAGAGGCGTGGCTGGCTCTGCTCCAGAACCTGGACCAGTTCACCCACCGACAGGTCCTGAGAGCGCAGAAGCGCGAGCAGGCGCAGCCGGGTCGGCTCGCCTGCGGCCCGCAGCCGCTCAAGAAGTCTGTCGAATGCTTCGCTCATGCAAATCATATAAACGATTATTTATATGATTTGCAATCCATCTTCGGAACCTGATCTGAACGGGTTCGTTATGATTACCCATCAGTATGGCAGGAAAGACACGCAACTTCGCATTTTTGGGAGTGTCAGGTTGAAGCAGCAAAACTGCATGCCATCTGGTACCGGTTCTCATCAACCAGGCTTGTCATCACCCGTTGACTTATTTCGCGTCTCCAATCACAGGCACGTCAACAGCCGATGACTTGTTCCGTCCACCCGCAGAATCTGTCAGTTGCCGCCTCCTGAGGAATTTTGACTTATGAAATCCGCCTTCCCCGGTGCCGCCTTGCTCGCGGTTGCACTTGCAGCCTGCGCGTCAACGCCTGCTGCCGGTTCCGCTGACATTGCAGACCCGTATGAAGGCTTTAACCGCAAGATGTTTGCCTTCAACAACGGGCTCGACACATACGCCCTCGACCCGGCTGCGACGGCGTACAAGACCGTAACACCTGAGTTTGCGAGGGACCGCGTCGGAGATTTCCTGTCAAATCTGACGGGCCCTGTCATTTTCGCAAATGACGTGCTTCAGGGCGAGCCCAAACGGGCCGGGACGACCTTCGCCCGGTTTGGAATCAACACGACCCTAGGCCTCCTGGGCCTCTGGGACGCAGCCTCCGAGATGGGTCTTGAGCGCCACCGGGAAGATTTCGGTCAGACACTCGCCGTCTGGGGCGTCGAAAGCGGCCCCTATCTTGTTCTGCCAGTGCTTGGTCCGACCACCCCGCGCGATCTGGCCGGTTTGGGCGTTGACCGCGCCATGGACCCGCTGACCTGGGTTCAACTCGACAATGACGAGGGCTCCGATCTCGCCATCCGCGCCGGTCTGGGCGTGATTGGCGCGCTCAATGCCCGCGTCCGGCTGGACGACCAGATCAACACCCTCAATGCTCAACCCGAACCCTATATTGCCCTTAGACGGATTTATTCATCTTCGCGTCAGGCAGAGATCCTTAATGGAAGGGTCGATGAAGAGACGGCCTATGATGATCTCCCTGATTTTGACGAATTTGAAGAGTAAGTCCCAGGCCGCCCCTGAAGAAGGAGTACAACTGTGAAGCGTTTCATTCTCCCGGCCATCCTGGCCGCGACCCTTGCGGTCAGCGCCCTGCCCGCTTTTGCAGACGCCAAGACCGAAGCCTATGTCCAGAAGAACGCCAATGAAGTTCTGGCGACGCTCAACAATCCCGACCTTTCCGCAATAGAGCGGACGGAGAAGTTCAGCGACTATATGGACGAGTTCGCCGATTTCGGCGCGATCTCGAACTTTGTCATCGGCAAGTACAGCCGCCGGTTCAGCCAGGCAGACCTGACGCGCTATCGCACGGCCTTCCGCAACTATGCCATGGCCGTCTACGAGAACGAGCTCGACGCCTATCGCGGCGAAGCGGTCACGGTGAAGAATTCTGTCGACCGGTCAGCGACGGATTCGATCGTCAACACAGTCATCAAGCGCCGGGATGGCAGGGACATGGACGTACGCTGGCGCGTCCACGGCGAGGAAGGCAACTACCAGGTTGTCGACGTGGCTCTAAACCTTGACGGCAACCTCATCTGGCTCGCCATTGAACAGCGCGCCCAGTTCATCGCCCTGCTCGACCAGAACAATGGTTCGGCCGATGTGCTGATCAGCAAGATCAACGCCATGACTGCCGATCTGAAGAGCCGCAAGCGCAGCTGATCGTTTTCCGGTTGCGGATACAAAAAAACGCCCTGACCTCTGGTCAGGGCGTTTTTCATTGCAGCAGGCTGGCTGGCTTCACGGACCGGTCGGCGCAGCCGGCATCTCGAAGGCAATCGGTGCGCCAGGGCCGAGGTCGATGCCGAGATAGAACCAGCCGACCGTGAGAATCACGCCGGTCAGCAGCAGCCAGACCGAATAGGGCAGCATCAGCGCGGTGAGGCTTCCCAGGCCGAAATCCTTTACCCAGCGCTGGGCAAAAATCAGGATCAGCGGGAAATAGACCATCAGCGGCGTGATGATGTTGGTGGCCCCGTCGCCAACGCGGTAGGCGGCGGTGGCGCCTTCCGGCGAGACGCCGAGCAGCATCAGCATCGGCACGAGCACCGGAGCCATCAGCGCCCATTTGGCCGAGGCCGAACCGACGAAGATGTTCAAGAAGCCGGTGAAGATCACCATCAGGCCGAGCACCACAGGCAGCGGCAGGCCGCTGGCTTCGATGGCGTTGGCGCCGTGAACGGCCGAGATGAAGCCGAGGTTTGACCAGCCGAACATCGCTACGAAATGGGCCGCGGCGAATGCAAGGACGAGGTAATAGCCCATGTCCTTCATGGCTTCGGCCATCATGGCGACGAGGTCGCGGTGGGTTTTCACCGTTCCGGCGGCGGCGCCATAGGCCCAGCCGGCGAACAGGAAGAGAAGGAAGAACGCCGCGACAAGGGACTGGTAGAGCGGGGCAAGGGTGGCGTGGACCGAGCAGGCGCCGGTTTCGATCGTGCCCGGCGCGCAGGCCTCTTCATTGATGAGCGGCGTGCCGGGGCCGAAGGTCATGAAGGCCCAAAGGGCAATCACCGCGAGGCTGGCGAGGCCGGCATTGCGGATGCCTTTCTTCTGGGCCGGTTCCAGCGGCTTGTTGTCTTCGCCGAAGTCCTTTGCCTGCTGCTCGGAGGGCACCCATTTGCCGAGGCGCGGCTCGACGATCTTGTCGGTCACGAACCAGATGAGCGGCAGGTAGATCACCATCAAGACCGCGATGAAGAACCAGTTGCCGGCGATGTTGACGCTGAGGCCGTCCACCAGACCGGAGTTATCCACAGCTTGCTGCGTAATGCCAAACAGCAGCGCGTCGAGTTGGCCGGGGGTGATGTTGGCGGAGAAACCACCTGAAACACCGGCGAAGGCGGCGGCAATACCGGCGATCGGATGGCGCCCGGCGGCCGCATAGAGGATGCCCGCGAGGGGGATCAGGACGACATAGCCCGCGTCGGAGGCATGGTTCGACAGCATGGCGATCAGGGCGACGACGGGCGTGAGCAGCGCGGTCGGGGCGCCGCGAACGGCGGCGCGCATGCCGCTGGCGAAGAGGCCCGAACGCTCGGCCACGCCAGCCCCCAGCATCACGATCAGCACATAGCCGAGGGGGTGGAAGTGGGTGAAGGTCTTGGGCATGTCGACCCAGAGACGCTGGATATTGGCGGCTGACAGGAGGCTGTCAGCGCGCACGATCACGGTGGAGCCGTCCGGATTGAGCTGGGTGGGATGGGGCGCGGACACACCCATGGCGGCACAGACGATCGAGATCAGGACCAGGCCGCCGATCAGATAGAAGAAGAGAAAAACCGGATCAGGCAGTTTGTTGCCGGTTCTCTCGACAAATCCGAGAAATCCTTTCTGCGGTGTGGCTGTATCCGTTCCGGTCATTGCAAGTCTCCCAGTTTCCCGGGGCGGACTGTGCGGATCAGCGCCGCGAAGGCAAGGCCTTTTGTGTCAGAAATGCAGTCGCGCGGGCCGGAGCGGGGGAGGCGCGGCATGCACAGGCGACAAGCGCCCTGGCGACAACAGAAACGCATCCATTATAACGCGCCCCACACCTTTTTCCTCACAATCAGGACAGAAAGGTAGAGGCGCGCCTCAAGGCCATCACCTCATAACCGCATTTGACGCCGGAAAAGCACAAGTCAACAGGTGATGACTTATTAGTTTTTCTGGGATAGGAAACAGCATGAAATCCAGCCAGCCAGTCCGGCGCCGGGACGCCGCATCGACCCGAAACGCCATCCTCTGCGCGGCGCGAAACCTGTTTGCGCGAGACAGTTACGAAAATGTCGGCATACGGGAGATTGCCTCCCTGTCGGGGGCCGATGCGGCGCTTGTCTCGCGTTATTTCGGATCGAAGGAAGAGCTTTTCTCCGAAATGCTCGGCCATGGCGATCGCGGAGCGGACATTATCGGCACCGCGCCGGAGGGACTGCCCGGGCGCGTCGCAGACATCATGACCGACCCCGAAGATGAGGGAAAATCGATAGAGGATATCCTCATTATCCTTCACTCGGCGAACTCTCCGGTGGCAGGCCCGCTGGTGCAGAATTCCATCGTCGAGCGCTTTCACGGGCCGTTTGCCGAAGCGATTGGCGGCGAGCATGCCATGGTGCGCTCCCAGATGTTCGGCGCGATGCTCCTGGGTCTTTCGATCAGCCAGCAGATCAGCGGGGACCTCGCCGATACGCCGGAAATGCGCGAGAAAGTGAAAGCCAGGATTGCCGAAATCATCGCGAAGGTGATTTCGCCGCTCTGACCTCATCCAGCGCGCCTCCCCCGGTTCGGGGGCTGGCGGGGAGGCTGGCAAACCGCATATCCCGAGATCCGACTTTACAGCCTGCTGGATTCCTGCCCCGCCATGCACACCGCACTGCCCTGGATCCTCTTTGCCATCGGCGTGTTCTATGCCGCCGGCGGCATTGTGCTCGCGCGCAGCATCGCGATGGACAGGCTTCTGGACAAGGCCATCGCCGCGATCACGCTCAAACGCGACCACGCCGAAGAAACCTCCACGCGCATCCTGACCCTGGGCGCCGGATTGACGCTCGCCTCCGGCCTTTCCTTACTGGCGCAGAGCCGGGCGGCATTGCCCGTCTTTGTCCTCAATATCCTGGTGCAGGCAGGCTATCTGATCTGGGCTGGCCGGGCGCAGCCACCCGAAAACGAGCTGGAACGCCGGGGCCGGCAGGCCACGACCAATGCCCTGTTCATCTATATCGGCGTGTTCGGACTGGTTCTCATGGTGGAGCAGCAGGGCCTGTGGCGGACCTGGCTTGGCGCCGGGATGGCCGGCCTCGCGGCCGAGCTTCTGGTGACTGCGCTGCTGACCGTGGCTTGCATGTGGCTGATCGCAAACCCGCCCGGAGGACAGCGCAAGGATGGCAAGAGCGATCCGGAGTTCCTTTGGGATGACGCGGATGAATGCGCCGGGCGCGACCCTTCCCGGCCGACGGAGTTCCTGAGGCTTTCCCCCGAATACCATTGCTGGCCGACCTGGGATGACGAGACCTGCGCGAATGTTGATCCCGCCGGTCTGGGTTTCAGCAAGGCGCTGATCGGCAAGCTGACGGCGTGGGATGAACGGTTCCAGAAATGCTATAATCCGGATGACCCGTTCAACTCCCGCTTTTCCAGCGTTGAGGAAGAACGCCTCTGGGCCGATGAAGGCGGCGCTGTCTGGGAGGGCATCTGCAAGGAGTGGACCGGCGAGGCCGTCAACAAGATATCGCATGTACCCTATCTGATGGGAGACGCCTTCGACGGCGTGAACGCATATGCCCTGCCCCCCGAAGAGCGGGTGGGGAAAATGGCCGCCCGTTGCAGCGTGATCGAGATACGCGACATCCTTGGCCGCCTCGACACGCTGGCTGCAGATCGCGCAGCCCTGGAGGACTGGGACGGGGACACGCAGGACGACATCGCGCGGATGCAGAAATTCTACGCCATGGTGCTGTCGCGTGTGGACGCCCGCTACCGCGCGGATGTGGAGGCCGGTCTGGAGAGCGGGGAAGACGAAACGCGTGCCTGGGTGCGCCTGGCGCTGGACGGACAGGCAGGCTGAGCCCCTCTTGGCCAAGAAAAAAGGGCGGCCCTTGCGAGCCGCCCTTTTCTGTTTTGATCCTGCTGGCCGATTATTGCAGATCGAAGCGGTCTGCGTTCATTACCTTGGTCCAGGCGGCGACGAAGTCCTTGACGAACTTCTCTTTCGCATCGTCCTGAGCGTAGACTTCGGCATAGGCCCGCAGGATGGAGTTCGAGCCGAACACCAGGTCTGCGCGGGTGGCCGTGAACTTCACGGCGCCGGACTTGCGCTCCACGATGTCGTAGGCATTGTTGCCGCGAGGCACCCATTTATAGCCCATGTCGGTCAGGTTGACGAAGAAGTCGTTCGTCAGCGCGCCAACATTATCCGTGAACACACCATTCTTGGTGCCGCCATGGTTGGTGCCCATGACGCGCATCCCGCCCAGCAGCGCCGTCATCTCCGGCCCGGTCAGGCCCAGCAGCTGCGCGCGGTCGAGCAGGAGCTCTTCCGGTTTCACGACATAATCATCCTTCATCCAGTTGCGGAAACCGTCCGCATAAGGTTCCAGATAATCGAAAGAGGCCGCATCGGTCATCTCCGCCGTCGCGTCGCCCCGGCCCGGGGAGAATGGAACGGCGACACTGAAGCCAGCTGCCTTGGCCGCCTTCTCGATGCCGACATTGCCGGCGAGCACGATGACGTCAGCCACGCTGGCGCCGGTTGCGGCGGCGATGGGTTCGAGCACCGCGAGCACCTTCTGCAGGCGGGCAGGCTCGTTGCCGGCCCAATCCTTCTGCGGAGCAAGGCGGATGCGCGCGCCGTTGGCGCCGCCGCGCAGGTCAGAGCCGCGGAAGGTGCGGGCGCTGTCCCAGGCGGTGGAGACCATCTCGGAGATCGAGAGGCCTGAGGCTTCGATCTTCGCTTTCACGGCGGCGACGTCATAGGACGTGTTGCCGGCCGGGACCGGGTCCTGCCAGATCAGGTCTTCCTTCGGGGCGTCGGGGCCGATGTAGCGGACGCGGGGGCCGAGATCGCGGTGGGTCAGCTTGAACCAGGCGCGGGCGAAACAGTCGGAGAAATAAGCCTCGTCGGCCATGAACTTCTGGCAGATGGCATTGTAGATGGGGTCCATCTTCATTGCCATGTCGGCATCGGTCATCATCGGCATGACGCGCTTGGCCGGATCCGTCGGATCGACCGGCATGTCTTCTTCCCTGATATTGATGGGACGCCACTGCGAAGCGCCGGCTGGGCTCTTGGTAAGCTCCCACTCATAACCGAAGAGGAGCTTGAAATAACCCATGTCCCATTTTGTGGGGTGGGTGGTCCAGGCGCCCTCAATGCCGGAAGTGACTGCATTGGTGGCTTTGCCGTCCATGTGCGGGTTCATCCAGCCAAAGCCCTGGGTTTCCAGATCGTTGCCTTCGGGCGGCGGGCTGAGCTTGGAGGCGTCGCCGTTGCCGTGGGCCTTGCCGACGGTGTGGCCGCCGCAGGTGAGGGCTGCGGTTTCCTCGTCATCCATGGCCATGCGGGCGAAGGTTTCGCGGACATGGAGGGCCGATTTCAGCGGGTCGGACTGGCCGTTGACGCCTTCCGGGTTGACGTAGATGAGGCCCATCTGCACGGCGGCGAGCGGGTTCTCCATCGTTTCGGGCTTGTCGAGGTCGCCATACCGGCTGTCGGACGGAGCCAACCACTCCTTCTCGGCGCCCCAGTAGACGTCTTTTTCCGGGCCCCAGATGTCTTCGCGGCCGAAGGAGAAGCCGTAGGTTTTCAGGCCCATGCTTTCATAGGCGATGGTGCCCGACAGGAGGATGAGGTCGGCCCAGGAGATCTTGTTGCCGTACTTCTTCTTGATCGGCCACAGCAGGCGGCGGGCCTTGTCGAGGTTGCCATTGTCCGGCCAGGAGTTGAGCGGGGCAAAGCGGATGTTGCCGGTGGCGCCGCCGCCGCGGCCATCTGCCAGACGGTAGGAGCCTGCCGAGTGCCAGGCGAGGCGGATCATCAGGCCGCCATAATGGCCATAGTCTGCCGGCCACCAGTCCTGACTGTTGGTCATCAGGTCGTGCATGTCCTTCCTGAGGGCTTCAAAATCGAGCGTCTTGACCGCTTCGCGATAGTTGAAGTCCTTCCCGAGCGGGCTGGCCTTGGTGTCGTGCTGGTGCAGGATTTCAAGGTTCAGGGTTTCTGGCCACCAGGCCGTGTTGGAGTTGCCAGCGACTGTAATGGCCCCGTGCATCACCGGGCACTTGCCGCCCTCAAGCATGTCATTGCCGTCCATTGTTTCTCTCCTTGCGTGTGGAATCGGTTATTCCCCACGATGGCGGAGTCCGACCTATTGATCCAATCAATTTTAGGCTGGCGACCTATAGACTGAGCCTGTGGGAGCTAGACTGAGCCTGTGGGAGCGCGGCTGTGATGCCGGCACTCAGATGTCGCGATATCCCGACACTGCCGGCGATTCCCGCGGGAAGACGAACCTCAGGCGTTCAGGGAATGAGGACTGCCTTGACGCAATCGCCATGATGCTGGGCGGCAATGGCCTCGTTGATCTGGCTGAGGGGGTAGGTCCTGACCAGTTTGTCGAATGGCAGGCGGCCCGCCCTGAAGTGTTCGATGAGCTCCGGGATGAATTCATCGGGATCGGAATCACCCTCGATGATGCCCTTGACCGACTGGCCGAAGGTCATCACCGCATTGACCTCGCCCGGCATGGGCGTGCCCGGCGCACTGACGCCGACGAGGCCAAGGGTCGCCTTTGAGCCAAGACTGGCCAGGGCAGCTGCCTGGACAGCGGGGATGCCGGTTGTATCGAGGGCGTTGTCCACGCCCATCGGCAAGATGGCGCGCACGGCGGCGGCGACATCGGGCTGTGATTCTGGATCAATGCAATGGGTGGCGCCAAGCTCCGTGGCGAGCTGGCGGCGCGGAGCCATCGGCTCGACGAGGATGATGGTGGCGCAGCCCTGGATCTTCGCGCCCATGACGGCGCTGAGGCCGACCGAGCCTCCGCCGGTGACGAGAAGGCTGGAGCCCTTCTTGGCGCCAAGCGAGCGCATGACCGCCCCGGCCCCGGTCTGGATCCCGCAGCCGAGCGGGCCCATGATCTCGACCGGCAGAGCAGCGTCGACCTTCACGACATTGCGCTCATAGGTAATGGCATGACCGGCGAAGGAGGACTGGCCGAAGAAGTTTGACGAAACGGGGCCCGCTTCATTGGAGAGGGCGCAAGTGCCATCTGTGCGGCGGCCGGTATAGTTGAGCATCGGCATGGTGCGGCAGTAGGCGGCGTCCCCTGCCCCGCACCGGTCACACGCGCCGCAGGAACGGAAGGTGATAAGGACGCTGTCGCCAGGCTTCACCTTCTGCACGCCCGCGCCGACCGCCTCGACGATGCCGGAGCCTTCATGGCCGAGCACAGCCGGAAACGGATAAGTCGCAGCGCCGGAACTGAAGACCAGATCCGTGTGGCAGAGGCCGACCCCCAGAACACGGACGAGAATTTCGTCAGCGCGGGGCGCTTCGATCTCGACCGTTTCATACCTGAAGCCGGGTTGACCGGAATAGATGACCGCTGCCTGGGTTTGCATTGAACCGTTCCTGAAGTATAACCCGCCGACGCTAGTATCCGGCTGGATGTGCGTCAATCATTTGATCGGACATTTTACCGCAAACGGATTATATGTCCCCGGGCAGATCCGGCCCCTAGTGCCCGGCAACGGCGACGGCCGATTTCCGTGACGCAGCCGCTTCCTGTCCTGATCCGTAAGCGGAGCGGATCATCAGGTGGAGCTCCTTGCGCGCCCGCTTCAGGCTAAAGGCTGGCTCGATCAGGTATTGAGCAGAAATGCCGATCAGCTGGGTGCCGATCAGCTGGGCCGCCATGTCGACCGTCACGCCCTTGCGGATGGAACCATCTTCGCGGCCAAGGCGAATCAGACGCATGAGCTCTGTCGCGGAACGCTTGTGCGACGCGACGAACTGTTCGCTCATCTCCGACATATCGGCGATGGCCTCGCTCATAAGGATGAAATAGGCTTTCATGTCTGCAGATTTGTCGAGTGCCGCGATGTGGACATCGCAATAGAGCAGCAGCCCTTCCAGACCCGTCAGCGAGTCGAGATCCTGCTTCTTCCGGCGTTCCGACATCAACTCATGAAGATGGTTGATCACGGCCGTCAGAAGACCGCCTTTCGAACCGAATTTCTGAAACGCAAGGTTGCGACTGTAGCCGGCTCGCAGACCGATGTTATCAAAGGTCAGGGCCGAGACACCCTGCTCGGCTGCCAGTTCCAGATAGGCATTTATAAGCTTGTCCGTCGACTGTTTGCGACGCTCGTGCTGTTTCATGATCTCCCCCGAGATTCAGGGTCAACGCTGAACGCTGCCCCGCTTTTTTGTATGCATCAGGATGAATGATGCTTGTTTGCCGCAGTCTGTCAATTGACCGATCAGGCGGGCGCAGAATGCGGCGCTGCACAAAACGTTCAGCGCGCGAGAGTTCGGGGAGGATAGGGGGCGCCTCTTTGTGCGCCTGCGTAATGAAAGAGCCGTGGCGGAAAGCGTGTTTCCGCCACGGCCGGAGGGAGGAGACCTAGAACGTCTTGCGGACGGAGACACCGAAGGTTCTGGGCGCAGCGACATAGCCGTTGCGATCATCACCCTGAAGCGGCGTGTTGAAATGCTGCGAAACGTAACGCGCGTCCGTTGCATTGCGGATGAAGGCAGAGACCGACAGGCCGGAGTCAAACTTGACACCGAGATTGGCATTCACAAGCGTAACCGCATCCTCCTGCAGATTGGAAGCGGTGTTGGTGAAACGCTCGCCCGAATACTGAACCTGGAGGAGGCCTGTGAGGGCCTTGCCGCCGGAGAGCTCATAGTCGAGGTTCAATGCCGTGTTGGCTGAGATTTCCGGCGCGTTCGGGAAGCGGCGGCCGGAGAGGACGCCGATCGCGGCATCTTCACCATAGCCCGCTTCGGGAAGCCAGGTGGCCGAGGCGTTCCAGACAAGATAGTCCGTCAGGGCCTGGGTATGCTCGAACTCGGCGCCGTAGGATTCAGCTTCCGGCGAGTTCAGGATGGTGAAGATCAGGCCGAGGAACTGCGCGACCTGAAGATCCTTGATGTCGTTGTAGAAGACCGCGACGTTGGTACGCGCTGCCCCATCCTGCCAGTCAATCTTGGCACCGAGTTCGAAGGCATCAATGGTTTCCGGCGCGAACACCGGGTCGGCCATCGAGCCTGTGTCGAGCGGATTGAGCGAACTGCCGGGAACGCCGGCGCCGCTGGCATCCACGTTGACACCGCCTGCCTTGTAGCCTCGATTGTAGCTTGCATAGTACATTACATCCGTATTCGGACGATATTGCAGGCTGAGTGTTCCGGAAACGGCTTCATCAGAGAAGGTGCGGGCATATTGCGGCCCCGGCCCGGACCCGGCAATCGCCAACGGATCAAAGATGGGATCGCGGAAGAAGTCGTAGGTGAACGCGCCGGTCTTGTCGTCTTCGGAATAGCGAAGGCCGGTGATCAGGTTGAACTGATCGTTGAGGGCAAAGTCCCAGTGCGTGAAGAGCGCAAGGGATTCGGCGGTTCCAACCAGAACCTCCCGGGCCCAGTTACCCGGCGCCGCATTGGAGAGACCAGCCGGAACGCCCTGCGCGCCAAGGACGACATCCCAGAAGGGCTGCGCCTGCGCGCCCCAGTCAAGGTTTCGGCCCATGTCGAGTTCTTCATCGGAGTAAAATGCGCCGAAGAGATAGTTGGCGTTCACCGGGCCGGTCAGCTCGCCGCCATACGTGAATTCCTGTGAGAAGAAGCTGGAGTTGAAGAGCTCTTCGATGACCAGGATATCAGCGCCGGTGAAATCGGCATCGGCATTCTGGACCGTGTCATATTCGCGCTGGGCGGTCACAGACTTCAGCGTGCCCGGGCCAATGTCCCAGTCAACGAGGAGGGCAATGCCCTTGTCTTCGACCTTGTTGGAGGTCGGCGTGCTGAGGCTGGTTTCGTAGTCTTCAATATTGCGCGAGGGGACACCGCGGCCGTTGGCCAGGGTGAGCCCGTCGATGAGGGGCTGGAGCGGGCCATCCACGGCGTCGACGGTGGCGTAGCCGACTTCATCGTCTTCGTTGGAATAGTCCGCGATCAGCCTGAAGGACAGGGTGTCGGTGGGCTCCCACAGGGCGCTGACCTTGAACGAACCCATGCTCTGGTCGTTTTCGCTGCCGCCTTCGGGATTTTCAAGGTAACCGTCCCGCTCCGAATGGCTGCCCGCGATGCGCAAGGCGAAGGTGTCGGAGACCGGAATGTTGACCGCGCCGGAGATGTCGAAGGCGTTGTAGTTGCCGTAGCTGGCAGTGACATAGCCGTTGACCTCGTCAAGGTTGGGTGCGGTCGAATTCAGGAGGAGCGCGCCGGCAGAGGTGTTCTTGCCGAAGAGGGTGCCCTGCGGACCGCGAAGGACCTGAAGACCGTCAATGTCCAGGAAGCTGGAGAGCGCCTGACCCGAACGGGTGCGGTAGACGCCGTCGATGAACACGCCGACAGCGCCTTCAAAGACGCGAGACTGACCGGTCGTGCCGATGCCGCGAATCTGAATGTTGGACGAGGCGGCCGGGGCATTGGTCTTGTTGAAGGTGATGCTCGGCGAGACAAGGCTGATATTCTCGATATTCTCGACGCGCAGCTCTGCCAGCTGGTCGCCGGTAACAGCCGTTACGGCGAGGGGGACATCCTGGACGCTCTCTTCGCGGCGCTGAGCGGTGACCGTTACCGTGGACAGGCGGCGATCGCCTTCCTCTGCGGCAGGGGCGGAAACTTCAGTTTCTGCGGGGACGGCTGCGTCCTGCGCGAGAGCGATCTCGGCGGCTGCGCACCAGACGATAGCCGTGCCGGCCATCAGCCGCACGTTTCTTTTGAATGACATATATCCTCCCAGGATGTGTTCTTGTATCGCCTCTTGGGCCATATGTTTGTTGTTGGACATCTATCTTTTTTTCGTGTCAAGAGCGACCCAGCGTCAGGCGTGCGGCCGGGCGGCGACTGCCTTGCCACTGGGAATGGGGCGGAAACTGGCTGTAGTGCAGGCTGGGGCGACCGCGAAACCCCGAACCTGGACACTTCCTTCCCTGCCCTCCATTCCGGCCGCAACTGAATGGCGGAAAGCCGGGAGCGACTTGCCCGTCATGATGGACCCAAGGCTCAGACCGCTCGTTCAATGAACTCCGGTTTGTGAACATGTTCCGTATTTTGATGTTTTTAATGTTCTTTCGCTGGTTACCGGAACGGTAACGACGTATACGGATTGACTTATCAGACTTGTCCGCAAGCGAGGGGAACAAGCTGGGGATAAAGAGGCTAAACGCGAAGCCGCGCGATAGTCCCGCCCCTGCCACCTGCCTGAACCTTTTCTGGCGGAGGGGCCTTTCTGGAGGTTTGGTGATGATGTGGATTATCAGTCTTGTGATGTTCCGGGCAGGCGGAAGTATCGGCTTCATACTTGGTGCGTGACGGGTCGCGGCGCCCGCGCGGGAACATCAGTTGGATGCCTGCTGCGATACGGGTAGCCGGACGGAAACGGGCACCTGATCTCTGGCTAGAACGCGAACCCCGGCAGCCAGTCCGACAGGTATTTCGACTTCCGTTTCAGATCCTGATACGCTTCGTCTGCCGAGCGCCGCAGAAAGGTGATGCGGTCCCCCGGGGCGATCTGGCCGAGGATATGGCGATCTGCGCGGATGACCTGAAGGACATGAGGATAGCCCCCTGTTGTCTGGGCATCCGGCAGGAGAACAAACATGTTGCCCGAGGGCGTTAGCTGGACAGCGCCGGGAAACAGAGCTGCGCTGGGACGGTGCGCGCCGCCTTCGGGGACGGGCCAACTGCCGGCAAGTTCAATCCCCGTGCGGTCCATACGGTTGGTGGCCTGAGAGGGCTGAGCCCAGATCGTATCCGGGAGGAACGCCGCATCAGGGCCCGGGGCGGCGCGCAGCGCGTGAGCGCGCTTCATGGCCGGGCGCAAGGCGGGAGGTGTGACGAGGCGCTCAGGAGCGGGCGCAACAGAGGCCGGGCTCAGCGTGTCGGTCCCAAGCAGCGCCCTGCCGGCATGGCCGCCGAAAGCCGCCGGCACGAAGGTGGACGTGCTGGCGAATGCCAAATCAGCGGCAAAGCCGCCGGGAATGGCGAGATATGTGCGCACGCCTGCGAGGGGGTGGGCGAAGGCCAGCCTGTCTCCGGCCATTGCCTGGAGGGTTTCATGTGAGGGCACGGGCCGGGCGGAGAGCGTCGCCGTGGCGCAGGCGCCAGCGAATGAAAATGCCGTATCCTGATTAAATGCGAATTCTGCGCCGCCGAAGGTGATTTCGATGGCTGAGGCGTCTGGCGCATTCCCACAAAGGCGGTTTGCCAGCGCCATCGACAGGGAATCGGCAGGTCCGCTGGCAGGTATCCCCTGATGGCGCAGACCTTGCCGCGCGCAGCCCTGGATCGTGGCGAGCAGGCCGGGCCTGACAACAGCAAGCACCATGCCCCTAGCCCTCGATCCGGAGGGATATACGCATGCCCGCCTCAAGCGTAAAAGGCGCCGTGCTTTGGGCATCGAACAGAGGCTGAGCAATGCGCCCGATGATTGGCCAGCCCGCGGGACCGGCGAGCGCGTAGAGACCGAGCTGGCCGCTGATCAGGCCGACCGATCCGGCCGGAACACGTTGGCGGGGCACGTCCAGACGGGCCGCCGACAGCGCGGGATCAACGCCGGCGACATAGGCGAATCCGGCGGTGAAACCCATCATGTCGACGGTGAGCGGCGAAGCCAGGATACGCTGCAGGAATGCGCTCTGCGACAGGCCGTTCTCCCCGGCGAGGCGGGCGAGGTCCGGGGCGGAGGCTTCATCTGCCCGCATAGACAAGGACACATGGCGGGCCGACATGTCTGCGTCACCGGGAATGAACTGGCACTGCTCTGTCAGGCGCTCGAACGCAACTGCGGGCGGCAGCGTCAGCGGATTGAACTGGACGGTGACTTCCTGCTTCCCGGGCACGACATCCCGCCATGTGCCCGAGGCACGCAAGGACGCGGCAAGCGCGTTCCGAACGCCACCATCGCCGGTCTTTGCAGCCAGGGCATCATCTCCGACGAAGACGATCTCAGGGGCGGTCATGGACCGATGCCGACGCCCTGCTGTTCCAGCGCCGCGCGAAGCCGGGCCGCATTTTCAGCCGCGCCGGGCGTGTCGCCGTGCAGGCAGATGGTCTGGACACGGATGGGAATGATTTCCCCGGTTCGCGCCGTCACAAGATGCCGGAGCGTCATGGAGAGCGCCTGCGCGCATTGGGTTTCGTGGTCCTCCAGAACGGCGCCGGAAAAGCTGCGCGGCGTCAGGCTGAGATCCGCCTCATAGGCGCGGTCTGCAAAGCCTTCGGCAATATAGGAGAGGCCAGCGGCGTGAGCCGCGCGCTCCATCTCGCTGGCGGGCGGGCCAAGCAGGACGTGAATACCTTCATCCACGCAAAGCCCCGCAACAAGGCTCGCCAGTTCGCCGTCGCGGGCGGCATCATTATAAAGCGTGCCATGGGGTTTGATGTGGCTGACCGGCACGCCGGTGACGGCGGCAAGGCGCTGAAGGGCCGACACCTGACCCTTTAGGGAGACCGCGAGCTCGGAAAGTGAAACATTGTTCCGCGACCGGCCAAATCCTTCGCGGTCGGGATAGGAGGGGTGCGCGCCTGCAAGAACGCCCAGTTCCTTCGCCATGTGCAGGGAGAGGGACATGGACTGTTCGTCTCCGGCATGGCCGCCGCAGGCGATGCTGCAGCGGGAGACGACCTTGAGGATTGCCCGGTCCAGCGCCGTGCCCGCCTCGCCGGGAAGCTCGCCGATGTCCGCATTGAGGCAGATTCTGCGGGTCATGGCCAGATGCCCAGAGCGCGAAGGATGAGGCGAAGGCCGAGGAACGCGGCGATCAGCACCACGAGAAGACCGAGACCGTTGCGCAGCGGGCCATTGGTGTGCGCGCCGAGGACCGATTTCCGGTTCATCGTGATCAGCAGGAAGGTGGCCACCACCGGAAGGAGCAGGCCATTGGCAACCTGCGCCACGAGGATAAGCTCCACAGGCCGGATACCGAGCAAGGCGACACCGAGACCGATGGCGACGATCGTGAGGGCGACGCCTTTGAAGACCCAGCCGGTTTTCGGGCGCCCGGTAACTTCACATATGGCGTAAGCGGTTGCCAGCGGCGCGGTGATCGCCGAGGAGAGCCCCGCCGCGCAGAGGCCGGCACCTACAAGAATGCGCGCGGCAGGGCCGTATGCGGGCTCAAGCGCGATGGCCATGTCTGCGCCGCTGCTGATGACGATGCCCGCTCCGAAGAGGCTGGCGGCTGCCGTACTGAGCACAAGGATGGAGATGAGGCCGCCGAGGCCGACTGACACACGCGTATCCGCAATGGCGGCCGCAAGACCTGCTTCGGTATTTTCCTTCCAGCGCTCGCGCACGGCCGCCGCATGCAGGAACAGATTGTAGGGCACGATCGTGGTGCCTATGAGTGCCATGGCTGTCAGAAGGCTGCCGTCCGGCAGGGTTGGGCGCAAGCCACCGATCATGGCGCCGATGTCGGGCCGGACCAGAAGAAGGCTGGCGGCGAATGCGAGGCTCATCAGGATGACAAGGCCGATGAGGAAGCGTTCGAGCGTCTTGTAGCGGCCGACCGCCAGGACAATTGCCGCGAGCAGCCCTGTGGCCAGGGCTGCGGCGCGCTGGACGCCTTCCCCTTCACCAAGGATCGCGCGCAGGCCAAGCGCGCCGCCGGTGATGTTGCCCGCTTCATACGCGGCATTGCCAAGCGCAAGCGCAGCCAGAACCAGAAGGATGGCGCCCCATTTCAGGATCACCGGCGTTCCGGGCGCGACGAGTGCTTCACCGAGGCCGGACCCGCCGAGGATGCCAAGACGCACGGTCATTTCCTGCAGGATGATCGTTGCCACCGTCGCAAAGACAAGCGCCCAGACCAGCGCAAAGCCGAAATTTGCCCCGGCAAGCGTGCAGGCCGTGACCGTGCCGGGACCGATAAAGGCTGCGGCGACGAGCGCCCCGGGACCGAAAGAAAGCTTTCGCTTCATGGAGCAGGAAGGCCCCGGCCGGTTTCCAGATAGGTGGCAAAGCTCGCGAGCCAGTGGCTGCCGGCATAATGTTCTTCACTGACCGAGGCGACGCCGCTTTCCTTGTGGATGAGCGCCGATGCCAGCAGCGCCGGGCGCCGGGGGTCTGCTTCCGGCAAGGCCGAGGCGATGCCCTCCAGCGCCCAGGCGCGGGAAAGGTTCAGGCCATCGAGATGGACAAGCTTGCCATCGGAGGGGTCCAGCACGACGCCCGGCGCGAGCCAGGCGGCCTGCCCGTCCTGCGGGATGAGCGGCAGGAACGCGGTGAGCCAGGCGGCAAAGTCCTGCTGGTTCATGACGCGGCGCATCAGGTCTGCCTCCATCAGGCAGGGCGAGAGAAAGTCTTCCCCCGAAGGCTCATAGCTGAGCGGGCAGGACACATCCCTGGCATAGAACTCCAGTGACTTGGCGGCGATCTGCTGCCGGAAGGATGTGTTGCCGGTGGCGTCTGCCCAGTCGATCATCAGGCCGAAGGCAAAGGCGGTCTGGTTATGCGTGCCGGCGCGGATCGGGTAGACGAGTTTGGGAAGCCAGGCGCTGGTATAGTCGACAATGAGGGACTCCAGCGGGGAGAGGGTTTCCGCCCATTCGGCAGCTTCCGGGAAATCCGCCTGGCGCAGTTCTGTCATCAGCTGGAGGAACCAGGCCGTGCCATAGGGACGCTCGAAGGAGGCACGCTCCGGCGCCTGGAAATAGGTAACCTCACCGGCGATGTTTTCCGGCGTGAAGCTTTTTGCCAGCGCCGACCTGATGACATCTGCGTAGGGCGTTTCCGGGTCCGTATTCAGGATACGAACGAGAAGCCAGTGGCCATGTACCGAGGAGTGCCAGTCAAAGCATCCATAGAAGGCAGGGTAGAGCTGGCGCGGTGTGGCTGCGTCGGCGTCAGAGTTCAGCACATGGCTGATCTTGTTGGGGTAGTCCTTGTGGACACAGGAGAGGGCGAGGCGCGCGAAACGGTCGGTCACGACGCCGTCCCTCGGCGGTGGCAGGCTGGTCTCTTCCGTTTCCATGGCGATCTCCTCTGCCGGCGCTGGCTGAGCAGGGTCTGGCGCGCAGGCTGCCATGGCCATCGCGCCCAGGCCAGCGGCCACTATCCATCGCTTCATGTCCTGCTCTCCCGCATTACCCGGCCCGAGGGGTAACAGGTGCCGGCCAGCCGAGGCAAGCGGCGGGCGTTGAGACACCTGACGTCAGGGAGCCTCGAGATAACACTATGCAAATAGATTAATCGATTTTATCCTGCCGGAAATCATCGCGGCCAAGGCCGGCCCGGAATAAAGTTCGAAAGGAAGTCAGAGATGAAACAACCCTCCTTCCGGGCGGCTTCCGGCGCGCTGCCTCACGCAACAAGGAAGCCTTCTCTTAGGCATCAGGCCAGCTACTCGGCTCAACTTTCTGAACTCTGCGACCAGACAGGGCCGGGCTGTGTGGCCATTGGCGCATAGCGGTCTTTCATCCCGGCCGGAGACGTTTCATGGCGAAAACAGCAAATCCGGATAAGGCACAACCGGCTGAGCCAACACAGGCTGACGCATCGGGGGACGCCAAATATCCACGCCGAACCGAGCGTCGGCGTCGCACGCGGATAAGAATCCAGGAAGTTGCCGCCGAGCAGATCAGCCGGGCCGGATTTGCCGCAACCACAATGCAGGCCATCGCGGATGAGGCGGACATTCATGTCACCACGCTGTTTTCGCACTTCAGTTCCAAGAATGAACTTGCAACGAGCCTTGTCACCTCTGCGATAAAGGCGCTGCGCGAAAGGGCGCTTGCGGCGCGCGAGACGACACTGTTCCTTGATTTCTTCAAAGATGAAGCGCTGTCCTTTGCCCGTCCAGGCAGAGACCTTGCCCAGCCTGCAGCATCCGTGTGGAGCGTGCTGCGCACTGACCGGGAACTCGCCTTTGCCTGGTCAGACTACGAACAGGGCCAGAAAGATGTTTATGCAGACTATATTTCCGCCGAATACTGCCTGAACCGGGAGATCGATTTCCTGCCGGACCTTGTCGCTTCGCTGCTCGTGGCGAGCACGATCCTTCCTCACCGAAAATGGCGGGAAACCGAAGGAAAACGGTCTCTGGAGGAAGAAATTTCACAATCAGTCAACCTTGGTCTGAACGCCGCCAGGCACATGCTCAAGACAACCAGCAAAAAAAACTGAGCGGACCCGGAAAGGCGTGACGCAGACAGATGGGCCAATTGTAAACGTGCCCGCATAACGAACAGACAAGGCCCCCTGCAGGCCTCTGCCGGGGGGACGGCGCCGTACCTGTTGCGCTCAATCGGGAACCATTCTCCTCCATGGGGCGTTGCTGAGCCAGTTCACCCCCTGAAAAGCCAGCGCAGGCCGGCCTGGTTCCGGAGCCGATCATGAAAGTCCTGAAGTCTCTCTCACCCCTCAAGACCCGCACCACCCTTGCAGGCATTCTGATGGCGGCCGCCTTCCTCTCTCCGGCAGCTGCGGCATCGACGGGCGGCTCGCCCGAGGCGGTGGTGAACACCGCCGTGGAGCGCACGCTGGCGGCGCTTGAGGATGCGAAGATCAGCAATCAGGAGGCCGACAGCATCCTGGAACTGATCGATGTGGACCAGGTGGCCCCCTTCACAATGGGCCGTCACTGGCGCACCATGGATGAGGCCACAAAGGGGGAATTTCTCGACGCTTTCCGGAAGTTTGCGCGTGGGCAGCTGCGGGATCACCTTTCCGGATTTTCGCAGGCGGATGTGGAAATCCTCCGCACCCTCGAGCGCAGGCCAGGCGATACCATCGTGACCATGAAGGTCAGCAATGGCGATGGCGATGAGCATCTGGTCAGCTGGCGCGTGACCGACAATGACGGCTGGAAAGTCACCGACATTGAAACGATGGGCCTGTGGTTTGCAATCGAGCAGCGAGCGCAGTTCCAGGCGATGCTGGACAAGAATGGCGGCAATATCCGTGAGCTGATTTCAGAAATCGGTGCAGCGCGCTGATTTCAGAACCCTCCCGCCAGGAGCGGTTTTCAACCGCGCAGGCGGCCGGGTTTGCCGCGGCCATTGCCCCGGCTAATCAGCCTCCCTTGGCTCAGGCCGCAGCCCTCGTTATCAGGTTTCTGACCTGACCTCACGCCTCTCTCCCTCAAACTGAACTGTTCTGAGAGGGCAGACGAAACCCGGGGCTGATCCTCCCACGACCAGGGTCCCTGAACCCGGTCCGGATGCATCCGGTCCCGGCAAAGCCCGCTCATTTTCCTGCGGGACTTGACTCAGGACAAAAAGAACAAAATAAGAACATATGAACTTCGAGACCCTCCTTTCCAGGGGCCTGATCCGGCCGGCGAAGGCGTCGCCTGTAGCAGGCGCCGGGTTTCCCTTCGGGCTGGGCGCGTCCGGCCTGCATGAACTGGCAGAAGCCGCTTATGGTGACAGGGCTGCCATGACGGGGTTCCTGCTGGCGGCAATGCAGCCCGCCGCGCGCGGGGCATGGCTCTGGGTGCAGCAGGGCGCAATTGGCCGCGACAGCGGGTATGTACCCGAAGCCGCGCTGTCCGCCAGCCCTGCGCGGCTGCGGCTGACGGTGCGGGCCCGCAACACGCGTGAGGCTCTGTGGGCAACCGAAGAAGCCATTGTCTCAGGCGCCGCAAGCATGGTGGTTGCCGAGGTCGAGGACGCGGACTTTACCGCCACCCGCCGCCTTGCCCTTGCATCCGGGCGATATGGTGTGCCCGTCGCCCTGCTGCTGCCTTACAGCTGCTCAGGTCCAACGGCCGCGTCGGCGCGCTGGCGTATCAGCCCCCGTCCATCTGCCCCCAACCGGTACGACCCGCACGCCCCGGGCTATCCCCGCTGGCGGGCTGTGCTTGAACGCTGTCGCACGGCCCCGTCTGTGGCCGGGCAGGCTTTTGATCTTGAGTGGAACGATGAAACGCTATCTCTCGGTGTGGCTCGCGGACTGGCCGCTGGACCGCCTGCGCCGCACGCGGCGCCCGGCGCGCCCGGCCCCCGCCGCAAGGCCGGCTAGGCTCAAGCCCTTTGTTCTTTATGATAAGTCCGCCAACGGACTGACCGTGGTTGCAGCGAATGCCCCGGCGCGGGCGGCCGGGATCGAGACCGGCCTGCGCCTTGCCGATGCCAAAGCCACACTGCCGTATATCCTTTCGGAAGAAATCGACCGCGCTGCAGACCTGAAGGCACTGACGGCGCTCGCAATGTGGATGGTGCGGTTTTCACCCCTGGCCGCGTTCGATGGCGAAGATGGGCTGATGCTGGAAACGACGGGCTGCGATCACCTGTTTGGCAGCGAGGCCGCCATGGCGGCCGAACTCTCCCGGCGCCTTGCGCAAGCAGGATACACCCATCAGATTGCCGTGGCGGGAACGCCCGGCGCAGCGCATGCCCTGGCCCGCGGCGCCGGCCTGGGCGAACATCCCATTCTTCCCTCCGGCGAGGAACGCGGCGGCCTTGCCCATTTACCGATGGCGGCCTTGCGCCTTTCGCCGGAAACACTGACACTGCTCCGCCGCTTCGGGCTGACGCGCATCGGGCAGCTTTATGACATTGACCGCCAGGCGCTGACGCGGCGCTTCCGCTCGCGCGAGGCGGCCCATGCCGTCTGCCTGCGTCTCGACCAGGCGCTCGGACGCCGCGCCGAACCCTTTGCGCCCCTTCGTCCGGCGCCGGAATATGCCGAACGCCTGCCCTGCCCCGAACCGCTGACCAGCCCGGAAGGCGTGCGCGACGGCCTCAGGCAGCTGACGGAAAAGCTGTGCGCTTGCCTTTCTTCCTCGGGCCTTGGCGCGCAGGGTTTCGCCTTCCGTGCCTTCCACTCCGATGGCGGCATGGCCTCAGTCAGCGTCAATGCCGCCCGCCCGGTGCATGCCCCGGAGCACCTGCTCCGTCTCTTCCGGGAAAAGCTTGACGGGATCGACCCCGGCTTCGGAATAGACCTGCTGCTGCTGGAGGCTGCGCGCACCGCGCCGATGGAAACGGGCAGCCACCCCCTCTCCGGCGACCTTGCCGGAAGCGACTTCGACAGCGTCGCGATTGCCGCCCTTTCTGACAGGATCAGTGCGCGTCTGGGCGAAGGCGCCGTTACCCTCACCGCAAGGCAAGCCCGCCACCCGCCCTACAAGGCGGAGCGGCAGATGGCCTATATGGCGCAGGTACCGGATAAGGCCCCTCAGCCGCTGACGGGGCCCCGGCCTGTACGGATGCTCGCGCGGCCTGAGCAGGTTTCGGTGATGGCGCAGGTTCCAGACGGCCCGCCCCTGCAATTTGTCTGGCGCCGGCGTCTGCGCCGCGTCGTGCGCGCCGATGGGCCGGAGCGGATCGCGCCGGAATGGTGGACCCACCTGCCACAGGCAGCGGAAGAAGCCGGCAACCTGCCTCGCACGCGCGACTATTACCGGATCGAGGATAATGAGGGCCGGCGTTACTGGGTGTTCCGCGAAGGGCTCTATGATGACGGCCGCGGCGCCCTGCCAGACTGGTTCATGCAGGGACTGTTTGCATGACAGGTTATGCCGAACTTGCCGTAACAACCAATTTCTCTTTCCTGCATGGCGCAAGCCATGCCGGGGAACTTGTGCAGCGCGCTGCCGCCCTCGGACTTGGCGCTATCGGCGTGGCAGACCGGAACACGCTGGCCGGTGTGGTCCGGGCGCATGTGGCCGCCAGGGCGGCCGGGCTGAAACTGCTCATCGGCGCCCGCCTCGTGCCGCAGGATGGCCCGGAAATCATTGCCTATCCGATCAACCGCGCAGCCTATGGCCGGCTCTCGCGGCTCCTTTCGGAAGGCAAGATGAAACCGGGTGTCCCGAAGGGCGAATGCCATATCCGGCTCGCCGATATCCTGGCTGCCAGCGAAGATCAGGTGATGATCGTGCTGCCCCCGAATGTGCCGGAACCCGCCTTCGCCCAACAGCTGGAGCAGATCGCACAAGCCGCACCGGAGCGGATTTATCTTGGCGCACGCTACACCTATTCCGGCCGGAACCGGGAACGCCTCGGGCGGCTCGCGCAGCTCTCCGCGCAGGCCGGCGCCCCGATGGTGGCGCTCAACGACGTCCTCTATCACGTGCCTGACCGGCGTCCCCTGCAGGATGTGATGATCTGCATCCGTGAACACTGCACAATCGACACAGCCGGCTACCTTCTGGAGGCAAATGCCGAACGGCATCTCAAACCGCCCGAAGAAATGGCGCGGCTGTTCCGGGGCTTCGAGCCGGCGATCGCGCGCACGCTGGAGATTGCTGCGCGCTGCACCTTCAGCCTCGACGAACTTTCCTATGAGTATCCCGACGAGCCCGTGCCGCCGGGCTCAACGCCTCAGGCGCATCTGGCGCATCTCACCTGGAACGGCGCGGCCTGGCGGTATCCGCGCGGCATTCCGGAAAAGGTAACAGCCCAGCTCCACAAGGAACTCGGGGTGATCGAGCAGCTGAACTACGCGCCCTACTTCCTGACTGTGCATGATATCGTCGCCTGGGCACGCAGCAAAGGCATCCTTTGCCAGGGCCGGGGTTCGGCGGCCAATTCGGCGGTCTGCTATTGCCTGGGCGTGACAAGTGTTGATCCGGCCCTGAGCAACCTCCTGTTCGAGCGCTTCCTTTCCCCCGAACGCAGGGAGCCGCCCGACATCGATGTTGATTTCGAGCATGAACGGCGCGAGGAAGTCATCCAGTACGTATACGCGCGATATGGCCGGCATCGCGCCGCGCTGACGGCCACCGTCATCTGCTATCGCTCGCGTTCGGCGATCCGCGAGGTTTGCAAGGCGCTGGGGCTGAGCGAAGAGATTTCGGCCGCGCTGGCGAGCGGGGTCTGGGGCAGCTGGAGCGATGGCCTGCCGGACAAGCGCATCATCGAGGCGGGTCTTGATCCGGCCAATCCGCTGATCCGGCGCGCCATACGGCTTGCCCGTCAGCTGCTCGGTTTTCCGCGCCACCTGTCCCAGCATGTCGGCGGCTTCGTGCTGACACGCAGAGCCCTGATCGAGACGGTTCCGGTCGGCAACGCGGCGATGGAGGATCGCACCTTCATCGAATGGGACAAGGACGACATCGACGCCCTCGGCATCATGAAAGTCGACGTGCTCGCCCTCGGTATGCTGACCTGTATCCGCAAGGCGTTCGAGCTGCTCGATAGCCACAAGGGCATGCGCTATGATCTCGCCGCCATCCCGCAGGAGGATAAGGCGACCTATGACATGCTGTGCGCGGCCGACAGCCTCGGTGTCTTCCAGGTCGAGAGCCGGGCGCAGATGGCGATGCTGCCGCGCCTGCGGCCGCGCACCTTCTATGATCTCGTGATCGAAGTCGCCATCGTCCGCCCCGGCCCGATCCAGGGCAATATGGTCCACCCCTATCTTCGCAGACGCAAGAAGATCGAGGCGGTCAGCTTCCCGAGCCCGAAGGCAGATAAAGGCCCGGCCGATGAGCTGGAATCCATCCTCCGCCGGACCCTTGGCGTCCCCCTGTTCCAGGAGCAGGCAATGCAGATTGCCATCGACGCGGCAAAGTTCACGCCGGAAGAAGCCAATGGTCTGCGCCGCGCCATGGCAACGTTCCGCAATATCGGCACCATCCACAATTATGAAGATAAGTTCGTTACACGGATGATCGACCGGGGATATCAGCCAGCTTTTGCAAAAGCCTGCTTCGACCAGATCAAGGGGTTTGGCGAGTACGGGTTTCCGGAAAGCCATGCCGCCTCTTTTGCCCTTCTGGTCTACGTCTCTTCCTGGATCAAATGCCACCACCCGGACATATTCTGCGCGGCGCTTCTCAACAGCCAGCCGATGGGTTTCTATGCGCCTGCCCAGATCGTGCGGGACGCGCAGGAGCACGGGGTCGAGATACTGCCTGTGGACGTGAATTATTCAGACTGGGACACGACGCTGGAACCCTCTGAGAAAGAGGAAGGCGCCTTTGCGGTCCGGCTCGGTTTGCGTCAGGTCGACGGCCTTCGGGAAGCGGACATGGCCCGGCTGACAGAGATGCGGGAAACCGGGTATGGCAGCCCGGAAGCGCTGATCCGGCGGGCGAAACTTCCCAGGTCAGCGGTGGAGCGGCTCGCCGCCGCTGACGCTTTTGGTTCAGTCGGCTTGTCTCGCCGCACGGCTCTGTGGAAGGTGCGGGGTGAAGCGGCCGGCCAGGCCTTACCTCTGTTCGCCACCTCGGATGTGGCCGAACAGGGCAAGGAGCGGGAAGTCTTTCTGCCGGTTATTCCGCCCTCAGAGGAGGTGATCCAGGACTACCAGACCGCGCGCCTGTCTCTGAAAGACCATCCGATGCGTTTCCTGCGGGACGTGCATGCCCGGCGCGGCATCGTGACAACGGCCGAGGCGGTCGCTGCGCGAAACGGGCAGCGCATCCAGACGTCCGGCCTTGTCCTCGTACGTCAGCAGCCGGGCACGGCGAGCGGGGTCGTTTTCATTACCATTGAGGACGAATCGGGCGTCGCGAACCTCGTTGTCTGGCCGCGCGTGAAGGAACGCTTCCGTCCGGTCCTGATGCGCGCGCGCATCCTGCATGTACGCGGCCAGGTCCAGACTGCCGACAATGTCACCCACATCGTCGCCGATCAGCTGATTGACTGCTCGGCCGACCTGTCCCTCCTCTCGGAAGACACCCTGCGCGATCCCATCAAAGGCGTCCTAGCCCGACCAGATGAGGTTGCGCGCCCTCCCTCCGGGAACCGCGGCACCGGCAACCGCCGAAGCTCCGCCCGCCACCCCCGCGACGTGCGCATCATCCCGCCCAGCCGGGACTTCCATTAAGAACCCTTTCGCTGCGAGGCCACGCCCTCCGCTGAATTTTGCATGTTGTCCGGGAAGGTCGGCGCCTGTCGTCTGCTGAAAAAAGGCCCGTTACTGGCGCACAAGGCCGGTATAGGCGTGCCAGCTTGCAAGACCGACGAGAGGGAAGACGATGATCAGCCCCAGAAATGCGGTAAAGATCCCAAGTCCTGTCAGCGCAGTGATGATCATGGCCCAGACGACCATGGGGAAAAAATTCCGGTTTACCGAGCGCACGCTCGTCGCCAGAGCCATGAAGACATCATATCGGCGGTCAAGCAGCATGGGCGCAGCAATCACCGCGAGCGAATAGTTGCAGAACGCGACAACCCCGCCGGTGATCAGTCCGGCCAGAACCATCACATGCCCGTTGGGATCAGACAGGACAAAGGTCAGAAAGTCTTCCGGCTCGCGAAAGATGCGCGGGGTGGAGAGCGCATAGATGACCTGGGCGATCCGGGTCCACAGGAAGTACAGGAAAACCATCAGCAACCCGAGGAGCAACTGGTCACGGCGCATGGCTGACCTTACCCAGATCATTCCTGAAAATGTCGGTTTCTGTCCGGCAGCCCGCAGCCGGGCCGCCTCGTAGAGCCCCATACCCAGCATGGGACCAATGATCAGAAAGCCACCCAAAAGAACGAAAAACCAGCTGACAGACCCCGTGCGGTAAAGGACAAGGAATATCCCCGCGCTGATCCCTGCAAGGATTACCCCATAGGCAAGGCAGATGAGCGGGGCGGCCCGAAAATCGCGCCAGCCTGCAGCCAGCCAGCCCAGAGGCGCTGCCAGGGATACAGTATGGATGTCAGGCAGGCGCGCGGGCGTCTCGTTCACTCTGTTTCTCCCTTTCCGGCCTCCTCTTCTGCAAGGTTCCGGACACGATGCTGACGCCCTCCCTCACTGCGGGAGAGGCGTATGTCTACCCCCAGACTGAACCGGGGCGCGCTGCGCCTGTATACGGAATGTACCGGAGGGGCGGATAGGGCGGAGGGATCGGGAAACTGCAAACGACCGGAACTTCCCCGAAGCAAAAGCCTTCCGCTGAGGATCGCGCCTGGGCGGGCTCAGGGCGGAAGGACCTGACCGAGGCCGTCAAGCGCTCCCTACGGACCTTAAGGCCGGCCGGAAAGGGGGCACTCAGCCCCTCAGCCGGGGCTGCCGGGACCAGGCGTGTCCGCCTGCTTCCTCGGTCGCTCTGCCTTCCAGGCCGCAACCCCGGCAGGCGGAAGGCAGGGCCCGCCCAGGAGCCATTTCTGATCGGAAGGCCCGATTGCACGCGCCCCAAGGTCCTCTGTGTCCGGTCCGTAATTGAACGCGAATACCAGCTCTCCGGAATGCACAAGACGAAGGTCAGGTCCTGTGTGCCAGTGAGGCACCCCACGCTCGTCAAGCAATTGCTGCAGGATGATCTGCCATGATGTTTCATCCGGCCAGTAAGCAAGATAGCGGAAGTTCCCCGACTTTACCTGCGCGGGCGAGCCGTCTTCAAACCAGCCCCAGGGCTCGGCTGAAGTTTCGATTCTCTCTCTCCAGACGTGCCCGGCAAGGGAGAGATCCGGCGTCTTGACCACCACGGGCACGTCCTTCGGAAGGCTTTCGAAAGAAAGGACACGTGTGCCCAGAAGCGCAGCCAGAGGCCCGGGCGGCAAAGGTGCTGATGTGCGACCGGTCTCCTCGCGCGCGCCTGAGAGCGCCGTGGCGAGAATGACTGCACCGCTGCGCGCAAGTTTGCCGACTAGCGCGTCCGTGAGAATGGTTACAGCAGGCACAAGGATAAGGTCATATCCGTCAAAATCATCATCGGGGAAAACCATGTCTACCGACTGGCCGAGCATACGGCAGGCCCTGTAGCAGATACGCGCCGGCCCCAGCGGCCCGTCCTTGTTGCCATGCGGCTGAATTTCCAGCTGCCAGAGAGACGGGTAATCCATCAGGAGGCCGATCCGGGATCGGACTTTCTCAAAATCGGGAAAGGCAGCGACTTCCTCTGCCACCCTGCGGATTTCGTCGCATACCGGCTGCGGCGTGCGATCCGTCGCCAGGAGGGCTGCATGCATCTGCTCCTGAGCAAAAGGAACCTGGCGCCATCTGAAGTAACTGACAAACCCTGCGCCATGGGCAAAGGCTTCCCAGGTCCACAGGCGGACCACACCGGCCGCAGGCGCTGCGTTGCAGTTTGCCCAGTTCACAGGACCTGGCTGCTGCTCCATGACACCCCATTTTGGGGCACAGGCCCTGAACACATCATGATTGAATGCCGCAAAGTCAGGATCCCCATACCTCAGCCTACGGATCTTCTCGCCTTCTGACGCGATCCCTTCGCTGAGAAGTCCGATCGGGTAGCTGTCCCAGCTCGCATAGTCCAGATCCCGTCCCATCTTGCGGTGATCGAGCCGGATGAAATCACCGATGAAGTTGTGGGTTACCGGACGCCCGGGGCTGAACTTACGGAGAATATCAACCTGGTCTCGGTTGAATGCGCACATCTGGTCAGAACAGAAGCGCCGCCAGTCGAGCCTGTGTGACGGATTGGCTTCTGTAACGGTGGCCTGAGGCGGATCAACCTCGGCAAAGCTTGCATACTCCTGAGACCAGAAGACCGTTCCCCAGGCATCATTGAGGGCCGCAACCGATCGGTACCGGGCCGCCAGCCAGTCCCGAAAGGCAGACACAGCATCGGGAGAGAAACTTTCATCACTGCCATGATGGCCGTATTCATTATCGGTCTGCCAGAGGATCACCGCGGGGTGCTCGCCGTAACGGCGGGCGACAGCCTCGGTCACGCGCCGGCTTTCGGCGCGGTAAGCGCGGGAAGAGAAGCAGTAATGCCGCCGCGAACCAAACCGCCGGGGATGGCCGTGTTGGTCAAAAGGAAGGATGTCAGGCCTGAGGTCAACAAGCCATTTCGGAGGCGTGGCTGTCGGGGTGGAAAGCACAATGCCCAGCCCCGCCTCGGCCAGCACTGCGACAGCCCGGTCAAGCCAGCCCCAGTCAAACCGCCCCGGCGCAGGCTCGATCCGCGACCAGGCGAACTCGCCGATGCGGACCATTGAAACCCCGAGCGCACGCATCATGGCGGCATCCTCACGCCAGTGTTCCTCGGGCCAGTGTTCGGGATAGTAGCAGACGCCAAGCTTCATGAAGGCCTCACCGGATTGGAAGGAAATGGAAGAGCCGTCCGTGATCGGGCCTGCGCGGATCACCCTGGAAACCGGCCCAGGCAAGCGTCTCGGCCGTCAGTATCCCGAGCTCGCGTCCGCTCTCCTCGCCAAGCACCAGTTCCCGTACCCGGTAGCGCGCACCGCCCGGAAGGCCCGGCACAGTAATCCGCGCCTGCAGGGGGTAGACGGACATGGCCGTCCTGAGAACCCTGAGCAGAAATTCGCCGGAACCGGCGCGGAACAGTCCGGAGACGTGCAGCGAGGCATCCCCGGTTTCGAGCACCTTATAGGTCCCCGCCTGCAGGCTCGGGCGAAGCTTTTTGTGAAGCGCAATTGCCTGGGTAAGCGTCGCATGGTCTCCGGCATCGAGTTTTGCCGGATCTAGTTCGACCCCCATATGCCCGAACATTGACACAAGGCCTCTGAAGGCCATCGGAAATGCCCTTGCCGTGATCGGATTTGGGGAGGGTCCGACATGGCTTCCGATCATTTCCGCAGGAATGTATCGTGAAAGACTGTCCTGGATCCGGATCCGGTCTGCTGCGTCCGTCGCATCGCTCGCCCAGAACCGCATGACGCGCGGAAGGATACCGAAATCGATCCGCCCCCCACCGCTGGCGCAACTTTCGATCTCCAGTTCCGGAAACGCTGCCTGCAGACGGTCGAGAAGATCATACAGCCCTCTGACCTGCGCCGTCGCGCGCAATCTGCCGTTCCGGCTTGCCGGATAGAGCTCCCGGTTGCAATCCCATTTCAGATAATCAATGCCGCCAGGGCGCAGCAAGCCTGACAGCGTCCCGAAGAGATGATCCACAACCTCGGGATTGGAGAGATCCAGTACCAGCTGGTTGCGTCCCGTCGGCGCAGCCTCTTCCGGGAACGCCAGAACCCAGTCCGGACGGGCCCGGTAAAGGTGGCTCTGGCGGCTCACCATTTCCGGCTCAACCCAGAGCCCGAAGGACATGCCAAGGTCGTTTACCGCGCGGATGAGGGGCGCAAGGCCGTTCGGGAAACGGTCGGGGTCAGGGGTCCAGTCGCCCAGCGATGTCCGGTCATCCCGGCGGCCGGCAAACCACCCGTCGTCAAGGACGAAGCGCTCGACACCAAGCCGGGCCGCCTGGCCTGCGAGTTCGATGAGACCTGGCTCGTCGAAACCGAAATAGCGCGCCTCCCATGTGTTGAAATGGACCGGTCGGGTAACGGGCCGGACCTGGCGGCGTGCGTGGGCGTGCCAGACGTCTCTGAGACCATCCAGGCCCTGTTCCGACAGGACAACAAGGGCTTCAGGCGTTTCGAAGGTTTCATCTGGCCCGATAAGGATCTCGCCTGGCTCATAGATCGCTTCGGCGCAAAGTTCGACAGCCCCGTCCCGGAGCCGCTCGGCATGGATGCGATGACTGCCACTCCAGGCGAGCTGGGCGCCCAGGGCGCGGCCGACGGTCTCTGTCGTGCCGGCCGCACAGATCACAATTCCGGGCGGGCCGTCAAATCCGGTACGCCCGAGCCGGCTCGCCTTGCCGGAAAAACCCGCATCCAGCCTGCGCCGCGCGGTGTGCCCTTCGCGGGCCCAGGCCCCGTAGCCGGATATGACCTCATCAGCCCAGTCCGGCAGCGGCAGAAGCAGCGCAGCGCAGCGGATCAGCAGCACCGGCGCCGGTCCGCCATTGCGCACCCGGGTGCGCATATGCAGTAGCCCATGCCCGAGCCGTATCTCCAGGGTGACACCAAGCCCCTGCGCCTCGTCGGCAGAATGAAGGTGCAGGGCGGTGCCCGAGACCTGCTCGATCGACACCGGGATCAGGTGTGCCGCACGGCCGTCCTCAAGGCGCACGGCTTCGATATGGGAGATCCCGTCATAACCATCGCCCCGCATCGCCAGGAGGCGCGGGCCGGGTGGACGGTCCGGCCCCGCCGGAAGAACCGGCAGTGGCTCGGTGCCGTGCGCCGCGCAGGACGGGCCGAAATAGGTCAAGCTGAAGCCGGCGCCCGCTCCCCCGGTGACATGCAGGGCAAAACCGGCGTCAGAAATGATGGCCGTGTCGGTCATGTCCCGTTCCCCCCTGTCCACTCGCCAGCTTATTGCTTCTATGATCAATTGGGCTGACGCGGTAGGTCTGACGGACCGACCTGAATTCACCTTTTCGCGCAGCCTGTCAGCTCACATGTCAGATTACTCCGCCATAATCCGCCTCGAAGGAAAAACCGGACCGGTCTTTCGCCGGGATCACCGGAAACCGGACGGCCGGCATCTCTCCCTTTATGGCTATGCGCCGCATGAGGGGCCCGTTCTTGATGAGCTGTTGCGGCCGGAAACCGCGCCAGGCGAGCTCAGAAGAGATCCCCTGAGGAACAGCTGGGCGATCTATGCCCCCCACAGGCAATCGCGCACCTTTCTGCCGTCGGCGGCGGCCGATCCGCTGGCGCCGCACAGGCCCGGCGCGCCGGCGACCGAAATCCCGTTTGAAGATTTCGAACTTGCTGTCTTCGAAAACAGGTTTCCGAGCCTTGCGCCGGCCACGGTGCCCGCCAGTGTGACAGACTGGGCCTGCGGGCCCGCAAACGGCCATTGCGACGTCGTCGTTTTCTCAAAAGAGCAAGCCGGGAGTCTCGCCACCCTGAGCCAGGAGCGGCGCGTCCTCCTCATCGAAGCACTGATTGACCGCTACAGATACCTGCATGCGGCAGGTTTTGCATTTGTATTGCCCTTCGAGAACCGCGGAGAACGGGTCGGTGTCACACTGGCCCACCCGCACGGCCAGATCTACGCTTTCCCCGGCATTCCTGGACCTCAGGCCTCGGCGGTCCGCGCTTTCGGGGAAGGTTTTGACCTCATCGCCAACCACGCGTCCTGGAACGGGAAGTTCGATGTCACCTCAGACGGCGACCTGTCGGCGTTCTGTCCTCCGTTCGCCCGGTTTCCCTACGAAACCTGGATCATGGCCCGGCGGCCCTGCGCCGGGCCATGGGAACTCGATACCGGCGGCGTACATGCCCTGGCCCGGCTCCTGGGCGAAGTTCCCCGCAGGCTGGATGCGCTCTTCGCGGAGCCTATGCCCTACATGATGAGTTTTCAGGCTGCCCCTCCTCAGGCAGGTTCCAACTTCCAGTTCACGGTTCAGTTCTGTCCCATGCTCAGATCGCCAGGGCGGCTGAAATATCTCGCCAGTGTCGAACAGTTTACGGGCGTGTTTACGGTTGATGTCCTGCCCGAAATCGCCGCTGAAAGGCTCAGAACCCTATGACCTGTGCAACGGTACCCGGGCGTGTGAACCTGATCGGGGAATGGATCGATTTCAACGGCGGCACCGTGTTGCCCATGGCTCTGTCACAGTCGGTCGAACTGGAGATGTGCGCGAACGGACAAACCCATGACCGCGTGCAGTCTCAGCAGTTCTCCGACATCACTGATTTTGGCATCGATGTGCCTGCGGCAGGACACTGGTCTGACTACGTGCGCGGCGGCCTCCAGTATGGCCGCCGCATGGGCTGGATCACCGGCGGACAGGATGTCATCCTGAAAAGCACAATTCCTGTCGGCGCGGGCCTTTCCTCTTCAGCGGCCACGATCGTGGCGACACTCAGGGCTGCGGGCGCCGAACTGGCCGGTATTGATCCGGCCGGGATCGCCCGTGCAGCGCAGGACGTGGAAAACATTTTCATGGGCGTTCCCTGCGGGATCATGGATCAGATGGCTGTATCCGTGGGACGGCCAGGAAACGTCCTGGCGCTCGACACGCGCGACTGCAGCTATCAGATAATGCCCGTCCCGGCGGGCTGGACTTTTGCTGTCATCCATTCCGGCATCGCCCGCGCCCTGTCTGACGGACGCTACCGGGCGCGGCGGCAGGAATGCCTTGAGGCCGCCGGTAGCCTCGGCGTCCCCTATCTGTGTGACGGAAAGCTGGAGGACACGCCATCGCTCCCCCCCGTCCTGGCCAGACGGGCGCGTCATGTCATCTCCGAAGGGGCCCGGTCCCTGCAGGCCGTCACAGCGCTTGCGGCCGCAAGCCGGCCATCATTCGGAATGCTGATGAATGCCAGCCATGCCTCCCTGCGGGACGACATGGACGTGTCGGTCCCTGCCCTGGACGCGATGGTCGATGATGCGGTCGAACTGGGCGCCGACGGCGCCCGCATTACAGGCGCCGGCTTTGGCGGCTGTTTCGTCTGCCTTGTCGAAACCGGCCAGGCTTCCGCCTGGTGGTCCCGGCTAAAGGCACGTCATCCAGGCGCCGTGCGCGTCGTCTGAACGGTCCGGGCCGATCCCGGCTCGCTGACAACCGGCAAATGGCGCTCAGGTCGACGCGGTCCCGGACCCGGCAATGTTCGGGCATCCCCTTGAGCCTGCCAAAGGCCGCACGCCTTCAGGCAGCAAAGCGGGACGCGCCCGGCCCCATAGCCCTGTCCTATTACCGTCTATCGATTTTTGTATTATCCTTTTTCCAAAGGCCCCGGAACATCGGCCTGAAAAGACGTCATCGGACCGGGCGCTGTCATGGAACGCGGTCACGATGCCTGAAACCGGGGCCTTCGTGACAACAGATTCGTGTTCTGCATCCTTTCTGATCAGCCCCTGCCTGGGCAGCGCCGCTGACCCTATTTCTGACAACGACCTCCGGAGCGACACGCATGAGTAACACAGCCGCGGGCGCATCGGACTTCGCCGGTGCGGGGAACAACCCGGCAGGGGTAAGCTATGGCAGTTTCGGCTACCGGACCTATGTGCTGATATCGCTGACCATCGTTTACACATTCAATTTTGTTGACCGGATCCTGATCAGTGTTGTCAGCGTTCCGATCATCAATGAATTCGAGCTTTCGCAATTCGAGTTCGGCCTGCTCTCGGGCATCGGATTTGCCCTCTTCTATACGCTTCTGGGTATTCCCATCGCAAACCTTTCCGAAAAGGTCAGCCGTAAGCTGATCATCGGGATCTGCGTCATTCTCTGGTCTGCTGCAACGGTCCTGTGCGGCTTCACGGTCGGGTTCGTGACCCTCCTGCTGGCCCGGATGCTGGTGGGAATCGGCGAGGCGGGATGTACCCCGCCGGCCAACTCCATGATCAGCGACTATTATGCCCCGCTGGCGCGTCCCACCGCGCTTGGCATCTACGCCATGGGCGTAACCGCCGGCGGCGTCCTGGCACAGGTCTTTGGCGGGTTCATTCTGGATGTCTTCACCTGGCGCGAAGCCTTCATCTTCGTCGGCGCGCCCGGGATCCTTCTGGGTATTGTTTTCCTGCTGACCGTCAAAGAGCCGCCCCGCGGTTATTCCGACCCTCCCGGAACCCCGAAAGTGGAACGCGTCAGCTTCAGCGTCGCCCTGGCGGAAATCTTTTCAAAGCGCACCTTCTGGGTCATGACCGCAGGGGCAACGGTCGCCGCGTTTGCCGGCTATGCCCTTGTCGGACTGCAGCCACAGCATGTGGTGTTCACGCATGGCTTTACGCCGGGCGAAACCGCGCTGATGTTCATGGCGCCCGTTGGCCTTGCAGGCACCCTCGGCGCCTTCCTTGGCGGATACCTCACCCAGCAGGCATCAAGGACCTCGGCAACCGCCGCAACCTGGGTGCCGGGTCTGGCCTTCCTTGTGTGCGCGCCCCTCTATGCGTCGGCGTTCATGGTCGCAGACAGCACCTGGATGCTCGTCCTGCTGATGGTGGCCAGCGTGCTGCAATACTTTTACCTGGGCGCGCAGTACAATATCGCCCAGGCCGTCGTCAGCCTGCGCGTGCGCGCCACATCCATTGCGATCCTGCTCTTTGTGGTCAACCTGATCGGGTATGGCGTCGGTCCGCCCGCACTGGGCATCGTGGCAGACACCATGACCTCGGGCTGGATTGCCGCGAGCAGCTATGCCGGGCAGATCACCGCAACCTGCAGCCTGACCGATCCTGCCCTCTCCGCCGAACTTGTCGAGGCATGCCGCAATGCACGCGCCCATGGCGTGCAATGGGCCTGCGTGACCGCAACGTGCCTGTTTGCGTTCGCGGGTCTGTTCTTTCTCCTGTCCGGGCGCACTTTCGGACGCGATCTATTCGTGAACCAGACCTCGCCTGAAGCGTCCCGCGCCTGAGGAACAGGGCCGTTTCACGCCGCGTCGGCCCTCGGACAAGGTTCGGGCACGCCCGGCGCATCCGGGCAGGACAGACATGTCTGCCCCCGCCTCTCGCGCCGGGATGGCAATCTGGTTGAAGAAAATTATTCCCAATGCATACTGATGGATAAAAGCGGTGTAGAGGTCACAGCTGGTCCATGGGGGGGCGTCTGGGGTGAAGCGCGCATCGGAAACCTTCCGGTTCAACGACGAACTCCTGCTTGCGCAGGAAGACCGCGACCTTGCTGCGCGCAGTTTTCCGGATGTTTTCTTCGCGCTCGACCATCCCGCCCTGCGCGCAGATTTTGTCAGGCTCGACCGCGAGGCGCGACAGGCCAAAGCGCGCTCCCGGGCCTTCGGACTGGCAGCGATCGGGCTCGCCCTGGCGTCGCTGCTGACATTTCCCCTGGAACCGGTCGTCAGGATCTTCCTGGGGGACGCCATGCCCGATCCCGGCGTGCTCCGGGCGCTCGCTTTTGCCGGCGCGGCAAGCGGGGTCCTTGCGATCGTTTTCGGAAATCTGGGGCTGGGCTTCGGGGCCAGCAAACGCGACTGGCTCTATCGCCGGCTTTCCTGCGAACGTCTGCGCCAGTGGCATGCCCAGTACCAGCTGGCCACGGCGATCGACATCGCCGCAGCCAGCGCAGATCCCGAGCGGCGCAAGGCCTATGAACAGGAACGCGGCGTCGCGTATGAACGCTTCCGGCGCAGCTTCCTGGGCCAGGTTTCAAGCGAGTTCAGCAAATACACCCAACGCAATGCGGCCGGCCGGATAAGCGGCCGGGCCCTGTCGGCCAGTGACATGCGCGCCTTCTGGATTGATCCTTCATGGGCTGACCTGGCCAGACGCAAGCCGCAGGAGGGCGAGGGACAGGCCCTGGAAAAGGTTCGCAGCGCCTACACATCGATCAGACTCCAGGGCCAGGTTCAGTACACAAATTATGTGCTCTCAGATTCAGGAAGGTTCTGGTCTCATCCGGCGCGCCAGATTCGCCTCCTGACGGGGGCCTCCTACACGCTTGTGGTCCTGGCCTTCCTTGTAAATTTCGGCGCCACCATCCTTGCGATCACCCGTCCTCCGACCCCGGTCGACATGGCCCTTGTTTCGGTGGCCATGGCGCTTGCCCTGCTCGCTGTCGGCGCCCGCGCCCTGCAGGAGGGCCTGCACCCGCAGCAGGAACTCAACCGGATGGAAAACTACGCCATCGCCGTCGCCCATGCGCAGCAGGAAATCCAGTCCGCAAAAGGTCCGCGCGAGGCGCTACTGGCAGCCCAGCTTCTGGAACGCGCATCCACCGAGGAAATGCTGGACTTTCTCATCACAAACGACCGCGCCAGGTTTGTATTATGACCCCCGATGAGGCCCTGGCCCCGGCTTACGGTGACGATGCGCCGCCCGCGCCCCCTTCCGGACGCTACCGCGGCTTCATAAGCTACTCACAGCAGGACATGATCTGGGCTCGCAGACTTCAGCGCTGGCTGGAGACTTACCGCGTGCCGGCAGGCGTTGCGGGCCGCACGACCCCTGACCGGCGGCTCGGGCTGTTCTTCAGGGATCAGGACGATATGGCGGCGGCCGCCGATATCCGCGAGATTGTCGGTCAGGCGCTCGATCAGGCTGAATGTCTCATCGTTGTCTGCTCTCCGAGATCTGCCAGATCGAAATGGGTTGCCGCCGAAATCTCCCGGTTCCGGGCAACCCAGCATGACCGGCCGGTGTTCGCGGTGATTGTGGACGGGGTCCCCAATTCCGGTGACCCCGGCTCGGAATGCTTTCCGGCCGCCCTGCGCGCAAGGCAGGACGAGAGCGATCCTTCAGCCCTTCCGATCGAACCGCTTGGGCTCGACTTGCGCACCGACGGGCGCTCGCGGGCCTGCGCCCGCCTGGCCGCGGGTATTCTCGGTGTCGGGTTTGATGAACTTTGGCAACGCGACCGCCGGCGGGCGGAGAGACGCACGCGCGCAGCCCTGGGCGCGCTCGGGGTCCTCAGCCTCGTGCTCGCCGGGCTCACCACGGCTGCCGTGACGCTCGGTCTGCGGGCAAACACCAATCTCAACCGCTTCTTTGCAGAACGCGCCTGGCAGGCCCTGGATGATGGCAATACGCCCGCCGCCGCTCGCTATGCCCTCGCCGGACGTCAGCTCTCAGCCGCCAATGAACGCGTCTACCTCGCTGCGCTGGCCGGCATCATGCAGTCGACGAGTGAAAGCCTGCCCCCGCTTGTTCATGGCGACGGGGTCAAGATGGCGGTGTTTTCCCCTGACGGGCGCCGGCTTGTGACGGCCAGCCGGGACAGAACGGCGAGCCTCTGGGACGCAGAGACCGGCCTGCTGATCGAAGCGCTTGAAGGCCATGCGGACGAAGTCAATTCTGCCGCCTTCTCGCAGGACGGCACGCGCATCGTCACAACAAGCAATGATGGCACCGCAAGGATCTGGTTCCCCGGCAGCGCCCGTCCGCCCGTCGTCCTGACCGGGCATGACGGGCGCGTTTCATTCGCGCAGTTTGAACCCGGTGCGTCCGGCGCGCGGGTCGTCACTGCCGGGCGCGACGGGACGGCGCGCCTCTGGGATACCGCAACCGGGGCTGAACTGATCGTGTTTCGCGGCCACACCGATGCGCTCGCCCGCGCCCTGTTTACACCGGACGGGCAACGGGTTGTCACGGCCAGCCATGACGGCACCGTCCTGCTCTGGGATGCGGCCCGGGAGGGACCGGCTACAGAGGTTCTTGCACGCCATTCAGACGCGGTCTTCGAGATCGCCCTGTCTCCGGACGGCAGGCAGATCGTGACCGCCAGCAATGACAACACCGCGCAGGTTGTGAACCTGCTGGCGCCCGGCACAGACCCGATGCGCCTTGAAGGGCCAGACGGGCTCTGGACCGTCGCCTATTCCCCGGACGGGCTCCTCATCGCAACGGCCGGACGCGACACCTCCGTTCAGATCTGGGAGGCGGCCACAGGCCGGCTTCTGTTTTCGCTGAGAGGTCATCGCCGGCATGTTCAGGGACTGGCCTTTTCACCCGACGGTGAACGCCTGGTGACGGCCAGCCATGACGGCACGTCTCGGCTCTGGAATGTCCGCACCGGAAGACCCGTGGCGATACTGGCAGGCCATGGAGACCAGATCTGGACGGCGGCCTTTTCGCCCGACGGACAGCGGGTGGCCACCGCAAGCCTCGATCATACCGCGCGCATCTGGGAAGGCGGTGACGGCAGGCTGCTCCTGACCCTCGATATCCATGAGGGTCCGGTATACCGGGCCGGTTTTTCAGCAGACGGCGCAACTGTTTTCACCGCCTCCGAAGACGGGACAACCCGGCTCTGGAACGCCTCAAACGGCGCGCCTATGGACGCGGCCGTCTTCACCCAGGGCTGCCCCGCCTACAACGCCGCGCTCTCAGCCGATGGCAGCCTCGTCCTGTCGGGCAGCGGCGACGGCACTGCATGGATTTTCGATCGCACCGGTCTTGAGCCGCCCCGCCAGCTGGTGGGACACACAGGAGAAGTCAATGCCGTTGCCCTCTCCGGAGACGGCGCGCGCGTGCTGACCGCAAGCAGTGACGGAGAAGCCCGGATATGGCAGCGCGACGGTTCGGCGCCCCCGATCGTGATGACCGGCCACGAAACGATTATCTGGGATGCAGAGTTTTCACCCGATCAAACCCGCGTCGTGACCGCCGGACACGACGGAACCGCCCGCATATGGGACGCGGCAACCGGACAGCAAATTCGCGTGCTCGAGGGCCACGCAGAACCGATCAACGGCGCTGCATTCTCAGCTGACAGCAGACAGGTCGTTACCGCCAGTGATGATGCTTCGGCCCGGATCTGGGATGCCGCCACCGGTGAGCTGGTCGCCATGCTCCGTGGTCGGACTTACTGGGTGAACAGCGCGCATTTCTCACCCGACGGGCGGCGCATCGTGACAGGCAGCAATGGCGGCACAGTGGATATCTGGGACGCCCGTGACGGACGGATGATTGCCTCGCTGGCGGGACATACGGACAAGGTTTACAGCACCGAATTCGCACCCGATGGCCGATCGGTCGTTTCCGCCAGCGCCGACGGGACAGCCAGGATCTGGGATGTGTCGCGGCTGACCCAGGACTGGGACACGCTTGCCGGGGACGTATGCACGCTCCTGCTGAGCGGGGCGATGCGACAGTTCTCCGAGGCCGACATCACCGCAGACCAGCTGCTCAGGGCCCAGTGGGGCGACGTCCGGGGCGACGTGTGCCAGGGGTTCGGGGCCCCGCCATCGCAGCGGCGCCTGAAAGAGATCCTTCAGTCCCGGACCCTGCCATATCATCTGTCTGCGCCCGACCCGCCCACGGCGCGCCCGGATCAGGCCGTTTGCCTGTCAACCCTTCCGCCCTGAAACCGGCAGGGCGCGCTTTGTCCCCGCAAGCGCGGCGCCGGGCTTACTGACCCGGCCCGGTTTTGGCGCGCGATCCCCCGTCATCGTCGCTCAGGGGAATCTCGCCTTCTTCAGCGCCTGCAGAGGATGTTTCACCAGCTGCCTCGGTCTGCCCGGCGTCCGGAGCCTCCTCCTCATCGGAGACGCTCTCCCACTCACCGGAGCTGTCGTCAGCACTCGGACCGGCGTCGTCATCGGCGAAGGAAGGCCCTTCCCCGGCATCCCCGTCTTCATCGCTGAGCGATCCGTCCTCGTCCTCCTCTCCATCCGGCGGTCAGGCCGGCGTCGTCATCTGCGGCAAACTCAGCCTCTTCAAAGCCCTCTTCGGCGGGGGGCTCTGCTGTCATCACATTGTCCTGCGCCGCCATGGCAAGGCCGGTGCCCACAGGCGACAGGGCAAGGCAGGCCGCCAGGCCAGCCATCAGGGAAAGTCTCGTTGTTCGTGTACGCATCTGGAGTTCACTTTCTTCAGTTGACCGGGCCGCAATCAGCTCATGCCCCGGTACGCGGTTTCCTGCCTGTTGGCTCAGTCTTCGAAAAATTCTTCCTCGTCAAAGCCGGTTTCGTCCTCGTCAAACGCGGCGTCCTCTTCGCCGTCAGATGTCTCCTCATCGGGCGCATCGACCATCGCAATCAGATGACCGGGCCGGTTCATGCATCGCTGAACGGCGCTGTAACAGGCGACCACGGCAGACTGGTCCCAGGAATACCGGAACCCGTCATAACCCGGGCATTCCTGAGCAACGATCTGGAATTTCTTTTCGGAGACCTGCAGCCCCGGCAACCATTCTTCCACGTCGATCGCAAGGTCGAGAAGAATGTCGGACGTCTCCAGATAGTCATACGCCTGCTGATGCCGCGGCTCGGCCGCCATCAGCCGGGGATCAATGAACTGGGGCTCGTCTATCGACGTGACGTCCCGGGCAAAGCCCAGAAGCTCGACTGTCTCTTCTCGAAAGGCCGCATACTCGTCGATGCACGCCTGATCGCTGCGGTTTTTAAGTTCCTGGGCGTCGCCCGTCCAGGGGCTGTCGGGAAAAGCGCCGTACAGCATGCAGAGCATCCGCTCTGCCCGCACGCGGCTGGGCGCGTAGACATGGTTGGGATCGGGCGGGTCGGTATCCATGTAAAGATCGATGGCCGCATCATAATAGAACTGAAATTCCTCAACCTTGCCGCGCTTGGGCAGCATCAGGAAGGCCGCAATCTTGTCGGCGTGGTCTTCCCGCTCCTGCGCCGTCATCACGAACCGGTCGGCCGTGAAATCCTGAATGGCATGCCCGGTCTCATGGTAAAGCGCCCAGGAGATGTGCGCGCGCACATAGGCATCATGGCGATCATCCTTCACCTGAGGGGATCCGGCAGGGGCAAGGAACAGAAACGCCATCGACGCGCCAACACCGCAGATCCGAGCTGTTTTTGTCACCACCCGCATAGTCGTCATCCCACCGGTTCAAAGCAGACC
>NZ_JAGYJH010000003.1 GCF_018402285.1 Hyphomonas sp. | reverse complement strand
GGCGGAGAGGAAGGGATTCGAACCCTCGATACGCGTTAACGTATACGCCCTTAGCAGGGGCGCGCCTTCAGCCACTCGGCCACCTCTCCAGCGACCAGAACCCCTACAGATGATGGGAAGGCCGGGCAAGCCTCATTTGCCGCCCAGGGCTGCAATCCAGCCTGAAATTGGGATCAGCAGGGCTATCGGGCGCATCGGACGGCCAATCAAACCCAGAGCCCCGCCCTGCGCCGAAAGATTTCCACAGGCCGCCAAGGCAGGGGGGAAGCACTCGCTCAGGAATGTCGGCGCACTGGCAGGCCGGTTTTGAGCCGGTTCATCACCACGCCGGCCACCGTGCCGCCGGCAGACTCAACCGCGCCGCGAAGATCGTCCACCTCATCGGCGCCTGTGCCGTCAGCCTGCACGACCAGGAAAACGCCATCCATCAAGGGAGCGTAGGTCAGCCCGGCCGGAGAGCGCGACAGGGACGGCGCATCAACGATGGCCCAGTCCGCACTGCGCCGCAAAGCGCCCCACCAGCCGGCCGCCGCCTGCATCCGCACGCGTTGCCCGGGCGCAAGCCGCTCATTCCGGAACCGGGTGACCAGAAGACGGAGCCCATCGATTTGATGCGCGGTCAACAGTTTCGACATGGCAGGAACAGTTTCCGATCCGGGAACTGAGTATATCTGCTCCAGAGCCAGCGAGGCATCCAGGGGATGCCCTGGTCGGCCGATACCTTTCAGGATGCCCTTTGAAAACGCCGTGTAGAGAGGGTTCTCGCGCAGGTCGAGATCCACCAGCCAGCTCATCCGTGCGGCCCGCGCCGCTGCCATCAGGGCAAAGGAGGCCGCGACGCTGCTTGTGCCCTCGCCCTCTCTGGCCGAAATGAACATCAGGACACGCCCGCCCGAACGCGGGGTCACCCGCGTTGCGGCCTGCCAGAGGCCGGAAAGGTCCTGCCGCAGATCGAGCATGACTAGCCTTCGGTTGTCCTGACCGGAGCGCTAGCATGTCAGGGTTAACGCGTCTTTAGGAAAACGGGGCCGTCAGTGTTGACGAACGGCGGCGACAACCGGAACACCCACAGTCCGCTCCAAAGCGGCAGGCGTTGCAAATCCGCGCCGCGTGACTGCGCGCACGAGACCAGTTGCGAGCGCAGCCATGCCGGCCAGCAGGAACGCCGCGAGCGCTGCGGGGGCGCGCAGGCTGTTTCCAGCCCCACGGACGGCCGCCGTCTCAACCAGCCTTACATCACCGGCCCCTTCGCGTGCAAGATCAGTGCGGGCGCGGGCGTCTGCCGCACGCGCGCCAAACTTGAGCGCGGCGTCCGCCGCCACATCCCGCCGGCGATGCAGTTCGGCGAGGCCGGGAGCAAGCTCGCGGATCTTCTGGTCGCGCGCTTCAATGCTGGCAATCTGCGCATGCAGCTCTGCCTGCTGACGGCCTGCTGCCTGAGCCTCTGCCTCAAGGCGCGCGATGGCGCCCTGAACCTCCTGATAAAGAGGGTCAGGTCCGCGCCGCACCGTTCCCGCAGCGCCCTCCTGCCGGCTCAGCAAAGCCTCTATTCTTGCGATGCGGTTATCGAGATCGCGCAAGGCCAGAGAGTTTGGTGCCAGGCGCGCGCGCAACTCTTCCCGCTGCAGATAAAGCTCCTGCAGGCGCTGGCGTGAGGTATCCTCCTCATACAGCGTATGGTCGGGGTCCAACGTCGACAGCTTGCGGCGATAGGCAGCCAGGGCCTCTTCCAGCTGAGCCTTGTGCGCGCTCGCCACCATCAGCTCCAGATTGGCAGCCTCATAGAGGCGTTGATGCGTGGTCTGCTCCGCCTCCAGACCGGTCAGGCCGTTCTGCGCCAGATAAGTGCGGATCGCCGCTTCCGCATCGGCTGCTTCCTTCTCGAAGCGTTCCCGCTGCGCGGCAAAACGCAAGGCAGGCTCCTCACCCAGAACCGCCGGGCGATAATCCAGATAGGCGCGCGTCAGGGCATCAAGCAAGCTGGCAGCGATGGCCGGATCGGAATGCGAGAGCTCCAGGGTGACCGCCTGTCCGCCGGGCGCAACCTCTGCCTTGAGGCGAGCGGAGATCAGGTCTGCGCCGATCTGCTCGCAGTCCCGCATGCCGCAACGGGCGGCGAGTCCGGGATAGGCCTTTGCGAGCGTCACCTTGTCCAGCGCAGCGCGGGCGACCACAGGGCTGCGGACCAGTTCGATTTCCGACTGGGCCAGCCGCGCAGGATCCTGGTCTGCCCTTTCCGCTGCCGGCGCAATTACAAGCCGCGCCGTTGCCCTATAGCGCTCCGGCAACACCATCGCCGCCGACAGGCCGAGCGCAAACAGGGGCAGAAAGACGATGAGCATAAGCCATTTGGCCCGCCACAAATGCACCAGCACATCTGCAAGTCCCAGACGCGGCCGCAGGCGCGGCAGCGCCGCCCGCGTTTCAGGCTGGCCGGCATCGGCTGGGGACATGGGCTCGCGCCGCTCCTTGCGGGTACTCAACCTGCAAGAGGTCGCATGACGCGTTTTATATTTCCTTAAGCAACAGCAGGCCGCCATGGCTGTGGGAAGGTTTAGCGTCCCTGCCCCTGGTTCCTTCCGCGGCAGGTCGCCCCCTATCGGGCCTCGTTCACTTCTGGCAAATTACGCTCATGACCCAATACTTTGAACCCATCCCCTATCCGCTCTGGCACTCGGACAAGGCCGCCTTTGCCGAAGCGCTCGGCCGCTCCTTCCGGGAAACCGGCTTTGCCGTCATCACCGGGCATCCGGTCCGGCAGGCCGTGATCGATGCCAACCTTGCCGCCACCAAGGCATTCTTCGCGCTACCTGAGGACGCCAAGGAAAAATACCATGACGCCCCAGGCGGGCGCCAGCGGGGCTATACTCCCTTCGGCACGGAGAACGCCAAGGGCCAGAAACAGGCTGACCTCAAAGAGTTCTGGCATACCGGACGCGACCTGCCCCCCGGATCGCCCTACCGGACTACGATGAAAGACACGCCCAGTGTCGCCGAAGTGCCCGATTTCGACCGCGCCACCCGCGCCCTCTACAAGGCCCTGGATGATTTCGGCGCCGAACTCCTCAAAGGCGTTGCCCTTCACCTGAACCTTCCCGAAGGCTGGTTTGCCGACAAGGTCAACTTTGGCAATTCCATCCTGCGCCTGCTCCACTATCCGCCCCAGATGGATCCGCCAGCCGAGGGCTCGGTCCGTGCCGGCGCGCATGAAGACATCAACGTCATCACCCTCCTGCTCGGCGCGGAAGAAGCCGGGCTAGAGGTCAAGCACCGCACGGGCGCCTGGCTGGCGGTCAACCCACCCCCCGGCGCTTTGGTCATCAATTGCGGCGACATGCTTCAGCGTTATACCGGCGGCATCCTGCCCTCGACCACACACCGGGTCGTCAATCCGGCGCCGGAACGCTCGCGCTTCCCGCGCTATTCCACGCCCTTCTTCCTGCACTTCAACCAGGACTTCCTGATTGAAGCCCTGCCAGGCTGCATCGCGGAAGGCGGAAAAGCCGAACTGCCGATCACCGCCCAGGACTTCCTGATGGAACGTCTTCGGGAAATCGGCCTCGTCAAAGCCTGACCCATTGCGGGACCGGTCCCCTGTGAAGGGGCCGGCCTTTCGCCCGGTCCCGCTTATTCCCCATTGGCACGAAAATTGAGTGTCCCGGAAGGCTTGAGCCAAATCGGGAGGCACAGCCAATGCCAGCCATGGGCTTTTGTGAGTGGATCGCCGCCGGACGCGCGATTGCCGAGGGCCAGCTGACCCGCTATTCCGAAAAGGCACACTTCACCGACGAGTTCGAGCGCGCGCTCTGCCTCCAAACCGGCGCCCGGCATGCGCTCGCAGTGACATCGGGCACAGACGCGCTGATCGCCTCCCTCGCCGCAGCAGGCATCGGCCCGGGCGACGAAGTGCTCGTCCCGGCATACACCTGGATGGCGACGGCGACAGCCCCCGTCATGGTCGGCGCTGTCCCGATCCTGGTCGACATCAACGAGACGCTGACGATCGACCCTGAAGACATCGAGCGGAAGATCACCCCCTACACCCGGGCCATCATCCCCGTGCACATGGGCAACGCTCCCTGCGACATGGACGCGATCATGGCCATCGCAAAAAGCACGGCCTCATCGTGATTGAGGACGCAGCGCAGGCAGTTGGCGTCAAATACAAAGGCCGCTCACTTGGAACGATCGGCCATCTCGGCGCATTCAGCTTCAACAAGATGAAGAACCTCAACATCGGTGAAGGCGGCGCACTCCTGACCAATGACAACCAGTATTTCGCCCGTGCCCGTTCATACCACGACATGGGCTCGATCATGCGCGGCCATGGAGACAGCTTCAACGAGCCCGCCTTCATTGGCAGCAACATGAAGGTCAACGAGATACAGAGCGCCATGGCCAAGGTTCAGCTGAGAAAGCTCCGCCCGGCCCTTGAGCGCCGCCAGAAGCGCCGCGCCATGATGTCCGAAATTCTCCGGCAAAGCTCTGCCTACACCCTCACCCCGCACAACGACGAAGCAAACGCAGTCAGCCTGACCCTGATAGCACCAACGCGCGACGCGGCCATCGCCTTGCAGGAGCGTACCGGGATCTGGAACCGGCTGCGGGACAGTTCGAGACATGTGTATACGAACTGGGAACCCGTCCTCGCGCGGCGCACCTTCCATCCGAAGATGAACCCCTGGAATTGGGCAAAGCGCGACATTACCTACTCGCCGGACATGTGCGCCCGGACGCTGGACATCCTCGACCGCACCTGCGTCGTGAACCTCGGCCTGGAGTTCCCCTCCTTCGTCATGCGCCGCATTGCCGAGCGTATTGCCGCCTGAACGCTCAGCTCTCCAGATACAAAAAGCCCGGCCAGAGACATCTCCAGCCAGGCCTTTCACATTTAACACGCCAGAGGATTACTTGGCTTCATAAGTCCGTGCCACTTGATCGAACAGGCGCACGCCATACCCGACAGCCCCTTTCGGATCGACCGCATTGCCGGAATTCTGCCAGGCAACACCGGCAATATCGACATGCACGAACGGGGTCTCTTCCTTGGCCCATTCCATCAGGAACGCTGCGCCAACTGATGCGCCCGGCGCGCCTTCGCCGCTATTCTTCACATCAGCCACATCGCTTTTGATCGCCTTGAATGTGTTGGGATGAACCGGCAGGTGCCAGAGCGATTCACCAGACTTTTCGGCTGCGTCAAGAAATGTGCCTGCAAGCCCGTCATCCTTGGTGAAGAGGCCCGCATAGTCAGACCCCAGAGCGCCGACAACTGCCCCGGTCAGCGTCGCAATCGTCACGGCCATCTTCGGCTTGTACTGCTCCTGCGCCCACCAGAGACCATCTGCCAGCACAAGGCGGCCTTCGGCGTCCGTGCTCATGATCTCGATGGTCTTGCCGCTCATGGACGTCAGCACATCGCCGGGGCGGATCGCGTTGCCATCGGGCATGTTTTCCGCAATCGCCAGAACGGCCACTGCGTTGACTTTGGCGTCCCGTTTGGCCAGCGTCAGGATCGCGCCCGCAGAGGCCGCCGCGCCCGACATATCCATCCGCATACGCCACATGTTTGCGCTCGGCTTGATCGAGATCCCGCCTGTGTCAAAGGTGATGCCCTTGCCGACAAACACAAGCGGCGCATCGCCTTGCGCGCCGCCCTTGTATTCAATCGCCACCAGCCGCGGGGGACGGACCGAGCCCTGCCCCGTGCCATAGAGCGCGCCCATGCCGAGCGCCTCGATCTGGGTCTCGTCGAGCACCGTCACTGACACACCGTCCACGCCGTCAAACTTTGCGACCACCTGATCGGCCATCCAGGCAGGCGACTTGATGTTCGAGGGCGTCGAAATCAGGTCGCGGGCGAAGAACACGCCCTCGGCAACCGCGCGGGCATCGCTTTCCCATGCGCGGGTGGCGGCATTGGCATCCGGCGCGAGGAATGTCAGCGTCACTTTCGGCCCGGCGGCCTCTTCGGCAGCCTTGCCCCATTTGCCGAAATCATACGCGCCCAGCATCGCGCCCTGCGCCGCGATGGCGGCGTCCTGGGCCACATCTGCCGCGTCTGGCACGACCACATTCACAGCCGACTTCCAGGCAGACGTCCCCCGGGCCACCGTCCCGCCATAGGTCTGCAGATCGGTTGCCGACTTGAGGCCGTCACCGGTGCCAACCAGAAGCACCGCGCTGTATGGCCCCATGCCATAGAGCGTCAGGGTCTGGCCCTCGCCGCCCTTGAACCCGGCCGTCATGATCGCTTCGGCAATGGCACCCTTCGCCGCGCGGTCAGCGTCCCTGGCGATACCGCTCAGGGCGCCATCCTTGCCCACCGGCAGTACGATCGCGCCTTTCGACGGGCGCTCGGCCTTGGCAAAGCCAATGGCAGGAACGTCTGCAGCGGCGGGCAGCACCAGAGCAATGGCCGTTGCAGCGGCGGTAATCCAGGTTTTCATCGGTTGTGTCCTTCCTGTTCCAATTTTGCCAATTGCCTCGGCAAAAATCGACTGCCTGTCCAGCCCTTTCGGGGCATGAAATGCGCAATCTCGTAAGACGGGTGCAAGCGCGAGAGATTATCCCGTGAGGAAGGCCTTCAACTCGGCGGGGTCTTCGAATGCGTGGTCCGGGCAGGCTGCCCGGAGCGCGTCCATCGGTGCAAATCCCCAGCTGACGGCCACAGCGCAGATGCCCACTTCGCGCGCCGCATCGATGTCGCGGATCTCGTCTCCGACCGCCAATGTGCGGGCCGGGGCCGCCTTCAGCCGCTTCATCACGTCCCGGAAATGCTTGGCCTTGCCGAACATGCCAGCGCCGCAGCTCCAGGCGGAAATCCGTGAACTGATCTCCGGCCCCAGGGCCCGGCGCACCACTGCCTCGGCATTGGACGAAACCACGGCCACCGGAATGCCCTTCGCGATCAGCGCATCCAGAAGATCGCGTGTACTGGCGTAGAGCGGAAACGTCTCTGACGCCCGCGCCCGTTTCCGGGCATACACCGCAATCATAGGCAGCTTCCATCCGGGAATGCCCAGCGCCCGCATCACTTCGCGCGGCGGACGCCCGCGCATGGCCTCCTGCTCCTCATGACTGGGCAGGCGAAACCGGAACTTGCGCGAGAGCTCCGGCAGCAGCTCACGAAAAAACCCCACACTGTCGGCCAGCGTGCCATCAAAATCAAAGATGATGAGGTCGGGTTTCTGGGTCATTTCGGCTCAGATCAATCCTGCCAGCGGCGAACTCGGATCGGCATAGCGCTTCTTCGGCATCCGCCCGGCCAGATAGGCTTCCCGCCCCGCGATGACGGCGTGCTTCATGGCCCGTGCCATGCGGACAGGGTCCTTGGCCTGCGCGATGGCGGTATTCATCAGTACACCATCACATCCCAGTTCCATGGCAATGGCAGCGTCGGAGGCGGTCCCCACGCCTGCGTCCACAATCACCGGCACGCGCGCGGCCTCGATGATCAGGCGGATATTGACCGGGTTCATGATGCCAAGGCCCGATCCGATAAGGCTGCCCAGCGGCATGATCGCAACACAGCCTGCGTCTTCCAGAAGCCGGGCATAGACCGGATCATCCGAGCAATAGACCATCACCTCGAAGCCATCCTTGATCAGCGCTTCAGCGGCGCTCAGGGTTTCGGGCATGTTGGGATAAAGCGTCTTCTGATCGGCCAGCACTTCCAGCTTAACAAGGTTCCACCCCCCCGCCTCGCGCGCCAGGCGCAGCGTGCGCACCGCCTCGTCGGCAGTGTAGCAGCCAGCCGTATTGGGCAGAAAAGTGAACTCGTCCGGCTTCACATGATCCGTCAGGCGCGGCTCGTTCGGGTTCGACAGGTTTACCCGCCGCAAGGCCACCGTCACGATCTCGGCGCCGGCCGCCCGCGCCGCGTCCGCGTTCTGTTCATAGGACGCATACTTGCCGGTGCCGACGATCAGACGGGAGGCATATGTCTTTCCGGCGATGACCAGCGGGTCGTCGATCGGGCTCTGGGAGGCGGTGTCGGGCACGGGGTTTGTGTCTCCTGACTGGGACTTTGAATCAGGCGCCATGATGGGCGCCGCCGTTGGAGTTTTCCTGGAATATTTGGCCCCTTATCCACCCCCTACGAACTGCACGATCTCCAGCCTGTCCCCCTCGGTCAGCACGGTCATGGCGTGCTCGGATTTGGGCACGATCTCCCGGTTGCGCTCCACGGCAACGCCGCGCGGGTCTCGCCCCGTCTCGCTGGATATATGTTGGACAAGCTGCCCAACCGTCGTGCCCGGGGCAATCTCGACTGCCTCACCATTGAGTGTGATCTGCATCACCAAAATTCCCTGACTGTTGCCCTCTTGCCACGCTGGCCGTTACAGCGCAAACGAAGGCGCATGTCGAAACCGGTATATGTCCTCGGCGGGCCGAACCTCAACCTTCTGGGTACGCGCGAGCCGGAAATCTACGGGCGCGATACGCTCGAGGATATCCACGCCCGCCTCAGGGTGATCGCCGGCGACGTGGCGATTGTCGCGCGTCAGACGAATTCTGAAGGTGAACTCGTGTCCTGGGTGCAGGAGGCCGCCCGTGAGGGCCGGGCTCTGATCCTCAATGCCGCAGCCTACACGCACACCTCGATCGCCCTGCATGACGCCTTGAAAACATTGAAAATACCCCTGATCGAAGTGCACCTGTCAAACCCCGCCGCGCGCGAGGCGTTCCGGCATGTCAATTACGTTGCACCTGTTGCAGTTGGTACGATTGCCGGGCTAGGTGCCTATGGATATGAACTCGCGCTGAGCGCGGCCCTGAGGCTATCGGGAGAGGCTAGGAGCTAGAATATGAGTACTGCCAAGAACAAGCTGGACACGGGCCTCATCCGGGAACTTGCAGCCATCCTTCGGGAAGCTGACCTGGGAGAGCTTGAAGTCGAACATGAAGGCCTGCGCGTGCGGGTCTCCAAGCCTCTCGCCCCGACGGTGGTCCAAGCCGCAGCCGCGCCCCAGCCGGCTGCCGCTGCCCCGGCCGCCCTGCCTGCGCCTGCCGCACCAGCCGCCCCGGCGGCGGCAGCAGCGTCTGACAATGCCGTAAAATCCCCAATGGTTGGAACAGTTTACCTGTCTCCGGATCCGAATTCGAAGGCCTACATTTCCATCGGCGAAAAGGTGAAAAAGGGCGACACGCTCATGCTCATCGAGGCCATGAAGACGTTCAACCCCGTCGAAGCCGACCGCGCGGGCACTGTGAAGGCGATCTACGTCGACAATGCCCAGCCGGTCGAATACGGCGAAGCACTGGTCTTGATCGAGTAGCATGACGGCCAAGCGTCCCATCCAGAAGGTCCTCATTGCCAACCGTGGTGAAATCGCCCTGCGAATACACCGCGCCTGCAAGGAAATGGGCCTCTCCACCGTCGTCGTTCACTCCGAAGCCGACCGCGATGCCATGGCCGTGCGCCTTGCAGATGAAAGCGTCTGCATCGGCCCGGCACCGTCTTCTGAGAGTTATCTGAAGAAATCCCGCATTCTGGCGGCGGCTGAAATAACCGGCGCCGACGCGATCCACCCTGGCTACGGCTTCCTCTCGGAGAACGCCCAGTTCGCTGAAATGGTCGAGGCCCACGGGATCGCCTTCATTGGCCCGACGGCCGAGCATATCCGTGTCATGGGCGACAAGATCGCCGCCAAGCAGGCGATGATCGAGGCAGGCGTCCCCTGCGTGCCCGGCTCCGAAGGCGCTGTGGAGTCAATCGCCGAAGCCAAGAAGGCCGCCAAGAAGATCGGTTTCCCGATCCTCGTCAAAGCCTCTGCCGGCGGCGGCGGGCGCGGCATGAAGCTCGCCATGACAGAGGCAGACCTCGAAAACGCGATCAAGACGGCAAAGACCGAATCGAAGGCCGCGTTCGGCGATGACGCCGTCTATCTGGAAAAATACCTCCAGGGTCCGCGGCACATCGAGATCCAGGTGATCGCCGACACGCATGGAAATGTCGCCCACCTCTGGGAGCGCGACTGCTCCCTGCAGCGTCGCAATCAGAAAGTCTTCGAAGAAGCGCCCTCGCCGGCACTCAATCAGGTTCAGCGCGAGGAAATCGGCGGCATCGTCGCCCGCGCAATGTCCAAACTCGGCTATCGCGGCGCCGGCACCATCGAATTCCTCTACGAAGACGGCCGCTTCTATTTCATCGAAATGAACACCCGCCTTCAGGTCGAACACCCGGTCACCGAGATGATCACGGGGATCGACCTTGTGCGTGAGCAGATACGCATTGCCGACGGCAAGGCGCTCTCCTTCCGCCAGGAAGACGTGATGCTCGTCGGCCATGCCATCGAATGCCGCATCAATGCCGAGCATCCCGAAACCTTCGTGCCGTCGCCGGGCCTCATCACCGAGTTCCATGCGCCGGGCGGCCCGGATGTGCGTCTCGATAGCGCCGCCTATGCCGGCTATCGCATTCCCCCGCACTACGACTCGCTGATCGGCAAGCTCATCGTGCACGGACGCACCCGGCGGGAATGCCTGATGCGCCTCAAGCGCGCGCTGCAGGAGATGGTGGTGGGCGGTGTCCATACCACACTCGACCTTCATCGCCGCCTCGTGGACAATGATGACGTCCAGGCTGGTGACTACAACATTCACTGGCTGGAAAAATTCCTGGCAGACAACAAGCTTCCGGCGGGCGAATAAGCGCCCGCCACCGCGCCACGTTTACAGCTGCCGCGGCGCAACCCATATCATGGCTCATGTCAGCCCGCTTCGGACCAGAAGACCTGCTCGCCTGCTATCGCCGGGGCGTGTTTCCCATGGCGGATTCACGAGACGATCCGCGCCTCTTCCTGGTTGATCCCGACTTCCGGGGCATCCTGCCGCTCGATGCTTTCCATATCCCCAAACGCCTGAAGCGCCGCGTCTGTCAGGACCCTTACCGGGTTTCCTTTGACACCGCGTTCACCCGCATCGTGGAAGCCTGCGGCGAGCCACATGACAACCGCCCGAACACCTGGATCAACTCTCCGATCGTCAACCTCTACAGCGCGCTGCACCGGCAGGGCTTTGCCCACTCGGTCGAGTGCTGGCAGGGGGATGAGCTGGTCGGGGGCCTCTATGGCGTTGCCCTGGGCGGGGCGTTCTTTGGCGAAAGCATGTTTTCGCGGGCAACCGATGCCTCAAAGATCGCATTGGTACATCTTGCGGCACGTCTCATCGATCGCGGCTACGTGTTGCTGGACGCCCAGTTCCACAATCCCCATCTCGTCCAGTTTGGCCTGCTCGAGATCAGCCGGGATGCGTTCAAGGCGCGCTTGAAAGCGGCCCTGAAGGTCGAAGCGGATTTTCACGGCGGACCTGTAAAGCCCTCCTCCGATCAGTCGATCGGAATGTCCTCTTCAGGCGGCGTTTCCGTCTCGGTCACGCCAGCGGGCATGTCGTCATACAACGGCTCAACACTTTCCGGAATGGTTGCTCGCTCGGGAAGCTTCACCGGATCAGGCGCCGTGCAACGTATCACCCAGATATCGTAGACCGGATGTTCCAGAGCATTGAGGCCAGGGGACGAGGCATACATCCAGCCTGAGAAAAGGATCGGATTGTCTGCCGCTTCTGGCGCGGCGGCCTTGGCAGCAACGGCAACTTCCATCGTCTCGACAGCAACTGGCCGGGTCGACGCAATCTGCAGAAACGCGGCGCTTTCCGGCACTTCCTCAGGCGGCGCCTGGAAGCAGGTTTTCAGCTCAACCCGGAGAGATCCGTACACAACCGGTTCGCCCACCTTGACCACAATATCGGTCGACCGCCCCGTGATCTTGTCGAGCGCGCGAAGTGTCGCCTGATTCTTCTGCGCCATCGTGTTGGCCGAAGCCGTGAGCGCAACAAGGGCTGCCAGGCTGGTTGCAGCAAGCAGACGGGAAGCAGTTTTCATTCCACGGCTCCGTCAGAGGGAACTTCCGGTTCATCGCTCAGGCCGAAGTCATCTTCTGCCGCCGGGGAGGCGCTACTCTGGCTGCTACCACCCCCGCCGGAGGCGAAGGAAGCAAACAGGGTAAGCAGGTCAACGCTGCCGCGGGTGTAGATGATTTCGCCAGTGCCATCCTGGGCGATGGTGTCAAAGCCTGCGCCGGGCTCGAGCGCGATATAGGCGCCGCCCAGAAGGCCATCTGTGGAAATGCGGGCGTCAGTATCGTCCGGAAGCGCCCACTTGGAATCGAGCGAGAGCTTGAGCACAGCCTCAAACGTCTCTGGATCGCCCTCGATCGTCTTGACCACGCCAGCCTTTACGCCGGCGATGCGGACATCTGAACCCCTCGAAATTCCTGACACGCTGTTGAAGCGGGCGGTGACTTCGTACTGGTTTGCACCAACAGCTGCGGTATCGCCGCCACGCGCGAGCGCAAACCAGAGGAAAAAACCGGCAACGCCGATAACGATCGCGCCGATCAGGGTTTCAAAGAGGGATTCACGCATCCGGGGTCCAGGCCTCGTAATCAGAGTCTGAGCGCTGACGCGTTCCTTTGGCGGACATCGCACCCTTGGGCTTCACGGCATAGGGCGTGCCGGTCATGTTGGGGGTGTGATCGGTTTCCCAATCGCGGCGCTCCAGCGGCATCTTGGTAGGCGGCGCGTCCAGCGTGTGGTGCAGCCAGCCATGCCAGTCAGCCGGGACTTTCGATGGCTCAGCCAGCCCCTGATACATGACATAACGGCGCCGGCGGCCTTCGAGCGAAGGCTTGCGCTCCTCAAAGTAGCGATTGCCGTATTCATCCGTCCCGACAAAGGCCGAACGCCGTTTGATGTCGAAGGCGGCTCCGACGGTGTTCCCGCTCCACCAGGTGAAAATCTGCTTCAGCATCTCAGGCTTTCCTGACCGTGTTTGATGGCCGCAATATGGCGATGCCAATATGGCGATGATGGGCGATTAATCCATCCATGGCGGGCAGGCAATGAGCCGCGGACGCGCGGGCCCTGCGGAGACAGGCAACCGGCCGCTTTCCGGGGCTCAAAAGCGGTTGCCGCAGGGGGGGCAAGCAGGCACCCTCTCCCGGAGTGATTCGGCAGGAGGCTCGGGACCAGATGGCAGCTAAATCGCAGGGGGAAGTCCTGGAAGCGGCAGAGGCAGACGGCCTGATTTCCCGCGAAGTACGGATGCGCGACATTTCCCGGTCCGCCGGCCGCGCTCTCCAGCCGCTGACGCCTGCTGCCCTTGAACAGGTCCGGTCGGCCTGGTCGGCAGCCAACCTGCTGGGCGTATCCCAGCTCGCGACCGCCGAAATGCTGGAACGTTTGGGCGAGGCGCCGCGCAATGCCGAGCTGGCCGAAGCCATCGCTGCCGGCCTGCCCCAGGACGTGCTGGAAGAAGCCCTCCGTCAGCCCGGCGGCATCCAGAAAACCGCCGCCGCCCTGCGCGCTGCAGCGGTCAGCACCCCGTCGCCCCGCCCCGGCATGTTTGAAACCGGACACCTCGACGGCGCGCTCAGCGCCGCGCTTGACGCCGTGCTCGACGAAGGCGCAGAGATCCATCTTGCCCGCGCGCCCCTGCCGGACGCTGCAACACGTTGCCGCGTCATTGATGTTGCCGCCGCCACAGGCCCTGGCGGGCTGGAAGCCGACTACCTTGTTTCCTCAGCCGACGCAGCCGGCCGCTCTTTGGGAGACGGCGTGCTGGTCATTGCCGGCCTTGGCGCGGCCGTCATGTCGCTCGGCCTCGACTATGCTTCCGAACCCGGCATTGCCGCGGGCGCCGCGCTGACGGCGCTGGTGCGCGCAGCAGCGACCGGTGCAGCCTTCCCGGCCGCGCAGGCGCGCGTCCTGGGCCTTGAAGCCATCAAGGCGGGCGGTCGGCGCAACTGCCAGGTCGCCATCCTGCCCCTCATGGACCTTGGCGCCATCCTGCCGGACTGCGAAAGCGAAGGCGCTGCGCCCGTCCGCACGGTTCTGGCCTATGGCGAGGAAGCCCCGTCTCTCGGCCGCGCCGCGCGCCTTGGCCTTGCCCGCCGCGCGCCCGAACACCTGCCCGTCCTGCTCGGTCGCCTCGCCAGCGCCGGAGAGCAGGATCTCGACGCCGCGCTGGGGCGCACCAAGCTCCGCGACCGGGGCTTCAGTGACGACGCCATCGAGCGCGTCACGCGCGCCATCGGGGATGGCCTGCCACTGAATGCCGCCTTCTCCCGCTGGGTGCTGGGCGACGAGATCATCGCGGGCGACCTGCGCCTGTCACCCGAACGCTTTGATTCGGACGGCCGGGCGCTGCTCTCCGCTGTCGGTTTCTCGAAGAAGGATATTGCCGCCGCCGAAGCCGCCATTGACGGCGCAGTGGAAGACATCGCCGGCAAAGGCCTTGCCGCAGCTGGTTTCTCGCTCAACATTTCGATGGACGCAGAGCTCCGTTTCACCTCGGCTGCTGCCCGCGCCCTCAATGGCACGGCGATGCTCCGCGTGCCTGCGCGGGAAGGGCTGAAGATGGCCGAAGCGGCCATGGCCGCAGGCCTCTCCGTTCTGCTCACCGGCCATCGCACGCCGCCCTCTGATGATGTGCGCGACCGTATGGATCAGATCCTGTCGCTCGCTGAGGAAATCGCCGAAGACGCTGAAGCCCTGCCCGCCCTGCCCTCACTTTCCGATGCTGGCCCGCCCGTGCGCCGCACCCGCCTGCCCGACCGCCGCAAAGGCTATATCCAGAAAGCCACCGTCGGCGGTCACAAGGTCTACCTGCACACCGGCGAGTTCGATGATGGCAGCCTCGGCGAAATCTTCATCGACATGCACAAGGAAGGCGCCGCCTTCCGCAGCCTGATGAACAACTTCGCCATCTCGGTCTCCCTCGGCCTGCAATATGGCGTGCCGCTGGAAGAATATGCCGATGCCTTCGTCTTCACCCGGTTTGAACCGGCCGGCGAAGTTACCGGCAATGACCGGATCACCAAGGCAACCTCGATCCTCGACTACATCTTCCGCGAACTCGCGCTCTCCTATCTCGGCCGCGACGATCTTGCCGAGGCCGATGTGACCCATGACGGCCTCGGCCGGGGCGCGGGCGATGCCACACGCAGCGCCCAGACCGCCGCCTTCACCACCGAGGCGGCACAGATCATCTCCCGGGGCTTTTCCCGCGGGCAGCTGCCCGACAACATCGTGATCCTCAACAAACGCCGCGCCGCAAAGGCGACCGGGGATGCAGAGGCAACCGAAGATGAGGCGATTGACCTGACGCCGGCTTATCTTTCCCAGCCCTGCCCGGCCTGTGGAAGCTTTACCCTCTTTGAAGCGGCGCCAGGCGGCCACCAGGCCTGCGATACCTGCGGCGAAGAGTGCCGGGCCACGCAGTAGCGTCTGAGGCGAGTCCCCCTCCTGATTCTACCCCCGCAGGGCGGCGCATTAACCCTGTCGCGGCGTCACAAGCTATTGCAAAGCAGCCACAGTTACCGGGCTTTTACACTTCTTACTGTTTGTTCAGTTTAGAGTTTTCAGAATTGCCATTATCCAAGTCACATGTTCGCGCCACAAATGCGTCTTATCTCGCTGGCCGGTTTATTGACGGCCGTATTTGCCAACACAGCGTTGGCTCAGGGCCAGCCTGTAGCCTGGTCGCCAAGCTATGGCGGTGCCTGCGCAGAGTGTGACCTGTCGGGCCGCAATCTTGCCGGGTGGACGCTGAACGGGGCAAATTATTCCGGCGCGCGTTTTGACTATGCCTTCATGCGCGGTGTCCGGGCCACTGCTGTCAACATGCAGAACGCCAATGTAACCGGCGCGGATTTGCGCGGCGCGGACCTGACCAGCGCCCGCCTCGCCGATGCCGTGTTCAACAATGCCCGCATGCAGGATGTGCTCGCTTCGGGCGCAGACTTCAGTCGCGCGCGCATGCAGGGCGCTAATCTCGAAAAGGCCCGCCTGATCGGTGTGAACTTCAAAGGCGCGACCCTGCTGTTTGCCCGCCTTGAGACCGCTGACCTTTCAGGCGCCAACTGCACCGATACAGTCCTCGACCGCGCCAACCTGCGCGGCACGATCTTCGACGGCGCCAACCTCACAGAAGCCAGCTTCACCGGCGCTGACCTGACCGACGCGTCCTTCCGGGATGCCCGCCTGCCAGGGGCTGATCTTACAGGCGTCACAGGCGCAGAGTCGGCTGATTTCGCTGGCGCCTGCGGCTCGCTCACAACGCGCTTGCCCGCCGGGATCAGCCTTGCGATGTGCGACACGCAGACAATCATCGCGAAAGCTGATTGAGCGGCTCCTGAAATACCGACAAACGAAAACCGCCGGGCTCATCACCCGGCGGCCTTGTTTTCAGCCATGACGGTTGAGTGTGCGGCCTACGCCTTCACGACCGGCGCAAGGCGGATGTTGAGTTCCTTGAGCTGTCGCTCGTCCACGGGGCTCGGCGCGCCCATCAGAAGGTCGCGGGCCTGCTGGTTCATCGGGAACAGGATCACGTCGCGCAGCGAGTCCGTCTCCGCCAGGAGCATGACGATCCGGTCTACGCCCGGCGCAATGCCGCCGTGCGGGGGGGCGCCATAGCGAAACGCATTCAGCATCCCGCCAAACTTCGCCTCGACCACTTCCGGGCCATAGCCGGCCAGTTCGAACGCTTTGAGCATCACATCCGGACGGTGGTTCCGGATGGCGCCGGACGAGAGCTCCACACCGTTACAGACGATGTCGTACTGGAACGCCTTGAGGTCGAGCTGCTTCTCAACCGTGTCAGCCGCGAGCAGCGCCTCCATGCCGCCTTGAGGCATCGAGAACGGGTTGTGGCTGAAGTCTACCTTCTTGTTGTCTTCATCCCACTCATACATCGGAAAATCGACAATCCAGCAGAAGCGGAAGATGCCTGGCTCAATGATGCCGAGCTCCTCGCCCACCCGGATTCGCGCCTGGCCCTGCAGTTTCACGGCAGCCGTCTTGTCGCCAGCGGAGAAGAAGAGGGCGTCGCCCGCCTTCACGCCGGCCGTCTTGGCCAGTGCGGCCAGCGCGGCCGGCTCGAAGAACTTCGCAATCGGGCCCGTTGCCGTCAGCGCGCCGTTTTCTTCAACGAAACGCATATAGCCAAGCCCCGGCGCCTGCATTTCCTTTTTCGCCCAGGCATCCATCTTGTCGAAGAACGAGCGCGGCTGTTCGGCTGAATTCGGCGCCGGGATAGCGCGCACGATGCCGCCACCGCCGACGATCTTCTTGAACACGGCCAGCGTCACGTCATCGCGCATCATGATGTCGGAGACATCCGAGCACAGGATCGGGTTGCGCAGGTCCGGTTTGTCGACGCCGTATTTCAGCATGGCTTCTGCGTAAGGAATGTGCGGGAACGCACCTTCAGCAACCTTGCGGCCTTTGCCTTCCCAATCGGCAAACTCCTCGAACACGCCGCGCATGACAGGCTCAATCGAATTGAACACGTCGTCCTGCGTCACGAAGCTCATCTCGATATCGAGCTGGTAGAATTCACCCGGCGAGCGGTCGGCGCGGGCATCTTCATCCCGGAAGCAGGGCGCGATCTGGAAGTAGCGGTCAAAACCCGACACCATCAGCAGCTGCTTGAACTGCTGGGGCGCCTGAGGCAGCGCGTAGAACTCGCCCGGATGTAACCGGCTCGGCACGAGGAAGTCGCGCGCGCCTTCCGGGCTGGAGGCTGTCAGGATCGGCGTCTGATATTCGGTAAAGCCCTCAGCCACCATGCGGCGGCGCAGGCTCGCGATCACCTGGCTGCGCAGGATCATGTTCTTGTGCAGCTGCTCGCGGCGCAGGTCCAGGTACCGGTGCTTGAGACGGATTTCTTCAGGATATGAGTGATCACCAAAGACCGGCATCGGCAGTTCGGCCGCTTCGGACTGGACCGAGACCGCACCGCCAACGACTTCGATCTCGCCTGTGCCGAGATTCGCGTTCACGAGTTCCGCGTCACGGGCGACGACCTTGCCCTCAACCGTGATGACACTCTCGGCGCGCAGGCGCTCGACCGTCGCAAAGCCCGGAGAGCCGGGATTGAAGACAATCTGGGTGAGCCCGTAATGATCGCGCAGATCGATGAACATCACCCCGCCATGGTCCCGGCGGCGGTGCAGCCAGCCTGAAATCTTTACGGTTTCTCCCACATGGGACTTGCGCAGCTCGCCGCAGGTATGGGTGCGATAGGCATGCATCGGGCGAAATCTCCGGAAAATCGCTGAATCAGAAAGAAGCGGCGTAGGGCACAGACCCCCTCGCCTTTGTCAAGTTGGTGCGATAAGCGCTCAAGGGATGACTGACAACACCCTGACCCCCATAACAGAGCAGTCCGCACTGGAAGATCTGTGCGGCGCGCTCTCCGAATCCGACTTCGTCTGCGTGGACACCGAATTCCACCGGGAGACAACCTACTGGCCCGAGCTGTGCCTCATTCAGGCGTCCGCCCCCGGCGTGGAAGGCCTGATAGACCCGCGCGCCGAAGATCTTGATATCCGGCCGTTTCTCGACCTGATCGCCTCAGACCGCCAGACCAAGGTGTTCCACGCTGCCCGCCAGGACATCGAAATCTTCAATCGCCTGATCGGCCATCCGCCCGGACCGGTGTTCGACACCCAGGTCGCCGCCATGGCGCTGGGCTTTGGCGATTCGATTTCCTACGACAATCTGGTCCAGCGCGTCCTGCGCAAGCATATCGACAAATCCAGCCAGTTTACCGACTGGATGCGCCGCCCGCTCAGCCAGAAACAGCTGGTCTACGCGCTGGGCGACGTAACCCATCTGCGCGACGCCTACCTCAAAATGCGCGATGAGCTGGAAAATACCGGCCGCATGAACTGGGTGCGCGAGGAAATGGCCGAACTCGAAGACCCGGCCACCTATGACACCGACCCCATGAACGCCTGGCAGCGCCTGAAACTGCGCATGCCCAAGAAGGACTATGCCGCCATCGTGGTGGCCGTCGCCGCCTGGCGCGAACGCACCGCGCAGGAACTCGACAAGCCCCGCCGCCGCATCCTCAAGGATGACGCGATCCAGGAAATCGCCGCCCAGAAGCCGCGCTCGGAAGACGACTTCAACCAGCTGCGCGCCGTCCCCAACGGCTTTATCCGGTCCAAACATGGCCAGGGCCTGGTCGACGCCATCAAGGAAGCCCTCGCCAATCCGGATGCTTTCGCGCCCGAGCTCACCCGCCCGGTCCAGAACGCCCAGATCCCGGCCGGCGCGCCCGAACTGCTCAAAGGTGCTGCTGAAACACGTCTCGGACGAAAACGATGTCGTGCCGCGCCTCATTGCCAATTCCAGCGATATTGACCGGATCGCCCGCGGCGAGACCAGCGAAGACATCGCTGCGATGACGGGCTGGCGCTACGAGATGTTCGGCAGGAAGGCGATCGCGCTTCTCTCCGGCAAGCTTGCCGTTTCGTTTAATGGTGGTCAGGTCCGCCTGTTCGACGTCTGAGCCAGCCTAGCGAACAAGGGTGGCGTGCTTCAGCCGCAGCATGCCGGCGGCCTGGGAAAAGCGGCGCTCGACGGTTTCCGAAATCAGATTGGCGTCGCGCCGGTGCACCTTGAGTGTCAGTGTATCCCCTTCCAGATGCAGTGACGCGCGCTGCAGGATCGGACCCGACCTTCCGGAGAAGACTGCGCCCAGGCGCATGAGCAAGCCTATCTGTTTTGCTCGCTCAGCCTGCTGCTCGGTTGTCAGCATGATATGCTCACCCGGACGCTTGAAGTCCTTTTCGTACCGGCATCCGATGGCATGGGCGATCATCGCCCGCTCGGGATGGGTCACCCCCAGATAGGGCGCGCGCAGGGCCTGATCATACGCCATCGCGGCGCGGTGGTCGGGATGGAAGCGGCCGGCGCTGTCGGCCATCATGCAGGCGGCTTTCTCGATGCGAACATCTGCAGCCGGTGACCCGAACAGGTCATTCTGGGGCACCAGCGCGGGCGAGATGAATTCGTGCAGCGCCCGACCGAAGGCGATCTGGTTGTGATCGAGCCGTGCATAGGCAATGATCCCATCGGTCAGCGGATCATCAAGGGTCATCTCCAGAAGGTCGTGAAGCACGCCTTCACGAACGCCCGCAGCGGAAATCGTTACGCCTTCCAGAGCACTATGGGTCAGGATTTCCTCGATGAGGATGGCCGCCATCGGGAAGTGCTTCGCGCGGCGCTTGTCTATTGCCTCGATTTGCTGACGCGCGGCGGCATTGGTCAGCGAATCGATGCAGAGCTTGGCCGCGCGGGCCACCTGCCCGTCATTGATCTGAAAGCCCTGCAGCACTTGCAACGGATACTTGTCCATTTCCATGACCAGCCGGCCGAACGCGCGCCATGCTCCGCCCACGGCATAAAATCTTCCTTTCGCGCCGATCAGTGCGTCGCTGGTCTTCAGCGTATCCCGGATGCGTTTGCGCAATTCCTTGGGATCGCTGACGATGTCGCCGAGCGCAAGCGGCCCCAGCATCAGGCTTTCGCCGACCTCTGGACCCTTCTTCAGCCCAATCCGCTTAAACTCAAGGCTTGATCCCCCCAGATCCCCAATCAGGCCGACCGGATCATGGATGCTCAGGTCCACGCCGCGCGCAGATAGCCGCGCCTCATCTTCCCCGCTGAGCAGCCTGACCGGCACCCCCAGAATCTTGCCTGCCTGTTTGAGGAAAGCGTCGCCATCGCTTGCCATGCGCACAGCAGCCGTTGCGACAGCCTGATATGTTTCAACGTTCAGCGCCCTGAGGATGGCACGGTAACGGCTCAACGCCTTGAGCGCTGCCTCGACGCCCCTTGGCGACAGGTGCCCAGACCTGGGCACCCCTTCGCCGAGGCCCGCCATAACCTTTTCATTGAAGGTCTGCAGGATGGAGGCGCCCATCACCTCGCAAATCACAAGGCGCACCGAGTTGGACCCGATGTCGATAATGCCCGCCAGCCTGGACTTCGGGAAACTCATTTCGGATGGGTCTCACGGTAGGAAAGCCTCGGCGGCAGGCTGACTTCCAGCGCGCTTCCTCGGCCGGAAAGGCTGGGATTGTCCATGAAATATCCGTGCGCTGAAAAAGCCGTTTCCGGGGAAGCTGCCTTGAGCCGCTCATAACTGCCGTCCGGATGCATCAGCCAGGTCTGGCGTTCATCATTGAGATTGGCCACCATGATCTGGTTGAGAACCTGCCGGTGAACTGTTGGATTGAAGAGGGGAACAAGAACTTCCACGCGCCGCATAAGATTACGCGGCATCCAGTCGGCCGAAGAGAGAAACACTTTTGCATTCGCGGAAGGCAATGCCTCGCCATTGGCAAAGCAGATGATCCGGGAATGTTCAAGAAAGCGACCGACGATACTCTTTACCGTGATATTGTCCGAAACGCCGGGAATGCCCGGGCGCAGGCAACAGATACCGCGCACAACCAGCACCACTGGCACACCTGCCTGGCTCGCCTTGTAAAGCGCATCGATCACATCGGGATCTACCAGACTGTTCATCTTCGCCCAGACCCCGCTGGGTTTCCCTTTGCGTGCAGCCTGCGTCTCAACATCAATCATGTCGATCAACTGCTTTTTCAGCGTTACCGGCGACATCCCGATCGTCTCGAAAGCAGGTGCCACTTCAGGCGGCTCGCGATACGCGGTCACATAGTTGAACAGACGGTTGGCGTCCCGCCCAAGCGCCTGATCGGCCGTGAACAGGGAAAGGTCCGTATAAATCCGCGCATTGACCGGATGATAGTTGCCCGTTCCATAGTGCGTGTACGTGCGAAGGTCATTGCCTTCCCGGCGAACGACCAGCGATACCTTTGCGTGCGTCTTGTACTCGATGAAGCCGTAGACAACCTGGACACCTGCCCGCTCCAGGTCACGCGCCAGCCGCAGGTTCGCCTCTTCGTCGAAACGTGCCTTGATCTCGACCAGCGCAGTCACCGTCTTGCCGGACTCCGCCGCCTCGATCAAGGCGCCGACGATGGGGGAATTCACAGTTGTCCGGTAAAGGGTCTGCTTTATCGCCACAACCTGCGGGTCGGCCGCCGCCTGGCGCACGAATTCGACCACAACATCGAAGCTTTCAAACGGGTGATGAATGAGGATGTCCTTGGCACGAATGGCCGCAAAAATATCCCCGCCCATTTCCCGGACACGTTCAGGATAGCGGGGCTCATATGCCGGGAACAGCAGCTGCGGCTGGTCATCGACAATGAGCTCCGAGAGCCGCGCCATACCAAGAATGCCGTCATATAGAACAATATCGGAAGGTTCTGCCCCGATTTCACGCATGATGAAATGGCGCAGTTTTTCAGGCGCGCTCGACTGCATCCGTAGGCGGACGATACGGCCACGCCGGCGCTGTTTCAGCAGAACTTCAAACTCACGGATAAGATCTTCAGACTCTTCCTCGATCTCGATATCGCTGTCGCGCACGATCCGGAACAGACACCGCCCCGCTTCCTTGAAGCCCGGAAAAAGCGCGCCCAGGAACATCCCGATGACATCCTCCAGGGCAATGAACCGGATGCCGGGCTTGGTGCCTGTCTGCAGACGGATGAAGCGCCGCACAAAGGTTGGCATCGGCACGATACCCACCTGTCCCTCGCCGCCGGTTTCTGACTCCAGGTCAAAGGCAATCGTGAAGCCGAGATTGGGAATAAACGGAAACGGATGCGCCGGATCGACCGCAAGCGGCGTCAGGATCGGAAAGATGTTGGCGGTGAAGTATTCTTCGATTTCGCCGCGTTCCTTGCGCGTCAGATCGCGCGGCTCCAGCACATGGATGCCCTTTTCCTCCATCTCGCCTTTCAGCTTGCGCCACTGTTCCTGCTGGGCCGCGATCAGCTTCAGCGCCGCTGCTTCAATCTCGGCCACCTGCTGGGCCGGCGTCAGTCCGTCAAGGCTCAGCCTGGTCACGCCCGCGCGCACCTGCTCGCGCAGGCCCGCATAGCGCACCATGTCGAACTCATCGAGGTTGCTCGCCGAAATCGACAGGAAGCGCAGACGCTCGAGCAGCGGGTGGTCGGCGTTGTTGGCTTCGTCCAGCACACGCTGGTTGAACTGCAGCCAGGAAAGCTCCCGGTTCAGGAATCGCTGCGGGGAAGACATGATCTGTCTGACTGCACGCTGCTGCTGTTGCCCGTCCGGCATCGCTCACCCCTGGTCCGGCGCCCGGCTTTCAGCCTGCGCCCTCATCTTCTTCGCGGTCTTCATCCAATCCTTCAAGCACCAGGCGGGCAAGCGCCAGCCCCGGTGCCTTCCCGGCCATGCTCACTGCCCCGCTCAGCCTGTCCATGAGGGTCTCGATTGCCTCATAGGAAAGGTCAATACGCGGCGACGAGGTAATTGATCGTCTCTGGCGACAGTTTCATGAAGCGCCGGGCGGCTGCGGCCCGAAGCCGCGCCCTGAGATGGGCTTCATCCGGCTGGCCGATTTCAACCACCGGCATGGAGTTGAGCCGCGAACGAAGGTCTGCGATGCCGGTTCGCCACGCCGCAGGGCCAGTATGCGCCACCAGCAGCAACCGCCCGCCCTTGGCCGCCACCATATTGTAGAACAGCAACAGCGGCTCATCCCGCTTCACAACAATCATGTCCACATCGTCCAGCGCTACATGCGCTCCAGCCAGCGCGTCGAGCGCGCCGAGTTTCAGGCCGGTGAAGTCCTGCGACGTCAAATATTTCCCACCAAACCGGCCAGCCCAAGCCTGCGCAAGGTAGCTCAGCCCGCACCGGATTGGGCCGGTTAGGCATAGGGCGTGGGTCGCCCAGGCTGCCGGGCGAGACGCCAGACCGATGGCGGCTTCGTTCGGCCCACCCCTGATCAACCCGCCCCAGTGCGCATCAGGCGCCGGGAAAGACAGCAGCGGCTGGCCCGGACCGTCCTGCGATCCGCCGGTCTCTGACGTCACTGGATGCCGGTCGTGGTTACAGCCGATCGCAGGGTCAGCTTGCCATCTTCCTGGCTCAGGCTCACGCCGCGCTGAACCAGGTCGCTGCGCAGGCGGTTTTCATCACCGGCATACGCAAAGGAGACAAGCGCGCCTTCCCTTGCAACGGCTTTGGTGCGGAAGTCTGAAACCAGCGGCGAGCGGGCGAGCGCGCCGCGCAGCGTGTTCCACTCGGCTAGCGAAGTATAGCGCACCGACGCATCCACTCTCGTCCGGCTGCCATCGCGCACGATGGATGCCTCTTTCCAGCTCTCGCCCAGAAGGGTTGTCACGGCTTTGGCCGCGTCCGTCAGGCTGGCTGCCGGCGGGGTTGCGCCAACCGGCTCATTTCCGGCGGCGGTTACAGAAGAGACAACCACGCGCCAGGCGCCGTCGCGTCCCTGCAGCTCCGCAATCAGGGCCCGGCGGGCGTTCAGGGGCACGGCCTCTGCCGAAATTTCAGACCAGGAGCTGTAGGCCGAGTAGAAATTGCCGCTCGCTGTAACGTAGGGCGCGAGCGCGCCATTGTTGCGTTCTTCAAAGGCGGCCCGCCACGCATCTGCGGCAGATGCCGTCGTGGTTACCGGAACCATGAGCGCCAGAGGGGCCTGACTGTCGAGATAGGGAACATTCAGCGAGTCCAGATGCGCGCGCACCATCTGCGGGTTCAGCACGACCGCCAGCTTGCCGCGATACCGGCCTGCGCCGGCCGTTTCTTCCTGCACGTCGACGGCTGCCGTAAGGCGGGACGCCAGCGCCCCGTCAACCGGGATGCCGCCTGCGGCGCTCCGGTCGGAAGCGAGCGTAATCTTGCTGATCAGGGCCCGCGCCGCAGCGACCCGGGCAGACGCCATGGCCGCTTCGCGCGCCTCAATGACAGTCGCGGCCTGCTGGTCCACCTCAATGTCGCGGATCGTGTAGACATCGCGCGTGTCGGCCAAAGCCATTGGCGCAGCAGCGAAAATCACGAGCGCGGCGGCAATAATCCATCGAATCATGGGGGGTGAACTCCTTGTCGGTCTTTCTTCTAGCAACCCTGCCCGCTGGCGGAAACCGGCTGCTTCACTTCCGATCCTTCACTGGAACTCGGGCCATCGTCATGCTAACGCGCCGATTCAGGTAAACTGAGGGGCCACAATTCCAATGAACACGCCGTCCAAGACGCCTCTCTCTTATCGTGACGCGGGTGTCGATATTGAGGCAGGCGAGCGCCTCGTAGACGCAATCTCTCCGATGGCCAAGGCCACCGCCCGCGCCGGTGTGATGGGCGGCCTCGGCGGATTTGGCGCGCTGTTCGATCTTAAAGCAGCCGGTTTCAACGACCCGATCCTGGTGTCGGGCACAGACGGCGTCGGCACCAAGCTGATGCTCGCCTTCGAAACCGGCATCCACAACACCGTTGGCATCGATCTGGTCGCCATGTGCGCCAATGATGTGCTGGCGCAGGGCGCCGAGCCGCTGTTTTTCCTCGACTATTTCGCCACCGGCAAGCTCGAGGGCGGCATCGCAGAAGCCGTCATTGCCGGCATCGCAGAAGGCTGCCGCCGCTCGGGCTGCGCCCTCGTCGGCGGCGAAACCGCTGAAATGCCCGGCATGTATCCCCCCGGCCATTATGACCTGGCCGGCTTTGTCGTCGGCGCGGTGGACCGCGACAAGGTACTCCCCCGCATGGGCGACATGAAACCCGGCGACACGCTGATCGGCATCGCCTCCTCCGGTCCCCATTCCAACGGCTACTCGCTGATCCGCCGCATCGTGGAACGCGAGGGCCTCTTCTATGGCGGCCCCTCGCCCTTCTCCAGTTCCGAGACGCTGGGCGAAGCCCTCCTGACACCGACCCGCCTTTATGCGCCGCTCGTGATGCCGCTGATCCGCTCGGGTCGCATCAAAGGCCTCGCCCACATCACCGGCGGCGGCATCACCGAGAACACGCCCCGCATGTGTCCCGACAGCCTCGTCCCGCGCATCGACCGCGCCGCCTGGACCCCGCCCCCGGTCTTCCAGTGGCTGCAGGACGCCGGACAAGTCGATCTTGAAGAAATGCACCGTACCTTCAACATGGGCATCGGTCTTGTCCTCGCGGTTGCGCCCGAACAGGCAGACGCGGTCATGGCAGACCTTAAGGCTGCCGGCGAAGACCCGCGCCTCCTCGGTGAGCTTGCCAGCGCATGACGCGCCTCAATCTGGCGATCCTGATTTCAGGGCGCGGCTCCAATATGGAGGCGCTGCTGAGCGCGGCTGAAGACCCCGCCTATCCGGCAAAACCGGTGCTGGTTGCCTCCAATCGCCCCGACGCCAAAGGCCTCCAAACCGCTTCCGCTGCCGGCATCCCCACTCTCACCATCGACCACAAGCTCTATGGCAAGGACCGTGAAACCTTCGAGCGCGCGCTGGACAAAGCGCTGACAGATGCCGGCACAGAGATCATCGCGCTGGCCGGTTTCATGCGCGTGCTCACCTCCTGGTTCGTGACGCGCTGGGAAGGCCGGATGATCAACATCCACCCGTCCCTCCTGCCCAGATACAAAGGCCTCGACACCCACCAGCGCGCCATCGACGCCGGCGACGCAGAAGCGGGCTGCACCGTCCACTGGGTCAGCGCAGGGGTCGATGAAGGCGAGATTATCGCGCAGGCCGCTGTGCCGATCCTGCCGGGCGATACCGCCCAGACGCTCGCCGCCCGCATCCTGCCGGAAGAACACAAGCTTTACCCCCGCGCCCTTGCGCTGGCGTGCGAGAAGATAAAAACTGCCTGAAATCAAAAGGGTTGGGAGGCCCCGAATCCATGAGCGAACTCCAGCAGATCGTCCTCGCCCAGTATTGCGACGGCCCGCCAAAATCCTCCGACTTCCGCCTGGAAACCCAGCCCCTTCCAGAGCCCAGGGACGGCCAGTTCCGCGTAGCGCATGTCTGGTGCTCGGTTGATCCCGGCACACGCTCGCGCCTGTCTGGCGGCGATAGCTATGCAGCTGCCCTGCCGCTCGGCAAACCCATCGACGGCTTCAGCGCAGGCATCATTGATGCCTCCGGCCATCCGGACTGGCCGGTTGGCACGAAGGTGTTCTGCGCGGGGGGATGGAAGACCCATTCGGTCCAGTCCGGCAAAGGCTTCATCGGCAAGGTTATGGATGTTCCGGGCGTGCCGCTTTCGGCCTGGATCGGCGTGCTCGGCGTGCCGGGGCTGACAGCGTGGTTTGGCATGAAAGACGTGGCGCGCTTCAAGCAAGGCGACGCCGTTCTCGTCACCTCCGCCGCGGGCCCTGTAGGCGCCACTGCAGGACAGCTCGCCAGGGCCTGGGGCGCTTCGAAAGTTGTAGGCGTCGCCGGCAGCGATGAGAAATGCCGCTGGCTGGTCTCCGAAGCCGGGTTTGACGCAGCGATCAACTACAAGACGGCGCGCGATCTTTCCGGCGCGATTTCGGCGGAGTTTCCCAACGGGGTTGATATCCTGTTCGACAATGTGGGCAATGCGATGGTCAACGCCGTGCTGCAGCTGATGGCGCTGAACGGGCGGATCTGCATTTCGGGTCAGGTGGCCGATTACAACCTGAAACCGGAGGAAACGCCGGGCATTGTCCACACCAAACCCTTCATCACCCACCGGGTGAACATGCAAGGGCTGGTGGTTTTCGATTTTGCGCGCGGTTTCCCCGAGGCCCTTGGGTCCATGGCGCAAATGATCGCTTCCGGCGGCCTGAAAACTCAGGAAGAGCGCTTTGAGGGCATCGCGGCGATGCCCGAAGCCTTCTGTGGACTTTTCCGGGGGGAAAATACCGGCCGGCGCGTCGTGAAGGTTGGCGCCGAATAACGGGGATCAGGCGTCGCCATCCTCCTCATCGCCCTTTCCGAGCAGGCTGGAGAGGATCAGGCCGGCAATGGCGGCGATCACCAAGGCCTGTTTACCGCCGCCTTCGCCGCCTGTCAGGGCAGACAGAATCTGAGCCTGCGTGTCCTGACGCGCCCTTGCAGCTGCCTCTTCGGCGCGCTTGTCGGCGTCATTCTTGAGCGACACGAAGAGGAGGATAAGTCCTGCCATCAGGGCAAAGCCGAGGGCGATGAAAGCCGCCGTGGCCCAGGGGCTCATCCGTTCGGCCAGGAACAGGGCAAGCGCCAGAACTGCAGCAATATAAGCGGTCAGCAGCATCGCCCCGACCACGGCAAGGGTGCCAAGGCCCCTGATGCCGCGGTTCACCTGTACCTCGACATGGCTCTGCAAAAGGGAGGACAGGAAAGACAGCATCAGCGGCGGATCAGCAGCGAAGCGATGAAGCCGGCGCCAAAGGCGATCAGCAGGGTTTGCAGGGGATTGGCGCGGGTCTCTACCCACAGCGTCTTCTCCAGCGAAGCGGCCTGTTTGTGGATCTGTTTCAGCGCGCGGCGGGCATCGCGGAGGATTTCCTCACTTAGCTCTTCTGCAGTGGTTGCTGCAGATTTCGCAGCGTCTTCGACCTTCGCCCCAACGTCTGCCTTTTCAGCCTCTGCCTTTGCGGCGAGGGCCAGCATGATCTCATCGACCTCGGCGCGCAGCGCGGCCAGGCGGGCCTCAAGGTCTTCGGCGCCGTGTTTTAATTCGGTATTTTTTGGCGTTTTGGACATGGGACGGGTTACCTGAATCTCTGGTCTGATACGTGTCTTATCAGGCCGGGATTGTAGGGCCATGAAGGGTAAGGGGCCAATTAATCATGATCTGAAAGGAAGGGTTTACGGATTCCAGCCGTTTCAGACCCCCGCAAAATGTCGCCAAACCGGTGCCAGCGGGTACAAATCCGTCGCCAATTCCGGCCAGATCCGGCCAGATCCGGCCACTTCCGGACACGAAAAAGCCGGAGGCGGGCGTCCCTGCCTCCGGCTCTGATCCGGTGCCCGAAGGCAACCAGATTTGGTCAGCTCGTGAGATCCGCCTCGGAGAAGAACTGCGCGATTTCGAGCGCGGCGTTCTCGGCCGAGTCCGAACCATGGACCGAGTTCTCGCCGATCGACTTGGCGAACAGCTTGCGGATGGTGCCTTCGGCCGCGTCGGCAGGGTTGGTGGCGCCCATCACTTCGCGGTACTTCGTTATGGCGTCTTCCGCTTCGAGAACCTGAACGACGACCGGGCCGGAGATCATGAAGTCGACCAGCTCGCCGAAGAAGGGGCGCGCGGAATGGACGGCGTAGAAACGCTCGGCCTGGGCGCGGGTCATCTGAATGCGGCGCTGGCCGATGATGCGCAGACCGGCTTTCTCGATCACGGCATTGATCGCGCCGGTAAGGTTACGCTCGGTGGCGTCGGGCTTGATGATGGAAAAGGTGCGCTGCACGGCCATGAGGAGCTTCCTGTAGTCTTTTGATGTTTGCGGGGATTTGCGCGGCCTATAGCGGCGCGGCGTCGCCGGGGCAAGCGCCGATAGGCGCCCTTGCGCACGGGGAAGCCAGGGCGTAGGGCGGCCTTTTTCCACAAGCGAAACCCTGGCGGCCATGAGCGACCTTCCCCCCTGCCCCAAATGTGGCTCTGGCCTGACCTGTTAAGACGGCGCTCTGCTGGTCTGCCCCGAATGCGCCCATGCATGGACGCCGGGGCGAGACGGCAGCGGACGGGCCGAAGGTTGTCAGGGACCCGGTCGGCAACCCGCTCGCCGATGGCGACACGGTGACGGTGATCAAGGACCTGAAAGTGAAGGGCTCATCGCTGGTCGTGAAGCGTGGCACGAAGGTCAAGAACATCCGCCTTGTGGAGGGCGATCACGACATCGACTGCAAGATCGACGACGTCGGCGCGACGGGGCTTAAGTCGGAGTTTGTGAAGAAGGTTTGAGGGCATCAACTTGTAGACGCACTCAGATATGCAATGTTTCTCTTATGAAACACGTGTCGGAAAAATCGCATAAATCAGGCGCTGTGGCGCGTGATTCACGAAGCGGGCAGTTCGTCCAACTGAAGGACGGGCGTAAGCTTGTGGTTCCGCCATCGGGTGGGACGCTGACCAAGCGCGCTATTCGTGATGCTGTCACTGCGGTCGTATCACAACGCAGCAAAAGCGCTTAAACTTTCGGATGCCGACCTACTCACGTTCGGTCTTCATCAATTGCCCCTTTTCAGATGACTTCGCGCCAATGTTCCGCGCGATGGTATTTGCTGTGGTAGATTGCGGATACGAACCTCGCTGCGCTCTGGAAACCAACGATGGTGGACAAATCCGCTTACAGAAGATTGAGGCAATCATAGAACAATCGAAGTTCGGCATCCACGATCTCTCGAATATGGAACTGGATGAGAAAAATTTCCTACCCCGGTTCAACATGCCGCTAGAGCTTGGGCTGTTTCTCGGTGCCCGAAGATTTGGCTCCGGCACCCAAAAAGATAAACGGCTGATAATTTTGGATAAGGAACCACATCGCTACAAGATCGCGATGTCCGACATATCTGGCCGGGATATCAGCCACCACAGCGGAGACCCAGGCGAAGCTATCCTTTGCATACGGGATTGGCTCAAAACCGTCTCACGCCGCAAAAACATACCGGGCGCGAAGTATATCGTCGAAAGATACCAACGTTACGAAATAGATCTTCCGGAAATCTGCAAACTGCTAAAGTATGATGCAGATACACTGATATTCAACGACTTGTGGGAAACCATGGTTGAATGGCAAAAAGCCAATCTTGAGAGCTAGAATCAAAGTCCCGCCTCTTTCCAGCCGCCCCGTTCCGTCTGCTGAAAATAGCGCGTTACGAGCCCAGCGTCCTTGGCAGCCTTGAACTGACCGCGCGCCTTGTTGCGGGTGGCGGTGTCGGCGTCCTCGAACATCACCATGCAACGCTTGAAAGCCGCGTCGACCGGCGCCTCGACCCCGTCCATCAGCATCAGGGCGTCGGCGTTGTTGGTATTGGCGAGCTTGGCCGACAGCAGCACCGGCTGGCGCGTCACATCGAGCCCCGGCGCGTCGGCCTGGCCATGTGGCAGGAAGGATGCATCGTCAAAGGTCCAGAGCACGGCGTCGAGCCTGGCGAGGCGCTCGGCGCGCGAAGATACGGCGAGCACCCGCCACCCAACCTCAAGGCATTTCTGGAGGAGCGGCGCGGCCGCCTCCTCCAGCGCGCTGCGCGAGAGATGGTAGAACCACCATTCGGGGGCTGCTGGCTGCATGCTCAACCCTCTCTCCGCTTACCCCCGCAAAGGCGGGGCTCTGGTATGGCCGGTCGAGACCCCCGCTTGCGCGGGGGCTCTCGGGAATGTGTCAGGCCTCGTAGTTGTCCACGATCCAGCGGCTGAGCAGGCGCGGGCCATAGCCCGAGGCCCAGCTAGGATCGGTCGGGGCTTTTTCGCCTTCGACCCAGGCAACGCCCGCGATATCGATATGCGCCCAGCGCACGCCGTCCTTGATGAAGCGCTTGAGGAACTGCGCCGCCGTGATCGAGCCGGCGGCGCGGCCGCCGATGTTACGCATGTCGGCGAACTTCGACTTGATCAGCGCGTCGTATTCCGGGCCCATCGGCAGGCGCCACACGCGCTCGCCTTCGGCCATGCCCGCCTTGGTCAGCTCTTCGGCAAGGTCATCATCATTGCAGAAGAGGCCGGCATGATGGTGGCCGAGGGAAATGACGATCGCGCCGGTCAGCGTGGCAAGGTCGACGATGGCCTTCGGCTTGTAATGCTCCTGAGCGTACCAGAGCACGTCACACAGGACGAGGCGGCCTTCGGCGTCGGTGTTCTGGACTTCGATGGTCTGACCCGAAGCCGAGCGGAGGATGTCACCGGGGCGGATGGCATTGCCATCGGGCATGTTTTCCACAAGGCCGATAAGGCCGACGACGTTGACCTTGGCTTTGGCCTGGGCGAGCGCGCGCATCGTGCCCGTGACAGCCGCCGCGCCGCCCATGTCGCCGCGCATTTCTTCCATGCCGGGGCCGGGCTTGAGCGAGACGCCGCCGGTGTCAAAGCAGACGCCCTTGCCGACGAGGATGACCGGATCTTCGCCCGGCTTGCCGCCATTCCATTTCATGATGCCAAGCTGGCTTTCCTTGACCGAGCCCTGGCCGACGCCAAGCAGCGCGCCCATGCCGAGCTTGGCCATCTGCTTCTCGCCGAGGACTTCAACCTCGATGCCGAGAGAAGAAAGTTCCCTGATCTTCTCGGCAAAGCTTTCCGGGTGAAGGTCGTTGGGCGGCATGTTGACGAGGTCGCGCGCCAGATAAGTGCCGTCGGTGGCCGCGTCGAGCAGGGCGTAAGCGGCCCTGGCGGCCTTGGGATCGTCGCAGACGAGCGTGAGGCTCGAGAGACTGGGCTTCTGGTCGGGCTTCAGCTTGGTGAAATAGGTATCGAACCGGTAGGCCGCGAGCTTGGCGCCGGCGGCCACCCGGGCGGCCTCTTCGGCGGTGTGGGCCGCGATGGAGGCCGATTTGAAGCCGGAGGAGGCAAAGCCCTTCACGAAATGGGCGCCGATATTCTCCATGGCGCGGGCGTCCCGCTTCTTGGGCTTGCCGCCGCCGACGATGACGGCGCGGCGGGCGTCAGCCCCCTTGGGCAGAACCGCTGACACCAGCTGGCCGGTCTTGCCATCAAAGCGGCCGCCGTCGATCGCCTCGGAAAGGAGGCCGCCGGTGGCCTTGTCGAGCGCTTCTGCGCTGCCGGGCAGACCTGCCCCCTCATCGGCGATGAAGGCGGCGATGTCAGCCTTTGCGGCGTCTGCGAATGTAATCTTCATGTGTGGAAACTCCGTTTGGAGCGGAAACTAAGCATCGACGCGCCAAGCGCAACTCGTTAGCTAATGAATTGCTGCCAATTCCGGTTTGGCTTCTGAACGCTAGAGTGCCCGCACCCCTTTCATGACGAAGATCCAGCTGCATCTCTTCAAGCAGGTCGTGCAGGCCGTGCTGATCATTGTCGGCAGTCTGGTGATGGTCGCCCTGCTGGCGCAGGGGCTGTCGCGCACCGATCTGATTCTCGAAAACCGGCAATCGGCGATCACCTATTTCTACATCGTCATGCTGGGATCGCCCCAGGTGATCGCCCTGTTGCTGCCGCTGGCATTGTTCGTGGCGGGAGTCTGGTCGCTCAACCGCATCCACAAGGATTCGGAGATTGTCGTGGCGCAGGCCGCAGGCATGACACGCTGGCAGGTGGCTTCGCCGGTCCTGCGGCTCGCAGTCGTTTGTATGGTGGTGCATCTGGGGGTGAACCTCTGGGTCCAGCCGATGTCGCAGCGGGCGATGCGTGAAGCCGTCGCCGAAGCCCGGGCAGACCTTGCCGCGGCCGTGTTCCGGGCGGGCCAGTTCACGTCGAATGGCGAGCGGCTCACATTTTATGCGCGCGATCAGGTCGGCGGCGAGCTGCGCGGGGTGCTGATTTCGGACATGACCGATCCGGACTTCCCGACCGACATCCTCGCCCGTTCAGCCGCGCTCGTCTCCGTGGACGGGCGCCCGACCCTGCTGCTGCGCGACGCGCTCAGCCAGCAGCTCGACGCCAACCAGCAACTCTCGGTGCTGGAGTTTGACCAGTACATGTTCGACCTGACAGACTTCATGAAGGAAGATTCCGAGCTGATCCTCAAGGCTTCGGACAAATTCCTGCACGAGCTCATCTTTCTGGACCGGAAGAACTACTTTGAAAACAAGGAAGCCGACGGCTTCATCGCAGAGGCGAACGCGCGCCTCACATCTCCGATGCTCAACATCGTGATGGCGCTGCTGGCGATCTATGCGGTGCTGGGCGGGGATTTCAGCCGGCAGGGCTATTCCCGGCGGATCGGGATTGCGACATCGGGCGCGATCCTTGTTCTGGTGGTGCATCTGGCGCTGCAGTCTGCTGCGTCGGATGATCCGGGCCTGAATGCGGCGCTCTGGGCTGTGCCCCTGCTCACCGGCGGCACACTCGCCTGGATCTATTTCGGGCGCGGGGCCCGGATCGGCCGCAAACAGGCCGTGACCCAGCCAAGACCCGATTACGTTCCCGGAGCGCGCGCCTGATGCCGCTCTTCTCGAGCATCCAGCGCTATATCCTGCGCGAATGCCTCTCGGGGCTGGCGCTGGTGCTGGGCATCCTGCTGCTGGCGATCATGATGATCGACGTGGTGGAGCAGCTGCGCACGGTCGGCGGGGATGTGCAGATCACTCTTCTGGACGCGCTGCGGCTGTCGCTGATGAAGCTGCCGATGATCGTCGAGCAGACCCTGCCCTTTGCGCTGCTGGCGGCGACGATGATGGCGTTCACCCGCCTGAACCGGCGCTCGGAGCTCTCGATCATCCGGGCCAGCGGGCTTTCGGCCTGGCGCTTCCTGACGCCGGTGATCGTGCTGGGCGTGGTTCTGGGGCTCTTTTCGTCCCTTGCGCTAAACCCCTTTGCGGCGCGCCTGACCCAGTCTTTCGAGGCGGAACGGGCGCGGCTGCTGAATATCGGGCGGCAAACGGTGGCGGTGGCCGATACCGGCGTCTGGCTGCGCCAGGGGGATGATGCCAGCCAGTATGTGATCCATGCAAGGCGGGTAGAGGATGGCGGGCGCACCCTGCTGGACGTCAAGATCATCGAGGAACAGCGCCTTTATAATGGCCGCCAGCCGACCAATGACTTTGCCTTCGTGCGCCGGATCGATGCAGAACGCGCCGTCCTGAATGACGGGTTCTGGCAGCTGGAAAACCTGGTCGAGAACCTGCCCAACCAGGTGCCGGAGCGGCGGGAGACCCTGGCGCTGCCGACCACGCTGGACGCCGTTCGCCTGCTGGACGAGTTTGCCTCGCCCGGCACGATCGGGTTCTGGGACCTGCCCCGCTTCATTACGGAGACGAGAGCAGCGGGCCTCGATACGTCGCGCTACCGGATGCGGCTGCTGCAACTGACCGCGACGCCGGTGCTTTTCACGGCCATGGCGCTGATCGGGGCGCTCGCCTGCCTGCGCCTGCAGCGGCTTGGGGGCACCTCAAGGCTTCTGGCAACGGGGGTTCTGGCGGCCATCGGGCTTTATTTCTTCACGCAGTTTTCCTCAAGCCTCGGGGCCACCGGGGCTGCGCCGGCTGCGGTGGCTGCATGGTCTCCGCCCCTGTTTGTGCTGTTCGTCAGCCTCGCCTTCATCGCCTACCGGGAAGATGGCTGAAACCGCAGCGGCCTTGACAGCCCCTGCCGTGGCAGACCATCTCTGCCGCCCTTGAAGAGGTGGACCCCCGCATGAAGCTTGTCGTCGTCGAGTCTCCGGCAAAGGCCAAAACGATCAACAAGTACCTGGGCAAGGACTATAAGGTCCTCGCTTCCTACGGGCATATCCGCGATTTGCCGTCGAAAAACGGCTCGGTTGACCCTGAAAACGACTTTGAGATGGTCTGGGAAGCCGATGCCAAGTCCGCAAAGCGTATTTCCGACATCGCCAATGCCCTCAAGGACGCCGACACGCTGATCCTGGCGACCGACCCTGATCGCGAGGGCGAGGCCATCTCCTGGCACCTGATCGAGGCGCTGAAGAAGCGCCGGGCCCTGAAAAAGGACATGGCGGTCGAGCGCGTGGTGTTCAACGCGATCACCAAGAGCGCCGTGACCCAGGCGATGGAGCACCCCCGCAAGCTCGATGAGGAACTCGTCGACGCCTATCTCGCCCGCCGGGCGCTGGACTATCTCGTCGGCTTCAACCTTTCGCCCGTTCTCTGGCGCAAGCTGCCGGGTTCCCGCTCGGCCGGCCGCGTCCAGTCGGTTGCCTTGCGCATCGTCTGCGACCGGGAAAACGAGATCGAGAGCTTCCGGCCTCAGGAATACTGGAACATTGCCGCCGAACTGCGCGCGCCCGATGGCTCCCATTTCGAGGCCCGGCTGCATTCTCTGGATGGCGAGACGCTGAAGAAGTTCACCCTCAGCAACAAGGGGGAGGCCGACCGCGCGCTGGAGATCGTCAAGGTAGGCGGCTATTCGGTCACCTCGGTTGAAGCCAAGCCGGTCAAGCGCAACCCGCCCCCGCCCTTCATTACCTCGACGCTGCAGCAGGAAGCCAGCCGCAAGCTCGGCTTCTCCGCCAAGCGCACCATGCAGGCCGCCCAGAAGCTCTACGAGGAAGGCCGCATCACCTATATGCGTACCGACGGGGTCAACATGGCCGAGGAGGCCTATGTCGCCGCCCGCACCATGATCCAGTCGAACTATGGCGCGCGCTACCTGCCGGAAAATACCCGGCGCTATTCCTCCAAGGCAAAGAACGCGCAGGAGGCCCACGAAGCTGTCCGCCCCACCGACTTCAATCTGCGCCCGGAAGACTATCACGGCGACGGAGACCTGAAGAAACTCTACACGCTGGTCTGGCGCCGGGCTGTCGCGTCCCAGATGGAAACCGCCCTGTTCGAGCGCACCACCATCGACCTGACCTCCAAGGACAAGCGCGCCGCCCTGCGCGCCACCGGCCAGGTGCTGGTGTTTGACGGCTACATCAAGCTCTACGCCGAAGGCCATGACGCCGGCGATGATGATGAGGACGCCGAAGGCCGCCTGCCGAAAATGGCAGAAGGTCAGCATTCTGACCTTCTTAAGGCTGACGCCAACCAGTCCTTCACCCAGCCGCCCCCGCGCTATACCGAAGCCTCACTCGTCAAGCGGCTGGAAGAACTCGGCATCGGCCGTCCCTCGACCTACGCCTCCACCCTCTCCACCCTGGAAGACCGCGGCTATGTCCGCATCGAGGGCAAGGCGCTGGTGCCGGAGGATAAAGGCCGGCTCGTCACCGCCTTCCTTGAAAACTTCTTCAGCCGCTATGTGGAGTATGACTTCACGGCGGGCCTGGAAGAAAAGCTCGACGTCATCTCCGATGGCAAGCTCGACTGGAAAGTGTTCCTGCGCGAATTCTGGCAGCAGTTTGCCGCCGACATCGACGGCACAAAGGACCTTCGTGTCTCTGCCGTGCTCGACGCGCTGAACGAGGCGCTGGGCGCCTATGTATTCCCGCGCCAGGACGCGGACGGCAACACCATCGAGAACCCGCGCCTCTGCCCGCTGTGCAAAGAGGGCGAGCTGTCGATGAAGCTCGGCAAGTTCGGCGCCTTTGTCGGCTGCTCGCGCCACCCTGAATGCAAGTACACCCGCCAGTTTTCCTCCGAGGGCGGAGATTCGGCCATCAGCCCGGACGGCAACGAGCTCGGCCTGCACCCGGATACGGGCGCGATGATCTTCCTCAAATCCGGCCGCTTTGGCCCGTATGTGGAAATGGCCAATGGCGAGAAGCCCAAGCGGGCAAGCCTTGCCAAGGCAGACAATGCCGCCGAGCTGACGCTCGACCGCGCGGTCGAGCTGCTCAGCCTGCCGCGCGAAGTTGGCCCCCACCCGGAAGATGGCGAGATGATCCTCGCCAATTTCGGCCGCTTCGGCCCCTATGTTCAGCATGGCAAGACCTATGCGAACCTCAAGGACCCGCGCGACGTGTTCACCATCGGCGTCAACCACGCTGTCTCGCTGATCGAGGACAAGAAAGCCCGCGGCTCGGCCCGCGGCGGTGCGGCCGCGCTCAAATCCCTCGGCGACCACCCCGATGGCGGCGCCATCGAAGTCTTCGAGGGCCGCTATGGCCCCTACGTAAAATGGGGCAAGGTCAACGCCACCCTGCCCAAGGAAATCACGCCTGACAGAGTGACGCTGGACCAAGCCATCGACCTCGTGAATGCCAAGGGCGGCGCCGCCAAGAAGAAGGCGCCGGCAAAGAAAGCGGCGGCCAGGAAGCCAGCCGCGAAGAAAGCTGCGCCAAAGAAGAAGGCGGCAGCGAAAAAGGCTGAGGAATAGCCATTCACCCTCCCTTCAGCTTCCCTCTGCGCGTATGCGGAGGAAGTTGACCGGAGGCTCCCGCCATGCTCCTGCCTGCCTTGTTTTCCGCAATCACCCTTATGGGCGCGCCCTCAGGCGCGGCCAGCGCCTACGAGATGGAAATCTACGTGCGGGACAAGGTCAGCGAGACCGTCTTCATGGCGCCGCCCGGCCTGACCGATGCCGGCACATTGCCAGTCTTCCGCATCTGCTATCACAGCGCCGCCTCTACCCCCAACCCGGAAACGCTCAGCGTCCAAATTGGTGCCCGAAAGCAGCTGCTGTCGCGCGGGAGATGCGGTTTCTTCGCCGGCGATCAGATCGACCTTGCCGTTTGGAAGGGCGAGGGCACAGTCCGGGCAAGCGTCACGCTGCTGCGCTGAGATTGACACTGGCGGGGCCGCGAGCAACCTCCGGCACATCGAGTCGCGCAGACGCAAGGCACTGTCATGATCCGGACCATATTCCTGGCCACAATCGCCGCCGTGCTGGCCGCCCCGGCCTTTGCGCAGGTGCCCCCGCCCATCCGCGTGACAGCCAAGGGCAAGCAGGTCGTGCCCGTGCTGGTCAGCCAGCCGCTGCCTGAAGGCGCGCAGGTGCTCTCAACACCGGTGCTGCAGGTGTGCCATGGCGGCGGAAATGCGGTGAACGCGGTGATCCTTTCGGGCGATCCTGACTTTGACGAGACCGACAATATCGAGACGGTCGTGGTGCCCGGCCAGTGCGTGTTCATCTCCGCCCGCCTTGTGCGCCTGACAACCAATACCGAGGGCGGCGCCACGGCAATCCTCGTGCAACTGGTGCGATAAGGGCCCGTTTCGCATAAATTCCCGCGCAATCGGGCGCGAACTGCCCTATATCGGGCACCATGAGTTTTCCAGACAGACAGACTGTCCTTGATTTTCTGAAAGAAAATCCGGACGCGACCAGCAAAGCCGATATTGCCCGGGGCCTTAAAGTAAAGGGCCAGGAGCGCGCCCTGCTACGCGAGGTGCTCAAAGCCCTCGAGGAGGAAGGCAAGCTGGAGCGCACAGGCAAGCGCAGCTTTGCGCAGACCGACCGCCCGCCCCCTTCGGGCCTTGTTGAGTTTACCCGCCTCACCAGGGAGGGCGATCTTGTCGGCCAGTGCCTCGGCGCGAGCGGCCTCTTCGGGCCGGAGCTGATCTATGGAGGTCCCTCGGGCAAGAGCCGTGGCCGCGCGCCGGGCAAGGGCGACCGGGCGATCTGCAAGATCGTGGGCCGCGAAGACGGCGAATGGCGCGCCTATGTCATCACGCTGCTCGAGAAGCGCCTCAGCGACCGCATCGTCGGCCTCTTTGAACAGGGCCCGCGCGGCGGCCGGGTCATCCCCGCCAGCCGCAAGGAACGCCGCGAACTGCTGATCCAGGAAGGCGACCGCAAGGGCGCCAGGGACGGCGATCTCGTGGTGGCCGAGCCTAAGCCGGAAGGGCGCCGCCAGATGGGCCCGCCACTAGGTGTGGTGAAGGAGGTCATTGGCCATATCACCGATGCCCGCTCGGCCAGCCTCATCGCCATCTATGCCCATGACATCCCGGTGGACTTCCCCGAAGCCGCGCTGGTTGAAGCGCGCGGGAAGGAGCCGGCGGACGTTCCCAGAACGGATCTTCGCGATACGCCCCTGATCACCATCGACCCGCATGACGCACGCGACCATGACGACGCCGTCTGGGCCGAGCAGACGCAGGATGGCGGCTGGAAGGTGATCGTCGCCATTGCCGATGTCGCCGCTTACGTCACCGAAGGCTCCGCCCTCGACAAGGAAGCGGAAAAACGCGGCAACTCGACCTATTTCCCGGACCGGGTCGTCCCCATGCTGCCCTTTGAGCTGTCAGCAGATGCCTGCTCGCTGCGCGAGAATGAAGACCGGCCGTGCCTGGCGCTAGAGATGATATTCTCCGCAGATGGCCACAAGAAACGCCACCGCTTCCTGCGCGCCACGATGCGCTCAGCGGCAAAACTTTCCTATGAAGAGGCGCAGGACGCCATTGATGGCAAACCCGGCGGCAAGGCGGAAGAGCTGCTGGAGACGGTGCTCAAACCGCTCTGGGGCGCCTATGCGGCGGTCTCCAGGGCGCGCGACATCCGCAGCCCGCTTGACCTCGACATGCCTGAGCGGCGGATCATGTTCACACCTGAAGGCGAGCTTGATGGCATCACCACCAAGGTACGCCTCGACGCCCACCGCCTGATCGAAGAGTTCATGATCCAGGCGAACGTGGCGGCCGCTGAAACGCTGGAGCAGAAGAACAGCCCCGTCATGTACCGTGTGCATGACACACCGTCGGACGCGAAAGTGGCCGCGTTTGCCGAGTTCCTGCAGACGCTCGACATGAAGTGGAATATCGGGGAACGTCCGCAGACGCACAAGTTCAATCGCCTGCTCGCTGAAATCCGGGGCGGGGATTATGAAGGGATGATCTCCCAGATGGTGCTGCGCACGCAGGCGCAGGCGATCTATTCGGAAGAAAACCTTGGCCACTTTGGCCTCAACCTTCCCAAATATGCCCACTTCACCTCGCCCATCCGCCGGTATGCAGACCTTGTGGTCCACCGCGCGCTGATCCGGGCGCATGATTTCGGCCCGGACGGTCTCTCCGAGCGCGCCGCGTCGCGCCTTGAGGAGATTGCCGAGCACATCTCCACCACCGAGCGCCGCTCGATGGCCGCCGAACGCGACGCGACCGACCGGTATCTTGCGATCTTCCTGTCAGACCGGGTTGGCGCGGAATTTGATGGCCGCATCACGGGCGTGACGCCGGCCGGCCTCTTCGTGTCGCTGGCGGGATCAGGCGCGGATGGCTTTGTGCCGATCTCGTCCATCTCGGAGGATTACTGGATTCATGACGAGGCCGCCGTGGCGGTCTATGCACGCGGCTCGGGCAAGACCTTCTCCATCGGTCAGATGGTCCGTGTAAAGCTGCGGGAAGTCACCCCCCTGCAGGGCGGGCTGCTCCTGGAAATGCTGTCAGAGCCCCTGCCCCCGCCACCTGGCCGCAAGGCGGCCCGTCAGGCAATCACCCGTGAACGCGGCGCGCCGCGCGGGCGCAGTGGTGGCGGAGGGGGCGGCGGCCCGCCGCGCCGCGGCAAACCGAAATTCGACAAGCGTACGCTGCCCAAAAGGGCAAACCGAAGCGCAGATGAGCGCTCGCAGCGCCCCGGCAATGCTGCGCCGCAACAACGCGGCGACCTCTCCCTACGTCACGGTTTCAGAGGCCGGGATTCGCCTATAGGACTGCCTCATGTCCGGCATGCTCAGATCCGCGTTCGATAAAGAAGAAGACGGCGACGTCATCATTCGGGGAAAGCCGAGCCTGCGCCCCAGGGATGCGGCCACGCTGATCCTCGTGCGGCGCGACCAGGCCCAGCCGCGCGTGCTGATGGGCAAGCGCGCGGGCACCAATGCCTTCATGCCAGATAAATATGTGTTCCCCGGCGGGCGCGTTGACCCACATGACGGCAAGGCGATTGCCTGGCAGGAACTGCGCGCAGATGTCGAAGCGAAACTACGCCTCCAATCGCGCCGGCTGCCCCGTTCCATGGCGTTGACGGCGATTCGCGAGCTGTTCGAGGAAACCGGCCTGATCATGGGCCGCTCGGCCGAGATGCCGGACATGTGCCCGGTTGGCTGGGACGATTTCCACAGGATGGACATCGCGCCTGATCTGGCTCCGCTGACCTTCATCGGCCGCGCGGTCACCCCGCCTTACCGGCCCCGGCGCTTCGATGCGCGCTTCTTCATGGCCGAGGCCGAAGAGGCCCTGATCGACGAGCGCCCCCCTGTGGACGGGGCGGAACTCTCTGACCTGCAATGGGTGACGCTCGCCGATGCCATGAAGCTCGACCTGCCCTCGGTTACCCGGTTCATGCTGGAAGAGATCGGTGAGCGCCTTGCCAAACCGGATGAGGATCACCGCCCGCCCTATCTGCGCTGGACCCGCAGCGGGCATCAGACTGACCGTCTTTGACCCGAAAGGGGCCGGAAATGGCCGCTCATGGCCGTCCAATGCCGCTTGACTTCCCCCGGAACCCTCGCCATTAAGCGCGTTTTCCGGATTCACCCCAGATCAGAAGGGCCGCGACATGGCCAAACCCGCAACCATCAAAATCCGCCTCAACTCGACGGCTGATACCGGCTTTTTCTATGTGACGAAGAAGAACCCGCGCACGATGACCGAGAAAATGGTCCAGCGGAAGTATGATCCCGTCGCGAAAAAACATGTCGAGTTCAAAGAAGGCAAGATCAAGTAACGTCTTGTTCCTTTTGGAAATTTTCAAAGAACCCGCGCTTTCCGGCGCGGGTTTTTTCTTGGTCTTACGCTTCCGGCCGACCCTCCTGCAGCCGCCGCGCATCCCGTAACTTGGGGAAGAGGAAGGCCGACAGCCCCGCCACGCCGACCGCCGCAATTCCCCCGGCTACCACCGTAAACACCGGCCCCAGCGCCGCCGCCATGAACCCGGCCCGCGTCTCCCCCAGTTCATTGGACGCCCCGACAAAGATCGAGTTCACTGCATTCACCCGCCCCCGCAGCTGATCGGGCGTCCGGATCTGCACCAGTATCTCGCGGACATAGACCGAGATCATGTCGAAACCGCCCACACAAATCAGCGCCAGGATCGAGACCCAGGCGAGGGTTGAGGCGCCAAACACAGCGGTTGCGAGGCCGAAGAACCCAACCGACACGAGCAGGATCCACCCGGCATAGTCCCGGATCGGGAACGCCGTGATCAGCGCGATGGCGATGATCGCCCCCACGCCCGGCGCGGCCCGCAGGAGGCCAAGGCCCAACTCGCCGACATCCAGGATATCCCGGGCATAGACCGGCATCAGCGCCACCGCCCCGCCCAGCAGCACCGCAAAGAGATCGAGCGTGATGGCGCCCAGAACGATCTTCTCCTTCCAGATATAGCTGAAGCCCCCAAGGAGGCTGGAGAGGGTCGTGGGCGCCTTGTCGACCTGCTGGATGGGCTTGGGGATCGTCAGGATAAGCGCGGCGCCCAAGGCAAAGAGGGTCGTGGCGGTGCCATAGGCGGCCATGGGCGAGAGGCCGTAGAGCAGCCCGCCTGCCACCGGTCCGGCAATCGTCGCCAGCTGCCAGGAGGAAGATATCCACCCCACCGCATTGGGAAACACTTCCCTGGGCACAAGATTGACCGCAAGGCTGGTCGAGGCCGGGCCATAAAAGGCGCGCGCCACCCCGAACAGGGTCAGCACGCTCAGCACAAGGACCGGCGCGAACTGGTCAGTCGTGGCAAGGTAGAGGATGGCGCCCGCGCAGGCCATCATCAGCAGCATCGCGCAGGCCATGACAAGGCGCCGGCCCAGCCGGTCTGCCACATTGCCAGTCACAACGACAAGGCAGAGGGCCGGCAGGAACTGGACGAGCCCGATCCATCCCAGCAGCGCCGGATCGCGCGTCGCGTCATAGATCTGCCAGCCAACCGCAACCGACAGAACCTGCACCGAGAACGATGTGAAGAAGCGCGAGATGAAATAGCGGGCATAGGAAGAATACCGGAACGCCGCGAAACGGTCTGTCATGAGCGCAGAGCTTCCTCAGCCAGCTACTGTGCCGCTGTGAGCCTGCCAAAGCGGGAAGTCAATCAGGCCGCAATGCTCTCGACGCGGTTGCGCCCGCCGGTCTTGGCCTGGTAAAGCGCGGTATCGGCGCGGTGCATCAGATCGTCGGCCCTGTCATCGGCGCCCTGCAAGGTTGAGACCCCGGCGCTCACCGTGATGCGCAGGCTCTGCGACCCGCCCAACACGGGAAACGTTTCGGCGGCCACAGCCTTGCGGATGCGCTCGGCCGCCGCGCAGGCAAGGTCGCCTGGCGTATTTGGCATCAGCACGACGAATTCTTCCCCGCCCGTGCGGCAGACGACATCGGTGGGGCGCACATTGGCGCGCAGGCGCTTACCGATTTCCCGCAGCACATCATCCCCGGCCTGGTGACCATGGGTGTCGTTGACGGCCTTGAAGTGGTCGATGTCGGCCATCATCAGCGACAAGGGCTGGTTGCCGCGCACGGCGCGCTGCATGAACTGTTCAAGCTGGCCATTCATGTAGCGCCGGTTGTGCAGTCCGGTGAGCTGGTCGATGACCGAAAGCTCAAGGCCCCGGTCCACGCGCTGGCGCAGAATATCGATATACCGTGTACGGCGTGTCTGGGTGCGGATGCGCGCGGCCAGCTCCTGCCGGTCAATCGGGATGGTGATCATGTCACTGGCGCCGATCTCGAGCCCGCGCAGGGCCTTGGCCTTGTCATGGGGATCGCAGATGAGGATCACCGAAATGGACCGGGTGACCGGGTTCATCTTGAAATGCGCGATCAGTTTCAGCGGATCGAAGCTGCGGGCAGAAAGGGAGAGGATCAGGACATCCACCCGTTCGGAGGCGAGCTCGCCCATGTCGCCGGCTTCCATGAGGGTCGTCGCCTTATGACCCTGCGCGCGCAGGGTGTTGGCAAGGCGCGCAGAGGAGCGGGCCTCATCGTCCACGATGAAGATGCGGGAAGGCCGATCGATCTCGTCGCGGTTGAGTTCTTCCATCGCGCCGGAGCGGATGCCGCTGGCCTCGCGCTGGCGCAGTTCGGAGGCAACCGTGTTGTAGCGCATCAGGGCAGTGATGCGGGAATTCAGCAGGAAATCATCCACCGGCTTGGTGAGGAAGTCCTCTGCCCCCGCGTCCAGCCCGCGCACGCGGTCTTCCATCTCGCTGAGCGCGGTGACCATGACGACCGGGATATAGGAAGTGACCGGATCGGCCTTGAGGCGCCGGCAAACCTCATAGCCATCCATACCGGGCATCATCACGTCGAGCAGGATGATCTCGGGGGCCTCGGCATGAGCAAGTTCCAGCGCCTGGGCACCGTGCTCGGCGAGCAATACCGTGTGGTACTGCGCTTCAAGCTTGGCCTGAAGCAGGCGGCGGTTCGCCTCGATATCATCCACGACGAGGATCCGCGCAGTCATGCCGCCGGTTCCTTGGGCATCAGCGCTTCAACCGCGCGGATGAAAGAGGCAATCTGGATCGGCTTGGAGAGATAGCCTTCACAGCCTGCTTCGCGCACGCGCTGCTCATCGGCGCGCATGGCAAAGGCGGTGACGGCAAGGACGGGAATATGGGCGACCTTCTTGTCGTCCTTAAGCCAGCGGGTGATGTCGAGGCCTGAGACTTCCGGCAGCTGGATGTCCATGATGATGAGATCGGGAAGCTCCTTGCGCGCAATCTCCACAGCCTTTGCCCCGTCACGGCACTGAAAGGTCGTGAAGCCGTATGCGCCCAACAGGTCGCAAAAGAGGCGCATGTTGAGTTCATTGTCCTCAACAACAAGCACCTTTCCGGATCGCTTCTTGACCATAAGAGTCCGAATTAGTTGACGATTCGCGCGGGCGTGGGTGCGCCAGCTTCAGCTATACTGCAAAATGTTAACGCGCCTTTACGCCTGCCGCAGGGCATGTTTGCGGCGGCTGCAGGAACATGGCAGGAACATATCCGCCATGTCGAGTCTTTGCCGCGATTGCCAGCACAAGAGCGAGGCCGATCTCGCCACCTGCCCCGCCTGTGGCAGCCGCAGAACCGTGTCCCATCGGGCGCTTTTCAGCCTCTCGATTGCGCATGTGGACTGTGACGCCTTCTACGCCACGGTCGAAAAGCGAGATAATCCAACGCTCAAGGACAAGCCGCTGATTGTCGGCGGCGGCCAGCGCGGCGTGGTAACCACTTGCTGCTACATTGCGCGGCTCTATGGCGTGCGCTCGGCCATGCCGATGTTCAAGGCGCTCAAACTGTGCCCGGACGCGGTCGTTGTGCCGCCAGATTTCCGGAAATACCGCGACGCAGCCAAAGCGATTCGCGCCGAGATGGACCATCTGACCCCGCTGGTTCAGCAGGTTTCCATCGACGAGGCCTATCTCGACCTGGCCGGAACGGAACGCCTGCACGGCGCGCCGCCGGCAGCGAGCCTTGCCCGGCTGGCGAAGAATGTGGAGCGAGAGGTGGGCGTGACTGTCTCCGTCGGCCTCTCGGCCAACAAGTTCCTCGCCAAGACCGCCAGCGAGATCGACAAGCCGCGCGGCTTTGCCATCATCGCGCCGGACGAGGCCGAAGCCTTCCTGGCGCCCCACCCGGTCGGCTTCCTGCACGGGGTGGGCCCGAAATTCGCCGAATCCCTCGCCAAGGACGGTTTCTACACCATCGAGGACATCCAGAAGGCGGACCTCAAAAACCTGATCCGGCGCTATGGCGAGACGGGAGACTGGCTCAAGCGCTGCGCCCATGGCCACGACACCCGAAAAGTCACCCCGCACGAAGACCGCAAATCGGTTTCCAGCGAGACGACCTTCTTCGAGGACACCGCCGACACCGGCATCCTGGAGGACCATCTCTGGCGCCTCAGCGTGAAGACCGCTGACCGGGCCAAGGCGGAGGGTGTTTCAGGCCGGGTGGTGACGTTGAAGCTAAAGACCTCCGACTTCCATCCGCTGACGCGGCGTACATCCCTGAGCGAGCCGACCCAGCTTGCCCAGGAAGTGTTCCGCGCCGCCCGGCCCCTGCTCCTGAAAGAAGCGATAGGCCCGGTGAAGTACCGCCTGATCGGCGTTGGCCTGTCGGAACTCTCCGATTACCGCGGCGACGGAACAGACCTCATCGACCCCAAAGTCGCCAAACGCGCCGCCGCCGAACGCGCGTCCGACAAGGCCCGCGCCAAATTCGGCACCGGCGCCGTGGTGACAGGGCGGGCGGCGAAATCGGCGAAGAAACCTGAGGGCTGACTCGGGCCGTCCGCCGGGTTAGGACGAGCCCGAAGATTCAACAGGAGTTTCCATGTCCACCCCCGAAGCCCGTCTCGACGCCCTTGGCATCGCCCTGCCTGCCCCGATGAAGCCGGTGGCCACCTATGTGCCCTTCGTCATTACCGGCAACATGCTCTTCGTCTCGGGCCAGGTTTCGGCCACAGCCGAAGGCCGCATCCTCGGCCGCCTTGGCGAGAATATGGAACTCTCCGCCGGCCAGCAGGCCGCGCGCGTCTGCGGCATCAACCTCATCGCGCAGGCGAAGGCGGCTGTGGGTGACCTCTCGCGTATCAAGCGCGTTGTGAAGCTTGGCGGCTTCGTCAATGCCGCGCCCTCCTTCGTGGACATTCCGCAGGTCGTGAATGGCTGCTCGGACCTGATGGTTGAGGTGTTTGGCCCGGAAGTCGGCGCCCATGCCCGCTCGGCCGTTGCCTGCCCCACCCTGCCGCTCGGCGTGGCTGTGGAAGTTGACGCCATCTTCGAGATCGCCTGAGACGCAGGATGGCACGCCGCTTTGCCCTGAAGGACTTCGCCTACGCCCATCGCGGCCTCTGGACGACGGACGGGCTGCCGGAGAACTCTCTTGGCAGCTTCAGGGCCGCGGCGGCGGCCGGCCTTGGCATCGAGTTTGACCTGCGCCCCTCGGGCGATGGCGAGATCATGGTGTTCCATGATCTGTTTCTGGAGCGCATGACCGGCGCGCCCGGCGAGGTTGAGACCCTGCCTGCCAGCGCGCTGCAAACCCGCCGCCTGAATGGCGGGCCGGAGGGGCTCGCCTCCTTCGAGGACCTCCTCTCCTTCTGGCCGCAGGACCTGCCGATGCTGGCGGAGATGAAGATCGACGGCAGCACGGATGCTGCCGCGTTCGCTGCAAAGACCGGCGCGCGGCTGCTGGACTGGCCGGGTCTGGCCGCAGTCATGAGCTTTTCCGACATCGCCGTGCGCGCGCTTCCCGAGGGCCTGATGCGCGGCCAGCTGATCGCGCCCAGCGCGCAGTTCGGCGCAGCGTATTTTGATACCTTCGCGGCGCGCGCCATCGAGGACGGCATCGACTACCTTGCCGTCCACTACACAGACGCCGCCCGCGCCGCCGCCGTAACAGAGAGCCGCGACATGCCATTTGTCGTCTGGACGGTGCGCACGCAGGCCGATCTGGCCGCGCTGAAACCCCTTGGCCCGGCCATAATCTTTGAACATTTCAGCCCGGCGCTGGCGCTGGGCGCCCTCGCGCCCTAGATTTGAGGGCCATGGACGCCGCCCTCCCCCAGATCAGTTCCGTTTCCTCCCTCTCCGGCGTCGACCCCGCCGAATGGAACGCCGTGGCCAATCCTCCGGGCCTTGCCTACGACCCTTTCCTGAGCTGGGAATTCCTCGAAGCCATGGAAAGCTCCGGCGCCGCTACCCCGCGCACCGGCTGGCGCGGCGCGCATATCCTTGTGCGCGACACCAATGAACGCCTGCGCGCGGCCATGCCGATGTGGTTTAAATACCATTCGCGCGGCGAATTCGTGTTTGATCAGAGTTGGGCCGAGGCCTGGCAGCGGGCGGGCGGGGATTATTACCCCAAGCTGCTCTGCGCTGTGCCGTTCACACCGGTGACAGGCCGCCGCCGCCTCGTTGCGCCGGGGCCGGACGCGGAGCTTTACCGCGCCGCGCTGCTCGACGGCGCCCTGCAGCTGGCCGAGCAGACCGGCGTCTCTTCCCTCCACATCAATTTCATCGAGGACGGCGAAGCCCCGCCCCTTGAGAAAGCCGGCTTCCTCTCCCGTACCGACCAGCAGTTCCACTGGCGAAATGACGGGTACGGATCATTTGATGATTTCCTCGCCAGCCTCTCCTCGGAGAAACGCAAGAACCTGCGCAAGGAACGCGCCAGGGCGCAGGCGGGCCTCATCTTCCGGCATGTGCGCGGCGAAGAAATCACCGAGGACCATCTCGACATCTTCTTTGAATTCTACATGGACACCGGAAACCGCAAATGGGGATCGCCCTATCTCACACGAAAATCCTTCTCGCTCATCCGGGAACGGATGGCCAAGGACTTGCTCTTCATCTTCGCCTGTGAAGGCGATGAGATCATTGCCGGAGCCATGAACCTTGTCGGCTCGGACACACTCTATGGCCGCTATTGGGGCACGCTGGACGGCCGCCCGATGCTGCACTTCGAGACCTGCTATTACCAGGCCATAGACTATGCCATCGCTCACGGCCTGAAAACGGTCGAAGCCGGCGCCCAGGGCGGCCACAAGCTCGCCCGCGGCTATGCCCCCGTCCTCACCCGATCGGCCCACTGGATCGCCCATCCGGGCTTCCGCGACGCCGTCTCCGATTATCTGGAGCGCGAGCGCGCGGCAGTTGACGAAGACATGAACTATTTGCGAGACCGGACTCCGTTCAAGAAAGAGCCGTAAACCGCATGACCCTTCACGCCGCCTACGATCCCGACAATATCTTCGCCAAAATCCTGCGCGGTGACATGCCGAGCCTGAAAGTGTTCGAGGATGATGTCGCCCTCGCCTTCATGGACGTGTTTCCCCAAAGCGACGGGCATACGCTGGTGATCCCGAAAGGCATAGAGGCGCGCAACTTCCTCGACATGCCGGCAGACCGCCTGGGCAGCTACATGCTGCGCGTGCAGCGGGTGGCCAAAGCGGTCGAATGGGGCCTGAAGCCCGACGGCTTGCGCGTGATGCAGTTCAACGGAACCCCCGCCGGGCAGACCGTCTTCCATCTTCACTTCCACATCATCCCGATCTGGGAAAGCAGGGAGATGGGCCGCCACGGCACAGGCACAATGGCCAGGCCCGATGAGCTGGCGCCGATTGCAGCGAAGATCCGCGCGGCGATCTGAACCAGACCCCCAAGGCAAAAGAAAAGGCCCGTGAGCAACCGCCCACGGGCCTTTTCTTGTTCAGGCAGGAGGAAAATCAGATCCCCAGCTTCGCCTTCAGAATGTCGTTGACGGCTTTGGGGTTTGCCTTGCCACCGGACTCCTTCATCACCTGGCCGACAAACCAGCCGAGCGTCTGGGGCTTGTCCTTTACCTTGGCGACCTGTTCCGGGTTTGCCGCGATGATCGCATCGACAACCTTCTCGATGGCGCCGGTGTCAGTGACCTGCTTCAGGCCGTGCTTCTCGACGATGGCAGCCGCCTCGCCCTCGCCCGCAATCATCCGCGCAAAGACATCCTTGGCAATCTTGCCGCTGATCGTGTCGTTTGAGATCAGCTCGATCAGGCCGCCCAGAGCGTTGGCGGAGACCGGGCTCTGCGACAGCTCCAGGCCTTCCTTGTTGAGATAGCCGAACAGCTCCTGTGTCACCCAGTTGGCGGTCAGCTTTGCGTCACGGCCCGTGGCAGCTTCCTCGAAGAAGGCTGCCTTGTCGGCATCAGATGTCAGAACGCCCGCATCATAGCGGGAAAGGCCGTAATCCTTTTCAAACCGCGCGCGCTTCTGGTCAGGCAGTTCGGGCAGAGATTTGCGGATCTCTTCAATCCAGGCCTGCTCGACTTCGAGGGGAAGAAGATCCGGGTCCGGAAAATAGCGGTAATCATGCGCGTCCTCTTTGGAGCGCATGGAACGGGTCTCGCCTTTTACCGGGTCGAACAGGCGGGTTTCCTGATCGACCTTGCCACCGCCCTCGATGATCTCGATCTGGCGGCGGGCCTCATATTCGATCGCCTGCTGGATGAAACGGTAGGAGTTCATGTTCTTGAGCTCGCAACGCGTGCCCAGATGGCTGAAATCGCCGGTCTCGCGAAACTTCTCATACTGGCCGGGCTTGCACACTGACACGTTTACGTCGGCGCGCAGGTTGCCCTTTTCCATGTCCCCGTCGCAGGTGCCCAGTGCGATGACGATCGCGCGCAGCTTCTTCACGTAAGCGGCCGCCTCAGCGGGCGAGCGGATGTCGGGCTTGGAAACAATCTCCATCAGCGCAACGCCAGAGCGGTTGAGATCCACATAGGTCGCATGCGGGTCCATGTCGTGGATCGACTTTCCTGCGTCCTGTTCAAGGTGCAGACGCTCGATGCGGCAGGGGAAGGAATAGTCCTCCTTGCCCGGCACCTCGACATCCACCTCGATCTCGCCCTCGCCCACGATGGGGTGGGCAAACTGGCTGATCTGATAGCCCTGCGGGAGGTCGGGATAGAAATAGTTCTTGCGGTCAAAGCGGCTGTAGGTGTTGATCTGCGCCTTCAGGCCAAGGCCCGTGCGGATCGCCTGCTCCACGCAGAAGCGGTTGATCACCGGCAACATGCCCGGCATGGCGGCGTCAACCAGCGAGACATTGCAGTTGGGATCGGCGCCAAAGGTGGTCGACGCGCCGGAGAACAGCTTGGCATTGGACGCCACCTGCGCATGGATTTCGAGCCCCATGACGACTTCCCAGTCGCCGGTTTCGCCTTTGATGCGGAAGGGGGTGCGTTCGCTCATCGCTTCTCTCAATCAATCCTGCACAAATTCGAGGATCTTCTAACCCTCACCGGAGGGGCCTGTCGAGCGACGCTGACACCGCAGGGCGGGCGCTTGTTGAACTGCGCCGGAATGGGGTTCATATTGCCTCCACTCAGGCAATATCAGCCGGTTGGAGCAAGGAGCAGGACGCGCATGCTGTTCAAGATGATCCTTGAGGGTGCCCGGGAGGAAGAACGCGGCATTGCGCGGGGCTTCCTGAAACATATTGTGGCGGGCTTTGCGGGCGGGCTCGCCCTGGGCGGCGGGCTGGTTGCAGGCATTTTCCTGATGCTCGGCGATCTGCAGCTGAACGTACCGATCGTCTTCGTGGCGGCCATGCTGCTGCAGTTTGGCCCCATCGGGGGCTTGGTCGGCGCGGGCGTCTATCTCTCCAGGATTACAGACCGCAGCCGCGAGGAGGGTGCTCCCGAGGATGAGGACGGCGACAAGCCAGGCGGCGGCAGCAAAGCCCCGGCCACCGAGACCAAAGCCGCGCGCGCGCCTCGCCCGCCTAGATCTTCCCCTCTTCCCGTGCCCGCCTGACGCGCTCGGCCCGGGCAGCCATCTTGTCCTTCACGGAAGCGGAAGATGACACGCGGACCGGCTTTTCGCTCTCCGGCGCAGGCAATTCGGGTTCAGGCTCGGGCAGGTCACCCTCCTCCGCTTCCAGCTTGCCTTCGGCGATCAGCTTGCGGCGCCGCGCGGCTATCCGGGCTTCCCGCTCCAGCTGTGACCGGCTTTTCCCACCCAGAAGGCCGTCCAGCCCGGCAGTGCGCGATGGCGGGCTGCCGGGCGACCGGCGGTCTGCCGCATCTTCCCGCCGCCGCTTGAGGATGGTTGAGATGCGCCAGGCGACATACGCCGCCACAAGCACGCAGACGAGCAGCATCATGCGCATTTCCGGCGCAAACAGGCTGTAGCCGTTCTGAGCCAGAATTCCGGCCATCATCACGAGACCGATGCCGAGAATAACCGCAAAAATCAGGAGATAACGGACCATGCCGGCCAGATTACCACCAGCGGTCGGGCTTGGCCACAAAGCCTGCTGCATCTTCCAGAGCGCCGCCCACCCGAAAACAGGCGCTCTCGTCCAGCGCCTTGCCGATCACCTGCAGGCCAAGCGGCAGGCCGCTGGCCGAGAGGCCCGCCGGAACCGCGATGCCGGGCAGGCCGGCAAGGTTTGCCGTCACCGTGAACACGTCATTGAGATACATCTCGATCGGATCGCCTGATTTCTCGCCAAAGGCAAATGCCGGGGACGGGCAAGCCGGCGTCAGGATGGCATCGCACGTCTCGAAGGCGTCCACGAAATCCTGGAAGATCTTGGTGCGTACCTTCTGTGCCCGGAGATAATAGGCGTCGTAATATCCCGAGGAGAGCACATAGGTGCCGATCATCAGGCGACGCTGCACTTCCTTGCCGAAACCGCCCGCGCGCGAGGCTTCGTAGGTCTGCGTCAGATTGTTGCCTTCCACCCGTGCACCATACCGCATGCCGTCATAGCGGGCGAGGTTGGACGAGGCTTCAGCCGGCGCCACGATGTAATAGGCCGGCAGGGCATATTTGGTGTGCGGCAGGGAAATCTCGACTATCTCGGCGCCGGCGGCTTTCAGCCAGACAATGCCCTGCTGCCAGAGCGCCTCGATCTCCTCGGAGAGGCCCTCGATGCGGTATTCCTTCGGAATGCCGATCTTCATGCCTTTGACACCCTTGCGCACCTGGCTGCGCCAGTCCGGCGTCTCGACCTTCAGCGAGGTGGAGTCCCTGGGATCATGGCTGCACATGATCTCGAGCAGCAGCGCGCTGTCGTCGACCGTCTTGGCAATCGGCCCGGCCTGATCCAGCGAAGAGGCAAACGCCACCATGCCATAGCGACTGGCGCGGCCATAGGTCGGCTTGATGCCGACCGTGCCGGTGAAGGAGGCAGGCTGACGGATGGAGCCGCCGGTGTCAGACGCGGTGGCAGCAAGGCAGAGATTGCCCGAAACCGCCGCCGCAGAGCCGCCCGAGGAACCGCCCGGCGTCAGGCCCGCATTGTCGCCCTTGCGGCGCCAGGGGTTGATCGGCGGTCCAAAGCGCGAGGTCTCGTTGGACGAGCCCATGGCGAACTCGTCCATGTTGAGCTTGCCCAGCATCACGGCGCCTTCGTCCCAGAGGTTCTGGGTGACGGTGGACTCATAGGTCGGCGTGAATTCGCCCAGTATGTTCGAACAGGCCGTCGTGCGCACGCCCTTGGTGCAGTAGAGATCCTTGATGCCCAGCGGCGCACCTTCCAGCCTGCCGCCCTCGCCCTTTGCGATACGGGCGTCGGAGGCTTTGGCCATTTCGATGGCCTTTTCAGGCGTCTCGACGACATAGGCGTTGAGGATCCGGGCCTTTTCCATCGCCTGGAGAAATGCGCCCGTGATCTCGGCAGAGGAAAACTGCTTGGACTTCAGGCCATCCAGCGCGGCGGCAAGGGTCAGATCGGTCAGGTCGGTCATCGGGAAATCCCATGGAAAATAACCCCCGCCTGCTAGGCTCCAACGCCGGAAAGTTCAAGTGTCCGTGAGGCCGCTTGCTGCGCTTGTGGGGCAGGTGCACACTGCCCGAACGCCTGCCAGCCAATTCCGGAGCATTTGATGCTGAAACCCGCCCTGCTGATCGCCGCCACCGCCATACTGGTGTCCTGCTCCTCGATGCCGGGCAAGCCTGTCCTGCGCGGTATCGCGGCCTATGAGGGCGACCCGCGCCTTGGCGAGCGGACCGACAGCATCTGTTTTGCCTCCACAATCGACGGCTTCCGCACCAACAATGACCGCACCGTCGTCCTCAAAGATGGCCGCCGGGAGTATCTTGTCGAAGTCCTCGGCGCCTGCCCGGAGCTGGAATTTGCCCAGGCCATCGGCCTCGATGCCCGCACCAACTGCCTGACCCGGAGCGACGCCCTTCTGGTCTCCAGCTCCCTTATGGGACAGACCACGACCGTTGGCTCGGGCCGCTGCCTGATCAAGGACATCTACACCTGGGACTCCCGGGCCGAGGCAAAACCAGAGCCGGAAACCGAAGACGCCCCACCGGCCGAATAATTTTCACGGCCACCCCGATGGCGCCCGCCACCGGGCGTGCTAGAGAGCCGCCTCATGACGACATCATCCGGGGGTTCGCGCGTGGAGGTCAAAACCTCGCCCCTTCATGGACGCGGCCTGTTTGCCTCAACCGACATTCCTGCCGGCGCGCTGCTGGGGGTCTATCCGCTGCTCATCCTCTCGCATGAGGACACTGAGCAGCTGAAATCCACCCGCCTCTATCACTACGTCTTCTACGTCGATGAGCGCGAAGGCGGCGGCGTGCGCACCGCTGTCGCCTTCGGCAAGATCTCGATGTGCAATCACAGCCCCCAGGCAAACGCAGACTTCTACGTTGACGCCGAGGCAGAAACCGTCACCCTGACCACGCGCATCGCCCTGAAAGCGGGCGACGAAATTCTTATTGATTACGAAGATTTTGCTGACGAGGCGATGTGAGCTTCGCGGCGGGCCAATCGGCCAAGCAAAAAAATGGAGGAATACACATGAGCCAGACCGTTCCTGCAACCGGCCTGCAACTGCGCAGCCTTGTCACCAAAGACGGCAGGCTGGAGCTCTCGCTCGAAGACGTCGCCGTGCCCGAGCCTGGCCCCGATGACGTGGTCATCCAGATCGAGGCGACCCCGATCAACCCGTCCGACCTCGGCCTCCTCGTCGGCGGCGCCGACATGCGTACTGCCAGGGCGTCCGGCACCAAGGACCGCCCCGTCATCACCGCCGATGTGCCCCCGCCCGCCCTGCGCGCCATGGCCGCGCGCCTCGACCTTTCGATGCCCGTCGGCAATGAAGGGGCCGGTGTTGTGGTCAAGGCTGGCTCATCACCCGCCGCTCAGGCCCTGCTCGGCAAGCGGGTCACCGGCCTTGGCGGCGAGATGTATGCACAGTACCGGATGCTGAACGTCGCCCAGGTCATGGAGCTTCCCGCTGGCGCCACGTCGCGCGAGGGCGCCTCCTGCTTCGTCAACCCGCTGACCGCGCTCTCCTTCGTCGAGACCATGCGCATGGAAGGCCGCAAGGGTATCGTTCACACGGCGGCCGCCTCAAACCTCGGCCAGATGCTGGTGAAGATCTGCCAGAAGGACAATGTCCCGCTGGTCAATATCGTCCGCAAGCAGGAACAGGCCGACATCCTCCGGGGCCTCGGCGCGAAATACGTCGTCGATTCGACCTCGCCCGACTTCATGGAAGAACTGATCGTTGCCCTGGCCGAAACCGACACGACGCTCGGCTTTGACGCCATCGGCGGCGGCCCGCTCGCCGGTCAGCTGCTGATCGCCATGGAAGCGGCCGCCAGCCGCAAGATGAAAGAGTTCAGCCGCTACGGCTCGGGCCAGGAAACCCAGGTCTACATCTACGGCCGGCTCGACATGTCGCCCACCACCGTGCCACCGGGCGTCGGCTTTGCCTGGAACCTGTCGGGGTATCTCCTGACGCCGTTCCTGCAGAAGGCGGGCGCCGAAGTGCGCGCCAAGATGCGCCAGCGTGTCATGGATGAGCTGACCACCACATTCGCCAGCCACTACACGGCCGAAATCTCGCTCGCGCAGGCGCTCGATCTCGATACCCTCCACGCCTACAACGCCAAGGCTACAGGCACGAAGTATCTGATCAATCCGAGCAAGTAAGCGGAAGGCTCGCGAGCCCTCTCAGCTTAAGTCATCCCGGTTTCGCCTGCGGCGAAACCGGGATGATTTGGGCTGGGTCATTTTTTAGATTGAGAGCGGTGAAGACTGCCCTGAAACGCCTAGCGCTTCAGATGTTCCATGCCTTTCAGGTCACCGGGCCTGGCGACAGGGGCGCCGAGCTTGGGTTTCACTTTTTCCGCTTTCGGTTTGCGGATTTCCTTTTTGGATTTCATCTGACCCTTGGCCATCGGTTCGCACTTTCAGTGACCGGGGCAAGAATCGCCCCTTCAAACCAATGTGAGGCACAACTGAGCGGAATGTAAGGCGGGCAGCCCGTCTTATTCGGCTGCTTATTCCACGGCCTTCGGAACCACGAAAAACCCGTGCTCGCTGCGCGGGGCGTTCGCCAGCACCTGGTCCTGGATGTTGCCATCCGTCACCACGTCCTCACGCATCGGCAGTTTCGTCTCGACCACGGACGTCAGCGGCTCCACGCCCTCGACATTCACCTCATTGAGCTGGTCGATCCAGCCGAGGATGCCGTTGAGTTCTCCGGCAAGCTCGTCCAGCCGCTCTTCTGGCACCGCAATGCGGGACAGACGGGCAACTTTGCGGACATCGTCGCGGGTAACGCTCATGGGTGCAGGCTCCTGATAGTTCCTGCCCCATACGCCATAGGCAGAGGCCCATCAAGGCTGTAAGGGACGCGGGACTATGGCTGTGGTGGATCTCTTCGACCTGCCCCGCGAGGGCGTGCTTCTGGGCCTCGACCCCGGAACCGCAACCCTTGGCGTCGCCGCCACAGACGCCATCCGAATGATGGCCTCCCCGGTCGAGACCATCCTCAAGAAAAAGCTCTCCCCGGCGCTTGAGCGCCTCTTCCAGATCTACGACCAGCGCGCAGCCGTCGGCCTCATCGTCGGCTTGCCGCTGAATGTCGATGGCAGCATGGGACCCCGCGCCCAGTCCGTCCGCACACTCGTCTCCAGCCTCCTGAAGGTGCGAGACCTGCCCGTCGCCTTCCAGGATGAGCGCTATTCCTCTGCCGAAGCGGGCGATGTCCTGCGCGCCGCGGGGGTCTCCCGCCGCCACCGCGAGGCAGGCATCGACGCCGCCGCCGCCGCCATCATACTTCAGGACGCCCTCTCCCGGCTGGAGCAGCGCCCATGAGCGCCTTCCTGATCGCGCTCCTGCCGGTCATCCTGATCGTCGCGCTCGGGCAACTTCTCTCCACCCGCCGCTGGATCGCCGCGGAAGCCTTCCGCTCGATCGACCGGCTCTCCTTTCTGGTGCTCCTGCCTGCCCTGATCGTGCGCGCGCTGGCGAACGCAGAATTCGACACCGCGCCCTGGCAGATGGTGGTCACCCTGATCGCCGCCCAATGCCTGATGGGCGTCATTGGCCTCGCCGCCTATGGCTGGCCGGGGATCAGCCGCCCGGCCATCGGCACGATCATCCAGTCAAACGTCCGCTGGAACACCATCATCGCGCTCTCCCTCGGCGCCGCGCTGTTCGGGGATGAAGGCATTGCCCTCGTCGGCCTCGCCGCCGCCGTAATGATCCCGGCGGCCAACGTCCTCTCGGTCTACGCGCTCACCGCCCATGCCGACCGCCCGCCCGGCGTCAGACCCCGTCCCTTCCTGGCCATGACGCGCAACCCGCTGGTCATCGCCTGTCTCATCGGCATCACGCTCGCGGTATTGCACATTGAGATCCCGCTTGGGCTGGACGAAACCCTGCGCATCCTCGCCAGCGCCGCCATCGCCACCGGCCTCCTCAGCGCCGGCGCGGGGGTAGACCTCAAAGCCCTTGGCCGCGCGGGCCTGCGCACCGTCGTCTGGTCGCTCATCCGCCTCATCGGCATGCCCGCCATCGTGCTCGCCATCGGCCTGATGATCGGCCTCAGCGGCCTGCCGCTCGCCATCGCCCTCCTCTGCGCGGCCACCTCAACCGCCCCCAACTCCTACGTCCTCGCCCGCGAACTCGGCGGCGACACGACGCTCGCCGCCAATCTGATCGCCGTCCAGACCGTTCTGGCTGCCATCACCCTGCCGCTCACCTGGGCCCTGATCCTGTGGCTCGGGGCGGCCTGAAAGGCTTGCCCCGCCTCAGAATCCCGCCTACACCGCCGCAAATCTGAGGTATTCCCATGGCACCGCCCAGGCCAGACTACACCTTCACGCACGAGCATCTGCTTGGAATCGAAGGCCTTCATCCCCTCGATATTGGTCATATTCTCGATCTGGCAGACAGCTATGCCGAGAAGACGCGCGGCGGTATCCGCCCCGATCCGGTGCTGACCGGCAAGACGGTGGTGAACCTCTTCTTCGAGACGTCCACGCGCACGATGTCGAGCTTCGAGATTGCCGCCCGGCGCCTTGGCGCCGATGTCGTCTCGATGCCGGTCGCCAATTCCTCGGTAAAGAAGGGCGAAACGCTGATCGACACGGCGATGACCCTAAATGCCATGAGGCCCGACGCCCTCGTCATCCGCCACTCGGCGTCCGGCGGGGCCAAGCTCCTCTCCCGCAAGGTCGACTGTGCAGTCATCAATGCCGGCGACGGCACCCACGAACACCCCACCCAGGCGCTACTCGACCTGCTCACGATCCGTCGCGTCAAAGGCCGCATCGAGGGCCTCAAAGTCGTCATCTGCGGCGACATCGCCCACAGCCGCGTTGCCCGCTCCACCACCATGGCGCTCCACCTGATGGGCGCGCGCGTGCATCTCTGCGGCCCGAAGACACTTATCCCTCCGGGCACCGACACATGGGGCGCCGAAAGCGCGGGCGCAGATTTCGACAAGGTGCTGAAGGGCGCCGACATCGTCATGATGCTCCGCCTGCAGCTGGAACGCATGAACGGCGCCTTCCTGCCCAGCCGCCGCGAATATTTCCGCTATTTCGGCCTCACCCAGGCCCGCCTCGCCCTCGCCAAGCCAAATGTCACCGTAATGCACCCCGGCCCTATGAACCGCGGCGTCGAGATCGAAAGCATCATTGCTGACGGACCAAGTTCGGTCATCACCCAGCAGGTCGAAATGGGCGTCGCCGTCCGCGAAGCCGTCCTCCACCTTCTCGCCGGAGGAAAGTCATGAGCCTGCAGATCATCAATGCGCGCCTGCTTGATCCGGCTACGGAGCTAGACGCCCCAGGCGCCATCCTCATCGAGGACGGAAAGATCAAAGACATCCGCGAGGGCGCCGGATCGGTATTCCCCGGCGTTGAAACAACCATCGATGCTGCCGGTCTCTGCCTCGCCCCCGGCCTGATCGATCTGCGCGTCAAGACCGGCGAGCCCGGCGACGAGCAGAAGGAAACGCTGGAAACCGCCTCCCGCGCGGCCCTCTCCGGCGGCATCACCAGCTTCGTCGTGATGCCCGATACGCGCCCCGTCATCGACGATGTCGCCCTCGTCCGGTTCATCGCCGAGCGGGCCCGGGAAACCTCCAAAGCCCGCATCTATCCGGCCGGCGCGCTCACCGTGGGCCTTGCCGGTCTTGCTATGGCCGAGATCGGCCTGATGGCAGACGCTGGCGCCCTCCTCTTCACCAATGGGGACTGCCCGGTAGCCGACGCCCAAGTGATGAAGCGCGCTATGGCGTATGCCGCCAGCCGCGGCGCCATCGTCATGTCACGCCCCGACGAGCGCGCCCTCACCGGCAGCGGCGTGATGAATGCCGGCGCCTTTGCCGCCCGTGCGGGCCTCTCCGGCATTCCGCCCGAGGCCGAGTGGATCGGCGCAATGCGCGACGTTACTCTGGCCGAGCAGACCGGCTGCACCCTGATCCTCGACCAGGTCTCCACGGCCCGCACGCTGGAGATTGCCACCGCCGCCCGCAAGCGCGGCGCAAAAGTCTACACCACGGCGACCGCCCATTCCCTCTTCTTCAACGAGCGCGATGTCGGCGACTACCTTACCTATTGCAAGGTGAACCCGCCCTTCCGCGACGAAGCCACCCGTCAAGGGCTAATCGAGGCGCTGAAAGCCGGCGAAATCGACGCGGTCGTCTCCGCCCATGATCCTCAGCCCCCGGAAGAAAAGCGGCTTCCCTTTGGCGAGGCTGCCTTCGGCGCAGCAGGCCTTGAAACCGTACTCTCGGCCCTTCTGAACCTGCACCATGACGGCCCGCTTACCCTGCTCGAAGCGCTCGCCCCGGTGACGATCGGCCCGGCCAGCATCCTCGGCCTGCCGCAGGGCCGCCTCGCGAAAGGTTCCCCGGCAGACCTCATCCTCTTCAATCCCGGAAAGCCCTGGCTCTGCGAGCGTGAAGACCTGCTCTCCCGCTCAAAAAACTCCCCCTTCGATGGCCGACGCCTTCAGGGCCGCGTCATGAAGACATTCGTAGGAGGAACACTGGAGTTCAAGCGTTAGCGCGCCTCGTCCAGCTTCAGCAGTTCGGAGAAAAGTGGAAAATGACGACAGAAGTAACCGCAAGGGCGCGCAACCCGTTGATTCCGGCACGATGCGCCACTGAAAATTGCCCCACACCCAGCCAGATAGCGGTATGCCTTTAAGCCCCGCACTGATGCAAATTCCAGGCCCAGCCTAGCAAGCTAAACCGGGTCGCGCGCTCCCCGACGCGTCATCCCTTATGCGCTCCCGCTGCGCAGCGGGTGACAACGCCGCCCGCCTCGAGGCCCCCTTGCCCCTTCCCCACACCCCCCTAAACCTTGACCACTCAAAGGGACGGGCGAGGAACTCCACATGCCGGAATGGGCACATTACGCAGTCGCGGCGGCCGCCGGGTATCTCTCCGGCTCCATTCCCTTCGGTCTCGTCATCACCAGAGCCGCAGGTCTCGGAGACATCCGCCAGATCGGATCGGGCAATATCGGCGCCACCAATGTGCTGCGCACCGGCCGCAAGGATCTGGCGCTCGCCACCTTCCTGCTCGACAGTTTGAAAGCCGGCCTCGTGGCCCTCGCCTTCACGCTGTTGGTGGGCCGGGAAGTGGGTTTCGTCGCAGGCTTTGCTGCCTTCATCGGCCATTGCTATCCGGTCTGGCTTGGCTTCAAGGGCGGCAAAGGCGTGGCCACCTATGCGGGCCTCCTCGCTTTCGTCTCCCCGCTGCACGGGCTGGTCGTCGCCGCGCCGATCTGGCTTGGCCTCTTTGCCCTGACGCGCATTTCATCCCTTGCCGCACTGGTGGCCGCCGCCGCCGTGCCCCCCGGCGCCTGGCTGCTGGGTGAGCGCAGCAGTTTCATTCTCGGCGGGCTCGCCCTGCTGTCGGTCTTCGTGTTCTGGACCCACCGCGCCAATCTCGGCCGCCTCCTGAGCGGCACCGAGCCGCGCTTTGGCGCCAAGAAGAAAGACGCCCCGGAAGCATGAGCCTGCCCTGTCTCCTTGCAGGCGGGCAGCGCCTCGACGGGCTGCGCTTGGCGCCAGCCCAGACCGCTGGCCCGGTGACTTTCGCCCATTGATCCTGCGCTATGGCGATGCCGGGCGCGCGCTTGAGGCCCTGCCGGAAATCGCCAGCCGCCCTGCAGGCGTCAAATCCGTTACCATTCTGTCTGCGGACAATATCGCCCGCAAGACAGACCCCGCCGCAAAGTATGGCGCCCGTATCGCAGCCAGGTGCGAGAGGTACTTTCCGACCCACCTGCACACGCTCGATCCCCCGCCCCCGGCGCTCACCCTGCTGGGCAATGCCGCCCTCACCGCCTGGCCCACCTGCGCCATCGTCGGTCCGCGCAACGCCTCTGCCGCGGGCGGCAAGATCGCGCGGGCCAAGGCCGCTGCGCCGGGCAAGGCCGGCTAGACCATTGTCTGCGGCCCTGCCCTCGGCATCGACGGCGAGGCCCACGCCGCCACAGCCTTTTCGATCGGCACCATCGCCGTCCTCGGCGGCAGCACGGATCAAGTCTATCCGCTCCGGCATGACCGGCTCTATAGCGAAATTTCCAGCAGGGCCTCATCGAGCCGGAAATACCCCTGGTCCACCGCGCCAAGGCGCAGGACTTCCCCCGCCGCAATCGCATCATCACCGGCCTGGCGCGCGGTACGGTCGGGGTCGAGGCAGCCGAGCGGCCAGGCTCTCTCATCTCCGCCCGCGTCGCCCACGACCAGGGCCGCGAGGTGATGGCCGTGCCCGGCTCCCGGCTCGATCCGCGCGCGGCAGGCACCAACAACCTCATCCACAATGACGCCGCCCTCCTCCGCCATGCCGGCGACGTGTTGGAGGTGCTGAGCTCGCTTACCCTCCTGCGGGTCTCGGCGCCCCCGCCCGATCCCTATGACGCGGCCCATGGCGGCGGCGCCCCGATCCCGCCCGTCCGATCTCGCCCGGGTGCGCGAGGCGCTCAGCCCGCTGGCCATGCCTCTGGACGAGATCGCCCGCGCTGCCGGGGTCTCTGCCGCGCGCGCCGGCCCGATCCTGATGGAGCTGGAACGCGCCGGGAAGGCCGTTACCGTCTCGGCAGGAATGGCGGCGCGCGGGGGCACTTCTTGTCCTGATATGTCCGCAAATGGCCGGAAGTCTCCCCTGTTTGACCGCCCCTGGCCGCGTTCTGGCGATAAAAGTGCCGGATTTGTCAGGCTTTGATGTGGCCCGACTGCACTGCAATGGCGCGAATGCATATCCACGCCATTGCATGGCTGGACGCCCCGTCTGTTCGTCTCTAAGCCTGACTTTTCGGGAGAAACGCGGCGCCAACTGCCGGGTGGGGCGTTGTGTACGGGTAGTTCAGGATGCCGTCTGTGGTGAAATGGTCTCACTATGCGCTTCTGGCCGGCGTTTCGGCGGTCCTGCCGGTTGCTGCCTATGCCCAGACTGAAGCGGAACCTGAATCAACCACTACAGTCACCGATGAACGCGTCGTGCTCGAAGCCGACACCGTCTACGAGAACACCGAGGACAACACCCTCATTGCCGAAGGCAATGTCGAAGCCCTCTATCAGGGCCGCGTCCTGCGCGCCGACCGGCTGATCTATGACCGGGCCACCCAGCGCGCGCGCGCCTCCGGCAACGTCATCATCATCGAAGCCGATGGCAGCCAGCAATTCGCCGACGAGATCGATGTCGGCGCTAACCTCTCCGACGGTTATGCCATCGGCTACTCCGCCCGCCTCGCCGGCGACGCCAGCATCGCCGCCAAATCGGCGATCCGGCGCTCTGACGGCATAAATGCCATGGATTATCTGGTCTACACCGCCTGCCCGGTCTGCGAGGAAAACAAGACCCCGACCTGGTCCATCCGCGCCCGCCGCGCGGTGCTGGACGAAGAAGCGCAGATGATCTCCTACCGGGACGCGGTTGTGGAAATCGCCGGCGTGCCGGTCTTCTACCTGCCCTACCTCTCCCATCCCGACCCCAACTCCGAGCGCCGTTCCGGCCTGCTCGTGCCCAAGGCAGGCCTCTCTTCAAAGCTCGGCGCCTTCTATCAGCAGCCCTATTACTGGGCCGTGTCCGACTATTCGGACATCACCCTCTCTCCGATGGTATCGCAGAACGTGAACCCGCTGATCGGCGTCGATTTCAGCAAACGCTTCTATTCCGGCGCGGTGAAGTTCGAGACCAGCTTCACCCATGAAGCCGACTTCGACGGCGATGGCGAAACCTTCGGTGAGGAAAGCTTCCGGGGCCATGTCTACGGCAACGGCCTCTTCGCGATCTCGCCAGGATGGAAATGGGGCTTCGGCATCGAGTCCCAGACCGACGACCTCTATGACCGGCGCTACGACATAAGCGGCCAGAACGAGAAGCGCGGCCTCTATTCCAACCAGCCCCGGCGCCTTCTTTCGCAGCTTTTCGTCACCGGCCAGGGTGAGAGCTATTATACCGACATCGCCGTCCTGAATTTCCAGGGCCTGCGCGGCGAAGACGATGCCGCCCGGCTGCCGCTCGTCTCGCCCCTCGCCTATGGCGAGAAATACTGGGATCTGGGCGACTATGGCTTCGCCTCGGTGAACGCGTCTTCCGCCATCCTGAGCCGCGAAGTCGGCGCCGACAGCCACCGCGTCAGCCTTGGCGGGGACTGGAGCACGATGAAAGTCCTGCCGGGCGGCTTCACGTTCGAGCCCTTCGCAGAACTGCGCGGCGACTATTACCTGCTGGACGAGGCCGTCAGCGGCGAAGAATCCGTAGCCCGCGCCGTTGGCAATGCCGGCGCCAAGATCGCCTATCCGATGATCCGGCCCGGCACGAATGTCGACCTGATGATCGAACCTGCGGTGATGGCGGCCTGGGGGGTCTCGGACGCCAATGACCCGGCCATCCCGGTCGAGGACAGCCAGCTCTACGAGTTTGATGAGTCGAACCTTTTTGACCCCAACGGCTTTGGCAACTTCGACCTCTATGAGGGCGACGGAAAGCTGAGCGCCGGCCTCACGGCACGCGCCATCTGGAAGAACGGCACGGAAATCTCCACCACCGTCGGCCGCCGCTGGCGCTCGAAGGCCGACCCGGCCTTCGATGTGGCCAGCAACCTTGATGGTAAGTCATCCGACTGGCTGGCCGCCGCCAGCGTCAGGATCGGCAGCGCCCTGGAAGTGAGATCACGCGTCCGCCTCAATGATGACGACCTCTCGCTCAGCCGGTTTGACCTGCGCGCCTCAACGTCCATCGACCGGTTCCGGGCCGTGGGCCAGTATTACAAGATCGATGAACGCATCAGCCCTGCCGGCACGTCCGATGAGGGCCTCTACCTGCGCGGCGAAGTGCAGGTGACAGACCGCTATTCAGTCGTCTTCGGCCAGCTGCGCGACATCAGCCGGAACGTCGACACACGGCAGGAACTCGGCATCGCCTACACTGATGAATGCGCCCGGTTCGAACTCATCTATGACCGCTCCGAACTTCGGGACCGCACGCTTGGCCCGTCTGAGAGCATCCAGATCCGCTTCTCACTGCTGTCTCTGGGCAATTTCGGCTCGGAAAATTTCGACTAGGCGGAATTCACCTGAAAAACGAACTGCAGCAAACTTCGCGGATGACTGTAGCCACGCGTTGCGCGATGAGACGAGACTTGTAAGGTCCGATTGCGAAAAACAGGCTAATTTCCCGACCCTGGGGGCCATGGAGACGTCGTATGGTACGTGTAGTGTTCTTGGCAGCAGCTTTTGCGGCGATCGGCGCGTTTGGCGTCCCTGCATCGACCGCCAGCGCGCAGGAATCAGACCGTCAGACCCTCGAAGGCATCGCTGCCATCGTGAATGACAAGCCGATCTCCTATTCCGATGTCCGCCAGCGGGCGCGCCTCTTGCTGCTGACCATCGGCGCCTCGGAGCCGACCCAGGAACAGGTCCAGCAGATCACCAGCCAGGCTCTTGAGCAGCTTGTGGACGAAAAGCTCCAGCTCGACCGCGTGGCCGAATACGAAGTCGAGGTGGATCCCCGCGAAATTGATGCCGCCGTCCAGGAGATGGCCAGCGAAGCAGGCGTCAGCGGCGAGGCCCTGCGCCAGCAACTCGTCGCCTCTGGCGTGAACCCGGCCAGCCTCGAAGAGCAGATGCGCGCCGACATTGCCTGGAACCGCCTGATGAGCGGCCTCTATGGCAATCGTATCCGCATTTCCGAAAATCAGGTCGACGATCAGCTCTCACGTCTGCGCACGGCGTCCCAGAAAACGCAGTACCGTCTTGGCGAAATCTTCCTTTACGCGCCTGATGAGGCGACCAAGACAGAGGCCATGCAGGCGGCCGAGTCGATTATAGCACAGCTTCAGCAGGGCGCAGACTTTCGTGTTGCCGCCCAGCGCATTTCCTCTGCGCCAACCGCTGCCGCAGGCGGCGACATGGGCTGGGTCACCACCGAAGACATCGCCCCGGCCATTGCCGAAGCAGTGACCAAGGCCGGCGCCAACGGCCTGCTCGAGCCCATTCAGACCGACAACGGCATTTTCATCATCCTTCTGGGCGGCAAGCGCGAGCCGGCAGAGCCCGTCACCCGCGTCGACCTCAAGCGTCTCGTCGCGACCGACGGGATGGAAGCCACCCTTACCGAAGCCATTGGCCGCATCACAAGCTGTGACAACGTCCAGTCGGTCGCCAATTCGCGCACCACCCTGCGGGCCCAGGACATCAACGACATCAACGTAGATGAACTTGGCCCGGAAGGTCGCGGCCTTGTGCTGGCAACCGAAGTCGGCAAGCCGACCGAAATCTTCGCCGTCACCGCCGGTCTTGCCGTGATGTATGTCTGCCGCCGGGAAGACGGCGCCGAGGCCCTGCCCTCGCGCGAAGACCTGAAAGGCTCGCTGAAGTCTCGCGAACTCAACATGATTTCCGAGCGCGAGCTGCGCAACACCCGGCGCCTGGCCACCATCATCTACCGCTAGGGCAGGCGAAACCGCTTGATCCGCTGCGCAATTGGCGCGACACCCCGGCGCGTGACCACGCCTTCCCTCCTCCCGCTGGCCCTGACGATGGGTGACCCCGCAGGCTGCGGGCCGCAGATCACTGCAGCCGCCTGGCGTGCCCTGCACACCAACCCGTCGAGCGCCTTCTACGTCATCGGATGGCCGGGCCTCTACACAGGCGTCCCGGTAGACGTGATCCGCGCACCCGCCGAAGCCGTCAGTGTCTATGCGCGCGCCCTGCCGGTTCTGGCGCTGGATGAGGAACGCGCGATTATTGCCGGAACCCCTGATCCGGCCGCCGCCCCGGGCATCATTGCCGCCATCAAAGTCGCCACCGCCCACGCCCTGAGCGGCAATGCCGGCGCCGTCGTCACCAATCCGATCAACAAGGCGCTTCTTTATGGCCAGGGCTTCCGCTTTCCGGGGCATACGGAGTTCATCGCAGACCTCTGCGCGCCGGAAGATGGCCCGGCGCCCGAGCCCGTGATGATGCTCACCGGTGGCGGCCTGCGCGTTGCCCTCGCCACGATCCACCTGCCCTATGCCTCGGTGCCTGCCGCCATCGCCGATGGGCGCCTGAGCCGCATTGCGCGCATCACCTGCACCGCCCTTCAGCGCCAGTTCGGCATCCTCCGCCCCCGCATCGCTTTCACCGGCCTTAATCCCCATGCTGGCGAAAATGGAACGATTGGCCGCGAAGAAATCGAAATCATCAATCCTGCAGCCGAACGCCTGCGCGCTGAAGGCATCGACATTTCCGGCGCCCGCCCGGGGGACACCGTCTTTGCCGAAGCCCTCTCCGGCCGTTTCGACGCGGTGATCGCCATGACGCATGATCAGGGCCTCATTCCGGTGAAGACGCTCGACATGTGGGGCGGCGTCAACACGACGCTCGGTCTGCCCATCATCCGCACAAGCCCCGACCACGGCACCGCCTATGACGCGGCCGCCGCCGGGACTGCCAAGCCCGACAGCCTGATCGCCGCCATACACTCTGCGTGCGAACAGGCCCGCCACCGCGCAAGGAACGCCGCATGAGCGACCCCCATGACGACTATGACGATGACGGCAACAGCGCTCCCGCGCTGACAGATGCGCCCGCCCGCAAGGCGCTGGGCCAGCACTTCCTGTTTGATCCCAGCATCCTGAAACGCGCCGCCAATGCCGCGGGCCCGGTCAAGGGCCGGACGGTGATCGAGGTCGGCCCCGGCCCGGGTGGTCTCACCCGCGCAATCCTGAATGAAGAGCCTGCGCTGCTGATTACGGTCGAAACCGATCCGCGCTTTTCCGAAGCCCTGCTCAGCTGGCCAGAAGCACAATCGGGCAAACTTCAGGTCATCGCGAAGGATGCCCGCAAGGTCCACTGGGAAAAGGTGCTGACCGAGGCCGGCGCGGCCACGCCCGTCATGATCATTGCAAACCTTCCGTACAATGTCGGAACGCCGCTGCTGATCGACTGGCTGAAGGCCGGAGACTGGCGCGGTCCTATGGCGCTGATGTTCCAGAAGGAAGTGGCCGACCGAATCTGCGCCAAGCCTGACTCGGATGCTTATGGCCGCCTCGCGGTGATCTCTCAGGCCGTGACCCGGCCGCGCATCGCCTTCACCCTGCCGCCGGGCGCCTTCCGCCCGCCGCCAAAGGTCGACAGCGCCGTTGTCGAGTTCGAGCCTCTGCCACCGGGACAGCGCTTCGAGCATCTGGCGTTGCTGGAGCAGATCGCAGGCGCCGCGTTTGGCCAGCGCCGCAAGATGCTGCGCGCCGCGCTGAAACCCTTTGCGAAAAAACGCGGCATGAAGGCGGAAGCCTGGCTGGAAGAGTGCGGCATTGATCCGACTGCCCGGGCCGAAACGCTCACCCAGGCCGAGTTTCGGACCCTCGCATCGAGCCTGGCCTAGACCTCTCCCAGCAGCGCCCGGACATGGTCTTCCAGGTCCAGCTGGCGCAGGCGCTTCAGGCGTTCGGTCAGCAGGATGCGCTTGAGGCGCTGATAGGCCACGTTGAGATCCTCATTGACGATCACATAGTCGTACCGGCGCCAGTGCATGATCTCGCGCTTGGCGTCCTCCATGCGGCGGGCAACCAGTTCCGGCGTTGAGCCCGGGCGGCCTGCGAGGCGCGCCTGCAGGGCCTCGATGCTCGGCGGCAGGATGAACACCGAGACGACATCGTTGGGCATCTGGTCGTGCAGCGCGTCGGCGCCCTGCCAGTCCACATCGAAAAGCACGTCTTCCCCGGCTTCAAGCCGGGCAACCGTGTCGGCTTTGGGCGTGCCGTAATGCTTGTCGAAGACATGGGCCCATTCGAGAAACTCCCGCCGCTCGATCATGCGGTGGAAGTCTTCCGGCGTCTTGAAGTAATAGTCCTTCCCGTCGATCTCGTTCGGCCGGGGCGGGCGGGTGGTGGCAGACACCGAGAGTTTCACGTCGCTGAACTCGTCCAGCAGCATCTTTGAAAGCGTCGTCTTGCCCGCGCCCGAAGGACTGGACAGCACCAGCATCAGCCCGCGGCGATGGCCTCTGTCTTTGGGATGTCCGCTATTCGACATTGGCCGACTGCTCCTTGAACTGGTCGATCACCCCTTTGAGGCCAAGCCCGGCATTCGTCAAATCCAGGCTCAGGGATTTTGAGCAAAGCGTGTTGGCTTCGCGGTTGAGTTCCTGCGCGAGGAAATCGATTTTCCGGCCCGCCGGAGAACCTGCCTTCAGCAGATCACGGCCGGTCCTGATATGGGCGGCGAGCCGGTCGAGCTCTTCGCGCACATCGGCCTTTGCCGCAGCCAGCGCCACTTCGGCGGCATAGCGCTCGGCGTCGACCCGGCTTTCCCGGTCCAGCTCTTCCAGCTGCCGGGTCAACTTTGCCCGGATGAGTTCGGGCTGCCCGGCCGCATGGATTTCGGCTTCACCTTTCAGGCGCTCCATCTCGTCGAGCAGATCGCCGAGCAGTGTCTGAAGTGACGCGCCTTCGGCCAGTCGCCCTTCGGCCAACCCGTCGAGCGCCTGCGCTGCCCCGGCCCCAAGCAGGGCGAGCGCCTCCTCATCGAGAACATCGCGCGTGGAACTTGCCCCGGCCTCGACGACCCCCTTGACCGACATCAGCGTGGCAATGGCTTCTGCGGAAAGCTCACGGCCCGAAATCTTGCGGGCAGACTGGGAGAGCAGGGTCAGCAGCGCCTCATTGACGACGGCCGAAGCGCCGGAAGCTTCCAGCTCGATCCGGAGGCTGACCTGCAGAGACCCGCGATTGAACCGGGCTGCGGCCATCGCCTTCACTTCCCGCTCCAGCAGCTCTGCGCCGGGCGGCAGGTTCACCCGCACATCCAGCGAGCGGCCATTGACGCTCTTGGCTTCCCAGGCCCATCCGCCCCAGCCGGCTTCACCGGTTACCCGCGCGAAGCCTGTCATGCCGGATAGTGTTCCCATCAGTTTGCCCGCTCCCGCTCGATTTCGCCGCGCTCATAGGCGCGATAGGCGGCGACATTTCGGTTATGCTCGGCCAGTGTCCTGGCAAAGAGGTGCCCGCCTTTGCCATCCGCCACAAAGAAGATGTATTCTGTCTCCGGAGGATTAAGCACGGCCGCAATCGCCTCCCGCCCGGGATTGCATATCGGCGTCTTGGGAAGCCCGTCGATCTGATACGTGTTCCATTCCGTAGGCCGATCTATTTCAGAGCGGTAGAGCGTCCGGCGCTGACCCTGATTGTTGTAGAGTGGCTCACCCTTTGAGATGCCATAGATGATCGTCGGGTCGCTCTGAAGGCGCATGCCCTTCTTCATCCGGGTCGTGAACAGTGCGGCGATCTCATCGCGCTCTGCAGCAATGCCGGTTTCCTTTTCCACGATTGAGGCAAGGATCACGGCGTCATAGGGTGTTTCCAGAAGCAGGCCTTCCTGGCGCTGGGGCCAGAGTTCGGCCAGCACATCGGCCTGCGCCTTCTGGACCTTCTCGATCAGCTGCTGACGCGTCATGCCCCGATGGAACATGTAGGTATCCGGAAGAAGTGTACCTTCCTCCGGCAGCACTTCCGGCATCTCCCCTTCCAGCGTCTGGTCGGCCTCTATGATGCGCAGCAGCTGCGCTGTCGTGCGCCCTTCCGGCAACGTGATCTTGTGCAGCACAGATCGCCCCTCGGTCAGAATGGCCAGCACCGCCGCCATGCTGATGGCGGGGTCGAGCATGTACTCTCCCGCCTTCACATGCGGGATGTCGCCCTGCATCTCCTCATCAACCCGGCTTTTGAGCAGGAGGATGCGGTCATCCTTGATGACGCCCTGTTCCTCAAGGCGCCCGGCCACCGCCGTGAGAGTTTCCCCTTCCGCCACGACGAACACCACCTCTTCCTGGAGGGGACCTGGCTGGGTCATCTCGTTGTTGAGCCACACCCAGCCGGCGATCGCGCCTGCAGCCGCGATGAAGGCGAGCACAAACACCCAGGTGAAGAGCGTCCTCAGGAATCCCATGCGAGCCTCATCTTACTTGATCCAGCAGGGAGTTCTAACCCGGCCAGACGGCCACAGAAAAGCATGCTCCGCAGCCGGATCAGGCAATAACCGATATGTCATCAATCTTGCCATGAGTCGCCGCGCTGTCAGGCAAAATGAAAGAACCGCCAGCTTGTCAGCCGACGGTTCCTCAAAAAATCGTTGCGTGTACAACAGCCTGCGTCAGTCAACCTTGCGCAGGACCAGCGACGCATTCGTGCCGCCAAAGCCGAAGCTGTTGGACATGGCAGCCCGGACGCGGCCCTTCTTGGCCGTGTGCGGGATGAGATCCAGCACCGTCTCGAAGCTCGGATTGTCGAGGTTGAGGGTCGGCGGCATGATCTGGTCGCGGATCGCCAGCGCGCAGAAAGCCGCCTCGATCGCACCGGCCGCGCCGAGCAGGTGCCCGACCGCCGATTTGGTCGAGGACATCGACACGTTCTTGGCGTGGTCGCCAAAAGCCCGCTCGACAGCGCCCGCTTCGCCCTCATCGCCCTTCGGCGTCGAGGTTCCGTGGGCGTTGACGTAATCGATCTCGGTCGGGTCGATTCCGGAATTCTTCAGCGCCATCTTCATGGCGCGGTAGCCGCCCTCGGCGCCTTCGGCCGGCGCGGTAATATGGTGCGCGTCCCCGGTCAGGCCATAGCCTGACACTTCGGCGTAGATCTTCGCGCCGCGGGCCCTGGCGTGTTCGTATTCCTCGAGCACGAGCACAGCTGCGCCTTCGCCCATGACGAAGCCGTCCCGGTCCTTGTCGTAAGGGCGAGAAGCCTTCTCGGGCGTATCGTTGAAGCTCGTCGACATGGCCTTGGCAGCGCAGAAGCCTGCGATGCCAAGCCGGCCGATCACGGCTTCAGCCCCGCCCGCCACCATCACATCGGCATCGCCGTAGGAGATGAGACGCGCCGAGTCGCCAATCGCATGCGCGCCAGTCGCGCAGGCCGTAACCACAGAATGGTTGGGACCCTTGAGCCCATGCCGGATCGATATCTGCCCGGAGGCCAGATTGATCAGCGATGCCGGAATGAAGAACGGGCTGACCTTGCGGGGGCCCTGCTCATGCAGCGTGATCGAGGTCTCATAGATGGTCTCGAGACCGCCGATGCCGGAGCCGATCATAACGCCGGCGCGTTCTTTCTGCTCTTCGGTATCAAGCTTCAGGCCGGAATCGGCCAGCGCTTCGTCTGCAGCGGCAATCCCGTACAGGATGAACTCGTCGATCCGGCGCTGCTCCTTGGAGGACAGCACCTTGTCAGGATCGAAAGCGTGCTCGTCGCCTTCCCCGCCCCCCCGGCCGGAGGCCCACGGGACCTGGAAAGCGATTTTGCACGGCAGGTCCGAAGCGTCGAAATTGTCGATCTTGCCTGCGCCGGACTTACCGGCAATCAGACGCTCCCAAGTCGCCTCGCGGCCATTGGCCAGCGGAGAAACAATACCGATACCGGTGATGACAACACGACGCTTCGACATGACAACCCAGCGCCTTAGACGTGGGCCTTGATGTGCGAGACGGCGTCGCCGACCGAACGGATCGACTCTTGCACGTCATCAGGGATCTCGATGTTGAACTCTTCTTCGAAAGCCATCACGAGTTCGACGAGGTCGAGCGAGTCAGCACCCAGATCGTCGATGAAGCTTGCGCTTTCGACAACTTTGTCTGCTTCCACGTCGAGGTTCTCGACTACGATTTTCTTCACACGTTCAAAAACGTCAGACATGAATACCTCTCTCGATATGTCTGATGACTGGTCCTTATGAGAACCATTGTGTTGCGCCTAGCACACAGTACGGATGAGCGCCAAGCCCTTGTCTGATGCCCTACTGCTGGGCCTAAATCATTGCCATCCCGCCATTTACGTGCAGCGTCTGGCCGGTGACATAGGCCGCCTCATTGGACGCAAGATACACTGCCGCGGCCGCGATGTCGCCGCCCTGACCAAGCCTTCCGGTCGGAATCTGCCCCAAAAGCGCCGTTTTCTGGGCCTCGGGCAGCCCGTCGGTCATCGGCGACTCGATGAAGCCGGGGGCGATCGTGTTGGCGGTGATTCCCCTCGAAGCGACCTCCTGGGCAATCGATTTGGTGAAGCCGATCATCCCGGCTTTTGATGCACAATAATTTGTCTGGCCCGGATTTCCCGTCACGCCGACCACCGAAGTGATTCCAATGATGCGGCCATGGCGGCGCTTCATCATTCCCCTCACAGCTGATTTCGTCAGCCGGAAATAGCTTCCCAGGTTAACATTCAGCACATCGCTCCAGTCCTCGTCCTTCATCTGGATGAGCAGTTTGTCACGCGTTATGCCGGCGTTCGCGATCAGGATGTCGAGCGGGCCGATGGCCGCTTCCGCCTGGCCCACCAGCGCGTCCACGCCAGCCGGATCAGAGAGGTTGCAGGGCACAATCGCCGTTTCCCCCTTCAGGGTGGCGGCCACCTCCTGCAGGACTGCCTCGCGGGTGCCCGAGAGCGCAACCTTCGCGCCAGCGTCGGAAAGCGCTTGTGCAATGGCGCGGCCAATGCCGCCCGAAGCGCCGGTAACAAGGGCCGTGCGGCCGGTCAGGTCAAACATGGGTCTTATCCTTTGATCGCTTTGGCGAAGGCTTCCAGATCCTCAGGGCTCCCGAGGGTAAGGCCGTTGAGGGATTTCTCGATCCGGCGCTGCATCACGGTGAGCACCTTGCCGGACCCGGCTTCACCGGTCGCGGTGACGCCCTGGCCGACCATGTACTGCACCGATTCAGTCCAGCGGACCCGGCCGGTCACCTGTTTCACGAGATTCTGGCGGATCGTCTCCGGGTCGGTCACAGCGCCGGCGCTGACATTGGCGACGAGCGGCACTGCGGGCGCCTTGATCTGCGTTCCGGCCAGCGCAGCGGCCATCGCGTCGGCTGCCGGCTGCATCAGGGCGCAGTGGAAGGGCGCAGACACGTTCAGCGCCATGGCTTTCTTCACGCCATTGGCCTGCGACCAGGCAATGGCCGCCTCGATCGCTCCCTTGGTGCCGGAGATGACCAGCTGGCCGGGGGCGTTGTCGTTGGCGATGTCACACGCGCCGCCCGTCTCGCGCCCGGCGGCGCAGGCGGCGTCTGCCTGGGCCTGATCGGCGCCCAGAAGAGCCGCCATCGCGCCCTCGCCCGGCTTGACCGCCGATTGCATGGCATTGCCGCGGATGCGCAGCAGGCGCGCGGTATCTGAAAGGGTGATCGCGCCGGCCGAGGCCAGCGCCGAATACTCGCCCAGCGAATGTCCGGCCACAAAGGCCGCGTCCTTCGCCGAGAGGCCAAAACCGGCTTCCAGCGCCCGCATGGCGGCCACCGAATGGGCCATCAGCGCGGGCTGGGTATTGGCGGTGAGCGTCAGCTCGGCGATGTCGCCGTCCCACATCAGGGTCGAGAGCTTCTGGCCGAGCGCCTCGTCCACCTCTTCAAACACCGCTTTTGCGGCTGGAAAGGCGTCGGCGAGTGCCTTGCCCATGCCGATTTCCTGGCTGCCTTGCCCGGGAAAAATGAATGCGAGGGTCATGTTTACCCTGTCTCCCTAGTTTTCCGGCGTGCGTAAAGCGCGTGTCTCCGGCATGCAAGCGCTTGAATTTTCCACAAGGATAGGCTTAAGAGCGCCTCTTGATAGCAAGGTGCGGTCCTCCACGATCCGGAATGAGCCGGAGAAAGAGGGGCCATCGCCGGTCGGGTTTCCCGCTCACTGGTGCCGCATCTTCATAATTTTGGGAATGAAAACATGGCACTATACGAGCACGTCGTGATCACACGGCCGGATATCTCGCCTGCCCAGGTTGAAACCTTCATCGAAGAGATTTCCACCTTCCTCAAGGAAAAAGGCGCAACTGTCGGCAAGACCGAGTACTGGGGCCTTCGCAGCCTCGCCTACCCGATCAAGAAACAGCGCAAGGGCCACTACTCGCTCATCAACATCGACGGCCCGGCTGAAGCGGTCCACGAACTGGAGCGCCGCCAGCGTATCTCGGAAGATGTGATGCGCTACATGACCGTTCGCGTTGAAACGCTGAGCGACGAGCCTTCGCCGGTTCTCTCTCGCAAAGAGCGCCGTCCGCGCGACTAACGGGAAGGAAACCGACACATGGCACAGAAAATCAACATCACGAACATTCCTGCCCGCCGCCCGTTCGGCCGCCGCCGCAAGGTGGACCCGTTCACCGGCCAGCACGCACAGGAAATCGACTACAAAGACGTGAAGCTGCTCCAGCGTTACATCTCTGAAAAAGGGAAAATCGTGCCGAGCCGTATCACCGCCGTGAACCTGAAGAACCAGCGCAAGCTGGCTCAGGCGATCAAGCGCGCCCGCATGCTGGCGCTCATCCCGTTTGAAGTGAAGTAAGGAGAGACCCCCATGCAAGTCATTCTCCTTGAGCGCATCGACCGCCTCGGCAAGATCGGTGACGAAGTCCGCGTCAAGAACGGCTTCGCGCGCAACTTCCTCATCCCGCAAGGCAAGGCGCTGATTGCCAACGAGAAGAACCGCAAGCGGTTTGAACTCGAGCGCGACGCCATCGAAGCCCGCAACGCCGCTGCCCGCGACGCCGCAAAGACCGAAGCTGAAAAGCTCGAAGGCGCAACCTTCGTGCTGATCCGCCAGGCTGGCGAAACCGGCCAGCTGTACGGATCGGTCACGGCCCGCGATGTGGCAGATGCCGCGGATGCAGCCGGCTACAAGGTCGACCGCGCTGCGGTCCGCCTCGACAAGCCGATCAAGTCCATCGGCCTTTCCGAAGTGTCCGTCCGCCTGCACGCGGAAGTCACCGTGAAAATCCAGGTGAACGTGGCCCGCTCGACCGAAGAGGCCGAGCGTCAGGAAAAAGGCGAAGACATCGTCGCTGCGCTCCAGGCTGCCAACCAGGCACAGGCCGACGAGCAGGCCGGCGAACTCGCCGCCGCTGCTGCAGAGCGTGCCGAACTGGGCGGCGAAGAAGAGTAATCTTCGCCCCGGCCCTGGCCACACAATCGAAACGGCGGCTCCCTGGGGCCGCCGTTTTTCTGTGTCTCTGCCAGCTTGGGGATAGAGGCGGGAATTCCCCCCGAATCCTGTTTCCGCGAGTCGCAAACCCGGCCGCGTTCGCTATAGTAAACGTTTGCGCCACGGGGGTGCCCATGTCTGAGCAAAAGCCGGGAGGCGGGTCGATCACACCGCCAAACAACCTCGCCGCCGAAGCCGCGGTGCTCGGCGCGATCCTGTTCGACAACAATGTCTACCAGTTCATCGCCGACATCCTCACCCCGCCCGACTTCTACGCCCCCGCCCACCGCGAGGTGTACGCCGTCGCCTCCAATATGATCCAGACAGGCCGGGTCGCCGATGGCGTCACCCTGCGCGAATACTTCGAGCAGAAGGAAAAGCTCGCCGAGATCGGCGGCGCCAAATACCTCGTCGACCTGCTCGATGCCGCCGCCTTCGGCCCGGAGGTGAAGGACTATGCCCGCATCATCCGCGACCTCGCCATCCGGCGCGAGCTGATCACGGTCGGCGGCACGATCCAGTCCCAGGCCATCATGCCCGAGCAGGACGACACCGGCTCCACCCTGATCAACAAGGCTGAACGCGCCCTGTTCGACCTTGCAGAGCGCGGCAGTGCCGAACGCGGCTTCTCCAGCTTCGCCGAAGCCCTCGCCGAATCGCTGATCACCGCTGAAGCCGCCTTCAAGCGCGGCGGCAAGATAGCCGGCATCCCCACTGGCCTGAGCGACCTCGACAACCAGCTCGGCGGCTTCCACCGGTCCGACCTTCTGATTCTCGCCGGCCGCCCGTCGATGGGCAAAACATCGCTCGCCACCAACATCGCCTACAATGCCGCCGCCGCCTACAAATACGAGACGCAGGACGATGGCTCGAAGAAAACCCTGGACGGCGCCATCGTCGCCTTCTTCTCGCTCGAGATGTCGAACGAACAGCTCGCCACCCGTATCCTCGCTGAGCGCACCGGTATCAACGCCCACCGCATCCGCCAGGGCGATCTGACAAAGGCCGACTTTGAACAACTCGTCGAGGCCACCGCCGAGCTGCAGAACCTGCCCCTCTTCATCGACGACACCGGCGGTATCTCCATCAGTGAGCTGACGGCCCGGGCCCGCCGTTTGCAGCGTTCGGTCGGCCTCGACATGATCGTGATCGACTATCTTCAGCTGATCACGGTTTCCAGCTCCGGTGGCCAGACCAACCGCGTGCAGGAGGTGACCCAGATCACCACCGCGCTGAAGGCCCTCGCCAAGGATCTCAACGTCCCCATCGTCGCCCTCTCACAGCTCTCCCGCGCGGTAGAGCAGCGCGACGACAAGCGCCCCCAGCTTTCGGACCTGCGCGAATCCGGCTCGATCGAGCAGGACGCCGACATCGTCATGTTCGTCTATCGCGAGGAATACTATCTGGCGCGGACAGAGCCTGCCGCCGACCCAAACGATCCGACCTCGAACGAAAAGTGGAAGACCTGGCGTTCCCGCATGGACCAGGTCTACGGCACCGCCGAAGTCATCGTCTCAAAGCAGCGCCACGGCCCGATCGGCACCGTCAAGCTCGCCTTTGATGCCAACGTCACCCGCTTCGGAGACCTCGACAAGTCCCGCATGACCGAAGATATTCTGGAATAGAGCTAGGCCAGCCCGCCCTTCAGCAGGTCCAGCGCGTCTGCCGCAAACAGGCGCATGTTCGCCTCCCGGTCGGAGAGCCCGGTCTCCAGCGTGCGCGAAACAATCACGCCGCCAGGGCCCGCCAGCGCCACGCAGGTATGTCCCGCCGCGTCGCCATACATGTTGCCCGTGGGCCCCGAGGCGCCCGTCTCGCAAAGCCCCCAGTCCGCCTCGAGCACCTCGCGTATGCGCCCCGCCAGCATCCGCGCATAAGGCTCGGTGGAAGACCGCTTGTCGCCCAGGTCTTCCCGGCTCAGCCCCAACAGCCCCCGGAAAGCCTGCGGCGTATAGATCACCCCGCCACCCCGGTAATAGCGCGACGCCCCCGGCGCCGCCAGCAGGGCGGCCGAAATCAATCCGCCTGCTGATGATTCTGAAATCGCGACGGTCTCCCGCCGCGCCTTCAGGATGTCGCCTATCTCGGCGGCAAGAGGCAATAAAGTCTGCATGGCCCTACGGCCCCTTCGCCGCTGAAATCACTTGTTGCCGATCCACTCGAACTCTTTCTCCTCCCACCAGGGGAAGAAGCCCGGCATGCCGTCCGACACCTTCACCGGATAGGTCGGGGTGCGCTTCTCGAGGAAGCTCATCACCCCCTCTTTCGCGTCCGGCGTCTTGCCGCGCGTGTAGATGGCGGCCGAATCCACAATATGGGCCTCCATTGGATGGCTCGCGCCCAGCATGCGCCACATCATCTGGCGCGTCAGCGCGTTGGAGACAGGCGCGGTATTGTCAGCAATTTCCCTGGCCAGCGCGCGCGCTTCGCTCATAAGGTCCGAATGAGGAACAACGCGGCTCACCAGCCCGCCTTTGAGCGCTTCATCTGCCGGGAACACGCGGCCTGTATAGCACCATTCCAGCGCCTGCTGGATGCCCACAAGACGCGGCAGGAACCAGCTGGAGGCCGCTTCCGGGTTGATGCCCCGGCGGTTGAACACAAAGCCGAAGCGCGCCTTGTCAGACGCAATCCGGATATCCATCGGCAGCTGCATCGTCACGCCGATGCCCACAGCCGCGCCATTGATGGCGCCGATCACCGGTTTCAGGCTCTCGAAGATTCGCAGGGTTACCCGTCCGCCGCCATCACGCTGGATGTCGACCGATTCGGTCCGGCCCTTTTCGCCATCGCCTGCGCGCGCGTCATAGTCGAACGTCTTGGCGCCGGCCGAAAGGTCGGCCCCGGCGCAGAACGCGCGGTCGCCATGCCCGGTCACGATCACGACCTTCACATCGTCATTGGCGTCCGTCATGTCGAAAGCCTCGATGATTTCATACATCATGGTGCCGGTGAAGGCGTTCATGTTGTCCGGCCGGTGCAGCGTCAGTGTCGCGATGCCGTCCTCGATGTCGAGAATGATTTCCTTGAATTCCTTGGGCCTTGCCATGATCGCTCTCCTCCGGTGATGCGTTTGCCTGCTGAGAAGGCCCTCCTTCCCTTAGGTCCGTCAAGCGTACCGGGGTGCTTGACGCGGCCGCCCCCTGCGCCGCACAACAGTCACAATTGATGACGGAAATTACAGGAGCTGGTTGTCCATGTTAAAAAGCGCCCTCGCCACAGTTGCAACGGCCTTCCTGATGGCAGGCGGCGCTGCGTCGGCCGAAACGGTTTACCTTACGGCCGGCCATTTCGTGGATCCGGTTTCGGGCGAGACAGTGCGCGACGCTGCCTTCGTCATCGAGGACGGCGCCGTGGCCCAGCGCGGCACGAAATCGAGCCTCAGGGCCCCGCGCGGCGCCAAGACGGTGGATCTCGGCAATGCCTGGCTGATGCCCGGCTTCATCGACATGCACGTCCACCTCACCAGCGATGCCGAAGATGGCCCCTATTACTCCTTGAGCCTCTCGGATGAGCGCATGGCCATCAAGGGCGTCAAGAACGCCCGCAAGACGCTGCTGGCAGGCTTTACCACTGTCCGCAATCTCGGCGCCGAAAGCTATGGCGATGTCGCCCTGCGCGAGGCCATTGATGCCGGCGAAGTGCCCGGCCCCCGCCTGCTCGTCTCCGGCCCCCCGGTCGGCATCTCGGGCGGCCACTGCTCGGACATGAACCTTCTGCCATCTGAATATCGCCTGAAAGGCGAAGGCGTCGCCAACGGCCCCTGGGAAATGCGCGCCAAGGTGCGCGAGAACATCAAATACGGCGTCGACCTGATCAAGACCTGCTCCACCGGCGGCGTCCTCTCCAAGGGCACGGCGCTCGGCGCGGCCCAAGGCACGATCGAAGAACTCGAGGCCATCGTCGAAGAGGCCCACGCCCGCGGCCTGAAAGTGGCAAGCCATGCCCACGGCACCGTTGGCATCCGCAACGCCATCCTCGCCGGCGTCGATACGGTCGAACACGGCTCCATCATGGACGAGGCCACCATCCAGCTCGCCGTCGAGCACGGCACCTATCTCTCGATGGACATCTACAATACCGAATACATTCTCTCCGAAGGCGCCAAGAATGGCCTGCTGGAAGAATCCCTGGCCAAGGAACGCTCCATCTCGGCCCGCCAGCGCGCCAGCTTCTCGGCCGCCGTCAAGGCGGGCGCCAAGGTGGTGTTCGGCTCAGACGCCGGAGTTTATCCCCATGGCCTCAACGGCAACCAGTTCTCCCGCATGGTCACCTTCGGCATGACGCCAATGCAGGCCCTGCGCGCAGGTACCTCCTTTGCCGCCGAAGCCCTCGGCAAGACCGGCGAAGTCGGCTGCGGAGACGTTGGCTGCAAGGCAGATTTCGTCGCCGTCAGCGCCGATCCCCTGGCCGACATGCAGCGCCTTGCAGATGTCGATTTCGTGATGAAAGGCGGGATCGTCTACAAGCAGGACGGCGTCCCGCTGGCTTCGTCCTTCTGACGGCCACCGACGATGGAGTTCACGCCATTTCCTGCTGTCACCACTTTGGCTGCGCCGGTGTTCGTTGCATCCGTCGCCTGGGAATGGTGGGCGGTCAGATCCGGCCGCGCCAAAGGCCGCTATGAAACGAAGGATGCCCTGGCCTCCATGTCGATGGGCATCGGTAATGTCGTGGTCAATACCCTCACCGCCACCATCGCGCTCTGGATGATGATGCTGGCCTGGCCCTTCCGCATCGCCACGCTCCCTTTCGCCTGGTGGAGCTTCGCCCTCTGCTTCGTGGCGTATGATTTCGTCTATTACTGGAAACACCGCTTCGCCCACCGCATGCGCTGGTTCTGGATGGAGCACGTCACCCACCATTCCTCGCGGCACTACAATCTTACGACCGCGCTGCGCCAACCCTGGTTTGGTCCGTTCACGGGGCTCATCCTTGTCGGCCTGCCTCTCGTCTGGCTCGGCTTCCACCCGTACGTGCTCGCCCTCGCAGGCGGGCTGAACCTCATCTACCAGTTCTGGATCCATACAGAGACGATCGACAAGATGCCCCGCTGGTTCGAGGTGGTGATGAACACCCCCTCCCATCACCGCGTACACCACGCCACCAATCCGCGCTATATCGATACGAACTATGCCGGCGTCTTCATCATCTGGGACAAGATGTTCGGCACATTCGTGCCGGAACGGGACGACGACAAACCCAGCTACGGCATCGTCAAGCAGCTCACCACCCACAACCCCTTAACCATCGCCTTCCACGAATTTGGCGGCTTCCTGAGCGACTGCGCAAAAGACGGGCTGCGCCCGTGGCGCTGGGCGGGCCGCGCGGTCAATGCCCCCGGCTGGAGCCCGCAGGGTGCACACAACCGCTCCATTGAGCTGAAGAAAGCGTATGTCACGGCATACCCCGAACAGGCTGGCCAGCCAGGGCTCCCCAAATGACCACCACAGACCTCGTCTCCCGCTATTACGCTGCCTTCAACGCCAAGGACTGGGCCGGCATGGCCGCCTGCGTGGCAGAAGAAATCAACCATTTCGTCAATGAAGGCGACAAGCGCGGCGGGCGCGCCGCCTTCGCAGATTTCATCGCCCATATGGACGATTGCTATGACGAGACCCTGACCGAGATCGTCGTCATGGCCACGCCCGATGGCGCCCGCGCCTCGGCCGAATTTATCGTCAACGGCGTCTACAAGAAAACCGATGCCGGTCTCCCTGAAGCCACCGGCCAGGCCTACCGCCTGCCCGCCGGCGCCTTCTTCGATGTGAAGGATGGCCAGATCACGCGCGTCACCACCTATTACAATCTGAAAGAATGGATCCGCCAGGTTTCATGATCGTCCGCCCACTGACCGGTGAAGCTCTCGAACACACACTCCCGGCGCTTGCGCGCCTGCGCATCGGCGTGTTTGCGGATTTCCCCTATCTCTATTCGGGTACGGAAAGCTATGAGCAGAAATACCTGCGCGCCTTCTCCGCCGCGCGGGACGCCATAATTATCGCCGCCGAGGAAGACAGCGAGATCATCGGCTGCGCCACAGGCTCTGCGATCGACGATCACCACGCCGAATTTTCCGCCCCGCTGGCAGACGCGGGCTATGACCTTCCCACCACCTTCTATTTCGGCGAGTCTGTCCTCAAGCCGGATTACCGCGGCCGCGGCCTCGGCCACGCCTTCTTTGACGCACGGGAAGAACACGCCCGCCAGCGCGGCTATGCCCGCGCCTGCTTCTGCGCCGTGGACCGCCCCCCCGATCACCCCCGTCGCCCGGACGGCTACTCCCCGCTCGACAGCTTCTGGCAAAAACGCGGCTACCGAAAAATCCCCGGCATCACCACAAACTTCACCTGGCCCACCGAGCCCCGCGGCCCCGACCTTCCCCATCCGATGACCTACTGGATGCGGCAATTCTGATCCCAACCCGAAAACCGGACGCAGACCGGCCTGCAAGAAAGAAAATCCCATGCGGACTAAATTCAGCCTCCTTATCATGGCGTCGGCCCTGGTGCTCGCCGCCTGCGCGCCCGAAACGCCGCCCCAGCCACCCGCCGTCACGGAGCTTCCCGCGCCCAACGCGGACGCGATCCGCGCCGACATGGAATTCCTCGCCTCCGACGATCTCGAAGGCCGCGAAGCCGGCACCCCTGGCTACGACATTGCCGCCGCCTATGTCGCCGAAGCGTTCACAGAGATCGGCCTGAAACCCGCCGGCGACGCAGGCACCTACTTCCAGACTATCTCCTTCCTCCGTTCGCTCCGCGCACCCGAAGGCCGCCTGATGGAGGTTACCAACACCGCCACCGGCGCGACCGTTCCGTTTACGGAGAATGTCGACTATGCCATGGGCGGCTCCCTCGGCGCCACCAGCAGCGATGTGACCGGTGAAGCCGTCTTCGTCGGCTTTGGCGTCGTCGCGCCAGATCTCGGCCGTGATGACTATGCCGGCCTCGACCTCACCGGCAAGGTCGCCGTCATGCTCTCAGGCACCCCTAAAGGTATTCAGACCGAAGAGCGCGCCTATTACGGCACCCGCAAATTCGTCAACGCGTCAGAGCGCGGCGCCGTCGCCGTCGTCACCCTCGAAACGCCCACCTCGCGCGGCGTCTACCCTTTCGAGCGCCTCATTCGCGAAGGGCGCCTCGATGGCGCAAGCCTCACCTGGCTCGACGCCCAAGGCACACCCTTCTCCCGCGCGCCCGGCATCCAGGCCAGTGCCAGCGTCTCGATGGAAAGCGCCGCCAAGCTCTTTGAAGGCTCCGGCGCAAGCTGGACCGACATCCTCGCCGCCGCCGAAGCCGAAGGCGGCGCCGTTCAGGGCCTCGCCCTTCCCTTCACGGTCCAACTCAGCCAGGCCTCGACCCATGACCAGGTCCAGTCCGCCAACGTCATCGGCATGATCGAGGGCACAGACCCCGTCCTCAAGAACGAGGTTATCGTCCTCACCGCCCATCTCGACCATATCGGCATCACCAAAGGCCTCGAAGGCGACCAGATCAACAATGGCGCCCTCGACAACGCCAGCGGCGTCGCCACCCTGCTGGAAGCTGCCCGCATGCTGAAGGCCGGCCCGCCGATGAAGCGCTCAGTCATGTTCATCGCCCTCACTGCCGAAGAGAAAGGCCTCCTCGGCGCGCAGTACTTTGCCGAAAACCCGACCGTGCCGAAGGCAAGCCTCGTCGCCAACGTCAATCTCGACATGCCGGTCCTGACCTACCCCTTCACCGACCTTGTCGTGTTCGGAGGCTCGCGCTCGACCATTATCGAGGAGGTCGAAAAGGCCGCCGCCGATATGAACATCACCCTCAGCCCGGACCCGGTCCCCGATCAGGGCCTCTTCACCCGGTCGGACCATTTCCGCTTCGTCGAAGCGGGCATCCCCTCGGTCTACCTGATCCCCGGCTGGGAGAATGGGGGCGCCGAAGAGTTCGCCCGTCACATGACAAGCAACTATCACCGCCCGTCGGATGATATGTCCAACTCTCTCGACTTTGACGCTGCCGCCCGTTTTGCCGCCATCAAGGCGCGCATTGCGCTCGCCCTCGCCAATGCCGATCAGCGCCCCCTCTGGCGGAAAGATGATTTCTTCGCCCGCCAGTTCAACGGCCCGATGGAGCCCTGACACGCCCTTTGCCCGGTCCTCTGTGCGGGGGCCGGGCAGTCTTCGGACCTCTAAGTCCCTGAAACGGCAGACCCTCACCTTGGGTCAGTCGTGGACACCTCCCCAAGGCTCGCTAAAGTCCGCCGCGAGACGGAAGCCAGCGCGGTATGCGCCAGGCTTCACACCCGGAGGATAAGACGTCATGCATCCCAGTCATCACGCCAAGGCGCATCCCGACAAGCCCGCCATCATCATGGCCGGCTCAGGCGAAACCATCACATTCCGCCAGCTGGACGAACGCTCCAACCAGATTGCCCACGCCCTGAGGGATGCCGGCTGCCAGCCGGGCGACACCATCGCCATCTTCGCAGAAAACTCGCCCCGCTATTTCGAGATCTGCTGGGGCGCCCAGCGCGCGGGCCTCTACTATGTCTGCATTTCCTCGCGCCTCACAGCGCCGGAAGTGAAATACATCATCGAGGATTCCGGCTCGAAACTCCTCATCTCCGGGGCGGGCAAAGGCTCGGTTGCCCGCGAGGCCGCCGCTGCGGCGGGCCTGACAAAGCTCTGGTCAATCGACGGCAATGTCGAAGGCTTTACCGCGCTTGAGGGCCATGCCGCCGCTTTCCCGAATACGCCCATTGCCGACGAGATGGCCGGCACCGACATGCTCTATTCCTCGGGCACCACAGGCCGCCCGAAAGGCATCCGCCCGCCGCTTGAACGGAACCTGCCGATCGACGCCGACAACATCCTCGTCCAGATTGCCCGCGCCATGTCCGGCGCGGGTCCGGACTCTGTCTATCTCTCCCCGGCCCCGCTCTATCATGCCGCGCCCCTGCGCTGGTGCATGACCTTCACGCGCATCGGCTCGACGCTGGTTGTGATGGAAAAGTTCGATCCCGAAGAGTTCCTGAAAGCCGTCGAGACATACAAGGTCACGCACACCCAGGTCGTGCCGACGATGTTCGTGAAGATGCTGAAACTACCCGAAGACGCCCGTAAGAAGTACGACGTCTCCAGCCTGACCTTCGCCATCCACGCCGCCGCCCCCTGCCCGGTCCCGGTGAAAGAGCAGATGATTGCCTGGTGGGGCCCTGTCATCGACGAATATTATGCCGGCTCTGAAGGCAACGGCATGACCTATGTGAAAAGCCCGGACTGGCTCTCCCACAAAGGCACGGTCGGCCGCGCGATCCACGGCGTCGTCCACATCTGCGACGAAGAGGGCAATGAACTGCCCATCGGCGAAGAAGGCCAAGTCTACTTCTCCGGCACCACGCCGCCGAACTATCACAACGACCCGGAAAAGAACAAGGCCGCCCTCAATCCCAAACACCCTGACTGGTCGTCCCTCGGCGATGTCGGTAAGCTGGACGCCGACGGCTTCCTCTACCTGACGGACCGCAAATCCTTCATGATCATTTCCGGCGGCGTGAACATCTACCCGCAGGAAACCGAGAACGTCCTCATCACCCACCCCAAAGTGGCCGACGTGGCCGTCATCGGCGTGCCGGATGAAGACTTCGGCGAAGCGGTCAAAGCCGTCGTCCAGCCGATGCCCGGCGTCCCGTTCTCGGACGAACTCGCCGCCGAGCTCATGGCCTTCTGCCAGGCCAACCTCTCGAAGCTCAAATGCCCCAAAAGCATCGACTTCGACCCCGAACTCCCCCGCCACGCCACCGGAAAACTCTACAAACGCCTCATCCGCGACCGCTATTGGGGCAACAAGGACAGCCGGATCGTCTGATCCGGCCAAAGAGCATCTAAGGAGCGGCGCGGGACACAAAAACTGTCCCGCGCCGTTTTCTTTTGGCCGGAAATGGCTGGATCTGGCACTCTCCTGGTTCGAGATGCACGTTGGATTTTTTGGCGCCCCGTTGGCGTTTTCCTTGGAGCTTAACGGGAAAAACGCCAACGGCCCCCACCCCCTCCGGGACCGGAGGCAAACTCCCCTCCACGATCCCGCAGATCGCCCGCCTCCATGCCAGCCTGTTGCCCGTCTTCTGGCCATATCTCTGCTGACAGCTGGGCTGGATCTTCACATGTCAGGATCAGGAACGCCGCGCCCTCCTCATCGCCCTCACCAGATGAGGCCATGTCCACATCGTCCGCGCCGGCGACCCGCGGCGCGCCTGTCGTGCGCCGGCGGCCCTGCGGGCAAGCCACATCGCGCCAAACCTCGCAGGCGCTTGCCTGGACGAATCCGAGACATCTTCAGCCGACAATCCTTCAGCCCCCTGCTTAGCCCCCACAGGCCGCCCGTGCGCGCGCAAAAAAACCCCTCCGTCGCCGGAGGGGTTTCCAAAATCCCAAGCCCGAAAAAATCAGGCCCGGCGCATGAACACCGTCTGCGCCTGGCAGAATTCAAGCAGGCCGTCCTGGCCGCCTTCCACGCCGACGCCGGACTGTTTATGCCCGCCAAACGCGGCATGGGGCGAAAGATGCTGGCTCTCATTGATCCAGACCGTCCCGGCCTGAAGCTGTGACGCCAGCGCCTGCGCCCGGTCAAGGTCCTTGGTCCAGATGGAGGCGCCGAGGCCATAAATGCTGGCATTCGCCCGGCCGATGACTTCGTCGATATTATCAAACGACATCAGCGGTAAAACCGGCCCGAACTGCTCCTCCTGCACAATCCGCGCATCTTCCGGCGGGTTGTCGAGGATCGTCACCGGTACAAAATAGCCCGGCACATTCGCGGAGTTTCCGCCAATCAGGAATTTGTAGCCCTTGTCCTTGGCGTCCTGGATCAGCTCCAGCACGCGCTCATACTGCGCCTTGTTCTGGATCGGCCCGATCTGTGTGCCCTGCTCGGCCCCGTCGCCGACCTTCACGCTGCCAGCATACTCGACAATTGCGGCTTTCAGAGGTTCGTATACGTCCTTGTGGATATACATCCGCTTGGTGGCGATGCAGATTTGCCCGGCATTGCGGAAGGCTGCCCAGAACAGCTGCTCGGCCACGGCCTTGACGTCCACATCCGGCATTACGATGGCCGCGTCATTGCCGCCAAGCTCCAGCGTCACCTTCTTCAGATCCTTCGCCGCGCTCGCCATCACCTTCTTGCCGGTCTCGGTCGACCCGGTGAAGCTGACCTTGTCGACGCCCTTGTGCGCCGTCAGCCAGGGGCCGAGCCGGTCAGAGCCGGAGATAACATTCACCACGCCCGGCGGCAGGATGCCCCGGATCAGTGCGCCGATCTTCAGCGTCGTCAGCGGCGTTGTCGGCGCCGGCTTGATCACCACGGTGTTCCCCGCCAGCAGCGCCGGGGCAAGCTTGAACATCATCAGGATGATCGGGAAATTCCACGGCACAATCGCCGCCACAACGCCAACCGGCCCATACCGGGTCACCGCCAGCCGCTCGGGTGTATCCTCCGAAACATGTTCGGGAATGTCGAGCTTTGCTGTCTCCACCAGCCAGTGCGCGCCGCCAAGAACATCGCCCATCGCATCGGGATGGGGCTTGCCCTGCTCCTGGGTCAGCAGGCGAGCGAGTTCCTCCCCGTTCTGCGCGATCACGCCGGCAATCGCCTGCAGCATCTGGCGGCGCTTCTCGATCGGAGTCGCTTTCCACGCCGGCAGCGCCGCGCGCGCCGCAGCGACCGCCTCATCAAGCTGTGTTTCGGTGCAATCAGGCGCCTGCGCAAACACAGCACCGGTCGCGGGGTTCTCGACGCCAAAACTCTCGCTCGCCGAAACTGCCTGGCCGTTGATCGTCATTGTATAGGTAGGGGACATCTGGCTTTCTTCCTCCGGTCATTCTGTTCTTCGCGAAGCTACGCCAGTTGCCCGGGAAACCGAATAAGGATTCTGCCCGATTATCCTTGGGGAAGGCGCGAGCATACAGCACGACGGGGCGGGGAGACTGGCTCCCCGCGCCCGGCACCTTCACAATGCAGGGCGCTGAGCGCCTGCTTCCCCTTACTGTGGCGTGCCTGTTTCCTCGCCAGGCACTTCGGGCTCACCCATCATTTCGGTGTAGGTGTCGCCGTCACCATAGGCCTCGTCTTCCATGACCTCGGGAATCTCGCCGGGCACGGACCCGACCGGTGGAACGGTCTCTGATCCGGTGTCCGGAACCATCGGGTCAGCCGCGTCGGTGTCCGTGGACTCGGTGGCGCGGTCAAAGGAGGGCCCAACCGGCGACATCGGTTCGGGCGGGTCGCCGCAGGCTGCCAGGGCCAGACCGGCGAAAACAGCCACGCTCATTCCAAGTGCTGCCTTGATCATCATCATGTCTCCTTCCAGGTCTATACGGTCACAACGCGCGGTGTACGGATCGGTTCCAGGATTGCCAAGTCCCAGCTTCCATGTGTGCCTTCATGGAAATGACCGTCTTCAAAGGTCTGGACATTGAGGGTCGCGATGCCGTCGCGAATGGACAGGATATTGAAAGCCGGCGGCTGAGCCCGCAGGCGGGTCGACAGGGTCCCGGCCGTGATGGCGATATAGGCGCCTCCCGAGGGATCGCGGATGAGTTCGGCATGCGGGGTATGCACATGCCCGGTCATCAGAATCTGGACCGGGCTGGCCGCGAGCCGGCGGCTGGCCTCTTCGCCGCGCTTGGTCTCGGTCTGAAGGCGCGCTTTTGCCGGAGACTTGAACGGGTGGTGACAGGCAATAATGCGAACTGCTTCGGCTTCATCCTTTCCGATGGACGCTTCGAGATCATCAAGGTTTACGCGGCCCTCCGCCCAGTTCATGCGGGTCTGCCAGCCCCGGGCCGTATTAAGCCCCCGGATGGACAAGCCGTCCATTTTCAGCGGCTGGGAATGCTCACCGAAATAGCGCTCATAGCGCCCGAACGCATCCGTCGCGCGCGCAGCAATGTTCAGCAGCGGCGTATCGTGATTGCCGGGCACACAGAGGATTGGGGTCTTGAACTGCGACAGCCACTCCCGGGCCGCCTCAAACTCTTCCCGCTTGCCGCGCTGGGTGAGGTCGCCTGACACGACAAGAGCGCTCACATCAAGTTCAAGCACCAGATCTGCGGCAGCTTTCAAGGCAGGCTTGTCTTCGCGGCCAAAGTGGAGATCCGCGAAGTGCGCAATCTTCATGTTTCACCTCCGGCAACAAGCACGCAGGCTGCCTTAGGCAGGTAGGAAATGTTGAAATGCTCGCCTGGCTCATGCGGCTCGCCATCGATCGTTGCCGGGATCGAGCTGCCTTTGGCGTGGTTCATCCGGATGGCAGAAGCATTATCCGCATGAAAATGCGCGCCCTCCCGCCAGCCTTTGATCATGGCGTCCATCGCCGTCGCGGCCAGATCCAGATGGCTGTCAGGCGCGATGACGGCAATTTCCAGCCCGCCCTCATCTGCAGGAATGACCGCCGCAGCGGTCGCCGGAAACTCCCGGCGCATGTCGGTCTGGAAGACTTCGATCAGGATACTCGTTTCAATATCGAGCGCAGACCTGTCGGTCAGAATACTGACGGCCTCCAGGATCGAGCCTTCACGCGCAGCTTCGCGCGACGCGCCGATATGGGTCAGCTGCCCGAACAGCGCGGCGACGTAGAAACGCTGCCCCGCAACTTCGCCAGCCGAAATCCAGGTTGGCTTTGGATTTTCAAGGACAGACCGGACAATCTTCTTCCAGTCCATCTCGCCATGATGGAGGCGCTTGGGCAAAAGGTTCATCGTGCCACCTGGCAGGACCAGAACGGGTGTCTTGCCATTCGTGGTCTGAAGGACAGCGCAGATCGTCCCGTCACCACCCCATACCGCGATAGCGTCCACGTCTTGCGCCATAAGACCGGCTACCTGATCCTGCAGGTCTGCTTCAGGATCAACCGGGACAATGGCTTTATGGCCCGCGTCATGGATTTCCAGCTCGAGTTCTGCGCGCCCATCTTCGGGTACAGAGCCGGATCGCTCATTTACAATGATACCTAGTTTCATATGTCAGGTCTCCCGCCCACCAACGCCAGTTCACCTGAAAAGTTCCAAAAGCAGGGAGCCAGAATTAATCGTGATGCTGGCTGGAACTCTCAGGCTGTCTGCGCGTTTAGGGTGTGTCTGCAGCCATTGGATCACTGCAGCTGACGAAAAGGATTACGAAATGAAAAAGACAATCATTATTCCGGCCCTCGCGCTCGCCGCTGTTTTCCTTACCGCTTGCAACACGGTTGAAGGTGTTGGCGAAGACGTCCAGGCCGGGGGCGAAGCCATTGAAGACACAGCAAAAGCTGTTGAAGACGATCTCACCGACTAAAGTCGGCTGTTGCCAGATCAAGAGGCGCGTCTCGAAAGGGACGCGCCTCTTTCATTTTGGCTGAAGCAGACTGCTGGTCTGGTCCTGCGCGTCGACATGAAATTCAAGCTCAATCGCGATCAGGCCATCCTCATGCGGGCCTACTGACACCGAGCCGCCGATCTGACGGGCAAAGGCCGACAGGAACAGGCTGGTGTCACGGTCCATTGCCGCATCGCTCTCTTCATCGCCGCCCTTGCAGGTCAGGGTGAGGCAGCACGCGCCCTCACTCTGACGGTCAAAGTGCAGAACGATGTCTGTATTTTCATCGCTGCCTGCTTCCGGGCAGAGGAGGCCCACTGCCTCCAGAACAAACATGCCGAGGGGAACTGCCATGTCGGCGGGTAAAGGCCCCGGCGTCACATCCGGAATGAGGTGACGCCCGCCATCAACCCAGCCCTGTTGCTCGTCCACCTGGTTGGAGATGGCATTGAACAGGTCGAGTGCTTCAACAGAGTCCAGATTTCCCTCATTCAGGAGAGTGTGATGAACTGCCGCCATCATCGCCACTCGGTGCGCCGCGACCTTCAGGGCGCTCTGGGTCTCAGGCAATGCCTCGCCCCTGCCCTGAAGTTTCAGCATGCTGAGCATCACTTGCAGGTTGTTCTTGACCCTGTGATGTACCTCGCGGAAGGCCAGCTTCATCTGCAGAAGCGCGCTCTGAAGGTCCGACTCATGCGTGGAAACACGGGACGTCAGGTCGTCGAAGGCTTCGGCCACCTGTTGCACTTCGCGCGGCGCGCGCGACAATTCCGGCGCCAGCAGCGCGTATTTTGCCGAACTGCGCATATCCAGAATCCGGAGCCGGATCCGCTCAAGCCAACGCAGGACCATCGCATCAGCGATCCAGCTCGCGGCAAGAAGCGCGGCGAGATAGGCCAGGATCGGCACAAGAAATGCCAGGATAACTTCGACCCGTTGCGGCGGCGCGGGCGACCCGACCATCAGCCAGAGCCCTTCTGCAGAGAGAGGCAGCAGCACGACATCCAGCGGCGGGCCCTGATCGGGTGACAGACGATATGTCTTCCGGTCGAGCGCTGCGCCTTCGCTGATCCATTCCATCGGAACGCCGGCAACGATGTTCGATCCGACGACCTGCCCGCCCGGCACCACCAGCGACACGGTTACGCCGCTCGACTGGGACCGCGAAATACGTGCGACAATGTCTTCCAGAGACAAGCTCATGGCGATCGAACCAGTAAAAACCCCGGCCTCGTCATGCTGGCGGCGCAGCAGGTAGATCGATGGATCCCCCAGGGCCATCCCGCGCTGTCCACTGACCTCTATGGCCTCGACCCCTCTGCGCAGGCGGTCGTTCCATTCCAGTTGGGGCATCGGCATACCGACCAACCCCTCCCCGATTTCGCTGCAGGTCAGGAGGCCTTCGGCATCAAAGCGGAGGGTGTTTCGCAACGGCAGCTCGAGCGCGGAGAAGCGCTGACCGATTTGCGGGCATGTCCACTCGCGATCAGCAGTCGTGATCATCTGCAACGCGATACGTGCCCGCATGAGCATGGCATCGGTCTGACGGAAATGATCCTGCGCGGTCTGCTGGATTTCGTGGAAACGGAGTTTCTCGGAGAACTGCTGCTCGCTCCAGGCGTGAATGGCGCCCATAATCAGGAGCGGGCTGAGGACGAACGCCATGGCGGCAATCACCTGCAGCCTGAGGCTGAGGCGGCTCCGCCTGCTGCGTCCGTCCCCGCTTTCTGGCATCATCCGTTTTGCCGGCTGAGGACGTCGACCTGGCCCATGATGTCATTGAACGCGACTTCGCCCGATGTCACATTCGACCCGCTGGCACCTGAAGGTACGCCCTCTTCACTGTTCAAGATCTCTGCCAGCGCCTTGCGGGCCCGGCTGACGCGGCTCTTGATGGTACCCACGGCGCAACCGACGATCTCGGCAGCCTCGTCATAGGCCATGCCGCCAGCGCCGATGAGGATGATCGCTTCGCGCTGGTCCTGCGGGAGATGCTCGAGGGCATTGCGCAAGGCTACGAGTTCCACTCCTTTGTCGGGATCATCTGAGGCGACCAGGGTTGCCTCGGCGACGCCCGGCTCGAGCGCTGTCGAGCGCCAGCTACGCCGTTTTTCCGAATAGAACGCGTTGCGAAGGATGGTAAAGGTCCACGCCTTGAAGCTTGTGTTCTCTGCATAGCTCTCGCGAGCATTCCATGCCTTCAGCAGAGCGTCCTGGACGAGGTCATCGGCTTGGGTAGGATTTCCGCACAGGCTGCGCGCGAATGCGCGCAGATGCGGCGTCACCTCCATAAGGGCCGCCTTGAAGTCTGACAGGGACAGTGCCCGGGGGGCGGTCATGCTTCACCGTCAGTCTGCGACGTGTTTCCTGACCTGGCTTTGGCTTCTGCCTGTTCCAGCAGTTTGAAGAAGTCATCCGGCACAGACTCGCCGACGACGCCATCATACATCTGACGGAGGCGCTCACCGATTGCCCGGTTGCCGAGACGGCGCTGGCCACCACGGCCGTCAGGGTCTTTTCCGTTCAGCTTTCCTGCATCACCCATGGTCTTGCCTTAAATTCTGATTATCCGCTGGCCTGCGCCCAGCGGAAGCAAAGCGGCCATATTCGTGCCATAAACGCCCCGATCCTGCATAGGTTCCACGGCATACTGCACATAATGAAAAAATTTGCAGCGCATGAAACCAATCTGCTTTCCACGCGTTGTAGCGCTCAGATAGCTAAGAGGTTCCCTTATGAGTCTGATCGCCCAATACGGCCCGCATCTTCCTTTCCTGCGCCGTTACGCGCGCGCCCTGACAGGTTCACAGGAGAGCGGGGACGCCTACATCCGCGCCTGCCTTGAAGCCCTGAGCGAAGACCCCAGCCTGCTGATCGAGGGATCATCGCCGCGGGCCACACTTTATCGATTTTTCCACGCGATTTGGTCAACCACAGGCGCGAAACTGGAAACTGCCGGCAGGCAATCTGGCAGCTCGCCACAGGCGCGCCTGCGCAAACTGGCCCCGATCCAGCGCCAGGCCTTCCTGCTGACGACGCTGGAAGGGTTCAGCCGGAAGGAAGCGAGCGAGATTCTCGAAAAGTCTGTGGCTGAAATCGACCAGCTGATCGATGCAGCCCATCGCGAAATCGAGCAGGAGCTGTCGACATCGGTCCTGATCATTGAGGATGAGCCGATCATTGCGGCCGATCTTGCAAACCTGGTCGAGGATCTGGGCCACACCTTTGCCGGCAATGCCGCCACGCGCAAACAAGCCGTCGACCTTGCCCGCAAGCTAAAACCCGGCCTGATCCTCTGTGATGTTCAGCTTGCAGACAATTCGTCGGGAATTGACGCGGTGCAGGATATCCTTGCCGATTTCGACCTGCCGGTCATCTTCATTACGGCCTTCCCGGAGCGCCTGCTGACGGGAGAACGCCCTGAGCCGACCTACCTGATCACAAAGCCCTTCCAGGATGACACGGTGAAAGCTGCCATCAGCCAGGCCCTCTTCTTCCACACCCAGACAGAGCCGCAAACCTGAGGAAAAAATGGAACCTTTGGCTTTCTCCTTCGTTGTTCCTTAAAGGACATTCAAAGGAGAAAGCGATGGCTACCCCCCAAACCTCTACCCGTAAGTCGCGTGGCCGTGGAAACGGTCGCGACAAGAAATCTGCCGCCGCAGTCGCTGCCAAACACGATCTGTATGCTGCGCAGGAAGCTGCCGAGACTTTTGTCTCCGCTGTGAAATCCTCTGCCAACCACTTCACCGAACATCTCGGCCGCGCTGTCGGCGACAAAGTCGTCAAGGCACAGCACGGAGCTGAAACGGTTGCCGACAAGGCTGCCAATGCGCGCGACAAAATTCAGGACACTATCCGTGAACGCCCGCTTATGTCCGTTGGTGCCGCTGGCGGCGCCGGCGTACTCCTCGCCCTGCTCGCACGCCGTTAAGGGCACAGGCATGCTGGGAAGCCTGAAACTTCGCGCCATCCTGATAGCCGGCGGGTCCGTGATTGGTCTCGCCGGTGCGGGCGCTCTGACCTGGGCGGCCATCGTGGCGATGACGCCGTGGCTTGGTCTGGCGGGGTCGGCTGCGCTCGTGGGCGCAATCTTGAGCATGACCGCTGCAGCGGCCATTTGGTCAGCTACGCGCCCCTCTGTTCCAATGGAGGCGGAGCTTTCCGGCGTCACGGCTGCGGCAGCAAACACGGTGGCCTACATCCGGGACGACACCCTGGACACGCTGACCGGCATGTCCCTCAATGCCGTCAGCAAGATGGTGGATAAGCGGCCTATCCTCACCCTGCTTGGCGTGGGTGCCGCGGCCTATGCCGTGACACGAGCCCCCCATGCCGGCGCGGGCATAGTTGACCGCATGCTGTCCCGTCTGATCTGACACTCGCTTGATCTGGCCAGATCGGGGACACACCTATGACAATCCAGCAAGCCGGCATTTTTGCCATTTTGGCCGTCACGGCGCTTCTCTTCATATGGGGAAAGTGGCGTCACGACCTCGTTGCGCTCGGGGCGCTGATCACCTGTGTGATCACCGGGCTGGTTGATCCGGCATTGGCCTTTTCCGGCTTCGGAAATCCGGCCGTCATTACCGTTGCATCAGTCCTGATCCTCAGCTTCTCCCTGCAGACAACAGGGGTGGTGGATACGCTCACATCCCGGCTCCTTCCCTCCGCCTCTGGCGCGACCGTTTCGATCATTGCCCTGTCGGCGCTGGCCGCGGGTCTTTCGGCATTCATGAACAATGTCGGCGCGCTTGCCCTGCTGATGCCCGTGGCAATCAAGACAGCCGGAAGATTGGGAATCTCACCGGGGCGGGTGCTGATGCCCGTTTCATTTGCGTCGATCCTTGGCGGAATGACGACACTGACCGGTACACCGCCCAACCTCATCGTCGCCGGCTTCAGCGGCGAGGGAGACAGCAGCAACTTCACCATGTTCGATTTTGCGCCGGTCGGTCTCGCCGTGACCGCTGCCGGCATGCTCTTCATTGCCCTGGCGTGGAAACTCGTGCCGGCCCGTGCCCGCACGGATCTCTCCAGTTTCGAGACCGCGCCCTACATTATGGAAGCGAGGGTCAAAGGGATTCCTCGATCATCGGCCAGTCCCTGCGCGATATCGAGTATCAGCTCGATACGACCGACGCGCAGATCGTCAGCCTCCTGCGCAATGACCGGCGCATCTCTGCGCCGAGCCCTTACCGGGAAGTGCACGCCGATGACGTCCTGGTGATCGAGGCCGACCCTGCCGCCATTGGCGATGCCCTCTCCAAACTCGGTCTGACACTCGACGCTGTCGAAAAGGCCCCCAAAGAAGACGAGGCAGCTGATACAGGCAGCGCCGGCGACCCTGAAAAAGAAGAAAGGGACAACAAGACTGAAAGCCGGCTTCAATCCGGCGACGTCATTCTCATGGAACTCGCGGTGCGTCCGAACGCGCCGCTTCTTGGCTTGTCAATCAAGCATATCGACTTGCGCCGGGAGTTCGGGGTTAACCTGATTGCGTTGTCGCGGGACGGAAAGAACTCCATGGCGCGGCTGAATTCTACGCCCATCCGATCTGGAGACGTGCTGCTGGTGCAAGGGACTTCGGACGCGATCCTGGAATTCGCCAACCGCTATGGATGTGTTCCGCTCGCCGAGCGTCCGCTTAAGATCCCCGACACCCGCAAGGCGCTGCTCGCGGCGAGCATCATGATATTGGCCGTTACTGGCGCCGCGTTTGGTCTGCTCCCCGCGGCAATAACCTTCGCAGCAGGCGTGCTCGCTGTGGCGGTCTTCAAGATCGTGCCCCTGCGCAAACTGTATGAGCCAATCGACTGGCCCGTCATTATTCTGCTCGGAGCACTCATCCCGGTCGCCGGAGCCATGTCGACCACGGGCGCGGCCGATCTTCTGGCGAAAGGGCTCATCAATGCATCCGGCGGCGCTAATCCGGTGTTGACACTCATCATTCTGCTGGTCGTCACCATGTCGCTCTCGGACTTCATGAACAATGCCGCCACCGCTGCCGTCATGTGCCCGATCGCCCTTGGCGTGGCGGCGCAATTGCAGGTCAACCCTGATACCTATCTCATGGCCGTTGCTGTCGGCGCCTCCTGCGCGTTCCTGACGCCCATCGGCCACCAGAACAATGCACTCATCCTGGGTCCGGGCGGCTTCCGTTTCGGCGACTACTGGCGACTTGGCCTGCCCCTGGAAATCATCGTGGTTGCAACGGCAACACCGATGCTGCTCTGGGTATGGCCTCTTTAAATATGCTGGTTACTGACACATTCTCCGGAACCTAAAAGAACCCGGCGCGTTGGCTTTTCACGGACCCGAATACCTGGTCAGAGACACAGACAAAGGAGATCCCCATGCTTGGTTGGGCATTGACATTCTTTATCCTCGCGATCATCGCTGCACTGCTCGGCTTCGGCGGAATCGCCGGCGCTGCTGCAAGTATTGCCAAGATCCTGTTCTTCGTTTTCCTCGCGCTTCTCGTGATTACCTTCGTTGCAAGGGCGCTCCGTGGACGGAGCATTAGCTGACTGCAGTAACAACTGTTATTGCAAAAGTTCAAGGGCGCCTCCGGGCGCCCTTTTTCTTTCGATCCGCGAAAAACGCGCCGAAAACATTTCGAAAATGTCAGGGAACTGAATCCCGCCGGAAAGCGTTGTTCCAGCGTGTGTCACAAAGGCGCATTCCGTGAAACGGCAGGAGACCGAGATGACCAACAAGAACACAGCTAAAGGCGTCGGCAACCAGGTTGCAGGCAATACCAAGGAAGCGGCAGGCAAAGTGACGGGCGACAGGAAGCTGGAAGCCGAAGGCCGCATTCAGGAACTGAAGGGAGATGCCCAGCGCGCTGCTGGCAAAGTCGAGGACGAGCTGAAGAAGGCTACCGACAAAGACCGCAAATAGTCCGGTCCGTTTGAAGCATACTGCTACGCAAAGTAATCCAGGCGTCACGTCAGCGTCCCCCCACCCCGCGTATGGCGCCTGTCCGCCACTCGGCCGCCCCGCCGAGTGGCGGTTATGCGTTTTCGGGATGCTGCTTCAGTCCTGAGCGTCGCTGGCGTTCTGGTGGACGAGGGAAAACGCCACCCGCAAGCCATCTGCATCCATCACACGCGACACCTGCCCGCCGGCAGACGTCACGATACGCTGAATGACGGTGAGACCGGTGCTCGTCGAGGACGTCTCTTCTGTCTCGTCAGGCGTTGCACCGTCGAGTGGCTCGACCCAGAAGATGTGAAGCCACCCATCCTCGATGCGCCCTGAACAATGGATGGCGTCGCCATTGCGCAGCGCGCCATATTTTAGGGAGTTGGTTGTAAGCTCTCCGATCACGACCGCGATAACCCGCATCTGCGCTTCGTCAACCAGGCAATCAGGCAAGCCGCTTACATTGATCGTTTCACCGCTGACGCCAGCGGCGTCGACCAGATCGGAAACAAGCGAGCGAAGCGGAAAGTCGCTGGCCGCGTCCACCAGCTTCGCCTGAGCCACTGCCAGCGATGAGAAGCGCTTCACAAGGTCTTCGGCAAAAGATTGATGCTCGGGTGTCTGGCGCGCGCTGATCTTGGCAATCGCGCTTGCCACGGAAAAGGCATTCTTGAGCCTGTGGCGCATTTCCAGCGCGATCGTGTCGTACATCTTCCGGTTGGTGACAGCATCGGTCACATCCTTGGACACGACCAACACGCCGCTGACTTCGCCCGAAGCGTCCCGAATGGGCACAACCCGCACGTCCCACCATTTCGGGCGCCCACGCGCCGTCGGACCAAATCCGCGGAAATCCGTTGCTTCACCGGCGGCGCCTTTGGAGGCTGCCTCCTGAACCATGGCATGCGCTTCGGCCGGCCAGAGGTCCCACCAGTGGCGGCCGATCACATCGGCGTCCGCGTTCAGTTGACGTGCCGATAGCCCGGCCGGGTTCATGAACCGGATGCGGCCCGACGGGTCGAGGACCTCGATACAATCCCGGCTGCTGTGGAACAGCGCCGCGAGGATTGGATCGGAAAGGCTCGCTGACAACTCGTCTGTCTGGATCGCCGGCGAAACTTCGTCATGTACCGGACTGTGATGCATTGCATCAGGCTCCTGGCTGGGTCCCGCGGCAAACCGCGCTCTCGCATCCCCTCTACACCAGAAGGAAGCGTAAAAGCAGGGATGGCGCAAGTTCTGATTGTCTGCGCGGGTGCGATTGAGGCTTAAGGTAAACAGCCAGGCAACCTTCGGAGCCTACAGCCTGATGCTGTAGTCTCCCGGAGCGGCTGCCTCCTGAACCTTATTCCTTTTTTGTCTGTATACGAATAATTATGGCACAGCTCCTGACCCTGCCCGATGCACCTGTTCAGGGTCTTCATGAATCGCGAGATCTTCTCAGGAGACAGAAAAAACCGAAATTTTTCGCGCGATCAAATCAACAGGATTTGTTTTCCGCGGGTTTTCTGGACACCTTGCTTTCTGTCGCCTGGATAACACAAGTTGGCGGCGTTCTGGGTCCCGCCCATCGTCGGCGTGAAACACACAAGACCTGCAAGACATGGTCGCGGCCATCGCCTTCATGTCAGTGCAGCGTATCGCCCTGGTTCAATCCGATCAGCGCCGCGCCAACCTGGGTCGGAATGGATGTCTTCCTTGCCTCTATACGCGCCTCGAAGGGGTATCGCCGTTCGAAATTGTCATACCGGGCGGCGTCATAGAGAAAGCTGACCCTGTCATCCATCCTGACGACTTCGGGCGGCACGTTTGCCGGCGGCGTCACCTCGGTGCGCGCAACTTCTTCCATCAGATAAGCGGCGGCTGGCTCGCGATTCTCTGCGGCGCAGGCAAGCTCCGACCCCCGCCCCTGTTCGGTTTCGGTGACATGAATGGGCGGTCGGGCTGTGTTGGACATGATCTGCTCCTGAAACCACCAGATCGCCGCTGCCTTTGGTAGCGCTGCCAGGATACATGTTGTGGGATGAGTAGTCTCGTGAGCCCCTGACGACGCCGGCCCTGCAGGCACGATCAGGGGCTAGCGGCGTGCGGCGGCACGCGCTGCGGAAACATGGACAAGGTCCGCGATGAGGGTCATGGCACCGTAGATGCGCCCTGCCGGCATATCGTCAAGCCGCTCAGTCAGTCAGGCGGCCGTCCCACTCGCCTGCGCGCGCGCCTGGCCCGGGATGAGACGTCACGCTCCGGGCGTCGACAGGCTCTCCGCATTCCGAACAGGTCACCACGCTGCGGAAGTCATGGCCGCACGCCTTGTGCCGGTGCAGCAGCGGCGGCCCCTTCTTTCCGGCATAGTGCGCGTCCCCCCAGTGAACGAGACCTATGATGACAGGATAAAGGCCGAGCCCCTTTTCCGTCAGCCGGTATTCATGCCGCAGAGGCGTCTGGCTGTAAGCGACCTTCTCAAGAACGCCGTGATCGACGAGGTGCCTGAGCCGTTCGGTCAAGACACGCCGGGCAATCCCGAGCCGCTCCTGGAGATCGTCAAACCGGCGCACGCGGAGAAACGCTTCCCGCAACACCAGCAGCGTCCAGCGATCGCCCACCACAGCCATCGCCCGCGCCAGCGAGCAGTTTTCCTGTTCAAGTTCCTGCCATTTCATACCACCAGGATTGCCATTGACTTAGTCTTAATTCAAGACTTAATCGATGCGCCAAACAGGGAGGCAAATTCATGCCGGACCGCAACGCAACCTGCGCCATTGTCGGCGCCGGAGATTTCATTGGCTCAGCCATCGCGAAGAAGTTCGCCGCCGAAGGCTACACCGTCTTTGCGGGCCGGCGCACGGCCGGGAAACTTGAGAAACTGAAAAGCGAGATTGAAGCGGCCGGCGGGAAATGCGTCGCGCGCGCACTCGACGCGCGCAAGGAAGAAGACGTCACCGCCTTCCTTCAGGAGGCAGACGCCCACGCCCCTCTCGAAATTGTCATCTCGAACCCCGGCGCGAACGTGAACTTTCCGCTGCTCGACACCAGCGAACGGGTTTTCTTCAAGGTATGGGAAATGGCCTGCAAGGCTGGCTTCCTGACGGGCCGCGAGGCGGCACGTCTGATGCTGGCGCGCGGGAAAGGTTCAATCTTTTTCACCGGCGCCACCGCCAGCCTCCGGGGCGGGGCGGGCTATTCCGCCTTTGCCAGCGCCAAGGGCGGGCTGCGCCTGATGGCCCAGGCCATGGCCCGCGAGCTCGGCCCTCAGAATATCCACGTCGCCCATCTTGTCATCGATGCAGGCGTCGATACAGACTTCGTCCGGGACCGGATCAAGTCTGCCCGCGGCGAAGAAGCTGTCGAAAACCTTGCGCCGGATACGCTGATGGAGCCTGCCTCCATCGCCGAGGCGTACTGGTACCTCCACCAGCAGAAGCGCGATGCCTGGACATTTGAAATGGACCTGCGCCCCTACAAGGAAACCTGGTAATGAAAACCGTTGAATTCCAGTTCGATTTCGGCAGCCCGAATGCCTATCTCGCCCACCGCGTGATCCCGCAGATCGAGGCGCGCACGGGCGCAACCTTCACCTACTCCCCGGTCCTGCTTGGCGGCCTGTTCAAGCTCACCGCCAACCAGTCGCCGATGATGGCTTTCTCCGGCATCCCCAACAAGATGGCCTATGAAAACCTCGAGATGCGACGCTTCATTGCCCGTCATGCCATCCCGTTCCAGATGAACCCGCATTTCCCGGTCAACACCCTGTTGATGATGCGGATGGCCACAGCGGCTGCAATGGATGGCGGCCTCAAGGAACTGGCTGACATGGCCTTCCGCCTGATGTGGGAAACTCCCAAGAAGATGGATGATCCCGAAATCGTCGCCACGGAGCTGGCCGCGGCAGGAATTGATTCAGCCGGGCTGATGCAGCGCGCCCAGGACAGTGACGTGAAACAGCGCCTGATGTCTGTCACCGAAGACGCCGCCAAGCGCGGCGCGTTCGGTAGCCCCACCTTCTTCATCGGAGAAGACATCTACTTCGGCAAGAACACGCTTCGCGAAATCGAAGACCGTTTGACCGCCTGAGTCGCACGCGCTCAACTCATCATGAAGCGGGCAGGCAGTCAGCTTGCCCGCTTTTTTTGCGGCACCGCACAAAGAACCTGCAAAGCAGCCCCGAACCGATACAAACTTGAAACAACGCGATGATGGCAATTGCACGCCCGCCACCAGGGCGCTCACTGATCCTGTCATCAGGAGCCGCACGGAGGATCATGTGCTGCAGATCGTCCGAACCTTGCTGCGACCTGGCATCAATAGCCCGGCCCTGACCAGCCATTCAGGGCCGGTTCCGACCCTGATGCAAAGCGTTGCCACCAACACGTTCCAGCCGTGCTGCTGACGCCGGATACGCTTGTCTTTATTGTGGCCATGCTCACTGCCGGCGCGCTGGCGGGATTTGTTGCAGGCTTGTTCGGCATAGGGGGTGGCTTTGTTGTCGTCCCCGCGCTTGCCTCGGTGCTGACCCTGCTCAGCGCCGGAACAGACGCCTCGGATACCGACAAGATCATGCACGTCGCCATCGGCACATCACTGGCCACCATCATCTTCACCTCGCTCCGCTCCGTTCAGGCTCATGCCAAGCGCGGCGCGGTGGACTTTGAAATCCTCAGGAGCTGGACGCCCTGGGTCGTGATCGGGGTGGTCCTTGGTCTCTTCGTCGCGCGCTATCTTGATGGCTATGCGCTGAAGATCACCTTCGGCGTAGGTGTCTTCATCATGGCCTGGCACTTCCTGTTCCCGGTGCTCACCCAGCGCGGCCCGATCTCGAATGAAATGCCCAAGGGCTTCATGCGCGGCGGCCTCGGCAGTTTCCTGGGCGGGTATTGCACGCTACTCGGTATCGGCGGGGGAACACCTGCGGTCCTCATCATGACCCTGAGTGGCCAGCCCATGCACCGGGCTGTCGCCACAGCTGCAGGCTTCGGTACGATCATTGCCGTACCCGGAACAATCGGCAGCATTCTCGGCGGCCTCGGCGAGACCGGCCTTCCCTTCGGCTCGCTCGGTTATGTCAATGTCATAGCCGCCCTCGCTATCACCTCGATGAGCGTCATCACCGCGCCTTGGGGTGTCGCCCTCGCCCACAGCCTCAACGGCGTCCATCTGCGCCGCGCGCTCGGCCTCTATCTGCTCGTCACCTCCAGCCTCATGCTGGTCTCTGCCTTCACGCCGCCGTCGCGCGGCACCGCGCTTCTCGCTGACACCGCTCCAAGGGTGATGGTGATCAGCACAGACATTTCAATCCCGAAATCGGAGGAAGATCATGGGATATAGACTGACACGGCGCAGCCTCTTTTCGGCTGGCGCAGGCGCTGCCGCCATTGGCCTGGCGGGATGCGCAACACAAGCCCCGTCCGCGCTTGCCGCAGAAACGCGCGGCGCCTTTCCGCCGGAGCCTGCTGGCAAAAGCCTGTTTGGACCGGCAGCGGGCCTTGCGCTTCTCTCGCGCAATGAAAATCCTTACGGCCCCGCGCCCTCTGCGCTCAGGATGATCGCCTCATCAGCCGAGAAAGGTGCGTATTACACAAACGACGAGGCGGTGAAGAGCCTCGCCAGCCTGATCGCAGACCGTCACGGTGTCTCGCCAGAGCAGGTGGTCATCACGACAGGGTCAGGTGAAGCGCTTAGCGCGCTGGCCCTGATCTATGGCCCCAAAGGTCCCATTGTTGCCCCCCGTCTCTTCTGGGATACCACCGCCCTTTATGCGGCAAAGCTTGGTATGGCTACCATTGTCCGTATTCCGCTCACGGATGACATGGACATGGATCTTGCCGGGATCGATGCTGCAATCACCCCGGAAACCGGCATGGTTCAGCTGTGCAATCCCAACAATCCGACCGGTATCGCCAAGCCAGGCTCGATCATCCGACCGGCCGTGGAAAAGATGGCGGAAAAGACAACCGTCGTGGTTGATGAAGCCTATATCGAACTGGTCGATGACGAAGCGGAAATGACCTGCATTCCACTCATCAAGGATGGCAAGGACGTGATCGTCACGCGCACCTTCTCGAAGATATACGGCATGGCCGGCATTCGTGTCGGCTATACGGTCTCGTCGGCTGAAACCGCCGAAAAGATCCGCAACACGCTGATGTCCTGGACACCGTGCACTTCCATTGCCGCTGCCATTGGCTGTTATGATGACCACGCCTTCGTCAGCTATTCGAAGTCAAAGATTGTGGAAGCCCGCGAAATGGTCACGACAACCCTCGACACGCTCGGCCTGACCTACCTCAAGTCCCAGACCAACTTCGTCTATTTCCGGAGCGGCCTGCCCGCCAATGATCTTGCAAAAGCGATGGCCGCAGAAAAGATCGCGATCCGCGGCCAGTACATGGACTACACACCCTGGAGCCGTGTCTCGATGGGGAAGATCGAAGATGTCGACCGTTTCTGCAAAGCCCTGCCCCGTCTTTTAAACGCTTAGCCGGAAGGCAGGTGTGCAACAGGTAAACAATCGGGCGGCGGAATTTAGGAAATCCCGAGCCGGAAAGCTGCAGGAATAGCCAGGATCGATGAAATTTAACCGGTCCTGGATAGCGCAAATTCAACGCTCAGAATGCATAACACCCCGGTAACCAAACTGTCCGGGGGGACATTTCTGATGCTAACCTATCCGCCGCCGCGCTTTGAACAGCAGAAATCGGAGGTGTTGCAGCGTTACCGGATTCTCAAAAGCGAATCTGTTCACGATGCCAGCCATATCGCACGCACGGCATCCCTTGCTCTGAATGCGCCGATCGTGATCGCGACCCTGAACGAGCGCTACCGTCACTGGTACCGCGCAGCGCACGGGGTCAATGCCCTGGACTTCAACACGCTCGAAATGTTCTGTGCACATGCCAACCTGTCCGACGAGGCATTTGCAGTAACAGATGCCCGACTTGAGCCTTACTTCGCACGCGAACCGGCCGTCATGGGCGCGCCGAACGTCGTCTTTTTTGCTGGCGCGCCGTTGAGCGATCCGGAGGGGAAACGTTTCGGGACCCTTTGCCTGATCGACAACCAGCCGCGTTCACTTGCCCCCGCCCAGACCGAAATTCTCAAGAGTATGGCGGACATCCTCAGCCAGGATATCTGCGTGCACAGCGCCGGGCGTTATGCCGTTCAGGACCTGATCAACGCCGAGGAAGATCGCTGCGCGCTGTACGAACTTGCCGTCACCGATCCCATGACCAAAGCCCTCAATCGCCGCGCCTTCTTCCGCTTTGCCGAGCGTGAAGTGCAGCGCGCGCAGCGTCACGGCCACCCGTTGAGTGTGCTGATGTTCGACATCGACCATTTCAAGAAGGTCAACGATGTTCACGGGCATGCCGCAGGCGATCAAGTCATTGTCGCGCTGTCGAGGCTGGTGACTGAGTGCGTCCGCGAAGCCGACCTGCTTGGCCGGCTTGGCGGCGAAGAATTCGGCCTTATCCTGCCGGAAACGAATGTCGACGCTGCCCTGACCCTGGCCAACCGGCTGCGCGAGGCCGTCCGGAAGCTGCGCTTCAACAGCCCCGAAGGCGAGTTCTCGGTCACAATCAGCCTTGGAGTCAGCCGGCCCGAACAGGCTGAGGCCGACATACATGCCGCGCTAGACCGCGCTGACAAGGGGCTCTACCGCGCCAAACGCCTCGGGCGCAACCGGGCGGAACTTGTCCCGCCCGGCGATATCGAAACTGCGACCATAATCCCGCTGCCGTTTTCGGAAAGGGCAAGCGACGCTGCCTGAGCTTGGTCAGCTGTCAAACCCGTCGCCCGGCCGGCAATCATCGTCACGCTCGCGGCGGACTTCCTTGCCATTTGCCCGATTGAACTTCAGCTCAAGGCAATGTCCCGTCGCCGTCAGGCCGTGGACCTCGATCCGGCGCTCGCCCGCTTCATAGCCGATCACCTCAAACCCCTGCTCTGCCAGGCTCCGGGTGACGTCCTCAAAGCTCGGCTGCGGCCCGATGGCATATTTTGCCGGGGTCGGCTTGAGGGTCTCCTGGGTCGATGACCCCTTCAGTTCTTCGGTCTGGGCAATACTCGCCCCGGCTGCAAACACCCCGATGACGAGGGCGCCGGTAAGATGGGCAATGGTCTTCATGATCTGGTCCTTTTGCAAAACTCCGGCCGTTCTCTCCGGCATGACCTGTGATGTGCCCGCCGGAGGCTGACAGGAAACTGCCCCTGCCTGTCAGGTTCCTGTCAGGGCGTGTTCAGGATATGACGCTGAGTGTCTGCCGAATGGAGCAATCTGTCCCATGTTGTCCCGATATGTCCCGAAACGGCTTCTGATTGGCTGCCTTTTGCTGGCCGCAGCCGGCCCGGCTTTTGCCGACGGGGATGCTGACGAGGACGATGACGGCCGCCGTGATCAGGAAGTCGTGTGGGACGCTCGCAAACGCGGGGAAATCCTGCCTCTGGAAGTCATCCTCGCCACTGTCCTGCAGCGCTACCCGGGCGAACTTCTCAAGCTGGAACTGGACGATGACGAGGGCTATCTCATCTATGAGATGGACGTGCTGACCCGCCGGGGGATCGTGCTGGAAATGGAAATAGACGCCCGTACCGGCCGCATCCTCGACATTGAGGAAGATGACTGATGCGCGTGCTTCTGGTCGAAGACCAAGCCTTGATCGCAGAAGATATTTCGTCGGCTTTGAAGGATTTCGGCTTCAGGGTCGACCTTGCCCGCGACGGCGAGGACGCCTGGTTCAAGGGCGACACCGAGCCCTATGACGCCATTATTCTGGACCTCGGCCTGCCCCGCATGGACGGCCTCTCTGTCCTCAAGCGCTGGCGCGCTGCGGGCATGACCGCGCCCATCCTCATCCTGTCCGCCCGCGGCAGCTGGATGGAGCGGGTAGATGGCATCGAATCAGGCGCGGACGATTACCTTCCCAAACCCTTTGAAATGGCTGAGCTGATCGTCCGCCTGCGCGCCCTCATCCGCCGCGCCGCGGGCATGGCCCAGCCCGTGCTTCAGGCCGGCGACCTGAGGGTCGACACCCGCCGGATGACCATCGCCTTCGCCGGCCAGCCCATCCGCGTCACGCCGCTTGAATTTCGCCTGGTCGACTACCTTATCCATAACATGAACCGCACGGTCTCCGCCGGTGAACTCTCCGAACACCTCCACGGTGTCGAGGATACAGGGGACACCAACGCAATCGAAGCCATCGTCTCGCGCCTGCGGCGCAAGCTTGGCCCGGGCGTCATCAATACACGCCGGGGCTTTGGCTACGTCATCGAAGCAGACGCGTGAAGCCCTTGCGCTCCATCCGGCTTCGCCTGCTGGCGGGCGGCGCGCTGGCGATTGCGGCGGCACTGCTCGTCTCCTGGTTCACGCTGGTCCTGCTGTTTGACAGCCACATCCGGCGCAACTCCGAAGATGACCTCATCCGCCACGGCCGCGACATCGTCAGCGCCATCAGCTTCACGGCCGGCGGGCTTTCCACCGAGACCTATCAGCCCACCGACCTGCGCTTTGACCGTCCTGCCAGTGGCCTCTACTGGCAGGTTTCCCGTGCCGGGGGTGTCCACCGGTCACGCTCCCTCTGGGACAATGCGCTCGACATTCCCCCGGATGTGGACGGCGCGGACTGGCGCCGGGACACCGCCGCTGGCCCGTTCGGACAGGACCTCGTTCGCGTGGCCCGCACCATCCGGGAGACAGAAATCTCAGCGCCAGTGACGCTGATCATTGCCGCTGACCGGGCAAGCCTGATCAATGCAAGGGAAGAATTTGCCCGCGAACTTGCGATCTTCCTGACACTGCTCTGGGCCACGCTGAGCCTCGCAGCCTGGTTTCAGGTGACCATCGGCCTCCTGCCCCTGCGCGCTGTTCAGTCCTCGATCAGCGAGTTGAAGTCTTCGCCCGTCTCGCGTCTGGACGCGGCCCGGTTTGCCACTGAGGTCACCCCGCTGGTCGACCAGATCAATGAACTCGCCGACGCCCGCGAAGCGGACGTCCATGCAGCCCGCGACCGCGCCGCAAATCTCGCCCATGGCCTTAAGACGCCGCTTTCTGCTCTGCGCGCCATCGCCCGGCGCGTGCACGACGCGGGTCAGGCCGACATGGCCGATGGCCTCGAGCAATCGATCCGCGCGGCGTCTGACGCCGTTGACCGGGAACTGGCGCGTGCCCGCACCGCCGCCAGCCTCGATCGCGGCCCGACAGCGCCCGGACCGCTGATCGAGCGGTTGGTAGCGGTTCTCTCGCGCACAGAGCGAGGGGGCGGCTGCAGTTCGAGATAGACTGCCCTTCTGGCGCAGCGCTGCCCGTCTCCGCTGACCAGTTGATGGAAATGGCTGGCCCCCTGATGGAGAACGCCGCCCGCTATGCCGGGACCCGCGTGCGGGTGACGGCACGTGCCCGCGCGTTGCTGATCGAGGATGACGGACCAGGCCTTGGCACGGCCGACCGCGAACAAGTCATCCTGCGGGGGCAGCGCGCAGACGAGCGTCCGGGCGGGCATGGGCTGGGCCTCTCGATTGCCAACGACCTGGCAGAGGCAACAGACGGACGGCTGGAACTTGGCGCCTCCGAACTGGGCGGGCTCAAGGCGAGCCTGAGCTGGTAACGCCTAGCCCTTGAGCGGGCCTAGCCGTTTCATGCCGGCTTCCAGGCCCACCAGCACGAGATTTTCCTGGGTCGTTGCGCCGCCGATCATCTTGTCCGGCGCGATCTGCGCCAGCGGGGCCAGCACGAAGCTGCGCAGAAACATGCGCGGATGTGGCAGGATCAGGCGCTCATCCGCCATTACAACATCGTCATAGTACAGAACATCCATGTCCAGCGTACGCGGTCCCCAGCGAAGGCTGCGTTCCCGGCCATGATCCCGCTCAATGGCGAGACAGGCATCGAGGACCTCGATGGGCGATAGTGTCGTCTCGATCAGAACGCACGCATTAAGGAAATGCGGCTGCTCCTCAACGCCCCAGGGCGGCGTTTCCCAGAGCGAAGACAGCGCGGTTACACGCACGCCCTCCCACTTCTCCAGCGCGCGCACCGCGCCGGAGAGATGCGCCTCACGATCCCCCAGATTGGAGCCGAGACCGAGCGCCGCTTCAGCCATGGCGTTCCCGCTCGATGGCGATACCGACATGGTTGACAATATGGCGAATGGGCGCGCGAGGCTTGCGGATTTCAACGCGGATCTTCTGGATCGGCGGGAAGGCTGCAAAAATCGCCGAAGCGATCCGCTCGGCCAGTGTTTCAATCAGGTTGAACACTTCGTTTTCGGAAACGCCGACCACCAGATCGCAGATTTCGCCGTAGCAGACGGTATCTTCCATGACATCGCGCGGCGGCTTGTCGGTGTGCATGTCGCAGGTGATGTCCACCTCGAATATCTGGCCGAGGGCTTTCTCTGCTTCCTTCAGGCCGTGATAGCCGTGGATGCGGAGATTGCGGATGATAATCTCAGTTTTCATGCCCTGCCCCTTCGATCGCCTGATACAGGCGCAGCATATCAGTGTGCCCAGCTACATCATGCACCCGCAGGACGCGAGCACCGCGCTGCAGCGCCATCAGATGAGCGGTCAGCGTGCCAGCAAGGCGATCATCTACGGCCCGGCCGGTGACATGGCCGATAAAGCTCTTGCGGGAAAGCCCCACCAGGACAGGGCAGCCATACGCGGCCAGCGCGCCCAACCCGGCGATGACCTCCAGATTCTGCTGCGGCGTCTTCGCAAAGCCGACTCCAGGATCGAGCCAGATGCGATCTTTCTGAATGCCCGTGCGGGCCGCCGTCTCGAAGGCGCGGTCAAAGAAGGCGCACATGTCGGCGATGGCATCGACCGCCTGGGCCACCTGCCCGCGATGGTAGGTGATCACGATGGCCGCGCCTGTCTCGCCGACGGCTGCGGCCATATCGGGGTCGCCGGTCATGCCGGTCACATCATTGATGATGACCGCCCCCGCCTCGACCGCCGCGCGGGCGACGGAGGCTTTCACCGTGTCGATGGAGATCGGCGCGCTGATCCGCCTGACCAGATGCCGGATCACGGGAAGGACGCGGGTAAGCTCCTCTGCCACCGATACCGGCGCCGCGCCGGGGCGTGTGGACTCCCCGCCAATGTCAATGATGCCCGCGCCGTCAGCCACCATGCGCATGGCCTGCGCCTCAGCCGTCTCCAGCGTGGTATGGCGTCCGCCATCGGAGAAACTGTCCGGCGTCACATTGAGGATGCCCATGATGACGGGCTCCGCCCGGACGCGGGAGAGCACCTCATCCCGCCGCCCTGTATCAATCATCAAAACCTCCCTGCAGCAGGGTCTTTCCCAGCCCGATCAAGGCAGCAGGCAGCTCGGTATCAAAGGTCTGACCTGCAAATTCCCTGACGGGCTGGAAGATGCGCAGGCTGTTAGTCAGGAAGAGGCTGTCTGCCTCAGCCAGGCGTTCCGGTGTCATGCTTTCCTGCGCGGTCTCAAGTCCCGCCTCTCTCGCCGCAGCGAGAAGCCAGCCACGCACCACGCCAGGCAGCACGCCTTCGGAAAGCGGCGGCGTCACCAAGAGGTTTCCAAACAGCGCAAACACATTGGCCGCCGAAGCACAGGCGACCCGGCCCTCAGGCGAGAGGAGCAGCGCGTCGTCATAGCCTGCAGCGACCGCCTCACGCAGGGCCATGACATTGTCCGTATAGGACAGGGTCTTGTGACACGCGGAGGGAGATGTGGGATTGCGGCGAATGGTGCTGATGCCGAGGCGCACGGGCTGCATCGGAAACGGCAGCTCCATCGGCGTGAAGCGCGCGAGAACTGTCGGGCGCCCGCTGCCGTTGCCTGCGAGCCCGCGCGCGCCAGGGCCGCGCGTGACGGTAAGACGCAAGGCGCCATTTGTGCCTTCGGGAACCACCTCTTCGGCGAGGGACTCCAGCTCAGGAAAGCGCGCTCCAATCCCCAGCGCCGCCGCATCCGCCACAAGCCGCATGAGATGCGCGCGTTTCTGCATAATCCGCCCCCTACAATGCGAGAGGTATCAAACACCCCGTCAGCGAGCAGCAGGCCGCGATCGGTCAGATCGAAAATCTCCGTGTTTTCAGCTGACGAGGCGGGTTGATGGAGCCGGATCATCTGTGCCTCCAGGCGTGGGCAATGTTGAGGAAGTTCTGAAGAAGATCCGGCCCATGCTCCGTGAGGATCGACTCCGGGTGAAACTGAATGCCGTAGACCGGCTTGTAGCGATGGGACAGGGCCATGATCTCACCCGAAGGAGAGACAGCATCGATCTCGAGCCCCCCGCGCGCTTCTCCGGGCACAGCGATGAGCGAGTTATAGAGGCCGACATCGAATGTTCCGGGCAAGCCATCAAACAGGCGAAGGCCGGTATGCGTAATGCGCGCTGCCCGGCCGTGGGTGGGTGATCCAGCGCGGGTTACGGGCCAGCCATGGGCCGCCGCAATTGCCTGATGACCGAGGCACACGCCCAGGATCGGGAGACGGGCGCCGAGCGTTTCAATTGCCTTGATCGAGACCCCGGCCTCTGCAGGCGTGCAGGGGCCGGGCGAGATCACCAGCGCGTCAGGCGCCATCTGGTCTATTTCGGCGACAGTGATCCGGTCACTATCGATCACCTGAATGTCGCATCCAAGCTCGGTGAAATAGCGGGCGAGATTGAAAACGAAACTGTCCCGGTTGTTCAGCATAAGGATCATGATGCAGCCTCGGGAACGACCGCTTCACTCATGACACGATCGGCTTTCAGGCGGATTTCGGCATACTCCGCCTCCGGATCAGAAAGCAAGGTGATGCCTGCCCCGGCCCAGAGGCGGGTTGCCTCGGGAAGGCATTCCAGCGTCCGGATCAGGATCGAAAAATCCATTGCGCCGTCATGACCGATCCAACCCACCGACCCGCAGAATACGCCGCGTGCGGCAGGCTCCAACTCGTCTATGATTTCCATCGCGCGCAACTTCGGCGCTCCGGTGATCGACCCGCCGGGAAAGACCGCTGCCAGCAGATCTGCAGCGCCCTGCCCCGGCGCGAGCTGCCCTTCCACCGTCGAGACGAGGTGGTGGAGATTGGCGAAGGTCTCCAGACGGCAAAGCGAGGTGACCGTCACCGAGGAGGAAGTAGCGACCCGCGAAATGTCGTTCCGCAGAAGGTCCACGATCATCACGTTTTCGGCCCTGTCCTTTTCGGACGCGAGCAAGGCCGCGCGAGCGGCAGCGTCGCGTGCCTCGTCCGCCTCGCGCCGGATGGTGCCCTTGATGGGCTCGGCCTTCACCCGTCCTGCCCGGTCGGCGCTGATGAGGCGTTCGGGCGAAAAACTTGCAATTGTGCGCCCCTCGAAAACCGCGAAGGCGGAAAACGGCGCCGGGGAGCGCGCCCGGCCGGAGAGGTAGTGCGCGAAGGCTTCGTCCCGGGAGAGCGGCGGGGCGGTCCACAGGCCGGCGATGTTGGCCTGATAGATGTCGCCGTCCCGGATAAAATCGCGAACGCGGCAAACGGATGCCTTGTAACCCGCCTCCTGGACCAGCCCCGTCCAATCCGGTTTTTGCGCTGGCAGCAGAGCCGGGCCTGGCTCTGCCAGTTTCGTTTTCAGCCGCCTGATCTTCTCCTTCGCGAGCATCTGGTCAGGCGCAGTATCGCCCGGTCTCAACCCCGCCGAATAGGCCGTCGCCATCCGGGCCGCATGATCGAAGGCAATCACGGTGTCGTAGGCGCCAAACTCCAGCGCCGGCGTGGCAACCGGCGGATGACGGGACGCGAAGCGGCCAAGGAAGGCGGGCGCAAAATCGTAGGACAGGTAGCCGGCCGCCCCGCCCTGAAACGGCGCGCCGCCGGCAATGATCTCGGCCTGAAACTGCCCCAGCCATTGGCGCAGCCGGGCAGAAGAGTCAGGGCCGGGGGTGAGAGCCAGCCGGTCAACGGGCCAGAGGCAGATATAGGAGTAGCGCGAACCGGGGTGACCAGGGGCAGCGCTGTCGAGCCAGAGAAAGCCGTCCTCCCCCCGCAGGGCCAGCGCGGCGGCAGCAGGATCGAAGGAGGACAGGGCTTCAGCCAGCATGGAATTTCTCTAGCCTGAGGCTGGTATTGCGGGAAGGCGCTGGAGGGCCGCAGCGGCGCCAAATCACAGTAAATAAAGGACATTTTCAGGACACGCGTCCATACGCGGTCAAAAAGGGGCCACTTCCGGCCAAATCGGGACACGTCCGGACAGAAAAGTCAGGTCTTTTCGGGCAGCTCCAGGCCGAGATCGAGGAGGCATTGCCAGGCCTCTTCGGGGTCGTCCGCAAACCGGAAGAGGTTCAGATCCTCCGGGCTGATCATCCCGGTTTCGGCGAAGGCCTCAAAATTGACGACGCGGGTCCAGAAGGCCCGGTCAAAGAGGACGACCGGCATGTGATGCCCCTTGCCGGTCTGGCTGAGGGTGAGGAGCTCAAACAGCTCGTCCATGGTTCCAAACCCGCCGGGGAAGATCACCAGGGCGCGGGCGCGCATGGCGAGGTGCATCTTGCGCATGGCGAAGTAGTGGAACTGAAAGCTCAGCTGGGAGGTTATGTAGGGGTTGGGCGCCTGCTCGTGGGGCAGCTGAATATTGAAGCCGATGGTGACGGCGCCCGCGTCCCGCGCGCCGCGATTGGCTGCTTCCATCACGCCGGGGCCGCCGCCCGTGGCAATCACATGGTCGCGCCATTCCCCCTCTTCGCAAAGGGCGCCGCCGCGCTCGGACGCGATGCGGCCGAAGGTGCGCGCGGCGGTGTAGATGCGCGATTGCCACTCCCCGCCATCTTCTCTGATGCGGGCGCTGCCAAAGGCGACGATGGTGGTGCGCACGCGCTCCCGGCGAAGGTATTCCTCGGCCTTGGCATATTCCATCATGAACCGGGCGCCGCGCATCGAGTCGCCCAGGATGAACTCCTGATCGAGTGCGGCCAGTTGGTAGACCGGATGCCCGGCCAGATCGTCTGCGCCCATGAGAGCCTCCCTCTTCGTCAGAAGGATACTCTCATACTGCATTCTACTTTGCAGGACAGCGGGCAATGCCCTTGATCTCAAAGTTAAACCCGGAAAGCCAGGTTACGCCAACGGCTGCCCAGTTCGGACAAGGCGGCGCCCAACTGCGCCTCCGGATCGGTGTGAAACGTGGTGACATCGACGATATCGCCGAGCCCGCAGCCTGCTGCTTCAAGCACCGCGATCAGATTATCGAAGGCCAGCTGATCCTGTCTGGGGAAATCAGGTTCCGGTGTTCCGTCAGGGCGGCTGCCGACCTGCCCGGATACAAACAACAGGTCGCCAGACCTGATCGCCGCAGAGTATCCGTGCTGCTCGAAAAGATCATGCCGATCCTTGGGAAATAACAGGTTCGTTTCGGAGCATGTGTCTGTCCTTTCAAGAGCGCGCGCCCTTGAGGCAGCTTGGGTCAGCTGCATCCAGGGACCGGTCGCCGCAAATGCGACCTTGATTGGCCCACCGGCTGCCAGGAACGACCTGGAACCGGCGCCCTGTCATGCAGGCCTGTTGGCCAGGAGAGTTCATCTCGCCTCAGGAGGCCGAGCGGTCGCAGTCAGCCCCTGCGGGCAACATGTGGCCGCCATTCATCACGCTTCTGGCCAGCGGGCGGCCCGAGGCGGAGAAGACCGAACTGACCGAAGCCAGGTCGCGGCAGGAGTTGAGAAGCGCAATCTTCTCGCCCTTGCTGAGCGCGGCGACGTATTCGGCCGCCGACTCTGTTGTCTCCGTGCGCGCGCGGGCGATGGCCAGCGGAGCGTGAACCTCATGCCGGCCGAGCGACCAGTGGGTGTCCACCAGGGCGCAGCGGCGCTGCTGTTTCACCTGGTCGAGCAGCAGGGTGTAGAGATCGACCGGTCGCAGATCGCGGAATACGTGCTGGGCTTCCTGCGCGGCCGCGAAGGAGGCGGGCACAGAGACCTCTGCCGGAGACACGAGCGCGCCCATCTTGCGGAGCGCCTGTCCGGCCGAGCGCTTTGCGGTCCAGTAGGAGAGCGGCACCGAAAGGATCAGGCCGATGGTCGCCGGGGCAAGCCAGGCGGCATAGACCGGCGAGATGATCATCGCCGAGACCGAAAGCACGACGCCGAGCGTCATTGCCGGCGCGCTGTGGCGCAGGGTTGCCATCAGGGAATAGCCATCCTGGGTGCGCTTCTGGGGCGACCAGCCGGAATCGCGGCCCGTCAGTACGCTGATGACCGCGCTGGTCTGGGTGACCATCATGATCGGGGCGATGAGGACAGAGAGGAAGGTCTCTGTGAGGACGCCGAGGCATGTACGGAAGGCGCCGACCTGGTTGCGCCAGAGCGGGCTGATCAGGCCATAGATGAGGCCGTAAATCTTGGGTGCGAAGAGGATGACCATCGTCACCACGAAGAGATTGAGCGCGCGCACGGAGTCGATGACCGGCCAGGTCGGGAAGAGCGAGAAGCCATCGCCAAAATATGACGGCTGCATGAAGCTGTTCTGCAGCGACAGGGCCATGCCGACCGTGATGAAGATCAGCCAGAGCGGCGAGGACAGGTAGGAGAAGATACCCGTGGTGAGGTGGAACCGGCTCGTCCAGGCGAGGCCCCGGGTCTTCAGAAGCACCAGCATGTGCTGCATGTTGCCCTGGCACCAGCGGCGGTCCCGGATGACGAGGTCGATGATGGTGGGCGGCCCTTGCTCATAGGAACCGCTCAGCGCCGGTTTGATCTCGACATTCCAGCCCGCGCGGCGCAGCAGGGCAGCCTCCACGAAGTCATGGCTGAGGATATGTCCGCCAAAGGGCGCGCGGCCCGGAAGCTCCGGTAAGCCGGCGGCAGATGCCATCGCCTGCACACGGATGATCGCGTTGTGGCCCCAGAAGTTTCCTTCCTTCTGCGCCCACCAGGCAATGCCGTGGCCGAGCACGGGACCGTACAGGGCGGCGGCAAATTGCTGTATGCGGGCAAACAGGCTCTCCCCGCCGACCAGCTGCGGGATGGTCTGGATGAGGCCGGTGCGCGGGGCTTCTTCCATCTGGCGGACAAGCTCGATCAGTGTGTCGCGCTCCATGTAGGAGTCCGCGTCGTAGACGATCATGTAATCGTAACGGCCGCCCCAGCGGGTGACAAAGTCCCGGATGTTACCGGACTTGCGATGGTGGTTTATCGTGCGACGGCGATACCAGATGCGCACGTCTGTCGGCGATTGCTGGCGGATGCGCTCGAAGGCGGCTTCCTCGGCAAGGGCCACTTCAGGATCGGTCGTGTCGCTGAGGATGAAACAGTCAAACCGACCCGGCGCGCCCGACATCATCTGCGCGGTGGCGAGCACCGTGCCGAAGATATGTTCGACATTCTCGTTATAGATCGGGAAGGCAATGACGGTCCGCGTGTTGCGCAGATCCGGTCCGGCATCGGCGCGCGGCTTTTTCATCAGGGAGCCGACAGCGGAGAAGAAGCCCATCGTGGCGTTGATGAAGGCATAGCAGACCCAGACGATGTTGATCGCGAAGATCACCAGCAGCGCCCATTCCAGCAGGGTCAGGCCCGAGACTGAAAGCACTTCGTGCATCTCGTAGGTCGCCCAGGCTGTGAGGGCCAGGGACGCGACAAGCAGGAAGAGCTTGCGCCAGTTGCCCGATTTCGGGCGAGCGCCGGAAACGGGAACGGGTCCGGCCAGAGACTGGCTGGGCATATCGATTGGGAATTCTGTGGGACGTGCGCGCAGCAAGGTCATTCCTTCCGCCAACGGTAAAGCCAGGTTTCAGTGATAGGCTTTCCTCCCTTGGTGAGCAGGGCACGGAGCTCTGCCACTTCGGCATTCTGCGCTTCGAGCTCGAAGCTGAGCCGGACCTTTCCGGTCTCCGGATTGGTCTTGATGACCGGATTGAGGATCTTGCCGGCAGAGGTGGAGACATTCGCCTCGACGCCTTCCAGAAGCGCCTCAGGGATCTGGTCATAATCGACAACGAACAGCTGCTGTGTAGAGGCCGGTTTGACGCCGGCGAAGGTGTTTGCCACTGTCACCACATCCGGAACGGACGAAGTCAGCAGGCTCCATTTCATGTCATAGGAGACCGTGTAGGCCGTGCCGGGCTGCCAGGCTGTTTTCGGTTTCCAGTAGGCAACGATATTGTCATTGTATTCGTTCGCAGTCGGAATTTCGACGAGCGTGAGCTCGCCCTCGCCCCATCCGGTCCTGGGCTGTACCCAGACGGTCGGGCGATGGTGATAACCCGCCTCGATATCGGCATAGTCGTCAAAACCGCGCTTGCGCTGGACAAGGCCAAAGCCGAGCGGCGGGCGATCGGCCAGCACGGACACCTGCAGCGCCTTGGGATTGAACAGCGGCCGCCAGACCCACTCGCCATTGTACATCTGGATCGACAGGCCTTCAGAATCGTGGACCGCCGGGCGGAAGTCATTCGGAAACTTCGAGATGTCGTGCGGCGAGAAGAAATACATCGAGGTGAGCGGCGAGATGCCCATTGTGGTGAGCCGCTTGCGCGGGAAGAGCGTTGCGGTCACCTGCATCTTTGTTTCAACGCCGGGCGTGACCGTGATGTCATAGGCGCCGGTAATGCTCTCGCCGTCGAGCAGGGCGTAGATACGGATCGTGTCGTTGCCCGGCGCGGGCTTCATCAGCCAGAATTCGCGGAAGTATGGAAACTGCTCGCCTTCGGGCGAGGCCGTGCCGATGGAGATACCGCGGGCAGAGGCGCCATAGAGGTTGCCTGCGCCGAGCGCGCGGAAGAAGCTGGCGCCGCGGAAGCTGATCAGCTCATCCCATTTGCCAGCGACGTTGAGCGGCGTGACGACGCGGAAGCCGGCAAAGCCGAGCAGCTGTTTGGCTTCATCGTCCAGTGGCAGGTCATAGAAATTGAAATCATCAGGCGAATAAGGCCGGGCCACTTCCTTGCCCTCTTCGACAAGGTTCAGGCGGATGGCCTGGTTGAATAGGTATCCGCGTGTATCTGGAAGGATGCGGAACTTGTCGGAGCTGTCCTGCCAGAGGGCTGCGTCCTGGCGCAGCTGGATACGGCGGTAGGCATCGTAATCGAGCCCGCCGGCCGCTTTCGGGATGCCGGGCGGGGTCTGGAATGGGCGACTGGAGAGGATTTCAGCCTTGCGGCGGACGTCCTCGAAATCGAAATCGGGCGTCACCGGCGGTGCAGGCGCGGCGGAGGGATCTTCCTCGGAGGCGGCGAGAGAGGCGGCTTCCTCCGCGCTCAGGGTTTCGACCACCGCGTCTGGCGCTGCGGCCATGGCGGGTTCGGCGGCGACCTGGGCCAGGTTGAGCGCGGGATCGGCGGTCTCGCCAGCGGGCGCAGGGTCCTCCGGCGCTTGGTCAGCCGAAGGCGAGCAGCTCGATACCAGAAGCCCGGCCATCAAGAGGCCGCACACTATCCTGAAAGAGACGCCTGACACGTGCCTCAACCCTGAAACTCCCAATCCAATCACCCGGCCGGGAGCATCCCCGATCCATTTTGTTGCAGCGCTCTATCGCCCTGCCCCTGCCTAACGGATGCGGCCGCAAATAGTTGCTGGTCGATCTGCGCCAGGAAGGAGGGCGGCAGGGACCTTTGCGGGATGGTTCAGAATACGGGACGCATAGTTTGGTGGGAGGACAAACAGGGCCCGTTTTTCATGCGAATGAGGCAAACCAAAGGCAGATTTGTGGCCCGCGCACCCTGCCGCTGTTGCAGGTCTGTCATGATGAGGAATGCTGCACCGCCGCCTGCTTTTCAGTCAGGTATGCACCTTCGCCGGAAGGGGAAGCGCACGGGCCTCTTCAATATGATAAAGAGCGGGAAGCGGGCGGCTTGACGGGGAGAAGAATTGTGAGTAATTACTCACTTATTGATAGACATAACAACCGGCGAGGCCCGCAATGTTGAATGCAGCCCTTCTTGGCACAGGCGCCTGCGCAGGCAGCCGGGCGCTGGCGTCGGTGGAGATCGATACGCGCCTGGGCAAGCCGGCCGGATGGCTGGAAGGCGCGTGCGGTGTCGCCTGCCGCCCTGTCGTGGCGGAGGGGGAAACGCAGGAGGGCATGGCCGTGGCAGCGGCGCGCCTGGCGCTGTCCGATGCCGGTGTTGAGGCGCGGGATGTCGATCTCCTCCTGTCTGCCTCTGCCGTTGGCCGCCAGCCGATCCCGTCGACCGCGACGCTGATCAAGCGTGAGCTGGGTCTCAGCGATTGCCCGTCACCGGCGTTTGACGTGAACGCAACCTGCCTGAGCGCGGTGGCGGCAATGGAGGTGGCGGCGCTCTATATCGGCGCGGGGCGGGCGCGGCATGTGCTGATCGTTGCCAGTGAGATCGCCAGCCGGGCCCTGCCATGGGCGGATGATCCGGCGACGGCGGGCCTGTTTGGTGATGGAGCAGCCGCGCTGGTACTGGGCCCGGCGCAGGGAAGCGGACTGCACCTGAAGGATGTGGCCATCGAGACATGGGCAGAGGGCTATGACTATTGCGCCCTGCCTGCGGGCGGCACGCGCTACGACCTGCACACCAGCCGCAAAGCCTTCGAGGCCAATGCCTTCTTCCGGATGGACGGGCATGCCCTGTTCAAGCTGACACGCTCCCGGTTGCCGGATTTCATCGGCCGGCTGCTGGAGCGGGCAGACTGGAAGCAGGACGAGGTGGACCTCGTCATTCCCCATCAGGCGAGCCCGCTGGCGCTGGAACACATGATCCGCAAATGCGGCTTTGCCCGTGACCGGGTGGTCTCGACGGTAACGGAAACCGGCAACCTCGTCGCCGCGTCCATCCCGATGACGCTCGATACAGCCCGGCGCGAGGGCCGTATCAAAGCCGGCACCAAGGTCATGCTGATCGGCACTTCGGCCGGCGTTTCCATCGGCGGGGCAACGCTGGAAACATGACGGGAACGATCATCACCGGCGCCACGGGCTTTCTGGGAGGCGCAATTGCGCGCCGCTTGCTGAAGGAGGGCGAGCGGGTCATCGCGCTTGGGCGGGACCGCGCGAAGCTGGAGGGGCTGGCGGAAGCGGGCGCGGAGACCCATGCGCTTGATCTGGAGGCGAACAATCCCCTGCCGTCCATGCGCGTGAGCGGCATCATTCACTGCGCGGCCCTGTCTTCCCCCTGGGGACAGCGCGCCGCGTTTGAGCGCGCCAATATCGCCGGCACCCGCCGCGCGCTGCTGCTGGCGCTCGAGGCCGGGGCGGCCCGCTTTGTTCACATCTCCTCCCCCAGCATCTATTTTCGTTTCGCCGATCAGGAGGCAGTGGGCGAAGACATGCCCTTGCCGCAGCCGGCGAACGCCTACGCCGCCACCAAGGCCGCGAGCGAGCAACTTGTGCTGGCGGTGCCCGAACTTTCCCCCATCATCCTGCGTCCGCGCGGGCTTTACGGCCCGGGCGACACCGCGCTCCTGCCGCGCCTCTTGCGCGCAGCCACAACCCGGCCGCTGCCCCTGATGCGGGGCGGCGTGGCGGCAACTGATCTCACTTATATTGACGATGTCGCCGATGCCGCCCTCACGGCCCTTCGCGCAAAGACCGCCCCGTCGCAGATTTACAACGTATCCGGCGGCCAAGCGCTGCCCATACGCAGCGTGGCCGAACGGGCCGGGGCAAAAGCGAACATGACCATCCGCTGGCGGAAGATGCCCTGGCCGGCCGTTCTGGCCGCTGCCCGCGCCGCTGAAGCCGTCTGCGCCGCCCTGCCCGGCCGCCCCGAACCGCTGGTTACCTCCTATAGCGCCGGATTGTTTGCTTTCCGCCAAACACTCGACATTTCCCGCATTGACCGCGAACTCAGCTGGCAGCCGCGAATTTGCTTTGACGAGGGACTCGCCCGAACGTTCGCGGAGAGGACCTCATGATCCAGCCGGAGTTTCCAAACAGCGCTTTTGTGACCGCGCCCGAACGCTTTGTCCTGAAGGGGGGAAGCTGGAAAGGCGTGCGCATTGCGGTGCGCTATTGCCGGTTTGACCACCGGATTTTCGGGCGCTGCCTCATCGACACTGGCTATTCGCCCCGCGTTACATCCGGCGCGCGCAGCCTGCCCCTCTGGCTTTATTCCAAAGTGTTGAACCCGAAACTTACTCCGCAGGCGCTGCCTGCCGCAGAGCCGCGGGTCAACTGCATCCTGCTCTCCCATCTGCATGCAGATCATGTCAGCGCCCTGAAGGATTATCCGGACGCACGCATCTTCGCCGACGGCGCCGCAATTGACCACTTCCTGACGACAAGCTGGCTTGGCCGCACGCACAAGGGCTGTTTCAAAGAGCTTCTGCCCGGTGACCTTCGCGAAAGGCTGTTGCCCCTTGAAGCCCTGCCGAAGGAAGAGGCGCCGATGGGCCTCGGCCAGGCAACAGATGTATTCGGGGATGCCAGCGTGCTGGCCGTGCCCCTGCCCGGCCATATGCGGGGGCACACAGGCTTCCTGTTCAATCGCCCTGTGACGCCGATTCTATATGCCGCAGATGCGGACTGGCTCTCGCGCGCCATTCTGGAGGACCGCTCGCCCGGCTATCCGGCCCGGCTCGTTCTGGATAACCCCGCCGCCGCTGCGCAAACTGCCCTCCGTATCCGGAGCTTTGTGGAACTCGGCGGGCGGCTGGTGCTCTGCCATGATCCCGAGACACCAGCATGAAACTGAATGCGGCCTTCTTCACGCTTGCTGCGTATGCTCAAGCCCTCCGCCGGGAACAGGCGTCCCGCACGCGGCATCACCTGCTTGCCGCGCAGCAGCGGCGTCTGAAGCGCTTTCTGGACGGCAAGGCGGCGCGGGTGCCTGCCTTTGCTGGCTACAGCGGCCTTGCGCTCAGCGACTGGCCAGTCATGAACAAGGCCGCCCTGATGGCGGATTTTGCCCGCTATAACCGGCTTGACCTTACGGCCGCGCAGGGCTGGGCACATCTGGAAGCGGGCACCGCGCCTGAAGGCTACGCCATTGGCGCCAGCACGGGCACCTCCGGCAATCAAGGGCTCTACATCGTTTCCGAGCGTGAACGCTATCGCTGGCTCGGTACGATCCTGGCGCGCGCCTTGCCGGATTTCCTCTTACGCCGCCACAGGGTGGCCATCGTCCTGCCCGCCAACAGCCGCCTCTATGACGCGGCCAACGAGAGCGGGCGACTCCAATTGCGCTTCTTTGATCTTGGCCAGGGAATCGAGGCGCAGTTTGCGCCGCTTGGGGAGTTTAAGCCGACTGTCATTGTTGCGCCGCCAAAATTCCTTCGTGCGCTTTCTGAAACCAACACGGCGGCTGCCCCGCAGCGCATCTTCTCGGGCGCGGAAGTTCTGGACGGAGAAGACCGGCGTATCATCGAGGCCCGCTTCGGCAACAAGGTGCGCGAGATCTACATGGCGACCGAAGGCCTGTTCGCCATCGCCTGCCCGCACGGCACGCTGCATCTTCTGGAGGATCAGCTTGCTTTCGAGTTTCTTCCAATTGAAGGCAGCCCCACCCTCGTCACGCCCCTGATCACGGACTTCTCCCGGGAGACGCAGGTGATGGTCCGCTACCGGATGAATGATGTTCTGGAACTATCGGACGCCACCTGCCCGTGCGGGCGCCCTCACCGGTCCGTAAAGCAGGTTCATGGCCGCTGCGACGACATTTTCACTCTGTCGAGCCCCGGTCAGCGCGTTCGCATTACACCGGATGTCATCCGCAATGCCGTGCTGCGCGCGGATAAGGGCATCACGGATTTCCGCGTCATCCAGACCGGGCGCAACGCAGTGCGCCTTGAATTGCGGTCAGAAGAGGCCGGCTGCCTGCCCGCCGCGGCGGCCAGCCTGGCAGCCCTCTTCAAGACATGCGGGGCATCGCCGGAGATCACTGCGTTGGCCGTCCCGCTCGCGCCGCCCTCGGAGCGGAAGCTGCGCCGCGTGCGGGTCGAGATGCCATGAGGGTGTCGATCCAGACACTCGGCAGCCTTGGCGACGTGATGCCCTATATCAGCACGGCCCAAGCCTTGATCGCAGGCGGCGCCGAAATCTCCCTCATGGCGCCGCGCGAGTATGCCGCGACGATTGCCGCGCACGGAATAACGCCCGCCATGGCGCCTGATTTCTCCCTCAGCGCATGGAACGCCGAGGCTGGGCGCCGCGGCACATTGTCCGATCCCATAAGTTTTTTCCGGGACTGGAGCGAGATGGTCGCGCCTTATGTAGAGGATATTACAGCCCATTGCCTGATGGCGGCCGAACATGCCGATATCATCCTCGGGAACAGCATCTGCGCGCCTGCCCGCGTCGCGGCCGAGGCCTATGGCATTCCCTACATTCTCAACGCCCATCAACCCGCGATCAGCCCCACCTGCGAAGTGCCCTGCGCGATGATGTGGCGGCCGTGGCAGGGAAACTGGCTCAATCGGGCAGGCTATGTCACAGTCGGCATTGCCCAGCGCCTGATGCTGGAAGCCCTGAAAGACCAGCGCCGCGCGCTCTCGCTGCGCCCCATACCGGAGGGCGGCACACGGTGGCATCTGGGCCAGCCACTCGCCCGTGTGACCAGTGTTTCGCCTGCGCTCATGCCTGCCCGCCCGGCAGACTGGCACGCCAATGATCAACTCCTGCCTTATCCGTCGCTCGACCTTCAGGAGGCGGAGGGTCTTCCCGCTGCGCTTCTTGATTTTCTGGGCGACGGCGCGCCGCCCGTTCATGTCGGGCTTGGCTCCTTTGAGAGCGAGGCAGAGCAAGATCACGTAGCTGTCCTGTTGCGCGCCATTCGCCGCGCGGGGCTGCGCGCGATTGTCTCGGCAGGCCTTGCGTGTCTTATGCCGGCCGACCTTGTGGAGGGACATTTTGTTTCCGGCCATGTGCCCCATCCGGCCCTGTTTCCGCTCTGCGCAGGCGTGATCCATCATGGCGGCGCGGGCACACTTGATACGGCGCTGCGCGCAGGCACCCCGCAGCTCATCTTGCCAGACCGCCTGGACCAGTTCTGGCATGGCGCACGTCTGCATGAGATCGGCGTTTCCCCGGCTCACATCACGGGGCGGGCGAGCGAGAACGAGATGACAGAGCGCCTCACGCAACTCGTCAGCCCCAGGATGAAAGAACGCGCCCAGGCGCTTGCCCCGGCCTTGCGCGCCCGGGATGGCGCCGCAGATCTCGCCGCCTTCACACGCGCCGAAACAGAGCGCTTCCGGCAAAATGCGAGATGATCCCGGCGATCAGGAATACCGCCTGCCCACCCACCAGAAGCACCCATTTGTGCGCGGCGATGAAGGCCTCCACATCCACAATGCCCCGCGCCGCGCCCCAGGCGGCGGCGTAGCCGAGCGCAACGAACATGCCGACGCCAAGCGTCACGCCGAGGGCTGAACCCACCGCAAATCGCTGCCACGCCATGCCCGCGCTGCCACACACCGGCGGCATGAACCAGGAGACCGGCCCGAGAAGGCGCGACACCGCCACCGCCTTGATGCCATGTCTGGCAAGGAGCCGCCGTGTCTTGCGCAATGCCGCACGGCGCCATCGCTTGGCCAGCGCAAAACGGTTGAACACCGGCCGCATCTGCCGCCCGATCAGATAGCCGGTCTGATCAGCGGCATAGGCCCCGGCCAACACAGCGGCCACCGCCCAGATTGCTCGTTCACTGAAGAGCAGGCCGCCCGCCATCAGAAAGAACACCTCTCCGAAGACGAAGAAACAAAAGCCCAGCGTTGCGTCAAAGAACGCGCCAAGAAACAGCGTCAGAGCAAGCGAAGCGGACATGCCACCCCCGGGGCAGATGGACAAAGGCCGCCGCGAATCCCGCAGCGGCCTTGCCTGTTTACATTCTCTTCTGCGGTTTGTCCCCGCCTGTCCCGGCCCGGCCTATTTGAGGCGGGAGAGCACGCTGAACGGGCTGTCAGCGGGTTTGGGCGGGTCCTTTGCAGCGGGCGCCTTGCCGCCGGGCGCGGCGTTGCCCTTGTCCGGAGCGGCAGCCGGGCGCTTGCCACCCTGCTTCATGCTCAGCGCGATGCGCTTGCGGGCAACGTCCACATCCATGACCACAACACTGACGACCTGCCCGGTCTTCACCACCTCATGGGGGTCCTTGATGAAGGTGTCGGACAATTCGGAGATATGGATGAGGCCGTCCTGGTGCACGCCGATGTCGACGAACGCGCCGAAGGCAGTAACGTTCGTAACGACACCTTCAAGCCGCATACCCGGGTTGAGATCGGTGATCTGGTTGATGCCTTCCTGGAAGGTCGCCGTCTTGAACTCCGGGCGGGGATCCCGCCCGGGTTTTTCAAGTTCCTTCAGGATGTCTTTGATGGTCGGTACACCGAATGTCGCGTCGGCGAAGTCTTCCGGCTTCAGTCTTGCAACGAACGCCTTGTCTCCGATGATCGTCTCGACCTTGCGGCCTGCCGCCTTTGCGATGCGCTCAACGACCGGATAGGCTTCAGGGTGAACGGCCGAGGCATCCAGCGGGTTCTTGCCATTCATGATGCGCAGGAAGCCGGCCGCCTGCTCGTAGGCTTTGGGCCCAAAGCGCGCCACCTTCTTGAGCTCGGTACGCGCCTTGAACGGACCATTCTGCTCGCGATAGGCCACGATGTTGGCCGCAATCGTCGCGTTGAGACCCGCCACCCGCGCCAGCAGCGCCACAGAGGCGGTGTTCACGTCCACGCCCACCGCGTTCACACAGTCTTCCACCACGCCGTCGAGCGAGCGGGCAAGGCCTGCCTGGTCAACATCATGCTGATACTGGCCAACGCCAATCGCCTTGGGCTCGATCTTTACAAGCTCTGCCAGCGGGTCCTGCAGGCGCCGGGCAATCGAGACTGCGCCGCGCAGGCTGACATCAAGTTCCGGAAATTCCTTCGCCGCCAGCTCCGAGGCTGAATAAACCGAGGCGCCTGCTTCGGACACCATGATCTTGGTGAGCTTGAGCTCGGGCAGCTTCGTTCCGAGGTCTCCGACCAGCTTTTCTGTCTCGCGGCCCGCCGTGCCATTGCCGACGCTGACGAGCTCCACCTTGTGGCGCTTGCAGAGGGTTGCCAGCGTCATCAGGGACCCGGCCCAGTCTTTCCTGGGTTCATGGGGATAGATAGTCGCTGTTTCCAGCAGCTTGCCGGTCGCGTCCACGATCGCCACCTTGCAGCCCGTGCGGATGCCGGGGTCGATGCCCATCACCACTTTCGGGCCGGCAGGCGCCGCCATCAGCAGGTCATGCATGTTGCGCGAGAAAACCTTGATGGCGTCCCGGTCTGCGCCCTCTTTGACGCGGCTGATCACATCGCGCGAGGAGGAGGGCTCCATCTTGCTTTTCCAGGCCGCTTCGGCCGTCTCCATCAGCCAGTCGTCGCCAGGGCGGCCCTTCTTGGCGATGCCGAACTCAGATCGGATTTCGCGCAGCGCAGGATGCTCTCGGCCCTGCTCCACCGGGACAGCAAGCTTCACTTTCAGCACGCCTTCCTTCTGTCCACGGAGGACAGCAAGCGCGCGGTGAGACGGCATCTGCGTCACCGGCTCGTCAAAGTCGAAATAGTCGGAAAACTTCGCGCCTTCCTGCTCCTTGCCTTTCACGAGGCTGGAGCCAAGCTTGCCCTCTTTCCACACCGTCTCGCGCACCTTGCCGACAAGGCGCGGCGTTTCGGCAATGCGCTCCACCAGAATGTCCCGCGCGCCGTCAAGCGCCGCGTCGAGATCCTTCACGCCCTTGCCGGACGCAATGAAGGCTTTGGCCTCGTCAAACGGCGAGAGAGAAGGATTGGCCAACAGGCGCTCAGCCAGCGGCTCAAGGCCCGCCTCTTTCGCAATGGTCGCCTTGGTGCGGCGCTTCTGCTTGTAGGGGGCGTAGAGGTCTTCCAGCGCCACCTTGGTCATCGCCCAGGTGATCTCGCGCTCCAGCGCCGGGGTCAGTTTGCCCTGTTCGCGGATGGCGCTGAGCACCGTTTCGCGGCGTTTGGCAAGGTCGGTGAGATAATCGAGCCGCTCGGCAAGGTTGCGCAGCTGCGTATCGTCCAGCCCGCCCGTGCGCTCCTTGCGGTAGCGCGCAATGAAGGGAACCGTTGCCCCTTCTTCCAGCAGCTCCATGACCGCCTGAACCTGGCGCTCCTGAACGCCCAGCTCGTCGGCAATGATGCGGGCAATGGAAGGAGGGGCAGCCTGGGAAGAAGTACGAACCTGTCCGGTCATGAACGCGCGCCTTGTGCAAACGTTGGAAACTCTTGCCCGATCGAGAGCAAGCTCCTTCAATTCAATAGAAGTCGTTTACACCTCGTTTACGCTCAAGGCACGCGCTGAGAATTCTGCCGCGCGGGCTAAGGCCTTCCCAGGCCTTCCCAGGCCTTCTCTGGCCTTCTCTGACCTTCTCTGGCACTCAAGCCCGGAGATTGTCGCGAAGCCCGGCGATGGCGCGTTGCAGCTGGCGCAGCTGCTCAACAGTCAGGCCGGTCGCCTGCAGGATCTGCCCGGGCACGCAGGCCGCCTCCGCCAGCAGCCTGCGCCCCTTCTCTGTCAGCGACACGCGCACCTGCCGCTCATCGGCTTTGTCCCGCGCGCGCGTGATCAGCCCGGCCACCTCCAGCCGCTTCAGCAGAGGCGTCAAGGTGTTGGATTCCAGGAAAAGATGCTCTCCGAGCTCGCTGACGCTCTGCCCTTCGGCTTCCCACAGGGCCACCATCACCAGATATTGCGGATAGGTCAGCCCCAGCGGCTCAAGGATCGGCTTGTAGACCCGGTTGAACGCCAGCCCTGCGGAGTAAACCGCAAAGCAGAGCGACTGATCCAGCACGGCCGGACCCATTGGGGGGGAACCTTCGGGGCGGGTCTCGCGTTTTTTGTTCATCAGGCGAAATATAAATCGCACACGATTTAATCGCAAGACTTGAAGTCTTAACACCGATGCGCAATATGCATCGCACGCGATTTAATCGCGCAGCAATATTTCAGGATGGAACCAGAAGAAAAGGATGTTCCCCATGGCCATCAACGTTCTCTACAAAACCACCGCAACAGCAACCGGCGGCCGCGACGGCCGCGCCAAGACCTCTGACGGCGCGCTCGATGTGTCCCTCGCCATGCCCAAGGAACTTGGCGGCAGCGGCAATGGCAACAACCCCGAACAACTCTTCGCGGCCGGCTACGCCGCCTGCTTCCTCAGCGCGATGAAAGCGGTCTCCTCGCAGGGGCAGCATTTCAAACTGCCCACAGACTCTACGGTCAGCGCCACGGTCGGCATTGGTCCGCGCGAAGACAAGGGCTTCGGTCTCGTCGTGAAACTCGACATCGCCACTCCCGGCGTTGAGCGGGAAGAAGCCGAGAAACTCGTCGCCGAGGCCCACGAAGTCTGCCCCTATTCCCACGCCACAAAGGGCAATATTGACGTGACCCTGAACGTGCTCTGACGCGGGCAAAAATGAAAAGGGCGCTCTGGAACAAATCCGAAGCGCCGTTTCTGGTTGGACGGATGGCGAATCTATGGCCCCGTGAAACGAATATTGCCGGCCTTCAGCCCGTTCAAAACAATTTCCGTGCCGCCCGTCTTCAGCATCCATTCCAGCCGGTGATCCCGGTACTGACGCTTGAAAAGACCGGCCTTTACGGCCTGGTCAACCTGGCTCATGCCGGTGATGGACGCGACCGACTCTTTCTGCGCCAGCCCGACGCTCTCCCGGGCGTTCGCCCGCGCCAGCCAGTTTGCAAGACGCGACCCGGCTGGTGGCTTGACATCAAATCCTGCCGCGCCGTTCAGATACGGCACCACGCTGAGATCGCCCCAGCCGAAATGCGCACCGGTGAACCATTCCAGGTCGCCGAGATAGCCTTCCAGAACGGAAAAGAACGCCTGCGCCTGCTGGCGGGCCCTGGCCTCCATCTCTTCCTTCTTGGCGCCCTCGGCGCGGCGGAAGAAGTTGAGCTCTCCAAGCCCCCAGGTGATCGCCTCGAACTGGGTGTCCATCACGTCTTCGATCATCCGCATACGGGCACGTTCGGCAGGCGCCTTCGGCATCATCGGCGGCTCGGGCCATGTTTCCTCGATGTATTCAAGGATGATCGTACTGTCGAAAACCTCCACGCCGCCATGGATCAGCGCGGGCACCTCGCCGCGCGGATTGGCCTTGGCAAAGCCGCCTGCCGTCGCCCCTGTGCCGATGCCTTCTGGCAGGCGCGTCTCGAATGGAACGCCCTTTTCCCGCAGCGAGATTTTCACCTTCTGCGCATAGGGCGAGAGCGGATGTTCATAAACAATCAGGTCCGTCATCTGCCTGCCCTCAATGCCCGGCCAGACGCCCCAGCGGGCGCCCGTCAACGATCTGATCGAGATATTCGCTCATGCCATAGCCGAGCTTCCCGTCGCAGCGATACTCGGTCATCGCCTCGGTGATGCGCGTTGTCAGTTCCGTCCCATCGGGCGCTGTGCGCCGGTTGCGCAGCGGGATAAGGGAGAGCACCTTGCCGGAAACAGTGTATTCCTTACCGCTTCTTGTACGGACTTTTGCTTCCAGATCAGTCTGGTATTCGTTCTCGTCCCAATTGCTCGAAAGTTCGGCGGCAACGATCTGGTCGTAGATTCCATCGCGGAACACCATGCCGCTATGATGCACGCCGCCTTTTCCATCGCCCATCACATTGAACATCATGCCAAAGTCTGGCCCGAAATTCATCGGGCACCAGCGATACCATTCAATCGCCTGCCAGTGGCGCGGCCCCCAGGATTTGTCGCGCAGGCCATGCCCGTCAATCTCCAGCCGTTCACCGCCGCATTCGATGAAGCCCTTGGCCGCGCAATGCTGCTCATAGTGCGCCTTGGCGAAGGATTTCTCCGGGTCTACTTCAATCGGCGAGCCATCGGCCTTCACCGTCTCCCCGCCATACATCGGCGAGAGGCCAGTATAGGTCATCTCCATCTTGCACGGCAGGCGCGGATTGTTCCGGAACGCCACTTTCGGGTCGGCCATCTGACCGGGCTCCTTCAGCACCAGCAGTTCGCCGGAATAGGTGATCTTCAACGTCTTGAATGGCTCCACCACATCAATGCGCAGGCCGCCTGCGTTCATCTGTGAATTGTCACTGATCTCTGGCCGCGCAAACATGAAACCAACCCGGCCATCGGGGAAGTATACGCACATCGACATTTCGGCGTAGCGTTGGTTCGGCCGGTTGCCCAATCGGAACCAAGCCCCGGCGCGCTTGCCCGCGTCGAACACGTTGAAATACATGCTTTCATTGTAATTCTCGGCGGTTCCCGGATCGTGGGTGAACTCGTCTTCCGGCGCGAGAATGGTCTTGTAGCCTTCAGCAGCTTCAGCCATGGCAAACTCCCCTGATATTCAGTTATCAGACGAGCCTGCCATGCGTTCTGGCGGATACAAGCCTGTCCTCGCGTCAGAGGCAGGGCCCTGCGGAATGCGCCTTATGCCTGCCGCCGGGTCAGGGCGCCGATGAAGGAATGCCGGTCCCCGGGAAAGGTCTGCCACACATGCGTGACGGGCATGCCGTCAAGCCAGGTGCGCCGCTCCAGCATCAGGCAGGGCGTCCGCTCGGCAATGCCGAGATGCGCGGCGATGCCGGCGTCTGCGGCGACCGCAAAGATACGGTGCTCGGCCTGCGACCAGGGCACATGCCCCAGCAGCCACGTGCCCGGTGGCATGGCGGCAAAATCCGCCGATTCAAGCTCGGGTACGGCTGCCAGGTTCACGAGCCGGTACTCATAGCCGAAGGGTTGCCCATCCGCCTTGTGAACGCCGCGCAGCTCGATGACGCGCCCGCCTTTGCCGGCCAACGCGATTTCCTCCGCGCCCTTCGCCGCGCGCACCGCCCGGTGCAGCAGCCGATAGGCATAGGCATAGCCCTTGCGCTCCAGGTCGAGGCGAATGTCGGGGATATCGAGGATGGTGGAATCGCTCGGTGGATGGGCCACGAACGATCCCGCCCGCTTGCGCCGCACGATCAGGCCCCGACTCGCCAGATCGCTCACCGCCTTATTCACCGTCATGCGGGAACAGGCATAAATTTCCATCAGTTCCCGCTCGATCGGGATCCGGTCATCGGGTTTCAGCGCGCCGGAGAGGATCTGCCGCTCGAGGTCTGAGCGGATGCGTTCGCTGACTGAAACTGTCTCGTTTGTTTCCGGCATCTGTCCTGACGTGTCCTGTTTTGTCCCGATTTTGCCGGGAATGGCATTGTTTTTGTCACGCAAGAAGCAGCTTGAGGGCGGCCTTGTAACGCGCCTCTATTGCCGCGCGGTGAACATGTTGTCCCCCGCATACGACGCGCTCTCCCCGCCGCCAGACGTCTGAGATCGCTTGGCTTTTCCCGCGGAACACCCATGCATCCAGCAGGGCGTCTCCGCCATCCTCGGCTTCAGGCAGCGCGCTGGAGTTGATCGCCACGAAATCTGCGGGGTTGCCCGGCGCCAACCCCACAGGAATGCCCGCTGCCCGGCCGCCGCCAGCCAGGGCGTGCTCAAACAGCGACCGCCCCGTCGAAGCATAGCCCGCCCCGGTCATGGCATTGCGGGAGAGGCCTTTGAGTCTCTGGGAATATTCCAGCATCCGGAGTTCGTCCGCCCCGCTGATCGAGACGTTGGAATCGGTCCCTACCCCGTAGTGTCCCCCATAGGAGAGGAACGTCGCGCCCTCGAAAATCCCGTCGCCCAAATTCGCTTCGGTCACCGGGCACAACCCCGCAACTGCTCCGCTTTTCGCTATCCCGTGGATTTCCCTGTCATTCGTATGCGTCGCATGCACGAGGCACCAGCGCGCGTTCACGTCCGCATTGTGCAGCAGCCACTCCACAGGCCGCGCGCCCGACCAGGCAAGGCAGTCGTCCACTTCCTTCACCTGTTCGGCAATATGGATGTGGACAGGCCACGCGCTGTCCAACGACAGGAGCCCGGTCAATTCCGCAGGCGTCACCGCCCTGAGGCTGTGGGGCGCCATTCCGAGCACAAAATCAGACGGGTTGGCGTCTAGCTGCCCGACGGCGTCCAGCAGTTTTGCAAAACTGTCCAGGTCACTCAGAAAACGCTTCTGCCCTTCCGCCGGCGGCTGCCCGCCAAAGCCGGAATGGGCATAGAACACCGGCAGCAGCGTCAGCCCCAATCCTGTTTCATCTGCAGCACGTATCACCTGCCCGGCCATCTCTGCCGGATCGGCATAACGCGCGCCTGCCGCGTCATTGTGGATGTAGTGAAACTCACAGACGCGCGTGAACCCCGCCTCCAGCATCTCGGCATACGCCATCGCCGTTATCGCGTGGATATCCTCCGGTCCAATCCGGCTGACAAAGCGATAGAGCAAACGCCGCCAAGACCAGAAACTGTCCTGAACATCCCCCCGGACTTCCGTCCGCCCGGACATCGCCCTCTGGAAGGCGTGGGAATGAAGATTGGCCAGGCCCGGCAGGACAGACCTGCCCCGAACAGCCCCGGACGGAGGCACGACACCCACAGACACATCCAAAATCAGGCCATCGGAAACCGTGATCACCACACCGCTCGCCCAGCCCGAGGGCAGCAGCGCATGATCGAACCAGAGGCGCTCCGACTTTCTTCCGGCCACTGGACATCCCTCCGACTCTTCTATTATGTCTATACATATTAGAAGAAATCCGATGCGAAGACAACGGGGACCGGAGGATGCAGCCTATGCGGATCTGGACGAACGCCCGCCTCGCCACAATGGCGCCAGGCCTTCCCGGCCTCGGCATCATTGAGGACGGCGCTGTTGCCGCAGAGGGCGAGCGAATCCTCTATGCCGGGCCTTGCTCCGGTGCACCCTCCTCGGACGGATATGAGGTCATTGATTGCGAAGGCCGCTGGATCCTTCCCGGCTTGATCGATTGCCACACGCATCTCGTCTGGGCGGGCAGCCGCGCTCATGAATTCGAGCTGCGCCTGGCGGGCGCCAGCTATGAGGAGATCGCCCGTGCCGGCGGGGGCATCCGCTCTACAGTCAGCGCTGTCCGCGCGGCGAGCGAAGAGCAACTCATCGCCGAAAGCCTGCCCCGACTGGACGCGCTGATTGCAGAGGGCGTCACCACGATCGAGATAAAGTCCGGCTACGGGCTCAGCGTGGAGCATGAACTCAAACAGCTCCGCGCCGCCCGCGCCCTCGGCAAGGCTCGCCCGGTAGACATTGAAACCACCCTGCTTGCCGCCCACACCCTGCCGCCCGAATACGACGGCCGCGCCGACGCCTATATCGATCTCGTCTGCAACGAGATCATTCCGGCTGCAGCAAGCGCCGGTGTGGCCAGCGCTGTAGACGCTTTCTGCGAAACCATCGGCTTTACGCCAGCGCAAACAGACCGTGTCCTGACTTCAGCCCGCCAGCATAACCTCGCCGTGAAGCTCCACGCCGACCAGCTGTCAAACCTGCAAGGCGGTGCGCTGGCGGCCCGCCACAACGCGCTCTCTGCCGACCATCTTGAATATCTCGACGCCGCCGGTATCGCCGCCATGGTGGATTCCGGCACCGTCGCCGTGATGCTGCCTGGCGCATATTACTTCCTGCGCGATACCCACGCCCCACCCCTGGACGCGCTCCGGAAGGCAGGCGTTTGCCTTGCCATATCAACAGATTGCAATCCCGGCACCTCGCCGCTCACCTCCCTCCTTCTCACCATGAACATGGGCGCCACCCTCTTCCGCATGACCGTTGAGGAATGCCTCCTCGGCGCCACGCGCAATGCCGCCCGCGCTCTTGGGCTGGAAGGCGATACCGGAACGCTGGAAGCTGGAAAGCTCTGCCATCTGAGCATCTGGGACATCGAACGCCCGGCAGAACTCGTCAACAATATGGGCCTCAACAGGCTCCACGCCCGCATCTGGAGAGGCCAATGAATCCCATCAGCCTCACCCCCGGCGCAGTGACGCTCAGCCATTGGCGCGCGGTCTGGCAGGGCGCCACGCCCCGGCTCGACCCGGCCTGTCACGAGGCCATCAGCCAGAGCGCGCAGGCAGTTGCCCGTATCCTCTCCAAAGGCAGGCCGGTCTATGGCATCAATACTGGCTTCGGAAAGCTCGCCACAGTCCGCATTCCCGATGACCAGCTTGAAGCGCTCCAGCGGAACATCGTTCTCTCCCACGCGGCCGGTGTCGGCGACACGTCGCCCGCCGGGATCGTCCGCCTGATGATGGCCCTCAAGATGACCAATCTGGGCCGGGGCGCCTCCGGCGTTCGTCCGGAAGTCATCGCCCTTATGGAAGCCATGCTGGCGGCTGATCTTCTGCCGCTGGTGCCCGCGCAGGGGTCTGTCGGTGCATCCGGCGACCTTGCCCCGCTCTCCCACATAGCCTGCGCCATGATCGGCGTTGGCGAGGTGTTCCTCAAGGGCGAACGCATAGGCGCAGAAGCCGGCTTTGCCAACGCAGGCCTCACGCCCCTGCCCGCCCTCGCAGCCAAGGAAGGACTTGCCCTCCTCAACGGCACGCAGTTCTCGACGGCCTGCGCGCTCGCCGGCCTCTTCGAGGCAGAGCGCATCCTGCAAAGCTCGCTGGTGACCGGCGCCCTCTCCACCGAAGCGGCCAGGGGCTCCGACGCCCCGTTTGACGACCGCATTCATCAGCTGCGCGGCCATAAAGGCCAGATCGATTGCGCGCGCGTCCTGCGCGATCTCATGGCAGGCTCGTCCATCCGCGCTTCGCATCTGGAAAACGACACGCGCGTCCAGGACCCCTATTGCATCCGCTGCCAGCCCCAGGTCTCCGGCGCGGTGCTCACTCTGCTGCGCCAGGCCGCAGAGACGCTCCTCACCGAAGCCAATGGAGTCTCTGACAATCCCCTGATCTTTCCGGAGACGGACGAAGCGCTTTCCGGCGGTAATTTCCATGCAGAGCCGGTCGCTTTCGCCGCCGACATGATCGCCATGGCGCTTTGCGAGATCGGCTCCATCGCCGAACGCCGCGTCGCGATGCTGGTCGACCCGGCCCTTTCCGGCGTTCCGGCGTTCCTGACGCCCCAGCCGGGGCTCAACTCCGGATTCATGATCCCGCAGGTCACCGCGGCTGCGCTCGTCTCCGAGAACAAGCAGATGGCCTATCCCGCGAGCGTCGATTCCATCCCTACTTCGGCCAATCAGGAGGACCATGTATCCATGGCCGCCCATGGCGCGCGCCGCCTGCTGAAGATGGCGAAAAATGTCGATTATGTGCTCGGCATCGAACTCCTCGCCGCCGCGCAGGCGTGTGATTTCCATACGCCTCTGAAATCCAGCGGCGCGCTCGAAGCTGTCCGCGCCCGGTTGCGCCGCGATGTGCCACCGCTTGAGAATGACCGCCTGATGCACCCGGATATCGAAGCGGCCACTTGCCTTATCCGCATCGGCGACGTGCTCCGCGCAGCTGGATTGCCGCTGCCCTCGGTGGAGCCGGGTTCATGAACGGCTGGCTTACCATCAGGCAGGGCGCCCGGCCCCTCATCGTCTCTTTCCCGCACACAGGCACGACCTTGCCGGAGGATATTGCCAGGCATTTCGTATCGCCAGAGCGCGCCCGGCGCGACACCGACTGGTGGGTGGACCAGCTCTACGCTTTTGCTGAAGAGATGGGCGCGACCCTTGTCCACACAGCGATCTCGCGCTCGGTAATCGACGTAAACCGGGACCCCGGCGGGGCCTCGCTCTATCCCGGCCAGAACACGACGGCCCTCTGCCCCCTGACGACCTTTGATGGGGAACCGCTCCACAAGGCGGGGCATGAGCCAGGCGACACTGAAATTGCCCGGCGGCGCGCGGCGTTTCACCTGCCTTATCACCAAGCACTCGCGGATCAGATCACCCGGCTGCGCGCAGCTCATGGCAGGGTCGTGCTGTATGACGCCCATTCTATACGCTCGGAAATTCCAGACCTCTTCGATGGCCTGCTGCCGGTGTTCAATGTTGGCACCAACTATCAAACCACATGTGACCCGCACCTTGCAAAGCAGGTTGAGGCGCTCTGCGCCGCCTCGGGACATCCGGCCGTGCTCGATGGACGCTTCCGGGGTGGCTGGACCATACGCCACCACGGCAATCCGGCGCAGCAGGTGCACGCCGTCCAGATGGAGCTTTCGTGCCGAGGGTATCTGCGCGAGCCGATCGGCAGTGTGAGTGACACTGACTGGCCGGTTCCCTATGACCCGGACTACGCCGCCCCCATGATCCGAACCCTGAGAGAGGTGCTCGGCGCCTGTCTTGCCTTTGCCGAAGCCGCCTGAGGAGAAAGCCATGCCCTATCCCGCCAACATCCGCGAAGTCCGCGCGCCGAGAGGCACGCAGCTGAATGCGCAGAGCTGGATGACGGAAGCGCCGCTCCGGATGCTGATGAACAATCTTGACCCGGACGTTGCCGAACGCCCCGAAGACCTTGTCGTCTATGGCGGCATTGGCCGCGCCGCACGCAATTGGGACGCCTATGAGGCCATTATAGCCACCCTGAAACGGTTGAAGGATGATGAGACGCTGCTCATCCAATCCGGCAAGCCGGTCGGCGTTTTCCGGACCCATGCCGATGCGCCCCGCGTCCTGTTGGCAAACTCGAACCTGGTTCCAAAATGGGCCAATTGGGGTCATTTCAACGAACTCGATCGCAAGGGCCTGATGATGTACGGCCAGATGACCGCCGGCAGCTGGATCTACATCGGCGCTCAGGGCATCGTTCAGGGCACGTATGAAACCTTTGTGGAGATGGGCCGCCAGCATCACGGCGGAAACCTGAAGGGGAAATGGCTGCTCACTGCTGGTCTCGGCGGCATGGGCGGCGCGCAGCCCCTTGCCTCTGTCTTCGCCGGCGCGTCCTGCCTCGCCATCGAGTGCCAGCTTTCCAGCATCGAAATGCGGATGCGCACAGGCTATCTCGATGCGTGGACGGATGACCTTGAAAAGGCGCTCGTGATGATTGACGAGAGCTGTCAGTCCGGCACGCCAAAATCCATCGGCCTGCTCGGCAATGCCTGCGAAATTCTTCCGAAGATTCTGGCCCTTGGCCGGCTTCCGGACCTCCTGACTGACCAGACCTCCGCCCATGATCCCATAAACGGGTACCTTCCCAGAGGCTGGGGCGTGGAGGAATGGAAAGCCCGCCGTATCAGCGATTCAAATTTGGTGGAGAAAGCCGCCCGCGCCTCCATGGCCGAGCATGTGCGTGCCATGCTGGAATTCCAGAGGCGCGGCGTTCCGACCGTCGACTATGGCAACAACATCCGCCAGGTGGCACTGGATGAAGGCGTTGCCGATGCGTTCGACTTTCCCGGCTTCGTGCCCGCCTATATCCGTCCGCTCTTCTGCCGCGGCATTGGTCCCTTTCGCTGGGCCGCGCTCTCGGGCGATCCGGAAGATATCTACAGGACAGATCAGAAGGTGAAGGAACTTATCCCGGACAATCCCCACCTTCACCGCTGGCTTGACATGGCCCGTGAGCGGATCAAGTTTCAGGGCCTACCCGCGCGCATCTGCTGGGTCGGCCTCGGAGACCGCCACCGCCTCGGTCTCGCCTTCAACGAGATGGTAGCGTCAGGCGAACTCAAAGCCCCTGTCGTCATCGGGCGTGACCATCTCGATTCCGGCTCTGTCGCATCGCCCAATCGCGAGACCGAAGCCATGCGCGACGGCTCTGATGCCGTTTCAGACTGGCCACTCCTGAACGCGCTGCTCAACTGCGCGTCCGGCGCCACATGGGTGTCGCTGCATCATGGCGGCGGTGTCGGCATGGGATATTCCCAACATGCCGGCATGGTCATCTGCTGCGACGGAACAGAGGCCGCCGCCCGCCGCATCGAGCGCGTGCTCTGGAATGACCCGGCCAGCGGGGTCATGCGCCATGCGGATGCCGGTTACGACATCGCCATCGACTGCGCATATGAGCAGGGGCTGGATCTGCCGAGCCTCGCCGGCTGAGGCAGTGGCCGGCTTCAGTCGGGGTTGCCGGCATAAACCAGAGGCGCAGTCTCGAAGCCAAGCTCTTCAGCCTTCTTCAGGATACGGTCAAGCGTGGCCTGCGGCGGCGACCGATCCCGCGCCAGTATCCAGAGATATTGACCTTTCGGCTCTCCAACCAGCACTGCCGAATAGTCCGGCTCCAGATGAAGAATCCAATAGTCTCCCTCTGCGAAGGGGACCCAGGAAGGGGCAAACTTCACCTTCAGCCTGGCGCCATTTGATCCCTCGACGACCCGGGCAGCGCCCTCGGCGACATCGACGTCACCGTCCTCCTTGGTGCAGGAATTGGTGACCGAAATTTTCCCGTCCGGAAGCTTTGTATACTCCGCAACCGCCGTCAGACAGCCACGTTCAAACCAGTTGGGATAGCGTGCAATCTCATGCCATTTGCCGGCATAACGATCGAGATCTACAGACGCGACGACCGGCAACTCTGCGGTCGTCTCGCGATAGTCTGGCTGGGACATACAGGCCGAAAGCAGCAGGGCTGACAGCGGCAGCAGGCCATGTTTGATATTCATGAGCGTTTTGACTTCCCTGGAGAGAGGCAGTTATCGGAACGTATAACTGATAAAGACGCCAAAGGTTGCCTGATCCTCGTCCCCGCGCAGCTGAACGAGCGGCGCGTCCGCCGCGTCGCCCGAAAGCCTGTCATAGCCGGCCAGGAAAACCGCGCTCCAGGCGCCGTCCCGGGAGAGCGGCAGGATTGCCCCAGCCCCCACGCCATAGGAATACAGCCCGCCGCCAGCCCGATACTGCGGCAAGCCAGAAGCAATCGCCTGTGCAGGCGTCACGCCGAAATAGGCAGAGGAATATTTATCATCTGTGATGCGAACACGCGGCCCCGCCGACCAGATCAAAGGCGGCCCGAACGCGGTCGATACCCCGCTCCAGCGCGCGTCAAGGTCCGCCACAAGCCCATCATGGCCCGACACTGCCTGACGCACTTCTGCGCCGATCTTGATGCCGCCGATCTCGTATTCGGCAAACCCGCCCAACTCGATGCTGGTATCAACATCCCCGAGCCCACGCAGGTCGCCGGTCTGACCGCCAGACACCGCAAAGGTCTGGTCGCCATCTTCCTGACGGGAAAACCGCACGCGCGCAATCGGCCCCGCCTGCAGGTTTTCGCGGTTGACGATGTTGTATCCGACCCCTTCCTGCACTGAGGCAAAAAAACGGTCGCCATATTTCAACTGCACATTCGGGAGGATGCTGAGACTGTAGTCGTCATCGCCCTCATAAGTCGGCGAATGGAGCGCTCCGGCGCCAACGGTCACCGACCAGCCATCCGTCTGCGGGCGCTCCTGCGCCGCTGCCGCGCCAGATGCCAGGACCGCTGCTGCGCCAAGGAAAAATATTCGAACCAATCAAGCCTCCTGATTTGCCAGTTGTACGAGATGGTGACGCGACTGGATCAGGGCCTTGCACACTTAGTAGGTGTGGCGCCGCGTTGTCTTGCAGCAAAATTCCACGAGTTGACAGCGCGCGGGCCGCGAACGACCCTGACCGCCAATGTATTGGAGAGTCGCAGTCATGGTCGGAGCCACACAGAAATTTTCCCGGACCGGCGCGGCAGCGCTGACGCTTGCCCTGGCCATCCTGCCTGCCTGCGCCAGGGACGCAGAAGAAGCCGCTCCGCCTGCAGCTGCAACGGAAATGCCCGGGCAGGCGATCGCCCAGACTCTCTGCGCCGGATGTCATGCCATCGGCCTTGAGGGCGAAAGCCCCCATGCGGACGCCCCGCCCTTCCGGACCCTGTCGGAGAATTACCCTGTGCGCCTGCTGGAAGAGGCTCTGGCAGAGGGCATCGCGGTTGGCCATGAGGACATGCCGGAATTTCAGCTGGAAGCTGACGAGGTCGAGCAGCTGATCCTGTATCTGGAATCGATCCAGGCCAAATAGGCAGCGGCGCCGGCCTCAGCGACTGGGGCTTATGACAGCGCCGGGATAGTCCCCGGGATCAACCGGTTTGCCCGCGGCAAAGGTCGCCACCATGCGGAAATAATCCGGGGCAATGTGCATGAACCGGCGCGTTCCGTCGGGAAAGAGATCAAAGCCGCGCATGCCGTGATCATAGCCTAGATATTCTGCAAGGGTGATGTCCCTGCCCTCATATTGGAGGGTTTTCAGGCGGGATCGTGTGTAGGCAGGCGGGGCGTCCCGGTCGGCTCCGGCCAGCACCCAGAGCACCGGCGCCTCCAGCCTTCGCAGGACTGGCTCGCCCTCATGGCGCCAGCTGGTGCCGTGGCTGCGCAACGGCCCGGCAACCCGCAGGACAGCATCTGAGTGCTGAAGGATGTCGCCTGTGAACTCGCCTTTGATCCGTTTGTACCAGGGCTCCTCCCGGTAGATGTTTTTCAGGGCTTCCAGCTCCACATAGCCTGACTTGAAGTTCGAGGTCATCACCACGCCAGCCGCGTCAGCCAAGAGGCCGGCGGCCATCTGCGCCTCCGGGCCAAAACCGGCTTCGACAACATCCTGGATCGACTGGGCGCGATTTTCCGCAAGCGGACTTTCGACGAGGCCGTAGGAGACGATAATGAAGTCAGGCTTAAGGGAGACGGCGGCCATCGGGGCAACCCAGCCCCCCTGGCTGGCGCCGTGGAGGCCAAACCGGCCAAGACGTGTTCCGGCGAGACGGCGGGCTTCTGCTGCGGCCGCGGCAGCGTCGGTCGCAAGAATGCCAAAGTCCTGCGTGTAGTCGCCTTTGGAAGCGCCGGTGCCGCGTTTGTCGTAGACAAACACGCCGACACCCTGAAGGGGCAGGATGTGCTGAAAAGGATCGTAGTCCAGCGCCGAATACCGGCCCGAACCATGCACCTGGACAACGACCGGAACAGGACCAGCGCGCGCCGGCAGGATCAGCCGGCCAGACAGCTTTGTGCCCCTGGCGCCCTTGAAGACAGTATCCTGACGGATAACCGGGACGGGGTCTGCGGCGGCGCCTTCAAATGTGGTGAGCCCGGTTTCGCAGGTGAATTCGATCTGGCGCATCTCGGGCTGGGTGGTCCAGCCCGAATAGGCCTGCCACTGGTCATTCTCGAGAACCAAGCGGCCTGTCTGCCCGTCGAGCGTCCGCCAGCGCAGGCCCTCTTCAGCCGCAGTAACGGCAAGGCCACCGCCCTCTTCAAGCCGCCAGCTGCCCCCACAGGCCGGGTCGCCGGCCACGGGCCCGGGCGTCAGCATCGGTATGGCGGGAAGGGCTGGCATCTCAGGCAAGCCCGGCATACGGTCGGCGCAGGAAGCCAACAGGCCGGTTGCGAGCGCCAGGAGAAGTTTTCCGAACTGTTTCATGCCCCTAATCCTCGCCGATTCCATCGCCCTGCCCAGCAGCAATGACGCCGGCTCACCGGAAAGACAATGATCTGCGCCAACGCCAACAAAGCGCTTGATTGCCTTAGCGTTACATCCGGCTCAAATGCAGATTGCGGTAAGTGAGGGCGGACAACGCTCCATACAGAATCCGCGTCAGGGAGGACATATCCGGCGTCTCAAGCGCCGGTCAGAGGCCATGGAAGGCGATTCTCAGCCCTTTGCCGCCGAAACTGCGCCAACCGCGCGCCAGCGCGAAACCGCGTTCGTAAAGTCTCCGCGCGGGCGGATGATCCTTGCGTCTGCAGCGGCGTTGGTCCTGATCGTCTTCGGGGCCCGGTTCCTGATCGACCGCGCGGCCTATGTCTCAACCTCCGACGCCCGCATTGCCGCGGAAATGATTGCTGTGTCGACCGACATTTCCGGGCGCATCACAAGCGTTCAGGCCAGGGAGGGTGACCGGGTCTCGGCCGGGGATATCCTCTACACGATCGATGACCGGGAAGCGGTTTTTGCGCTGGCCGAACTGGAAGCGCAGGCGACCCGGCTTCGCGCGGAAATGGCGCGCGAGGAAACACGGGCGGGCCTTGCAACCTCCAAGGCCGGCAGCCAGGTCGCCGCACGGCGGGCGGGCACGCTGTCGGCGTCGGCAAATGTCGAGGCCGCTCGCTCCGATCTTGAAACCGCCCAGCGCGACTATGACCGGACCAGGGACCTGTTCCAGCGCGGGCTTATGCCCCAATCCAATCTCGATCAGGCGAAGAATGTACTCGATACACGCGCTCAGGCGCTGCGCCGGGCGCAGGCCGAGCGGGAAACCGCCGCTGCCGACCAGCGAACGGCGAGCATCGCTGGCCAGGAAGTCCGCCTGATCGATTATGAACTGACTGTCCTGCAGGCCACGCTTGCCCAGGCTGAAGCCAGGGTCGAGGCGCAAAAGGTGGTCGTTGAAAAGCACACCATCCGCAGCCCGATTGACGGCGTGGTGGATGAACTCTTCTTCGATACGGGCGAGCATTCTCTGCGCGGGTACCGCATGGCCCTCCTGCATGACCCCGGCGCGGTCTGGGTGTCGGCCAATATCAAGGAAACCGATATCCGCCATGTGCGCCCGTCGGCCGGCGCCGTAGTGCGCGCCGACAGTGATCCGTCCCAGGCAATCGGCGGCCGGGTCGTGCGGATACATGACGCCACGCTCGGCGAAGCGGCCATGATGCCCAATCCGAACGCCAACGGCGTGTTCACCAAGATCACCCAGCGGATCGGCGTGCGCATCGAGCTGGAGCCGACAGATGTCGAGCTGCGGCCGGGCACGATGGTGCGCGTGCGAATCCGGAAAGGCGATGGGGCAGCGGGGGCTGGCGGAGCGCCGGCGTGACTTTCTCGCCGGGCCTCTCGCCAGGCAGCGGCGCTGCCCCGGACAGACGGGAGTTACCCGCCGACATTCCGGCGATTGCCGGACCCTCCGTGCAGGCCCAGTTCGAGCGTTTCGGCAGCATCTATCGCTGGATCCTGCTGTTCACAATGCTGACCGGATCGATGGCGACGATGCTGGCGGCAACGACGATCAATGTCGCCCTGCCCGCCATCATCGGCGCATTCGGCCTGGGGCAGGATCAGGCTCAGTGGATGTCCACGGCTTTTCTCGCTTCCTCCACCATCGCCATGCTGGCCAATGCCTGGGCCATGGCAACCTTCGGGCCACGGGCAACCTATACGTTCGGGATGGTGGTGTTCGTCATCGGCTCCCTGCTGGGCGCGGTCAGCAGCACACTGGAGCTGCTGGTCCTCTCGCGCGGCATGCAGGGGATTGCCGCCGGGCTGCTCCAGCCGATGTCGATGTTCCTGATATTCCAGACCTTTCCGGACAACAGGCGCGGCATGGCGATGGGCGTGTTCTCCATAGGCGTCGTGCTGGCGCCCGCCTTTGGGCCAGCGCTGGGTGGGATCGCTGTGGACCTTGCCAGCTGGCGGCTGGTGTTTGTGGCGACGCTGCCGCTGGCGCTGGTGGCGCTCGGGATCGGGCCATTCCTGATGCCCAAGGGGGACCGTAATCCCAACATGCCGCGCCCGCCGCTGGACTGGCTGGGGCTGACCCTCCTGGCGGTTGCCGTGATCGGCCTGTTGGCGGCCATTGCCGGCGGGAACCGGGACGGATGGGATTCTGATCAGACATATTTGCGCTTTGGCGTCGCCATTCTGGCCGCCATCGCCTTCTTCTTCTGGGAATTGCGCCATCCCTTTCCGGCGCTGAACCCCAAGGTTTTCGCCTACCGCCAGTTCTGGTCGGCGGGTCTCATCATCTCGGCGACGGGGATTGCGATCTACGCTTCAACCTATCTCATTCCGCTGTTCGTGCAGCTGGTGCAGGGCTATTCGCCGACCGCGGCAGGCGTGATGATGATCCCTGCGGGCATTGCCATGATGATCGGCTTTCCGATTGCGGGGCGTCTTACCGACCAGGTCGATCCGCGCTGGTTGCTGGGCTTTGGCATCTTCACCTTTGCCGCCTCGGCCTTTCTGTTGTCGCATGTGTCGGTGATGACGCCTTACTGGGTGTTGGTGGGGTGGATCGTGCTGAGCCGGATCGGCATCAGTTTCTGCATGCCCCCATCCAATACCACGGCCGTTCGGGCCGTTCCGCCCCACCTGCTGGCATCGGCGACCGGGGGCGTGTCCTTCCTGATGCAGGTGGGCGGGGCGTTCGGGGTGAACATCCTGGCAATCCTGCTGCAGCGGCGGACGATCTTTCACGGAGCGCATCTTTCCACCGAGATGAACGAGACCAATGCCGAGATGCTCTATGCGCATGCGCTGCACACGCAGCTGCTGGAGGCGGGCGGCATGACGCAGGTTCAGGCGTTCCAGTCGGCGTTTGGGGTGATCAATCAGCAGGTCGCGCAGGAGGCGCTCGTCTATGCATTCCGGGACTGTTTCTTTGCGATTTTTGTCTGGTTTGTCCTCGTGCTTGGCGCGCTTGCCTTGATGCCGAAGCCAAAGCTGATACAGCCGCCGCGCTAGGCATTTTCACAGGCAGGCGGGCCCCTTGGCAGCAGCTGACATCCTTTCGCGCAACCGGGCGTTCATTGCGGCCAGGACCCGGCTTGCCCCGGTCGAGGGGCTGGTGCTGATGCACCAGGATGTGCCGCAGCTGCTGCACATCTGGCAGGCCGACGAGATCACGCCGATCTGGGCGGCGACCGAGGAAGACCTCGACCGGGAGGGCATCGAGCCGCCCTTCTGGGCCTTTCCCTGGGCGGGGGGACAGGCGGTGGCGCGGCTGATCCTGGAGCGGCCGGAGATCGTGCGGGGCAAGCGCGTGCTGGACATCGCCTGCGGCAGTGGAATGGTCGGAATTGCGGCGGCGGCAGCAGGAGCAAGTGCGGTGTCCGTCAATGACATCGACCCGATTTGCGAGGCGGCTGCGGGGCTGAACGGGGAGGCAAATGGTGTTTGCCTTCAATGGATTGGCGGGAACCTGCTTGATCGTCCGCCTGCGGATTTCGATGTCATCCTGGCGGGGGATATCTTCTATGAGAGGACCATGGCGCAGCGCTTCCTCACTTGGCTGAGGCAAGCGGCCGCCGGCGGCGCGGCGGCCTATGCCGGCGATCCGGGGCGGGCCTATGCGCCCCAGGGAAAGGCCGGGCTGTTGGCGGAGTATGACATCGCCACCAGTCTGGAACTGGAAAGCGTTTCGCAGCGCCATGCCCGCGTCTGGCAGATCGGCACGTGACACGTTTCCGGACGACCTGATTTTGGTTTTTCAGGTTCGGGTATTTTACCCTGACGGGGGACCGGGAGGAGGGCGCGCGGGGGGCTGTGCTGGATAGGCAGGGCGGGATGTCGCGCAGCGGCGGGCAATGGCGCGTGGACAAGCGCCGTGGACGGATGACCCCGATTGTTGGACAAGGCGCGCGCGGCCGCGCCAGAACACGCGCAAAAACGTTGCCACTTTCGGCCATTCCGGGACAGACCGGGACAAAAGATACCAGATTGGGCATGCGCTGGTGCCAGTTTGGACACGTATGAAAATGGCTCAGCGCGCAAAGGCCGGCTTACCTCCAGCCATGTTCCTGACTTGCGGGAGTCGTGTGTCGTCGCCGTCATGTTTCTTCCTGCGATCCCAGCCTGCGGACAGGTTATGAGCGGGTGACCCGAGGTTTCACCGGGCACCTTGCAGGGGCCATCGCCGGGAGAGAATGATTGACCGGTTGTGTTGGCGCAGCGGCTGGAATGTTATTGGATTTTTATCCAATAAATAGCCTGCCGGGCCACTCACCCGCAGCTACTTTCGGGGGAACGGGCGGCCGGAGCGTGGCGATCCGGCCACAGCCAGAAATCCGTAACAATTTAATATTTTCAAAGCATTAGTTTCGCAAAACCTTGATTTGAACGCCTGCGGGGCGCTCGTTAACGACCCGGCAACCGGCGCTCGCCCTGCGCCGTTTCACCGGGGTCTGACATGAAATTCCGCATCCTTTCCGCCACCGCCATTGCCGCTCTTGGCGTTTCCGGCCAGCTATCCGCCTTTGCCGAAGTGGCTGACGCTGAAGACGCGCGCCGCCTCGAAGTCGTGACCGTTACGACACAGAAGACCGAGCAGTCGCTGATCGATGTACCCATCAACATCTCCGTTACCGACCAGGAGCTGATCGACAAGCTCGGCGGAGACGACATCGAAGATCTCGCCAACTTCATTCCCGGCCTGCAGGTGCAGGCGCAGAGCCTCAACGCGCCGACCTATTCGCTGCGCGGGGTTGTGGCCGACGGCGGCGCGCCGCGTGTGGCCATCTTCCAGAACGGCGTCTCGATCGGGACGCCGGGCTATGCCACCAGCATCGCAATCTATGACATCGAGCGTGTGGAAGTGGTGAAAGGCCCGCAGGCAACCCTGTTTGGCCAGGGCGCCCTGATCGGGGGCATCAACTACATCCAGAACCGCGCCACGACCGAAGGCAACTCCGGCAAGGTGACGCTGGAAGGCGGCGACTATAATTTCGCGCGCGCCGAGGGCTATTACAACTTCGCGCTCAGCGACACGCTGGCCCTTCGCCTGGCGGGCCAGGTGAAGCGGATGGACGGCTATGTGCCCAACACCGCCAACTCGCCCGACCTGATGGGCCAGGACACGACCGCTGTTCGCGGCGCGGTCCGCTGGGCGCCCACACCGGCCTTCACCGCCGACCTGTTCGTCAACTATCAGGACGACGCGTCCACCGGAACACAGTTCACCTCCGGCTTCTTCCCGGTGAACGGCGTCGTCGACCCGTTCGGCCCGACCGCCATGAACATCAACCCCGATCAGGTTCGCGACAAGCTGGGCAATGACCGCGAGATCTTTGCCACCACCGCAAACCTCCAATTCCAGCTCAGCGATGCCTGGACCCTGACTTCGCTGACCGACTACCGTGATCTAACTTCTAACGAAGCCTTCGATTCGGACGGCGCGGCCTTCAACCTGCTCCAGTTCTACCAGGCCCGTGAAGGCGAGGCCCTCAGCCAGGAACTGCGCCTCAACTATGACAATGGCGGCAGGCTGACCGGCTTCTTTGGCGGCAACTATTTCGACTATGAAACCCGCGACAGCCTCACCTTCTCGACCGACGAGGCCTATGCCCAGTCCCTCTTCCTGCCGCAGATCGCGGCCGGCGCAGGGGCAACGGTGGCGCAGATCCGCGGCCTGCTGATGATGCAGGGCATTCCGGGCGCCGCCAATATCGGCAGCTTCCAGACCCCGTTCCAGTTTTCTGTGGTGGGCCTGCTGCAGCAGGGCGCGCTGATCCCGCTGAACTCTGCCCATGCCGAACAGGCGAGAACGACAGACGCCCGGACGAGCTATGACCTCTTCGGCGACCTGACCTATGATCTGACCGACCGGCTCTCGCTGACGGGCGGTCTGCGTTACACCGTCAACGAACTTGAAGCATCCAGTGTCGGCGAACTTCTGCGTGGCAACCCGGCGCTGGGCGGCGGCTTGAACGCCGTAACCTTCGCCCCGGGCTTTCTGATCAGCCGCGCGCAGATCGGCAATCCGGTTAATGCGTCAGCCGAGCCGGACGGCGCCTTCACCTGGCGCCTCAACGCGGCCTACCGCATCTCTGACAATGTGAACAGCTGGGTGTCCTATGGCCGCGGCCGCCGCCCGGAAACGCTGTCGATTTCGGGACGGAACGTTTCGGTGGTCGACGCCGAGACGCTCGACAATGTGGAGACGGGCATGTTCGGCCGGTTCTTCGATGACCGCCTGCAGATGACGACTTCGGTTTACTATGGCCAGTATGAGAACTTCCAGACCAGCCGCTTTGACCCGATCAACGGTATCTTTGTGGTGGAGAACTCGGGCAATGCGACCCAGTATGGTTTCGAGTTTGACGGTCAGGCTCTGGTGACGGACAATATCCGCCTGCTGGGCACTTACGCCTACAACTTCTCCGAATATGATGACGAGGACAGCAACGGCAACCCGCTGCAGTTTGCTGGCAACCGGTTCCGGATGAGCCCCGAGCAGAGCTTCTCTCTGGCCGCCGACATCACCCTTCCGTATGCCGAGCATGGCACTTTCTCGATAACGCCGAGCTATATCTGGAAGAGCGAGCAATTCTTCGAGGATGATAACGGCTTCGACTATATCCCCGATGGCACCAGCAGCTTTGCCCGCATTCGGGAAACCTTTCCCGATGGCAGGACGGTGGTCGAAAAAGAGGACGCTTACGGCCTCGTCAACCTGCGCGCAGGCTTTGACAGCGCCAGCGAGCGCTGGGGCGTTTATGTTCAGGGCGAGAACCTCCTGGACGAGGAATACCTGATTGATGTCGGCAATACAGGTGGTGCTTTCGGTCTGCACACCATCATCCGCGGCAAGCCGCAGATGCTGAAGGCCGGCGCCTACGTGAAGTTCTGATCCGGTTACGGAGGAGATACTGACATGAGATATAGGATCACCCTTGTGGCCATTCTGCTGGCGGGCTGCGCAGCGCCCGCCACAGCGCCCGCTGCCAGCCTGGAGGAGGCTTCGGCCTCTTCCGCTACCGCAGAAACGCCTGCCGCCTTCGCTACGCTTTCGGGCGAGAAGCCGATCATCATCGCCCATCGCGGCGCGAGCGGCCTTTATCCCGAACATACGATCCCCGGCTATGAAGCCGCGATCGCGCAAGGGGCTGACTTCATCGAGCCCGACCTTGTGATGACCAAGGACGGTGTGCTGATTGCCCGGCATGACGCCTATCTCTCAGCCACGACGGATGTGGCCGACCGGCCGGAATTCGCTGACCGCAAGGTAAAGCGCGCGACGCCGATGGGCGAAAAAGAAGACTGGTGGGCGGATGATTTTACCCTCGCCGAGATCAAGACGCTGAAAGCCCGCCAGCAATTCCCGTCGCGGACGAAGGAGCATGACGGCAAGCTCGACATCGCGACCTTCGACGAGGTAATGGATGTGGCCCTTGCCTCAGCAAAAGAAGGCCGGATCGTCGGCCTGCATGTCGAAGCCAAATGGCCGGCGTATTATTCCTCCGTTGGCCTCGACATGGTCGACCCGATGATCGAGGCGATGAAGGCCAAGGGCCTGGAAGAAGCCGGCATCCCGGTATTCATCCAGAGCTTCGAGCCGGAGTTCCTGGCCGCCTTTGCTGCCAAGAGCGACCTGCCGGTGATCCAGAACATGGTGGGCCCGCCCTACAACAAGATGCTCGGCCTCGACTACAATATCGACGAGATGACCACCAACGGCGTGGGCGCGGAGAAGTCCTACATTCTCAATGCCGACGGCACGGTGACCGACTTTGTCCAGAAGGCTCATGCCAGAGGCCTGCTGGTGCACGTCTATACGGTGCGTGATGACGCGCCGATGCCAGGCTATGCCACGGCGCAGGACGAACTCAAGGCGCTGATCAAGGCCGGCGTTGATGGAATCTGGGTTGATTACCCAGATACAGCCGTCGCAGTACGCGACGGTGACTGACACCGCAGAAGCGGCAAGTTTCCTCCCTGACTTTCGGGGCGTCCTTCGGGGCGCCCCTTTTTTCTTTGGATTTCAGGAGGCTCTGAAGGGGGCGACCGAAAACCTGAAAAAAGCTCAGGAGTTTCCCTTAGGGAGGCGCTTGTCAGAAAAATTGGAACATGTTCCAATTATTTCAAAGATCGGGAGGATTATGATGGCCGCAGCTGAACTCTCACGGGTACGCAAGTCGATACTGCCAAGGCCGGGCGATACCTGGGACAGCATTGCCGCGCGCGAATTGCCCGGCATGGACGCGGCCAAGGCCGTCTCCAGCCTGCAGAGCTGGAACCTGCACGTGTTCATGCGGGCCGCGGGCGCCGCCGGGGGCGTGCGGGGGACAAACCCCATCCTGCCAAGCGATGTGATCTTCGTCGAAGCCCCGGCTGCCAAGGCATGAGCATTGCCGTCATCAGCGCAGTTCAGATCGCCGCCGCCCATGACGGCGACGCAGAACTGCTGGTGACGCTGACCTACGAGAATGGCGGCACGACCCTGATCACGCTGGACGAATATGCCGTGCGGGCATTGTTCGACACCTGCGGAACGAACGTGCCGGAAGACCTCATCGGGGCGAGCTGGGAGCATGTCCGTGACGCGCTCATCGCCTCTTCACAACGCTATGCCGGCGCACCGGCAACAGGAATTTCGGGAGGAAACTGAAAATGTATGATCTGGTGATCCGGAACGGCACAGTGGTCGATGGCTCGGGCATGCCGTCCTACAAGGCAGACATTGCCGTCAGCGGCAATCGCATCGCGAAGATAGGTCACGTGGCCGAAAAGGGCTGCGAGGAAGTGGATGCTTCCGGCAAGGTCGTTTCGCCCGGCTTTATTGATCCGCATACGCATTTCGATGCGCAGCTGCTGTGGGATGGCTATGCCAAGCCCGCCCTCTCGCATGGGGTGACGACGATTGTTCCTGGCAACTGCTCCCTGTCCCTGGCGCCGCTGAAGGCGGAACACCGCATGAAGCTTGTCGGCATGTTCAACCAGATTGAAGAAATGCCCTACAAGGCCTTCAAGGAAGGCGTCGTCTGGGACTGGGAGACATTTTCCGAATATATCACACGCATCCGCAAGGGGCTGGCCATCAATGTGGCGCCGCTGGTCGGGCATAGCGTGATCCGTCTCTGGGTGATGGGGGACGCGGCGATGGAGCGGACTGCGACGGCCGGGGAAATCGCCGGCATGCAAGACGTGCTCCGGGAATGCCTCGATGCCGGCGCAGTGGGCCTCTCTACCAGCTATGTCGACATGGACGAGACGCTGCTGCCGGTGCCGAGCCGCTATGCGGACGCCGGCGAAGTCGATGCGCTGGCCTCGGTGCTGGCCGAGTATGGCCGTATCCTCCAGATCGTGCCGGAATTCTACGATCCGGACCTGACGATTGCGCGGCTTGATCAGCTGGCGGAAATCTCGCTGAAATATTCGATCCCGACGACATTCTCGCCGCTGTTCATCAATGCGGACAATGTGGAGGCCGTGGGGCGCGTGATGGCGCGGGTGGACGAGCAGTTTGCGCGCGGGGCCCGTGTGTGGCCGCAGGTTCAGACGCGCCCGATCGACATCAGCTTCAGCTTTGCCGTGCCGAGCCTGATCTTCATCCGCATGCCGGGCTGGTACAAGATCATGCGCTTTGGCACGCAGGACGAGATCATTGCAGCCTTCTCCGACCCGGAAAACCGCAAGAAGCTGATAGCCGAAGCCACTCCGAACATGGCGCTCTGGTCGTTCCTGACGCTGCGCTTTGCACAGACCGAGGCCAATCAGAAATATGTCGGCAAGACGCTTGCAGAGATCGGCAAGATGCGCGGCTGCACGGCGCTGGAAGCGATGATCGACCTCTCTGTCGAGGAGAAACTCGACGCGCATTTCATGGCCGCCAACATGGGCCACAACAATGATGAGCGCGTCAGCGCGATGCTGAAGCATCCGCGCGTGCATATCGGCGCCAGCGATGGCGGGGCGCACATCCTTTCCTTCTCCACCTATGGCGACACAGGATACCTGTTCTCCCACTTCGTCCGTAACCTGAAGGCCATGAGCATCGAAGAGGCGGTCAAGAAGGTAACCTCTGACACGGCCGGCATCTGGGGCATTCCTGATCGCGGCCTGATCCAGAAAGGCTATGTGGCTGACCTTGTCGTGTTCGACGCGGCGACCATCGACCGGGGCGAAGAGACCTATGTTCAGGACGTTCCCGGCGACGGCAAACGCTATGTGCGCGCCTCCCACGGTGTGGACACTGTTGTGGTTGGCGGCGGTGTCGCCTGGTCGGCTGCAGCCGGTTACAAGGACGACACGCGCGGCGCGATCCTGCCGGGCGAAGCTGCGGAGACCCGTCCGCTGGTGGCCGCATGAGCTGGCCGGGCGTTACTCAGCGCCGGGTTGCGACCAACGGCATCGAGCTAAACATTGCCGAGGCGGGCGAAGGCCCGCTGGTGCTCCTGCTACACGGGTTTCCCGAATCCTGGTATTCCTGGCGGCACCAGTTCGCGCCGCTGGCAGCGGCAGGCTATCGTGTCGTCGCGCCGGACATGCGCGGCTATGGCAAGAGCGACAAACCGCCGAACATTTCCGACTATGTCCAGACCGAAGTGATTAAGGACATCATCGGCCTAATCCCGGCTTTGGGGTATGAAACTGCCGTCGTCATCGGCCATGACTGGGGCGCGCCGACCGCCTGGGCAACCGCCCTGTTCCATCCCGACAAGGTACGTGCCGTCGGCGGACTTTCGGTGCCCTTCATGCCGCGCTCGCCGGTGCAGCCGATGGCGATGATGCGGGAGATGTTCAAGGGCCAGTTCTTCTACCAGCTCTATTTCCAGGAGCCGGGCGTGGCGGAAGCCGAGTTCGAGAAGGACATGTATACTGCCCTGCGCAAGTTCCTGATCATGGCGGCGGGCGAGACAGACCTGACCAAGCTGACGCCAAAGACCGAAGACGACGACCTGCTCACAAGCCTGCCCTATCCGGAGACGCTGCCGAAATGGCTGACAGACGACGACCTCGATTTCTATGTGTCGGAGTTCAAGACCTCAGGCATGCGCGGGCCGATCAACTATTACCGCAACCACGACCTGCACTGGCAGCAGACCGAAGGCGCGCCGATGGAAATCCATCAGCCCGCCATGTTCGTAGCCGGAACGGCAGATGGGGTGGTGATGATGGCGGCCGCCGCCATCGAGATGATGCCGCACTTTGTAAAAGACCTGCGGATCAACAGGATGATCCCGGGTATTGGCCACTGGACCCAGCAGGAAGCGCCTGAAGCGGTCAACCAGACCATCCTGGAATTCCTGCACAACATCGATCCTTAAACCCTTGAGGGGGCACGCATGCGTGAACAAGTTATCGTCATAGGCGCCGGGATCGGCGGGCTTTGCACGGCTCTGATGCTGGCGCCTTCCAGGCGCGACATCGTCGTTCTGGAACGCGACGGGCCGGTGGAAACCAGCAATCCGGATGAGCTGTTCAAGACCTGGAAGCGCATTGGCGTGGGGCATTTGCGACAGAGCCATGCTTTCCTGGCGCGCCTGCGCACCATCATGAAAGCCGAGCACCCTGCCCTGCTTGACCAGCTGCTGGAGCTGGGCGTGCGCGAGCTGCCTTTCGAGAACATGCTGACCGAGAAGCAGCAGGCGCGCTACCGGCCCGATCCGGAAGATGCCGAGCTGACAATCCTCACCAGCCGGCGCACGACGCTTGAAATGGCGATGCGGCGCTATGTGGAGACGCTGGAGAACGTGACCCTCCGCTCCGGCTTCCTCGTCCGCAAGCTGATCACCGCAAAGGCGAAAGACGGCGTGTTTGACGTGAGCGGCGTAGAGGGTGAAGAGAATGGCGCACCTGTGACGCTGACGGCTGACATTGTCGTGGACACCAGCGGCAAAGGCGGCTTTACCATCGAGCAGCTGATGGAAGAAGGCGCGGGTATCCGCGAGGAGAGCGAGAGCGCCGGCATCCTCTATTTCACACGGCATTATCGCTTTCTGCCTGGAAAATCCGAACCGGACCGCAACGCCAACCCGCCGCCAACCGGGGATCTCGGCTTCCTGAAGTTCGGCGTGTTCCCGGGCGACAATGGCAATTTCTCGATCACCATCGCCATCCCCGAAATCGAGATGGAGATGCGCAAGTCGATCCTTGATCCAGAGATTTTCCACCAGATCACACTGATGCTGCCCGGGCTTCGTCCGTGGACGACTTCGGAGCAGTCGGAATCCACCAGCAAGGTGTTCGGCATGGGCGACCTCGTCAGCCGCTGGCGGGATATGGTCGTGGACGGCAAACCGGCAGCCCGCGGATATTTCCCGCTGGGCGACACGCTGGTGCGGACCAATCCGCTCTATGGCCGGGGATGCTCTTTCGCGGCCGTCGCAGCGCAGGCATTACGCCAGACATTGGACGAAACCGCCGATCCTGCGTCCCGGGCGCTGGCCTTCCATGAGCGGGTCAAGGCGGAGCTCCACCCCTTCTACATCGTGCAGCGCCGGCAGGACCGCACCGCCATGAAGCGGGCCCGCGAGACACTAACGCCAGGACACAAGCAGAGCTTCAAATCGAAGATGATGGAGAGCTTTGTAGAAGACGGCGTGAAGATCGCACTGCGCTCGGATACGCGTCTCCTGCGCGAGGCCATGCGCGGATTCCACATGCTGGAACATCCGGAAAAGTGGCTGGGAAAGCCGAAGAATCTCGCAGGCGTTCTCTATTACTGGGCGCGCGGCAAGAGGCTGAATGCAGCCGCCTATGCGCCCAAGCCGGGGCCGGAGCGCATCGAGATGATGAAGGCACTAAAGCTCAACTATGAGGCGGACATGGAACGGGTCGCGACCGAAAGGCCACTGGCCGCGTGACCGGAATACCGCCAGAAGCCCGGGAGGAGACTGTCTCATGACAACACCCACTCTGGAGGCTGGCGCCAATATCATGGCCGAACCCGTTGCAGATCTTGGCCGCCGCGAACAGGCGAAAGCCGAACGCCGGCAGAAGATCATGCGCGCCGCGCGCGACATGATCCGCGAGACGGGCGACATGAACCTCTCTATGCGGGAACTGGCAAGGCGCGCAGAAGTGAGCGTGGCTACTTCCTATAACCTGTTCGGATCAAAGCGCGCGGTCGTGATGGCCGTTCTGGAGGATGAGCGGGATTTCGTTCAGAAATATCACAAGCTTGACGTGGCCAATGCCATCGAGCGCATCTTTGAAGCCTATGAACTCGGCTATGGATATTTTGTTCAGGACCCGGACTTTTACCGGCCGCTCTGGCGCGCGCTGCTGACGGCCGGTGGCAGGGACGACGACACGGGGCTGGCAAGCCCGGAGCGGCAGGCACAGACGCGGATCGCCTGGCACGCGCTGCTCACCGCTGCTCAGGAGGAAGGGCTGCTTTCGCCGTCCATGGCTGTGATGCCAATGGAGCGGGCGCTGTCCCATCTGGCAGGCGGGACGCTGCTGTCCTGGGCTGTCGGAACGCTGGACACCGAAGACCTGATGGCGTCTGTTGGTCTTGGCTATGGCCTTCTGCTCAGCGCGGCCGCAACGCCGGAAGGGCGCGCCCTGCTGGAGCGCAAGATCAAGGCGTATCAGTCTATCCTGATGCAGAATGCGGCGCAGCGGCCTTAGTGACCATCCGTCAACAGACCCAGGAATGCCAGTTTTTCGATGCGGGGCAGCGTGCCAGCGTCTCGCACGAATCTGAAGGCGTCGTCGGCGACTTCAACCGTGTGGTCGATGTCAGCCTCAGTCATGGCGGCGCAGATGAACATGTTGTGCCAGGGGTGGAAGTAGACGCCGCGCTTCATCAAGGCGTCGTTCCAGGCGTAGCCTTTGGAATAGCCCGGATCCTCTTCAAACATGATGAGGGGCATTTCAGCCGGGCCGGTCTGGCGCAGGGCGAAGCCGTGACGGTTTGCAGCTTCGTCCAGTCCTGAACGCAGGCGCTGGCCCAGGGCCTGGGTGCGTTCGAGATAGTCGGTTTCGCGGATGAGGCGCATCGTTTCGAGGCTTGCGGCCATTGGCGCAGCGGAGAACCAGTAGGAGCCGGTAGTGTAGATCGTCGCGGCGGCGTTGCGGGCTTTTTCGGCGCCGAGCAATGCCGAGATGGGGTGGCCATTGGCGATGGCCTTCCCCCAGCTGGAGAGATCCGGCTTCACACCGACGCGCGCCCAGCTGGAATCGCGGGCAAGTCGGAAACCGGCGCGGACATCATCGACGATCAGCAGCGCGCCTTTCTCGTCACACAGCTCCCGCGCACGCCGGGCGTATTGCGGTGTCGGATCTTCCTGATCGACGAAGGTGTCATGCTTGATGGGCGACGCAAAGATCGCGGCGAGATCATCACCGGCCTTGCGGACAGCTTCTTCGAGGCTGGCAACGTCGTTATAAGCATAGAAGACCTGGTTGGCGCGGTCGCTCGGCGCAGTGCCGTTTTTCACCGGGGTGCACCAGGGAGCAGCGCCGTGATAGGCGCCCTTGGCGAGAACGATGGTGTTCTTCCGGGTGAAGTTGCGGGCGACCATCATCGCCATCGTGGTGGCGTCTGTGCCGTTCTTGCAGAAGATCGCCCAATCTGCGTGGGACACCATCGCCGTCATCTGTTCGGCGAGTTCCACCATGAGGACGGCTGGGCCGGTCATCGTGTCGCCCTTCTTCAGCTGGCTGATATAGGCCGCATCAATGCTCTGATGGCCATAGCCGAAGAGATTTGGGCCGTATCCGCACATATAGTCGATGTATCGGTTGCCATCGGCGTCCCACAGATAGGCGCCCGAGGCGCGGTCGAAGAATTGGGGATAGTCGTCTGGCAGGAGGCGGACGGACTGGTGGCCGTACATGCCACCGGGAATGACCGCTTCGGCCCGCTCACGCAAAGCCTTGTCCACTGAGTTCGTCCACATGTTGCCCTCGCCAGCCCTGCTGATAATATAGTTTTGACTATCTTACTTGAGACCGATAGGGACGCAAGGACAATTCGAGACTGACAGGGCACAACTCGCCTGGGGAACGCCGAAGACATGAACAGCGCGAAAAAACCGGTCCCCCGAAAGGGGGACGGCCCGATGCAGGTTGAGACCGCAACCAAGCAGCAACCGCAACAGGCGCGGGCGCAGGATACGTTCGAGCTGATCCTGGATACTGCCGGGCACCTGTTGGGCGAAGTCGGACTGGAGCGGCTGTCGACCAATCTCGTGTGCCGCCGGGCGGGCTTGTCGCCGCCGGCGCTCTACAGGTACTTCCCGAACAAGTACGCCATCCTGCGCGAGCTGGGCGACCGGCTGATGGCGCGGCAGGATCAGGCGGTTCTGGACTGGATTGAAGAAGGGGGTCTGGCGGCGGGCCCGTTTGAGGGCCGCGTGGCCAGCATTCTGCGGCTGCAGAAACAGGTCAACGATATCACCCGCCAGTTTCCGGGCAACATCTATGTGCTCCGCGCGTTGCGGGCCGTCCCGATGCTGCGGGACCTGCGTATGGCGTCCAGCGAGATGGTGGCTGAAAAGATTGCCGATGCCATCATCGCGAACGGGCACACTGCCTCTCGGGAACGGCTCATCGGATCTGCCCGCCTCACGACAGAGCTTGCCTACAGCGCCATGGAGATGGTGCTGGAGGAGCCCGGCCGCGACGCCCACCAGATCTGCACGGATGTCTCAAAGATGATCGTGACGCATTACGATCAGCTTTCGGACTGATCTCCAGATCCGCTATTTGAAGGCGCAGCCTTCTTTCACACCGAACATCTTGAAGATCATCGCCGCAGGGCAGAAACCGGTGACGGAGGCCTGCAGCATGTTGAGACCCGCAAAGGCGGAGAGCAGATACCAGTAGGGTGAGAAGAAATAGCCCAGCGCGAGACCCGCAAGGACAACGAAACCCGCAAAGGCGAGGACTGCACGGTCAAGGTTCATTTTAAGTTACTCCGATTGAAGATCAGTGGGATGTGGAGGCGAGGCCAAAGATATCCCGCACCCATCGCTCAAGGGCCGCGCCACCTGGCGCGCCAGCCTGCTTGGCCAATTCGCGCCCACCCTTCCAGGCGATGAGCGTGGGAACGCCCCGGATGTTTAGACGGATGGAGGCGTCGGGATGCTGGTCGGTGTTGATCTTGTAGAAGCGGACATCGCCCTGGAGGCGTTGTGCAGCGCTGTCATAATGAGGCGCCATCATTCGGCAGGGACCGCACCAGGGCGCCCAAAGATCGACGATGAACGCGCCGGTGTCCTTTTTCTCCAGCAGGCGCATCTGCTCACTGGTGATCTCCACGGGATGCGGCGTTGCCAGGAGCTCGGAGCATCGACCGCATTTTGCCAGGGTCAGAACTCTGCCCTGCGGTACCCGGTTCACCGCCTGGCAGCCTAGACAAACGATCATCCTGTCATCCATGGTCATCCTGAAATCTCCCGATACAGTTTCAGTGTTTCAGCTTGTAAGTCTTGAGGAGCGCCAGGGCGGCATTTTCATAGAATGTTTCTGCTTTGCCCGCCCTCACCTTGCCGATGAAGTATTTCTCGAAGGCGACCTTAGCAGTATGGACCCAGCCGCCGGAGCCTGACCAGTTTACATTTCGCGGCGGGATCTGGGGCTGGGCGATGAAGGCGACACCCTTGTCACCGAAATCTGCCAGGCAGATGGCGTTCCATGTGGCTTCATGGGTGGGCTCTTTGCCATCCAGAATTTCGGCCAGGTTCTCCGCCGTGGCAGTTACCATCGACTCAATCATGAAGCCGGTCTTGGGCACGCCCACCGGAACCGGCGTCTTGCCGACGGGCGGGATCGCGATGCAGACTCCAAGCCCGAAGATCTCGGGGTACTTAGGATTGCGCTGGTGCTTGTCCGTCAGGATGAAACCGCGCGGATTGGTGAGGCCCTCAACGCCATAGACGGCCTTCACGCCCCGGAAGGCAGGCAACATCATGGCGTACTTCATCGGCAGTTCGTGAACCTGTTTCACGCTGCCATCTTCATTGACCTCTTCGACCGTCATCTTGCCGGCTTCTGCCTTCACGACACGTGCATTGGTGATCCACTTGATGTGGCGCTCGCGCATTTCGCTTTCCAGAAGGCCCTTTGTGTCGCCCACACCGTCGAGCCCGAGATGGCCGACATAGGGTTCTGAGGTCACGAAGGTCATCGGCACGCGGTCGCGAATCTTCCGTTTGCGGAGCTCCGTTTCGATGATCATGAGGGTTTCATAGGCCGGCCCATAGCAGGAGGCGCCCTGCACCGCGCCGACGATCACGGGGCCAGGATCCTTGCAGAATGTCTCGAACGCCTTGTTCGCCTGAAGAGCATGGTCGATATGGCAGACAGATTGAGTGTGGCCTTTGGGGCCGAGGCCCTCGATTTCGTCAAAGGCAAGTTCCGGGCCGGTGGCAATGACGAGATAGTCGTAGTCGACAAATGTACCATCGCCCATCCGCACGCGCTTTGCGTCGGGCTCGACCTTCTCTGCCTTGCCCACGACCAGCTCGATCCGGCGCTTCTTCATGGGGGCAACAAGGTCAACAATGATGTCTTCCCGATCCCGCCAACCTACCAGAACCCATGGATTTGAGGGGACGAACTGGTAGAAGTCCGTCTCGTTGATCACGGTGACGTCATCTTCCCGGCGCACCGCACTGCGAATCTCGTACGCAGCTATCACGCCGCCGAGGCCAGCTCCCAGAATGACAATTTTAGACATCTTCCTGCGTCCTCCCATCTTGATTTTCAACATGAATGTATTTTATTGTTTTATAAAATACGTAGCATTACGGATGGCTCGAGAGGGTTTTTTGCGGTTGTGACAACCTGCCCCCCCGAAAACCTGCTTGCGGAGACCCGAGATGACTGACCCGAGAGACCTTGATCCCCGAACTGTTTTCGACGCGCTCAAGCGCGGCGATGTTTTTCTGATCGATGTTCGTGAACCGGCAGAGTTTGCCAACCAGCGGATTCACGGCGCATTGCTGCATCCCCTGTCGACCTTTGATCCCCGCGCCATTCCGGCCAATCCGGGCCGTAAGATCGTATTCCAGTGCGGCTCTGGCAAACGCTCGCGCATGGCCCTCGACCGGTTCCTTTCGGAGACAGGGGCTGAAGCAGCGCATCTCGCTGGCGGGATCGGCGCCTGGAAAGGCGCGGGATTGCCCTGCGTGTCCGTCAACCCCGCGACCGGTGAGGTCGAGGATCATGGCCACTATTGAGATGCGCACGCTTTTTATTTCGGCCCTCTCAGCCCTTGCGGTTTCCGGCAGCGCCCTGGCGCAGACCCTCACGGTGGAGGAATCGATCGTGGTGGATTACCGCCCGGTAATCGCCCGCATAGAAGCAGGCGACACGGCCACGGCGCGCTCGCGGCTGCAGGGCGTCGTAACGCGGCTGAACGCTGTGGAAGGCCAGATCGTCAAGGCGGGCGAGGTCGTAGCTGTCGTGACGGACGAAATGATCACGCCGCAACTCTCCGCGCTGTCTTCGCGCATTGAGGGGTTGAAGTCCCAGGTCCGGCAATCGGAAGAAGACATCGCCCGAAATGAAGGTCTTGAGGCAAGAGGGTTTTATCCCAGGGCCCGGCTCGACGATGAGCGAACCACGCTCGACGTTCTGCGCCGGACCCTCGCCTCCACCGAAGCCGAGCGCCGCGCCCTTTCGGCGCGCGAGGGCGAAGGCCGTATCCTTGCGCCGGCGGACGCGCACATTACGGATGTAAACGTTGTGCAGGGATCGGTCGTCTCTCCCGGCGAAGTGCTCATGAGCTTTGCCACCGTCAACGGCGTTGTGCGCCTGGCCCTGCCCGAACGCCATGCTTCGTCAATCGCAGAAGGGGAAACCATTTCCCTGCGCCTGCCCTCACGCTCCGGAGACGTGCGGACGGCTACCATCATGCGGATATACCCAGAACTTCGTCAGGGGTCAGTGATTGCCGATGCGACGGTTCAGGGAGGGCTGACGGCCCTCTTCGGGGAGCGTGTCGATGTGCTCGCTCCCGTCGGCGAACGCCGCGCGATCCGTATTCCCAAAGACTATGTGTCCACCCGCTTTGGCGTGGACTTTATCCGCGTGGCGGTCGGCGAACGCTTCATTGATGCACCGGTGGCGCTGGCCGGGCCGCTGATTGACGACCAGGACCAGTATGAAATCCTCTCGGGCCTGAAGCCCGGCGACAAAATCCAGAAACCGGAATAAATCCACATGAAACCGGACCTTTCGGGCTCCATCACGCGGTCGACCATCCGGTCGCCCCTGACGCCGCTCTTCCTGCTGACAGCCCTCGCCGTCGGATTGATCGCCCTGCTGACGATCCCTCGAGAGGAAGAGCCGCAGATTTCCGTGCCAATGGTGGACATCCTCGTCTCCGCCCCCGGCCTGAAGGCGCCCGACGCGGTCGAGCAGGTCACCAAGCCACTCGAAAGCATAATCATGGCCGTGCCGGATGTGGACCATGTCTACTCCCAGACGCGCGACGATGGCGCGATGGTCACGGCGCGTTTCGATGTCGGCACGGACGCTGACGACGCGATCCTTCGTATCCATGAAAAGATCCGGGCCAATCTCGACTCCATCCCCTATGACGTCCCGATGCCGCTGGTCGTCGGGCGCGGGATCAATGATGTCCCCATCGTGACCCTGACGCTCTCGCCGGACGAGACAACTGGCGATGTCTGGAATGACACGGCGCTTCGGATGCTGGCAGACGAACTGCGCAACGAACTCATGAAGGTCAAGGATGTCGGCATCACGGATGTGATCGGAGGGCGGCCGCTGGAACTTCGGGTAGAGCCCGACGTGCAGGCGCTGTCGGCGCAGGGTGTATCATTGCAGACACTTGTGCAGAGCGTCCAGAATGCGGCCGCGGCGATCCCGTCCGGTGTCGCGTATGAGGACGGCGGCGCCTTGCGGGTGCAGGCCGGGGACCGGATCAATGCCTTACACGAACTTGAACGCCTGCAGATACGCGGCGCCGGCGGCCGGGTCGTCTATCTGAGCGATGTGGCGAATGTGAAGGTTGCAGGCGCGGAAACGGATGCCCGCGTGTGGACGATGATCCACGGCGCGGATGGCCGCTTCAGCGCGGCCCCGGCCGTGACAGTGTCGCTGGCCAAACGGCCCGGAGCCAACGCCGTTCTGGTGGCTGAGGCCATCCTTCACAGGGTTGAGGCGCTGGAAGGCACCCTCATCCCGGAAGGCATCCATGTGGAAGTCACCCGCGACTATGGCGAGACGGCCAACCACAAGGCCAACGAGCTGCTGTTCCATCTTGGCCTCGCAACGGTTTCGATTGTGGTGCTGATTGCGTTCAGCATCGGTTGGCGCGAAGCGCTGGTAACGGCCATTGTGATCCCCACGACCATCCTGCTCACGCTCTTTGCCTCGCTGATGATGGGCTACACCATCAACCGGGTGAGCTTGTTCGCGCTGATCTTCTCCATTGGCATTCTCGTGGATGATGCCATCGTCATAATCGAAAACATCGCCCGCCACTGGGCGATGAAGGACGGGCGCACGCGTATCCAGGCCGCCATCGAGGCGGTTTCGGAAGTCGGAAACCCGACCATTATCGCAACATTGACCGTGATCGCGGCTTTGCTGCCAATGATGTTCGTGTCGGGACTGATGGGACCCTACATGGCGCCGATCCCGGCGAACGCCTCGGCAGCCATGCTGTTCTCCTTCTTTGTAGCGGTCGGCATTGCCCCTGGCTGATGATGAAGATTGCCGGGAAGGCGCCGCTGCACGGAGCTCATGACGGCGAGCACAGCGAAACACGGCTCAGCCGGTTTTACCGCTACGCTGCCGCGCCAGTTGTGGCGTCGAAGAAAAGCGCCTGGATTTTCCTCGGGCTTGTCGGGGCAGCGACGCTCCTGTCCTTGACGCTGTTTGCGACGCGGGCCGTGCCGGTGAAGCTGCTGCCGTTTGACAACAAGTCCGAAATCCAGGTGATCGTCGACCTGCCTGAAGGCGCGGCGCTGGAAGACACCGAACGCGCGCTGTTTGCGCTGGCCGATGCCATCGGCCCGGTTGAGGAAATCACAACGATCCAGGCCTATGCTGGCACCGCTGCGCCGTTCAATTTCAACGGCCTTGTGCGCCACTACTTCCTGCGGGCCAGCCCTGAGCTTGGCGATCTGCAGGTCAACCTGACGGCCAAGGAATACCGCAAAAGGGCGAGCCATGACATTGCCCTCGACCTGCGCGAGCGGCTGCTGGCCGTGCCCCTGCCCGAAGGGGCCCGTGTGAAGGTCGTTGAAGTTCCGCCGGGGCCGCCGGTGATCTCGACCCTGATGGCCGAGATATACGGACCCACACCTGAAGCGCGCCGCAAGACAGCGGCCATTATTGAACGCTTCTTCGAGGAAACCGATTTCATTGTCGATGTGGACAACTCCATCGGTGACCTGGCCCCGCGCCTCACTTTCGGGATCGACGAGCCGGCCGCCGCCGATGCTGGTGTCCTGGAACAGGATATTCTCACCGCCATCGCCATGGCGTTCGGCGGACAGACCGTGGGCGTCAGCCCGCGTGGAGAAGGCCGCGATCCCCTGAACATCCGGGTCTATCTTCCGCGGTCAGAGCGCAGCTGGACGCAGGAGATGGCAGCGATACCCGTGCCCCGGCGTCTTGCCGGGACAGACGCGACCCCGATTGAACTCGGCGAGCTTGTGGATGTGCGCAAGGAAGCAGGGTCGCCGACCATATTCCGCCGGGACGGGCATTTCGCCGACATGGTGATGGGTGAGCTTGCCGGGCGTTTCGAAGCGCCGATCTACGGCATGTTCGAGATTCAGGACCGGGTGAAAGCCTTCGACTGGGCCGCTGAAGGCCTGGAGATGCCTGCCGTGAGCCTCTACGGGCAACCAGCCGACGAGACGGGCACGACCCTGCTCTGGGACGGGGAATGGGAGGTGACCTATGTGACCTTCCGGGACATGGGGATGGCATTCGGCGTTGCGATCCTCGGGATCTACATCCTGGTGGTGGGCCAGTTTGGCACCTTCCGTGTCCCGCTGATCATCCTCACGCCTGTGCCGCTGACACTGATCGGCATCATGATCGGCCACTGGCTGTTTGGCGCGGCATTCACGGCCACCTCGATGATCGGCTTCATCGCGCTGGCGGGGATTATCGTGAGGAACTCCATCCTTCTGGTCGACTTTATCCGGCACACGACGGACGCGGAGAAACCGCTGAAGGAAGTGCTGCTGGAGGCCGGGGCAATCCGCTTCAAGCCGATCGTTCTGACGGCGCTGGCGGCCATGATCGGGGCAGCAGTGATCCTGACAGACCCGATTTTTCAGGGGCTCGCGATCTCGCTTCTGTTCGGGCTCGCCTCGTCTACAGCCCTGACAGTCTTGGTCATTCCGGCAATCTATATTGCCATTCGCGGTCCAGACTGGCGCCCAAACGCGCCAGAAAGTGGACCAAACCGGCCACTTTCGGATACGGAAGGACAGCCTGATGCCCCGCAGCAAGCCTGACAGGGATGACGCCCTAACCATTGTCTCGGCGCGCGTTCAGGAGGCGGCCGAGGTGATGAAGGCGATGGCGAGCGAGACCCGCCTGAAGATCATGTGCGCCCTGAGCGGGGGCGAACTGCCTGTGAACCAGCTGGCCGAATTGACCGGGCAGAGCCAGTCGGCGGTGTCCCAACACCTGGCCAAGCTGCGGGCAGCAGGGCTGGTCACCAGCCGGCGGGAAGGCCAGACTATCTTCTACCGCTGCCGCGCAGGCATCGCGCAGGAACTCATCGACACGCTGTGCGGGTTTTACGCCGAGCATTGACGGGCCGGGCCAATCGCTTTCACCATCGGGCATCTCATGTAGATTGTCCCCGATGTCTGACGCGCCGGCCCCCAGCCCTTTTTCCATTCCGCTCTTCAAGCGCATCTGGGTGGCAAACATCGCCTCGCAGTTTGGCGGGCTGATCCAGAGCGTCGGGGCGGCCTGGCTGATGGTGCAGCTGGGCGGGAGCGAGACCCAGATCGCGCTGGTGCAGGCCTCCGTCACCCTGCCGATCATGATCCTGTCGCTGCTCTCTGGCGCGATTGCCGACAACTATCCCCGGCGCACGGTCATGCTGGTGTCGCAGATCTACATGTTTGCCGTGTCGGCGATCCTCTGCGTGGTTGCGTTCATGGGCGGGCTTAGCCCCTGGCTGCTGCTGGCGTTCACCTTCCTGCTGGGCTGCGGAACGGCGCTGAACGCGCCCTCATGGCAGGCGACGGTGGGCGATATCGTGCCGCGCCAGACTTTGGCGGCCGCCGTGTCGATGAACAGCCTCGGTTTCAACATTGCACGCACGGCGGGCCCGGCGCTGGGCGGAGCCATCGTGGCGGCAGCGGGCGCGGCGGCTGCCTTTGCCGTCAATGTCGTGAGCTATCTGGGCATCATCTATGTGCTGGTGGCCTGGAAACCGGAAAAGCCTCTGAAGCCGGCTCTGAAAGAAGACCTGCGCACGGCCATCGGGGCGGGCGTGCGCTATGTGTCGATGTCCCCGCCCATCCGCCAGGTGATGGCGCGGGCCGCCCTGTTCGGCATTGCGGCCAGCGCGGCGCTCTCCCTTCTGCCGCTGGTGGCGCAGGAGCTCCTGGGCGGCGGTGCGATGACGTTCGGCATCCTGTCGGGCGCCTTCGGCATCGGCGCGGTGATCGGCGCGCTCTCCAACGCCCGCCTGCGCCGGCAGTTCACGGCCGAGAGCATCCTGCGGATGACGATCTCGATGATCATGGTTGGCGTCGTGATCGTGGCGCTGAGCCGCGCCCTGCCACTGACCGTCATCGGGCTCGTGATCTGCGGGTCCGGCTGGCTGCTGTCGATGGCGACGATGAATGTGACCGTGCAGATGGCAGCGCCGCGCTGGGTCGCCGGGCGGGCCCTGTCGCTTTACCAGATGGCCGTATTTGGGGCGATGGCGGTGGGGAGCTGGATTACCGGGCAGCTGGCGGAGAATTACGGCGTGACGCAGGCGCTTTTGACGATGGCGGCGCTGCAATCGGTGAGCCTGATTGCGGGCCTCTTCCTGCGCCTGCCGCAGGTGGAGGAGATGAACCTTGACCTGACCGGGCGCTGGCGCCAGCCGGACATGCAGGTGCCGGTCGAGCCACGTAGCGGGCCGGTGCATGTGTCAGTGAAGTATCGCATCCCGGAGGCGGGCATTCCGCGCTTCCTGGCTGCCATGAACGAGCGCCGCCGCATTCACCTGCGCGACGGGGCGCGGGCCTGGTCGCTGGTGCGCGATCTGGGCGACGCCGAAGTCTGGCTGGAACAGTACAGCTTTGCCCGCTGGCTGGATTACGTTCTGCACAATGAGCGACGCACGCACGCCGACGATGTCAGCATCAATATCGTCAAGTCCTTGCATCAGGGAAGCTGGCCGCCCGAAGTGCACCGGATGCTGGAGCGGCAGGTGACGAGCGTGACCCATGATCCTGCTCTCGTCTCGCCGACATCCAGCGATCCGACGCGCCCGCACTGATCCCTCAGCCTTTCCCCTCGGTCGGGTCTGGCCATGGCCGGAGCCGGTATGCTTTGACAGGCGCCGAACAGCCCCTTTTCCGAATGGAGACCAGACATGAAAGCCGCTGTCGCAGAGAGCCTTGAGTCCCTTGATAGCTATCGCCTGCAGGAGACCGATATGCCCGTCGCCGGGACGGGGCAGGTTCTCATCCGGGTGGCTGCCTGCGGGGTGGGCTATGTCGACTCGCTTGTGGCGCTCGGGCGGTATCAGGTGAAGCCGCCCCTGCCGCATACGCCGGGACAGGAAGTGGCCGGGATCGTCGAAGCGGTCGGAGAGGGCGTTGCCAATATTGCGCCCGGCGACCGGGTGATGACCATGACCACGAAGGGCTTTGCCCAATACGCCGTGGCGGCCGCGCCGATGGTGGTGAAGCTGCCCGATGCGCTGAGTTTCGCCGAGGGGGCGAGCCTGCCGCTGAACTATATCACGGCCATGCACGCGCTGAAGGATCGCGGCGCGGTGGCCGCAGGCGAGACCGTGCTGGTGTTCGGGGCCGCAGGCGGGGTCGGGTCCGCCAGCATTCAGGTGGCCAAGGCGCTCGGGGCAAGGGTGATCGCGGCAGCCTCCACCGAAGAGAAGCGCAACTTCGCGCTGGTCCACGGCGCAGATCTGGCGATTGATACGTCTGCGGACGGATGGCGCAACCGGCTCAAAGCACTCACCGATGGCAAGGGGCCGAACGTGGTCCTTGACCCTGTTTGCGGGCCCCTTTTTGAACCCGCCTTCCGCTCACTCGCCTGGCGCGGGCGTCATCTGGTGGTGGGCTTTGTCGGCGGACCGATCCCGGCCCTGCCCTCAAACCTGACCCTGATGAAGGGCGCCGCGCTTCTGGGCGTCGATGTGCGTCAGTATCTGCAATATGAAACCAGGCGCGCGATTGATGACTTTCATCAACTGGCCGGTTGGGCCAGTGAAGGAAAGGTCAAGCCTCCCATCGGCACGGTGTTCCCCTTTGACCAGTTCGGGGAGGCTATGGTCTCTGCCCTTTCGGGCAAAGGCACCGGCAAGGTGGTCCTCAGGATCGCGGAATTGTAAGCCCGCGCTGCCGCCCGGCAGGCCTGCCGATCTGGTTAATCATGTGTTGATCCGTGACCTGGAAATAACGAACTGAAACGAAACTGCCATTTTCCATTGTCGTGTAGGTATGTTCGCCGGGGCGGAAAACCAGTTAGTTTCAGGGCGAACAATGTACGGAATGGTTCATACGGCGGCGCGCAGCATGGTCATCGAGACCATGGGCGAAGAAGCCTGGTCGCGCGTTCTGGACCAGGCGAATCTGAATGGAGAGCATTTCATCAGCGGGCAGAATTACTCGGATGATGTGACCTTTGCCCTTGTCGGGGCGATTTCCCGGGTCTCCGGCATCGAGGCGTCTGAGCTTCTGAAAAGCTTTGGGCATTACTGGATCAAATACGCAGCCAATTCCTCCTATGGAGCGATGTTCCGCATCAGCGGGCTCGATCTCGTCACTTTCCTGACAAACCTGAACCGGATGCATGCCAGCATCCATTCCATAATGCCCGCTTCCCGCATGCCTTCCTTTGAAGTGCTCCATGCTGAGGACGCCCGCATCGACGTGCTCTACGGATCAGACCGCACGGGGCTCTTTCCTTTTGTGGAAGGTCTCATGTCTGGCCTGATGGAACACTTCGGCGAAACCGGCCATGTGACCCATGCGGCTACCGCGGAGGGCGACGTGTTTTCCCTGCATCGTGAGGCGTGCCAGATCTCACTTTCAGGAGCCGCCTAGTGGCCTTCAGCATTAGCGACGCGCATTTCGAGCGCCTGTTCCCCGCCTTCATCAAGCTGGATATTTCCGGCAGGATCCTTGCGACCGGGCCCTCCCTGACGCGCCTGCTCGGCCCTTGCCTTGCAGGGCGGAACTTCTTTGAAACCTTCCGTGTAGAAACCCCTCGCCGCGTCCAGTCAGCTGACAACCTGACCGACCAGCGCGAAGTGACCGTCATGATTCGGGCCGGGAAGACAGTCCTTCGCCTGCGCGGCATTGTCGTGCGCGACAGCGACAATATCTGCCTTCTGGTCGGCCATGTGCCCGATGTGAATGCCGAAGAAGAAGCCTTCATGCTTCAGATGTCGGACTTTTCTCCGGCAGACGGATCGCTGGATCTTCTGGTGGCCGCGCATCTGCGCAAGGGCTTGCTGCAGGACACCAAGGCGCTGGTCGAGGAGCTTCAGGAGAAATCTGCTGAAGCCGACGCGTTAGCGCATATGGACCCCCTCACAGGACTGACCAACCGGCGGGGATTTTTCCGCAGGCTGGAAGAACGCCTGACACTGGCCCGCTCACAGCACGGCGCCCTGACCGTCGGCGTGATCGATCTCGACGGCTTCAAGCCGGTCAACGACATTTTTGGCCATGCGGCAGGCGACCAGTTGCTCAGCCAGAGCGGCGCGCGGCTGCGCCAGCTGGCCGGTCCGCACGGCATTGTCGGCCGGCTCGGCGGGGACGAGTTCGGCATCATCCTGCCGGACATTGGCGATCAAACCGAAATCCTGAAACTCGGCCAGCAGATCTGTGACGCGTTCGCCGAGCCGTTTCATGTCCGCGAGGGCGTTGCCCGCATTGGCGCGTCGGTCGGCTTTGCCGCCTTTCCCGAGGCGGGCGACACCGCTGATACGCTGTTTGAACGTGCAGACTATGCGCTTTATCATTCCAAACAGCAGGAACGCGGCCGGCCGATGGTGTTCACCAGCCAGCATGAGCGCGAAATCCGGCAACAATCCTCCATCGAGCAGGGTCTGCGCGAAGCGCGCGACGAAGAATTCCATATTGTCTACCAGCCGATAATCCGCTCCGCCGACGGAACGGTGACCGGGATGGAAGCGCTTGCCCGCTGGACCTCGCCGCTGCTCGGACCCGTCCGGCCGGACATCTTCATCCGCGCGGCCGAGCAGAATGGCAGCGTGACGCGCCTGACGCGGATCCTACTGAAGAAGGCTTTGACTGACGCGCTGACCTGGCCGGAACATGTCCACCTCTCCTTCAATCTGTCGGCCATCGACCTCGCCTCGCCAGAGACGGCGTCGCGGCTGAAAGACATCATCCGGGAATCGGGGTTTGCACCTGAACGGTTGATGTTCGAGATCACCGAAACGGCGATCATGCAGGATTTCGAACGCGCGCTGGATTGCCTGGCGATGTTCACCGATATGGGCGTGCGCATTGCGCTCGATGATTTCGGAACGGGCTATTCCTCACTCGGCTACCTGCAGAAGATGCCGATCTCCAGGCTCAAGATCGACCGGTCGTTCACGCTCGGCCTGATGACACGCCGGGGCACACGGAGCATCATTCGATCAATTGTGGGATTGTGCAAAAGCCTCGCGATTGACTGCGTGGTCGAGGGCGTTTCCAATGGCAGGCAGGCAGAAATTCTGCGCGAAATGGGCGCGCCGCACATGCAGGGCTTCCACTTCTCACGCGCCATGACACAGACGCAGCTGATGCCCTACCTGCATCCGGAAATCGCCGCGCCCGCCCCTGCCGGGACCACAGAGGGCGCTATGCGCCTCAGCGCCTGATATCCGGCATCAGGCCGGTTGCCGTTTTCAGGAGGCCGGCATTGAAGGGCAGACGCAAATCCCTCGCGGCGCCCCTCGGCAAGGGCTATTCGGCCGCCACCAGATCAAACTCGCTGCGCCATTCTGCCATCAGCGCCCGGTTGTCGTGATCCCAGGGGTGGAAGCCCGGCTTGAACCAGCTGATCCAGATTTTCCAGCCGCGCGCGAAGAAGCCGGGCTTGTTCCAGAGGAAGGCCTTGACCGCTTTCTGCGCCGCTTCGGGCGTATAGCCGTCCGCTTCCAGCATCCAGCTGGAATAGGTGGCGATATTGCGGGTGAAGAAATAGCTGATCAGCGCCATGGAGATGCAGCGGCGCATGTAGCGCTTCACCGGCGACCAGTGCCTGGTGACTTCCATGAACACGTCATAGGTGACCGCCTTGTGCTCGGTCTCTTCCATCGCGTGCCAACGCCACAGGCGTTCCAGCGCCGGATCGGTCTTGCTGAACATGTCCTGGTGCAGCGCGCGCATGTCGGCGAGCATCGCGGTGAAGTGTTCCAGGCAGATGGTTGCGATCAGCATCCGCATCGGACCGGCAGAGCGCGAGAAAGCGATCCGTTCACGGATCATTCCCTCAATGCGCTCGACGGGATATTTCTCCCGGTCAATCACCTTGTTGAGCAAATGGTGTTCCCGCGAATGGATCGCTTCCTGGGCGATGAAATCCTTCACATCCTGGGCGACCTTGCCGCTGACCTGATCCTTGTAGGCGCGCACGGCGTCGATGAAGAGGCGCTCGCCGTCCGGGAAGGTCAGCGAGAGCGTGTTCATCACGGCCGTGGCAACCGGGTCGCCATCCATCCAGTAGCCCTTCTGGGCGCCGGACACATCAAAGCGGATGTCGCGCGGAATGATCGTTACATCTTCAGGCGTGTGTTTCATGGTCAACTCGCAAATGCGGCTTACAAGGATCGATGGGAGCCTTTAAGGCTCGTTGAAACACGAATATAGCCGTTACTGACAAAAATGTCGATAGAGAAAACGAAGATGCCGAGAATTCGCCGGTCCCCTGAAGCGTCGAGGGAAAACATCCTTATTGCGGCAGAAAGCCTGCTGGTCGAGCACGGGCCGCAATCCCTGCGCCTGGCGGATGTGGCCAAGGCGGCGGGCGTGGCAAACGCGACCGTGCTGCATCATTTCGGCACCATTGACGGCGTCCAGGCCGCGCTGATGGAAAAGATGATCGGCGAGCTCGTCAGCGGCCTTCTGGAGATGGACCTGCCTGCAGATCCCAAACAGGCGCGCAGCGTCGCGCTCACCCGCCTGTTTGATGCCTTTGAAAACAAGGGCGCTGCGCGCCTCGCCGCCTGGCTGGAGCTGACCGACGAATCCCGCCGCCTGCGGACGGTGCGCGAGGCGGTTCAGACAGTCATCCGCCAGAAGATCAATCCGGCCGACTTGTCGCAAGAGCAGCTTGAGGATTCGATCCTGATAAGCGTGATCCTGGCCCTTGGAGTGGGGCTCTTCGGCCCGACACTGGGCGAGCTCCTGGGCAAGCCGCCCGAGCGCGCGCGCCAGATTGCCGTGAAGCTGCTGGAAGCCGATTTCAGCCGGAGCTGAGGGCCCGGCCACCTTTGGGGCAGCCGGGCATAGCATATCTACGCATCAGTGTTTCTTGCGTCCGCTCGTCGGGATGTCCTTGAACGCCACATCCTTGTCGACGCGGATATCACCCGGCAGGCCGAGCACCCGCTCGCCGATGATGTTGCGCAGGATCTCGTCAGAGCCGCCCTCGATACGGGTGGCAGGTGAGCGCATCAGCATGGCCTGGAAACGGCCCTGCTGGGGGCTTTCCTCATTCCAAAGCACCCCGGACTCCCCCTGAAGGTCGAGCGCAAACATCGAAAGTTCCTGCATTGCAGCGCCGGCTACCAGCTTGCCGATGGAGTTTTCAGGTCCCGGCGTTTCGCCCTTCGAGAGGGCTGAAATGGCGCGCATGCCGGTGTATTTCAGGCCGCTCTGCTTGACCGCGAACTGGGCAAGCTTGGAGCGCACGCCAGAGTCGGCAACCGCAGGCTCGCCGTCGATCTCCGCTTCCATGCAGAAGCGGAAAAGCTCGGGGAAGCCGGTCGACATGCCAGACCCGATGGAGAGGCGCTCGTTCATCAGTGTGGTGAGCGAAACTTCCCAGCCCTGCCCTACCTCGCCGAGGCGCTGGGAATCCGGGATGCGGACATCGGTGAAATAGACTTCGTTGAAGCTCGACTGGCCATTGGCCTGCTTGATCGGGCGCACTTCAACGCCGGGGCTCTTCATGTCCAGGAAGAACATGGTGAGGCCCTTGTGCTTGGGTACATCCGGGTTGGTGCGCGTGATCAGGAGGCCCCAGTCAGAATACTGCGCGCCGCTGGTCCAGATTTTCTGGCCGTTGATGATCCAGTCGCCCGAGCCGTCATCTGCCTTCACCGCGCGCGTGCGCAGACCGGCAAGGTCAGAGCCGCTGGCGGGCTCTGAAAAGAGCTGGCACCAGACTGTTTCGCCGCTGGCCAGCGGGGGTAGCAGCGCGCGCTTGTGTTCTTCGCTGGCCCAAGACATCACGGTCGGGCCGCACATGCCATGGCCGATGGTGAATACGCCGGTAAGGGCCCCATACGGACCTTCTTCCTGGCCCCAGATCACGCGCTCGATCGGCGTGCGGGCGCCGCCGCCGTATTCCCTGGGCCAGTGAAGGCAGGCCCAGCCGGCTTCGGCCTTTTTCTTCTGCCAGGCTTTTCCGGCCGCAATGGGATCTTCACTGACGATCCCGTTCGAGCCGAAGCTTGCGCGTTTCAGTTCGTCTTCCAGATGCCTCGGCGCGTTGGCGTCGATCCAGGCGCGGACTTCGGCGCGGAAGGCGGCTTCTTCAGGTGTGTCTTTGAAATCCATGTTTCATTCCTCCCGTTACGCAGCCTGCTCGGCATTGCCTGCGCTCATGCGCTCGATCAGCTGACTCTCCCAGCTCGACAGCGAGCCCAGGGCAACGGCCAGCGCATTGGAGCGGCGATAGTAAAGATGGCAGTCAAACGCCCAGGTGAAACCCATGCCGCCATGCACCTGAATGTTGTTCCTGGCACAGTGCTGGAAGGCGGTGGTCGCCGAGACGCGGGCCGTGGCCGCCGCGACCGGAAACTCCGCCGCGCCAGAGTTCAGCGCCCAGGCGCCGTAATAGCAGTTGGACCGGGCAAGCGTGGCGGAGACATACATGTCTGCCAGCATATGCTTGATCGCCTGGAACGACCCGATGGGCCGCCCGAACGCCATGCGCTCGAGGGCATAATCCCGGGCAATCTCGAGCGATCGGTCCGCCCCGCCAACCTGCTCGAACGCCATCAGCACGGCTGCGCGATCCAGAACCTGCGTGGCAATGTGCCAGCCATCGCCGTCCGTACCCAGTAGCTCTGCCGGGGCGCCGTCAAAGGTGACGCGCGCCTGGCTGCGGGAGGGATCAATCGACTCCAGCGCCGCGCGCGAAACGCCCTTGGCGCCAGCTTCCACGAGATAGAGCGAGACCTGCCCCTTCTCGTTGGTTGCCGCCACGACCAGAACATCAGCCACATCGCCGTCAGCCACAGGCAACTTCGTGCCAGTGAGCTTGCCGCCTGAAACCGCCGCCTTGATCTTGGCGGGTGCCATCCGCCCCTGCCCTTCGGCAAAGGCAAACGCGCCGATGGCTTCCCCGGCGGCGAGTTTCGGCAGCCAGGTTTCCTTCTGCCTTTCCGAGCCCGCCAGCATCAGGAATTCAGCCGTGAGATAAATCGATGAGGACAAAGGCACCGGGGCCAGAACGCGGCCAAGTTCCTCCGCCACCACGCAAAGTTCCAGATGCGTCAGGCCAACCCCGCCATATTCTTCCGGGATCGCCGCGCCGAGCACGCCGAGTTCGGCAAGGCCCTGATAGAGCTTCTTGTCATAGCTTTCCGGGCCTTCCAGAATGGCGCGGACCGTTTCCGATGTGCAGTTTTCACTCAGAAACCGGCGCACCTGCTCGCGCAATTGTTTCTGCTCGTCCGAGAAATCCAGGTTCACGAAGGCCTCCAGTTTCAAACAGGCGCGCGCCCTGCCGGCCCACGCCCCACTCTCTATTGTCTTTATGTCGCGACTTTCAGAGCGCCCCTGCGGCAGGTCAAGCCATGCCGCAGAGACAGGTACCGCAGAGACAGGCGCCTTACGAATAATTGGGCTTTCGCTTCTCGAAGAAGGCAGCAATCCCCTCGGCAAAGTTGGGGTCTGTCGAGGTGAGTATCTGGTTGCGATCCTCGATCGCCATGGCCGCTTCCAGCCCGCCGGCATCAATCGCCTGGTTGAGCCCGTCCTTGGTCAGGCGCAGACCCAGCGGCGTGGCGTGCAGCATGTCTTCGGCAAAGGCATCAGCCTCCTTGTGCAGCTCCGTATGCGGCACGACCCGGTTGGCCAGGCCGATCTGCATGGCGCGCTCTGCGGTGATGAACCGCCCGGTCAGCATGTACTCGCTCGCCAGCGACATGCCGATCATGCGCGGCAGGAAATACGATACACCCATATCACAGGCCGACAGGCCGATGCGGATAAAGGCGGCGTTCATCCGCGCGTCCTCGCTCAGTATCCGGATGTCGGACGCCAGCGCCAGCGCAAAGCCCCCGCCCGCCGCCGAGCCCTGCACGATGGAAATGATGGGCTGCGGGCAGCGCCGCATGGCCACATAGATTTCCGCAATCGAGCGCTGGCCATCCAGTCCCTGCTCGGGCGTTCGGCGCTTGCCGCCCTCCTGGCGCCCGGCGGACTCCTTAAGATCAAGCCCCGCGCAGAAGGCACGGCCCGCTCCTTCCAGCATCACCACCCGGACCGACCGGTCATAATACAGAGCCTGGAACACCTCCCGCAGCTCGCGCACCATCTGGGTGTTGAGCGCATTGAGCGCCTCAGGCCGGTTCATGGTGATGCGCAGCACGCCGCCCGCCTGCTCCAGGAGCAGCGCCTGATAATCCGTTGCCATATGTGTTTCCTCCCGCTGTGCCCGGCCTTGGCTTGTGTCAGCCCTGATCCAAGCCCCGCCGCGCATCCCCGTCCAGCCCGAACGCCGGGTAAGCCCGCCAGGCTCATATCCTCCCGTCGCGTCAATGTTCCTTCGGTTTTCGGAGTGTGTATGATCGCTCAAAATCATCAAACAGAAGATTGGGGAGAAACCATGCACTATGCCGAGCTGCTGAAGGCACGTAATGAGCTGACCGGACCGGGCGGCGCCTTCGAGATTGTCGAGGCGGACGTGCTGGGAAACCGCCTGCGCATCTTCAAGAACGCCCCGCCCACCGTGCGCGAAGTCTGGCAGTCGACCCTGCAATTCGCCGAGCGACCCTACCTCGTCTACAATGACGAGCGCCTCAGCTATGGCCAGGCCCATGAAATCGTGAATTCCACCGCCAACTGGCTGCTCGCCCAGGGCGTCAAGCCGGGCGACCGGGTGGCCATTGCCATGCGCAACTTCCCCGAATGGATGCTTATCTACTGGGCCTGCCTGTCTGTCGGCATCACGGTGGTCGGCATGAACGCCTGGTGGACCGCCGAGGAGATGGCCTATGGCCTCTCTGACTCCGCCCCGAAAGTCCTCTTCCTGGACGGCGAGCGCCTCGCCCGCGTTCAGGAACGCCCGGAAATGGCCGCGGGCATGCAACTCGTCGGCGTGCGTATCCCGGATATGCCCGCTGGCATGGTCGACTGGTCCACCGTCGCGGCCCATGGCGGCGCTATGCCGGACGTCACCGTCGACCCTGATTCTGACGCCTGCATCTTCTACACCTCCGGCACCACCGGCTTTCCCAAGGGCGCGCAGCTGACCCATCGGGGCTGTGTTGCCAACCTCTTCAACATGCTGTTTGCCGGGGCCTCCTCGGCCCTCGCCGTCGAGCGTGCGACGGGCGTTGCCCCGCCGGCCGAGCCGCCCATCCCGGTCACGCTCATCACCACGCCCCTCTTCCACGTCACCGCCAACAACTGCGGCGCCTATGCCACCACGGCGGCAGGCGGCAAGATGGTGCTGATGTTTCGCTGGGAAGCAGGCGAAGCACTGCGTATCATCGAGAAGGAGCGCGTCACCAGCATGAGCGGCGTGCCCGTGATGGCCCGTGAGCTGATCAATCATCCCGATTTTGAGAAGACCGACACCTCCAGCCTTCTGGCGCTGGCTGGCGGCGGGGCGCAGGTGCCGCCAGACCTCGTGCTCAAGATCGAGAAACAGGTCTCCACCGCGCGCCCCTCAACTGGCTATGGCATGACCGAGACGTGCGGAATCATCACCTCCGTGTCCGGAGATTTCTTCGTCGACAAGCCCGACAGCGCCGGCCCTGCCATGCCGAGCTTTGAGGCCAAATGCGTGGACGACGACGGCAACACCGTGCCCCCCGGCCAGGTCGGCGAGCTCTGGGTCAAAGGCTCCCCCGTTATCAAGGGCTATATCAACCGGCCCGACGCAACCGCCGCCTCGATCACCGATGGCTGGCTGCACACCGGCGACATCGCGCGCATCGACCAGGACGGCTTCATCTTCATTGTCGACCGCAAGAAGGACATGGTCCTGCGCGGCGGCGAGAACGTCTACTGCGCCGAAGTGGAATCGGCGATCTACCGCAACAATGCCGTCGCCGAATGCTGTGTGTTCGGCGTGCCGGACGAGCGCCTCGGCGAGGAAGTCGGCGTGGCCGTCCTGGTGAAGCCTGGCGAAGCGCTCAGCGCGGAAGACCTGCGCGCCCATTGCGCCACCATCATGGCCAAGCACAAGGTGCCCCGCTACATCTGGTTCCTGGACGAACCCCTGCCTCGCAATGCCAGCGGAAAATTCCTGAAGCGCGACCTGCGCGACCGCCTTGCCCCGCTGGCACAAAACGCCTGAAGCGGCTCCATAGCGCGCCTGCAATCCTCCTCCGTAACCGGAGGAGGATTTCCCCTCAGCGCGGAACCTTGATCAGGTGCAGCGTCGCGGTCGGGGCGGCTGCCGATTTGCTGCCATACAGGCACACCTGGTTGCGGCCGTCATTCTTGGCGTCATAGAGCGCTTCGTCAGCCATGTTCATAAGGTCGTGCAGACTGGCGCCGGGCAGGGCGGCTGAAACGCCGATGCTGACACCGGGAGAAAGTGCGTCGGGAAGCATGCCCGACCAGTAGTCCCAAGGGCAGGCCCGCAGGGACTCGGCAAACAGGCGGGCGGCCTGGACTTCGTGCCCCGGCAGAAGCACGGCGAACTCTTCCCCGCCGATGCGCCCGGCCACCATGTCCTCACTCGCCATGGCGGCGATGTGCCGCCCGAACAGGCCGATCACAGCGTCGCCCACAGAATGGCCGAACGTGTCGTTGATTTGCTTGAAATGGTCGAGATCGGCGATGATCAGGCAGACAGGGAGATTTGCGTCCACACCCTTGCGGCCGAGCGTTGCATTGGCCGCAGCTTCAAATCCGCCGCGATTGAGCAGGCCCGACAGCTTGTCGGTACGCGCTTCGCGGCGCAGCTCCTCGATCAGGTCGATGGCGATAGCAACCATCAGGTTGAGCGCCAGACCAATGGAGATCAGCGGCTGGGTGAACTGCACTGTCGTCCAGTAGAGCGAGTGCTGAAATTCTGCGGCCGGGCCAAAGCTTCCCTGAGTGGCAAGGATCGTGGCCGGGCGGACAATATAGTTGGCCGCCGAGATGACCGCCATGCCGAACAGGAGCCGGTCGATCAGATGGCGCCTGCGCACCGGGCGCAGCTTCAGCACGATCATCAGCGTGATCGCCCCGAGCGCCGTGTTCATCGCCAGGACGCGCCCCATGACGCTCGGATCGGCCAGAAGATACCAGCTCACCCCGCCCACACCCGCCACCGTGACCGCCGCCAGGAAGCGGTAGGACGGCTTCAGCCCGTACCGGCCAAGCACCGCCGCCGAGAGCAGCCAGCCGGAGAGCAGGAAGATCAGGTTGGTGAAGATCCGCTCGGCGCTGCCCGGCAGGGGCGCGGCGAAATACTGGAACACGACATCCTGAATGAAAAAGGCCAGCGCGTTCAAGCCATAGCCGATGCTGGCATAGAGAATGTAGGTCTTGCCGCGCTGGCTCAGCCACAAAAGAAGAAAGGCTGCCGACAGCAGCGCCCCGATGCCGGGGTTCAGCAACATGATGAAGAATTCAGCGCTCATGAGCCGGGCAAGCAATCCTGGTTGTCCATCCTGCCTCATGCCTCAGTCTCGGCTAAGGTCAGCCTTAACCAATCGCTCAAATTTCACTGATCCATCCCGCAGGCCCGCTTTATCTAAAGTATTTGGGAGGGCTCGACGCTCTGGGGGCTGCTGCAAAATCCTCCGACGGGGCGGGCGAATTCCCCAATCCGGCGCTTGCGCTTTTGCCCGGGCCGCGATAGTTCACCCCCCTTTGAAAGACCCCGGCGCGGAGAGGTGGCGGAGTGGTCGATCGCGTCGGTCTCGAAAACCGATATACTCGCAAGGGTATCGAGGGTTCGAATCCCTCCCTCTCCGCCAGACTTCCTTCCCGGCGTGGCGCAGTGCCTTTGTCCCATGAAACTGAGCCGCCGCTTTTCTATATCCCTTTCGCCAAAACAAAACCGGCACAGGAAAACGGAACATGGCAAGTGGATGGGCGCGCGATGGCGCTGTTCAGGATCAGATCGAGGACAGCGTCCGGGATGAGCTGGCGGCCGCGCGAGCACGCATGCCATCGGGCATTGGGCTCGAAGAGTGCGAGGAATGCGGCGAGACGATCCCGCTGGCTCGCCGTAAGGCGCTGGCCGGCGCGCGGACCTGCGTGGCCTGTCAGTCAGTACGCGAAAAGCAGCCGAGATTCTCCGCCATCAATCGGCGCGGCAGCAAGGACAGCCAACTGCGCTGATCGGGCGTCAAAGCGGCCGTTCGGGCAATCGAACCTGGAGGTGTTTTTTCCGCGCCCCAGGCCGACCGGCATAACTGCGTCTGGTTGGAGTGTTGCGAGACGCCTAGCTGAGTCGTAAATCGTGTGTTTAGTGCGGCGCAGTCGATCCTCAAATATCGGAGATATCCAGAATGAGAGCACTATCCAAACGTGTTGCCGCGCTGCTTGCCGTTGCTGGATTGATCCCATCTGCGGGCCTTGCCCAGCCAGAAAAGCCGATATGCCGAGAGCAAGGGCAGCTCTCGCAGAACGTGTTGACCATCACTGAACTTGTTGAGGAATCACTCGGTCTCATAAACTATCATCGAGTAATCCTGCTGCCGACGAACAGCACGCCATCCAACGCAGATGTGACGACCCATGAAAACGGTCCAAGATTGGTTTTTTACATGGATGAACGACGCAGCGATCTCGTAGGAGGAGAGGCTTATTTGTTAGATTTGAAGGCCTCTATCGAGACCAGAGCTATACTAGAAATCAATCATCAAGAGATACCGGGAGAATTAGTACCTATAGAGCGTAATTTGGATTATCATTGGGAAGTGAAATTTTACGCAGATACTTTTTTCGAATATAATACTTTTGCTTTGCCCTTTAGAAATTTGAGCTTGAGATTAGAAGATCCGAACAAAATCGTAAAAATAGAATATGATGGTTCTACAGCTTATACTGCTATAACAACTTTTGCGGATAGCCAAAGAAATCTGGTCTTAAAGTCCTACAACGATGGGCTTTGTACGCCAATCGAGGGCGACTGTTTCCTCACCACAGCGGCATGTGATGTGATTGGCCTCACAGATGATTGCTGGGAGCTTAGGACCTTGCGTCGGTTTCGCGATGCATGGCTGAGCCGCCAGCCGGGAGGAAAGGCCGACATTGACCGCTATTACCGCGAGGCCCCTGCGATAGCGCAGCGCTTGCGCGCTGATCCGAGTGAAGCTGTGCGGGAGTATTGGCGTTTTGTGCTCCCGAGTGCCATTGCCGTCTCGCTCGGTGCGAACAGGCTGGCGCGCTCCATCTATTCCCGAGGGATGATGCGTCTTGCGCGTGCATCTGAAACTTCGGATCTGGCTGGGTAGAGACACGGTTGCTGCGAGGCTCGCGAAGCAAGGCTTCTTAACTCCCCTGCTCGCAGATAGCTCTTCCCTGCTCAGCTTCTTCCGGTATGCCATCAGTTTGGAGCACAGGCGCGGCAATACATGCGACCTCTCTCATAAAGGCAACTCGATATACAATAAGATTAAAAGTATATATTTTACAGATAGTTATGACCACCTGACTTTAGATTCGCCGGACTCCCCCTCCGCCAGACTTTCTTCCCGAAAAATCTCGCTCGCTTCTGCAAATCTGTAGAGCCTCACAATGGGCTGCAGGGCGCCGGCGGGCTTGCGGGCGCACCTGCGGCGTGCTCAGGTTCCGATGGAATCGGGAGGGGTCAGATCATGTTCGACAGGTTTCCGGAATTGCTGCTGCGCCATCGCAGGATCGTCGGCAGTGTGGCGATTGCCATCGCCATCATCACATGGGCGGTCGACCTGGCTGGCCTCGTCTATGAATGCCCCTTCTGCCGGACCCAGCGCACAGTCATCGGCCTTCTGGGTTTATTGCTCATGCTGCCAAATCCCGCGCACTGGCTGGTGCGCTACCTTTCCGCCGTCCTCGCCGTGTTCGGCCTGGCGGTCGCCTCGACCCAGCATTTCAGGGGCTGGGCCAACATCATGAGCGGTGAGTTCACTTGGGGCGAGCGCTGGTACCTCCATCCCTGGATGCTCTCCGGCTTCGCCATCGGCATCATCACCGGCCTCCTCCTCCTGATCTGGATCTGGAAGCGGGAGCCATCGGCGGACTGACCCGCGTTCCTGTCAGCCGGTCGCAGCGCGCGCGGCAGGGCCCGGCCCAGGGCGCTCAATCGGCCAGTGGCCGGGGCCCATACCCCTGCTCCAACCGGCCAATTCCGGCCGTAAGCCTAACATCGTGCTGATACCCCGGATTTTCCGGCAATCGGCGTGAAGTTGGGGTTTGACAGCCGGTTCGCTTTGGTGTTTACCCCCGACCTTCGGGCGCGGCGCCTTTCAGGTGCGGCGCCCTCACACATTTTCACGAGTTCCATCCCGGAAGGAATTGGCCCCATGTTCGCGGTCATTAAAACAGGTGGCAAGCAGTATAAGGTTGCCGAAGGCGATACCATCGTCATCGAGCGTCTGGCCGCTGCTGCCGGCGAGACGGTCACTTTTGACGCCGTTCTCATGGTTGGCGCAGGCGCCGGTGTAACGGTGGGCGCGCCCACGGTTGCGGGCGCTACGGTTACCGGCGAAGTCGCCGCTGAAGTGCGCGGCCCCAAGCTGATCACCCGCAAGAAGCGCCAGCGCCAGACCTACCGCCGCACCATCGGCCACCGTCAGGACCTGATGGAAGTGACGATCACGTCCATCAACACCGACGGCAAGGCTCCGGCCAAGAAAGCCGCTGCAAAGAAGGAAGAGGCTCCCAAGGCTGACGCTGCGCCCAAAGAAGAAGCAGCTGCTGGCGGTGACAACCTCAAGAAAATCACCGGCATTGGCCCGGCCCTCGAGAAGAAGATGAATGCCGCCGGCATCACCACCTTCGCTCAGATCGCTGCGCTCTCCGCTGACGACATCGCAAGGCTCGAAGAAGAACTCAGCCTCGCTGGCCGTTTCGCCAAGGACGGCTGGGTTGAGCAGGCCGCAGAACTCGCTAAGGAAGCATAAGGCGAAAGCCTTCCGCTAAAGGATCAGGAGCAGACCATGGCTCATAAGAAATCAGGTGGTTCGTCCCGCAACGGTCGCGATTCGAACCCTAAATATCTCGGCGTAAAGAAATACGGCGGCGAAGTCGTCGTTCCGGGCATGATCATCGTGCGCCAGCGCGGCACCCAGAAATGGCCGGGCAAAGGCGTTGGCATGGGCAAGGACCACACCCTTTTCGCGCTTAAAGGCGGCAAGGTTGAGTACGCTCACAAGTCCGGCGGCCGCGTTTACGTGAACGTTGTACAGATGGCGGACGCAGCCGAGTAAGCGGCCTGGGGAGCATCCGGCCGCACGTCAGAGTGGTGGCCGGGTCGCGTTCAGGACGACCAGTTTCCGGGGGGAGGCAGGCCACTGTCTCCCCCTTTTAATTTGCCCTCCCCCGCCAGGCCCCGCACACAGGAGGCGGCCATGACGGAAGCGATCGAGATAGAAACACAGCGGCTCGCCCTGCGGCGCCTCGTGCCCGCGGATGCCGGCCCCTTCACCGAGGCGGTCAACGACCCCCGCGTCTATCGCATGCTCGCCAGCATCCCTCCCGGCCAGACCAAGGCCCAGACCCTTGCCTGGATCGCCACGCAGGCGCGCCAGCGGGAGGAGAACACCGGCCATTACTTCGTCATCGCGCCCAAATCCGGCGCACCGAGCGGCATCATTTCCGCCACCCGCGGCTCCCCTGCAGACCCCTTCGAGATCGGTTACTGGCTGATGCCGCCGGCCTGGGGCAAGGGCTACTGCACCGAGGCGGGCAATGGCATCATCCGCTGGCTCGAAGACACCCGTGCGTCGGCCGCCCTCGTCGCAGGCTACTTCGCCGACAACCCGGCCTCCGGCAAGGTCCTGCGCAAGCTCGGCTTCCTTCCCTGCGGGCGCGGCCCCATGTTCTCCAAGGGCCGGGGCGAGCCCTCCGACCACATCATGATGGCGAGGATCGCCTGACCCCTGAAGCGCCTTCTCCTCCCGGGGAGAAGGGGTTGGGGATGAGCGGGCGCCCGCCCCCCGCCTCCAACCCCGCACACCCCCGCCCCTTCCCCAAATCCCCATTCTACGGCAAGACCACCCCATGAAGTTCCTCGATCAGGCCAAGGTATATATTCGCTCCGGCGGCGGCGGCGCAGGCTGCGTGTCGTTCCGGCGCGAGAAGTTCATCGAATATGGCGGCCCCGATGGCGGCGATGGCGGGCGCGGGGGTGACGTCTGGATTGAGGCCGTCGAAGGCCTCAACACGCTGATCGACTTCCGCTACCAGCAGCATTTCAAGGCCGCCCGCGGCGGCCATGGCATGGGCAAGCAGCGCACCGGCGCACGCGGCGACGACGCGGTCCTGAAAGTGCCCGTCGGCACGCAGGTCTATGAAGAAGACCAGGAAACCATGATCGCAGACCTCACAGAGGTCGGCCAGCGCGTCCTGCTTGCCGCCGGCGGCAATGGCGGCTGGGGAAACCTGCGCTTCAAATCCTCCACCAACCAGTCCCCCCGCCGCTCCAATCCGGGCGAAGAGGGTGAGGAGCGCTGGCTCTGGCTGCGCCTCAAGCTGATCGCGGACGCCGGCCTCGTCGGCCTGCCGAATGCGGGCAAATCCACCTTCCTCTCGGTCGCCACGGCGGCCAATCCGAAGATTGCCGATTATCCGTTCACCACACTCCATCCCGGCCTCGGCGTGGTGGATCTGGGCACCTCAACCCGCTTTGTCCTCGCGGATATTCCCGGCCTCATCGAGGGCGCGGCCGAAGGCGCAGGCCTCGGCCACCGCTTCCTCGGCCATGTCGAGCGCTGCAAGGTCCTCCTCCACCTGATCGACATCACCCAGGACGACCCCGCCGGCGCCTACCGCACGATCCGCTCGGAGCTGGAAGCCTACGACCCCGAGCTCGCCGAGCGCCCGGAAATCGTCGCCCTCAACAAAATCGACGCTCTGACGCCCGAGCTCGTCAAGGAACAGATGAAACAGCTGAAAAAGGCCTACAAGGGCAAGCCCCTGCTGATCTCCGGCGTCACCGGCGCCGGCGTGAAAGACGCCCTCTACGCCATCGCCGGCCATCTCGGCTTCAAGGACGAAGACATCCCCCTCGCCAAAGCCTCCAGCCGAGACGACGAAGATCCTGATACAGACCAACCCTGGAGCCCGGTCTGAACACGGATCGGATCATCAGGCTATCATAAGCGCTACATGCCCGTCTCATTCTTCAGTCCTCAGCACCATACGTCGATGGTGGAACTTCTGTGTAAGCTTCATGCCTGCTGCAATCCTGGCGCAGACATTGACGCATGAGCAAAGGCAAGAGCGCTGGGGTGCGGGCGCATCGACTGGCACCTCAAATCCACCAATGCATACGGCATATGCTTCTACAGAAGCTTCTTGGCAACGCAGGTTGAAGACCGGCTCAGCTTTCGCCTCCCGCTGAACCGGCGCCTGCCCTACCAGTCCAGATCGGGAAAGACCGCGTGGAAGAGGGGTTACGCCCCCGCGCTCTCCCGCCCGCTCACGCGTCCATGCCACGCTGTCACATTCCCAGCCCTCTCCGGCACCGGCAGGCCGATCCAGCTGGCAAAGTCCACCGTCGACAGCGCGCAGATATCGGCAATCGTAATCCGCTCCCCCGCAATGAAGTCGCGCCCGGCCAGTTCCCCGTCGAGCCACATCAGCGCCCGCTCGTAATGGCCCCGGTTTGACGCGCCAAACTCCTGATACTGAGGAACCACCATCTTGGCGGTGAACGGATGGGCATGGCGCCAGAAATTGCCCGCCGGGCTCATCAGCTGGAACTCCACCCGGCGCACCCACATGTCGATCAGCGCTGTCTCCAGCCCGTCTTTTCCAAAGAGGTTTGGCTCAGGATAGACGCTTTCCAGATACCGGCAGATCGCCACCGTCTCGCTGATGCAGGTGCCATCGTCCAACTCCAGCACCGGCGTCTGGCCAAGCGAGTTGCGCGCCACATGGTCGGCGCTCTTGTGCTCGCCCTTGACCAGCGCAACGTCCACCAGAGGGATCGACACCCCCTTCTCGGCCAGGAACATACGCACCCGGCGCGGATTTGGCGCCGGCATCGGCGTGTTGTAGAGTTTCATTTTCGCTCCTGTTTGTGTTCTGCGCGTTGACCCGGTTCACACCGCATTAGGCCGCCAGGGAAGGGTGTGCTATACTTTGCGGGTTGGTCACTTCACTGAAGGGAGCACACCATGACGCGAAACGAAATCAAGGAAACCGCCGAGTCGAGGCAAACCGAACGCATTTCGGGCGCCAGCCGGGTCGGCCTCTGGAAAATGCTCGCCGCTTCGCTCGTCATTGTCGTCATCGGCTTCGCCGTCATCGCAGGTATCACGGCGCAGTAGGCGACCCCCGCTCGGTTCAGTCTGGCTTGCTGCACATATCCCTGCGCGCAAAATGGAACGATCCGTTGCAAAACGCGTTGTTCGGGCAAGGACGCACCTTAAAAAAGAAGGAGCAGACACGTGCAGACTGAAACAAATCAGGCCGAACATCGCCAGAACATGAGCACCCGGGAAGTCACCCAGGCCCGCCATGTGGGCCTCTGGCGCATTCTCGCCGGTTCGCTGGCCCTCACAGTAATTGGCTTCATCGCAGTTTCCATGTTTACCGCCGCCTGACGGCCTATGGCTGATCGTGGCAGGACTTGACCGAAAGTGGCCTCCGGATGACCCGTCCGGAGGCCATTTTGCTTCTGGATAGCCCCTCGCCTTTGCCTGTCTGGCCGTGTATCGCCGTCAGCGATGACCGAAGACACACTCGCCCGCGCCAAGCGCATCGTCGTGAAAACCGGCTCTGCCCTGATCGCGGAAGCCGGCGCCCCGCGCCGCGACTGGCTGGCCGCATTGGCTGGCGACATCGCCGCCCTGCGTGGCCGTGGAAAAGAAGTCATCCTGGTGTCCTCCGGCGCTGTCGCCCTCGGCAAGGCCGCCCTCGGCGCGCCCTATCAAGGCCGCCTTGAGCAGAAACAGGCTGCCGCCGCCATTGGCCAGCCCCGCCTCATGGCCGCGCTGGGAGATGCCCTCGCGCCTCATTCCATCGCCTGCGGCCAGGCCCTCCTCACCCCCGGCGACACCGAAAACCGCCGCAGATGGCTGAACGCGCGCGCCACGCTCGAAACCCTTTTGGAAGCTGGCGTCGTCCCCGTCATCAACGAGAACGACACCGTCGCCACAGAAGAAATCCGCTACGGGGACAATGACCGCCTCGCCGCACGGGTCGCCCAGATGATGGCGGCCGATGTCCTCATCCTTCTCTCCGATATCGACGGCCTCTACACCGCCGACCCCCGCACAAACCCGGGGGCCACCCACATCCCCTTCCTCGAAGCGCTGACACCTGAGCATGACGCCATGGCCACCGGCGCCAACGCTGCCGCCGGTGTCGGCTCCGGCGGCATGGCTACCAAGCTTGCCGCCGCCCGCATCGCCCATGCGGCGGGCTGCTCCACCCTCATCACGCTCGGCAACCGCCCCCATCCTCTCGGCGCCATTGAGGCCGGCGAACGCGCCACCCTCATCGCCTCGCGCATCACCCCGGCCAAGGCCCGCGCCTCCTGGCTCGAAGGCCATCTCAAGCCCGAAGGCGAACTGCTCGTTGATGACGGCGCCGCTGCCGCACTGGAAAAAGGTGCAAGCCTCCTGGCCGTCGGCGTCCGCGGCGTCACGGGCCAGTTCGAGCGCGGCGCCGCCGTCGCCGTGCGCGCCCCCGATGGCCGCCTCCTGGCCAAAGGCGTCACCGCTTACGGCGCTGAAGACATCCGACGCATCGCCGGGCGCCGCACCGAAGAAGCCGAAGCCCTCCTGGGCTACAAGGGCCGTCCCGCCATCATCCACCGCGACGACATGGTGCGCCTTTGATCCGGCCCGCCACCGCCGCCGACATCGACGCGCTGGTGGCCCTCGAAGCGAGCTTCCCGGCTGAAGACCGGTTCGACCGGCGCACCTGGCGCCGCCTCCTCACCGGCCATGCCAGCGTCCTCGTCTGCGAACCCCCAAAGGGCGGCCTCCTCGCCGCCGCCGTGATGCTCTACCGCAAGGGCGCGGCCCTCGCCCGCCTCTACTCGATCACCGTCGCGCCTGAGGCACGCGGCCAGGGCCTCGCCCGCACCCTGATGGCCGCCTGTGAAGCAGATGCAGCAGGCCGCCACGCCCGCGCCGTTCGCCTTGAGGTGCGCTCAACAAATAGTTCAGCCATCCGGCTTTACGAGGCGGGCGGTTATCGCGTAATTGCCACCCTTGAGTCCTACTATCCGGACGGAGAAGCGGCGCTGCGGATGGAGAAGTCTCTCGATGCGCCCTCTAATGGAGCCCCATGACTGATTGGGTCGTGCTTGTTGAATCGGCAAGCGACATCTCTCAAGCCGAGACGCCGCACAAGGTTCTGCGTATTTCAGACTATATTTCAAAGCCTGCGCTGTTCACCGGCCGTCGGCCCTACATTCTCAATCTTGCCCGCTCCTATTCCTATCAGTCGGAAGGCTATTACGCTTCCCTCCTGGCCGAAGCGCGCGGCCACCGGATCAGCCCCAGCGTCCAGACCATGGTCGAGCTCTCCAAGAAGACGCTCTACAACCATGCCCTGCCAGACCTTGGTGAAACCCTGCAGGATGCCCTCGCCAAAGGCGCGCCAAAGGTCGAGACCCTGTTCGTCGCTTTCTCGCGCACCGAGATCCCCGCATATGAGCGCCTCGCCCGCGAAGCCATGGACTGGTTCCGCACACCCGCCCTCGAAATCGAATTCGACGAGGAAGCTCCCCACGGCATGGGCCGCATCCGCGCCGTCCCGCCCCACAAGCTGAAAGACCAGCGCCGCCAGTTCTTCCTCGACTCGATGGAGGCCTACACCAAGGGCCGCGTCAAAAACGAGAAGACCCGCACGCCCGCCAAATGGGCCCTCGCCGTGCTGGTCGATCCGCACGAAAAAACCGCGCCATCGAAGCCCGCCTCCCTTAAACGCCTCGCGGACGTCGCCGAAAAGATGGGCGTCGAGGTCGAGTTGATCGACCCGACCGACCTGCCATCGCTCGCCGAATTCGACGCCCTCTTCATCCGCGCCACCACCTCGATCGACAATTTCACCTACCGTTTCGCCCGCCGCGCCGAGCAGGAAGGCATGCCCGTCATCGACGACACCCATTCGATGATCCGCTGCACCAACAAGGTCTATCTCAAAGAAATCCTGGAGAAGGCCGGGCTACCCATTCCGCGTACGGAAATTGTTGACGAGAAGACAGACCTTGGCGGCCTGTTTGAACGCCTGGGCAGCCCGGTGATCCTCAAGACCCCCGATGGCAGCTTCGGCACCAACATGGTCAAGGCCCAGTCCCTCGACGAGCTCAAATCCGGCGCCAAGAAGATGTTCGAGGACACCGCCCTCATCATCGCTCAGGAATTCCGACCCACGAAATTCGACTGGCGTATCGGCGTCCTCAACGGCGAACCGCTTTACGCCTGCCAATACCGCATGGCCCGCGGCCACTGGCAGACGGTCAAATATGGCGAAGGCGGCAAATCCACCGAAGGGGGCTTCACCACCATGCCGGTCGAAGACGCGCCGCCCGAAGTCGTCAATGTCGCCGTCCGCGCCGCCAGCCTGATCGGCGACGGGCTCTACGGCGTCGACCTGAAGGAAACCGAACAGGGCGTCATCATCATCGAAATCAATGACAACCCGTCGATCGATCACGATGTCGAAGGCGCCGTCCTGAAAGACGAAATCTGGAGACGCATCATCTCCTGGTTCTCCACCCGCCTCGAACGCCGTATGGGCCGCGCGGGCTGACCCCCTAAAATTTGAACCCGCCCGCCAGCAGCCTCGCATACCGATCCGCCGTCACCGGAGCGTAGCCGGCCTCAGCAGGATCATACATCCAAAGCGCGTCGCCTTCGACCTTGGCCGGATCAAAGCCTTCGGCCACCAGCTCCACCTTGCGGTATTTGAAGGTGCCCGTCGTTTCGGCTTCCGGCTGTACCCGGATGAAGATCGGCACGGCATAGGACGGCAGAAGCGCTGCCAGACGCCTGTAAACGCCGGGCATGTCAACTTCCCCGTCAAGCGTCACGGCCGCCATGCCGGCTTTCCCGTCCGTTCCCGGAACAGGCACGCCATAGACGTTGGCCGTGGCGATACCTTCGATCCTGGAGAGGGCTTCGCCCACTTCGTTGGTCGAGACATTCTCGCCCTTCCAGCGGAAGGTGTCGCCGATCCGGTCTATAAAATAGATGTATCCGGCCTTGTCCTTCTTCAGGAGGTCGCCGGTGCGGAACCAGAGATCGCCCTTCTCGAACACGTCGCGCAGGAGCTTCTTCTCGGTTGCTTTCTGGTCATTATAGCCTTCAAAGCGCTGGCGCACATCTTCGCCGATCTTCCCAATCGCCTCGCCGGGCTCGTCGAGCGCAGCGGGAATACAAAAGCCATCCGGCCCGCGGACAGGCTGTTCTGTCTCAATGTCGAACTTGACGAAGCCAACATGTGCAAACTGGCTCTTCAGCCAGCCGGGTACACGCCCGATGGCGCCGGGCTTGCCGTCAAAATTGATGAAGCTGACATTGCCCTCGGTCGAGCCATAGAACTCGGCAAGGTGCGGAATATTGAACCGCTCCATGAACTCGTTCCAGACTTCCGGACGCAAGCCATTGCCAAAGCCGGTGCGGATCTTGTGTGCGCGCTCCTTCGGATGGGGCGGCGAGTTCACGAGGTAGCGGCAAAGCTCCCCGATATAGACGATGGCCGTCGCGCCCTCGTCCGTCGCGTCGTCCCAGAAGGCGCTGGCAGAAAACTTCCGCCTCAGGATGATCGTTGCGCCTGTCATCAGTGCCTGGCCAACGCCGCAAAGCCCGCCTGTGCCATGATAGAGCGGCAGGGTGATGTAAACCCGGTCTTCCTGCGTGATACGGCAGGGCGGAATGAAGCTCTTCATCATGCCCTGGGTGCGGGCCTGCGTCAGGCGCGCCGCCTTGGGCAGACCGGTCGTACCGGAGGTATAAACATAAAGGCAGAGATCCTTGCCCAGAAGGCCCGCGCGATGCGACCGGTCAGGCCGCTGCGGTGAGGCCGCAGCCAGCGCCGCGCCAAGGTCTTCACCCACGGCGCCGCCCAGCGACCAGACTGTCGGCGCGTCCTTGAAGAGGCCCGCCGCGCCACGCACGGCCCCGTCCTGGTCGGCGCCTGTCACGATCAGCTTGGCTTCGGAAATATTCACGCAATGGGCCAGCGCCTCGCCTTCGAGGTTGTGGTTGATCAGCGCCGTCACGACCCCGATCTTCGCAAAGCCCGCCCAGGCCGCCACATAGTCGGGCCGGTTTTCCATGAAGAGGGCAATGCAATCCCCCGCCTTCAGCCCCTGCCCCAGCGCCCAGTTGGCAAACCGGCTCGCCTGCGCATCAAACTCCGCATAGGTCGTGGAGTTGCCCTCGAAGCGGAATGCGATATTGGCGGAGAACTTGTCCACCGCCTGCTCGTAATCATCCGCCACGAGATGGTCAGAATCCGGAGAAATGTCCCCCGTCCATTTCTTGACGAGCAGGATGTCCTGGAACAGCCGGTATTCGCGGGCCAGTTTGGCAAAAAGGTTCATGTGCGGCGCCTCCCAACGCAGAGGGTCGAAATCAGGTTTTCGGGATTTTATTGAGATTACCAGATGGGAGTATTGCAGGGATTGTCAAAGATTTTGCTAACCATAACAGGGAATTTTCGGCAGGTTTGCGTTCTGCGCGAGGTCTGGTAGATGCTGCGCCGCACAAGAATAATATGATAAGGAATATGGCCATGGCTAAGGACCCGGTTGGAGACCTCCTCACCCTGCTCGATCTGGAGCGTCTCGAACTTGATCTCTTCCGCGGCCAGAGCCCGGATGAAGAGGAAAGCCAGCGCGTCTTCGGCGGCCAGGTCATCGCCCAGTCGCTCGTCGCCGCCTACCGCACCGTGCCGGAAGACCGCCTCTGCCATTCCCTCCACTGCTACTTCATCCGCCCCGGCGATCCGAGCGTCCCGATCATCTACCAGGTCGACCATTCCCGCGATGGCGGCTCCTTCACCACCCGCCGCGTCGTCGCCATCCAGCATGGCAAGCAGATCTTCAACTTCGCCGCCTCCTTCCATGTGAACGAGGACAGCTGGCACCACCAGCACGAGATGCCCGAGGTGGCCGCCCCGGACGAGTTGGGCGACCGGATCGAATGGCGTCGCAAATTTGCCGAGCAGGTGCCCGAGCGCCATCGCGGCCATTTCCTGCGCGACCGTCCGGTGGAGATGCGCGAGATCGACCCGCTCGATCCCCTGAAGCCGGAAAGGGCCAGCGACCAGCAGAACCTCTGGTTCCGCGTTGCCCGTCCGATTGACGAGGCCCCCTGGCTGCATCACTGCCTTATGGCCTACGCCTCCGACATGGCGCTGCTGGGCACCGGAAACCGTCCCCACGGCGTCTCCTGGATGACCGGCGAGCTGATGTCGGCGAGCCTCGACCACGCCATGTGGTTCCACGCGCCCACCAAGTTCGATCATTGGCACCTCTACTCGATGGACAGCCCCTATGCCGGCGGCGCGCGCAGCTTCAACCGTGGTTCGATCTATGACAGCACCGGCCGCCTCGTCGCTTCGGTCGCTCAGGAAGGCCTGATGCGCCGCGTCGAACGCAAGCCCCGCAAGAGCTGACCGGCCTGCTCGTTCAGCTCTCTTCCGGCGGCGCGGAGAGCGCCCGCCGGTAAGCCCCGGGCGACACGCCGTGCCAGCCCCGGAAGGCGCGCACGAAGGCGCTCTGGTCACTATAGCCAGTGGCATGGGAGATCTCGGTCAGCGACAGCTTGCCCTCACGCACGTAAATCTCGGCGGCCTCCTTGCGCGCAGCCTGCAGGAGGTCGGCAAAGCTCACCCCCGCCGCAGAGAGCCGCCGGCGCAGCGTTCGCTCGGTAAAACCGAGCAGCTTCGCCGTCCCCGCCATGCCGGGCCGCCCGCGCCCCATCTGCATGTGCAGGCAGTTGCGCACCTTCTCCGGCAGGCTCACCCCCTCCTCAAGCGCCGCCAGCCGCGTCTCCAGCCGCTCGGTCAGAAGGCGCACCAGCGCCTGGTTCTCCCCCGGCAGCGGCCGCACCACGAGGTCAGCCCGGAACACCAGCATGTCTTCCTTCGCGCCGAATTTCACGCCCTTGCCGAAGAGGGTTTCATACACTTCGCGGCAGGCAGGCCCGGGGTCGCGGTGGCGGAACTGCATCGCCTCGATCGGGCTGCCATGATCGCGCAGCAGCCAGAAGCCGATGGTGGCATAGCCGGCAAACACCGCCTCCATCACCCGCCGCATCGCCTCCACCCCCGGCAGGGCCGGCGCGCAGCGAATGCGGGCAAGGCCCCCGCTGATCTCCAGGCTCGTGCGCACGATCTCCTGCGTCAGCGCCTGATAGCGGGTGTTGATCTCAAGCGCCTGCTTGATCGTGCCCGCTGAGGACAGCGCGTAGCCGACATCAAGGAAGCTCGCCGGGCGGAACTGCATGCCCACGCGCAGCCCCACCGTCTCGTTCCCGGTAAACTCGGCCGCCGCATCGAGAACGCGCACCACCACATCGGCGGCAAAGCGCTCGTCGGGCTGGTCCAGCGCCGTCCGCCCGCCGGGCACCAGTGCGTAGATCTTCTGCGCCGGCGCGCCCAGCGCGATGCAGGTTTCAGCATAATTCGACAGATATGCCGAAGACACAGTCGGCATGGGCCTCGTCCTTCCCGCGGCAGAACCGCAGCGTGTGCCCCCACAGGCCCAACACAACTTCGCAATCAGAAAGTTGACCGCTGGCCGGAAAAGACACTGGCAGTGGCCGCAAATGTCAAGACACGCCAGCTGTCAGAATGTTTAGGTGCCGCCAGGGGACGCACGCGGAGCCCGGCTTGCCGCAAGGTGACTGGTCCCTTCGTGCAAATGGCGGGAGCCGGCAGCCATGCTTTCGGGCGAAAACGGCGGCTGGCTCCTTCATTCCCTTGGGATCCTCACAGCAACACAGCAGATTCACCCCTCCGGCACAGCGAAAAGCGCTTGCTTACCGGTCTTATCTGACTACACCGGGACTCCGGAGCGTAGCGCAGTCTGGTAGCGCATCTGGTTTGGGACCAGAGGGTCGTAGGTTCGAATCCTATCGCTCCGACCAATCATTTTTGGGTGCCTCGGGAGGCTCTGGAATGGAAGCTCGGATTTACAAGCCGGCCAAGAGCGCCATGCAATCGGGTCGTGGCAACACGAAGGAATGGACGCTCGAATTCGTCAATCCCGATGCCCAGCGCAGACCCGATCCCCTGATGGGCTGGACCAGCATCGACGATACGTCCGGCCAGGTCCGCCTCCAGTTCGACACGCGCGAACAGGCCATTGCCTATGCCGAGCGCGAAGGCCTGAACTTCACCGTGGACGAGCCGCGCGAGCGCAAGCGCCTGGTGAAGTCCTATGCCGAGAACTTCTCGGCCGACCGCAAACAGCCGTGGACACACTAAGGCCAGCTGCGCTAATCCCCGCGCATCCCTTCCCAAGGGTTTGGCCCCGTAGCTCAGCTGGATAGAGCACTCGCCTTCTAAGCGAATGGTCGCAGGTTCAAGTCCTGCCGGGGTCACCATGCTTTGCTGTCGGCAGGCACCAGGCGCTCAAAGACTGATTGTACAAAAATCAGCCCGCGACAGGCGTAAGGCATGTTTCAGAATTGCAGCGGCCACTCCGGCAATCAAGTCAGTCTGCCTGGAATGTTTGCCAGCTCCCCGGCAATCAAAGCGCCTGCGCGGTTGTCTTCACCAGCGCGCGGGCAAAGTCTGCCGTGTCCGGATTGTCCAGCGCATGGGCGAGCACGGCATCGAAATAGCCGGTCTTGTTGCCGCAATCATGCACCGAGCCTTCAAACTCATAAGCGTAGAAATCCTGGATCTCCATCAGCCTGGCCATCGAGTCCGTCAGCTGGATCTCGCCGCCAGCGCCCGCGCCCTGCTTTTCCAGAAGAGCGAAGATTTCCGGCTGCAGGATATAGCGGCCGGTAATGGCAAGGTTTGAAGGCGCGCTCTCGCGCGGCGGCTTCTCCACCATGCCGGACATCTTGATCAGGCGACCGTCGCGCGAGACCGGCGCGATCACGCCATAGGAGGAGACGCGCTCCTCCGGCACGGGGTCCACCCCGATCACATTGCCGCCCACCTTGTCATAGGCGTCGACCATCTGTTTGAGGCTGGAGGGCTTGCCCTTCACGATCACGTCGGGAAGCAGCACGGCGAAAGGCTCGTTGCCGATCACATCGCGCGCGCACCACACCGCATGGCCAAGGCCGAGCGGCTGCTGCTGGCGCACGAAACTCGACGAGCCCGCCGGGAGGCGCGAAGCCTCGACCTGTTTGAGAATGTCGGTCTTGTTCTTCGCCTTCAGCTGGGTCTCCAGCTCATAGGCATGGTCGAAATAGTCCTCGATGGCGCCCTTGCCGCGACCGGTCACGAACACGATGTGCTCGATCCCCGCTTCCAGCGCCTCATCCACCACATACTGGATCACCGGCCTGTCGACGACGGGAAGCAGTTCCTTCGGAATGGCCTTGGTGGCAGGCAGCACACGGGTGCCGAGCCCGGCGACGGGAAGTACAGCTTTTCTGACGCGCATGCGCGTGACACTCCTTGGAATACTCTTTGTGCCCTAACGGCACGGCCTGCTGCTGTCTAGCAAGTCGCCTGCCAAGCGAAAAAACTCAGGCGCCGCCCTGAAGCACAAGCGCGCCCATCCAGACAGACAGGGCAACCACCAGCAGCATGGTAAGCACGCGCATCACCTTGCCTTCGTTCTGCGGAGAGAATGCCGCCTCGATCCGGGCCTGCAGGATGTGCACCGGGGATGGGTGGCCAGCGCGTGCGGGCGCAGCCGGGGTCCCGGCAGCGGTTTCTGCGGCGGGCGTTTCCGGTTCCTGGTCGAGCGGTTTCTTGACGGCGTTCATGCAAGGTCCTGCGGGGTATCAATTGTCCCGATCTGACCGGAACTGTCCCAAATTTGGCCTAACATGACCCTAACAGCGCCTGTAAAAGTTCCCCTATTGTCAGGGAACTGCCCGCTCCAGGCGGCCCCCGGCGCCCCGGCGCACGCCAAACACATCGCCCAGCGTCGGCGCCGACAGCGCCGCCTCCGGCGCCCCGTCAGCCACCAGCGCGCCGTCCTGCATCACCAGGATACGCGGGCAGAACCGCGCCGCCAGCTCCAGATCATGCAGCACCACGATCAGCGTCCGCCCCGCCTCCGCCTCCGCCTGCAGCGCCGCCATCAGCAACAGCTGATGGGCTATATCCAGCGCCGCGCACGGCTCGTCCAGCAGCAGCACCGGCGCCGGCGAGGCCAGCAGTCGCGCAAGATGAACCCGCGCCTGCTCCCCGCCTGAAAGCGCCTGGAAAGGCCGCTCCGCCAGCTGGGCCGCGTCCGCCTTCTCCAGCGCCGCGCGCACGGCGGCCCGGTCAGTCTCGCCCATTGCGTCGAAGGGCCCGGGCGCGCCCCCGAACCGGCCCAGCGCTGCCACATCCGCGGCCATCAGGTTCCACGCCACCGGCCGGGTCTGGGGCAGCCAGGCAAGGCGCTCGGCCCGCCCTCTCACGGTCAGCTTGTCCGCCGGGGCGCCGCCGATGCGAACCTCGCCGCCTGAGGGCAACACCCCCGACAGCGCCTTCAGCACCGTACTTTTCCCGGCCCCGTTCGGGCCAACCAGCGCCGCCATCTCGCCGGTATTGAGCCAGAAGGAGACATCCCGGACCACGGCCCGGCCATTCAGGGTCACAGTCAGGTGTTCGGCAGAAATCATGGCGACACCCTCCCCAGCCGCGTGGCGATCCAGATGAACACCGGCCCGCCGACCAGCGCGGCCGCCACGCCCAGCTTCAGCTCCTGCTGGAAGGGCAGGACGCGGATGGCGATGTCGGCGGCCATAAGGATGATCCCGGCGAGCAAGGCCGACGGGATCAGCAGGCGCTGGGGATCATGCCGCACGAACGGGCGGATGATGTGCGGTGCCACGATGCCCACAAAGCCGATGGTGCCAGCCGTTGCCACGCTGGCGCCTGCCAGAAGCGAAGTTCCGGTGATCACCATGAGGCGGATGCGGCGCGGGTCTGCGCCAAGGGTCCTGGCTGTCTCATCGCCAAGGCTCAGCGCGCGAAGGCCGGGCCCTGCCATCAGGACAAGGCCCGCCCCGATGACCCATCCGGGCGCGCCCAGCAGGATGTCCGCCCAGGAGCGGTTGGCCACCGAGCCCATCATCCAGTTGACGAGGTCAGCGAGGCTATAGGGGTTGGGCGCCATATTGAGGGCAAGCGACATCAGCGCCCCGGCAAGGCTCGAAAGTCCGATACCGATCAGCAGCAGCGTCACGCTGCCGGCCCCGCGCATCGCGGCGAAAACCAGAAGGAGGGTGGCAATCCCTGCGCCTAAGATCGCCGCCAGGGGCACGGCAAAACTGCCCACCGCCGCAAAGCCGAAGAAGATCGCAATGACCGCGCCCAGCGCCGAGAAGGCAGACACGCCCAGCACGCCAGGCTCCGCCAGCGGGTTCTGCAACAACCCCTGCAGCCCTGCCCCGGCAAGGCCAAGCGCCGCGCCCACGGCAAAGGCAGCGGCCGCGCGCGGCAGGCGCAGCTCCCAGAGGATGGCGCGCACGCGCTCGTCGCCCTTCCCGGCCAGCGCCGCCAGCGTGTCGCCAAGCGGCAGCGGCGCGGTGCCCACAAGCGCGGACACCGCAAACAGCAGCGCAGCGATCAGCGCGAGGGCGAACGTCAGCCGGCTCATCGCCCGGCCTCCAGCGCCGCAGCAATGTCAGCGGCTTCATCAGCCACGAACCAGCCGCCGCAGGAAACCCGGGCCTCGTCCATGTCGATCACCTGGGCCTCTGCCATCAGACGCTGCATCACCGGATGGCGCGAGACCGACCAGCGGTCAGTCGCGTCATCATCAAATCCGAAAAAGGCCGCCAGCATCAGGCCGGGCGGCTCCAGAACGAGACTTTCCAGCGGCAGGCTTGTCCAGCCCGTCCCCCGGTTTGCATTCGCGAGGCCGGCATGGGTCATGATCGAACCAATCATCGTGTCCCTGCCCGCGCTCACGCCGCCGGGGGTCACATACAGCGCCGCGCGGCCAGTGGGCTCAGCCGGCGCCGGTGTCGCGGCGAGGATCTCCTCGGCGCGGTCCTGCTGCCCGATTGCGGCGGCGACCTCTCGCAGCAGGCGGCCTGTGTCTTCAACGTTTTCGGCATACCCGATCTGCACCGTCCTGATGCCGAAGCGCTCATACAGGGCAAGCGCCCGCGCCTCCCCGCCCCAGCTGCGCACAACAAGATCAGGCCGCAGTGCGACGACATCCTCTGCCGCCGCGCGCACCTTGGGAATGCCCGCTGCCTTCTGCCGCAAATGGCTGAAAGCGCGTTCGGAATCCTTCGACAGGGCCAGGATCTGCCCGCGGTCCGCGAGCGCCAGCACGAACTGGTCGGCGCAATAGTCGAGGGACACCACGCTCGGCCGTCCGGGATCGAGGCTGGCCGGTCCTGCGGATGCAGAACCGGCCAGCCCCATCATCAGGAGAAAGGCTGCAAGCCCTTGTCTCACTTGAGTTTCAACCCCACGAACACGCCGGCGCCCGGGCCAGTATAACCATAGACATCCGTAGCCGTCTCATCGAGCACGTTCTCACCGCGAAGGGTGAACGAGATACGCTCCGTCAGCGGATATTCTGCCGTGATCGAGGCAAGGGTGTAGGCATCCAGACTGACCGCCCGGGCCGGGAACGGGCCGAAATCGGTGTCGCCCTGATCGCCGACATAATCGAGCGCTGCGCCAAGACGCAGGCCGTCGGTATTGACCAGCCAGTCAGCTGCCAGGGACGCGGTTGCCTCCGGCACCCGGATCTCGTCCACGCCGTTAGTGTCCTGCGAGTCAAAGAAAGTCGCCTGACCGGACAACGCCAGATTCTCCAGCGCCTGCCAGCGGGCCGCCAGTTCAATGCCGCTCCGCTCGCTGTCGGTGGCGCGGTTGGCTGCCGTCGAGGTGAAATCCGGATTGAAGACGGTGAAGATCTCCTTGGTCAGGTCCGCCTCGAAATAGGTGGCCGAATAGCTCAACTCACCCATCGTCTGTTCCCAGCCGATTTCCCAGCTGGTGGACCCTTCGGGCTTCAGGCCCGGATTGCCGACGAAGCTGCCGGGGAAGAAGCCGAACAGCTCCGTAAAGGTCGGGTTCTTCACGCCGGTTCCGGCAGACGCACGCACCCGCCCGCCAATGCTGTCGATCGTGTAGCCTGCGCCAAGACGCCAGGTGGTGGCATCATCGAAGCGTCCGTCATTGTCGTCAAACCGGGCCGATGCCGAAAAGTCGAACGCGCCCGCCGCCAGGCGATATTCTGCCGCGAGGCCAACAGACTCAAAGCGCTCGGACGCGTCGGTTGCGCCAGCATACTGAACATCCGTGCGGTCATAATCTTCGCGCTCATAGTCCAGAAGGCCGGTCAGCGTGTGGACGCCGCTCGTATAGCTGGGCGACCAGGCAAGCTTGGCGCGCTGGCCCCTGGCGTCGTCGGTCTTCGTGCCAACGCTGAAATTATCGCGGTCAACCTCATTGAAGCTCGCCCGGATGATATGATCGAGCAGGCCGAAGGACCCTGCCAGGGCCACGCCTGCCAGCCACTGGTCCGCCTCAGTGCTGCGGTCAACATCATTCAGCAGGCCGTCAAAGTCGGTGTCGGCGTCAAACTCGGACCTGGTTTGACGCGCGAGGCCGACGAGGGAAAGCGACCAGTCCGCCCCCAGATCAAACCTGCCATTCACGAAACCCGAGAGCGCCTCGGAGCCATCCTTGCTGCCGCCGCTGCCGGACGTGTCCACGCCGTCAGTGGTGAAGCCGGTGATGGCGCCGCCAAACTGCGCGCCGGAGAGACCGAGCGCGCCGCGGACGGTGCCGAAACTGCCGGCTTCGGCAAAGGCGTTAAAACCCGCCTCCCGCGCTGCCGAAAGGGAGACAACCCCGCCAATGGCATCCGAGCCATGGATCGAGGAGGAGGCCCCGCGCAGCACTTCGATGCGGCCTGTGGGCAGGGCCGTGAGCAGGCCGAAATCGGTGTCGCCATTGACCGGATCGGAAATCTCGATGCCTTCAAGGAGGACAAGCGTATGGTTGGCTTCGGCCCCGCGCAGGCGCACCTGCGTCAGGCCGCCAAGGCTTCCCGAACGGGAAACCGCAACACCCGGTAGCGCGCGCAGCTGGTCAGCGGGGTTGGGCGACAGGCGGACGGCCAGATCATCCTGCGTCAGGACGGATACGGACGATGTGACATGTTCGGGCTCGACGGCGCGCAGGCCCGAAACTTCGACCGTATCGAGAATGCGGGCCTCTTCGGCCTGCGCAAGGGTAACGTTGAAAACAAGCGCCGAAGCGCCCAGCAGTGCGGCTCTGAGGAACATATCCACAGCATCCTTCTTGGACCGGAGGGGTTTCCTCGCGGCGGGTTCATGACATGTCGCATGAACGGAAGGTGGCCTTCCGCGGCCCTACGCCTGTTCCCGGACGGCGAGCCAACGACGGCAACAGGCAGGTCTCCTGACTTCGCGGATCATCGCCGGAGAGAGCTGCCTTCCCGGTTTCCCAGTGGCGTATCGCTCACACGGCTCCCCGCTCACAGTTACGGGCATAGCGCCGGATTCCCACCGGCTTCCCTTTTCACCCGGACCATGATCCGGGCACCTGTTGCGTGGATTTGGCTGTAATGCGGATTTCGTAACGCGGCAAGCGGCAGTTGGTTTTACCGGTCTCAGCTCAAGGCGAGGTTTGCCAGAACAATGTCTGCACGTCTGCCAATCGATACCTTTGGCAATTCGACAAGCTGATGACCGTATGCAGGGTAAACTTGCGTCAGCTGCTCGTATTCCCGGACCGCCTCATCAAACCCATGCCGGCGCTCCGGGTCAGAGTGAAAAATCTCCAGCCAGGGCGGCACTATGAACACCGTTTTATGATAGGGACTTGTCGGTGGGAGCAGTGTCTCAACCGGCAGGGCGTCTGCCGCGCAAAGCGCTGCGGCAGCATCAATCAATCCGCGATCAAAGAACACCCAACCGGCATCACCCTGCACGCGCTCAAGGTCGCGCGCTGCCATGTCAATGGCACGCCGGGCAAAGGCCGACATGTCAATCCAGGGCAGCGCGTTTCCGCTTTTTGACAGTTGTTCCTGCACGATCCGGCGCCCCGGCTCCGCGACTATGCTGAAGCCGCGCCGTGCAAGTTCATCCAGCAATGCGGACTTACCTCCACCCGAGCACCCCGTGATAACGACACGGCCAGTCAAATCAAAGGCTGTTGAGCAAATGCCCGCCATCCACGACGAGGGTCGAGCCGGTCATGAAGCTGCCGGCATCAGACGCCAGCAGCAGCAGCGGCCCGGCCAGTTCGTTGATGTCGCCGATCCGGCGCATGGCGATCCGGCGGATCATCAACTGCCCCTGCTCGCTGTCGAGGAATTCGTCATTGATCTCGGTCTTGAAATAGCCCGGCGCAATCGCGTTCACGCGGACGCCATAGCGGGCCATTTCCAGCGCCATCTGGCGGGTCATGTGATCGACCCCGGCCTTGGAGACGCAATAGGCGGTCGTCATCGCCTGGGGGTGCAGGCCCGTGATGGAGGCGATGTTGATGATCGACCCCTTGGCCTTGGCCGCCACCATGGCGTTGGCGCCATGCTTGGCCACGCGCCAGACACCGGTGAGATTGGTATCGATCACCGCGTTCCAGTCTTCTTCGGACATGTCGCGGAACCAGCCCCCGCGGGACATTCCGGAATTGTTGACGAGGATGTCCGCCGGGCGGCCGAGGGCTTCCTTGATAGAATCGAAAGCGGCGACAATGCTGCCATCATCTGTCACGTCCATGGCCACGGTCAGGGCATTTCCGCCCTTTTTCGTGATCGCGGCGGCGACTTCCTCAAGCCGGTCCATCCGGCGTGCTGCAAGGATAACTGTGGCGCCGGCATCAGCCAGAACATGCGCAAAATGGCGGCCCAGGCCGCTGGATGCCCCCGTCACCAGAGCTGTCCTGTTAGCGAGACTAAACAAACTCATGCCCTCAACCCTCAAAATAACTATTGCACAGCGCAACATTTAACCTAATCCAAGGCGCCATGAAGATATCAGTGCTCAAAGAACGGCGACCCGGCGAAACCCGCGTGGCGGCAACTCCGGAGACAGTCAAGAAGCTTGTTGGACTGGGCCATTCGGTCACGGTCGAGCAAGACGCGGGAACCGTGGCCGGTTTCCTCGATGCAGCCTTTGCCGAAGCGGGCGCCAGTATTGCCAGCTCGGCTGGCGAAGCGGCGAAAGACGCGGACATCGTGTTCAAGGTCCGCCGGCCCGAACCTGGCGAGATTGCCGCCCTGCCCGATGGCGCGGCGCTGATCGCGCTGATGGAGCCGTTTGCCTATCCGGCAGAGGAGCTGGCCGCGCTGAACGCAAAGAAGATCGCGGCGCTGTCGATGGAATTCACGCCTCGAATCACCCGCGCCCAGTCGATGGACGCGCTCTCGTCCCAGTCAAACCTTGCAGGCTACCGCTCGGTGATCGAAGGCGCCCAGATTTATGGCCGCGCCATGCCGATGATGATGACGGCGGCTGGCACGATTGCCCCGGCGAAGGTCTTCATCATGGGCGCAGGCGTGGCCGGCCTCCAGGCCATCGCCACCGCCCGCCGCCTCGGCGCGGTTGTCACCGCAAACGATGTGCGCCCCGCCGCCAAGGAACAGGTCGCCTCGCTCGGCGCCAAGTTCATTGCGGTGGAAGATGACGAGTTCAAAGCGGCTGAAACCTCCGGCGGCTACGCCAAGGAAATGTCGGCTGAATACCAGGCCAAACAGGCAGCCCTCACGGCCAGCCACATCGCCAAGCAGGACATCGTCGTCACCACGGCGCTGATCCCGGGACGCCCCGCGCCCGTACTGATCACCGAGGAAATGGTGAAGTCGATGAAACCCGGCTCGGTCATTGTCGACATGGCCGTAAGCCAGGGCGGCAACTGCCCGCTCTCGAAAGCCGATGAGATCGTCGATGTTGGCGGCGTCAAAGTGGCCGGGTTCTCGAACCTGCCCGCGCGCCTGCCGGCCGACTCCTCCTCGCTCTACGCCAAGAACCTGTTCGCCTTCATTCCCCTGATCACCGCCGAAAACGGCGCGATCAATCTCGATACCGAGGATGAAGTCGTCGTTGCCATGCTGCTCACGCGCAATGGCGCAACCGTTAGTGAAAGGCTGAAGTGATGAAACGCGCTACTGCCACTACCCTCGCCCTCGCCGCCTTTGCGCTTCCGGCTTTCGCCGACGCCGGCAGCATCGACTCGACCGTCTTCCTGGCGGCCATCTTCGCGCTCGCCTGCTTTGTCGGCTATTATGTCGTCTGGTCGGTCACCCCGGCGCTGCATACGCCATTGATGGCTGTGACCAACGCGATTTCATCCGTGATCGTCGTCGGCGCGCTGGTTGCCGCCGCCGCTCACGGCCTGTCTTCTGAAGGCTGGATCGCCAAGATCCTCGGCGCCATCGCCGTCGCCCTTGCCAGCGTCAACATCTTTGGCGGCTTCCTCGTCACCCAGCGCATGCTGGCCATGTACAAGAAGAAGGGGCAGTAGTCTTGGAACAGTTCAACTCGACCTGGGCGCCCCTGCTCTATCTCGTATCGGGCATCCTCTTCATCCTGGCCTTGCGCGGCCTCTCCAGCCCTGCCACCAGCCAGAAGGGCAACCGCAACGGCATGATCGGCATGGCGATTGCCGTGGCGACCACAATCATCCTGTTGTGGGACTCGCTGGACGCTGCCACATGGGCGCTGATGATCGGGGCAGTTGCCGTCGGCGGAACGATCGGCGCCATCATCGCGCGGAAAATTCCGATGACGGACATGCCACAGCTCGTCGCGGCGTTCCACTCGCTCGTCGGTCTCGCGGCAGTTCTCGTGGCGTCGGCCGCGCTCTATGCGCCGGCCAGTTTCGGCATCCTCGGCATCACCGGGATCAACGCCGTCTCGCTGATCGAGCTTGGCCTCGGCTCGGCCATCGGCGCGCTGACCTTCACCGGCTCGATCATCGCCTTTGCCAAACTCAACGGCAATATGAGCGGCGCGCCGATCCTGCTGCCCGCCCGCCACCTTCTGAACATTGCCCTCGGCGTCGGCATTATTGCCCTGATGGTGATCCTCATCCAGTCCGGCGGCACGGCCCATTGGGCCTTCTGGGGCCTCACCGCCCTGGCCCTGATCCTCGGCATCACGCTGATCATCCCGATCGGCGGGGCAGACATGCCCGTCGTCGTCTCGATGCTGAACTCCTATTCCGGCTGGGCGGCAGCGGCGCTGGGCTTCACGCTCGGCAACTTCGCCCTGATCATCACCGGCGCGCTCGTCGGATCTTCGGGCGCCATCCTCTCCTACATCATGTGCAAGGGCATGAACCGCAGCTTCATCTCGGTCATCCTCGGCGGCTTTGGCGGGGAAGATGCAGCGGCCGCGGCTGGCGGCGCAAAGGTAGACCGGCCCTATAAGCGCGGCTCGGCCGAAGACGCCGCCTTCATCATGAAGAACGCCTCCAAGGTCATCATCGTGCCAGGCTACGGCATGGCGGTCGCCCAGGCCCAGCACGCGCTGAAAGAAATGGCCGAGAAGCTGAAAGAAGAAGGCGTCGAAGTGAAATACGCCATCCACCCCGTCGCGGGCCGGATGCCGGGTCACATGAACGTGCTGCTGGCCGAAGCGCAGGTGCCTTATGACGAGGTGTTTGAGCTCGAAGACATCAACTCGGAGTTCAACTCTTCAGATGTCGCCTTCGTCATCGGCGCAAACGACGTAACCAACCCCGCCGCAAAGACGGACAAGACCTCCCCGATCTATGGCATGCCCATCCTCGACGTGGAAAACGCCCGCACGGTGCTTTTCATCAAACGCTCGATGGGCTCGGGCTATGCCGGTATCGAGAACGAGCTGTTCTTCAACGACAACACGATGATGCTGCTGGCCGACGCAAAGAAGATGGTCGAGGACATCGTCAAGAACCTCTGACCCAGTCATCCGCCCTCAAACAAAAAGGCGGGCTCGCAGACGCGATGCCCGCTTTTTTTATGCCCCCGCGCCCCGCGCCCCGAACACCACAATCTTGTTGCCCACATCATGGCCAATGTCGGCCCGGCCAAGATACGCAATGCCACCCCGCGCGCACCAGGATTGCGCAATCTCTTCCTCGGTTTTCCCGAAATCCACATCATTCACCGGGATCGGCCCGCAACGGCCCAGCCGGATGCCCGCTACCGCGCGCACCGTTTCGCTGGAGGTCAGCGTGAACATCAGCCGGTCCAGCCGGTAATGATACTCGCCCACATCCTCGATCAAAAGCGTCACCCCGGAAAGGTCAGGCGCATGCACTGTGCCGATCAGACTCGCCAGTACACTGATGTTATACGCCGCGTGCTTTCCAGGCGCGAGCGTCGATGGCTCAACCCCCGCATCGCCGTCCACCCCCGTCAGAAACCCAATCGCCCGGCGCACGGCAGCCTCGCCACCCTCCCGCAGAATATCCGCCGGCATCGGCCCATGCGCCACCCGGCCAACCCCCTCACGCGCGAGCCGCGCCAACAGGAACCCGGTATCGCTATACCCCATATAGGTCTTGCGCCGCGCCGCCTCCCCCAGCCGCCCAAACGCCAGATCCAGGAGCCGGCAAGCCCCATACCCTCCCCGCGCAAACCAGATCGCATCGAGTGCGGGGTCATTGGCAAACTCTACGAAGGCATCGGCCCGCGCTTGATCCGGCCCAGCGAAGTGGCCGTCGTGCAGAAAGCATTGGGTGTGGAAGACCAGCTCCGCCGCGTCGCCGGCGAGGGCAGTCACGCGATCCGCGATAGACTGATCGAGAGCCCTTCCGGGGGCGACGATGCCGATGCGCGATCTGCGTTGTAACATTTGCGGCTCCAAGGCACAGATTGGGGTAATCAGAATCGCAGTTAGAGTGGACTTTATGATAAATCACAATCGCTACTTCTTCTGCGGCATTGGCGGCTCCGGCATGTTGCCGCTGGCGCTGATCCTGCTCGATCAGGGCCACATCATCGAGGGGTCGGACCGCTCGCTCGATCAGGGGCGCACGCCGGAAAAGTTTGATTATCTGCGTGGGCGCGGTATCCGCCTCTTCCCGCAGGATGGCAGCGGGGTGACCAGCTCCGATCAGGTCATCGTGGCGTCGGCCGCCATAGAGGAGACCGTGCCCGATATTGCCGCCGCCCTGAGCGTGGGGGCCAGGCGGATGAGCCGGGCGCAGATGCTCGCCGCCCTCTTCAACGCCGCGCCAACAGCCATCGGCGTGGCAGGCACCAGCGGCAAATCCACCACCACCGGCATGATCGCCTGGATACTCCACCATGCCGGCAAAAGCCCCACCGTCATGAACGGCGCGGTCATGAAGAATTTCCAGACGCCGGACGCCCTCTTCGCCAGCTCTCTGGTAGGCGCCAGCGGCATCTTCGTCTCAGAAGTTGACGAAAGCGACGGCTCGATCGCCGGGTACAACCCGCGCGTCGCGGTCGTCTCCAACATCTCGCTCGATCATAAATCGATGGACGAGCTGCGCGCCCTCTTCGGCGGCTTTGCGGCCCGCGCCGAAACCCTCGTGCTGAACCTCGACAATGACGAGACCGCCCGCATGGCCGGGGCCTTTCCCCGAGCGGTCACCTACAGCCTGAGCGATCCTGCTGCCCGCCTCACCGCGCACGACATCGCGCCTGCGCCCACCCACATCACTTTTTCCGTACACGACCAGACCTCCGGCGCCTCCGCCCCCATCCGCCTCGCAACGCCGGGTGAGCACAACGTCTCCAATGCGCTGGCCGCTATTGCCGCCACGCTGGCCTGCGGCGTCACGCTGGCAGAAACCGCAGAAGCGCTTGGCAGCTTCGCGGGCATCTCCCGCCGCTTCGATGTGATCGGCACGGGGGGCGGCGTGACCGTGATAGACGATTTCGGGCACAACCCGGACAAGATCGCCGCGACCCTGCGCACCATAAACCAGTTCCCCGGACGCGTGCTGGTGATGTTCCAGCCCCACGGCTTTGGCCCGCTGCGCAACATGCGCCGCGAGTTTGCCGAGTGCTTTGCGCAGAATCTGGATGCGGAGGATATCCTCCTCATGCCCGAGCCGGCTTATTTCGGGGGCACCGTCGACCGCTCTGTCGGCAGCACGGACCTTGCCGCTGACATCACGGCGCTGGGCCGACACGCCGAGGCGCTGGGCGACCGCGCCGCCTGTGGCGCCCGCCTGATGGAACTTGCCCAGCCAGGCGACCGCATCCTCGTCATGGGCGCGCGGGATGACACGCTGACGGTCTTTGCGCAGGAGCTTCTGGCCAGCCTTAAGGCCTGCTAGGGCTGGATAAAGCGCTCCAGCGCCTCTGCTTGCAGGCGGAAGGCGTCCGTATCCGGCGCGACGAGTTCCACATGACCCGTCTCAGGCACAATGATCAGTTCGGCAGCGTCCCCAGCCGCGACGGCTTTCCCGGTCAATGCCTCGCCCAGAAGCGGCGGCGCAATCTGGTCCTTGTCGCCATGGACGCTGACAAAAGGTACGCCAATGGGCAGCAGGCGCGCCGGCGAAACATCCGCCAGCGGATCAGGCCGCTCTGCGCTTGCCGGGCCGGTCAGCGGTTCGTAGACCGCATCAAGACAGCTCTCCAGTGTCACCGGCCGGGCAGCCTCAAGGTCTGCCAGGCCGCCTGACACGACAACGCCGCGAAAGGCGATGGGGCTCTCCGGCTTCAGCGCGTTGCCTTCCGGCAGCTTGCCGCGCGCCGCGAGCCAGAGAATGAGATGGCCACCCGCCGAATGCCCGATACCGGTCACGCGGGAGAGGTCCAGATTGTACTGAGGCGCATAGACCGCAAGCGCATCGGTGGCGGCGCCGACATCCAGAAAGGTTCCGGGATAGCCCCCGCCTGCCTCGTCCACACCGCGATATTCAATGTTCCAGACGGCCCATCCGCGCTGGGCAAGGCCATGGGCCATCCAGTCCATCAGCGTGCGGTCGGCAATCGATTTCTGCCAGCAGCCGCCATGCACCATCACCGCCACGGGGTGTGGGCCTGCCCCCGCCGGTAACCAGAGATCGGCAATATCGGTTTGCCCCGTTCCCCAGCCAATTTTTTCCGCGCCGGTGGGCCGCTCGATGGCCAACAGGTCCGGCCAGGTCATCAAAGGGGGCTCGGCCATGGCGGGTTCCTCGATCGCAGCAGTGACCGGCGCGCTGGCCGGGCTCGGCGCCGGCGTGCAGGCCGCCGCCAGCAGGGCCAGCGCCCCGACAGCCGAAATGGCTTTGAACATGTTGCCTCCTTGCCCCGGCGTCTCTGAAAGCTAGTGTCGCAGCTTCGTCCGAACAGGCAAGTGGCTCAAATGGCATCCCTCCCGCATTCCCGCGACGCTGCACTGGCGCTCGACCAGATCGACCCGCTGGCAGGCAAGCGGCGCCTTTTCTGCTTGCCGGAAGGTTGCTGCTATCTTGTCGGCCATTCTCTGGGCCCGCCGCCACTCTCGGCGTCAGAGCGCCTGCGCGAAGCGCAGGCAGACTGGCAGCGCGACCTGGTGCGAAGCTGGAACAGTGCAGGCTGGATCGACCTTGCCGAGCGCGCAGGCGCGCAGATCGCGCCGTTGATCGGTGTGGATACGGAGGAAGTGATTGTCACTGACAGCGTCTCGGTCAACCTGTTCAAGCTGGCGGCTGCCGCCCTGCCCCTTGCCGCCCGCAGGGTGATCCTTGTTGAGGAAGACGAGTTTCCGACAGACCAGTATATCGCCGAGGAGATGGCCCGGCAGACAGGCGCGGAGTTTCAGCGCCTTGCGGCGGGCGGCGGCTTTGGCGCGCTTTCCCGCGGCGGTGTCCTGATCCGCAGCGCGGTGAACTATCGCTCGGCAGAGGTTGCCAGGATTGACGATTTCGAAGCAGAAGCAGCCCGCCACGGCGCTATCATTGTCTGGGACCTCAGCCACGCGACCGGCGTTCTGGATGTCGAACTGAAGGCGAGTGGCGCGCGCCTCGCGGCGGGCTGTACCTACAAATATCTCAATGGCGGTCCCGGCGCGCCGGCCTTCATCTATGCCGCGCGCGAATTGGCCGGCCGTCTGGCTTCGCCGCTGCCGGGCTGGATGGGCCATGCCGCGCCGTTTGCATTCACGCCGGACTATGCCCCCCGCGCCGGCGCCGCGCGCTTTGCCAGCGGTACGCCGCCCATCCTGTCGCTGGCGACGCTCAGCGGCGCGCTGGAGACATTCGCGAATGTGAGCGCCAGCGCCCTTGCCACGAAGGCAAGGGCGCTGGGCAATCTTGTCATCAGCCGGGCAGACAGCATGGGGCTGGACGTGATGTCGCCCCGGGATCCGTCGCGGCGCGGCGGACATGTCAGCCTGCGGATCAAGGAGGGGTATCCCGTCGTTCAGGCATTGGCCGCGTGCGGCGTGATGGCAGACTTCCGGGCGCCCGATACTGTGCGCTTTGGCCTGTCGCCGCTCTTCCTCAGCCATGCAGATGTCCGGGGCGCGATGGACGCGCTTGAGCACATTCTGCAGAGTGGCAGCTGGGACAAGCCGGAGTTCCACGCGCGGGCGAAAGTCACCTGACCCCGTTTCAGGCCCCGCTGCCCTGCCCGGGATAGCCGAGCGTTGTCGCCAGCCGGATCGACTGTGAACGGCCGGAAACGCCCAGCTTGCGGCTGGCACTCTTCATATGGAAGCGCATGGCTGGCGCGCAGACGCCCATGGGAGGCTGGAGCGGCGCGACGATGGCGGCGTCAATGCCGTAAGAGCCATACGCTTGCGGATCGATCCTGGGATTGACCGCCTCCAGCGCGCGCAGCTGACGCCAGCTGTGCATCTTGCCTCATGCTGTTCTGCTTGCTCTGTCATGAGGAAAGCAAGAGGATGAGCCGGGAGGCACGGACCATGAAACTAGATCTGTCATCGCAGGATGTTGAATTTCAGCAGGAAGTGCGAGCCTTCCTTGGGGAAAAGCTGAGCCCCGAACTCGCCGCTGCCGGACGGCTGGCCACCAGCGTCTTCATCGAGCCGGAATTCACCCTGCCCTGGCAGCGCATTCTGCATGAACGCGGCTGGGTCGCGCCCCACTGGCCGAAGAAGTATGGTGGCACCGGCTGGAGCGAAATGCAGCGCTATATCTTTGCCAGCGAGTGCGCCCGCGCAGGCGCGCCGGGGCTGGCGCCGATGGGGCTGGGCATGGTGGGCCCGTGCATCATCGGCTATGGCACGCCGGAGCAAAAGGCGCATTACCTGCCGCGGATCCTCTCGGGCGAGGACTATTGGTGCCAGGGCTATTCGGAGCCGGGATCGGGCTCTGATCTGGCCTCGCTGCAGCTGCGGGCGGTGAGTGACGGGGACGATTATGTGCTAAACGGTACCAAGATCTGGACCACCCATGCCCACCACGCCAACAAGATGTTCTGCCTTGTGCGGACGGACCCGGAGGCAAAGGCGCAAAAGGGGATAACTTTCCTCCTGCTCGACATGTCGATCCCCGGGATCAAGGTGGACCCGATCATCACGCTGGCGGGCGAGCATGAACTCAACCAGGTGTTTTTCGACGAGGTCCGCGTGCCAAAGTCCGGCCGCCTCGGCGAGGAGAATGATGGCTGGTCGGTGGCAAAATACCTTCTGGAATTCGAGCGGTCGGGCGGATCGTCTGCCGGGCTGGAGGCAGGCCTTGCCCGTTTGCAGCGTTATGTGACAGGGATCGGGTGCCCCGATCTCATGCGTCTTGCCGGCGATCTGGGGACGCGCGTGGAGGCCATCAAAGGCACCGAGCAGCGCATTCTTTCGGCTGTTTCCAGCGGCAAACCGCCGGGGCCGGCAGCCTCGATGCTGAAGATACAGCGCACCGAGCTGATGCAGGCGGTAGATGAGCTCGCCGTTCTGGCGAGCGGGATTTACGCAGGCGTCCAACAGCTGGAAGCGGTGCATCCGCTGGCGAATGTGGCGCCGATCGGCCCGGCGGAGCTGGTGACGGCAATGCCGCGCTATCTCAACAACCGGGCCGGTTCGATCTATGGCGGCTCGAACGAAGTTCAGCGGAACATTATCGCGAAGGGGGTTTTGGGGCTTTAGGGTTCTGGTGGGGGCGGTTGGGCTGAAATCACCAGTTTGCCTTCAGACAGCGGTTGGTCAATGGTGCGAAGCTGAAACGGGGCGCCCCTCATCGATCAAAGGCTGCCCGAGCCATTCGTAGCTGACCCCAAGGCGTTCAGAGAACCAAATGACAGACAAGACCTTCGACATCATTCTTTACGGCGCGACCAGTTTCGTGGGTCAGATCATGGTTCGCTACATGAATGAGCAGTTCGGGAAAGGAGCGATCAAATGGGCTATTGCCGGGCGCTCGCGAAGCAAGCTGGAAAAACTCAGCCAGGACATCGGCTTGTCAGGCATCGAATTGATCGTCGCCGATGCCAGTGATGAAGCGGCTCTCAAGGCAATGAGCGCAAGGACCAAAGTCATCGTGTCTACGGTTGGGCCTTATGCGCTTTATGGTGACACGCTGGTAAAGGTCTGCGCTACGTCGGGAACCCATTACTGCGATCTCACAGGGGAGCCGCAATGGATCCGAAAGATGCAGGAGCGCCATGAGCAGGCCGCCAGGCAGAGCGGCGCATGGATCGTGCACTGTTGCGGGTTTGACTCCATTCCTTCGGATCTGGGTGTCCATTTTCTTCAGCAGCAGGCAACGGAAAAGCTTGGTCAGACCTGCAACCGGATCAACATGCGGGTAGCGAAGATCAAGGGCGCAGCTTCCGGCGGAACGATTGCGAGCATGATCAATATGGTCAAGGAGGCGTCGGGGGATGCTCAGCTGCGCAGGCAATTGAAGGATCCCTACAGCCTTTGCCCGCCGGGCCATGCCTTTGCTGCCCGCCAGCACGATGTGCAGATGGCTTATGACGAAGACTGCAACAGCTGGATTGCTCCCTTCATCATGGCGGCCATCAACGCGCGCGTCGTCCATCGTTCCAACGCGTTGAGCAACAACAGCTATGGCACCGACTTTATGTATGAAGAGGCCATGTTGTCGGGAGCCGGTGGCCGCGGCAAGCGCACGGCCAGAGCGATCAGCTTGGGACTGGCAGGCGGGATGCTCGCCTTCGCTTTCCCGCCCACGCGCTGGCTACTGGAAAATTATTTCCTCCCCAAGCCGGGAGAAGGGCCGAGCGAACAACAACAGCTCGATGGCGAATATGATCTGGTGTTCCTGGGAACAACACGCCGCGGCGACAAAATCAGATGCCGGGTAACCGGGGATCGCGACCCAGGGTATGGCTCCACGGCTAAAATGCTGGCACAGGCCGCTGCCTGCCTGGCCAGGGACGTGCCGGAAAACACCGTGGGCGGGTTTTGGACCCCGGCAGGGCTCATGGGCGATAAACTGATCGACCGGCTGCAGGCTCATGCCGGTCTTACGTTTGAACTTCAAGCGACGTGAAGATTGGAGACTCAAACCGCGGGCGGGGTGTCTTTTGACCGTAACCCTGCGGCACGCGTCAGAAGGGCACCCTACGACCGGAACATTCTGGTCCCGACCGCGTTGCAGGCGCACCAGGCAAACAGGTGAATCTACTGAAAAATTTGGTGTGCCCAACAGGGTTCGAACCTGTGACCTACTGATTAAAAGCTCCGCCAATCCTTCGTTGCTAAGCCCGCACTGGAAGGCGTACAGACCGCAGCGGCTCTAATCCCGTCAAGATCAAAGTTCAGTGGCAGGTCAGCACCCTTCAGTCTGCTCTAAGCCACGTTCCGACGACGCTGTAAACTGGAAGGCTAATCCTGAATACGCAGTTTACAGCGCCAATCGCTCGGACTTACTACTCCGCACTCAGATCACTTACCCCTGGGTAGGGCATCGTGCTCTCGAAAAGGCGAAGATCGATCGTAGATCCGCTGCCTTCCAGCAGGGTTTTTACTGCATCTTCTCCTTTAGTCATGACGAAGCTGTCATAGATTTCCCTCGTCGCTGTATAAGCGGTATAGCTCAGCGTATTGCCATAGATGCGAACGACTTGGAAAAATTGAGTGTTTTCTGCATAGTTCTTAAGTTCCACACCGTCGGAGGTATAGCCGTCCCAGCGGTCATCCTTGAACGTATACTGCTTGGCACCCGACACAGAGTTGACGAACATCGTCTTGATAAGATCCGTATCACCCATTGCAATACGTTCTGGTGTCTGGGTCGTATCATCCTGAGGTATGAGGCCCCGCGCATAGGTGTGATCATGTCCCTGCAGAACGAGATCGACATTGTGCTTGAGGAAAACCGGCAAAAGGATCTGCCGGCGGTCAGCATTATCCCTTCCGCGGCCTGAGGAGAATATCGGGTGGTGCATCGAGACGATCCGCCAGCGGGCGTCGCTCTCTGACAGGGCCTTGTCCAGCCATTCGGCCTGTTCGTCGATCCGGCCTGCTTGCGTGTCGAGGACGAAGAGATGCAGATCCTTTGTGTAGCGCACGTCATAGACGGTCTCGCGGAGATCGGCGTGGAGTGTTTCTTCGACCGGCAGGGTAAACTGCGGGCGCCACAGGATGGAGAGAATACGGCTTGTCGTATCTTCCGGCAGACCAATGCGATCATACTCGTGATTGCCCGCAACGGGCATCGCCGGGATCATACCGTGGATAAACCCGACAGACTTAAACCACTCGGCCCACTCAAAATCACGCGAAGCGCGGTTCACGAGGTCGCCTGCATGAAGAATGAACCTGGCGTCAGGCGCCGTCTGAAATGCGGCCCGGATCGTCCGCGCCCAATGCGATAGGATACCGTTCTGCGCGTCCCCCACATAGATGAAAGAGATCGGACCATCAACAGGCGCAGTCCGCACCTGATACCATTCACTCCATGCCGAGTCTGCGCCCCGAACGCGGTAAGCATACAGCGTGTCCGGCTCAAGGCCATCAAAGGTAACCGAATGGAAGCGAACGGGCGCAAGCATGCTGTTCCATTCAACTGGAACATCTGCACCAAGTCGTTTCACAGTTGCCAGATCGAGTTCTTCAGATACTGCCGTGCGGCTTTCCGCAGCCAGATCGAAGCGGGCATCAGGTGTTGCCACAGCGATTTCCGCGACAGAGTTTTCAACGTCCGCTGACGTTCTCCAGGTTACCGCAAAGGATGTCGCCGGATCATCCGGGAGCGTAACGACGATCCGGTCGGGCCAAACCGATGATTGTTGCCATGGCGGCGCTGCGTGGCCTTGATGCGCGTTTGCACCGGTAGCGCAGATTATTGAAAGGCTAGCCGAAAGAATAAAGGCTCGGACCCGGATCATCGTACTTCTTCCTTCATGGTAACGAACGTATATGAACGGCAAGTCTGCAAACCGGCCGCCTTGATGCTTAACGGGGCCTTGCCAGACCACTCTGCCCCCCCGCTCAGAAGACCGCCCTCCCAAACGGGTGTAAGCTCCCTCTCGCTAGCGCGCGAGGGAGCTTACGATATCAGAAGTTCAGGCGGAGACCGAGCAGATAGCGCGCCCCGAATTCTTCGTATTCGGAGGTGCGGGCAACGATACCCTCATAACGCACGCCCGGCTCACGAGTGAGGTTGTTTGCCTCGAAATAAACCTGGGCATTGTCGTTGAAGGTATATTCCGTCTTGAAATCCAGGCGCCCGACATCGCTCCAGAAGCCATCACCCAGGACGTCGCCACTCCCGATGCTGTCGATATACTCTGTCTGGTACTGCCAGCTGATCCGGGTCGAGAGGCCGTAGCGCTCGTACGAAAGAGCAGCATTGTAGATCAGATCTGACGAACCGGGCAGCTGAACCTTGCGGCCATCTGGTGTTTCCACTTCCGAATCGTTCAGCGTCAAGTTTCCGCGTACGCCGAAACCACCTGCCCACTCGGGCAGGTTCAACCGGTCAGCAAAAGGCTCAAGGGTCTGGGAAAAGGCAACCTCAGCGCCGGCCAAGTAGCCACTGCCGCCATTGTCGGTCGTCGTGAACACATAGCCGGAGCGATCAATTCCCGGCTCGTTGAGGACATCACTGCCAAAAGCCGGATTGCGAACCGAAAACAGCACGTCGTCCAGAGACTTGTAATAGGCGCCGAATGAAAGGAAGGCGCCCGACGGCAGGTACCATTCGAGATAGCCATCTGCGCCGATCGCCTTTTCCGGAAGCGCGAAGGGGTTGCCCCCGCTGATCGTCTGGTTCTCGTCGGAGACGTTGAAGTTCGGCCGCAGGATGGAGAAATCCGGGCGTGCCGCGCCGCTGTTTGCCGAAAGACGCAGTTTGAGCTGGTCATTGATGTCCCAGTTGACATGCATACTCGGGAAGACCTGAAGGCTATCATCCCCCACATTGGCAAGTTCGAAATTATTGCCGAACCTGACGAGGGCCCGCCCGGTATTTTCAACCCGTTCCACGCGGGCACCCGCGAGAATGTTACCCCAGTCGAAATACGTCGTCGTCATCGCATAACCGGCGATTACATTCTCAGTGACCCTGAAGTTGTTTGTCTCGGATGTATTAGCCTGGACCCGGGACACTCCCTGATCGGCCAGACCGTTCCACAGCTGCCGTATGGCGCTGTCGGAGAAATACCGGAAAGAATAACCGAGTGGCAATTCGCCTTTATACGGATCATTTATCTCAATGTCGGCCCTCGATGGGGCTGCAATGCCGGCAGCAGCCAGCTGGGCTGCAGTGATTTCCAGGGTCTGGCGGGTGTCTTTCTTCGAGCGATCGTCATACTGAACGCCGAACTGGAATTCGGTTGCCCGGTCAAACAGGGTCAGCTCACGGCCGAGATCGAGGCGGGCGCTGTAGGAATAGCTGTCCTGCAGCCGGTCGTTGTTTCGCAGACGAACAAACTCATAGTCCTGAGCGTCGAGGTTGCGCTTCGACTCGCCCTGAGAGAGAGAGCCATCAGGGTTAACGATCGTCTCGAACAGCTCGACGCGGTGATTTTCCGGATCGGTAAAGTCGTAAATCACGGTCGGGCGTCCGGCGAGGGCGTTTGATCCGCGCGGGCTCCTCCAGGCTGACTGGATCGTCGGCCCGCTTTCAGACAGCGAATTGCTATAGTTCAGCCTCCAGGAAGCGTCCCAATCTCCGAACCTCTGCTCACCACCCAACGTATTGGTGAAAATGCTCTGCAGGGTTCTGTTCGAGTTAAGCGTGCTGTCGAGCTCGACTGCGAAGATGCGTCCCTGGAAGGGTGTATTGCCCGTCCGGATGTCGGCATAACCGCGCGTGATCGCAGCCTCGTCGGTGTCCCGCGCCCCATCATCGAGATCAAACTCCATCGCGTTGCGCAGTTCATCATCGGTAAACTCGGTATAGATGGAACTGAAGAAGAAACGATGCGCATCAGAGGGGCGGAAATCGAGCCGGCCGGAATAGGCCGTATTGCTGCGCGTCAGACGATAAAGCTTGTTCTGGTGCGCGTCTGCCCAGGCGCGATCCGCAAAGCCGGCTTCACGGTCTTCAGAATCTTCACCCGTTTCCCAGTCGGTTTCGAAATTGTCGGTGATCATCTCGCGCTCATAGCGCGATGCCGAAAGGAGCAGACCGATGCGGCCATCTGCAAACGTATTGGAGACAAAGCCCCCGATATCATACTGCTCACCGCCGCCGAGCTCATTATATCCGACGGCGGTATTGAGAGCTGCCTTGGGACCGGGATAGTCAAAGGCGCCCCGGGTGATGATGTCGATATTTCCCGCCAGAGACTCGCCCGGCATTGCCGGTGTCACAGCCTTGCGCACGATGACGGAACTGGCGATCGCAGCAGGAACCGTATCGGTCCGCGCAGACTTGCCGCCCGGTGCAATGACATTCACGCCATCAAAGGCGATTGATGTCCAGCGGGACGGCGCGCCCCTGAGGCTGAGCGTGCGCTCCTGTCCCTGGTCGCGTCCGACAGCTACGCCGGGCAGTCTTCCAATGGCAGCCGCGATGTTCTGATCGGGAAAGTTGCCAATCGAGTCAGCGGCCACGACGTTGACGATGGCTTTGGACGAACGTTGAACCTGAAGCGCTGCGGCCTCCGACTCTGCCTGCGGACGTGCGCCGAGCACGATGATGCTCTCCATCACCCGGTCATCTTCACCGGTCGCCCCGAGGACAACGTCGACAAGCGCAGGTTCACCGCCCGTCACCGTGACGCGTGCCTGGCGGGTCGGCCGCCCTAGATAGCTGACTTCCACCGTCTGTTGACCAAGCGGCACCTGACGAAAGGAATAACGTCCTTCAGAGTCGGTAACTGCAACGATGTTGAGGCCTGTGATGCGCACTTCGGCGCCAACGAGGTAGACGCCCCGGACCGCATCCGACACGACGCCGGTTACTTCGCCGGTCGCCTGGAGCGTATCGGCGGCACCGGTCTGAGCTTGAGCAGTCGAACCCACTCCGGAGATCGCGAGAAATGGAGCAATGCTGCCTAGCAACACCGCGCGAAATTTGTTCGTAGTCATACCAAACACCCCTATTGGTTAAGCAAGCATTCTCTTAATCGGGGAGTCGCGAGATAAGTTTGAATTTTACGAAATACTTATGTGACAAAACGTTTGCGTGAATATCGGGTCGGGAGACCGGCCTGGTTCATCCTGAAAATGTCAGCTGAATTATGGTTTCTGTCACTGCCGCGCGAACCTGCGCTGAAAGAAGCCTATACGTTAGATAGAGAGACCTCTCGGCGCGCCAGGAGAACTGTAAGAATCATGACAGGTTTCTCCATTGGCAATCCGCGTGGTTGCTTCTCATTTTCGTTTTCTATCGTATCATCAATGTCACGTTGCTGTGCAAACTACGGACGGCGCGAAAGACGCACGGCACTCTCCGCTATCTTGCGCACAATCCCCATGGGCTGATGCGAATTTAGGACACAAATAATGAGCTCCAAAAGGTTTCCTGTCCGCCCCTTGTCCACTTGGCTGCAGCGTTTACTGATGGCAACGGGTCTGGCCCTTGGAACGCAGCAAGTGGCTGCCAGCGATCCGGCCTTTCGCGTGAGATCTGATCTTCAGGCACCTTTGAATGGAGATACGGGCTGGGCCGGCGAACAGAGTGAAGCAGTTCTTCAGCCTGCAGATCAACCTTTCCGGTTACGGTTTGAAGCAGAGGCGGCTGAAACCAACCCTCAGACATTCCGGCTTCAGGCCCGGCGCAATGGGGAGGTCTGGGAAACGCTTGAAGCGCATGGGTTTCCAAAGCCAGAACGAAAAGTCCACATGACCTTCGAAGATCAGGATCCTGGCGCCCTGGACGGTTGGACCTTGCTGAAGGGGGCATCTGAGGCCCTGACGGTCGTTGCCGCAGGATCCGATGCGATCTTGCGGATCAATGGCAGCAAGGACGGGTTTGCCGCACTTTATCCAAGCCCCTGGCCTTTGACGACATTCAGTTATGCAGTCGAATTTCGCCTAGCGCCCCAAGGATCGCCAGGGTTCGCCATGCTGTTCGCCTATGCCGATTCTGAAAACTATGCCCGCGTGCAGGTTGAACCTGAGCTGATCAAGGTGAGCCAAGTCCAGCAAGGCCAAGAACGCGTCATGGCCGAACGCAAGGTTTTTATCGAACCGGGTATCTGGCTTGAACTGGAAATTCAGCTTGAGGGCGGTTCACTGCAAGTCAGCTTCGATGATGATACGCTGGAATTCATCGTGCCCACAGGGACGGCGCTATGGTCCGGCGATGTTGGGATTTCCGCAGATGCTCTGCATACCGCAGACCTCCGCGAACTTGTTTTGGAAGGAGAGCCAAGGAGCCCTCTCGTCAGCATCGCAGGCACAACCGCCTACGCCGATGCTGACGCTACCACGGATCTGCTTTCGGGATCAAAGTCCGCTTTTGTGCCGGGCTTCGGTTTGTCCTTATCTGAAGATACCCCGCTTTGGGGAGGCAAGTCAGGACACGGAGAATTTGAATGGCCGTTGGTGATCCGGCGCCTTGCAGACGGCGCGCTGATGAATGAGGCGGGTGATAAGTTCGAGTTCCGTATGATCGAGGCCGGGGGTTTGCCGGTGGCTGGCGCGGCAGTTGCGCAGATCGTTCTGACTGTTCCCGACGGCCATCTTGGCGGGACTTTTGTAGAGACACCCGGCCGTATCGGGCCGTGGCAGGCAGGCAATGGTGACCTCTATTTCATCATGGAGCCAAGTGAAACCGACAACCGTTTCATGATGATGAAATCTGCAGATGGCGGAAAGACATGGCGTGAGGTCGATGGTGCCAATCGCCCTGAAACAGGAGATCTGGAGTCAGTGGACAGCCGGCAAGTCGGGGACAGTATCCACATCATCCATCAAGTCACGCATTCTGTGCGCTATCATGTCTTTAATACTTCTGACCATCCTAATGAGCCTGACCGATGGTCAGTCCGCGACGAAGTCGCCGCAACAGCGACGGCTATTGCCCAGATGGCCACTCTCGTGGTTCGGCCGGATGGCAGCCTGGTCACGGTTTTCCTCGCCGACCGTTTGTATATGGCCAGCCGTTCGCCGGACGGCCAATGGGAACCTGCGACAGAGTTGGATCCGGCCGATGAATACGGCAACGCTGGTCCCCAGGCTGTGCTCGGTACAGACGGCGTAGTTCATCTGGCTTACCTTAGGACAGATGGGACTGTCTGGTATCGGCGCGTGGAAGCCGATGGCTCGCTCGGGGCGCGGCAACGTCTTGCCACAGGCGCAGGGACCAGCCGGGCCGAGTACGGAGCCGTTCTGCCTCTGGTCTATGACCCCACAACAGACACGACGATCATCATCTACAGGCTGGAAGACGGTCATTTGTGGGAACGAAGAGTGCGCGGGATGTCACCTGCAACACCTGCAGTGAAAATCAGCGGCCTGCCGGTGATCACGAATGCGGTCGATGCCCAGCAGCCAGCCGCCGATGTCGTTTTGGACGGCAGCGTCTTACATCTGCTATTTATTGATGAACACTCCCGGCAGATATTCGCGACCCATGATGCCGGCGGATGGCAGCCGCCAACCGTCATGGTGGAAGGTATCGAGGGTTCCTGGGTCCGCGGCAACATACTCAATCGTCCAGACGGGCGAAGAGCTTACGGGTACATTTATGATGCGGGTTCCAGGGGTGGATCGGGAATGAACCGTTTCAATGAGATAATCCTCGACCAACAATAGGAGTGGTACGTGCGCGCCGCCGACGGCTAGAAAAGGCGTGGCGATTGAACATTCTTTTTTTTCAGATCTTCGAGAGGAAGGGCGAGCGTTTCCTCAGCCGGGCATGGCACCTGGATCCGGGGCAATTCAGCGCAGCCATCAAAACGATTTCTCTATTCGCAAACATCTCCAAGTATTTGAACAGGCTTTCGAGCTGGCGTTTGGTGTGCAGCTTCTTGAGGGCCTCTTCATCGAGTGGAGGTAACCCTTCGACTTTGTTCGGATCAAACCCCGTTCGAACAAAGCGTTCGCTCAGCTGACGTCTCAGTTCTGCTGGAAGCAAACGAATGCGTTTTGTCCGAATGAACTGCAAGGCAAAGAGCAGCGTCCAGTCGCCCATTTCCTCGACGGTTCGAGCCAGCTTTTTCTCAGTGCGCAACCATTCCACAAGCGACGCAACATGGCTCTAATTCTACCGGCAGCAGGCTCGATAGTGGCCAGTGTCTCTTCGTCGATCCAAAAATCGTTGTAGCGGCGCTTGCCCATGGTGTTGGCATTGGAAGTGGAGAACACGCGGCGGGCAAGCAGGTCGAACACCCGAAGGCGTTCAATAGCCTCCTAGTGGTCGTGCTGGATAAGGAACCCGCGCAGAAAGAGTTTTGGAACATGGTGTTGATGTTGAGCGGACATGGAACGACAGACAGGACGAGTGAGTTCTGCCGTCCGCACTGCGAGGTCGGCAGACCGCCCGCGCCAATTCAAATATTGCCTCGCAGCCTCGATGCTCCCGGCGCAGGGTGAAAACGAGACACGAAAAATTCTAAATGCGGTAACAGCGGGGAAGAGTGTCCCCCAACGTGTCCCGGCTCATTTTGTTCCGGAGCGCGTCTGGATCCATCCAATCAACCTATTGAATTTATTTAAGAAAATGGTGTGCCCAACAGGGTTCGAACCTGTGACCTACTGATTAAAAGTCAGTTGCTCTACCAGCTGAGCTATGGGCACCAAAGACTGGCCGGAACCAATCGAAGCGGCCATTTAGGCCGGGAGTCGGGGCCGGTCAACCGTTCCCTGCACGCAGAGGCTTGATGTGGCCATATTTTTCACATCTCCTCGGCCGATGCGACACCTTGCTTTGCCCCTCCTAGCCGCCCTTGCCCTTTCTGCCTGCGCCAGCGGGGGCCAGACGGGCCAGAATATGGGCGCTGCGGCCGGAAGCGCGGCCGGCCAGACGCGCGACGGGCTGGCCGGGGCGGCATCCGCCCCGCTGGATGATTTCAACCTGCGCCGCCGGGAAATTCCACAGCTTCTGGCGACGCTGAAAGTGCCCTACGGCCCGCCCGGGGAGATGACCTGCGCCGGCATCGAAATGGACGTTGCCGAGCTCGACGCCGTTCTGGGGCTCGACTGGGATTCAGGCCAGCCGGACGAGCGGCTGAATTCCGAAGTGCTGGCGGAGGAAGCCTCCGACGCGGCGCTCGACGCAGTGCGCAATGTCTCCACAGGATGGATCCCTTTCCGGGGCCTCGTTCGCCAGGCGACCGGCGCGGAGAGCCATGAGAAGAAATACAATCAGGCCTTCAAGATCGGCGCGCAGAGACGGGCCTATCTGAAAGGCTATGGCCAGGCGCTGGGGTGCCAGATCCCCGCCCAGCCAGACTTCGAGGCGTTGGAGACCCTGAAATCCGAGAGCAAGATCCAGTACCGCTAGGGGCGCGTCAGCCGGGCGCCTTGGTTTTCGGTTTGGATTTCGTGCTTTCCCAGCGGGCGCTGAGCTGCGCGCGCAGCTGCTCGAAACGGCCTTCGGCGATGGCGGCGCGCATCTCTGCCATCAGGGCCTGAAAGAAGGCGGTGTTGTGCCAGGAGAGCAGCATGGGGCCGAGATATTCGCCGGCCTTGAAAAGGTGATGCAGGTAAGCGCGGGAATAGTCCTGGCTGGCCGGGCAGTTTACGCCTTCCTCCAGCGGGCTCGTGTCTTCGGCAAATTTTGCGTTGTTGAGGTTGAGCGGGCCATCCCAGGTCCAGGCCTGGCCGTGGCGGCCGGAACGGGTGGGCAGGACGCAGTCGAACATGTCGATGCCGCGCGCGACGCTTTCGACGAGGTCGATGGGCTTGCCGACGCCCATGACATAACGGGGCATGTGGTCGGGCAGATGCGGCGTCGTCATGTCGATGCTGGCGCACATCTGGTCATGGCCTTCGCCGACCGCGAGACCGCCAAGCGCGATGCCGCCGAAGCCCTGGCCCGTGACGCCTCTGGCAGAGCGCTCGCGGAGATCTGGAAAGTTTGAGCCCTGAATGATGCCGAAGAGAGTTTGGCGGTCGCGGGCGCCGAAGGCGTCGAGGCTGCGCTCGCCCCATTTGAGGGAGAGCTCAAGGCTCCGCGCTGCCTCTTCATGTGTACACGGAAAATTTGTGCACTCATCAAGCTGCATGGAGATGTCCGCGCCCAGAAGGTCTGCCTGGATCTCGATGGAGCGGGCGGGGGTGAGGCGATGGGCGCTGCCATCGATATGGCTCTGGAAGGTGACGCCGTCTGCGTCCATCTTGCGCAGCTGGGCGAGCGACCAGACCTGAAAGCCGCCGGAGTCGGTCAGCATCGGGCCAGGCCAGCCGGAGAATTTGTGCAGGCCGCCGAGGCGCTGAACCCGCTCGGCGCCGGGGCGGAGCATCAGGTGGTAGGTGTTGCCGAGAATTATGTCGGCCCCTGCCCCTTTGACCTGATCCATATAGAGGGCCTTCACCGTGCCGGCAGTGCCGACGGGCATGAAGGCGGGCGTGCGGATGTCGCCGCGCGGGGTTTTCAGGCGCCCGGTGCGCGCCTTGCCCTCGCGGGCGGAGATTTCGAATGGGAAGGTAGCCATGGGGGGCTCCTATAAGGGAGCGCCCCATGGAAGCCAAGCCGCGCGGGTCACCCCGCCATGAAGACCTGCCAGGCGGCCATCAGCATGCCGAAGGCGCGCATGTCGCCCGTGGTTGTGGGGGCCATCTTGTTCATGGCGTAGGCATAGGTGGCGTGTTGGTCCATGTCGATGACCGCGAGGGACCCGCCATAGCCGCCCCAGAAGAGGGTGTTGGGGTTCGGGAAGTTTGCCACGCCCCCGGGCAGGCCGAAGCCGAGGCCGTAGCGCACCGGGATGCCGAGGATCTTGTCATTGCCTTCGATCTGGAGTTCCAGCGCCTTGCGGCAGCCGGCCTCGGACATGATCTGCTTGCCATTGGCATGGCCACCATTGGCAAGGATGGTGTGGACGAGCGCGACCGAGCGGGCATTGCCTGTGCCGCCGGCGGCCGGAATTTCGGCGGCGCGCCAGGCGCGGCTGCGGGTGTCGAGCGGATTGATCGGCGGGTTGCTGGCCATGTTGGTGATGAGCGGGTCTGCCGTGCCCTGCCCAAGCGTGCCGCTGGCGGGCGGGGGCGTCAGATCAGCGACGCGGTGATCCTCCGTAGCCGGAAGGCCGATGTGGAAATCTGCGCCGAGCGGCCCGGCGATTTCCTTGCGGAAGAGCGTGCCGACGGTTTCGCCCGCCACGCGGCGGATGACTTCGCCGACGAGATAGCCCTGCGTCATGGCGTGGTAGCCCGGCGCGCTGCCAGGTTTCCAGTAGGGTTCCTGCGCGGCCAGCAGGCTGGTGGCCTTTTCCCAGTCGTAGAGGTCTTCACGCACCAGCGGCTCTTTCCAGCCAGAGAGGCCGGCCGAATGGCTCATCAGATGGGCGACGGTGACGTCTGCCTTTCCGGCGGCGGCAAATTCGGGCCAGTATTTCGCCACGGGGTCTTCAAACTTCAGCGCGCCCTTGTCCGCCAGGTAGAGCGCGGTGAGCGCGGTCATCGTCTTGGTGGTGGAGTAGACGTTGACGATGGTGTCCTGCTGCCAGGGCTTGGTCTGAGCCTCGTCCACAAAGCCGCCCCAGATGTCGACGACGGGCTTGCCATCCAGCGTCATGCAGAAGGCGGCGCCGTTTTCCTCGCCATTGATGAAGTTCTGCGCGAAGGCGTTGCGGACGGCGACAAAGCGGGGCTCCACGGTGCCGTGGATTTCGGTCTGGCTCATTGGTTTCCCCCAAAAGGATGTGGCCTGCCTTCACGGGCAGGTCTGTTTCGGGGATTGGGGTAAGCCAGCTGTGGATACCTGGCAAGGCTGACGCCGGGGCGGTCAGAAGTCGATGCTGGCGCCGGCGAGTTCGGGGAGCTGGAGGACGATGACCAGATCGCGCAGCTCCTGGCGGGCGGCCTTGTGGCTCATCGTGAAGGCGACGTTGGAGCCCGCTTCAGTGAGGTCCAGCAGGGTAAGGCCGGCGGGGAAGAGCTCGCGGTAGATGACGCGCTCGGAAAGACCGGGGGCCAGGCGGAAGCCGATACGCTTGGAGAGATTTTCCAGCGCGCCGCCGACGCGTTCCTTGTTGCGGGCGGCCAGAGGCGACATGCGGTTTCGCATCACCACCCAGTCAATCGGGCGGCGGCTCGTCTGAGCCTTCTTCTTGCGGCAGTCCCAGACCATTTCGGAATAGAAGCTGGGGCGCAGGACTTCGAGGGTCTGGGGGTTCACGTCGCCCAGCAGGTCGAAGTCGACGAAGCTGTCATTGAGGGGGGTGATGAGGGTGTCGGCGCTGCGATGGGCGGCGCGCGAGAGGAAGGTATCGCCGCCGGGGGCGTCGATAAGGATGAAGTCGCAGGTCTGCTTCAGTCGGGCGAGGCCGGCCTGGAAGCGCTGGCTTTCCTCGGCCTCGGCGCGGTCAAGGTCGCGCTCCTGGCTGGCCTCGACGCGGACGATTTCCGGCATGACGAGCGTGGCGCCGGTGTTCTGGGCCCACCGGACTCGGTTTTCGAGATAGCGGGTCAGCGAGCGCTGGCGGACATCGAGATCGATGACACCGACCTTCCTGCCGGTGCGCAGGAGGGCGACGGACAGGTGGATGGAGACGGTGGACTTGCCCGCCCCGCCCTTTTCATTGCCGATGACAATAACGCGCGCGTCCCGCGCAGGGGCCTCCAGGCCCGCACCCGGAACGCGGCTGAGATGAGCGACGCCGTCAGCGGGCATCCAGGGAACTCCACAACTCCTCCGGCAACAAGCCTTCGGTCAAACTATTCCGGCGTAGGTCAGGCGACGCGCTGCAGGGCTTCGACAGACTGCGGGTGATGGTGGCCGGCACCGGCCCGCGGCAGAGCGAAGGTATGTTCGACAAAGAGATCGTCGTCCTCGAAGGGAACCACGTTGGTGAGAACCGGGATGAGCGCGCGCGCCTCGTCGAAGAGCATCGGATCGGTGGCCAGCGGCGCGTCATAGGGCGCGGCATAAGCCATCTCGCCGGCTTCTGGAACGCGGGCAAGGCTGGACAGGACGCCGCGAAGCGCCGAAAGAGCGCCGGACACGCGGGAATATTCCTGCTCCAGCATGTAGGCACCGGAGGAAAGATTGGTCTCGGACCGGTCGAACAACCAGGCATCATTCTCTTCATCCGGGCGAAGGGCGCCGAGGATGGGTTCAGGATGCCTTTCTTCGATGTTCGCCTTGCGCAGGCCAAGCGAGACAGCACCGAAAAGTGCGAGCGAGCGGAGAGTGGTTACGATGCGCTGGGTCATGTCTGTAAAATTCCCCCGTCTGGGTTAACAACACATTAACTTCATCTTGAAGCAGGGCATCTGAAAAGTGAATTCGACGACAGAAAACCGGGTCGAAATAATCCGTACCCGAAACGAACTGCAGGCCTGTGTGCGGGCCTGGAAACAGACCGGTGAAACCGTGGGTTTCGTCCCCACCATGGGGGCCCTGCATGAGGGGCACCTCTCCCTCATTGAAAAAGCTCAGGAAAAGGTAACACGCACCGTAGCGAGTATTTTCGTTAACCCGGCGCAGTTCGCCCCGGGCGAGGATTTCGACACCTATCCGCGCCGCGAGGCCGAAGACATTGCCAAGCTGGCCAGCGCGAAATGTGACGCTGTTTATCTTCCCAGTGTTGCAGAAATGTATCCCGAAGGATCAGTGACCAATGTGCGGGTCGAATCGCTGTCGGACCTGCTCGACGGGATTTACCGGCCGCACTTCTTCTACGGGGTGGCGACCGTGGTGGCCCGCCTCTTCCTGCATGCGCAGCCGGACCTGGCCGTGTTCGGGGAAAAAGATTACCAGCAGCTGCAGGTGATCCGCCGGATGGTGCAGGACCTCGGCTTTCCCATCGAGATCATCGGCGGAGAAACGAAGCGGGATGCGGACGGGCTCGCCCAGTCTTCCCGCAATCTTTATCTTTCCCCGGAGGAACGGCGCGCGGCCGGCGCGATCTTTGCAGCAATGCACCGGGCCTCGGTTCGGATGTCACTCGGTACCCTGCCCTCAGAGGCGCTTAAGGAAGCAGAAGGGCATATCCTGACTGCCGGATTCCGGAAGCTGGATTATGTCACGCTCGTGGACCCGGCGACGCTGCAGGCCCTGCCCCTGGGTGAGCCTTTGAAAGAAGGCACGCAAGCGCGCCTGCTGGCGGCGGCGTGGATCGGCAAGACGCGGCTGATTGATAATATCAGCGTGACGCGGTGAAGGCCTGCATGGCGTCCAGGAAACGCTGATTGTCCGCTTCGCTGCCCACCGAAATGCGCAGCCTGGTGGGCAGGCCATAACCGCTGATCGCGCGTACGAGGATGTCGTTATCCCTGAGATGCTGGTTGGCGTCGGCCGCCCTTTGGGCGGACCCGAACTCGGTGACGATGAAGTTTGCGTGCGAAGGCGGCGTCGGCAGGCCCATGGCATTTAGGGCGTCCGTCATGACGGCGCGCCATCTGGTGTTGTGATCCCGGGACATCCTGAGGAAGTCTTCATCGCCGACGCAGGCGATACCGGCAGCGGCGGCAATGCTGCTGACATTGAAGGGCCCGCGAATGCGCTGGTAGATCGCGGCGATGGCGGCGGGCATGTAGGCCCAACCAAGGCGCATAGCGGCCAGGCCATAGATCTTGGAAAAGGTGCGCATCATCACGGTGTTGTCGCGCCGGTCGACGAGGTCGCGCAGTTCGGCCTCATAGGCCGGGCCGAGATACTCCGAATAGGCGCCATCGACCACGAAGAGGACCTGCGGAGGCAGCGCGTCCTGCAGCGTCCGGAGCTCTTCCCCCGTGAGCATGGTGCCCGTCGGATTGTTGGGATTGGCGAGGAAAAGGAGCTTCGTGCGCGGGGAAACCGCGCCGAGGATGGCATTGACGCCGGCGGTCATCTCCGTTTCCGGGGCGACGACAGATATGGCGCCATGGGCACCGGCCGAGACGCGGTACATGGAGAATGCGTGTTCGGTGAAGACCACTTCGTCGCCGGGGCCTGCATAGCATTGGGTGAGCAGGTGGATGATCTCGTCGGACCCGGCCGAGGTGACGACGCGGGAAACATCTGCAATGCCTTTGGCGGCGGCGATGGCGGCGCGCAGCTGGCCATAATCGGGATCGGGATAGACGTGGACATCCGCGGCGGCGGCGCGGGCGGCCTGGACCGCTTTCGGGCTTGGCCCGAACGGGTTTTCATTCGAGGCAAGCATCGCAACCGGTCCCCTGGCGCCATGCAGCTTGCCGCCCGGAACATAGGGCTTGGTGGCAGCAATGTGCGGGAGGGGTGCGATCTGGCTGATGGGCTTGGTCATGGACAGGGCGCTTACACGAAAGCCGGGGCGCAGGGAACGGGGGCTCAGGCCTCCGGCGGCGCGGTGGTTTCACGCACCACGAGACGGTATGGCAGGCAGGCCTTGCCGGGGCCGTCGGTGCTGCGCTTTTCCAGCAGCATGCTCACGGCAACCGAGGCCATCTCCCGGCTGGGCTGGTAGATTGTGGTCAGCGCCGGATAGACAACCGAGGCGAGCGGCGTGTCGTCAAAGCCGGTCACCGAGAGCTGCTCGGGCACACGCAGGCCGGACCGGAAGGCCACGGCCAGCACGGCGGCGGCCATATCATCATTGCTGGCAAAGATCGCCGTCGGCCGGGGCGTGCGCGCGAGGAGATCGGCGGCGGCGCGCAGGCCGGATTCAAATTCAAACGTGCCGCGCGTAATCAGGGACTCCTCGACCGGGATCCCTGCGGCGGCAAGGCTCGCGCGGTAGCCTGCCTCGCGCAGTCGGGCCTGGGGATGGCTCTGGGTGCCGGCAATGAAACCGATGCGGCGATGGCCCAGCGTGAAGAGATGATCCATGAGCTCGCGCGCAGCCGCCTCGTCATCCATGGTGATGTGACCAACCTCGCCTTCGGCTTCGGTATGCGAGAGGCGGACAAAGGGCGTGTCAGCTTCGATCAGGCGGGCGATCAGGGCGCGGTCTTCGGTGAGCGGCGGGGTGAGGACGACACCGGCGAGCGCTGCGCCGCCGCGCGGCAGCACAGACCCTTCCGGGCCCTCCTGAAGATGCTCGAACGCGATGGAGAACCCTTCGGCATTACCGCGCTGGAGCGCGCCGATCTGGATTTCACCGATATAGTTGCGGGACGGGTTTGAATAGAAGACGCCGATCAGACGACTCTGGCCCGCACGCAGGCTGCGGGCATGCTGGTTGGCGCGGTAACCGAGGCGGGCCACTGCCTCCATGACACGCTGACGGGTTTCGGCGCGCACATTGGGCTCTCCGTTCAGCACGCGGCTGACTGTCTTGAAGGAAACGCCGGCTTCGCGGGCTACGTCGATGATCGTGGCCGGGCGCCTGTCATTCGTGTCGATGGTATCCCCCTCAGGCTATGCCACGGCCTGTCAACCGGACTTTGCGATCATAGGACGCCACTTCGCTCTCACGCAATGCCAGGCGCAGCGGGCGCGACAATCGGGATTAGGGCCGGGAGGCGGCCGCGCCGGGGAAAATGTGGACATTGGAGAACACGTCGCGGGGGTGGACGAACTGTTCCCGGAACCACATGGCGTCGTCCTGCTCGAACCGTTTGCGGATCCAGTCGACAAAGGGCTGACCTTCCTGCCGCCGCCGGAAACGCTCTGTGTAGACGATCCAGAACTGGATCGGGGCGATTTCCGGGAGATCCAGCGGGACGATCCGGTTGTCCACGGCCGCGACGAAGGACGGCAGGATGGCAACGCCGCCGCCTGCTGCGCACGACTGGATCAGCGCCGTGCCGGAATTGGAGATGAAAGCGTAATCGATCATCCGTTTCAGTTCGGACACTTTCGGCGCCCAGCGTTCCACCTGGTTCACATAGGCAGAATGCATCAGGCAGCGATACTTGTAGTATTCGAAGAGGCTGTCTGGCGGCTTGCGCTCGCGGAAATAGTCCTTTGCCGCAAAGCCGATATAATGCTGCACGCCCAGCCTGTGGGCGAGGAGTTCATGGCTCTTTGGCTCAACGAAATGGATGGCGATGTCCGCGTCGCCATTGGTGACGTCAGCAGCCTCGTCATTGACGGTCATCCGGATCTGGATGCGCGGGTGCTCGTTCTGGAATTCGTGCAGGCGGGCGGCAAGCCAGTAAGGGCCGATCCCGTCACCGGTCGCAATGACGATCCGGCCTTCCACCGGGGCGCGCTGGGCGCCAGCCTCATCGCGCAGGGTGTTGGCGGCCTCTGCCATCTGGTGGGCATGGCGAAGCACGACCTTGCCGGCTTCGGTGAGCTCGACGCCGCGGGTGGAGCGGATGAACAGCTGGGCGCCAAGCGAGGCTTCAAGATCGTCGATCTTGCGGCTGATGGTCGGAGGGGATTCGCCAAGGCGGGCGGCGGCGCCGCTCATGCTGCCGAGCTCCGCCACAACGCGGAAGACGCGCAACGTGTCCCAGTCGAGCCGTTCAGTGTTCATGCACCGCACCTTAGCCATTTCCTGATACTGAAAACAGACTCAGCCGATAGCGCGCTGCCAATCGCCCTGCAATTGATTTAGTCAGCTATGACCAAAGACCTAGGGTTGAGACGCCGCTTGCCGGACTTTGCTGCCTGCACACGCCGCAACGGGTTGGCGGGGTGATAAAACTGTCCCCTGGCCGTCTTGCCGCGGGTCTCAGCCAAAGGCGTCATGGGGATGGTTGAGGGCGAGGCTGATCCGGTGGAGAAGCTGATCGATCCGGTCGAGCGGGGCGATCACCTCCGCATGGATATGGTCGTAGCCAGACTGGCCCGGCCCGGTTGCTGCCTCGCCGGTTTCTTCCAGCGCGGACAGGAGCGTCATCCGGTCCTGGGACGCGGGGAAGATGCGTCGCAGAAGCTCAACGCATTCGGCAATCCGCAGGCCTGTTACGAGGCGGATGATGTCGCGCAGGCTGGTGTCATGACGCTCGGAAATGCGCGGCAGGCGCCCGGCAAGGGCGAAGGCATGCATCATCAGCGCCTGGCGGACGCCGTGAATGACATGCAGATGGATGCGGTCTTCATGCCGGGAGGCTGTCGAGGGCGCTTCATCGAGGCGGGCGAGAAGCCCGTCGAACCGGTCAAGATCGACCGAGAGGAGGTTGGCCGTGCGGTTGACCGAGAGGGCGGTTTCACCGTCGCGCAGGGCGTAATAGACGCCGCGATAGGCTGACGCCTGCTCGGAGCTCGCTGCGCGGGCATGGGCGATCCAGACGTCCGGATTGTAGATCGAGGCATAGCCCCGCAGCACCGGCAGGCTGGTCAGCAGACGGGCGCGCCAGGCGAGCTGGACGAGACTGCGCATGCGGGGGCTGGTGTTGACGAGATCGACGAGGCGGTCGGTTTCCCGCTGCAGGGACGAGCCGATGCCCGAAGCGGTGTTGACCGGGATGCCAAGTTGCTGGAGCTCGGCATTGTGCGAGATGGCGCGCAGGGCGCGCGGGCCCGCCGCGCCGGACGGGCGACGTGTCTGACGCGAGCCGGCGGTGACGACAAAACCGGGCGCAAAATCCGACAGGAGCCGCCCATAGTCAGGATTGGTGAAGAAGCGCTCATGCCAGGCGCGCAAGGCGCGGTAGAAGTCCCAGACAAGGTCCGTGCGCGTATAGAACGGGTCTTTGGCCGCGCTGCCCGGCGGGGGCGCAAACAGATGGGCGCACCAGTGGGCAAGCGTGGTTTGCGCAAGTTCGGGTGTGGCGAAATGCAGATATCCATCGCCTCCCTGGAAGCTCGATTCGTGGATGATCCGTATTCCCAGCGTATGGGCATTGGCGCGCGTCCACGGCGTGAGCAGATGATCGAAGCGCTGCTCGAAGCTGCCCGGCCAGGCGCCGCGGCCCATCGATTCGCCATGGGTGTTGAAGATGAGAAGGCCCGCGCCGGGCACGCGCGGCGCCAGCGCCCGCAGGATGAGGTTGTGGATACGCTCGATCGCCATGTTGCCGGCAATCTGGCCGATGAAGCGACCGGAATCGGAAAAGCCGAGCTGAATGGACAGATGCCCCCGGCGGCGCACATAGGCGGCAAATTCGGGTTCATCCAGCAGGCGCTCGATGAAGCGCCCGCCGGTTTCCAGTGCTTCAGGCGTTTCAAACAGGGGCGAAATGTCGAGCTTTCCGTTCACGCCGTAATGCCGGGCGAGATAGAGCGCGGCCATCACGGTGGCGGGGTTCTCGCTCTCGGCGATCAGGAAGCGGATGGGCGATCGGGCATCGATATGCTTGAGGATCTGGGCGCACATCATGAACTGGCGGCGGGCGGTGGACGGCTCAAGGAAGAGGTCAGCGAAGTTCACGTCAACCGGTTTGGGCGTGGCCGCGCGGCGGGAAAGCTCGGCCAGGGCAAGACGGCCGAGACTGCGTTCGTCCGCATCAAGATTTAGCTCGCGGCTGATGACCGTGGCGATCTGGGCGGCGTTGACGCGCAGGTGAATGCGTCCCGTGCCCAGCTGCTGGCTTTCGGCCTGTGCGCGCAGGATCAGAAGCTCACGGGCCAATGCCGTGTCATCTGTTGACGCGGCCAGCGCCGCATCCAGCGCGGCAGTGATTTCAGATGCATCTGTCAGGCGGCCGGGACCATCATGGGTGAGGCGGTTGGCCGCCGCGACGAGACGTTCCGGCGACTGAAGGTCTCCGCTGAACATTGCCGCCTGAAGCGCCGTTTCGCCTGCGGCGAGTCCGAGGCGCTCCAGCAGGGCGCCGAGCCCGGGCGCGCCAGGGTGAGCTTCAAGAATTTCCTGAACGCGGGCCTGGTAACGGCGGAGCTGCTCTGCCTTTTCCGTGAGGCGGAACGTGATGGAATGATACCACTGGATGTCCGTGCGGCCATCCAGGTCATACCCTACCCAGCTGGCGATACTGGGAAGGACGGGGCGCAGGGACTGCCAGTGATCCGGGAAGCGCGCGCGGGCAACATCAAACAGTAGCCCTGCAAACTGGCGCTGGGCCCTGGCGGCATTAAGGAGCGCGGCCTGGGCCTCTTCATGCTCGCTGGCAAGCGTGATGGAGCTGTTCCAGCTTCTGGCGTCAGACCCGATGGCTTTCTTGAGGGCAGCGCGGGCTGTCCTGCCGGGCTTTACCGCTTCGGCGGCGATGGCCGCGCGCAGTTCCGGGGAGAGCGAAAAAGTGGGGTGGGCCGTGAACACGACGCCGCCGCGGGCCTGCTCCACAGCGGCTCGGAAGGCGGTCAGGCCCTCACCGGCGATGCGTTCGAGCTGTGCCCGGACCTGCGCCCATACCTTATCGGATTTTACCCCGGCATGGCGCTCGCGAAGCCGGGCCGCGCGCTCGGTGACGACCAGCAGATGGGCCTCATCAATCAGACCGGCAACGTCATCGAGACTGGTTTGGCCCTGCTCGATATCCCGGAACAGCGTCTGGGCGAGGGAGAAGACCGAATTGGTCATCGGGTCTTCGCCGATCCGCTCTGCCTGTTGGCGCAGATATTCGCCTGCGGCCGGCAGGGACGGCTCGATACGGGTCCTGGTCATGTTCTGCAGCTCAGTCTTCAAGGGTAACGTAAGGGAAGATACCCTTGTTAGCGCCCCACTCGCGCAGAAGCGAGGGCCAAGATTGCAGCGGCGTGCCGTCTATGCCGCGAAGCCCGAAACCATGGCCGCCTGCTTCATAGACATGCAGGGCCACCGGCACGCCCGCCTTGCGGAGCGCCGCGTGGAGCATGAGCGCGTTGTCCACAGGCACGGCGACGTCGTCCGCGGCGTGCATCAGGAAGACAGGCGGCATGTCCGCCCGCGCCATGGATTCGAGCGACCAGTTGGCGATCGCTTCCGGCGCCGGCCGGTCTCCCAGCATGTTGAGCCGGGAGCCGGGATGGGCGAACGGCTCGGTCATCGTCGCGACGGGATAGACCAGCGCGGCGGCGTCCGGCCTTGCCGAGAGAGCATCTGTTGCGTCGACCGGCGTATAGGCCGGATTGTCAAACCGCATCGCAAGCGTACCGGCGAGATGTCCGCCCGCCGAAAAGCCTGCGACCATGACCCGGGATGGGTCGATCAGGTCTTGCGCCGCGCGGGCGCGGATAAGGCGGATGGCCCGCTGGGCATCCTGAAGCGGCGCGTCCGGACCTGCCTGCCAGCCCTGATGCGGCAAGCGGTAACGCAGGACATAAACCGTGGCGCCCTCGCCGGCGAAATGCCGGGCGCCTTCAAAGCCTTCCTTGTCGATCACCACCCATCTGTAACCGCCGCCCGGAATGATGAGGATCGCCGAGCCATCGGGCGTGGCAGGATAAAAGATAGAGAGGCTGGGCGTTGTGACATCATGGGCCGCGCGGTCTGTCAGGCCGAAGGGATTGTCGCGATGAACGATCCTTTCCTGCAGGCCTTCAGATACGCCGCCGGGCGGCCCCTCCGGCCAGAGCGGGATCACGGTATCTGCCTCGATCGCCGGCGCGGTGGTTTCCGGCGCGCCCGGAGCTGTCATGCACGCGGCGACGGCAAGAACAGCAAACGCTGCCAGAAAGAAGCGCCGGGCCAGCATGATCATTTCCCTGGCGGATAGGCGATGATCAGCACGAGCGGCTCTGCGCCCACCTGCCGTATGCCGACGGTCGCGCCGGTATAGAGATAGGCCGCCATGCCGTCCGTGAGGGTCTGTTCCTCGCCATCAGAATGCACGACGCCTTCGCCGGAGAGGACGTAATAGATCTCGTCATGACTGATCGGGTGGAGGCCGATGGCGCTGCCCGGATGGAGCGCGCGCTTGCGGAATTCAAAGCTGCGCTCGGGGACGGCATCGGAAATGCGCCAGGCGGTGCTCATGCCGATCCTGCCATGGGGCGGAGGCTCCTCCACCTTCACGTCTTCCCCGGCGACGATGACCATGGCGGGCGCCGGGGCTGCCTCCGGCGCCCGAGCGCTTGCGCAGGCAATCAGGAAAGATGACGCGAGCAGTCCGGTCAGCAGGCGGATCATGAGCATTCCTCTAGTTGAAGAGGCCCGGCAGGGACAGCGACAGGGCGGGAATGTAGGTGATCAGCAGGAGCGACACGATGAGCGCCAGATAGAAGGGCCAGATGGTCTTGACGGCATCCTCAACCTTGATGCCGCCGACGGCGGCGCCCACGAACAGGACCGAACCCACCGGCGGGGTCACCAGGCCGATACCCAGATTGAGCATCATGATGATGCCGAAATGGACAGGGTCGACGCCCACTTCCATGACCACCGGGAGCAGGATCGGCGTCGTGATCACGATCAGGGGCGACATGTCCATGAACGTGCCCAGGACCAGCAGCGTGATGTTGATGATCAGGAGGATGGCGAGCGGGTTGCGGGTGATCGAGGTGATGAGTTCTGCAAGCTGTGCGGGCGCTTCAAGGACAGCGAGGGCATAGCCGAACGCGGTGGCAGCCCCGATGATCAGGAGCACCATGGCCGTGACCTTAACCGATTGCTGGGCGGCATCGACGAAGCGCGACCAGCCAAGCGAGCGGTATACGAAAGCGCCGACGAGCACTGTGTAGATGACAGCGACAGCGGAAGATTCGGTGGCGGTGAAGATACCCGACAGAATGCCGCCCATGATGATGACGGCGGCCATCAGGCCGGGAACAGCGATCAGGATCGCGCGGATGAAGGCGCCCCAGCCGGGAAATTTCCCACTGGGATAGCCCCGGCGCACGGCCACCAGCCAGGTGACCGCCATCAGGATCGCCGCCGTGACGAGGCCGGGAACGACACCGGCGAGGAAAAGGTCTCCGATCGGCACGCCGATGCCGGAAGCAGCCGAATAGATGATCATATTGTGGGAGGGCGGAATAAGCAGCCCGACGATGGCGGCAGAGGCGGTGACGTTGACGGCATAGTCCGCCCCATAGCCCTTCTGTTTCATGAGCGGCATGAGCGTCGAGCCCATGGCCGAGGCGCTGGCGATCGCCGAGCCGGAGACGGCGCCAAACATCGTGGACGCGCCGACATTGACGAGGCCGAGACCGCCGCGCGTGCGCCCCAGCATGGCCTCGGCCGCCTCAACGAGGCGCTTGGCGATACCTGAGCGGTACATGAGGTCGCCCGCGAAAATGAAGAAGGGAATGGCCATCAGCGAGAAGACGCTGATGCCGCCGGCAAGGCGCTGGAAGACCACGACAAGGGGAATGTCCATGGCGAGGAAGGTCGCGATGGAAGCGCCCAGCAGCGAGTAGGCGACGGGCACGCCGATGGCGAGCAGCACCACGAGCACACCCATCAGAATGAGCAGTTCCATCAGGCGGTTTCCTCATTCGGGGGGGCTTCTGCGCGGTAGCCGAGGCGTTCGAGCACCTGTTCAAAGGCAAACAAGGCCATCAGCGCGCCGGAGATTGGCAGGGCAAGATAGGTGAGCCCGCGCGGGATGCCGAGCGAGGGGACAACATGGCTCCATGTGCGCAGGACAAGCTCCCCGCCCCAGATCAGCATCGCCGCGCCGCAGAGGCCGACAAGGGTGTTGGAAACGACCTGCATCCATTTGCGCACGGCCGGAGAAACGGCTTCTTCCAGCGCCACGATGCGGATGTGGAAGCCCTGCCGGACGCCGGCCGCAGCGGCGAGCGCGACATACCAGATCATCAGCGTCAGCGCGGCCTGCTCCGACCAGGACGGGGTGGAATTCAGGACATAGCGGCCGAAGACCTGCCAGCCGACAATGACCGTCATCAGAACGAGCCCGAAGGCCGCTGTCTTGATGAGCAGGTCTGCGGCGATGCGCGTGATATTTGCGAGCATACGGATCATTCCGTTTCTCCCATGGCTTCGATCTGCGAGACCAGACGCCTGGCCTTGTCCGAGACCACATAACGATCCCAGACCGGGCGCATGGCGGCGGCGAAGGCGGCTTTGTCCTCTACCTCGTTGACTTCTATGCCTGAGGCCATGAGGCGGGCACGGGAATCTTCCACGCGCTGGTCCCAGAGGGAGCGCATGTAGGGCACCGACTCCCTGGCCGTCTGGCGCACAAGGGCGCGGTCGGCCTCGCCGAGCTTGTCCCAGCGGGATTTCGACATGACGAGGACTTCCGGGGCGATGACGTGCTGAGTGAGGCTGTAATATTTCGCGGCCTCGAAATGGCGGCCGCTTTCATAGGAAGGCCAGTTGTTTTCTGCCCCGTCGATGACGCCCTGGACGAGCGCCTGGTAGACTTCGGCGATGCTCATCGGCGTTGCGTCCGCGCCCAGCGCGCGGATCATCGAGACGTAGAGGTCAGAGCTTGGCACCCGGATCTTCAGACCGCGCATGTCGCCTGGCGTGCGGATGGGGCGGCGGGTGTTGTAGAAGTTGCGGTCGCCGCTGTCATAGAAGCAGAGGCCGATGAGGCCGTGGGGCTCCAGCGAAGCAAGGATTTCGTCACCGATGGGGCCATCGAGCGCGCGGCGCATGTGATCGTTCGACCTGAACAGGAAAGGCAGCGCCGGAAGCGCCGTCAGAGGCTCGATGGAGTTGAGCGGGGCCAGGTTCACGCGGTTGAGGTCAAGGCCGCCGAAGACCGTGATCTCCAGCGTATCCTGCTCGGAGCCAAGCTGGCCGCCGGCATAGATCTTGATGCCGAGCCGGCTATCTGTGCGGGCGCTCAGGAGGCGGCCCATTTCCTTGACCGCCTGGACGGTGGGGTATTCCTCCGGGTGCGTATCAGTGGACAGGAACTCCCGCCCTGCGCGCATGCCGCAGGCACTTAGCCCCGCCATGGCCGCGCCGGCCGCCAGCACATGGCGGCGGCTCAGGCGTATCGCGTCAGCTGATTCTGGCATCCTCATGGGTATATCCTGCCCCCTGTGGGCGCCGGAACTTGCGGCCGGCTCTCATTCTTTTCTGGCACCATACTGGCGTTATGGTAACCGGTGTCAATACTGTTTCGACGCTGAATTTCAGCGTTTGACGTCAAGACTGCCGCCGGCCATGGCGGCTTCGACTTCCGCAATGGTCACGCGGTTGAAATCGCCAGGTATCGAGTGTTTCAGCGCCCCGGCAGCGACGGCAAAGTCGATTGTGTATTGCGGCGCCCTGCCCGCGATCAGCCCGTGCAGAGCGCCGGCGGCAAAGGCGTCGCCCCCGCCGATCCGGTCGATCACGCCGGGCAGCTCATGAACGGGCGAGGTCCAGCGGCCCTGCCGGGTGACGAGTTCTCCGGCAATCGCCTGATCGTCTACGGAGGATTGCTGGCGGGTGGTTGCCGCGATGGCCTGAAGGCGCGGGAAAGCTGCAAACGCCTGCTCGAAGGCGGACTGGCGATCTTCAAAACGGGCTTTCAGGATCAGGGCAATGTCGCGTTCGTTGATGAATGCGTAGGTGGCGCAGGAGAGAATTTGCTTGAGGATCGCAGGACCGTCCCCGTCCCAGGCTTCCCAGAGAAGCGCGCGGTAATTGCCGTCAAACGAGACTGGCACGCCTGCGTCAACGCCAGCCCTCGCCGCGCGAATGGCCGCATGCGCGCCATTGCGCCCGATGGCAGGGGTGACGCCGGAGACGTGAAAGAGCGCCGCGCCCGGAAGGATGGCCGCCCAATCAAGTGTATCGGGAAGAGCGCCGGCAAAGACAGAGCCGGCCCGGTCATAGGTGATGCGGGAGGGGCGGCGCACGGCGCCCGGCTCAAGGAAATAGAGGCCCATCCGGCCCGGCGCGGAAATCACGGCATCGGTCTGGACGCCGTGCCGGCGCAGCTCGCCCAGGGCCGCCGCGCCGAGGGGATTGTCGGCAACGATGCTGGCAAAGCGCACATCATGTCCGAAGCTGGCGAGCGAGACGGCCACATTGGCTTCAGCCCCGCCAACGCAGACGTCCAGCGACCAGGACTGGAGCAGGCGCTCGGCGCCCGGCGCTGTCAGGCGCAGCAGAAGCTCTCCGAAACAGACAACACGCGCGGGCATTCCGACTTCCTCCACCGGCCCGGCTTAGCGCGCGAGCCAGCCGCCATCCACGGCGACGATTGTTCCGTGGACATAATCAGAGGCGCGGGAGGAAAGGAATACGCACGCGCCGGCAAGGTCGGAAGGCTCGCCCCAGCGGCCGGCGGGAATGCGGCCGAGGATCTCGGTGTTGCGTTTTTCATCGGCGCGCAGGGCGTCGGTATTGTTGGTGGCAAAATAGCCCGGCGCGATCGCATTCACATTGATGCCATGCTTTGCCCACTCATTGGCGAGCAGCTTGGTCAGGCCCGCAATGCCGCTCTTGGACGCGGTGTAGCTCGCCACGCGGATGCCGCCCTGGAAAGACAGCATCGACGCAATGTTGATGATCTTTCCGCCGGACTTTCGCGCGACCATCCCCCGGGCAACGGCCTGGGACAGGAAGAACGCCGATTTCAGGTTCACATCCATCACCTCGTCCCACTCGGCCTCGGTGAAGTCCAGCGCGTCATTGCGTTTGATCATTCCGGCATTGTTGATGAGTATGTCGACCGGGCCGAGCGCGGCTTCTGCCTGAGCGGCCACATCACCGGTGACAGATGGCTTGCTGAAGTCGGCGCGCACAAAGGCAAATTTCCGGCCAAGCGCCTTCACGGCGGCTTCCGTCTCGGTGGGCACGGAGCGGCCGGCCGCTACGATGTCCGCGCCCGCTTCAGCGAGCCCGACAGCGAGGCCTTGCCCAAGGCCGGTATTGGCGCCGGTGACGAGGGCGATCTTGCCTTCAAGGCTGAACATGCTGGGGCGCACGGGTTTCCTCCGGAAATCTAGACATTACAGGCGTTGAAACCGCGCAGCGATCAGGATGCCAGCACGCCCTTCAGATAGGCGGAAATGCCCTCGTCCTGGGAGTTAGCGAAGAAGTAGTCCTGGAACTTCTCGCCCGAAATGGCGGTCTTCAGAAGGTCCTGATCAATCGTCTTCAGCACGGTGAGCATATCGTGGCAGGAAGCCTTCTTCAGATCACTGAGGATACCGCGATTCTTCGCCATGACGGCGGCGCGTTCCTTCGGATAGCCTTCGCCGCGCTTGACCTCGAACAGCTTGCGGTAGCAGTCCTGGAGGTTGAGTTCGGCGGCCCAGCCGAAACCTTTTGCGTAGGGCATGGAAATGGCGTTTCCGTCATTGATCTGGCCGAAGAGGTAGGCGTCGGTCGGGTCGATGATGAGACCGCAGAAAATCCCCGGCATCGAATTGCAGGCAAGGTTTGATCCCATGCCCGTGCCGCAGCCGGTAACGATGAAGTCGGCGGCTTTCGAGTTGATCAGGATGCCGGCAAGGACGCCGATCATCGGATAGGTCAGATGGGCTTTGTCTTCGGGCGTGTACATGCCGTAATGGAACACCTGATTGCCGAGCGGCTCTGCCACAGCTGTCAGCGCGTCGTGAACAATGCTGCTTTTTGCAGCCTGGCTGTTTTCAATGATGAGCGCGATTTTCATTCGGATGTTCCTCAGGAGCATATCACTTGGTAACCGGTGTCATAACCCCTGCCGCAAGCGGCTGCAACCCGTTATCGGTCTCATATCCCCGAAAATCGGAAAGCGGGTCAGCCCGCCTTGCGCGGCGGCGCGGCCGTCGACTCGCGGACCACGATCTCAGGCGTAAAGCTGATCACATCCTCCCGCACCACCCCTGCCGCCTGCGCCAGAAGCAGGCGCGCAGCCGCCTGGCCCATCTCGCGGATGGGTAGCCGGACGGTGGTCAGGGCCGGCCAGAGGCGCCCGGCGATAGGCGTGTCGTCAAAGCCGACGATGGACACATCTTCGGGAATGCGCAGGCCCGCCTTGCGGACAGCGACATAGGCGCCGGTCGCCATCTCGTCATTGCCGGCAAACACAGCCGTCGGGCGCCGCTTGCCATAGAGGAGGCGCTCCATCGCCTGGAGGCCCGAATCGAACGTGTAGCCCGCCTCGACGGTAAGCTCCGGATTGAGCGCGACACCGGCTTCGGCCAGGCCGCGCTGGAAGCCGCTGCGGCGTTCGGGCGCCGAGCGGAAGGATTCCGGGCCATGGATATGGGCGATATCGGTATGCCCCAGCGCGCAAAGGTGACGCGCAGCCTGGGCGGCGCCTTCACTGTCATGCGTCAGGATCATGCGCGAAGGCTCGTCCAGCATGCCCGACGCGATGCGCACATAGTCCACATCATTGTCGCGGAACATCTGCGTGAGTTCCTCATCCTCCGAAACCGAAGGCGGCAGGATCAGGCCGAAGGGCTTGTGATGCTGGATGAACTGCTTGAGCCGGCCGGGATAATTCGCATCTGCGCGGCTCACCGGGCGCAGCACCAGCTGAAAATCTGTCTCCTCGAGCGCGTCGAGGATCCCCCGCTGCATGTTCACGACATATTGCGGACTGGGGTTGTCATAGACAAGGCCGACGAGGAACGACCGGCGCAGAGCGAGCGCCCGGGCCTGGGGGTCGGGCGTATAGCCCAGTTCGGCAATGATCGCCTTGACGACTTCCCGGGTGCGCGGCTTGACCAGAGGGCTGTCATTGATGACGCGCGACACGGTCTTCTTCGACACCTTCGCGATGCGCGCGATATCGTTGATCGTTGCCCGGCCCTGAAGCTTGAATTCAGCAGCTTCCTGAACGGCGGCCGCGAGTTCGGCTTCGAGCTCAGGTTTTGATTTGTCGCTCACCGGAAACCCTTGTTTGAGAATGGAATGTCCTCTTTTGCCCGGCGGTGGACATTTTGCAAGCGTCGTGCGGTTTTTGAGGCCTCAGGTTCCCCTGCCGCGCGCGCTGGCGTCCAGCGCTTCGGCGGATTTCGGCAACATCGTATCAAGGTCCCAGAGCGAGGGGTCGAAAGCTTTCCGGGTCGGTTCGATGTCCGGATAACCACCGACTTCCGACTGGCTGTCGATGACTTCGCCCCGGCCTTCAGCAGCGTTGGCGAAGATCCGGACGTCATGCCCGTCCCGGTCCCAGGGCCGCGCGCCGGCATTGGCGAGCACGAAGCGCTCAACCGAAGCCGCCGGCAGCACGGGCAGTCCCTCCGGCAGGGGCATCGGAGCGTCTGCCTCGATGATCTTTGCCGCGCCAGTCGTGTAACGCCCGCGCTCAGGCAATGGCGCGCCCCAGCGGTCAACCGCGATATTGTCGCGGGCATAGAGCGCCAGATCGCCGTCGCCGCCGATCATCACCAGCGGGAGTCCATCGAGCGTCGACAATCCGGCCCGCATGACATTGCCGATAAGGTCCATCTTGCCGGTCTCGAACGCTACCTTGCCCCATTCCAGCGCCTGCAGATTATAATGCACCGCGCGCTGTCCGGGATCGTAGATGAAGTTATTGACGATCTGTCCGTGTACGCCGCCCTTGAATAGCGGGCTGCGCTCATAATTATGGGCATACAGATTTCCATAGATCAGGATGCCGTTCACGTTGTCATGGATCAGCGAGCCTTTGGAATGCTCGAACTTGGGATGGGTCGAATCGGCGAGCCCCTCGGCGATGAGATTGTGGCTGTAGAGGATATTGTGGGACGTGCCTGCGCGCCATTCATCCGGCGTCTCGCCCGTGAACCGCGGGCCAGAGGCGGAAAGATTCTCGTCGACCGCCCAGGTCAGTGAGCAATGATCGACGATGAGATTGCGGGCGCTGGTTGTGGCAATGGAATCTTCAGCAAAGCCAGATGCGCGGGCCTCGCCATTATCTCCGGGCCGGATGCGCAGATGTTGCAGGATGACGTCGTTCGTCTTCACATCAATCCCGCCGCGGATCAGCGTGATTCCCGGCGACGGCGCGGTCTGGCCCGCAATCGTAATGTCAGGATTGCTGATGGTGATCGTCTGTTTCTCCAGATCGATCACGCCGCCCACTTCAAACACGACGATACGCGGGCCCTTCATGGCGATGGCTTCGCGCAGGCTTCCTGGCCCGTCATTGGCAAGCGTCGTGACCCGCACGATCTCTCCGCCGCGGCCGCCATCGGTATAGGCCGACCAGTCAATATCCGGGAAAAACCAGACCTGATCGGGCGCCGCGGCGAGGGCTGATCCTTCAGCGGGCGCCGCGCTCATGGAGGGCGCAATGGCAAGGCTGGCGCAGCCACTCAGGATGATCGCCAGAATGGCCGCGCCGCTGCGCGCAGAATTGCGGAATGTATACCCCATGAACTTTTCCTCCGATGGGCGCTCTGATCTGGCGCCTGACCTGTCTTGCCTGCCACCCGGGTCAGAAACCAGTTGACAGACTGAACTTTAAGGGAAGTATGACACCGGTTTCCACACCTGTCCAGCAAGGCAGGCCCGGAATTCAACAATCAGATCCGCAGGGCGTCAGACAGCGCCCCAGCTGACAGAACAGGCACGAGGGATGACGCAGGGAAATACAACTGAAGTGAGCAATGTGGCCGCGGCTGATGTCCGGGCCGATGCCTTTGTGCGCGCTCGCCTCAGCGCTGAGCCATTGCCTGCCTATCCAGGCGCCATGCCTGCGAGCCTGGCTGAGGCGTATGAGATCCAGAACCGCGCCATCCAGCTCTGGCCCGACGTGGTTGCCGGCTGGAAAGTCGGCCGCATCAATCCCCCCTGGGACAGTGCCTATGGCACGGATCGCCTTGCCGGTCCGATCTTTGCTTCACAGGTCTCGTACGCACACGGCACGCCGGTTGACTGCCAGGTCTTTGAGGGCGGCTTCGGCGCGGTGGAGGGTGAAATTGTCATTGCCGCCGGACACGACGCACCCGCCGACAAGATGCGGTGGACACTGGAAGAGGCCTTGTCGATTGCGGGTTCGGTGCGTGTTGGCGCCGAGATCGCCTCCAGCTGTTTTGCGGGAATCAATGATCACGGCCCCCTGGTGACGATTTCCGATTTCGGCAACAATAACGGCCTGGTTCTCGGCCAGGAAATCCAGGGCTGGCGCGATGCTTCGCCCGCAAGCTGGAAGATGCGAACACTGATCGATGGCGGCTTGGCTGGTAAGGGGGACGCAAACTCCATCCCGGGCGGCCCTCTTGAATCGTTCCGACAGCTTCTGGAAATCTGCGCGGCGCGCGGCCTGCCCCTGCGCAAGGGAATGCACGTCTCGACCGGCGCCGTTACCGGCGTGCACGCCGCCTCTGCCGGGCAAACCGCCTCGATAGAAACCGAAGGGCTGGAGACAATCTATCTTAGATTGCTGCCCGCCCATCCGATCAACCCGCCGTCACGTTCGCGCCCAGCTGAAACTTGATAATCCCGGCCATCATCAGGAAAGTATCCCAAAGATGAAGTAACGGAAATTTTTAGAATTGCCACCGGTGGCATAATGAGTAATGATACCGGTGGCATTATCGCAGACCCCCTTCGCAGAAAGGGGTGCAAGTAGAGACGACGATACCCTGGGGAGGAGACCAGACATGCGTTTCAAGGAAAACAGTTTTAACTTCCGGCTGCTCATGGGAGCAGCTGCCATCGGCCTGCTCACGGGCGGCCTTGGGGCAGCGGCGCAGGAAGATACGCCTTCGGACGAAGCAGAAAGCCGGCAGGAAACGGTTGTTGTGAAGGGCTTCCGCGGAAGCCTCCAGCAGTCCCTTGCGGTCAAGCGCGCGGAAACAGGCATCGTTGACGCCATAAGCGCCGAAGACATCGCGGATTTCCCGGACCTGAACCTGGCCGAATCGCTCCAGCGTATTCCCGGCGTCCAGATTGACCGGGACGGCGGGGAAGGCCGCTCCATCAACGTGCGCGGCCTGAGCTCTGACTTCGTCCGCGTTCAGATCAACGGCATGGAAGCCCTGGCGACCACCGGCGGCCGCGATGGCCGCGCCAACCGCAACCGCCAGTTCGATTTCAACATTTTCGCAGCTGACCTTTTCAACAGCGTGAAGGTTGCCAAATCACAGGAAGCGGCTGTGGACGAAGGCTCCCTGGGCGCAACTGTCCAGCTGCGCACAGCCAAACCGTTCGACTTTGACGGCTTCACCTTCGCGACCGGCGCGCAGGCGTCCTATAACGACCTCTCCGAAGAGACCGACCCACGCTTCACCGCGCTGATCTCCGACCGCTGGATGGATGGGCGCCTTGGCGGCCTTCTGTCCGTTGCCTACTCGGCCCGCAACACATTCGAAGAGGGCTCGAGCTCGGGCCGCTTCCGTGTTCCGGCAGATGACGGCTGCGTTCCGACAAGCACAGGCGGGATCATTACCAGCTATGTGGGCAGAACGCGCTGCTATCAGTCGGTCGGCACCATTACCGATGCTGCCGGCAATACGCTGAGCGGACTTGCGGCCGAGGAGGCTGCCTGGAACGCCGCTCACCCGCGTATCCCGCGCTATGGCCGCATCGGCTATGACCGTGAACGCATTGGCCTTACCGGCGCGCTTCAGTTCGAGCCCTTTGATGGCACGGAAATCACGTTCGACTCGCTCTATGCAAAGCTCGATCAGACCCGGCAGGAAGAGTTCCTGGAAGTGATTTCCTTTGCCCGTGAAACGAGGGATCAGGGCTTCCGCGCAATGGATCTTGTGTCCGGCCGCGTGGATGACAACCGCACTCTGGTCCAGGGCACGTTCAATGACGTCGACATCCGCACAGAGCAGCGGATCGACATTCTGTCGACAGAGTTCATTCAGAACTCGCTCAACGTGGAGCATGAGGTCTCTGACCGCCTCCGGATGACTGCCATGGGCGGATTCTCCCGCGCAATCGGCTCGAACCCGCAGCAGACGACCATCTCGCTCGAGGCCTACGACGTGGACGGTTATTCGTACGATTACTCCGATCCGAACCTGCCCGCGTTCAATTACGGCTTCGACGTGACGAACCCGGCCAACTATGTGTTCTCGTCGAGCACCGCGCTCGGAGACGCTTCAATCATCCGCCTGCGTCCAAACAAGACACTGAACACCTATGAAACGGCCCGCATTGATCTGGAGTATGATCTGACAGATGTGTTCACCGTCAGCGGCGGCGTCTCGGTCAAGGAGTTTGGGTTCCGCGTCAATGAATGGCGCAAGCCCGCCGAAGGCGTATCGGCGGCAACGCTGGCACAGCTTGCGGCCAACGGATTCTCGCTGGCCGACTATACGACGACGATCAGCAATTTCGGCCAGGGCATGGACCTGCCTGCCGGAACGCCGACGAGCTGGATAATACCAGACCTCAACGCCCTGAACACCATCATCAACTTCGATTGCAATTGCATCAATGAATATGGTGACTGGCGCCGCACGGTGTTTGCAGGTGAAACCCGCAGCGCCAACGAGAAGTCGACAGGCGGTTATGTCCAGCTCGACTGGAGCACGGATCTGGGCACAATGCCGTTCCGCGGCAATCTCGGTGTGCGCTATGTCGAGACAGACCTCACCTCGGTCGGCCTCCTGAGCGGCGCTGAAACCACAGCGAACAACACGTACAATGATACGCTGCCGGCTCTCAACATGGTCCTTGAGCCGATACCGGATGTCCTGGTGCGCTTTGCTGCCGCCAAGACGATGGCCCGGCCGAACCTTACCGCGCTGACGCCCGGCGGTTCAATCGACACCAGCCCCCCCGGCTTGTCGCTCACATCCGGTAACCCCTTTCTCGATCCGATCCGGTCAAACAATTATGACCTGTCTTTCGAATGGTATCCCTACGAAGAAGCCCTGTTCTCGGTGGCCCTGTTCCGCAAGGAAATCGACAGCTTCGTGCAGCGTCTGCGCGAGCAGAAGGCGTTCTCGGAAACAGGTTTCCCGGCATCGCTGTTGCAGCCCGGCGTGTCGCCGTCCGACATCTTCGCGGTGACAACCTTCGTCAACACAGAAGGCGGCGACCTGACCGGGTTTGAAGTGACGGCACAGACGCCGTTCAACTTCAGCTTCATCCCGGAATACCTGCATGGCTTCGGCGGCATCGTGAACTTCACAAAGATCGAATCCGAATTCGATTACATCGTGAGCGCCACGACCGGCGCGACAGTCACACAGCCCCTCGTCGGCCAGTCCCCGGAATCCTTCAGCGGCACGCTCTACTATGAGCGCGGTCCGCTGGAAGCACGGATTTCCACCACCTGGCGGGACGAATACCTGACGACTGTTCCGGCAGGAAACAACAACGACGTTGAAGGCAAGGCGGCAACGCTGAACCTCGACTTCTCGGCCTCCTACCAGCTGTCGGAGAAGATCGATCTCACCTTCGAGGCGATCAACCTGACCGATGTGTATGACGAGCGCTGGATCAGCTCGGAGCGTCAGAACAACCTCAATTACGAACATACCGGCCGCGAATTCGTTGTCGGTGTGCGCTACCGCTACTAGGGCTCAGGCGGGGCCGGCAGGCTCAGTGCTTGCTCCCTTGGCACCGGGCGCCGCCCCCTGACCTGGCCTCAAACGCCGGCGGTTTCATTCCCGAAGCCGCCGGCGATTTTGTTTATGGAGACACATTCATGGCCGACCTATCCAGACGCTCTGCCCTGTTGACACTTGGCGCCCTGCCCCTGGCGGCAGGCTGCACCTCCCGGACAGGCCCGGCGCCTGCAGCCCCGGTGACCGAAGCGCTTGCGCCCTCGGGAGCAGGCCATGAAGGCCTTTTGTCGGTATCGGGAAAGGACTGGCGGCATCTGTCCTGGCCCGGCGGCTTTGAAGGCCAGCGCCGCGCCGATCTCGGCAATGGCACATTCCTGAATCCTGTTTTCTCTGGTGACCGGCCAGACCCCAGCGTCCTGCGCGACGGCGACACCTATTACATGACCTTCTCGACCTTCGATGCCTATCCGGGCCTGACCATCTGGAAATCGAAGGACCTGGTGAACTGGTCCCCCGTCACGGCGGCCCTGAACACGCCCATCGGCTCTGTCTGGGCACCAGAACTCTGCAAGCATGACGGGCGCTATTTCCTCTACATTCCCGCACGCTTTCCAGATTACCGCTCAAACTATGTCATCTGGGCCGACCGGATCGAAGGCCCGTGGAGCGAGCCTGTCGACCTCAAATTGCCCGGTCATATCGACCCCGGCCATGCTGTGGGCGAAGATGGACAGCGCTACCTGTTTCTCAGCAGAGGCGACAGGGTTCGTCTCACCCCGGACGGCCTTGCCACTGTTGGCGAGGTTGAGCATGTCTACGATCCCTGGCGGTATCCCGATGACTGGACTGTCGAAGCCTTTGCGCCAGAGGGGCCGAAGATCATGCGCCGGGGCGGCTTTTTTTACATGATCACGGCCGTCGGCGGGACAGCCGGCCCGCCAACCGGCCATATGGTCATCGTCGCACGATCACGCTCCATCCATGGTCCGTGGGAGGATTGCCCGAACAACCCGATTGTCCGCACATGGTCTGCCGAGGAAAAATGGTGGTCCCGGGGGCATGCGACGCTGGTCGAAGGGCCTGACGGGAAATGGTGGATGGCCTATCATGGCTACGAGAACGGCTTCTGGACACTGGGGCGACAGATGCTTCTGGACCCTGTCAGCTGGAGCGAGGATGGCTGGCCGGTTGCCGAAGGCGGAGACCTTTCCGGGCCCATTCCCATGCCCGCTCCGACAAGCAGCCTGAGCCATGGCCAGGCCCTGTCGGATGATTTCAGCACCAATCGTCTCGGAACCCTCTGGACATTCTATGATCCGGCAGCTGACGAAAGCAGCCGGTTCCAACTTACCCCCGAAGGGCTGCGCCTTGCCGCCAAGGGCAGTGGCCCCGGCGACGCGTCACCCCTTTGCCTGATCGCGGGTGAGCTCGCCTATGAAATCGAAGCGGATATCGAAATCGGCGAGGGCACGGAGGCCGGTTTGCTTCTGTTCTACAGCAAACGGCTGTATGCCGGCGTCGGCTTTGACGCTGATAGTGTGGTGATGCACCGCTATGGCCGCCCGCGCCGGGGCCGCGCGCCGGAGGGGCATGGCAACCGCCTGCGGATCCGTATCCGGAACGACCATCACATCGTGACAATCCATACGAGCCGTGATGGGCAGACCTGGCAGAAATACGCCGTCCAGATGGAAGTCTCCGGCTACCATCACAACACCGATGGCGACTTCCTCAGCCTGCGCCCCGCCCTCTATGCCTCTGGCAACGGGTCTGCGCTCATCCGCTCCGTCAAGTTCCGGGCGGTCTAGCTGCCCCACTGGATGAAGGGGACCTTGGCAAAGAGGGCGCGCTCATTCCCGCGCGGGTCATTGGCGGCGTAGACCGTCTTGCCAAAGATCATCGTTTCACGCGCCGCAATCGTATGGCGTGGCCAGTGCGGGATCCCGGAATGGTTGGGGTCCCCGTTCCGGGCGAGCGAGATGAAGGCCCCGGAAAGAGCGTTCGACACCCGCAAGGCATGGGCCCGCTCGCCGGGCATCGCGCCAGGCTGGTCAAGGTTCAGGAAAGCGTAGCCGATATCGACCATGTGCGGCGCGCCCCATCTGCCGCCTTCGGCTGCCCACGGAAGATCAAACCGGTAAACCCAGTTGGGTCCACCTTCCCGCGCCCGCGCATCGGCCTCCTCGACCTGACCGCGCCAGGAGCGCGCGGCCGTGGTCGCGGCAAAGAAAATCTCTCCCGGCGAGCGATCCGGGTAAAAGCCACGATAAGCTGAAACCACCTCATACGGATCAATGTCGCACCGCATGTGCCGGGCGAGCGCGCCGGGCAGATCACCCCAGCTCAGATCAAACATTTCCGGCGCGCCCCGCCCGATCAGGTTTCGCGTCTCGTCCAGCGTATTTCCAAGGATCATCGGAATGGCAGACGATTGCGGCGGGGCGTCGGGCCAGAAAGGGTGCCGCGTCAGCAGGCGCCCATCCATCACCGGCCCGAAATATATCTGGAACTCCGGGTTCACCGGATCGCGCAGGTCGAGCGCTTCGATGATCCGGGCAGCCGGCACAGATGCCAGCGCAGCCGCGTCCCCTTGCGCAATACCGAGCCGGTCAAGAAAGGCCGCCGTCCGCCGATGCGCATTCAGTGGTCCGGACGCGGTCACCTGCTGCCCGCTCATTGTGGCAACGGAATGGAAAAGGCCTCTGGCCGCCGGCGCGGCCATGAGCGTTGCAATCTTTGCCCCGCCGCCCGATTGGCCAAACAGCATGACCCGGCCCGGATCGCCGCCAAAGCTTGCGACATTCTCCTTCACCCAGTCCAGCGCCAGGATGATATCCCATTGCCCGGCATTTCCGGAATCGGGATAGGCGTCCGGCATGAGTTGCCCAAGCGATAGATAACCGAAGGCATTCAGGCGGTGATTGATCGTGATGACAACCACATCGCCGCGCGCCGCCAGCCGGGCGCCATCATAAAGCGCGTCAGAGCCCGATCCGGAGTTATAGGCCCCGCCATGGATGTAAAGCATCACTGGCCGGTTCCCGCCCGCTCTGGCTTCAGGTGTCCATACATTCAGGAAGAGGCAGTCCTCGGACTGATCGGGCTCGCTCCCGCGCTGCGGCGAGGCAGCCCCATAACTCACGGCACGGACGGTCTCCTGCCAGGGCGCAGGCCGCCGGGGCCGGACAAACCGCGTCGTGGCCGTATCGGCGCCGTAGCGAATACCCCGGAACACCGCTCCGCCGCTTTCATGCACACCGCAGACCGGGCCGTTGGTTGTCAGCACGACAGGATCTTCCCGCCCGCCCGCCCGCGCCGTCAGCGCGATGCCGGCGCCCCCGATGGCCGCCAGTGCAGCGCGGCGGTTTACTTGCATGCGCCGCCCTCCACGGGGCTCGATAGCACCCGGCAATGCCAGTGGGGATATTCCTTCGCCACCAGGCTGGAAGGCCATGTCCCGTACCAGCTATACCCCGTACGGCGCTCTGGATCGACCTGGTCGTAGCGCTCCACCCGAATCCCGTCCCGGTTGGCCAGAACGACGCTATTGTCCTCCAGATCGTAGAAACGCGCCCAGAGCGGGGGGCACCGGCATCCTCGACCAGACGCCGGTCAAAATCCGCATCATGGAAGCGGTATTCCGCTGACTGATCAAGCTTAACGGTTTCGAGGCGCACCCCTTCGATCTTGACCCGGGCCAGCCACTCCGCGCCGCCCTTCACGCTCGCGATGATCTCAGGCGATGGCGCCTCGATGGACATGAGATAGCGCAGGATCGCCACCGTCTCTTCAGAGACTATTCCGGGCAATTCAAAGCTGCGCCCGCCCATCGGCTGCAGCGTGCCGGGGTCATACTGCCCGGCCCACCCGGCCAGCGTCTCGCCCTGGCGGACCTGAAGTTTCAGAAGGCACGCTTCGCCGCGCTCAAGGGCAGCGGCCGCCTGCGCCTGCGTTTCTGCGCCGAACCCATTCATTGGCGCGCGCGCTTCGGCAATGCTCCGCAGCAGGGCGAGTGGCCCGGAAAAAACTTCATCGGCCACCGTGATGCGGCCCTGATAGTGCGATTGCGGTGGAACTGTATGGGGCCAGCCCCCACACCCCTGCATCTGGTTGGCAATGAGATAGCCCAGCCCGCGCCTCGCCCCTTCAAGGTAACGCGCGTCCCCAAGGCGATCATAGGCGCCCATCAGATACTCGATCTGAGTGTAAACATTGCGGTTGTCGAAGCTGCCGCGCGGCTCCGCCTTCTCGGCCATCAGCGCTTCCACGTCGGCCGGGCGCAGAACCTGCAGCGGGTCGCGGTTCTGCACCCAGCCGCCATGATCGCGCTGGAGAAGCAGAAGATTGTCGGCAATTGCCGCTATGTCGGCCGGGTCATGGCGCGGATAGTCTTCCCCGCCCTTCATCTGCCAGTGATGGATCGCGTCCTGAAATCGGTCCAGCGGCAGCGGTGGCCGGGCACAGGCCAAGCCACCGAGCGACAGGACCACGCCTGCCGTGAGCAGGGCGCGCAGGCCCGCTTTTCCCGATATACCGATTGCCATTCCGGCCTTCCTCCATCGCGGCAATGCGGCCGCGCCGGAGGAAAAATGACACCGGTAGCAATTGGCGTCAAGAGACGTATCCGGCCTCTCCCCGCAGTCCCTATTCGGCAGGTACCATCCCGGCCGCATCGTCCTTGCGAACCGCGCGTCGCAGCACATCGAAATAATCCCGCGAAATGCAGTCGACGCCGTCATAATAGCCCCGCGAGGCGAGCAGCGTATGCATCCGGCGCAGGTTATAGGGCGGGATGTGCGCAAACAGGTGATGCTCCAGATGGAAGTTCACATTGTTGGGCGCCACCAGCACGCGCTGCCAGAAGGGCGCGGTCGTGGTGCCTGTGTTGAGGCGCGCGTCGCGGCTGGTGCGGTCTGGCGCCGTGCCATGCTCGCCGATCTGCCGCAGGCGGACAATCGCAGGATAAACGAAGATCTCCGCCGCCCACCACATCAGATAGGCCCAGGGCGCGCCTGCCAGCGTCACCGTCCCCAGCAGCAGGATATGAAAGGTCAGCCAGGGCCAGTTCCGGGACAGTTTGAAATTGCTTATCTTGCGCAGCGTGTCGCGATATCCGGTCTGCCCGCTCAGGTCGCGCACGAACTTGCGGCGCAGGCTCTGCGCAGGCACGGGGTAATTCTTCACGAAGCCGATATCGGGGTCATCCGGCGTACCCGCATACTGGTGGTGTTTCAGATGATAGGCGCGGTAGGCGGCCAGCGAAATATTCATCGGTGCCCCGACAATCCAGTGACCGACAAAATCATCCACGGCCTTGCTCCTGAAGAAGGCATGGTGGGCGCAGTCATGATTGATGATACCGAGGCCCAGCTGGCGCCCGCCCAGGATGACAACCCCCAGCAGGATCGTCAGCGGATTGGGCCAGACAATGGCGATTGCAAACGCCGCAACAATCAGCCCCCAGTTCCACACCAGAGTGGCCAGCGCCTTCAGGTCCGATTTCTGCCGGAGCGCATTCAGCTCGTCTTTTGACAGGACATCGGAAATCTTGGCTAAGGATTGCATATGCGGCCGCTCCCATTATCTGTTCCTCAACACTTATTACATAAAATGACGCAATGGGTCAATTCACGTATTATTTTAATCCTCTGACGCCGCAGGACCTGACGGCGAAGGCGCTGATCCTGTCGCTGATCAGCTCTATCGACACGGACCGTCAGGGGATCGCCAGCCTCATCCATGCCGGCGCCCTGTTTGAGATCGAGCCCGCCACCCTGCGCGTCGCGGCCACCCGCCTGCTCAAGGAAGGCCTGCTGGAAAGCCCTGAGCGCGGCGTCTATGTGCCCGGCCCGAAGGCCCGCGCGCTCACCCGGCGCGTGCAGCAATGGCGGGACGTGGCAGACAAGGTCGTCCCCTGGAATGGCGACTGGCTGGTGGCGATGACCCATCACCTTGGCCGTCGCGACCGGCGCCAGCTGCGCACGCGCGAACGCGCCCTTGCCCTTTTCGGCTATCAGGAGGCCGGGGATGGGCTCTGGGCGCGCCCGGCAAATCTCGCCCGGCCTTTGGACGCTCACCGGGAAGACCTGATCGGCATCGGCGCGGACGACACCCTCCCGGTCCTGCGTGTCTCCGGCATGGCCGGCCCGGGCCTTCGCAACTGGCCGGCGCTCTGGTCGGCGCAGGCCCTGGAGCGCTCCTACGACGACGCCATCGGCGCCATGACCGAAAGCCTCGCCCGCCTGCCTGGCCTTTCCGCCGCAGACGCGGCCCGCGAAACCCTGCTCATCGGCCAGGCCGCCATCCGCGCCATCAACTTCGATCCCCTTCTGCCGCCGGCACTCGGAAACCAGAAGCGCTTCCTCGAAATGGTCGCTGCGATGCGCGCCTACAATGAAGCCGGGATCGGCTGCTGGCAGGCCTATCAGGCAACGGCAACCGCGCCTTCCGGCGGCGGATGAGACGCTGTGCCAGACCGGTACAGCTGGGAAGAGTGTTTGACTTCCTGAAATAACAAGCGCATAGGCCCGCAGGTTAGGGCGGATTTCCGCCTGGTCGGGTCTGCGTGAGCGAGCAAGTCAGAGTTATCTGAAACGTTCCAGACCCCTCCTTAGAGACAATTCACCCCACGTCCTGTATCACGCCGGGCCGTTATTCGACCCGCACGCTGGCTGCCACAGGCAGTTCCGGCGCCTTCATGACGAAAGTAATCATGTCCGATTTCCAATCCCTCGGCCTCTCCGGCCGTATCCTCACGACTCTGACCAAAGCTGGCTACACGGCCCCCACCCCGATCCAGCAGAAAGCCATCCCGCTGGTCATTGAAGGCCGCGACATTGTCGGCCTTGCCCAGACCGGCACCGGCAAGACCCTCGCCTTTGCGGCCCCGATCCTGGATCGCCTCAGCCGCAACGCAACCCCGGCACCCGTCCGCGGCACGCGCGTTCTCGTGCTCGCCCCGACCCGCGAACTCGCAGGCCAGATTGCAACCTCCTTCGGCACCTATGGCGCAGGCCTCAACCTCCGTGTCGTGATGGTTTGCGGCGGCGCCAAGATCGGCGGCCAGATCCGCCAGCTTGAGCGTGGCGCCCATATCCTGGTGGCAACGCCCGGCCGTCTGATCGACCTCATGGAGCAGCGCGCCGTGTCGCTCGACAAGGTCGAAACCCTCATCCTCGACGAAGCCGACCAGATGCTGGACCTTGGCTTCATTCACGCCCTTCGCGCCATCGCCAAGAACGTGCCCTCCAAGCGCCAGACGCTGTTCTTCTCGGCCACCATGCCGAAAAGCGTCGAAGCGCTGGCCGCCACCTTCCTGCGCAATCCGGCCGAAGTCTCGGTGGCGCCGCCTGCCTCCCCGGCCGGCCGCATCGAACAGCGCGTCTGCTTTGTCGAACAGTCCGAGAAACTCTCGCTGCTCGTCGAGAAGATCCGAGAGCCTGAACTTCGCTCGGCTATCGTCTTTACACGCACGAAGCATGGCGCTGACGGCGTTGTGAAGCGTCTGGCGAAGGCCGACATCGATTCCGTTGCCATCCATGGTAACAAGAGCCAGGCCCAGCGCCAGAAAGCGCTCGACGCCTTCAAGGCCGGCCGCGTGCCGATCCTTGTGGCAACCGACATTGCCGCGCGCGGCATTCACATTGACGGCCTTGGCCATGTCATCAACTACGACCTGCCGGACGTTCCCGAACAGTTCGTACACCGCATCGGCCGCACGGCCCGTGCCGGCGCAACCGGCATTGCGATCTCCTTCGTTTCCAAGGACGAACGCCCGACCCTGCGCGCCATTGAAAAGCTCACCGGCCTGAAGCTCGCCCCGAACGGCGAATTCCTGCCGGACGAGCCCCTGCGCAAGCCGGGCAAGCCGCAAGGCAACCGCTCAGGTGGCGGCGGCCGTGCTGGCAACCGCTCCGGCACTGGGGGTGGCTACAAGGGCGGCCAGTCATCGGGCCGCAACAGCGAGGGCCGCAGCTCCGAAGGCCGTACCGGCGGAAAGTCCGGCTACGACCCGAGCCGGAATTCGAGCCAACGCTCTGATCAGTCTTCTGGCCAGGACGCAGGCCAGAGCTTCGAGCGCGGCGGCAACCGTCCCCATCGCAAGGGCCCGTCCGGCTCGCAGTCTTCAGGCGGGCAGCCCCAGCGCGCGTCCAATGCAGGCCGCCCGCGCCGCTTCAGGGAACGCGCAGACGCCTGATCGCCTTCAGGCCTGATGCACCAGACAGATGGAAGCCCCGGCCCCCCTGCCGGGGCTTCCTGCGTTCAGGGCCCGTCCATTGCATCGGGCGCCCTGCCCGCCGATAAGCGGCCAGCCCCTTCAGTCCTCCGCGGTATGCCATGCCCCCGATCCGTCTCGACCTCTCCGGCACCTTCGCCGAAATCGTGCTCAACCGGCCCGAGCGGCGGAACGCCCTCTCGGTTGCCATGTGGCGCGCCATTCCCGGCCTCGTCGCAGAGGCCAACGCCGATCGGCAAGTGAAGCTGATCCTCATCCATGGCGGAGCCGCTGGCGCCTTTGCGGCCGGCGCTGACATCTCAGAATTCGAGACCATCTACGCCACGCCCGAAACCGCGCGCGCCTCGGGCCAGAGCATCGCCGCCGCGCTGGACGCGATCGAGACCAGCGAAAAGCCGGTGATCGCCGCCATCGAAGGCGCCTGCGTCGGCGGCGGCGTCAGCCTCGCCATGGCCGCCGATCTGCGCGTTGCCGGGGCCGGCGCGAAATTCGGCGTTACCCCAGGCAAGCTCGGCCTTGTCTATCCTGCCGGCGACACCCGCCGCCTGCTTGCTGCCATCGGCCCGGGGGCCACGAAGGACCTCCTCTTCACCGGGCGCATCATCGGCGCATCAGACGCGCTTGCAATCGGCCTCATCGACCGCCTTGCAGAAACCGGCGCGGCCCTGCAGGCCGCCCGCAGCTGGGCCAGTGAAATCGCCGCCACATCCCAATGGTCTGCGCGCGCCATCAAGCAGATGATCCGCGGGCTGCAATCAGGCTGGCAGGATACCAGCCCGGAAGCCGAAGCCCTCTTCCTGGAAGGCTTCGCCAATGAGGATTTCCAGGAGGGTTACCGCGCCTTCCTGGCCAAGCGCCCGGCAGCCTTCACCTACCGCTAGTCAGCGCTCGCGCTCAATCCAGCTTTTGGCCTTCGCATTGATAATCATGCGGATCGGAAATCCCCCGCGCAGTTCGATCTCATAAGCCTCCTGCAGCAGCCAGCGCGTAGGCGTCAGCGACACCTGATGGTGCGGAAAGAAAAGCGGCGCATGCAGGAAAGAAAAGGGTGGCAGAAGGCGCAAGAACACCCCCCGCCGGTTTACGCCGATAAGGGTGATCCCGGAATAGCTGTTCCAGGCGGGGTTCACCCCTGTCAGCACGAGATTGGTCCAGTGCTGGCGATCGGGCTTCTCGCCGGGCGGCGCGGGATAGCTTGCCGCCAGCTGCCGCCAGCGCCAGCTGTTGCGGTAGAGCAGGAAGCCATAAATGCCGATGAGCGCCGAAACGCCGATCAGGCTCAGATAGACCCGCTCTGCAATCTCGCCGATCGTCATCTCACAGCCCCGCAAGCCTACCCTGGCAGAAGCTAGGGGCGCAGCCGTTAAACTGTCCATAGGAAACCGGCTGCAGCAGGAAAGCGCGACGTCAGTTTATGCATCACTTTACCAATTCCTAAACCAAACACGGCACCATTGGGGTTCCAATCGTTCCAGAATTGGGACAGGTTCCCAACAGCTTGTTTAGCCTTGGAGGAGCTCCCGCACCGGTGGTGTTTGGAAAAAAGCCCCCGGCAGTATCCCAAGAGCGTCTTTCAGCCGCTTTGCGCTCAACTGTGCCGAATGAGCAGATCAAGTCGACCCGCCGGGCCCCTCGGGCCAACCGCGAGTCGACCTGGGCAACCTGCGTTCTGGTCTGGGAGCCGAAGGGACGGGAAGAAGGCGTCTGCATAGACATTTCTGCCACCGGAGCGCGCATACGCTTCCATCACAAGGTCATGCTGCCGGCCCGGTTCTTTTTCGTCTCGGCCAAGCTCGGCATCAATTCGCCTGCCGAATTCATCCGCCAGGACGGCAACGACGTGGCCATCCGTTTCACGGTCTGAAATCAGCCTCAGCGCCAGACGGCTTGCGAGCCGCCAGGACCTCGCTGCGTCGCTTCGTTAAGTTGTCTTGGCTGGTTTCTGTCTGGAGCGGGCGAAGAGATTCGAACTCTCGACCCCAACCTTGGCAAGGTTGTGCTCTACCACTGAGCTACGCCCGCATCCGACAATGTGTCCGCCTCCTCGGCGAAGCGGACGGAATATGCGGGAAGCGGGCTGTTTGCAAGAGCCAAATGAGGCCCCGCCTGCACAAATTGTGAGTTATCCGCGCAGGACTGCGCGGATCTGATCGGGGCGCACTTCCCGGCCCTCCGCGTCCACGAAGGCGGCGCGGATTGCGCCCTTGGAGCCCGCCTTGGTGAAGCTGATCGGCGCAGGCTCTCCCTGGCCGAGCCACACATCGCCCCACTGGGTCAGCCCGATCAGGATCGGCCGCAGCGAGATGCCCATGGCCGAGAGCACATATTCAGGCCGCGCGCGCTTGCCCGGCACCTTGTAGGTCCGCCTGGTCAGCAGGCCGGCATCGACAAGGACCTTGAGACGGCCCGACAGTACGGTGCGCGGGCATTTCAGCTCCGACTGGAAATCATCAAATCGGCGCACGCCATACAGCGCGGCGCGCAGAATCAGCATCGTCCAACGGTCACCGATCAGCTCGATGGCACGGGCAAGATTGCAGTTCTCCGGCGGTATGGGAGAGCGTCGGGCAAGGGGTATCTGACTCATGTCCTTAAACCTGAAAGGGTTCGCTTTCTAAATCCAGAGGGGGCGGCACACCTTTTCACGAAATGGTCAGACCTTTGTCATTCCGTGGTCCCCGTTCTCCCCGATAGCCCGTGACGTGATTCTCTGGAGTCTGCCTATGCGCCTCTTCAAGCTTTTGCCGGCCCTCCTGGCGGCTTCGCTGATGGTCACCTGCGCGGCGCCTCAGAACGTCGGCGCAGGGGCCGCGCCTGTGTCCGGAAGTGTCCCGGACCGCCCGGAAATGGCCGAAAGTGACCCTCATCTGGCCGCGGTTGACCGCCTTTGGCGCGTCCGTGACCACGCAAAGACGCTGATGTCCGCCTCCTGCCCGGCCGGCACAAAGCGTCAGGAACCTCTCCCGATTGACCTCTCCGTGACGCCCGTTTCGCTCGGCGCCGCCGATCAGATCGCCCGCCGCATCCCGGAAACGGCAATACTTTCAGGGGCCTGGGAGCTTTCCTCGCCCAACTCGAACTTTGGCGGCCTCTCCGGCCTCGCCCGCCTGCCCCCGTCTGAAGGCGGCGGCCTGCTGACCGTCTCCGATGCCGGTGCCTTCATCTGGATCGACCTGGAAAACGGCGCCCCTTCAGGAGCAAAAATCGCCTATATGCAAGGGCGTAGCGGCGCCCAGATCTCGGGCAAGAAAAGCGGCGATGCCGAGGGCCTCGTCTGGTCAGACGGCCTCGCCCTGGTCAGCTTCGAGCGCGACTTCCGCATCGAAGCCTTCGCGCTGACAGCCTGCGGATCAGCGGCGCGCGCAGCCTCCGTCGCCGCCCTGCCGGAGACATATGAGCGCCGGAATATCGATGAAAATCAGGGCCCTGAAGCGATCTTCCTTGAGGCAGGCGGCGCGCTTGGCTTTGGCTATGAAGGCATGCTGAGCGTCTCGCCGCTGGGCCAGGTACTGGCCGATGGCACCGCTGAATGGACCGGCCAGAGCGCCCCCGCGCCGGCCCTCCATGGCTTCGTCGCCCGCGAAATCCTCGCCCTGCCCGATGGCTCTGCCCGCACATTGGACATGTTCCGCGCCTGGGACCCCGTTCAGGGCAACCGCATCCGCCTGACATGGGGCGCAGACGAAACGCATTCGCTCACGCTGTCCCGTCCGCTCCTGGTGGATAACTTTGAAGGCCTCGCCGCAGAGGCCCTGCAGAACGGGGCCATCCGCGTCTGGATGGTGTCGGACAACAACTTTTCCGGCGGGCAGAAAACCCTGCTCTATTCCTTCGATATCACGATCCCACAGGACTAGCGGTGTATGCCGCTTCCCAAAGGGGCGGGGACACACTAGGTTTGAAGGGCACAAGGGCTGCTGCGCCCGCTGGGACTGATCTCCAGTGACCTTACTTACCGTCAGGGGGCTGGCATTCTGGCCGGGGCCGTGGCCCTGGCTCATCTGGCACCCACCTAGTCTCTAGGTCGACGGGAGTGAAATGTGCCTGGCGGCGACGTGGTTCTTGTGCACTTTTGCCCTACTGGCCGCGGCGATCGAGGCCCAGGAGGGCAGGCATGAGCATTGACGCTGACAAGACCGCCCTTCGCCACCGCATGCGAACCCTCCGCGCCGAGGCCGCTGCGCGCGATCCTGACGCGGCCGAGCGCCTCGCAGACATCTTTCCGATGAAGCTTCTGGAGCGATATGGCCCGGTCGTATCGGGCTATGTTGCGATCAACGAGGAACTTGATCCCTTCCCGCTGATGGAACGCCTCGCCCGCGCCGGCGCAGAACTCTGCCTGCCCCGCATGGAAGAGGCCGGCATCAGCTGGCGTCTGTGGTCGCCCGGAGAGCCCCTGGAGCGCCGCCCGTTCGGTTTGTCGCAGCCGACTGCCGACGCGCCCGAAGTGACGCCCACGCTCGTCCTGACGCCCTTGCTTGCCTATGACACGCTGGGCAACCGGCTTGGCTATGGCCGCGGCCATTATGACGCCGCCCTGGAAAAGCTCCGCTCGAAAGGCAGGGCCTTTGCCTGCGCCGTCGCCTACGCTGCCCAGCAGATAGACAAGGTTCCCTCAGAGCCCCACGACCAGCCGCTGGACTGGGCCATTACCCCGATCGGGTCGGTGCCCCTGTTCATGATGCGCAACCGCCAGTCCCTGACACGGTCAGAAACTGACGGCAGCAGCGCAGGCTGACCGGCAGGGTTTTGCGTAACTAAGCAGTTGGCGCATAACTTGCTCTTCACGAAGGATTAACCTTCGGAGGCAGGCATGGCCCATCCCGGCAAAGCTGAGTCAGTGAACTGGACCGGAAGTTCGCACGGCACCGACGCCCTGATCGTCGGCTGCCTTCTGGCGGTCGCAGGCCTCGGCCTCTTCACGCTCTCGCCCCCTGCCGCGCCGAAGCTCGTCTCCGAAACGTCGCCCGCCGTCATGGCGCCCGTCCCGCCAAAGCCATCGCGCCTTGCCGCCGCGCCGCAATTCTACCCCTGGACACCGCCACAGGCCTATGTCCCGGTCCTGCCCGAGCGAGAAGAGCGTTCCGCCCTGCCCTCCGCGCAGCCCCCGGTGCTAACCCGATTTGAAACACCCCGCACCGACCCCGTCCTGAGGGCGTCTGACTTCTTTGTCGCCAACAGCCATTATGACTGCCGCTGGCGGCCGGAGAATGTCGAGCCGACGTCAAATGGTGTCCTGCTCGCCGTCCACAAGCGGCCCGATGGCGGCGCGCCCTGCACGGCCGCTGAAATGCAGACCGCCGGTCATTACAGCTATGGCCGCTATGAGGTTGTCATGCGCCCGGCGCGCGGCTCAGGGCTGGTCTCTGCCTTCTTCACCTATACCGGCGGCTATTTCGGCGACCCGCATGACGAGATCGACATCGAATTCGTCGGCACCGACACGACCCGGGTCCACTTCAACTATTTCCGCAAAGGCAAAACCGGCGCCGACGAGATCTTCGATCTGCCCTTCGACGCGGCCGATGCAGACCGGCTCTACGCGTTCGAGTGGAGCCCCGAAGGCATCACCTGGTTTGTTGACGGAGAGGCGATCTATGCAACGCCTGCAGGCCGAAATGACCTGCCGGTGGCTGCCGGAAAGATCCATGTGAGCACCTGGGCAGGCGCCGAACGCATCCGGCAATGGACCGGGCCGCCGACCTACAAGTCAGGGACCGGCGCGCATTTCAGCTGCGTTTCGTTTGTACCGATGGGCGCAACGGGACCGAGCTGCGCAGATACCTACGCGCCGCCGGTCGTTCTCAGCCCTTGATGTCGTTGATGATCTGCTCGCGGGCGACGGGCAGGAGGCGCGACATTTCTTCACGGATCTGGACGTCGGTGCGTGTGAGCCCGGATTTCTCCAGGTCGCCGCGCACCTTGCGCACCACGTCATCGTCGCCGGCCTCTTCCAGGTCTGCAATCACGACAGACTTGGCATAAGCGTCAGCATCGGCGCCCTTGAGGCCGAGAAGATCCGCCGCCCAGAGCCCCAGAAGCTTGTTGCGGCGCGCATTGATCTTGAACTGTGTTTCCTGATCAAGCGCGTAGCGGGCTTCCTCTGCGCGTTCGCGATCGTCGAATGTGCTCATGAGGGGGCCCTTTCAAGTCTGCCGGTCTCTGTTTGCGCTGATATAGGGTGGATCATCAGGTGTTCGCAATAATTGTTTCTGTCGCGGGTTTGGCGTAACAGTCCGCGCTTGAGGGGAGCGGGGCGGATGATTCCCGTTGGCAACGCACTTCCCTTTGACTGCGCAGGAAAGGCCGGACGAGATGAACAAGCGTCGCGTCATCTACGAAGGAAAAGCGAAAATCCTCTATGAGGGGCCAGAACCTGGTACGCTTATCCAGTATTTCAAGGACGACACCACCGCGTTCGATGCGACCAAGAAGGCCGTGCTCGATGGTAAAGGGGTTCTGAACAACCGCATCAGCGAGTTCATCATGACCCATCTGACGTCGGTCGGCATTCCCAACCACTTCATCCGCCGCCTCAACATGCGCGAGCAGCTGGTCCGTAAGGTCGACATCATCCCGCTCGAAGTGGTCGTACGCAACATCGCCGCGGGATCGCTGTCCAAACGCCTCGGCATCCCCGAAGGCCAGGCCCTGCCGCGCCCGCTGGTGGAGTTCTACTTCAAGAATGACGCCCTGCATGACCCGATGGTCTCTGAAGAACACATTGCCGCCTTCGGCTGGGCCACCGCCCAGGAGTATGACGACATCATCGCCCTCGCCCTGCGCGTGAATGATTTCATGTCCGGCCTGTTCGCCGGCGCCGGGATCCGCCTGGTCGACTTCAAGATCGAGTTCGGCCGCTGGTTCGAGAATGATCACGACATGCCGCGCATCCTGCTGGCCGACGAGATCAGCCCGGACAGCTGCCGCCTCTGGGACGCCAAGACCGGCGAGAAAATGGACAAGGACCGGTTCCGGCGCGACATGGGCGGGGTGACCGAAGCCTACGCCGAAGTCGCGCGCCGTCTCGGCATTATCCGGGAATCAAGCGAAGAGACCGACAACGTCATCCACTTCACCGGGGGCAGCAAATAATGAAAGCGGTTGTTCACGTATCCCTCAAGTCCGGGGTGCTGGACCCTCAGGGCAAGGCCGTAGCCGATACGCTGGTCCGCATGGGCTATGGCGAAGTCGGCGGCGCGCGTGTCGGCAAGGTGATCGAACTCGATCTCTCCGGGGCAGCCGACAAGGTCGCCGCCGAGGCCCGCGTCAGGGAAATGTGCGAAAAGCTTCTGGCGAACACCGTCATCGAAAGCTACCGCATCGAACTCGTCTGAACCTGCACATCCTGCCAGACGTCAGGGGCCCCTTGCGGGGCCCTTTTCATTTACAGTTGACGACCGGGCAGGGGGACATCCGCATTAACCGAAAATTAGTGAGCGATTGATCACTTGCTGACATTGCCGCGCCATGCTATGGCTGCGGTGAAGTTCAGGAGTTCGCGCCTCATGCCCATCAAATCCTCTCCGGCAAAGCCCGCCAGGAAACAGGCTCCGCGCACCAAGCGCCCGCCCTCCAGGGGCGAGAAAGCCACGATCACCAAAGCTGAGGAGCCCGTCCGCCGCCCGCGGGTGCGCGATGCCCGCCCGAAGATCGAGCGCGCCGCGCTGGAGCTGTTCGTGAATGTCGGCGTGGACGCGGCCACGACGCGGGAAATCGCTGAAAGCGCGCAGGTTTCCGAAGGCGCGCTCTACCGACATTACAAAGGCAAGGACGAGCTTGCCCTTGCCCTGTTCATGGAAACCCATAACCGCCTTTCCGCCATGCTGGCGCAGGCGCTGGGCGGCGCAGGAACGCTTGATGAGAAGGTGCATGCCGCCGTGACGGCCTATTGCGCGCTGGCGGACGAAGACTTCCTCCTCTTCTCCTTCCACCTCGTCTCGCTCAACAAATACCTGCCCTATGACCGCCGCCGCGATGATGACCCCGTATCCATCACGGAACGGATCATTTCAAGCTTGATGGACGCCGGTGCCATCCCGAAGGGTGATCCCGCGCTGAAGGCCGCCATGGCGCTCGGCGTTGTCATGCAGGCAGGTCAGAACAAGATTTATAACCGCCTGCCCGGCCCTCTTTCGCGCCACGCCCCTGCCCTTGCGCGCAGCGTTCTGGCCGTTCTCAAATCCACCTGATCCATCCCTCTACGGAGCATACTCCCATGCGCGGCGCCCTCTTCCAGACGGCCTATTGGGTTCTCTCGGTCTTCTACATCCTCGTCTCGCTACCATTTCTGGCCTGGCCGGGGCACGGGCCTGTCCGCGCCATCATCCGCAGCTATACCCGCGCGATGAACCTGGCGCTGCGCTACATCGCTGGCATCGCCAAGGAAGTGCGCGGGCGCGAACGCCTGCCGCAAGGCGCCTTCGTCATCGGCGCCAAGCACCAGAGCTGGGGCGACGGCTTCCTGATCTATCCGGAAGTCCCCGACCTTGCTTTCGTCACCGGAGACCATCTGGAGCGCTTCCCGCTGGTCTCGGGTATTCTCAAGAAACTCGGCGCCATCGTCATCGACACCTGCGGCGGCGGCGAGAAGAAAGCCTCCTCGCTGGCGAACGGGATGAACAAGGCAAAGGCAGACGGCCGCCGAGTGCTGATCTATCCTGAAGGCCACCTTGCACCGGTCGGCTATCACTTCCGCTACAAGGCCGGCGTCTGGCACATGGCCGAAGCGATGGGCGTGCCGGTCGTTCCGGTCGCCACGAATATCGGCGTGTTCTGGCAGCAGCAGGAAACACCCCGCCGCGCCGGCACCGCCATCATCGAGTTCCTTGAACCGATCCCGCCGGGCCTGCCCAAGGCAGAGTTCATCGCCCGGTTGACCGAAGCTGTTGAGGCGCGCACTGCAGACCTGGTCGCCGAAGCCACCGGAGAGCCGGTCCGGCGCGCGGAGCTGATCCCGGATCCGCCAAACGGGCGCGAGGCAGCTCCCACAACGCGTGACCTCGCCGCCCATAAAAAGCCTGAGCTTGCCACTCTGATCCTTCTCTGACCGGTAGGGGCAGGAGGAGGACCTCCCCCTTACCGGGCGGGACGGCCCGTTTTGTCCGGGAGCCCTCATATCCCCGGGTCTGTCGCCTCATCGCCGGCCTTCTGGAAATCGTCTGGGCAACCGCGGTGAAACAGTCTGCCGGCTTCACGCGCCTCGCCCCGGGCCTCATCTTCTTTGCCGCCATGCCTGCAAGCTTTCTTCTGCTCGCCTGGGCCATGCGCACGGCTGCCACGGGCGACCGCCTGCATGGTCTGGACCGGGATTGGCGCGGGTGGGCGCTTTCCTGGTCGGCGTCCTCTGGCTCGGGGAAGCGGCCCCGCCAATGCGCCTGCGCGCGGCCGCAATGAGTGGCGGCGGTATCATCCTGATAAAGATCTCGGCCGTGTGAATTTCATGTAATCCAACAAACTTTTATCTTTACTCGATGATGAGTTATTGATATTCAATAATTCATCAAACCAAATCAAAGGGGCTACCCATGAAAAACACTCTCAAGGCCGCAATTGCTGTATCCGGCTTCTTCATTGCTGGCAGCGCCCTGGCACTGCCAGCTTCCGCCGCAGGCTGGATGGCATGGGAAGGCCAGAATGAAGCCACCCCGCGCGTCATCTATACCGACGCATCCGACCAGGCAGGCGCGATGCTGGCCTGCAACGCGAAAGGCGAAATGGTCGCCATGCTCACCCTGGAGCCTGCGTCCATCCCCGATGTCATGAAGCGCAACGCCCAGTATGCCCGCGGCAGCGAAGGTCTACAACTCCGCCGTCAAGGGCGAGAGGCTCAAGATCGAGACCCGGCGCGAGGGCACAATCGAAACAACCCTTCCGGCACCTGACGCCGCTTTCAGGGCATTCGCCAAGACCTGCAGCGGCCTGCGCAAAGCCGCTGCCGAGTAAACAGATCGGCCACCCCAAGCTGCCCGCGCCGGCAGGTTGACACTCTCTGAAATAGCGTGCTCCCCTGAACAAAACGGGGGAGCACGCGATGGTGCCTGGACTGGCAAAACGCATAACCGGCGCGGCCCTGTCGGCGACCATCGCCCTTGCCGCGGCTGCCGACACAGGGACCGGCGAAGACGCCCCGGGCGCCTGCCTATCCGGCAGCGGCGGGGACAATCGTAACGCTCTCGCCGCAGCCGCAGGCATCTGTCTGGTTGGGATTGCGGAACACGAATTTCTCGTGGAGCAACGTGGTCTCGTAATCGACTTCACTGCCCAGGAGGAACAGCACCGCCTTGGCGTCGATCAGGATCGTGACGCCGTTGTCCTCGACCACTTCATCCAGCGGCTGGGGCGCCTGCGCATAGTCCATGACGTATTCCATGCCCGCGCAGCCGCCATTCTTCACGCCGACGCGGAGATAGCCGAGGCCACGCTCAGCCATGATCTCCCTGATGCGCACAGCAGCGGCATCAGAGAGGCGGACGGGTTTGGGACGGGGTCTGCGGGCCATGTCCGATAAGTGGGCCGTAAAGGCCGCCGGATCAAGAGCCCCTGCCGCCATCACCGCATTTAGGATAGGATGACCAGGTCGTCAGAGGAGTTGATGAGATGAGCCTCAGGGGCAAGAACGCGGTCACCTTTGTCCTCACCCCGGACAGGCCCAGAGCGCAGGCTTTCTACAGCGACGTGCTTGGCCTTCTCCTGTTGCGCGAAGACCCCTTCGCGGCGGTCTTTGATCTGGGAGGGGGCACAGTTCTGAGACTGACCGATATCGAGGCGCACACCCCCTCGCCGCATACGGTGCTGGGTTGGCAGGTGAGCGACATTGGCGCGATGATGGCCGAGCTTCGGGCGCGGGGTGTCCGTTTCATCGAATACCCGGGAATGACGGGTCCCGACGGGCTGTGGACGGCACCAGATGGCAGCGCGAAGGTCTGCTGGTTCAACGATCCGGACGGCAACAATCTCAGCCTTACCGAAGGCTGAAGCGCTTACAGCATGTTGAGCGCGAGGCGGGCCTCATCCGACATACGGGAGGGGTCCCAGGGCGGATCGAAGGTCAGCGAAACTTCGACAGCCTTGATGCCCTCAACGCTCCTGGCCGCGGTCTCCACCCAGCCGGGCATTTCACCCGCGACCGGGCAGCCGGGCGCGGTCAGGGTCATTTCGATGTCGACCTTGCGGTCATCATCGATGTCGACCTTGTAGATCAGGCCCAGCTCATAGATGTCGACCGGGATTTCCGGGTCATACACCGTCTTGAAAGCGGCAATCAGCGCGTCGGTCAGCCGGTCCAGCTCGTCCTGCGGAATCGCGGAAACCGCGTCCTGATTGCGGACGCCGAGCAGGTCTTGGGAGGTCATGTCATCGGCCATATACGTACTTATACCAGCATTTTGCGTGCCTTGGCGAGCGCTTCGGCAAACGCGTCCACCTCAGCGTCCGTGTTATATAGGGCGAAACTCGCCCGAGCCGTAGCCGTCACGCCTAAATGCTGCATTAAGGGCTGGGCACAATGGTGGCCCGCGCGGATGGCAACCCCGTAACGATCGACGATCTGGGCGATGTCATGGGGGTGGGCGCCCTCCAGGCTGAAGGCCAGCACGGCGCCTTTTCCAGGCGCTTCGCCATGGATGCGGATGCCGTTGACGCGGCGCAGGGCCGCCGCGGCACGCTCATAAAGGGCATGCTCATGGGCGGCGATCTGCGCCTTGTCGAACGCTCCCAGCCAGCGCAGGGCCGCGCCAAAGCCGATGGCCTCGAGAATCGGCGGGGTGCCCGCTTCGAACTTGTGAGGCGCTGTATTGTAGGTGACGCGTTCTGTCTCGACGACCTCGATCATCTCGCCGCCGCCCTGATAGGGCCGCGCGCGGTCGAGCGCCTGCGCCGTGCCATATAGCGCGCCGATGCCGGTCGGGCCGTAGATCTTGTGGCCGGTGATGACATACCAGTCGCACCCGATCGCCTGAACATCGACTGGCAGGTGAACGGCCGACTGGCTGCCATCGATGAGGATTTCCGCGCCGGCCGCGTGGGCAAGCTTTGTGATCGCCGCCACATCCACCACCGTGCCGAGCACGTTGCTCATATGCGTGACCGCGACCATCTTCGTCCTCGGCCCGATGGCGGCGGCCATCGCGTCCATGTCGAGCGCTCCGTCTTCGGTCAGCCCGACCCAGCGCAGCACGGCGCCGTGGCGCTCGCGCAGGAAATGCCAGGGCACGATATTGGAGTGATGCTCCATGATGGAGAGCACGATTTCGTCGCCCGGCTGGATGCGCGCCGCGAGCGCGGAGGCAACGAGGTTTATGCCTTCAGTCGAACCCTTGGTGAAGATCACATTGTCCGCAGACGGGGCATTCAGGAAGGCACGCACCGTTGCGCGCGCGGCTTCAAAAGCTTCGGTTGTCTCATTCGCCAGCGTGTGCAGGCCGCGATGGACGTTGGCGTAAGCCGTGCGCATCTGGCCTGCCAGCGCGTCGATAACGGCATTGGGCTTTTGCGCGCTGGCGGCGTTGTCGAGGTAAACCAGCCGATGCCCGTTCACGTCGCGTGACAGGATCGGGAATTCGGCGCGGATGGCAGGAATGTCGAGTTTGCGCAGCATCGCGTCAGACCTCTGACAGCCAGGCTTGCGCCTGCGCCCTTAGAGCTTCGTCGTGAACGCCCGCCTCTTCCAGCGCCTGCGCAATGAAGGCTTCGGTCAGCAGCGCGCGCGCCTGAACAAGCGGGATGCCCCGCTGGCGAAGATAGAAGAGCTGGGCCGCGTCCAGCTGCCCGGACGTATTTCCGTGCGCGCACTGAACATCGTCAGCAAGGATTTCAAGTTCAGGCTTGGCGAACACTTCGGCGCCGTCTTCCAGCAGCAGCGCATTATGCTGCATCGAGGCGTCGGTCTGCTGGCCGGTATTGCGGGGCACATGGAACTTGCCCTGGAACACGCCGCGCCCGCCATCGACAACCGCGCCCTTGGTGACTTGCCGCGTGACGCACGCCCGCGCGCCATGGCGCACGTGGCTGGTGAAATCGACATGGTAGCCGTCTCCGGCGAGATAGGCGGCGTTGAGTGTCGCGCGAGAGCCTGTCTCGTGGTGCACAAGCCGCGTTTCGATGCGGGAAACCCTGGCGCCAAATGCAAGCACGGTTTGCTTCGTTTCGGCGTCAGCCTCCTGATGGATCAGCGCCGTGATTGCCTGCGCCTCGCCTTTGCCGCCGCGCTGATAGACAACGCGATCAAGTCGTGCGCCCGGCTGAAGCGTATATTCGATGAGAGCTGTGGAGAAAGCCGCGCCGCCCAGATGGCTCTCGGAGACCTGAAGTTCCGCACCCGGACGTACAAGGAACACGATACGGGCCGCGTTGATTGCGCCGGGGCCAGAGAAGACCATGTGAAGGCGCACAGGCGTTTCGCCGGTCACCTCGGCCATCAGCGTTGCCGGCGCATTTTTTGCGCCCGAGAGCGCAGCGGCCAAAGCGCCCAGCGGAGCATCTTCGGCTCCACTCATCGCCTGGACATCGTCTTTGGGAAGAAGACGCAGGCCCGGCGGAAGAGAAACAGGCGCCACATAGCCCTGCGGGGTAAGTTTCAAAGTGGCAACCCCATCAGAGGCCAGAGGATCCTGCGCAGGCGGCGTGGCCGAAGCCTCCAGCGCCCCGACCGCTGCCTTGAAATCCGACCAGCGCCATTCTTCGTTCCGCCGATGAGGCAGGCCTGTCAGCGCGAAGGCTTCAAACAGGCGCTCGCGGCGCGGGTCTGCCTTGAGGGCCGCGTAGCGCGCGACCAGTTCAAGCTCGGCAACCGACGGGTTGCGGATCAGGTCTTTCAGGGCGATGCTCACACGGCCTCCGCGAGAACGCCGTCATAGCCCTCTTTTTCGAGGCGATGGGCCAGTTCGGGCCCGCCGGTCTTGATGATGCGGCCCTTGGCCAGGACGTGGACCTTGTCGGGTTTGATATGGTCAAGCAGGCGCTGATAGTGGGTGATAACCAGCATGCCGCGCTCCGGCGCGCGCAGGGCATTCACCCCGTCCGCAACGGTGCGCAGGGCGTCGATGTCGAGCCCGGAATCGGTCTCGTCGAGGACCATGAAGCGGGGCTCCAGCATCATCATCTGGTAGATTTCGAGACGCTTCTTCTCGCCACCGGAAAAGCCGACATTGACCGGACGCTTGAGCATGTCGGCGTCAAGGTTCAGCATCTTTGCCACATCACGGGACTTCTTCAGATAGTCGGGCGCGGAGATTTCCGGCTCGCCCCGCTTCTTGCGCTGGGCGTTCATGGCGGTGCGCACGAAGGTCATCACCGGCACCCCGGGAATTTCGACCGGATACTGGAAGGAGAGGAAAAGGCCTGCTGCGGCCCGCTCCTCCGGATCCATGGCGAGAATATCGGCCCCGTCGAGCGTGGCGCCGCCGCCGGTGACTTCATAGCCTTCACGGCCCGTGAGAACGTAGGACAGGGTGGACTTGCCCGCCCCGTTCGGTCCCATGATGGCATGGACTTCGCCCGCAGGCACTTTCAGCGACAGCCCATTGATGATGGTCTTGGCCGCTTCGCCTTCGCCAACTGTGGCGCTCAGATTTTCGATCTTCAACATGGGCGGGATTTAGGGCGCCCTGCGATGATTTGAAAGCGCAAAGCGCGGAAAAGCCGCGCCCGGCTTCAAATGCCTGTTCTGCAGCGCAGGCTCAGCCGAACGAGGCGGCCAGCAGCGGGGCGACAAAGATGGCCACCGCAAGCAGGACGTAGCTGGCAATTTCCTTGAATAATGCGGTCACGGCTTGCTCCCTCTTGGGACCATACCGGTCCCGGCCATACCTGAAACTGCAAGGATCGTGCCTGGCGCCCGGCCCTAGCGGCGGGGGCAGAAGCGCTGGGGATCGAGCCCGGGGGCGATCTCAACGATAGCGCAGGGATCGTTCCGGCCAGGCGCGCGCACGCCGGCGCTCCGGGTCAGGGCCGCCTGCTCCAGTTTTCCCGCGTGAACGCGGTAATAGCCCGTTTCCCAGTCTGCCGCGCCAGTCCGGCGGATGGCGGCCACATAGCCCCGGGAGGTCCAGTTGACCTTATTGCCGGTGACTTCGCCGGCATGGACGAAATCCCCGTCTTCCTGCTGCAGCCAAAGGGAATGGACCCGGTTCACAGCATCGGTGGCGCGCGGGATGATCAGGTCGTCGAGGCCGTCTCCATTGACGTCCTCAAGCGCAGGATAGGCATACTCGCCAATGGTAATCTCGGAAAACTCGCCGATCGGGGCGCCCCGGCGGTCGATTACGGAGACAGTGAGAAAGCCGGAGGGACCGAACATCTGCTGACCGGCGAGGTCGCTCTTCAGGGAGAGCTGCAGGCGCGAGGGCCTGGCGGTCATCCGGCAGTCAGGGATGCGGAGGGTCAAGGCGCCGGTCACCCTTGCGGCGTCGGCGCAGTCAGGCAACAGGGAAACGGCCGCAAGCCTCGCCCGGCGCTCGGCGGTGTCTTCAGGCACGCCAGACGGGCTGGTTGCGCAGGCTGCCGTCAGCAGCAGGGCCCCGAGGCCGAGGCCGGACGCGAATTTAACCGGATTTGCCAAAGTCTGTCCCCGCGGGCCGTTAAATGTCCCAAAAGCAACATGGAGCAAGTTCCATGCCTCTTGCCTTCAGGCTTAACCAACGCTGCCTTCGAGGCTGACTTCGAGCAGTTTCTGCGCTTCGACGGCAAACTCCATCGGAAGCTCCTGCAACACTTCGCGGACGAAGCCGTTAACCAGCAGGGCGACGGCCTGTTCCTCGGCGATGCCGCGCTGGCGGACATAGAAGAGCTGGTCTTCCGAGAGCTTGGTCGTCGTCGCCTCATGCTCGAGCTGGGCGTCGGCGCGGCGGTTTTCGATATAGGGCACCGTATGGGCCCCGCACCGGTCGCCGATCAGGAGGCTGTCGCACTGGGTGAAGTTGCGGGCGCCTTCGGCTTTTTTATGAATGGAAACAAGGCCTCGATAGGTGTTGTCGGACTTGCCCGCCGAGATGCCCTTGGAGATGATCCGGCTCCTGGTGCGCTTGCCGAGATGGATCATCTTGGTGCCGGTATCGGCCTGCTGGCGGCCATTGGTGACGGCGATTGAGTAGAACTCGCCGACCGAATCGTCGCCGCGCAGGATGCAGGAAGGGTATTTCCAGGTGACGGCAGAGCCGGTCTCAACCTGCGTCCAGGAAATTTTGGAACGCGCGCCGCGGCAATCGCCACGCTTGGTCACGAAATTGAAAATGCCGCCCTTGCCCTCTTCGTCGCCCGGCCACCAGTTCTGGACGGTCGAGTATTTGATCTCGGCGTCGTCGAGCGCGACGAGTTCGACGACCGCAGCATGGAGCTGGTTCTCGTCCCGCATGGGCGCGGTGCAGCCTTCAAGATACGAGACGTAAGCTGCCTCATCAGCGATGATGAGTGTGCGCTCGAACTGGCCGGTATTTTCGGCGTTCATGCGGAAATAGGTCGACAGCTCCATCGGGCAGCGCACCCCCTTGGGGATGTAGACGAAGGAGCCATCTGAGAAGACGGCCGAATTGAGCGTTGCGTAGAAATTGTCAGAGGTGGGGACCACCGAGCCGAGATACTTCTTCACGAGCTCGGGATGCTCATGCACGGCCTCGGAAATCGACATGAAGATCACGCCGGCTTTCTTAAGCTCCTCGCGGAACGTCGTGGCCACCGAGACTGAGTCGAACACAGCATCAACTGCAACACGTGGCTTCTCGCGGGCCGCCGCAGCGGTGTCGGCCGCGCCCTCGACACCCAGCAGGACTTCGGCTTCCCGAAGCGGGATGCCGAGCTTTTCATACGCCTCAAGGATTTCCCTGGGCACATCATCGATGGACTTGTACTTCGCCCCCGCTTTGGGCGCGGCGTAATAGTAATAGGCCTGGAAATCGATCTTGGGATAATGCACCCGCGCCCAGCTTGGCTCTTCCATGGTCAGCCAGCGGCGATAGGCCTCCAGCCGCCATTCGAGCAGCCATTCGGGCTCATTCTTCTTGGCGGAGATGAAGCGGACGGTGTCTTCGGAGAGGCCGATAGGGGCCATGTCCATTTCGATATCGGTGATGAAACCGGCAGAATAGTTTTCCGATTCAAGGCGCTTTGCCGCCTCCACCGTTTTGGCATCAATGCCCTCCTTCACCTTCACATCGGCGCAGTCGTCATCATGCTCTTCAATTCCGCCGCAGCAGTCCATCATACCGGCTCCTTCAACACACTTCTCCGGGCAGCTTCCAGCCAGGCGTCGGCGACGCGGGTGAAGTCTTCCGGTTGGCTGTCCCAGCCAAAGCTGGTGCGGATCGCCGATTCCGCAAGGGCGTCATCTGCGCCCATGGCCATCAAGACAAGGGATCTTTTCACTTTTCCTGACGAGCAGGCCGAGCCGGCGGAGACGCAGATCCCTGCCAGATCCAGGGCCATGACCTGGGTTTCGGCCCGGAAACCGGCGCGGGCGAAGTTTGAAACCCCTGCAAGCCGGGGGCTGCCTTCGCCGATGATGGTGACGCCGCCTTCGGCTTTCAGGCGGGCCTCCATCGCGTCGCGGTGCGCCAGAAGACGCTCATATCCGGCCAGATCGAGGACAGATTGGGACACCGCCGCGCCAAATCCGGCAATCCCGGCGACATTTTCGGTGCCCGAACGCAGGCCACGTTCCTGGCCGCCGCCATAGAGCACGGCTTTCAGCGGCGCGCCCGCCCGGTGCCACAGCGCGCCGGTGCCCTGAGGTCCGCCGGTCTTGTGAGCGGAAAGAGCGAGATAATCGACGCCGAGGAGGGCGACATTGACCGCGACCTTGCCGAGGGCCTGGACGCCATCACAGACCGTCAGGCCCCCTGCCTCGCGCACGAGGGCGGCCGCTTGCTGAACGGGCTGGAGGATGCCGGTTTCGTTATTGGCGAGCATCAGGACGAGGAGGGGTGTGCCTTTCAGGCTCCGGTCCCAGGCCGTGAGACGGGCGCGCAGGTCGTCCAGGTCCACCTGGCCGGTGGGCAGAACATAGGCGGTTTCGACCGGCACGCCGGAATGGGCGGCCGCCTTGCCGGCGGCTTCATGCTCAATGGCCGAAACAATCAGGGTGGCGGCGCCGTTCAGCGCAGCGACGGCGCCCTGGATGGCGAGGGCGAGGGATTCGGTGCCCCCGCTGGTAAACACGATGTCTTCAGCCCGGCTGCCGATGGCGGCGCCGACTTCGGCGCGGGCCTTCTCGACCAATGCGCGGGCCGCCCGCCCGGCCTTGTGGACCGAAGACGGGTTTACCGGCCCCAGCTCATAGGCGGCGAGCATGGCCGCCCGGGCCTGCGGCCGCAGCGGGGCGGTGGCATTATAGTCGGCATAGATCATGGTCTCTTTTATATAGTATTTTCCGGGCAATCCCGCACCCTGCAGAAAAATTTGCTTTTTGCGGCTCACTTGGCCTATCTACCCGCCCTTCTGTGGAAAAACGCCGAGGTTGCCGATGGCCGAGATCATCATCCCGGGCCCCCAGGGCCGAATTGAAGCACGCTATACGGAGCCGCCATACCCGGGCGCGCCGATCGCGCTGATCCTGCACCCCCACCCGAAAGCGGGCGGGACGATGCAGGATCCGATCACGATCATGCTCTATCAGCTGTTCGAGAAGCATGGCTTTGGCGTGCTGCGCTACAACTCGCGCGGCGTCGGCCGCAGCCAGGGCGCCTATGACCAGGGCATCGGCGAGCTGGAAGACGCCGCCTATGTGCTCGACTATCTGGAGAACCTGTCGGAATCGCCGCGCTTTGTCTGGTGCGCGGGCTATTCCTTCGGCGCCTGGATCACGCTGCAGCTGCTGATGCGCCGGCCGGAGATTGACGGCTTCCTCGCCATCTCGCCGCCGGCCAACCATTATGACCTCTCCTTCCTGGCGCCCTGCCCGGCCTCGGGCCTGATCGTGGCGGGCGACAAGGATGCCATCGCGTCACCCGAAGACGTGGAGCGCGCGCTCACCAAGGTGCGTGTGCAGAAAGGCCAGAAGGTCGACCGCGCAAAGGTTGCCGGAGCCAACCACTTCTACCAGGACAGCCGCGAAGAGCTGATCGCCGTGTGCGAAGCCTATCTCCTGCGCCGCCTTGAAGAGGCCGAGCAGGAACTGCGCAAGGAAGCCGACGAAGACGCCGGCGTTGACGTGATCGTCGAGGAAGAAGACTTCGAGGATTGAAGCCTGATCAGGCGGCCCGCCCTGCCGGGCGGGCCGTTTTTCCTTGCCCTGAGGGACCCATGCCCATGGCCAGTATTCGGTTTGCAGATGCGGGGGACACGCCGGTCATTCTCCGCTTCATCCGCGCGCTCGCGGTGTATGAAAAGCTGGAGCAGGCCTGTGTCGCGACAGAAGACAGCCTGCAGAGCACCTTGTTTGGCCCCAAGCCCTATGCCGAAGTCCTGCTGATCGAAGAGGATGGGCAGGCACACGGCTTTGCCCTCTTCTTCCACAATTATTCAACCTTCCTGGCCAAGCCCGGCATCTATCTGGAAGACCTGTTCGTGGACCCCGCCCGGCGCGGCAAGGGATATGGCAAGGCCCTGCTCGCAAAGCTTGCGCAGATTGCCGTGGCACGCGGGTGTGGCCGGCTGGAATGGTCCGTACTCGACTGGAACCAGCCCTCTATCGATTTCTACCTCTCCCTGGGCGCGCAGCCTATGGACGCGTGGACGATCTACCGGGTGGACGGGGAGGCGTTGACGGCGCTGTCCAAAGCCTAGCCGATCATCTCCCCGCCCATTTGCGGCCCCGGGGCGCCGGTGGTGCCAGGCCAGCTCAACGGCAGGCCGCGGGCAGTACGGGCGGCGAGGAGGGCGAAGGCTTCCGCTTCGATGGAATCCCCGCGCCAGCCGGCCTGCTCGGCGGTGAGCACGGCGCAGGGGCATTGGCGGGCAAGCGCGGCCATGAAGGACGGGTTATGCCGCCCGCCGCCACAGGCGATGAGACGGGCGGGAACCTCCGGGAGCTGACGGATACCGGCAGCGACGGCGGCGGCGGAAAACTCCGTCAGGGTGGCGGCGCCATCCTCGAGGGAAAGCCCGCGTGCCATCGAGGCGTTGAAATCATACCGGTCGAGCGATTTTGGGGGCGGTTCGTCAAACCAGTCATGGGCAAGGAGCTGGGTCAGCAGGCCTTCATGCACGCGGCCGGCGGCGGCGAGCTTGCCGCCTGTGTCATGCGTGCCGCGCCCATGTCCTTCGACCCATTCATCGATGGGGCCGTTGGCCGGGCCGGTGTCGAAGGCGATCAGGGTGCCATTGGCGGTGCGCGCGGTGATGTTGGCGACGCCGCCGAGATTGAGAACGACGGCCGGCTCTCCGCCGAGGCGGTTCATCAGGGCGCCATGATAGGCCGGGGCAAGGGGCGCGCCCTGCCCGCCTGCGGCGACATCAGCCGAGCGGAAATCGTAAGCGAGCCGGACGCCGAGGGCGGCCTGCATCGCAGGGGCGTCGATCAGCTGTAGGGTCGCGCCGGGCTGGTCAGGCTTTGTGCGGCGGTGGAGGACGGTCTGGCCATGAACGCCTGCGAGGACGGGTGTTGGCGCGCCCGCCTGCCCGGTCATCATCGCCCAGGCGTCGCTATGGGTTTTTGTGATGATTTCGCAGGCCTGCCGGAACAGGCCCTCAGGGCGCAGGCCCTGCCAGTTCCAGGCGCGGGCGGCGTCGGTGGCAGCCTGCAGGACGGCGCGTTCCTCAGGGGTGTATTTGCGCTCGGCGACGGGGCCGAAGTCCAGCACATCCTGCCCGTCCGTGAGGATCATGGCGGCATCGACCGCGTCCAGCGAGGTGCCGGACATGAAGCCTGCGACCCAGATCGGCCCGGTTTTTTCAACAGCGGTGTTCAAGGCTGGCCCTTTCCATGCTAGGCGCGCGCATCTCATCGGAGACACGAGAATATGAGCGATTACAAGTCGGAATTCCTGCGCGAGCTCAGCTGGCGCGGCTTCATCAAGGACACGACTCACAAGGCTGAGCTCGATGCCTATTGCAGCCAGGGGACTCCGGTCGCGTATGTCGGCTATGACGCAACGGCAGACAGCCTGCATGTCGGCCATCTGATGACGATCATGATGCTGCGGATTTTCCAGCGCCATGGCGGCAAGCCGATTGCCCTTATGGGCGGGGGCACGACCAAGGTGGGCGATCCGACGGACAAGGAAAAGTCCCGGCCATTGCTGACCGACGACCAGATCAACGCCAACATTGCGGGCATCAGGACCGCGTTCGAGCCGTTCCTGCGCTTTGGGACAAGCGCCAATGACGCCATAATGGTCAACAACAATGACTGGCTGGGCGAGCTGGGTTACCTCGAAATGCTGCGCGCTGTAGGCATCTACTTCACCATCAACACGATGGTGAAGCAGGACACCGTGCGCCGGCGCCTTGAAGCCGAGCAGCCCTACACCTTCCTCGAATTCAATTACCTCCTGATGCAGTCCTATGACTTCCTGGAGCTCTTCCGGCGCCATGGCTGCCGGATGCAGCTCGGCGGGTCAGACCAGTGGGGCAATATCGTGGGCGGGGTGGACCTCGTCCACAAGGCCGAGGGCGGGGAAGCCTTTGGCGTGACGGCGCACCTCGTCACAACCTCGTCCGGCGTGAAGATGGGCAAGACCGTCGGCGGGGCCGTGTGGCTGAACGCCGACCGCAAGAGCCCTTATGAATACTGGCAGTTCTGGCGCAACACGGAAGATGCCGACGTTGGCAAGTTCCTGCGCCTCTTCACCGATCTTGGCCGGGAAGAGATCGAACAGCTTGAGACGCTGGAAGGCGCGCAGATCAACGACGCGAAGATTGCCCTTGCCAATGCGGCCACGACCCTGCTGCATGGAGAGGCGGCAGCCAGGGACGCTGAAGCGGCGGCGAAGGCCGTGTTTTCAGGCGGGGTTTCGGCAGATGCGCTGCCAACTGCGACTGTTCCGCAGGCTGAGCTTGAGGCCGGAATGCTGGTGGCGGCCGCCTGCACGGCGGCCGGGCTTTCCAGGTCCAATGGCGAAGCACGGCGGTTGATCGAGCAAGGCGCGATCCGCGTCAATGATGAGCTCGTGTCAGACCCGAACGCAAAAGTGGCGATGGCTGACCTGCAGGACGGGGCGATCAGGCTGTCAGCGGGCAAGAAGCGGCATGCGCTGGTGAAGGCGGGGTAAGACCCGTCTAGAACTCTTCTTCCTTCAGTGGCGGGAGCCCTTCGGGCAGGGCCTGATCGGGCGCACGCGGGGTGGCTTCGGGGATCCTGGTGTCTGAGGGGTTCTCGAAGATGCGGCGGATGACGCCCGGCGCCAGCGCCGAGAGCGGGTTGACCGAGACATTGGCCTTTTCCAGCGTACCTCGCACGCTGTAGGTCAGCGAGAAGACGCCCTCCCCGTCCCGGCCGACGACGAGGTCTCCGATAATCGGGATCCCTCCGAGGGCGGAGTTCACGCCGAAGCTTGGCACAAGCACGCCGTCAATCTCGATGGCCTGGCTGTTGAGGTCTATGAAGCCGCTGGCGGTGAGGCCAAGGGCGGGGCCCTGCGCCTTGCCCCCGGAAACGACATACCGCCCGCCCTGGACCTTCATCGGGATGTCGATCCGCGAGAACATGACGCCTTCCCCGCTGAGCGTATCGGCAAGGCCGCGCAACGAGGCGAGCGAAAGGATCTGCGTCAGGAAGGGCGCATTGCTCATCCGCGCATTGGTAAGCTGCAGGACAAGGTCGGCCGGGGCGCTGGCCGTTTCCAGTGTGCCGGTCAGGACAAGCTCTCCGCCGGTGATGAAGTCTGCGCCGAGGAACGCGCTGGCGATGAAGCCGGCATCGCCCGAGGTGACATCGATGCTGATGGGCGCGGCGCCGCCCGCGGCAAGCCGGGCGCGGAGCGGCGCGCCGCCAAGGGCAAGGCCGCTGGCTTCCAGCGACTGGAGCCCGCGCGTGCCGGTCACCGCGAGCAGTCTGGCCTGGCGCAGGTCGAGCCCCTCGCGAAGCGTGAGCCGGTCAACTTCGGCCGCAATGGTCAGCGGCGTGCCTTCCTCCGGCGCGCCCCCCGCCGCCCCGGCCATTCCGCCGAGGCCGGCGATCAGCCCGGAAATGTCGAGATGCTTGCCCCCCAGGGTAAGCGTCAGCCGGTCGCCCGGCTCGCGCTGCACAGCGCCGCTCACTTCGGCGACATTGCGAAAGAAGGCTTCCCGCAGGTCGGCGGAGATAAGCTTCGAATCCGGGCCAAGGGTGAAGTCTCCGTCAAGGCGTGCGGTGGGGCTCGTGAATTTCACGCTGGAGGTCGACATCTCGCCGCGCTGGGAGAAAACCACATCGGCGCGGGCAGCGGTCCCGGCCGGTTTGACCCAGCCGATCTCCGAAATGTCGAGGCGCGCCGGGGTGAGATCCACACCGACGCGCGAGGAGACCAGCGTTTCGCCGTCGAGCTGGGCAGTCACATCGAGGGGCGCTTCCCCGGTCATGTAGGCGCGCCCGAGGATACCGAAGCGGTTGAGGAAGTCTGCCGAGACTGTTCCGCTGGCGGTCAGGTCCGCCGGGGCGCCGTCATCGGTGAAGCCTTCATACCAGCGGAACGTGACCGGAGAGGGGCCGAGCCTGGCCGCGCCGGTAAGCTCGGCGCCGGCCTGGTCAACCTTCACGTCCATCGTGCCACTGGCAAGATCAAAGCCGAGCGCGGCGCCTTTCAGCCCCGCATTGCGTACCGTACCGATGGCGGTGAAGCGAACGTCTTCATACGGCACATCGTCGAGCGCCGGGCGGAACATCTCGAAAGTCAGGTCGCCATTGCCCGAAAGGCGCGCCGGATCAAAATTGATCTCGAGACGGGAGTCCACCAGCGCCTTCATCAGGTTCTGCGCAGGCCCGCTGCCCCTGGCAAAGACGCGGAAATCCCCGCCGCGGGGATTGAAGGCCGGGAAATCGACCAGGCCCTCGCTGAGCGTCCAGCCGGCAAAACGGCCCTGGCTCATCTGGACCCGGAAACTGTTGCCGGTCAGGCGCCCTTCCCCGAAACCGTTCTCGATCGAGGGCAGGTCGTCAAGGAACCGGACCACAGCGTCCTCCACCCGGAAGGTCACTTCCAGATGATCATCCTGCAGATAGCCTGCCGCCAGACTGTCGCGGGCCAAGGTGATGCGGGCGGCGACATCAAACACGGAGGCCGCCTCGATCCGCTGGGCAGCAAAATTGCGGGCACCCGAGCCAAGCCCCACCGGCCAGAAACTGAGCACGGTTTCCAGCTGCATCGGGCCAGGCACGGAAAGCTCCAGCTGGCTGATGAGCGCGGGCTCTCCCGGCTGGCGGTCCGGCGTGCGGGCAATATCGCCTCTGGCGTCAAACTGCGCCCCGCCCGAAACAAACGCGGCGGTTGCCCCGCGAAGGGCAAGGGCATCAACATCGGCCTCGCCTGAAACGCGGACACTGGCGAGATCGATGGGCGCGGCAAAGGCGGGCGTCAGGTCGAGTGTCAGCGCCGGGCTCTGCAGCACGAAGGGGCGGAAGCCCTCTCCCGTGAGGGCCTGCTCCAGCGCAATGTCGGCCGTGCCGGTGAAGGGCCCTGCGCCGCGCGAGGCGATCTTGAGGTTCAGCCTGTCTTCCGCGCGATCATAGAGCAGCGAGGTATCGAGGTCGCGCACCGGCCAGAGCTGGCCGGCAAAGGAAAGCTGGCCCGCCCCGCTTTTGGCGACCAGCGTGACTTCATCAATGCCGGTGGCCTCGGAAAAGTCAGCCGCCACGCGAATGTCCGAGGGCAGACCTTCGGTGAGCTCCCGGTCAAGCCCGAGGCGGGCGCCGAAATCGCCCAGCGGCCAGTCAGCCAGTGCAAGCTCGGCGCGAAGGCTGCGGTCTGCTTCGAGGCTCGAAATGGCGAGCGTAATGCCCGCGGGCAGGCCGTCGCCGAGGCCATTGCCCGAAAAGCTCAGGGCCATGCCTTCAGGCGCGAGGGTTAGACGTCCGCTCGCCTGCTCGACTGTACCGATCACGGCGCGGCGTTCATTGCGAACGCGCAGCTCGATATTCTCGAAGCCTGCGCCTTCAAGGCGCATGCCCTCCCGCGCCTCGCGCAGGGCGCGCAGCCATTCGGGCAGGACGCGGCCAAGATAATCGATCCAGCCCTGGGGCGTATCAGGCAGAACGGTTTCACGAAACTCCGGCAGGGGATCGCCCGCGAGCGCCCATTGGCGGGCCGACATCTGGTCAATCGCAATCCAGCCATCGCTGAGATCCATCGCCAGCACTTCGGCCGAACCGAAGACCAGCGACGAGCCGGAAAGCTGGATGACCGCATGATCGGCCTCTGCCGCAGGCTGGCCGGCAGCGTCGCGCAGGAGAACGTCCTGCGCCGTAATCTGGAGACGGCGGTTTTCCGCAGACCATTCCAGCTGGAGGCTGCCAAGGGCAACGCCCCGCCCATCGCGCGCATCGGAGATGGCGTCTTCGACATTATCGCGGAAAGGCCCAAGGTCGATCGGACCGCCGGCCAGGCGCAGCATCAGCGCGGCCCCCAGCACGAAGGCCAGCAGGACCAATCCGCCAAGGATCTCGAAAACCACGATGGAAGCGGTCTGGCGGACCAATGGCGGGCTCCTCAGGATAGTCGTATCTGCCGCAGGTCCACAGGCATGAGAAGACTATAAACTTCGTGAACTTCAGGCACCATAGGAGCATTACATGGCCGCAGGACCGCAGGAAGGGCGCAAGGCCCCCGCCTTCACCATCGAGACGATCACCGGTAAGCGCCGCCTGGCCGACTATGCGGGCAGATACCTTGTGCTGTATTTCTACCCAAAGGACGATACGCCGGGATGTACGCAGGAAGCGATCGACTTTACCGCACATGCCGAGGCCTTCGCGAAGGCCGGGGCGTCAGTATTGGGGGTCTCCCGCGATCTGCTGGCCCGGCATGAAAAGTTTGCCGCCAAGCACGCCCTGGCCATCGAGCTCGGCAGTGATGAAGACGGAAAAGTGTCGGACGCCTATTGCACCTGGGAGGAGAAAACCCTGTACGGACGGACCTATATGGGCATGGCGCGGCGCACCTTCCTGATCGGGCCGGACGGCAGGATCATCCGTGTGTGGCCCAAAGTGCGGGTCAAGGGGCATGCCGCAGATGTGCTGGATTTCATTAACTCCCTGACAGGTTAGGAGGCGCCGGACCTGTTGCGCCTGCAACAGATGCCCGGGTTAACAGCAGATTAACCCAATCAAGCTAACATTGCCGAAAAATGTGCTCTCAAGGGGTTCCCCACCCTCGCGAATTGCGTATGTATATCCCGGGGTATGGGAGCGCTGCGGAAGATATCTTTCGCGGTAAATCATGAAAAAAGTTTCCAGCTGACAGGTAGCTTGCATGGCGAAGTGGAGTGCTAACCTAAAAGCGACGTTCGATCGCGCTTTTCCGGAACGCCAGATCTATCATCGCAGCGGTGGGACCGTCCGCTATATTTCCATCTCCCCCTGGCAGCAGGCCATGATGGCCGGTGGCATTGCCGCCCTCGCCGGATGGACCATGTTTGCGACCGCAAACTTCGTTCTTGCCGGCGGCCCGGGTACCCCGCAGGCGGGCGAGGGCAAGGAACTCGCCAAGTATGAGCGCTGGGTCCAGGATCTGCGCGCCCGCGAATCCCTCCAGCGCACCCTGCTGGAAGAACGCACCAAGGAAACCGCCGAGCTCGAACAGAAGCAGCGCGCGCTTGAAGAACTTCTCAACGAAATGCGCGAAGAGGACGGCATGAAGATGTCGGCGCTCGAAGGCGACGGCGCTGCGCTGCTGGTGGAAGCCACCATAGAGGAAGCCGACCGCCGCCAGTCGCGCGACGCTTACCTGACCCTCGCCTCTGTTGGCGTTCCGCCGGCCCGGGGCACGCCCAGGGCGATCGAGTCCGACATGAACATGCTGTTCAACCATATGGAAGACCTGGCCGCCGAACGGGCAGAGCGGGCCCGGGGCGTACTGGTGCTGACCGAAGTGGCCACCGGCAACCGGATCGCCGCGCCGCAGACCGGCATCGGCGGGCCTCTGGTTTCCATCGGGGCGCTGACCTCTTCGGCCTCAGAACAGGCCATCGGCGGGGACACCTCGTTCATGACCCGCCTGGCGCAGGCCCGCGCCCGCATCGCCGAGATGAAGCACTATGAGCGGATCGTGGATGACCTGCCGCTCGGCACCCCGATCACCGTACCGTTTCGCTATACCAGCCCCTATGGCATTCGCGTCGACCCCTTCACCAAGCGGCCGGCCGCCCACTGGGGCACCGACTTTGCCGCCTATCGCGACGCACCGATCGTCTCGTCCGGCCCGGGAACCGTTGTGCATGCGGGCCCGCGGGGCGGATACGGCCTGCTGGTCGAGATTGATCACGGCCACGGATTCAGATCCCGCTATGGCCACCTTCGCTCATATACGGTGAAGAAGGGGGATGTTATAAAGCGGGGGGATTTGGTGGGGCGCATGGGTTCTACGGGGCGCAGCACCGGGGATCACCTTCACTACGAAGTGTGGTACAATGACAAGCCTTATGACCCTATGAAGTTCCTGAAAGCAGGCAAACATGTTCACAAAGAATAGCAAAACCCCGGCGGCGCCCCCGCCAGAACCGATGCAGAAGCCGGTGCCCGCCCAGGATGCCATTCGCGGCGCGGCAACCAAACCGGCCGCACGGGCCGCCTCGATTATCTGCGCTGACATGAAGATCAACGGCTCGGTGACGTCTGAGGGCGCCCTGCAGATCGACGGGATTGTGGACGGCGATGTCAGCGCCACCGATATCACCATCGGCGCCAGCGGCCAGATCATCGGCGAAGTGAAAGCCGAAGTGGTCAAGGTCAAAGGCCGCATCAAGGGCTCGATCCGCGCCCGCAAGGTGGAGCTGGAGACCGGCGCGCATGTGAAGGGCGACATTGTCCATTCATCGCTGCAGATCCAGTCGAATGCCGTGTTCGAGGGCCAGGTGAAACATGCCGATGACCCGCTCAAAGAGACCGGGCCTGTAGGCGCCGCCTCGACGGGAAGCGACAGCAAGCCGGCAGTCGCCCCCAACGCACCGGGCCCTTACAGCATCTCGAGCTCCTCGCCGCCGAGCTGACGTCCGCCCGTAGAAGACTGACGGATGAAAATCGCGCCGGCCGGGTTTCCTGCCGGCGCTTTTTTGTGGCCCGAAGGCGGTCATTTGAGGCCGGTCAGACGCGTGACAGATGCGGCCAATTGCGGCCAGAACGGACAAAGCCCCGGCCCTTTTCGGGCCGGGGCTCTGCTTTTGGCTGCCAGGCCTGGCGAAGCGGATCAGACCGGCTGGGCTGCGCGCTTGCACTCGGGCGTGTCGTTGAACTTCGTCTCGGCGGCCTCGATACGGGTCGCAACGGTCTTGCAGCCTTCCGGCATGCTGTCGCCGAGGGCAGCGAGTTTCTTGCAGATCTTCTCTTCGTTCTGGACGTTGAGGAGGGCTGCCTGAACCTCGAAGCAGACGAGCGCGTCGCGGGTGTACTCTTCGGACTCCATGAAGGCGAGCCAGCCACGGCCACCGGCATTGTTCGCCTGGCGGAAGGCTTCGCGGGCACCGGCTCGGTCCTTGCGCTCAAAGCGGGCCTGGCCGATACGCACCCAGGCATTGCCCCGGTCCTTCACGCCGCCAAGCTGAAGGGCGCGCTGGAGGGCTTCCTCGGTTTCCGGCCATTTCTGCAGCTCGCTGTAGGACGCGCCGAGACGCTCATACATCGCGCCGCCACCGCCCATTTCGGCAGCCTGGCGGATCACGGGGATCGCTTTTTCATGCTCACGGGCGACCTGGTAGAAGTCGGCCAGGAGGGACATGCGCTCAACCGTTTTGTTGATACGGCCGGCATTCATTTCCTTCTCGAGCACGCGGGCTGCATGGAAGGGCGCGTTGAAGCGGTTATAAAAGTTCACGATGCGCATGATCTCCTCTTCGGTCTTCAGCAGACCTCCGAGATACATGGCTTTCTGGACTTCAAACGCCTTGCGCTCTTCATTGTCGGCAAAGTAGTTGCCGGCAATGGCATCCCAGTATTTGCGTTCCTGCGGATTGCGCTCGACGAGGGTTTCGAGAACCTCAGCCAGCTTCGCCTTGTTGCCGGTTGCGTTGTAAAGGAAGACGAGCAGGTCATAGAGCTGCTGGTCAAACTTGCTGCCATCATCGCGGCGGACGTCCTCGGCCCATCTGATGGCCTCGTCATTGTTGTCGGCGCGCTGGTTGAGCACCGCCAGCTGCCATTTCTGCGTCCGGTCCGGCTTGCCGCCGGCCTGGATCCAGCGCTTCATGTAATCGAGCGCCTGGGTGAGGTTTTCGTCCTGCAGGTAGATCTGGGCGATATTGTAATAGGTCTGGGCGCGCTGATCTTCCGGGATGTAACCCTTGTTGATCGCGTCCAGAAGATCTTTGATGGCGCCTGCGCGGTCGCCCGTCTCGATCTTGATATAGGCAGAAAGGCGGATGACCGCGCCTTCTTCGTAGCAGTTGAGTTCGCCGGCGCGCAGCTGGTTGAGCTTGGCAATCGCCGTCGCCCAGTCCTTGTTCGCCATCGCGGCCGTTTCAGCGTCGAGATAGGACTGGCCCGTCTTCGCGCTGAACTGGGTCTCTGTACAAGCCTGTGCCAGCGCATGCCCTGCGCCCATCACAGCCATCGCCCCCGCTACGATCGCCCCTTTGAGGATTGCCTTGAGTTGCATCGTTGTTTCTCCTCGCCGCCGAGGCGGCATTCTGGACCTGATGGGTCGCCGGCTGGCCCCTGAGCCCGGGCCGGCAACTCCGCCGAAGGGGCTGATGGCCGCTGCCTGGAGCAGCCGCCATCACCCGATTGGGGGCCTACTGGATGTTGAATTCCAGCGGGTAGACCACGTTACGGCGCTCGACCGCCTTGCCGCGAACGATCTTGGGCGCAAACTCGACGCGCGATACCGAGCGTTCTGCTTCCGACTTGAAGACGTTGTCCGTGCAGGTTGCCTGGATGTTGTAGGGCTTGCCGCGTGTATCCACGTCAAAGCGCACATCACAGGACCCCGAGATGCCGCGCTCAGCCGCACGTTGCGGGAAAGACGGCGTCGGCGGACGGATCGGCTGCGCGTCACGGTCGGACACGGCAACCGGGTCGATCGCCAGCGAGTTCATCCGGCCAAGATCGAGGTTCTGCGGAACAGCCCCGTCGATTCTCGGAGTCGGCAGGTTGATGCTCGACTTCGTGGCCGATTGCTTGGGTGGCGGCGGCGGCTTCTGGGCCGCATCAATCCGCTTGGGCTGGGAGCGCGAGCGCGTGCGCACTTCGCTGTCCTGCTTCTGCGGGGTGATGGCGGCCAGGACGCGGGTTTCCCCTTCCGGCAACTCGATTTCATCAACCGAGATGAGCGCACTCATGAGAAGGAAAAGGATCATTACGATCGGTACGGCGATAACCACACCAACCAGCAGGCGCATGAATGGATTATTGAGCATACCCGATCCTCCTTAGCCCGTCGTTTTCGCCGAGATGTTGATGACCGTATCCCCATCAATCTTGTTGATAGCTTCCATTACGTCAACCATAACTTGCGCTTCAGCGTCCACGTCCGTCTGGATAACGACCTCGCCACGCGGGTTATCAAGGCGCATCTCCTTGATAACGAACCCGATTTCATCCGGGCTCACAAGTTGTTTATCGACATAGATTTCGCTGTTCTCATTGATCGCGATCAGGATGGCGAGGGGTTTGACCCCTGCCTTGTTGTCCACTTCCGGACGAATGATGGGAACACCCGGCTCCTTGATGAACTGAGCGGTCACGATGAAGAAGATGAGGAGGATGAACACGACGTCCAGCATGGGCGTCAGGTTGACATCATCCTCGGCGCTGCCCCCAGCCGCTGCTTGGCGTTTTCTTCTGGCCATGGCTGGTCTCCTAGGTCTGCGAAATGACGATGTTCACGCGGTCAGTGAAGCCCGCATTGTACGCTTCGTCCCGGATCCTCACCACAATGCCCGAGCGGGTCTTGGGGTGAGCCTGGATTACAAGCGCACTTTGCGGGTTTTCTGCGACCACGCGCTCGATGTTTGCACGCACCGACCCGATGTCCGTCGGGCGCCCGTTCACAGTGATGAGGCTCGACTCGTCAATGTAGATCAGGATCGCCTGCTGATCCGGCGGGATCGGCTGATCCGGCGGGGGCGGCGGCGGCGGCGGCTCGAGGCCGATCGCTTCCTCACGCGCAAAGGTCGATGTCACGATGAAGAAGATGAGCAGGATGAACACGACGTCCAGCATGGGCGTCAGGTCAACATTGGCCTCATCAGGGGCTCTTGAACTGCGTCCACGCATCAGCTGATCTCCATATCGTCTTCGACCGCCTGGACAGAACGGTTCACCCGCCGGTCCATGCCCGAGGTGAACAGGATGCCTGACAGAGAGGCAACCATGCCCGCCATGGTCGGGATCGTGGCGCGCGACACGCCGGCCGACATGGCCTTGGCATCGGCACCGGAGGTGATGGCCATGATATCAAACACGGCCACCATGCCCGTAACTGTGCCCAGCAGGCCCAGCAATGGCGCAAGGGCCACCATTGCTTTGGTCAGCTGGACGTTCGCTTCCGCCTTGGCGCGCACTTCGGAGACGAGCTTGTCGCGGATCCAGTGAGCCGGCACGGACTTGCGGTCCGTGCGGGCGTTCCACTGGGCAATCGCGTCAGCCGCCACATTCTTGTGGGCGAAGCGGAAGTAGAACAGCCGTTCCAGGATCAGCGCCCACATGACGAATGTGGCTGCCATGATGACGATCAGAACCGGACCGCCACGATCTAGGAAGGCTTGTAGGTCTTGGAAACCCATACCGGGTTACTCCTCGAGCGCTCTGAGGGGCGGGCTTATGCCCGGCCCCCGTGAATGGCTTCCATTTTCTCGGCGACAAGGCCAGCGGCCTGCTCGTCGAGAAGCTGCTGGTTGCCGCGCGCCATGGCCGAAACCACAGCGTGGATCAGGAGCAGCGGGATGGCGGCCACAAGACCGAACACCGTCGTCATGAGCGCGACCGAGATACCGCCGGCCATCAGCTTCGGATCGCCTGCACCGTAGATGGTGATGGCGGTGAAGGTGATGATCATACCGATAACCGTACCGAGCAGGCCCATCAGCGGCGCAATCGCGGCGAGCACCTTGATGATGTCGTTGAAGCGCTCGATGCGGGGGCTTTCGCGCAGAATCTGCTCGTCAAGCTTGAGTTCGAGGGTTTCCACGTCCGCAGTGCGGTTGTTCTCGTAGACTTCGAACACGCGGGCCAGCGGGTTGCCGGTGCCTGCCTGGCGGGTCTTTGCGGTAGCGCGCATTGCAGCGCCGCCAGTGAACAGGGTGAAGACCTTGAACAGGCCGATCAGGATACCGATCAGGGCCAGGAAGGCGATGACCGCACCCACGGCGCCGCCCTGCTGGAGACGATCGCCGAAGCTCGGCAGGTCGCCGAGGATGCCGAAGAGGTTCCCCTTGGACGGGTCGACCGGCGCGCGGACAACTTCGCCTTCACCGGAACGGATCAGGGACGAGAGGCTGGACGAGTAAGCGCCGCCCGGCTGTTTCGCAAATGCCTGAAGGAAGGTGTCGGAGCCCGAACCCCGCACTTCCACCAGCTCGCGGCCATCAGTGGTCGCAGCCGTGAACACGCCGATACGGATCAGTTCGGCTTCAGCGTTGGAGCCTTCCGGGCCAATGCCGTTGACGGTTGCGGTGAAGGTTTTGACTTCCGACTGGGCGATCATTTCCTGCAGCATCGCCTTGGGCAGACGCTCCAGCTGGGCGCGGGTCGGCAGGACGCGGGCTTCAGCGATCTCGGCGATCGCGTCGACGCGGTCTGCATAGTCAAAGTTGGCGAAGGAGTTGGCGATTTCCGGCATCGTGGCGCCGGCTGCCGAACGGAACTGGCCAAGCAGTTCCTGGAAGTCGCCGGCCTGTTCGGAGACCTGCTGTTCCAGGGCGCCGAGCTGGGCTTCATTGGCGTCGAACTCGTTGCTGAGGGCAGCTGCGCGGCCTTCAGCAGCGTTGAGCGCCGCGCGGCCTTCGGCCATGCGGGCCGCCTGGCTGGCGGTGTCCTGCTGGAACTCGCGCAGGCGAGCCTGGTCAGCAGCCGACATCTGGTCGGAGTCGCGTTTCACGGCGGCGAGGACTTCGGAGAGGGACTGGGCAACTGCCGGGGGGGCAGCGAGCACGCCGGTCGATGCGAGCAGGACCGAAACACCCAGAGCCTTCAGAGAGGATTTGAACTTGAACATGTCTTGAAAACCTTTGATTCTGACGGTTCGGACCGGGTTACTGGACCGAGAACTTCTGGACCGGGGCGAACAGGACAACCTGCTGGGCCTTGCCCTGAGCAACGCTGATGGCGCGCTGGACATCCTGGACATAGCTGCCCGGAAGGGCGACCCACTCACCGGTTGCGCGGTCGTAGCGGGCGGCTTTGCCGGCTGGCGTCAGGTAAACGAGGGAGACACGGCCATAGAGGAACATGTCGACCGTCGTCGGGTTACCGTCGATGGTGATCTCTTCCTGCCAGGTGTCGATCGTGCGGCCGTATTCCATCTCGGCCTGGTAGGCCTCCATGATCAGTCGGTACTGCTCGGACGCGGTGACGTTCGGGCTGGCCATGACACCGTCGAGGGCCTCAAGACGCATCGTGCGCTCTTCCATCTTGAACGGAAGGTCAGCGGCCACGAAAAGCTTGAGGTCTTCGATCATGCCAAGGAGCATCGGGACGGTCTGGGCAGTGATGTCGTCGATCGAGCCCAGCTGTTCGGTGAGCGAGGCGATCTCTTCGCGCTGGCTCTGGACAACCAGTTCCTGCTGTTTGGCAAACAGCTCGGCAGCATCGCGGCGCTGCAGGAGGGTGCGGTATTCGCGGACCATGTCGGAGCGTTGATCATCCAGCTGGTTGATCTGGTCCTGGACCTGCTCTGCCCTCCGGGTCGCCTGCTCGCCCGTGTTCAGCGCATCGCGGAATTGTGCCTGGGCTGGGATTGCCAGCCCGGCAATAAGCGCTGCAGCGATCACGCTGCGGGCGGGTGAAAGAAATTTCTTCATGAGGTCAGCCTCTCAACTCTCCAAACGGTGACGCGCCCTCAAGGGCGCGCAAATCCTGGTTACGGGCGGTCCTGCTTGCGAGGCCGTCCCGATGTGTACCGGCTCGCACACACTGAGCCGAAAGTTGACCCGGAAGTGGAATGGGAGAATTCACCCAATCACCTCCCCTGCTTGAAAACGGGGCGCTGTCCGCCCTCTGTTTTGTCATGATGATCCAGCGGCATTCTGCTGCAGATCGCCGAAAGCCCTTAGCGGTGAACCATAACGGTAACAATCCTCTAATTTCGGATCAATCAGGCTTTACGATTCCTTCAGAAAATATCCTGACTGCCCTTTTTCGCAACCGGCCCAGCGCAGTGCCGGTCCGGTGCAACACAAAGCACCCCTTCCCTCCTCTAGCGATCCATCATGACAGGATTACGTCCGCAGACATGTCAGTGCGGACAATTGGGGCAATGTTGCCGCTTTCCTTGGCAGCGCTTTGCGCGCGCGTCAGGTGGCACGGCCAAACGCGCTGACGCGCGGCCGGACTGACGCAGAAAATACAGGACAGGAGACAAGGTGGCTGGGGTGCTAGGATTCGAACCTAGGGTGGCGGTACCAAAAACCGCTGCCTTACCACTTGGCGACACCCCAACAGTGGAAGCGCCAGATAGCCAACCTTTATTGCGCTGGCAACACCCGCTGCCAGCGTTTTGCACACGGATTTCACCAGAAGGCCTGCGACAGGGACCCGCAGTACAGCAGGCCTTTACATTTTATCGATTATCAACAATATCGATCCGAACTACGTCCAGCGCATCCTGCGCGCCACATTATGGAAGGCCTCCTGGAAATGAAAACCTTTCTGCTGTCCATGGCAGGTGCCTTTGCGGCGATGATCCTTTTCATCGTCCTGGGCTTCTTTTTCCTGTTCACCCTGATCGGCATAGCGGCGGGCGCAAAGCCCCCTCATCCGGACAATATCGTCCTCACCCTTGACCTGAATGCCGGCTATCCCGACCAGGCGCCGTCAAGCGGCTTTGCCGCCCTCTCCGGCACGCCGGGCTTCATCGACCTTCTGATCAAGCTGAAAGACGCCGAGACGGACGACGCGGTGAAAGGCCTCTTTATTCGCGGCGCCGATTTCGGCTTCGGCACCACCCGCGCCGAAGAGCTGCGCGAAGCCCTCAAGAGCTTCCAGGCTTCGGGCAAGTTCGTGATCGCCCATTCGCAGGGCATGTTCGGCGCCAGCGGCCCTTCGGCCTTCCACTCCATCTCTGCCGCCGATGAAATCTGGATGCAGCCGGGCACCGACCTGATGGTCACCGGCGTGACCTTCGAGACCGAGTTCCTCAAGGGCCTGTTCGAGAAGATCGATCTGGAACCACAGATCTATCCCTTCTACGAATACAAGAACGCCCCCAACTCTTATAATGAGGCGGGCTACACCGAGCCCCACCGTGAAGCCATGGTCGCCCTCGCCAACTCGATCTGGGCAACCGCTCTCGACGAGATCGCCGAAGACCGCGGCACCTCGGCCGGGCAGCTGCGCACGGTTCTGGAAAGCGGCCCCAAGCCCGCGGAAACCGCGCTGGAGCTGAAACTGGTCGACAAGCTCGGCTGGCCGGAAGAGGCCGAAGAGGCCGCCAAGGAACGCGCCGGCGGCGATGATGCCGAGATGATTGACCTCGGCATGTATGTTTCGCCTGCCAAGTATGACAGCAAAGCCCCGCTGATCGCGGTGATCGGCGGCGAAGGCCCCATCGTCACCGGCGGCTCTGCAGGTGGATCGCCCTTCTCCGACCCGCCGGCCTTTGCCTCTGACATGATTGCCCGCGCCATTCTGGATGCGGCCGAGGACGAAGACGTGAAAGCCATCGTGTTCCGCGTCGAAAGCCCCGGAGGCTCGCCGACCGCCTCTGACCAGATCTGGCGCGCCGTCGAGCGCGCCCAGGAAGCGGGCAAGCCGGTCGTCGTCTCCATGGGGAGCCTGGCAGCTTCCGGGCGGATACTATGTCTCGACCGGCGCTGACGCGATCCTCGCCAACCGCGCAACGCTCACCGGTTCGATCGGCATCTTCGGCGGCAAGTTCGCCCTGGACGGCACGTTCAACAAGGTCGGCGTGACCTTTGACACCGTGACGGTGGGCGGCGACTTTGCCTCTGCCTGGGGCACGCAGGCCTTCACCGAAACCCAGGAAGCCGAGGTGCGTGACATGCTCAAGCGCGGTTATGACCGGTTCCTTGCCCATGTGGGCGAAGGCCGCAGCATGACCTATGACCAGGTGCATGAAGTGGCCCGCGGCCGCGTGTGGACCGGGGAAGATGCGCTCGAGCAAGGCCTTGTCGACGAGATCGGCACATTCATGGACGCCATCGAGAAAGCCAAGGAACTGGCCAGCATCGAAGCCGACGTGAAACCGCGCCTCGCCTTCTACCCCTATCGCAAGTCGGGCTTTGAAGCCCTTGAGGACCTGTTCGGCGTCTCCGCCGAGACCGCCCGCGCCGCCGCCGTGATCAGCTCGATCGCCGGCGACGAGCGGACACGGGTCCTGCTTGAGGAACTGGCGACGGCCGAAGCGATGAACTCCGGACAAGTCATGGCGATCGGCCCCCGCATCCGCGAGCGCTGATCCTCACTGATGTTTGACCTGCCGCAACACCCTCGCCTGACCGGTGGGGGTGTTGCACTTTCAGGGGACCTGCTAGCTAGCAGGTCCCCGCAGCGGCGCGAGACCGGACCAACATGAAAATCCTTGTAACCGGCGCCGCCGGGTTCATCGGGAGCGAAATGGCGCTGAGGCTTCTCAAGGAAGGCCACAGCGTGACCGGGGTCGACTGTTTCACGCCGTATTACGACCCGCAGCTGAAGGAAGACCGCACCGCGCGCCTCGCCGCATTCGACGGCTTTGACCTGGAGCGCATCCGCATCGAGGACAGCGAGGCAATGGAGGCCGTGTTCCGGCGGGACGCGCCCGAGATGGTGCTCCACTTCGCCGCGCAGGCGGGCGTGCGCTACAGCCTCGACCATCCGCGCGACTATATCGACGCCAACATCGTCGGCTCGTTCAATGTGATTGATCTTGCGCGCCGTTATGGCACGCGCCACCTCGTGCTGGCCTCGACGAGCTCTGCCTATGGCGCCAACCAGAAATTCCCCTTCGAGGAGCGCGACTCCGCGCCCTACCCGCTGACCATCTATGCAGCGACAAAACTGGCGAGCGAACTGATCGCGCACAGCCATTCCCACCTCTATGGCGTGCCGACCACGGCGCTGCGCTTTTTCAGCGTGTATGGACCCTGGGGCCGGCCGGACATGGCCTTCTTCCTGTTCACCGACAAGATCTTCAAGGGCCAGCCGATCGACGTGTTCAATCACGGCGACCTCTTGCGCGACTTTACCTATATCGACGACCTGGTCGAGGCCATTCGCCGGCTGATGGATCATCCGCCGGAGGTGGGCGACCATCTGATCCGCGGGGATTCCCTCTCACCGGTGGCGCCCTACCGGCTCGTGAATATCGGCCATGCCAGCCCCGTGCGCCTGATGGACTATATCGAGGCCATCGAGGACGCCATTGGCCGCAAGGCCGAGAAGAACATGATCGACATGCAGCCGGGCGACGTGAAGCAGACCTTTGCCGATGTGCGCCTGCTGGAAGCCCTGACCGGGTATACGCCGGACACCGATTACCGGGACGGCATTGCGCGCTTCGTCGACTGGTATCGCGATTATTTCAAGCCGGCCTGAAGGCCCGCCTTTTCCGCCATCGTCTGAAAATCTTCCGGCACGGGCGCCTCGAGCGTCAGCGTGCCGCCGTCAGGATGGGGCACCTCCAGCCGGGCGGCATGCAGCATGACGCGGGCGCCGGTCGCCTGCCCTTCGCCATAGAGGCCGTCGCCGAGGATGGGGCAGCCGAGCGACATGAGATGCACGCGGATCTGGTGCATGCGGCCGGTTTCCGGGGAAATCTGTATCAGCGCGTGGTCGCCATTGCGGGCAAGGACATGCCAGCCGGTGCGCGCGGGCTGGGCGCCCTTGCGGCCCTCGCGGGCGAGGATCATGCGGGGGCGCCCGCCTTCCTCCACCTTCACAAGCGAGGCATCGATCACGCCATGCTCCGCAGGCGGAAGTTTTCCCTTCACGAGGGCGAGATAGGTTTTCTTCGCCTCGCGTCCGGCAAAGGCGGCCGAGAGGGAAGCGGCGGCGGGCTGGGTGCGCGCGGTGAGGATGACGCCGGAGGTGCCCTGGTCCAGCCGGTGGACAAGACGCGGGCGCTTGCCGTTGGACTTTGCAAAGGCCCAGAGGAGATCATCGAGGGACTGGCCGACGCTGCTGCCGCCTTGCGAGGCCATGCCGGAGGGCTTGTTGAACGCCAGAAGCACGGCGTCCTCATGGATCAGCAGGCTGCGCGCGAGGGCGACCGTTTCCGGGCTGAGCGCGGGGATGTCGCGGTTGCGGGTCATGCGCCGGTCTTCTTCTGGCGGAGGGCGGCGATTTCCCTCAGCCAGTCGGCGATCGGTTTTTCGCGGCCTGCGCCTTTGGGGGTGTAGTATTGCTGGCGGCCCATGGCGTCCGGGAAATAGTCCTGGCCCGAAACGCCTTCTTCCGTATCGTGATCATAGACATAGCCTGAGCCATAGCCCTGATCCTTCATCATCGGACGTGGGGGCATTGAGGATATGTTTGGGGGGCATCAGGCTGCCCGTCTCCGCAGCGGCGCGGCGGGCGGCCTTGTAGGCGACATAGGCAGCATTGGATTTGGGCGCGGTGGCGAGATGAATGACGGCATGGGCGAGCATCAGCTCGCCTTCGGGCGAGCCGAGGCGCTCATAGGACGCGGGCGGCCTCCCCGCAGATCATCAGGGCGGTGGGATCAGCCAGGCCAATGTCCTCACTCGCCATGCGGATGAGGCGGCGGGCGATGAAAAGCGGGTCTTCGCCTCCTTCCAGCATCCGGGCAAACCAGTAGAGGGCCGCGTCGGGATCGGATCCGCGCACGGATTTGTGCAGGGCGGAGATGAGGTTGTAGTGCTCCTCGCGGTCCTTGTCGTAAGCGGCGGCGCGTTTCTGCAGGCCGGTGGCAATTTCTTCCAGGCTCAGGAGGCCTGGCTCGCCGCGCATGGCATAGGCCTGTTCGACGAGGTTCAAGAGGTAGCGCCCGTCGCCGTCCGCCATGCGCAGGAGGGCTTCGCGGGCTTCCGGAACAGCCGGCAGGCGGCGGCCCATGGCTTTTTCCGCGCGCGTCATCAGCTCGCGCAGATCGGTGTCTTCGAGGCGCTTGAGCACCATCACCTGGCAGCGGGAGAGAAGCGCGCCGTTGAGCTCGAAGCTGGGGTTCTCGGTGGTGGCGCCAACCAGCGTGACCGTGCCGCTTTCCACGAAGGGGAGGAACCCGTCCTGCTGGGAGCGGTTGAAGCGGTGGATTTCGTCGACGAAGAGCAGCGTGCCCTTGCCGATGCGGCGGCGGGCCTCGGCCTTTTCAAAGGCGGCGCGCAGATCCTTGACGCCTGAGAAGATGGCCGAGAGGGCCTCAAATTCGAGATCGGTTTCCTGGGCGAGCAGCCGGGCAATCGTCGTCTTGCCGACGCCGGGCGGGCCCCAGAGGATCATCGAGACAAGGCGGCCATTGCGCAGCATCGCGCCGATGGGGCCGTCCGGACCGATCAGATGCCCCTGCCCGACGACGTCTGACAGCTTCTTCGGGCGCAGGCGGTCTGCCAGCGGACGGGGCGCGGTGTCTTCAAGGCCAGCGGCGGAAAAAAGATCGCTCATGGGGACTTCTAGGACTTTGGGCAGGGCATGGTAAGGTGGGGATTGGGAGGAAATATAAAATGACCCTGACTGTTACACCTTCTGACATGGCGTGTGGCGCGGAAGTTCGCGGGCTGGATCTGTCAAAGCCGGTCTCTGCGGACCTGGCAGCGCAGATCCGGGACATCTGGCTGAGGCATCAGGTGATCTGCTTTCCGGAGCAGACCCTCAGCGATGATGATCTCGAGCGCTTTACCCTCGCCTTCGGGCCGTTTGGCGACGATCCGTTCATTGCGCCGATCCCCGGGCGCAAACACATCATCGCGGTCAAGCGGGCAGCCGATGAAACCTCGCCGATCTTTGCCGAGAGCTGGCATTCGGACTGGAGCTTTCAGGCGCGCCCGCCGCAGGGCACCTGCCTTTATGGCATCACCATTCCCCCCATGGGCGGGGATACGCTGTTCGTGAACCAGTACAAGGCGCTGGCCGAGATGCCAGAGGATCTTCGCCGCCGGATCGAGGGGAAGAAGGCCATCCACTCGGCGAAGAATGCCTATTCGCCCAAGGGGATGTATGGCGCCGGCGACACGGGCCGCAGCATGGACATTCGCGCGTCTGACGAGGCCGAAGCGGCCAATACCCATCCGTTCATCCGTGTACATCCCGAGACGGGCCGCGAGAGCCTGTTTGGCTGCGCGGGCTATATCGTGGGCGTGGAAGGCATGGGCGAGCAGGAGGGATGGGATCTCGTGACGGAGGTTTATCGCTGGCAGACGCGGCCGGAGTTCCAGTACCGGCACCGCTGGGAAAAGGGCATGCTGCTGATGTGGGACAATCGTTGCACGCTGCACATGGCGACAGGCGGCTATGCGGGGCATGACCGGCTGCTGCACCGGACAACGATCGGCGCGGCTTAGGGCTTGCCGGGCTTGTGTGTTTTTTACTCAGCGCGCCTCACCCTATCCCTCCCCATGGTCATGGGAAGGGATAGGGTGGGGTGGCTATCGGCAGAACAGTAAGCGCTCGACGTTACCCGCTGAATGTGCCCGTCCGGGGGAAGCCCCTGGGCACGACCTTGCCGGCCTGGGCGCGTTGGCCTTTCCACTCTTTCCATTCCTCGAAGGCGCGGAAGCGGCCGCCCGTGACGACGATGAGGCCGTCGCGCCTGTCGAAGGTGATGAGGTCGGCGAGTTCTGCCCCGCCGCTGTAGGACTGGAGCTTGTTGCCCTTGCCGCGCGGCATTTCGGGCAGGTCTTTCAGCGGGAAGATCAGCATCTTCCGGTTGGTGCCGACGACCGCGATCATGTCGCCCAGGACGGGCACGCAGACATTGAGATGGCCCCCGCCGGTGTTGACGATCTGCTTGCCGGCCTTGCGGTTTGATTCAAGCTCCGCCTCCGGAACAACGAAGCCGTAGCCGGTAGAAGACGCCATCACGCGTTTGCGCTCCGGATCGAACCTGAACATGCCGACGATGGCGACATTGTCTTCCAGCTCGATTGAAATTCGGATCGGTTCGCCATGGCCCCGCCCGCCGGGGAGCTTGTCAGCCGAGAGCATGAAGGCACGCCCGTCCGATGACATGAAGACGAGCCGGTCTGTGCTCATCACTTCTTCGGTGAAGCTCGGGCCATCGCCTTCCTTGAACTTGATCGTATCCGGATCAAGGCCATGGCCCTTCATGCCGCGGATCCAGCCCTGCGCCGAAAGGACGACCGTGACGGGCTCTTTCGGGCGGGAGGCTTCCAGCGCTGCAGCAAGGTCAACCGTGGGGGCCTCTTCGAAGGTGGCGCGGCGGCGGCCGAGCGCGGTGGAGGGATCAAACTCGTCGCGGGCGGCTTTCAGTTCCTTCGACACGCGCGTCCACTGGCGGCGGACCGAGCCGATGAGCTGGACGAGTTCGTCGCGCTCTTCCTGCAGCCTGGTATGCTCGCCCTGGATTTCCATCTCTTCGAGCTTGCGCAGCGCGCGCAGGCGGAGATTGAGGATCGCTTCGGCCTGGATGTCGGACAGTTTGAACCGCTTCATCAGGACGGGCTTGGGCTCGTCCTCGGTGCGGATGATGCGGATCACTTCATCGATGTTGAGATAGGCTTTGAGGAAGCCCTCGAGGATGTGCAGACGCTTCTCGATCTTGTCGAGGCGGAACTCGGCCCGGCGTACGACGACTTCGCGGCGGTGATCGAGATAGGCCTGGAGCACATCGCGCAGGCCCATGACCTGGGGCGCGCCCTTGTGCAGCACGTTCATGTTCATGGAGAAGCGCGTTTCAAGATCGCAGGTCTTGAACAGGCTTTCCATCAGCACATCGGGCTCGACCGTCTTGGCGCGCGGCACGAGAACGAGGCGGACATCCTCGGCGGACTCGTCGCGCACGTCTTCCAGGAGAGGGACCTTCTTGGCTTCCAGCAGCTCGGAGAGTTTCTCCAGGAGGCGGGATTTCTGGACCTGATACGGGATCTCGGTGACGATGATCTGGTAGGTGCCCCGGCCGGTATCCTCGACATGCCAGCGGGCGCGCATGCGGAAGGCGCCCCGGCCGGTCTCATAGGCCTCCAGCATCGAGGCGCGATCCTCGACGATGACGCCGCCGGTCGGAAAGTCCGGACCCTGAACGAATTGCATCAGCTCTTCGGTCGTCGCCTTGGGCTTCTCGATCAGGAAACGGGCTGCGTCGATCACTTCGGCAACGTTGTGGGGCGGAATGGAGGTGGCCATGCCGACGGCGATGCCGGTGGCGCCATTGGCGAGGAGATTGGGGAAACCGGCGGGGAGGACGACGGGTTCCTCGTCATTCTCGGCATAGTTGGGGCGGAAATCGACGGCGTTCTCGTCGAGCCCTTCCATCAAGCAGCTCGGCGCCGCGCGTCATGCGCGCTTCGGTGTAGCGATAGGCGGCGGCGCTGTCGCCGTCGATATTCCCGAAGTTTCCCTGGCCATCGACGAGGGGATAACGGACGTTGAAATCCTGGGCGAGGCGGACGAGCGTGTCATAGATCGAGCTGTCGCCATGGGGGTGGTAGTTACCCATGACGTCGCCGACGATCTTGGCGCATTTGCGATAGCCGCCTTCCGGATCGAGCCGCAGGACGCGCATGCCGTAAAGGATGCGGCGCTGGACGGGCTTGAGCCCGTCGCGGACATCGGGCAGCGCGCGGGACGTGATCGTGGAGAGCGCATAGGCGAGGTAGCGCTTGGAGAGCGCCTCGCTCATCGGCTCGTTGATGATCCGGTCCTCTGGGGGCTCGGTGGTGCGTTTGGACATTCTGGCCTCTTTGCAGGTCTCGCCACATTCTGGTGCGGGTTTGCGGGTCAGGGTGCCCCGACTCGCTGGAAACAGCGCAGGTTAACAGAAACCTGCGTTTGGTTAAGGAACATCAAAGGCCGCTGCTGCAGATATGCGTGGAATCAGCATTCTCCTGACATATGCCTTTCTTCTGGCAGCCCTTGCCGTGATCATCGTGCGCGCCCTGCCCGCACGGCATAACCCGTTTGCGCCGATTGACCTGGCGGCGAGGCCGGGCGTGGCCACCCCGATGCAGCTGGCGCGGCTGAAAGGCAACCGGGAGGCCTGTTTCAAGGCGCTGGACCAGGCGGGCGTGCTGTATACGCCTTTGCAAGACGAGCTTCGCGGGGAAAAATGCGGCCTGTTTGATGCCCTGACGCTGGACCGGACGCTGACGCCCTATTCGGCGACGCTGCAGATGACCTGCGCGCAGACGGCGGCAGCCTATATGTGGGAGCGGCATGTGGTGCGCCCGGCGGCTGTGGAAATCTTTGACGCGCCGGTCACGCGGATCGAGACCTATGGCAGTTTCTCCTGCCGCAACATTGCCGGCTCGCGGCGGCTTTCCCAGCATGCGTTTGGCAATGCGCTCGATGTCTCCGGCTTCCGGCTGGAGGACGGGCGGGTAATTGATGTGGAGGCCCATTGGGGCAAGCGCGGCAAGGAAGGCAAGTTCCTGAAGCACGCGCATGAGGGGGCGTGTGGTCTTTTCTCGGTGACGCTGGGGCCGGACTACAACGCGGCGCATGCCGACCATTTCCACATGGATATGGGGACGGGCGGGATCTGCCGGTGATCTGACCGGAACAGCCGGGAGGGCGCGCCTCCCGGCTTTCGGTTCTGGCAGCTTGCGCCGGTCAGCGACCCTTGCAGCGATACCCGTCGCGGCTCACTTCGGCGACATTGCCGGGACCGCCGCAGACGCTCACGGCGAGGTCGGTATTCTCCTGCACCTTGGCGGACTTTGCGGAATGGTCGGATACGGAGATGCAGCCCGTGAGGGCGAGGGTGAGCGCGGCGCTGGCGGCGATCAGGATCGGTTTCATGTCATCAGCCTTCTTGTGTTGATCAATATCAACTCCCCGCCCCTATACTTTACGCGGCCGGGTGAATACTGGCTGAATGAGCGAGGTTCAGGCTGGGCGGGCGATCCGCCGGAGGAGGCGTTCGCGCTCGGGCGGCAGGCCGCGATGGACCGAGGCGAAGAGGCGGTTTTCGATGAAATGGCCGGTAAGGCGCAGGCCGGCGGCGATGTCGCCGGGCAGGATGTCGGCGCGCGTATCGACGAGGAACCCTGGCAGGGCGAACAATCGGTCGACATATTGCTCGGCTTCGGAGCCGCGCACCGCCCGGCCGGTGCGCGGGGAGACATGGGTGAGGCCGTCATTGGCGCCGCTGACGGCGCACTCGTCGAGATCGAGCCCGAAGCCCAGCGCAGAGAGAAGGCCGAGTTCCCAGCGCACATAAATCGCGGGCCAGACATCTGGATGGACAAGCTCATCGAGAAGGACGGTGGTAGCCTCGTAGAGGCTGGAGCCTGCAGCGTCGCCTTCGTTCAGGCCCCCGCGCAGGAGGGAGGTGATGGCCGAGAGCGCGGCGAGCGCGGCAGGATCGTCCAACAGGCGGGCAGCGCGGTCTTTCCGGGCTTCGGCAACATCGAAACGGCCAAGCTGGTCATCGAGGCGTCCGGTCCAGCTCAGCGCGATGGTGTTGCCAGCCTCGAACTGGGCCCGCTTGCGGCGGGAGGCGCCGCCATAGACGAGACCGGAGCGGCGGCCCTTCTCACGGGTCAGCACATCGAGGATCAGGCCGCCTTCCCCGAAGCGGCGCCCTCCCAGCACTATTCCGTCATCGGACCAGTTCATGAACCCTCAGACATCAAACTCCAGGCCGATGCCCTGATAGCGCTCGCGCTTTTCCTGCCAGCGTTCGTCGACCTTGACGAAGAGGAAGAGGTGGACCGGGCGGTCGAGCATGGCGGTGAGATCAAGGCGCGCCTGGCGGCCGATTTCCTTGATCAGGCTGCCGCCCTTGCCAAGCACCATGGCCTTGTGGCCATCGCGGCCGACAATGACGACCTGCTGGATACGGACAGACCCGTCAGCACGCTCTTCCCAGGCTTCGGTATCGACCATCAGCTGGTAGGGCAGCTCCTGGTGCAGGCGGAGCATGAGCTTTTCGCGCGTCACTTCCGCCGCCAGCAGGCGCATCGGCAGATCGGCGATCTGGTCTGGCGGATAGAGCGCGGGGCCTTCAGGCATGCGGGCTGCGATGGCGGCTTCGAGCGTGTCGACGCCTTCCCCGTTTTCCGCAGAGATCAGGAAGATCTCATCATAGACGCCCGCTTCATTCAGCGCCGCGATGACGGGCAGGACCTGATCATGCGGGAAAAGGTCGATCTTGTTGAGGGCGAGGAAAGCGCGCTTGCCCGCTTCCTTGAGCTGTTCGATGACGCGGCGGTCGTCTTCCAGGGAGTGGCGCTGGCCAGCGCTGGTGCGGCCGGCCTGTTCGGCGACCCAGGCCGAAGCGTCGACCAGATGCACGACGCAATCTGCCTCATCGGCCCCGCCCCAGGCGGCCTTGACCATGGCGCGGTCCAGACGGCGCTTGGCGGCAAAGATGCCGGGCGTGTCGACGATGACGATCTGCGTGTCGCCCACCTGCGCGACGCCGCGCACGGGGAAGCGGGTCGTCTGCACCTTGTGAGTGACGATGGCGACCTTGGCCCCGACGAGGCGGTTGGTGAGCGTCGACTTGCCGGCGTTCGGCGCGCCGATGACGGCACAAAAGCCTGCGCGGCGGATTTCTGTTTCGGTCATTCTGTTCCTGTCAGTGTCGTGAGCATCAGTGCGGCAGCATGACGCTCCGCCTCGCGCTTTGATGATCCTGTCGCGGCAGCCTTGCCGGCGGGAAGGCGGACTTCCACCTCGTAAACGGGTGCGTGATCTGGGCCCGATCGGCCGGTGATGACATATTCCGGGAGCGGATGGCCCTGCCCCTGCGCCCATTCCTGAAGGAGGGTCTTGGGGTCCTTGGTTTCAGCCGGCGCGTTCTCGAACTGGGGCGCCCATGCCCGCTCGACGAACTTGCGCGCGGCGCTGAGACCGCCTTCCAGATAGATCGCCGCGATGATCGCCTCGCAGGCATCCCCCAGGGTCGATTCCCGGTCGCGGCCGCCGGCGGCGATTTCGCTGTCGGACAGAAGGATGAAACGCTGCAGGCCCAGATGGCGCATGGCCTCTGCGCAGGCGCCCTTCTTGACCAGCCGGTTGAGACGCGGGGCAAGATCGCCTTCACTGTCGGACTGGCGCCGCTCGATCAGGCGCTCTGCGATCAGCAGGTTCAACACCCGGTCTCCGAGAAATTCGAGACGCTGGTTGGAGAGTTTCACCGTATCGCCCGAAGGCGGGATAGCGCTCGGATGGGTCAGTGCGCGCTCAAGACTTGCGGCATCCTTGAACTTGAAACCGATCAGCTCCTGCGCTTCTTTCAGCGCGTCAGGCTGCAGCGAAGGCCGGACAGCCTTCACCGCGGCGCGCTGGCGCGTGCGTTTGGGACGGGCGGGCTTCATGATGTCTCGATCATGGGGAGCGCTTCGATGATCACCTGCGCCTCGGCCCAGGGGTGATCATCGGTGAGCGTTAGATGTATCACGGCGCGGTAGCCCGGCGGAGTGAGCTTTGCGAGTCTCGCGGCCGCGCCGCCGGAGAGCTCAAAGCCGGGTTTTCCGGAAGGAAGATTGATGACACCGAGATGTTTCCAGTGGACGCCCGCGCGTGGCACGCCCGTGCCCAGCGCCTTGGCCATCGCCTCCTTGGCGGCAAAGCGTTTGGCATAGGTTTCCGCCACGCGGCGGCGGCCGCGCGCCTTGGCGATTTCATGAGGCGTAAACACGCGCTGCTCGAAGCGCTCGCCATAGCGATCGAGCGAGCGCTGGATGCGCTCTATATTGCACAGATCATTGCCGAGGCCGATGATCATCGCCGCGCCTCATCCATGCGGCGGCGCATTTCGCGGATGGCGGCGTTGAGGCCGATGAAGATGGCCTCACCGATGAGGAAGTGGCCGATATTGAGCTCGGCAATTTCGGCGATGGCTGCGATCGGACCGACATTTTCGAAGGTGAGGCCATGGCCGGCATGGGGCTCGATGCCCCGGCGGCGGGCATCGGCGGCGGCGAGTTTCAGACGTTCGAGCTCAGGCGCAGCGGCCTCTGCCCCGCCCTCGATCCAGAGCTCGGCATATCGGCCGGTGTGCAGCTCGACGACGGGCGCTTTTAGCACTTCGGCCACAGCAATCTGGACCGGGTCAGGCTCGATGAACAGGGAGACGCGCGCACCAACTTCATTCAGGCGGCTGACGATAGGGGCAATCTGGTTGTGCAAACCGGCGACATTGAGGCCCCCTTCGGTGGTGCGTTCCTCGCGCCGCTCGGGCACGATGCAGGCGGCATGGGGGCGGAAACGGACGGCGATTTCCGTCATCTCGTCGGTGGCCGCCATTTCCAGATTGATCGGCAGGTGGGTGGCGGCGCGGATGGCTTCAAGGTCGCCGTCACGGATGTGGCGGCGGTCTTCGCGCAGGTGAATGGTGATGCCGTCTGCGCCCGCAGCGGCGGCTATTTCAGCCGCGCGCATGGGGTCGGGATGGGCGCCACCGCGCGCGTTGCGGATGGTTGCCACATGATCAATATTGACCCCGAGGCGGAGACGGCCGGTCATCAGGCAAGGCCCCGCGAACCGGGCTTGATGGCTTCCAGTTTCTGAAGCTCCGGAGGCAGATCATCGGGCGAATAGTCCGGAAAATTCACCTGGGCGAGCGAGATCAGTTTGCAGCCGACATCGGCGCGCCCGCCCGAGCGGTCGATGATACAGGCGCCGCCGACGACTTCGCCGGGAAGTTTGGCCAGCGCCTCGACGGTTTCGCGGAAAGAGAGACCGGTTGTCACGATGTCTTCGGCGATCAGGACCCGCTCGCCGGCCGCAATGGAGAAGCCGCGGCGGAACTGGAGCTGGCCGTCCACGCGCTCGGCAAAGATGGCGCGCGCGCCGAGGTGACGCGCAAGCTCATAGCCCGGAATGATGCCGCCGACCGCCGGGCCGGCCACCACATCAATCTTGCCGAAATCTGCCGTCAGCCTGGCGGCGAGCGCCTTGCAGAGCTTCTCCGACAGGTCCGGCCGCGAGAAGACGAGCGCCTTCTGCAGGAAGACCGGGCTGCGCCGTCCGGAGGAGAGGATGAAATGCCCCTCCAGCAATGCGCCCGCCTCTTTGAACACGGCGAGCACGTCTTCACTGGTCATATTGTCCCTCCTGATCGCGTATGGCCCGGTCTACCACGGCCAGAGACCGCAGTGCCGCTAGGATTTGCGTCATACGCTTCAGGTCTTCAACCTCAATATCCATAACGAGTTCGATGAAATCGGGATGCCGGGAGGCTGTGGAAATCCCGATGATGTTGCCATTGGATTCGGCCACCGCCGCGCAGAGCTTGGCCAGAACGCCGCGCTGGTTGGAAGCGTTGACGCGGATGCGCGTAACGGCGACGGCGTCTGTGCGGGCAAGCTCGGTCCATTTCAGGTCGTGCCAGAGCTCGGGCCGGTCGTCATATTCGGCAAGGCGCGGGCAGCTGGAAACATGAACCATCAGGCCCTTGTCCGGCACCTGAACCCCGATGATGCGGTCGCCCGGGAGCGGGTGGCAGCAGGTGGCCAGGTGCAGCGTCACGCCGGGGGTGAGCGTTCGGCCCTCGACGAAGAGGGGCACATGGTCGGCGTCGATGATGGTCTTGGCCGCGTCATCGGTACGCTCGGGCTGGTAGCCGGGGAAGACGGTCTGGACGAGGGTGGAGGTCTTGAACCGGCCCCGGCCGATCGCTTCGCGCATGTCGTCCAGCGTTTTGAAGCCGAACTTCTGCGCGACATCCATCAGCATGACGTCGACCGGGTCGGCCCCGGCGCGGCGCAGGGCCTGGTTGATGAGGCCTTCGCCAAGGCGGCGGAATTCGGCGATCTCGCGCTCGCGCTCGAGCCGGCGCAGGGCAGACTTGGCGCGGCCGGTATGGGTGAGCATTTCCCAGCCCCGGATGGGCTCGGGCGTCTTGCCCCGGATGATGTCGACCACGTCGCCATTCTTGAGCGGGCGGCGGAGGGATTTCTCCTCACCATTGATCCGGGCCCCGATGGTTGTGTCACCCACGGCGGAGTGGACGGCATAGGCAAAGTCCAGCGGCATGGCGCCGGCCGGCAGGATGATCAGCTTGCCCTTGGGCGTGAAGGTAAAGACGTGCTCGCGGTACATCTCGAGCTTGGCATGCTCGAGGAATTCGCCGGGCTCTGCCCCGTCACGCAGAAGCTCTGCAAAGGCTTTGAGGTTGGCTTCCGGATCAAGGCCGGCGGCGCGCGCGGAGTCTGCGTCAAAGCCGTAAGCGCGGTTCTTGTAGCCCCAATGGGCGGCCACACCGAGCTCGGCGGTGAGGTCCATCGTCTCTGTACGGACCTGCAGCTCTACGCGGCGATTACCCGACGCCCGCACGGTGGTGTGGAGGCTGGCATAGCCATTGGGCTTGGGCACGGAGATGAAGTCGCGGAAGCGTTCGGGAATACAGGCCCAATGCGTGTGCAGGACGCCCAGCACGCGGTAGCAGTCGGTCACATCCGGGACGATGATGCGGAAAGCAAAGAGGTCAGCCACATCGCGGAAGGAAATCGATTTACGCTCAAGCTTGCGCCACAGCGAATAGGGCTGTTTGCGGCGGCCCTTGATGCGGCAGCGTATGCCTGCCTCGCTGAGGATGCGCGTCAGGTCGGCGCGGATCCGTCCGAGGTCGTTCTTGTTCTCGCGCTCCAGCTCTTCGAGCCGGTAGATGATGGCGCGACGGGCCTCGGGGTTGAGCTCCTTGAACGCAAGGTCGTCCATCCGCGCGGCCATGTCATAGAGGCCGATGCGGCGCGCCAGCGGCGCGTAGATGTCCATGGTTTCGCGCGCCGTCCGCTGGCGGCTTTCCAGCTTCTTGCGGAAATGCAGCGTCTCCATGTTGTGCATGCGGTCGGCCAGCTTGACGAGCAGCACGCGCAGGTCGCCGGTCATGGCGAGGATGAACTTCTGGAAGTTCTCGGCCTGCGCGGTTTCCCTGGAGGTGAAATCCAGCTTGTCGAGCTTGGTGACGCCGTCGACGAGTTCGGCCACATGCGGACCGAAGCGGACTTCGATGTCGCCGATGTCGATCTCTGTATCCTCGACCACGTCGTGCAGGAGGCCGGCGACGATGGTGACTTCGTCGAGCTTCACGTCGGCCAGGAGGCTGGCGACCTGAACGGGGTGGGAATAGTAGGCCTCGCCCGAGTCGCGGGACTGTTCACCGTGATGCTTCTTGGCGAAATCATAGGCGAGGCCGAGGAGTTCAGACCGCACGCGCGGGTGATAAGCGCGGACCTTGGCGATCAGCTCTTCGCGGGAGAGGAAATGCGGGAGTTCAGACGCAGCATCGCCGGCAGGGGCCGGTTTGCCAGCCCCTGTGCCAGCCCCTTTTTCCGGTCCGGAAAGGGCGCTGCCGTCCATTGAGTCTCCTAGAGCCGGTCGTCGCGCCCGGATTCGAGCTCTGCCTGATAGGCACGCAGAACATCTTCTTCGGTGGCGGCAGGAGCTGCCTGCAGGGCGACGCGGTCGGCTTCGCGCTCATTCTCTTCGCCCGGACGGATGTCCTGGAGGTTGGAGATAAGGGCTTCCTTGACGACTTTCAGGTCGACCGAGGTTTCAGCGATCTCACGCAGGGAAACGACCGGATCCTTGTCATTGTCCCGGTCCACGGTCAGCGGCGATCCTTCACGGATCATGCGGGCGCGGTGGGCTGCGAGCAGAACGAGCTCGAAGCGGTTGGGAACCTTCTGGATGCAGTCTTCTACGGTAACGCGGGCCATGCGGGGTATTCTCCTGAAGAACCGCCCTTTATATGCGCTGCAGCACGCCACGGCAAGCCGTCCTTGCAGACTCTGCAAGGGACCGGTATTCCGGAACGTAAACGCGCCTGGGCATGAATTTGGCCCCTCCCTATTGGAAGAAAAGGATAAAGCCAATGGCTTTTTACAAGGATGAGCGCCTGGCGCTTTTCATTGACGGGGCCAATCTTTATTCCGCCGCCCGGTCTGTCGGGCTGGAGATCGATTTCCGGAAACTGCTGAAGGAGTTCCAGTCGCGAGGCCGGCTGGTGCGCGCGAGCTATTACACCGCGCTGGTGGAGAGCGATGAATACAGCCCCATCCGGCCGCTGGTGGACTGGCTGGCCTATAACGGTTTCAACGTCGTGAAGAAGCCGGCGCGCGAGTTTGTGGACCGCGAAGGGCGCAAGCGCGTGCGCGGGAACATGGATGTGGAGCTTGCCGTCGATATGCTCGAAGCGGCGGCTTACTGCGACCATATCGTTCTGTTCAGCGGCAATGGCGACTTCCGCAGGCTGGTGGAAGCGGTGAAGGCCAAGGGCGTGCGCGTGTCGGTCGTCTCGACAATGAACGCGACCCCGCCGATGATTTCAGACGACCTGCGCCGGGAAGCCGACACCTTCATCGAACTGACCGATCTGGGCGACCTCGTTGCCCGCCCCCGCCGCGACATGAGCGACGCTCCGCCGCTTGATCAGGACGATTGAGGGCGGCGTCACAGACCAAGTCACCCGGATTTATCCGGCCAACTGAGTGTCAGGATTGGAAACTTGCGAGCCCGGAGGCTCAGCGGCGCATGGTGAAGGTGATCCCTGCGAAGTCCTCAGTGTCCGAGAGGCTGCGGTTGCGGTCGCTGAACTTCATTTCGCGGCGGATATAGCTGAGCGAAAGCTCGCCCCCTGCCCGCTGGATCGAGAGACCTGCCTGAAGGTCGCCAACAGTGACCTGGTCGGTCATCTGGACGTCCAGCACATCGCCGATCGACGGCAGGCTGCCATCATTGTCCCAGACGAGGGCTTCCCCGTCCGCGCCGAGGAACAGATACCAGCCTTCCGGCTGGCCGCTCTGGTTGACGATATTGAGACCCTGACCGAGACGGACTTCACCGCCGAAACGCTGGCTCGACAGGTCGCCCTGGTCGCGGATGGCGACGCGCGGAGCAAGCCCGACATCAAAGGCAAGGCCGGTGCGGTCTGCAGGCGCGGCGATGGAGACCCCGATCGACACGTCCTGGATAACTTCAATGGGCTGGCCCGCGCGGCGCGCGGAGAGCTGGGCAGCGACGCGCGCGAGCGCGGGGCTTCCACTCCAGCCGAGATTGGTATCGACAACTGACATGCCCGTGACGCCCGAACCTGTCAGGCTGAAAGCCGGCGGCGGGCCTGCAACAGCCACAACGGAAATTGGCGCGCCCTGCGAGGCGAGCTGCGTGATGGCCTGCGCCCCCGTGGTGGCGGCGAGCGAGGCGGATGCTTCTGCCGAAGGGGTGTTCAGCGCGCCGTTGCCCATAAGGCCGGGAACTGCGAGCGTCATGCCGAGGGAGGGCTCGGCAGCTGGCTCATACCGGGCGACATTCATGGCATCGCCGGAGACACAGCCCTGGCAGGCCAGTGATGCAAGACCTGTTGCAAACGCAATCATCATAAGTCTGACGCCTCTCAAGGTAGCTCCTCGCGACATAATGTCTAACGAAGGTCTCCCTTATCAGTTCCAATATCATGAAGAGAAAACCGGCCCAACCCGGATTCCGCCCCGAAGAGATTAACAGACGGCCATTGCGCTCCGTTCTGTAGAAACCGCTACAGGTTCCAGATTCTAAAAATTTTTTTGACAAACCTGCCCCTGCGATACGGGGTCGGAATTGATTAACACGTTGAGAAAATTGACGAAAAGCTGGCCAAACAGCTGTTTACTTCGCGCAGCAAAAAGGGCGCCAGCCAGAATCAGCCAGCGCCCTTTGATGGAATGCACTCAAGTCAGGCAGCCAGCCTTATTGGCAGGCAAGGCACTCGTCATAGTCGGTGCTCTCGACTTCGAGCTTCTCGACTTCCGCTCTCTCAGACCCGGCAAAGGCCGCGCGCTGGACCGATTTGGAGCGGCAATAATAGAGCGATTTCAGGCCGCGCTCCCATGCCGTCCAATGGAGCATGTGGAGGTCCCACTTGTTGATGTCGCCCGGCAGGAAGAGGTTCAGCGACTGCGACTGACAGATGAACGGCGTGCGGTCGGCCGCCAGCTCGATGATCCAGCGCTGGTCGAGCTCGAAGGCGGTCTTGAAGACATCCTTCTCCTGCGCGTCAAGGCAATCAAGATGCTGGACCGAGCCTTCATGCTCGAGGATCGAATTCCAGATCTCGTCAGAGTTCAGGCCTTTCGATTCGAGCAGGGTCTCCAGCTGCTGGTTCTTCACCGTGAAGGAGCCCGAGAGGGTCTTGTGGGTGTAGACGTTGGCCGGGATGGGCTCGATGCCAGCCGAGGTGCCGCCGCAGATGATCGAGATCGACGCGGTGGGGGCAACGGCGAGCTTGTTGGAGAAGCGGGCCATCATGCCGACATCGCGGGCATCTTCACAGGGGCCGCGTTCCTTGGCAAGTTTCACCGAGGCTGCATCCGCGCCCTGACGGATGTGCTTGAATATCTTGAGGTTCAGCGCCTTGGCGGTCGCGCTTTCCAGCGAGACGTTCATTGCCTGCAGGAAGGAGTGGAAGCCCATGACGCCGAGACCGACAGAGCGCTCGCGCTTGGCCGAATAGACGGCGCGGGCCATTTCCGGCGGGGCGCGCTGGATGAAGTCTTCCAGGACGTTATCGAGGAAGCGGAAGACGTCCTCCAGGAACATCGGCTCCTTCGACCATTCCAGGAAGGTCTCGGCATTGACCGAAGAAAGGCAGCAGACAGCCGTCCGGTCGATGCCGCGATGGTCGACGCCGGTCGGCAGGGTAATTTCCGAGCAGAGGTTCGACTGGGTAACCTTGAGGCCAAGCCGTTTCTGGTGGGCGGGCATGGCATTGTTCACCGTATCGGTAAACAGGAGGTAGGGCTCTCCGGTCTGCATGCGCAGTTCGAGGATCTTCTGCCAGAGTTTGCGGGCGTTGACGTATTTAAGAACCTCGCCCGATTTCGGGCTGATCAGGCCGAAGTCTTCATCACTGCGGACAGCTTCCATGAAGCCGTCGGTGATGTTGATGCCGTGATGGAGGTTCAGCGATTTACGGTTGAAGTCGCCCGAGGCTTTGCGGATTTCGAGGAACTCCTCAATTTCCGGGTGGTGCACATCAAGATAGCAGGCAGCCGAGCCGCGGCGCAGCGAGCCCTGGCTGATCGCGAGGGTGAGGGAGTCCATCACGCGGATGAAGGGGATGATGCCGGAGGTCTGCCCGTTCTGGCCGACCTTTTCGCCAATCGATCGGACATTGCCCCAATATGTGCCGATGCCGCCGCCATTGGAGGCGAGCCAGACATTCTCGGTCCAGGTCTCGACGATGTCGTCCAGCGAATCGCCGACCTGGTTGAGGAAGCAGGAAATCGGCAGGCCGCGATCGGCCCCGCCATTGGAGAGCACAGGCGTCGCCGGCATGAACCAGAGGCGCGAGATATAGTCATAGATACGCTGGGCATGGTCGGCATCATCCGCAAAGGCGGTGGCGACGCGGGCAAACATGTCCTGATACGACTCGCCCGGAAGCAGGTAGCGGTCGTCGAGCGTCTTCTTGCCAAAATCGGTCAGCAACGCGTCGCGCGACGGGTCGGTCACAACCTGGTTGACCGGCACGAGCGCCACTTTCGCGCCCCCACCAGCTTTCGGCTTGCCTTTGCGGGCGGCTTCACTGGCGACGGATTTAGCGTTGGTTGCCGACATGGCCACCCTCCTCGATGTTCCTGCGGATATAGGGATATCGCGGGAGTTAAACCAGATGTGGTCTCACTCCTTTGCCCCGACACAAGATATAGTGTCGGAAGGTTAATTTCCGGTCAACGGTCAATTCGCAAATCCGTCAAGAAGACCGTGGAAATCCGGTAAACAAACGCTTAACCGGGCGCCCCTGTTCCAGTGAATACGGGCGATTCAAAGGGAGTGTAGCGTCTTATGGTGCAGGCGTGAAAGAGGCTCATTTGATGAATTTTCCCGCCCCGGCGAACGCTTGCCGGAGGCTGGCCGCCTCTGGCGCTGGTGTGGGGCACCGCATCTCAACAGAATCGCCCCGCGCTTGTGACGCAGATTCGGGATTCGCGAATGAGGGGAGTGGGTGGAGACAGGCAAACGACCCGGACTGAAGCTCGTTAGGGCTGCTCGGTTCCCCGCCTGACCCGATTGGCGAGCGGCCCGTCCGCCGCCTGCCTCCGAGGGCTATATGCGTGAGCAGGCCCCGAATCGCAAGCCCGGATCGCCGCCGGCCCTTGCCCAGCGCATTCAGCATGTTACGCCAAGCGCACAGAAAATTGCGGATGGAGGGGCTATCTATGTTTTCCCGCATAATGACCGTGGCGAGCGTTTCGCTCCTGCTGGCGATCACGCCGGCCATGGCAGACACAGAGAAAGACAAGGCGCCGTCCAAGCGCTTTACCGCCGAGCGCGTGTTCGACATGGAATACGCGACCGATCCGCAGGTTTCCCCGGACGGCAAAACCCTCGTCTATGTCCGCCGGTCGATGGACAGGATGACGGACCGGGATACGGGCCAGCTCTGGAGCATCGACACCGCTACCGGCAATCATCGCCCGCTGGTGGTGAGCGCCGAAGGCGCGTCCAACCCGCGCTGGTCGCCTGATGGCTCGCGCCTGATCTATGCGACCGCCGCGGCCGGCAAGCCGGAACTGCGCGTCTATTATCCCGACACCGGGCGCAGCCACCCGCTCGCCCAGTTCCTGCAGGCGCCGTCGCAGCCTGCCTGGTCGCCGGACGGGAAGTTCATTGCCTTCTCGATGTTCGTGCCCGGAGAAACGCCGAGCTTTGCAAAGGCGCCCGCGACGCCAGAAGGCGGTAAATGGAGCGATCCGGTCAGGGTCTATGACCGCCTCCAGTTCCGCTTTGACGGGGCTGGCTATCTCAAGGACGGCACGACGCAGATCTTTGTGTTGCCCGTGGACGGCGGCACGCCGCGTCAGGTGACGTTTGAAGACAACGACCTCGGCGGCCCGGCCTGGCTGGGCAATGGCACTCTGCTGGTCTCGGGCAATCTCGCTGAGGACGCAGACCTCGATCCTGTGGAGAGCGAACTTTATGCGGTCAGCCTGGCCGACCTTTCGATCAGCCCCCTGACGAGCCGCGACGGGCCGGACTACGGCCCGGTTGTCTCGCCTGACGGCAAGACGGTTGCCTATCGCGGGTTTGACGACAAGGTGCTCTCCTATCAACAGGACAATCTCTACCTGATGAATGCCGACGGCAGCGACACGCGGGAAATCGCGGCCGACTTCCCCGGCAGCATCGGCCAGACCCTGTGGGCGCCCGATGGCAAGAGCCTGCTGGTGCTGTCTGAAGATCACGGCGTTCTCAGCCTTTTCCGGATTGATCTCAACGGCCGTGCCACAAAACTCGTGACCGATATTGGGGGCGCCTCGATCGGGCGACCCTATGCCGATGGCAGCTTCTCCGTCAGCGGAGGGAAAAAGCCCGTCCTTGCCTATACTGCCGGATTTGCGGGGCGGCCTTCTGAAGTGGCGTTTGCCGGGATCGACGGCAAGGGCGCCAAGGTTGCCACGGCCCTCAATGAGGACATCCTGCCCTATCTGGAAATGGCGCGCGTCGAGGAGCTGAAGGTGCCGTCCAGCCATGACGGGCTGGAGATCGAAGCCTGGGTCGCCCTGCCCCCGGACTTCAAGGCTGATGGCAGTTTCCCGATGATCATGGAAATCCATGGCGGACCCTATGCGATGTATGGCCCCTATTTTGCCAGCGAAATCCAGCGCTTTGCGGCCGAAGGTTATGTCACTGTCTGGACGAACCCGCGCGGCTCGACGGGCTATGGCGAAGAGTTCGCACTCGCCATCGACCGGGCCTATCCGGGCAATGATTATTACGACCTGATGAGCGTCGTGGATGAGCTGGTGAAGCGCAACTATGTCAGCGAAGACCGTCTGTTCGTAACCGGAGGATCAGGCGGCGGCATACTGACCGCCTGGATCGTGACCAAGACCGATCGCTTTGCGGCCGCTGCCTCGGTCAAGCCGGTGATCAACTGGATGACAATGGCGCTGTCAGCCGATATTGCCCAGTTCGTGCGGCGCCACTGGATACGCGAAGACCCCTGGTCCAACCCGGAAGCCTTCCTTGAGCGCTCGCCGATCCGCTATGTCGACAAGGTGACGACGCCAACCCTGATGATGGTGGGCGAAGAGGATTTCCGTACACCGACATGGGAAGCCGAGCAGTTCTATACGGGCCTCAAGATGAACGGGGTCGATACCGCGCTCATCCGCATTCCCGGCTCGCCGCACTATATCGCCGCCCGCCCCAGCCGCCTGATAGCCAAGACGGACAACATCATGGGCTGGTTTGCCAGATATGATCCGGCGAAAAAGGAAAAAGACGCAGCTGAGTAGCTCTCGGGATCTGGGTCAGAAAGTAAAGCCCCCGGAATTTCTTCCGGGGGCTTTTTTAGTTGATCCCGCCGCCCTAGCGCGCAGGCACATGCGCTGCGATGAGGTGCGGGCCAGGCTCGCTGAAGGCACGGGCGAGGGCTGCGTCGAATTCCTCCGCCGTTGTTGCGTCGACCGCCGGCACGCCCTGCGCCTGGGAAAGTTTCACCCAGTCGATCTCCGGGCGGCCGAGGCCGAGGAGGTCTGCCGCCACGCGGCCGGGATTACCGGCTCCGGTGCGGGCGAGCTCGATGTTCAGGATACGGTAGGAATGGTTGACGAAGACGACGGTAACGACGTCTGCCTTCTCACGTGCCATGCTCCAGAGAGCCTGGTTGGTATACATGCCCGCGCCGTCGCCCGTGAGGCAGAGTACCTTGCGGCCCTTGGCGCCGATGGCAGCGCCCAGCGCCAGCGGCATGCCCTGCCCGATCGCTCCGCCGGTCAGCATCATCCAGTCATGCGGGCGCGCCCGGCCGGTCATCATGAAGCTTGGCAGGCCGTTGGAAACCCCGTCATCAGAGACGAAGGTGCCTTCGGGCATATGGCGCGCGATGGAGGCGCCGATGGTGGCGGCATTCAGCCCGCCAGTGGGCGCGGCAGGCAGGTCAAGCGCTTGCACAGGGGCCGCTTCGGTCAGGCCAAGCGTGTCGGCAAGGGCTTCGAGGATGGCGGCGCTGTCGCTTTCCGGGCCGCCGAGCACCATTGGCGTGCAGCCTTCGGGAACCAGAAGGCTTGGCTTGCCGGGATAGGCGAAGAAGGCAACGGGCACCTGCGTGCCGGCGATCAGCATCAGGTCTGTGCCTTCAAGGTCTGCCATTGCGCCTTCGGCGAAATACTGCATCCGCTCGGGCGCAAAGATGCCCGCGCCGCGCACCTGCCGCGGAAAGAACGTATCCGTCAGAACACGGATGCCGGCAGCTTTCAGGCGGGCCGCATGACCCAGACCCGGACCGGTGAGCGCCGTGCCGCTGATCAGGATCATCGGCTTCCCCGCGGACTTCACGGCCTTGGCGGCCGCCTCGATGCGGGCCGCGTCCGGCGCGCGCAGGAAAGGCTGGGCGCGGGTCTGGCCGGGCCTTGCGCCTTCGGTCCAGGCGGAGTCGGCCGGAAGGATCAGCGAGACCGGGCCGGGCACGGGGCCAAAGCTCGCCGCCCAGGCCTCGGCGGCGAGATCGCCGGTGGCGGAGACATGATCGGCAGACTTGATCCAGACAGAGTTCGGGCCCGCAAGGCCCATGATGTTGGAGGTGAGCGGGGCGTCATAGCGCAGATGCGGCACGGCATGATCCCCGATCACGTTGATCATCGGCGTCCAGGCGCGCTTGGCATTGTGGATGTTCGCCCCGGCGTTCATGAAGCCTGCGCCCAGATGCAAGAGCGTCATGGCAGGCCGGCCCGTGACGCGGGCATAGCCATCGGCCGCGCCGGTTGCCACGCCCTCGAAGAGGCAAAGCACCGAACGGATGCGCGGCTCGCGGTCAAGCGCGGTGACAAGATGCATCTCCGAGGTGCCGGGATTGGCAAAACAGGCGGTGACGCCATGATCGGCCAGAGTGGAAACGAGCGCCTCGGCGCCGGTCATCGTGGCGGCAGTTTCAATGTCGGACATGGGCGAAGCCTCCCCTGAATATGTTGCTGGCGTTCCCTAGCGGGTTTCGGCGCCGGGGCAAAACCAAAGCGGGCCGCAGGCAATTTGGAAACAAGGGGCGTTTCCAGATTATCCGCGACCCGCCCAAGCCAAAGGGGAATGGCTGAAGCTTCCGGTTACCCGGCAGCTCCGGGGGCATAATTAAGCAGATTGGATAAGGAATCGAGCCCTTATTCGGGCAGTTTTCCCGACACATGCAGTTTTCAGCACTTTAACGTGCCTTTAAATCAGGATTTTTCCCGCAGCGGCATCTGCCGCATAAAGCAGGTCGAGCTGATCAGCGCGCAGGGCCTGCGTCCGGGACTGGTTGATATAGCCCTTCTCTGTGATTTCGCCGAGGTCTGCGCGAGGCTCCTGGGGTTGAAGCAGGATACGCGCAATGCGGGCAGCGGCATTGGGATGGGCCTTGTTGTGGGCGGCAAGCCCGGCCTTGACCGCTTCCTGAACCTTCGGATGCGCGATCAGCTGATCGGCAGGCAAAGCCTCACCGACGAGACGCTGGCACCAGGCAAGGTTGAGGAAGCCGAGAAGACCGATCTCGTCCTTGTTGAGACCGCAGACGACCGCATCAGAGAGCGCTCCGCCGCACGCCGCAACGGCCGCGACCCGCACTGCGCCTGCAGAAACCCATGTGCCGCTTGCGAGCTTGAACTCCTCCACCGTGCGGCCATCAAAGGCGAGGCCGCGTTCTGGCTGGCCGGGGTCCACGAACTTCACGGCGTCGCCGAGCTTGTAATACCCTTCCTCGTCGAAGGCTTCGGCGGTTTTCTCCGGGTTGCGGAAATAGCCGGGCGTGACGTTTACGCCTTTCACCCGCAGCTCAAGCTTGTCGCCGGCCGGCACGAGCTTGAACGTGTTGCCCGGCAGGGGCAGGCCGATGAGGCCCATCCTGTCATTGGGCCAGTGGACGTTTGAGGCCGTGGGCGAGGTTTCGGTGGCGCCATAACCTGCCGAGAGCGAGATACGCTCGCCGGTAACGCGCACGGCGACTTCCTGGATGCGTTCGTAGATGTCCTGCCCCATGGAGGCGCCGCCATAGGCCATGGAGGTGAGGCGGGAGAAGAAGACTTCGGCGAGCGCCTCGTCCTGTTCCAGCGCGGTGGCGAGCGCCGCCCATGCCTGAGGCACGGTGGTATGCTGGGTGGTCGGGATTTCCTTCAGGCTACGGATCATCTCGGGCAGGCGGGCGGGCGTCGGCGCGCCCTGGCAGATATAGAGCGTGCCGCCCCAGTCGAGCATGTTGTGCAGAATCGAATGGGTGCCATAGGTGTGGCTCCAGGGAAGGAAGTTCACCATCACCTGCGGGCCGCCGGTGATCGCGTCGAGGCGTTCCTCGTCCCACACCGACCGGATCATCTTGGCGTTGGCCGCCACCATGCCATGGGTGTTGATAACCGCCTTGGGCTCGCCGGTGGAGCCGGAGGTGAGCATGTATTTGGCCACCGTTCCGGGCGTCAGGCGCGCATAGGCCTCGTCCACGGCGGGCCCGGCCTGTCCGGCAAAGTCTTCGAGGCTGACAGAGCGCGGCACTTCCGGCGCGTTGCGGGAATAGATGACGAGGCGGCCCGTGAGGTCGAGACTGTCGAGGGCGCGCTGGTAGGCCCTGCCATCCTCGACATAGATGAATTTCGGCGTGGTCAGCTGGTCGATATAGCCAAAGCGCAGGAGATCCTGGCTCAGCGTGGCATAGGCCGGCGTGACAGGCACGGCGGGGCTTGAGGCCCACATGGCGGCGTACATGACGAGCGCATTGTCGATGGAGTTGTTCGAAAGGATCATCACCGGCGCGTCCTGCCCTGCCCCTTCGCTGAGGAAGGCGGCGGCGATGCGCCGGACGCCGGCAAGGCCATCGGCATAAGTCATGCGGCGCCAGTCATCGGCGGCGGGGTCTTCCGGCCAGCGTTCAGCCAGCCAGACCTGATCGGGACGCTCGGCGCCCCACTTAACAAGCGGGGCGAGCATGTGCGGCGGATGGGCTTTCAGGGGATGGCCGCTGTCGAGATAGATCGTGCCGTCGGGGCGCCGGTCGATCTTCAGCTTCAGCGGAAGGTAAGGCACCTCACGAAACGGAATATGCGCAGTCTTGCTCATGAGCGAACTTTATCCTCCCCGCATGGCCGCGCTTTGCCGGCCATGAAACATCGCTTTCAGGCCTGATAGCTGGCGCAGGCCGCAGGATTGAGCAAGCCCCTGCCCTGCAAGCTGCGCCGGATGGCGGCCTAATCGGCGCCGGCCAGGTCCTTGAGGATGATATACCAATGGTCGAGCCCGCCATAGAAGGCATCCACCAGCATCCGCTCGTTCAGGCCATGGGCGAAGGTGTCGTTCGGCTTGGCTGCGCCGCCGCCGATGCCGAGGGTGTCATAGCCCAGATTGCGGTAGAACATGCCGTCCGTGCCGCCCGAGGACATGCTCGGAAAGATCGTCAGGCCCTCCATCCCGCGCGCGGCGAGCGCCTTGCCGACAGCGGCCATGACCTCGTCGGGCAGCTCCGACTCCGGGCTTTCGACGAGATCAGAGATCAGCTTGAACGCCACGCCCTCATTGCCGATGACATCCTTGAGGGCCTGCTCGGTCGCCGCGATGCCAACCCCAGGAAAGATGCGGCAGTTCACGGTTGCCGTTGCCCGTTGCGGCAAGGCGTTCTCGGCATGGCCGGCGCGCAGCAGGGTGGCCACGCAGGTCGTACCGGTCGTGCCGGCGGTGGAGGGATCAGCGCGCAGAACGGCAATGGCCGCTTCATCGCCAGGATTGTCTGCAAAGGCCAGCATGGCCTTGCCCAGATCGCCCGGGGTCTGCGCGCCGGCCATCTTCAATGAGGCGCGCGTCAGCGGGCTCGACATGACCGGAAACTTGTAGGCCTCGATCTGCTTGAGCGCATCCGCCAGCTCGTAGATCGCATTGTCTGCTCTGGGCGCAGAGGAGTGACCGCCCGGATTGGAGACGGTCAGCTCAAAGGTCGCATAGGTCTTTTCTGCGCCCTGGACGCCGTAGAACAGGGCATTTCCATCCATGTCCAGCGACACACCGCCCGCGTCGGCGTTGAGGACATAGGCCGGGTCGATGTTTGCCGCGGTGTATTCTGCCTGCGCGCGGGTGGAGATCATGCCGGTCTCCTCATCACCGGAAAGCACGATCACAAGATCCCGGTTCGGCTTGAAACCCTCCGCTTTCAGGCGCAGGAAGGTGGCGATGAGGCTGGTGACGCCGTATTTGTTGTCGGCGGTGCCGCGCCCGAAGAAATATCCATCCTCTTCAATCAGCTCGAACGGGTAACGCACCCAGGTATCAGGCAGCGCATCGACCACATCCATGTGCGCCAGCAGAACGATCGGCTTTTCGCTCGCCGTGCCTTCGGCCCGGTACCAGACCATCAGGCCCTGCACCGGCTCGCCGCCGCTCTCGTGATCCGTCACAAGAATATCGCTATCTGCAAATCCACCCGTCTTCAGCTCACTGACGAGATAGTCGACAAGCTCCGGCACTTTCGACTGGCCCTTGGCTGTGCGGATTTCTACAGCCGTCTGGTATATTTCCCGCGCCTGCCGTTCAAAGGCGGTGCGCTCTTCGGCGAGGGCCATCGGAGTGGCGGTCAGCAGCGCGGCGGACAGGAGAAGGCCGGGGATGAAGCGCATGGGGGTCCTTTCGGTGATCGGCGGGCGGGCGCCCTGAAATCTCTCTGGATCGACTGCTCGCGCAGCCGGAGGCAAAGGGCAAGCCCCAAAGCCGGGCGGGCGCCGCAAGAGCTGTGATTGCCCGCTTCTGGTTCTCGCGCCCCCGCCTGTCCCATGCAGCTTGGGCGAAACCGGTCAGACAGAGGTGTTCGCGAGCGGGAAATCCCTTGAGGATGGCGCCCCGGCCTGGGCGGAAGGCGGCCTCGGTGACCAAAGCATATTCCGCAAGGATATCGGTTTCGTCACGGTCACAGACATGCGCCGGGGTATTTGTCGTCACCGCGCTGATCCTGATCATTGCCGCGGCGCGGGCGCTATGTGCGGGCTTTGGCGCGGTCTGCACGGCAGGCGTCGAGACGCCCTGCCTGGCCGGGCGGGTCATCGCCGACAGGCCGGGCAAGCGATATCTGGAAGAAAACGGCAACGATCTTCAAGCGCTGAGCCCGGCCCGGGCGCAAAGGCATTGCGGGCAGAGGCTGCCGCGCCTAGATCAGGGCCATGCACCGCCTTCCCGACCGCGCCATACTCCGCCTTTCCGGACCTGACACCATCGCCCTGCTGGAGCGGACTGTCACCCACACGGTCGCCGATTGGGCAGAGGGCGATGCGCGCTACGGCGCCCTCCTCACCCCGCAAGGCAAGATCATCGCCGACTATATCGCCCACCGCGCCGCCGATGGCGTGCTGATCGATGTACATGCCGAGGCGGCTGACGACCTGATGAAGCGCCTGAAGATGTTCCGGCTGCGCTCGTCCGTCGAGATCGATCGGGACGAAACGCTGGTCTGCGCCATCAATGTGGAAGGCCTGGCCGATCCGCGCACGCCGAAGCTGCCGCGCCGGTCGATCGTGCCTGCGGGCGAAGCGGCAGATCCGCTGCTGCGCTGGGATGCCCTCGCCATCGCTGCCGGCATTCCCGAATGGGGCCGCGACTACCGCGCTGCCGAGGTGTTCCCGACCGACATCAACATGGATGTGATGAACGGCATCGACTACAGGAAAGGCTGTTTCGTCGGCCAGGAAGTGGCCAGCCGGATGAAGCGCAAGGGTCTCATCCGCAAGCGCACCGTGCGGCTTCAGGGAGAGGGCCTCGAAACCGGCGCCGAAGTACGCGCCGGGGAGAGCCTTCTGGGCACAGTCACCAGCGCCGCCGCCGGCGAAGCGCTCGCCCTCCTGCGGACGGACAGGTTTGCCAAATCGCTGCAGGACAGGCAGCCCGTCAGCGTGAAGGGCGCCCCGGCCGAAATCGACAGCGCGCCCTGGCTGATCGCGGAAGTCAAAGCCCATCTTGAGGCTCCCACCCATGAGTGAACCCCATGCCTGCGGCTGGGCGCCGGCCACCGATCCGGTCTACCGCGCCTATCATGACGAAGAATGGGGCGTGCCCGAGCGCGACCCGCGCAGGCTGTGGGAGAAGCTGCAGCTGGACGGGATGCAGGCGGGCCTCAGCTGGATCACCATCCTGAGGAAGCGGGAGAGCATCAGGGAGGAGTTTGACGGGTTTGCCCCTGAAAGGCTCGCCCGCTGGACGCAGAAACGCGCTGAAAAAGCCCTCACCAATCCCGGCATCATCCGCAGCCCCAGGAAGATCGACGCGGTGATTGGCAACGCCCGGGCCTACCTCTCGATGAGGGATTCGGGCGAGGATTTCTCCGATTACTGCTGGAGCTTTGTCGGCGGCCAGCCGATCATCAACAAGTGGAAGACTTTCCGTGACGCGCCCACCAGCACGGACTGGTCGGCGGCCATGTCGAAGGACCTCAAGAAACGGGGCTTCAAGTTCGTCGGCCCGACCATCGTTTACGCATGGGCGCAGGCGGTTGGCATGGTCAACGATCATGAGGTAGGGTGCCCCAGACACAAGGGTGTGCGGGAGGTTTCATGAAGACGCTTATGTTTGTTACGGCTGTGGGCCTTCTGGCCGTTGCCGGCGGATGCCAGAGCACTGCCGAGCCCAACGCTTACGCCAACCCGCTGGATGCCTGCGCCAGCATCGAGGACGCTGAGGACCGTGACCGCTGCGTGAAGAACGTCGTGGCGGACGTCGCCATGTCCACCAAGCGCGAAGCCGAGCGCAAGCGGGTCCCGTGAACCGCGCGCTGACCGCTGCCGCCCTGCTGGCAGGCCTCACCCTCGGCGGCTGCGCGACCTGGGAAGACAAGGCCGGCGCTGAAGCCCTCGCCACCTGCGAGAACAAGGTGGATCCCGAAGCGCGCCGCCTTTGCCGCGAAACGGTGGTTGCGGCGGTCAGGGGCGAGCACCAGAAGCAGATCGACGCCCTTCAGGACACGATCGAGGCCTCCGAAGAGCGCGAGCGGCTGCGCAAGGTCTATGGCGGCCCCGGCCAGGTGAACGACTGACAAGGCCTCGCGGTCTGACGCTGCAGCCTTGTGCTGGGCCTGCAACGCGCGTTAGAGCTTGCAAAATAAGGATATAGCAAGAAGGGCCTGACGCCTCGGGGCGGACAGGCGCCGCCGGAGAGCCCTATGCAGACCCCCGTGATTTCCGCCACAGGCCTGTGGACACCCCCCAATTCGATTTCCAACGCAGAACTCGTCGAGAGCTACAATGCCTGGGCGGACAACTGGAACCTCGAGAACGCCGCCGATATCAGCTCCGGCCTTTTGGAGCCCAAGCCCCACTCCTCCGTCGAGTTCATCGAGAAGGCCTCGGGCATCAAGGCGCGCTACGTCATCGACAAGGCCGGGGTGCTGGACCCCTATGTCATGACCCCGCGCATTCCAGAACGACCGAACGAGCAGATTTCCGTGCTCGCCGAGATGGCTGTGCATGCCGCCCGCGACGCCCTCAGGCGCGCCGGGCGTGACCCAAAGGATGTGGGCGCGGTGATCTGCGCGGCCTCCAACATGCAGCGCGCCTATCCGGCGATGGCGATCGAGATCCAGGAAGCGCTCGGCATCGGGGGCTTTGCCTTCGACATGAACGTCGCCTGCTCCTCGGCCACTTTCGGCATCCAGACGGCGGCAGACTTTGTCCGCTCCGGCAATGCAAAGTCCGTACTCGTGGTCAACCCCGAGGTCTGCTCGGGCCATCTCAACTTCACCGACCGGGACAGCCATTTCATCTTCGGCGACGTGGCCACCGCCGTGCTGGTGGAGGACATCTCCATCGCCCCGGCAAAGCACTGGAAGATCCTCGGCACCAAGCTGAAGACCCAGTTCTCCAACAATATCCGCAACAATTTCGGCTTCCTCAACCGCGCGGCGCCCGACGGCATCGGCGCCCCGGACAAGCTGTTCGTCCAGGAAGGCCGCAAGGTGTTCAAGGAAGTGGTGCCGATGGTGGCGGAGATGATCAGCGCCCATCTCGGGGAACTCGGCCTTGAGGCAGCAAAGCTCAAGCGCATGTGGCTGCACCAGGCGAACGCCAACATGAACCGGCTGATCTCGTCAAAAGTGCTCGGCCATGAGGCCAGCGAAGCGGAAAGCCCGACCGTGCTCGACACTTATGCCAACACGTCCTCGGCCGGCTCGATCATCGCTTTCCATCTGCATTCGGAAGACTTCGCAGACGGCGAAAGGGGCCTGATCTGCTCCTTCGGAGCAGGCTATTCGGCAGGATCTGTCGTTCTGGAAAAGGTGGGCTGATCGCCCGGCCTGACTTACTCGTCGAAGTCTTCGGTGAAGAGGTCACCCCACAGGGCACGGCGGCTGGCGCGGGCAGCCTCCGTGACCACAATGACGGCACCACATACAAGAACAGCCATCGGAAAGCCCGAGCCGGTTGCGAATTGGTGCAGGATGTCAATCATGGGGCGGTCACCGTCACTCTACTGGCCGTGGGCTGCGGCGCCGCGAAAAGACGGAGCCATTGCCTGTGTTGCAAGGGTTATGCCTGAGAGGCCTTAATGCGTCATTGGCAAAGCGGGGCACAAACAAGGCGAGTTTGTAACCGTATCGCCTCCGTTTGTTTACCCGTGCTACCAATCCCTTAAGATGCCCCCATGGAGGCCCGTCATTGAAGCGATCTGTTAAGCCCCCGCGCGTCTGGCAACGCATGCTGTCTGGACGGCGTCTCGATCTGGCCCATCCCTCTCCGATGGATGTGGAGATCGAGGATATTGCCCATGGCCTCGCCCGTGTGGCGCGCTGGAACGGGCAGACGCGGGGCGAGCATGCCTTCTCGGTGGCCGAGCATTCCGTGCTGGTGGAGCAGATCGTGCGCCGCCTGGTGCCCGGCCTGCCACCCGAAGCCTGGCTGACGGCGCTGCTGCATGACAGCCCCGAATATGTGATCGGCGACATGATCTCGCCGTTCAAGGCGCTGCTGGGCGAGAGTTACAAGGATGTCGAAGCGCGCCTGCAGGAGGCGATCCATATCCGCTTTGGCCTCAAACCCATCACGCCGGTAAAGCTGAAGAAGGTCATCAAGCAGGCAGACCATATCTGCGCCTGGTTTGAAGCGGTGCAGCTGGCGGGTTTCAGCGAGACAGAATCGGACGGCTTCTTCGGGCACCCGCCTGAGGGCATGAAGCTGCGCCTGAAGCCCCTGCCCGCACCGGACGCGCAGAGGCTGTTCCTGAAACGGTTTGAGGACATCCAGGCCGTGATCGCGGCGGAGGCGGCCTGATGCCGTCTGCCCCGCCCCTGCTGATCGGTCTCTCGGCCGTGATGGTCGCCATCAAGGAGGGCGAGCCGCATGTGCTGGTGACCCGCCGGCCAAGCGGCGAGGAAGCCCTTCCCTTCGGCCCGTTCGACCCGGTCAACCATCGCACCTTCGATCTCTCCCTGAGGGGCTGGGTGCGTGAGCAGACCGGCTTTGAACTTGGCTATGTCGAGCAGCTCTACACTTTCGGCGACAAGGACCGGGAGACGCCTGAAGCGAGCGTGGTGGACGCGCCGCCGAATGCGCACGTCATTTCGGTGGGGTACCTCGCCCTGACGCCGGAGGAGCAGCCGGTGGCAGCCAATTTCGAGGCGCGCTGGCGCAGCTGGTATCAATACTTTCCGTGGGAAGATCATCGCGGCGGCCGCCCGGCCCAGATTGATGGCGAGATCGCGCCGCGCCTGAAGACCTGGGCGGCGGGCAATGCAAGGCGGCTGGAGCGCGCCCGGACCGCCTTTGCGCTGGACGGGGCGCGCTGGGCCGAGGAGCGCGTGCTGGAGCGCTACGAGCTGCTGTATGAAGCCGGGCTTGTTGCCGAATGCGCCCGGGATGCGGGTTTGCCCGATTCCGGGGTGAAACTCGGCGCGGCCATGACTTCCGACCACAGACGTATTCTCGCCACCGGGCTCGCCCGGTTGCGCGGCAAGATCAAATACCGCCCGGTCGTGTTTGAACTGATGCCCGAACGCTTCACGCTCTCCGAGCTGCAGCGCGCAGTCGAGGGCATCCTCGGCCTGACGCTGCACACACAGAACTTCCGCCGCGCCCTGGAGAAGACGCGGCTGGTGACCGGGACCGGCCAGATGGAAACCTCCACCGGCGGGCGTCCGGCAGAACTCTTCACCTACCGGCGGGACCCGGCAGGCGGCTTTGCCGCGCCAGGACTGGCGACACCGCGAAAGTCTGCTGACTGATTTTTTGCCCGGAAATGTCTTTCCCGATATTTGAGAGCGCCCACGGGCCAGATACCTGCCGGATAAGGCGGGCGGGATATGCGGCGCAGCCGGACTTTCCGGCGGGGGCAGTCAGGCGGAGGCAGACAGGCGGAGGCAGACAGGCGCGCCTCCCCGGAAATGTGCCTGGCAAACGCAGCTATTCCCGGCCACTATCGGACACCTCTGACCCCTCTCCCGTGCTGCGGGAGAGGGGTTGGGAGGTGTGGCTTACTCGGCGGCAAGGCCTTCGGGTTCACCGACGATGAAGAAGCTGAAGCGGTCCGGGGCCAGGTAGGTGGCGGCGGCGCGGTTGACGTCTTCGAGGGTGACCGCTTCAATCAGGGCGTTGCGGCGGTCGAAATAGTCGATGCCGAGTTCATCCTGGCGCACGGACATGATGTTGCCCGCGATCTTGGCATTGGAGTCAAAGCCGAGCGGATAGGAACCGATCAGATAGGCCTTGGCATCGGCCAGTTCCGCCTCGGTAACGCCGCCTTCGATGATGGCTTTCATCTCGTCGCGGATGCCGGCGACGAATTCGCCGGCGCTCTCATTCTTGGTCTGGCCACCGCCCGACCAGACGGAAAAGAACGGGTTGGGATCGATGCTGGAGCTGATACCATAGGTGAGCCCCTTCTCGACCCGCAGCGTCTTCATCAGGCGGGCTTCAAAGCCGCCACCGCCGAAGGTGTAGTTGAGCACGAAGGCGGGGAAGAAGTCCGGATTGTTGCGGTCCATGCCCGGGCCGATGAAGCGCACGAGGCTCTGGGGCTGCGGCAGGGAGACCACGACAGGATCGGCCGCGGCCGTCTCAGGCAGCGCGATCGGGGTGAGGACGGGCATCTCGCTCGTTTCCGGCAGGGCGGCAACGGCGGTGTCGATCAGGGGGGCAAGCTCTTCAGGCGAGATGGCGCCCACGGCCGTGACGAGAAGGCGGTCCTTCGTCATCAGGGCGTCCTTGTGCTGGCGGGCAAGCTCGGGCGTCAGGGCCGCAAGGCTCTCGGCCGTCATTTCCCGGGCGAAGGGATGATCAGGATAGAGCGCCTGCGACTGGGCGCGCCAGGCCAGATAGCCTGCCGAGGTTTCCCGCGTCCTGAGGCTGACTTCCTGCTCGCGCACGAAACGCCCGAACGGGCCTTCATCATAGCGCGGCGCGGTGAGCGCCGTGGCGACGAGCTCCATCGAGGGGGCCGCGTTTTCCGACAGCATGGTGGCCGAGCAGCTTGTCCATTCAGTACCGTTGGAGCAGCCAAAGCTCATATTGAGATCTTCCATGGCGGTCTGGAAGGCAAGCGAATCAAGATCGCCGGCGCCTTCATTCATGCCATAGCTGACCGCCTGGCCGAGACCTTCAAGGCCTGCCGGATCAGCCACCGATCCACCGCGCCAGGCCATCTGTACCGAGACGATCGGGATGGCCGGTTCGGTGACCAGCCAGACGGAGACCCCGCCGGGCGTGGTGAACTGCTGGATGTCGACAAAGTCGCCATCATAGAAGGCAACCTCAAGCGCCGGGGCGGCAGGCGTTTCGGCCGCCGCGTCAAGGGACGCCTCAGACGAAGTGGACGTGGCGCAGGCCGCGATCGTCAGCGCCGCAGCGGCGCTGGAAAAAAGCCGGAGTTTCAGCATCAGAGGTCTCCTTCGGCCGGCAGAAGATGGGAAGTGATGTAGTTCTTGTCGGCGCCGAACACTTCGCGCACGGCGGCGAGCGCCTCTTGGGCGGTAACCTGGCGAACCTCGTCCGGATAGCTGGCGATTTCTTCCAGCGTGAAGCCGAGGACGAGGCTTGCGCCATACTGGTTGGCCATCGCCGACTGGCTGTCCTTCTGGTAGATGTCGGCGGCTGCCAGCTTGTTGCGCGCGCGGCGCACTTCAGCCTCGGTGAAGCCTTCGGCGAGGATCTTTTCGATCTCGTCCATCACGGCGGCGTCGAGCGCTTCCAGCGTGGTGCCTTCAACCGGAGTTCCGTAGATCACGGCCGGGCCTTCATCATGCAGCGTGGTCCAGGCGAAGGTGGCGACATTGATGGCCACTTTCTGCTGTTCGACGAGCGACTGGTAAAGACGGCTGGTGGAGCCGCCGCCGAGGACTTCCAGGCCCACTTCCAGCGCCAGCGCCATGTCGCGGTCGCGCTTGAACGAGGTGCCGAGATAATAGCGGCTCCAGACCGGCTGGCGTACCTTGGGATCGGAATGGGTGATCAGTTTCGTTTCAGTCAGCGGCGCCACCGGCTGCCATTTGCGCTCGCCCTTGACGAGGCCGGTCGGCTCGATGGGGCCGTAATGGGTTTCGGCGAGGGCGCGCACGCCCTCTTCGGTGACATCGCCGGCGACCACGAGGATGGCGTTCTCCGGGCTGTAATATTCCTTGTAGAAATCGAGGCCGTCCTGCGGGGTGAGCGCGCCGACTTCTTCCATGAGGCCGATGACGGTGATCTCGTAGGGGTGGCCCTTCCAGAACTCGGTCAGCACCATTTCCTGCAACAGCGCGCCGGGATTGTTCTCGATCCGCTGGCGGCGCTCTTCCTTGACGACATCGCGCTCGGAAATGAACGGGCCCTTGGGATCGTCATTGATGATGAGGTTCACCATCCGCTCGGCTTCCAGCTCCATCATCTTGCCGAGCTGGTCCTTGTGCACCCGCTCGAAATAGGCGGTGTAGTCCCAGCTGGTGAAGGCGTTGAGCTGGCCGCCCGAACGCTGGACGATGGAGGTGAACTCCTCCGGGCCGATATTCTTGGTCTGCTTGAACATCACATGCTCGAACAGGTGGGCGATACCGGACTTGCCGGGCGCCTCATCGACGGCGCCGACCTTGTACCAGACCATATGGGTGACGACCGGGGCGCGATGATCGGGCACCACGACAACCTGCATGCCATTGTCGAGCATGAAGCTGCTGGGCTCATTGGTCATGGCGGCCGGCTCTGCCGACGCGCCAGAGGCTGCAAAGGCAAGAAGCCCGGCAGCGGCGAGTATCCGTTTCATGGGAATGCTCCGATCTGAAGGGTCAGGAAAAAATCGGGGGGCCAGAACGGCCCCCCGGATGCGTGTTTCAGGTGCCGGGCAGCTTGATCCGGCTGTTGCCACCGGTTTGCTCGATCGTCACCGGGCGATCACCCGTGGCGTTGTCGGTGGCCGCCGAGGCGACGTCCTCCGGGTTTGAGTCGCGCCAGAAGAGGATGCGGTCGGCAATCGAGGTGGATTTGCGGATTGCCCTGGTCTCTTCCCAGTCGATCTGGGAGCGGATCGCCGGGTTGACGGCGTTGGCACCGGCCGCCGACACGAGGGCCCTTTCCGAAGCGCTGGCATTCTGGCCAAGGGCCGTGCCGAAGGCGGCGGTGTTGCCAGTAGTGGCCAGCTCGACCTCGGCCGGGATGGTGGTGCCGGGCGCGGGCGGGCGCAGGCTGTAACTGGGCGGGATGGCGAGCGGCGGCTTGGTGACGACGCGGAACTCGTCCGGGGTTACCGAACCGGCGCTGCCGGTGGACGAACAGGCCGCGGTGACACTCAGAGCGAGGCCGGCAACGAGGAGCGGGAGGGTCTTTTTCATGTGACTGTACGAGATCCGCTTGAACTGGAGTGGGTTAACCTTGTTCCAGGCTGTTAGCCTGTTTCGGGCGCGAAAGTAAGAACTGGTCTACAAACAGCAGAATGGCGCCAATGGTGATGGCGGCGTCGGCCACATTGAAGACCCAGGGGAAATAGCCGAACGTCAGCTCGTTCACGTCGACGAAATCGACCACGGCGCCAAAGCGCACCCGGTCGATCAGATTGCCGATGGCACCGCCGACAACGAGGGCCAGGGAGGCTTTCAGCCAGCGCCCCTCCGCCCGCAGCAGCCAGAAGAAGAAACCGATGGCGATGGCCGCCATGACCCCGGCGAGCACCCAGCGCATGAGGCCTTCTGCCTGGAACAGGCCATAGCTCATGCCCCGGTTCCAGACCATCGAGAGGTCCATCGGCCCGGGAACTTCGATCCGCCCGCAGAGACGGCCATCGGAGAGGCAGGCAAGCCCGTTCAGGCGCGGCTCCGCCAGGATCATCCATTTTGTCACCTGATCGGACAGGACGACGAGCGGAATTACCGCGAAGGGCCAGGCTGTCTGCGGCGAAAGTTTCATGGGCGTGAGATTGCAGAGGCTGGCGGAGGGATCAAGCACTTCTGTGCAGGGGCGGCCCTCACCTCACGCGCTGTTGAGGCGCGCGAAATGAGGGGGGGTCTGCCCTACCCGGGCGCCTTGTCACTCGCCTTTACGGCGAGGGCGTCGCGGGGGGTGATGTCCGGGAAGGCCGGATCGGCCGTGGCGGGGTCGAAATATTTCCAGCTGCGGCGGCATTTGATGCCGGCGGCCTTTTCGGGCACGACCCAGATGCCGGGCGCTTCGGCCAGCGTGAATGCCCCGTCCGGGCCAGCTGAGCCCTGGGCCAGTTCGGCGCCGGAGGTGATGAAAATGTCGCCGGCATTTTCGCCCTCGAAAGCGTCGATCAGGGCCTTGTCGGCGATGATGACTTTCGGAGCCGCTTCCAGAGACGCGCCGATACGCTTCTCGCGGCGCTCGACTTCCAGCGCGCCAGTGACGACGCGGCGGACCGCGAAGATTTTCTCCCAGCGGGCAGCAAGGCCCGCATCGAGCCAGCCATCGGGCGTTTCCGGGAATTGCAGCAGGTGGACGGAAGGCCCGCGGGCCTTCATGTGGCTTTCACCGAAGGCCTCATCGGTGGTGAACGGCATCACCGGGGCAAGCCAGGTGAGCAGGCGTTCCATGACGAGCGCCATGACCGTGCGCACTGCGCGGCGGCGGTTGCCCCACTCTGCGGTGGCCGCGTCCCAGCGGGCGCCGGGGGTGAAGGCCGGGTCGCAATACAGGGCGTCCTTGCGGATGTCGAAATACACCGCCGAAAGCTCGACGTTCACGAAGTTGACGATCTGCGTCATCGCGCGCTTGAAGTCGAACACGCGGAAGGCGCCGCGCACGTCGCGGTCAAGCTCGGCGAGGCGATGGAGCACAAAGCGCTCGAGGCTCGGCATTTCGCCGCTGGGCAGGGCTTCTTCCTGCGTATACCCATCAAGCGCGCCGAGGAGATAGCGCAGGGTGTTGCGCAGTTTACGGTAGGTTTCGACAGTGCCCTTGATGATCTCGTCGGAGATGCGGGTGTCGTCCCAATAGTCGGCCGAAGCCGTCCAGATTCGGAGTATTTCGATGCCATACTGTTTCTGGAACTCGTCAGGCTCGATCGTGTTGCCGATCGATTTCGACATCTTCTTGCCGTCTGCGTCCACCACCATGCCGTGGGTGACGACCTTCTTGTAGGGCGCCATGCCGCGTGTGGCGCAGCTTTCCAGGAGGGAGGACTGGAACCAGCCGCGATGCTGGTCGGAGCCTTCCATATAGACGTCCGCCTGCCCTGTGGCATTGTCGATGATGCCGCGTTTGCGCAGGGCGAAGGCGTGGGTGGTGCCACTATCAAACCAGACGTCCAGAACGTCCGTCACTTTTTCCCAGCCTTCGGGCGAGACTCCGGTGCCGGTGAAGAAGTCCGCGTCCGGCGTGGCGAACCATCCGTCCACGCCGGTTTTTTCGATGGCAGCCCTGATGTTGGCGTTGAGCTTGTCGGCCTGCTCGCGCGGGAGCGCGGCGGTGTGGGGTTCGCCCTTGGCGTTGACGAACAAGGTGATCGGCACGCCCCAGTTGCGCTGGCGCGAGATCAGCCAGTCCGGCCGGCTCTCGACCATGGCGGAAAGGCGGTTGCGGCCCGTGGCGGGGAAGAATTCGGTCTCGGCGATGGCCTTGACGGCGAGTTCTCGCAGGGTCTTGCCATTGTGCACCGGCTTGTCCATCGCGATGAACCATTGCGGCGTGGCGCGGCGGATAACCGGGGCTTTCGAGCGCCAGGAATGGGCGTCGCGGATGGTGGTGATGCCGCGCGCGAGGAGGTTTCCGGACTCGGCGAGGAGGCGGATGACTTCGTTGTTCGCCTTGCCCGCCTCGCCGCGCTTCTTGCCCGAGGTGACGATGATTTCCAGACCGGCGAGCGGGGCGGGCACTTCGTCCGTATACTTGCCATCGGCGTCGACGATCTGGCGGATTTCCTGCGTCGTGTGGCCGCTGGCGACCCAGACGTCGAAGTCGTCCTCGCCATGGGCGGGCGCGGTGTGGACGAAGCCCGTGCCGGCGTCATCGGTGACGTGGGAACCGGCAAGCATGGGGATGTTGTGCTGGAAGAATTCCGACATGCCGTGAAGCGGGTGAGCAAGTGTCCATCCGGCAGGATCAACATCACCAAGGCGTTTAAAGCCGCCTTCGCGGACTTTCGCCGCGCTAAAGGCATCGCCAGCAAGTTTGTCAGCGAAGATCAGCTTGTCTCCTGCCTTCACATAGGGCGGGAAACCAAGCTCCTCTTGCGTCATCACGTCAGTGACTTCGTACAGGCCGTAAGTGATATCGGGATTAAAGCTGACGGCTTGGTTGGCCGGGATCGTCCACGGGGTGGTTGTCCAGATGACGACGGACGCATCAAGCACTGGCTGCAACTTCGGGCCATCTCCCGCCTTAACGCGGACAGGAAACTTCACCCAAACTACCGGCACCTTCCGGTCGTGATACTCCACTTCCGCTTCGGCCAGCGCGGTGCGCTCCACGGGGCTCCACATGATCGGTTTGGCGCCGCGGACGAGGCCGCCTTTCATCGCCATGTCGAGGAATTCCGACACGATCATCGCCTCGCTCCCGAAGGCCATGGTCAGGTAGGGATCGTCCCATTCGCCTTCGATGCCGAGGCTGCGGAATTCGGCCTTCTGGACCTTCACCCAATGCTCGGCATAGCTGCGGCAGGCGGCGCGGAATTCCTCCGGCGGGACGGAGTCCTTCGGGCGGTTCCTGGAGCGGAACTCCTCTTCCACCTTCCATTCGATGGGCAGGCCGTGACAGTCCCAGCCTGGCAGGTAGGCGGCGTCAAAGCCCTGCATCTGGTGGGAGCGGACGATGATGTCCTTGATGATCTTGTTGAGCGCGGTGCCCAGGTGAATGTGGCCGTTGGCGTAGGGCGGGCCGTCATGCAGGATAAAGGGCTCGGCGCTGCGGGACTTGGCGTCCGCGCGCAGCTTTTCATAGAGGCCGAGTGCGTCCCAGCGCTTGATCCATTCAGGTTCTGCCCTGGGCAGGCCCGCGCGCATCGGGAACTCGGTTTTGGGCAGGAACAGCGTGTCGCGGTAGTCGCGGTCTGCAGTCGTATCGGTCATGGGATCTGTCGTTCAGAAAAGGGGCAGCTTGGACGCCGGTTGGAAATGGGGGCAAACGAACTTTACCCGGCCACCGCTGAAGTAAAGCCTTCAGACGGCGGCCGGGCCGCTAATTCGCATGATTTTGCGGGCCCGGGCCTGTTCCATGACCGGGGCGGTTAGCATGACTTCCCGGGCGCTGTCACCCCTGCGGGGGCGCTGCCTACCAATCGTCGTAGACGTCGTCCTCGTCGTCTTCATACTCGCCCACATATCCGGGCGCATATTCACCGGCCTGCCAGATATAGTTGGCCGCCTGCGGCGCGATGGCGAGCAGGTTGAGGAGATTGTCCTTGACGTTGCCCATGGTAGCGCCCCGGTCGAGGATGACATAGCGGCTGATGCCGACTGTGGGCTGGTTGCCGTCAAAGCCGGCTGCCGAATACCAGGCCGATACGGCGCCCCACATCAGGTTGGCATCATTGATCCGCTCCAGGGTTTCGTTTCCGTCGGCATCATAGCGTACCTGAATGTTGATGCCGAGGCAGCCATCGGCATATTCGGTGTCGCAGGCTGTTCCGATGAGATTGAAGATCAGGCCATCAGCCGTCTTTGCCCGGACAGAGACGCCCCCATCATCCCCCGTGCTGAGGATGGTGTGGCCTTCCTCGACCAAAAGGGTCTGGAGATCAGCGAGTGTGACCGAGGCCAGAACGCGGCTGTCATCAGCCTGCGCGCCAAGCGCGACAGTCGAGAGAATTGCGAGTGATGTCAGCAGTTTGCGCATGTGGTGTCCTCCCCGGCAGAGCGTCCGGGCGAATTGTTGCGCCCGTTTGACCCGTCTGTGAAGGGCCAGACCGGGGCAGAAACAAGGAAAAAATGTAGTGGTATCCTGGGGTTGCCAGCCTTGCGCGCTGCGGGAACCCGCGTCTCAGCGGCGCGCGGCGAGGGTTTCCTTTGCCTGCGCGGCATCCTTGTGCATCTGGGCGATCATGGCGTCGAGGGAGTCAAACTTCAGCTCCGGGCGCTGATAGGCGATCAGCTGGACTTCGGCGCGCTGGCCGTAAATCTCGCGGTCAAAGTCGAAGATGAAGGTTTCCAGCAGCGGGTCGCGCAGACCGGTGGTCGGCGTGCGGCCGAAATTGGCCACCCCGTCACGCCACATTTCCTCGCCCTCGATCCGCAGGCGGACGGCATAGACGCCCATCCTAGGGTGGATGAGATCGCCCAGCGCGATGTTGGCTGTGGGGAAACCGAAACTGCGCCCGTTCTGCTCGCCGGCCTCTATGATGCCATCGGCGATCCAGGGGCTGCCGAGGAGCTGCGCGGCCAGTTCCGGCTCGCCCGCCATAAGGGCCTGGCGGATGGCGGTGGAGGAGGCCTTGGCGCCGTGGCCGGAGACTTCCTCGACAATGGTGACGCCAAAGCCGAGCGCGCGGCCAAGGCTGGCGAGGCGCTGGGCATGGCCCATGCGGCCGCGGCCAAACCGGAAATCAAAGCCGACGGAAATGTGCGAGACGCCGAGCCCGTCGACCAGCACCTGGCGGACGAACTGTTCATCCGTCATCGCCGCCATCTCGCCATTGAAGGGCAGCTCGAACACGGTGTCGGCGCCTGCCTTCAGGATCAGCGCGTTGCGCCGCTCGGGCCGCAGGATGCGGAAAGGCGGGTCGCCCGGGCGGAAATAGGCGCGCGGGGGCGGCTCGAAGGTTGCGACCGAGAATTTGCCGTGCCCGGCATTGCGGGCCGCGTCCATCACGGCGCGGTGGCCGGCATGCAGGCCGTCAAAGTTGCCGAGCGCGATCGACGCGCCCCGGGCCGCCTCGGGAAGCCCGCGATATTCGGCGTAAACGGCCATCACTTTTCCCGGCTGGGGGCGACCACGTCCGCTTCCCCGGTGATGACCCGCCTGCCCTCGACGATACACTCGACCTTGAGGGTCACGCGGTTGCCGCGGTCCTGCTTCTCGGCCACTTCGGCGCGCACAGTCACGGTGTCGCCGATATGGACCGGGCGCTTGAAGCGCATCGAGAGGCCGACAAAGATGGCGCCGGGACCGGGCAGATTGTTGCCCAGGATGCCGGAGATGTAGCTGGCGGTCAGCGCGCCATGGGCGATGCGCTTGCCGAAGATGGTCTTGGCGGCAAACTCGTCGGACATGTGCAACGGGTTGTAGTCGCCGGAAACCTCGGCGAAGCGCTGGATGTCGTTCTCCGTGATCGTGTGCACGGTCTCGTGCGCCTGGCCGATCTGGAGGTCTTCGTATTTGAAACCGGTGAACTGTGTCATGCGGCCGGATTGCTCCCTGATTCTGCGTGCTGAAGTGAGTTACACGGGGCTGAAGCTGCCGTCACCCCCGCTCGCCCGCGAGGGGCCGCGGAGGGGGCTGAGTGCCTACCATCTGAGCCCTGTCATCGCATAAGTGGCGATCTCGCCGTAATCGGCGAGTAGATCGGTCACTTCTGCTTCAAAATCCGGGCCGTGCTGTTTCAGGCCCGTGCCGACATAGAGGCTGTCGAAGCCCTGCCCGCGCGCGCCGCGCACATCGGTGGCCGGGCTGTCGCCGATGCAAAGGACATTCCTTGCCGGGGCGCCCATGGCCGCCACGCGCTCGAGCGCCAGCTTGTAGATCGGAGCGTAGGGCTTGCCGGGATAGATCACCTGCCCGCCCAGATCCTCGTAGACGTCTGCCAGCGCGCCGGCACACCAGTAGAGCTTGCCGCCCACGCGCACCTGCTTATCCGGGTTGGCGCACAGCATCGGCAGGGCGCGCTCGACGCCCTCTTTCAGCTCGGCGCGGTAGTCTTCGGGCTGGTCGTTGGCCATGTCCCGCAAGCCGATGCAGAGGAGAAGGTCGGCCTTGGCACTGTCCTCGAATTTGAGGTCGAGACCTTCATAAAGGTAGCGGTCATGCTCCCAGCCCTCATCGCCCCCGAGGCGCCAGACGGTCTTGCCGGGGCGCTGGGCGAGTTCGTAGCGGGTCGCGTCGCCCGAGGAGACGCAGGCGTCAAAGGCTTCGGCGGGAACCCCGAGAGGCTCAAAATAGCGGATCACCTGGGCTTCGGGCACCGGGGCGTTGGTGATGAGGCAGACGCGGCCACCGCCGGCGCGGAACTTCACCAGCGCGTCGCACGCCTCGGTGAAGGCGGCGCGGCCATTATGGATCACGCCCCACACATCGCAGAGGATAGTGTCATAGCGGCTGGCGAGACCGGCAAGGCCGGGCGGGAAAAGCAGAGCTGTCATGGGCGAGCGAGCTAGGCCGGGCGGGTGGCCTGGTCAATCACCGATGCCACAGGCCGATGCCGGGAGCGGGCTCAGCGACCAGAGCATGGCGGTCGGGATCGACACGGCCTGCGGCAGGAAACACCCGCGCAGCCGCCAGCGGGCGCCGGGGCTGTCTTCGGTCATGCGGCTTGCATCATACTCGCAGCTCAGAAGGCTCGCCGGATTGGCGGACGGGCTGCCGAGCTCGGCATTGATCAGCATGTGCCAGGAGCCGGTCGGCAGGGAGACCGCGCCGGCTTCCACCACGCCGAAATCGCAGGCTTCGGCGAGGGCGTAGGTGCCATCGGGCTGGCGGAGGGAGGGCGTGAGCGGGGGCAGCAGCGTCAGGTCGAGCTTGAGCGGTGTGCCCTCGATGATCGGATCGAGCACTTCGGGCGGCAGGCCCTCGCTGGGGGCGTGCGGCAGCGTTGCCGTCAGGCTGACATGGCGCGCAGCGGGCGCGGCCGGCGCGCTCAGAGCGCCAACCGGCGCTGGCGCCGGCGGGGCGGCTTCGGGCGCATACACACAGGCGACGGCAACAGCCGGCAGGATGGCGGAAATAACGGCAAACACCCGGCGCATGATCTGTGTCCCTCCACATGGCGTGCACAGGTCACAGGACGCTCAAATATGGACAGAATCAAGCCCCCGCGCGGCGCGCGGATCAGTGATAGTTCGAAAGACGCTCGATCAACTCGCGCGGGGGCGCTGTATCTTCCATCAGGGACGACTTGATGGGCCGGGGCGCGCTGAATACGTGCCCCTGGCCGAAGGGAATTTCGTACTCGAGAATTTCGACGACACTGGCTTCGTCCTCGATCTTCTCGGCGATCAGCATGATGCCGTAGCGCGAGAAGGCCGCGCCCACTTCATGGGCCGACAGCTTCCGGTTGAGCGCGGTGGCCGGGCGGGGCCCGTGGGGATCGCGCAGCTGGTCGATCAGCTGGCTGCCATTGACCTTCACAAAGCGCACGCCCGCGGCCTGCAGGCGCGGCAGGTCGAGGTCGAGCCCCGTCACATGGTCGATGGAGAAGCGGAAGCCGAGCGCGGTCAGCTTGTCCATATTGGCGCGCATCGCGGGAGAGCGCCCTTCGAACCGGTCAGCCCGGATCTCGAAGATCACCGATCCGGAGAGATCCCGGTTCTCGGTCATGAAGTCCAGGAACATCGGGAAAAAGGTCGGGTCTTCCAGCGAGATCGAGGAGATGTTGCAGAACACGCCGACGCGGCGGTCTCGCTCAGCCAGGCGCCGCACGATCTGCACGCAGCGGAACAGCATGAAATTGTCGATGATGCCCATAAGGCTTGCCCGGCGGGCGGCATCGAGGAAATCGGCGGGCGTAATGTGGCTGCCATCAGGGCGACGCAGACGGGTGAAGCCTTCATAGAAGGTCACCCGGCGCTGGGGCAGCGACACGATGGGCTGCAGGTGCAGGTCCACCCGGCCATCTTTGAGCGAGTCGCGCACATCCCGCAGGGCCGCGTCTTCCACAGGCTGCACCCGGGCAAGCGCCGTGCTGTCGGTCAGGCGGGTCTCGAAGCTGCGGGTCAGCTTGTCGATCAGGCCTTCCAGCTGGCGCATCTCGTTGACGAGCGCGTCGCGGCGTTCACCCAGCTCGATCTTGACGGTCTCTTCCAGTGCCTCGGCACGGGCATCGAGCACGTTGATGCGGCGGGAGGTGTCGGTCACTTCGCGTTCGACCGAGTCGATCCTTGCATCGATCTTCTTGGCGGCCCCGCTTGTGCGGACCAGGACGTGGATCTGGGTGAGGACGGCTGAGGTGACCGCTCCACCCGCGATCGACAGCGGCAAACCCGCCATAGTCAGCGAAAACAGGCCGTATCCGGCCCCCGCGCCAACGGCGAGATAAAGGAGGAACAAGAAAAAAGTCATCAGGTCAGCACCCGCAAACAGCCCATCAATCTTAAAATTAAGGCGAAAATGGTTAACGAATTGCTCGGAATTGTCCTGATTTGCCCTTCCCGGCAAGCTGGCGGCAAATCGTTGCAAATCAGCCACAACCGGCCGTTTCCTGATGCTCCGGCTATAGAAGGCGCGTGGACAGAGAAGTTTTCAAAGGTTAACCATGGGCTGTTCCTTGTTAAGAACGCCCCCGGTCCGCGGCCAGTGCTGGCCGGAGCGGGGGCGATCTCGGGGGAGACGGGGGCCTTGCCCAAAAGGCAGGGCCCCGTCGTTCCCGGGATTGGGCCCCGGATCAGGCCCCGGACCAGGCCCCGACCAGGCCCGAAATTCCGCCCTTGCGCTCAGCCGATTCGCGCCGTATCCGGCTCGGGAACGATCTCGTTCTCGATGTGGCCCAGTCCGTCGATCTCGATACGTACACGGTCACCTGCCTTCAGCCATTTGGGCGGATCAAAGCCCGCGCCGACACCCGCCGGGGTTCCGGTAAAGATCACATCCCCTGGCTCAAGCGTAAAGGCCGCCGTCAAATGTGCAATCTGGGCCCCGATATCGTGGATCATGTCGCGCGGACGTCCGGACTGGCGCTGCTCGCCGTTCACGAAGCTGCGGATTTCGAGGTCTGAAATCTCACCCAGCTCATCAGGCGTCACCAGCGCCGGGCCGAACGGCGCGTGCGTGTCAAAGCCCTTGCCCATGATCATCGTCTGGCTGGCCTTCTGCCAGTCGCGTACCGAATAATCGCAGCCGATACAGAAGCCTGCGACGATTTCCATCGCCCTCGCCGCAGGCACATGCCGGCCATGCCTTCCGATCACCACGACCAGCTCGCCTTCATAGTCGAGCTGGCCGGAGACCTTGGGAAGATGTACCGGCGCGTAGGGTCCGTTGACGGCGGTAGCCTGCTTGTTGAACCACTTCTGGACTTCGGGTTTGGATGTGTTGACGAAGCTCACGCTCTCGGCGGCATGGGCGGCATAGTTCACACCTATCCCCAGAATTTTTCGCGGCGCCGGCACCGGCGCCAGCAGTTGCACGACACTGAGCGCCAGAGGCGCGCCTTTCTCGCGCCCTTCGAGCGCGTCGACAAAGGTCTCGCCTGCAACGGGCACGACAGTATCGCCCTCCAGATGGCCGAACCGGACCTGCCCTGCGGCCGCAAAACGCACGAGGCGCATATCGTTACTCTCCTGTCACACTACAGCCCAAACCACATTGCACGATGTTCATCTCGCGTTGTGGACCGCTTTGGCAAGGGCTAGGGAGGGGACCAGTTGAAGGGGTAGACTATGCAACTTGGCGTCCGCGCGCAGGAAAGTTCTCTGAGCGAAGTGTTCGCGCCGGGCGAGCGGCTGCGCATGCCCCATTACCAGCGCAGCTATTCCTGGGGCGACCGCGAAGCCCTCGACCTTCTGGGTGACCTTGTCGACGCCATGGACGCCTCCATCGCCCACTTCATCGGCGCGCTGGTGTTCGTGAATGGCGACGAAGCCGGCCATCTGGAAATCGTCGACGGCCAGCAGCGCCTGACGACCCTGACCATCCTGCTCTGCGTGCTGCGCGACCTGGAAACCGACCCCGACCGCGCCGCCGCCCTGCACAAGCTCGTCGCGGATGAAGACCGCCCGCTGCTGGGCGAGGGCGCCAACTGGCGCATCGCGCTCAACTACGATGTCGGCGCCTTCTTCCGCGACACCATCCAGACACCTGGCGCCACCCTGAAGCTCGACAACGAGCCAGGCGAGAGTGAAAGCCAGCAGAAGATCATCGGCAATACCGCCGCCTTTCACCGCGAGCTGCGCGGCATGACGGCAGAGCGCCGCCGGGCGCTGGCCGATGTCGTCACCGGTGGCTGCGCGCTGGTACGCGTCGTGGTCGACAACAAGGACCAGGGCTTCAAGGTGTTCCGGGTGCTGAACACGCGCGGCAAGGAGCCGGGCGCCCATGACATCATCAAGACCGAACTCTTCCAGCGGGCAAAATTCACCAGCGCCGATGCCAATGACTATGCTGAGCGCTGGGCCGGCTATGAAGCCATCCTCGGCGGCGGGGCGTTTGACGATCTGCTGCGCCAGATCCGCGTGATCCATGACCGCTCGCCCAAGGGCGACCTGTTTGCCGGCTTCCAGAAAGCTGTCCTCAACAAGATCGAGCCCCGCAAATTCCTCGACGAAATGCTGCCGGGTTATGTCGAGGCGTTTCGCGTTGCAGAGACAGGGCGCGACGAAACCGGCCTGGGCGCGCCCCAGGGCGTGCTCGACAGTATCAACCAGTTGCGCGCGCTCGAGCACAAGACCTGGCGGGCGCCGGCCATCCAGTTCATCGTCGAGCGCGGCTTTGCCGATCCGATGGCGACAGAATTCTTCGCCAGCCTCGAGCGCACCTCCTACATCTCGCAGGTGATGGTGCAGGAGCGCGAGGCGCGCAACAAGAAGCTCGCCCGCATCACCGATGCCATCCGCAATGACCGTGTCCTGTTTTCCAAGACCGGACCGTTCATGGTCACCCGCGACGAGGCCCGCAAGCTGCGCGACCGGCTGACGACGCGCTTTGGCACCTATGGCCAGCGCCGGGCCATCGCCCTGCGCCTCAACGCGGCGATCGAAGGCGGGCGCACGATCCCGCCGGAATCCGACGCCACGGTCGAACACGTCCTGCCGCGCAATCCGCCCGAGGACAGCCACTGGATGATCACCTGGCCCGACCCGGTGAAGCGGCGCGAACAGTGCGACACGATCGGCAACTTTGTTCTGCTCACCAACAAGGTGAACCAGCTGGCCGACCGGCTCGACTATCGCGCCAAGAAGGAAATCTATTTCAATGGCGGCGGCGGGCAGGAATTTGCCCTGACGCGCGACCTGATGGAGCAGGATGCCTGGACTTCCGATGTCGTGCGCCGGCGCACAGAGAAACTCGCCGACATCATGATGGCGGCCTGGGGCCTTGCCGGCTGACCTGACTAGTCCGCGATCTCATTCTTCTGGATCGTGGAATGGACCCCGTTGATCTGCATCAGGGCGGCCGAGCCATAATACTTGCTGTAATCCACGACGAAGACGCCCGCTTCGATGGTCGGGTCGGTGGCCACCCATGCCTTCGCCGTGTCGATGTCGGCGGTGTTGAGAATGAAGAGGCCGCGCCGCCCGTCCTCGCCGCCGAGCGGGCCGGCGAGCACCAGCTTTCCCTCTCCGGCAAGCTTGCCCATGCTGGCAAAATGCCCGGCAAACAGCGCGGCGCGTTCCGCCGTGTCCGTGATCACGCTGTCCTGCGGCCCGGTCTTGAGGATCGCGAGGACGTAAGACCGCATGCCGTACTCATCCGCGCCGAGCTTTTCCGCCAGCGCCGCGTCATAGGTTGCGGGCAAGACTGCCGCTTCATGCGTTTCGCCTGCGCTCGCGCAGGCAGAAAGGGCGGCAAAAGACAACGCGGCAAAACTCGCCCGCACATGAAGACGCATGTTTTCCTCCCCCTCTGGGGCGGGATCATGCGCCGCCACGCGGCCCGGTTCAAGCAGGCTGCTTCCTGCCCCGCCCGGTCGCCCAGCCAGTCAAAGAGAAGGTCTGCCACCAGCGCAAGGACGAGGGTTATCCCTGCCATTGGCAGGAAGATGCCGAGGCAGATGACCAGCAGGACCAGGCCGGACGCGAGGCGCTTGTCCGGCGGCATGGGCGGCAGGCCGAGCCGCCCTTTCGGCCGCCGGCGCCACCACATCAGCGCCCCGGTGATGCTGAGCGCCACCACACCCAACGCCGCCAGCAACCCTGTCAGCTGGTTGAGCGGGCCGTAGAGTTGTCCTTCATGGAAGGCCACGCCCTGCGCCATGAACTGGTCGACGCGGTTATGGTCGGCAAAGGTGATCCGCATCAGTTCTTCGCCGGTCTGGCGGTCAGCGGCCGCGCACTTCCAAATTCCCTGACGGAACCCCTAGCGATCCTGACAGGTACGCCCTAGCGTGCGCCCAGCAAAAAGCCTGAACACGACACGAAAGAGGAGCGCCCCATGAGCCTGTTCGACCTTACCGGCAAAACCGCCATCATCACCGGATCCTCGCGCGGCATCGGCCGCGCCATTGCCGAGGCCATGGCCGATCAGGGCGCCCGCGTCGTCATCTCCTCGCGCAAGCCCGGCCCCTGCGAGGAAGTCGCCGACGGCATCAACAAGAAGCATGGCGACGGCACCGCCATTGCCGTCCCCGCCAACATCTCTTCCAAGGAAGACCTGCAGGCGATGGTGGACGAAACCAATAAGAGCTTCGGCAAGATCGACATCCTCGTCTGCAACGCCGCCTCCAACCCCTATTATGGTCCGATGGCCGGCATCTCGGATGATCAATTCACCAAGATCCTGCAGAACAACATCATCTCCAACCACTGGCTGGTCCAGATGGTCGCCCCCCAGATGCAGGCCCGGAAAGACGGCGCCATCATCATCGTCTCCTCCATCGGCGGCCTGCGCGGCACACCGATCATCGGGGCCTACAACATCTCGAAAGCGGCAGACTTCCAGCTCGCCCGCAACCTCGCCACCGAATTCGGCGCCGACAATATCCGCGTCAACTGCATCGCGCCGGGCCTGATCAAGACAGACTTCGCCAGGGCCCTCTGGGAAAACCCGGAAACCCTGAAGCGCTCGCTCACCGGCACCCCGCTGAAGCGCATCGGCGAGCCTGAAGAGATCGCCGGCGCGGCCGTCTATCTCGCCTCGAAGGCGGGCAGCTACATGACCGGCCAGATGCTCGTCGTCGACGGGGGCGCAACGGTTACCTGATGCACCTGACCGCTTCGCCGGACGCATCCCCGGCGCCTGAAATCAGCTTTGATGACTTCCTGAAGGTAGACATCCGTATCGGGACGGTCCTTGAGGCCGCCCCGCTGGAGGGCGCGCGCAAGCCTTCCCTCCGCCTGGTCATCGATTTCGGGCCCGGCGTCGGGCGGAAGAAAAGCTCCGCCCAGATCACAGCTCATTACATGCCTGACGCGCTGATCGGCCGTCAGGTCGCCGCGGTGGTGAATTTCCCCCCGCGCCAGATCGGAAAATTCATGTCTGAAGTGCTCACCCTCGGCTTTGCCGATCCTGTTGGCGAGATTGTCCTTTTCTCGCCCGACCAGCCTGTTCCCAATGGCGCCCGACTCTCATGACCCCTCGCATGACCGACGCCCGCACGGAAATGTCTGCCCAGCAGGACGCCTTCTTCAAACGCCTGCGGTCAGGCGACTGGGAACTGCCGCCCGGCATCCGCAATCTCGGCATCCGCCCGCAGGACTGGCTGAAGGAAGTTTCCTACGGCCATGTCTATTATGAGTGGCCCAATGATGGCAGCCGCGACATCGGCCCGGACCGCGTGTTCGGCGGCTGGGTTGCCGGCCTTTCCGATCACATCGTCTCGATGACGATGGCGAGCGCGCTGGAAGAGGGCGAGTGGTTCACCACGACCGAGCTGCAGACCCGCATCTTCCGCCCGGTGCCCAACGGCCTCATCACCATCAAGGGCACGCTCGTCTCGCGCGGCAAGACCTCGGGTTTCGTCGAAGCTGACTGGCGCGACGAAAAAGGCCGCCACCTCGTCCGCGTCTCTGCCGCCAAGGCCATCCGCACGATGGAAGAGTTGAACCTGAAGCGGTAATTGTGCGTTCATCTGTCCTGCGCCAGCCAATGCCGGCTCATGCGATCAAAGGAACCGCCCCATGCTGAAGCCCCTCGCCGCCCTTGCCGCGCTCGCCGCTGTCTCGGCTCCCGCCGCCCTCGCGTGCAGCTGCCTGCCCTGCGACAGCCAGCGCCCGCTGCTCGAAAGCGAATACACTGCCGGCGCGTTCGTCGGAGAGCTGATGTCGGTGCGCAAGCCGGCGTCCGGAAACTTCCCGGCCGAGACCGAGGACGGTTTCGAATACCCTCGCGAACTGATCTACCTTTTCAAAGTCACGCGCAGCCTGAAGGGCGACATGCCCGAATATGTGATGGTGCGCTCCGCCTCCAGCTCTGCCGCCTGCGGGGTCACTTTCAGCTTTGAGAGCCTCAACGCAGTTGCCGTCTCTCACGACGAAGCCGGCAGGTTCCATGCCGGCTCCTGCTCGCAGATGTGCTGGGGCGCCGAGCCCAACCACGGCCTCATCACCGAGGACATGATGCAGACCTGGCGCGGCCCGGTGGCCAGCAAGGAGTAATTACCTCTCTGCGGGCGCGGCCTTGTTGAGACGCACTTCCAGTTCGTCCAGCAGGTCGCGCACGCGCTTGGCGTTGACGCCGAGGTCGGAGAGCCCGACGCGGCTGACCGAGCGTACATCAATCCGCACGCCCGCCTCATCGGGCAGGACACGGATGAGAATGTCATCCTTGAAGCCATACCAGAAGCTGGTCTCGGTCGCGTCGATGCGGCCTTCTTCGGGATCAGCCAGAACGATGCTCCAGCCCTTGCCTTCCACGGCGGCCAGCGCGGCGGCATAGCCCTCTTCCACGCTGCCCGGCGCGATCAATGGCGCGAGCATGGGATAGGGCGTTTCCTTGGGAGACTTGTGCGTCGCGGTGTCAAACTCGGCCTCTTCCTGAACCTCGGAGACAAGCCGCCCGCCGAGCCCCGGCCAGCGGGCATTGGCGCCTTCGGTAATCACCGGCGCGTCCTCGATCGGGTTGTCGGCCTCAGTAGCCTCCCGCTCGGTCAGCAGCGCGTCGCTGGGCTGGATGGGGTTTGCCCAGTCGGTCTGGATGTCATGCAGGGGCGGCAGGCGCTCGGCCGTTCCGCCAAAGGCTGCCACCCGGCCCAGCGCGAGGCCGGAGATCAGCACCGCCGCGAAGGCCAGCATCGCCGCTTTCTTGCGCGGCGCCCTGATGAGGGAAATGATCAGCGCCAGCAGCGCCACGACGCTTGCCGCGAGCAGCAGCATCGGACCCCACTGGATCGTCATGACCCCGAGACCAAACTGCCAGCCCCAGAGGCCGAGCTTCGAGCCGATGGCCGCAATCGCAAACCACGCCACCGAAAAGATCGACAGCGCCAGGGCAAACCCCGCCAGCTTGCCCCGCCATCCGGCGGATGCAGGAACTTCATTACCTGTTCCCGTATCGTCAACCATCAGGCTGCCTCCCGTTTCTGGCGGCAACCTAGCCTGTTCTGCGAAACCGGCAATCGCAAACCTTGCTTCAGGCCCCTTGCTTCAGGCCCCTTTGCTTCAGGGATGGGCGGGCGGATAGCCATGCCGCCGGTGCAGAATGTCGAGGATCGCCATCGGCTCGTTCACGAACCGTCGCCCTTCATGCACCGCTGCGGGCAGATCGGCCGGCGCATCTTCGGCCAGCACCAGCACGGGAAGGGACTGGTTTGCCTCTCCGATGAGCCGGATCACATCCCCGCGAGGCCGCGCAAACGCGATCCGGCGCACCTCCAGCTCAGGCGCCAGCTCCGGGAAGGAAGCAAGCACCCCCTCCATCAGCGCGCAATGCCAGCAATAGAAGTCCTGCCCCGGCAAGGCCGGGTCATGAAACCCGGGCTTCAGCAGGAACAGGACATCCCGTTGCATCTTTGGGCTCAAGCCCCAAACCTTACGCGGTCGGCAGCTTATAGTCCTTGAACGTCTCGCGCAGGGCCAGCTTGTTGATCTTGCCGGTTGCGCCCAGCGGAATAGACTCGACAAACTGCACGTCGTCCGGCGTCCACCATTTGGCGATCTTGCCTTCGAGGCTTTTCAGGATTTCTTCCTTGGTCGGATTTTCCCCGGCGGCCGGCTGGATGATCAAGAGCGGGCGCTCGTCCCATTTGGGATGGTAGATGCCGATCGCCGCCGCGTTCGCTACCTTCGGATGCCCCACGGCGATATTCTCGATATCGATGGAGGAAATCCATTCCCCGCCGGACTTGATCACGTCTTTGGCCCGGTCAGTAATCGTCATCGTGCCGATCTCGTCGATGGTAGCGACATCTCCTGTATCAAACCAGCCGTCCGCATCCAGAACATGCCCGCCTGCGCCCTTGAAATAGCCTGCCGCAATCGCCGCCCCACGCACCAGGAGGCGGCCGGAGGTCTTGCCATCGCGCGGCAGCTCCACCCCGTCATCGTCCACCAGCCGCAGCTCCACGCCAAACGGCGCGCGGCCCTGCTTGAGCTTCTGCTTCATCCGCTCGTCCACCGGCGCCGTTTCCAGATGCGGCGGCAGCGCGCCCAGCGTTCCCAGCGGCGAAGTCTCGGTCATGCCCCAGGCATGCACCACATCCACCTCATACTCTTCCTCGAACGCCCGCAGGATCTTCTCCGGAATCGCAGAGCCCCCGATCAGCACCTTCTTGAGGTAGGGCAGTTTGAGATTGTTCTGCTGCAGATGGTTCAGCAGCATCAGCCAGACGGTCGGCACAGCCGCCGTCAGCGACACCTTCTCCGAATCGAGCAGCTCATAGATCGAGGCCCCGTCCATCTGCGCGCCGGGCATGACCATGTTGGCCCCCGTCGCCGGGCAGGACATCGCCAGCCCCCAGGCATTGGCATGGAACATCGGTACCACCGGCATGACCGAGTCCGAGGCGCCCATGCCCATCGCGTCCTTGCCCATGGTCACCAGGGTGTGGAGCACGTTGGAGCGGTGGGAATAGAGCACGCCCTTGGGGTTGCCCGTCGTACCGGAGGTATAGCAGAGCCCGCAGGCGGTATCTTCGGGAAAGTCGCCCCAGCGCACGCTCTTGCTGCGCCCGTCGATCCAGATGTCGAACGCAATCGCGCCCAGCTTGTTCTCCGGCATCGTGTCGGCGCCGGCATAGATCACGAACGTCTTCACCGTCTCCAGCTTGTCCTTGATCGCTTCCACGATCGGCAGGAACGTCTTGTCGAAGATCAGGATCTTGTCTTCGGCATGGTTGGCGATCCAGGCGATCTGGTCAGGGTGCAGGCGCGGGTTGATGGTGTGCAGCACTGCGCCCATGCCCATCGCGCCATACCAGCTGGCCATGTGTCGCTCGGAGTTCCAGCCCAGCGTCGCCACCCGGTCGCCCAGGCCAATGCCCTCATCCTTCAGCGCGGTCGAAACCTGCTTGGACATGTCATAAAGCTGCGAATAGGTCGTGCGCGTGATATTGCCTTCCACCCGCCGCGTGATGATCTCGCGATCACCGTGTTGCAGGCGCGCATGTTCGAGGATCTTGTCCACGGTCAGCGGCCAGTCCTGCATAATGCCTTTCATGTAGTTTTCCTCCGGAACGGTTCTTGTTGGTCTTGCCGCGTTGGGTCTGTGCTTGTGATTTATCAAAGCCCTGTCTATTCGGGCAACTACGCTGACGCAAGGAAAGTACAAGTATATGTGCAGACTTCTCGTTATGGCTGTTTCAGCCCTTGTCCTGGCCGCCTGCAGCGAAACCCCCGCCGCTGTCCCTGCAGAGAGCGCTACAGAGGGCGCTGCAGACGCCGCCACTGACACCGCCGCCCCGGCGCCCGCGCCGGTCACCGCGGGCCTCGCCACCGAGCTGCCCGCCCTGTTCGACTGCCTGCGGGAAACCGGCGGCGTGGTCGTGGCCGCCCATCGCGGCGGCTTTGCCCCCGGCTATCCGGAAAACGCCCTCGAAACGATGCAATACACCCTGGAGCGCGGCATCCGCGTTTTCGAGGTCGATGTCGCCGAAAGCCGTGACGGCGTGCTGTTCCTGCACCATGACGACCGCTTCGGGCGCACCATCGAAGGGGAAGGCTATAACTCCGATACCGACTGGTCCGCCATCGCCGGCAAGCGCCTCAAGGACATCGACGGCAAGGTCACTGCCTTCAATCCCCCAAGCTCACCGACGTCCTCCTCTGGGCAAAGGAGACCGGCACCATCGTGGAGCTCGACCGCAAGAAAACCACCTCCTTCGCCAACATCTGGGCCGCCGTCACCGCTGCCGGCGCCGAAGGCAATGTCATCATGATCTCTTATTCCGATGAGGAAGCCGCCGAGATCGCCCGCGTCGCCCCCGGCGCCATGATGACCGCTTCGGCGCGCGGCAGCCGCGACCTTGAAACCCTCGAAGCCCTCGGTGTCGACCGCACCCGCGTCATCGCCTGGACCGGAACGCGCGAGCCCGACCCGCCAGCCTTCGCCCGCCTGCTGGACGAAGGCGTCGAGCCCGCCTTCGGCACCCTCGGCCGCAAGGGCGAACGCCTCGACGACCAGTACTGGGCCGACGATGACGGCAGCGAATACCAGCGCCTCGTCGATGACGGCGTCGTCCTCATCGCCACCGACGAGCCCTACCGCGTCGCCGACTGGCTCACCGCCGATGATGACGGCTGGGCAGCGTGCGCTTCGCGCTGAGCCGGTCTCTCCATTACGCTGGATGCGACCCCATGAAAAAACCGCCGGGACAGGGGTCCCGGCGGTTTCCACGCGCATTGAAGTTTATCCGGCCTCAAACTAGTCGAGGATGGTCACCTCAACGCGGCGATTGATGGCGCGTCCAGCCGCCGTATCGTTTGAGGAAAGCGGCGTGCTTTCGCCAAGGCCGATAGTGTTGATGCGTGAGGCGTCCACTCCTGTCGAAATCAGGTAGGTGCCAACGGAGGCTGCCCGTCGCGCCGAGAGGTCCTGGTTATAGGATTCTGCGCCCTGGGAATCGGTATGCCCGGCAATCTGGATACGGGAGTCCGGCTGTTTCGCCATAAACGAGGCGAGCGGAGCAAGCCGCCCCTGCGCGCCGCTGGTCAGCACCGCTGAGTCCAAGGCAAACTGCAGGTCACGCAGGATCAGCGTCACGCCGAGTTCGGTCTTGGTCTGCTCATAGTCAGCCAGCTCTGCCGAGAGCGCCGCTGCGCGGTTTTCGGCAGCAATGCGGGCAGCTTCCGAGCTTGCGCTGTCGGCAACCGCGCCCGCCGCAATGGCATCAGAGCGGTCTGCGCGCCCTTCAGCGTCAGCTGTAGCGGCCTCGGCCGACGCCACTTCGCGCATCCGGGCCTGGGAGACGACCTGCGCACGCTCCGTATTCAGAGCTTCGATGCGGGCATTTGCCTCGCGCTGGCGGCCACGCGCGCCGGCCAGCATCACATAGCCTTCGCCCATGCGGACGGTGTGGATATAGGCGTCTTCCTTGCCGCGCATGTAATAGTCGCGCGCCTCGGCGAGTGACGTGTCAGCTTTCTCTAGAGCCGAACGTCCGGTTTCCATCGTTGCGGGCGTGGCCTTGGCCTGTTGCAGCGAAGCTTCAGCAGCGAGCAGTCTCGGGCTTGGATCGGGCGTGGACGAACAGGCGCCCAGCGAGAGCGCGAGGGTCAGTGCGGCAAGGCCGGCGGTTTGTTTGAATGCGGATTTCATCTGGATGGCTTTCTATGAATTCAGTTCGCGGCGCAGCGCGGAAATGCCTGTCTCGATTTCAGAGACAGTACGCTCGAGGGCACGGAGTTTTATCTTTTCCTGAACGATTTCAGCCTGAAGCGAAGCTTCTGCCGAGCGCCAGAGGGAGATCTCCCGCTTGTTGGCTTCTTCGGCGGCCTTGGCTTCGCTGAGGCGGAGCTGGGCTTCCTTGAAATTTTCAGGCGCCGCCGAAGAGGCGTCCGCCGTATTCAGCGCGGCGATCTGGGATTCGGTGCGGATGAGTTCATCCCGCGCCGGGTTTGCAAAAGCTGCAGGCGCAGCAAGCAGGAGCGTGCCCATCAGGGCCGCTGCAACAATCTTTTTCATGGGAAATCTCCTCGGCCGCTCCTGGCAGGAGCATGGCACGTGAATCAGGAACGCCCCCCGGCGGCAAAGGTTCCCTGCCAGCGAAAATAACGCGCGCCGCGCTTTGCCGAAACCGGCGGCAGGCATGCCATTCTGGCCCGAACTTTCCCGAACTTGCCCGAACTGGCCCGAACTGGAAGAGAATGGCCGGATCTGGGACACTTTTGGTATGGGAGTGTCGTTGGAGTTTTTATCCGCCCGTCGGCTTTTTTTGGAGGAATCCGAAACCCCTCCAGCAGACAATCCCTCAGCCCCGAGCGCGGGTATCCTCCCCTTTTCTTCATGGGGGAGGCGCCCCGCAGGGGCGGAGGGGGGGAGGCAAACGCTAAGTCCTCCTGGCCTGAAAACCCCCGTGTCATCCGCGATATCGCGCCAGCGATTATCCGGGACCTTCTCTCCGCGCTTTTTCCGGAAACCCCACACAGAAGATCCCGGCTCAATCAGGCTTTCGCCCTGTGGCCGGGATGACAGTTTCAAAGGAAACCCGCCGCGCCCCGCGCGTTCCGGCCGCAGGCGCTACGCCTTTGCCTTAGCCTGCCTCACCACAAACCAGAGCCAGACCAGCAGCAGCGGCGACCCCAGTTCGATATACATGCCCGAAAGCTGGGTCTCCGTGCCCGGCCCGACCACCATCTGGGACAGGTACCGCCCAATGCCGCCTACAAACAGCGCGGCGCAGATGATCGCGGCGGTGCGAAAATGCGTCTCGATCTTCGGTATGATGCTCCAGAGCAGCAGCGTGACCACCACATACATTCCTGAAAGATAGCGGAACTGATTGTCGACCGCCGCCGCAATGCTTCCGCCCGGATCAAGCCCGGCCGCGCCATTGGCCATCCCCATCACGGCAAAGGCCAGCGGTATCAGCGAGAAAAGTCCAAGTACGATCTGCAAGCCAAGTTTCATGTCCGTCCTCCCATTTGCGGGCCTTCAATCCCACAAGTTGACGGAGGCGTCACCTTTAATATTGTGACGTTTTGGAATGGGCGGCCGGCTTCAGGGATAAAGCCGCACCGTCGCCCAGCCGCCCTCTTCCTTCCGGTAAAAGCGCAGCCGGTCATGCATCCGGAACGCCTGGTCCTGCCAGAACTCGATTTCAGTAGGCGCCAGGCGAAACCCGCCCCAGTGCGGCGGGCGCGGAATGTCATTGTCGTCGCCATAGATTGACGAGATTTCTGCCACCCGCTGCTCGAAGACCGCCCGGTCCGCCAGCGGGCGGGACTGGTCGGACGCAATCGCGCTGATCCGGCTCTGGGCCGCGCGGCTGGCAAAATAGGCGTCGGCCTCAGCCGCGCTCACGGGAGTAACCCCGCCGCGCACCCGCACCTGCCGGCGCTGGCTCTTCCAGTGAAAGCAGAGCGCGGCGACCGGATGGCCCGCCAGCTGCACGCCCTTGACGCTCTCAAGGTTGGTGAAGAAGGTAAAACCCGTCTCATCCACGCCCTTCAGCAGCACGATCCGCACATCCGGCCGCCCTTCCGCGTCCACCGTCGCCAGCGACATCGCGTTGGAATCGTTGAGCTCGGAGGCGCGCGCCTGCGCCATCCAGTCCTGGAAGAGGCTGATCGGGTCACTGGCCTCCGGCACCAGAGGACGGTCGCCCTCGCCGGCATAGTCAGCCGCGCTCGGGGTTGGCGGAATTACGGAAGAACTCATGGGCACGCCCACCTTTTCGCGGTTTGTAAGGCTTCGTTTTTCATATAGGACGTGGCCCGCAGCCGCGAGAGGATAGCCTGTCACATGTCGCACAATACGTTCGGCCACCTGTTCCGCGTCACCACCTGGGGCGAAAGCCACGGGCCCGCGCTTGGCTGCGTGATCGATGGCTGCCCGCCCGGCCTGCCGCTGGACGCCCCGTTCATCCAGCAATTCCTCGACAAGCGCCGCCCCGGAACCTCCCGCTTCGTCACCCAGCGCCAGGAAGCCGACGAGGTGAAAATCCTCTCCGGCGTGTTCGAGGACGACCGCACCGATGGCCCGGTCACCACCGGCACGCCGATCTCGCTGATGATCGGGAATACCGACCAGCGTTCCAAAGATTACCGCGAGATCCGCGACCGCTACCGCCCCGGCCATGCCGACTATGCCTATGACCAGAAATACGGCGTGCGCGACTATCGCGGCGGCGGGCGCTCCTCGGCGCGCGAAACGGCTGCCCGCGTCGGCGCAGGCGCCGTCGCCCGGCGGATGCTCGGCGAAGACATCGTCCTGCGCGGCGCTGTTGTGCAGATTGGCCCGCACAGGATCGACCCGGAAAACTGGGACTGGGCGGAAACCCAGAACAACCCGTTCTGGTGCCCGGACGCGAAGATGGCCGCGCAGTGGGAAGACTATCTCGACAGCGTCCGCAAATCCGGCAGCTCGACCGGCGCCATTGTCGAGGTCCACGCCTCCGGCGTTCCCGCCGGCTGGGGCGCGCCTGTCTATGGCAAGCTCGACGCCGAACTTGCCGGCGCCATGATGAGCATCAATGCCGCCAAAGGCGTCGAAATCGGCGCAGGCTTTGCCGCCGCCGCGATGAGCGGCGAAGACAACGCCGACGAAATGCGGGCAGGCAATGGCGCGCCGCGATTTCTCGCCAACAACAATGGCGGCGTCGCGGGCGGCATTTCGACAGGCCAGGACGTGGTCGTGCGCATCGCGATCAAACCCACCTCTTCGATCCTCAATGAAGTCAAATCCATTACCCGTGATGGCAAGGAAGTCGACGTGCGCACAATTGGCCGGCACGACCCCTGCGTCGGCATTCGCGCAGTACCGGTTGCCGAGGCGATGATGGCCTGCGTTCTGGCAGACGCCAAGCTGCGCCATCGGGGCCAGACGGGGCGCTGACCCCTGAGACCATCTGCCCAAAGACAAAAACCCCCGGCGCGTTCTGCGCCGGGGGTTTTCGATTCAGTCTGGCAGGGGAAGCTTAGAAGCGCACCACTGCGCCAACCGAAAAGACGTCCGCATCAGAATCGTCGCCTTCAAATTTTGTAAAGTCGCCGCGGAAGCCGAAGCGTTCGGTGGCGAAGTATTTCGCGCCGACGCCGTAAGCGACACCGTCGAAATCACCCGATGCCGAACCGACGCCAGGCGCGCTGACGCTCAGTTCCGAGGTGGCATAGCCAACGCGGCCGAACATGTGGAACTTGTCGGAAACCGGAGCCCGCACGACGCCGAAAGCGCCGACGGAGTGGTCGAGTTCGACCGTACCCAGACCAACATCATCATCCTTGATACCAATGGATGCCTCACCCTCGACACCCAGATTGCGGGTGAAGAAGTAAGAGCCACGACCCGTGAGGGCACCAACATCGGCAGGACCGACATCAACGTTCGAATAGCCAACGCTCAATTCGGCATCGCCCTGAGCAAAAGCGGCCGGTACGGCCGTGAGGGCAATGGCGAGGGAAGCAAGTGCGATTTTCATTATATGCTATCTCCATAATCTGCGCCGAGCGCAGGGCGGAAATAGCAATGGAAACTCAGTGTGCCACCTTTCCTTGCAGTCATCTTGAAGCAAAGCAGGAGCGGTGTGTTTGAAAAACCACGCTAAATGACGGATACTTAATATTGGTGTCAGCTATGTGGCTTTCGCCAGCCGGTTACCTTCGTAAGAAAGGCAAGCCTGCCACACTCCTTAACAAATCCTGCCTGCGTCAATGCCCCGTCAAGGTCCCAACCGAGATAGTCCTTGTAGTAGGGCTCGTGGAAACCATGGGGGAAATATTCGAGCAGGCCGTCCAGCGCCGGCCGGTCAGCGAACTGCAGGCTGTCGGTGAGGATGAACAGGCCGCCGGGCTTCAGTGCACGGAAGACTTCCGAAAGAACCAGCGGACGGACACGCGCGGGGAGTTCGTGGAAGAGATAGATGGAAACGGCCATGTCGAAGCTTGCATTTTCCACAGGCATGGCTTCGGCCATGTCCTGAATGATATCGACAGACCGCCACTTGGCCAGCCGCGCCCGGGCCGCCTCGGTGTAGGAGGGGGAAAGGTCAAGTCCCGTGACCTTCAGCCTTGGCCAGACCTCCAGCACTTTCTCGAGGAACCGGCCATTGCCGCAGGCCACGTCCAGGAGGCTGACCTGCCGCTGGTCGCGGCCCTTCAGCTCCCGCGCGATCTCGGCAAGCGCAGCGCGGCGCATGGCGTCGGCTGTGCCTGAAAACAGCGCCTCGACCTGGGTGTCGTAAAGCTCGGCGCTCTCATCGGTGAACCAGCCGCCGGACTGGTAGTGGAAATTCTGGAGGTAATAGTCCGGATAGCGGTTGGCGTTGCGTTTGAGGAAGTCGCCCTCCTCCTCAAACTGCCGCTGGATTTCCGCGCCGTCCCGGGAGAGACGCCGACGGTCCACGTCCCGGACATCCTGCTGAAAGGCGCGGGCCGCTTTCAGCGTGCCGGGCAGTCGCGCGAGGGCGAGTTCACCGGGCGCCGGGTAAAGGCCAGCCTCGATATTGGCGCGGTCCTGCAGAAAGAGCTCGAAATAGGCGCGGCGAAGCTCGGCCATGTCAGGCCGCCCCCGGCTGGGCTCGAAGGCAGGTTCGCCGGGCCGGTTGAAACCTTCCGCGCGGCTGCGGGCAGCCTGCATCTGGGCTGTGTACCAGGCCGAGCGCAGGCCCTGGCCCGCCGCATAGCGGGCCCGTCCGGCAGTTTTCGCGGCTATCTTGCGCCATCCCATGGACTCAATATGTGCCTGCCTGCCCCGCCCGTCCAGCCGCCTTCTGGCCTTCAGGTCCTGTTCAGCTTGAACCGGTGAAACTAGGGTCAACACTGGCGGCCCATGGCCCCGAAACAGGAGTGCGGTGATGATGAAGATGGCCCTTCTTGCCTGCGGCGTAAGCCTGCTGGCGGTGTCCCTGCCGGGCGAGGCCCATGCCCAGTATGGCGGCGCCTACGGCTATGATCCCTATCCTGCGCCTGCCCGCAATGTGCAGTGCGAGCGGCAGAAATCCTCTGATGGCACCGGCGGGGCCATCCTCGGCGCGGTGGTTGGCGGCCTGATCGGCGGCGCCATCGGCAACAATATCGACAATGACCGCTATTATACCGAATATCGCCGCCGTGGCCCGCCGCGCTATTACAAGGAAAGCCGGTCAAACTCCGGCGAGGTGGCCGTTGGCGCAACACTTGGCGCACTCGTCGGCGGGCTGGCGGGCAGCGACATCGGCAAGAAATCGAGCGGGGACTGCCAGGTCGCCTATGCGCCGGTCAGCAATTATTCTTCGGTCCCCTATGGCTCTATCCCGCAATCGACACAGGGCCTCTATGGCGGGGCCGAAGTGATGCGCGGGGCGCCCAATTCCTATCCCCAGCCTGCCCCGCAGCCCTATCCGGCGTCGAGCTATCCCTCTTACCCGGCGCCTGCCCCGGCGCCGGCCTATCCCCCGTCTGGCGGATATCAGTATGGCGGCGGCCAGAGCGCTGCCGGCGGGGACTGCCGCGTCATCCACCGCGAAACGCGGATGCCCGACGGCCAGGTGATGCGAGATCCTGTCACGGCCTGCTGGAATAACGCCAGCCGCCAATGGCAGGTGCAGGATGGCTGGTCGCAGGATGAAGAGCTTTACGGCTACTGACGCCTGAAGCGGGCGGGCGTGCGGCATCAACGGATGTTGCCCACCGCGTGAAGCTGGGCTTCACTCCGGTCACCCAAGACCGGATCGGAGCCTTCTCATGCGCGTTTCCCTCTATTCTGCCGCTGGCATTGCCGGCATGATTCTGGCGGCGTGCGCCCCGGCTGCAGATGCCCCGGCACCTGCCCCTGAAACGCCGGTGGCGGCAGAAATCCAGGCGGGCGAAGAAGCCGCCAGGCCCGAAGATGAGACGGGCGGGGAAGCGGACGCCCAGGTGGACCGCGGAGAGATTGCCGGCTCGCTCGCGCTTCTGGAGGGCACGGTTTTCGTGCCTCCGGAAGGACGCGATGTGACGGCGGGCTTTGGCACATTTGCCGCCGGCACGCGCGCAGTGACGATCACCGGGGCGCAGGCGGCGTTTGCGCAGGCCGTTGAACTGCACACGCATCAAATGAGCGAAGACGGCAGGATGGCGATGCGCAAGGTGGACGCCTTTGCCGTGCCGGCCAATGAAGACCGCGTGCTGAAGCGTGGCGGCGACCATATGATGTTCTTCGGGGTGCAGCCGGGCAGCCTGACGCCGGGCGCCAGCGTGACGGTAACCGTCAGCATTCAGCACGAAGATGGCACGACCGGAGAGATCGACATGCCGTTCACCGTGGCAACGCTGGACTAGGTCCGGCGCCTCGCCAGAAACAGGTATTCCCGGTTTCCGTCCCCGCCCTCGATCGGGCTGGGGATGGGGGTGTCCGGCTGCCAGCCGCAGCTGGCGAGGAAGCCGGGGAACGCGCCAAGCGCGGTATCGATGGCGGCCTGATCGGTGACGATGCCGCCCTTGCCGACATTTTCCGGGCCAACTTCAAACTGGGGCTTGAAGAGGGCAACCAGGACGGCATCCGTCGCCGCCAGCGAGAGGGGCACCGGCAAGACCTTGTGCAGGGACACAAAGCTTAGATCACAGACGAGGATTCCGGGCGGTGACTTCAGCTGACCTGCCGAGAGGTCACGGGCGTTGAGGCCCTCGATCGCCGTGACCCGCGGGTCGGCGGCGATCCTGGGGTGGAGCTGGCCGTGGCCGACATCGATGGCGGTGACATGGGCCGCGCCGCGCTGAAGCAGAACATCGGTAAACCCGCCGGTCGAGGCGCCCAGATCGAGGCATGTCCTGCCCGTGACCTCTATGCCGAATGTATCAAGCGCGTGGGCGAGCTTCAGCCCACCGCGCGAGACATAGGGATGGGCAGCGGCCGCTTCGATGATCGTCGTGCGGGCGATGGTTTCGGAAGGCTTGCGGATGACCTGCCCGCCGGCACGGACATGGCCGGCTGCAATCGCGGCCTGCGCGGCCGAGCGCGTGTCAAACAGGCCGAGGGCAACGAGCATCCGGTCTGCGCGGTCTTTTTCTGGCAGGTCAGGGTCTGACATTTCCCAACCCTGCCCTATACTCAGCCCTAAATCGATAGGAGACCCTGCATGTTGAAAACTGTCGTGCCTGCTGTTTGCGCCCTTGGCCTGGCTGCCTGCGCCACCCCGGCCCATCCGGAAAATCACACGCCCGACATGCCGGAGGCGGCAAAGCCGGTGCCGGCCGAGGCGAGCGCGATTGCGCTTATCATCGGCGGGTCGGGCGCGCAGATCGGCCTGGCGCGACTGAAGCAGGGGCCACACGGCGTGCTGATGGAAGTGACGATTGACGAAGGCGGGCTGGCGCCGGGCTGGCACGGCCTGCACCTGCATGAGAAGGGCGACTGTTCGGATGTGGGCACGTTCACGCTTTCGGGCGGGCATCATGGCAAGGCCGAGGGCAAGCATGGCCTGATGAACCCGGTCGGCCCGGAAATGGGCGACCTTCCCAATATCTGGGCCGGGGCAGACGGGGCGGCAGGATATGAAGCCTTCACAGGCCTCTTCGAGCTTGCCCCGGCGCTGGAGGGCGACGGCATTGCGCTGGTGATCCATCAGAACCGGGATGACCACCTGACCCAACCCATCGGCGGGGCCGGGCCGCGTGTTGCTTGCGCAGTCATTGAAGCGGATGGAAGCTGAACGCGCGTTCGAGCCATCCGACCGGTGACCCTGATCTGCCAGCCATGAACCTGCCGGGGAGCAACCCATGATGCCGATGAACCGCCGCACGGCACTGGCCGGGGGAGCGGCTGTGGTACTGGCGGCCGCCTGTGGCCAGGGAGAGCCGAAGGACGCAGGCAGCTTTTCGGCGCCTGCCACGCCGCCTGCTTTCCGCGATGGCATGGCCATGGCAGCGGCGATTGCCGCGGGCGAGACAACCGCGCTGGCGCAGGTGGAAGCGGCCATCGCGCGTGCCCGGACGGTGGAAGGCCAGATCAACGGGATCGTGACCGAGACATTCGAGCTGGCACGCTCGGATGCGGGCGGGGTGCTGTCTGGACCGTTTGCCGGGGTGCCGAGCTTCATCAAGGACCTGATCGACTGGCGCGGCGCGCCGACACTCAAGGGAAGCCGCGGCCTGACGGGACACCGGGCGACAGCCGACAATGTCTTTGCCGCCAAATGGCGCAGCGCGGGCATCGTGTCGCTCGGCAAGTCCGCCACGCCGGAAGCGGGGCTGATCTCGTCCACCGAGCCGCTCTCGAATGGCCCGACGCGCAATCCCTGGGATATCAGCCGGATACCTGGGGGATCATCCGGCGGGGCGGCCGCGCTGGTGGCGGCCCGTGTGGTGCCTTTTGCGCATGCCAGCGACGGGGGCGGATCGATCCGGATTCCGGCCTCGACCTGCGGCGTCTTCGGGCTGAAGCCCTCGCGCGACCGGCTGCCCTACAGCGAGCCCGGCGCGATCCCGCCGCCACTGCAGATTTCCGTGAACCATGCCGTGACGATCAGTGTACGGGATTCCATCGCGCTGTTCCGTGCGGCGGAAACGCAGGCGAGCGGCTATCCAATGCTGGGCGAGGTACAGCCCCTGGCGCGGCGCCTGCGGATCGGCTTTGCGCCCGAGCCCATCGGCGGGACGCAGCTGCATCCCGAGACGCGCGCAGCGCTGGAGGATGTGGCCCAGCTCTGCCGGGATCTTGGCCACACGGTCATCGACTACACGATCCCGATGGACGGGCCGAAATTCACCGACGCGTTCATCACCTATTGGGCGGCCGGCGCGGCGGACTTTGCGCGCCAGGTCAGCGAATATTCCGGCAAGCCCATCAGCCCTGAGATCGTCGAGCCCTGGACGCTCGGCCTGGCCGGGCTTGCCTCAGAACGCATGGCAGACCTTCCCGGCATCGTCGGATACCTGCTCGCCTTCCAGGAGGAGTATCACGCCTTCTTCAGCGATCTGGACCTTCTCCTGACCCCGGTGACGGGCAGCCCGGCCGTGCCTGTTGGTGAACAGGGCCCGGATGGAGATTTCGACGCCGTGATGGACAGCGTGCTCAGCTTTGTGGCCTACACCTCACCGATGAACGTTGCCGGGGCAGCCTCCATGAGCGTTCCGCTGAGCTGGTCGCCGGCGGACCTTCCGATCGGGGCAATGTTCTCCGGCCGCCGGGGTGACGACGCCCTGCTGTTCGAGCTGGCGCTGGAACTGGAGGCCGCCCGCCCCTGGGTGGGTCGCAAGCCGCCTGTCACGGCGCTGTAATATTCGTAAGAATTAATCAAGCAGAACAAGCAATTAACCAAAGTGTTCCGGTCCTTTGCAGGGTGGAAAGAGGTCGCGTGCTAGAAATCTTTCAGCACCGATCCTGACTCTTGCGTCAGGATGACCTATTTTACCGCCTTCCTCCCAGGAAAGACCTCACACGTGAACCGTTCCGTACTGATCGCAGCAATCATTCTGGCGATCATCGTCGCCTATTTCGGTGTCCGCAGCGCCATGCGCGGCAGCATCAGCACGGAGCAGTCCGTTGCAGAGGCGTCCGCACGGCCCGATACGCCCCAGGCGCTGGTCGTGGAAGCGACAAGCCAGCTGCACATGGTCCACATTTCTGCAAAAGGCCAGACTGCACCGGATAAGTCCGTGACCCTCAAATCCGGCACGTCGGGCACGGTTGTTTCCACGCCGGTCCGCGAAGGGACATTCGTGAAGGCCGGGACGCTGCTTTGCGGGCTGGACGTTGAATCGCGCAGCGCACGCGTCCAGGAAGCCGAAGCCGCCCGGGACGCGGCACGGATCGACTTTGAAGCTGCAGTCACTCTGGCCGAGAAGGGCCTGACCCCTGCCAATCGCGAAGCATCGGCCAAGGCAAGCCTCGACGCCGCCGAAGCCGCCGTGACCGCGGCAAAGGTGGAGCTGGGACGCACGCAGATCCGGGCGCCGTTTGACGGCGTATTCGAGCGCAGGCTGGCCGAGGCGGGTGATTACCTTTCCCCCGGCGGCGCCTGCGGCCTTCTGGTGGACATGACGCCAGTGATCGTTGCCGCCGAAGTGACTGAAGCCCAGGCCGGTCTCATCAAGACGGGGATGACCGGCGAAGCCTTGCTCGCAGACGGGCGCAAATTCCCCGCCAAGCTGCGCTTTGTCGCGCGCACGGCCAATGAACAGACCCGGACCTTTCCGATGGAAGCAGAACTCGAAACCGGCGATGAGATTGTTGCGGCGGGCGTAACCGCCTCCCTGACCATTCCTGCCGGAGAGGTTCAGGCAACCCTTATCAAACCCTCCCTGCTGACCCTTTCCGACGGCGGACAACTCGGCGTGCGCCATGTGCTTGAGGACGACACAGTCACCTTCGCGCAGGTGAACGTGATCGACGAAACGCCTCAAGGCGCCTGGGTGACGGGTCTTCCTGAACGCATCCTGCTGATCTCGATGGGCCAGGACTATCTGAATGACGGCGTGAAGATCCAGCCGGTTCCGGCCGAGGGAGCCCGCTGATGACCGGCGTCATTGATTGGGCCATCGGCCGGGCCAGGATGATCCTTACCATCCTGGTCTGTGTGCTGATTGCCGGAACGATCACGTATATAAACATGCCCAAGGAAGCGGACCCGGACATTCCGATCCCCTTCGTGGCGATCACGGTTCCCCTGGCCGGCGTGACGCCGGAAGACGCCGAACGCCTGCTTGTCCGACCCATCGAACAGGAAATCCAGTCGCTCGAGGGCCTCAAGACCTTCAACTCCTACGGCACCGAAGGCGCCGCCCAGCTGGTGCTCGAATTCGAGATCGACGCCGATATCAATCAGGCCGTTCTGGACGTCAAAGACAAGGTGGACATGGCCAAGCGCTATTTCCCCGAAGACGCGCGCGAGCCGATTGTTACCGAATTCAACGCCGCGCAGTTCCCGGTTCTGGTCGTCAACCTTTATGGTGACGCGCCCGAGCGCGGCCTGGCCCGCATCGCCGAAAACCTGAAAGACCGGCTGGAAAGCAACGGCACCATCCTTGAGGCGCGCGTGCTCGGCAAACGGGAAGAGCTACTCGAGATCGTCGTCGATCCGGTGAAGCTGGAAACCTACAACATCTCCTATCAGGAAATCATGTCGGTGGTTTCGGCCAATAACCGGCTGGTCGCCGCCGGCTCCATCGAGACGGGCCAGGGCAGCTTCGCGGTCAAGGTGCCCGGCATCATCCGCACCGGCGCCGACGCGCTCGCACTGCCGGTCAAGCGCACCGAGAACGCCGTGATCACATTGGGCGACGTGGCCGAAGTGCGCCGAACGTTCAAGGACCCGACAAGCTTTGCGACCTTCAATGGCGAAAACGCCCTGCTGATCGAAGTGGTCAAGCGCAGCGGCGCCAACATTCTCGATACCGCCAATTTCGTGCGCGAAGCCATCGCCATCGAGCAGGAATCCTGGCCGCCGACGATTGAAGCCGTGGTCACTTCTGACACGTCCGAAATGATCGGCACGCAGCTCGGCCAGCTTCAGAGCTCGATCATGACGGCCATCGTGCTGGTGATGATCATCGTTGTGGCCGCGCTCGGTGTGCGGTCTGCCGCGCTTGTCGGCATTTCCATTCCCGCCACCTTCGTGATGGCATTCCTTTTCCTCGGCGCCTTTGGATACACCATCAACATGATGGTGATGTTCGGCCTCGTCATTGCCGTCGGTATTCTCGTTGATGGCGGCATCATCGTTACCGAATATGCCGATCGGAAGATGGCCGAAGGCCGGCCGCGCAAGGAAGCCTACGCCATGGCCGGCAAGCGCATGTTCTGGCCGGTTGTCAGCTCTGCGCTCACCACTCTTGCTGCATTCGTGCCGTTCCTCTTCTGGAACTCGATGCCCGGCAAGTTCATGGCCTACCTGCCGATCACATTGATCTTTGTTCTGACGGCATCGCTCATCTCCGCCCTGATCTTCCTTCCCGTTCTGGGTTCGGTGTTCGGTGCCCGTCCGGGCGGCACAGATGAAGACCTCGCTACCCTGGCGGCAGACTCAGACCCGCGCAAGGCCAAAGGATGGCTTGGCACTTATGTCGGCATCGTCAGCCAGACCATCAAACGCCCGCTGATCACCACAGGGATCGCGTTTGGCGCCGTTTTCCTGATCTTCACCTGGTTTGGATCCGAGCAGCACAAGTCTGAACTCTTCCTCGATATCGAACCGGAACAGGCCTATGTCTTCGTTCAGGCGCAAGGCGCCCTGTCGGCGGCGGAGCAATCGGCACTGGTCAAGCGCGCGGAAGCGGCAATCGCCGGCCTTGACGGTATCACAGCCCTTTCGACCCGTTCGGGCACCTCAAACGGCGGCGTCAACATGGATGCTTCTGGCGGCATGCCCGCCGACACGATCGGCCAGATCCTGATGGATCTCAAGACAACTGCCGATGGCCCCTATAATGGCCGCGAGACGCTCGAAGTCGTCCGTGAACGCCTCTCCAATGTGCCTGCCCTTCGCTTCCAGATCAGCGCGCGCGAGCAAGGCCCGCCCGGCGGCAAGGACATCCAGGTTGCCCTGCTCGGCTTCGACAATGGTGAACTTTATCAGGCAGCCGACTTGATCCGTGGCTGGCTGGAGGCGCGCAACGACGTGCGCGAGATCGACGATTCCCGGCCCTTGCCCGGCGTTGAATATCAGCTGACGGTAGACCGCGCGGAAGCCGGAAAGTTCGGCGTGGATGTTGCCCAGGTCGGCGCCGCCGTGCAGCTGGTCACCAACGGTATCCTCGTCGGCCGCTACCGGCCCGACGATTCCAATGACGAACTGGATATCCGCGTTCGCTTCCCGGAAGATGACCGCTCGGCTTCCGCCATTGACAGCCTTCGGATCACAACGCCGCAAGGCAATGTACCCCTGTCCCTCTTTGTGAACCGGGAACCTGCCCCGCGTGTCAGCACGATTGAGCGTCGCGACGGCAAACGCGTGGTCTCGGTACGTGCCAACGCTATGGAACAAGGCGCCGGCGCGGCTATCGTGGCCGAACTCAAGGAGTGGATTGCCCGGCAGGATATGCCCGCCGGCGTGGAAGTGCGCTTTGAAGGCGCGGACGAAGACACCGCCGAGGCAGCCGCCTTCTTCGGCGGGGCAGCCGCCGCGGCCCTCTTCATGATGGCGGTGATTCTGCTGTGGCAATACAACAATTTCTGGCAGGTCATCCTGACGCTGACGGCCGTGATCATCTCCACGGCAGGCGTTCTTGTCGGCATCAACCTTGTCCTGCCCTATGTCAGCATCTTGATGATCGGCACGGGTATCGTTGCGCTCGCGGGCATCGTCGTGAACAACAATATTGTTCTCATCGACACATATAACCGCCTCTTGTCTGATGGGCGCGCCCCGGAAGATGCCGCCCTGGCGACAGCGGCCCAGCGTATCCGCCCGATCCTCCTCACCACGGGAACAACCGTATGCGGGCTGTTGCCGATGGTGCTTCAGGCGACGGTGGTCTTCTCCCAAGGCGCGATCAATTTTGGCGGATCAACGTCCGAATGGTGGGTCCAGCTGGCCACGGCGGTTGTCTTCGGCCTCGCCTTTTCCACGCTCATGATCCTGCTCGTGACACCGACCTGGCTGCTGGTGCCTTACCGGATGAAGCGCCGCGCGCGGAAAGTTGCCGACTGGCTGAAGCCTTACATGCTCCAGCTCATCGGCTGGCTCCGCGCCCGCAAGGGCGGGGATCGCACGCCGCCGCCTTCGGGCAGCGTTGCAGCCAATGAGGACGGAAAGCCGGCCAGGGAAGTTCTTCCGGCCGCCGAATAGGCGCCCGATCACTCAGCGGGGCGGATCCGGTAGACTACGGTTGCCGTCATCACAGCGCCGGATTTGCCCCTGGCCGATCCGCTGGTGAACAGGATGGTGCGGGTCCTGCGGTCCACACGCGGAGTGTAGGTCAGCGCCTCGGGCGTTTCGGCAGTCGCCGAGAGGTCAAGCGTCACCGACACCAGATCGAGTATACCGGGCGCACACTGGACTTCGGCATCAGCCCGGATCGCCTGCATCAGCCGCACGGCAATCGCTTCATCCGCGCGCAGGTTTTCGGTTATGGTCATGGCAGGCCCTCGTCAGTTCAGACGAGGGGCTCTAGCGGGCTTGGCCGGAAATGAAAAGACAGGCCCTCGCGTCAGAATGGCTGTCTCAGGCAGCGCGCGCGGCGGCAGCAGCGCCCGCTTCGCTGTCATGAGCGATCAGGGCGCCGAGCAGGCCAAGCCCTTCGATGCCATAGGTATCCTGCATCCAGGCACCAATCGAAGGCAGGATGCGGCCTGTGGTTTCATGGTCAATGCCGGCGTTGCGCAAGGCGCCGAACATGTGCTCGACAACGCGGCGGCGGCCACCGGGGGTCAGTTCGATGAGACGGGCGATGTCACCGGTCGGGGCGCCGATATCCGAACCTGCCCGTGCGGCGAGCGCCCGTGTGCCGGGAACCGTGCGGAATATGGCAGCGGCCAGCGGCGCGCCCTGGCGGTCTGCGCCATTGAGCAGAATGCCAAGCGCCTGTTTTGCAAGGGGTTCCGCGAGGCCGTTGGCTTTAGCGATGTGCGCTATCAGATCAATCATCATTGGCAAAGGCACTCCTAGGGTCCAACGGCCTCGTGGAAGCCCCACTAAACGCGAGCGTGGTTTCTGATTTCTGAATCAGGTGAATCTTTTTGGGCCAACCATCAAGAAAGAGATTAAGCGATGTCAGGCAGGGGTAAACAAAAGTCGCCCGTTTGTTTACCTGTTGCCCGCAATGGAGGGCCAAGCATGATCAAGATCGGCATCCTGGGGGCGGCAAAAATCGCGCCCAAGGCCTTGATCCCGCAGGTGAAGCGGCGGAGCGACTGCGCGATTGTGGCCGTCGCCGCCAGGGATGGCGAGAAGGCCCTTGCCTATGCCGCCCGGCACGGCATTCGGGAAGTTGTGGATAGCTATGAAGCGCTCATCACCCATCCCGGCATCGACCTCATCTACAACGCCCTGGCGCCCAACCGTCACGCAGACCTCTCGATTGCCGCCCTTGAGGCAGGCAAGCATGTCCTCTGCGAAAAGCCTTTCGCAATGAACGCCGCAGAAGCGCGCGCGATGGCCGGCGCGGCAGCGCGCACAGGCAAACACCTGCTGGAAGCCTTCCACTACCGCGTTCATCCGATGTTTCTCGACATCCTCGAAAAGGTCGGTGGCGGCGCCATCGGAAAACTCTGCGCCATGAAGGCGGAATTTTCCGTGATGATCCCCTATTCGCCAGATGAGCTTCGCCACAGGCCCGACCTTGGCGGCGGCGCCCTCATGGACCTTGGCTGCTACCCGCTGCATTGGCTGCGCTCGATTGCCGGGTGCGAACCAGACCTTGTCTCCGCCCGTATCGAGGAAGGAACGCCCGGTATCGATCTGGTGACGGAGGCCGAGCTTGCCTTCCCGGGCAGCATTCCCGGGCGCATCCGGACGTCCATGAAACCGGGGCAGAAGACACGCGCCTTTATCGCCCTCAGGGGCAGCGAAGGCATCCTGCGGGCCATGAACCCGCTGCACCCGAGCAAGGGCAACTCGATTTCGATCCAGCGCGGCGAACGCGTTGAACGCTATACCGTGGACGGAGAAACGACCTATGACTACCAGCTCGCCCACATGATGGATGTGATCGCCGGGCGTGCCTCACCGCTCACGGGCGGACAAGACGCTGTTGCCAACATGGCGATGATTGATGCGATCTATGAAGCAGGCGGGCTTAAGGCGCGCGGAACCTGATCAGGCGGTTTCCTGCGCCAATTCGATCCACTCTTCCACTTCGTCCTCCTCCAGCGTCTCGCCGGGCCGCAGGACGCGGCTGCCTTCGGACGTCTGCAGGAATTCCATCGCCAGTTCGAAGATCGTACCGGCCGAGGCGCTGGCCAGATCGTCACGAGACGATATGCCTGCGCCCACCAGCAGCTGAACGTCATGCACCCGCAGCCCGGGCACTTCGATCATCAGGGTGGCCTGCATCTGCCAGGTCTCAATCGCGTCGACGGTAATGTGGCGCACCGCAATCAGCTCGGCCGTTTCATCCGGATCGCAGATGATCAGGTCACCGACTGTCTCGATGCCTGCCCTGGCGAGATGTACGGCCGTCTTCGGCCCAATGGAGGGCGCATCGACCACGGGAGACTCGAATGTGAGCGCATTGGCATGACGCCGGGTTGAGACCGGCGCGATGATGGCGGGCGGGGCCTCTTCGTCCTCAAGATCGCTGTCATCGGTCTCGGCGTCCGCTTCGGTCTCGTCTTCCTCATCGTCATAGTCTTCGTCGTCCAGCTCGGCCTCATCGGCCTCGGCGTCGACCTCTTCTTCAGCATCAAGATCGGCATCTTCGTCTTCCGCCTCGATGAACTCTTCATCCTCTTCGGAGGCCTCTGCTTCATCAGCTGCGTCCAGAGCCCCCTCTTCCTCGTCGAGCGAAGTCTCATCGGCCAGGCCGTCTGCCTCCGCCTCGATTTCCTCGTCCTCAAACGCCTCTTCCAGAAGCTCCGGATCAGCCTCTTTGGCGATCTCGGGCAGGTCATCGCGCTTCGTGCCTATCGGCGCTGCCGGCTCGGCATTCAGCTGCTTGATCGAGATCCGGCGCACTTCCTTAGCGTGCATTTCGCGGATCAGCTTGTCGTCCTCCGGCAGGGTACGGATAACCTTTCCGGTCTTCCGGAATTCCTTGTACATCTTTTCGACCTGGCGGCGGTCGCCGATGTCTTCCAGCTTCGCCGTGATCCAGCGCAGGGGAATGTCGAGGGTCTCGATATAGCCCTGCAGGGTGAGGTTCACCCTGGGCGGGGAGACGGCCGCCTCCTCGATCGCCCGCGACATGATCGCGGCAAACCCGGCGGTGGCATAGGCGACCAGCTCCACGATCGCAGACCGCATCGTCTCGTCGAGCCCGGCGGGCGGATCGGCAACGCCTGCGTCAATGTCGTAATGATCAATGAAAACATTATAGTAGGCGTGCGATCGCTGCGCCCCTTCGCGTACCATGTCGGAGACAAAGCCGAGGCCAGCGGGAATTTTGACGTCCGGATACCCCTGCTCGGCAATGCGTGCGTCTATCTCCGGCCGCGATTTGGCGATGCTCCATTCCACGGCGCGGTGGATGACGCCTTCGGCCTCGGTCTGGCCGGTGTGGAAGGGCTGGATCGGGTCTGCGTAATAATGGCTGAGGACGCCCAGCGCCCAGGCAGCCTCACTCCAGCGCTTGCGGCGAAGCAGGTCGACCGCGACGGCATACCATTCGGCCGCCTTGGCGCGCGCGCCCCCCCATTCGCCCTCGCCCACATGCAGGACATGGTTCTTGAAGTCCTTGAAGGTGTCATCCGGCGCCTTGGCGCCCTTCAGGAGGTGCTCATGATGCACCAGCATCAGCGATTTCCAGCCATCGGCCTTCTCTCCCTCAAGCAGGGACAGCGCATCAAATGCGATGAAATGGTGGGTTGAGCGGCAGCGATGCGCGCGGATAACGCGTTCAAGCAGGGTCATGGTCTCATCCTGAGAGCAAATCAGGAGTCCAGTGGTGGCCCGAAATAGTGAATGTGCTGTTAACCTAATATTCTGCCAGACGCTTGGCAGGGGCCATTTGCCCATGATAACTGCACCCATCGCAACAGGCGCTGAGCGCGGCCGTCCTCCCTTCAGCCGGAGGGGCAACCGCGGCGCAGGAGGTTCCTGTGCGCGGGGCATGTGTCAAAAAGGCCCCACTCCCGGAACCGTTTCAGCCGGGAGTGCCCCTCATGAAGACCATTATCGAACCTTTCCGCATCAAATCGGTCGAGCCGATCCGCATGACCACGCGCGCCGAGCGCGAGGCGCTTCTGGCCAAGGCCGGGCATAACCTCTTCAAGCTGCATTCCGATGACGTGATCATCGACCTGCTGACTGACAGCGGCACCTCCGCCATGAGCGCGGCCCAATGGGGCGCTGTCATGACCGGCGATGAAAGCTATGCTGGCGCGCCGAGTTTCTACCGCTTTGAAGCGGCGGTGAAAGACCTGATGGATTTTGCCCACATCATCCCCGCCCACCAGGGCCGGGCTGCCGAACACCTCCTCTTCTCCCTGATCGCCAGAAAAGGCGACCTCATCCCCTCCAACACGCACTTCGACACGACGCGCGGCAACATCGAGGCAATGGGCGCCGAGGCGCTGGACATTCCGATTGCTGAAGGCCGCGTGCCTTCCCTGGATCATCCGTTCAAGGGCAATATGGACCTGGCCGCGCTGGAGCGTGTGCTGACCGAAGAGGGCCACCGCGTCCCGGCCGTGATGATGACGATCACCAACAATGCCGGCGGCGGCCAGCCCGTCAGCCTCGCCAACATTCACGGCGCGGCGGCGCTCGCAAGGAAGTTCGGCAAGGCCTTCTATATCGATGGCTGCCGGTTTGCCGAGAATGCCTGGTTCATCAAGCTGCGCGAAGACGACCAGAAGGACCGCTCGATAAAGGACATCGTGCGCGACTGTTTTGCCGTCGCCGATGGCATGACAATGAGCGCAAAGAAGGACGCCTTCGCCAATATCGGCGGCTGGCTGGCGCTGAACGATGATGCCCTGGCAGAGCGCGCCCGCACGCTGCTGATCCAGACAGAGGGCTTCCCCACCTATGGCGGGCTTGCGGGCCGCGACCTTGACGCCATTGCCCAGGGGCTGAAGGAGATCATCGACGAGGATTATCTCCGCTACCGGGTACGGAGTAATTCCTACATCACCGAGCGGCTCGATGCGATGGGGATCCCCGTCGTGAAGCCTGCTGGCGGCCATGCCGTGTTCATCGATGCCCGTGCCTTCCTGCCGCATATTCCGCCGCTGGAATATCCTGGCCAGGCGCTCACCTGCGCGATGTATGAAACCGGCGGCATCCGCGCCTGCGAGATCGGCACCGTCATGTTCGGTCGCAAGCCCGATGGCGCCGAAGCCCCCGCCGCCATGGACCTCGTCCGCCTGGCCATGCCCCGCCGCGTCTACACCCAGAGCCATGCCGACTATGTGGTCGAAGTGCTGGAAGACGTCGCCGCCACCAAGGAAAAGCTCAAGGGCCTGCGCATCGTGAAAGAACCCCCGATGATGCGGCATTTCACGGCGGCGTTTGAGAGGCTCTGACACAAAAAAAGCCGGGCTGTTTGCCCGGCTTTGCGTTCTTGTCTGCAGTTGTCACCGAACCGCAAAATCCGTCGGCTCGGCGCTTTTCCCCTTGGCGTCGACTTCGCCTTTGGGCTGGCCGTGTTTGCCGGGGCCCATGAAGCCGAACATGTGGCCGGCGACTTTGCGGATCTGGATCTCTTCGGAACCTTCGGTGATCCGGTAGCGGCGGTGGTGGCGGTAGATGTGCTCGAATGGCTTGTGACGGGAATAGCCGATGCCGCCATGCACCTGCATCGCCCGGTCGGCCGCTTCGCAGACGAGACGGTTGGCGTAATAGTTACACATCGACACCTTGTCGGAGAGCTTGATCGCCACTTCCGGCTTCGACATCTGGTCCATTTCCCAGGCCGTCTTGAAGATCAGGAGACGGAGCATCTCGGCCTGCGTGGCAAGTTCCACCAGCGGGAACTGGATGGCCTGGTTGGTAGCCAGCGGCTTGCCGAAGGGCTTGCGCTCCAGTGCGTATTTCACGCTTTCCTGAATGCAGTAGAGCGCCGCGCCGCAGGAAGAGGCCGCCTGGCGGATGCGGTTTTCGTGAACGAAATGCTGGGCGAGCGCGAGGCCGCCTTCCGGCGGGCCGAACACGGCGTCTTCGGGCACCCACACATCCTTGATCGTCAGGCGCGGGTGGTCTGTGGGCATGTTGAAGGTCCACATATATTCTTCAATGATCACGCCGGGGTCGCGCGCCGGGATGATCAGGCAGGTGATGCCTTTGGCATCGCCATCCTTCCCGCTGGTGCGGCAGAACAGCATGATGTGGGTGGCCACATGCATCCCGGTGATCCACATCTTCTCGCCATTGATCAGCCAGCCATCCTTGCCATCTTTCTTGTGGCGCACGGCGCGGGTTTCCATATGCGTTGCGTCAGAGCCGTGATGGGGCTCGGTGAGGCCGAAGCAGGCGATGAACTTGCCTTCAAGGGCAGCATTGGCGAGGTGTTTCTGGTCGGGCCTTGCAAAGTCGCGCAGCATCAGGATCTGCGGGAAGTTGCCGACGATCGAGTGCTCGTTCTGCAGGTCGTTGTGCAGGCCGAGGCCCTTGCGGGCGAAATGCTCGCGAATGATCGCCATGCCGAGATTGGTGCCATCCTGCCCGCCGAACTCCCTCGGCAGGGCGTAGCGCAGGTGACCGGCCTTGTCGGCGCGCTTCTTGGCCTCGCGCAGCAGCTGCTCCCATTCCGGGCGGGGCAGGCCTTCATTTTCAAAGTCGGTCCGCGCCCATTCGCGGCGATGATCGAAGAAGCGTTCATTGTCGTCTTGTGCCTGAAGCGGCTTGATTTCGTCCTCGATGAATTTGTCGAGCACGATCAGATAGTCGGCGATGTCCTGTGGGATGTTGAAATCCATGGGCGTTTCCTCGTTTCCTGCGCGGTTTGGGAATACCTTATCCCTAAGGGCGGCCCCGGCAATTTGTGCCGCCGGGGCAATGACACCGGGAGAATGTGCTGCGGCGCAGCAAACGGAACGAATAGTTCTCCAAAATCCTGAATTCAGCGCTCTGAACACTTGACGAAATGTTCAGCGTTCTTTAGCGTGAAGGTCAGGCATAAATGCCCCACCGAAAAACACGCAGCTCTCAACCTCGAACAAAGGCAGCCTCCCATGCTCCGTTCCGCAATCGCCGCTCTGGCTCTCGCAGGCGTCGCCCTGCCTGCTTTCGCCAGCTACACCTTTGAAACCGCAGCGCCTGTCGCTGAAAAGCGCGTCATCGCCGAAAGCGTTGTCTGGTCCTGCAACGGCACCGTCTGCACCGGCGACCTGAAGCGCAAGGCACCGACCGTGCGCGTCTGCAAGAAGATCGCCAAGGAAGTCGGCCAGATCACCGCCCTGCGCAACGCCAGCGCCGAGCTGACGGCTGAAGAACTGGCCGAGTGCAACACTGCCGCCAAGAAATAAGGCTACCCCTCTCCAAGCCTTTCTTCAAAGCCGCCGCGAGACACACGCGGCGGCTTTTTTTGTTCCGCAACGCTGCCAGATCGTGCCAGACAGGGGACAATTCCGGCCACTTCCGGACATTCGGGGACATGAAAATGACCAAACCCGTCGAAGCCGGATGCGGCGCGGCCATTCTGGACGCGCAGGGCCGCATCCTCCTGATCCAGCGCCTGAAAGAGCCTGAAGCGGGCGCGTGGGGCCTGCCCGGCGGCAAGGTCGATTTCGGCGAGCGGGCCCAGGACACGGCCCGGCGGGAAATCCGGGAAGAGCTTGGCATCGAGATCGAACTGACAGGGCTCGCCTGCATTGCCCAGACGATCGACGCCGGCGACGGAAGGCACTGGGTGGCGCCGGTCTATTCGGCGCAGATCCTCTCGGGCGAGCCTCAGATACTCGAGCCGGACAAGCATGGCGGCTGGGGCTGGTTTGCGCTCGATGCCCTGCCAGGCCATCTGACCAGCCCGGTCAGGGACTGGCTCGCATCAAGGCGACGGGCCTGATCCGAGCGCTGCGGCCAGCCGGGCGATGGCAGCGTCGAGCACCTCGTTCTTCTTGCAGAAACAGAAGCGAATCATGTTCCGGGGCGGATTGTCACCGGCATAGAAGGCGCTGCACGGAATAACCGCGACGCCGGCCTCTGTCGTCAGCCAGCGCGCATAGTCGACATCCGAGTCAAGCGCCGGCCCGATGCCATCGGTCAATGCGGTGAGGAAGTAAGTGCCTTCCGCCGGCAGCACCGTGAAGCCAACCTGCCTCAGGCCTGCCGCGAGCCGGTCGCGCTTGGCCTCCAGCGACGCGGCGAGACCTGAATAATAGCCGTCATCTTTTGCCAGGGCATAGGCGACTGCCGCCTGAAGGCCCGGCGGCGTGGTGAAGGTCAGGAACTGGTGAACCCTGGCAACGGCCGAGACCAGCTCGCGCGGGCCGCTGACATAGCCAACCTTCCAGCCCGTCAGGGAAAAGCTCTTGCCCGCCGAGCCGATGCGCAGCGTGCGCGCGCGCATCTCCGGCAGGGCGGCGATGGGCTGGTGGCGCCGGCCATCGAAGACCAGGTGTTCGTAAACCTCATCGCAGACAAGATAGGCGTCATGGGCGCGGGCATGGCGCGCGATCACCTCGATCGCGCCGGCGGCAAAGAGTTTGCCCGTCGGGTTCATCGGCGAATTGATCAGCACAAGCTTGGTCGCCGGGCTGAAGGCTTCGGCGAGCGAGCTCTCCGGAATGTCCCAGCCGGGCGCCTCGAGCCGCACGATCCGGGGCGTCGCGCCGCACTGGCGGATGATGGGCAGATAGGAATCATAGAGCGGCTCGAACAGGACCACCTCATCGCCCGGCGCCAGCAGCGCCATGAGGCAGGCGGCGAGCGCTTCGGTTGCCCCGGATGTAACAAGGATTTCATCCTGCCAGTCATAGTCCAGCCCGTAAAAGCGCCGGTCATGGGCGGCCACCGCCTGGCGCAGCGCAGGCAGGCCCGCCATCGGCGGGTACTGGTTGGGGCCGGTGCTCAGCGCGTCTGCCGCCTTCGCGATGATGTCTGCCGGGCCATCCTCGTCGGGAAAGCCCTGGCCGAGATTGATCGCCCCATGTTCCACGGCGAGCGCGGACATGGTGGTGAAGATGGTGGTGCCGAGGCTGGCAAAGTCCGGATTGAGCGGTTTCATGCTGGGTCTGATCTATAGAAGGCCGGCGCCTTGGGCAATTGAAGCCCGATGCCCCGGCAGAATGTTCGTCTGCCTGCGGAGCATGGTTCGCGCCGGCGCCCCTTACAGGGCGAGCCTGGGCGGCAGGCCCCCTCCCCTGCGCCACCCTCCCCTCGGGGGCGCGGGGTCTCCCGGCCGGGTGTCATCCCTTTGGCGCAGGCGCCCTGTGCCATTCTGGCCAGGGCCAGCTGCCTCAATTTTTGGCGGCTCTGCACCAGCTGAAAAAATGACACCGGTCCCAACATTTGACAACGCGGGACATCCGTAGTGCGACGTTATCAACCGCCAGAAATGCTGCGGCGCAGCCAAATTCCCATGGGCACGGATGTTGCAAAAGGGTCTCGTGAAGCGCTAATGGGGCCCATGGTGGCAGGGCCGGGGCGCCCTAAGAGTTCGCAAAAATTCGAGGACAGCGTAATGAGCGATACCGTAGCAATCCTGGCCGAGCTGGGCGTGCAGACCAAATCCATCCGGAAAAACTGGAACGAAGCACGCCTGTACGAAACGGCCGTGGCAAGCGGCGAAGCCCGCATTGCCAAGGGCGGCGCGCTGGTGGTCGAAACCGGCCAGCACACCGGCCGCTCCGCCAAGGACAAGTTCACGGTGCGCGACGCGACGACCGAGAAAACCGTCTGGTGGGACAACAATGCCTCGATGACGCCCGAGCAGTTCGACGCTCTGTGGACAGACTTCAAGGCGCACCTCGCCCAGCAGGACATGTTCTCGCAGGACCTCTTCGGCGGCGCCGATCTCGACTACCGCCTGCCTGTCACGGTTGTGACCGAGTTTGCCTGGCACTCGCTGTTCATCCGCCACCTGCTGCGCCTTCCGACCACGGATGAGCTGGCTGGCTTCAAGACCGAATTTACGATCATCAACTGCCCGAGCTTCCGCGCCGATCCGGCGAGGCATGGCTGCCGCAGCGAGACGGTGATTGCCGTCAACTTCGCCAAGCGCCTCGTGCTCATCGGTGGCACATCCTATGCCGGCGAAACGAAGAAATCTGTCTTCACCATCCTCAACTACCTGCTGCCAAATCAGGGCGTGATGCCGATGCACTGCTCGGTCAACACCTCGGACAAAGACGACGCAGCCATCTTCTTCGGCCTGTCGGGCACCGGCAAGACGACGCTGTCGGCAGACGCTTCGCGCACGCTGATCGGTGATGACGAGCATGGCTGGTCGGAAAACGGTCTCTTCAACTTTGAAGGCGGCTGCTACGCCAAGATGATCAAGCTGTCGGCCGAGGCCGAGCCGGAAATCTATGCCACCACGAAACAGTGGGGCACCGTGCTCGAGAACGTCGTGATGGATGCCACCACGCGCGAACTCGATCTCGACTCCGCCGCGCTGGCTGAAAACTCCCGCGGCGCCTATCCGATCGAAGCAATCCCGAATGCGTCGCTGACGGGCCGCTGCGGCCAGCCGAAAAACCTGATCATGCTGACCGCAGACGCCTATGGCATCATGCCGCCGATCGCCAAGCTGACCCCGGCGCAGGCGATGTATCATTTCCTCTCCGGCTATACCGCCCGCGTCGCCGGCACCGAGAAGGGCGTCACCGAACCGACCGCCACCTTCTCAACCTGCTTTGGCGGCCCGTTCATGCCGCGCCACCCTTCCGAGTATGGCAACCTGCTGCGTGAGCTGATCGCACGTTACAATGTCGACTGCTGGCTGGTCTCCACCGGCTGGACCGGCGGCCCGTATGGCCAGGGCAACCGCATGCCGATCAAGGCAACCCGCGCCCTGCTCAACGCTGCGCTCGATGGCTCGCTCAACACTGTCGAGTTCCGCAAGGACGAAACCTTTGGCTTCCTCGTGCCGGTCTCCGTGCCGGGCGTCGACGCCAGCATCCTCGACCCGCGCACCACCTGGGCCGACCCGGCAGCCTATGACATGCAGGCGGCGAAACTCGCCGAAGAGTTCGTAGCCAATTTCAAGAAGTTTGAAGCCTATGTCGATGACGCCGTGAAGGCATCTGCCCCGAAGCCGAAGGTCACCGCTTAAGCCCTTCCGCTGAGCGTGCATGATAAAGAAGCCCGCCGGACACGCCCGGCGGGCTTTTTCTTTAGCTGCTGCGACCAATGCACGTTGACGTAAAGGGAAGGCTTCCGTCCGGGCAATTCACTCACTAGGGTGCGCCGCAACAAGACGAACGCTCATATCCGGAGGAAGCCATGCGTGAAGCCGTAATCGTTTCAACAGCCCGTACCGCCCTGACCAAAGCTGGTCGCGGCGCCCTCAATGACACCCATGGCATCACCATGGCCGGCCACGCCATCAAGGGCGCGCTCGAGCGCGCCGGCGTTGAAGCCGCCGCTGTGGAAGACGTGTTCCTGGGCTGCGCCGCGCCTGAAGGCGCTACCGGCCACAACGTTGCCCGCAACGCCGCCCTCGCCGCCGGTTGCCCCTCCAGCACCTCGGGCGCAACGATCAACCGTTTCTGCTCCTCTGGCCTGCAGGCAATCGCCAACGCGGCCCACACTGTGATCAACGAAGGCGCAGCCGTCACGGTCGGCGGCGGCGTGGAAAGCATCAGCCTCGTTCAGGGCTCGGGCCAGTCCAACCGCCACAAGTATTTCGAGCCGGAACTGGCCAAGACCTGGCCCGCCATCTGGATGACGATGATCGAAACCGCCGAGATCGTGGCCGAGCGCTACAATGTCAGCCGCGAATACCAGGACCAGTATTCTGCAGAGAGCCAGCGCCGCACGGCCGAGTTCCAGCAGAAGGGCTACATGGCGCAGGAAATCGTGCCGATGAACACCCGCATGAAGCTGATCAACAAGGAAACCAAGGAAGAAACCTTCCAGGACGTGATCGCCGACCGCGACGACTGCAACCGTCCGGGTACGACCTATGAGAGCCTTGCAGGCCTTCCGCCGGTATTCTCCGGTGGCCAGGTCATCAAGCAGGGCAAATATGTCACAGCCGGCAACGCGTCCCAGCTCTCTGATGGCGCCGCGGCCGTGGTCGTGATGGAAGCCAAGGAAGCTGCCAGGCGCGGCTTGAAGCCCCTCGGCCGCTTTGCCGGCTTCAATGTCGCCGGATGCGATCCCGACGAGATGGGCATCGGCCCGGTCTTCGCCGTTCCGCGCCTGCTCGAGCGTCACGGCCTGAAGGTCGACGATATCGACCTCTGGGAACTCAACGAAGCCTTCGCCTCGCAGTGCCTCTACTCGCGCGACCGCCTCGGCATCGACCCGGAAAAATACAACGTCAATGGCGGCTCGATCTCCATCGGCCACCCCTTCGGCATGACCGGCGCCCGCTGCACCGGCTCCATCCTGCTCGAAGGCCAGCGCCGCAAGGCCAAGTGGGGCGTTGTCACGATGTGCATCGGCGGCGGCATGGGCGCAGCCGGCCTGTTCGAAATCTACAGCTGAGCCTGACTTTCCGGCGCCTGCCGGACGCCAGCAGACAAAATTCGGAAGGGCGGCTCATCCGGGCCGCCCTTTTGCTTACAGGTGGCTTGAGGAGAACTGCCTTCATCCGCCCAACGGGAAGTGACAAACTCTCTGGCACTGCTGGAGTATTTTCCGATGAAGCCTTCGATCCTCATGCTTGCCGCCGCTGTGTTCCTCGGGGCCTGCGGCGCGTCTGATCCGCCGGTTGCCGATAGCGCCGGCGTGGCCCCTGCCGGGCAGTCCTCCGATACGCCCGCTCCCGGGCCGGTCGCCCAGGGCTTCATCACCGCCAACGCAACCCCGCCCGAAGGCGCCGCCGACACCAGAAGTGACGGGGTCTACCGTGACGGCTATGGCCGCCCCTTCCAGTACGCCCTGCTCGGCCAGAAACTGCCCGAGTTTACCTCGCCCACATCCGATGGCGGCACGTTCCGCTCGTCAGACATTTCCCGCTGGACCGTGATTGATGTCTGGGGCGCCTGGTGTAGCGACTGTGTCGCCGATGGCCCCTATGTTGACGCCCTCGCCCGCGCCATCGCGCAGGATCCTGATCTCGACTTCGTGTCGATTCACGTGCCGGCCAATGCCAACCGCGCCACGCCGGAAGAGCTTTACGGCAAGTATGGCTCGCTGGAGGCCTATTTCGCCTCTGCCGGCTATACGCTGCCGCCGGTCGTGCTCGATACCGATGCCAGCCTGCGCCAGCAGCTGCAGATCAGCTGGACGCCGAGCTACCTGCTCGTCTCGCCCGACGGCGTCGTGCGCGGCTTCCGCACCGACCTGCGCGTGATCGAGGACCAGCCGGTAAAGACCTTCATCCAGGACATCGCCGAAGTCAGAAAAGACGTGCGGGACCTTCTCTCTTCGCAGCCTTCCGGCATAGAATGAGGACATGACCCGGCTCGCTCTCGCCTGCGCCCTTGCCCTTGCTGCCTGCGGCACGCCGGAGGGCCGGAACGCCAACGGGACGGAAGCTGCAGACGCCGCCTACACCATCGGCCCGGACGGCGCCGCAGGCCTCCTGGCACAGACACCCTTCACCGTGCCTGCCATGGAACGCGCCTTCCCGGGGCTGGAAGTTGTCACCCTCTCCGATCCGGACACGCCCGCCTTCCACATCCGCAAAGCTGGCAGCAAAACGCCCCTCTACATCGTGACGCCCGACTGGACGCGCGGCTATGCCGGCGCGGTCGCAACCCGGTCGGCCGAGGTCAGCGGCCCCGGCGGGCTGCGTGCGGGCACAAGCCGCCTGAGCGAGGTGGCCGCGCCGCTGAAAGCAAGCTGCGCCGCGCCGGAAACGGCGCGCGACATCAGCCTTGTTTGCCAGTCCGGCCGCCTGCGTCTCGAATTTGGCGGAACGGGCGGGGACCTGCTGCTGCTGCAACAGACTTACCTGCCCCCAGTGCCCTGATCGCACCCCGATTGTGCCCTGATCTTGCTCGCCGGTGACGCGAAATAGGGTTGAGAAAATCGTAAAGCGCCTCTTGCGGCCTCCGGCACTGATGCAAGGTTTGAATCTTGTGCGCTGACCGGCTAGTCCTGTGTGCAGGTGATGACCAAAACGGATGAGAAGGCGGGAAAAGAATGCTGCATCCCTCGACCAAGAAACTGATCGACAAGCTGAGCGAGATGACACGCAAGCAGCGTGTCTCCTGGATCGAGGGGGAGAACGGCACAGTCGTGCATGACACCGAAGGCTACCGCGTGGTTCTGACCCCGGAGCCGCATGGCGTGATCCTCACCGATGCCGTGGGTCGCGAGATAGAGACCTGCACGCCGGAAGAAATCGCCGACGAGAAGGACGCTGCCGGGCGGCCCTATTCCCAGTTCGTCGGCGAACTCTTCCGCGAAGCCCACCGCCATGCGCGCGGCGCCGAAAAGGCGATCAGCGCCCTGCTGGCGGGCCTCGAAGCGGTGGAGGCAGAGCCGGTCAATGCCCCGGCGCCAGAACCCGAAGCCGAGCCCGAGCCGGAAACGCTGACCGACGAAACCCTCTCGCTGGAAGGCGAGACGGCGATCACCGCCGCCGTGGCGACGCTGGCCGACCAGATCAACAACACCGCGCCTGTGGCCGGTCCGGAAGTTGCGGTCGCGCCAGAGCCAGAACCTGTGGCAGCGGTTGCTGAAGCTGAGCCCCAGCCCGAACCTGCCCCCGCGCCGCTCCCGGCCGCCTATGCAGAGACTGAGGAATACGCTGAGGGCGAGGACGAAGCCGCTGCCCTGGTCGCGCCAGAGCCTGAACCCGAAGCTACGGCCGAGCCGGAAACCTCCCGGGCGCCCGCCTCCGGGCCAGAACCTGTCGCCATGACCGCAGAGACAGAGTCCTCACCAGCCCCTGAGCCCGACCTTCAGACCCAAGCTGAACCCGAGCCCGCCCCGCCGCCGAGCCCGATGCAGCAGCGCTTCTCGCTGTCAGGCATTCCTTACGGCGTCGGCTTTGCCGGGACGCAGCGCGTTGACCCGCCCGAGGCAAAGCCCGCGCCCGCCGGTCAGGCCTCGCCCGCCACGCTGGTCATCGACGGAACCGAGGATCTTCCCGAGATCATGCCCAGCCTGGAAGATGACGCAGACTTCCCGCCTCTGCCCGAAAGCCGGCGCGAGGACGACGATGACGGCGCCCCGCCGGCCATTCCGCGGCGGTTCAATCCCTGGAATTGAGGGGTACGACCCTATGCGGGCCGACATGCGCCTGCCCGCGCTGTCTGGCCAGCTCAATCTGTTTCTGACGCTCGGCAAAGCGCGCGCGCTGGGCGTCCGTCATCGTGTCGATACAGTGCGGGCAGGAGACGCCTTGCCTGTAGGCCGGGTCTGCACGTTGCGCTTCTGACACGGGATGCCCGCAGGCATGACAGAGGACATGACTTCCCGGCGAGAGGTCATGCCCTACCGCGACACGTTCATCGAACACGAAACACTCCCCGCGCCAGGAGCTTTTCTCCTGCGGCACGGTCTCGAGATATTTGAGGATGCCGCCCTGCAGGTGGAACACATCCCCGATGCCTTCGGCCTTCACAAAGCTCGTCGCCTTCTCGCAGCGTATGCCGCCGGTGCAGAACATGGCGATCTTCGGCGCGCGGCCCTCCGCTTCCAACCGCTCCCGGAACTGGCGGAACCAGGCGGGGAATTCGCGGAAGGTCTCGGTCTTCGGGTCGATGGCGCCCTCGAACGTGCCGATGGCCACTTCATAGTCATTGCGCGTGTCGATCAGAACCGTATCCGGGTCGCCGATCAGCGCGTCCCAGTCCTGCGGCGTGACATAGGTGCCAACCAGATCATTGGGGTCGGTGCCCGGCACGCCCATGGTGACGATCTCGCGCTTCAGGCGAACTTTCAGCCGCAGGAACGGCATCTGCGCTGCCTCCGAGAATTTTGCCTCCAGCGTCTCTGCTCCGGGCAGCGCGCGCAGCATGGCGAGGGCTTCCTCAATCGCTTCGCAGCTGCCCGCGATCGTGCCGTTGACGCCTTCCTCCGCCAGCAGCAGCGAGCCCTTGATGCCCAGCCCGCAGAGCCTGGCGGCGATCTGCTGGCGGCGCGCGGCATAGTCCGGGAAGCGGAAGAATTTGTAGAGGGCGGCAATCTGGACGGTCATGGACCGCCTTATGACAGAAGCGCGGACTTGGGAAAACGGGGGAATCCCTTAGGCTGGCAGCCATGAAACAGCTTCTCCTCATCTGGCACTCGCGCACCGGCACGGCAGAGGCGATGGCGCGGGCCGCGTTTGAAGGCGCGCGCGCTGACGAGGCGTGCGCGCCCCGCCTCCTGCGGGCGGCCGAGGCCGGGCCGGAGGATCTTCTCGCCGCAGATGGCTATCTCTTCGCTGCCCCGGAAAACCTCGCCAGCCTATCGGGCGAGATGAAGGAATTTTTCGACCGCTGCTACTATCCCGTCCTCGGCCGCATCGAAGGGCGCCCCTACGCCCTGATGATCGCGGCCGGATCGGACGGCGCCGGCGCGGCGCGCCAGGCCGGCCGCATCGCAACCGGATGGCGTCTGCGGGAAGTCCAGCCCGCGCGAATCGTCTGCATGCAGGCACAGACCCCGGAGGAAATCCTTGCGCCCAAGACCCTGCCCGAAGCCGAGCGGGCACATTGCCACGCTCTCGGGGCGGCACTGGCAGCCGGGATCGGCGCCGGCATCTGGTGAGGAAACGGGTTCGCGCGGTGTGTTAATTCCGCTAACAAGCCGCGATCAGGAACCCCGGAGCAAGAGATCATGACGGCGCTGACGCACATTCCTTCTGGCTGGACAATTGGCGGGGGCGGGCCGCTGGCGGTGATGGCCGGGCTCAACGTGCTGGAAGACGAGGGTCTGGCGCTGGAAGTGGGCGCCGAGCTCAAGCGCATCTGCGCGGCCCTGGGCCTGCCCTATGTGTTCAAGGCGAGCTTCGACAAGGCCAACCGCTCCTCCATCACCTCCTATCGCGGCCCGGGCCTCGAGGCGGGACTCAACATCCTTGCCCGGGTCAAGGGCAAGCTCGGCGTGCCCGTCATCACCGACCTGCATGAGCCCGGCCAGGCCGAGCCGGTCGCCGCCGTCGCCGACATCATCCAGCTGCCCGCTTTCCTCGTGCGCCAGACCGACCTCGTCATCGCCACCGCCAAAGCCGCTGCCCGGGAAAAAGCGCTGATCCAGGCCAAGAAGGCCCAGTTCATGGCGCCCTGGGACGCCAGGAACATCGTCTCCAAGATCGCCGAAGTCGCCCCGGAAACCGGCGTCATCCTCTGCGAGCGGGGCGTGAGCTTTGGCTACAACAATCTCATCGTCGACATGCTGGCCATCCCCGAGATGAAGAAGCTCGGCTGCCCGGTCACCATCGACGCCACCCATGCCGTCCAGCTGCCCGGCGCCGATCCGCGCACCGGCGGGGCCTCCACAGGCGGGCGGCGCGACGGGGTCGCCATCATCGCCAGATCCGCCGTGGCCGCCGGCGCCGACGGGGTGTTCCTGGAGTTCCACACAGACCCCGACAAGGCCCTCTGCGACGGCCCAAGCTGCCTGCCGCTCGCCGGCGCCGCAGACCTCCTGGCAACCCTCAAAGCCCTCCACATGGCCGTGAACCCGGCGTGACCCGATGATGGGGCCGCGCGCGGGTCAGTGCTCGCTGAGCAGGATGCCGCGCAGATAGTCGCCGTATTCATTCTTGTAACCGGCCGCGAGCTTTTCCAGCTGCGCGTCGCCGATGAAGCCGCAGCGCCAGGCAACTTCTTCCGGGCACGCCACTTTCAGGCCCTGGCGCTTTTCCAGCGTCTGGACAAACTGAGACGCCTGGATCAGCCCGTCAAACGTGCCCGCATCCAGCCACGCCGTTCCGCGCGGCAGGCGTTTGACCTTCAGCAGGCCCTTCTGCAAGTAGAAGTCATTGATCGAGGTGATCTCAAGCTCTCCGCGGGCGGAGGGTTTCACCTCGCGCGCAATATCAACCACCTGGTCATCATAGAAATAGAGCCCGGTGACAGCCCAGTTGCTTCGCGGCTTGACCGGCTTTTCCTCGATCGAGAGGGCAACCCCGTCCCTGTTGATCTCCACCACCCCGAACTCGGCGGGATTGGTGACCTGGAAGGCGAACACTTCCGCGCCCCTGGTCAGGCTGCCCGCTTCCTGCAGGTCCCCGCGCAGGCCCGCGCCGTAGAACATGTTGTCGCCCAGCGCCAGCGCGCTCGGACCACCGCGCACGAAATCCGCCCCGATCAGGAATGCCTCGGCAAGGCCGCGCGCCTCGGGCTGCTCGGCATAGGTGAAGTTCATGCCCCAGTCCTCGCCCGTCCCCAGGAGGCGCTGATAGGCCGGCAGGGCCTCGGGCATCGAAATCACGAGAATGTCCCGGATGCCCGCCATCATCAGTGTCGTGACGGGATGGAAGATCATCGGCTTGTCATAGACCGGCAGCAGCTGTTTCGAGACGCCGCGCGTGATCGGATAAAGGCGCGTGCCCTTGCCCCCCGCCAGAATAATGCCCTTCATGCCCTCCAACCTTTCGTTCTGACCAGTTCTTCCACAACGCTGCGGGTGCTTTCCCGCCAGGGCGGCAGCGCAATTCCATGGGCTGCCGCCAGCGCGCTGCAATCCAGCCGGGAATTGGCCGGCCTTTGCGTGGGCGTTGGATACTCGGCAGTTGTGATCCTTTTAATACGGGCGCCGGGGCCGCCGGCCGCTGCGCTGACCGCGAAAATCTCTTCGGCAAATTCTGCCCAGCTCGCCTCGCCCTGCGCCGTCATGTGGAAGACGCCCGCCCCCAGCGGCGCCCCCGCGCGGCCATAGCCCAGCGCAATCGACCAGAGGCCCGCGGCAATGGCGGCCGCGCTGGTCGGGTTGCCCCGCTGGTCATGCACCACGGCAAGCTCATCGCGCGTCTCGCCCACCCGCAGCATCGTCCTGGCGAAATTCTTCCCCCACGGACTATAGACCCACGCCGTGCGCAGGATCACCGATTGCGGGTTTCCTGCCGCCACGGCGCGCTCGCCCTCAAGCTTGGAGCGCCCATAGGCCCCGAGCGGGGCCACCGGATCGCTCTCCACATAGGGCGAGGTCTTTTCGCCATTGAACACATAGTCCGTGGAAAGATGAAGGATCGGCGCCCCGCGCGCCGCTGCCGCCTGCGCCAGCGCTCCGGCGGCCACCGCATTCACCAGCCGGGCCGCCTCAGGCTCGCTCTCGGCCTGATCGACCGCCGTATAGGCTGCCGCATTGATGACAATATCGGGCGCAACCTCTTCCATCGCCCGGGCGATACTGGCGCTGTCGGTGATGTCCATTTCCGGCCGCCCGAGGCAGACGGCGTTGACACCGGCCGGCACGGAGGCGGCAAGCGCGCGCGCCACCTGCCCGCCCCTGCCGGCAATGAGGACCGTCAATGTCGTCATGGAAACTCTCTTGCTGTCAGTCTTACTCTGGCCTGGGTGCGAGGTCAGGCCGGAGCCTTCTCGGCAAGGCCGAGGCGCTGGCCGGAATAAACGCTCTTGCGCAGCGGCGCCCACCAGGCCTCGTTCTCAAGATACCAGGCGATGGTCCTGCGAAGGCCGGTCTCGAAGTTTTCCTGCGCGCGCCAGCCAAGTTCGCTCTCCAGCTTTGTCGCATCGATTGCGTAGCGGTGATCATGCCCGGGACGATCGGCAACGAAAGTGATCAAATTACGGCGCGGGCCCGCCGCCGGCATCACCCGGTCAAGCTCCTCGCAGATCGCCTCGACCACCTGCAGGTTGGTGCGCTCGTTGCCCCCGCCCACATTATAGGTCTCCCCCGGCCGGCCCTTCGACGCGATCATCGCCAGCGCCCGCGCATGGTCCTCAACAAACAGCCAGTCGCGGATATTGTCGCCCTTGCCGTAAACCGGCAGCGGCTTGCCCTCCAGCGCGTTCAGCGTCACCAGCGGGATCAGCTTTTCCGGGAAATGATACGGCCCGTAATTGTTGGAACAGTTCGACACCACCACCGGCAGGCCATAGGTGCGCTGCCAGGCCTTGGCCAGATGGTCGGACGCCGCCTTCGATGCCGAATAGGGCGAGGACGGGTCATACGGCGTCTCTTCGGTGAAGAGGCCGGTCTCGCCGAGCGAACCATACACCTCATCGGTCGAGACATGCAGAAAGCGGAACGCCTCCTTCGCAGCGCCCGTCAGGCTGTTCCAGTAGGCCCGCGCCGCCTCCAGCATGCTGTAGGTTCCGGTGACATTGGTTTCCACAAAGGCCTGCGGGCCGGAGATCGACCGGTCGACATGACTTTCCGCCGCCAGGTGCAGGATCTGGTCTGGCTGCTCGCGCGCGATGATCTCGGCCATCTGGCCCTGATTGCAGATGTCCTCGACGATCAGCTTCACCCGGCCGGTGTCTTCCACCGGGGCGATGCTGCCGCGTGTGGCGGCATAGGTCATCTTGTCGATCACGACGACCTCGGCGCCAAGGTCCCTGACCAGATGGCGCACCACAGCCGACCCGATGAACCCGGCTCCCCCGGTTACAACGACCTTTGCCACTCGCATTCTCCTATGGCCCGGCCACGCCCCGGTGCTTGTGCCGGGCACGCAGCTCTCAGGTTGAACTCCCTGCCACTAGCCAATCAAGCGAGCCCCGGGCAAGCTGTTTTCCCCAATCTGCAGACATTTCCCTGTCCAGGGGCGACCTTATGGCAGGGGCAATCAGCAGTATCAGGGGATGAAACCGGCAAGGTGCCCCATAGGGTGCATTAAGCAACGCGCAGTGCACCCGATGGGATTACCCAACCAATATCCGCGGGAGCTTGAACGTCACCGTCTCATCCGCCGTCTTCACCGTGTCCACGGTCACCTCGAAGCGTTCCCGGCACGCCTCAATCACGCCCTGCACCAGGTCTTCGGGCGCCGAGGCGCCAGCGGTGAGGCCGAGCGTGTCCACCCCGTCAAACCAGGCCCAGTCGATATCCTCCGCCGAGGCGACAAGCTCGGCCCGCGCCGCGCCTGCGCGCAGGGCCACTTCCACGAGGCGGACGGAGTTTGAACTCGTCCGTGCCCCGATCACCAGCACCAGCCCCGCGCCCGGCGCGAGCACCTTGACCGCCTCCTGACGGTTGGTCGTGGCATAGCAGATGTCTTCCTTGTGCGGCGTGGCGATGCCGGGGAAACGCGCCTGCAGCGCGGCCACGATTTCCGCCGTGTCGTCCACGCTCAGCGTCGTCTGCGTGATGAAGGCGAGGCTGGCCGCGTTCCTCGGCTGGAAGGCACGGGCGTCCTCCACCGTCTCGATCAGCGCCACGGCCCCTTCGGGCAGCTGGCCCATCGTGCCGATGACTTCAGGGTGGCCGGCATGGCCGATCAGCACGATCTCGCGCGCATTGGTGAAATGCCGCTCGGCCTCCACATGCACCTTGGAAACCAGCGGGCAGGTTGCGTCCACATAGATCATGTTGCGCCGGCCCGCCTCGGCGGGCACCGATTTTGGCACGCCATGGGCCGAGAAGATGACAGGCCGGTCATCCGGGCAATCTTCCAGCTCCTCCACGAAGATGGCGCCCAGGGCCTCCAGCCGCTCCACCACATGCCGATTGTGGACGATTTCATGGCGCACATAGACCGGGGCGCCCCATTTTTTCAGGGCTTCCTCGACAATCTGGATGGCGCGGTCCACGCCCGCACAGAAGCCGCGCGGGGCCGCCAGGCGCAGGGTCAGGGCCGGTTTCGTCGTCATAAGGGTCTCTCTCCTGCGCCGAATGCGTTGCGTGGGCGCCGCTAGGCCTTTAACACGGGGGCGTTATCACATGGACAGGCCTTTGCATAAGGCCAAGATGGACACGCCGACGCATGCGCAGAATTGCCCTTATCCTCGCCGCTTCCCTCCTGGCCGCCACAGCGGTGACCGGCTGCCGCAGCAGCCGAATCGCCCAGAGCCTCGATTCGACGCCGAACGCCGGCCCCTGCCCGGTCGTCGGCTCGGTCTATGACGCTGCCCGCTATGTGAAAATGGCCGATGGCTCAGGCGAGCTCTATTCGGACATCGAATTCACCGGCGAGATCGTCGATGTGCGCATCTTCTGCCGCTACACCGAGGATTTCCCGCTCGACGCCGAAATCGAGATCGATTTCGCCTATGGCAAGGGCCCGGCGGCCACCGCCGATGGCCACATCTACCCCTATTTCGTCGCCGTCACGCGCCGCAACGGCAAGGTCCTCGCCCGCGAAACCTTTGCCAGCCAGGCCGAATTCCGCGGCAGGACGCTGACCGAGAAGTCAGAGCTGGTAAACCGCATCACCATCCCCCGCGCCGATGGCTCCATTTCGGGGGTGAACTTCGAAATCGTCGTCGGCTTCGAGTTGACGGCCGAGCAGCTGGAATTCAACCGCGCGGGCAAGCGCTTCCGCCTGGACGCCGGCGCGTCGGTTGCGGAGTAAGCCATGGGAAGTCTGGCTGGGGAGCTGACGGCCGCCGCAGGCGCCGCCTTCGAGGCCATGGGCCTTGCGGCCCGCTTCGGCGAAGTCCGCCGCAGCGACAAGCCAGAGCTGGCCGATTTCCAGTGCAATGGCGCCATGGCCGCGGCGAAAGCGGCAGGCCGTAACCCGCGCGAAATCGCCGCCGAAATCGCTGCCCGCCTCAAGGACCATGCCAGCGTCCTCTCCGCCGAAGTCGCCGGCCCGGGCTTCATCAACCTGCGCGTCTCCGACGCCGCCCTCTCGACCCGCGCGCAAGCGGTGCGCGGCGACACGATGGCCGGCGCGGAGAAAGCCGCCGACGCCGGGGTCACCGTCATCGACTTTGGCGGCGCCAATGTCGCCAAACCGATGCATGTCGGCCATCTCCGCTCTGCCGTCATCGGCGACACGCTGCAGCGCATCTGCCGCTTTGCCGGCGATCAGGTCACCTCCGACGTCCACCTCGGAGACTGGGGCCTCCAGATGGGCCACCTCGTCACCGAGCTTTACGACGAGCAACCCGGCCTCATCTATTTCGACGCGGCCTATACCGGCCCCTACCCGGCCGAGCCGCCCGTCACCATCGACGATCTCGGCCGCCTCTATCCGCAGGCCTCGAACAAGGCAAAAGCCGACGAAGCCCGCAATGAGCGCTCCCAGCGCGCCGTCGCAGAAATGCAGGCCGGCCGCCCCGGCTACCGCGCCCTGCTGCGTCATTTCATCGATGTCTCGGTCGAGGCCCTGAAAGCTGACTATGGCTTCCTCAACGTCTCCTTCGACCTCTGGAAGGGCGAGAGCGATGTGGACGGCCTCATCCCCGGCCTCGTCGCGCGCTTCAAGCATGCCGGCCTTGCCGAGGAGAGCGACGGCGCGCTGATCGTGCACGTGGCGCGGGAGAGCGACAAGAAAGAGATGCCCCCCGTCATGCTGGTCAACAGCCGCGGCGGCACGGGCTACCACACGACCGACCTCGCCACGATCCTTGACCGGATGGACACGCTGAAACCTGCGCCCGAGCGGATGCTCTACGTGGTCGACCAGCGCCAGGCCCTGCATTTCGAGCAGGTGTTCCGCGCCGCCGGAATGTTGGGGCTGATCGCCGAGGACCGCCTCGAACATATCGGCTTCGGCACGGTGAACGGGCCGGACGGCAAACCCTTCAAGACGCGCGAAGGCGGCGTGCTGCGCCTCGCTGACCTTCAGGCGATGGCGATGGAAGAGGCGGAGAAGAAGCTTTCCGCCGCAAACCTCCCCGCAGACATGGGCAAGGCCGAACGCTTCGATGTCGCCAAAAAGGTCGCCGTCGCCGCCCTGCGCTTCTCCGACCTGATGAACACGCGCACCACGAACTATGTGTTCGACCTCGACCGCTTCACCAGCTTCGAGGGCAAGACCGGGCCCTACCTGATGTATGCCGCCGTGCGGGTAAAATCGGTGCTGCGCAAGGCCGCCGAAAACGGCCATGCGCCGGGCAATGTCAGGGTTACCGAAGACACCGAACGCGCCCTCGTCCTGCAACTCGACGGCTTCGGCGCTGCCCTCCTCGGCGCCCGCGAAAAGCGCATGCCCCACATCCTCTGCGAACACCTCTACGGCCTCGCCCAGGCCTTCAGCAGCTTCTACGCCGCCCTGCCCATCGCCGCCGAAACCGACGCGGAGAAACGCGCAAGCCGGCTAGCGCTTGCCGACGGCGTGCGGCATCAGCTGGAGACGGGGCTGGACCTGCTCGGCATTACGGTGCCGGAGCGGATGTAACAGCGCCGCAACACCTCCCCGACAAGGCCCGATCCAGGAAATCCCGCCCCCTCCGGCCCCGGGCGTATCCTGCGCCCCGTGAACACCCTCGCCGCCTTCCACCCGGGTCAGAAAACACCCGGTCTTCACGGCGTATTTCAGCGCGGTGCCGGCGATCTTCTGGCCGGGGGTGTTGTGGTATCTCCTCCTGGTCGCCGATCTGACGGACGCGCGGCAGCCGCGCCCGTCAGCCTGCAGACCACTCCCGCCCCTGCGCAAAGCATCGCACGATCGGGCATGGGAAACAGCGCTGCCAGATTGCTCAACGCCGATGCGCTGCACCGTCTTTTCTTCCCCTGCGCGAGCGGGGGCTTTGAGGGACAGGCGTTTTCCCTGCAAACGCCCCGAGACGGCGTGAAGGGGGGGCCTGCACCCGCGCAACTGCCGATACATCCTGGCTTTTACCTGACCCCGGACACACCCCGTCAACCTGGCCAGCGCCCGCTGCGTCCGGCCAGTCGTGCTGCCTGAAAGCTGCCCCACTGTCCCTGACGCTTGCCCCTGCCCCTGACCTTCCCCACCTCAAAAGGGTTTAGCCCTGCTCAGCTAGGAGGACACTGCTCATGGCCAAAGCGCTTGTTCCGGTTCCGGCCCCGTCCCCATCCGATAAGCCGCCGCAGCAATGGGAACTCGCCGCCCAATGGGCGCAGGGCTGGCAGGTGGTGAAGCTCGCGGCGAGTATTCTGGTCGTCATCACCTGCCTGATCGTGATCGGTCAGGGCTATCTCTTCTACCGCCTGTTTGATGACCTTCACCCCGTCGCAGGCCTTGTCTACATTGCCGGCCTCACCGCCGCGCTCGCCTGGCTGGTCGCCCGGCCCATCGCCGCCTTCCTCTCCATGCCGGTGGCCGCCCGGCCGCCGGATATCCTGATTGATCCCAAGGCGCCCGATCCCGCCGCCATTGCCGCACGCCTCACCTATGATGTGCGCTATCTGAAGATGCTCGCCGCCAATCCCGAAGTGCAGGCCGAGCGCGCCGCCATCCTGGAAAGCATCGCCAAAGGCCGCGCCCTCGCTTCCCGCGCCGCCCGGGCGGGGCCTGCAGAAGCCCATGCCCTCTCGCTGGACCTTGAGGCCTTCGAGCGGGAGCATATCGAAGCCCGGCTCGCCCCGCTCGACCGCCGCGTGAACCAGATCATCCATGCCGAGGCCGTCGGCGTCGGCGTGGCCACCGCCCTGTCGATGAACGGCACCGTCGACGCCTTCATCGTCCTCTGGCGCAATGCCAATCTCGTGGCGAAAGTCTCCCGCATCTATTTCGGCCGGCCCCATCTCATGGGCAGCTTGCGCATCCTGCGCGATGTCGCGGCCATCGTCGTCGCCGCCCGCGCGCTGGAGGACGTGACCGACATTACCGGCGAGGTGATCGGCAGCCTGCTCGGCCGGATGGGCGGGCTGATCGCCGGTCCGGTGATGGATGGCGGCATCAATGCCATGATGACGCTGAAGCTTGGCTATCTCGCCAAGCGCCGCTGCCGCAGCTTCAAGGGCTGGACGGCAGGCCAGGCGGCGGCGATTTCCGAAGGCGCCCTGCGCGAAGTGAAGGCCGAGTCAGGCTCGGTGATCACCGACCTGCTCAAACGCGTCGGCGGGCTCACCACCCACGCCACCCGCGCCACCGAGCGCGTCCTCGCCGGCTCCCGCAGCACCTGGGAACTGATCCGCAGCTGGTTTGGCGCCGGGCGTCCGGTGGGCAGCTGACGCCATCGTGACGGCTGCGTCAGATGCGCCGATGGACACAGCCGCCCGGCTTGGCTCAGATGGAAGGTGGTGGGATCCAGGCTGGCCGGGCGGTGCACATGTGGCTGCGCAGAACTTTCGTCTACATCTCGCTGCTGGTCATGCTGGCCGCGCTGTGGCTTGGCATTGCGGCCTTTGTCACCCTCAATGACCGCGCCATTCCCGAGCAGCGGGAAGACGCTGCGCACGCCCTGCCCGCCGCGCAGTCTCCGCTGAGGCTGATGGTCTGGAATATCGGCTATTCCGGCCTCGGCGAAGCGTCCGATTTCCAGGCCGATGGCGGGCAGATGCTGCGCCCGCCTGGCCGCGAGGCGGTGGAGAAAAACCTTGCTGGCATCCAGGCTGTCCTGCGCGAGGAGGTGCCGGATATCGTCCTGATGCAGGAACTCGCCGCGCCGGGCTTCCTCACCCACAATGTCGACGTCCTCTCCGGCGTGAAAGACGCGCTGCCCGGCTATGGAATGGTCTTCTCCTCAGACATCCGCACGCGCCTGCTGCCCGGCCCGCTCAGCCTGCGCCATGGGCTGGGCACATTCACGAAAGTGGCCGCAGAGCCCGCAAAGCTCGTCCGCCTGACCGAAGAGCCCGGGCCGATCATGGGCTTCCTCCAGCGGCGCTATCATGTCCAGGTCACCGAGCTTGACGTTTCCGGCGCCCCCTGGGTCATCCTCAACGTCCACCTCTCCGCCTTCGATGAGGGCGCGGGCACGCGAATGCAGCAGGTGCGCGAAGTGCTCGACCTGGCCCAGTCGCACTACCAGCAGGGCAAGGGCGTGGTCCTCGGCGGTGACTGGAACATGCGCCTGGCCGCGACAGACTTCCCCTATGAGAGCGACGAAAGCGCCCTCTTCTGGGTGCATGACTTTCCCCGCGAAGCCCTCCGACCGGGCTGGCAGATCGTGATCGACCCTGCCATCCCCACCACCCGCACCAATGAACAGCCCTACAGGCGCGGCATAAACTACACCACCATCATCGACGGCTTCATCGTCTCCCCCAACGTGACCGTGGAAGACGTCCGCGGCCTCGATCTCGGCTTCGCCATCACCGACCATCAGCCCGTCGTCGCCAGGTTCAGCCTGACCGGGCCAGAGGCGGCAGAACCGAATACCGAATCTGATTGAACCTTTCGCCCTGCCCGCGCGACTATCCCTTTGAAGGACAGGCGCGGCGATGGCTCTCAGCGATACAGACAGGATCTATGACGAACTGCTCGTCACGCTGGTGCGCGCCGGCGATGCCCGCGCCGCAGACCGGCTGGCCGCCCGCTGGCAACCGCGCCTGATGCGGGCGGCCCGGCGGATGCTGGGCGATCCCGAAGAGGCGCGCGAGGCGGTGCAGGAAGCCTGGGGCGGGATCTGCCGAGGCTGGTTCACCCTATCGGAACCGGCGATGTTTCCCGCCTGGGCCTATGGCATCCTGACGCGGAAATGCGCAGACCGTATCCGGCGGGCGAGCGCGGCACGCCAGCGCTTCCTGCCCGAAGAGGCCGCGCCCGAACCGGCCGGCATCGACACCGCGCCCCTGCGCCATTCCCTCATGGCCGCACTTGGCCAGCTCAGCGCCGACCACCGCGTCGCCGCCATTCTCCATTTCAGCGAGGGCCTCACCCTTGCCGAAACCGCCGCAGCCTTAAGCGTTCCCACCGGCACGGCAAAGTCGCGCATCTTCCATGCGCGCCAACATCTCAAACAGCTTCTTGAAGGAGACCTGTCATGACGAGTTTTGAAACACGGCTGAAAGACGGCCTTTCCGCCGAGGACGAAGCCTTCCTGAAAAACCTGGAAAACGGGGAAAGCCTGATCGGCCAGCTGGGCGCGACGTTCACCGGGCCGCTGAAATTCTGGACCGCGTTCGCTTTTGTGCTGAGCCTTGCCTTCTTTGCCATTGCGGTCTGGTCAGCGGTCCAGATCCTCGGGGCAGAAGAGCTGCGCGAAATGATCTTCTGGCTCGCCGCCTTCCTCTTCAGCATGCTGGCGGTGGCGATGATCAAGGTCTGGTTCTGGATGCGGATGCACCATCTTGCCCTGCTGCGCGAGCTCAAACGCATCGAGCTGCGCATTGCGCGGAATGCGCTCTGACAGGTTTGCGGGGGCGCATTTCCCCGGACGCGCAAGAATCGGGTGGCAGACGGCGGGGGCCTCTGGCATCCCCGCCATGACCCATAGCCAGCTCAGGAGGACGCCCGACATGCCCGGCCAGGCCGAGAAACTTGCCCGCTTCGCCAGCCTCCATAACGGCGCCCGGCCCCTCGTGCTGGTCAACATCTGGGATGCGGGGTCTGCCCGCGCGGTAGCGGCGGCGGGAGCCCGCGCGCTGGCAACAGGCAGCGCTTCGGTCGGCGGCGCGCTCGGCTATGCCGATGGCGAGGCTGTGCCATTCGATCTGGTGCTCGATCATGCCGCACGGATCGTGGCAGCGGTCGAGCTTCCCGTCTCGCTCGACTTTGAAGCCGGCTATGCCGCCACCACAGACGGTCTGGCCGAGAACATCCGCCAGGTCGTGGGCACAGGCGCTGCCGGCATAAACCTTGAGGACGGCTACCCCGCCGGCGAGGGCGAAGGCGTGCGCCCGCCCGGGGAAGCGGCGGCCCGCATCGGGGCCGCGCGCGCGGCGGCTGACAGTCTCCTGCCAGGCTTCTGGATCAACGCACGCACTGACATCTGCCTGCGCGAGAGGCCCGAGGACCACCCCGCCCGCATCAATGACGTGATCGCCCGCGGCGCAGCGTATGCTGCAGCCGGCGCCAGCAGCTTCTTTGTGCCCGGCCTGCGGGATATCAGGCTGATCGCAGAAATCTGCGCGGCGTGCCCCCTGCCGGTGAATGTGATGGCCGGTCCGGAGGCGGGCGGCTTTGGCGCGCTGGCAGAGGCAGGCGTGCGCCGCATAAGCTATGGCCCGTTTCCCTGGCGCGCGGCGATGGCAACGCTCACTTCCTTTGCACATCGCGCAGCCGAAGCGGACTAACGCGCGCCCGCCCTTGCCCCGCCCGGGAATCCGGGCTAGCTGACCGCCATATATCCTCTTCCGGGAGAGAGCGGCATTCGGTAGCCGCCGCCGAAGGCGCAACCGCCCCGGAAACGCTCAGGCAAAAGGGCCGGAAGAGGGTCAACACGCTGGAAAGAGGCTGAAAATACGCCTCGCCGAAGGAGCAAGCCGGTTTATGACCGGCGGAATCTCTCAGGCGCCCGGACAGCGGGGGCGACGGACCAGAGCAGCGCCCTCGCGCGCTGCGCCGTCACTCTATGAAAGGGCGCCATGTCAGAGGCCGCGACTGAAAACCTGAAGCGCACCCCGCTTTACGCCTGCCACGTGAAGATGGGCGGCAAGCTCGTGGGCTTTGCCGGCTATGAAATGCCTGTCCAGTTTGAAGGCGTGATGCCCGAACATATCTGGACGCGCACGCAGGCCGGCCTGTTCGACGTCTCCCATATGGGCCCCTGTTTCCTCACCCTGGAAGCGGGCATCGGCGGGGGCGAGGCCGCCCATGCCGAAATCGCAGCTCTGATCGAGCAGCTCGTCCCCTCCGACATCACCAGCCTCAAGCCCGGCCAGGCCCGCCTAACCGTCCTCCTGAATGAAGACGGCGGCATCCTCGACGATCTCATCATCACCCGGCCCCTGGGCGATGAGGCTCAGGGCACGCTCTACATTGTCGTCAACGGCGCAATGAAGGAGCAGGACTGGGGCCTCTTCGAGACAGCTCTCGCCGGCAAGGCCGTGCTGACGCGCGCCGATGACCGCATCCTCTTTGCCCTGCAAGGCCCTAAGGCCGTCGATGTAATGGCGGACTTTTTCCCCGGCTGCGAAGATCTCAAATTCATGCACCACATGCCGTTCGAAATGAACGGCCAGCGCTGCATCGTCTCGCGCTGCGGCTATACCGGAGAAGACGGCTTTGAAGTCCTGATCCCGGCCGAGGCCGGCCTGCCGCTGATTGAAGAGATGTACACCGACGAGCGGGTAAAGCCCATCGGCCTTGGCGCGCGCGACTCCCTGCGCCTGGAGGCAGGTCTCTGCCTTTACGGCCACGACCTTGCCCCGGACATCTCCCCCATCGAGGCAGACCTTGCCTGGGTCATCCAGAAGCGCCGCCGCGAAGCGGGCGATTTCCCCGGCGCCGCGCGTATCCTTCGGGAACTGAAAGACGGCCCCGCCCGCAAGCGCGTTGGCATCCGCCCGCTCGAGCGCGCCCCGGCCCGCGAAGGCACCGAGATCCAGCTGGACGGCGAAATCATCGGCGTCATCACCTCCGGCGGCTTCGGCCCGACCTATGACGCGCCCGTCGCCATGGGCTATGTCGCCGCCGACCATGCCGCACCCGGCACAAAGATTGACCTTATCGTCCGCGGAAAGGCCCGGCCCGCCGAAGTGGCCGCCCTTCCGTTCGTTCCCCAAAACTACAAACGCTGATCCTGGAGGGCTGCGCAATGACCACCTACTATACCAAAGATCATGAATGGGTCCGCGTCGAAGGCGACACCGGCACAGTCGGCATCACCGCCTATGCCGCCGGCCAGCTCGGCGATGTCGTCTATGTAGAACTGCCTGAAACCGGCGCGAAGATCGCCAAGGGCGCAGACTTCGCCGTCGTCGAAAGCGTCAAGGCCGCTTCGGACGTCTACGCCCCGATCTCCGGCTCGATCCTTGAAGCCAACACCGCCCTTTCCGATGCGCCGGAAAAGGTCAACGAGGCCGCCGAGAGCGACGCCTGGTTCGTCCGCATCCAGATTGCCGACAAGGGCGAGCTTGACGGACTGATGGATGAAACCGCCTACACTGCTTACTGCGAAGGGCTCTGATACATGCGCTACCTGCCGCTCACGCCTGAGGACCGCGCCAGCATGCTGGCGACCATCGGCGCGAAATCCGTCGATGATTTTTATACGGACGTGCCAGACGCCGCCCGCCTGAAGGGAAAGATTGCCGGCCTGCCTGATCATCAGGGCGAGCTCGCCGTCGAGCGGCACCTGACCAAACTCGCCGCGAAGAACCGCTCAGCCTCCTCCGGCCCGTTCTTCGTCGGCGCGGGCGCCTACAAGCATCATGTCCCGGCCACGGTCGACATGATCATCCAGCGCTCGGAATTCCTGACGACCTACACGCCCTACCAGCCGGAAATCGCGCAAGGGACCCTGCAGACCCTGTTTGAGTTCCAGACCCAGGTTGCCGCGCTCACCGCCATGGATGTCGCCAACGCGTCGATGTATGACGGCTCCACCTCCTGCGCCGAGGCCGCCGTGATGGCTGCCCGCGCCACCCGCCGCAAGAAGATCATTCTCTCTGGCGGCCTCCACCCGCATTATGCCGCCGCCACACGCCTCCTCTGTGAGGCACAAGGCCTCACGGTCGTCCAGCTGCCCGTCGCCATCGACGGCGAGGACGAGCTCTCAAAGGCCGTGGACGGAGAAACCGCCTGCGTCATCGGCCAGAGCCCGAACGTCTTCGGCACGGTCACTGATCTTTCCGGCATCGCCAGCGCGGCGCATGAGAAAGGCGCCCTTCTGGTTTCGGTATTCACCGAAGCTGTCAGCCTCGGCATGGTCACCCCTCCCGGAGAAATGGGCGCGGACATTGCTGCAGGCGAAGGCCAGTCGATCGGAAACGGGCTCAATTTCGGCGGGCCCTATGTCGGCCTCTTCTCCTGCCGCGAAAAGCTCGTGCGCCAGATGCCAGGCCGCCTCTGTGGCGAAACGGTGGACGCAGACGGCAAGCGCGGTTTCGTGCTGACGCTCTCGACCCGCGAGCAGCATATCCGCCGCGACAAGGCGACCTCCAACATCTGCACCAACTCCGGCCTCTGCGCCCTTGCCTTCACGTCCCACATGACGCTGCTGGGCGGGAAGGGCCTCAGGCAACTCGCTGAGCTCAACCATGAAGCGGCCATCGAGCTCGCCGATGCCCTCAGTGCCGTCAAGGGCGTGGAAGTCCTCACCCCGCGCTTCTTCAACGAGTTTGCTATCCGCACCCCGATGGACGCCGAAGCCGTCCTCGCGATGCTCGATGAAGCCGGCGTCGTCGGCGGCGTGCGCGCCTCCCGCCTCTTCCCCGGCGATCACCTCGGTGACGTCATTCTCGTCGCCGCCACCGAATGCACGACGCCAGATGATATCGCCGCCTATGCCGACGCTCTGAAGGAGATCATCTGATGTCCATGAACACAATGGGCCGTCCCACGGCGCCCGCTTCCGTCTCTGCCGCTGCCATCGAGACCGTTTCGGGCTCGCGCGGGCTTCTTCAGCATGAAGACCTTCTCTTCGAGATCGGCACGCCCGAAACCACCGGCGTGGACCTGCCCAAACCCAAGGGCCTCAAATCCCGTCTCGGCGGCGTCGCCCGCAAGGTGGACACCGGCCTGCCGGGGCTCTCCGAGCCGCAGGCCGTGCGCCATTACATGCGCCTCTCCCAGAGGAACTATGCCATTGATCTTGGCCTTTTTCCCCTTGGATCGTGTACGATGAAGCACAATCCGCGTCTCAACGAAAAGATGGCGCGCCTGCCCGGCTTTGGCGACATTCACCCCCTCCAGCCGCAGGCGACCGTTCAGGGCGCGCTGCAGCTGATAGATGAACTCGCCACCTGGCTCAAAGTCCTCACCAACATGCCGTCTGTCGCCATGAGCCCGAAAGCCGGCGCGCATGGCGAGCTGTGCGGCATGCTGGCCATCCGACAGGCGCTGATCGCGCGCGGCGAAGGGGAAACTCGCAAGCGCGTCCTCGTGCCGGAATCCGCTCACGGAACAAACCCGGCCACGGCCGTCCAGTGCGGCTTCATCGTCGACGAGATCAAGGCCGACAGGCGTGGCCGGGTCGACATGGCAGACCTCAAAGCAAAGCTGGAAAAGTCCGATGATGTCGCCGGCATCATGTTGACCAACCCCAACACCTGCGGCCTGTTTGAAACCGACATCCGCGAAATCGCCGACCTGATCCACCAGGCCGGCGGCTACTTCTATTGCGACGGGGCAAACTTCAACGCCATCGTCGGCCGCGTGCGCCCGGGCGACCTTGGCGTCGACGCCATGCACATCAACCTGCACAAGACCTTCTCCACGCCCCATGGCGGCGGCGGCCCTGGCTCTGGCCCGACCGTTTTCTCCGAAGCGCTCGCGCCCTATGTGCCGGTGCCCTACGTCAACAAGGACGAAGACGGTATCTACCGTCTCGTCGAACATGTGGACGGGGACGCCAGCGAAAGCTTCGGCCGAATGGTTGCCTTCCATGGCCAGATGGGCATGTTCGTCCGCGCCCTCTCCTATATCCTCAGCCACGGCGCCGATGGCCTGAAACAGGCGGCCGAAGACGCCGTCCTCAACGCCAACTACATCCAGGCCCGCCTCAAGCACGTCATGAGCCCCGCCTTCGATGGCTACTGCATGCATGAGGCGCTGTTCTCCGACGCCTTTACCGCAGACGGCATCGAAACCATCGACATCGCCAAGGCCCTCATCGATGAGGGCTACCATCCGATGACGATGTACTTCCCGCTGGTGGTCCATGGCGCCATGCTGATCGAGCCGACGGAAACAGAGTCCAAAGCCGAGCTCGACCGCTTCTGCGACGCGCTGGAATCCATCGCCCGCCGCGCGGCGCAAGGCGACGACACGCTGAAAGGCGCCCCTTACCTCGCTCCGGCCAAGCGCCTCGACGAGACCCGCGCCGCCCGCAAGCCGGTTCTGAAATGGGCCCCCGAAGACACAAGCAAGGTCGCCGCCGAATAAGCGGCGCCTTCGCAGGGCCTCAATCACACATCCCGGGTACGGCGGCTGTTGGGAAACAGCCGCCGTCTCAGCATTCTGAACAGGGCCAGCGCCGGGCGCTCGACCAGCCTGTGGCCGGTCCACCCCGCCAGCAGGGCGCCGATGAAGACGGCCGCGATATAGGCAAGGTCATCGCCAATCCCCGGCGCTCCCGGCACGAACGGCGCGGCCCATCCGCCCGTCTCCGCCATCCAGCGGATCGCAAAGATCAGCCCGCCGATCGCGAAGATGTGCCCCAGATAGATCGAATAGGACCAGTCGCCGATATGGCTGCCTGCCCGGAAAAGCCCCTCCAGCGGCCGGGCCAGACCATACATCGCCCCGGGTAGAAACCGTCCGCCCAGCCAGCCAAGGCCGATCACGCCCCCCGCCGCCAGCACGCCCGCGCCCACCGCCCACATCGCCGCGCCCTGCCGCAGGCCCGCTTCGCTCACCGGTGTCAGCCCGTGCATCTGGTAGACCGCCGCGCAGGCAATCACCGCCGCCGTCACCGGCACCAGCCATACCAGCCGCCCATGCTGCTCCAGCGCCGCAATGCCATAGACCAGCAGCGCGCCCGGAATGCCAAAGGCCAGCACCCGGCCCCATTGATAGGTGTACGCCGTTACCTCGCCCTGCAGGCAGAGATTTGTCGTGAACCAAAGCGCCGCTCCAAGCGTCAGAAGCCCTGAGCGGGCGACAAAGCCCGCGCTGACGATCAGGCCCACCATCGCCCCGAAGATGAATTCCATCGTCAGCGGGTGGATGGCGAGCGTCATGAGGTTCACCGCGCCCGGGCGTGACAGACCCAGCAGCGACGCGCCGACAATCGCCCCGCCCCAGGCCAGCAGGGCAAAGGGCAGCAAGCCCCGTGGCAACAGCAGGAGACAGGCAAACACGGCGTAGAAATACAGCTCATGCATCAGCGTCCAGCCAAGGCTGAGCACCGGCAGGTCAGGCTGGGGCAGGAGGAAGAAGGACTTCACCAGAAACCCTGCCGCGTCTCCCTCCTGCAGCGCCGCCCGCCAGGCCGGATCGTTCGCATCGGGAACATGAAGGAAAAGATAGTAAGCCGTCGCCAGCCCCGCCGCCGCCCACCAGAGCGGATAGATCCGCGTCACCCGCGAGAACAGGAACGCGCCAACCCCCGCTACCCCCGGCGCCGTCTGCCGCGTCACCCACACCATGATGAAGCCGGAGATCACAAAGAACAGATCGACCCCCGCATACCCGCTGGCAAAAATGCCGCCGAGCAGGCCGGGCGCGGAATTTTCCGGGTCGATGGTGAGGAGCTGTAAACCCCAGGCGTGGTAGAAAACCACCAGGAGAGCCGCAATGCCGCGCAGAAGCTGGATCGAGTGAAGCTTCATGTCCGGCGGGGCCAACTCTCTCTACGCAAATGCTCAGTTATCCGAAGGTGTAGCAATGAGGTCACGCCCTTGCCAGACTTTCGACACATCTCGTGCGTTACTCTGGTAAGTATCAGCTCCAAACCCATATTGATCGCCATGCCACCTGAAAACGCCCCCCTCCTGAACGAACCGGTCTACGCGCCGCCCAAGCCCATTCACGTTCTGCGCAACGGAGTGAACGTCGTCGCGCGCCAGACACTCGCCGTGACCGGTCTCGGCATGATCGCCCTGGCAGTTCCGGTTGGCATTGCCACGCCGTTCATTCCAATCGGCCTTCCGATGGCCATCCTGGGGTCGTCCTGCTCGGGCGTAACGCCGTCTGGGGCCGCCGCTGGATGGAGAGCGTCATGGCGCGCCATCCCCGCATCGAGCGCATGGCGCCAAACTGGCTGATGCGCAGCGTCTTCGGCCGCGACAAACACATTGTGTCAGAATAAGCTCAGGCCGGGCCAAAGCTCACCTCCAGCCCTTGCAAGCGACAGCAAACTTTGCCCTGATAGGGGACAAGGATTAGCTGACTTGCGGGGCATAGATGAAGAAGCTGCTGTTGAGCGCCGGCCTGGGCCTTTGCCTCGCCGTGAGCGCCTGTGGAGGATCGGGCGACGCAAAGAAGGACGGCGAGGTCTCCCGCGTCTTTGATCCCTTCCCCTCCACCTACACCGCCTATCCCTCCGGCGCGACGCTGATCACGGGCGCCACCGTCCTCGACGGCAAGGGCGGCCTCATCGAAGGCGGCAGCGTCCTGATTGAAGGCGGCAAGATTACCGGCGTCGGCGCAGACCTCACCGCCCCGGAGGGCGCCGCCACAATCAATGCCGCCGGCAAATGGGTCACCCCCGGCATTATCGACAATCACAGCCATCTGGGCGCCTATCCCTCGCCGGGCGTCGAAGCCCATGGCGACGGCAATGAAGTCTCAGGCCCCGTCACCGCCGAAGTCTGGGTGGAGCATTCGGTCTGGCCCCAGGACCCCGGCTTCACCCGCGCGCTGGCAGGGGGGATCACCTCGCTGCAGATCCTTCCAGGCAGTGCCAACCTCTTCGGCGGGCGCGGCGTCGTCCTGAAAAACGTGCCCGCCCGCTCTGTGCAGGAAATGAAATTCCCCGGCGCGCCCCACACGCTCAAGATGGCCTGCGGAGAAAACCCCAAGCGCGTCTATGGCTATGGCCGCGGCAGCTTCCCGGGAGGCGCGCCCTATTCCCGCATGGGCAATGTCGCAGGCTACCGCGCTGCCTGGATCGAAGCGGCAGAATACAAGAAGAAGTGGGATGCCTTCATCGACGGGGAAGGCGAGGAGCCCGCCCGCAATCTCGAACTGGAAACCCTTGCCGGCGTCCTCAACGGAGACATCCTCGTCCACATGCACTGCTACCGCGCCGACGAAATGGCGATCATCCTCGATCTCTCCGAGGAGTTTGGCTATCGTGTCGCCGCCTTCCACCATGCCGTCGAATCCTACAAGATCGCCGACAAGCTCGCCGAATATGGCACCTGCTCGTCCATGTGGGCCGACTGGTGGGGCTTCAAGATGGAAGCCTATGACGGCATCCGCGAGAACATCCCGATGGTCCACAATGCGGGGGCTTGCGCCATCGTCCACTCCGACAGCGACATCGGCATCCAGCGCCTCAACCAGGAAGCCGCCAAGGCCTGGTCGGACGGCAAGCGGGCAGGCATCGACATACCCATCGAAGTGGCCTGGCAATGGCTCTCGCTCAACCCCGCCAAATCCCTCGGCATCGATGACAGGACCGGCACGCTCGAGCCCGGCAAGATGGCTGATGTGGTCGTCTGGTCGGCCAACCCCTTCAGCGTCTACGCCCAGGCCGAGAAGGTCTATATCGACGGCGCCCTGATGTATGACCGCGAAGACCCCGCCATCCAGCCCGTGATGGATTTTGAACTCGGCCAGCCCGGTGAAGGAGACCGCAAATGATCCGTTCTCTGCTTCTCGGCCTTGCCGCCCTCTGCCTTGTCCCGATCAGCGCTGCCCAGCCCGTCGCCATCGTCGGAGAAAAAGTCTGGACCGGAACGGCGCAGGGAACCCTCACCAATGGCGTCGTTGTGATCGATGAGGGCCGCATCGTCTCGGTCGGCACGGGCACGCCCCCAGCCGGCATGGCCAGGGTCGAGGCCGAATGGGTCACCCCCGGCCTCATCTCCGCCTTCTCGCGCACCGGCATCACCGAAGTGACCGGCGAGCGCTCGGCCAACGACACCGGCGCAGGCAGCTCGCCTTTCTCCGCCGCCCTCAATGCCGCCGATGGCTTCAACCCTGACGCCACCCCGATTGCCGTCACCCGGCTTGAAGGCTTCACGCGCATTGCGGTGGCGCCCGATGCCCGCTCCAAACTCTTCGCCGGACAGGGCTTCCTGGCTGACACCAGCGGCCTGCCCGGTTCGATCTTCAAGCAGCGCGCCTTTGCCTTCCTTGTGCTGGGCGAGCGCGGCGCCTCGCTCTCGGGCGGCTCGCGCCCGGCCGCCTGGACCGCCCTGCGCGGCGCCTTTGATGACGTACGCTTCTTCGGCGCCCGCTACATGACCCATAACGACGGCAACGTGCTGACCCGGATGGACGCGCAGGCGCTCATGCCCGCAGTGAAAGGCGACCAGCTGATCCTGATCGAGGCCCGCCGCGCCAGCGATCTGGAAGCCATCATGGAGTTCAGGCAGGAAAACCCGATGCTGAAGCTCGCCATCGTCGGCGCCGATGAAGGCTGGCGCGTCGCAGACCGGCTCGCGGCGATGAAGATCCCCGTCATCATCGACGCCTTTTCGAACCTCCCGACCAGCTTCTCCCAGCTCGCCGCCACCAGCGAAAACGCCGCCCGCCTCGCAGAGGCCGGCGTCACCCTGGCCATCGTCAACCTCGATGATGACAGCCATCAGGCCCGCCTCGCCCCGCAGATTGCCGGCAACGCCGTCGCCAACGGCCTGCCCTTTGATGAAGCGATGAAAGCGCTGACGACCGCCCCGGCCGAAATCTTCGGCATGACCGGCCTCGGCGTCCTCGCGCCCGGCGCCCGCGCCGATGTCGTGGCCTGGGACGGCGACCCGCTGGAGGTCACGTCCGCGCCCACGGCCGTGTTCATCGACGGGGTGAGCGAACCGATGGAATCGCGCCAGACCAAGCTGCGCGACCGCTATCTCAGCCTCGACACCAGCCAACGTCCGCTGGCCTACAAGCATTAAATCCGGCGCCGTATGCCTTTTGTTCAACTCCCGTAAATGTTGGGCGGGCAAGGCTGAGGCATCTGGACGCTGAGTTTGCCTGAAACCGCGCGGCGGGGGTCACCCTGCCGCGAAGTTGCCGCAATTCCTCCGGATGAGTTTGCGCCGAACGCGATGGGTAGAGTGATGCTGCTGCAGGTATTCCTGGCTTCTCTGACAATGGCGACCGGAACCGGGCCGATGCATGCGGCGCTGGAAGCCACCGAAGCGCCCGAAACCCTGCGCGCCGCCTTCACCGTCGAGCTCAGCTCCCGGTCGGCCCGTCAGGTCTACGCCTTCGACCCGCGTGAGCCCCGGGGCCAGCGCTGGACACTCGTCTCCCGCCAGGGCCATGACGAGGAACTCGACGCGGTCGCCGCCAACTGGGCGAGCGAAGCAGCCCCCGATGGCCGTCTTTTCCCGGACGATCTGCGCGCCTGTCTTGGCCAGACCGTTCAGGTGAACACCGAAGGCCATGCCTGGCGTGTCGGCTTCCGCCACCACCCCAACTACAATGACAACGAGTTCGACCGCTGGGCCGCCGAGCGCCTGCAGGCCAACGCGCTGCTCGATCCGGTCGGCGAGCGCTTCCTGCAGATCGACTACACGCTCCCGAAAGCCGTGAACGGTCCCTCCGGCGGCAAGCTGACGAAATACAACCAGTCCTACATCCTCAGCACCGAGCCGCGCTGGGGCTTCTCCTATGTGTCGGGTTTCACCATCGACCTTGAAGCCCGCGCCGCCTTCCGCCGCATCACCCGCAGCTACCGCGCCGAAGTCACCGGCATTGAGTTCTTCTTCGCCAGCCCGGAAGCCGAACGCGCCTATCTCGACCAACAGGCCGGGATGATTGAGGTGAGCCTCCCCACTGGATTTGGCGCGCCTCTCCGCTAGGTTGGGGGCATGACGGTACACATGGTGAAACTCTGCGTCGGCGCTGACGACATCGACGACCTGGCCGACTGGCAGGCGCGCCTGATGAAACACCTGCCCGCGCCCGTCCATCACACCCGCATGTATCCCAAGCGCGCCGAAGAGATGCTCAAGGGCGGCTCGATCTACTGGGTCATCAAGCGCGCCATTCGCGTGCGCCAGCGCATCATCGATATCCGCGCCGTCAAGGATGAGGACGGCAAAGACCTCTGCGAGCTCGTCTTCGACCCCGACCTCGTGCGCACCTATGCCCAGCCAAAGCGCCCCTTCCAGGGCTGGCGCTATCTGAAACCGGAGGAGGCGCCGCGCGACCTCAAATCCGGAGAGGCGGCGGTCGACCTGCCCGCTGACCTTGACGCGGCCCTCAAGAATGCCGGTGTCTGGTAGGGCGCTGGCCTGTCCCGAATTGTCCGGGAGTGGCCGGACCTGGCACTCCTTTTGTCGGTCATGTGACCGGTCCTGATCTGGTTTGTCCCTTTTTTGCGCCTCTCCTGGTGTGGAAGTTTGGGGACGTGACATATGAAATTCTGGACCACGCTGGCGCTCGCCGCCGCCTTGAGTGCCTGCGCCACACCGCGCACAACCTCGCCGATCTCGCAGGATACGCTGACCTATTCCAACGAAGTGGCCACCGCCCAGCAGCGCCAGCTTCTGCTGAACATCGTGAAGCTGCGCTACAATGATCCCGTCAGCTTCGTGGAAATCCAGACCCTGACCACCGAGGATTTCTCCGGCCGGGGCGGCAGTCTCGCCAGCGCCATCGGCCTCGATGACGGCCCCTTCACCGAGTTGCTCGCCGGAGAGGCCGGCCTGCAGCGATCGCAAACCCCCACCGCCGTCTACAACGTCCTGCGCGGCGGGGCGTATGCCCAGCAATTGCTCCAGCCGGTGGCCCCGGAATCGATCTTCCTGCTGAGCCAGTCCGGCTGGAGTGTCGAGCGTCTGATGCTCTGCTGCGTCGCCCGGATCGGCGACGTGGATAACGCCCGCGCCGCTGCGGGGCCGACGCCGGAAACCGTGCCGGATAATGCCCCCTTCCGCGGCCTCGCCCGCCTGATGCGGCGCCTGCAGCTGTCAGGTGATCTGCTGGTTCAGGTGATGAATGACGAGGAGGACAAGGCCGCCCGGGTCGTGATCACCTGGCATTCGGGATCGCACGACGGCGAAGCCCTCGCCCGCCTCTTCAAGGAACACGACGCCGCCGCACAATTCACCATGGAGGATGGCCTTTACTCGGCAGAGCTTGCCACCCGCTCCGCCCGCAAGGGCGACTCCCCCCTGCGCGGTCGCAGCGTGCTGGGCATGATGGCGGCCCTCTCCCACGCGGTCGATATTCCGCCAGGACACGAGGATTTCGTCATCCCCATCAGCGGCCCGGAAGCGCCGCCCACGCCCTGCGCGCCGGTTGGCGTCTGGACGCATGTGCTGGGGGATTATTTCGGCGTGTCCTGGAGCCTCGAGCAGCCCCTGACGGCTGCCGTATCGGTGCCCTATCGCGGCGTGTGGTTCTACATCGATGACCGCTGCAAATCGGCCAAGTCCACCCTCGACCTGATCGGCCACCTCTACGCCCTGCAGGCCGGCCTCAGCGCAGAAGGCAGCCGCGAAACCCTGCTGCTGATCGGCGGGTGAGGCCTTGATAATGGAGCCCCTGTAGTCGAGAGGATAAGTGTTCCGTTGTCCGGCATCAGAAAGGCCTCGCCATGCCCCAGTTCGACATGATCCTCCTCACCCCGCAGCAGGCCGAAGGCGCTGACATCCTCGAGCACACCGCCGGCAAACCGGTCCGCGAAGGCGGCGGCGACGAGACCCATCGCTGCGGCGCCTGCAAGACCAGGCTGATGATCAATGTCGCCCACCGCGACGTGCACGGCGTCGTCATCCAGTGCGGCAAATGCGGCCGCCTCAACACCGAAGCCCACCACCATCACCCCTGACCGCCAGCCAGAGCGCGGGACGTGATGGATTTCCTCGGCACCTACGGGCCCATGCTGCTCGCTCTGGCAGTTGCCGGCCTGTTTGCAGGGCTCGCCGCCGGCCTCTTCGGCATTGGCGGGGGCGTCGTCATCGTGCCGGTGCTGTTCTTCCTGCTGGACAGTCTCGGCTACCGGGAGACGGCCATGCATGTGGCGGTCTCCACATCGCTCGCCACCATCATCCTCACCTCCGTCCGCAGCGTGATGGCCCACCACAAGCGCGGCGCAGTCGACTGGCAGATCATCCGCGCCTGGTCGCCCTGGATCGTCCTTGGCTCGGTGCTGGGCATCCTGCTGGCGGGGTATGTCTCCAAGCAGGTCATGCTCGCCATCTTCGGGACCGTGCTGATCCTTTTTGCCGCGCAATTCTATTTCGGCCGGCCGGGCTGGAAACTTGCCCCGCAGATGCCGGGCGGATTGAAGCGCGCCGGCATCGGCACCTTCAATGGCGCGCTCTCCTCCATCATGGGGATTGGCGGGGGCACGCTGGGGGTGACGCTGATGACCCTCTGCGCCATGCCGATGCACCGGGCCGTAGCGACCGCAGCGGGCTGGGGCGTCGCCATCGGCCTGCCAGGCGCCATCGCGGCCATGATCGTGGGCTGGGGGCGGGACGGCCTGCCGCCCTTTTCGGCCGGCTTTGTGAACCTGCCCGCCTTCGCGCTGATCTCGGTGTTCACCGTGCTGATGGCCCCCGTCGGCGCAGCCCTCGCCCACAAACTGGACGCCGATCGCCTGCGCCGCCTGTTCGGCATTCTTCTGGGCGTGGTCTCGCTGCGCATGCTGTGGCAGGCAGCCGGGCTCTAGCCCCGCCAGAAACGGCCCGTCAGCACCACGAACACGGCGACAAACTCCAGCCGCCCCAGCAGCATGGCCACCGTGCAGACCCATTTGGCAAAATCTGTCACCGACGCGAAGTTCGACGAGGGACCGACCTCCGGGCCAAGAGCCGGTCCCACATTCGAGACCATCGTGGCCGAGGCCGAAATCGCGCTCAGCGGATCAAGACCGGTGAAGGACAGCAGCGCGGCCGCCACCATGAAGGTGACGAGATAGAGGAACATGAACACCATGACCGACTGCAGCGTCTCTTCATCGACCGGCTTGCCGGCATAGCGAACGGGCGTGCGCCGATGGGGCTGGACCATGCGCTGGGACCAGGCGACGAGGGCCTTGGCCGTGATCTCAAGCCGGAACATCTTCATGCCGCAGGAGGCCGATCCGGCGCAGCCGCCCATGAAGGTCGCCAGCAGGAAGATGATGATCGCCGGCTGCCCCCAGGTGTCATAGGCCGTCGAGGCGTAGCCCGTCCCGGTCATCACCGAGATGATGTTGAAGGCGGTCTCCGTGATCCCGTGGAAGATGTGATCGAAGATCGGCGGCTCGACCACGGCTTCATGCCAGATGACGATCGTGACCGTGAACAGGAACAGCAGGCCGAAATACAGCCGCGGCTGGGGATCGCGCAGCATCGGGCGGATGCGTCCCTGCAGAACCAGCATTGCCAGCAATGAGAAAGGCAGGCCCGCCACCGCCATGAAGAAGATGGCCGGGGCCATCGCCGGTTGAAGGTTTTCATGCCCGAATGACGCGTCGTAGTTGGCAAAGCCCCCGGCCGAGACCGTCGACATCGCATGCACGATGGCATCAAACCAGTTCAGGCCCGCCAGGCTGTAGGAGAAGGCGCAGGCCGAGGAGATGATCAGGTAGGTAAGGCCCATATAGGCCGCGATATCCTTGATCCTCGGCAGGAACTTGCCGGTGATGTCCGAACTCTCAAGCTGGAAGAGCTGCATGCCGCCCACCCGCAGCTGGGGCAGGATGGCGACGGCCGTGACGACGATGCCGATGCCGCCGATCCATTGCAGGACACCGCGCCACAAGAGCAATCCGCGCGGCATGGTGTCGAGGCCCGACAGCACCGTCGCGCCGGTGGTCGTGAGGCCGGAGACGGCCTCGAAAATGGAATCGGTGAACGACATCCCCGAGACCAGGAAGGGCACAGCCGCAACCGCAGGCACGAGCATCCAGACCGAGACTGTGAGCAGGAATGTCTCCCGCTGGCCGATCCGCGTATCGCCGCCCCGGGCCAGAACCCAGAGCAGGCAGCCAACCAGTCCGGAGGCAAAGGAAGAGAACCAGAAGACGTGGGCCTCATCGCTGCCATCGGCCAGATCCAGCAAGGCACAGGGCACCATCGCCCCGGCAAGGAGGACGGTCATGATGCCGAGAGCGAGAAGGACCGGGCGCAACTGCATTCGGCGGGCACCTTAAGCCCCAATCCCTGAAAAGGTGTCAATATGAGACGGCGCTGTCACAGCCCCCGCAGTTGACCTTGCGGCGCGCTCCCGGCTAGAGCGCTGCAAAGCGTTTCTGTTTCCAAAAAATCCGGCCAAACATGTTTGATCATCCCTCTTTTGACGCCCATGAGGGTGTTCATGCCTTCCACGACGCCCAAAGCGGGTTGAAATGCATCATTGCGGTTCACTCCACCGCGCTTGGACCCGCAGCCGGCGGGTGCCGCATGTGGAACTATGCCAGCAGCGACGCGATGCTGACCGACGCGCTGCGTCTCTCGCAGGGCATGAGCTTCAAGAATGCGATGGCCGCCCTGCCGCTCGGCGGGGGCAAATCGGTGATCTGGGGCGACCCGCGCAAGGACAAGTCAGAAGCCCTGTTCAGGGCCTTCGGCCGCGCTGTCGATAGCCTGAACGGATCGTACTATACCGCCGAAGACGTCGGCATCGACACTTCGGACATGGCGATGGTGCGCCGGGAAACGCGCTACGTGGCCGGCCTCGATGAAGGCGCCGCCGCCAGCGGCGACCCCTCGCCGATCACGGCGCGCGGCGTCTATCTCGGCATCCGTGAAGTCGCCAAGCGCCTCTACGGGACAGGCGACCTGTCAGAACGCACCGTGGCGGTGCAGGGCGTTGGCTCGGTCGGCGCCCATGTGTGCGCGTATCTGGCCAGGGATGGCGCCAGACTTGTCATTTCCGACATCGACCAGGTGGCATTGAAAGATGTATCCGCCAGCACCGGGGCGACTATCGTCCAGCCTGACGATATCTATGACGCGGAAGCCGACATCTTCTCGCCCTGCGCGCTCGGCGCGGTGATCAACGAAAAAACACTCGACCGCCTGCGCGTCAAAGGCGTGGCCGGGGCCGCCAACAATCAGCTGATCGTCCCGGAAATGGGCGAGTTCCTGCGCCGCAAGGGCATTCTCTATGCCCCCGACTATGTCATCAATGGCGGCGGCATCATCAATGTGGCGGCCGAGATTTCCGGCAACTATTCCCGCGACTGGGTGGACGGCAAACTCGCCCGCCTGATCGAGACGCTCGGCGAAGTGCTCGACGAGGCGCTCTCCACCGGGCAGCCAGCCAACGCAGTGGCAGACCGCATCGCGCGCCAGCGCATTGCCGGCGCCAAAGCCGCCGCGCCTAAGTAGACCTCCTTACTCCGGAACCAAGCCTGTGTTGCTACGTTGATGCTGTCACGCCCAAGGGCGTGGTGGAAACACAGGAGAGAGCCATGTCAGTCGTCGCAATGCTTCAGGGCACACCGGAAACGGATGCCGAGACAACCCGGTCTGCGCTGGCAATGGCCCGAATGCTGGGCACCAGCCTGACCGGCCTCTGCGCCCTGCCTGACCCGCAGGCGGCCGTCATGCTTGTCACCACGCCGGAATCCACCGGCCTGACCGCCGCGGCAACCACGAACATCATCGAACTTCAGAAGGAAATGCTCGAAAAGGCCGAAGCTGCTTTCCGGCAGGGCGTGGGTGTCACCCCCGGCCTGGACAGCGTTTTCCTTCACCAGGTGGCCAATGCCGAGGCCGCCGCCGCAAGCGCCGCCACCCTCGCCGACGCGCTCCTCTTCCCGCGCAGCGCCGCCCGCAGCGGCGAGCCGCTGTCCATTGCCTTTGACCATGTGATGATGGATGCGCGCCTGCCGGTCGTCCTTTCGGGCACGGAGCCCTACACTCCCGGCCCGGTCGTGATCGGCTGGGATGGATCAAACGGGGCCGCCCGCGCGCTGCGCTTCCACGCCCCGCTGCTCAAGGCTGCCGGCGAAGTGATCATCGCTCAGAACCGCAAGGACGCCGAGCGCGACGGAGCCCGGCCCGGGATCGAACCCGGCTCGCTGGAAGACTGGCTGAAGCGCAAAGGTATCAGATCCAGCGTGTCGCCCATCGAGGGGGAGGTTTCTGCCGCCCTGTTGGCGCTCGCCAGGGGCAGTGGCGCCAGCATGATCGTGGCGGGCGCTTACGGCCACTCCCGAATCGGCGAGCGGCTCTTCGGCGGCACCAGCAGGCGCCTTCTGAGCGCCGATGAAGCCCCGGCCCTCGCGATCGCCCGTTGACACATCTTTCAATTCCGGAGCCTGACATGACGCTCAACCGCATTTCCCTGCAACTTGCCCTCAACCCCGGCACCGACGCCGTTCCCGGGCAGGGCTACACGATCATCGCGCCGCTGACGGCTGAAGGACGGCTTGACTTGGACAGCTGGCGCGCCAATCGCGCGGACTGCCGCGTCTACCGCCTGCATCCCGACCCGGCCGAGCAGGCCGACGGGTGGCTGACCCACCGGGGCAATAACTGGTTCTTCCGCTATGACGAGGAAGAAGAGGGCGAGGATGAAAGCGTTCACCGTCTCGGCGACCATGTGTTCCGCGAAGGCGAATACGTGACTGTCGCCTTTCACGGCCAGAAACCCCTGACCTACAAGGTTGTCGACATCGCCAGCCTCTAGGCATGCGCAAGGGCCGGAAAGCCGCCTGGAATGCGGGCAGGTAACCGCTTTTGCCCCTTGAAAAATCCCCGGCCCGGCGTAAACACGCGGGCTTCGGGCGGGCTGCGGGCCGCCCGCGATGGACGGCGGAGTGTAGCTCAGCCTGGTAGAGCACTAGCTTCGGGAGCTAGGGGCCGGAGGTTCGAATCCTCTCACTCCGACCATCGATCCCCGGTGCGCCAGACGCGCACGGCTTGGGTCCTGAGACCTGAACTCAGCGATTTAACGAAAGAGGTCCCGCCATCTCTGCCCTGGCCTTTGGGCAACCCGACTGCCTTGACTGGACGCAGGAAAGGCGGCTGTCTCGTTTCCTGCTCTGTCTTTTATCACCTGAACGGCCGTCCGCAAACCATCTGCCAAAAAGATCGGGGCGGCAGGCCGAAAGCCGCCGCCCCGATTTTCAAATGCCCAGGTGATCGTCAGGATTTCAGCCCCTGAGCGCGGCGCGCACGGCTTCCAGCGCCTCGCTGGCCTTGTCGCCATCGGGGCCGCCGGCCTGTGCCATGTCCGGCCGGCCGCCGCCGCCCTGGCCGCCAATGGCGGCGGCCGCAGACTTCACCAGCTCGACAGCGGAGAATGTCTCCGTGAGGTCCTTGGTGACACCGATCGCGACGCCTGCCTTGCCGCCATCGACACCAACGAACACCACGACGCCTGAGCCGATCTTCGACTTGGCTTCGTCCACCAGCGCGCGCAGCTCCTTGCCGCCCACGCCGTCAGCCACGCGGGCGATCAGGTTGACGCCATTGATCACTTCCGGGCCGGCCGGCGCGCCGCTGCCCCCGCCCATGGCGAGCTTGCGCTTGGCATCGCTGAGTTCGCGCTCGAGCGTGCGGCGCTCCTCGGTGAGTGTTGCCACACGGCGGGGAAGATCCTTGAGCGGAACTTTCAGGCTCTCGGCAATGTCGGCGGCGATTTGCGCCCGGCCTTTGAGATAGGAAAGGGCCTCGGCGCCCGTTGTCGCCTCGATCCGCCGGATGCCGGCAGAGACGCCACCTTCCGAAATGATCGTGAAGACCGCGATGTCGCCCGAGCGGGAGACATGCGTCCCCCCGCACAGCTCGACCGAATAGGCACGCCCGCCATCACCGGCCTCGCCCATCGACAGCACACGGACTTCATCGCCATACTTCTCGCCGAACAGGGCAAGAGCCCCGGCCTCAATCGCCTGCTCGGGCGTGGAGACCTTGATCCCGGTTTCGATATTGGCGCGGATCTGCGCGTTGACCTCGTCCTCGATGGCTTCCAGCTGGGCCCCGGTAACAGGCGCGCCATGCGAGAAGTCAAACCGGAACCGGTCGGCCTCGACGAGCGAGCCCTTCTGCGTGACATGCGGCCCCAGAACCTTGCGGAGCGCGGCGTGCATCAGATGGGTCGCCGAATGGTTTGCCATCACGGCCTTGCGGCGCGCGGCATTCACGAGCAGCTGCGCCCTGGCGCCGGTTTTCACCGAGCCTGAGACAAGCTCGCCGATATGGACATGCAGGTCTCCGGCGCGTTTCTGAACATCGCGCACCACAAAGCGCGCGCCGCCCTCGAACACGATCTCGCCGTGATCGCCCGCCTGGCCGCCGGATTCGGCGTAGAAGGGCGTAGCGTCAAACACCAGCTCGGCCGGGCCAGCTTCCAGCGCATCCGACACGGTACCGCCTGACGCGATCGCCACCAGCCTGCCATCTCCGGCGGTGGCGTTGTAGCCTGTGAATTTCGTCGCGCCTTTGGTATCGCGGACCGAAAACCAGATTTCTTCCGTGGCCTGATCTCCCGAAGAGAAGCCGCCCGCGCGGCTCGTCTCGCGCTGCGCGTCCAGCGCGGTTTCAAAACCGGCAACATCCACTTCCAGCCCGCGCCCCCGCAGGATATCCTGCGTCAGGTCGAGCGGGAAGCCGAACGTGTCGGACAGGCGGAAGGCAACGTCGCCCGGAAGCGCTTGGCCGGGGGAGAGCTCCGAGACCGCCTTGTCGAGCAGGCTGAGGCCGTTGCCCAGCGTGCGCTGAAAGCGGGCTTCTTCCTGTTCGATGGCAGCCTCGATGGCGACCTGCGCGCGACCAAGCTCGGGATAGGCCTTGCCCATCTCGGCGACCAGGGCTGGAACCAGCTTGTGCATCAGCGGCTCGCGCGCGCCCAGCATGTGTCCATGACGCATCGCGCGGCGCATGATGCGGCGCAGAACATAACCCCGGCCCTCATTCGACGGCAGAACGCCGTCTGCCACCAGGAAGGCCGACGTGCGCAGATGGTCCGCAATCACGCGGAAAGAGGCCGTCTTGTCGCCGGCCGCCTTCTGTCCATAGACTGCTTCTTCCGCGGCAATCAGGGCACGGAAAAGATCTATATCGTAATTGTTGTGAACGCCCTGCAGGACGGCCGCGACACGCTCCAGCCCCATGCCGGTATCGATCGAGGGCTTGGGAAGGCTTGTGCGGCTGCCATCCTGATGCTGTTCGAACTGCATGAAGACGAGGTTCCAGATCTCTATGAACCGGTCACCATCCTGGTCCGGGCTGCCCGGGGGGCCGCCGGCGACCTTGTCGCCATGGTCGAAAAAGATTTCAGAGCACGGGCCGCACGGACCGGTGTCGCCCATCGACCAGAAATTGTCGCTGGTGGCGATGCGGATGATCTTCGAATCGTCAAATCCGGCCACCTTTTTCCAGAGGGACGCAGCCTCTTCATCATCGGCGTAGACCGTGACCAGGAGGCGTTTGGCGTCGAGGCCGTATTCCTTGGTCACCAGCTCCCAGGCCAGGGCAATCGCATCATCCTTGAAATAGTCACCGAAGGAAAAATTCCCCAGCATTTCAAAGAAGGTGTGGTGGCGCGCCGTGTAGCCGACATTGTCGAGGTCGTTGTGCTTGCCGCCGGCACGCACGCATTTCTGCGAAGTGGTCGCGCGTGGCGAAAACGGCTTCTCTGTGCCGGTGAAGATGTTCTTGAAGGGGACCATGCCCGCATTCACGAACAGAAGCGTGGGATCGTTCTGTGGCACCAGCGGCGCGGACGGGCGCCGGGCATGCCCGTTTTTCTCGAAAAAGCCGAGGAATGTTTCCCGGATATCATTGACGCCGTTCATGTGTCGTTTCTGGCCCTTGCCGGTTCAACAGATGGATATGCCGGAATCAGACAAGAAACCGGCACAAGATTACACCGGCGATATAAAGCCCCCTTTGCGGCCCGCCAAGCTCAGGCGTACCGCAAAGGGGGGAATCTTCCGGTCAGGAGATCAGATAGGGACCGGAAGCCTCTTATGTCAGCCCTCGGCGGCCTCGGCGTCATCTTCGCCGTCATCGCCCGCTGCCATACCGGCAGAGAGAAGTTCCTCCGCCAGAAGTCCTGCATTCCGGCGGACCGCATCCTCGATCTCGTTTGCGACCGCCGGGTTATCCTTGAGGAACTGCCGTGCCTTCTCGCGACCCTGGCCTATCCGTTCGCCATTATAGGAGAACCAGGAACCGGATTTTTCCACGACATTCGCCTTGACGCCGAGATCCACGAGCTCACCCGTCTTGGAGATACCTTCCCCGTATATAATGTCGAATTCGACCTGACGGAAAGGCGGGGCCACCTTGTTCTTCACAACCTTGACGCGCGTCTGGTTGCCGATGACTTCCTCACGATCCTTGATCTGGCCGATCCGGCGGATGTCCAGACGCACGGATGCGTAGAATTTCAAGGCGTTACCGCCGGTCGTCGTTTCCGGGTTGCCGAACATCACGCCGATCTTCATCCGGATCTGGTTGATGAAGATGACCATGCACTTAGACTTGGAAATCGAACCGGTCAGCTTGCGCAGCGCCTGGCTCATCAGGCGCGCCTGGAGGCCTGGCAGCTGGTCGCCCATCTCGCCTTCAATCTCGGCCCGCGGGGTCAGGGCAGCCACCGAGTCGATGACCACAAGGTCCACCGCGCCGGACCGTACCAGTGTGTCCGCAATCTCGAGCGCCTGCTCGCCCGTATCGGGCTGCGACACCAGAAGATCGTCCAGATCGACGCCCAGCTTGGAGGCATAGACCGGGTCCAGCGCATGTTCAGCATCAATGAAGGCGCACACGCCGCCATTTTTCTGGGCTTCGGCGACGCAATGCAGCGAGAGCGTTGTCTTGCCCGAGCTCTCCGGCCCGAAAATCTCGACGATACGGCCCTTGGGCAGGCCGCCGATGCCGAGCGCGATATCGAGCCCTAGCGATCCGGTGGAAACTGCCTCGATATCCAGGGTTTTCTTGTCCCCCAGGCGCATGACGGACCCCTTGCCAAAGGACCGCTCAATGTTGCCGAGCGCCGTTTCGAGGGCCTTTTGCTTGTCCACACCGGATTCCTTGTCCACGAGAATAAGAGCAGGTTTGGTCACGAGTCGTCTCCTTTGGTCTACCATGAGGGCCGGTTTGGCAAGGCCCCCGAATGCCATCTCAAATGCGGATGTACCACATTTGTTCTGGAGAACAAAGCAGAAACTTACGATCAGTCAGACTTTCCATAGCATGCTTTTTGAGGCAGGGTGTCCTTATGCTTACACGACCCGGCTCCGACGGCGGCGAGGCCCGCCTAATCTATGGTGACAATGATTTTGAGCAGGTCTCTGCCGGAAGTTACGTCACCTGCGCCGTAACCGGCCGGAAAATCCCGCTCGGCGCGCTGCGCTACTGGAGCGTGGATCTTCAGGAAGCCTATTGGGACGCCGAAGCTGCGTCCCAGAAGCTCGCGCCGACGCGTTGAGGAACGCGGTTGCGCGCTGCCTCAGAGACTGGATTTCCCGGCAGGTCGAGGCAGCCCCCGCCGGCCACATTCCGCTGCTGCTGGTATCGGGCGCGCAAGGCTCGGGCAAATCAACCGCGCTGGAAGGCGCATCCGCCGCACTGTCTTTGCCGGTCGCCGTCGCCAGCATCGATGACTTCTATCTGACCCGGCCCGACCGCGAAGCCCTTGCCCGCAGGGTCAGCCCTCTGCTGGCCACGCGCGGCCCGCCGGGTACGCACGATCTCCCCCTGCTGCAGGCCACGCTCACGCGGCTTCGCGGCGCAGATGGCGCGTCGGAAACGCCCGTCCCCAGGTTCGACAAGCTGGCCGATGACCGGGACGCGCCCAGCGCCTGGCGCCGGTTCCATGGCCGGCCGGCTGCCATCGTGATCGAGGGCTGGCTGATGGGCGCGTTGCCGGACGCCGGCGCGCCAGGCGCTCCAGCGATGAACAGTGTGGAAGCCGAAGACCCAGGCGGCGCGTGGCGGCAATATCAGGAAGACGCGCTGGCGGGCGGGTATGCTGCGCTCTGGGAGGAAGCCGATGCCTTCTTCCATATCCTGGCGCCGGGGTTTGACACCGTGCTTGGCTGGCGGCTGGAGCAGGAAGCAGCGCTATGGCTGTCGCGCGGTCAAGCGATGCCAGACGGCCGCCGCGCCTGGGCCGCGCGCTTCATCCAGCATTATGAGCGCATCACCCGGCGCATGCTCGCTGGCTCGCGCCGTCCGGGCACGGACGTCCATATAGACGCGCAGCGGCAGCTGGTTCAGCCGCCCCTGTCAGGCTGACCTTGCTGCCACCTGGTTCATGCGCGCCACTGTCAGATTGAGCGCTGCGGCAATTGTCACCCAGACAAGATAAGGCAGCTGCAGCGCCGCCGCCACAGGGCTGATCGGCCAGAAGGCCAGAGCGACAGCAACAATCGATAACCAGATCAGGCTGACATTGACAAAGCCAAGCACCATCCGGTGCAGGCCGAAAAACACCGCCGACCAGCTCGCATTGAGAACAAGGCTCAGCACATAGAGGCCAAGCGGGCCGCTGGCGGCGGGGCCCGCCGTCTGCCAGACCAGCCAGCCTGATGCGGCATTCATCAGGAACAGGATCGACCAGACGACCGGGAACGCCCAGTTCGGGGGCGTCCAGGCTGGCTTCGCCAGCCGGGCATACCACTCTCCCGGCCGGAAGATTGCCCCGCTGGAGGCGGCAGCAAGGTTCAGCGCAAGGAAAACGCCGAGACTGGCAAGCATAGCAAAATCCATGGGCGCGCCGGAACTCCTCTTCCAGCCCTCATATAGGGCCAGCCGGACAATGTTGCGAATTCTTCTTCCGGTCCTGGCAATTCAGTCAAGGCGCAGAGGCTGGCCTGCGCCTTCCATGAGGCTCTCGAACGCGTCCGTTTGCTGACCCCTGTAATGCCGGACCCGCCGCAGGGACCAGCGCCGACAGCCCTGCCACTCGTCTCCTCACAGAACACGTCCTCCTCCGTTTACGGCGCAAGTCTGCGGGCCTATTGCGGCGAATGGAGGAAGCGCCTACGGCGCCAGGATCGTCGCGCCGGTCGTCTTGCCGCTTTCCAGCGCCTTGTGAGCCTCGGCGGCATCCTTAAGGGCAAAGCGCTGGCCAATGTCGGCCTTGAATACGCCTGCTTTCAGCGCCTCGAACAAAAGGCCCGCGCCGCGCGCCAGCGCGCCGGGCGCCTGGAGGAAGGTGAACAGGCCGGGGCGTGTCATGATAAGGCTGCCGCCCTGGGCAAGGCGCGCGGGCGGGATCGGGTCTACCGGACCCGACGCGTTGCCATAGGTGATGAACCAGCCGCGGGGCTTGAGGCTTGCGAGGGAGGCTTCGGCAGAGATCCTGCCGACACTGTCGAAGGCGATGTCGACACCCTTGCCGCCATTCAGCGCCCGCACCTTTTCCGCCACGCCGTCATAGCCGACAACGACGTCGGCCGCACCCAGCGCCTTGGCCTTGGCGGCCTTCTTCTCACTTGAAGTCACCCCGATTACCCGCGCGCCCAGATGCGCCGCCCAGGGCGTGAGGATCGTGCCGACCCCGCCGACGGGCGCCCAGATCAGCACCTCATCGCCAGGCTTCACAGGGCGTATCTCGAACAGAAGCATCCAGGCTGTCAGGCCCTTCAGCATCAGCGCGGCGCCTTCTTCGTCGCTGACGAAATCGGGCAGCTTCACCATCGATGCGGCCGCACCGGTATAGTGCGTGGCATAGGTGCCGCCAGCGAGATAGGCGACGCGGTCGCCCGTCTTGATATGCGTGACGCCCTCGCCAACCGCTTCGACAATACCCGCGGCTTCTGAGCCGAGCGTTGCGGGCAGCTTCAGCGGGTAGAGGCCCGAGCGGTGATAGGTGTCGATGAAGTTGAGGCCCACCGCCGTCTGCCGCACACGCGCCTCGCCCGCGCCGGGGGCGCGGGGCTCCATGGGTTCTGCTGCCAGGACCTCGGGCCCGCCTGTTTTCTGTATACGGATGGCATAGGCGTTTTGCTGGGTCATGGGTCTGTCTCCTGTTTGCGCGGCAATGAAGCCGGTCTGATGGCCTGCGTCAAATTATTGAGGCCAGGGCTGGACCGGGAATTTTGTTCCTGTTATGTTCGAGGCGCTGGTTAAGGGAGGGAATCATGATCGGCTATGTGACCATCGGGACGCGCGACCTGGAGCGCGCCGGTAAATTCTATGACGCGATCGCCAGTGAAATGGGCACGCCGCGCATGTTCACCACGGACACATTCATCGCCTGGGGCACGCCTGATGGCGCGGCCGGGATTGGCGTCTGCTATCCTCAGGATGGCAATCCGATGAGCGCAGGCAACGGCGTGATGGTCGCCCTTCAGGCGAAGGACAAGGCGCAGGTCGACCGTCTCCACCGTCTTGCCCTCAGCCTAGGCGCCACGGATGAAGGCGCGCCGGGTCCGCGCGGCGACACCTTCTATGCCGGCTATTTCCGCGATCCGGACGGCAACAAGCTCAATGCTTTCGTCATGGGCTGACGCTGCTTCACTGGCCGGTGAACTTCGCCGGGCGTTTTTCGAGGAAGGAGGCAACGCCTTCCTTGTGATCTGCGGATTTGAAACAGGCTGAGAGCGCGGTGACATGCGCCTGCATGTGCTCGGCCACATCGCGCTCAAGGCCCTTCCAGACCAGTTCCTTCATCCGGCGGATGGAGAAGGGCGAGGAGGCCAGATAGCGGCGGGCTTCGGCGCGGGCGGCGTCGAGCAGGGCTTGGGGTTCGGCGATGGCGTTGGCATAGCCGATGGAGAGGGCTTCTTCGGCTTCGAGGAAGCCGCCTGAATAGAGAAGGCGCAACGCCCGGCTCGGCCCGATGATGCGCGGCAGGAGCCAGCTGCCCGCGCCGGTATCGGGCACAAGACCGCGATGGGCAAAGTTCCACGCAAAACGCGTGCGCGGCGTGATGATGCGCACATCGCACTGGCTGGTGAATTCAGCGCCCATACCGACGGCATAACCATCAATCGCGCCGATCACCGGTTTGGGGCAGGACACCAGCGGCCACCAGATATCATCCTGATGGGCTTCCCCGCGCACGCTGCGGGTTTCGCCGGGAATGGTGGAGAGATCGGACAGGTCCGTGCCCGCGCAGAAGCTGCCGCCCGATCCGGTTATGATCAGCACGCGGATGCTGTCATCCGTGCCGGCTTCGCGCACGGCATCGATGAAAGTGTGCAGCATCAGATAGGTCATCGCGCCGCGCTTGTCCGGGCGATCGATGGTGAGGATGGCGATGCCGTCTTCCTCGCGGGTCAGTTTGATGTGATGTGCCGTCATATCCATTCCTCCCTGATCACTGCTCTTGTTTTGCCCGAAGCTTGCTTGGGGCAGCGGCCCGGCGCAATCCCCGCCCCGGCGTCAAGCGTGCCTGGGTGGACGCGGCTTGACGCGGCGGCCCAGCTTGCCAGATGGGCTGGCCTGACGCAGCTTCGCGGAGTTGAAGCGGGAGGAACAGCGATGCCGGAATTCCGGGTGATTGACGCAGGCGAAGCCAGGATCCGGGTGGCCATTGAAGGCTCCGGCCCGCTGGCGCTGATGGTGCATGGCTTTCCCGAGAGCTGGTATTCTTGGCGCCACCAGATCGGGCCGGTGGCGGCGGCCGGGTTCACGGCGGCGGCGATGGATGTGCGCGGTTATGGCGGCTCGTCAAAGTTCCCTGCCGTAGCCGATTTCCGGATGGAAGCGCTGGTCGGGGATATTCTGGGCGTCGGCAAGGCGCTGTCACCCGACGCACCGTTCGTGCTGATCGGGCATGACTGGGGAGCGCCGCAGGTCTGGAACACGGCGCTGATCCATCCTGACCGCATCGCGGCCGTGGCGGCGATGTCGGTGCCCCATTTCGGGGTGCCTCAGGTGTCGTTTGATCTCGTCATCAAGCAGGTATGGGACGACAAGAACAGGTTCTTCTACCAGTCCTATTTCCGCGATCCCGGCCGGGCAGAAGCCGCCTTCGAGGCTGAGCCAAGGCGGTTCCTCAAGGGATTTTACCACGCCATTTCCGGCGAAGCGAAACCGGGCGATTTCCCGGTGGGCAAGCCTTCGGACTTTCCGCTGCTCGACGGGCTGCACCCGCCTGAAACCATCGGCAGCTGGATGAGCGAGGCCGATCTTGATTACTACACAAAGGAATTTGAAGGCTCCGGCTTTTTCGGGCCATTGTCGCGCTACCGCAACCATACGCGGGACTGGGAATTCCTTCAGCCCTACAAGGACCGGCTGATCGAGCAGCCGGCCTGTTTCATTGCCGGGGACAAGGACCCTGCCTTTTCCGGCTTTGGCATGATCGAAGACCCGGTCGGCCGTATGCAGAAATTCGTGCCCAATCTGGAAACGGCAGTGGTGCTGCCCGGTTGTGGCCACTGGACCCAGCAGGAGCGCCCGGCAGAGGTGAATGCGGCGCTGGTTCCCTGGCTGACCTCACTGAAAGGCCGCGTGGTGCAAACCCCGGCAGCTTTGCCCGGCGCGGCCCCTGGGCTGCCCGGCAAAAGCGCTGATCCAAGGTGATCCGGGGACAGAAAGTCTGCTTGAGACGTGTCGGGATGGGCTGCGGCCTGTCCCGAGCAGCGGGTGGGGGAGGGCCTGCGCACCGGCTCGTCCTTCGACTTTGCTCAGGATGAGCCTCCGAGGGGACAGTTTTCGCCAACTCGTGCCAACTCTGACAGGAAAGCGGCCATGTCCGGACAAGTCCGTGCCCTGCCCCGGCCTGTTTAGCGCGTCTGGCCGCCATCGACGGCGATGACTTCGCCATTGATGAAGCTGGCGCGTTCGGAGAGGAGGAAGGCGGCCGTGTCGCCGATTTCACGGGGGGTTCCGAAGCGTTTCATCGGGACTTCTCGCCTGATCCATTTCGCCCAGGCGTCGCCGCGGGGGCCGTTGGCGTTTTTCTCCCAGGTGCTGCCTTCAAAGATGATGTTGCCCGGCGCGATTGTGTTGACGCGGACGTTGGTGTCCGCCGTGAAGCGGGCAATCGAGGTGGAGAGATGATTTACCGCCGCCTTGGTGGCGCCGTAGATCAGCGGCGTGCCGAGCGAGGCGAGGCCGGCGATCGAACTGATGAAAAGGAAGCTGCCCCCGCCCGCCTTCGTGATACGCGGGATGGCGCCGCGCGCGAGGCGGAAGGCGGAGTTCAGGTTCTGATCGAGGCCCGCCTGCCAGTCATCATCGGAGACTTCCACGCCAAGCGGCGAGGGCGAGAGGCCGACATTGGCGACGGCCGCATTGATCTGGCCAAACTCCTCTTCGCAGGCGGCCAGCGCCGCCTCGATGCCGGATGTCTGGGTGAGATCGCCCGCGAAGGACCAGACCTTTTCGCTGCCAAATTCGGCGGAAAAATCCGCGCGGGTTTCCTCCAGCGCCTTGGCGCCGCGCGCCGTGAGGGCGACCCTGGCCCCCTCTTCCAGCAGGCTGCGCGCGATACCATAGCCGATGCCGCGGCTGGCGCCGGCGATGAAAACGACTTTGTCCGTCAGGCCGAGATCCATGATGATGTTCCTTCCCTATGTCCCCTTATGCTGGCCGAGGCGCGGGGCGATGACCAGCCCTTCCTCAGCGCGAGGGCCTCATTCCGGCAGGAGCTGATGGCCTGGCGCGACCCAGCCGCGCCGGGGCTCGGCGGAGCAGAGATGTTCCCTGGTCCAGCAGGCGGGGATCCAGCCCGGATCGCCGCAGGGACCGGCGAGCAGGCTGTTGAGGCTGGCATGCAGAGGCGCGCCGGGATGGGCGGCAAGATGCGCGCGGGCAATGGCAAGGGCGGCGGGCGTGATCGTCTCGTGATAGCCGGCCGTGTCGGTATTCTCTCCGCCGGTGGCGACATTACAGGCGCAGATTGCCGCGTGCCTTTCCGGCAGGGCGGCCCTCCATGCCGGGCGATCAGGCCGATGGCGGCGGCAAAATGGGCAGCGTGGGTCCGGCCCGATTTGGGCAGGGTTGGATCGAGGAAGGCGCCCAGGAGCGCCTCGACCTCTTCATCGGATGCCTAAGACATTGACTGTAAATTCTTGTTTCAGAACATGAAAAACCCGCCTCGGGGGTCCGGGCGGGCGCGTCGTTCGGGAGGTGTGGTAAGCAGGCTCAGCCCGGCTGGTTTCTCCCCTTGCGGACGCCGCCCGCCAGTTTCTGCTGGCAGGTCTGTTGCTGGAGAAGGCCGGTCGATGTCCGCATGTATCCTGCGGTATTCCCGCGTGCGCCGGCCGTCAACAGGCCCGATCTTGGCAGGGCGCGGCGACTCCTGTCTTGTGGGCCAATGCGAAACCTTCCCCTCATCATCGGCGTGGACGAGGCCGGGCGCGGGCCCTGGGCCGGGCCGGTAACGGCGGCGGCGGTGATCCTTGACCCGGCGCGGCCGATTGATGGCCTCACCGATTCCAAGAAGCTGTCGGAAAAGGCACGCGAGCGGCTGGCGCCGCTGATCCGCGAGCGGGCGCTGGCCTGGTGCGTGGCCGAGGCGAGCGTGGAAGAGATCGACACTTTGAACATCCGGCAGGCGACATTCCTGGCCATGCGGCGGGCCATTTTCGGCCAATCGCAGACAGTTTCGGACAAATCCGGACAATTCAGGGCCGTTTTGGCCAGGGCCGGCCTGATCCTGATCGATGGCAACGCCCTGCCCGGTGACCTGCCCGCGCCCGCGCGCGCGATCATCAAGGGCGACCTGACCGAGCCGGCCATTTCGGCCGCCTCGATCCTCGCCAAGACGCACCGGGACGCGCAGATGGCCTCGCTCTGCAAGCTGCACCCCGGCTACGGTTTTTCCGGGCACAAGGGATATGGCACGGCCGCCCACGCCGCCGCTCTGGCCGAGCTTGGGCCCTGCCCGGTTCATCGCCGGAGCTTCGCCCCGGTCAAGGCCCTGTTAAGACCCTGTTAACCGGCGCCACCGAATTTCCCGAACGGGATATTTACGGGACGCGGCCGCATGTTTTTACTCAACTGGTTCCTGTTTGGATGGCACACTTGGTATGGCGAAACCGGGCAGGCCTACCGGTTCAAGATCACGCTGACGCGCAAGGGCATTCCCGAGGGCAGCGGCATCTACATCTTCGTGCGCCGGCGTTTCGGCTTTTTCCTGTTCCCGCTTTACATCGGCAAGGCGACCAATCTGAAGTCGCGTCTCTATGGGCATGAACGCTGGTGGGAGGCCTGGTGGAAGCGCGGGGCGACCGAGCGGCATGTGCTGCTTGTGCGTACCGGGACGGACCGGGCGCGGGTGGAGGAAGACCTGATCCGGCGCTATCAGCCCAAGATGAATGATGTCCTCATTCCACGCGGCGAACTGGACGCGCCGCGCCATGCCAAGCTGCGCAAGGCCTGGCGCTGGCGCCGGTGGTGGGCAGAGTTTGGTGCCGGGCTGTTGGGCTTTGGCAAGCGCAATGCGGGCTGAGCCGGTTTTTACGGCAGCAGCAGGCAGGCATCCCCATAGGAATAGAAGCGATATCTCTCCGCAATCGCATGGGCGTAGGCCGCGCGCATGACGTCAGTGCCCATCAGGGCACTGACGAGCATGAAGAGGCTGGAGCCAGGCAGGTGGAAATTCGTCATCAGCGCGTCAGTGGCGCGGACGGGGTCACCGGGTTTGAGGAAGATGTCGGTAGGGCCGGTGGCGGCGTGGATCTGGCCGTCTTCACCCGCGCAGCTTTCCAGTGTGCGCATGGCGGTGGTGCCGACGGGCACGAGACGGGCGCCTGAGGCGCGGGCGGCGTTCAGCCGGGCGGCGACGTCCGGCGTGATGCGGCGCCACTCCTCATGCAGACGGTTTTCGGAAAGGTGGCGCTCTTCCAGCGGCTTGAACGTGCCAAGGCCGACATGCAGGCGAACGGTCTCGCGTTTGAGACCCGCGGCGTCGACTTCGGCAAGGAGGCGCGGCGTGAAATGGAGACCGGCAGTGGGGGCGGCGACGCTGGCAGCCTCCTCGCCGGCAAAGCGGGTCTGGTAGGTTTCCCGGTCTGAGGCATCGGCGGCGCGGCGGCGGGCGATATAGGGCGGCAGCGGCATGGCGCCATGGGCGTCAAGCGCGGCGATCATCGCGTCGCTGTCGCAGTTGAAATCGAGGAGGATTTCCCCGCCCTCGCGGCGCGACACGATGGTGGCGGCAAAACCCTCGGCGAAATGGATAACGTCGCCATCCTTGAGGCGGCGGCCGGGCCGCGCGAGTGCCAGCCAGAGGCAATCGCCCTGGCGCTCGACGAGGTTGACATCGACCTCGACATCGCGGCTCGCCCCGTCGCGCGCCGGGCGCACGCCCTTGAGGGCGGCGGGCAGAACGCGGGTGTCGTTGAAGACAAGGACGTCGCCGGGGCTGAGGAATTGCGGCAGGTCACGGACGGTAGCGTCAATGAGGCGGCCATCGCCCTGCACGACGAGCAGGCGCGCGCTGTCCTGCGGCTCGGCGGGCCGCAGGGCGATGAGATCTTCAGGCAGATCGAACTGGAATACCGAGAGGTCCATAGGCCTTTACCGGCTATAGCCTCCCTATTCTTCTGCCCTGGCAGCAGCCGGATCGAGGATGACGGCCGGAACCGGCGGAAGGTCGCATATATTGAGTTCGCCCCGGGCTTCCAGCGCTGCGCGGAAGGCATCGGTGTCGGTGCGCAGGACATAGGCTTTCGGACGCTCCGCCTCCGGAAGGTCTGCGGCGATCCTTGCCGCGGAGAGGATATCGGGGTCGGTGACCGAGCCATTGGCCTCGCGCGCGCCGGACTTGATCGACAAGACGACATCCTGCCCGCCGATGACACGGCCCCATGCCGTATACTGGCGGTCCAGATGGGGCGAGTATCCGCGCATCAGGAAGAACTGGCCATTGGCAGAGTTTGGATCGTCGGTGCGCGCTGTGGAAACGACGCTGGCGCAATGGGGAATGGAGCTTTCCACCAGTCCGTCCACCGACATTTCGGCAAAGAAGGAGGGCTGGGTCTGGATCGGGAAACCGTGATAATAGCCATGCTTGGCGCTGTCGTCCGGCCCGATGGGGGCCTCCAGCGGCATCTGTGCGACATCACGCCGGAAGGTGAACTCACCCGCAACATTCGGCTCGCCGGACTCGCGGCCCTTGAGGGCGAAGATATCCCCCCCCTGGGCCATGAAATCATCGATGACGCGGTGAAAGCTCGTGCCGTCATAGTCGCCCGAGCGGACGATGGCCGTGAAATGGGCAAAATGATTGGGCGCCACATCCGGGAAGGCCTCGATCAGAATACGGCCTTTTGTGGTGTCGAAGATGAACAGTCGGTCTGCCTCGACCGCGCGCCAGTCATCGGGATTTGCAGCCGCGTCATCAGCCGCTTCAAACGACCAGGCATCCTGGACCGTATCGGCGCACGCCGGCAGGAGCAGCCCCGCCATTGCCACCGCCGCTGCAAAGCCACGTATCTTCATTGTTTGTACTTCTCCAGCAGAGCCTTTTTCACCGACGGGGTTACGAACGGCGTGATATCACCGCCGAGGCTCGCGATTTCCTTGACCAGCCGCGAAGCCACCGCCTGGTGACGAACATCGGCCATAAGGAAGATGGTTTCAATGTCGGGATTCAGTTGCTCGTTCATCGCGGTCATCTGGAACTCGTATTCAAAGTCCTGGACCGCGCGCAGGCCGCGCACGATGATGTTAGCGTTACACTTCTCAGCAAAGTGCATCAGCAGGCCCCGCATCGGCAGGATCTTGATCTCGGCCATGCCCGGTCCTTTGAGGTTGGCGCATTCATGCTCGACCATGGCCACGCGCTCATCCAGGCTGAACAGCGGTTTTTTGGCCTCATTGATGGCCACACCGATGATCAGCGTGTCGACGAGCTTTGCCGCCCTGCCGAAAATGTCGATGTGACCGGCTGTCGGCGGATCAAAAGTGCCGGGATAAAGGCCAATACGATGCACGGGGGCGCCTCCTCTCAAAACCAGGTTGAGAGCCTGTTACGCCAGCGCAGCATCAACCCTCAGAAGTATCCATACCGCCTTCGCCGTCATCGACAAGCCGCGCCGCAGAGACAACCCTTTCGCCATCCCCCGTGCGCAGCACCCAGACCCCGCCCGTGGAGCGGCCCGCAATGCGGATCTGGTCGACCGGCGTGCGGATCAGCTGGCCGCCATCGGTGACCAGCATAACCTCGTCGCCATCGCCGACCGGGAAGGACTGGGCGACCTTCTTGACCGGCCCGCCTTTCTTGTCGCGGCCCCAGATATTCTGGGCGACAAGGCCCTTTCCGCCGCGTCCGGTGACCCGGTAGTCGTAGGCCGACGAGCGCTTGCCCATGCCGTCATCGGCGACGGTGAAGATGAATTCCTCGGCGGCGCCAAGCTCGGCAATCCGCTCGGCCGAGAGGGCGGCCTCGGCGACGGCTTCTTCCTCGTCGTCGGAGATTTCCTCTTCCTCGCCAGTGACCGCGCGGCGCATGGCCGCAGCGTGTTTCAGGTAGGCGCGCGCTTCTTCGGACGTGACGCCCATATGGCGAAGGATGCCCATCGAGATCACTTCATCCGACGTGGCAAGGCGGATGCCCCGCACGCCGGTGGAATCGCGGCCGGCAAAGACGCGCACATCGGTCACTTCAAACCGGATGGCCTGTCCGAGCGCTGTGGTCAGCAGCACATCATCCTTCTCCGAACAGAGCTGGACCGAGACGATGCCATCTCCTTCATCGAGCTTCATGGCGATCTTGCCGGCGCGGTTGACGCGCGTGAAATCTGCCAGCCGGTTGCGGCGGACATTGCCAGAGCGTGTGGCGAACATGACGTCCAGATGTTCGGCCGCCTCTTCGCTGTCAGGCAGCGGCATGACGCTTTCGATGCGCTCATCAGCAGCCAGCGGGAAGATGTTGACCAGCGCCTTGCCGCGCGAGGTTGGCCCGCCGATCGGAAGGCGCCACACCTTCTCCTTGTAGACCATGCCGGCCGAGGAGAAGAACAGGATTTCCGTATGCGTCGTTGCCGAGAAAACGCGGACGATGAAATCCTCATCCTTCATCGACATGCCCGAGCGGCCCTTGCCGCCCCTGTTCTGCGTACGGTAGGTCGAGAGCGGTGTGCGCTTGACATAGCCGCCATGGGTCACTGTCACGACCATGTCTTCGACCTCGATGAGGTCTTCGTCTTCCATGTCGACACCGCCATCGACAAATTGCGAGCGGCGCGGCACGGCGAACTTTTCCTTCACCTCGGCAAGTTCGGCCTTGATGATGCCGAGGATGCGCGGGCGCGAGCGCAGGATTTCGAGATATTCGGCGATCTTGTCGGCCAGACCCCGGGCTTCATTGCCGATTTCATCGCGGCCAAGGCCGGTGAGTCGGTGGAGCGGGAGGTTCAGGATTGAGCGGGCCTGCTCGTCTGAGAGATAGATCGTGCCTTCTTCGGAGCCGCGGCGGGTGCGGCGGTCTGCGATCAGGTCGATCAGCGGGCCCATGTCCTGCTGCGGCCAGGCCTTGTCGAGCAGGCGCTGGCGCGCCGTCGCCGGATCGGGCGAGGTGCGGATGAGGCGGATGACTTCGTCGATGTTGGCGACGGCGAGGGCGAGACCGACGAGGACGTGGGCGCGGTCACGCGCCTTGCCGAGGTCGTGCTTGGTACGCCGGACGATCACTTCCTCACGGAAGGTGATAAAGCATTCGAGCACCTTGCGCAGGTTCATCAGTTCGGGACGCCCGCCATTGAGGGCGAGCATGTTGACGGCAAAAGAGCTCTGCAGCTGGCTGAAGCGGTAAAGCTGATTGAGCACCACGTCTGCGCTGGCGTCGCGCTTCAATTCGATGACAACGCGGATGCCGTTGCGGTCTGACTCGTCGCGCAGGTCCGAGATGCCCTCGATCTTCTTTTCACGGACGAGTTCGGCGATCTTGGTGATCATCGCCGCCTTGTTCACCTGATAGGGAATCTCGCTGACGATGATCGCCTGGCGGCCATTCTTGGCTTCCTCGATCTCGGTCTTCGAGCGCATGATGACGCTGCCCCGGCCGGTCATCAGCGCCTTGCGGCTGCCCGACTGACCCATGATCAGGGCGCCGGTAGGAAAGTCCGGCCCCGGAACGATTTCGCACAGGGCTTCATCGGTGATCGCCGGGTCTTCGATCATGGCCAGGGTGGCGTCAATGATCTCGCCGAGATTGTGGGGCGGGATGTTGGTGGCCATGCCGACCGCGATACCGCCGCCGCCATTGACCAGCAGGTTGGGGAACTGGGCGGGCAGGACGACAGGCTCTTTTTCCTTGCCGTCATAATTGTCCTGGAAGTCCACCGTGTCCTTGTCGAGATCGGCCAGGAGGTGGGTGGTGACCTTGGTCATCCGGCTTTCGGTGTAACGCATGGCGGCCGGGGGATCGTTGTCGATCGAGCCGAAATTGCCCTGACCATCAACCAGTGGCACGCCCATCGAGAAGGGCTGGGCCATGCGCACGAGGGCGTCATAGACCGCCGAGTCGCCATGGGGGTGATACTTACCGATCACGTCCCCGACGATACGGGCCGATTTGGAATAGGGCTTGTCGGGCGTATTGCCACCTTCGTTCATCGCAAACAGGATGCGGCGGTGAACCGGCTTCAGGCCGTCGCGCACATCCGGCAGGGCGCGGCTGACGATCACGCTCATCGCATAGTCGAGATACGAAGACTTCAGCTCCGACTCGATCGAAATCCCTTCGATGCCGTCCTGCGGCGGGGGCTTGCCCGCGCCATTTTCCGGGGTTTCCGGCTCGTCCGGAGGGGTGGTCGGATCGCTCATGGAAAGGCCTTCTGCAGTCTTGGGTCTGTGTTCAGGACGGGGACGTCCGAATCGCCACTTTTGCTGGATAACAGACTAGCAGCCGCGCCTTCCCGGGGCTACCGTCCAGGTGCCTTTATTTGCAGTGATTTCCGGGCTTTCCGGCAGTTTTCTGCGCCCTCTGCTGAGGAGTATATCATGCTGGAATCATTGAAGTTTCGCCTCTCGAGACGGCAAACTATGCTCGGCCTCGGGGCCGCCCTTGCGGCAACCGCCTGCAAGGGGGCCGACGGCGCTGTTGCGCAGGGCGCAGAGAGCCTGCCGGCGGGCTGGTCGATGGGCGAGGCCCTGCCCTTCCCGGTGCAGGAGATTTACCCCTGCCTGCATGAGGGGGCGATCCATCTGGCGGGTGGGTTTGTGGCCGAGAATGGCCAGATCACCGGACCGACCGATGCCCACCATGCCTGGCGGGATGACGGGCTGGGCTGGCGGGCGCAGGCCCCCCTGCCGGTGGCGCGGCACCATCCGCACCTGGTGAGCTTTGGCGGGCAGCTGCACACCTTTGGTGGCTACCAGTCTTCGGCGCCAGACCGGATCTGGGAAAGCCAGGGCACCGGATGGCGCCTCAACCCGGCCGCCGGGCGATGGGAGACCGCGCCGGCGCTGCCCAGGCCCTGCGCGGAGGCGGTGCTGCTGACCGATGCCAGCGGGGCGCTGCACCTGATGGGCGGGCGATCGCCGGCCGGAGAGGCGAATGCTGCCTGGAGCGACCAGACCGACCAGGCGCATCATTTCGTGCTGACCGGGATTGATGGCCGATGGGAAAAGGCTGCGCCCTGCCTGAGCGCGCGCAACAGTGCGGCGGGGGCGGCAATTGGCGGCAACCTGCATGTGGTGGGCGGACGCAGCGTGGCGGGCGGGAATACCGCGGCGCATGAAGTCTATGATGCGGCCGAAGCCCGGTGGCGCCAGGCCGCGCCAATGCCTCAGGCACAGGGCGGGCTGGCAGCAGCGGCGCTGGGCGGCAAGCTCTATGCGTTTGGCGGAGAGTTCTTCGACAATGGCGGCGGGGTGTATCCGCAGGCTTGGATCTATGATCCGGCGTCCGATGCCTGGGCAGCAATTGCGCCCATGCCCCATCCCCGCCACGGCCTGGGCGCGGTGACGCTGGACGGGGCCATTCATGTCATTGGCGGGGCGCTGAAAGCCGGCGGCGTGGAGACGAGCGCGCGGGTGGAAATTTACCGGCCCTGATCAGGCAGGGCGCCAATCGAGCGCAAGGCGCGTTCCACTGCGGCGCGGCGTTTGGGGGCCTCTTCCATGCCGCCGGGCATGTCCATGTTGAGGGCGAAGGCGTAGGTGCCGGGCGCGTCTCCGGCCGATTGTTCGACCCAGCCGACAAACCAGCCGATGTCGGTCTGACCCTCGACGCTTTTCCAGCCGGTCTTGCCATAGAGGGTCCAGCCGTCACCGCGATCGAGCTCCATGATCGGCACGGCGATCTCATAGCTGCGCGCCGAGAGCGGCAGGGTGCGGTGGGCCAGGCGGGCGAGGAACTCGACCTGCTCGGTGGCTGAAATGGCGAGCGGGCCGTCCAGCCAGTAGCGGGTGATGCTTTCGGGCCCGCCAATCTCGGCATTGCCATAGCCGAAGGCGGCAAGCTCTTCGGTCAGGCGCGCGGCGCCGATGCGGGGGACGACGATCTGGTAGATCCAGACAGTCGAGCGCCCGAAGGCCTCACCGAAAGTCTGGTCTTCATTCCAGCTGTCGACGAAGCGTTTCTGGCCATCCCACTCGAACAGCTCGCCGGGCCCGGTCACGGCGCCGGTTTCCAGCGCCAGAAGGGTATGCGGGATTTTGGACGTTGAGGCGGGCGTAAAGCGCTCACGGATGCGCGCGCCACCGCTCGCCCAGACCTTTTCGTCCTCGAGACGAAAGATCACCAGCGCCGAACTGGCCGGACTGACGCCCTCTTCCAGCAAGGCCTGTTCAAGCGGGTTTTTCTCCGGCGCCGGGGCGCAACAGACCGGCGTGGCGCAGGCCGTCATCAGGGCGGCGGCCAGCATCAGGAGGCCGGCCCGCAGGCCCGTCCATCGAGATGCAACCGCTGCCCTCATGCCACCGGCCCTAGAACGGGATCTCGTCGTCGAGATCCTGGCTGAAGCTCTCTTTCGGGCCACTCATCTGCTGGCGCCCACCGCCACTGCCGCCGGAATAGCCGGTCTCACGGCCACCGCCGCCCGCACCGGCGCCGCCGCCTTCGCCGCGACCATCGAGCATCACCAGCGTGGCATCAAAGCCCTGCAGGACGATCTCGGTCGTGTAGCGGTCGTTGCCGTCCTTGTCCTGCCATTTGCGGGTCTGCAGCTTGCCCTCAAGATAAACCTTCGAGCCTTTCTTGAGATAGTTCTGGGCGACCTTGACGAGGCCTTCGGAGAAGATCGCAACCGCGTGCCATTCGGTCTTTTCCTTGCGCTCGCCCGAAGCCTTGTCGCGCCAGGTTTCAGAAGTTGCGATCCGCAGGTTGCAAACCTGCCCGCCATTCTGGAACTGCTTCACCTCAGGGTCTGCCCCGAGATTGCCCACGAGAATGACCTTGTTTACCGATCCCGCCATGTGGGGCCTCCGCGCTGAAATACTGTTTCGAGTCCGATTCGAGTTGTTCTACTCTTCCCGGGCCCCCTGTCGCCTCATCGGGAGGAAATTCCACCGTCCCGCCTGCCCTAAAAGCAGTCGCACCCAAATGTTCATACTTTGTTCTTGTCGTCAATGCAGACTCGCGCCACAGATTAAGGACGACTTTCCCGCGCATTTTTTGATGAGACAAGCTTATGCCCGATATGCTCACCGTGATCCTTTTTGCTGCCATCATATTCCTGTCTGCCGTCTGGATCGTTATTCTGCGGCGAGCGTTGTCCAACAAGACCGCCGTTGACTCCGTGTTCTTAGGCCGCAAACCACCCAAACAGCCCTAACAGGCGCCACCCCAAACCGTCCTCCCGAGAAAGTCCGCCTTCCCATGGCCGAATCCCCCTTCATCCGCGTGCGCGGCGCCAAGGAACACAATCTCAAGAACATCGACGTGGACATCCCGCGCGGCGAGCTTGTGGTGATGACGGGCCTGTCCGGCTCGGGCAAATCCTCCCTCGCCTTCGACACGATCTATGCCGAAGGCCAGCGGCGCTATGTGGAGTCCCTCTCGGCCTATGCGCGCCAGTTCCTGGAGCTGATGCAGAAGCCGGACGTGGAGAGCATCGAGGGCCTCTCCCCAGCCATCTCGATCGAGCAGAAGACGACGAGCCGCAACCCGCGCTCGACCGTCGGCACGGTCACCGAGATTTATGACTATATGCGCCTCCTCTGGGCGCGGGCGGGCATCCCCTATTCGCCCGCCACCGGCCTGCCGATCGAAAGCCAGACGGTCAGCCAGATGGTCGACCGGACGATGGAGCTGGAAGACGGCACGCGGCTTTACCTGCTCGCGCCCATGGTGCGCGGGCGGAAGGGCGAGTTCCGCAAGGAATTTGCCGAGCTGCTGAAGAACGGCTTTCAGCGTGTCAAGGTGAACGGCGAATTCCACGAACTGGAAGACCCGCCCAAGCTCGACAAGAAATTCAAGCATGACATCGATGTCGTGGTCGACCGCGTGGTCGTCCGTGCCGGGATGGAACAGCGCCTTGCGGAAAGCTTCGAGACGGCGCTGGGCCTGGCACAAGGCATCGCCGTGGGCGAATATGCCGATATCGCGCCGGGCGAGACCGAGCCGAAGCGAATTACCTTCAGCGCAAATTTTGCCTGCCCCGTCTCCGGCTTCTCGATCCCGGAAATCGAGCCGCGCCTCTTCTCGTTCAACAACCCCTTCGGCGCCTGCCCCTCCTGCGACGGGCTTGGCGAACAGCTGAAGATCGACCCGGCTCTGATTGTTCCGGACAAGGATCTTGACCTCCTGAATGGCGCGATTGCGCCCTGGGCGAAATCCACCTCTCCCTACCAGACCCAGACGCTGCAGGCGCTCTCGACCCATTACCGCTTTGACCTTTCCAGGCCCTGGAACAAGCTGCCGGAAAAGGTGCAGGACATTATCCTCCATGGCACCGGGGACGAGGAAATCCAGTTCGTCTATGATGACGGCATGCGCAGCTACAAGGTCAAGAAGACCTTCGAGGGCGTGATCCCCAATCTCGACCGGCGCTACCGCGAAACCGACTCAGCCTGGGTGCGCGAGGAAATTGCGCGCTTCCAGTCGGCCGCGCCCTGCCCGGCCTGCGGCGGCAAACGCCTGAAGCCCCAGGCGCTGGCGGTAAAGATTGCCGGGCTGGATATCTCCGAGGCCGGAGAATTTTCCATCCGCAAGGCGGGCGACTGGTTTGGCAAGGTGCACAAGGCGCTGACCAAACAGCAGAACGAGATTGCCAGCCGCATCCTGAAGGAAATCAACGACCGGCTGATCTTCCTCAATGATGTGGGCCTCGATTATCTCACGCTCAATCGCGGATCGGGCACGCTGTCGGGCGGGGAAAGCCAGCGTATCCGGCTTGCCAGCCAGATCGGCTCTGGCCTGACGGGCGTGCTCTATGTGCTGGATGAGCCCTCCATCGGCCTCCACCAGAGGGACAATGAACGCCTTCTGGAAACGCTGAAGCGCCTGCGCGACCTTGGCAACTCAGTCATCGTGGTCGAGCATGACGAGGACGCGATCCTTATGGCAGACCATGTGATCGACATGGGCCCGGCCGCCGGCGTACATGGCGGGGAGATCATCGCGTCGGGCACGCCCGAAGAGGTAATGAAAAACCCGAAAAGTCTGACGGCGGATTATCTCAACGGCACACGCGAAATTGCGATCCCCAAGCGCCGCCCGGTGGTGAAGGCCTCGCGCCGCATCACGCTGAAGGGCGCGACCGGGAATAATCTCAAGAACGTCACCGCCTCGATCCCGCTCGCCACGTTCACGGCGATCACGGGCGTCTCGGGCGGGGGCAAGTCCACGCTGATCATCGAGACGCTCTACAAGGCACTGGCGCGCAAGCTCAACGGCGCGTCGGATGCCCCGTCCCCCTATGAGAGCCTGGAGGGCCTGCAGCATCTCGACAAGGTGATCGATATCGACCAGTCGCCCATCGGGCGCACGCCGCGCTCGAACCCGGCGACCTATACCGGCGCCTTCGGGCCGATCCGTGACTGGTTTGCCGGCCTGCCAGAGTCCAAGGCGCGCGGATATCAGCCTGGCCGGTTCAGTTTCAACGTGAAGGGCGGGCGCTGCGAGGCTTGCCAGGGCGACGGCGTCATCAAGATCGAGATGCACTTCCTGCCGGACGTGTACGTCACCTGCGAGACCTGCAAGGGCAAACGCTACAATCGCGAGACACTCGACGTACTCTTCAAGGGCAAGTCGATTGCCGATGTGCTCGACATGACGGTGGAAGACGCAGCGAAGTTTTTCTCGGCGATGCCGGCGATCTTCTCAAAGCTTGATACGCTGAACCAGGTGGGCCTTGGCTATATCAAGGTTGGCCAGCAGGCGACGACCCTGTCAGGCGGGGAGGCCCAGCGCGTCAAGCTCGCCAAGGAACTCTCCAAGCGGGCAACGGGCCGTACACTGTATATCCTGGACGAGCCGACGACCGGCCTGCATTTCGAGGATGTGAAGAAGCTTCTGGAAGTGCTGCATGAACTGGTGGACGCGGGTAACACCGTGGTCGTCATCGAGCACAATCTTGACGTGGTGAAGACCGCCGACTGGGTGCTCGATCTTGGCCCCGAGGGCGGGGATGGCGGCGGGAAACTGGTGGCAGAAGGCACACCGGAAGACATTGCCGCGATCACCGAAAGCTGGACGGGCAAATTCCTCGCCGAGACGTTCCGCCGCCAGGACGAACGCCGCGCGGCCCGCAACAAGCGGGAGAGGGCCGCCGCCAAGGCCAAGGCGGATACGCCCGCCCCGCCGGAGAAGGCCAGGAAGCCTGCGAAGAAAACCCGGGCCGGCGCAGGCGCAAAGTAAGCCCCGCGCGGGCCTGCTGCGCTCAGGAGAAGATGTCGACGCGCTCTGTTTCGCCAAGGTCGTTGCGCGGATCGTGACGGGCGGCGAGCGATGCCGGCGCGCCGACGAAATGCTGGGTGAGCCCCTGCACGAACAGCAGGACGAAATAGATCAGCGCCATCGGGATGAGGAAGGCGGGCGAGAGGAAGATCGCGGCGACCTCATCGCCGGTCACCTCGCCGCTGGGCAGGTTCATCATCAGCGGCATCATCACAAGCTGTGCCAGCATCGACACCATCTGCGACGCCACGCTGACGACGATCAGGATGATGACATAGGCCCCGAGGATCGGCCAGAAGCGGCCCCGCGAAACGGTCCAGGCATCAAAGAAGCGGATTTCCCGCGCCTTCACCGTCAGCCCGAAACAGGGCGACAGGCGCGTGGCGACGAAGACATAAACGAAAAACAGCAGGAACATCAGCCCGAACCCGCCGAAGAACGGCCCGAGGAACTGCCGGGCGGTTTCGTCATCCATCGGACCATTGAGGTCTGACGCGATGAGCACGCCAAAGGCGCTGACCATCAGGAGAAGCGGGAGGGCAAAGATGGCAAGGCTCATCAGGCCCCAGAGCAGGCCGACGATCATCATGCGCAGCTCATCCCCGCCAAAACCGAGCGAAAACTTCTCGCCGAACAGGTAGCGCTTCTGGGAGGCCACCTCGAACATCGCCCAGACAACCCAGCCGAGGACCGACACGACCAGCAGCAGCGGGATCAGGGTGCCGAGCCCGCCAAAGATCACGCCAAACACCTCGTCCGGCGCCGGATTGGGGTCGTTCTCGAGCGCCTGCAGGGTGAGGAACCAGTCGGCCGCCGTTCGCCAGCCAAGCAGGCCGACCGCCGTGAACAGTGCGACATAAATGCCGGCATAGGAGAGCCCGAAGATCCACGGGAAACTGCCAAAATGCGGCGCCTTGAAGGGGTAGGTCAGCGCGCGATCAAATGAAAACCCGTTGGGCATGGCATGTCTCCCGGTCAGCCTGCCCGGGAGAGTACGCCTGAATCGCGGGCGGCATCAATCGCCTCAGGCGGGGGGCGGGGCTGAGGTTTCGGCGGGCTTCAGCTTTTCCCAGGCTGCCGCCGCGAGGCCATGGCCTGCCAGCAGGAAGGGGGCAAACACAATCACGCCAGCCGCACCGCTGATGAAATGGCCTGAAGCGGTATCGGGCAAGGCGCGGTGAAGGGCGCCGTTGACGGCAACGCCCAGAGCAAAGGGCAAGATATGCGTGGCAAGGCTCGCCGCGCCGAGCGGCGACAGCTGGCCTTTGGTGAGGCCCCATGTGCGGAAAACATGCGCCTGGCCGGTGGCCGCCGTCGCCGCGCCATAGAGCGTGAGGCGCAGGGCGATCCAGCCCAGGAGGCTTGCCCCGGCAAGGCAGCAGACAATGAACACCGCGCCAAAGGGCGTTGCCAGCATGGCGAGGAAGGCTTCCTGTGCGATGGCGGGATCGGTGTCCTTGTCGAGCTGATACTGCCCGGCCTCCTGCATCAGGATGCCCGGCAGCAGCATCAGGAAAAACACGACGAAAAAGCCGATGAACAGGAAGGCGCCATAGACTGCCAGATTGGCATGGGCGAGGGGCAGGAAGGGCGCCCTGGCGCCCGGGATCAGGGCGCCATAGCTGCGCCGGGAGAGGCCGACACCGGCCAGAAACGCCAGGATGGCCGCCCCGAGCGGCACCCAGAAACCGGTGTCCGACCGCAGCGCCGCCCCATAAAGACCCGCCGCAAAGGCAAACAGGATCAGCCAGAGCGCAGCCGGCTTCAGAGCGGCCAGCGCCCCCGTCCAGGCAGCGGTGATCAGCGGGAAAACAGCAAGGCGCGGTGTCATCTCGTCGGCTCTTCTCATCTGAGGGCACACCTAGTGCCTCTCCCCCGGCCCGGCAAACGCTATCTTGACGCGCCGCGGCGGCGGCCTCATGTCCGCCTGATGACCCTGAAACCCATCCATGTAATCGGCGGCGGCATGGCCGGCTCCGAAGCGGCCTGGCAGATCGCCTCTGCCGGTGTCCCCGTTATCCTGCACGAAATGCGCGGGACACGCGGAACAGACGCCCACCAGACCGACAAGCTCGCCGAACTCGTCTGCTCCAACTCCTTCCGCTCGGACGACCATACCGGCAACGCCGTCGGCGTGATCCATGAGGAAATGCGCCGCGCGAACGGGATCATCATCACCACCGCGAAGGACCATCAGGTGCCCGCCGGCAGCGCGCTGGCGGTAGACCGCGAAGGCTTCTCAGAGGCGGTGACCGCCAAGCTGGAGGCCCACCCGCTGGTGACGATCGTGCGCGAGGAAATCGCGGGCCTTCCGCCCGAAGACTGGGACAGCGTGATCGTCGCCACCGGGCCGCTGACCTCCATTGCGCTTGCTGAAGCGATCCGCGCCCATACCGGCGAGACCGACCTTGCCTTCTTTGATGCCATCGCGCCGATCGTCTATTTCGACTCCATCGATATGGACAAAGCCTGGCGCCAGAGCCGGTATGACAAGGCGGGCCCGGGCGGCGATACAGCCGCATATATAAACTGTCCGATGACGGAAGAGCAGTATAACGCCTTCCTCGATGCCCTGCTCGCTGCGCCGAAGACCGAGTTCCGCGACTGGGAAAAGGACACGCCTTATTTTGAAGGCTGCCTGCCCATCGAAGTGATGGCCGAGCGCGGGCGCGAGACGCTGCGCTTTGGGCCGATGAAGCCGGTGGGCCTCACCAACCCGCACAACCCGACCGTCAAGGCGCATGCCATTGTCCAGCTGCGCCAGGACAACGCGCTCGGCACGCTCTGGAACATGGTCGGCTTCCAGACGAAGCTGAAATATGCAGCGCAGACGGACATTTTCCGGATGATCCCGGGCCTGGAAAAGGCCGAGTTTGCGCGCCTCGGCGGCATCCACCGCAACACGTTCCTCAACTCGCCCAAACTGCTGGACCGGCAGCTGCGCATGAAGACGATGCCGCGCCTGCGCTTTGCCGGCCAGGTAACGGGCGTGGAAGGCTATGTCGAAAGCGCGGCGATGGGGCTGCTCGCCGGCCGACTTGCCGCCGCTGAACGTCTCGGACAGAAACTGGAACCGCCGCCGCCGACCACGGCCATCGGGGCGCTCGTCAACCACATCACCGGCGGCCACCTCGGCGAAAAGCAGACCTTCCAGCCGATGAACGTGAACTTTGGCCTGTTCCCCGATATCGAGGAATATGAGCGAAAGGGTCCGGACGGTAAACGCCTGCGTGGCAAGGACAAGGGCCGGGCCAAGAAAATGGCGCAGGCCATCCGAGCCCTGAATGATTTTGACGACTGGCTCGCAGGCGAAACGATGGTGGCGGCAGAGTAGGACCGATGGCTGACACGACCCTCTCCCCCATCCCTGCGCTGTTTGCAAACACGCCTTCGAGCGTGAGCTTCAAGAAACTGCGCAAGCGGCTCGTGCGCGGGGCGCTGGAAGTGATCGACACGTATGGCCTGGTGGATCGGCGCGCCATCGAGACAGGCGAGAAGCCGCGCCCGAAATGGCTGGTCTGTCTGTCTGGCGGCAAGGATTCCTACGGCCTGCTCGCCGTACTGCTCGACCTGCAATGGCAGGGCGCGCTGCCGGTCGATCTCATCGCGTGCAATCTCGACCAGGGCCAGCCGGGCTTTCCCAGGCATATCCTGCCAGACTGGCTGACGAAGAACGGCGTCACCCACAAGATCATCACCGAGGACACCTATTCCATCGTGACGGAGAAGGTGCCCGAAGGGCGTACCTATTGCTCGATGTGTTCGCGCTTGCGCCGGGGCATTCTTTACCGCGTGGCGCGGCAGGAAGGCTGCGAGGCCATTGTGCTCGGCCATCACCGGGACGACGCGCTCGCCACCTTCATGATGAACCTCATCCATGGCGGGCGCCTTGCGGCGATGCCAGCCAAGCTCCTGAATGACGAGGGCGACGTGCAGGTGTTCCGCCCCCTGATCACAGCCGCAGAGGACGATCTCGCCAGGTTTGCCGAAGCGATGGAGTTTCCCATTATCCCCTGCAATCTCTGCGGCAGCCAGGACGGGCTTCAACGGGTGGCGATGAACCGCCTGCTCAGCGAATGGGAACAGAAAAAGCCGGGCACACGGCAGGTAATGGCCCGGGCGCTTACAAATGTGCGCCCGAGCCATCTGCATGATCCCCGGATGTTCGACTTTGCCGGGCTGATGCTCGGCGGCAAAGGCGAAGACGACCCGAACGTCCCCTTCTGATCATGCAATTTCCCGAACCGGCGGCCAGGCGATACCGGTCTCCGGGCGATGGGCCGGATAGTCCGGCGCCTCCTTGTATTTCCTGAGCTCATTGCGGGCGATGGCGCGCAGGTGAACCTCGTCCGGCCCGTCCGCCAGACGCAATGTGCGGATGCCCGCATAGAGCTCTGCCAGGCCGAAATCGTCTGTGACCCCTGCGCCGCCATGGGCCTGGATTGCCTCGTCGATGACCTTCAGCGCCGCGCGCGGAGCGGCCACCTTGATCATGGCGATTTCATTGGCCGCGCCCTTGTTTCCGACTGTGTCCATCATATAAGCCGCTTTCAGCGTCAGCAGGCGCGTCATCTCTATGTCGAGGCGGGCTTCCCCGATCCTCTGCTCCCAGATGGATTGCTGGTAAAGCGCCTTGCCGAACGCCTCGCGCGTCAGCACGCGGCGGGAGAGCTTCTCCAGGGCAACTTCGGCCGCGCCGATGGTTCGCATGCAATGGTGGATGCGGCCGGGCCCAAGGCGGCCCTGCGCGATCTCAAAGCCGCGCCCTTCACCGAGGATCAGGTTGGAAACCGGAACCCGCACATGCTCCAGCAGAACTTCGGCATGGCCATGCGGGCTGTCATCATATCCGAACACGGGCAGCATACGGAGTATCTTCATCCCCGGCGCGTCCATCGGCACGAGGATCTGGCTCTGCTGACGGTGGCGCTCGGCGCCCGCATCTGTCTTGCCCATCACGATGGCAACCTTGCAGCGTGGATCCCCTACGCCGGAGGACCACCATTTGCGGCCATTGATCACATATTCATCGCCCTCGCGGACAATTGTTGTCTCTATATTGGTAGCGTCGGAAGAGGCCACCAGCGGCTCGGTCATCAGGAAGGCAGAGCGGATTTCCCCGCGCAGCAGTGGCCCGAGCCAGCGCTCCTTCTGCAGCGGCGAACCATACCGGTGGAGCACTTCCATATTGCCGGTATCGGGCGCCGAGCAATTGAAGACTTCAGAGGCAAACCCCACCCGCCCCATGATTTCGGAAAGTGGGGCATATTCGGCATTGGTAAGTCCCGCGCCGCGATAGGGGCCGTCATCGTGATCGCTGCTCGGCGGAAGGAACAGGTTCCACAGGCCTTCGGCCCTGGCCCTTTCCTTAAGGCGCTCCAGCACGGGATTGACGCCCCACCGATCCTTGGCGTGATGAGCCTTGTATTGGGCCACTGCCGGATGGACATGCGCGTCCATGAACTGGGTCACGCGGGCCATGTAGTCCTGCGTTTTCTGGCTGTACTCGAATTGCATCTCGCCGGTTCCCTTATCTCGCTCGGGGAACCCTGCGCCGCGCTTGCTATTGCCGGAATAGGGACTATTGCGGAGTCACCCCGCGGCAATCGGCAGGTTCACTCTTCGCGACCGGGCACCAACGCCGTCGTCAATCCCGTCGTCTGGGAAATCCAGTCCGCATACGCACTGACACGCATATAGACGCCGGGGCTGTCTGGCCGGGCGCAGCCAACGCCCCAGCTGACAATACCGGTCTGCACAGGTGCCTCGCCCGGGGTCCGGCGCACAATCGGCCCGCCGCTGTCGCCCTGGCAGGCGTCAATGCCGCCCTCTCCGGCACAGAACTGGGTGGCAGCATCAAGTGCCGCCTCCGCATAGACTTCGGAAAGTCCCCATTCGGCGATCCGCTCGTCCAGCCGCGCGCGGCAGGTGTCCATCTCGACTTGCGGCACCCAGCCCTCCTGCAGCACAAGGCTTGGCGCGCTGACGCGGCGGCCGGACCGGTTGATCGCCACAGCGTCCTGCGCCCCTTCCCCCAGCCGGCCATAGCCTGCAACTGCCAGGGTTGCCTCTGTCTCGCTTGCGCCGTCATCCTCTGCCAACCCCTCCAGAGCGATGACCGGCCCTCGCCAGCGCCCCAGGATACGGATCAGGGCGACATCATTTCCCGCTTCCGGAAAACCCGCTTCATAGCCGGGATGCACCTTTATCTCGCCGACGGCAAAGACGCTTCCGGCCACCGGATCGCGCAGGTCACCGTTTCCGATCACGAGCCGCAACGGGCCAAAGCGCGTCATCTCGAGGCTTGGCTCATCGACAAAATACTGCACCGCGCGGGCGCCCTCGATGCGCACGCCTTCCAGGCAATGCCCGGCTGTCAGGGCCCATTCAGGCGAAATCATCGTGGCGCCGCAAAGATGGTAGTCATTGCGGCCCGCGACAGCCTGCAGGGAGACCATTCCGGGCCAATCGTCCGGGTTCGCTGTTTGCCCGCCAACGATCTGCGCTGCGGCAGGCAGGCCGGAAAACATCACGGCAACCACGAGAAGGCTTTGGCATTTGCCCATGGCATGTCCCTCAAGGCGCGGAGCATCTGCCCACGGGCCGTGCGCGTCAAGCCTCCAGGCGCCGCATGAGGCGCGGCCAGTAAAGCCCGAGCGCCCCGGCCCGGTAGACATAGCTGAGGAGGAACGCGGCCCAGACCCCGCCATTGCCAAAGGACGGGGCAAGGGCGAGGTCGGTAGCCACATAGGCCGCCATCGCCAGCATCCCGGCATTGCGCACGGCCGGCCCCTGCGTCGTGCCGAGAAACAATCCGTCAAGCTGCCAGGCTGCCACGCCAATAACCGGCACAGCGGCGCACCAGGGCAGATAGGCGAGCGCTGCGTCCCTTGCGGCCGGGTCGAGGATGAAGGCATGAATGACTGCCCCGCCCCCCAGCCAGAACAGAAGGGAAAACAAAACGCCGCAGATGAGCGCCAGCTCGCTTGTCACCCGCATGGCGCCCACAAGCCTTGCCCGGTCGCGCGCGCCATAGGCCGCGCCCGCCTCCTTCTCCGCCACAAAGGCGAAGGCATCGAGTACAAAGGCGGACACGGCGATGAATTGCAGCAATACCTGATTGCCCGCCATCGCCGCGATGCCCTGCTGGGCGCCGGAATTGACGAACCAGGCGAAGCTGAAGAGCAACGCCAGTGTGCGGATCATGATGTCCCGGTTGGCGCTCAGGAGGGCGGCAAGCCTTGCCCGGTCAAACAGCGCCGCGCCGGAGCCAAGGGCAGAGCGCACGATGACAAGGCCGAGGGCCAGCGCGGCCCATTCGGCAATCGCCGTGCCCGCCCCGATGCCCGCCGGTCCCCAGTCGAACACCGCCACGAACAGGAAATCGAGTCCGGCATTGACCGCGTTCATCCCGATCTGCACGGCCAGCAGCGCCCGCGTTCTCCCGGTCCCGATCAGCCAGCCGGTGATCGCAAAGCCCATCAGCGCGGCGGGCGCGCCCCAGATGCGGGCCTGAAAATATGCGGCGGCGTCTGCCTCCACCAGCGCCTCGGCCTGAAACAGGCCGAGCGCAAGGCGCGAGACCAGCGGGAAAGTGATGAGAATGAGCACGCCAATGCCGCCGCCCAGCGCCAGCGCCCGCTTCAGGATGGCATTGGTCTCGGCCGCCTCGCCCGCCCCGTCCGCCTGCGCGGTCAGGCCGGTCGTCGCCATGCGCAGGAAGCCGAACCCCCAATAGAGGACGTTGAAGACAACCGCCGCAAGGCCGACGCCCGCCAGTTCTGCGGCCGTGCCGAAACGGCCCATCACGGCAGTGTCGACAATGCCGGTTGTTGCGGTCGCAACCTGCGCCAGCATGATTGGCCAGGCCAGCGCCAGCGCGCGGGGTCGGGTGAAGACGGCTGCTGTCATGCCCGGCGGGGACTAGCCCCTTTGTGCCCGCAGGGAAACCGCCTCAGTTGCCTGCTTCCAGGGTCAGCGTATAGGGAATGAAGATCTCCAGCTCCAGCGGGCCGGAGGGCTGGGTGATAATGCGGCTTTCAAGCCCCGTCAGGATGACCCTGGAGCGGTTCATCCCGAAGGTCACACGCAGGCCGGAAACTTCCTTCGCGATGTCGCCCACCAGATCGGCCCGGTGCTTGGCGACGTCCCGCGCGCCGATATACTGCGTATCGCCCAGATACGCCTCGGCCCGGCCCTGCGTCTCGATCGCGGCCACAAATTGCTGGGCGCGTTTCATCAGCGCCTCGAAGGACTCCTCCTCCTTCGTGTCGATGCTCAGCGTCAGGGTAAAGCGCCCCGTGCCGGAATAGTCGCTCGAATAGACATCCGTGAACAGAACCGTGTCGATATCCGCCATCGACTGGCCCAGCGTGCCGCCCGCGAGGCTGAAGCCCTGTGTCTTGCCCGCCCTGGCCTTCAGCCGGTCGAACATCGTTTCGAGTTCCTTGCGCCGCTCGGCTGCGTCCCGGGTTGCGCTCTGATAGGTGATGGCCACCATCACGAAATCGGCCGGAATCTGGCGGTAGACAGCCGGCGCGCTGATCCGCGCGCTCTCCTCCACCTGATTGGCGGTGACCATCATCCGCTCCATGCCCTGCGCCGAGGCCGGCAGGGCCGATACCAGAGCGACCGTTGCGGCGGCGAGAACACCAGACATGCGGCGCATCAAAAAACCCTCCCTGTGGATACAGGGAGGGTCTTCTTCTTCCATCAGCCTGTCAATCAGGCGGGAAGATTACTTGCGCCAGATGGCGGCCAGCGCGGGGTCTTCCACCCCGCCTTCATACTTGCGCAGCTCGTTGCGGCCCACAACCATATGGTGGACTTCATCCGGGCCATCCGCGAGGCGCAGCGTGCGCTGGCTGGCATACATCCGGGCGAGCGGGGTCCACTGGGACACGCCGGTTGCGCCATGGATCTGGATCGCGTCGTCGATGATCTTGCAGACGCGCTCGGGCACCATGGCTTTCACCATCGAAATCCAGACGCGGGCTTCCTTGTTGCCCAGCACGTCCATCGCCCTGGCGGCTTTGAGAACCATCATCCGCATCGCTTCAATTTCAATCCGCGCGCGGGAGATGATTTCGGTGTTGCCGCCGAGTTTCGCCAGCTGCCTGCCGAAGGCCTCACGGCTGAGGCCACGGATGCACATCAGATCAAGCGCGCGTTCGGCCTGGCCGATGGAGCGCATGCAGTGGTGGATACGGCCGGGGCCAAGGCGCAGCTGCGAAATCTCGAAACCACGGCCTTCGCCGAGCAGCATGTTATCCTTCGGTACGCGGACGTTCTCGAAGCGCAGATGCATGTGGCCATGCGGCGCGTCGGGCTCACCAAAGACGTGCATCGGGCCGACAATGGTGACGCCCGGATGGGGCAGCGGCACGAGGACCTGGGACTGTTGACGGTTGACATCCGGTCCGTTGTTGGAGCGGCACATCACGATCATGATCTTGCAGCGCGGATCGCCGGCGCCGGATGCATAATACTTCTCGCCGTTCAGCACATACTCATCGCCGTCGAGTTCGCACTTCATCGAGACGTTCTTGGCATCCGAAGACGCCATGTGCGGCTCGGTCATCACATAGGCCGAGCGGATCTTGCCTTCGAGCAGCGGCTTCAGCCACTTCTCCTTCTGGGCCGGCGTGCCGACGCGCTCGAGCACTTCCATGTTGCCGGTGTCAGGCGCCGAGCAGTTCATGGTTTCCGAGGCCATCGGGTTCTTGCCGAGTTCGGCGGCGATATACGCATAGTCGAGGTTCGAGAGGCCTTCGCCGGTTTCTGCGTCGGGCAGGAAGAAGTTCCAGAGGCCCTGCTTCTTGGCTTCGTCCTTGGCCTTCTCCAGGCATTCGAGCTGGCCGGGCGCATAGGTCCAGATATTCGGATTGCCTTCGCCAAGTTTATGGAACTCGACGCTCATCGGGTTCACGGTTTCCTCGATGAACTTCTTCACATGATCGTAAAGCGGGCGGACGCTTTCGGACATGCGCAGGTCGTTGAGCTCGGCATAGGCGTCGGGCGTGTGCTGGGTATCAGGCATGGCTGTGTTTCCTCTCTGGATGGGTGTTTGTCGTCTTCTTCCCTGATGTCAGGGTAACTGAGATGGGGGGGCGCGTGCAAATTCTTTCGCCCCCTCGTGGCGCGCGGGCAAATGCGCTATGGCGCACGCCATGAGCCCGGTGATCGCCCTTGCATTGCTGGTGACGGTTATCGTCACCTCCTTCATTTCGGGCGTATTCGGCATGGCGGGCGGCCTGATCCTGATGGCGGCGCTGACCGCTTTGCTCCCGGTCGCCACCGCCATGGTTGTACACGGCGCAGTGCAGATCGTGTCCAATGGCTACCGCGCGATCCTCTGGCGCAAATTCATCGACTGGAGGATCTTCCGCCGCTACGCGCTCGGCTCGATTGCCGCCATCGCGCTGTTGTTCCTTGTTTCCTGGCGCCCGGAGGCAACCGCAGTCTACATCCTGCTGGCAGCGGCCGCCTTCACCGTCTGGATCCCCAAGGCCTGGATCGACATTGACGTTCAGCGCCCCGGCCAGGCCGAGTTTGCCGGCTTTGCCCTGCAGGCCATGAACACGCTGGCAGGCGTCACCGGCCCGTTGCTCGATATCTTCTTCGCGCGCACCGAGATGGACCGGCGCGCGGTGGTCGCCACCAAGGCCGTCACGCAGGTGCTGGCGCATCTGGTGAAGATCGCCTTCTGGGGCGCCGCCCTTTTCGCCTCGGCCGCAGACAGCCTGCTGCCGCCGCTCTGGTTCTTTGCCGCTGCCCTGCCCCTGTCGATGCTGGGCACCACGCTTGGCGGCAAGTTGCTTGAAAGGATGACCGACATCGATTTCCGCTTCTGGATGCGCTGGCTGGTCACCGCTGTGGGCGTGTTCATGCTGATACGCGCCGCCGGCTGGCTCTAAACCAGCCCCGGCCCACCGCATATACGGCAGGGGGTTCAGGCGCTTGCGCAGGAATGTTGGCATCACTATCCCCTTCTGCGCCTGCCAGGACTATTCGGCTACTTTATTTTATGAAACAATATCATCACTGATAGTGATGATATGCCGGACGCCCGTCATGAACCTGCGCACCCTCGACCTGAACCTCCTGCCTGTGCTGGAAGCGATCCATGCCGAACGCAGTCTCACAAGGGCGAGCGAGATGCTGCACATCACCCAGCCAGCTGTCAGCAACGCCCTCTCCCGCCTGCGCGCCCATTTCGAGGACCCCCTCTTCGTGCGCGACGGAAGGGGCGTTAAGCCAACCGCCATGACCGAGGCGCTGATGCCGGCCGTGCGCGAAGCGCTCGACAAGCTGCGCAATGGCCTTGAGCCGCGCTCCGTGTTCGAACCCTCCCGCTCCACCCGCGTCTTCAACATCTCCAGCCGGGATGCGAGCGCGCACATCCTTGCCCCGCCGATTGCCCGCCATCTGGAGGCAGACGCGCCCGGCATCCGCATCGCCTGGAGCCAGCTCCAGCGCTCGGCCATCGCGGGCGAGCTGGCCTCCGGGCGGCTCGATCTTGCCATCGATGTGCAAGACCTGCGCGGGGCTGACCTTGAACGCGCGCTGCTGACATCAACGCCCTATGTCTGCGTCCTGGCGAAGGATCATCCGTGGGGCAGCGAACCGCTGACGCCGGAACGCTTCTTTGCGCTGCGCCATATCACCGTGTCCAGCCGCCGCGAGGGACGCAGCCTGATCGAGGAAATGGCCCGCGCGCAGGGCCAGCGCATCACGCCCGTCCACCGCCTGCCTCATTACATGCCAGCCCTGGAAGTCGTCCGCTGCACGCAGTTTTCCCTGGTTGCGCCAAGCCCGATTGCCGAAGGCTCAGGCCTCGCCGTCCAGAGCCTGCCCTTCGAATTTCCCGCCCCGGGATCGATGCTCTACTGGCACCGGGAATATGCGCAGGACCCTGCGCTCATCTGGCTGCGCGGCCTGATCCGGACCGTCGCGAAGGCCCTTTGATCCGGAAACGGCTCAGGCGCGGCGGTATTCCTCGTCGCGCACAACCGCCAGGATGTCACGCACCGTCTCGGTATCGTATCCGAAGTTCTCCAGCGCCATGCCCGCCATCTGCAAGCCCGACTCCACGGCCTCGGGCACCACATGTTCGGCCCCGGCCGCTTCCAGGATCGCCGCATGCTCACCGTCATGCGCGCGTGCCAGGATCAGCATGTCGGCATGCAGGCTGCGCGCGCAGCGCACCATTGCTTCTGCCCGTACCGGATCATCCACGGTGACGATGAACTGGTCGGCACGGGCAATGCCCGTCAGCTCGAGGATCTCCGGGCGTGCCGCATCCCCGACATAAGCCGCCAGCCCGTCAAGACGCGCCTGATGCACCTTGGCCGGGTCCCGGTCGAGCGCGACAATCGTCACATCCTCGTCCTGCAGGATACGCGCAACGGCGCGCCCCACCCGGCCATAGCCAGCCAGGATCACATGGTTTTCCATGCCGGACGGCTCGGTCAGCTCCATGCCGTTGGCGTCGGGCAGTTGCGGCCGCCGCGCTGCCAGCCGCCGGCCAAGCTGGCCAAGAAGCGGCGTCAGCAGCATCGAAAGCCCCGCAACCGCCGCCACGAAAGTCGCCACCTCCGGCGATACGGCATTGCCTGCCTGCGCCGCGGTCAGGATCACGAACGCAAACTCCCCGGCGGGCGCCAGCAGCAGCGCCGCCTCGATCGAGATCGGGTGCCCCCCGGCAAACAGGCGGCAGGCAAGGTAGGCGATGAGCAGCTTCAGCGCGATCAGCCCGGCGAGCGCCGCCATGACCCAGCCGAGCTGCGCCAGGATCGCCGGCAGGTCGAGGCTCATTCCCACGGTCATGAAGAAGAGGCCGAGCAGCAGCCCTTTGAAGGGCTCAAGGTCCACCTCGGTCTGGTGCTTGAACTCGGTCTCCCCCACCAGCAGCCCGGCCAGGAAAGCACCGAGCGCGACCGACAATCCGGCGCTGTAGGTAATCGCCGCCGCGCCCACCACCGTCAGCAGGGTCAGCGCCATCAGGAAATCCCGCCCCCCGCTGGCCGCCGCCAGCCGGAACACCCGGCCCAGCAGGAAGTTCCCGATCACCCAGATCACCGCGATGGCAATCAGTCCCCGAACGAGCGCGTCGAGCAACACCCCGCCCAGATTGGCGCCGCTCTTGAGCGAGACGAAGCCGACAAAGATCAGGATCGGCGCAACCATGATGTCCTGGAAGAGGAGCACGCCCAGCGATGTGCGCCCGGCGGGCTGCGCCGCGCGCCGCTCCTCCACCAGCACCTGCATCACGATCGCCGTGGACGAGAGCGCCAGCGCCAGCCCGAGGATCATCGACACCGCCGGGTCGAGCCCCAGCGCGAAACCCACAAGCGCTATCGCGGCTGCGCTGAGCACGGTCTGCATGCCGCCCGCCCCCAGCACCACCTTGCGCAGGGCCCAGAGCCGCTTGAACGAAAACTCCACGCCCAGAAGGAACAACAGGAACAGGACGCCGAGCTCAGCAAAGGGCAGCGCCGCTTCCGGCTCGGTGATCGAGAAATAGGTGAGGACCGGATAGGCCTCTGCAAAGTGGCCGAGCGCAAACGGCCCGAGCGCCACGCCCGCCAGCATGAAGGCGATAATCGTCGGCATCTTCAGCCAGCGCAGCGCCGGAACAAGAATACCCGCCGCCAGCAGGAAAACGAGCATGTCCTTGATCAGGGTCGGGCTTGGCCCGTGCGCGGCATGCTCCATTGGCAAAATGTCCCCTTTCTGACCTGAGGGCGACTATTGCAGGCTGGCCAAGGCTTTGTCAGCCCCGGCGGGTGCGGAAGAAGTCACGCAAGAGGTCGGCTGCCTCCGCTTCATGCAGCGGGTCCTGGCGCCATTCCGGCCGCCAGTGGCAGGTGGGCTGCTCGAAGAAGCGCGGCCCGTGCATCACCGCCCCGCCCTTGATGTCGGCAGCGGCAAACACCAGCCGGCCGATGCGGGCAAAGCTGATCGCCCCGGCGCACATCGCGCACGGCTCCAGCGTCACATGCAGGTCGAGCCCCGTCAGGCGATAATTGCCAATTTTCTGCGCGGCGGCGCGGATGGCCATGATCTCGGCATGGGCGCTCGGGTCATGCGTAGCCACGGGCCGGTTATAGCCCTCGCCGACAATCTCGCCGGTCTCCGGGTCCACCACCACGGCGCCCACAGGCACCTCGCCCGCCTTCGCCGCTTCACGCGCCAGTTCCATGGCGCGGGCCATTGGTAAAGTCATGTTATCTCCGCCAGAGTTCCAAGCTCACGGGCAACGTCCGCAAGTCGGCGATCCCGTGTCCAGAGGCTCGTGCCGGGTGTCAGAAGGCTGGACGTGATCAGATGCGCATCTGAGTAGCCGATCCCCCGCGCATAGAGTTTTTTCTGTTCGACCAGGGACAATACCTCTCCGTGCGAAGCGGGAAACGCCATCGGCAACCTTACAAGCATGTCCAGAAATTCTTCGCGCTTTCGGATCGACCCAAGCGCCAGCTCGCCGATGACATGGGGATGAACCTGGATCTGGCCATTTATCAGCAGCCCAACCAGACGGGCATCTGTCTTGTGCAGATGGTCAATCCAGATCGAAGAGTCGGCAAGGATCAAAACCGGCGCCGGGGCGCAGCCGCCGCGTCCGGATCACTCCCGCCCAGCAGCGCCAGGCGCCGCGCCGCCTCGCGCGCAATGAGCGCCTTGAGCGCTTCGCGGATCAGCGCCGGCTTTTCCTCGATACCGGTCAGCTCTGCGGCTTTCGCCATCAGCTCATCATCCAGATTCAGGGTTGTACGCATCGCGGGCGGCCTCCAATGAGCATCATTTATAGCATCAAATGATGCTCACTGTCGAGCGCGGGCGCTTAGGCCTCCAATGTCGGCGCAATCAGATCAATCGCGGGCTGGCGCGCCATGCGCTTGTTGCGGCCATAGGCGAAGTTGGCGATCGGGAGCAGCCGCTCGGCCTCCGCCATCGCCGCGCCCATCACCTCGCCCGGCTCCACCACCTGGTCGACCCAGCCCACAGGCAGCGCTTCATCCGGCGCGTAGAGCTTTGCCTGCGCCAGCGCCTGCGTCAGGTACATCGGGTTGAGCCGTGCCCGCGGCAGCTCCACCCCGAAGGCGGGCAGCACCATGCCGTTCACCGTCTCGTTGGCGCCGATCTTGTAGGCGCCCCGCGCCGCAATCCGTGTATCGCCGGCGAGCAGCAGGAACGCCCCCATCGCAATCGCATGCCCGGTGCACGCAATGACCACGGGCTTCTCCGAAGTAAACAGCCGGAAAGCGAGCTTGCCCCCGCCCACCACCAGCGACCGCATCTGTTCGGGCTCGGCGGCGGCAAAGAATTTCAGGTCAAACCCCGCCGAAAACCGCTCCGGCCGCCCGGCCAGAACGATAACCTTCGCCGACGCTTCCGCCTCGTCCAGCGCTGCATTGAGCGCCTCCACCATGGTCAGGCTGATGGCATTGGCCTTGCCATCATCCATGATGACAACGGCAATCTCGTTCTCGATTTTAACACTGGCGGTCACGCAGGCATCTCCTCAGCTGTGTGCGCCACAAAAACTCTAGTCAGACCAGACATCAAGCCCTCGCGCGGTGTCATCCCTGAGCGGTTGTCATTCGCGCGCCCCGGCCCTAGAGGCAGGGCACACTCACCACGGAACACGCCGCCATGCGCATCATAGCCGGACAGCACAAGGGCCGTGCCCTCTCCGCTCCCAGGGGCATGACGACGCGGCCGACCAGCGACCGGACGCGCGAGAGCCTTTTCAATATCCTCGCCCACGCAGCCTGGGCCCCGCCCATCGAGGGCGCCCGCGTGATCGATCTCTTCGCCGGTTCGGGCGCGCTCGGCCTTGAGGCCATGAGCCGGGGCGCCGCCTTCTGCCTGTTTGTCGAAACAGATCACGGCGCGCGCGGCGCCATCCGCGACAATATCGAAGCCCTCGGCCTCTTCGGAAACACCCGCCTCCACCGCCGCTCGGCCATCGACCTTGGCGAAAAACCCGCCGGCGTCGGCAGCCCGTTCAACATCGCCTTCCTCGACCCGCCCTATCACAAGGGCCTTGTCGCCCCCGCGCTTGACTGCCTGGTCAAGGGCGCCTGGCTTGCTGAAGGCGCCATCGCCATGGTCGAAACCGGCTCTGACGAAACGCTGATGTATCAGGGCTGGGAGGTTATCGACACGCGCGACTTCGGCGCCGCCCGCGTGGAGTTTCTCAGGCGCGCCTAGCCGATCAGGTCATCGGCTGTGCATCGCGTAACACCGCGCTCGACCGCGCGCACATGGAACGCGTCCCGCGAACCGACACCGCGCACCATATATCCCTTCGGAACGCGCTGCATCCGGTAGCAGTGGACTCCACTGGAATAGGTGAAGCACGCATGCCCCTCTGGCGTGACCGCCATGGTTCCCTCACTGTAACTGTCGCCGAGCTGAAAGATCGAGCGGCCACCCGGCTCGATGCATTCGACAAATCCCAGGCCAGTGCCCAATTGCACGCCGCTCATCCGTGTTCCTGGAAACTCGGCTCGGATTTCCTCAGCACTCAGCAACCCATTGGGCGCGCTCTCTGCCGCGCCGGCGCCCGCTATTGCCAGCAGCGCGCAAGATATCAATGCCAGTCGAACCAATTCACCCGGCTCCTATCCGATCAGATCACGCGCAAGACACGTCTTCACGCCGCGCTCGATCTTAGTGGCGTAGAAGGATCCGCCCCCGCCCACAGCGTAAAACATGTAGCCCTTCGGCGCGCGCTGGCCACGGAAGCAGGACGTGCCGGTACCCGGATAGGTGAAACAGGCCTGCCCCTCGGGCGTAATCTCCATCACGCCCTCGGAAATGTAATCGCCAATCTCGTAGAGCGTGCGTCCGCCCGGCTCGATGCATTCCGACCAGGCCTCGCCGGTCTGCACCTGGACCCCCGACATCCGCACCCCGAAGAGCTCAGCCTTCATCGCCTCGGCGGTAAGCGGCTCATTGCCCGAGGGCTTTGGACCGGCAGACGCGGCCGCCGCCAGAAGGCCCGAAAGCAGAAGGGACATCAGTACGCGGCGCATGGAAGGGTCCTTTCAAGGAGATTGTATCTCAAAGCGCTTTGCTGCCAATCCGAAAACTCAGCCTGCGGCACGCCTTTGCCTAAACCTCCAGAAACTCCTTCCGGATATCAAAGCTCGATTGCTTCGTGCCCACATCCTTTGCGCACTCCGCCAGCCAGCGGCCTGCCGCGTCCCGGCCTTTGTCACGCAGCTCGGTCAGGAACCGCCAGCGCGCCTCGGATTTCGTCGCAAGGCCATAGCCGAGCAGGTCCTGCCCTCCCCGAATGGCGTGAATGTTCAGCCTGCGGTATTTCTTCATTATCGGCTCTTTCAGCATCCCGTCATCGATCAGGCGCTGCACGAAGGCGATCGCGCGCAGCTCCCCGATCAGGGACGCGTTGAAGCTGATCTCGTTCAGCCGCTCGTTGATCTCCGCCGCCCGTTTGGGAACCCCAGGCCGCACCAGCGGATTAAGCAGCACAAGGAGCACATCCTGCGGCGCGCCTGAATAGATCAGGGGGAAAAGGCTGGGATTTCCCATGAACCCGCCATCCCAGAACGCTTCCCCGCCAATCTCCACCGCCTGGAAGGTCTGCGGCAGGCAGGCCGAGGCAAGCACGGCGTCAGCAGTAATCTCGTCCCTGGAAAACACGCGCACCTTGCCGGTCTCCACATTGGTGGCAGACAGGAAGAGTTTCAGGCCGGAAGCATGCACGGCGTCAAAGTTCACCCGCTGCTCGACGATCTTGCGCAGCGGATTGTAGTTGAACGGGTTGAAGTCGTACGGGCTGGCAAAGCTCTGAAGCGCGCTTGCGATCTGGAAGCCTACTGCGCCAAAGGCGTTCATGCCCGCGCCTGCGTCGGAGACCGCCCGCCATATTTCCTCAAGCGCCGCCCGCGCCCCGGCCGGCCCGCCCTCTGCCAGCCCGGCGGCATAGGCCACCGCATTGACCGCCCCGGCGGAGGTTGCCGAAATCGCCTCGATCGCGAGCGTTTCATCCTCGCTCAGCCGGGCCAGAACGCCCCAGGTATAGGCGCCATGCGCGCCCCCGCCCTGCAGCGCCAGACTGATCGGTCTCGGCTTTGGCCGGGCTTTTCCGTTCGCTTTCCCGTTTCCATTGGCGTTTGCCATGTTCCGGCTCCTTGTCGGCTGCGGCCCGTCCCTGCTACCGGAGGAACCTGAAGATCACCACTCCGCCCGCCAGTCAGGAAACACGATGGCCCCGCCTGCCGCCTTTTTGCGCACGATAACCATCGATCACACCGGCGCGCAGGGCGATGGCCGCGCGCGCGAGGGGGAGGGCTGGGTGTCGGTGCCCTTTACCCTTGCCGGAGAGGTCGTGGAAGTCAGCGGGCAAGGCGACCGGCTGAAACCGGAACGCCTCATTGCGCCCTCGCCCGAGCGCGCTGCCCCCGCCTGCCGCCATTTCACCGCCTGCGGCGGATGCACCCTGCAGCACATGGCGCCCGCCCCCTACGCCGCTTTCAAGCGCGACCTGATCGTCCGTTCCCTGAGGGCGCGCGGCCTGGAGACGGACGTAACCGAAACATGGGTCACCCCGCCCGGCTCGCGCCGGCGCGCCGCCTTTTCCGCGCGCAGATCCGGCAAGGCCGTACTCCTCGGCTTTCATGGCCGCAAGAGCCATCATCTGATTGCCCTGGAAGAATGTCCTGTCCTGCGCCCGGCCATAATTGCGGCGGTGCCAAAGCTGAAAGACATCATCGCGCCGCTCCTGATTGGCAAGGATGATCTCGGCCTCCTCGTCACCGAAACCGCCTCGGGGCTTGACCTGCATGTGACCGGTGTTCCCAAACAGGCTGCCCGGCTTGCCCGCGCCGAAGTAACCGGCGCCGCCCTGCGGGCAGGCTTTGCCCGTGTCTCGCTGGAAGGCGAAGACGTGCTGACTGAGCGGGCCCCGCGCCTCCCCGTGGGCGCCGCCAGCCTCCTGCCCCCCCCCGGCGGCTTCCTTCAGGCGAGCGCCGAGGCAGAAGCCGAAATGGCCCGCCTCGTTCTGGCCCATCTCAGCAGCGCCACTTTCGCCGCCGATCTATTCTCAGGCTGCGGAACATTTGCCCTGCGCCTGGCAGAGCGCATTCCCGTCCATGCCGCCGAAAGCGGGCGCGCCGCTATCGAAGCCCTGCGCGCCGCCGCCCGGGCCGCTCCCGGCCTGAAACCCGTCACCGCCGACGCGCGAGACCTCTTCCGCAATCCCCTCGCCCCGTCAGAACTCGCCCGGTTCGATGGCCTGGTGCTGGATCCCGCCCGCGCAGGCGCTGCCGCCCAGTGCGCCGAAATCGCCAGATCGTCTGTGCCCCGCATGGCCTATGTCTCCTGCGATCCGGCCACACTGGCGCGCGACCTGCGCACGCTCGCTGATGGCGGCTACCGCCTCCTTAGCGTTCATCCGGTCGACCAGTTCCTCTGGTCGGCGCATGTCGAGGCCGTCGCCCTCCTGGAAAAATCATGATCGTCCCCGTCGCCCCGCCGCCCGGCCGCCCCACACCCGCCGTCGGCACCGCCTGTTTCAAGGGGGAGGACGTCCTCCTCATCCGCCGGGGCACGCCCCCGCTGGCCGGTGACTGGTCAATCCCCGGCGGGCGGATCGAATTTGGCGAGCGCACAGAGGCCGCCGCCCTGCGCGAGCTGAGGGAGGAAACCGGCATCACTGCCCGTCTGGTCGGCCTTGCCGATGTCGTTGACGCCATCTTCACCTCTCGCCGCTCGGGCGAGGTCGCGCGCCATTACCTGCTGTTTGATTTTGCCGCCGTCTGGGTCGCGGGCGATCCGGTGGCGGGCGACGATGCGGCCCATGCCGAATGGGTCTCGCCGGAGCGCCTTGCCGCCATCCCCCTCTGGGAAGAGACCCGCCGGATCATAGAGGCAGCCCGCGCGATGGTCTCCGCGGCCTGAAAAACGCCAGCGCGCGGCAACCCCGTTGGCGTTTTTGAGCCATCGCTTGCAGGCATCCTTGGCGTTTTTTGCAGCCCTTATCCCCCATTTATTTCCTTGACCCGCCCCTGCGTCAGGTCTGTCAGTACGCTTTACTCAATCAAGAGATTATCCGGGAGGAATCAGGTTCATGGTCTACAAACCCTTCGATTTGAGCGGCAAGGTGTGCGTCGTCACCGGCGGCAACAAGGGCATCGGCCTCGGCATGGTGGAGGCCCTCGCCGCCTCGAACGCCGACGTCGTGATCTGGGGCCGCAAGACGGCTGACAATGATGCCGCCGTCAAATCGGCCTCCGGTCTCGGCACCGGAAAGGTCAAGGCCTGGGCCGTCGATGTCGGCGAAGAATCACAGGTTATCAACGCAATGAAAGAAGCCGAGGAAGAGTTCGGCCGCATCGATTGCTGTATCGCGAACGCCGGTGTCGGCCGCGGCGCTGCCTCCTTCGAAACAATGACGCTGGAAACCTGGGAGTATAACGCCCGCATCAATTCCGTCGGCGCGTTCTTCACCTTGCGCGAAGCGGCCAAGTCCATGGTCGCCCGCGCCAAGAAGGGTGACCTTGGCGGCAGCCTCGTGGGCACCGCTTCCCTGGCCGGCATCGAAGGGGCCGGCCGCAACCAGGCCTACGCCCACACCAAAGGCGGCCTCATCGCCATGATGAACGCCTGCGCCGTCGAGTACGGCCGCTACGGAATCCGTGCCAACTCCATCCTCCCCGGCTGGATCGCGACCGACATGACCGAAGGCGCCCAGGGCCAGGAAGTCTTTACCTCCAAAGTCATTTCCCGCGTCCCGATTCGCCGCTGGGGCGAGCCGGCAGACTTCGGCGGCATGGCCGTTTACCTTGCCTCGGACGCCTCGAAATACCATTCAGGCGACACGCTCGTCATCGACGGTGGCTACGCCAAGTTCTGATTCGCGCCGGCGGCGCGGAATGGGTCATTCCTTTTCGCGCCACAAAGTGTCCGTGAGGGAATGAACCACAAAAGAAAAAGGCCGCCTCCCATAGGGAAGCGGCCTTGTCTTTTAGCCGGTTACCCGGCCCGGAAAATTACTCCGGAGCAACTTCTTCAGTTGCTTCTTCAGTGGCTTCTTCGGTCGCTTCAACAGCTTCCTCGACAGCGCCTTCGACAGCAGCTGCAGCTTCTGCAGTGGCTTCTTCAGTGGCTTCGACAGCTTCGACAACTGCTTCTTCGGTGGCTTCACCGGCTTCAGCAGCTGCTTCTTCGACGGTCGCCGGTTCAGCTGCCGGAGCAGCTTCTTCGGTTGCGCCGCAAGCGGCCAGAACGAGCGCAGCAGCGCCGATCAGGAACAGATTTTTCATGTTGGTAGTACCCCTGTTGTGTTCTTGCGAACGGCCGGTGCTTTAGCACCATTGTCCCGTTACTGAAAGTTCATTCTTCAGATAAGGAACGCCTTTCGCGGGCTGGTTACAGAAAAGCCCCCACCCGCTTTGGGAAGGGGCGATAGAGCGTATTACTGCCTGCTTATTCAGCAGCCTCATCAGCGGCTTCTTCAGCGGCTTCCTCGGCAGCTTCTTCAGCAACTTCAGCGGCTTCTTCAGCCACGTCGGCAGCTGCTTCAGCTTCCTCTGCGGCTTCTTCAGCGACTTCCTCGACAACTTCAGCGGCCTCTGCGGCGACTTCAGCTTCGGCCGGCGGCTCACCTGCAAAGGCAAAACCAGCAACAAAAGCGGCTGCTGCAGCGCTTGCGATAAGTTTCTTCATAAGAGCTTCCCCTCTTAAATTTTTTGTCTGATGACACCCGTTGGCCAGCTTCGCACCAGTCAACTTCCAATTCTCTGGCTGGGGATCGCGGCCAGATTGCGGCAAAGTGGCGGCAAAAAAGGCCACAATGGGTCTCGCCTTGCCCTATTGCGTTGACGCTGGGGCGCCGGTTTAGCCCTTCGGCCAACCAACCGCTTTGAAACAAAGGGACTTAGAGATGGCCATCAAGACACGCCTGACTGACCTGCTGAAAACGCAGCACCCGATCATGCTCGCCGGTATGGGCGGGGTTTCCTACGCGGAAGTCTGTGCCGCCATGTGCAATGCCGGCGGCTACGGCGTCCTCGGCATGGCCGGCACCTCTCCCCAGTTCATCGCCGAGCAGATGAAAAAGGTGCGCCAGCTGACCGACAAACCCTTCGGCGTCGACCTCTTGGCCGCAAGCCCCGAAAGCCTTGAAGAGTCCGTCGATGTCATCATCAATGGCGGCGCTGACAGCTTCATCGCCGGCCTCGGCGTACCGATGCCGATCATGGACCGGCTGAAAAAAGCAGGCCTCAAAGTCATGGTCGTCGGCGGCGCGGTCAAGCACGCCATCAAGGCAGAGCAGGCTGGCTGCGACGCCGTGATTCTCCAGGGCGGCGAGGGCGGCGGCCATACCGGCCTCGTCGGCACCATGCCGCTCGTCGCCCAGGCGGTCGAAGCGGTGAATATCCCGGTCATCGCCGCTGGCGGCATCTATGATGGCCGCGGCCTGGCCGCCTCCCTCGCTCTCGGCGCCCAGGGCGTCTGGATGGGCACGCGCTTCATCGCTTCTGCCGAAGCCCACGCTGCGAACATGTACAAGAACGCCGTTGTCACCGCCGGTGACACCGACACGACCCGCACCCGCTGCTATTCCGGCAAGCCGATGCGCTGCCGCACCAATGATTATATAAATGACTGGGAAAGCCGCCCGGAAGACATCAAGCCCTTCCCCTTCCAGGCGATCCATTCGACCCAGACCGGCGTCATCGGCGGCATTGGTGGGATCACGGACGAAGCCAGACTCTCGATGGACAAGTCCTGCTTCGCCATGGGCCAGTCGGCCGGCGGCGTGAAGGAAGTCAAACCGGTTGCGGACATCGTCGCCGACATCATGCGCGACGCTGAAGCTGCCATTGCCCGTTCGGCGGCGCTTCTGGTTGGCGTGAAAGCCTGATACACTCCCGCCTGAACCGTTCGCAGACCCTGAAATGTCTGCCGGGTTCAGGCGGCGAGGTGATCTTGAAGCTCAGCGCGATCCTGTTGGGAACTGTTCTGGCGGCCGTGCTGCTTGGCGGTTGCTGGCTTTATACACCCGACAAGCCGCGCTCTGAGCTTGAGGAGCTTTATCTCCGCCAGGCAAGCGACATGCGCATCGTCGCGGGCACGCGCCTGCATGTGCGCGACGATGGCCCTCGCGATGCCCCTGCCATCCTCCTGCTGCATGGTTTTGGCTCCAGCCTGCATACATTTGAACCCTGGGCGGATGCGCTGAAGGCTGACTACCGCGTCGTGCGGCTCGACCTGCCGGGCTCGGGGCTTTCGCCGCCCGATCCGGAAGGCGATTATACAGATGCCCGCTCGATCGAATTGATCCTCTCCCTGATGGACCAGCTGGAAATCGGCAAGGCAACGCTCGCCGGAAATTCCATCGGTGGACGGATCGCCTGGAACATGGCCGCAGATCATCCCGACCGGGTCGAAAAGCTGGTGCTGATCTCCCCGGACGGATTTGCGAGCCCGGGCTTTGCCTATGGCGAAGCGGCCGATGTGCCTGCCGTGATGAAGGCAATGCGGTTCACCCTGCCCAGGTCCGCCATCCGGCCAAACCTTGCGGCCAGCTATGGCGATCCAGGAAAGCTGAACGAAACCACCGTGAAGCGCTATCATGACCTCATGCTGGCCCCGGGCGGGCGCGGCGCCCTGCTCAAGCGGATGGAACAGACGGTCCTGACGGACCCTGCAGCCCGCCTGCCGCTGATCAAGGCGCCTGTCCTTCTGCTGTGGGGAAAGAAAGACCGGCTGATCCCTTTCAGCAACTCTGCCGACTATACAAACCTCCTGCCTGAGGCCCGGCTCGTCGCCTTCCCTGACCTTGGCCATGTGCCGATGGAGGAAGACCCCGCTCAATCCCTTGCGCCGCTCAGGAAGTTCCTTGAAGACTAGACGCCCGCCAGGCCTGCCGGTTGGCCCTAAAGCCAGCCCCGCCATTTGAAAAACTGGTAGGGCACGATCGCCGACAGGACCATCAGGCAAACCGCCATCGGATATCCGTAGGGCCAGGAAAGCTCCGGCATGACCTCGAAATTCATCCCATAGATGGATGCAATCAGCGTCGGCGGCAGGAACACCACCGCTGCCACCGAGAAAATCTTGATGATGCCGGTCTGCGCGATATTGATCATGCCGAGCGTGGCATCCAGCAGGAAAGTGATCTTCTGCGTCAGGAAGCCGGTATGGTCGCTCAAGGATTGCACATCGCGTGACAGGGTACGGATACGCCCTTCATATTCCTTGCCCGGCTTGCGGGTCGTGGCGATTTCCGTCGCAAACGCCAGAAGCCGCTGGAAGGAAATCAGGCTTTCGCGCACCTTGGAGAGCAAGTCGCCCTTGCGGCCGATCTGTTCGAGCACGGACTGGTAATTCCGGGGGCCCCGACGCGCAGGCTTGGCCGCCGCAACAGCCGGCGCGGCTGCGTCTTCCGGGGCCCTGATCGCAAAGATGTTGTCCGACAGCGCGTCAAGCTCATGTCCCGTCCGCTCCAGTACATCCCCGATCCGCTCTATCAAGCCGTCCAGCAGTCCGCTGACCACGCCGTCGGCAGTGCAGGCCGCGCTCTTCTGGCATTTGGCAATGAAGGCATCAATCGAGCGCGGCTCGGTATAGCGCACGGTGATCAGCTGATCCCCCTTCAGGATGAAGGTGATGGGGGACAGCATCACATTGTCGCCATCTGTGCGGGAGAGCATCATCGCTGTCATGAAAGTTGCCCCCTCTTCCGTATAGAGACGGCTGGAAACCTCGATCTCGCTCATTTCCTCCAACGTGGGCACATCGATGCCCAGCGCCCGCTCGACCGCTGTGTCCTCGTCCTTGCTCGGGCGGAGGATGTCGACCCAGACTGCAGCGTCGAGCTGCTCCAGCGTATCGCCGGTGAACACAAAACGGTTTGCGTCATTGGCGAAGGTGCGGATCATGGGCGGGCCTTTGGTCTGGTCCGCCCATGTCTGCGTAAAGTTGCGCGCAATGGCAACTGCCGGATTATTCCTGGGCAGGCGTCAGGCGGATCAGCCGCCCGCCTTCCTTGTCTTCCAGCACATAGATTGCTCCGTCCGGACCTTCTTCAACCTCGCGGATACGCTTGTTCCAGCTGTAGCGCCCGCCTTCCTCCGCGCCGGCGCCATCCTCGCCGATCTCGACCCGGATCAGGGCCCGGGACGACAGCCCGCCAATGAAGGCATTGCCATTCCAGTCCGGAAACATGCCGCCATAATAGATTTCAAGGCCCGCCGGGCTGATCGCCGGCACCCAGTAGACGGCCGGCGCGGCAAATTCAGGCCGTGTGTCATGATCGGGAATCTTGCGCCCGTCATAATGGTCGCCATTGGAAACCTCAGGATAGCCGTAATTCTCTCCCCGGACGATCAGGTTCAGCTCGTCCCCATGCCGCGGACCCATCTCCTGCACCCAGAGACGGCCGGAATTGTCAAAGTCGATACCCAGCGGATTGCGATGGCCAAGCGTCCATACTTGCGCAGCAACGCCGCCCTGATCGACAAACGGATTATCCGCCGGCACGCTGCCATCGAGGTTCAGCCGCACGACCTTACCCATATTGCTGGTCATGTCCTGGGCCGGGGTGAACAGCTGCCGGTCGCCGGAAGTAATGAACAGGTGCCGGTCCGGCGAGATCGCCATCCGGTGGCCATAATGGCCGTTGCCGGTATGCCTCGGCGTCTGCTGCCAGATAACCGTCCGCTCACTGAGCGTGCCGCCGGTCTCCGTCAGGGCGATCTTTGCCAGCTCGACCACCGCATTCGACTGCTCGATGCTTCCTGCCTCCCGCGCCGAATAGGAAAGATAGACTTGCCCGGTTTCTGCAAAGTCAGGATGCAGGATGATGTCGCCCAGCCCGCCCTGTCCCCGGGGCTCCACATCCGGCGCGCCGCTGATCTCGCCGAGCTTCTTGCCCTCCGCGCTGACGAGCCACAGCGCGCCGGCCTTTTCGCTCACCAGCGCGCGGCCATCTGGCAGGAACGTCATCGCCCAGGGCGCGTCAAACGTCTCCAGCGGCGTTGCCACCAGCTTTACCCGGTCAGAGCCGGTCACGGTGAAACTGCCATCGCCCCCGGCGCCGGAATTTTCAGCCGGCGTGGCGCAGGCGGCCAGGGCGAGGCCTGCCGCAAGGGCGGCGGCGGAAACGAGCTTGAACTGTCGCATATCGGTAACTCCTCTGTGTCCGGATCACCCGGCAGCAAAGGCCGCCCGGTCAACAAGATGCTTCATGGGTTCATTGTCCAGATAGTGTCGCAGATTGGCAAGGAAAGTCTCGTCCCCCCGCGTGATGGTGCCCGGCGTATCGGAGCTGTCATGCGGCGTGATCACGAGCTTGTGATGTTTCCAGAGCGGGCTTTCGGCGGGCAGGGGCTCGGTCCGGGTCACATCCAGCGCCGCAAAGGCAGGCCGCCCCGCGTCCAGCGCCGCCATCAGCGCGTCTTCATTCACCAGCGCGCCGCGCCCGAGGTTCAGGAACAGGGCGCTTTCATTCATCGCCGCAAAGAAGGCGGCGTTGGCCATCCCTTCGGTCTCTGGCGTATGGGGCGGGCAGAGCAGCACCACATCCGCGCCCGGCAGCTGCGCCATCAGCGCATCGGGCGGGACAATGCGCGCGGCGCCCTCGGCAGGTCCCGGCGTGCGACGCACCCCCGTCACCGTCCCGCCCAGCGCGCTCACCCGCTTGCCGACCGCCTGCCCGATCGAGCCATAGCCCACGATCAGCCAGCCGGAGCCCTGCATTTCCCGCACGCGAATACGCTCCCATTTCCCGATAGCCTGATTGGCCCGGTGCCCCGGCCCGGCGCGGAAAAAGTCCATCGCCTGCCAGATCGCCCATTCGGCCATCGATTCGGCCTGGGTATGGTTGGTCGTGTAGCGCTTCGATTTCTGCCCGATCGCCACCAGTGCCGGGTTTTCGATGCCTGCGGCGGCTGACTGGAACCAGTCAAAATCCGGGCTTTTCAGGATCGCGGTCATGAACTCGCGCACGGACGGGGAGTAAAACGCATCGATATTGCCAAAGGCGAGGTCCACCTGCGGCGGCCCGTCCAGCGCCCTGGACGTCCAGGCGTCATGGAAGCGCTGGGCGTCATCCACCGTCACGATGTTCAGAGCCGCGTTCAGCCCCTTGAGCCGGGGCGCGATGCGCGCGAATGTCCGCGCATGAAGAAGAAGTGTTTTCATGCCCTCCTGCTTAGCTTGGCCCTTGGCGCCAGCACAAGCATGATGCCCGCCCTGCCGCAGGGAAACCTGCCCGTGCGCGGGCCTGACTATTTCCGCGACGCAGCCGATCTTGCCGGCATCCTTGGCGGCGCCCATGCCGTCCGCGTGCTCTGCAACGGCAATGACGACCAATACTGGCGCCGCTACATGGCCGATCTTCTGGCCTATGAAGCGCCCGAGGCCGGCAGCGTCCGCTCTTCCCTCGTTGCCGCCTTCAATGCAGGCTACAGCGAAACCAGCGACGCCTTCCGCGTCTGCGACGGCCGCGCGGTTGAAGCAGAGGCCCGTTTTGCGCGCACCGGCGAAGAACTCGCCGTGCGCCTCGCCACGCACTACTTCCCGAAAGGCGCCCGCCGGGGCGCAGGAGGATTCGAATGAACTATGCCCTTATCATCGGCGGGGTCTGCGCCCTTGCCCTGGCTGCCTGCGCCCAGACGCCTGCGCCCGCCCCCGAAGCGCTGGACGCCGCCACCCAAACCGCGCCCGCGCTCAGGAATGACGCCTTTCCCATGACCGGCCAGCGCCCGGAAAGCGGCCGCCCCATCGCCACCCGCTCAGCCGTCGTCGCCCCCAATGGCGCGGCCGCCACCGCCCACCCGCTGGCCACCCAGACCGCCCTTGATGTGCTCAAAGCCGGCGGCTCGGCCGTTGACGCCGCCATCGCCGCCAATGCCATGCTCGGCCTTGTCGAGCCGACCGGCAACGGCATCGGCGGAGACCTCTTCGCGATCGTCTGGGACCCGGAAACAGAGAAGCTCTACGGCTATAACGGCTCGGGCCGCACGGCGATGGAGGCAACCCTCGCCGATGCGCAGGCCAAGGCCGACCAGTTCCGGGACGGCAAATCCCTGCCCTCCTTCGGCAGCATCACCGTGACTGTCCCCGGCACTGTCGATGGCTGGTTTGCCCTGCATGAAAAATTCGGCAAGCGTCCGATGGCGGACAATCTCGCGCCTACGGTGAAATACGCGCGCGAGGGCGCCCCCATCCCGGAGATGATCGCCTGGTACTGGTCGCGCGGCCCTCTGCGCTTCGAGCCTGCCTATGAGCGCGGCGAACTTGAAGAATACCAGAACGCGAAGAAAACCTATTTCAGCCCCGCCCCGGTCGCCGGATCCCTGTTCAGGAACCCCGACCTGGCCGACACGCTCGAAACCATCGGCCTGAGAGGCCGTAGCGAATTCTATTCCGGCGTCATGGCCAGACAAATGGCCAATTATCTTGGCCGGGCCGGCAGCAAGCTCGACTTTGATGATTTCCGCGCCCACAGGGGCGAATGGATAGAGCCGATCTGCGTCGAATATCGCAGCGAAGTGAAACTCTGCGAGCTTGGCCCCAACACGCAGGGCGTCGCCGCCCTCCAGATGCTGGAAATGCTCGAGCGCTTCGACCTCAAATCCATGGGCTTCGGCTCACCCGATGCCGTCACCGCAATGGTCGAGGCCAAACGCCTCGCCTTCGCAGACCGCGCGCTCGGCTATGCCGATCCCGCTTTCTCGGGAATCGACCCGTCAATCTTCGTTGCCCCCGGCTACAACGCCAAACGCGCCGAACGCATCGACCCCTCGCGCGCCATGCTGGAAGTTGCTCCGGGCACGGAGGTCACCGACGCTGCCCTGCGCGACGGCGACACCACCTACCTCACCGTCGCCGACAAGGACGGCATGATGGTCTCCCTCATCCAGTCCAACTATCGCGGCATGGGCTCGGGCCTCGTGCCAGATGACATGGGCTTCATGTTCCAGGACCGGGGCGAACTGTTCAGCCTGGATCCGGCGCACCCAAACGTTTTCGGCCCTGGCAAACGGCCTTTCCACACGATCATCCCGGCCTTCGCTTTCCGGAAGGATCTCCCCGGCTGCCAGGTCCGCGCGGTCCCTGCCGAGATGGCCTGTCCCTATGAGCCCTGGCTCAGCTTCGGCCTCATGGGCGGCGCCACCCAGCCCCAGGGCCATGTCCAGATCATCACCAACCTGATCGATTTCGGCATGGGCCTGCAGGAAGCGGGCGACGCGGCCCGCTGGGAACATGATGGCGGCTGCGAACCCACCAACGCCCTCGGCGACGACTGCAACACCGGCACTGGCAAGGTTATGCTGGAACGCGGCCTCGCCTCCGTCGCTGCAGAGCTCGAAGCCCGCGGCTACGAAGTCGCCTGCTGCGAAGCCAACTATGGCGGCTACCAGGCCATCATGCGCGATTTTGAAAGCGGCGCCTGGATCGCCGCCACCGAAATGCGCAAGGACGGGAATGCGGATGGGTACTAAACCCGCCGCGGCTCCTGAAGCCCCTCGTGACTGCCCCCTCTGCCCCCGCCTCGTAGGCTACCGCGAAGCCGTGCGCGCCAAGGAGCCCAGCTGGTTTAACGGCGCCGTCCCCAGCTTCGGCACCGACCGGGCTGAGCTCGTCATCGTCGGACTTGCGCCAGGCGTGACAGGCGCCAACCGTACAGGCCGTCCGTTCACGGGCGATTGGGCCGGAGACCTGCTCTACGCCACGCTTGACAAGTTCGGTTTCAGCAAAGGAAAATTCACCGGCGACCCGAATGACGGGCTCGTCCTGCAGAACGCCATGATTACAAATGCCGTGCGCTGCGTGCCCCCGGGAAACAAGCCCGTCGGCGCCGAGATCAACCAGTGCCGCCCCTTCCTCGAAGCGCGCCTCGCCGCCCTGCCGAAACTGAAAGTGATCCTCTGCCTCGGAAAGATCAGCCACGATTCCACCCTGCGCGCCCTCGGCCTCAAGGTCGCCCGATATCCGTTCGGCCACGGAACAAAATATGAGGTCGCAGCAAACGGCAGATCCGTCACGCTTCTCTCCTCCTATCACTGCTCCCGCTACAACACGAACACCGGCCGCCTGACGCCGGAGATGTTCGAAGCTGTGTTCGCTTCCGCAAAGGAAGCCCTTGGCTAGCCTGCCTGCCTCGGTCCATGTTGCGCCCGGATACCAAATTCGGGGGAACCGGCATGAGCACAGGCGTTGATCTCGGCACACTTGCCGCCTGGATGGATACGCAGGCGCTCGGCGACGGGCCGATCACGCAGGCCGCCCTCCTTGCCGGCGGCACGCAGAACATCCTCCTGAAGTTCACCCGCTCGGGCCGCGCCTATGTGCTGCGCCGCCCGCCGCAGGTGCTGCGGGCAAACTCCAACGAAACCATGCGCCGCGAGGCCCGCATGCTCACCGCCCTGAAGGGCACAAATGTGCCCCATCCCGGCCTCATCGCGGCATGCCCGGATGAAACCGTCCTCGGCGCGGCCTTCTATCTGATGGAGCCTATCGACGGCTACAACGCCACCACCGGCCTGCCGGAGCCCTTCGCCTCATCGCCGGAGATGCGCCACCAGATGGGCCTCTCCCTCGTCGATGGCATCGCCGCTCTCGGCGCGCAGGATTATCTCGCTCTGGGCCTCACAGGCCTCGGTAAGGTCGAGAACTATCTCGAGCGGCAGGTCGGCCGCTGGAAGGCCCAGCTCGAAAGCTATGCCGAAATCCCTGAATGGGATGGCCGCAAGGACATCCCCGGCATCACCCGCGTCGGCGACTGGCTCGATGCTAACCGACCCCGCAGCTTCCAGGCCGGCATCATCCATGGCGATTATCACCTCGCCAATGTCATGTTCCGCTTCGATGCGCCCCGGCTTGCCGCCATTGTCGACTGGGAACTCACCACCATCGGAGACCCGCTGCTCGATCTGGGATGGCTCCTCGCCACCTGGCCCGAAGGCAACACCGGCACCGTCTCGGTCACGCCCTGGGAAGGCTTTCCGACGGCGGACGAGCTTGTCGCCCACTATGCCGCCCAAACTACCCGCGACCTCTCCGGCCTCCACTGGTACAGCGTGCTCGCCTGTTACAAGCTCGGCATCATCCTGGAGGGCACCTACGCCCGCGCCTGCGCCGGCAAGGCGCCGAAGGAAACCGGAGACCGCCTCCACGCCAGTACCATCGGCCTTCTCGAACGCGCCCTGCGCTGGATCAGCTGAACAGCACACGTCACCATCCTTCCGAAAACGGAGCAACCGGCACCATGAAAGCCCTCATCTATCGCGGCCCGCGCGACATCGCCTACGAGTCCATGCAAGATCCAGAATTGCACGATGACCGCGACGCGATCATCAAGGTCGACAAATGCGCCATCTGCGGCAGCGACCTGCACATCTATCACGGCGAAACCTTCTCAGAAGACACCGGCTATTGCGTCGGGCACGAGGCTGTCGGCGAAGTGGTCGAGGTGGGCCGCGGAGTACGCCAGCTGAAAGTCGGCGACAAGGTGATGATCTCGGCGGCGGTGGGCTGCGGCCAGTGCCGCGCCTGCCTCGCCGGGGTTGTCAACAAGTGCGAATTCAATGCGGCGGGCTGCTATGGCCTCTCCTCAAAGCTGCAGGGCTGCCAGGCGGAAGCCGTCCGTGTCCCCGCCGCCGACTTCAACGCCCAGAAAATCCCGGACGGCATCAGCCTCGATCAGGCCCTGATGATGACCGACGCCCTCGCCACCGCCTGGTTCGGCGCGCGCAATGGCGACATCCAACCTGGCGCCACTGTTGCCGTCGTCGGCCTCGGCCCGATCGGTCTTCTGGCAGCAGAGGCCGCCTTCATCATGGGCGCCTCCCGCGTCTTCGGCATAGACCTTGTGGAAGAACGCCGCGCCGCTGGCCGCGCCATCGGCCTTGAAACGCCAGACCCGGCAAACGCCCGCGCCCTCATCGAAGAGGCCACAAAGAGCCGCATGTGTGACGCCGTCATCGAAGCGGTCGGCCACGGCGCCACGATCAAGGCCAGTCTCGGCCTTGCTGGCCGGCGAGGCACGGTCTCGGTCATCGGCGTCAATCAGGATCGCAGCTTCGATTTCCCCATGGCCAGGGCCTTCGGCATGGGCCTCACCTTCCGTATCGGGACATGTTCAGTCCCCCAGGAATGGCCCGAACTGATCCCGCTGGTCCAGTCCGGCCGCATCAAGCCGGAGAAATACATAACCCACACACTGCCCCTCTCAGAGGGCGCCCGCGCCTATGACATCTTCGACAAACGCACCGAAGGGGCCATGAAGATGGTCTTTGACCTGACTTTGTGAGCCTGCGCCTTAACCCCGCTCCCGCGCGGCAGGAGAGGAGGGGCCCGCGCTCAAACGACTTGGGAGGTGAGGTTTGCCCGAAGGGCGAACCCTAACCCGCCTTCAGGATCCGCGCCTTGTCGCGCGCCCAGTCACGCTTGGCCTCATGCTCGCGCTTGTCATGCGCCTTGCGGCCCGTGGCCACGCCGATCAGCAGTTTCGCCCGGCCCTTGTCGTTGAAGTAGAGCTTCAGCGGCACGATCGTGCGCCCCGCCCGCTCCACTTCCTGGGAGAGCTTCGACAGCTCCCGCCTCGATACCAGGAGCTTCCGCTTCCGGCGCGGCTCATGGTTGAAGCGGTTGGCCCCGCCATAGGTCTGGATCTCGGCATTGATCAGCCACAGCTCGCCCTGTTCCACTGACGCATAGGACTCGGCGATGTTCGCCCGCCCCTCGCGCAGGGATTTGACCTCAGAGCCGACCAGCATGATGCCGGCCTCCAGCGTATCCTCCACGGAATACTCTCGCCGGGAGCGGCGGTTTTCCGCCACCAGCCCGTCGGTGCGTCCCTTGATCTGTTCGTTCTTCTTGACTGCCATCAGGGCTATCTAGGTATTGAGACCGGCCAGCGCCATGGCCTCTTCGATCATCGCCATCGCGGCGGCGTCCGGCCTGGTCAGCGGCAGGCGCACATCCGGCTGGCAAAGCCCCATCCGGGAGAGCGCATATTTCGCCGGCCCCGGCGAGGGCGAGCAGAACATCGCCCGGTGGAGCAGCACGAGCCGCTGGTTGATCGCCCGCGCCGTGTCCAGGTCCCCGTCCTCGAAGGCAGCATGCATCGCCGCGCAGGCTTCGGGCATAACATTGGCCGTCACCGAGATGCATCCTGCCCCGCCCATCGCGCGGTGCGCCAGCGCGCTGGAATCCTCGCCCGAAAGCTGCACGAACTGCTCCTCCGCCCCGATGAGATGCGCATGCAGGGCCACGCGCTCCATCTCGTCGCTCGCATCCTTGATGCCGATGACGTTCGGCAACTTCGCCAGCGCCGCCACTGTCTGCGGCATCAGGTCGACAATCGTGCGCCCCGGCACATTGTAGAGCAGCACGGGCAGGGCGACCGCGTCATTGATCGCACGAAAGTGAGCGTAGAGCCCGTCCTGGTTGGGCTTGTTGTAATAGGGGCAAACGACCAGCGCCGCGTCCGCGCCCGCCGCCTTGGCATGGGCCACCAGATCGATCGCCTCATCGGTCGCGTTCGATCCCGCCCCGGCAATCACCGGCACGCGCCCTGCAGCAACCTCTACACAAAGCGAGACAACCGCCTTGTGCTCCTCGGTCGACAGCGTCGAGGTTTCCCCGTCGTGCCCACCGGCACCAGCGCCGCTGATCCCGCCGCAATCTGGCGCTCGACCAGATTGGCAAACGCCGCCCTGTCGAGGCTGCCATTCTTGAAGGGTGTTACAAGGGCTGGGATTGAGCCGTGAAACATTTTAACTTGCCGTTCAGGGATTGGTTGGGATTGCGTGCTAGGCTCAGACGTCTGACTTGTCACGCTTTGGCGCAGAAATAAACTCGGGTGAGCCGTCCAATGATCCGTATTTCCGCTGTTTTTGTGGCGATTTCCTTCCTTCTTACAGGCACGTCGGCCGCCTCCCGGCCCGAAGCCCCCAGCCTCAAGCCGCGGGCCGATTCTCCGGCGCCCGTGCCCGCGCCCGCCCCTGAAACGGTGGCGGTATCAGAAACCACGCCCGCGCCCGTCCTGCGCGCACTGACCCCCGGCGTTGTCCTGCCGGGCGCCGCCCCCGCCCAGACCTCAGCCCCGGGAACCCTCCCGCTTACCCCGACGCTCCCCGGCGCTCTTCCCAATGTCCTGGCCGCCCAGCCCGTAAGCCCGACAAGCGTCGCCCAGCTCAAAGCCGCCCTCAGCGCGCTCGACCGCGGCGCCTGGAGCGAGGCCACCCGCATCCAGTACGCCGCCACCGATCCGGCGCTGCGCGATGTCATCCTCTGGAAGCGCGCCTCCGACGGCGTGCCGGGCATGACCTTCGACGAGGTCAACTATGCCCTCACCACGCTGTCTGCCTGGCCGCTGACCGACAGGATGCGCCGCCGCGCCGAGGAGATCATCGGCGACAGCAACCTGACTGCCGAAGCTCGCGTGAAATGGCTCGAGGAATCAGGCCCCATCACCGGCGCCGGCAAGGTCGCCCTCGCCGCCGCCCTGCGCCAGACCGGCCAGAGCGCCAAGGCCGAAACCGTCATCCGCGACGCCTGGCGCAGCAACACGCTCAGCTCCAGCGAGCAGCGCACGGTGCTGGCCAGCTGGGGCCAGTCCCTCAGCCAGGACGACCACCGCGCCCGCGTCGACTTCCTCCTCTGGACCGGCCAGCGCTCGGACGCCCAGGCGCTCAAGCCCCAGCTCACCGCCGATTTTCGCAAGCTGGTCGATGCCCGGATCGCCCTCTCCCAGCGCGCCCGCAATGTCGACGCCGCCATTCAGGCCGTGCCTGCAAACCTGCAGAACCATCCCGGCCTCCTCTATGAGCGCGCCCGCTGGCGCCGCGCCAAGAACATGGACGACGCTGTCGCCCCGCTGCTCACCCAGATCAATGGCAAGGACGTGCCCGCCGCCGGGCGCGGCCGCCTCTGGGACGAGCGCGCCATCGCCGTGCGTAACGATCTGAAGGCCCGCAATTACAGCCGCGCCTACAATCTCGCCTCGCCCCACGGCATGACCGCCGGGGGCGACTTTGCCGAGGCAGAATGGATCTCCGGCTGGATCGCCCTGCGCCTCAATGGCGACGCAACGCGCGGCCTGAAACATTTCGAGACGATGACCAATAGCGTTTCCTCGCCGGTCAGCCTCACCCGCGGCCAGTACTGGACCGGCCGCGCCCGCGACGCGCTTGGTCAGTCAGACCAGGCACTCGCCGCCTATGCCTCTGCCGCCACCCACAAATACACCTATTACGGCCAGCTCTCGGCCGAGCGGATCGGCGACAAGACCATCAATTTCGGTCCGCCGATTGTTCCGGCTCCGGAAGAAATGGCTGCCTTCGAGGCCAATCCGATGATCCGTGCCCTGCGCCTCATCGGCGGGACCGGCGAGATGGGTCTCTACCGCACCTTCTCGCATCATCTTGATGACATCCTCTCCACCCCCGCCGAGTTCGAGCTTCTGGCGGCGCTGAACCATCAGCTGAACCAGCCCGACACCGCCGTGCGCGCGGGCAAGGCCGGCCTGTTCAAGGGCGTCCTGGCGCCGGAAGCGGCCTATCCGGTCCTGATGCACCCGCTCTCCCGCCAGCCCGAGGTCGAGCGCGCCTTCATCCTGGCCATCACGCGCCAGGAGAGCGAGTTCAATCCCAACGCCCGCAGCCCCGTCGGCGCCCTCGGCCTGATGCAGTTCATGCCATCGACCGCGCGCAACGAAGCCCGCCTGCGCGGGATGCCCTACCAGCAGTCCTGGCTGACCTCCGACCCCGCCTACAACATGACCCTGGGCGGCCTGCATCTCGACACGCTGCTGAAGCAGTTCGGCGGCAGCTACATCATGACGGCAGCCGCCTACAATGCCGGCCCCTCTCGCCCCCGCCAGTGGGTCCGCGACTATGGCGACCCGCGCACCGGCCAGATAGACCCGGTCGACTGGGTGGAGTTTGTACCCTTCTCCGAAACCCGCAATTACATCCAGCGCGTCCTGGAAAACATCCAGGTCTACCGCCATCGCATCGACGGCCAGGAAGCCGACATCCAGATCACCGAAGACCTCAAACGCGGCCGCCGCTGACCGCACTTGTCGAACCAGTCGCCAAGAGCTGTTGAAGTGGTAAGGGAGTTTTCTACAAAAAACGCCGGCAGGTCTGCCTGCCGGCGTCCGTATTCTCAAGCCGGTCAGGCTTATTTCTTCATCCGGCCTTTGATCTGCGCGCGATACTTGTCGCCATAAGGCGGGCGCATCATCGCCAGCAGCTCGCTCCTGGTCTGGGTATAGATCGCCTTCTTGTGGCTGAACTCCAGAAAGCCGTCGCGGCCGTGATAGGAGCCCATGCCCGACGGGCCAACACCGCCAAAGGGCAGGTCTTCCTGGGCCGCATGGAAGATCACATCGTTCACGGTCACGCCGCCGGATGTGGTGTTGTTCAGGACAAAGCTCTTCTCGCTCTCGTCCTCACCGAAATAGTAAAGGCCGAGCGGGCGTTCATGCGCGTTGATATAGGCCAGCGCATCCTTGGTGTCGCCATAGGATTTGATCGGCAGGATCGGCCCGAAGATTTCGTCCTGCATCACCCTCATGTCATCGGTCGGGTCGATGATCAGCGTCGGCGCGATCTTGTGATGGGGCTGCTGGGAGAAATTCTCGCCCTTCGGATTGATCTCGATCACCTGCCCGCCCTTGGCGCGCGCATCCTCGATATAGCCGTTGATCCGGTCAAAATGGCGCTGGTTCACGATCGAGGTGTAATCGTCATTATCCTTCAGGCCAGACGCATACATCGTCTCGACTGCCCGGGTCGCCGCCGCCACGAAGTCCTGCGTCTTCTCTTTCGGCACGAAGGCATAATCCGGGGCCAGACAGATCTGGCCGGCGTTCAGCGTCTTGCCCGCCATGATCCGGTTTGCCGCTTTCTGAAGGTCAGCCGACCGGCCCAGAACCACCGGGCTCTTCCCGCCAAGCTCCAGCGTCAGCGGCACCAGATTGTCAGCCGCCGCCCGCATCACATGCTTGGCCACCGACGTCGCGCCCGTAAACAGGATGTGATCGAAGGCAAGCTTGGTAAACTCCGCACCGACATCGGGCCCGCCGGTAACGACGACGCATTCTTCGGGGCTATAATACTTCGCGATCAGTTCCTTCATCAGTTCCGAGGTCGCCTCGGTGAATTCGGACGGCTTGATCATGCAGCGGTTGCCGGCGGCAAACACACCGGCCAGCGGGGTGAAAGTCAGGTTCACCGGGAAGTTCCACGGGCTGATCACCCCGATCACACCCTTGGGCTGGAACTGCAGCTCGGCCTTCGATCCGAGAAGCCCAAGGGGAAACTCCACCTTCCGCTTCTCCGGTTTCATCCATTTGGCCACATGCGACCTGGCATGCTTGAGCGCGCTGATCGATCCGGCGATGTCGGTGAGGTTCGACTGGTCTTTGGAGCGGTGCCCGAAATCGGCTGCCATCGCATCGGTGAGCGCGGCGCCATGCGTGGCCAGGAGGTCGATCGACCTGTCGAGCCATTCAATCCGCTTCTGGACCGACGGTATCCCGTCCCGCAGGTGCGCCGCCTTCTGTTTCGCGAGCAGTCCGTTCATGCCGGTTTTTGGCGCAGCGTCGAGGGCCATGTGCTGGTATCTCCAATCCCTTGTGGTTTGTGAATACTGTAGCGCCTGTTCAGTGTTTGCCCAATAGGTCTCGCGATCTGCTTACCCGGCGTGAGGCGTTCCCGCCTGCGCCGCTTGGCTCTACAACCATGCCGGTCAGACCAGAAAACCCACAGGGAGGCGCCAATGGCGACGTACGAGAAGATTTCCTATGAGCGCAACGGCGATACCGCCATCATCGCCTTCAATGATGACAAGACGCTCAACGCCTGCGGCGTCGACACGGCCATCGAGCTGCTCCACGCCTTTGAAACAGCCGCCAGTGAAGCCCGCTGCACCATCTTCACCGGCAAGGGCCGCGGCTTCTGCTCGGGCGCAAACCTCGGCGGCATGGGCTCTGGCCCGGAGATCGCCTATCCCGGCTCCAGGCCGGACGCGGGCAAGGCGCTCGACGCCTTCTATAATCCCCTCGTCACCGCCATCCGCGAACATCCCCACCCGGTCATCACCGCCGTCAACGGCGCGGCGGCCGGTGTCGGCTGCGCGCTCGGCCTGATGGGTGATCTCGTGATCGCATCGAAAGGCGCCTACTTCCTGCAGGCCTTCCGCCGCATCGGCCTTGTGCCAGATGGCGGCTCCACCTGGCTGCTCGCCCGCACCATCGGCCGCGTCCGCGCCATGGAAATGGCCCTTCTCGGCGAGAAGGTCTCCGCCGACCAGGCCCATGCCTGGGGCCTCGTCAACCGCGTTGTGGAAGATGCCGAGCTGCTCCCGACCGCGCTCGACTTTGCCGGCAAGCTCGCCGCGGGTCCGACGGTCGCCCTCGCCCTGACGCGCAAGCTGATCTGGGACGCGACCGAATCCGACTTCGACGCCGCCCTGCACGGCGAGCGCGTTGCCCAGCGCACCGCCGGCCGCACGGACGACTTCAAGGAAGGCGTCGGCGCCTTCCTCCAGAAGCGTCCGGCCGTGTTCAAAGGCAGGTAACCTCAGATTGCCCGATATTCTCTGAGTTCACCTTAGGGATTATTCAACCTTGTCCCCCTACGGTTCGCAAAATGCGCCTAAGGGGACAAGGATCAATGGGTTTCAGGCTGGTACACTTCAACTGCGCCCGTCCGTTGGGCGCGTTCCGCCTCGATAACCCGTTCGTGAGCACCTTCCTGTCCGTTTTGCCGCGCATCTTTTCGGATGCAGACAGTTTTGACGGTCTCCACTTCCACAATCACGGTCTGCGCTGCCCCGATGGCAGCTGGCGGTCCTATGCAGACGCCTTTCCCTATCCCGACGACTGGCGCGCCCCGGATGTGTCGACCATCGCGGTCTGGCGCTCTCTGGAAGACCTGAAATCCTTCACCTATAACGGCCGCACCCACCCGCCGGGCATGCGCCGCCTCAGCCAGGAAATTGACCGCAGCGAGGGGCCCGGCCTTGTCATGTGGTGGGCCGCGCGCGGCGAGCGCTTCACCCTCGAAGACGGCTATCAGCGGCTTCAGCACCTGCGCCGGAACGGATCATCCGACTACGCCTTTTCGCTGGACGAACCCGCCCTGCGCCCGGCTGTCGCCTGACATCACCCAGGCCTTGACCTGCGCTGCTTCGCCGGCTTCTTGGCGTCAGCCGCTTGCGCCGCGCGGATGGCGCGCCGCGCCCAGGCAACGGCTTCATCGGCATCGTCCATCGCCGATGACGGCAACGCGACATACCCCAGATCGACGCCCTTGCTGTCACCCGCCCGGAAATACAGGAAGGGGAGGCAGCCTTCTGCCGTAAGGTCAGCGCGCAGACTTTCATCGGCCTTCAGGTAGATCTGGTCGTCGGCGAGCAAGGCGAACATCAGCCCGCCCGTGAACACACCCGCCCCGCCAAACATCCGCCGGATAAGGATGGGCCCGGCGCCTGCAAGCAGTTCCAGAACAAACTCGTGAAACGGATCAGGCGGTTTGGGCACGTATCCTCTCAGATGCAGGGAGACAACAGGCCCCTCCTGTGCGCCTAAACCGGCAGCCCCAGACGGTACACACCCTTGAACGTCTCCGGGTCCTCCACCGGTTTGCCCTTTCGGTAGATCGTGATGAGACCTGCCTTGTGAAGGCGGACGGCTTCGCCGCGTACGTCCTTCAGGACCCGGACGAAGTGTTCGGGGCTGATCGCTTTGGCAGCATCCTCCGGCGCGATGGTCCTGCCAGCGCCTTTTGCCGCCGTGAGCGTCAGGATGGCCTCGCGAACGGGATTTTTCGGGTCCTCGCTCACCAGTCAATTGCCGCATAGACGAGCTGCTGGAGCTGCAGGCGCATGGGGTAGGTGGAGGATGGCATGAGCTGGGTTGCCTGAACGGCGATGAGTTCCTCCTCCGGGTCGATCCAGAAGAAGGTGGAGGCAAGGCCGCCCCAGCTGAACGTGCCGTCGCTTCCAGGCTGGCGCGTCTGCACGATATCGGTGACGACCGACCCGCCGATGCCGAAGCCGACGCCTTCGGACATCACCTCGGTGAAGGCCGAGCGGCCCATGCCGCGCATGGTCTGGCCGCCGGGCAGATGGTTCTGGCGCATGAACTCCCATGTCTTGGGGCTGATGATGCGCGCCCCGTCCAGCGTGCCGCCGCGCAGCAGCATCAGGGCAAAGCGGTGATAGTCCCGCACGGTGGAGGCAAGGCCGCCGCCGCCATTGAGCTGAACCGGCCGCCTGGCATAAAGGCGCGAGGCCGCCCCGCCGGGGTCTGCCAGCGTGGTCTCGCCGGTCCTGGCGTCCTTTTGGTAGCAGGCCATCAGCCGGTCGATCTTGTCTTCGGCAACCCAGAAATCGGTGTCGTTCATCTGCAGCGGCCCGAATATCCGCTCCCGGAAGAACGCATCCAGCTCCTGGCCGGTGATGATTTCGACGATGGCGCCGAGCACATCGATGGAGTGGCTGTAGCGCCATTCTGTGCCGGGCGAGAAAGCCAGCGGCAGGCCCGCCATCTGGCGGGCCATTTCCTGCAACGTCTGCTTCGGAGTGCCGACCTTTTCGCGCCGGTAGATCGCGTCGGTCTCGTCCTGCATCAGAAAGCCATACGTCAGGCCGGACGTATGGGTGATCAGATCAAGGATCGTCATCTCGCGGTCGGGATCTTTCAGCCTGGGCGCATCGGCGGTGCCCCCAGCCCAGACCTTCACATCCTTGTATTCAGGAATATACCGGCTGACGGGATGCTCCAGCCTCAGCCTGCCTTCCTCGAACAGCATCATGATGGCGAGCGTGGTGACAGGCTTCGTCATCGAATAGATGCGGAAGATCGTCTCCGGGCCGATCGGGCGGCTGCCGCCCATTTCGGTCGCGCCGATATAGCTTTCATGAGCAACTTCCCCGCCGCGCGAGATCAGCGTGGCCATGCAGGGCAGCTTGCCGCTGTCGAGATAGTTCTTCTGGAAGAAGGCCGGGATCGCATCGAGGCGGTCGGCATTCAGGCCCAGTTCGCCGGGGTCGGCCATGTCATGTTCAAACATCAGAGTTTTCCTGCCTTGGCGGCGCGGGCAAGTTCCCGCGCGATGATGATCTGCTGAATCTGGCTGGTGCCTTCATAGAGGCGGAAGATGCGGACATCGCGATAGAACCGCTCGATGCCGTAATCGGTAACGTAGCCGGCTCCGCCGAATATCTGCACGGCACGGTCAGCGACGCGGCCACAGGCCTCGGTGGCGAAAAGCTTCGTGCACGATGCAAGCATGGTGATGTCCTCGCCCGCGTCTCGGCGGCGGGCGGCGTCCATGATCATGCATTCGGCAGCATAGGTTTCTGCCTGGCTGTCGGCGATCAGGGCCTGCAGCATCTGGTGCTCGAAGATCGGCTTGCCAAACTGTTTGCGCTCCAGCGCGTAGTTCACCATCTCGCGGATCAGGCGTTTGGACACGCCGGTTGCCACAGCGGAGATATGCAGGCGGCCTTTGTCCAGCACGCTCATGGCCACTTTAAAACCTTCGCCTTCCCCGGCGATCATGTTGGCGGCGGGCACACGGGCGTTCTCGAAGATCACGTCGCAGATATGGGCGCCCTGCTGGCCCATCTTCTTCTCCGGCTTGCCGACAGAAAGACCCGGCGTGTCGCGCTCCACGATGAAGGCGGACACGCCCTTGGCGCCAGGCTCGTCCTGGTTGGTGCGCGCCATGACCGTGAAGAGGTCGGCCTTGTTGGCATTGGTGATGTAGCGTTTGGTCCCGTTGAGGATGTAATGGTCGCCGTCACGCACGGCCCTGGTCTTGAGACCAGCGGCGTCGGAGCCTGCTTCAGGCTCGGTCAGGGCAAAGCTCGCGATGAGATCTCCGGAGGCCACGCCGGGCAGCCATTTCTGCTTCTGCGCCTCGGTGCCGAAGAGGACAAGCGCCTGGCTGCCGATGCCGATATTGGTGCCGGCCACCGAGCGGAAGGCCGGCGAGGTCTGACCAAGCTCCATCGCCACGAGGCACTCGGTTTCCATGTCGAGGTCGAGGCCGCCATATTCTTCCGGCACGGCGATGCCGAAGAGGCCGAGCGCTTTCATGGCATCAACGACAGGCTGGGGCACGGCGTCTTCATCGCCGACCTGGGCCTCTACGGGCACGCAGGTTTCTGTCACGAAGCGGCGCACCTGGTCGATCAGGGCGGCGCGGGTTTCGGCGTCAAAGGCCATGGGTGTCTTCTCCCGGTTTTCTCTTCAGGGGGCACTTTATGCCCCAACGGCACGCTTGTCGAAGGGGGCCGTAGGGGTATGGTTGCCGCAGGCAAAAAACAGCGGGGACACATGTCGACTTCGATTGCAGCGAACGGTGAATTTGCAGGCTGGACCACCTGGGCCGAAGAGCCCTTCGAGCATGAGACCGCCGGGCCGTTCTACTTCCGCGTCGACGACAAGGGGCCGGTGGCTGCCTTCCGGGTTGAGCGCAAGCACATGAATGCCGGGGGCGTGGCCCATGGCGGGTGCCTGATGACATTCGCCGACTTTGCCCTGTTTGCCATTGGCCATGAGGCCATGGAAGGCAGCTACGGTGTTACCGTTGCTTTTACAGCAGAATTTCTCGACGGAGCGCTGGAGGGCGAGCGGCTGGAGGCGCGCGGGGAGACGCTGCGCAAGGGCGGCTCGCTGAGCTTCGTGCGCGGCCTGGTGACAGGGCAGGATGGCCGGCCGGTTCTCAACTTTTCAGGCACAATCAAAAAACGGAGGAAACAGGCATGAGCGAACAGCCCCCCTATCAGGAACTGTCCAGAAGCATCAAAGGCAAGACAGCGCTGATCACCGGCGCAGCCAGCGGGATGGGGCGGGCGACCGCCCATCTCTTTGCGCGGGAAGGCGCCAATGTCGCGGTGACCGACCTTCGCCAGGAGAACGTCGACAAGGTCGTCAATGAAATCAAGGCGGCCGGCATCGAGCATGTAAAGGGCTGGGCGCTGGACGTGGGCGATGGCGCCGCGATCAAGCAGGTGGTGGACGAGGCGGCGGCGCATTTTGGCGGGATGGATATCCTCGTCAACAATGCAGGATTTGCCATCCCCGGACAGGTGGGAGAGGAAAGCTATGAAGACAGCTGGGGCCCGTCCATCAATGTGATGCTGACCTCGCACCAGCGGGCGATCCGGGCGGCCCTGCCCTATATGCGGAAGAATGGCTGGGGGCGGATTGTGAACATCGCGTCCACCGAAGGGCTGGGTGCGACGCCTGGCAATTCGCCCTATGTGGCGGCAAAGCATGGCGTGATCGGGCTTACGCGCGGCCTGGCGGTCGATCTGGGCCGGGAAGGCATCACCGTCAACTGCATCTGCCCAGGGCCGATCATCACCGGCATCACGGCGGGTATCTCCGATGAACACAAGGAAATATACGCCAAGCGCCGCGTACCCCTTCGCCGGTACGGCATCCCGGAAGAGGTTGCCAACATGACCCTCTCTCTGGTGTTGCCGGCGGCGAGTTTCCTCAACGGGGTTCATATCCCGGTCGATGGCGGGCTGACGATCAAGAACGCCTGAAGCGCGCCAAAGGCGGCCAGATCACTCAAGAACCGGCGCGAGCACTTCCAGGGCATGGGCCTTCTGGGCAGCGCAGAGCGCGAGGTATTCCTTCGTCTCGGCGAGCGCGCGCTCATGCCCGGCCAGATCGCGGCTGCCTGCGGCGAAGAGGGCTTCCAGGTCCGGGATGATTGCAGGGTCGCAAAAGGCCCGGGCAAGGCGGGGGGTGGCGCGGCGGATCTGCGAGGGGACCCTGGCGGTGAAGCCGGGGAAGTCTCCGGTGATGCGCGCCCAGGTGGCGTCGCGGTGGGCGGGGTTGTTCATCAGGCTGGTGGCCAGAGAGAGGGTGACCTGCTGGCTGATGCCGCCGCTATAGATGAGATCAAGCGCGCGGGCGGCGTCCTGCGGGGAGGCAGCGCTGCCGAGCGTGTCGGCGGCGGCCTGAAGGAAGACCGCCTCATCGATGCGGGAGGTTGCCGCAACCACGCGGTCGAACATCTCCGTGCCGCCATCTTCAAGCGCGGCGCGCAGGGCGTAGGTGTAGAGGTCGCTGGAAAGGGGGCCTGTTCCGGCAAGGAAGGCATCGGCCTCGGCGATCAGGGCGGCGCGGGCTTCAGGTTCGGCAAGCGAGCCGGCACGGAAGCCGCGCAGACGCAAGGCGGCCTCAGCTTCTGATGGCGACGCCCTGCCCTCCAGCGCGGCCGCGGCGAGGGCCCGGGCAGGCTCTGCCCCTTCGCCGAGCTGGACAAGCAGCGCGTCCCAGGCGTTCAGCGCAGCGATCAGGACCGTGCCATGGGGATGGACAAGGCCCGCCTCGAGCAGTCCGAGATAAGCCTCTCCCTCCAGCGTGCCGGCATTGAAACCGGCCTGGGCGCTGTCGATCGAGACGAGGGCTTCGGCCGCCGGCAGCGCGGCAAAATTCTCTGTCAGGGCGCGCCAGTTCTCTGCAGGCAGATCAAACCGGTAGTAGCCCGAGCCTTCCGAATTGGGGACGATAACATCCGGGCAGATGGCGCCGCGCACATCGACGGTGCGCTGAGGGCCAGTCAGAAGCGTGCAGACCTCCCCGGCATTGGCCCCGTCCTGCCAGGCGGCGCAGACCGGGATGGACCAACGGGCTCCGGGCGAAATTTCTGATCCGATGGGGCGGTAGCGCGACTGGCTGAACTCGATCTTGGCAGCGCCGGCGCCGCAGACGGGCCGCGCCGTGACGAGGGGCACACCGGGCTGGGTGACAAAACTCCGGAAGACCTCGCCGATGGCAGGCTCGCCGCTGGCCTTGCCGATGGCTTCATAGAAGCGGGCACTGTCGGCCTCACCATCAGCGTAGCGGGCAATATAGCGGCCGAGCGCCGGACGCAGGACTTCCGGGCCAAAATAAGTGTCGATCATGCGGATGACCGACTGGCCCTTGGAATAGGTGATCGCGTCATAGGCGTTGCGAACATCCTCATTGCGGTCGATGGGCTCGGCCACGGCGCGGGCGCCTTTCAGGCTGTCGAGCGACATGGCGCGGATGCCATCGGCGACGGCAGCAAGCTCGTGATTGTTCTCCGGCTCCATGATGGAAAGGACGGCGGTTTCGCTCCAGACGGCGAAGGCCTCCTTCAGCCAGAGATCATCCCACCAGGGCGGGGTGACCAGATTGCCAAACCACATGTGCGCGATTTCATGGGCGTGGATTTCCTTCACGCTACGGATGAGCGCCGGGCCGGTATTGGGGCCGACGAGGATGCGCCCTTCACGGTAGGTGATGGCGGCGGCAAGCTCGGTGGCACCAGAGGGCCATTGCGGGGCCGCGATGATGTCGAGCTTTTCATAAGGATAGGGCTGGCCCAGCATCTCCTCGAAGACGCGCATCATTTCGGGCGTCAGGTCCAGCGCGAAGGCAAGCTCATCGCCTTTGCCCGCGCGGGCATATCCCGTGAGCGGAACTTCAAAGCGGCGCACATCGTTGGGCGGCAGGGCCGGGCGGTCGACCTTGTCAAAATCCCCCACGGCGGCGGAGAGAAGATAGGTCGACAGAGGACGGGTGGGCGAAAAGCGGATCGTCTCGAAGCCCTCACCCGCCGCCTCGCGGGAGACTTCCGGCGTGTTGGCAATGGCGTGCATGCCTTCGGGCACGGTGAAGTCCATCTCGAAAGGGGCCTTGAAGCCCGGCTCGTCAAAGCCGGGGAGGAAGCGACGGGCCTGGATGCTTTCGGATTTGGCCAGGGCATACCATTTGCCCTGCGATTCGACGCGGAAGAGACCGGCAAGGCCGGTGTCAAACGCGGCGGTGTAATCGATAGCAAGGGTAACCCGGCGCGCTTCCAGGCGCCGGGGGAAGCCGACCCAGACGACGCCGGTGTCGAGAATTTCGGCCCAGCTTGCCTCGACGGTTTCGTCCCCGGCCGTGGCCGTGACGCGGGAGACGGTGAGATCATCGCCGTGAAGCCAGATACCGTTGGCGGCGGCCTGAAGGGCGACATCTATCTCCACATAGCCGGAGAAGTGGGTTTGGCGGGGGTCAAGATCGAGGCTGACACGGTAAGCATCCGGGCGGGCAGTGCCCGGCAGGCGCCCGGCGGGGGCGACCTTGGCGAGGGCGGCCGCATCCACCGGCTGAACCGGAACACTCCAGGCCGACCTCTGGGCGCAGGCCCCGAGAAGGAAGAGACCCGCGACGCTTGCCACTGTCAGAAACCGCATGAAAACTCCCCCGGCTGCCTGACCCCTAGGAATAGCGCATCAGGCCGGGGAGGAAACCCTTGATCGCGGTTCCGGGGAGATGAGGGGTGTTCGGGATGAGAGCCTCAGCCCGCAAAACCGCGCTGGGCCATGGCGTCGTACCAGCGACCGAGATGGGCGTGTTCCTTGTGGGGCGCCCATTTCATGACGCGGCAGAAGCCACAGGTGATGAAGAGGGTGATGTCGGCGATGGAGAAGCGGTCTGCGGCGACAAATTCGTTGCTGGCCAGATGCTCGTTGAGGCGCTCGGCCATTTTCCGGGCGGCCTTCTCGCTCTTGGCGGCGGCTTCGGCGCTCTGGGGCACTTCGAGGGGGGCCATCATCGGGTGGGAATTGCGGAACCAGCCGGCGAACTGGATGAAGAACATGAGTTCGATGCGGCGGTCCCACATTTCGATGAGGGCTTTTTCCCTGGGGTCTGCGCCCATCAGGTTTGGCTCGGGAAAGATACCTTCGAAATAAGTGCAGATGGCGCGGCTCTCGGTGAGCTTTGTGCCATCGTCCAGCACCAGCGCAGGGACCTGCGAGAAGGGCGAGACGTCGCGGTATTCGGGCTTCTTGTGGTCCTGCTGCATGATCGAGACTTCCTGCAGATCGACAGCGTCGAGCTTGCCTTTGGCGCGCAGGAAATAGACGACGCGGTCGGGGTTTGGCGCCATCGGGCTGTGGTAGAGTTTCATTGCGTCCTCCTCAGAATGTTTTTGTCAGCCCAAAGACCGCGTTCACGGGCTCTCCGGGGAAATAGCGTTCATTGCCGAAGCCGAGATCGGCGCGGTCGGCATATTTCTCGTCCGTCAGGTTACGGATGATGAGGAAGGTTTCAAGGCCGCCGGGAAGCGTATAGCCCGCGCGGGCGCCAAGGACGGTGTGGCCGGGATAGCGGGCCGTGTTGGCGGGGTCCATGAAATACTCCCCGACATGTTCGGCGGTGAGCGAGAGACGCAGGGCATCGCTCGCCTGCCAGTCGAAGCGGGCGTCGGCAAGCCATTGAGGCGCGGTGTCGATCAGGTTTCCGGAGGTGATGCGTTCCCGGGCGGCGACGACGGGACGGTTGAAGGTGTAGGTCTGCTCGCTCCAGGCGACATTGCCTTTGGCCGAGAGGGTGTCTGTGAACGCCCAGCCTGCCTGAACGTCAATGCCGATATGGCGGGTGGAGCCGTCGGGGACATTGAGGCCATCAGAATCGCGGAAGAAGAAGTTTTCCTTTTCCATGCCCCAGAGGGCGATGTCGAAGTCCAGCTGCCCGCCGAAGGACGATCCGCGGGCGCCGATTTCGAGACTGTCGAGGGTTTCGGTGTCGATCTCTCCGGCGACCTGACGGTTCTGAAGGCGGTAGAGATCGGAGACCTGCGGGGCGCGGGCGCCGCGGGCGTAGTTGGCATAGAGGGCGCCCCAGGGCTGGTCCCAGACGAGACCGAGCTTGGGGGTGAGGAAGGTGAAATCATCGGTGCGGTTTTCAGGCACATTGAAGCGCCCATTGATGCCGGTGGGGGCGTCGGTGGTATAGTCATAGGCATGGGTTTCCCCGCGCAGGCCGGCGAGGAGGCGGACACCTTCCGTGAGCTGCCAATCGGCCTCTGCCCAGAGGGCGAAGACCTGCGTATCGACAGTGTAGTCGTAATGGATGCCTTGCGGGAAATTGGGGCTGGGATTGGGGGTGGGCTGGATCTCGCGCAGGTAGCCGGTGGCGAAGTCTGTGTCGGCGCCGAGGCGCCACCGGACAGGGCCGGTGGGGGTGAACTCATAGCGGGCGAGGACGCCGCCGCCGGTATGGCCGTTTTTCTCCACGCCGCCATAGGGGAGGAAATGCTGGGAGAAGATCATCGCCTGGCTGTGCAGGTTTGGCAGAAGGGTGAGCGTGCCAGGGCCGACATCGCGCGAGAGACGGCCGCCGAGGCGGGCCGACCAGGCATCGCGGAAGGCTTCGGGGTTGGGGTTTGTTTCGCGAAGGGCGTCGTCCTCATAGGCGCGCGGGCCCTGGATGAAGCTCGCGGTTTCCTGGTTGAGGCTGGAGGCGGCAAGCCAGAAGGAGGCGTCCCAGCCGGCGAAGTCTGCCTGCGTGACAAGGGAGAGTTTCTGCTGCTGGCTCTGCGTGTCGTCGCGCCAGCCCGCGTCGTCCATGAGGGAGAGGTTAAGGCGCGTGGCGCTGCCGAGATTGACCGAGGCGTCGCCGCGCAGGCGCTCGAGGGAGGTGTAGCTGAGGCGCAGGCTCTGGGCGCTGGATGTATCGGGCAGGATGAAGTTCAGGAGACCGTGGACGGCGTTGGAGCCGTATTTGGCGCTGGCGGGGCCGCGGACGATCTCGATGGCGTCGGCCACTTCATGATGGGGCTCGATCAGGGAATTGACATTGCCGAAGGCGGGCGAGCGGATGGGGACGCCGTTCTCGAGGATGAGGAAGCTGCCCTGCCCGGCTCCGCCCGTGAGAACGGGCGAGCGGATGGAGATGAGATGCTCCTGGCCGGAATTCATCTGGATGTTGACGGCGGGGGCCTGGTTGAGGATTTCGGCGGGGCGGTCGGCGGCGGTGTCGGCGATGAGCTGCGCGTCCAGGATGGCGCGGGAACCGGGGGCCTGCTCTGGGCGGTCGCCATAGACTTCGACGGGGTCCAGCCGCTGGGGCGCTTCGGCCGGCGCAGAGGGCGCAAGCATGGCAGCGGCAATAACGAGCAGTCCGGTCCGATAAGGCAAATCAAGGCTCCCTGTTTTCAGGGCGCGGCGGTTGCCCTCGCCCGCGTCACATCTAGGGCCTGGCGGGCCCGAAGGCGACCCCGGCCGCTGCGTCAGCCGCCTGCGAAGAGGGCGTAGGGCAGCGCGGCCACCACGGCGCCGGAGAGGCAGGTGGCGAGCGTGCCGGCCAGGAGGGTGCGCCAGGCGAGGCTGAGGAAGTCGTCGCGGCGCTCGGGCTCGACGATGGAGAGGCCGCCGATCAGGATGCCCATGGAGCCAAAGTTGGCAAAGCCGCAGATGGCGTGGGCGGTGATCATCCGCGTGCGCGGGTCCATCGCCTCGACCGGAACCTCTGCCAGCTGCAGGAAGGCGACAAATTCGGTGAGCACGGTTTTCACGCCCATCAGCGAGCCGGACTGGGAGGCTTCGCTCCACGGCACGCCGATCATGTACATCAGGGGCGCGAAGATCCAGCCGAGAATACGCTCGATGGAGAGCGGCGCGCCGTTCACATCCGGGAAGACGCCAAGGCCTGCATTGACCAGCCAGAGCAGCGCAAGGGCGGCGATCAGCATGGTGGCAATGTTGAAGACGATCTTCAGCCCATCGGTGGCGCCGGTGGAGAAGGCATCCATGGTGGAGGCGTATTTGAAATCGGGGTCTTTCATCCGCTCCGACGCGGGCGTCGTTTCCGGGATCATGGCGAGGGCGACGCCGACGGCGGCAGGCGCAGCGATGATCGAGGCGGCCAGAAGCTGGGGCAAGGGGTTTGCCATCTTGCCTTCGAGAAAGGCGCCGTAGACGACGAGGACCGAGCCCGCGATGGTGGCAAAGCCGGCGGTCATCATGATCAGCAGCTCGGACCGCGTCATGCCTTTGATGTAAGGGCGGATGAGGACGGGGGCTTCGGTCATGCCCATGAAGACGTTGGCCGAGACGGCCAGCGATGTGGCCCCGCCGAGGCCCATGCCGCGCCGGAAGACGAAGGCAAAGCCATTGGTGATCCAGCGAAGGATATGCCAATGCCAGAGGATGGCCGAGAGGGCCGCCACGACGATGATGATGGGCAGGATCTGGAAGAAGAAGAGTGGCGGGGCGGACCCGCCGATCAGCTCGCTGGCGGCGACGTTATCCCCGACATATCCGAAGACGAAACTGGTGCCCGCGCGGGTGGCGTTCTGGAGGCCATCGACGAGGCCGTTGGCGGCCAGGAGGATGTCCTTGATGAAGGGAATGCCGAAGAGGATGAGGGCGAAGGCAAACTGCATGGCCGTGGCGCCGAGCACGATCTTCCAGGGGAAGAGCTTGCGCTTTTCCGAAAGCACCCAGCACAGACCGTAAATCAGGACGATCCCGATCAGCGCGCGGCCGTTATCCCAGCCCCATTCATATCCTGCCGGCATGTTGCGTCAGCCCTCCCGCAAATCAGACCCAAGCGTTGAGACTTAACGGGCGCGGAAAGGCTTGGAAAGCGGGAATGGCAATTGAGGCGGGGACTACCCCTCGCAGGCGAGCCAAGTGGCATCCCCGCAGAAGGCGACGTCGCAAGCGCCGAGCATGTTGAGCCCGACAAAGCCGCCGATATCCGAAGGGAATGGGACGTCGGCAATCAGTACGTCCGCTTCCAAGGCATGCTTGCCTCCGAGCACGACCTTCTGACCGCCATAAAGATCGGCATCGACAATCCCGGACAGGGTCAAGAGCTTGCCGCTCCGGATCTTGGGAGCCGTCGGATCAAGCAATTCTGTCCTGAAGACTGATACACCTGTACCCGTATCAAGGATCGCGGTGTGCATGACGCCTTGGTGGTCTTCGACCCGCATCGTGTAGCGGTCCATCACGGGAATATGGGACGGATCTTCCCGGTGGGCTGCACAAGACTCCGTCCCCCTTTCAAGTGGCTGGATGCTGAGCTTCTTCTCGCCGATCTTCAGGGTGACGAGATGGCCGCGTGCCAGCACATCGGGGTTCATCAAGGCATTGGAAGAGGCCAGCATCCCGTCCGGCATCTTCCTTGATGAAATGGCAGGCACCTCGATTTCAGAAGGGCACCCTTGGAGGGTCACGGTCCTTGGCAGAACTGTTTGCTGTAGGGCCTCCCCTTCATGCGTTTCGGCAGGAGGCGCCAGAAAGTCCTGATCGCTGACTACCAACCCATTTATCCCTGTATCCAAGAGGACGGTTCGCGGATGTCCGTCGACGCGGATCTTGGCCACAAGGCCTATCTTGGTATCGGCCAGGTCTTGCTCACATGCCTCGAGGACAGGCTCGGCAGCCTCACCAGAACAGGACGTGAGCAGGAGCGCAGCTAGGCCGGCTTTTGTTCGCATTCCTCTTCCTCCCGGATCACGAGCTTTTCCCCGAGGGCGATCAGCGTGGTGTGGGCGCCATAAAGCCTTTTTTACATACCCACCAATTCGGCGGCAATGGAAAGAGGAAATGGATACTATGGCGCGTAGGACGGTTATTATTGCCAGCCCGCCAGCGCGGCTGAAGGATTTGACGGCCCCGGAAACGGGCAATAGCTTTTGCCTTTGATATCAAGCGCCTGTCCGCACGCATGCGAACCGGCGGGATGGGCTTTAAAGGGCTGAGGGCTGACCATGAAATTACGGGGATTGTTGATGGCGCTGGTTCTGGGCGCCGCCCTGCCCGGCTTTGCCGTTGCGCAGGAGAAGAGCCGCGACCAAGGAAGAAGCCGCCGCCAAGCCGGTGCCCGAGCCGGTGATGTTTACCAGCACGCATTCCGGAACGTTTGGCGGGCAGAAGATGACCTACCGCGTGGAGGCGGGCGAGACGCATATTCCCGGCAAGGATGGCGAGCCGGCCGCGAGCCTCTTCACCATTTCCTATATCCGCGAGAATGCGCGCGGGCCGCGGCCGGTTTCCTTCGTGTTCAATGGCGGGCCCGGCTCTGCCTCTGTCTGGCTGCACCTTGGCCTGCTCGGCCCCAAGCGCGTTCAGGTGGCGAGCGATGCTGACAGCGACGATGGCGCCGCGCCCTATGTGATGCTGGACAATCCGCTGTCCCTCCTGGACGTGACCGACCTTGTGTTCATTGATCCGGTCGGCACCGGCTATAGCCGCGCCGTGGGCAAGGGCGTGGACAAGGACTATTGGAGCGAGGAAGGCGATGGCAGCTCGATTGCGGAATTCATCCGTATATGGATCACCAAGAACCAGCGCTGGAACGCGCCAAAATATCTGATCGGGGAAAGCTTTGGCACCACGCGGGCGGCTTACCTTGCCCACCGGATGGCGACGGGCGAAGTGGACATTTCGCTCAACGGGCTGGTGCTGATTTCCCAGGCGCTCGACTATGAGGGCTCAACCTCGGTGCATGATAACGTCTATTCCTATGTCACCTACCTGCCGAGCATGGCAGCAGCGGCGCAGTATCATGGCAAGGCCGGACAAGGCGTTCCGCAGGCAGAGTTTCTGAGCGATGCCCGCGCCTTTGCGCGCGATGAATATGGCCCGGCGCTTTGGAAAGGCGCGCAGCTCTCTCCGCAGGAACGCGCGCGCATCCGGGAGCGGCTGGTCTATTTCACCGGGCTTTCGGCAGAATATGTTGAGCGCTCTGACCTGCGCATCCTGATGCCGCGTTTTCAGAAGGAATTGCTGCGCGAGGAGGGCCTTGCCATCGGGCGGCTGGACGGGCGCTATGCCGGGGATGAGGCCGATGATGTGGCCGAGGTGCCTGAGGCCGACGCGTCGAGCTATTTCATCGAGTCGGCGTATACCTCCCTGCTCAACGACTATCTCTACCGGGATCTCGGCGTGCGCATGGACCGGCCCTATATCGTTTCCAGCGAGGCGGCGGGCAATGGCTGGAACTTCCGCAACGCCGCTGAGGGGGAATACTGGGAGCCGAGCTATGTGAATGCCGGGCGGCAGCTCTCCACCGCCATGCGCCGGAACACGGCCCTGAGGGCCTGGGTGGCCAACGGCTATTTCGACATGATCACGCCCTTCTTCGACGCGGAGATCACCTTTGGCCGCTATGGCATTCCGCAGGAGCGGGTGGCGATGACCTACTATCAGGCCGGGCACATGATGTATCTGAACGAGCCTGCGCTGGACGCGATCGCGGCAGACCTGCGGGCGTTTTATGCCGGGGCGCTGGAGGATCAGCGGCCGGAGTGAGTGCCAAGGAAAAAGCCCTCCGGCTTGCGCCGGAGGGCTTTTGAGTGTCCGGCCTGAAACGGAATTAACCGAGCTTGCAGACGCAGATCTTGTTGCCGTCGGGATCGCGGAAATAGGCGCCGTAGAAGGTGGGCATGCGCTGGCCAGGTTCGCCTTCGCAGGGCGCGCCAAGCTCGCGGGCCTTGGCGTAGACCTTGTCGACGGTTTCCTTGTCGGCCACGGCGATGGCGGGCATCACGCCATTGCCGGCGGTGGCGGCGCCTTCATAGGGGGTGCCGATGGCGAACATCGGCTGGCCGGGGGCGACGCCGTAGAATTGCAGGCGGTCGTTTGCGAAGAAGCGCTTGGCGCCCATTTCGCCCAGCACGGCGTCGTAAAAGGCGAAGGCCTTTTCCTTGTCATTGGTTCCGAGGGTCAGGTAAGCGAGCATAGTTTCCTCCCATATCGCAGGGCGCCAGCAATCATGCCGCAGCGCCTGCGGCAAGGGGTGACGCAGCGGACATGCTTGACGTTGACGTGAACGTCTGGTGTGACACCGCCAAATCAGGACCACCGTTTACAGGGAGATACCCATGTCCGAGATCCGTTTTGACGGCCGCGTAGCCATTGTGACCGGCGCTGGCGGCGGCCTTGGCCGCGCTCACGCGCTTGAACTTGCCCGCCGCGGCGCAAAGGTCGTTGTCAACGATCTGGGCGGCTCGCGCGATGGTTCGGGCGGCAGCTCGGACGCGGCGAAGGCTGTTGTGGCCGAAATCGAAGCCTTCGGCGGCGAAGCCATCGCCAATGGCTCCTCGGTATCCGACGTTGACGGCGTCAAGCGCATGATCGACGACACGATGGCCAAATGGGGCCGGATCGACATCCTCATCGCCAACGCCGGCATCCTGCGCGACCGCTCCTTCTCCAAGATGAGCGTCGAGGACATCGACCTTGTGCTCGCCGTTCACCTGCGCGGCAGCTTCCTTCCGATCCACGCCGCCTGGGACATCATGAAGGCGCAGAATTACGGCCGGATCGTTGTCACCACCTCCTCCACCGGTCTCTATGGCAACTTTGGCCAGGCCAATTATGGCGCCGCGAAACTCGGCGTGGTGGGCATGATGAACACACTGAAGATCGAAGGGGCTAAGAACGACATCAAGATCAACGCCGTCTGCCCGATCGCCGCGACGCGGATGACCGAGGACATCATGTCCGAAGCGATGCTCGAAGCGCTGAAGCCGGAATATGTGACGCCGGGCGTGCTCAACCTCGTGAAGGAGGAGGCGCCGACCGGCATGATCCTGTCAGCGGGCGCAGGCGCGTTCTCGATGGCGCGGATCGTGGAAACGGCCGGCGTGTTCGTGGGCCAGGGCGAGGCGCTGACGGTGGAAGCCGTTGCCGCCAAATGGGACCAGATCACCGACGTGAACACCACCCGCCCGGCCTTCAAGGCCGGCGGCGAGCATGGGCAGAACATCTTCTCGGCAGTTGCCGCCGCAGCTGCGAAGTAAGCCTCGCAAGGTTTACAGTGTAGAGATCGAAGGGCGCTGGCTGGTTTCCGTAAGGGGGCCCGCCGGCGCCCTTTCTCTTTGGGCAAAGGGCGTGGGCAGATGATCTCCCGATGCTCGGAGGGGCGGCGCTAGCTGTCCTGGCGGCGGCTTGTGCCGGCGTCTTCCAGCTCATGCTCGGGGGCGGGCGCAGATGGCGGGCGCGTGTCATCATCAAGGCCTATACGGCCTGTGGGCGTGAGCGGGCCGTCATCTTCCCCATCGCGCCGCCAGTCTCCCGGCGGGCGGCGGTTTGCCCAGGTGAAGAAATACAGGACGGCCAGCACCAGCGCCACGAATACCAGAAGCTTCAGCATGGCCGCCCACCGATCCTATTCTTCTGCCTTGCGCAGATACATCGAGTTTTTCGGGCGCGAGAAGACGCGCTCGACCATCGGCACGAAGAATTCGAGCGGCTCGCTCTCATACTCCGGATCGAAGGCGGACTGGTCGTAGAGATGGCAGAACTGGGCGCAATGCTCAAAGTAGGGATTGTCCCGGTGCTGCTCACGCATATTCCGGTCAAGGCCCAGATGGTGGAAGAAATAATAACCCTGGAACATGCCGTGATTGGCAACCATCCAGTGGTTGGCGTCCGAGACGAAAGGCTTGAGGATCGCGGCGGCGACATCGGGGTGGTTGTAGCTGCCGAGCGTGTCGCCGATGTCATGCAACAGGGCGCAGACAACATATTCCTCGTCGCGGCCATCGCGGTGGGCGCGGGTGGCGGTCTGCAGGGAGTGGGTCAGCCGGTCGACCGGGAAGCCGCCGAAGTCTCCGTCCAGCAGTTTCAGATGGTTGATGACGCGGGCAGCGAGGCCCTTGTTGAAGTGGCGCGAATGCTCCGCGATGATGTCCCAGTCATCCTTGGAGCCTTCCAGCATTTCGCGGAATTTTGCCCGTATTTCAGTGTCTTGTCCGTCGGCCATGATGGTTCCTCCTGTTCCCTTAAGGGAGACTAACCCGGATCGGGGCGGCTGCAAAGCAAGGGAAGCCCCGGGCCCGGACGCCAGGCGCTTCCCCGCTTTCCTCAGTCCCAGAGATAGCCAAGGCAGAGTTGCTGCCGCCAGCTGGGCGGGCCTTCTGCCGGGCGGGCGGCGGGGTCTTCATGCACCCGGTCTTCCAGCCGCCGGTAGAGGATCGCCCAGGCTTCGCCGGTGCGTACCCCGGCGGCGCGGACAGCGGCAACAACCTCCATCAGAGCCGCATCGGGCAGCTCGGCATTGTCCCGGCCGCGGGCTTCGGCGAGGCGCCAGCCCGCCGCATCGCGCCGCAGGGCAATCGCCGCCGGGCCGCCTTCCCCCCGCCAGATCCAGACCGCCATGCGGCCCGAGGCAAGGTCTGCCGCATAGTCGCGCAGGCAGTTGCGGAATTCGAGCGCGGTTTTCGACAGCATCTCGAAACGCCGCACCGGGACGAAGGGCTCGGGCAGGTCCGGGGGCGGAACCACCGGCGCCAGCACAAGCGGCTGGACGACCTGAACGGCGGCCTCGAACAGCCCGGCCCAGGTCTTCGCCCGGCCGAAACGCTGGGCGATGTCGCCTGCGGCCGCCTCACCCCGCACGCGCAGGGCCATGGCATAGGCAGCTGCAAGATCTGCCGCCGCCAGACGCTCCGTTCCCAGAAGGCTGACCACATTTGCCAGGCGCAGCCGGACCGGCAGCAGGCTGACAATGGCAAGAACCTCCGGATGAAGCGCCGGCATGTGACGGATGAGCTGGCGGGCGGCCTCATCCCGGAAGAGATCGATGAAGACCGGATAAGCCTCGCCCGCCCAGAGGATTTCCCCCATACGGCCGAGGGCCTTCATCGCGCCGCCGGGCGGATGATCGCCGAAGATTTCTGCGGCGAGCTCCCCATCCCGCGCACGGGCGGCGAGCCATTGCAGACGCTGCGCGCTGTATCCGCTCCGCAAGGCGAGGAGGATGGCAGCATGACGCCGCGCGGCCGGCAGCAGGAGGAATTCCTCATGCGGCGCAGGCCAGATGCGGCCAGCCAGATCGGCATGTGCCCCGGCCAGAAAGGCCATGAGGGGCGTGACCGGCGGCGCCCGGCCATCGGCCAGGAGCACCGGCAGGGTCATGGGCGTGCCCATGATCCACCTCCTTCTCAATATGCCGTGGGCGCATCTTTTGCGCGCAAGGCAAGGATCAGATCAACTGTGCGAGATCAGCCAGGCCACCGGCAAACGCGCGGGGGCCGCAGACGGCGCTCCCCGGCGAGGCGAAGAGCAGGTATGGGTCTTGATACTCTGCTTCATGGTGTCTTCCGGTTTGATGCCACTGAAAAACTTCCTCCGGTTACGGATTTGTTTCCAGATGACGAGGTCGGCCTAGTGTCAGGGTTGCGACATTTTGTCAATTCAAAAAATAGGAGCGGCCAGGTGGCTGAAGCGCTTTCGCGCTTCAGCCCTTGATGCAGACGACCTGTTTGAGGGTGTGAACCACGTCAACAAGATCTGTCTGCGCCGCCATGACAGCGTCGATGTCCTTGTAGGCCATCGGCGTTTCGTCGATCACGCCTTCATCCTTGCGGCACTCCACGCCGGCGGTTGCGGCGAGGTGGTCCTCAAGAGTAAATCGGCGCTTGGCCTCCGCGCGGCTCATCGAGCGCCCTGCCCCGTGCGAGCAGGAGCAGAAGGCGTCCGGATTGCCCTTCCCGCGCACGATGAAGGATTTTGCCCCCATCGAGCCCGGAATGATGCCGAGCTCATCCTTCCGGGCGCGCACGGCGCCCTTTCGGGTGACCCAGACATCGGCGCCGAAATGGTGTTCCCGCTCCACATAATTATGGTGGCAGTTCACCGCCGACTTGCCCAGCGTGAAGGGCGCAAGCACATCCCGCATGGCCATCAGTACACGGTCCATCATCACTTCCCGGTTGAGGCGCGCATAGTCCTGCGCCCAGCCGACCGCTTCGATATAGTCCTCGAACAGGGGCTCTCCTTCCACGAAGAAGGCGAGGTCCTTGTCCGGCACATGATAGCCGAGCACCCGCTTTTCCAGGGCCTGGCGGGCTTCCTGGATGAAATAGGTGCCAAGGATATTGCCCGTTCCGCGCGAGCCGGAATGGAGCATCACCCAGAGGCGGGCCTCTTCATCAAGGCAAAGCTCGACGAAATGGTTGCCCCCGCCCAGCGTGCCGAGCTGTTTGGCAAACATCGTGCGCTGGATGCGCCTGTGTTTTGCCAGCACCTTGTCGAGACGCTCATGCAGGCCCGAATTGCGCAGGGCCGTGGCGGCGCGCGCCGGGGTTTCCTTATGGTTTCCCCCCGGACCGTTTCCAACCGGCACCTTGCGTTCGATCTCTGCACGGACAGCCGAAAGGCTGTCAGGCAGGTCATTGGCGGTGAGGCTGGTGCGGATCGCCATCATGCCGCAGCCGATGTCGACGCCGACCGCCGCCGGAATGATCGCGCCCCTGGTCGGGATGACCGAGCCCACCGTGGCGCCGCGGCCAAAGTGAACATCCGGCATCACGGCCAGGTGCGAATGCACGAATGGCAGGCCGGCAACGTTTTCCAGCTGTGCGCGCGCGCCGTCTTCCACCTCCACGCCTTTCACCCAGGCCTTGATGCGGCCACCGGCGAAGGTCTCGAATACTTCAAACTCGCTCATCGTGTTTCAGCTTCCCTCCGGAAGCCCCTCCTTTTCAAGCCCTCCGCGCGGCCCCTTCGGATTCCAAGCAATAAAAAACCCTCCGGGCGAAACGCGCGGAGGGCGGGCACAAGACCCTTTCGGGCCCCGGGACTGATCAGCAGTCCCTATCCAGCAACCTCCATGCGGAATCGGCCGTTCGCCCGCTCAGGGGCGACGTCTTTCCTTGGCTGATCCAAATACCGGCAGGTCATCTGCGGGCTCCGTTGCTGAATGGAGGCGCCGTATGAATGTGAGCTGCCCGGGCGTCAAGGGAAAAATCAACGCCCCGGACGGATTTGTCCGAAGCCTTTTGATCTGCTTACAGAAAATAATTTCCCGGAAGGTTCAGTTCACGACGCGTCCGGCAGCGGCGAGCGGCTGCTCCGGGACCGCACGTCTCCGCTCCCCTAGAGAGGTGGGCAAATGCAAAACGCCCCGGAGCGGGGCTCCAGGGCGTGATGAACGCGATCGGAAAAGATCGGGACGAAGACTAGTTGTCTGCAGCTTCCAGCTCGGCAGCGTGGCGGGCCTTGTCGGCGGCGCCTTTTGCCGATTCGTCACGGTCGACCAGTTCGAGCACGGCGATCGGGGCGTTGTCGCCCGGACGGAAACCGGCCTTCAGAACGCGGGTATAGCCACCGTTGCGGTCCTTGTAGCGCTCGCCGAAGACGTCGAACAGCTTGCGGACAGCCGTTTCGTTACGGACCTTCGAGAGGGCCGCACGGCGGGACGCAAGATCGCCCTTCTTTGCCAGGCTGACGAGCTTGTCCATCAGCGGGGCCATTTCCTTGGCCTTCGGCAGGGTGGTGACGATCTGTTCGTGCTCGATCAGGCTGGCAGCCATGTTGGCGAACATCGCCTTGCGGTGCGAGGCCGTCTTGTTGAGCTTGCGGTGGGCAATCTGGTGGCGCATGGCTACGTTCCTTCCGAGGTGGTCAGGCCCCGGTATTTCCTGGGCTAGATGTGATCGTCGTATTTCTTGGCGAGACCTTCGATGTCCTCAGGCGGCCAGTCCGGCACTTCCATGCCGAGATGCAGGCCCATGCCGGCGAGAACTTCCTTGATCTCGTTGAGCGACTTGCGGCCGAAGTTCGGGGTACGGAGCATTTCCGCCTCGGACTTCTGGATGAGGTCGCCGATGTAAACGATGTTGTCGTTCTTGAGGCAGTTGGCCGAGCGAACGGAGAGTTCGAGCTCGTCGACTTTCTTGAGCAGGACCGGGTTGAAGCCCAGATCCGTTTCGTCTGCCGAGCCGCCGGTGTCGAGCGTGGGCTCTTCAAAGTTGATGAAGAGCTGGAGCTGGTCCTGGAGGATGCGGGCAGCATAGGCCACCGAGTCTTCCGGGGAGAGCGAGCCATCGGTTTCGATGTCGAGGGTCAGCTTGTCATAGTCGAGGACGGTGCCTTCACGGGTGTCTTCGACCTGGTAGCCGACGCGGCGGACCGGCGAATAGATCGCATCGATCGGGATGTAACCGATCGGAGCGTCTTCGGGACGGTGGCCTTCAGCGGCGACATAGCCCTTGCCGGTGGCAACGGTGAATTCCATGCGGACTTCCGAACCGCCGTCCAGCGTGCAGATCACGAGGTCGGGGTTGAGGATTTTCACATCGCCGGGGGTTTCGATCTGGCCGGCCTTGATTTCGCCGGGGCCCTTGGCGCGCAGAACCATCCGCTTGGGCGTGTCGGACTCCATGAAGATCGCAACCTGCTTGAGGTTGAGAACGATCGTCGTGACGTCTTCCCGCACGCCGGGGATGGCGGAGAATTCGTGGACAACGCCGTCGATCTGGACGCCGATGATGGCAGCGCCCTGCAGCGACGAGAGAAGAACGCGGCGCAGCGCGTTGCCGAGCGTCGTGCCGTAGCCACGCTCCAGAGGCTCGACCACGAGCTTTGCTTTGCGCTTCGCGTCGTATCCGGCCTGGACGACAGGACGGTTCGGACGGATCAGCACTTTCCAGTTACGGTCATTCACAGTGGTCATTCAGGGTTCCTCGAAAAGGACAGCAGCGCCGAAAGGCGCTGCCGGAAGTATTCTTTAGACGCGGCGGCGCTTGGGCGGGCGGCATCCGTTGTGCGGGATCGGCGTCGTATCGTTGATCGCCGTCACGGTGAGGCCGGCAGCCTGAAGGGCACGCAGCGCGCTCTCACGGCCCGAACCGGGACCCCGCACGCGCACTTCAACCGTCTGCAGGCCGTGCTCTTTCGCCTTCTTGGCGGCGTCTTCAGCCGCCATCTGGGCGGCGTAAGGGGTCGACTTGCGCGAGCCCTTGAAGTTCATCACGCCCGAGGACGACCAGGAAATGGTGTTGCCCTGAGCGTCGGTGATGGTGACCATCGTGTTGTTGAAGCTCGAGTTCACATGAACAATACCAGAGGTAATGTTCTTGCGTTCCCGGCGGCGGATACGGGTAGCTTCGCGGGCCATGGGGCGTCAGATCCTATTTCTTCTTGCCGGCGATCGGCTTCGCAGGGCCCTTGCGGGTCCGTGCGTTCGTGTGCGTACGCTGACCGCGTACCGGGAGCTTCTTGCGGTGACGCAGGCCGCGATAGCAACCAAGGTCCATGAGACGCTTGATGTTCATCGAGGTGTCACGGCGGAGGTCACCCTCAACCATGTAACCGGCATCGATGGTTTCGCGGATCTTGATGACCTCTGCGTCCGTCAGCTGGTTCACGCGGCGCGACGGCTCAACGCCGACCTTCTCGCAAATTTCCCTGGAGAATGCCGGGCCGATGCCATGAATATAGCGCAGCGCGATTTCGACGCGCTTGTTAGTCGGAATGTTTACGCCTGCAATACGGGCCAAAGCCGTTTCTCCTCAAGCGGGTTTTAAAACATGAAATGCGCGCCAAGCGGGAATAACGCCCGTCGCGCGCACCGGCGGTTAAGCCTGAAGCTAAGTTTTGAGGCTTATAGCCACGGTTTTCTCCCCGTCAACAGCAGAACTGCGCCGTTCACGCGGATTGTTTCAGGGCCGCATCGATTTCCCCGGACACAGTGTCAATTGTGCCCATTCCATCGATTTCGACCAGTACGCCACGCTCTGCGTACAGGGGTACGAGAGGCGCGGTATCTTCATAGTAACGCTCCAGGCGGCGCGAGAAGGTGGCGGGGTTGTCGTCCGCCCTTCCCTGCTCCTCGAAGCGTTTGGTGACCCGTTCCAGGAGCCGTGTGTCGTCCACGATCATGCGGATGACCAGATCGACTTCTGCGCCGCGCGACTCAAGCAAGGCATCAAGCGCCTCGGCCTGACCCATCGTACGCGGGAACCCGTCAAAAATGAACCCCGGCGCGCCGGCCTGAAGCGTCAGCTGCTCGGCAATCAGGTCAATCACGATCTCGTCGGAGACAAGGCCGCCCTCATCCATGATCTTTGCCACGCGCTGTCCCAGTTCGGAGCCCGAAGCCCGGGCGGCGCGCAGCATGTCGCCTGTAGAAAGCTGCACAAAGCCGCGCTGCTCAACCAGTCGCTTGGCCTGAGTGCCCTTGCCCGCAGCCGGCGGACCGAAAAGTATCAGGTTCACTTCTTCTTGCCCCCGAGTTTCGACTTCTTGATCATCCCCTCATACTGGTGGGCGATCAGATGTGACTGGATCTGCGTGACAGTATCCATGGTCACCGAAACTACAATGAGCAGAGACGTGCCCCCGATGTAAAACGGAATCTGAGGGAAATATCGACGCAGCAACTCCGGCAGGATGCAGATGAAGACGAGGTAGAGGGCACCAATCGTCGTCAGGCGGGTCAGCACATAGTCGATATAGGCGGCCGTGTTGGAACCCGGACGGATGCCGGGAATGAAGCCGCCATACTTGCGCAGATTGTCCGCGGTTTCCTGCGGATTGAACATGATCGAGGTGTAGAAGAAGGCAAAGAACGCCACCAGAACGGCATAGGTGATGATGTAGGTCCAGGAACCGGGCGCGAAATTCGTCGCCAGCCAGCCCAGGACGCCCGTCATGCCGGTGGTCTCGGCATCTGCAGGATTGCCGCCCAGGAAGCCGACAGCCGTGAGCGGCAGCATCAGAAGCGCTGTGGCGAAGATGGCCGGGATGACGCCCGAGGTGTTGATCTTCAGCGGCAGGAAGCTTTTCTGGCCCTGAGCGAAGCCCTGTGCCTGCTGGCGCTTGGGATAATGGATGATCAGGCGGCGCTGCGAGCGTTCGATGAACACGATGAAGACGACCAGGGCGAGCACCATGACGACAATCGCGAGGATGAAGCCGATATCCACCGATGTGGTCCGGGCCTGGGCCACGAGGTTGTAGATGGCGCGCGGAAGCTCCGCGACGATGCCGGCGAAGATGATCAGCGAGATGCCGTTGCCGATGCCGCGGGCGGTGATCTGCTCGCCCATCCACATCAGCAGCATGGTGCCGCCTGTCAGCGTGACGACGCCGGTGAGGATGAAGAACCAGGAGGAGATGCCCTCCAGGCGCACGGCCACGAGGCCGCCGGCAATCGCGAAGGCCTGAACCAGGGCAAACGCCAGCGTGAGATAGCGGGTGTACTGGTTGATCTGCTTGCGGCCTGCCTCCCCTTCCTTCTTGAGCTTTTCAAGGGTGGGAGACACCGACGTCATCATCTGGATGATGATCGAGGCCGTGATGTAGGGCATCACGTTGAGCGCAAAGACACCCATGCGTTCGACGGCGCCGCCGGCAAACATGTTCATGGAGCCGAGAATGCCACTCGACTGGGCGTCAAACAGCGCTGCGTATTGCGAGGGGTCGAGGCCCGGGATCGGGATGAATGTCCCTAAACGGTACAGGACCAGAATACCGAGCGTGAAAAGGATCCGCGCCTGTAGGTCTTTGGCTTTCGCAAAGGTCGCAAAGTTGAGGTTGCGAGCCATTTGTTCCGTAGCATTCGCCATCGGCCGCACGAGCCTCCCTGAAAAGCGTTCGCCGCCAAGATCGGCGGCGACACAGGATTTGTGAAGAGGGGTTGAGCAAGAACCCCGTATTATTCTTCAGCAGCGTCTTTCGAAGCGCCGGTGACCGTGACCGATCCGCCAGCCTTTTGCACCGCTTCCACAGCTGCCTTCGAGGCGCCGGTGACAGTGATGTTCAGTTTCTTGGGGGCCTCGCCCTTGGCCAGCAGGCGGATGCCATCGCGGGCATTGCGGACAACGCCGGAGGCAACCAGGGTTTCCTCGGTGACGTTGGCCGCGTCGAGCTGGCCTGCCTCGATCGCCTTGGCGATACGGCCAAGGTTGACCCAGGACATCTTCTTTGAACCGGGCGACGTGAAGCCACGCTTGGGAAGACGCATGTAGATCGGCATCTGACCGCCTTCGAAGCCGTTCACGGCCACGCCCGAACGTGCGTTCTGGCCTTTCACGCCGCGGCCGGCCGTCTTGCCCTTGCCCGAGCCAACGCCGCGACCAACGCGCATGCGCTTCTTGGTGGAGCCATCGGCGGGAGAAAGTTCATTGAGTTTCATGGCAGTAGCTTTCGATAAGCGGAGGAAATGGGCCGGCAGCCAGTGAGGCTTATTCGCCGACCACTTCCACGAGATGGGATACCTTGCGGATCATGCCGCGCACAGCCGGAGTGTCTTCCAGCTCGCTGGTGCGGCCGACCTTGTTCAGGCCAAGACCCTGAAGGGTCTGGCGCTGGTCCGGCTTGCGGCCGATGGGGCTGCCAACCTGGCGTACGGTGACTTTCTTCTGGGACATGAGGGTCTCCTATCAGTTCACCGAGTCGGCCATGCCGGCTTCGGAAGCGCCATCGGTGCGGCGGCCAACGATATCCTGGACTTTGAGGCCGCGCTTGGAGGCAACCGTACGCGGGTTGGCCTGACCTTTCAGGGCATCAAAGGTGGCACGCACCATGTTGTAGGGGTTGGACGAACCGAGCGACTTGCCGACGACATCCTGAACGCCCAGGACTTCCATGACAGCACGCATCGGACCACCGGCGATCACGCCGGTACCGGGAGGGGCTGCCCGCAGGACGACCTTGCCAGCGCCGTGACGGCCATTGCCGTCATGATGCAGGGTGCGGCCTTCACGGAGCGGGATGCGAACCAGGTTGCGCTTGGCTTCCTCGGTCGCCTTGCGGATGGCTTCAGGAACCTCACGGGCCTTGCCCTTGCCGAAGCCGGCACGGCCCTTCTGGTCACCGACAACCACGAGCGCAGCAAAACCGAAGTTCTTGCCGCCTTTCACGGTTTTCGCGACGCGGTTGATACCAACCAGCTTGTCGACGAGTTCGGAGGCTTCATCGTCACGATCACGCGGATTCTCGCGGTCGCGGCGGCGGCCTCTTTTCTCACCTCTTTCCTCAGCCATCAGGCAAACTCCTTCAGAATTTCAGGCCGCCCTCACGGGCGGCATCTGCCAAGGCTTTCACCCGGCCGTGGAACATGTAGCCACCGCGATCAAAGACAACATCTTCGACGCCAGCCTTCTTCGCGCGCTCGGCAATTGCCTTGCCCACCAGGGCTGCTGCTTCGACGTTGCCGCTGCTTTTGGCGCCGGCAATAACTTCTTTCTCGAGCGTCGAAGCCGAAGCGAGCGTGATGCCCTTCTCGTCGTCGATGATCTGCACCGAGATGTTCTTGTGGCTGCGCGACACCGAAAGGCGCGGACGGCCTTCGGCGACCCGGCGGAGCTTGGTGCGGACGCGCTGGGCGCGGCGTTGCAACTTTTCGCGTGACGTCTTCATGGCGTTACTTCTTCTTGCCTTCTTTGCGGCGGACATACTCGCCCTGCAGGCGAACACCCTTGCCTTTGTACGGCTCTGGCGGACGGAACTTCTTGATCTCGGCCGCGACCTGGCCAACGGCCTGTTTGTCAGCGCCCGAAATGATGATTTCCGTCGGCTTCGGAACTTCGATCTTGATGCCCTGCGGCGCCTTGTAGATCACATCATGCGAATAGCCGAGCGCGAGCTTCAGATCGACGCCCTGCATCTGGGCACGGTAACCAACGCCGACGAGTTCGAGCGTCTTGGAGTAACCCTTCGTGACACCTTCCACCATATTGGCGGCGCGGGCACGGGCAGTTCCCCACTGGGTACGCGCATCCTGCGAGAGCGACTGTGCGAACGTCGGAGGACGCTTGCCTTTTGCCGTCTCGGCTTCGATGACATCGTTGGCTGCCTGGATCAGGTCAGCGCGCGGGTTTACCGAGAGCTCGTTATTGTCGAGCTTCGGGGTGATGACTTCCGGCAGGACGAGCTCAAGCTCACCCTTCGGGCCTTTGACCTTGATCGTCTGGCCGGCGACGGTGACAGTCGCACCGGCCGGAACGGGGATCGCAAGCTTACCAATACGGGACATGGGACCTGCCTCCTAGAATACGCGGCACAGAACTTCGCCGCCGACATTCTTGGCGCGCGCGGCATTGTCCGACATCACACCCTGAGACGTAGACAGGATGGAAATGCCGAGGCCGTTACGCACCAGCGGAATGTCCGTGACGGACGAATAGACCCGGCGGCCAGGCTTCGAGACACGTTTGATCTCGGAGATGACCGGCTGGCCTTCATAATACTTGAGTTCGATCTCGAGGGTCTTGTGACCGCTCTTCTCGATCTCGGCGTAACCCCGGATGTATCCCTCGTCCGTAAGGACGTCGAGAACACGGGCCCGAAGCTTGGATGCCGGCGACGTCACTTTCGACATGCCGCGCATCTGCGCGTTGCGGATCCGGGTGAGCATATCGCCGAGGGGATCGGAAATGTTCATGTGCTTCCCTCCTCTCTTACCAGCTGGACTTTACAAGGCCGGGAACCTGACCGCGTGAGCCATACTCACGAAGCGCGATACGCGACATCTTCAGTTTACGATAGAACGCACGCGGACGGCCTGTGATCTCGCAACGGTTGCGAACACGGTTCTGGGCCGAATTGCGCGGCAGTTCAGCGAGCTTGAGACGCGCCTTGAAGCGCTCCTCCAGCGACAGGTTTTCATCCATCGCAGCCGCCTTGAGCTGTGCGCGCTTGGCCGCGTAACGGGCGGCCAGAGCCTTCCGCTTATTGTTCTTCTCGATTGCGCTCTTCTTTGCCATGTCAGCAGATCTCCTGGCGCTAGTTCCGGAACGGGAAGCCACACTCGGCGAGGAGTGCTTTGGCTTCTTCGGTCGTCTCGGCGGTCGTGCACACGATGATATCCATCCCGCGCATCTCTTCCACCTCGTCATAATTGATTTCAGGGAACACGATGTGCTCCTTGAGGCCCATGGCGTAGTTGCCCTGGCCGTCGAAGCTCTTGCCGTTCAGACCACGGAAGTCTTTCACGCGCGGAAGAGCGATCGTCGTGAGACGGTCAAGGAATTCGTACATCTGATCGCGGCGCAGGGTGACCTTCGCACCGATCAGCATGCCTTCGCGGACCTTGAAGCCGGCGATCGACTTGCGGGCCTTGGTGGCAACCGGTTTCTGACCCGCGATGCGCTCCAGCTCAGCCAGGGCCGACTTGATCTTCTTGGAGTCGTTGACGGCTTCGCCAACACCCATGTTGATCACGACCTTGTCGAGCTTCGGAACCTTCATCGGGTTCGAATAATTGAACTGTTCCTGCAGCTTCGCCCGGATCTCTTCCCGGTACTTCCGCTTGAGGCGGGGTTCATATGCCTCAGACATCGATCGATTCCCCTGAGCGTTTCGCAAAGCGCGTCTTGCGGCCATGCTGGTCAATCTTGAAGCCGACGCGGACAGCCTTGCCATCGCGCGGATCGGCGAGAGCCACGTTGGACACGTGAATCGGCGCCTCGAATGTCTTCAGGCCGCCGGGATCCATCTGGCTCGGCTTCTGGTGGCGTTTCACAAGGTTCACGCCGCGAACGAGAACGCGGCTCTCGTCCGGGATCACCTTCAGGACTTCGCCCTTGGTGCCCTTGTCCTTGCCCGTGATCACGATGACCGTGTCACCCTTCTTGATCTTTGCAGCCATGACTACAGGACCTCCGGGGCCATGTTGGCGATCTTGACCTGGTTCTTGGCGCGCAGTTCGCGCGGAACAGGGCCAAAGACGCGTGTGCCGATCGGCTCGCCATTGTTGTTGATCAGAACGGCAGCATTGCTGTCGAAGCGGATCGTCGAACCATCAGCACGGTTGATGTCCTTGGCGACGCGAACGACGACAGCCTTGCGGACGTCACCTTTCTTCACGCGGCCGGTCGGAATGGCTTCCTTGATGGAGACCACGATCACATCGCCCACCGAGGCGTAACGGCGGCCTGCGCCACCGAGCACCTTGATGCACATCACGCGGCGCGCGCCAGAATTATCGGCGACCCGCAGGTGGCTTTGCATCTGGATCATGCGTCACTCCCTTCATCGGAAACGAGTTCCCAGCGCTTCAGTTTGGACTTCGGCGCGCACTCGCGGATGGCTACAATCTGGCCCTCGACCGCGACGTTGTTCTCGTCATGGGCGTGGTACTTGTTGGTTTTCCGGACGATCTTCTTCAGCATCGGGTGCGTGAAGGTACGTTCGACACGGACAATGGCGGTCTTGTCCTGCTTGGCGGAGACAACAACGCCTTTCATAATACGTTTGGGCATGCTCGGTCTCCTTACTTGCCTGCCTGGGCCTTCTCGCGCAGGATCGTCTTGATCCGAGCGATGTCGCGACGAACTTCGGTTACCCGGCCCGTCTTCTCCAGCTGGCCCGTGGCTGCCTGGAAGCGCAGATTGAACTGTTCTTTCTTGAGCTTGATCAGCTCGTCGTTGAGTTGATCGGCGCTCTTGGCGCGTACATCAGCGGCGTTCATGATCAGATCCCCTCGATACGCTTGACGACTTTGGTCTTGATCGGAAGCTTCGCGGCGCCCAGGGCGAGTGCCTGGCGCGCGACGTCTTCCGGGACCCCGTCGATTTCAAACAGGATGCGGCCGGGCGCAACGCGGGTAACCCAACGGTCAACCCCGCCCTTGCCCTTACCCATGCGGACCTCGATCGGTTTCGCGGTGACCGGAACATCCGGGAACACGCGGATCCAGACCTTGCCCTGGCGCTTCATCTCACGCGTGATGGCACGGCGAGTGGCTTCGATCTGGCGCGCGGTGACGCGCTCCGGCTCGAGAGCCTTGAGGCCGAACTGGCCGAACGACAGCGTGAAGCCGCCTTTCGACTGTCCGCTGATCTGGCCCTTGAAGGCCTTGCGGAACTTGGTGCGTTTCGGTTGCAGCATGATTTAAGCTCCTGCCGCCTGGGCGCCCGATGCCGGGCCGCGCTGGTTGGCGTTTGCGCGAGCGCGCGACTGGCCGGACGTCTCGAGGCGCTTGTCCTGAGCCATCGGATCGTGCTCGAGGATCTCACCTTTGTAGACCCACACCTTCACACCAATGATGCCATAGGTGGTTTCAGCTTCGGCCGTACCATAGTCGATGTCGGCGCGCAGCGTGTGCAGCGGCACCGAGCCTTCGGCATACTTTTCGGTCCGGGCGATTTCCGCGCCGCCGAGACGGCCGGAGACAACAACTTTAACACCCTCGGCGCCAAGGCGCATGGCGGACTGGATCGACCGTTTCATCGCGCGGCGGAACGAAGCCCGGCGCTCGAGCTGGCGGGCGATGTCGTCTGCGATGAGCGTAGCATCGATTTCCGGCTTGCGGATCTCCACCAGGTTCACGCGGACTTCGTCCGTGGTCATCTTGGCGAGTTCCTTGCGGAGCACTTCGATATCCCCGCCCTTCTTGCCGATCACGAGACCCGGACGTGCCGTGTGGATCGTGATGAGGCATTTCTTGTGCGGGCGCTCGATGATGATCTTCGAGATGCCGGCCTGCTTGAGCTTTTCGCGGATCGCCTTGCGGATCGCGATGTCCTCGTGAAGGAGGCGGCCAAAGTCGGCGCTGTCAGCATACCAGCGGCTGTCAGCCGTACGGTTGATGCCGAGGCGCAGGCCAATCGGATTGACTTTCTGACCCATTATGCGGCCTCCGCAGTCTGGCTGTTGTCCCGCAGGACGATGGTGAGTTGCGAGAACGGCTTCACGATGCGCGCAGCGCGGCCACGGGCACGGGCGCGGATGCGCTTCATGACGAGGTTCTTGCCGACATGTGCTTCGGCAACGACCAGGCTGTCGATGTCGAGGCCGTGATTGTTCTCGGCGTTCGCGACAGCGCTCTGCAGGAGCTTGTAGACATCCTTTGCAGGGCGCTTGGGCGAGAATTTCATCTCGTTGAGCGCGCGCTGGATCGGCATGCCACGGATCTGCTGAGCCAGCAGGTTCAGCTTCTGCGGGCTGGAGCGGTACATGCGCAGCACGGCGCGCGATTCATTCGCGGCCTGCTTGGGAGGATTCTTGGCCTTTGCCATGACTACTTCCTCTTCGCTTTCTTGTCGGCGCCGTGACCATAATAGGTCCGTGTCGGCGCGAACTCGCCGAACTTGTGGCCGACCATCTCGTCGGTCACCGTGACCGGGATGAACTTGTTGCCATTGTGAACCTGAAAGTTCAGACCGACGAATTGAGGCAGGATCGTCGAGCGGCGCGACCAGGTTTTGATCACAGCGCGTTTTTCCGACGAACGGGCGTCTTCGGCCTTCTTCAGAAGGTAGCCGTCAACGAACGGGCCTTTCCAGACAGAACGGGACATGTCTCTCGGGCTCCCTGATTAGCGTTTAGCGTTACGGCGACGGATGATGAGACGATCCGTTGCCTTGTTGTTGCGAGTTTTCGGGCCGCGGGTTTTCTTGCCCCACGGCGAGACCGGGTGACGGCCGCCCGAAGATTTACCTTCACCACCACCGTGCGGGTGGTCGACCGGGTTCATGACGACACCGCGGACCGTCGGACGCTTGCCCAGGTGACGGTTGCGGCCAGCTTTGGAGCTGACTTCGTTCATCTTGTCCGGGTTCGACACCGCGCCGATCGTGGCCAGGCAGTTGTCGAGCACCATGCGGAGCTCGCCGGAAGCCAGCTTGATCTGGGCATAACCCGAATCGCGGCCAACCAGCTGGGCATAGGTGCCGGCGGAGCGGACCATCTGCGCGCCCTTCTGGGGCTTCAGCTCGATGTTGTGGATGATCGTACCGACCGGGATGGACTTCAGCGGCAGCGTGTTGCCCGGCTTGATATCAGCCGTGGCGGACGTGACGACGGTGTCCCCTACTTCAAGGCGCTGCGGCGCGATGATGTAGGCCATTTCGCCGTCCTGATACTTGATCAGGGCGATGAATGCCGTGCGGTTGGGATCGTATTCGAGGCGTTCGACAACAGCCGGGATGTCCCAGCGGTTCCGCTTGAAATCGACTTTCCGGTAAAGACGCTTCACGCCGCCGCCCTGGTGGCGGACGGTGATGCGGCCCTGATTGTTGCGGCCACCCTTGGAGCTGATGCCCTCGGTGAGCGCCTTGACCGGCTTGCCCTTGTGGAGACCTGTGCGGTCCACCAGCACGAGCTGGCGGCGGCCGGGAGAGGTCGGATTGAATGTCTTCAGTGCCATGAGCTTCGTCCTTCTCCCTTAGAGGCCCGTCGAGATGTCGACCGACTGGCCTTCAGCGAGCGTAACGATGGCTTTCTTCACGTCGGAACGGCGGCCTTCAAAGCCACGAAAGCGTTTCGTCTTGCCCTTCTGGGTCAGGGTGTTGACCTTCGTGACGCTCACCTTGAACAGGGCCTCGACAGCCTCCTTGATCGCCTTCTTGTCAGCGTCAGGCGCCACTTCGAAGATGATCTTGTTGTGTTCGGCGACGAGCGTCGACTTCTCTGTGATCAGCGGACGGCGGATCACGTCGTAATGATGGGGTTTCACTTCGGCCATTATTCAGCCTCCGCTTTGGCGCCGTCGAAACGGGCTTTGATACCCTCGGCGGCTTCCTTGGTGATGACGAGCGTGTGGCGGCGCAGGATGTCATAGACGTTGAGGCCGGCAACCGGCAGGACGTCAATGTTCGGGATGTTGCGCGCGGCGCGGGCGAAGTTTTCGTTCACTTCCGTGCCCGAGATGATCAGCGCGTTCTCGATACCGAGGCTCTTGAACGCCTCGATCAGCGCCTTGGTCTTGGGCGCGTCGAGCTCGGCCTTGTCGAGGACCAGGATCGAGCTTTCCTTTGCCTTGGACGACAGGGCATGCGCCAGGGCCATCTTGCGGATCTTCTTGGGCAGATCGTGCGCATGGCTGCGAACGCGCGGGCCGTGGGCAATACCGCCGCCAACAAAGATCGGCGCGTTGCGCGATCCGTGACGGGCGCCGCCCGAGCCTTTCTGCTTGATCGACTTCTTGGTCGTGCGGTTCACTTCCGAACGCGACTTGACCTTGTGCGTGCCGGCCTGACGGCGGGCAAGCTGCCAGCGAACGGTGCGCTGAAGGATGTCGCCACGGATTTCGTCAATGCCGAAAATCGCGTCGTCGAGATCAATCTTGCCGGCAGCGTCGCCAGAGAGGGTTTTAACTGCGAGTTCCATTAGCCTTCACCCCCGGCGGAGAGCTTTTCCGGAGCCTTGAAGGAACCGGCAGCAGGCGCAGCGGCCGGCAGGGCTTTCTTCACAGCATCGCGGATTTCAACGAAAGTCCCGTCATGGCCCGGGACTGAGCCCTTGACGAGGATGAGGCCGCGCTCGACGTCAGTGCGCACGACTTCCAGATTCTGGGTCGTGACGCGCTCGTCACCGAGGTGACCGGCCATTTTCTTGTTCTTGAACACGCGGCCCGGGTCCTGGTTCATACCCGTCGAGCCGTGGGCCCGGTGGGAGATGGACACGCCGTGCGATGCGCGCAGACCGGAGAAGTTCCAGCGCTTCATGGCACCGGCAAAACCTTTACCGATGGTCATGGCCGAAACATCGACCAGCTGGCCCTCTGCGAAATGGTCGGCCTGAACGGTCGAGCCGACTTCCGGAAGGTCGCCGCTGACGCGGAATTCCTTGAGTTTCGCCTTGGGCGCAACACCGGCTTTGGCAAACTGGCCGCGCTGAGCCTTGGTGGTGTTCTTGGCTTTCTTGTCGCCGGCACCCATGATGACAGCCTTGTAGCCATCAGTGCGGGTAACCTGGCCGCCTTTCTTGGTGGTCACGGCGCGCTCGTCTTCCGAGCGGACACCGACGACCTGGCAGCCATCAAGCGAGAGCACCGTGACGGGCACATGACGGCCGTCAGCAGCGAAGATGCGTGTCATGCCGACTTTGCGGGCAAGAACGCCGGTGCGGGCAGCAGGAAGCGTCATTAGCGGGCCCCCTCGAGTTTGATCTCGATGCCGACGCCCGACGACAGGTCAAGTTTCATCAGCGCATCGACGGTCTGGGGCGTCGGGTCCACGATGTCGAGAATGCGGGTGTGCGTGCGGATTTCGAACTGCTCACGCGACTTCTTGTCGATGTGGGGCGACCGGTTCACCGTGAAGCGCTCGATACGGGTCGGGAGCGGGACCGGTCCACGAACTTCAGCGCCAGTGCGCTTCGCCGTGTTCACGATCTCTTTCGCCGACATGTCGAGCGCGCGGTGATCAAAGGCCTTCAGCCTGATCCGGATATTCTGTCGTTCCATCGTTTGGTCCGTCCGCGCAAAACACTTTATCCCATGGCGCGATGGCTCGTCAGCATCGAGCGCCCGGGAGGGGGTGTAGATTAATTGTCAGTTTCGAGGGAGCGTTCGCTATTGAAGAAGCGCAGCCATCCCGGCGAAGTGCGGCTTCTATGCCAGAGAATCGGGTGCGTCAACAGCTGGTTTCGATGAATCTGCAGGCAACCGGGCCGCTATCGCCCCAGGCCGCACCCTCCCCTGCCCCCAAGCCCCTCCGGGCGGGTCATTTACCGCTCCGGCAAGAAAAAAGGCCGCCCCGAAAGGGCGGCCTTCTCTGTCTGATACGTCCTGTGTGGAAGCCTAATCACCTGCGATTGATCCACCGGAGCAATCGCTTCGCTGCGCGAACCGGCGATTACTTCTTGATTTCCGACACGACGCCGGCGCCGACGGTACGGCCGCCTTCGCGGATGGCGAAGCGCAGGCCCTTGTCCATGGCAATCGGGTTGATCAGCTCGACATCCATTTTCACATTGTCACCCGGCAGGACCATTTCCTTGTCAGCCGGCAGCTTCACGATGCCCGTGACGTCCGTGGTGCGGAAGTAGAACTGCGGACGGTAGTTGGTGAAGAACGGCGTGTGACGGCCACCCTCTTCCTTCGTCAGAATGTAGGCTTCGGCTTCGAACAGCGTGTGCGGCGTGATCGAGCCCGGCTTGCAGAGAACCTGCCCGCGCTCGACGCCTTCACGGTCAACACCGCGCAGCAGCGCGCCGATATTGTCGCCGGCCTGGCCCTGATCGAGCAGCTTGCGGAACATCTCGACGCCCGTGCAGGTCGTCTTCACCGTCGGGCGGATGCCGACGATCTCGATTTCCTCGCCAACCTTGACGATGCCCTGCTCGACACGGCCGGTCACAACCGTACCGCGGCCAGAGATCGAGAACACGTCTTCAACCGGCATCAGGAACGGCTTGTCCAGCGGACGCTCCGGGGTCGGGATGTAGGTGTCGACAGCGTCCATCAGAGCCAGGATCGCATTCTGGCCGATTTCGGGGTCGCGGTCTTCAACGGCGGCCAGAGCCGACCCCTTGATGATCGGAATCTCGTCGCCCGGGAAGTTGTAGGACGAGAGCAGGTCACGCACTTCCATCTCGACGAGTTCGAGCAGCTCGGCGTCGTCGACCATGTCGACCTTGTTCAGGAACACGACCAGGGCCGGAACGCCGACCTGGCGGGCCAGCAGGATGTGCTCGCGCGTCTGCGGCATCGGGCCGTCAGCGGCCGAACACACCAGGATCGCGCCGTCCATCTGCGCGGCGCCCGTGATCATGTTCTTCACATAGTCAGCGTGGCCGGGGCAGTCGACGTGCGCATAGTGGCGCGCCGGCGTCTCATACTCGACATGCGCCGTGTTGATCGTGATGCCGCGCGCCTTCTCTTCCGGCGCCGCGTCGATATCGGCGTAATTCTTCGCCGTCGCGCCACCGGTCTTCGCCAGCGTGATCGTGATCGCCGCCGTCAGCGTCGTCTTGCCGTGGTCAACATGGCCGATCGTGCCAATGTTCACGTGCGGCTTGTTGCGCTCAAACTTTGCCTTGCCCATCGGGCCTCTCCTCTAGCTCTTGTACATGGGGTCCGATTAGGAGCCCGAGACTTCCTGAATGATCTTCTGTGCTTCAGCGCGCGGAACTTCGTCATAGTGATCGAAGAACATGGTGAACTGGGCCCGGCCCTGCGACATGCCACGAAGGTTGGATACATAGCCGAACATGTTCACCAGCGGCACCATCGCCGTTATGGCCGTGGCGATACCCCGGGCTTCGGAGCCCTGGATCTGGCCGCGGCGGGAGTTCAGGTCGCCGATCACGTCGCCCATATAGTCTTCCGGCGTGACAACTTCCACTTTCATGATCGGCTCCATCAGGCGCGGGTCGCCCTTGCCTTTCAGCTCACGGAATGCGCCGCGGGCCGCGATCTCGAAGGCGAGCACGCTGGAGTCCACATCGTGGAACGCGCCGTCCGTCAGTGTCGCGCGGAAATCCGTCACCGGATAGCCTGCGAGCAGACCGTTCTCCTTGGCCATATCGAGGCCCTTCTGGACACCCGGGATGTATTCCTTGGGAACGGCGCCGCCAACGATTGCGCTGACAAACTCGAAACCCGAACCGGCCTCAAGCGGCTCGAATGTCAGCTTGATGCGTGCGAACTGGCCGGTGCCGCCCGACTGTTTCTTGTGCGTGTAATCGATTTCGGCCGTGCGGCCGATCTTCTCACGGTAAGCCACCTGCGGCTGACCGATATTGGCTTCGACTTTGAACTCGCGGCGGAGACGGTCGATCAGAATGTCGAGGTGAAGCTCGCCCATCCCTTTCATGATCGTCTGGCCGGACTCGAAGTTGGTTTCGACACGGAAAGAAGGATCTTCGGCAGCAAGACGCTGCAGACCGACCGACATCTTCTCCTGGTCTGCCTTGGTTTTCGGCTCGACCGCGATCTCGATCACGGGCTGCGGGAACGTCATCGTTTCGAGCACGACAGGCTGTGCGGGATCGCAGACCGTGTCCCCGGTCGTCGTCTCTTTGAGGCCAGCCAGCGCGACGATATCGCCCGCGAAGGCCTCGGTGATTTCGTCCTGCTTGTTGGCGTGCATCATGACCATCCGGCCAACACGCTCTTTCTTGCCTTTGGTCGCGTTCAGGAACGCGTCGCCTTTTGACAGCTTGCCCGAATAGATGCGGGTAAATGTCAGCGTGCCCATATAGGGGTCGTTCATGATCTTGAAGGCGAGACCGGCAAAAGGCTGGCCGTCATCAGCCGAGCGCGGAATGTCGCGCGTTTCGGTCTCATCGCCCGGCTTGAAGCCGAGATAGGCCGGCACATCGAGCGGGCTTGGCAGGTAATCCACGACGCCGTTCAGCATCGGCTGGACACCCTTGTTCTTGAACGCCGAGCCGCACAGGATGGGCACGAACTTCAAGGCAAGCGTGCCTTTGCGGATCAGTGCCCGCAGCGCCGGGACATCCGGCTCATTGCCTTCGAGAAAGGCCTCCATCGCCGCGTCATCCATTTCCACGGCGAGCTCGACGAGATGCGCGCGCATCTCTTCGGCTTTCGCTTTCAGGCTCTCGCGGATTGGCCTCAGGACCCAGCTCGCGCCAAGATCTTCGCCTTCCCAGACCCATTCGGTCATGGTGACAAGGTCGATATGCCCTTCAAGTTCGGTTTCCGAACCGATGGGCATCTGGATCGGCGCCGGGGTCGCCCCGGTCCGGTCCTTGATCATCGCCACGCAATTGAAGAAATCGGCGCCCGTCTTGTCCATCTTGTTGACGAACACGATGCGCGGAACCTTGTAGCGGTCAGCCTGGCGCCAGACAGTTTCGGTCTGGGGCTCAACGCCGGCATTGCCGTCAAGCAGAACAACCGCGCCATCAAGCACGGCGAGCGAGCGCTCGACCTCAATCGTGAAGTCGACGTGTCCGGGGGTGTCGATGATGTTGAAACGGTATTTCGGCGACAGAGCCGTCGAGCCGTCCTCCGTGCGTTCCCAGAAGGTGGTCGTGGCGGCCGAGGTGATCGTGATCCCCCGCTCCTGCTCCTGCTCCATCCAGTCCATGGTTGCGGCGCCATCATGCACTTCGCCGATCTTGTGCGACTTGCCCGTGTAATAAAGGACGCGCTCAGTCGTCGTGGTCTTGCCGGCATCGATGTGCGCGATGATGCCGAAGTTGCGGTATCGCTCCAGCGGGTATTCGCGGGCCATGAGATCAAACCTTCGTTTCTGCTTCCCGAGGGGAAGGGTGGGTCACTCGCCGGGCGAGGTAACCCTGCCGCCCGGCGATTTACTTGTTACCAGCGATAGTGGGCGAACGCCTTGTTCGCGTCGGCCATGCGGTGGGTGTCTTCACGCTTCTTGACCGCGTTGCCGCGGCCCTGGCTGGCGTCCATCAGTTCGCCGGCCAGACGCTCACGCATCGTGTTCTCGTTGCGGCCCGCGGCAGCTGCTGCCAGCCAGCGGATCGCGAGGGCCTGGCGGCGCTCGGTGCGCACTTCGACCGGGACCTGATACGTTGCGCCACCGACGCGGCGCGAACGGACTTCGACGGCCGGCGCGACAGCTTCAAGCGCGTTGTGGAACACTTCGACCGGGTTCTTCTTGGAACGGGTCTCGACCAGGTCAAACGCGCCGTAAACGATGCGTTCGGCAACGGACTTTTTGCCGTCGCGCATGATCTGGTTCATGAATTTGGTGACAATGATGTCCTTGAACTTCGGGTCCGGCAGGACTTCACGCTTCTCGGCACTGTGACGACGGGACATGGATCTGTAGTCCTCTTACTTCGGTTTCTTCGCGCCGTAATGCGAGCGGCGCTGTTTACGGTTCTTGACGGGCTGGGTGTCGAGCGCGCCGCGCACGATGTGGTAGCGCACACCCGGAAGGTCTTTGACGCGGCCGCCGCGGATGAGCACGACCGAGTGCTCCTGAAGGTTGTGGCCTTCGCCGGGGATGTAGCAGAGCGATTCAAATCCGGAGGTCATGCGCACCTTGGCCACTTTCCGGAGCGCCGAGTTCGGCTTCTTCGGGGTCGTGGTGTAAACGCGGGTGCAGACACCGCGGCGCTGAGGACAGGCCTTCAGGGCGGGGGTCTTGGTACGGGTGCGCTTTGGCTCGCGCGGATTGCGGATCAGCTGCTGGATGGTGGGCATTCGGGCCTACTGTCTCTTCGTACTTTGCGGCCCGAGGGCCTATAATGACGTGTGCCCCGAAGGCCCTTAACCAGGCTTCCGGGACGAGCGGAAAATTGGGGGTCAGCTTCTCCGGACCATTGCTGTTCCGGTGCGGCACAGGACGAAACGCCCTTTTGCCTCCCTGACGATCCGGGGCGTGTAGACTCGCGCGCGCAGCACGTCAAGGGCGGTGGCGCGGCTTTCCGCATTGCCGTGTGCCGATTCAGAAGGGCGAGACCCCGCCCCAGCTTTCAAAGCACATCCAGGCGATGAGGGCGACGGCCGCAACCGCGCAGATCACCCCGGCAATTCCTGTCCATCCACCCTTCATCGACATGCGCCCTTAACATGAAAAAGCCTGCCATTGCTGGCAGGCTTTTCCGGTTCATTCAAGTCGCAAGGCGCCTATTCGGCGGTGTCCCTGGCGGGCGCCGGCAGGCTGACGAGGGCAATCCCCTCCTCCGCCTTGGCCATGGCGGCAGCGCGCTTGGCCTTCAGCTTCAGGTCGCGCTCGGCGGCCACGCGGCGGAACTGGCGGATACCGCCGCCCGTACCGGCCGGGATCAGACGGCCCACGATGACGTTCTCCTTGAGACCGTCGAGCGTGTCGATCTTGCCCTGGATGGCGGCCTCGGTGAGCACGCGGGTCGTTTCCTGGAACGACGCAGCCGAGATGAAGCTGCGGGTCTGGAGCGACGCCTTGGTGATGCCCAGAAGCAGCGGGTTGGCCGTGGCCTCGCGCTGGTCCTTCTTGCGCGACTTGCGGATGGCTTCATTGGCCTCGTCGAACTCGATCGCATCGATATGCTCGCCGGTGATGAACACCGTGTCGCCGCCATCGGTGATTTCGACCTTCTGCAGCATCTGGCGAACGATCACTTCGATGTGCTTGTCGTTGATGGGCACGCCCTGCAGGCGATAGACCTTCTGCACTTCGTCCGTGAGGTAGTTGGCCAGGGCTTCCACGCCGAGCGTCGAAAGGATGTCCTGCGGGGCGGGATTGCCGTCCATCAGGTATTCACCACGCTTGATGAAGTCGCCGTCCTGGACCGCAAGGTGTTTGCCCTTCGGCACCAGATAGTCGATCGGCTCACGCCCCTCTTCGGTCGGAACGATCGTGACCTTGCGCTTGTTCTTGTAATCGCGGCCGTATTCGACGCGGCCATCGACTTCCGCGATGATCGCATGATCCTTCGGACGGCGGGCTTCGAAGAGTTCGGCCACGCGCGGCAGACCGCCCGTGATGTCCTTCGTCTTGGCACCGCCCGTCGCGACGCGCGAGAGCGTATCGCCCGGCTCGATCCGGTCCCCGTCAGAGACCGAGAGGATGGCGCCAACCGACAGCACATAGGTCGCGTGCGACCCGTTGGGCAGTTTCACCGGCTTGCCGTTTCCGTCCACGATCTGGATCGACGGCTTGAGATCGGCCGATTTGGAGCTCGACCGCGGGTCGACGACGACGCGTGCGGAGATACCCGTCGCTTCGTCGGTTTCTTCGCGGACCGTGACACCCTCGACGAGGTCGATGAGGCGCGCCTCACCCCCCACTTCCGAGACGATCGGCTGGGCAAAGGGATCCCAGTCAGCCAGCAGCTTGCCGGGCATGACCTTGTCGCCATCCTTGGCCATCAGGCGCGTGCCATAGGCCGGGCGGAAAGACTGGCGCGTGCGGCCGTCGGCGTCGACGATCTCGACCTGCATGCGGCGTCCGACCACAACGATGGTCTTGTCCTTGCGGGTGACGATCTCGGCGTCGGTGAAACGCACCGTCCCTTCGAAGCTGGCTTCCAGCGACGACTGGTCGGCAACCTGAGCGGCGCCCCCGATGTGGAAGGTACGCATCGTGAGCTGGGTACCCGGCTCGCCGATCGACTGGGCCGCGATGACGCCGACCGCTTCGCCGCGGTTGACCAGCGTGCCGCGGGCAAGATCGCGCCCGTAGCACTGCGCACAGATGCCGTTCTTGGTTTCGCAGGTCAGCGGCGAGCGCACTTTCACGCGGTCCACCGTTGCCGTATCGATCAGCGCGGCAACATCTTCGTCGACATATGTATTGGCCGGCACAACGAGTTTGCCGTCCGGGCTCTTGATGTCTTCGGCGATGACGCGGCCGAGGATGCGCTCGTTGAGCGAGACGACGACGTCTGCGCCTTCCATGACGGGGCTGATATCGATGCCCTTCTCCGTACCGCAATCATCTTCGTTGATGATGCAGTCCTGGGCCACGTCGACAAGGCGGCGTGTCAGGTAACCGGAGTTGGCGGTCTTAAGAGCCGTGTCGGCCAGACCCTTACGGGCGCCGTGGGTCGAGTTGAAGTATTCAAGGACGGTCAGGCCTTCCTTGAAGTTCGAGATGATCGGCGTCTCGATGATCTCGCCCGACGGCTTGGCCATGAGGCCGCGCATGCCGGCAAGCTGCTTCATCTGGTTCTTCGAACCCCGGGCGCCGGAATCGGCCATCATGAAGATCGAGTTGACCTGCTCCTTGCCACGCGACATCTGCGCCTTGGCAGCAGACTCCATCATGGCGTCCGCAACCTTGTCGGTGCAGCTCGACCAGGCGTCGACAACCTTGTTGTACTTCTCGCCGCGCGTGATGAGGCCGTCAGCGTACTGACGCTCATAATCGGACACGAGTTCCTTTGTGGCATCGACCAGTTTCTTCTTCGCCTCGGGAATGACCATGTCATCCTTGCCGAAGGAGATGCCGGCCTTGCAGGCTTCACGGAAGCCCAGCTCCATCATCTTGTCACAGAAGATCACCGTCGCCTTCTGACCGCACAGGCGGTAGACTTCGTCGATGATCTTGCCGATCGCCTTCTTGGAGAGGACCGTGTTGACCAGTTCCGGACCAATGGCTTTCGACCGCGGCAGGATGTTGGCCACCATGTAACGGCCCGGCGTGGTTTCGATGATGCGGCGCTCGGGCTTGCCATCCGAACTGACGCCGTCATACAGCGCCTTGACCTTGGAGTGGAGCGAGACGAGGCCCGCGTCCAGCGCATGCTCGATCTCGGCAAGGTCAGCAAAGACCATGCCCTCCCCAGGCTCGCCCTTGCGGTCGAGCGAGAGGTAATAGAGACCGAGGATGATGTCCTGGGACGGGACAATGATCGGTTTGCCGTTGGCGGGCGAGAGGATGTTGTTGGTCGACATCATCAGCACGCGGCATTCCAGCTGGGCCTCGAGGCTCAGCGGAACGTGGACAGCCATCTGGTCGCCGTCGAAGTCCGCGTTGAACGCGGCGCAGACGAGCGGGTGCAGCTGGATGGCCTTGCCTTCGATCAGTTTCGGCTCGAACGCCTGGATGCCGAGACGGTGCAGCGTCGGCGCGCGGTTCAGGAGAACCGGGTGCTCGCGGATGACCTCGTCGAGGATATCCCAGACTTCCGGCTTTTCCTTTTCCACGAGCTTCTTGGCAGCCTTGACGGTGCCGGCGAGGCCCTTGGCGTCGAGGCGCGCATAGATGAACGGCTTGAACAGCTCAAGCGCCATCTTCTTGGGCAGGCCGCATTCGTGCAGCTTGAGGTTCGGGCCGACCACGATGACCGAACGGCCAGAATAGTCGACGCGCTTGCCCAGAAGGTTCTGGCGGAAGCGGCCCTGCTTGCCCTTGAGCATGTCGGAGATCGACTTGAGCGGGCGCTTGTTGGTGCCGGTGATCGTGCGGCCGCGGCGGCCATTGTCGAACAGGGCGTCCACCGACTCCTGCAGCATCCGCTTTTCGTTGCGGATGATGATGTCCGGCGCGCGAAGTTCCATCAGGCGCTTCAGGCGGTTGTTCCGGTTGATCACGCGGCGGTAGAGGTCGTTGAGGTCAGACGTGGCGAAGCGGCCGCCATCGAGCGGAACCAGCGGGCGCAGGTCCGGCGGGATGACCGGAACAACCGTCAGGATCATCCATTCGGGCTTGGCTTTCGACTGGATGAAGGAGTCCACCACCTTGAGGCGCTTGGAATACTTCTTCGTCTTCAGCTCGGAGCTCGATTCGCGCAGTTCCTCGCGGAGCGTCTCGGCCAGCGTCGGCAGGTCGAGGCTCTTGAGGATCTCACGGATGGCCTCTGCGCCGATGAGCGCGGTGAACGCGTCTTCGCCGAGGCGGTCCTGCGCGTCCATATACTCTTCTTCGGTCAGGAGCTGGTGAGGCTCAAGCTCGGTCAGGCCGGGCTCGATGACCACATAGCTCTCGAAATAGAGAACGCGCTCGACGTCTTTCAGCGGCATGTCCACCAGCGTCGCGATCCGGGAGGGAAGCGACTTGAGGAACCAGATATGCGCAACCGGGGCGGCCAGATCGATGTGGCCCATGCGTTCGCGGCGAACGCGCGCGAGGGTCACTTCAACGCCGCACTTCTCGCAGACGATGCCGCGATACTTGATGCGCTTGTACTTGCCGCAGAGGCACTCGTAATCCTTCGTCGGGCCGAAGATCCGCGCACAGAAGAGGCCGTCACGCTCGGGCTTGAACGTACGGTAGTTGATGGTTTCGGGCTTCTTGATTTCACCAGACGACCAGGAGCGGATCTTCTCCGGGCTCGCAATCGAAATACGGATCGCCTCGAAACTCGGGGCGGGCGTATTGGTGTTGAACATATTGGCGACGTCCTGGCGCATAGGGTGTCTGCTCCTTGGGGCGGGCGTTTAGGGGGAGGTCTCTCTCCCCTGCCCTGAATAAATCCGGGTCGGCGAGGCCCCGCCTTTTCAGCGGGGCCCTATTTTGCGGAAAGTCTACTCGGCGGCCACCGGGGCCTCTTCTGCTGCGTCCCGCTCGAGGCCGTTCTCCTCGAGCAACTCCACATTGAGACCGAGCGAGCGCATTTCCTTGATCAGCACGTTGAAGCTTTCCGGAATGCCGGCCTCGAAGGTGTCGTCGCCGCGGACGATCGCTTCGTAGACCTTGGCACGGCCGGCGGTATCGTCCGACTTCACCGTCAGCATTTCCTGCAGCGTGTAGGCAGCGCCATAAGCTTCCAGAGCCCAGACCTCCATCTCGCCGAAGCGCTGACCGCCAAACTGTGCCTTGCCGCCCAGCGGCTGCTGGGTGACGAGCGAGTAGGGACCCGTGGAGCGGGCGTGGATCTTCTCGTCGACCAGGTGGTGGAGCTTCAGAAGGTATTTGTAGCCAACCGTGACCGGGCGCGTGAATGCCACACCGGTGCGGCCGTCGAACAGGCGGACCTGACCCGACGTATCCAGACCAGCGCGTGTCAGCAGGTCATTGATGTCTTCCTCACGGGCACCATCGAAGACCGGCGTTGCAATCGGAACACCATTGCGGAGGTTACCGGCGAGCTCGATGATTTCCGCATCGGTCTCAGGCATCTCCTGGCCAGCGCCATAGGCATGCTTCAGCGACGCCTTGAGCGCCTTCATATCATGCTTCTGGTGGAACTCTTCCAGGGCCTTGTCGATGATGTGCCCAAGGCCGCGGCAGGCCCAGCCGGTGTGCGTCTCGAGGATCTGACCGACGTTCATGCGCGAAGGCACGCCCAGCGGGTTGAGAACGATATCGACCGGCGTACCGTCTTCCAGGAAGGGCATGTCTTCGAGCGGGTTGATCTTGGAGATAACCCCTTGTTGCCGTGGCGGCCGGCCATCTTGTCACCCGGCTGAAGCTTGCGCTTCACGGCCAGGAAGACTTTGACGACCTTCATCACGCCCGGAGGCAGATCGTCGCCGCGCTGGACCTTCTCGACCTTGTCGTTGAAGCGGGCATCAAGCTCGCGGATCGACGCGTCGAACTGCTCGCGCAGGGCGAGGAGTTCGGCCTGGGCCTTCTCCGACTTCAGCTCGATTTCCCACCACTGGCGGTGGGTCAGGTCTTCAAGGGCAGCTTCTGCGATCTTGCCGGCCTTGAAGCCTTTGGGACCTGCAGCCGCTTCCTTGCCGACGAGAATGTCGTGCAGACGCGTATAGGTGTTGCGCTCCAGGATCGACTGTTCGTCTTCCTTGTCTTCCTGCAGCTTCTCGATCTGCTCGCGTTCGATCTGAAGCGCGCGCTGGTCCTTGTCGATGCCATGGCGGTTGAAGATGCGGACATCGACAACCGTACCGGCGTCGCCCGGGGGCACGCGCAGCGAGGTGTCACGCACATCGGAGGCCTTCTCGCCGAAGATGGCGCGGAGGAGTTTCTCTTCCGGCGTCATCGGGCTTTCGCCCTTCGGGGTGACCTTGCCGACGAGAATGTCGCCCGCCTTCACTTCAGCGCCAACCGCCACGATGCCGGCCTCGTCGAGGTTGCGGAGCGCTTCCTCGCCGACGTTCGGGATGTCGCGGGTGATCTCTTCCGGTCCGAGCTTGGTGTCGCGGGCAGCGACTTCAAACTCTTCGATGTGGATCGAGGTGAACACGTCGTCACGCACGATGCGCTCGGAGATCAGGATGGAGTCCTCGAAATTGTAGCCGTTCCAGGGCATGAACGCGACGAGCACGTTACGGCCGAGGGCCAGCTCGCCGAGATCCGTGGACGGACCGTCAGCGATGATGTCGGTCTTCGTGACAACGTCACCGACCTTCACGATCGGGCGCTGGTTGATGCACGAGTTCTGGTTCGAGCGGCGGAACTTGGCGAGACGGTAGATATCGACGCCCGACTTGGAGCCTTCGAGATCCTCCGTGGCGCGCACAACGATACGCATCGCGTCAACCTGCTCAACCACCCCTGCCCGGCGGGCAACGATCGCAGCGCGGCTGTCGCGGGCAACGACCGCTTCCATGCCGGTGCCGACGAACGGGGCTTCGGACTTTACGAGCGGCACAGCCTGACGCTGCATGTTCGAGCCCATGAGCGCGCGGTTGGCGTCGTCATTCTCAAGGTAGGGAATGAGCGAGGCAGCAACCGAGACGACCTGCTTGGGAGAGACGTCCATGTACTGGACTTCTTCCTTGGCAACCATGGTCACGTCGCCGGCAACGCGGGCGTTGACGAACTCGTTCACGAGCTCGCCCTTGGCGTTCACGGTCGCGTTGGCCTGAGCGATCGAATAGATGCTCTCTTCCATGGCGGAGAGATACACGACCTCTTCGGTCAGCTTGCCGTTCTTCACCCGGCGGTACGGGCTCTCGATGAAGCCGTACTTGTTGATGCGGGCATGGGTGGCAAGGCTGTTGATCAGACCGATGTTCGGGCCTTCCGGCGTCTCGATCGGGCAGATACGGCCATAATGGGTCGGGTGAACGTCACGGACCTCAAAGCCTGCGCGCTCACGTGTCAGACCGCCCGGGCCAAGCGCCGAGAGACGGCGCTTGTGGGTGATCTCGGAGAGCGGGTTGGTCTGGTCCATGAACTGCGACAGCTGCGAGGAGCCGAAGAATTCACGCACGGCCGCCACAACCGGTTTGGCGTTGATCAGGTCGTGGGGCATCACGGTGTCGATATCGACCGCGCCCATCCGTTCCTTGATCGCGCGCTCCATGCGCACCAGACCGATGCGGTAGTTGTTTTCCATCAGTTCGCCGACCGAGCGGACACGGCGGTTGCCGAGGTTGTCGATGTCGTCGACTTCGCCCTTGCCGTCCTTCAGGTCGAGGATGACCTTCATGACGCCGATGATGTCCTCGTTGCGCAGCGTGCGCATGCTGTCTTCAGCCGACTCATACTCGCGCACGGCCACCGAGAGACGCATGTTCATCTTCACGCGGCCGACGGCCGAGAGATCATAGCGCTCAGAATCGAAGAACAGCTGGCCAAACAGGGCCTCGGCGGCTTCCTGCGTCGGCGGCTCGCCGGGGCGCATCACGCGGTAGATGTCGGAGAGCGCCTCGAAGCGCGTCTCGTTCTTGTCTGCCTTAAGCGTGTTGCGCAGCCAGGGGCCGCGGCCACCGGCGTCGATGTCGAGCACTTCGATCGCGTCGATGCCATAGTCGCGCATTTCGGCGATCGTCGCCTCTTCCAGCGCGTCGCCGGCTTCACCGAAGATTTCACCGGTCTCGAGATTTACAACATCACGGGCCAGGAACTTGCCGATCAGGGCTTCGGAGGTCACGCGGATCTCGTCGGTGCCCGATTCTGCGGCGCGCTTGGCCTTGAGGGCGGTGATCTTCTTGCCGGCCTCGGCAACAACCTTGCCGGTCTTGGCGTCGATCAGGTCGAATTCCGGCTTCACGCCCTTCCAGGCGTCAGCGCGGAAACCGGTGACCCAGCCCTTCTTGTCCAGGCGGTAGATCGAGCGGGAATAGAACTGGTCGAGGATCTGCTCGGTGTCATAGCCGAGCGCATACAGCATCGTTGTCGCCGGCAGCTTGCGCTTGCGGTCGATACGGATGTTGAGGATGTCCTTCGCGTCGAACTCGAAGTCGAGCCAGGAGCCGCGATAGGGAATGATGCGGGCAGCAAACAGCAGCTTGCCCGAAGCGTGGGTCTTGCCCTTGTCGTGGTCGAAGAACACGCCTGGCGAGCGGTGCATCTGCGAGACGATCACGCGCTCGGTGCCGTTGATGACGAACGTGCCCTTCTCGGTCATCAGAGGGATGTCGCCGAGATAGCATTCCTGCTCTTTGACTTCCTTGACGGAGCGGGCGCCGGTGTCTTCATCGACATCGAACACGACGAGCTGGAGGCGCACTTTCAGCGGCGCCTGGAACGTCAGGTCGCGCTGCATGCACTCTTCGACATCGAACTTTGGCTGTTCGAACTCGTAGGAGACGTATTCGAGGGTCGCGCGCTCAGAGAAGTCCGTGATCGGGAAAACCGATTTGAAGACACCCCCCAGGCCATCGTCCGAGCGCTTTTCGCGCGGCGTGTTCATCTGGAGGAAGGCTTCGTAGGACTCGCGCTGGACCTCGATCAGGTTTGGCATTTCGATGGCTTCGGGAATGCGGCCGAAGTTTTTGCGGATACGTTTCTTTTCCGTGAAGGAGAGTGCCATCCCAGGTTCCCAGTCTTTCGGCTTGCCCGCACGCGCGCAGGCAGCCTGTGATTAGAACGCGAGTACGCGGCGATCCCAAATGGAGACCGCCGCGCAGATCCTAGAACGGGCAACGCCTCGCGCGAACGCCGCCCGGATGCTTCAACTGCAGAGCTTACTTGAGCTCGACTTTGGCGCCTGCAGCTTCGAACTTCTTCTTCATCTCTTCAGCGTCAGCTTTGGAAACGGCTTCCTTGACGGTCTTCGGAGCGCCTTCGACGAGGTCTTTGGCTTCCTTCAGGCCGAGAGCCGGAACGACTTCGCGGACGAGTTTGATGACTTCGATTTTCTTCGCGCCGGCGTCGGTCAGAACGACATCAAATTCGGTCTTCTCTTCGACAGCAGCCGCCGGAGCAGCACCGCCAGCAGCAGCAACAGCCACCGGAGCAGCGGCAGAAACGCCCCACTTTTCTTCGAGCATCTTTGCAAGCTCAGCAGCTTCCAGAACGGTCAGAGCCGAGAGATCTTCGACAATCTTTTCGAGATTTGCCATGATTTTGATTCCTGTTTGGTTCGGTTGTTAGTGTCTTGGTGTAGCGAAAACGGGTGTCTTATGCGGCGTCTTTCGACGCATAGGCGGACACCACGCGGGCAAGTTGCGACGCCGGGGCCTGGATGACGCCTGCAACTTTCGTTGCCGGAGCCTGAATGAGCCCGATGAGCTTGCCACGCAGCTGGTCGAGAGACGGCAGTTTCGCGAGGGCTTCGACGCCGCTGGCATCGAGGACCTGCTCACCCATCACGGCGCCGATGATGACGAGTTTCGAATTTTCCTTCGAGAACTCATCGGCCGCTTTGGCAGCCGACACCGGATCCGGCGAGTAGGCGATCGCCACGGGGCCCTGGAAGAGCTCCTGTGCCTTGTCGCCACCTGCCCCGCCCAGCGCGATTTTCGCAAGGCGGTTCTTGACCACTTTGAAGTGCGCGCCGTCCTTGCGGAGAAGGCCACGCAGCTTCGTCATTTCCGCCACGGTAAGACCGGTATAGTGGGTCACGACGACCACGCCCGCCCCTTCGAAAACCCCTTTGAGGTTCTCGAGAGCCGCGCTTTTTCCAGCTTTATCCATTGCGGGTCTCCATTGAGGCGCCCGGACCATCCGGCCGCCCTGGTAATCGCCAAAACCCCCGAAAGAGCCTCAGCGCCTGCCCAGGGATTGGCCTGCCCGGTCTGCATTTCCTGGGGATTCCAGGAAATTCCGAACCGTTTCAACGCCTCACCCCGTCTACACAGGCGGCCAGATGGCCCTTAGCAACCCCGAAGGGTACGACCTATGGTCTTGGACAGGAAAACGGGAGGCCGCCGATGCATATCGGAGAACTCCCGTCAAGCGGCGGCTGTTAACGGTTTTTCCAGAGGTCTGCAACCCCCTTCCCTGAATTTTTCACAGGGGCGCAAAAAAGCCCGGAGCCGCAGGGCAGCTCCGGGCCTTCTCAAATCCTTGCCCGTTTGGGGGCCTGGTCTCAGCTTTTGGCTTCAGCCAGGTCGATCGTAACACCGGCGCCCATCGTCGAAGACAGGGTCACCTTGCGAACGAACGTGCCTTTCGCACCCGACGGGCGGGCTTTTACAACTGCCGAAATGAACGCCTGGACGTTCTTCTCGATGTCAGCGTCGGAGAAGCTGGCCTTGCCAACGCCGGCGTGAACGATACCGGCCTTCTCGACCTTGAACTCGACGGCGCCGCCCTTGGCGTCCTTGACCGCCTGGGTGACGTTCGGGGTCACGGTGCCAACTTTCGGGTTCGGCATCAGGCCGCGCGGGCCGAGCACCTTACCGAGACGGCCGACGAGGCCCATCATGTCCGGGGTCGCGATGACGCGGTCGAAGTCCATGAAGCCGCCATTGACCTTCTCGAACAGGTCTTCGGCGCCCACGATGTCTGCGCCGGCAGCAAGGGCCTCTTCAGCCTTCTTGTCCTTGGCGAACACGGCCACGCGGACGTCCTTGCCGGTGCCTGCCGGGAGGTTCACCACCGAGCGGACCTGCTGGTCGGCATATTTCGGGTCAACGCCGAGATTGATGGCGATTTCGATCGACTCGTCGAATTTCGCCTTGGCGTTCGATTTCACGAGCTTGACGGCTTCCGAGACGGAATACGCCTTCGTCTTGTCGACGGTCTGCTCGATTGCGCGGGTACGCTTACCTTTGGTCGCCATGTCGCTTACTCCACAACCTGAAGGCCCATCGCGCGGGCAGAGCCGGCGATGATCTTGGTGGCAGCATCGAGATCGTTCGCGTTCAGGTCGTCCATCTTGACCTTCGCGATCTCGCGCACCTGATCCATCGTCACTTTGCCGACGGTGTCATAACCGGGCTTTTTCGCGCCCGATGCCGGCTTCTTGCCGAGTTTCAGGCCAGCGGCCTTCTTCAGCAGAACAGTGGCAGGCGGCGTCTTGGTGACGAAGGTGAACGACTTGTCCTGGTAATACTGGATCACGACCGGGGTCGGGATGCCTTCTTCCATGCCCTGGGTACGGGCGTTGAAGGCTTTGCAGAATTCCATGATGTTGATACCGCGCTGGCCCAGGGCCGGGCCCACTGGCGGCGACGGGTTGGCCTTGCCGGCCGGGATCTGGAGCTTGATCTGCCCCAGAAGTTTCTTAGCCATTTTGTCCTCACAACGTTGGCGAAGGGGCGGTGGTCTTTCGATCCGCCCGGTTGATATCGAGGCTCCGCGGTCGGGTTGGCAGCCTCCCGCAGAAGCGGGGCGTATGGCCCAAAGCCCCTGCCCGGTCAAGCGCGGGCATGAAAAAGCCCGGAGCGCCGGGCGTCCGGGCCGATTCAACACAAGCGGCGTGGCCGCCCTGCCTACATCATCGCATAGCCGCGGGCGTTGATATACTGGCGCAGCTCCTGGGCGCGGCGGACCGGATCAGGATGGGTCGACATGAACTCTGGCGGGCGCTGGCCCTTGGACTGGGCGTTCATCAGCTCCCAAAGACGCACCGACTGTTTCACGTCATACCCGGCATTGTGCATGTAATCGACGCCGAGACGGTCTGCTTCGAGCTCATGATTGCGGCTATAGGGCAAGATCACGCCGAACTGCACGGCCGCGCCGCCCAGCGCGCCGATGGCCGAGCCATATTTGCTGAGCTCTTCGGAAGACGCCACTGCGATCTGGCCAACCATCATGCCGGCCTGCGCCGCCATGGCCACCGACATGCGCTCGGCCGCATGACGGCCGGTCACATGTCCGGCCTCATGGCCCAGAATGGACGAGAGCTGGTCGTCATTCTCGGTCAGCTCGGTGATGCCGCGATACACGCCCACCCGGTTGCCGGGCATCACGAAGGCGTTGATGTCGTCGGTGTCAAACACGGCCACATCCCACTGCTCATGGTCGCGCCGGGCGCCCTTGGCGGTACGGTTCCAGACATTCAGCACACGGTTGCGCAGCGCCGAATTCGACGTCTGGGGCACCTGGGACTTCATGTCCGACCAGGCCGCCGTTGCCATGCTGGCGACGTCCGCGTCGCCCATCAGCAGGAACTGGCTGCGGCCGGTTTCCGGGTTGGTGGTGCAGCCCGACACGAAGGGCAGGACCGAGCCGGCCGCAATGCCCGTGATGATCGCGCGGCGCGACATGGCGATCTTGGGCGCGCCGGCAAGAATCTCGCCGTCAAAATCAATCCGTTCGACCATCTGTCTCTCCTTGTGACCGGCAAGGCGAAGGTTAACCCTCTGCCGGCAAAATGCAATCTGGCTGGCCCAGTCTAGGGTCGGCGCGTGAACCCGCGCTGAATGTGAACTGCCCGCCTCAGGGCTCGGCGCCCTCGCCAACCAGAACGGCCGCCTGCTCGACCCAGCCTTCACGTTTCACGCGTCCATGGAAGTTCAGATACGCGTCGACCCAGGCAATGTTTTCCAGCGTCCATTCGGCAATCTGGTCATAGTGATAGATGCCGAGCGAGTTGAGGACGTCCTGGATGCGCGGGCCGATGCCGCCGATCAGGGTCAGGTCGTCGGGCGTGCCTTCGACCGGCCGCTCAAGCGCCAGGGGCCGCACGGGGGCCGCGCCGGCGCCAGGCTCTCCGGCATCGGCCAGGGCATCTTCTTTCTCCAGACGGCCAAGGATCGCCTCAGCGGCGGAGGCGCCTTCGTCCGCCTCGTCATCCTCGGCAAAGTCTGCGGCGGCATCGTCCTCATCCGCCAGGGCGTCTGCCGCGTCGTCTTGCGGGTCGATGTCTTCCCCGGCGTCCTCCATTTCGTCCGCGACGCTCTCGGCATCGCCTTCAAAATACGCAAGGCGCCCTTCAAGATACCGGTTGCGCCAGCGCAGGCTTGCCAGTTCTTCCTCGGCCGATTCCTCGGCCGCTCTGGCAGCAGGGGCCTCGGCGGCGCCACCGGGCTCTGCAACCGGGGCAGCCAGGGTGGCCAATACCGGCTGGGCGGCTACCTCCCCTTCCAGCGCTTTCACGCGCTGGGTCAGGTACTCAACCTTCCAGACCAGTTTCGGATCGGCTTCAGCCGGAGAGGCTGCCTGCGGAGCCGGCGCAGCCGCCACCGCTTCAGCGCGGGCCAGTTCTGCCGCGCCGAGCGCCCGGCGCGCCTCGGCAAGGTCTGCCTCCAGCCCGGCCACGCGGTCTTCCAGTTCCCGGGTTTTCTGCATGTGCCCGCCGTCTGCCACAGGAAGCGCGGCAAGCTCCGGCGCGGGCGCCAGCACGGGCGCCAGGACGGGCGGCGCAGACCGAAGGGCTTCCAGTTCGCTGCGCGCCGCCTGAAGGGCGGCGGCCGTTTCTGCCAGCTGCTGCTCAAGGGCCGGATCGGCCTGGGGCGACACCTGCATGGCCTCATAGGCCTGCGTGTCTCCCTGGCCTGACAGCAGCTTGCGCTGAGAGGCAAACAGCCGCTCGATCTCCTCGCGCGCTTCGCCCAGCTCCACGCGCGCCACGTCGCGGTCCACTTCAGCCCGGCGCAGCTTGCCGAGCAGCAGCATGCCGCGGATCGACCAGCCCAGCGCCAGCGCCAGAAGCGCCGCGCCAGCCAGTGCAATCCACATATGTGCCACAAGCCAGGTCATTGTCTGCTCCGTTCCGCAATTCTGATATCGACAGGCCGGGCACTGTCCCCGCCATCTTCGGCTGACTGAGTAGCCTCTGTGCCCGGCTGTGAGCCATAGCTGATAGCAGCCAGGCGCGCACGCGCCACCCCCGCCGACACAAGGAAATCCGCCAGTTCCGAAGCCTGCACGCTGCCCGGGGCGATGACCTCGAAACGGTCTGCCGTGTCGCAGCTGAGCAGGATTGCGGCGATCTGGTCGAGCGCCGGGCCGCTCTGGCGGGCAATCCTCGCGCCGCCTTCGGCAAAGCCGATGCCGCCTGCGGCGAGCGCTGCGGCAAGTTCGTCCTCACACGCCAGAGGCGCGCCATCGGCAGACGCCGGGGTGACACGTGCGGCCATTGCGGTAACATTTCGGGCCACTTCAGCCCCCATTACGGTCTTCCAGCCAGCCGCTTCCCGCGCCATGTCCTCTTGCAGGAAATGGAGCGTGCTGGCGCGCGCTGCGCCTTCAAACCGGAACACGCCGCCTGCCGGGTCAAATGCCATAACGCCCTCATCAAACTGCGTGAACTGAGGCAGGCCCGCCAGCGCCCCTGCGAGCCACCCTTCCGCCGGAGCAGGCTCAAGCGTCATCCCGTCTTTGATTTCGCCTTCAAATCCGGCGCTCTTAACGACCGCCAGAACCTGGCGCCGCTCTGCCTCAGTCTGCACGCTTCCCGAAAGGCTCAGCACGCCCCCTGCCAGCGCCGCCTGCCAGTGCATCTCACCTGTCAGCAAAGGCTCGCCCCGGAACGGCGCCGCGATCTTCGACATCGCGGACACGATCCCGGCGCGTTTGGCCGGATCGGCCACGCTGCCCTTGAGGATCACCCGGTAATCGGAAATCGTCACCTCCCCTTCGTCCAGCTGTGACAGCTGGGTGAGGGCAAAGCGGGCAATGCCCTGAAAGTTTCCGCCTGGCGCGCCGGGCGCGGGCGTCATCTGGTCATCCACGGCCGCGCGGCCAACCAGGCGCGCCTCCTCGATCAGGCTCGCCTGAATGGCCTTGGTCGGCACATGGCCGGAGAGCTCGATCCGCCCCTCGGCCGTCTTCCGGGCCCGCCAGACATAGGGGGAAATGGGCGGGGCCGCGTCTGTGCGGCTTTCCACCTGCGTGACCCCTCCGAAGACAATTCCGCCCGGCCCGCTGCTGCGGCGGACCGCCCGGGCAGCCTCGGTGACGGCGTCATGGGACGGCGCCGCCCCGGTCAGGACAGCCCGCTGGCCATCCATCGAGACACGCGCCCAGTGATTGCCGCTTTGTGTGAGGGCGGCGGCCGCGCGCGCCTCCAGCCGTGCTTGGAGGTTTACAGCGCTCTGCGGGGATTGGTAGATGCCCCACCACAACAGGAAAGGCAGGGCCAGGAGCGCAAGCCCCCCAATCAGGTAGTCAAGCAGGCGAAACACGTCGCTGACCTCCCAAAACCAGTACCCCCACAGCACCCTCTGAGCCGAGGCATGCCCTAACCCTTACCAGACCGCAAGATGAACCCGACAGACCCATTCCGGCGATGAAACAGCCCCTTGAACTGATTACCAGCCCGTCCAATCCGCTGATCAAGGCCCTGAAAGGCCTTGAGCGCAAGAAGGAGCGCGCCGAATCCGGCCTGTTTCTCGCAGAAGGCGCCCGGATCGTGAGCGAAGGCCTCGCCCGCGGCTGGCAGCCCGAAACCGTCATTATCGCGGCCGATATGGCAGAACGGCCACAGATCCGTGACCTCGCCGGAGCGGCCGCAAAGGCCGGCGCCCGCGTCGTGATGGCGCCTGAGCGGCTGATGACCAGGATCACCCAGAAGGACAACGCCCAGAGCGTGGTTGCCGCCTTCCGCCAGCGCCACCTCACGCTCGAGACCCTGCCCGAACCGGCCCCCCCGCCGCTCTACATCGCCCTTTATGAAGTGCGCGACCCCGGCAATCTCGGCACCATCCTGCGCACCGCAGACTGCGCCGGGGTAAGCGGCGTGATCCTCATCGGCACCTGCTGTGATCCCTACAGTTTCGAGGCCGTGCGCGCGTCCATGGGATCGGTGTTCGATGTCCCCTTCGCCCAGGCGAGCTTTGACGCCTTCAACACCTGGCGCAAGGGCGTGGGCCTCAGCCTCTCTGCCGCCTCCGTAAATGCCGGCATGCGCCATGACGGCGCCGATTTCACCGGCGGCGCGATCCTCCTGATGGGCAATGAACAGGCGGGCCTGCCGGAATGGGCCGAAGCGGCCTGCGACACGCTCTGCCTCATTCCCATGCGCGGGGGCGCCGACAGCCTGAACCTTGCCCAGGCCAGCGCCATCATGATCTATGAAGCCTGGCGCCAGCGGAGCTATGCATGAGCCTGAAAACCGAAACCCGCCTGCTCGTGGCAGATGACTGGGAAGACTACGCCCTGCTCGATTCCGGCCACCTGCAGAAGCTCGAACGCTTCGCCGGCCAGACCGTGATCCGCCCCGACCCGCAGGCCTTCTGGGAACCAGCCCGCCCGGTGCAGAGCTGGAAGGCAGACGCCCGCTTCGTCACCAAGGCGCAGGATGAAGACGGGGCCGGGCAATGGGAAGTGCTCTCCGCGCGCGCTGCCGAAAACTGGCCGATGCGCTGGAACGGCCTTACCTTCACCGCGCGGCGCACCGCATTCCGCCATATGGGCGTCTTCCAGGAACACTCCGTGCACTGGCGATTCGCGCAGGACCAGATCCGCGCCGCAAAGCGTCCTCTCAAAGTGCTCAACCTCTTTGGCTATACCGGCATGATGTCGCTCGCCTGCGCGGCGGCCGGCGCAGAGGTCGTTCACCTTGATGCCAGCCCCAAATCCAACGGATACGGCAAGGACAACCAGACCCTGTCCGGCCTGGAGGATCGCACCATCCGCTGGATCGCCGATGACGCGATGAAATTCGTCGCCCGCGAAATCCGCCGGGGCAGCAGGTATGACGCCATCGTGCTCGACCCGCCAAAGTTTGGCCGCGGCCCGAAAAACGAGACCTGGCGCTTCGAAGAGAGCCTGCCCGAACTGCTCGACGGCGTGCAGAGCCTCCTCAGCGAGGCGCCGCAATTCGTCATCCTGACCGCCTATGCCGTGCGCCTCTCCTATCTCGCCGTCGCCCAGGCGCTGGGCGACCGGCTGGCGCCCTATGGCGGGGTAATGGAAATGGGCGAGATGGCCCTGCCCCAGCAGGGGTCAGACCGGCTCCTGCCAACCGCGCTCTACGCCCGCTGGCGGGCGGCCTGACGCTGCCCTGCCCCGTTGCGGGTGTCAGAGGGCCTTGCTGCCCGGGATTTTCGCCCGCTCGCGCTCTACCCAGCCTGCGCCGCCGGCGACCACATCCATGCCGTCCCAGGGCTCATTCTTGCAGATGACATCGCGAGAGCGCGCCACCGCGTGCCCGATGATCGGATAGAAAGCCGTATCCTCGTCCTGTCCGAACGCACTGCCTTCGAAATCATAGCGCGTGCGCTGGCCCATCCTCACGCTGTCCCGCGCGCAGTCGAGCGTCGCATACGGATATTCCTGCCAGGCCACAAAGCGGTTTTCGAAGGACACCTCGTCCGGCATGTAGACATACACCATCCGGAAAAAGGCAAGGTCCCCCTCGCGCAAGGCCGGCTGGCTGATGAAGACGGCAAAGCGCTCGTCCTGCTGGATGATCTTGCGCCATTCCGGCGCAGGCAGGTCCGGCACGGCCGAAACAGCCGCCGGTGCTTCAGGCGGCGCCGGCGCGCTGGCGCACGCCGCAACGAGGCCCGCCACGGCAATCCCCGCCAGTATCTTCAAGGGTGGGTTGAGGGTCATGTCGATCTCCCATGTGCTGAAGGCGTTCAGAATGACACACCCCGCGCCCCTGTAATCCCCCTCAACAGGGGGGACAGCCACGCAATGCCAGGGCAACGCCTCCCCCAGGCAGCCTTGAGCGCGGTTCATGAGAGGGCCTGAAGGGGCCGATACCGAACCCGCCACAAAAGAAAACGGCGGCCCCGAAGGACCGCCGTTCCCAGATTCTTGCTGTCGCAGACTTCTTAGAAGTCGACTGTCAGGCCAAGGAACACGTAGCGGCCCATGGCATCATAGGTCTGCGGGTAGGTGTTGCCGTTGCCCGTGGTGCCGACCGAAGCCGACAGCGGCGGGTCATTATCCAGGAAGTTGTTCACGCCGAAGCGGAACGCAGCCCAGTCTCTGACAGCCCAGGTACCCGAGACATCGAAGTAGTCCTGAGCGTCCAGGGTCGAGTCAACCCGGCCGGTTGCACCGGTGTCGAGGTCGACAGCGCCGATGTGACGCCAGGTCAGGTTCAGACCGAGACCATCATACGGCGTTGCCCAGCCAAGTCGGGCGCGGTGACGGTATTCCGGGGTCGGTGTACCGCAATCGTTGCCGTATTTGCCCACGCAGTCGAACTCTGCGAAGGGCTGGTTGATCGGGTCAACCGTATAGCTGTCGAGATAGGTACCGTTATAGGTGAGGTTGATCCCACCCAGCTGGCCGATGTCGAAGCCGTAAGCACCCGAGATGTCCACACCGGAGGTCTGGATACCACCGATATTGAGGTTGAGGTCCTGAATGACGCCGCCCGGGGTCCAGAAGGCGCCCGTACCCGGGTTACGCGTGATGCGGCCGCAAGCGTCTGCATCACCTTCAAAGTAGCAAAGCTGCGTCGTAACCGACGAACCGACCGAAGAAATCGCTTCGGTGATCTCGATGTCGTAATAGTCGACCGACAGCGACAGGCCCGGAACGAAGCTCGGCGTTGCAACAAAGCCGACGGTGAAGGTCGTTGCTTCTTCCGGATCAAGGTCCGGGTTACCACCGGTCAGCTGGTTGTACTGGCCAGCGGGCGAGGTGACGAAACCGGCATTTGCCTGGGTCAGGGTGAGCTGGTGAGGCGCGCCGCCGATACAGGCGGCAGCCGTTGCCGTGCCGTCGCCAGCCGGGTCGGTGAAGTCGCACGGATCATCGTCAATGTCGAAGAGACCAAGGCCCTGCGAGGTGAACAGGTCGATGACGTTCGGGGCGCGAACAGCCTTCTGATAGCTTCCGCGGAAGCGGACGTCAGAGGTCGGAGCATATTCTGCGCCGATTTTCCAGGCTTCCGAGCTGATGCCCGTCGAGTAGTCCGAAACGCGTGCCGCGCCGTCGAGCGAAAGCAGCTCGACGCCCGGACGGCCGGTGATCAGCGGAAGCTGGAATTCACCGAAGAGGTCGTACACATCGATCGAGCCTGACAGTGGCAGCGTCGGTCCGCCCTGGCCAGCGCCGTCGCCAGAGGAGAAGCTGACGTCAACTGTCTGGGAAATCGCGTCACGGCGATATTCCAGGCCGCCGGCAACTTTCAGGCCTTCATCTGCGGTCGGCAGCTGGAAGCCGTACTGGCCAAGGTCACCCGTGATCGAGGCAATCACGACAGACTGCTCTGTGGTCCCGTTCTGCAGCAGCGGAAGCTGGACATAGTCCAGAAAGTCAGGGCCGATACCACCCTGGACAAACGGATTGTAGGGAACGCAGTTGGGATCAGAACCATCAACGGCACTGCGGCAAGCCGGCAGGCCGGTGTCGGGGTCGGTGATCACGTCCAGGCCCCGCGTCAGACGAGCGGTGGAGAACTCGTTGCCATAGGAACGCGTAAGCGTGACCTGGCTGAACTGGGCCGAGACATCGTATTCGAAGCCTGGGACGTCGAACAGCGGGCCATTGAAGCCAATAACGCCGCGATAGGTCTGGTAGCCCAGATTGTCCTGACGACCGCCGCCTTCCGTGTTCCGGCGGCCGATATACATCGTCACCGAATCGCCCGCCGCGATTGCAGCCGGCGTACAGCCGTTCACAGCCGTGATCGCAGCCGGAAGCAGCGGGTTGTCGCAGTTGATGCTGGCCGTCGAGAAGAAGTTGCCCGAAGGCGCGATCTGGGAGTTCGACTGGTAGTCCATGAACATGAAGTTCGCATATGCATTCACATACGGATTGACTTCATAGTCGGCGAAGAAACCTGCCGAGTAACGCTCGTCGGGACGCTGATAGAAGTTCAGCGGGCCGTAGTTGTACTGGTCGGTTGCGTTGCTCCAGGGGCGGTAGGCGCCGGAATCGCGGTCAAATGTCAGGTCGAATGTGGCAAAGTCAGTGAAGCGGGCCGGATCAGCCGTGCCCGAACCACCGCAAGTGAAGCCGGTCGCATTCGCGCTGCCGATGGCGCAGGAAGAATAGTCAAACGACTTCTGCAGAACCGAATCGTTGTTGCGGTAACCGACATAACCGACGAAACCGCCCCGGCCATCATCGGTCTGCATGCCGATAACGCCGGTGATTTCCTTGCTGTATCCGACGGTGACATTGTCTTCGGGCAGCGCGAACTGGCTCGGGTTGGTCGCGGCGCGGCCTTCGATCACGTCCCGGAGGTTGCCGTTGGTGTCGTAGTCGTTCTCATGGTTGAAGAAACCATACTGGGCGTCGACCTGAACGCCCTCGAAGTCCTTCTTCATGATGAAGTTGACGACGCCCGAAATGGCGTCAGAACCGTAAACGGCCGACGCGCCGCCGGTCAGGACGTCAACCCGCTCGACGAGCTGGCTGGGGATGAGGTTGAGGTCAGCGGCCGGGTCGTTGGGCGAGCCGTAAGGCATGCGCTTGCCATCGATCAGGACCAGGGTGCGGGTCGCGCCGAGGTTGCGCAGCGAAACCGTCGCGGTACCCGAAGCGCCGTTCGAAACGGTCGAGTTCTGCGCTGCGAAAGCCTGCGGCAGCTGGGTGACCAGGTCTTCAACGCGGGTCACGCCCTGAAGCTTGAAGTCTTCCGAGGAAACCGACGAAACCGGGCTGGTGGTCGTCAGGTTCGGCTGAAGGATGCGCGTGCCGGTGACCGTGATGCGCTGCTGGCGGGCTTCGGCATCCGGAGCTGCCTCATCCGTTGTTGTCACAGGCGTTTCATCTTCCTGTGCCATGGCGGGGATTGTTGCGGTCGCAACAAACATCGCCCCGGCGATCATCGACGACATCAAAAGACGTGTCTTGAGGTTAAATTCACTCATAAGTGTGCTCTCTCCCGTTAAAACTGCTCGTAAAGCAACGAGCGTCCGCCAACCCTCTAGGCGGACAATTGCCCGGAGTTAAGGTTTGCTCCTCTCCCCAAGTCAATCGCGCTTTGTCAAAAATGTCATGAAAGCGGCAAACTGTGGCAACAACGCCTCACTCGGAGACATCCGATGGTTAACAAGGCCTTGTGATGTGTCACTCAGCCCGGATTTCCGCCGGCCGTCACGAAGTGGCTTGACCGCCCCCTGCCCTGTCAAACCAGGAAAAAGCTGAGCAGCACCAGGCCGATCGCCAGCAGGGACAGCACCAGAAAGCCCGCATTCAGCAGGATAAAGGCGCGCAATCCCGACATGAAATGCCCCGTGCGATAGGTAACCCGCAAGAGCCGCCCGAGATACAGGTAGAGCAAAACCAGCGAGATCAGCGACGCCCAGCCCGCCAGCGGCGGGAAGATCACGCTGGCGCCGATGAGCGCGGCCAGCATGATCTGCACGAAGGTCTGGTAATGCAGGCTGGTGATCAGGTGGTCATAGAAGAACTTCTTCCGGTGCCAGCCATAGGACAGCGCCAGAAGGAAAGCGAAGATCGGCAGGAAAAGCAGGGTGAAACGCGGTGCCCATTCCTTCATCCGGCCGGCAAACAGCGCCTGATTCTCATACACCCGCGCCACACGGTCGGCGACATCCTGCGTCGTCCTGATCTGCTCGGGCGTCATGCTGCCCGCATTCTGCTCGGCAATGGAAGCGCGCAGGGCCTCCCGGTCCACCGAGCCATCCTCGCGGATGAAATGGTCGAGCATCCCGCCGGTATCGCCCGCCTCGATCGCGCGCGAGAGCTCTGCCTGCTGCTCGGGCGTCAGGCCTGACTGGCTGAGTTCTGCCTCGATCCGCGCAGCCGCCGCCTCCCCGCCAAGGTTCACCCTCACCCCGTCGGCCACAATCTGGTCGCCGGCAAGGTCTGCCGGATCGATGCGCAGCTCCTGCATCCAGGGCTGACGCTCCAGCACGCCGAAGACCATGAAGAAGAAGATCAGCGAAGAGAGGAGGAAGAGCCGGAACGGCGGCACGAAGCGCGCCCGCTTCCCGTCCAGATACTGCCGCGTCACCCAGCCCGGGCGGAAGAGCAGCGCCGGAACGGTGCGCCAGAGACGCCCGTCGAGGGCAAACATGTCGCCGAGGCTGGTGCTGACAAGTTCAAACACCGGGCGCTGGAAGTCCGCCCCCAGCTGCCCGCAGGACGGGCAGAACCGGTCATGCAGCACCGTGCCGCAATTGCGGCACGGCACCCCTGTGGTGACAGGGTGGTGGGCGCCGCTGGAGAGCCCTCCGGCAGCGGCCATGCCAGCGGCTTCAGCTTCATGCTCCATCCACCCCTCCCCCCTGCATGCTACATGGCCCCGTCCTGGCTTCAGTTGGCCGTCAGGCCGTCCCGGCACAGGAAGCGCGAGCGATGGACATCCTTCGCATTGTCTTCCCAGCCCGTCAGGGTCGGATCGACGAGGTTCTGGGTCACCTGAACCCACATCGGCGTGATCGGATACTCTTCCAGCATCAGGGCTTCGGCCTGCGCAAACAGTTCGGCCCGTTTGGCAGGATCAAGTTCCTGGTTCGACCGGGCCAGCAGCGCGTCATACTCAGCGTTCGCATAGCGGCCATAGTTCTGCTGCCCGGTCGTCGACTGGAGCAGGTAGAGGAAGTTGATCGGATCATCGAAGTCCGCCAGCCAGGCGGCGTCCGACACCTGGAAGTCGTTCTGGCGCAGGCGCGCATAGAGCACCTTGGTGTCCTGGCGCACGATGGTCGGCTGCACCCAGTCGCCGATCTCCGCCCAGTTCTGCTGGGCCACGGGGGCAACCTTCGGATTGTCCCCGGTCGAGCGGTGGGTGAACTCGAAGCGCAGCGGGTTGGACGGGCCAAAGCCGGCCTCCTGAAGCAGGCTGCGGGCCTGGGCGAGGCGTTCCTCTCGCGAGAGATCCTTCCAGTAGACGGCCGGGCGATCGACGTCGTAATTGCTCATCTCCGGCGGGACGAAGGCATAGGCCGCCTGGAAACCCGGCGTCATCACATTGCGCACCATGAATTCCCGGTCGAGCGCCAGGGAAAGCGCCTTGCGCACCCGCACATCATCAAAGGGAGCGCGTTGCTGATTGAACGTCCAGTAGGTGGTCAGGAGGCCTGGCCCGGTGCGGACCCAGCCGGGGAATTTTGCTTCGATCTCTGACTGGCGGGGGCCCGAAAAGGCATTGTTGATGTCGAGTTCTCCGGCCGAGATCTTGTTCTCATAGGCGGCTTCATTCTCGATCTCGAAATAGACGACCCGGTCAAAGCAGGCCTCGGCCGCGCCAAAACCGGACGGGTTCTTCTCCGCCACCAGCTGGTCGCCAGTGCGCCAGTAGACAAGCTTGTAAGGGCCGTTGACGACAATGTTCTCCGGCTGGATCCAGGCGTCGCCGAAGGTCTCCACCGCCTGACGCGGCACCGGAAAGGTCGTATAGTGAGACACCAGGCCCGGCAGGTAGGGCGCGGGATATTCCAGCGTGATCTCGAAGGTCTTCTCGTCAATCGCGCGCACGCCCATTTCCTCGGGCGGCAGCTCGCCATTGTTCACCTTCTCGGCATTCTTCACCAGCCACAGCATCGAGGCATACTGGGACGCGACCGTCGGGTCCTGGATGCGGCGGAAAGCGTAGACAAAGTCCTCGGCGGTTACCGGCGCCCCGTCCGACCAGGTGTAATCGCCCAGCTTGAAGGTCCACACCGTCCCGGTGTCATCGACCTCCCAGCTTGTCGCCATCCCCGGCACAGGCGTGCCGTCGGCATCATCGGTCGTGAGGCCGATCATCATGTCGCCGATGATAATGTTTTCCCAGGCCGCCGAGGATTTGTGCGGGTCGAGCGTATCAACCTTGGCCGAGATGCCGCGCCGCAGCGTTGGCACATCGTCTTCGGCAGAGCCGCCGCCACCACCGCAGGCAGCCAGCGTCAGCGCCAGCATCGCACTGGCCGCGCCGGCCAGCAGGGATCTCATTTTCATCGGTTATGCCTCCTTGATCTTCCAGTCTCGTTCCGAATTTGCCAGAACTGGTGCCAGACGGGCAGCAAAAAGCAAAGACTTGCCCACAGATAAGTGAACGGGAGCTGATCCATGCTGCGTCGTCTTGCTGTCATGACACTGTTTGCCGCGGGCCTTGGCGGGCCGGCGCTCGCTCAGGAAGCGAGCCTTGAGGCGGTCCTCGCCTGCCGCGTGATCGCAGACCCGGCCGAGCGGGTAGGCTGTTACGACGCCGCCGCCGGGCGGCTGGAAGAGGCCCAGGCTCAGGGCGAGGTGAAAGTCATCACCCGGGCCGAAGTCGAAAAGGTCCAGCGCGAATCCTTCGGGTTCCGCATCCCCTCCCTGCCCGCCTTCGGCGGGGGCGAGACATCCGGCGCGACCGGACTGGAGCGGGTCACCGAAGCTGTAAAGTCGGTTTCCGGCGCTGGCGGCAAGCTGCGCGTCACGCTCGAGAACGGCTCGGTCTGGCAGCAGATCGATGACAAGAAAGTCAGGGCGCGCGATGTCGAGACAGCTGAAATCTTCCAGGCCGCAATGGGCAGCTACAAGATGAAGCTTGACGGAGGCCTCGCCTTCCGGGTGCGCCGGGAAAACTGACCTGGGCGTTTCCTGGACCAGTTCAGGCCGAGTTCAGGCCAGTTTCAGGCCAGGCTCAGGCCAGGCTCAGGCAAGCTCGAAAACCGACCTTGTCGTCGGCGCGCTGTCGGGCGTGCGCGCAACGCCGCGCCGGACAAGATCGATCATGTGCCCGAGCACACTCATCGCGGCGGCCGGATGCAGGCGCTTGTCGACATCGGCATACATTTCCGAAACCATCTCCGGGATGTTCGTCCGCCCACGGGCCAACTGCTCGATGATCGCCGCTTCCCGCGCGCGCCGGTGGGCCGCATATTCGGTGATGAAGGTGTTGACGAATTCCTTGCCGCGCACCGCCTCGCCATGGGTTGGCCAGAGCGTCTCGAAACCACGCACACGGATCTTCTCGAGGCTGTCCATATAATCGCCCATATCCCCGTCCGGCGGGGAGACCACCGTGGTTGACCAGCCCATGATATGGTCGCCGGTGAAACAGGCATTCTCTTCGCGCAGGGCAAAGCAGGTGTGGTTGGCGGTATGGCCCGGCGTGAAGATCGCCTCCAGCGTCCAGCCCGGCCCGGAGACGGTATCGCCATCCTTCAGCTTCACGTCCGGCATGAAGCGCAGGTCGTCTGCGCTGCCAAGCTCGTCCTTGGCCGTATGAATGCCGGCGTCGCGCGCATAGGTCCTGCAGCCTGCCCATTCGGCCAGCGGGCCTGCCAGCGGCGAATGATCGGAATGCCCGTGCGTCACCAGGATGTGGGTGATCTTTTCCCCCGCGAGGGCGGCTTTGAGCGCCTCGAAATGCTCGGCAAGATCGGGCCCCGGATCAATCACGGCAACCTCGCCCTGCCCGACAATGAACACGCCGGTTCCAGTATAGGTGAAGGGTCCGGGATTGTTGGCAATGACGCGGCGGATCAGGGGAGAGACGCGGTCAACCCGTCCGTACTCGAACTCAATTTCCCGGACAAAAGGGATCGGCATTAAGGCGCTCTCGAAGCGAAAGGTTGTGGGCGGATCAACGCTTCTTCGACGCGAACTTTTCGGCAAAGGCCCGCGCCATGCGGCGGGTGGCCCTGAGCTTGGCACCGAGCTTGAGCGCCACCGGCGGTCCCATATCGGTCTTGTTCGCATCGACGATGAAGATCTTCCCCGTCGCCCGATCCCGTAGAACATCCACCCCGCCCCAGTCGAGCCCAATATCGGCGGCAAAGGCCTCGATCACGCGGATTTCATCCTGGGAGTAACAATTGCGGGGTTCGTCGAGCAGAACCTGGACATTCTCGTTGAGAAAGCGGCGCTCCAGCGGGCGGCGCTTGCGGAACACAACCACGGGGCTGCCGCCGACGAGACAGCAGCGCAGGTCTTCCACCAGCCCGCCATTGATCTCGTTGTCGATCAGGCGCTGATAGGTCTTGCCTTCGACCGGCGCGTCCAGCGGCCCTTCAAGGATGCGCCCGTCATGAGCAGCGTTCATTTCCGACTTCTCGACCATCCGCCCGGCATAAGTGGTGGGATCAACGGCCAGCGTCTGGCCGCTGGCCGTCTCATAGGCCACCGCCACGCGCGACTTGGAAATGTCGTTGCAGTCAAAGTTCAGGACATGCGCGCCCGGCTTGACCGTTGGCACGTACGGGCTCGACTCGGTCGAATCGTCGAAATGCATCACGATGTCGGCAGTGGAGATGTCGTCCACCAGCCTGGCGCCGGAAACATGCATCACCGACCAGATGAAATACCAGGGCCGGGGCTTGTCGGGATAGAAGGCAATCGTCGGGCGCGTGTGGCCGGTCAGCAGCCGCGACGTGCGCCAGGTCTGGACAAAGAAATAGAAGCAGAACCAGGTGAAGATGCTGTGCGCCAGCGCCAGGTCGGGAACGATCCGGTGCCCCGTCTTCTTGACGAGGATGGTGCCTGCATCGAGCTTGAAATCGTCGGTCCAGAACCGGCCTGACATACGCTCTACTCCTGTCGCCCGCTGCGGGGCGGAATCTGATGGGTCAGAGCCCTTGCACGGCTCAGCGCCTGCATCAACACCCGGTTTGCGGCGCAAGTGTGATCCTGCCGGGCTTCAGAGCAGTTCGCGCAGGCTGGAAAGATCATACCCTGCGTTGGCTGCGGCCTCAACGATGTCATCGCCCGCGCCCTGCCCCGAATGGACCAGCGCCCAGGCCGTGATGCTGCGTGTACCCGTCCGGCAATAGGCCAGCACAGGCTGGGGCGCCTCGTTCAGGATATGCCCCATCCGCTCGACGATTTCCGGCGTCGGCGCCCCGGAAAACGGCAGCGCGGCGAATGTCAGACCAAGGGATTCGGCTTTGACGCGAATTGGCCCCATGCGCGGCTGGTCGACCCCGCCCTCGCCATCGGGCCGGTTGACGATGATCGTCTTGAAACCGGCGGCGGCAATTTTTTCCACGTCCGCTTCGGAAATCTGCGGCGCTACGGCGAAATCGGGGGTGACCCGGCGGATGTCAGCCATACTCAAAATTCTCCTGCTCCTGCAGCCATCGCTTGATCGGTCTGCCCGACAAGCTAAGGAGTGTTGGGGGCCCTGCCAAGCTGGCGGAGGGCCGTGGCCTGATCAACCTGCTGTGACAAGAGGCTTTTTTACTCGTGACAATGTTTCAGCGCGCATTCGGACGTATTCCTTGGGGCTATACGCTCCGGCGCCTGCTGATCGCAATCCCCACGATGCTTGCGATCATCACGGTAGCCTTCCTCATGATGCGGGCCGCCCCGGGCGGCCCCTTCGACGGCGAACGCCGCCTCCCGCCCGCCACCGAAGCGGCCATCGCCGCAAAATTCGGCCTCGATAAACCCCTCCACGAGCAATATTTCAATTATGTCGGCGGCGTCCTCCAGGGCGATTTCGGGCCCTCCTACAAGACCCTCGGCAAGAGCGTGAACGATCTCATCGCCGACGGCCTGCCCATCTCGATGACCATCGGCGCCCTGACCATGCTGGTCGCCCTCACCGTCGGCACCTCGCTCGGCATCTTCGCGGGGCTGAGGCAAAACACGGCGGCTGATTACGGCGTCATGGGCTTTGCGATGTTCGGCATCTCCGTGCCCACCTTTGTCACCGGCCCGATCCTGATCCTCCTCCTGTCGCTGGGCGCAGGCATCTTCGCCGTCGGCGGCCTTGGCACATGGCCCAACATCGGCATGAGCTGGCACAATATGACCCTGCCGGTGCTCACCCTCGCCTTGCCCCAGATCGCCATCATCTCGCGCCTGATGCGCGCCTCGATGATCGAGACGATGCGCGCCAACCATATCCGCACCGCCCGCGCCAAGGGCCTTGCCGAGCGCGACGTGATCGTGCGCCACGCACTGCCCTCCGCCCTCCTGCCGCTCGTCTCCTATGCCGGCCCGGCGATGGCCGGCGTCATGACCGGCTCGGTGGTGATCGAGAAGATCTTCGGCCTGCCCGGCCTCGGCAGCTATTTCGTCGATGGCGCCCTCAACCGGGACTACACACTCGTGATGGGCGCGATCATCGTCTATGCCGGCCTCATCATTCTCCTCAATCTCGTCGCAGACATCCTCTACGCGATGCTTGATCCCAAAGTGAAATACGACTGATGGCGCACATCGACCCCATCCTTGACCCAACCGGCCGCGTCGAAGCGGTCAAGACCGCCATCACCGGCGGGCGCTCCCTCTGGGACGATGCCCGCGCCCGCCTCCTGCGCAACCGCGCCGCCGTCGTCTCGATGTGGATCATCGGCTTCCTTGTCCTCGTCGCCATCTTCGGCCCGATGGTCTGGGTCCACGATTACCGCACCATCTCGGACCTGCGCACCGTCAATCCGACTTTCGAGAACTGGCACATCTTCGGCACTGACCTTCAGGGCCGCGACCTCTTCGCCCGCACCATGATCGGCCTGCGCATCTCGCTCCTCGTCGGCGTCGTCGCCACGGCCGTCTCCCTCGTCATCGGCGTCACATGGGGCGCAACGGCCGGCTATCTTGGCGGCCGGGTCGACAATTTCATGATGCGCTTCGTCGACGTGCTCTATGCCCTGCCCTTCATCTTCTTCGTCATTCTTCTGCTCACCGTGTTCGAGCGCAACATCGTGCTGATCTTTGCCGCCATCGGGGCCATCGAATGGCTGACGATGAGCCGCATCGTCCGGGGACAGACGCTCGCCATCAAGGGCAAGGAATTCATCGAGGCCGCCCGCGCGGCCGGTGTCTCCCGGCGCGGCATCATCTTCCGCCACATCCTGCCCAACGTCATCGGCCCGGTTGCTGTCTATGTCACCCTCACCATCCCGGTGGTGATCCTGGCTGAAAGCTTCCTCTCCTTCCTCGGCCTCGGCGTGAACGAGCCGCTGACTTCGCTCGGCGTGCTGATTTCCGACGGCGCCAGGATGATGGAAGACAAACCCTGGATGCTGCTCATTCCGGCGGGCGTCATGTCGGTCGCGCTCCTGTGCCTCAACTTCATCGGCGACGGCCTGCGCGACGCACTTGATCCCAAAGAGCGCTGAAGCACCCGCCCATGCGCCGCCTCGCCGCCCTCTTCCTCGCCTTGACGGCGATGATGGCGCCCCCAGCCTGCGCAACGCTGCCCCTGACGGAGCCTGCCATGACCGCGCCCGCCACGCACGCCTTCAATTCCTTTGATGGCACACCGATCAGCTACCAGACCCTCGGCGAAGGCCCGCCGGTCCTGCTGCTCCACGGCTTCAGCGGCAATGCGGAAATCAACTGGTTTGGCCCCGGCATCGCGCAGAAGATTGCCGCCGCCGGCTACCAGGTCATTGCGCCGGACCTGCGCGGCCACGGCGCCTCGTCTTACATTGCCCCGGAGGCCGGCTGGCCCCGGGACGCGATCGCCCGGGACCAGATCGCCCTGATGAAACATCTCGCGCAAAAGCCCTATGCGGTGGTCGGCTATTCCATGGGCTCGCTCAGCGCGCTGCGTTACCACCTGCTCTCGCGCGGCGCCGGCCGGCTTGTCCTCGGCGGCATCGGGGACTCGGCGGCCGACGAGACCAACACCGACCGCAACACCGCCTTTCGCGCCGCTCTCGACGCGGCCGTCAGAGGTGACGACACGCCCGCCGCCAGGGCCATGCTGGCCCGCGCCAGAGCCACCGGCGGATCGCTGGAGGGCTATCGCGGCGCTCTCTCCTCGCGCCTCTATACCGGCCGCGACCTGCTGGAGACTTTCGACCTCCCCGTCCTCGTCCTCACCGGCAAGGACGACCTCGACAATGGCTCGGGTCCGAGGCTCGCCGAAATCATTCCGGGGGCAGAGTATACCGAACTCACCGGCAACCACCTCACCGCCGTCGGCGACCCTGCCCTGCCCGAGGCAGTCATCGCTTTCCTCAACTCGGGTCGCTAGACCACCGACACCGCCACCCGCTGGTCGCGCAGCTCAGCTGTGCCAAAGATCGTCATGAAGCTGATATCAGTCGCGTCCCGCCCGATGGCGATGCGGACCAGCTCCTCCTCGCGCGACAGCCGCGTCGGATCGATCAGGTGCCAGGCATGATCGAGCCACACCTCCACCACCGCATGGAAATCAGGCGGCTCAATGGCCGGGGCATAGGCCGACACCATCCGCGCGGGCACGCCCATCGCGCGGCAGAAACTGATCAGCGTATGAGCAAAGTCCCGGCAGACGCCCCGCCGCATCAGGAAGGTATCGGTGGCCGTCGTGGTCTCATTGCTGGCGCCGGGCGCATATTCAAAGTTCGAGAAGATCCAGTCCGACATGGCCAGAACGAGGTCCCCGCCCTCCTGCCCGGAGAATGCCTCCTCGGCAAACGAGGTCAGCTTCTCGGCGTCGCAATACCGGCTCGGCATAAGATAGCTGATCACATCATAAGGCAGGTCCCGCCGCGCCGGCACGCGCAGGCCCGCGAGATTGACCGGCCCGCGCGAGACATCCACCAGCGCCGAATAGGAAATCGTTACATCTCCCTCTGCCTCCAGCCATCGCCGGCGCCCGAGCGTCTCGCCGAGCGTCTCGGGGCCTTCGGCAAGGGTCAGCCCACTCTCCGGACGGGCCGAGAGAAGGTCGCAAACAACCTGCTGATCGCTCGTCCGGATCGCCTCGAGCGAGAGCAGCACATCGGCGCGCCGGGCAAAATGATAAGCAAGCAGAGCATCGATCTTCACGCGCATGGAAGGGCGTCCTGACTGACTGGATGGGGTGAGCGCCGAAAAGCGCGCGCCCGGCCATCTGGCGCGTCCCCCTCGATGCATAGCTAAGTGGCTGAAATGGCGCCGAAAGAAAAGGCCCGCCCTGTGATTGCCGGAAACGCCATGGGTTGCCTACAGGCGCGCTTGACCCCGACGGACGCCTGCTGGAACTTCTTTAACGCCGCCAACTATGTTGCACAGCAAGCGCCCGTTGCTCCAGCCCTTCTGTCGCCGGCCCAACGCCACCTGGCACATGGTCTGTGTTCTGAATGACCGGGGGCCCGTTGCAGCGCCCTTTGACCGAAACATCACTGAATTTACAGCAACCCTCGCGCCTGAGGCGGCCTTCAGCAGATGGCTGCAGGGATCCGGTCCCGGACACGTGTGGCCCCGGAGAACCAGCTCAAGCGCCGCGCACGCCCCTGAACCACCAGGCGATATGGTCGCCGCCGATATCCACAACCGGCTTTATCTGCGCCTGCTCCAGGCCGACAGTGTTTGATTGCGCGACCAGTTCCTGCATCCTGGTCTCGCTGCGCGCCGCCGCGATCATGAGCTCCAGCCGCTGCAATTGCCCGGAGAGCTCATTTCGCACGATTCCGGCATTGTTGATGACATAGGCTGGCTCAAAGCGCAGTGCATTCCGCATGACCTCTGAGAGGAACTGAACGGCCCAGGCGGACGCCTCATCAGTCGCGACAGGCGCTGTCCTGCGAAATACCGCCGCGACCGGCTCAGGGCTCGGCGGCGCCGTTTTCGCTTGCCTCAGAGCGGCGCCGTACAGCTCAACCGCCCTAACCAGGCCGTCCTCCTCAAGCAGCTTTGCGAGCGCGACTGCCTTGGCTTGCGCGGCCGCCACAGCCGCCCCTTCGCGCGCATGGATCAGGAATGCGCACCAGCCACCGCGCACAAGCACACGCGCCACCTCGCTGAGACTTTGCGCCATGTCAGAGTATTCGATGCCGAACTGCGAAACGGCAACGTCAAAGCTGCCGGCTTCATAGGGGAGCGCTTCCATCCGGACACCCGGGTCGAGACGCGCTCCAGGGACGTCCGGCAGGCTTGCCGCATAATCGGCCCCGACGACGCTGAAAGACCGCGGATGGGCAACCGCCAGCCGGGTCAGCGCGCCCGCGCCGCACCCAAGGTCAATCAGGCGAGCCTTTTCCGGAACCATATCGAAGAACGGCGTCCAGTAGACACTGGTCTCCAGCGGCTTGCCGCGCCGGAAGAAACTGTCCTGTTGCCCGGACGCCCAGTAGCTGGACCAGGCAAGCGCCCCTGCGTCGCCAACTTTCTGCATGCCTGCCTCTTGCCCTTCGAATTTCTCAGAACCCAACCGAAAACTAAGCTGAGTGATTTCAGCGACTTTCAAATCCCTTGGGTTGTCGGGACTGCGAAAAAGCACAACACCATGGACTGACAATACCGATGGCCATCATGACAGACGTTGGCTGGGCTGTGCAAGCGAGCGCACCGATGAGGAATGGTTGCTGATTAAGCTGCTGATCCCGGCGCGCTCGACGGTCGACCGCCCGCGGCGCGTCACCGGACAAAAACTTTTCGCCAGATGGCAGTCTGACGAGCCTGTCGCTCTCGCTGGCCTTCAGGTTCGGCGGCCAAGTTCGGTGGCAAGGAATAATCCTTCCGCCCATGTAAACCCGCCGCTGAAAAGGGCGGCCCTCAGGCCGCCCTTCTTGTCTGGATCAGGTATCCAGGAAGCTTCGCAGCTTCCGGCTCCGGCTCGGATGCTTGAGCTTCCGCAGCGCCTTGGCCTCGATCTGGCGGATACGCTCGCGGGTCACCGAGAACTGCTGGCCGACTTCTTCCAGCGTGTGGTCGGTGTTCATGCCGATGCCGAAGCGCATCCGCAGGACGCGTTCCTCACGCGGGGTGAGAGAGGCAAGCACGCGGGTCGTCGTCTCGCGCAGGTTCGACTGGATGGCCGCGTCCACCGGAAGCAGCGCCATCTTGTCCTCGATGAAATCGCCGAGGTTTGAATCCTCATCGTCCCCGATCGGGGTTTCCAGCGAGATCGGCTCTTTCGCGATCTTCAGAACCTTGCGGATCTTCTCGAGCGGCAGACCCAGCTTTTCAGCCAGTTCTTCCGGGGTCGGCTCGCGGCCGATCTCGTGCAACATCTGGCGCTGGGTGCGGATGATCTTGTTGATCGTCTCGATCATGTGCACCGGGATACGGATCGTCCGGGCCTGGTCCGCGATGGAGCGGGTGATGGCCTGACGGATCCACCAGGTGGCATAGGTCGAGAATTTGTAACCGCGGCGGTACTCGAACTTATCAACCGCTTTCATCAGGCCGATATTGCCCTCCTGGATGAGATCCAGGAATTGCAGGCCGCGGTTGGTGTATTTCTTGGCTATCGAGATCACGAGGCGGAGGTTGGCTTCCACCATCTCCTTCTTCGCGATGCGCGCTTCCCGCTCGCCCTTCTGCACGGTCTGGACGATCCGGCGGAAGTCGTCGATCGGAATGCCGATCTCCTGGGCAATCTCGGAAATCTCGTCGCGGACGACCTGGACTTCCTCGCCCTTGCCATCGACCATCCGCTTCCATTTTGCGGAAATCTCGCGGACGCGCTCGGCCCAGTCGGGCTCCATCTCGCTGCCGATATAGTTCTGCAGGAACTCCTTGCGCGGCACGCCATGAGCGTCGGCCAGACGCATCAGCTTGCCTTCAAGGCCCATAAGCTTCTTGTTGATCGCGTAGAGCTGCTCGACCAGCGCCTCGATGCGGTTGTTGTTGATGTGGATCGTCTTGAGATTTTCCACGATCAGCAGCGACAGCTCGTCATACTCGCCCTGTGCCTTGGGAGTGAGGTCCTTGCCCTCGATCCGGCGGGTCAGCAGGCGGTCCTGAAGCTTGCGGAAACGGCTGAAGGCTTCGGCGATCTCGTCGAGCTTGGCGAGCACGCCTTCGCGCAGCTCCCCTTCCATCGCCGACATCGACATCGCCACCGCGTCGTCTTCTTCTTCCTCTTCCTGCTGCTGCTGGCGCATGCGCTCAGCCTCAACCTCGTCGACCTCTTCAGCCGAGCGTTTCTTGCCTTTGACAGGCGTCGCCGGTTCGGGCGGGCGCTCTTCAACGGGCTTGGGCTCGGGCGGCGGGTTTTCCGCGCCATAGGTCGCTTCCAGGTCAATCAGGTCCCGCAGCAGGATGCGCTCGTTCATGAGCTCATCGCGCCACACCATCATGGCCTCGAAGGTCAGCGGGCTTTCGCACAGGCCGCGGATCATCGCGTCCCGGCCGGCCTCGATGCGCTTGGCAATCGCGATCTCGCCCTCACGGGAGAGGAGCTCCACCGCGCCCATCTCGCGCAGATACATCCGCACCGGATCGTCGGTCCGGTCGCTGCCGCGGGCATTGCCCTTCTTGGCGACGACTTTCTTGTCCTCGATCTTGGTCAGGGCCTTGCCCTGTTCTTCGGCTTCTTCTTCCGTCTCGACCACGGCGATGCCCATTTCCGAAATCTGGGACATGATGTCCTCGATCTGGTCAGAGCTCATGTCCGTGTCGGGCAGAAGCTGGTTGATCTCGTCATGGGTGATGAACCCGCGCTTCTGGGCGCGTTTCAGAACCTTTTTGACGTCTGTGGCGTTGAAATCGACCAGACCACTTTCGTTGTCCTTGTCGTCTTCGCCCTCGCCGTCACCAGCTGTATTCTTTTTCTTCTTGGTGGCTGTCGCCATGTCTCAGCTATCTCCCGTCCGGACCAGCAGCCTCGCAAGCTGCCGTGCCAGTGCCTGTCGCTTTACCGTTCAGCTCAGCTATCGCTGTGTTTGCTGGATGCCTCGTTCATACGGGCCTTCAGGGCCCTACGTTCCGCGACCATTTGATGCCGCCTCCGCCATTCCTGCGGAGACAACGTAGGGTCCGCGCTCGCACTATCCGTGCCAGAGCCCGTCTCCTGGTCACTGGAACGCCGCATCGCCACATATTGCTCCAGAGCGATTAGCCATTCCCGAGCCTCGGACCCATTGGTCACTATCTGAGGCGTAGCGGGATAATCTTTGAGCAAGCCGGCAGCACGTATATTCCCAGAAGTCGCTAGATGGGCGGTGATTGTCCCGCGGTCAATGGGGATTCCGTCATTTGCCAGGTCAAGAACTGCATCGCGCAGGCGAGCGACATCCGCGTCCGCAAGGGCACATTGCGCCAGCATCTCCGCCCCGATGGAAAGAAGGCCCGGATTGTCGATCGCGCGCAGGACCAGGCTCAGCCCGCCAATCTTCTCGCGCGCCCCCTGCTTGCAGCGCCTCCTGGGCCGGTTCGCCGCCTGAGGGAATCTGTGCCGAACCGGGCCGTCCCCCGCCCCGCGCCGGGCGGTTCTGATAGCTCGCCGCCCGCTTTGCCTCGCGCAACTGCCAGAGATGATCGCGAAGGCGCGACTTCAAATCCCGCTCATAGGCTGATTTCACGCCGGAATGGCGGATGTGCCCGCACGCCGCCATCAGGCGCGCTTCCAGCCCGGCCTGCCGCTCGGGCGTATCCAGTGGCTCGGCGTCCCGCTCGCGCCGCCAGAGCAGCTCCGACATCGGGAGCCGCCCCGCCAGCTGCTCGCTCATTGCGCCGGGCCCCCGCGCGCGGATCAGGTCATCCGGGTCCATCCCGTCGGGCAGCAGCACGAAAAACACCGACCGCCCCGGCTCGGCAAAAGGCAGCGCCCGGTCCAGCGCGCGATAGGCCGCGCCCAGCCCCGCCCGGTCGCCATCGAAACACATGACCGGCTCAGGCCCCGCCCGCCAGATCAGCTGCAGCTGTTCCTCGGTCAGCGCCGTGCCAAGCGGGGCAACGGCATTGCCAAACCCCGCCTCGCACAGCGCGATCACGTCCATATAGCCTTCGCAGACGATCAGCCCGCCGCCCTCGCCATGCCCCAGCGCCTCGCGCGCCGCCTTGTAGCGATAGAGCACATCGGATTTGTGGAAGAGCGGGGTGTCGCCGGAGTTGAGATATTTAGGCTTGGCGTCGGGCTGCAGTGCCCGGCCACCGAAGGCGATGATCCCGCCCCGCGAATCAGGAATGGGAAACATCAGCCGCCCGCGAAAGGCGTCATAGGGCTCCCCGCCCTTGTCGTTTTCCTTGATGATGCCCGCTTCCAGGAGCTCGCCATCGGTAAAGCCAAGGCCGTGCAGATGCGCCCGCGTGCGCCGCCAGTCGTCCGGCGCGTAGCCCAGCCGGTAATTCCGCCAGCCGGGCGCGGCCAGGCCCCTGCCCTCCAGATAGGCGCGCGCGCCGGCCCCTTCGGTCGAACGCAGCCGCTCCTCGAAGAACGCCGCCGCCGCCTCACACGCCGCCTGCAGGCGCTTCCTGTGATCATACGCCTCTACCGCCGCAGGGCTCGCCTTGGGCAGCGCCATGCCGGCTTCTTCGGCCAGCTTCTCGACCGCTTCCATGAAGGAAAGCCGCTCGGTCTCCATCACGAAATTGATCACATCCCCGCCCATGCCGGAGGAGAAGCATTTGAAGATGCGTTTCTGGTCGTTGACATAGAAGCTTGGCGTCTTCTCGGCCGTGAACGGGGAGAGGCCGACCCATTCCTTACCCTTCTTCGTCAGCTTCACCTTGCGCCCTATCACGTCCGAAGGCCGGATGCGGGCCTTCAGCTCGTCAACGAAGCCATCGGGAATGCGAATTGGGGAAGTCGTCATGCCTTGAGGATACCACCTTTGATCCCGCCCGGGGAACGGAGATTGGCATTTCCCCCGAAAATACGATCAGGCCCGATATGCGCGCCCGAAAAAAGGGCCCCGCCTCCCGGCAGGACCCTCGATGGTCTGGCGACAGGGGATTACTCGCTGCGATAGATCGGCGCGGCGTCGAAGGCGGCCTGATCTGTATTGATGACAACCTCGCCGTCGCCGTCACCCTGGGCAACAGTGATCGTATCGGCGTCCATCACGATGTTTTCGGTGGGCAACATGCCCGGCGAAATGAGCGCATAGCGCAGTTCACCGGTCTGGGTGATGATGAGATCGTTCAACCGCGCCTGATCATCGCTGAAGCTGACCGATGACATGGTGCCAATCAGCTCGGAAGCCAGACGATAGTCGTTCAGTTCTTCCTGCTCATACTCTGGCAGCATCTCAAGGCTGGCTTGCGTAATCTGGATGAAGACTTCGGGTTCATCGCCTTCCAGATTGGTGATCCTCGTTGTATCGAATTCCACGACGCGTTGATCGCCGCCGAGACCGCCGATACCGCCGTCACGGACCAGAATTTGCGGGTCGCTGCCGTCGCGGCCGAAGAATATGTCCGAAACCGTGGCAATATCCTTACCCGTTCCGTTGCGAACGGGGGCGCCGATAAGATCGGACGCTTCCATTTCACCCTGAGCAAGTGTGTATTCGGTCCGTGTTGACGCGTTTACGTCAAGATCGGCGTCATAGCCCGAATTGGCGGTGTCAACTGTGACCGTGTCGCCGTTGATGACAGCTTCCGTCTGAACCTGGCCATTATTGTCGTAGCCGGCTCTCTCATTTGGCGCGTCAGCATCCGAGCATGCGCCGGCAGCGAGCAGCAGGATGGACGCACTGGCAGTAGCGAGAAGTGTTTTCATGGCTGTGTCCTTTTCAGAGGTTACATGCCTCATCAACGGACCCGGGCCCCACTTGTTCCGATACCTTTCCGTCTTTTCAGACTCCCGGCAAGAAGAGTGGCAGCTTTGTTCAGTCGGGTTGTCAGCCTTGACTTAGCGCGGTGCGCACGGCCTTGCCGGCGCTGGCCGCTTCGATCTGGCCGGGATAGCGCGTCTTCAGTTCGGTCACGCACCGGCCAAGATCCTTGAGCTTGGACGCGCCGAGGTCATCGACCACCTGCTTGACGGCAATATCGAGCGCCTTGCCGGCCAGCGGCTGGGGCAGGAAAGCCTGGATGATCGCAATCTCGTCGCGCTCGCGCAGAGCTTCTTCGATCCGGCCTTCTTCTTCATGCTCGCGGGCGGCTTCCTCGCGCTGGGCCACCATCGTCTGGAGCACGCGCTGCACGTCGGTGTCCGGGCAACCTTCGCCCTCGCCCCGCCCGCGCGCGCAGACATCCCGGTCCCGGATCGCACATTCGACGAGGCGCAGCGTGTTCAGCCGCGTCTCGTTCTGCGTCCGGGCAGATTCGTCCCTGAGAGCTTGAAGGATACGGGTCTTGAGACCCATACAGGCAGTCAAATCTTCGCGGCCCATGCCGGTCCTGTGCCTTTCTACACTCCGCGATACTCGCCTTGCTTGACGGTGCGCAGAGACAGCCCCAATAAGCGGCCGAGTTTTAGCCAGACCGGTTAAAACGGCGTCAACCAGACTGGCCAGCGGCGAGAGGTATATCTTCCATGAGCAGGAATCAAGATATGGACTCAGCCACCGGTGCCTTGGCCCTTGAAGATGGTACGATTTTCGCGGGTTTCGGGGCCGGTGCAACAGGGATAAAGGTGGGGGAGCTCTGCTTCAACACGGCCATAACCGGTTATCAGGAAATCCTGACCGATCCCTCCTATGCCTCCCAGCTGGTGCTGTTTACCTTCCCGCACATCGGAAATGTCGGCGCCAATCCGGAAGATCAGGAAGAATCGACCCCTGAAGCGGCCAATGCCGCCCGCGGCGCCATCTTCCGCGAACCCATCACCCCCCCCTCCAACTGGCGCTCGACGCAAGATTTCGGCGCCTGGCTCGCAAAGCGCGGCATCATCGGCCTCTCCGGCGTCGACACACGCGCGCTGACCAGGCGCATCCGCGAAAAGGGCATGCCCAAGGCTGCCATCTGCCACAAGCCGGACGGCAAGATCGACTTTGCCGCCCTCGTCGAGCTGGCGAAGAGCTGGGAAGGCCTGGACGGGGCAGACCTTGCCGATGTCGTCGATCAGGAAGCCCCTTTCGAGCATACCGAAGGCCTCTGGCAGGCCGCCACCGGCCATCAGGTCGCCCTCCCCTATGCTGAATTCCACGTTGCCGTCATCGATTTCGGCGTGAAGAAGAACATCCTGCGCAATCTCGCCAGCGCCGGCGCCCGCACCACGGTCGTCAACGGCAATGTCAGCGCTGAGGAAGTCCTCGCCCTGAAACCCGATGGCATCGTCTTCGCCAACGGCCCCGGCGACCCGGCCGCCACCTTCGAGCGTTCCGGCGAGATGATCAAAACCCTCGTCGCCTCCGGCCGGCCGATCCTCGGCATCTGCCTTGGCCACCAGCTGCTCGGTCTCGCCCTTGGTGCCAAGACCAGAAAGATGGCGCAGGGCCACCACGGCGCCAACCATCCGGTCAAGGACCTGTCCACCGGCAAGGTCGAGATCGTCTCGATGAACCACGGTTTCACCGTTGATCCGGACACGCTTCCGCCGGGCGTGGAAGAAAGCCACCGCTCGCTGTTTGACGGCACAAATTCCGGCCTCGCGGTCAAAGGCAAACCGATCATCTCGGTCCAGCACCACCCCGAAGCCTCACCTGGCCCCCAGGACAGCTTTTATCTCTTCCAGCGCTTTGCCGACCTGATGCGGGATTATCGCGGAAACTAACAAAAGGCCGCCCGAGGGCGGCCTTTTTCTTTATACGGACATCCAGGTACGGCGCCCCGCAGGCACCACGCAGGCACAAGTGCCGCGAGCTCCAGCTCGACTAACAGTACTGAGCCGTTAAACCAGCTTCGCCTCAGTCTTCGCCCGAACCTCGTCCTCAGTCACGCCCGGCGCCAGCTCCACCAGCTTCAGCCCGCCCTCAACCACATCCATCACGCAAAGATCGGTAATGATCCGGTCGACCACGCCCTTGCCGGTCAGCGGCAGCGTGCACGCCTTGAGCACCTTGCTCTCGCCCGCCTTGTTGGCGTGATCCATCACGACCACGATCCGCTTCACGCCGGCCACAAGATCCATCGCGCCGCCCATGCCCTTCACGAGCTTGCCGGGGATCATCCAGTTGGCGAGATCGCCGTTCTCGGCCACTTCCATCGCGCCGAGGATGGCAATGTTGATATGCCCTCCCCGGATCATCGCGAAGCTTGTCGCCGAGTCGAAGAAGCTCGTCCGCTCCAGCGTGGTAATCGTCTGCTTGCCGGCATTGATGAGGTCAGGGTCTTCCTCACCCTCATAGGGGAACGGACCCATGCCGAGCATGCCGTTCTCGCTTTGCAGCGTCACATCCATGCCCTCGGGAATGTGGTTGGCCACCATCGTCGGGATGCCGATGCCGAGGTTCACATAATAACCGTCGTGGAGTTCCTTGGCGGCGCGCGCCGCCATTTCATCACGTGTCCAGGGCATCAGAAGCTCCCCCGCTTGCGCACGGTGCGCTGTTCAATCCGTTTCTCGAAACTGCCCTTGACGATCCGCTGCACGAAGATGCCCGGCAGATGGATATGGTCGGGGTCTATGTCGCCGGTCGGGACAATCTCCTCGACCTCGGCAATCGTCACCTTGCCCGCCATCGCCATGGGCGGATTGAAGTTGCGCGCCGTCTTGTTGAAGACGAGGTTGCCCTGCGTATCGGCCTTCTCCGCCTTCACGATCGAAAGATCAGCCACAAGCCCCGTCTCGAGGATATAGGTCTCGCCATTGAACGCGCGGTGTTCCTTGCCCTCGGCGACAATCGTGCCGACACCGGTCTTGGTGTAGAAGCCGGGGATGCCCGCGCCTCCGGCCCGGCACCGCTCGGCCAGCGTACCCTGCGGGTTGAACTCCAGCTCCAGCTCCCCGGAGAGATACTGACGCTCGAACTCCTTGTTCTCGCCGACATAGGACGAGATCATCTTCTTGATCTGCCGCGTCTTCAGCAGCAGGCCGAGACCGAAATCATCCACCCCGGCATTGTTGGAAATCACCGTGAGATCCTTCGCGCCGGAATCGCGCAGCGCCAGGATCAGGTTCTCCGGAATACCGCACAGGCCAAAGCCGCCCGCCATCACTGTCATGCCATCAAAGGTCAGCCCCTCAAGGGCTTCCTTCGCAGATTTGTAGACCTTGCTTGCCATCGGGCCCGTCTCTCCTTGTTCCGGCGCCCTGAATGCCTCAGGCGCCGCCAAAATTCAACACCTGTTGAATATCAGACCGCTTCAACCGTCTGCTCGATCGCCCCGAAGATCGAATGCCCGCTCGCGTCGCACATCTCGATGCGCACGGTGTCGCCCGGCTTCATGAACGGCGTTTTCGCCGCCCCGTCCCGGATCGTCTCGATCATGCGTATCTCCGCGATGCAGGAATATCCCAGCCCGCCCTCGGCGACCGGCTTGCCCGCCCCGCCGCCTTCATCCTTGTTGGAGACCGTGCCCGACCCGATGATCGACCCTGCTACAAGCGCCCGCGTCCTGGCCGCATGCGCCACCAGGCGCGGCAGGCTGAACGTCGCGTCCACGCCTGCATTCGCGCGGCCAAACGGCTTGCCATTGAAATCCACCCGCAGCGGCAGATGCACCAGGCCATCCTTCCAGGCCTCGCCCAGTTCATCCGGCGTCACCGCCACGGGCGAAAACGCGCTTGCAGGCTTTGCCTGGAAAAATCCGAACCCCTTGGCCAGTTCCCCGGGGATCAGCCCGCGCAAGGACACATCATTGCAGATCATCACCAGACGGATGAGCCCAGCGGCCTCCGCCTCGCTCGCGCCCATCGGCACATCATCGGTGATCACCGCCACCTCCCCTTCCATGTCGCAGCCCCAGGCCACGTCTTTCAGGGGGATCGCGTCGCGCGGGCCCAGAAACCCGTCCGAGCCGCCCTGATACATCAGCGGATCGGAATAGAAGCTCTCAGGCACCTTGTCGCCCCGCGCCGCCCGCACAAGCTCCACATGGTTGATATAGGCCGACCCGTCCGCCCACTGATAGGCACGCGGCAGCGGGCTCATCGCGTCATGCTCGTGAAAGCGGAAGGTCGGCACAGAGCCCAGCTCCACCTGCTCGGCCAGCATGGCCAGCTGGGGCGCATAAATCTCCCACTTATCCAGCGCCGCCTGCAATGTCGGCGCAATCCGCGCCGCGTCCGTTGCCCGCGTCAGATCTTTCGAGACGACGACAAGTCGTCCATCACGGGTGCCGTTCTTCAGGGTGGCGAGCTTCATCTGGAAGGTTTCCTCTCAAATCTTTTGTGCCCCCCAACGTCCCTGTTGAGAAGGTATTGGCGCGAAGGTGCGCGCCCTCTGAATTCTTTGCAAGCGGTGAGTTGGAAGCTTTTACTTCGTTTCTTCCGCAATCTTCTCATGCAGCCACGCGGCATGCCGGGGCGCTTTCTTGGTCGCGCTCCATTCCTCGATCATCGGCTCGGCGACGCGATTTCAGCTGTGCCATCTGGTCGGGCGTGCCGATGTCGGCGGCCAGTTCCAGCCGGTGCCCGTTCGGATCAAAGAAATAGATCGATTTGAAGATGCCGTGATGCGTCGGCCCGAGCACGTCGATGCCGAGGCTCTCCAGATGCGCCTTGGCCGCATTCAGCTCCTCAAGGCTGCCCAGCCGCAGCGCAATATGCTGCACCCAGACCGGCGTGTTCGGATCGCGCCCCATTTCCGGCTGCTCGGGCAGCTCGAAGAAGGCCAGCACGTTGCCATTCCCGGCATCGAGGAAAATGTGCATGTACGGATCATACGCCCCGGTGGAAGGCACATGGTCTTCCGCGATGGCGAGCTGGAAATCCATGCCCAGCGTCTTGCGATAAAACTCCACCGTCTCCTTCGCATCCTTGCAGCGATAGGCGACATGGTGAACGCCTCTAAGCTTTGGTGTGGCCATCAGACCGTCTCCTCAGTCTTCAGAACACCGCGCTGGATCTGGTCCCGTTCCATTGATTCAAACAAGGCCTTGAAGTTCCCCTCGCCGAAGCCGTCCTTATAGTCGCCCTTGCGCTGGATGAACTCGAAGAATACCGGGCCGACCTGCGCCTGCGCAAAGATCTGCAGGAGGAGACGCGGGCTGCCGCCCTCGGTCGTCCCGTCCATGAGAAGCCCGCGCGATTGCAGCCCTTTCACATCCTCGCCATGCCCGGGCAGGCGCCCGTCGAGCATTTCGTAATAGGTGGCCGGCGGCGCCGTCATGAAGGGCACGCCCATCGTCTTGAGCCTGTCATGGCAGGCATAGAGATCATCGCAGATCAGCGCGATATGCTGGATGCCCTCGCCATTGAACTCGCGCAGGAACTCCTCGATCTGGCCCCCGCCGCCCTTGCCCTCTTCGTTGAGCGGTATGCGGATCTTCCCGTCCGGCGCCGTCAGCGCCTTGGAGGTCAGCCCGGTATATTCGCCCTTGATGTCGAAATAGCGGATTTCCTGGAAATTGAAGAGCTTCTCATAGAAGTCCGCCCAATATTTCATCCGCCCGCCATACACATTGTGCGTCAGGTGGTCGATCAGCTTGAAACCCGCGCCTTTCGGGTGCCTGTCCACGCCCGGCAGATATTCAAAGTCGATGTCATAGATCGAGAGCTCATTGGCTCCGGTGTCATAGCGGTCGATCAGATAGATGATCGAATTGCCGATGCCGCGAATGCCAGGAATGTGCAGCTCCATCGGCCCGGTCTCCACATGCACAGGCTCTGCGCCCTGCGCCAGCAGATGGTCATAGGCCTTGCGGGCGTCCGTCACGCGGAAGCCCATGCCGCAGGCCGACGGGCCATGCTCGCGCGCGAAATACCAGGCCGCCGATTTAGGCTCATAATTGGTGATCAGGTTGATCCCGCCCTGGCGCCACAGCTCGACATCCTTGGAGCGGTGCCGGGCAATCTTCGTAAAGCCCATTGTCTGGAAAACCGGCTCCAGAATGCCTTTTTCCGGGGCAGAAAACTCGATGAACTCGAATCCATCAAGGCCGGCGGGATTGTCGAACAGATCAGCCATGGCAAAAGGCTCCATATTGCACGTGGGACATATATAGTTTCATATGTAACTAATTCCATGCGCCCCTGCAAGAGAAGGTTCAAACCGGTTTGCCCATGTCCGATATGCCGCCCCTGCGCCTGTCCACTTTCCTGCCCTTCCGTCTCTCGGTCCTCTCCAACGCCATCTCGCAGAGGATCGCCGCGCTTTATGACCGGGAGTTTGGCCTCTCCATCTGGCAATGGCGCGTCATGGCGGTCACCGCCGACACGCCCGGCATCAGCGCCACAGAAATCGGCCAGCGCACCCAGATGGACAAGGTCGCCGTCAGCCGCGCCGTCGCCGGCCTGATCGAAGTCGGCTATCTCGAACGCCGCCCCTCCGAAGACGACGCCCGCCGCGCCAACCTTTACCTCACCCCCGCCGGCGCCGATGTCTACAAGCTCATCGTCCCCCTCGCCAAAGCCGAAGAAGCCCAGCTCGTCTCCGCCCTCTCCGAGACCGAACAGGCGGAGCTCACCCGCCTGATGATCAAACTCGCCAGGGCCGCCTGCCCCGACCGCGACCTCTGGTGACCGCTTCTGGCCGGAAGTGGCCGGGTTCGACCGGGAATGTCGGGAATGGACCTCGCCGGTCCGGAAATGACCGGAGGTGGCACTCTTTTGGTTCGGGATGGCCGTTGGAGTTCTTTCGGATCTTTCGGCAACAACCTCCAACGGCGCAGCCCTATCCAACAAAATTCCCGCTGCCGTGCTGGCGCAAGCGCGCCTAGCCTGCCCGGCGCCGGCGCTGGCGCAGGCCGCGCTCGACCGGCGCGTCTTCCTCCAGCGTGAACCGCTCCACCAGCCGCGCAATGAAGGCTGAGAGCTGGTCGCGGATTTCATACGGCGCTTCCATCGGCAGGAAGTGCGACGTGCCGCGAATGCCGCGCATCATCAGCGACGGGTTCTGCTGGATGATCTGGGCACGCACCTTGTCGGAAATCACCGAGTCGCGGCTCGGCCGCATGATGACGATCGGGATCTTCTTCTTGCGCACCTTCTTCAGCGCCGCCCAGGGCTTGTGGCGCTGCGCGCCGAAGGTTCTGGCTTCCCATTTGGGCGTGCAGGTCAGGGCCCAGCGCTGGGTCTCGGCGTCCTGCGGGCCGGTGTCCACCCGGTCGATCCCGTCCAGCAGATAATCTGCCAGGAACGGCTCCCGCCAGGTCTGGAACGCCCCGCGGCCATTATAGGAGGTCAGCGCTTCGGGAAAGGAGCCAAACTCGGCCCGGCGTTTCTTCGCACGCGACGCCATCCTGTTGCGCGCAAACAGCCAGTTGTAAGGGGGAAACACATGGTTCCAGAAATAGGTCTTCCGGGCAAGGATCACCGGATCGGCCAGCACGAGCCCCTTTACAAGGTCGGGCCGCTTGCCCGCCACCAGCAGCGCCACGCAGCCGCCCATCGAATGCCCGCCCAGCACAACGCCCTGCGGGGCTTCCTTCTCCAGGAACTCGATCACGTCATCGCGGTAGCGGTTCCAGCTGGAAAGCCCGCCCTTGGTCGGGATCGTCGTGCGCCCATGGCCGCGCATGTCCAGCGCGCCGATCCGCGCCCGCAGGCCCAATGGCGCCAGCAGCGATTGATAGGTCATGGCGTTGAACCCGGTCGCGTGCAGCCAGATGGCGGCAAACGGCTTGATCGGATCGCCGAACTCGATCCCGGTCATCTCGCCGCCCGATTTCATCTCTTCCCGGAAACGGCGCATCAGCAGGTGTCCCCGCCACAGGCTGTCGCTGCCTCAAAAGATGCCATCCCGTCAGCCTCCCGGTCGCCGTCTCTGCTGGTCAGACCGCATCGCCCGGCCCCTTCCCTGTCCACATTCCGCATATTGGCGGATCGCGCAATCAACTGGCCGGGTTTCATCACGAACCTACTCCACACGCATCTGGCCGGTTAACAGCCCGGTCTTTGGTAAACCCTACAAGAGCGTTCTGCGGAATAGAAGGGACGCGGCGCCGCAATGGGCGCCTGACAGGCAGCTTACGCCGAATTCATCTTCGCCCTATTGACCACGCTTGTAGTCATCCGTAATGACCACGCATGTAGTCTATGGGAAGGAGCGATGATGCAGATTTCAGCCGCCGAACTCGAAGTGATGGCCATTCTCTGGGCCGAGCCGGGCCTCGCCGCGTCCGATGTCCATGAGAAACTGGGCGACGGAAAGGACTGGAACGTCCGCACGGTAAAGACCTTCCTCGCCCGCCTCGTCGAGAAAGGCGCCCTCACCACCCGTGAGGACGGCCGCCGCTATCTCTATTTCCCGGCCATTGACGAGGCTGAATACAAGGGCACGGCCGCCGGCCAGTTCGTGGACCGGGTGTTCTCCGGCCGCGCCGCGCCGCTGGTTGCCCACCTGGCCGACACGCGGGGCCTCACCGCTGACGATATCGCCGAACTCGAAAAGCTTCTGGGGGAGCTGAAGAAATGATTGCCGAGCTTCCTGACACCTATCTGGCCCATGCCCTGGAAGCCGTCCTCGCCGCGACGCTTCTCATCCTTCTGGTTCTGGCGATCCGCAAGCCGGTTGCCCGCCATTTCGGCGCCGGCATCGCCTATGCCCTCTGGCTGCTGCCGGTCGCGCGCCTGCTGCTGCCGCCGCTGCCGCATCAGGTCTCACTCTTCAGCTGGCTGAAGATGCCCGCCGCCGAGCCCGAAGCGGCCGCCTGGACAGACGGTCACGCCGCCTCCCTGCCGGCAGAAACAGGCATCGCCGCGCCGCCCTCTGCGTTTGAGGCGCCCGCAATGGTTTCCCCGACCGCCCCGGAACTCCATGCCGCCAGCCCGCCAGACCTCCTGCTCATCGCCGGTCTCGCCGCGCTCGCCATCTGGCTCACCGGCGCCGCCTGGGTGCTCCTGCGCAGCCTGCGCACGCACATGCAGTTCATGGCGATCGTCGAGCGGGAAGGCGCGCCTGTCACCGGCGACCTTGCCAGCCTCTCGCTCGAGATTGCCCGCGAAGCCGGTCTCAAACGCATGCCGCGGGTTGTCACCAGCCTGATCTCCAGCGGCCCCTTTGTTACCGGCCTCTTGCGCCCGGCGGTCGTCCTGCCGGCCTGGTTTGAGCAGGACTACACCCGCGCCGAAGCCCGCGCCGCCCTTGCCCATGAACTCACCCATGTGAAGCGCGGCGACCTCTGGGCGCTTCAGGCCTCGGAGATCTTCGTTGCCCTGATGTGGTTTAATCCCCTCGCCTACATCGCCCGGCAGGCGTTCCGCACCGATCAGGAAGCGGCTTGCGACGCCGATGTCCTGCGCCGGGGCCATGCCAGCCCGCACGCCTATGGCGCCACGCTGGTCAAGGCCGTCCGCATGCAGATGCCGGCCCGCATCGCCCTGACGACCAGCCTGCCCCTGACCCATGCCCTGAAAGAAAGACTGAAACTGATGTCCTATCCTGCTCCTGACACCCGCCGCCGCTGGATCGGATTTGGCGCCGCGCTCCTTCTGGGAACAACCGCCCTTGTTGGCACCGCCTCTGTTGCCGCCGCTGGCGAGACCGCGAAGAAGGACCTGAAAATACAGAACGGCGCGTTGTGGCTGGACGGGGAAAAGATCGAGAACCGCCAGGTCGTGCTGCTCTCTGATCCGGTCAGGGGCCTCATTCCCAATCCGCCCCTGCCGCCTGACGTGCATCAGATGACGCTCGACATCGCTGCTGATGCCGCAGACCTCGCCGACAAGGACGTCCGGGTGAAGGTGCTCAGAATGGGCAAAGGCCAGGACCTTGAAGAGATCACCCGCCTCAGCACCGAGCTTGCCCTGATGGGCGCCGGCCTCGGCACCGAAGCGGCCTTTGAGAGCCTCAGCATGAACTTCGCCGGCATGTCGGACGCAGAGATCGAGGCCTGGGCCGAAAGCTTTGAAGCCCGCATGGAAGCCAAGGCTGCCGACATCGAAGCGCGGGCCGCAGCGATGGAAGCGGAAATCGAACGCCGCGCCGAGACCCTGGAAGCGCATTGGGAAGCCGCCGATGAAGCCCGCATCCTCGCGATCGAACGCCGCATCGAGGCCAATGCCGAGCGGATCGAAACCGAAGTCGAGCGCCTCTATGGCGACGCGTTCGAGGCAAAGATCGCCGGGCGCACCCGGGCCATCCCGGAGATGGTCGAGGAGTGCGCCGGGCTGACCCTCGCAGACGGGGAAACCCGTATCGTGGAACGCCAGGTCGCAGAGGGGGAAAGCGTCAAGCTCGCCTGTGTCGCCGGCGGCCCGGAAGTCCTGCGGGAGGCAAAGACTGTGACCTTCATCAATTCCAATCCCGGGCTGAGCGATGAGGAGAAAGCCAAATTCCTCGCTCAGTCTGCCCAGGGCAAGCGCACCTTCATCTTCTCCAACGGGACCAGGCGGACGCACAGTTTCACCCTTGAAGGGACACCTCCCCCCGAAACCCCCGCCGCCCCGGAAGCGCCAGAAGCGCCGGGCGCAGCGAAGGAACTGCAGGGCGCCGACGAATAGAGGAGCCAGAACCCGAAACACCCTCCTCTTGCGCAGCCCGGCGTCTCCCCCTCGCCGGGCTGCAACCTGTCTGAACCACTGCTTTGCCTCACCTTGCGGATAGGGCTAGTGTCCCGGTCATCAAAGTTCCCGGGAGGCCTTCTGAATGTTCATCCGCTCTGCCCTTGCGGCGATGGCCCTCGCCTCGCTCGGCGCCTGCGCCACCCAGCCTGAACCCTGCACGACCGAATGGGTGCAGTACCGGACCGACCGGATTCTCGGCCAGTTCGCCCTGGAGAACCGCGGCCTCGTCAACGATCTGCGCCGGCTGACCCGCGAGGACGGCAAGGTCGACCCCGTGCAGAGCATCCTGCTCGCCGCCAGGGCCGAAGACATCCAGCGCTTTGCCCGCAGCTTTGAAACGGGGGTCGTTCCGGAGCTCAACGCGGCGATCGGGCAATGCGGCCGGCATGAGAACTTCGTGCCTGCCTTCACCGAATTCCTCCGCAGGCAAGGCGTTCCGGACTCCTCGCTGCAATGGGTCGCCCCGATCCTGGCGCTGGTGCAGGTCATGCAGGCTGAAGACGGCCTTCAGTCCGGCCAGCGTCCCTGACCTGCGGAGCCTGACCGACATGCAGACCCTGATCGTTGTTCCCGCCCGCTACGGCTCGACCCGACTGCCGGGCAAGCCGCTCGCCAAGATCGCCGGCAAGACCATGGTCAGCCGGGTGGCAGGCCTTGCCCGCCGCGCGGCCGACACCCTTGGCAAAGGCGCCGAGTTTGTCGTCGCCACCGACGATACCCGTATCCTGGAATATTGCCGGGACCAGAAGATCAATGTGGTGATGACAGACCCGGCCCTGCCATCGGGATCAGACCGCGCGCTGGCCGCCGTCGACGGGCTCGGCATGAGCCCCGACTTTGTCGTCAACCTGCAGGGCGACGCGCCGTTTACCCCGGTCGGGCATGTGGTCGCCGTCGTCAGGGCACTGGAAACCTCCGGCGCGGACGCGGCCACGCCCTATATCCGGCTGAGCTGGGCCGCGCTCGACCAGCTGCGCGGCCACAAGGCGCAGACGCCCTTTTCCGGCACCACACTGGTCAAGGATCCCAAGGGCCGCGCCATCTGGTTTTCAAAGAACATCCTGCCGGCCATCCGCAAGGAACCGGAGCTGCGCAAGCTCAATGACCTCTCGCCGGTGTGCCAGCATGTCGGCCTCTACGGCTTTCGGCTGGATACTTTGCGGCGCTACTGTGCCATCCCGGAAAGCTATTATGAGCGGCTCGAGGGCCTTGAGCAGCTGCGCCTGATCGAGAACGGTTTCAGCGTGCAGGCGGTGGAAGTGACGCCCGGCCGGATCGCCATTCCCGGAATTGATACCGCCGAAGACATTGCCCTTGCCGAACGCCTCGTGCTGGAGCTTGGCGAACCGGACCTGGCCTGAGCGATGGCCCGGCTCTATGTCGTCCGCCATGGCAACACCTTCGACAAGGGCGACACCGTCACGCGCGTCGGCGCGCGCACCGATCTGACGCTTTCTGTCTCAGGGCAGGAACAGGCGCAAAAACTTGCGGCGCATTTTTCCGGGACCCCTTTTTCTGCCGCGCTCTGTTCGACCCTGACGCGTACGCGCCAGACCGCCCGGGAAATCCTTGGTGAGCGGACCGATAGCCCAGCCCTGCTGATTGCCCCCTTCCTGACCGAGATCGACTATGGCCCGGACGAAAACCAGCCGGAGGACATCGTCGCTGCCCGCCTTGGCCCTGCGCTGGAAGCCTGGGACCGGGACGGAACGCCGCCGCCGGGCTGGCTGGTTGATCCCGGTCTTATCCGGGCCGGCTGGCGCGCCCTGCTGGCACGCACGGCATCCCTGCCCGAAACGGCCAACGCGCTGGTCGTGACGTCCAACGGCATTGCGCGCTTCCTTCCCGATATGGTCGACAAGGTGCCCGAGGGCATCGACCGGAAGCTCAAGACCGGCGCCTGGGGCGAATTGCTGGTCACAGGCTCGGGCAGCCAGCTGCTCAGCTGGAACCAGCGGCCCTAGGGATCAGGCGACGTCGCGCCGGATATCAAAACGGATCGCCGCAGGGCCGCCGATGGGCAGAACGAAGGCAACGGTCGTGCCCTCGCCATAGATCGAGGAGAGCATCATGCGGCCGCCATGCATCTCGGCAAAGGACTTGGTCAGCGCAAGGCCAAGACCGGTGCCTTCATGGTTGCGGTCCTTGGTCTTGCTCACCTGCTCGAAGGGCTGCGCCAGGCGCGGCAGATCTTCGGGCGGAATGCCGATGCCGGTATCGGTGACACCGAAATAGATGTCGGTCCCGCGCTGCTCCACCTGTACGGTGATCGTGCCGGCGGCATCGGTGAACTTGATGGCGTTGGACAGGAGGTTCAGCATCATCTGCCGGATGGCGCGGTGATCTGCGTCAATGTCGGGCAGGTTCTGCTGGGCGTCCAGCACCAGATTGATCGCCTTCTCTTCCGCCTTGCGCCGGATCATCCGCATCGCCGCATCGACCGGATCAACCGGATCGATCGGCTGGGGACTGATTGTCATCTTGCCCGCTTCGATCTTCGCCATGTCGAGGATGTCGTTGATCATGTCGAGAAGGTGCTGGCCGGACATCAGGATGTCCTTGGCATATTCCTTGTACGACGGATCACCCAGCGGGCCGGCAAGCTCATTGGTCATGATCTCGGAAAAGCCGATGACGGCATTGAGCGGCGTGCGCAGTTCATGGCTCATATTGGCGAGGAAGGCGGACTTGGCGAGGGCGGCGCGTTCGGCCTTTTCCTTCTCATCCGAATACTTCCGGCTGAGCTCGCTGGAATGGCCTTCGGAGCGCTCCAGGTCGAGGGCGGCGCGGCGCAGCTTTTCCTTCTGCTTTCTGAGCTCTTCCTCGTTGCGGACATTTTCCGACACATCGATGCCGACCGTGATCAGCCCGCCATCGGGCGTGGCGCGTTCGACCATCTTCAGCCAGCGCCCATTGCGCAGGGCGATCAGGGTGGTGCGCGCGTCCTGCTCGGACTGGCGTTCCTGGGCGACGGCGCCGGCCCGGGCGATGACGACGGTGTCATGGCTCATCCCGGGGCGGAGCGTATCCTGAAGGCCGAAATCGATGGCGAAGGCGCGGTTCCAGTAGAGCAGCCGTTTGCGGGTGTCCCAGAGGGCGAAGGGTCCGTTGAACCCCTCGATGGCGTTGCGCAGGCGCCGCTCGGCGGTCTTGACGCGGTCTTCGGCCTGCTTGCGTTCGGTCGCGTCCATCATAATGCCGCCAAAGACCGTGGTGCCGGTGACCGGGTCGCTCGACAGGCTTCCGCGCATCTCGATCCAGCGCAGCGGGCTCGTCTGGGCGATGAAGGTGAGGTGCACCCAGCCGATGCTGCGGGCCTTGGTGAAGCCTTCCTTCACATAGCCCCGGCTCTCCACCGGGCAGCGCTGGAGGAGTTCGTCCAGCGATACGCGGCCAGGATCGATCATGCCGACAAGTTCAGCCGCGCCCTCGCTGAGGAACAGGGCATTGGCATCCTGATACCATTCCCAATAGCCCGCGCGGGCGCCCCGCATGACGAGGCCGAGGATGCGGTCGGACTCTTCATTGCGCGTTTCCTGGATGGCGATTTCGCGCTGGCGCTGGGAAAGGCGGCGGGAAAGGCCGAGCAGGGTGAAGGTCGGCGCCGCAACCAGCAACGCGAAGATCGCAAAACTCAGAAGGTCGGCCCGGGTGATCAGGGGCTGGGCCACGCTCACGCAGACAGATACCGCGCTCTCACCGACGGGCGCGCAGGCGGACGCGGCGCGCACGCCGCCCGTTGTGGTCACGCGGGGCGTTTGGATGTCTGCAGCCGCTGCGGCGGCGCCAAGGGCGTGATCGCCAAAGCCGAAGACACTGCCCTCTCCGCTCACTGTGATCCGCGCGCCCAGGCCAGGTTCTGCCATCACCTTCCGGGACTGGGTGAGAGCGATTACGGGATTGCGGGCGTCCAGCGCCGTCAGGAAAACAAGGTCGCCCTGGCTGGAGAGGCCGATCAGGGATCCCTCCTCCATCATCTCAGCGGCCGCAGTGGCGGCCGCGGCGAGGCGGGAGCCATCGGGAGACTGCGAAGCGTCGCTCATCGTGATGATGGCGTCGATACCGGGGGTGAGGCTCGCTGTTTCGGCGCGGGGCACGCTGCCGCCCTCGGCGATGGAGATGGCGGTGATGGCGACATTCGAGGCCGCCTCGATGCGGCTTGCCAGATGGCGGGCTTCGCTCTCGATCTGGCCCAGGCGGGTATCTTCGGCCCGCTGGCGCTCGTCCCAGGCCTTGAGGCCAAGGGCGAGGGCCAGAAGCCCGAGGATCAGCGGCACCAGAACGCGCAGGCGGCGTGCCTCAGCCTTCGCCGCCGCATCGTCTGCGGCAGCCGCTGGTTTGAGATGAGATCGGGCCTGCGAACCTGCCAATGTGACGCCTGACGCCTGCAACTTCCGGGAATGGGGCAGCCTACCTTTTCCCTGCGAAACATTGACCGGTCGTTAACAAAGTTAGCTGTGGAATTAACCTTTGGCGTCCCCGTCAAGCGCCCGATGGGCAATATCCATCGCATTGGGCGACAATCCGGCGGCGATCAGACGCTTCAGGCAGGCCTCTGCCTGCGCCCCGGCCCTGGGTTCCAGAAGGCGCCACTGCTCGAACGCCGTCAGCAGGCGGGCGCCCAGAGCCGGGTTTGCCTTGTCGGCGGCAAGGATGGTGTCCTCCACCGCCCGGTAGCCCGAGCCATCGGGCGCATGGAAGGCGGCAAGGTTCTGCATGGCGAAGGCCGCAACGACCGAGCGGACCCGGTTGGGGTTGCGCAGGTCAAAGTCGGGATGCTTGATCAGGCGGGTGACGTCTTCGGCTGTACCAAGAGCGGCCTGGACCGAGAACCATTTGTCCATGACCAGCGGGTTCTCCCGCCATTGCGCCTCGAAATCGGCGAGCGCCTCTTCCCGGCCGGGGCCGGTGGACAGCGTCAGCGCGCGCAGGGCCGACAGCTGCTCGGTCATGTTGGGGGCATTCCGGTAGAGATCGTGCAGCATGCTGGCCGCGTCGCCCCGTCCGCCCAGCAAAAGGATGAAGGCTGACCGCAGCGCCCGGATGGAGGCTTGCTCTGCCCCCGGATTATAGGGCGCAGGCGAAGCTGCCGACAGCGTAGCCGTGATTTCTGCCGAGAGCTCGGCCGCGATGCCTGCCTGAAGCTTGCGCCGGGCGGCGGCAAGGGCAACCGGGTCAGCGGGCTCACGCTCCAGGAACAGCTCGCCCACATCCGGCAGGCGGGTGAGCAGCGCGGCAAAGGCAGGGTCGCCCATTGCCCCGCGCACCGCTTCGCCGATAGCGCCGGTCAGCGCCGGGTCCGGCGCGGTCTGGGAGCCGTCTGCCAGGATCAGGATTTCTTCCTTGATCAGCGTCTGCAGCCCGTCCCAGGTGTTGAAGGGATCTGTCTCGGCACGGACGAGCGCAAGGCGCTCATCCCGGCTGAGGGCGCGCTTGAGGCGCACGGGCGCTGAGAAATCGCGGTTGAGGGAGACAAGCGGACGCGCGCTGCCGGCAGGCAGGCGGAAGGTCATTTCCGCGGTTTCGCTGTCGAGCATGTAGAGGAAAGGCTCGGCGGCGCGGTCGGTCGCAGCGACATGCCCGCCCTTCCCGTCCAGCAGCGCCGCCAGCAGTGGCACCGGCACGGGCTTCTTCACCGGCTGACCATTGGTCGGGCGGGTCGACTGGGAGAGCTTCACGCTCAGCGTTGAACTTGCCGCGTCCCAGCTTTCCTCAACCGTGATCTCGGGCGTGCCTGCCTGCGCGTACCAGCGGCGGAACTGGGAGAAGTCTTCCCCCGTCGCCGCCTCGAAACAGGCATAGAAATCTTCAATCGTGACCGCCTGCCCGTCATGGCGCTCGAAATAGAGGTCCATGCCCTTCCGGAAGGCCTGCGCGCCGATCTGACGGCGGAGCATGCCGATCAGCTCAGAGCCTTTCTCGTAGACCGTCGCGGTGTAGAGATTATCGATGGCGGCGTAATTGTCCGGGCGGACCGAATGAGCGAGCGGGCCGGCATCTTCGGCAAACTGGCGGGCGCGCAGCTTGATCACGTCCTTGATGCGCTGCACCGGGCGCGAGCGCATGTCGGCCGAGAAGTTCTGATCCCGGAAGACCGTGAGGCCTTCCTTCAGGCAGAGCTGGAACCAGTCCCGGCAGGTGATGCGGTTTCCGGTCCAGTTGTGGAAGTATTCGTGGGCCACGATGGATTCAATCGCCTCGAAATCAGCATCGGTCGCCGTGGACTCGTCGGCGAGCACATAGGCGGAGTTGAAGATGTTGAGGCCCTTGTTCTCCATGGCGCCGAAATTGAAGTCACGCACGGCCACGATGTTGAACACGCCAAGATCGTATTCCCGTCCATAGGCTTCCTCGTCCCAGCGCATGGAGCGTTTGAGGCTGTCCATGGCCCAGGCCGCGCGGGGCGCTTCGCCCTTGTCGACATAGATGCCAAGATCGACAGGCTTGCCGCTGGCGGTGGTGAATGCGTCGCGCAGGACATCATAGTCGCCCGCGCAGAGGGCAAAAAGATAGGCGGGTTTCTTGTGGGGGTCGTCCCATTCAGCAAAATGCCGGCCCCCGTCCAGGTCACCGGTTTCCCCCGGCGTGCCATTGGAGAGGAGATAGGGATATTTCTCTTTCTCAGCCTCGATCCGCACTCGGAAGCTGCTCATCACATCGGGGCGGTCGGGATAGAAGGTGATGCGGCGGAAGCCGATGGCCTCGCACTGGCTGCAGAAGCGGCCGCCCGACATGTAGAGCCCGGAAAGGGCGGTGTTCTTCTCCGGCGAAATCTCGACAACGGTTTCCAGCGGTGAACGGGCCTGCCGGCGGGGCAGTCAGGGTCAGTCCCTGCTCGTCCAGTTGGTAAGCCTGGGCAGAGAGCGCTGCCAGCTCGCCGCCGCCGGTTGCGAGCCGGATGGATTTGAGCGTCAGAGCCTCCCCGTCGAGGCGCATCGGCCCGCTGCCCGCCGGGGTCACTTTCAGGATGGCGCGCACCTGCGTGGCGCCGGGGTCCAGCCGGAATTCCAGGCGGACATCATCAATCGAGAAAGGATAGGGCGTGTAGTCAGAAAGCCTGACGGCGACGGGTGTTTCAGTGCGCATCAATTCGGGTCTCCGGGAGGGGTGACGAGAGGATGAGATACCGGACGAGGCCTGCCGCGTCGAGGCCTGTTGCCCATGCGGAAAGCCTCTGGCAAAGGAAAGACATGACGCCTCAGAGACAGTTTTTGTTGATCCGCAGACTGGCGGCGTTTGCCTCGCTCTGCGTGGCGATTGCCGTTGCCTATCTGTCAGTGATGCCGGTGACGCAGTCCTCGGCGCCTGCAATTATGGGACAAGTTCAACCATTTCGCGGCCTATGCCGGCCTTGCCGCGCCGCTGACCCTGGCGCTGCATCCAAGGCGCTGGCTGATGGCAGCCCTGGTGGCGACGGTCTATGGGGCCGGTCTGGAGATCGCGCAGCTGCTGGGCGATGCTGGCCGGGAAGCCTCCTTTCTGGATGCCTTCGCCAACCTGCTGGGGGCCCTGCTCGGAGCTGCCCTCATCCGCTTAAGCGCCGGCGTGCGCGGCTGATCAGCAGTTCCAGAAACCGCTCTCACGCCAGCAATACCGGATTTCCGGCGGCTTCGACGAGACGTAGGCAGGTTTGGAGATCGCCCGCTGATAGTCGGCGCGGTTGGCGGCTTGCTTGGCCGCGTAGCGTTCGGCTTCAGCCTGGCGGGCTGCCTCTTCCTGATTGTAGATGCCCTGCGCCCAGGGCCAGACGAGCCGGCATTCCGCGCTGTTGCTGCCAAACCTTCCGCAAATTTCACTGGCGTCCTCGATCAGGGGCAGCCGGCCATTGTCGCGCCAGTAATAGTTTAGCATGCCGCCCCCGACATTCCGGGCGGCGCGGAAGAAAGTATGGCTGCCCTTGACATTAGTGCCGGCGGCCATGGTTTTCTGCGCGTTTTCGATGGCGGTCTGCAGATAGGCGCGCTCCTTTTCAGCGGCGCGCTCGTCGGCCTCTGACCAATACTTGAGAGCGGCCAGAAACTTGGCCTTCTTCTGCCCGACGACAACGCTGACCACGGCCAGAGGATTGGTGCCGGTATCTTTGGAGGCATAGAGGTTCGTCAGATCAAGGAACTTGGAGGTCAGGCTCACGGGCTCGCACACAGGCACATGGGTCCAGTTGGTCAGTCCGCCGCCCGCCCCCTTAGCCGGATCGTTGAACAGGCGCACCGCCAGTTCCATGGGATAGGTGTGATAGACCGGCTCACCGATGACCGTTTCGAGGATGTCCTTGTCGGGCCGGCCGAACCAGATGTCGCCAATGCGCTGCAGGCGCGGCGCCATCCGGGCGACATTTTCGGGCATCATCTGGAAGCGCGGGCTCGAGACCACATCATTGGTCGCCGCTCCGGCCACAGAATAAGAAAGCTCTCCCTTCTCGGAATAAACAAAGAGCCAGCCTCTGGTCTCGGCCTTGATCGTGGAGTCTTCTCCGCTGATGCGCGCCATGCCGACAAAAGGATTGCCTGTGGTCTGTGCCAATGGGCGGCCGCGATCATCAAGCGGCATGTAGATGCTACGATCCGGAAGGCCGGTGCTTTCCGGCAGCATGCCGACCTTGACCATCGCCGTCCAATAGCTTTTGGGACCGCCCCACTCCGGTTTCCCTCGGCTCTCGCCGCAAATATACTGCTCGGTCATGCCATTGTTGACACGCAGGAACGTCAGCGGATCGTCGATCCGGTCGATGGTGCCGGTGCGGGAATCGACGAAGATCGAGGCTTCGGTGCCGCCCGCGGTGCGGACCGGGAAACCGATCAGGCCGCTGTTGAAACCGAAATAGGCCGGGTCGCGCCATTCGGGCACGGTTGTGTCGCGTTTGATCGGCACAAGGACATTATCGATGGTGGTGGCGATGGTGCCATCCGGCGACATCAGATGGTACGATGCTGTGCCGCCGCTGGCGGACGTCTCGAACTGGATTGTCAGGGGCGTGGCCCGCGAGCCGCCATAGAGGAAGTTGAAGGCCGCCCAGGGAAACGGGATATCGGAAAGAACGGGTTGCTTGCCGATGGTGGCGATGCGGAATTTGCTATCCACCGTCTTCACCAGCGCCAACTTATCCGAGAACGGATAGATGGCGAGGAAGTGCGGCGGCATCAGTTCGGTCTTGCCGTCTGCCGTGTAGAGGCCGCGCAAGGTGTAGCGGGCGAGGCGCGCTTTCTCCTTGTTGTAGTCTTCCTTACCGCCGTACTGGATGGTGTCCTTGTCGAACACCGACCAGGGGACGCCCTGAGCCTTGAAGATTGCCGCGACCTTGCTTTTGGACTGGCCCCGGAACTCCTTGATGCGCAGCTCGATCGCGCCGTCGCCGGAGCGGACCCATTTGGCCTGCTTGGTCAGGCATTCCTTGTCCGAGAATTTTCCCGTGCAGTTCATTTCGCTGAACGTCGACCAGCCGGTGCGCCAGGCATGGGCGGGCTGCGAAAAGGCAAAAGCGACGGCCAAAACAGCCAGGAAAGCGCGGATCATGGCGAACTCCCATCCCAATCGGCGCCAGCATACGGCCTGAAGCCGGGCGGTATACCCCCCGCTTCAGGGGGACAGGATGTTTATTCAGCCGCGGCGGCGGTGTCTTCTTCCAGACGGTAAACGGCGCGAAGGATCTTGGCGCAGCGCTGGACGACCGGGCGCAGCTCGGCGGGCACATCGTCAGGATGAGCCGAGGCAAATTCCGACACCTTGCGGGCGAGCCGGAAGAGGTCGGGCGTGTGCGCAATCATGCGGGCCTGATGCTCGATCCGGGCCGGATCGCGGTCATAATCAGTTGCCGGAACGCGCCAGCCGCTGTTGGGGCCGTCATCGGTGGCGACCGCAGGATAGGTGCCGGGCGTCACGCCCAGCACCACCTGCCCGTCGCCGGACCGCCATTTCATCAAGCGCCGGACAACCCGCCACTGCTCGATCAGCATGTCGTCGTCATCGTCCTCCTGGCAGCGGTCCATGCGGTGCATGGTTTCTTCCGAAGCGAGTTCGTGCGCGTGAAACAGGCGGCCAAGACCGCAATCATAGGTGATCCGCAAAGGTTCATCGACGCCCTTGACCCAATGGGGCACAACGCGCTCGATCGGCACCCAGGTGCCGACAGGCTTCACATAAACCCGCTGCGACTTGTGAAACAGCGCCTTGGCCATGACGGACGACCCCATTCGATCAACGCTGCAGGATGCCAGAGGATTATGTCTCTCCGGTAATCGCAATCGATCAAATTTCCCCGAAGTCACGGGCAATTTGTTTCCCTTGGGTCACGCCTTTCCGTGCGCGTAAAGCGCGCTATGGTCCTGCATCAGCGATAAACAAGACACGCCCCGAAGGGCGACTGGGAGCCTGACGCGCCATGAATTTCGATTTTTCCGAAGACCAAAAATTCCTCGCCAACGAGGCCCGCAAATTCCTCTCGCAGGCCTGCACGACGGGGGAAGTCCGCAAGGTCCTCAACGATGACAAGATCGCCTATCACAAGGAATTGTGGGGCAAGGTCGTCGAGATGGGGTGGCTTGGCGCCGCGATCCCGGAAGAGCATGGCGGCCTTGGCCTCGGCATGCTGGAGATGTGCGTTCTGGCAGAAGAGATGGGCCGCGCGATTGCCCCGGTCCCCTTCTCCTCCACCGCCTACTACCTCACCGAAGCGGTGAAGCTTGCCGGCAGCGACGGCCAGAAAGCCGCCATCCTGCCGAAGATCGCCGCCGGTGAAGTGATCGGCGCCTATGCCGCCAGCGAAGGCCCGGGCCATCCGGACGCGTCCAACCTCACCACGGTCTTTGACGGCAAGACGCTCTCGGGCACCAAGATCCCGGTCGCCGATGGTGACATCGCAACCCACGCGGTTGTTCTGGCCAGGGAAGGGTCTGGCGCCTCGCTGGTGCTGGTCGACCTTTCCGGCGCCGGTGTCACGCGCAAGGTTGTGCAGACCCTCGATCCCACACGCAGCCATGCCGAGATCACCTTCTCCGGCACGCCGGCCGAACGGCTCGGCGGCAAGGGCGAAGGCGAAACTGCTCAACGACGATCTGCTCAACCGCGTCGCGGTCCTGCTTGCCTTCGAACAGCTGGGCGGCGCATCGGTCTGCCTCGACATGGCCAACGACTATGCCAAGAACCGCTACGCCTTCGGCCGCCCGATCGGTGGCAACCAGGCGATCAAGCACAAGCTCGCCGACATGTATGTGAAGAACGAGGTTGCCCGCTCCAACTGCTATTACGGCGCCTGGGCGCTCTCAACCGGTGCGGCCGAGTTGCCCGAAGCGGCGGCGGCGGCACGCGTCGCCGCGTCAGAAGCCTACTGGTTTGCATCAAAGGAAAATATTCAGACCCATGGCGGCATGGGCTTCACCTGGGAAGTCGACTGCCACCTCTTCTACCGCCGCGCCAAGCTGCTGAACGTGCAGGCCGGCTCGCCGAAAGTCTGGAAGGAAAAACTGGTGCGCGCCCTTGAGTCCAAGAATGCGGCCTGAGGTATTTGCCTCCTGCGGAATTGCCGGGCGGCAGGGTATGCCCCGCCGCCCGGAAGCCGGATTATTCCGACGCCTCGGCGGCGATGCCCGGGTTTACGGCCGGAACAGCCGCCGTCCAGGTCAGCGTGTCGGCGGGCGTATTGCCCGGCCCGGTATAGACGTTCAGCGTCGCGGTTTCGTAGCTGATGTCGAAGTTCTCGACCAGGTCAGTGCCCTCGCCCGTATAGGTCGAGTAGTTGTTGAGCGTGGCGTTGGTCAGGCTCCAGACCTGGCGGTCAACCGAGCCGTCCTTGGTCATGGTGATCTGAACCGTCGGAACCTTCGTTCCGTCGATGACGTGCTTGAGCACCTTGACGGAGGAAGAGTCGAAGCTGCGCGTGACATAGAGCGAGCCGGTGTAGAGTTCCGAGCGCTTGGGCTCGACCGGCATGTAGGTTTCCGGGTCATAGACAGGCTGCTGCGAAACGCTGAAGGTCAGGCTGGAAGCTGGAATTTTGGCGCCGCTGACGTCAATCTCGATGCCGGCATGGGCAAGGCCTGCGATCAACAGGGAAGCGGCCGTTGCTCCGATAAGGCGGCGAGATTTCGTAATGACATGCGACATGATGAAGTGTCCCTTTTTATAGCCCCGTCGGCGGAATCGCCCCGGCGCCTGTGTGCCATAGAACACCGCGATTCAGGATGGAATAAGGCAGGACCCCGGCCGCATCCGAACACGGAAAAAAATTTCCAGAGGGACGTCCCTTCCCCAAAGCCCCTAACCAACCAGATCAACTGATAAGAACCACTGACGACCACGAACGGAGTACCCCATGGACTTCAATGATACCCCCGAAGAAGCCGCCTTCCGCAAGGAGGCCAACGCCTTCCTCTCCAAGCACCTGGAACTGAAAGCGGGCGCCAGGCCCCGTCAGGCCAACGAGTCTGCCCTTGCCCGCGCGAAAGCCTGGCAAAAGACCAAGGCCGAAAACAAGTTCGCCCAGATCACCTGGCCCAAAGAATGGGGCGGACGTGGCGGCACGTCGATGGAAGCCGTCATCTGGGGCCAGGAAGAAGCCAAGTATGACGCGCCGACCGGCCCGTTCGCCATCGGCCTTGGCATGTGCATCCCGACCGTGATTGCGTTCGGCTCTGACGAGCACAAGAAGAAGTATGTCCAGAAAGCCCTCTTTGGCGAGGAAATCTGGTGCCAGCTCTTTTCCGAGCCCTCGGCCGGTTCGGACGTGGCTGGCCTCAAGACCCGCGCCGTGAAAGACGGTGACGCCTGGGTCATCAACGGCCAGAAAGTCTGGACCTCGGGCGCACACTATTCCGACTACGGAATCCTGCTCGTGCGCACAGACCCCAAAGTGCCAAAGCACAAGGGCCTCACCATGTTCATCGTGAACATGAAACAGGCCGGGGTTGAAGTCCGCCCGATCCACCAGGCGTCCGGTGGCCGCGAGTTCAACGAGGTTTACTTCACCGATGTGCGCATCCCGGACTCCGACCGTCTCGGCGAGGTTGGCGCAGGCTGGAAAGTGGCTCTCGTCACCCTGATGAACGAGCGCCTTGCCGTTGGCGGCTCGCCCGGTCCCGACTGGGGCGAGATCATGGCCTATGCCAAGACCGCCGGCTCGATGGACGATCAGGCCTTCCGCGAGAAGCTTGCCGACTGGTATGTCGCGGCCCAGGGCTACAAGCTGACGAAGTTCCGCACCCAGACGGCGCTGTCGCGCGGCCAGACACCCGGCCCGGAAAACTCGATCGGCAAGATCATCACCGCCAACCATCTGCAGGACATCTGCAACTCGGCGATCGAGATGCAGGACCATTACGGCATCATGACCGATGCCGACCGGATGCCGGGCGATGCCATCTTCCAGCAGAGCTTCATGTGGGCGCCGGGCCTGCGCATTGCGGGCGGCACCGACGAGATCCTGAAGAACATCATCGCCGAGCGCGTTCTGGGCCTGCCCCAGGATGTGCGCGTCGACAAGGATCTTGCTTTTGACGAGATGAAGTCGGGCTGATCGGGCGACCGATTGCCCTGAAAAGAAGCGCCGGCCCTGTTATCGCAGGGCCGGCGTTTTGTTCTGCGCTAGTCCGGCTGCGCCGCTGCGGCGATGAAGGCGGCCACATCCCGGGCGCAGGCCTGGCCAGCCTCGACAAGGGCCTGGGCGCGGGCGGCGTCGGTGCGGCCGGCGGCTGTGGCGGAAGTCGAGATGGAGGCCTGCCGGTAGACGCTGCGGGCGCGGCCCTTGAGCAGGGTGCCTTCAAGCCGGCACCGGGCGGTGTCGCCCTTCAGGGTGAGATCGGAAATGCGCCAGGAGAATTCATAATCGGTGAGCGCGCCTGCCTGAGACGGCAGGGCGACATTGCCGCCCTGCCCGCGCAGGAGATCGAGGACGGCTTCCTGCAACAGGCTGGTCGACCGGTCCGTCCACTGGATCGAGCGAACATAGCGGATGGCGCCGGTCTCGTCCTCGGCCGACATGAACCGTCCCGCCAGCAGCCGGGAGGCCTCCGGTTCTCGGACAGTGACCGATGCCGAAAGCGTGTAGGCAGGGTCCATCGGGCCCAGCCGATAGAGCGCATTGGCCGGATCACGCTGGGGGATAACACCGGCGCAGGCGCCGAGCGACAAGGTGGCAGCGGCAAGGATCAGGGCACGGAACATCAGCGTTTCTCCTCATAGGGTACGGCTTCGCCAACCAGCAGCGACTGGGGATTGCTTTCCAGCTCTCTCAGGAACCGGTCAAACCGGCTCAGCATGATGCGCAGCTCCTTGCTGGCAAGGCCGGCATTCTCGAAGGTTTCAGAAGCCGGGCCTTCGATGATGGCCGTTGCGGCCGCGACGGCCTCCGCGCTGCGGTCAAGTGTGCCGCTGGCAGATTGCGCAACCAAGCGTATGTCGGCGACGATGAGCTTGAGGTCTGCAGCGGCTTCAGCAAGGTTCGTATCTGCCGAATTGCCGAACTCCTCAAATTCAATGGCGGCCTTGTCCACCGAGTCTGCGGCGCGCGAGACCTTGGCCAGCGTGACCGTGGCCTGATCGATCAGACCATCCTCGGCGGCGAGTTTGGCGGTCGCTATTTCAAGGTTCTTCAGGGTGGTGCTGACCGACGCGATGTTTTCGTCGGTGAGGATCTTGTTCACATTGTCGAAGGTGAGGTTGGCCCGGCCAAGCGCCTGGGCGCCGCCGGCGACGATCTGGTCGACGAGAGTGCGTTCGGATTTGATCACGGGAACCGGCTCGCCGGGGCGCGCTTCGAGCGGGCGGCCGGTGCCGGCACTGATCTGGATGAAGGTTGCGCCAGTGATGCCGGCCAGCTGGATGGAAGCGCTGGAATCTTCACGGATCGGCGTTTCGCGGGAGACGCGAATGCGGGCGCGCACCTTGGACGGGTCTGCCCGGTCGATCCGGACCGTGGCGACTTCGCCGACCTTGATGCCGATATAGCGCACCGCCCCGCCCTCTTCGAGGGAGACAGGCCCTTCAAACACGATGTCATAGGCCTTGTAGTCGCGGCTGAACTCAGACTGGCCAAGCCAGAGCACGAAGCCCGCTATCAGCGCGGCCGCGAGGATGACGAGACCGCCTATCAATGCATAGTTTGCCCGGGTTTCCATGATGCCCAGTCCTCCTAATAACCGGCCGAGGCCGCGCGTCCGCGCGGACCGCCAAAATATTCCTGAATCCAGGGATGATCGATCTGCCGCAGCTCATCCATCGTGCCCACCGCCAGAACGCGTTTCTCGCCGATCACGGCAATCCGGTCACACACGGCATGCAGGGTATCGAGATCATGGGTGACGAGAAAGACCGTGAGGCCAAGGGCCTGCTGCAGGTCGCGGATCAGCTTGTCAAAGGCCGCCGCCGTGATGGGGTCAAGACCTGCAGTCGGCTCGTCGAGGAAGAGGAGTTCCGGATCGAGCGCCAGGGCGCGGGCCAGCGCCGCGCGCTTGCGCATGCCGCCGGAAAGGTCGGAGGGGTATTTGTCGCCAGCACTTGGAGAAAGCCCCGCCATGTGGATCTTCATATCGGCAAGGGCATGGCGCAGGGCGGGATTGAGATCGGTATGTTCGCGCATCGGCACCATGACGTTCTCGCGCACGGTGAGGTTCGAGAACAGGGCGCCGTCCTGGAACATGATGCCCCAGCGGCGCTCAAGGGCGGTGCGGTCCTCGCTGCTGAGAAGGTCGAGCTGCTCGCCGAAGACTTCGACATGCCCGGATTCGGGCTGTTTGAGCCCGACGATGGCCCGCAGCGTTACCGATTTGCCGCCACCAGACGGCCCGATGATGCCGATGACTTCGCCGCGCGGGATGTCGAGGCTGAACCCGTCGAGGACGACATTGCGGCCATAGGCGACTTTCATGTCGCGGACCTGGATGACGGGCGCGGCGGTCATATACCGAGCTCCATGTAGAAGATCGCGAAAATCGCATCGAGGACGATGATGGCGAAGATCCCCTGCACGACCGATGTGGTTGTGGCCTTGCCGAGGGATTGGACACTGCCGCCGACCTGAAGGCCCTGACGGCAGGCGATCAGGGCGACAACCAGACCGAAAACGGGCGATTTGGACATACCGACCCAGAACTGGTCGATGGGGACGGAGGTGCGCATCCGCTCCAGGAAAACGGCCGGGTTGATGTCGAGCGAGGCCCAGGCCACGGCCATGCCGCCGGCGACCCCGGCAAGGGTGGCAACGAAAGTGAGGATCGGGGTCATCACCACCATCGCGATAATCCGGGGGGCGACGATCACATCCATGGCCTTGAGGCCAAGGGTCTGCATCGCGTCGATCTCCTGGCGCATCTTCATGGTGCCGATCTGGGCGGTGAAGGAGGAGTTCGTGCGGCCGGCCAGGACGATGCCAGTGAGCACGACGCCGAACTCGCGCAGCATGGAAAAGCCAATGAGTTCAATCGTGTAGATCTCAAGATCGAAATCCCGCAGCGTGGTTGCCCCGATGAAGGCGACGACCATGCCGACGAAGAAGGAGAGGAAGGCGATGATCGGCATGGCGTTGAGGCCAGCCTCTTCCATGACCGCGACGATCGAGGTCCAGCGCAGCTTCCAGGGCTGGGCGATCAGGCGGGCGATGGTGACCAGGGTTTCGCCCAGAAAAGCGAGGCTGGCGCGGGTTTCCTTATAGAAATCAACGCTTCCCTTCCCGGTCCGCTCGAGCATGGCGAGGAGGCCGGTATCTGGCGGCGGCGCGGGGAGAGCCGGCTCGGAATGGGCATGGACCTGGTCCAGAAGGCTGGCGGCAGAGGCATGTTCGCCGACAATCTGTGGCGGCCAGGGCGCGCCCGTCTGGCGCCAGGTGCGGTCAATCAGATACGCCCCGGAAGTATCCAGGCGGCCAAGTCCGGCCACATCGAGACAATCGGGGACAATTCCGGACACCGCGCGCAGCTGTGCATCGAGCTGGTTGATCGTCGCCACCGTCCAGTCTCCGCTAAGGCGGAGGACGTGTCCTTCGTCGCTCTCTTCAAGCGCGAAGCCGGGGGCGGTAAGACTGTGCATTCTTTGCGGTCCTGACTGACCTCATTAGCAAAACATGCTTAAGGACGGCCTGTTCCATTCCAAGACAATTCATCTCTCAGGATTAACCGATGGGTCATTTCCGGCTTGAAACCGCTCACATCTCCTCCCCGCTGAACGCGGCGTTTGCGATATCACGGGGGGCCAGGACCAGCGCGGAGACCGTGCGGGTGACCCTCACCGGCGAGGGCCATGCCGGCCGGGGCGAGGCTGTGCCTTATGGGCGCTATGGCGAAACAGTCGACAGCGTGCTGGCAGAGATCGAGGCGGCGCGGGGAGAGATCGAAGCCGGGATCAGCCTTGCCGCGCTGCAGGCCCTGATGAAGCCGGGCGCGGCGCGCTGCGCGGTGGACTGCGCGCTGTGGGACCTTGAGGCCAAGAAGACAGGCCAGCCCGTCTGGCAGCTGGCAGGGTTGCCGGAACCAAAGCCCGTCGAGACGGCGGTGACAATCAGCCTCGATGCGCCAGAGGCAATGGCGGCGGCAGCAAAAGCGGCCCCGGGCACGCTCCTGAAGCTGAAACTCGGCGGGGCCGGCGACCTTGACCGGATCAGGGCGGTGCACGGCGCGCGGCCAGACGCGCGGCTGATTGCCGACGCCAATGAAGGCCTGACCGAGGGCGACTTCGCCGGCCTCTTAAAGGCCGCGACAAGGCTCGGCGTGGTGCTGATCGAGCAGCCCTTCCCGGCCGGGAAGGACGCGGCCCTGATGCGCCGGCCGGGCGCCATCGCCATCTGCGCCGACGAGAGCGCACATACGAGCGCCGACATCCAGAAGCTGGCCCGGAATTATGACGCGGTGAATGTGAAGCTCGACAAGGCGGGCGGCTTTACCGAGGCGCTGGCCATGGTGCGCGCGGCGCGGACGGCGGGGATGAGCGTGATGGTGGGCTGTATGGTGGCCGGGTCGCTGTCGATGGCGCCGGCGGCGCTGCTGGCGCAGCTTGCCGACGCGGCAGACCTCGACGGACCGCTCTGGCTGGCGCACGATATCGAGGACGGGCTGACCTATACGGACGGAATGGTTACCCCGCCGGGGCGCGGGCTGTGGGGGTGAGCGCGCGTCTGGGTTTCAGGCCGCCGTTTTGGCCGGACGCAGCCCGGGCCGGGCGGAGGATTTGGGTGATCTCGGGATGGGGTAAACGCTTGCCCCTCTGAGCCCCCGCTCGCGCAGGGAAGAAAAGAGGGTGTGCTTCGGGGAGAAGGTCTGCCGGAAGGTCACTCGCCAAAGCCCGATCATCCCAGGTTTTGCGCGTTGGGGTGAGGGGTCTGCAAGCTGACGGGCTGGGGGCCCGGTCGCCGCAGGAGGTGATGTCTGTGCCACCCCGCCAGTGGACGAGGAAGAAGGCCTCCTTGCGTCTGCGCGCGTCCGTCAGATCGCCGGCACAGCATCGAAATACTCCGTGAAGACGGGGTGTTTTCAGACATAGTGCAGGGCGGCGAGGTGGATCATGGGGCGGAGGATACGCCCGGTGCGGGAGGCAAGGGTGTCAGTTTACCGCTTCCTTCACCGCGCTCTCATAGGCGTCCAGGGCGCTCAGCCATTCGGTTTCGGCTTTGGCCGCTTCGGCTTCGAGCTTGCCGCGTTCGACCGAAAGCTCGGTGATCTTCTGAGGCGAGAGGCCGGATCTGGAAAGTTCCAGATCAATCGTCCTGATACGGGCGTTGGCCTTTTCGAAGGCCTTTTCGGCGGCGTCGGCCTTCTTTTTCAGCGGGGCCGCGGACTCGCGCGCCAGCGAGGCGCGGCGGCGTTGTTCGGCCTTGTCGACGGGGTCTTCGGCAACCAAGGCGGCGGGGGCAGACTTGGCTGCGCCGCCTTTGTCGCGGTCTGAACTCATGACGAGCGCGCGGTAGTCGGAAAGGTCACCGGCATAGGGCGCGACCTTGCCGTCCTTGACGAGCCAGAGCTGGTCGGCGGTTGCCTCGGCCAGATAGACATCGTGCGTGATCAGGAGAACGGCGCCGGCAAAGTCGTTGAGTGCATAGATCAGCGCTTCGCGGCTGTCGATATCCAGGTGGGAGGTCGGTTCGTCGAGGATGAGAACTTGCGGACGGGAAAGCCCGATGAGGCCAAGGATGAGGCGGACTTTTTCGCCGCCCGAGAGTTTCTCGACCTTGGTTTCGACCTTCTCATGGGAGAAGCCGAGTTGCGCGGCGACCGAGCGCTGTTTGGCGACGGGGGTATCTTTCGGGAGCGCACGCATGACGTGTTCGAGGACCGTGTCGCCGATGCTGAGTTCGTCGAGCTGATCCTGCGAGAAATAGCCGATTTCGACTTTCTTCGGCATGCGGCGCTTGCCGCCGAGCAGCGGGAGACGCTCGGCGATGGATTTGACCAGCGTGGTCTTGCCCTGCCCGTTCGTGCCGATGATGGCGATGCGGTCGTCCGGATCAATGCGCAGTTTCACGCCCTTGAGAATGACCGCCTGCGGACCATAACCCATGGCGGCGTCTTCGATTTCCAAGAGCGGCGGGGCGAGCAAAGTCTCTGGCGCGGGGAAATTGAAGGGTGAGGTGCGCTCTTCCAGAGGAATCGAGATTTCCTGCATCTTCTCGAGCATCTTGATGCGGGACTGGGCCTGGCGCGCCTTGGAGGCCTTGGCGCGGAACCGGTCCACGAAAGACTGGAGGTGGGCGCGGTCCTTGTCCTGCTTGGATTTCTGGCTTTCGAGCTGGGCGAGCTTGGCCGCGCGAAGTTTCAGCCAGTCATCATAGCCGCCGGGCGTGATCGTCAGCTTGCGGTGTTCCAGAGCCATGGTGTGGGTGACCGAGCGGTTGAGCATTTCGCGGTCGTGGGAGACGATGAGGACGGTGTTGGGATAGCGCCGGAGATACCCCTCAAGCCAGGCGGCGCCTTCAAGGTCAAGATAGTTGGTCGGCTCGTCGAGCAGCAGCAGGTCTGGCTGGGCAAAGAGGGCGCCGGCGATGGCGGCGCGCATGCGCCAGCCACCGGAAAACTCGCGCGTGGCGCGGGCGAGGTCTGCGACCTGGAAGCCGAGGCCCATGAGGATTTCCGAAGCGCGGGCTTCAGCCGTCCAGGCGTCAATGTCCAGAAGGCGGGCGTGGATGTCGCCAATCCGGTCGGGGTCGGTCGCGGTTTCGGACTCCAGCATCAGGGCATGGCGTTCTGCGTCAGCCTCCAGCACGACATCGAGGATGGTCTGGTCCGTGGGGGCGACTTCCTGGGCGACCCAGCCGAGGCGGGCGCCGTTCTGCAGGCGGATGGGGCTGTCCTTGCCGGGGGAAGCGATTTCCTCGCGGATGAGGCGCAGGAGCGTGGACTTGCCCGTGCCATTGCGGCCGATGAGGCCGACTTTCCAGCCGGCCGCCACGCGCGCAGAGGCCGCATCAAAGAGCGGGCGCGCTTCGACCCGGTAATCGAGGTTCTTGATTTCCAACATGGCGGGGCTTTAACCCGGCCAGCGCCAAAAAACAGCCCGGTTTGCGCAAAAGACCGCTCATAATGACGCAGGCTGCACGCTGGCCCTTTTCTCGTCATGTTGCAGTGCACAAATTCCCCGCATGAGCGAACGCGGCTTTTCCACACGGCTCAACGCCGGAGACACGGTGTTCCTGCGCCCCATCGGGCCGCAGGACCGGGCGCGTGAGGTGGAGATTATCTCAAGGTTTTCAGAGCATTCGCGGTATCTGCGCTTCTTTTCCGGGGCGCCGACCCTGCCGGACGCCGTGATTGACCAGCTCGTGGCGGTGGACGGATACACCCACATTGCCTGGGGCGCGCTGGACCTTGATGTGACCGGGGCGCCGCTGATGGGGGTGGTGCGCGCCGTGCGCCGGGGGCGCAGCGATGAGGCCGATCTGGCGATGGGGGTGCTCGACTGCCATCATGGCAAGGGGCTGGCGCGGCTGCTCATGGCGGCGGTCGTGCATGACGCGCTGGCGGCCGGGATCACGCGGTTTTCCGCCGAAACGCTGGCGGAGAACGCGCCGGCGCGGAAGCTGTTCAAGGCGATTGGCGCAAAGGCAGCCGGGCGCGACGGGAATGTGGTGACCTACGCCTTTGACGCGCGGGAGGTGGCCGCGCGGCTCGGCGAAATCGGCGCGGGCGAAGCAATGGAGGACCTGCGCGAGGCGCTGGCCGCCCATCCCCTGCCCCGCCGGAAGACGGCGGCGGCCTAGGCCGCGCCGTCGAGGATGTCCTTGAAGCCGCTGGGGGCGTGCTTGCCGAGGAAGAGCTGTTCATAGGCGGCGACACCAACCGAGCTTTTGCCATCGGGGCCTTTATGAGTGGCGCGGACGATTTCCTGGATATGCAGGTTTTCGATCTCGTTCCAGGGGGATTTGGCGACGTCATAGTCTTCGCGCGCCGTTATCAGCTGGTCGCCATGGAAAACCCCGTGGCGGTATTTGGCGTGGTTGTAGCCGATGCCTTTCATCAGGAAGGTGCCCATCGGCTCATACTCTACCGTATGCGGACGGCCTTCATGATCCTTTGCGGTCAGGGTCGCGGCGGCCATGCGGCGGGTGCCTTTGGCATAGCGCACGTCCATGTTCACGTCGCCCATATGCATGCCGGCGCCCTGGGGCGCGCCGTCCATGACGAGGGAGGTGCGCGTGTTCCAGGGCTCTCCGTGTTCGTCATGGTTCACATGGTAGAACATCGAGAGGTTCTCGAAGTTGGTGGGCACCCAGATCCAGTAGAATTGCGGCGGCACGGGCGGGTACATTGGCTGGGGATCGGGCGCGCCGATGGGGCGCACGCCCCAGGAGCGATCACGCGTGCCGGTGAAGTCGTCTGGCTTGACGGCGATTTCCATGCCGTCGATGCGCAGCTTGCCCGACCAGCTGCCGTTCTGCGTCATGCGGGTGAGGTCCATCATCATGCGCGGGCCGATGCGGCGGGTGAAGCGGGGCTCTTCAATGGGGAACGCGCGGCCGGTGAACTCGACATCCAGCGCGATGCCTTCGGTTTCTTCCAGCTTCAGGCGGATGCGTTTGAGCGGTTCGACCACGGTGACCGAGAGGCCCCCGACATAGGTGTCCATCCGCTCCATGTTGAGCGGGCGGGAGAAGAACACCGAGGACTGTTTCCCGTCGCGCAGGACCGAGACGGCGCCGTCGATGACGTTGAGATGGGGGTAGACGCCCATGGCAGCGGCGAAGAAGGTTTTGCCGTCGGCGCTGTAGCCGTTGAAGAAATAGCGGTCATAGAAATTGCGGTCAGAGCCGGAGAAAGCGACCGGTTCCGGCGTCTGGTGGATGGGGTATTCGTCTCCGGCAGTCAGCATGGGGGTAATCCTTCCTCTGGGTGACCTCTTGGCGCGCGGGTCTCTGAGAGTAGGTATGCAAGGCGCGGCGCGCCGATCAAGCGGTGCCGCGACGGGAGGGCGCGATGACAAAATTTACGGCCGACGAGGCAAATGCCTTTCTGGGCAAGGCTTTCCCTGGGCGGGGCAACCAGAACCAGGTTGTGGTAATGGAGCCGGGCCGGGCGGTGATCCGGCTGGAGGCGGACGAGACGCATCTGCGCCCCGGCGGCTATATCTCCGGGCCGACGCAGATGAGCCTGTGTGACACCGCCGCCTATATGGCGATCATGACATTGACCGGCCTCGAGCCGATGACGGTGACCAGCAATCTCAACATCAATTTCCTGAGGCCCTGCATCGGCAAGGTGGTGATTGCCGAGGGGAAGATCATGAAGATGGGCCAGGCGCTGGCGATCATCGAAGTGGATGTGCGCATTGAGCACGCTGACAAGCCCGCGAGCCACGCTATCGTGACCTATGCCCTGCCCCGCAAGGGCTGAGCACCGCCCGCTCTGCGCCCCGAGGTTTTCATGAACCGGCTTGTTCCTGCTGCGGCCCTTCTGGGCTTTCTGTCTGTCGCACTGGGCGCGTTTGGCGCGCATGCGCTGGAGGGCGTTCTGACGGGTGAAGGCGAAGGCTGGTGGCAAACAGCGACGCTCTACGGGCTGACGCATGCGGGCGTGGCGCTGGCAGCCGGGCTGTCAGGCCGGGGCGGAAAGATCCTGATCGGCGGCTGGGTGATCGTGGCGGGCGCGGTGATCTTTGCAGGCACGCTCTATGCCATGGCGCTGGGCGCGCCGCGCTGGTTTGGCGCGATCACGCCGCTGGGCGGATTGAGCCTGCTGGCAGGATGGAGCCTGATCGGGCTGGGCGGGTTCGCCTCAGCGCGGCGCGGTCAGGACGCGGCGCCGAAAGAGCCGGTATAACGCTCGGCAAGGTCGTCGGCGATGCGGCGGGCCTCGTCGATCGAGGCAGCAAAATCACCGAGTTCGGTTTCCACCGGGGAGACATCCATGTCAGCGCGGGCCGAGACGATTTCGAGCGCGTCCTGGAAATTTCGGTGGGCCATCTGAGCACGGACGAGGGCGCGCTCAAAGGCGATGACATCATTGCGATTGGACGCATCACCCCTGGCGTTGCCGAGGACGTCGCGCGCTTCCAGCGTCACGTCTTCCAGACCCTTGCGGGCCGATTCGCTGTCAGATGAAATCCGGGCGAGCACGAGGACAGGCGCGCGCGAGGCAGCGCCGATCTCGGAGGCATAGGCGGGAAGGGTCTGCTCGCTGGCGCTCCGCCCCCGGATCAAGAGGTCTGCAAAGCCGGCAAGGCCCTTATCGGCCTCGGCCCAGCCCTTGGCGGCGAGATGGTCGCAATAGGCGTCAGACGTCTTGCGCAAGGCAGACTGGCTCTTGGTCAACGCCGTCTCAACCGTCGTCTCGCCGGGAACAACTGAAACAGTTGCGCATCCCGCCAGAACGCCTAGGGATACACACACAAGAACGCTACGCATCAATTTGCCACCCGCCAGCAGCCAGCTTCCCCAAGTGACACAAACACTATGGGTGTGGATAACAGAAGTCCAGTCATGTCAGGCATTTTGGCCGACCATAAGTGAAGAGCGCATGAACAAACGCCAGACCCGCCGAATATTGTATCACAGGCATGAACCACATGCCTCCGGACGCCTGCGTGTGTCGGATATACACGAAATCTACTGGGAAGAGTCCGGAAATCCGAAGGGCATCCCCGTGGTTGCCTTGCATGGAGGGCCGGGCGGCGGGTCCAGCCCGGAAATGCGGCGGTTCTTCGATCCTGACCGCTACCGGATCTTCCTGTTCGACCAGCGAGGCTGCGGGCGCTCCACGCCCCATTCGGAGCTGCGCGAGAACACGACCTGGGACCTGGTGGCCGATATCGAGGCGCTTCGCAAACATGCGGGTGTCTCCGACTGGCTGGTTTTTGGCGGCTCCTGGGGCTCAACCCTTGCGCTTGCCTATGCGGTGACGCACACGTCGCGCGTGCTGGGCCTTGTCCTGCGCGGCATCTTCCTTGTCAGCAAGGCGGAGATCGACTGGTTCTACCAGTCCGGCGCCAGTCGCCTCTTCCCCGATGCGTACGACACCTATGTGGCCCCGATCCCGGAAGAGGAGCGCGGTGATCTGCTCACGGCGTTTCACAAACGCCTGACGGGCGACAATCCGAAAGAACGGATTGAAGCGGCACGGGCCTGGGCGCAGTGGGAGGGCCATACGCTTTCGATCAAGGGGCCGATCACGACGCCGCCGCGCTTCAATGAGGATGATTTCGTCGACGCGTTTGCGCGAATCGAATGCCACTATTTCTACAATGGCGGCTTCTTCGAGAAGGATAACTGGTTGCTGGAACAGGCCGGGGCAAAGCTGAGCCGCGTGCCCGGTGTGATCGTCCACGGACGATATGATGTGGTGACGCCGCTCTCCACCGCCTGGGAGCTGACGAAGGCCTGGCCTGCCGCCAGCCTGCATGTCGTGCCGGACGCCGGCCATTCCTCGATGGAGCCTGGCATCATCGACCGCCTTGTTCAGGCGACCGATGATTTTGCAGACCGGCTGGGCGCGCGCGTCCGGCTTTAGGGGCGGGAGTGACTGAAGGGCGGGTTCTGGCCCTTTGCTGCCATTCAGCCAGCCTGAATTATCGCGCCCTAAACAGCCGATTGCCCGCGTCTGATCTTAGCGGGCGCAGCTGACTGTTTTCCCGGCCGGGCCGTTGATGCAAAGGGATCTGTCGTTCGTCGTGGTGTCCCGAGATGACGCGGTTTGGCCGTCAGGCACCTGTCGTAAAGGGGCAAGGATCCGCAGCGTTCGCAGCATGCGGATCGGTGCTAGTTTTCGACGGCGGGCGCCGGGCCTTTGGGTTCGGTCCAGCTCCACGGCGCTTCCATGGACATTTTATAGGTCTGCGCTTCGAGGGTCCGCAGGCCACCGCGACCATGATCGCGGAGGGTTTCATAGAGGACGCGGTGAGCTTCAGGCGATGCCTTGACCGCCTCGTCATACGTGTCGCGGACGAATGTGTTGTAGGCCCGCAATTGCGTTCCGAATTGCTCCTTGGTCGCGACATCGCTCGCCAGCGAGTAATGCGGCCCCCAGATGCGATTGAGTTCGAGAGCGATGGCCAAACGCGTCATTCCGTTCTGAAGATTTTTCGGCTTGAACCACTCCTTGCGCGGCAATGGCGGCCGGGTTGCAAAGGCCCGCAGCTGGATTAGCTCATACTGTGACTCGAAGGCCGCCAGTTCTTTGTCCTTGAGCCATTTTCCATCGCGTGACGGACCTGCGCGCTGGCTGTAGGCTTCCTTCGCGTCGTCCATCATGGCCAGCATCTTGTTCGCGTCGGTTTCGTGTTCGGCCTGCGCCCGGCGCAATTCGGCGAACCATTCGTGCACATAAAGATAGGGTGTCCCGGCGCACGAGCGCGACATGTTCTCGATCAGGATCGGCGCTATGTTGCCTGTCCACTCCCGCTTGTACTTGTACCAGAGGTTCTGTGAGACGTTGCCCCAGCTGTTGTCGCATGACGGAAATTTTCCGCCCGGCTCGAAATAGGCGGGTTTCGGACCGCCCGCTTCAGCCATCGTGATAGCGGAGTCGACGACCCGCTGGCGCAATTCGGAGACAGCCTGGAAATTGACGGGAACCTGTGGCAGGTCTCCGGCCTTGATCACCAGATCGACGGCGCGGTTTGCGACCGAGCCTTGATCCCGAAGGCCCAGGTCCTCGCGACGGAGCAATTCGTACCAAGCATCCGCCAGCGCATAGAGCGTGACCACCTCGTCGGGGCAGACGGCTTCAAGAAGGTTGGCGTCATCGATGGCGGTCTGGTTGATCGCGCCCTTGTCCTGGAACAGGGTCTTGATCGTCACGGCATAGGCTTCGGAATTGGCCGGGCATGGTGCGGTCTTGCCGGCGGGGGACGTCGCGCCCGCGCCTTGCGCAGCAGCGGTCGGCGCAGCGCATGAAAGGATAGCAGCCGCAAGCATGGGTTTCAGGCCCAAACGTATAGCCGATCCGGTCCGGGCAGCGCGCATGATCGATCTCCGTGTTGGCTTTTGGCGGGGTCAGCCTAGAGCACGCTCGCTGGCCGTTGTAGGCAGATTCGGCAGCTTTTTATCCCGCGCGGCTGGCTTTCCGCGGCGTTGCAGAGGACGCGGTGATCGGAGTCTGGGGCGATGCATCCAGGATCGCAATTGCTTTCATTTGAGAACAGCGTGAGCGGCGACAACAATGTCGCGTTCCGGCGATTAGCCGCCTCCCGCCCTTGCTTAAACACCGGGCCCGTCCTGCGCAGGCGGACAGGCCCGGTTGAGCGGACCTATTCCTGCCCTGCCAGGTCGTAGTTGGGACCGAGCAGGACTTCGAGGGCGCCGGGCAGCTGGACGTGGTACTGGTCCTGGATCTTGTCCAGGAAGCCGAAGACCAGGACGAGCCCGATGAAGGGCGGCACGAACCAGCGGATCAGGAACCGCCAGGCGTTCATGATGAAGCCTTCGCCAAGCTCTGAGGTGAGCATCTCGCGGCTGAGGATCCAGCCGGCGAAGATGGCCGCCAGAAACCCGCCGAGCGGGAGCAGCAGGCCCTCGGTCATGAAGTCCATGAAGTCGAGATATTCGAGCGAGAAGACATACGCCGCCCCGACCATGAAGAGGACAAAGCCGATGCCGGAAGCCGCGCCAAGGCGGGTGACGCCCTGACGTTCCTCAAGCCAGGAGACGCCCACTTCCATCAGCGAGATGGACGAGGTGAAGGCGGCAAACAGTGCCAGCGAGAAGAAGATGACCGCGAAGATCGCCCCGCCCGGGATCGCCTCGAACGCCACCGGCATGGAGACGAAGAAGAGGCTGGGGCCGGCGGCTTCATCCAGGCCGGCGGCAAACACGATCGGGAAGATCGCAAAGCCGGCGATGAGCGCCACGAACGTGTCAGAGCCTGCTACGATGGCAGAGGATTTGGGAATATTGGTGCCCCGGTCGAGATAGGCGCCATAAGTGATCATCAGGCCGACGCCGACGCCGATGGAGAAGAAGGCCTGGCCAAGGGCGGCGAGGAAGGTCTTGAAGCCGACATCTTCCCATTTCGGCTCAAAGATGAAGGACACCGTGCGCGCGACATCGCCATTGGCCATCGAGAAGCCGACGACCACGATCACCATGACGAAGAAGAGCGGCATGAGAATGGTGGCGGCCCGTTCCAGACCGCCTTTCACGCCGCGGCCGACAACGAAAATATTGGCCACGATGAACAGGCCGAGCAGCATCAGCATATACCATTTGGAGTTCAGGGGGTGTTCCCCCTGCCCGATGGTGTTGAGGAAGTTCTGGCCGGATTCTTCGGCGGTCGTGCCGCTGAGATTGCCGCCGATGGCCTGGATGACATAGGCCATCAGCCAGGCGGAGATGACCATGTAGAAGGTCAGGATGAAGAAGGCCGTGAGCGAGCCGATCCAGGAGACGATGCCCCAGTTCTGGCTCTTGCTTTCGGCGCGGGCGAGCGACTGGACGCCTTCGATGGCCGACATGCCGGATTTGCGGCCCATGGCGTATTCCGCCATCAGGAGCGGCAGGGCAATCAGCACGACGCAGAGAATGTAGATGACGATGAAGGCGCCGCCGCCATTCTCGCCGGCGGTGTAGGGAAACCGCCAGAAATTACCCAGCCCGACGGCCGAGCCGACCGAGGCCATGATGAACCCGAATCGCGAGCTGAATGTTTCAGACTTGCGGCCAATATCTGCCATGAATTCCGCTCCCCAGAGGCAATGTTTGGCCGGACCGTAGCGGGACGCGGTCAGAAATCAACGCAAATGGCCAGTTCTGTGGATCAGAACAGGCCGCGGATATTCAGTTTCTCGTCGCGGTGGAGATGGGCCGACAGGATGAGGCCGAAACAGGCCATCACGGTGAGCAGCGCGGTGCCGCCATAGGAGATGAATGGCAGCGGCATGCCCACCACCGGCAGGAGGCCGATGACCATGCTGATGTTGAAAATGGCGAAGAAGGCAACCGTTGCGGCCGCCCCGCAGGAAGCCAGGCGCCCGAACCAGCTGCGACAGCGCATCGCCACGAGGAAAGACCAGACAAGCAGGAAGGCAAAGGCCGACAGGAGGGCAATGGCTCCGATGAAGCCGAACTCTTCGGCGATCACGGTGAGGACGAAGTCGGTATGCTGCTCGGGGACATAGTCCTGCTGGGACTGAATGCCCTGCAGGTATCCCCGGCCGCTGAGCCCGCCGGCGCCGATGGCGATCTTGGCCTGCTCGATCTGGTAGCTCTCGCCCAGCCCGTTGGTGGCCGTGCCGGTGAGGCCGGCGATGAAGGTGTCGACGCGCTCGCGCTGGTAAGGCTCCAGCACGAAGAGATAGGCGGCGGGTACGGCGGCGATGCCGAGGGCGATCACCGGCAGGATGATGCGCATCGACAGGCCGGCGAAGAAGATGACCAGGCAACCGGATGATACGAGGGCGAGCGTGGTGCCAAGGTCGGGCTGTTTGAAGACGAGCCCGGCGGGCAACAGGATGATGGCAAGCGCGCCGAGATGGACCTGGAAGCCGGGCACGTAATTGGTCGAGTTGAGGGCAGTCTGGTAATAGCGCGCGAGCGCCATGGTAACTGCGAGCTTGGCAAACTCGGAGGGCTGGACGAGCATGCCGCCCACGCTCAGCCAGCGCTCGGCGCCTCCCCGCATCGTACCGAACTGGTCGACCAGGACAAGCAGGACCAGGGTTGCGAGATAGGCGGGAAAGGCGAGCGCGGCCCAGACCTTCAGCGGGGTCAGTGCCAGCACGATCATCACGGTGAAGGCGATGGCAAAGCGGATCAGGTGGTTGCGCCAGAGGTCTGCCTCATGTGGCGAGGGCATCTGGTTGACGGGGTCCCAGGCGGTGGAGAACAGCATGGCCGCGCCTGTCAGCGCCATGGCGCTGATCACGAGGATGACGCCCCAGGGCAGGCGCGCGAGCTGGCCGAGCGGGCCGAGGCCGGCAAACTGCAGCGAGGAGGTCGCCGTGCGCACGCGCGCTTCGCCGCGGGTGAAGCCTGTGAAACCGTCGCGGCTCATGCAGGCTCTCCGGCTTCGGGCTCTGGCGCCGTTGACGCGCGGCGGGCGTATTCGGGCGTGCGCCCGCTTTCCATCCTGATGGCGGCGGCGAGGATGTCGCGGGCCACCGGCGCAGCGGTGCGCGAGCCGCCCTCGCCATGCTCGACAATGACCGAGATGGCGTATTTGGGATTATCGGCCGGGGCATAGGCGACAAACAGGGCGTGGTCGCGCAGCTCGCGGGCGATCGCGTCGCCGCCGCGCACCACGCCGGTTGCGCGCTCTGCGGCCGTGATGCGGCGTACCTGGGCAGTGCCGGTCTTGCCGGCAAGACGCGGGCCGCCGAGGCCAAGGTCGCCGGAGCGGTAGGCTGTGCCCCCGCCTTCGGAGGTGACCCCATACATGCCGGCCTTCATCCGTTCCATGATCTCGCGGTCGAGGGGCGCGTCCAGCACGGCGTCGTCCTCGTCCACCGGGCCGAGACCGATCATCCGGGGCCGGATGGGCGCGCCTGTGGCGGCAATCCGCGCGGTCATCAGGGCGAGCTGCAGCGGCGTTGTGCCGAGCTGCCCCTGGCCGATGCCGAAGTTGAGGGTTTCGCCTTCAAACCAGGGCTCGCCGCGGGCTTTCTGTTTCCATTCGGGATCGGGCACGAGGCCGCCCCGCGCGCCGGTCATGCCGAGCACCCAGGATTGGCCGAAGCCGAACTTGCGGGAGACTTCGGCGATCTTCTCCACCCCTGACCGGCGGGCGATTTCGTAGAAATATACGTCGCAGGACTGTTTGATGGCGTCGTGCATGTTCATCGCGCCGTGTCCGGGGCGTTTCCAGCAGTGCCAGGTGCGGTTGCCGAAGCGGTAATGGCCCGGGCAGCGGATACGCTCTTCCGGCTTGATGACACCGGCCTCAAGGGCGGCGGTCGCCACGACCATCTTGAAGGTGGAGCCGGGCGGATAGACCCCGCCATGGGCGCGCGGATAGAGCGGGGCGCGCGGATCATCGCGCAGCAGTGCATAGTCGGCGCCGGAAATGCCGTTTACGAAGCCATTGGGATCGAAGGCGGGTGTCGAGACCATGGCGAGGACATCGCCGTTTTCGATGTCGATGACGACCGCCGCGCCGCTTTCGCCCTCGAACCGGTCGATGGCGACGCGCTGAAGCTCGGCGTCGATGGTGATGTAAAGATCCTTACCCGGAATAGCCGCCTGCTTGGGGTCCTGCTCCAGCTCCCAGAGCGGGCGGCCATGCGCATTGGCGACGACGCGGCGGCGGCCCGGGCGCCCACGCAGCCAGTCTTCGGCAAAGCGCTCCATGCCCTGACGGCCGGTCCGCATGTCGGGGTGGCGGAACATCTCCTGATAGGTGCGCGCGTCTTCGGGTGCGAGACCGGTGGTCAGGCGGTCAAGATCTTCGCCGCTGGCGCGGGCGACATAGCCGAGCACATGGCCAAAGTCCCGGCCTCGCGGATAGGAGCGCGTCGAGGCCATCTGCACATCAACGCCTTCCATCTCCACGGCATGCACCTGCATGCGGGAAAATTCCTCGAAAGTCAGCTCCTGCGCCACGATGACCGGCAGGAAGGCCGAGTTTCGGCGGCGCGCATTCCGGATTTCCTCGATCAGGCGGATGCGGCGCGCATCGGGCAGGTCGATCAGGCTGGATATGCGATTGAGGACGGCCTCCGGATCGCTCATCTGTTCGGGGATGACGGAGATCCGGCCGGCCTGGCGCTGCGACGCCAGCGGGCGGCCGAACCGGTCGAGGATCTGGCCGCGCTCGGGCGGGGCCATGACCAGCTTCACATGGTTGGCTTCGGCGAGGCCCTGATAGCGCTCAGCGTCGAGGAACTGCAGCTGGAAGAACCGCGCCGCCAGCGTTGCCCAGACAACACCGCCGACCCCGGCCGCAATGAACATGCGGCGGTCGAACATCTCGTCGGCATTCCTGTTTTTCCGGCTCATGTCGTCTGCCCTGGTGCTTCTCCCGGCCGCCGCCCGAGATCAAAGATGCGGTATCCTGCAAGATAGACAAGCCCGGTTGTGATGATCGAGGCGAGGATCGGTGTCGAGCGCACAAGATGGTCGCTGGTGATGCTGGCAAAGACCCAGATGAGCACCAGCGCGACGAGCAGCATGACGACCGGGCCAAGGACAGCCACCAGGGCATCACGCATGCCGTCGGTCTGGCGGGTGAAGGCGGAGCTCAGTCCGTACACCGCCAGATTGATAACCGCAAAACACCCCAAAGGCGCATTGGAAACAATATCCTGCATCAGGCCGAACAGGAGCAGCAGGATCATCGGGCGGATGGAGAGCCCCACCCTGCCCCAGCCCATGGCGCCCCAGAGGGCGGCAAATGGCCAGGCGATCTCGATGCCGAAAATCTCGCGCGGCAGCATGCCGATGGCCCCGGTGAGAACAATGAAGAAAGCGCCGAATGCCAGGCGGGCACTGGGCGCTGTCTGGCTCCACAGGGACTTCTTCCGCCGTCTGAGCTTTCCGCTGGCCATGCCTATTGGGTCCCCTGCGGCTGGCCGGTGGCGGTCTCGGCCGGTGGCGGGGTGGCCGCGGCGGCGGCAGCGGCGCCCGGCGCGGGCGTGGCAGCAACGGGGGTGCCGGCACGGACGCGGCAGCGCCGGCTTCTGCGGCAGGACCTTCCGGCAAGGGCGGCGGCTCTGCGAGCGGAACCGGGATGACCGGCGGCTGGATCATCCGGACATAGGTTCCGCCATGATCGCGCATGGCGAGGCGCACGCGCCAGCCGGCGCCGTCCTGACGGGCCGAGCCGACCACGAGGCCGCGCGGATAGGCCCCGCCATCACCGGAGGTGAGAATACGCTCGCCTTCGACAAAGCCGGCGTCCTCGGGCAGGTCTCCGAGGCGGGCGGCTTCCCGGTCCTGGCCATACATGATGGCGCGCACGCCGCTGACTTCGCCCAGAACCGGCAGGCGGCTGGAATAATCGCTGATGAGCAGGATGCGCGAGGAACGCTCGCCCAGATGGATGACCCGGCCGACCAGGCCGCCTTCATTGACGGCCACTGCGCCGGGCTCGACGCCCTGCAGCTCACCGGCATTGGCCAGGAGGGTTTGCGAGAAGGGCCCGTCGACCTCGGTGGTGACGCGGGCGGTGACCCCCTTCTCCGGGGGCTCGCCCATCAGGTTGAGGATGCGCTCATAGGCTTCCAGCCGGTCTGCCATGGAAATGGCGGCAGCCTTGTAGCGGGCGAGGTCACGCACTTCGTTTTCAAGTTCGCGGATCCGGCCTTCCCGCTCGGCCTGGCCGGTGATGCGCGCCCAGAGGCTGATCTCGCTCGGCGCACGCAGGCGGTCGCTGACCGTGGTGCGCGCGGGCACGAAGAATTCGGAAATCTGCGGTGCAGACTGGGCCACGACCAGCGCAAAGGCGACCGCCATGAAGACGCCGAGCACAAGCCGGCGTGCCCCGCGGGCCGCAGTTCTCTGACCTGAAGGTCCGAAGCGCGCCATGTGTCTGGCTCCCTCGCCGTCCGCGCTGCCCGCAACTTCAGACTTCCGGGCAGAGGACGCTTTTCATTTTTGAATAATTTTCGAGCACATGGCCACACCCGTTGACCACACATTTGAGCGGATCATCGGCGATCATCACCGGCAGCTGGGCCTGGTTGCGGATGACAGCGTCGAGATTGCGCAGGAGCGCGCCCCCGCCGGTCAGCACGATGCCGCGATCCACGATGTCGGCGGCGAGTTCCGGCGGCATGGCTTCAAGCGCGATCTTCACAGCGTCCACGATGTCAGTGACCGGTTCCTTGAGCGCTTCGGCGATCATGGCTTCGGTGATCTCGGTTTCCTTCGGAACGCCGTCCAGCGTGCCGCGGCCGCGCACGGTGAGGGCCATGCCGGTGCCGTTTTCCGGCGGCATGGCGGTGCCGATTTCCTTCTTGATCCGCTCGGCCGACATTTCGCCGATGAGGATTTTCTGCTCGCGGCGCAGATAGTTGACGATGGCCTGGTCCATCTTGTCGCCACCCACGCGCACGGAGCGCGAATAGACGATGCCGCCGAGGGAGAGGACGGCCACTTCCGAAGTGCCCCCGCCGATATCGACGACCATCGAGCCGGCCGGGTCATCAATCGGGAGACCGGCGCCGATGGCTGCCGCCATGGGCTCTTCGATCAGTTCGACATGGCGCGCGCCGGCAGCGAGCGCAGACTGGTGGATGGCGCGGCGCTCGACGCTGGTGGCGGAGCTGGGCACGCAGATGATGATGAGGGGGAAACAAACGCCCGGCGGTTGTGAACCTTCCGGATGAAGTGCTTGATCATTTCCTCGGCGACTTCGAAGTCCGCGATGACGCCGTCGCGCATGGGGCGGATGGCCTCCATGTTCACGGGCGTCTTGCCGAGCATGTTCTTTGCCTGCTCGCCGACCGCATAGACGATCTTGCGGCCGCCCTGCGTCATGTAAGCGACAACGGAGGGTTCATCGAGCTGGACGCCCTGACCCTTGACATAGACAAGGGTATTCGCGGTCCCGAGGTCGATGGCCATGTCTGTGGACAACAGGCCGAGGAGGCTACCGATCATGCTAATCTCAAGCTCTTTCTGAAACGGTCCGGATCGTTCCGTCCGGCAACGCGCGCATTCCTGATGTCAGCCCCATACACCATGTGCCGTTAACGCCGCTTTAAAGCAAGGTCCGCTCATCACATGACCGGAACGTTTCGTACCAATAGCTCGAATCTGCTGATTCCAAAGGCGGTGGAGCTGACCTGCGACAGGCTCGCAGGTCAGTCACGGAACGCTTCGTACGGATTTTGTTAACAAAACAGGCCGTCCTGTTTACCTTCAGGATGCCCGTAAGCGCCCGGCGGGCGGACCCTGTCAGGCCTTTGTGACGAAGGTCGCAATGACTTTCTTGCGGCCGGTCTTGTCAAAGTCGACGGTGAGCTTGTTGCCCTCGGAGAAGGCCACGCGGCCATAGCCGAACTTGTCATGGAAGACGCGGGCGCCGGTGGTGAAGCCGGACGTGCCCGACGCCGTGGCGGTTAGGCCGGCGGCGTCACGCGGGGGCGCGCCGGTGGGTTTGCCGGCGTTTTCCTTGAGGCGTTTCCAGCCGGGGCTCTGATAGTCGGAGCGCTCGCCAAGGTCCTCGATCGTGCCAGTGAAGGCGTCTGTTCCTGCCGGCAGGCCGGAATAACCGGTTTCGGAGACCGCATCGACATGTTCGGGCGGGAGCTCGTCAATGAAGCGGCTGGGCATCACCGCCTGCCAGCGGCCATAGATCTGGCGGTTGGCGACGAAGGAGATGTAGCAGCGCTCCCGCGCCCGGGTGATGCCGACATAGGCGAGGCGGCGCTCTTCCTCGAGGCCCTTGAGGCCGCTTTCATCGAGGCTGCGGCGGGAGGGGAACACTTCCTCTTCCCAGCCGGGCAGGAAAACCATCGGCCATTCAAGGCCTTTGGCGCCGTGAAGGGTGAGGATCTGGACCTGATCCTCGCCGCTGCCGCCAGCAGAGGCATCCATCACCAGCTCGATATGTTCGAGGAAGCCGGCGAGGGAGTCGAACTCGCCCATGGCGCGGACGAGTTCCTTGAGGTTATCGAGCCTTCCCTGCGCCTGCGGGCTGCGGTCCTTCTGCAGCATGTCGGTATAGCCAGACTCTTCGAGGATCATCTCGGCGAGCTCGGTATGGGGCATGCCGCCGGCCAGCTTGCCGCGCCAGAGATGGATCTGGTCAATGAACTGGGTAAGGCCGCGCTTGGCGGCGCCTTTGATCTCGTCGGTCTGCAGCACCATCGGGGTGAGCGTGAACAGGCTTCGACCATCGGCGCGGGCGTAGGATTGCAGCTTGGCAAGGCTGGCGTCGCCCACCCCGCGCCTGGGCTCGTTCACGACCCGCTCGAACGCCAGATCGTCATCGGGCGAGCGGATGAGGCGGAGATAAGCGAGCGCGTCGCGGATTTCGGCGCGCTCGAAGAAGCGCGGGCCGCCGATCACGCGGTAGGGTATGCCAAGCAGGATGAACCGTTCCTCGAAGGCGCGCATCTGCCAGGAAGCGCGCACCAGCACGGCGCAGGCGTCATGCTGGCCCCCTGCCCGGACCCAGCTTTCGATGTCGTCGGCGATCAGGCGGCTTTCCGCCTCCCCGTCCCAGAGGCCGCGTACCTTGACCCTGGGCGCGTCGGTATCCTCGTTCACCGCGCTGTCATTGCCGACATAGAGCGTCTTGCCCAGGCGGCCTTTATTGTGGGCGATGATGCTGGAGGCGGCCGCGAGGATATGCCGGGTGGAGCGGTAGTTGCGCTCCAGGCGGACCACCCTGGCGCCGGGAAAATCCTTGTCGAAGCGCAGGATGTTGTCGACCTCGGCCCCGCGCCACCCATAGATCGACTGGTCGTCGTCGCCCACGCAGCAGAGGTTCTTCGAGCCCTGCGCGAGCAGGCGCAGCCAGAGATACTGGGCGACGTTGGTATCCTGATACTCGTCGACCAGGATATAGCGGAAACGGTCATGATATTCCCGAAGGATATCAGGGTTTTCCTGGAAGATCGTGATGTTGTGGATGAGGAGATCGCCAAAGTCGCAGGCGTTCAGCACCTTCAGGCGCGCCTGGTAGATCTCGTAGCACTTGATCGCCTTGCCATTGCCGAATAGCTCGGCCTCTTCGGGCGGCACCTTTGAGGGGGTCAGCGCGCGGTTTTTCCAGCCATCGATGAGGCCGGCGAGATAACGCGGCGTCCAGCGCTTGGGGTCGAGGTTTTCGGCCTGGACGATCTGTTTGCAGAGGCGGACCTGGTCGTCGGTGTCGAGGATCGTGAAGCTGGATTTGAGGCCGACAAGCTCGGCATGCTTGCGCAGGATCTGCGCGGATATGGAGTGGAACGTGCCGAGCCAGCGCAGCCCCTCGCCTGCCTCCCCCAGCAGCGCCTGCGCGCGCTCGCGCATTTCGCGGGCAGCCTTGTTGGTGAAGGTCACCGTCAGGGTCTGTGAGGGCCAGGCAAGACGGGAGGCCACGATATGCGCCAGCCGCGCGGTGAGCACCCGGGTCTTGCCCGTGCCGGCGCCGGCAAGGACCAGCAGCGGTCCTTCGGTGTAGAGCACCGCGTCGCGCTGCTCCGGGTTCAGGCCATTTAGATAGGGCGCGCCGTCTCCGGCAGGCGCCGGCGGGCGGGCCGACGCCATCTGGGAGATGGACAAACGATTCGGATTGGAACTCATCAGGAACATATAGCAGGGATTGACCGATGCGTTAGTCTGCGATGGCATTCTTGCGAGGGGGCAGCCGCGTCAGGGAGGACACAAATGGCAGACAGGTCGAGCGATCCGGTGGAGACGATGAAGGCCAACCTTCTGAAGAACACCGGCAAATCACTGGCAGACTGGGCCAGGCTCGTCAGGGCAGGCGGCCTTGAAAAACATGGCGACCAGATGAAACTGCTCAAGGAGACCCATGGCCTCGGCCATGGCTATGCCAACCTCATCTGCCATACGGCCAAGGGCACGATGGCGGCACCTGAAGACGATCTCCTCGCCGGCCAGTTCAAGGGCAAGGACGCGCTGATCCCGGTTTATGAGGCGCTGGCGGCCTTTGCCCGGACGCTCGGGCCGGATGTGGAGGTCTCGGTGAAGAAGACCAGTGTTGCCTTCCGCCGGTCGAAAAATTTTGCCGTGAGCACCCCGGCCAGCAAATCCCGCCTCGATCTGGGACTGAACCTGAAGGGCACCCCCGCCACCGGCCGCCTGCTTGAGGAGAAGCCCGGTGCGATGTGTACACACAAGGTGAAGCTGGACTCTCCGGGGGATGTGGACGCCGAGGTGAAGACCTGGCTGAAGGATGCCTATGGGCGCGCCTGAGCCTTTGTGACGACCGCTTGCGTCCGGGCCCTGCCTGGAGGCAGTCTTGGCAGATCACACAAGAGGGAGCGCCGGGCGCGATGACAGAGAAACTCAATCCGGTGGCCCGCATTGCAGACCTGCCGCTCGAACCGTTTCGCGAGAGCGATCATTATGAGGGCCATGACTGCAGCTTTGGCCGCAGGCTTGGCCTTACCCAGCTCGGGATTGGCTGCACGCTTGTCCCGCCCGGCAAGTCCGCCTGCCCGTTCCATGTCCATCATGTGGAAGAGGAGATGTTCATCATCCTGGAGGGCGAAGGCACCTACCGGTTTGGGTCCGACAGCTACAAGGTGCAGGCTGGCGACGTGCTCGCAGCCCCGCGCGGGGGCGCAGACTATGCCCACAAGCTGACGAATACCGGCAGCGGACCCCTCAAATATCTCAGCATCTCGACCATGGCAGACACTGAAATCTGCGAATATCCCGACAGCGGCAAATTCCTGGCCAGCACGCGAAACGCAGCGACCAGGAAGGAACACTTTCGCTTCATCGGCCGCCAGGACAGCAGGGTCGATTACTGGGACGATGAAAACTCTGCAGACTGACAAACCGGCACGCCCACACCCTTATGCGGGCGCAAGTGACCCGAAACGGCCCCGGTCTGCGCTTATACTGATGAGACAGGAGTGCCGGCCATGAAAGCCCCCGGAGCGCCAGCGACACCGAAGAGTTCCGGTATGGCGCGGCCGAGCGCTACCTGCTGGCGGTTGCGGTCGCCCTCTTATGGCTTCTCCTGATCGTCATTGCCGGCTTTGCCGCGAGCCTTGCCAATGAAGGGCAGATTGGCCTTGCGCTGTTCCTCCTGGCATTGACGGGCTTCCTGATGACGCTCTGCCGGATGGTGACCCGGGACTACATGATGAAGAATACCTGGCGTATCTCGCTCGGGCCGGTGAATGCCTGGTTCCAGCTGCCGCTGCGGCGCCTGCTCTATGGGCCTGCGCCGCAGATGAGCGGGCCCCTCGCCTATTCGGCCATCCGGGCCATCGAGTGGCGCGAGGAAGCCTACCGCACAATGGGGATGGCCACGATCAACCGTGTCTATGCCATTCGCCTGAAATCCGGCGGGCTGATCCTGCTGGGGAGGACCGGCCTGTGCCGAAGACGTATGATTATACAACCCTCGCCGGCAACGCAGCCCGCGCGCTGGCGCACAAAGCAGGAGCGCCCCTGCGCCAGAAGCAGATGGCCGAAGGCAATGGCGGCTTTCTCACCCTCTGGGGCACGCAGCGCCCCGATTGGCCGGATGGGGAAGAGGCTGCTCTGCTTACGGAGGAAGAAGAAAGGCTGATCCGGCGCAGTCAGCGCCTGACACAGCTGGTGCCGGTGATTGCCTTTGCGGTGATGGTGCTGGTTTACCTGCTGCCCTGACAAGGTCGGGCGAGTTTAGTTCTTCTGGAACGCGATGGTCACCTGGCCGATCTCGATCCCGTAGCGGGTGACATAGGCGCGGTTGATGAGGACATCGTCCTGCATCAGGAACATCCAGTCATTGAAGCCGACATTCCAGGTGCTGCCCCCGACTTTCAGGTCGACCTTGTATTTCCAGTTGAAGGCGTTGCCGGAAACCTGCCCCTCGGCAATTCCGGTGACATCGCCTGCCGTGCCGCGATAACGGCCATCGCCGAGCACGTCGATTTCCCAGATGCGGGTTTCGCGTTCACCGTCATCATAGAGGAAATTCTCCGTCAGCGTCAGGCGGTTGCCGTCAAGTTCGCCGATGATGTCCACCTTGAACTGGCGGCGCACCTTGCCGAACCGGTCCTCAAAAAGCCCGTAGGCGGATGTTTGGCCAAGGAAATAGTCTTCCAGCACCAGCTGGCGCGGCGCGCTCTGGAACTGCTCGAGGGAGGAAGAGGAGGCGCAGCCTGTGGCCGCTGAGGCACCAAGGCCGGCAGCAAGGACAGGGGCGAAGAGGCGGGCAGCACGCATGAGAAGCTCCGGTCTGCTGTTTGTCTGATGCAAGGTGATACGTGCGCCGCCGGCGATTGGATTGAAATTGGCCGCAGGAACCTGCGCGCACGGGGCGACAAACGGGGCTGACCGGGAGGGAAAGTCTTGAGATCAAAGGGTGAAAGCAGGAAGCGCTGATGAAATCGCTCACCCTTCCGGCCCTGGCGGCCGTGTTGTTGGCTGGCGGGCGCGCCACAGGCGTGGCTGCCGCCCCGGCGCCTGCAAAGCAGGCTGCTTCGGCGGCCTCGCCTGCAGATGCCGCGTTGCGTGTGGCGCATGAAACGCGCCGGGGCGCCGGGCCGAAAGCCTGGCTGGACGTGACGCCCATCGGGCGGTGACCTGCAGCATTTGCTGAAGGTCACCGCCCGGCAGCGTGCCTAGTAGAGCGTTGCGAGCGCCTTGCCGTCATAGTCACGCAGGTCTGCGAAACGGCCTTCCTTGACCTTCTTTGCCCATTCAGGGTCCTGAAGGACCGCGCGGCCGACAGCGACGAGATCGAACTCGCCCTTGTCGAGGCGGGCTTCGAGGTCATCGAGTGAGCGCTGCGGGGCGCCTTCCCCGGCGAAGGATTTTTCGAAGTCACCATTGAGGCCGACCGAGCCGACCGTGATGGTTGGCAAACCGGTCAGCTTCTTCGCCCAGCCGGCGCCGTTGAGGCCGTTCGGGCCGTCGATTTCCGGGAATTCCGGCTCCCAGTAGCGGCGCTGGGAGACGTGGAGACAGTCAACGCCCGCGTCCACGAACACTTTGAGGAAGGCTTCCAGCTCCTGCGGGGTGGGCGCGAGGCGCGCGGTGTAGTCCTGCTGCTTCCACTGGGAATAGCGCAGGATGATCGGATAATCCGGGCCGACCTTCTTGCGGATTTCGCGGATGATGTCGCCGCCAAAGCTCGCGCGGTCAGTAAGGCTGCCACCATACTTGTCGGAGCGCTTGTTCATGGCATCCCAGAAGAACTGGTCGATGAGGTAACCGTGGGCGCCGTGGATTTCGAGCGTGTCGAAGCCAAGGCGCTTGGCGTCGGCGGCGGCGTCGGCATAAGCCATCACCATGTCTTCGACGTCTGCTGTGGTCGGCTCAGGCAGGACCTGCTTGCCGGTATGGGTGACGCCGGAGGGGCTGTCGGTGGGCGCGCCCGGCTCGGGGCCCGTGCCGACCTTGCGCACCATGCCCTGGTGCCAGATCTGCGGCGCGATCTTGCCGCCATTGGCATGAACCCTGGCCACGACATTGGCCCAGCCCGTCAGCGCGTCTGCCTTGTAAAAATTGGGAACATTTGGATCGTTGGATGAACCGCCCCGGCGCACGGTGGTGCCTTCGGTGATCAGGAGGCCCACATCAGCGGCCGCGCGGCGGGCGTAATAATCTGCCACATCGTCTCCCGGCACACCGCCCGGAGATCTGGAGCGCGTCATCGGCGCCATCGCGATACGGTTAGGGAGTTCGACGTTTTTCAGCCGGAAGGGCGTGAACAGGGTCCGGGTCATGGGCGGTTTCCTTGAGTTTTCCGGATGCTGAATTGGGCGCAGGGCGGGCCTGCGTCAACCATTGACGTCGGGCGCCGCACGCGGCACGCCTGAAAAGACGGTTTAGAGGGAATAACCATGAGACAGGTTGCGGGGCTGTTTGGAATGCTGATGGCGGCGGCGTGCCAGACGCCGGGATATGACTACGCCGCCCGCGCCGCGCCCAGCTTTGCCGAAGCGGTCAACTACACCGATGTGACGACCGGCCGGTTCCGGGGACCTGCCGGGGACGTGGCCGAGGCCGAATTCCAGGCCCTGATTGACGGGGCCGAGCTGGAAGGCCGGCCCTGGTTCAACATCATCGACCCTGATCGCCCACAAGGGATCTATGAAGGCGAAGTCACGATCACCGGATATAGCCGCCAGACGCGGTTCGAGCGGGAGCGTCGCTGCACGGCCCTCTTCAACTGCGACAAGGAAAAGATCGTCGAGATGCAGTGCCCGGCAGAGAAGGTCGATGTCAGTGTGCGCGCAAGCCTGATTGATCTGGCGACCAACCGGCTCGTCTTCACGTCCGAGCGTGGCGGAGCAGTGGAGCGGGAAGACTGCTACGACATCGCAGAATATCCTTATACGAACCAATCGACCGGTACTTTTGGCGAGCTGATCCATGAAAGCCTCCCCTCCTGGGATGCACCGATCGGCATGGTGGCCGAAGCGGTTGCCGCCGCCGTGCCCGGCTTCCGGACCGACATTGCCCCCTATGTGACAACCCTGCGCGCCGAGATCGTCGAGAAGCCGCTGGTGCCCGAAGAGGCGAGCGACGCCCGCTTTGCAGCCGCCGTGAAGGCGACGCGGCGGGGCGAATATGTCGGGGCGTGCGCGCAGTGGCAGGAACTCGCCCTCGCCTATCCAGGGGCGCCGGGCATCCTGCATAACCTGGCCGCCTGCACCGAGGCGCGCGGGGATTTCGAAAAGGCCCACCTCCTCTATGCGCAAGCCGCTGACATTGCGCGCGGCATTCCCCTGCTCAAGGACAAGGACGCCAAGGCGATCTTTCAATCGCTCGACCGCATTTCACGCGGGCGGTATGACAACAGTCTGATTGATCAGGCACCAAAGCCGGGCGGTTATTGATGCGCGCTCGGGGTTAACCCTGGAAGAGGCCGATCAGCGGTATGCCAGCGGCGCTGGCTTCTGCGGCAATGCCCCAGATCACGCCGGAGCCGAAAGCGGTAAAGGCAAAGGCCGTCTTGAGCAAAACGCGCTTGAACATGGACGGCACTCCCACACTGATACAACAAGTGATTTCAGTGCAAGACCCGGGCCTGTCAACGCTTTTTTAACCATCCTTTCCAGGATCTTGCAGCCGGTGCCCGTCCGTTAACTTTTTGAGCTTGGAAGACCGGGATTTTTCCAGCGACCTGGCGGCTTTCGACTGGCCGAATTTTGCCCGGTTTTCCTGCGCGCGCTTTTCTTTGGCGGCCTTTTCACGGGCCTTGCGGACTTTGTTGAGGTTGACCGGATCGTTCATTGCGTGCCCGCCTGCGCCGCTGCGATCCGCGCGTCGAGCCCGGCTTTAACTTCCGGCCATTCCGTATCCAGAATGGAGAAGAAAGCCGTTTCACGCACATACCCGTCCGGCAGGGTCCTGTGATTGCGCAGAACGCCCTCGGCCTTTGCGCCAAGCTTCAGAACGGCGGCCTTTGAGCGCTCATTGCGATTGTCTACCTGATACTGGACCCGCCGCGCGCCCCAATCCTCGAAGGCATACCCCATGAGCAGGCGCTTGGCCGATGGATTGACGGCTGTGCCCTGCGCTTCGGGAGCATAGCAGGTCATGCCGATCTCGACGCTCTTGTTGATCTCGCTGGGATCAAGAAAGCTCGTGATGCCGGCAAAGCCGCCATCCTGCGGCCGGGTCACGGCAAAGGCGATCATCGTGCCGGCGGCTGTCCGTTTGCGGATCATCTCGGTCCAGTCGCCCACCCAGTCGCCCGGCCCCCGGAAAGACCACAGCCGGAAAATCTCCGGCGCACGAGCGGCCAGGGCATGCAGCTCCGGCCCGTCTGTCTCCGCCACAAAGGGCCGCAGGCGCACGTGGCCGTTTTCAAGGGTCAGCGCCCCCGGCGTCATTCCTTGTGCGCGTCCCGCCACTGCTCCATCGCCAGCGAGATCGCAAATGTCTCGCGGTATTTCGGGCTGGAGGCCGGGCGCGGGGGCCGCGCCGCCGTCATCGCCATGATTTCGGCGAGCTTGTTGTGCGCTGCGCCCGACTGCCCTGCCCCGATATAGGCGTGCAGCTCGACCAGCGCCGAAGACAGCGGGTCATGCGCGCGGATCACGAAATAGGGCTCGTCCTCTGCCAGCTTGCCCAGCACATCGAACTGGGAGGGATTGGATTTCGAGCCGACGGGCGACTTGGACATGGCCTGACCTTTCTGGACATGAAGTGATTCTCTCACCCCATCCTAGACGCGCCCCGCCGCGCCGTCAGCCCGGCCATTGCGGCGCTCAGATTCCGAAGAAAAGGCGATTGATCGCGCCAGAAAAGGCATACTCTTGACCGACAAGGCTCGCCTCTGCTGGTCCTATGTCCTGCCTGCGGACAGCCGCCATCAGATGAAAGGCAACAAGATACTTCTCCTCGCCGATCTGCACCAGGGGCGTCACAGGCTCCATCGGCGGGGCCTGACCTTCAGGATAGAGAGGCGCGACAAGGCAGGTCACCCCTGTGTCGACACCCGGATACTGAATCACCAGGACGAATTGCCCAGTCTTCTTGAGACGGCATACAGGATAGGGATCCATACCTCAGAACTGCCGCAAGCCATCCGACCAAAGGCCCTCATCTTCAATCAGCTTGTCCCAATCCCGGGCAGCCTTCTGATTGCGTTGGGACCATTGGCGAAGGCGCTCTGCCCTGATTTCCTTTTCTGCCGCCACTCTCAAAACATCCTTCAGGTTCAACCCCAGTTGTTTTGCCTCCAGCAGATGCTCTGCGCTCAAGGAAACCGGGATTGTTGCCATGCTGGCAGGTAGTGCTTTGGGTTCAGGCAAAGCGGGCGGATCCACTCCGAGTGCTGAGACGATCTTGCCGATCGTATCAGCACGCAAATGACTTTCCGGAACGCCTGCCTTCACAAATCGGGTCAGCGTGGACGGCGAAACGCCTGCCAGCCTTGCTATTTCAGACAAGGAAATCTTGAAATGCGCAGTCAATCCCTGCAGCCATTCCAGATGCGAATTTTGCAAAGTCGTTTGCATAAGTCAAAAACACAATGTGCATTGCATATGCACAATGCACTTTTGCGCTCAGCGCTCCACCTTCACCACAGCCCCGGAAAACCCGTCGACATCGACCTCAAGCCGCTGCCCGCCTGTGTCCCGGCCTTCGACCCGCCAGACGCCCCGGCGGGCCTCAACCTTCAGGACCTCGCGCATGCCCTGCGCCCGCGCGGTGTCGACCGCGGTTGCCCGGGAGATTTCAAAACCGGCAAAGGAGCGGTCATCCCCGCCCCGCCCGCGATCTGCGAGGGCCGGGCTGACAGAAGCGGCGGCGATCATAAGGGCGATCAGACCCCGTGCGGATGCTGCTCATTGTGCAGGTCCTCCCGAGTGTTCAGGAGGACCCGTAACAGGCCAAGACCGAACCGGCGATGAACGCCCCCTCAGCCAGGGCCTCAGTTCGGGCGCAGCCGCCGCCGGGGCCGGCGCGCCGGGCCAGCCGGCGTTTCCGGCTGAGTTTTCTTCCTGCCTTTGTCACGCCGTTCCATCATCCTGCCTCCTTGGCTGAGCTGCGCAAAAGCGACCTGTGATCGGAGCCAATTGTGGCGGCGTTATGGGAAATCATCGCACTTCCGAACGCACCCGATCCACTGTCCTGAAATACAAGAATATTTTTCTGTACCGGGACTATCCCGATACGGATTATGGATTTCAGGACCCAGACCGGGAGAAACTTTCGGGTCCGGAAACTGGACTGGAAACCGGCTCGTCCAGTTTCCAGACCGCACCTGAAAAGAAACGCCCGCCAGGGAGACCTGGCGGGCGTGGATGTCCGGCAAAAAAAGGCGGCCTGATCAGGCCGGATCTGGACCGATCATCTTCTCCGGGCGCACGATGGCGTCGAAGTCTGCCTCGGAGATGCCCAGCGCGAGCGCTTCGACTTTCAGCGTCGTGCCATTCTTGTGGGCCGTCTTGGCGACTTTGGCGGCGAGATCATAACCGTATTTTTCCTTCAGCGGGGTCACCAGCATCAGCGAGTTTTCAAGGCCGCGCTGGATGTTGTCGAGGCGCGGCTCGATGCCGACGACGCAGTTCTCGGTGAAGGACACCGCTGCGTCAGCCAGCAGCTGGACCGATTGAAGGAAATTGTAGGCCATCATCGGGTTGAAGACGTTAAGCTCGAAATGGCCCTGGCTGCCGGCAAAACCGATGGCGGCGTTGTTGCCGTGAATGTGCGCGCAGACCTGTGTGAGGGCTTCACACTGGGTCGGGTTCACCTTGCCCGGCATGATCGAAGAGCCCGGCTCGTTTTCCGGCAGAGCCAGTTCGCCAAGGCCAGACCGCGGGCCCGAGCCGAGGAAGCGTATATCGTTGGCAATCTTGAAGCAGCTCATGGCGACGGTGGCGATGGCGCCATGGGTCATCACCATCGCGTCATGGGCGGCGAGGGCCTCAAACTTGTTGGGGGCAGAAGTGAATTTCAGGCCGGTGATCTGGCTGATCTTGTCGGCCACCCTTTCCGCAAAGCCCTCAGGCGAGGCAAGGCCGGTGCCGACCGCCGTGCCGCCCTGGGCGAGCTCCATCAGCATCGGCAGGGTCATCTCGATCCGCTTGATGCCGTTCTCGAGCTGTTTGGCGTATCCGGAAAACTCCTGGCCGAGGGTAACCGGGGTGGCGTCCTGGGTATGCGTGCGGCCGATCTTGATGATGTGCTTCCAGGCCTGCGCCTTGTCGTTCAGCGCATTCTGGAGCTGCTGCAGCGCGGGGATCAGCTTGTGGACGACCTGCTCAGCGCAGGCGATGTGCATCGCCGTCGGGAAGGTGTCGTTGGACGACTGGGACATGTTCACATGGTCGTTCGGGTGGACCGGCGCCTTGGAGCCGACCTTGCCGCCGAGGATCTCGATGGCGCGGTTGGAGATCACTTCATTGGCGTTCATGTTCGACTGGGTGCCCGACCCCGTCTGCCAGACAACCAGAGGGAAATGCGCGTCAAGCTTGCCCTCGATCACCTCATCGGCGGCCTGCACGATGGCGCGGCCGACCAGACGGTCCATCTTCTCCATCGCCATGTTCACTTCGGCTGCGGCCTTCTTGACGATGCCAAGCGCGCGCACGATCGGCTGGGGCTGTTTTTCCCAGCCAATCTTGAAGTTGCCGAGGCTGCGCTGTGCCTGCGCGCCCCAATACTTGTCCGCCTCAACCTCGATGGGGCCGAAAGTGTCCGATTCTGTGCGTGTGGGGGTCTTGGCCATGGGGGGCGCTCCTGAAGCTCGGCTTAAGCAATGTCGCCGGGCGGTTTAGCCCCCTGCTCCGGGGGCATCAAGGCCCTGCTGGACCATCAGGCGTGGCCGCTTGCCGCTTTTGCTTCTGTATGCCTAATCCGCAGAATGAACACAGACTGGATACAATCTGGCAAAGTCCGCGCGCGCATCACCGAAGCTGGCGCGCTGGAAGTGGCGTGCACGGGCCTCACGACGCAGACGAAATATTACAAGACGCTTCTCAAGGAGTTCTTCCGCAAGGACTTCCCGCGCCTGCGGCCCGGCTATGGCGATTACAGCGTGCATATCGTGATGGAGCATCTGGGCGAGGCGCCCTGGATGGATCTCGACAATCTGGCCAAGGCCCTGCTCGACTCGCTCAGCGGCAATGTCTTCGAGGATGACCATCAGGTCGCGCGGCTGCTGGTCGAGCGACGCGCGGCGGAGCGGGATGGTATCTGGATGCTGGCAGAAGCGATGGGGGACTAGCCCCCTCAGCCCTCCACGATCAGCTTTTCCAGCCCCCGGAAAAACGGCAGCGTGCGCCAGACCATTTCCTGCTCGGGCAGTTTCAGGTCCGGGTAGCGCTCGAACAGCTTCATATACACATGCCGCGCCTCGATCCGGGCAAGCGGGGCGCCGATGCAGATGTGGGGGCCGCCGCCAAAGGCGACATGGCTGGCCCGCTTGCGGGTGATATCGAAGGCTTCAGCCTCCTCGAACACGTCGGGGTCGCGGTTGGCGCCCGCCAGCGACATCCAGACCGGCTGGCGCGCCTTCATCGGGCAGCCGCCCACGGCGCGGTCATCGGGCAGGATGCGCGAGGTGATCGAGACGGGCGCTTCATAGCGGAGAACCTCCTCCACCGCCTGCGCGGCGAGGCCGGGATTGTCCATGAGTGACCGTTTCTGTCCCGGATGTGTCAGGAACAGCCACACGCCATTGCCGATCAGGTCCGTGGTTGTCAGGTTTCCGCCGACGAGAAGCGCCTCAAGATTGTTGCGCAATTCGCCATCGGAAATGTCTGCTTCACCCGAGGCCTGCAGCTGGACCATGTCGGAGACCAGATCATCCTGCGGGGCCTTGCGGCGGGCTTCCATAAGCTCGGCAAAGTAGGCGTCCAGCGCAGAGGCGCCCCGGATTAGCGCTTCGTCCTCATCGGGCGTACGAACGGGATTGAGGCCGAGGATAACCTCTTCCGACCATTGCCGGAAATCATCGAGGCGCGCTTCATCCACCCCCAGAATCCGGGCAATCACAAGGACAGGCACCGGCACGGCGATCTCCGCCATCAGGTCGAACGGCCCGGAGGCGGGCGCCCGGTCGATGATGGCATCAATCATCGCCTCGATCTCAGGCCGCATCCTGTTGATGCGGGCATAAAAGGCCTTAGCCAGCGGCTGGCGGATTCGGGCATGGTCGGGATCGTCGAGAAAGAGAATGCTGGTGCCCCGCTCCTGGCGCTCTTCCACGAAACGGGCCGACAGCGAGCCTTCTTCCGCTTTCGTCGGATGACGGACGAATGTGCGGTCATTCACCGTTTCACGGACATCCTTGTAGCGGGAGAGCAGCCAGACTTTTGCCGCTTCATCCCGGAAAACAGGGCAGTCTTCGCGCATGGCCTTGAGCAGGGGGTGCGGATTGTCGCGCGCTGCCGGGTTGAAGGCTGAAAGCTCAAGAATGGATTGCACCGCGCCGGTCGGCCGCTGATCGTCTGCCATGATGTCCTCCCTGCCGGTCTTGCGCCGGCAATTATGCAGACATCATAGCATTGAGGATCAGGAATTTCGCCCCTGCCCCTGCGTCACACGGGCAGACAGATCAGAGCCGTTTGAACGCCATCGGAATGGCGGTCGCTGTTGCGCGCGCAACGAGTTCGCCGTCGGCGTCGAAACAGTCGGCCTCCAGGAAGGCCGCCGATCTGCCGAGCTTCAGAATGCGTGCCTCAACGCTCGCCTTGCCGGGCATGAGGCGTTTCAGATAGCTCGTTTTCATCTCCAGCGTCGGGGCCGTCATGGTGACATTGGAGGCAATGATCACGGCCGTGCTCATCGCTTCATCCAGCATCGCCGCGATGAAGCCGCCCTGCACCGCGCCGGTGGGATTGGCAAAGCTGGGGGAAACGTCGAACTCCATCTTCACCCACTGCTTGTCCTGGTTGAGATCAGCCAGGCGCATGCCGAGGGTTTCCGAACAGGGCGGCCGCTTTTTGGAGTTCTGGAACCGCGCCAGCATTTCGGCGTCGGACAGGCGGGGCTTTTCTTCTGTGCTCAAGGCTCTGGCCCGGGCCTATTTGCGCCGGAAGGCGTCGAGGCTGACAACCGTTTCGCCAGCGGCCTTGGGCGTGGGCTGGGTCGCTTCGACAGGCGCCGTTGCCGTTGCCGGGGCAATCACGCCCGCATCCTTGCCAGGGGTTTCAAAGGCGATGCCGAAATTCACCGAAGGATCGACAAAGCGCGTGATCGCCACAAGCGGGATCGAGAGATGCTGGGGCACGCCGGCAAATTTCAGAACGACTTCAAAGTGACCGTCATGCACGTCCAGGTCCCAGTACTGGTGCTGGATCACAATCGTCATTTCTTCGGGAAAGCGCTGCACGAGTTGCGCCGGGATCTTCACGCCAGGGGCGCGGGTGCGGAAGGAGATGTAGTAATGGTGCTCACCCGGCAGGCCGCCATTGGTTTTCCCGCGGCGGAGCGCTTCGCGCACGACACCGCGCATGGCAGCCTGGGACAGCGCTTCGTAGCCGATATAGTCCGTCATGCTCGCGCTCTGCATCCCCGTTAATTTTTCGTTTCACACTTAAACTAAGGCGGTGGCTTTACCGCCGCAACGGGCTTCGCACAACGGGCGAGGTTTTTCTTTTCCCCAGCGCTTTTCGGGTGACACGGGAGAAGCGCCCGAATGGCTGGCCAGCCAGGGTGTTAGCCCCTACTCTGCCGCTCCAAACGAGGAGGACCGCCATGCAGATGCCAGTTGAAGGACGCCCATGGGACGAGGTACGCGCCGACATGCTGACGCGCGGCGCAGGCGATGTCGCCTGGCGAGACGGAAAGACGGCGGTCTATGTCTTCAATGCCGGAGAGGATGTTCATCAGCTCCAGCATGAGGCCTATGGCCTGTTCATGGCTGAGAACGGGCTCGGCCCGCTTGCCTTCCCTTCGCTCGCGCAAATGGAGAAGGATGTGATCTCCATGGCGCTCGGGCTGCTGAGCGGGCCGCCAGGGTCAACCGGCGCCATGACTTCGGGCGGCACCGATTCGATTACCATGGCGATCAAGACCGCGCGCGATTATGCCCGCGCCAATGGCAAGCCGAAGGACCGCGCCAACATCGTCATCCCCCGCTCCGGCCACCTCGCCTTCCACAAGGCGGCCCTGCTGATGGATATCGAGATCCGCAGCGTGGCGCTGAAGACTGATGGCAGCTACGAAGCTGATCCCGATGCCATGGCCGCAGCGATTGATGCGGCCACGATCATGATGGTCGGCTCGGCGCCGAACTTTCCCCATGGCATCATCGATCCGATCGCCGAACTGGGAAAAGTCGCCGACAACAAGGGCGTTTGGCTGCATGTCGATGCCTGCGTGGGGGGATATTTCGCGCCCTTTGCGCGGATGAACGGCGTGCCGGTTCCGGATTTCGACTTTGCCGTTCCGGCAGTCAGATCGATGAGCGCGGACCTGCACAAATACGGCTACTGCGCCAAGGGCGCCTCGACCATACTCTTCCGCTCGGCCGACCTTTACAAGCATATGCCGTTCACGCTGAGCCAATGGTCTGGCGCGCCGATGAAGACGCCGACGCTGGCGGGCACACGACCGGGCGGGGCGATATCGGCCGCCTGGGCAGTGATGAATGTACTCGGGGTTTCAGGCTACCGCGAGAAGCAGGGTCTCGTCTGCCAGACGCGCGAGCGGATCGAAGCGGGCGTCAAGGCGCTCGGCTTTGAAGTGCTGGGCAAGCCCCTTCTCGGCCTCCTCGCCTTCCGCCATCCGGGCGTCGATACGCTCGCCCTCTATGGCGCGATGCGCCAGCGCGGCTGGTTCACCTCCTTCACGGTCGAACCGCCGAGCCTGCACCTGATGCTCTCGCCCAAGCATGCCGAGGTTGCCGATGGCTATCTCGCCGACCTTGCCGCGAGCCTTGAAGCGGTGAAGGCGGGTGACACGGCGCCGAAGGTGGAAGCGCGCTATTCCTGACGGGTAGCCGGGCAGCGCCCGCCCGTTACCGTTTCCACGATCTCCGGGTTGCCATCGGTCTGCGCCGGCTCGATCCCCAGCGCGCAGGCAATCATCAGGTAGACATTCACATTCTCGAAGGGCGCGGCCGTCTCCCCTTGCGGAAAGACCGGGCCGGCGGCGATGAAGGTGGCGGCCATCGTGGGATCGTAACTGTCATAACCGTGCTGGCCAGGGATGGGCGCGCGCCAGCCTCCGAGATTGGCATTGCGAACTGACCAGCCCGGATCGGCCACAAGGAACAGGTCAGGCCCGCGGGTCGGATGGTCGAAACGGTAATGCTCGGGCATCTCGCCGCGCTTGTAGACGTGGATATGTTCGTCAAAATCCTTCAGGCCCTCATAGGCCGTCTCCAGCGCGTCGCCCTCGCCATAGATGTGCAGGAAAGGATGGTTTGAGCCGCCATACGGCCCGTTGAACTGGGGCACGGTGAGAGCGTCAAGGTCCAGGAACTGACCGATATCCATCACCTTTTCCGGGTCCACCCAGGCCATCCCGTGATCTGACACCACGATGATGGTCGTGCGCTCGAGCAGGCCCCTGGCCTTCAGGCCGCCGGCCAGCTGGCCGACATAGCCGTCCACTTCTGCAACCGCTTCCTTCGCCTTGTCCGAGACCGGCCCGAAATAATGGGCGTTGGTGTCGACGCGGTCAAAGTAGACCGCTGCAAAGCGGGGAAGCTCTGCCTCGGGCGCGTCATACCAGGCCAGCACGTCGTCCACCCGGTCCTGATAGGGCTTGTTGTGCTCATAGGGCGTCCAGCGGGTGGGCCGCACCCCGTCATGGGCCACTTCAGAGCCCAGCCAGAACATGATGGAGGTGGCAAGGCCCTGCTTTTCGGCCGTGATCCAGATCGGCTCACCCTGCCACCAGCGCTCTTCTGCGGGGCCTGTTGCGCGGTCAAACTGTTCCTTTGCCGCCTTGTCATAAGGGGCGTTCTCCACCATCCCGTGATGCTCGGGATAGAGCCCGGTCGCGAGCGAATAGAAGTTGACGAAGGTCACGCTCGGCATCACCGGCCGCATGGCTTCGGCGCGCACGCCGCGCGCGGCGAGCGCCTTGAGGTTGGGCGCATCCCAGCGGTCAATCATTGCCGGATTGAGGCCGTCCAGACCGATCATCAACACCAGCGGCGCGTCTTCAGCCTGTGCCTCGGCGGGCGCGGTTTCCCCGATCTGCGGCGAGGTCAGCGATGCAGGCGGGGGCACTTCGCTCGGCGCCGACTTGCAGCCTGCGATCAGGGCCGCCGCGACAAGCCATATCCCCGCTGCCCTGAAACCTGCCATGCCCGAACTCCCGCAAACCTGCCTGAAAACAATCAGACGCCTTAGACCCCGATTGTAGCGGGGATGTGAAGCCCTGCCGCTGAAAAATGCGTGACGGATGAGCCGAACGCACTAAACACACCGTCATGAAAAACTTCTGATGGGGAAATTGCCATGCAACGACGCACACTCAGCTTCGTATCCATTGCGGCGCTCGCCGCAGCCCTTGCTGCCTGCGCGCAGACAGCCACGCCGCCGCCCGCCGCACTGACCGGGACCGCCCCAGCGCCTGCCGAGGCCCCCGCCAGCGAACGGGTGACCAAAGGCAATCTCGTGATGGAATCGATCCCTGAAATCCCGGCCGAGATTTCCGAGCGCCTCGCGGCCTATGAAAACGTCCGCGGCCATGGCTTCCTCGACTGGACCGGAGACGGCGGCATCCTCATCACCACGCGCTTTGGCGACACCAACCAGCTGCACGAGGTCAAATCCCCGGCCGGCGCCCGCCGCCAGCTGACCTTCTTTGAGGAGACTGTCTCCAACGCCACCATGAACCCTGAAGGCGGCGCCTTCCTGTTCGCGCGCGACAAGGGCGGAGACGAATATTATCAGGGCTACCGCTTCGACATGGAAACCGGCCGCATCGCCGGCTTCACAGAGCCCGGCACCCGCAATGGCGGCGCGCTTTGGTCTGATGACGGCTCGCTGGCCGCCTGGGCCCGCACCCATCCGGGCGACCCGAACAATGACATCATCATCGGCGATCCGGCAGACCCGGCCAGCATCCGGGTTGCGCTGGAAGGCGAAGGCGCCATTGGACCGGTGGACTGGTCCGATGACGGATCGAAACTGCTCCTGCAGCGCTACATCTCGATCGCCGAAAGCTATCTCTTCACGCTGGACGTTGCCACCGCCACCCTGACCCAGCTCAACCCGGACGACACGGTCGCCTATTCCGGCGGCGCGCTTCTGGCCGACGGGTCTGTCCTGACGGTGACCGACAAGGACAGCGAGTTTTCCAATCTTGTACGCATCACGGCCGATGGCACGGTGACCAACTATACCGGCGATATCGACTGGGGTGTCTCCGACTGGACGCTCTCGCCCGATGGCAAGACGGTTGCCTTTACGTTGAACGAAGGCGGGCTGGGCACCATCCGCCTGCTCGATGTTGCCAGCGGCCTCGTTCGCCCTGGCCCGACCCTGCCCGTCGGCATCGCCTCAGGTCTGGTCTTCTCCCGCAGCGGTGATCATGTCGGCTTCACGTTCAACGCCGCCACCAGCCCGGCGGACGCCTGGTCATTCGATGTGGCGACGCTGAACCTCACCCGCTGGACCGAAGCGGAAACCGGCGGCCTGAACCCCGAAAACTTTGTTGAGCCGACACTGTTCGATTATCCCAATGCCGATGGCATGGACATCCCTGCCTTCATCTACAAGCCCGAAGGCGAAGGCCCCTTCCCGGTCATCATCTCCATCCATGGCGGACCGGAAGCTCAGGCCCGCCCGGGCTTTTCGTCGGTCTCCCAATACTGGGTGAACGAGCTTGGCCTGGCTGTCGTCGTGCCCAATGTTCGCGGCTCGTCGGGCTATGGCAAGACCTATGTGTCGCTCGACAATGGCCTCAACCGCAAGAAGTCGGTCGAGGATATCGGCGCCCTGCTTGACTGGATCGAAACGCAGTCCGATCTCGATAAGGACAAGGTCATCGTCTATGGCGGCTCCTATGGCGGCTATATGGTGCTTGCCTCGATGATCGACTATGCCGACCGTATCGCGGCGGGCATCAACATTGTCGGCATCTCCGACTTCAAGACCTTCCTGGAGAACACCGAAGGCTACCGCGCCGACCTGCGGCGTGTGGAATATGGCGATGAGCGCGATCCGGTTGTTGCCGCCTTCTTCGACGAAATCTCGCCGCTGAAAAACGCTTCTAAGATCACCAGGCCGCTCTTCGTGATCCAGGGCTATAACGACCCACGCGTTCCGTACACGGAAGCCGAGCAGATCCTCGAAGCCGTCAAGGCCAACGGTGTCCCCGCCTGGTTCCTGATGGCGATGGATGAGGGCCACGGCTTCCGCAAGAAGTCCAATCGCGAGGCCCAGCGTGAAGCCGAAACCATGTTCCTGCAGGAAGTCCTTGCCAAGGACTAAGTCTGCCGTCTGACGGCACTCAAAGCCCCCTTCTCCGGAAGGGGGCTTTTTATGTCTCCACAGCCTGACCCATGATGCATGGACAGTGGACCAGGACGGACTAGCCATCGATGGCTAACTCCCGACGCAGGGACCCGCAGACCCGGCATCGTCCCGCCCGCAAGACCTGAAATCACCGCTTACACAGATCAATCCTGCAGCACCGGCTGGCAATCCAGACCAAATCAGCGCCGCTCCATAATCTCCGTTTACGGACTTTGTACACGGATCTCAGGCCGCGAAACCCCAGCAGCCACAGTCGTTCCGGACCCGCGCCGGACTTCAACCGGTCCGAGGACGACACGGATGCCAACATCATCCGCCTTATGCGAAAGTTCGACCCCGCCGCGCGGGATGCCCGCAACCGGGAGCTCGGCAAACTCGGCGAGGAACGTGTCGTCGTGTCGGAGCAGACGCGCCTGCGGAGCGAGGGCCGTGACGACCTCGCGGGCAAGGTCCGTTGGGTGGCTCACCTTGATGGCGACGGCGCCGGATACGACATCCTGTCCTTCGAGACGGACGGCGCCGAGCGCTTTCTCGAAGTTAAAACGACCGTCGGCTACGAACGCACGCCCTTCTTCATTTCACCGAACGAGCTCAGCTTTTCACAGGAGCGGCCAGAAGAATTCCGGCTCATCCGCCTTTACGACTTCGCGAAGGCGCCAAAGGCGTTCGAGTTGAAGCCGCCACTTGAAGACCACGTCGCGCTTCAGCCGGTAAACTATCAGGCGTCTTTTGGGTGACCTCGATTGATTGCGCACAGCAGACGCTCTGTGTACGAACGAACGCGCGAACTTCCCGCCCATCCCCTCACTTAAATCCCGCCGCCATATAAGCCTCGAACGCGTCCCGCACCGCGTCCTCAAGCGACGTAACCTCCGTATCCGTCAGCTCAGCAAACGCGCCGGTCCGACGCGCCTTCGACAGCTGCCCGCCGTTCTGGCGCACGAACATGATGAAGTCCTGCGCCAGCCGGTCGGGCATCTCGACGCGGTCCATGATCTGGCGCATCGCCGCGTCATGCGCGCGCAGCCAGGCGATCTCTTTCGGCAGGTCGGTCTCGATCGTGCGCTGGACGCAGGCGTAGAGAAACTCCGCCGCGCCGGTCGCGTCGAAATAGCGGTAGAGATCGCCCGTGTCGTTCAGGACTTCGACATTGCGCTGCGGCGTCGGGCGCCACTCGATGAAAGGCATCAGGAGCCCTGAATGTGCCTGCAGCACGGCCCGGTAGTCCTCGATCCGGTCCAGCATCACACTGGACACCGGAAACACCATGCCGGGCGGCGCAAATCCGCGCTCGGCCAGGACATGGTGGATGAGGCACCGGTGCAGGCGCCCGTTCCCGTCTTCGAGCGGATGCACATAGACAAATCCGAACGCGATCGCCGCCGCATGAATGACGGCGTCAACCGCCGTTGCGCGCAGACGGTTGTTGCAGGTGTTCAGTGCAAGCATCAGGTCCGGCACTTCGTCCGCCCGTGCCCCGATGAATTCTGGCAAGGGCTGTTGGTCGTGATCGCGCTCGCCAAGGAACACGCCGCCGGTGCGATAGCCGACAGTGGTGAACCGGCTGTCGCCGAGCAGGATGCCGTGCAGCCGGTAGATTTCGGTTTGGTTCAGGGGCCGCTTTCCTGCTTCCTTGAGCGCCTTCGCCCAGCGCTCGAGACGGTCTCGCGGCGGGCGCTCGCCCTCGATGGCAAAACTCGCCTGGCTGTCGGCGAGCAGCATGAAGCTGGCCGCGCGCGAGACGAGTTGCGCGCCGGTCGCGCCGATCGTCTTCTTCGCCCTGCCCGCGAGGTCCATCGCCATGAAGCGGTCCAGCGCCTCAGTGCGCCGCACGATGGGGCAGAAGCCCTTGCCGCCGAGCAGGTTGTCCCGGACGCGGTGGCGCGCCGAAAGCTGCGGCCGGTCGAGAGTGATATAGTCTGCGGGATCGAGCGCATCGATCGCGGCGATCTTCGGCGCATCGGGAAGATCGAGGCGCGCACCCATTAACGTCTCGTAGAAGAACCAGAGCCTGCGGGCGAACACGCCGGTGGGTGCGCCAGCGATATAGGCTTCGAGCGGCGCCGGGCCGAGCGCGTCGAACGCGCGTTTCAGCACCAGGAGGTCAAACGTCTCGTTGCGCAGCGCGAAAAGGATGTGCGCGACCGGATCGTTGCCTGGATCAAACCGTTTGTCGAATATCCGCCAGGCCCCCTCCAGGCGCTGCGTCCCCCGGACATGCGCCGACGACACACAGGCCGGTTGACGCACCGGCGCAGCAAGCCCGAGCCCATGAACCAGCGCAGACCAGCCGATCAGGCTTGTCCCGTCCGGCAAGGGTTGATCCTGAAAACTCGCAGGCGACGTCTGAAACTGGCTCACGTGTCGAATCCCTCTCGGAAATGTCGAAATAGACGTCTCAACCGGACGAGCGGTCGAAAACAGCTAACTACATGACCCTGTCGAAAATGACAACGGAATGTCGAAAATCAATCCAAATCAGCCACTCAGGTCGAAAAAGGCGCCGGAAAGGCGCGTGTCGGCGCCCCCTTGCCCTTTCAAAAGGGAGATCTGCTCCTTAACGGAAGTCTGCAGCTTTCGCCCAAATCAAAGAGGCCTCCTCGACGGATTCGAGAAGGCCTCAAAGAAGCAACCCCTCGGTATTGGGCAAGCTCGCGCTCTAGGCCTGAGGGGTGTTGTTGGAATTGAGATAGGCACGCATTTTCTGACCGTCAACTGGCGGTCAGCCCGAAACGAGCCTGTCGCCTTTCGCCTGTTGCCTGTTGCCTGTTGCCTGTTGCCTGTTGCCCCTCGCGTCTCTCACGACCCCGTCCGCACACCCAGTGCAGCCGCGACCATGTCCGCACGCATCCCGCATTCTGCAACAAATGGTAGCAAACAGCAATAATACAAAAAGCATATCAAATCAATTATTTCATTGCAGATTTCAACGATCCGCATGCATGCGCAAGGGCCATAAAATTCTATCTAAAGGAGCTTCATGATGATGGCGCTGACAGCGCGCTCGCCCTTTCTGGTGCGGCCCGTCGCCAAGTCGCTCGTCGGCGCGCTGGATCAGGCCTTCTTCGGTCCGCGGCTGGCTGCCCTGTTCCGGGAGATCGAGAAGACACTCGGCCAGAGCAAATGGTTTGCCGGTGATGAACTCACCGCGGCTGACATCGTGATGGGCTATTCGATGGAGCTGTGCGCCCACCGGGGCGGCATGACCGAAGCAGACTTCCCCAATGCCTTCCGCTTCCTCAGGCAGATGCGGGAATACCCCTCCTATATCCGCGCGATGGAGAAGGATGGCAAAGGCACCATCCTTCTCTAGGCCCTCCGAAGGCGGATCAATCCCTAATCGAGGACGTCCCGGACAACCGGTCCCCAGGGCGAGTTGCCAAGCATGGCAAGCTGGGTTTCGCGAGAGACCGCGTTGATCCCTTCCTGCGGCTTGTTGCCGGGGTGGACCGCGCGCCGCAGCGGCCGCTCGCCGCGTGGCAGGGCGATGATCTCGGCAATGGCGCGCGGGATGTCCATCGGGTCGGTTGTTCCGCCCCCGCTGCCGGGCTGGCCCATGCCGGCGGTCATTTCAGGATAGGCGTCCAGCAAAGCCTGCGGCGTGCGGGCCTTGAGGGCTGCTGCCCGCGCGGTGCTCTTTTCCCAGATCTTCGTGGGATAGCCGCCTGGCTGGATGATCGTGATCTCGATCCCCTGCGCCGCCACCTCATAGGCAAGGCTCTCCGATAGCGCCTCCAGGGCAAACTTGGTCGGCGAGTATTGTCCGATGCCCGGAATGATCACCCGGCCAAGCTGGGAGGAGACCTGAAATATCTGCCCCTGACCTGCCGCGCGCATGGCGGGAAGCACAGCGCGCGCCATCCGGTGGGGGCCGAACACATTGGTCTCGAACAGGAGCTTTGTGGCTTCCATGTCCTGGACCTCAATCGGTCCGCCAAGCCCGATCCCGGCATTGTTGATCAGAACGTCGAGCGTGCCGCCGGTCTTCGCGAGGATTGCCGCAACACCGGCGGTGACGCTTTCGTCCGAATTGACGTCGATTTCGACGACTTCGATCGCGAGGTCCTTCACTGCGGGCAAGCCGGGCGAGGTCATCGGCCTCGGGCCGGGGCAGACCCCGCATCGTGGCAAACACCCGCGCGCCCAGGCGGGCATAGTGCTCCGCTCCCAGACGGCCAAAGCCGGAAGCTGCGCCCGTTATCAGGATCGTCTTGCCATTCAGCGCGCCGGGCGGCGGCGCCTGCGGCCCGGTCTCGCCCAGCGCCTTTGGCGCTCCGCTCATCGCGCCCATGATGGCGGCCGATCCGCCGATCATCTGCCGGCGGCTGACACCCTGCTTACCCATGCCTGTCTCCCTTGGTTTTTTGAACCTGGAAACAGAATAGGCAGAATGGGCGGCGCGGCAAACGAAACCGCGCAGCGGCCGAGGCAAAAAGGGGGGAGAAGTGGGGGCTTCTGTTGCCAGGCGCCCCCGGGCCCCGCCTTAGGGTCTGAAGCCTAAGGACTTAGGTCGGAAAAACCGTCACCGCTTACGCGGCGAGCAGTTCGCCCTCAGCAAAGTTGTCGTTTGCAACTATTTGCTTTTGAGCTTCTAACGCAGCTCAAGCGAGCGAAAGCCTCGTCTTTACACGTCCGTCGACACTATTTCGGCCCCGTCAGAAACCGGCTCCGCAGGACCGGTTTGTGGTGGAGCCGCCGGGTACCGCCCCCGGGTCCGAACCGCTTATTACACGCGCGTTTATCGCCATAGTCCGAAGACAAGGCCAATATAGGCGATAGCGCGCGACAAGGTAAGCCCCTGATCACTTTCAGGCGCCTCCCGTAAACGGTGCCCTTGGATATCGTGCTGATTTAATGTAAGTATTTCTCAGGTTTTCCACATGTGCCGGACATGCGCCGGACAGGGGAAGCCCGGGGACGCAAATGACCAGGAAAACGCGGAGAAATCCGAAGCAGGCGCGTGCGCAGGCAACTGTGGACGCCATCCTTGCCGCAACCTTCGAGCTGCTGGAGACCGAAGGCGAAGCGCGGCTGACCACAAACCGCATTGCCGAACGCGCCGGGGTCAGCATCGGCACGCTCTACCAGTATTTCAAGAACCGGGACGCCATCCTCACCGCGATGGGCGAGCGCCAGGCTGAAGCCCTGCGGCAGAAAGTGACCGAGATTGTCCTGGCCGCGCCCGGACAGGACACGATCCGCACCATCGTTCAGGCCGTCATGAGCGGCATTGATGGCTCACCGGAGACGCGCATCGTGCTGATGGACGCTCTCTTCCGCACGCATGGCGAGGCGATCATGATCCAGCATCATGCGGCCTTCGTCGAGTCCATCCGGGTACGGAGCGACCTTGATTTCGTGTTGGGCCGGGAATCGGCCTTTGTGCTCACCCATGCGGTGGTCTGCCTGCTGCGGGCCGCCGCCGCCGAGCCCGAGCTGGAGCTCGATCCGGTCGCGCTGGAAGACGAGCTGGTCCTGCTGATCGGAAGCTATATGACAGGCCTCGCCGCGCGGGCCGAAAAGCTGGCCGGCTAAGGTCAGCCGCTGTTGAAATGGCCGTAGATGCGGATGGCGAGCGCTTCGTTGACGCCGTCGACTTCCATCAGGTCGGCGACCTTGGCCCGGGAAACTCCGCGGGCGGAGCCGAAATGGTGGAGAAGAGCCTTCTTGCGGGTAGGGCCGATGCCTTCGATTTCATCGAGGGGCGAGCGGGCCGCTTCGGCGGCGCGTTTCTGGCGGTGGGCGCCGATGGCCCAGCGGTGGGCCTCGTCCCGAAGGCGCTGGAGATAGTAGAGAACAGGCGCATTTTCAGGGAGCTTGAAAGGGGCTTTGCCGGGACGGAAGAATTGTTCGCGCCCGGCATTGCGCTCGATGCCCTTGGCGATCGACACCAAAGTCACGTCATCCGGGGTCAATCCGAGCTCCGCCAGCGTCTCAAGAGTGGCATTCAGCTGGCCAAGACCGCCATCAATCAGGACCAGATCCGGCCAATCCTGGCTATTTCCGGCCATTTTCTCCTTCATCGCGCGCGAAAAGCGCCGCCGCATGACTTCGCGCATCATGCCATAGTCGTCGCCCGGCGTGATCTCGGTGTCCTTGATGTTGAACTTCCGGTAGGCCTGCTTGCGGAAGCCTTCAGGGCCCGCGACGATCATGCCGCCGACCGCGTTCGTCCCCTGGATGTGGGAGTTGTCATAGACCTCGATCCGCTCGGGCGGCTCAGCGAGGTCAAACACCGTCTGCACCTCTGCGAGCAGGCGCTCCTGGCTGGCCGACTCCGACAGCTTGCGGGAAAGCGCTTCGCTGGCATTGCGCTCAGCCTGGGTCAGCAGATCGCGCTTGGCGCCGCGTTCGGGGCGGCGCAGCTCTATTCTGCGGCCGGCCTTGAGGGCGAGAGCCTCCTCGATCAGCTCGGCCTGGTCGGGCAGCTCGTTGACGAGGATCAGCTTTGGCGGCGGGCGCTTGTCATAGAACTGGACGAGGAAGGCTGCGAGGATTTCAGCATATGTCTGGTCCTTTTCGTGCCTGGGAAAGTGGGCGCTCGCCCCCCAGTTCTGACCGGCCCGGATGAAGAAGACCTGCACGCAGGAGACCCCGCCATCCATGGCGATAGCGAAGACATCTGCCTCTTCGATCCCGTCCGGGTTCACGTCCTGGGTAGAGCGCACATGGGCGATGGCGCGGATACGGTCGCGCAGGCGGGCGGCGGTTTCAAACTCCATCGCTTCGGAGGCGGCCTCCATCTCGGCGGCGAGGCGCTTCTGCAGCTCCCCCGCCTTCCCTCTCAGGAAATCGGCCGCTTCATCGGCGAGCGCGGTATAGTCTTCCTTCGAGACGAGGCCGACGCAGGGCGCAGCGCAGCGCTTGATCTGGTGGAGCATGCAGGGGCGCGTGCGGGCCGAATAGACACTGTCCTCGCAGGTGCGCAGCAGGAAAGCCTTCTGCAACGTGTCGAGCGTGCGCATGACGGCGCCGGCATTGGCGAAGGGGCCGAAATAGTCGCCCTCATCCTGCTTGGAGCCGCGATACTTCTTGATCTGGGGCGCCTCATGATTGCGGCGGATCAGGATATAGGGGAACGACTTGTCATCGCGCAGGAGGACATTGAATCTGGGTTTGAGAGATTTGACGAGGCTGGCCTCCAGAAGCAGGGCCTCTGTCTCGGTCTCGGTGACGACGAATTCCATCGCGCGCGTCAGGGAGATCATCCGGGCGATGCGCTGGGTGTGACCGCCCATGCGGGTATAGCTGGAGACGCGCGCCTTCAGGTCGCGTGCCTTGCCGACATACAGCACCTCACCCGCCTCACCGAACATCCGGTAGACGCCCGGCCTGGCCGGCAGGTGTTTCAGATTCTCGCGGATGACGTCCACCCCGCGGACCGGGGCAGCGCCGGGGGCTGCATCGTTCATGCGGGCAGAGATAATGGAGACCGGCGCCTGCGGAAAGCCAAAGGGCTGCGCGTCAGAGGGAAATGTGGCCGGCCATCATCAGGCCGCCAAATACGCCCATGGCGACAAACAGGAGCAGGATGCCGGCAAAGGCCTTGCCGCTGGCGCTGCCCGCGCCCTCTCCCCGGCCGCCAGGCATGAAGAGATAGACGAGTGTAATCACGCCCAGACCGGCAAGCAGGCTTTTCTCGACAAGGGTCAACTGCTCGACAAAGGCCGCAATATCGCCTGCAAGCCCCGAGATCTCGTGGCTTGCGCGGGTCAGGGCGACGTCAAGTTCCTGGTTCCAGGTATCCATTCTCATGGCACGGCTCGGGATGTGCATGCCTGCCCGCGGGCAGGTTTATCCGCAACTCGCGCCATTATGGGCCAGTCCGGTTATCTGCCTGCTAAAAAGCCGGTCAAAATTTGATCGATCCGGTCAAGGTCCGGGGAAAGCCTTCCCGGCGCCGAGCAGCCGGGCGCCAAATCACCGCCTTGATGGCCCGCCGGGCCTCCAGTAAGCGTGCGCGCTCCTGATTGCCCTGCCTGAAGAAAAGGACTGCCCCCATGGCCGCCGACATAGCCCTGTCCGAAGCGATCAACCGCGTGAAGCCTTCCGCCACGATTGCCGTCACGACCAAGGCCAATGAGATGAAGCGCCAGGGGCTGGACGTGATTGGCCTCGGCGCCGGGGAGCCTGACTTCGACACGCCGGAAAACATCAAGGAAGCCGCCATCCGCGCCCTGCGCGAAGGCAAGACGAAATATACCCCTTCCGATGGCATCCCGGAGCTGAAGGAAGCCATCGTTGGGAAGTTCGCCCGCGAGAATGGACTGACCTACAAGCCCTCCCAGGTGAACGTCTCGCCCGGCGGCAAGGCCGTGCTGTTCAACGCCTTCATGGCCACGCTGAATGCGGGCGATGAGGTTGTGATCCCGGCGCCTTACTGGGTGAGCTATCCGGAGATGGTGCTGCTCTGCGGCGCCGCGCCGGTGGCGGTGCCCTGCGGCGCCGACACCGCCTACAAGCTGACCCCTGAGAAACTGGAAGCGGCGATCACGCCGAAAACCAAATGGCTGATCCTCAACTCGCCCTCAAACCCCACGGGCGCGGCCTATACCGGCGCGGAGCTCAAAGCCCTCGCCGAGGTTCTGCTGCGCCATCCCCAGGTCTGGGTGCTGACCGATGATATGTACGAGCATCTTGTCTATGACGGGTTCGAGTACAGGACGATCGCGCAGGTTCAGCCTGATCTTTATGACCGGACACTGACGATGAACGGGGTGTCGAAGGCCTATGCCATGACCGGCTGGCGCATCGGTTATGCTGCCGGTCCCGAGAAACTGATCGGCGCCATGCGCAAGGTGATGGACCAGTCCACTTCCAACCCCTGCTCGATCAGCCAGTGGGCGAGCGTGGAAGCGCTCAATGGACCGCAGGACTTCCTGCCCGTGTTTCGCGCCGCCTATGCCAAGCGCCGCAACCTGATGGTCGAGGGGCTGAACCAGGCTGCCGGGATCGTCTGCCCGAAGCCGGAGGGTGCCTTCTATGTCTATCCTTCCTGCGAGGGCCTGATCGGCAAGAAGACCGCCGCCGGCACCGTGATCGACAGCGACAAGACATTTGCGGCCGAGCTTCTGGAAGCGGAGAAGGTGGCGATTGTCTTTGGCGAGGCCTTCGGCCTGCCAGGCACGTTCCGGATTTCCTATGCGACCTCGGACGCGGCGCTGACTGAAGCGGTCGTCCGCATCCGGCGCTTCTGCGGCAGTCTGTCCTAGGGGCATAGGCGGAACCTATAGCCGCCGGGCCCGTTTCCCATTTGAATTGACGCCCCGCCATGCCCATTTGTCCGGCATGGCGGGAACTTTCCCCATATCCGTTTCAAAAGGAGAATTTCATGTCCATCGACATCGGAATGTCTGACGATGCCCGCAAGTCCAGCGCCGACGCGCTCAAAACCCTGCTGGGCGAAACCTATGCCCTCTATGTGAAGACCCATGGCTATCACTGGAACGTCACCGGGCCGCGCTTCAACGCGCTGCACACCCTGTTCATGACCCAGTACACCGAGCTCTGGCAGGCGCTGGATGTCATTGCCGAGCGTATCCGGGCGCTGGGCCATTTTGCCCCGGGCTCCTCGGGCGAAATGATGGAAACCGCCACGATCAAGCCGGACAATGGCGTGCCCGACGCCGAGACAATGCTGAAAAACCTTGCCGCCGGCCATGAAGCCGTCAGCCGGGCCGCCAAATATGGCATTGCCCTTGCCGAGAAGAATGCTGACCCTGTCAGCGTCGACCTCTTCACCCAGCGGGCACAGATCTCCGAGAAGACGGCCTGGATGCTGCGGGCTTCGGTCTAATCCTTCCAGTCCACGCCCAGTCCCCGGGCCAGCGCTGACAAGGCGTCGCGCATATAGGCCCGGGTGACGCGGGCGGCGGGCATCTGCATGTAGGCGTGCGGCGCGCCGGGATAGACATGCAGCTCGACCGGAACACCTTCTGCCATCAGGCGGCGGGCATATTCCAGATTTTCCTCCGTAAAGAGATCAAGCGCGCCCGTTGAGATGAAAGCGGGCGGCAGGCCGGCAAGGCTTGTCGCGCGGGCCGCCGCCGCATAGGGCGGGACGTCCGGCCCGCCGGGCGGCTCACCCAGCAGCGAAGCCCAGCCGAAATGGTTGGACGTGTTGGTCCAGACAAATTCCCCGAACATTGGCGAGAGGTCTGCGCGCACCGCCGTGCGGTCGTCGATCATCGGGAAAATGAGCTGCTGATGGCAGAATCTGTACGCGCCCCGGTCGCGCGCCAGCAGCGCGAGGGCAGCGGCAAGGCCTCCGCCCGCGCTTTCACCGGCCACGGCGATGCGGGCCGTGTCGATGCGCAGGTCTGCGGCCATGGCATGGGCCCAGGCGAGGGTTGCGTAGGCGTCTTCCACATTGCCAGGATAGCAGGTCTCCGGGCCGAGCCGGTAAGCGGGCGCCACGACGACGGCGTCATAAGTGTCTGCCCAGAGCGCGCACATCGGGCCCATGAATTCGGGATTGCCCATGATATAGCCCCCGCCATGCAGGTGGAGGATCGCCGGGCGCGGGCCCTCTGCCCCGTCCTTCCTGCGATAGAGCTTTACCCGCACATCCGGCGCGCCGGCCGGGCCGGGGATGAACACTTCCTCCACCCGGACACTCGCCGGAAGCGGTGGCAGCTGCGCAAGGGCGGCGTTGCGCGCCTGGCGGATGGCGGCGAGATTTTCGGCCGTGATGTGGGAGGTGGGGAACGCTTCGAGGAAAGGGATCAGTTCGGGATCAACAAGATGGCGGGATGACATGGGTTCCTCCGGAAGCGTCTGGTTTTGCCAGATCATTCCCGATAGTTCCCCTTGCGTCGAGGCATGCCCCTGCGTCGCAGCTCATTCCTCGATGTCGAGATTGCGGTAGACATCCTCTGCGTAGACGATCTCGATTTCGATCCGCTGGCTGACGGGAGAGGGTTCTCCCTCCTCGACGATTTCGAGAGGACGGTCTTCGCCATAGCCTCTGGCGCTGAGGATCTTCCCAGGCGCGATGCCCTGGGCGATCAGCCAGTCTCTCATGGCATCGGCCCAGCGCTGGCTGAGCGCCTGGTTTTCCTCGCGCTCGCCGATGCCATCGGTATGGGCCTGGATGGAGATCAAGGAGACCTCGCCCTGCGCGATCGCGGCAAGGATTTCAGGCGCATAATCTTCCGGCGCAAAGGCCGCCCGGTCTGCGATCTGGAACCGCAGCTGCTGCCCGCGGATGACTTCATAGGGCGGGGCGGGCTCCGCTGCTTCGGGCGGCGCGGCCGGCGGCGGCAGGCTGCGGGACAGGGGCGGCGGCGGCGGTGGCGGAACCGCTTCAAGCGAGGGCGGAGGCGGCGGGGGTGGCGGCACACTTTCGGGCCCGGCCACATCATCGGGGGCCTGCCGAACATCCGTCAACGGAAAGGCATCGCGGTAAAGCGAGCAGGCCTCATAACCCGGCGCGATGGCCGCGCTGACGCGGAAATATTCGTCGCCGTCCGGCGTGTTGGCATAGCGCAGGCGTTCCAGCGCGCGGTCTTCCGGATAGGCTTCGGCAAGGACGCAGAGTATGTCGCCAAGGACGAAGGGATTGTCGGAGTAGTAATTGTGGCCGAGGCCGAAGAGTTCGGTGGCGATGCTGGTAGCGTCGACCGTCTGATAGGCCGGGTTGGCGCGGATATAGGGCATGTTGCCATTGGTATCGCCCAGCCGGAGCTTCTTGTTGAGAATCTCAGAAGCGTGCAGCGCGCGGTCGGCGTCGGAAGTGTAGATGGTGACGTTTGCCGGCAGGTTGTCGAGGACACCGGCGGTGATGTTGAACACCTCGCGCTCGACATCGGCGGCCACGAGCACGATGCGGAATTCAAGGTCCCCTTCCCCATGGCGCTCCAGATAATCCTCGGCATAGGATTTCAGGGCTTCGGTCAGGATCCGGTTGCCCATTGAATGGGCGATGATGTTGACCCGCTCGACGCCCTCATGCTCGGTGATCAGGTCGAGGAATTCTTCCAGATAGGGGGCTGCTGCCAGTGACCGGTCCTGGTCGCCGCGATACTGGTCAACAGACAGTTTTCCTGCCGAGGGCCAGCTGAACAGCATCGGCACCCCGGCGTCAAAAATACCCCGGCGGGAGAGGTCCACGGACAATTGCGCCGAACGGATCAGTGCGTCCTCAAACGGGGTGTTGAAGCCGTGCACGAACAGCAGCACCGAGGCTGAGCCAGTGTCACCAAGGGCAGTGTCCATGTCTGTCAGGAAGACTTCCTCGCCGGCCTTGGTGATGCGGGTGAGGAAGACGTATTTTGCCAGTTCATCGGGGTCTTCCGGCGCCGGGCCTTCGAGCATCGGGGTTTCGCCCCGGTCACGCGTGCCGCCCTCCTCGATCAGCCGGGGCAGCCAGACATCGGCGCGGCCGAGATGCAGCTGGCGGTCGTCCCAGCCTTGCGTGCCGCGCACATCCACCTCTTCATCAGCGGCCGGCGCCGGGCCATCGAGCGCCATGCCGCGATTGGTGCCGAAGAGGACGCGGACGCATTCGACCGCGTCTTTCGTGGCGGGCGTCAGCAGGCTGGTGCAATCGGCGCCGAAGGCAGGATGGCGGGTCACCGGGCGCGGCTGAAGAAGGATATAGCTCGCACCCGCGCCCGCGCCGATCAGGATAATCAGGATGACAACCAGCAATGCCCGCTTCATTCTGTCCCCCGGCGCGCGACTTCAAGGATAGACAATAGCATACTTCCGGCAAATTCAAGGCGGCCGGACGCGGGAGCCAGGCCCCCCGAGAATCCCGTTGACACCAGCGCAGGCCATGCCACGACTGCGCTTGCATGACCCTGACCGCACTTCCCGGACGCGAGCGAAGCGATGCCCTCGAGGGCGGCGTGATCGCCCATTATATCACCCGAGCCGATGACCCCGCGCTGCTGCGCTTCTACGCCGCCTATGACGCGGCCTTTATCCTGCCCGACGAGAAAGAAGACCTGGAGGGCTTCCGCGCCTGTCTGGCCCTGAATGAGGGCGCGGCCTATGAGCGCCTCTCGGCCCTTTACGGACCCTACCGGGAGATGGCGATCCTCCTGACGGACGGGGCCAACGGCCCGGTGCTCGGCGCGGCAAACTTTATCGCCTTTGCCGGGGATGGCAGCGACCCGACCATTTCACTCTCTTATATCTTCGTGGACGCAAACCTGCGGCGGCGCGGCCTGTTCGGGCGGCTGATGCATCTGGTGCGCGAGGAGGCCCGTGAGGCCTTTGCCTGGCCTGAGGGAGAGATCCCCGCGCCGCTGATCTTCATCGAGATGAACAATCCGGTGAAGATGAGCCCGGAAGATTATGCCCTCGACAGTCAGCATGCCGGCCTTGATCAGGTCGACCGGCTGAAGATCTGGGAACGGCGCGGCGCACGGCTTGTCGGGACAGACTATCGCCAGCCACCCCTGTCGGGCGATCAGGAAGCCGAAGACAGCCTGCTGCTCGGCGTGCTTGGCGCGGGCGGGGCCGACGCGATCAACGCCTGCCGCATGCTGGCCCATATGCGGCGCTTCTTCGGGGTGACGGTTCTCAAGGGCGGGGACATCTCCGCCTCCCCGGTGGCGCTTGAACAGGTTGAGGCGCTCGAAGCGGCCTGCGCCGCAGGCGAGATGGTCGCCCTGACAGGATTTGAAGAGGTCTTCGCCGCAGCACAGCAGGTGCGCCGGGACCGAAGCTAGCCGGCGGGGGGCCGGCGCCAGAGACTGGAGGAGCACACGCAATGACGGACATGGCCAGCAGCCATAACGGCTTTGAGGAGTGTGAGGACAAGTCGGTCTATTTCACGCTGTCGCTCTATGTCAGCCAGGCAGATGTGACCGCCGCGCTCGGCAATCAGCTGGACCCGGAAACCCTGCGCGCCTTCCAGCCCGGCTATCGCGGCAGCAAGCGCCTGCGCGACGCGGTGGAGCCCCTGTTCAACGACATTGCCGACCGCGAGCGCCTTGGCGCGGTGGATGACTTCCTGCTCGACAGCCTCTGCCCGCGGAACGGGGAGTTCATCGAGATAACCGCGCCCGATGAAATCTCCTGGTCGACTGAAGGGCGCCGCTTCGTCGCTACCCCGCCGGGCCTTGGCAAGTCGCGTACGCTCCGGGTACGTCGGTTCTGGTATACCCATGCCAATGGCGCGATCGGGTATCATCTCTCCTTCCGCTACAATTACGACCACACGCCGGGCGAGTTCTATTTCCTGTCCCTGTTGCAAAAAGTAGCGGCACCGAAGGAATTCGAGGCCAATCCACGCCTGCCGGGCAGCGCCCCCTGGCGGGCCACTGACGAGCGCACCGGCATTGCGCCGCTGGACCTTTTGCGTGTCAAGAGCCCGCGCAGCGGTGACCAGAGCTTCTGGCAATATGTGCGCGATGCGTTTGATCTGGATGCAGAAGACCTCTTCCGCCAGCTGTCCGGGACAGGCCCGAAAGCGCGCAGCGCGCCTGCTGCCCCCACCTTCGACACGCTGGTGGCCGAGGCGCCGTTCATCGAAGTGCCCGGCCTTGTGATGCCGGTCTCGCGTCTCCTGTTCTTCTTCGAGGACGCCACCTTCTTCCGCCGGCTGCTGCCCGAGCCCGACCCCGAGACCGGCGTGCCCCCGCCCCGCACGCGGATGGTGCAGGAGGGATGTTACCTGCCCTATCAGGAAAAGCTCGACGGGCTGAACCCGAAGGGGCTTGTGGATATGCCTGAAGTGCGGATGGGGGACGACTACTGGCACTGGGTGATCCACCGGCCGGACTATGATCAGTATACCGACGCGCAGATTGAGGAAGGCCGCAAGACGCGGCCCGCGATGGAAGACCGGCGGCGGCAGGACTGCCTGCAATACCTGTTCATGGCGGGCTTCAACCAGAACATCATCGACTTCATGAACCAGGACCCGTCCGAAATCCTGGATTCCACCGATCCGATCTATCCGGCCACCGAGGAGCAGGCGACCGAGCGCAAATTCGTGCGCTTTGCCAATCCGCGCGCGCTGACCACATATGTCGAGACCGCCCGCAGCCTGGAAGCGGCCAACGACTATATCGGCACCTGCCCCTATGCGTTCATGATCCATGTCGTCTCGATGCATAACGAGTTCATGACGCGGGAATACGAGGCCTGCGCCTTCAAGCTCATCGATAAGGTGGAAATGCTCGGACAGAAGGGCCGCCTGAAACGCGCGGCCGAGGCCTTCTACGCCTTCCGCACCGGGGACTATGCCGGCTATTACCGCGACCGGTACATGAACGTCTTTCGCTATGACACCGAAGCTGAAGTGTTCGAGAAGATGACCCAGCTGCGGGGCATCGACCGGCGCAATGATTATATCGAGCGGCTGATCTCCAACATGGAAAGCCAGACCCGGGACCGCGAAGCGCGCCTCGCCAAGAAGGACGAGACCTCGATGAACCTGCTGCTGGGCGCGCTCGGCGTGTTCGGCTTCTTCCAGCTGGCGATGATGTGGGCCGACAAGCTGCGCGATCTCAGCCGGAATGATGATGTCTCAGTGAGCCTTGGCTGGGCGCCGCCCTTCCTGGAGCTGTCAGGCGGGAACCTCGATCAACCCTGGAACGGATTCTCGGTTTTCGTGCTCTACGCCTCGATGGGCTTCACCTTCGCGCTGGTTATTTTCCTGATCTGGCGTCTTGCCCGTGGCTTCTTCCGGTAAAGTGTGTTTTGTAAGGTCTGTAAATGCGGAAATCCGCAGACAAATCGCCTGAATGACCCGGAAAAAAGAAAGCCCGGCAGCATCTGAAGACGCGCCGGGCATAAAGTGGGGTCCTGAAGGGGGGAGGAAACGCCCAATCGGAGGAATGATCGGGTTATGCCCAGGACCCTTGGCATGACCCCTAGATAGGGCATCTTCGCTGCATTGCAACATGCGACACAGCAGCCCAAACATGCATTTTCGCATGCATTACGTTAAGTTCACGATCCTTGACGCATAGACGACCGCCGCAAGGGCTCCGTCTCGCTTGTCAGGAACTCCCGGAAGGCGGCCACGCGCTTGGACCGCCGCAGGTCGCTCGGGTAAATGAAGTAAAGATCGAAAACTGGCCCGGTTACTTCAGGAAGCACACGCACGAGGCGAGGCAATGTGGCGGCCATATAGTCAGGCACATCGGCAATCCCAAGGCCGGCATCAACCGCCCGGAGCATTGCGAAGACGTTGTTGACTTTCAGCGTGGCAAGGCGCGGCGGTGCGTCATCACGCCCCACGCGGCAGGCGAAGGCCATCTCGAACAGCGGCGTGGACTCGTCGCCATAAGCAATGATGCGATGGTTATCGAGGTCCTGGGGCTCCCTGGGCACGCCATAGGCCTTCAGGTATTCGGGCGAGGCATAGAGATTGGTGCCCAGCGTGCCGAGCTTGCGCTGGATGAGATCGGCCTTGTCGGCCGGCCAGAGGCGGACGGCGCATTCGGCCTCCAGCTTCAGGAGGTCATATTCGAACTGGTCGTCGAGGCGCAGATCGAGGCGCAGGTCCGGGTGGCGTTTCACGAAGTTGCCGAGCCGGGGAACAAGCCAGATAGACCCGAAGGCGACCGGGGCGGCCACGATCAACTCGCCTTGCGGGGTTTCCTGCTGGTCGCGCAGCGCGGAGTTGGCCGACTGGGCAGCCGAAGCCATCTCCACCGTCGAGCGGTAGAGCGTGTGCCCGCTATCGGTCAGCACAAGGCCTCGGGCATGGCGCTGAAACAGGGAGACGCCGAGCTGTTCTTCCAGCGCAGCGATCTGGCGCGAGACCGCCGACTGGGAAATGCCGAGGCGCTCACCCGCAAGGGTGAGGCTGCCGGATTCGGCGGCGGCGTGGAACGATCTGAGCTTACCCCAATCCATGGGGAGGGTTTGTGACGGGAGTTTGAACCTGCGGCAAGAGGAATGACGCGGGGGCCGGTCAGATTGGCGGGCCTGCCTTGGCGCGGCGTCACCGTTTCCAACCCGGCTTTGCCTGCTAGAGAGGGGCAGAGACCATCTTGGGAAGGAGACCGCCATGAAGATCACCAATGAGACTGCCGCCGTCGTGACCGGGGGCGCCTCGGGCCTCGGCCAGGCCACGGCCCGCGCGCTCGCCAGGGCCGGCGCCAAGGTCGCCATCTTCGATATCAATGCCGAAGCCGGTGAAGCGACCGCCAGGGACATCGGCGGCATTTTCTGCAATGTGAACATCATGGACGAGGCCTCCGCCGTCGCCGGGTTTGAAAAGGCCCGCGCCGCCCATGGCCAGGAGCGGATCACGGTACATTGCGCCATGGCGTCCAAAGGCGGGAAGACGCTGTCCTGGGACAAGGAAAACGCCCGCTACAAACGCCTGACCACGGAAGACTATGAGTTCGGCGCAAAGGGCGTACTGGTCGCCTCTTACCGCATAGCCTCGCTCTCGGCCGAGGGCATGGCGACCCTGCCCGAGCTGGAAGATGGCGAGCGCGGCGTGATCACGCTGACAGCGTCGGTCGCCGCCCAGGACGGGCAGATCGGACAGGTCGTCTACGGATCCTGCAAGGCGGGCGTCAACGGCCTCGTCCTGCCGATGGCGCGCGACCTGATGGATATCGGCATCCGCGTCAACTCGATCATGCCGGGCATCTTCGCGACACCCCTGATGCTGCGCGCTTCGGACAAGGTGCTCAATTCCCTGGCGTCTTCGGTGCCCTTCCCGAAACGCCTCGGCAATCCGGAAGAATATGGCTCGCTGGTTCTGGAGCTGGTGCGCAACACCTATTTCAACGCCCAGTGCCTGCGTCTGGATGGCGGCATCCGGATGGCGCCGCGTTGAAGGATTGCCAGCGGCGGCTGCCGTGCCTGCGCCTTGCCTGTGAAGCCCCGCAACCAATCAGGTTGCGGGGCTTTCCTGTTCTGCGGCTACGTCTTCCCCGACCCGCACAATTTCCGTGAGCAGAAGGTCCAGATCGCTCAGCTGCGTCCGGTGGTTGGTGAGGTTGATGCGGATCGCCGTGCGGCCCTTGAGCCGGGTGGTGGAAGGCGCGGCGATGCCGCTTTCCTGCAGGCGGAGGACGATTTCCTCGTTGAGGGCGCCGAGCGCGGCTTCGTCCAGACCGCCTGCGCGATACCGGAAACAGCAGATGTTGAGCCGGGCCGGGGCGAGAAGGTCAAAGCGTGGATCGGCAGCGACCTTTGCAGACAGATAGGCAGCCTGATCGCAGTTGCGGGCAATGACCTCGCCGAGCTTTGCCGTGCCGAAGCCGGCAATCTGCGACCAGACCTTCAGGGCACGGAAGCCGCGCGAGAGCTCCGGCCCGTATTCCACGGGCCAGGGATTGCCTGCGGCGATGCCGCGATCTGTGCCCTTGAGATAATCCGGCCGGTCAGAGAAAGCGTGGCGATGGTGGGCTTCCTCGCGCACGAGGACGCAGCCGGCGTCATAGTTCACATGCAGCCATTTATGGAAATCGAAGGCAACCGAATCGGCCTGCTCGATGGCCCTGAAACGTTCGGCATGGGCGGGCGAGAGACGGGCCAGCGCGCCAAAGGCGCCGTCGACATGGAACCAGAGGTTTTCTTCCCTGGCGATGGCGGAAAGCTCCGTGAGCGGATCGGTGGAACCGGTGTTGACCGTACCGGCCGTACCGATGAGGAGGAAGGGGGTGAGGCCCGCTTCCCTGTCTGCCCGAATGGCCGCGCGCAGGGCGGCGGTATCCATCTCATAGGCATCGTTCACCGGGATAAGGCGCAGGGCATCCGTGCCAAGGCCGAGGATATCGAAGGCGCGGGGGTTGCAGGCATGGGCCTCTGCGGAGGCATAGCCGACAAGCCGGTCGCCACAGATACCTTCCTTCCGGCTACGGAAGTCGAGGCGCGCGTCCCGCGCGGCTTTCACGGCAATGAGGGTGGCGAGCGATGTGCCCGAGACAAGAAGGCCCGAAGCGGTTTCCGGGAAACCGAAGAGTTCCCGGCACCAGGCAACCACCTGCCGCTCGACATAGATGGCACCATGGTCGCGCCCGCCGGCATTGGCATTGAGGGCGCCGGCGACGATCTCGGCGAGCAGGTTCTGCGGCGTGCCCGAGCCATGCACCCAGCCGAAGAAACGGGGATGGGTGTTGCCCACCCCATAGGGCAGCAGCGCGGTGAGCTTGGCGGCGAGGTCTGCTTCGCCCTGCCCTTCCTGCGGCAGGGGGCGCGCGAAGGCGGCCTTCATTTCCGGCGGAAACGGGGTCCAGACCCGGCCTTCGCGATTGGCGGTCATCTTGTCGATGGCCGCGTCGAGCAGGTCATGGGCGGTCTGACGGAAGACTGCCCAGTCTTCAGGGTCGAGCCCCGGCTGCGGGACGGGCTGTTTGGGGTCGGTCATGGGAGGATGAGCCTTTGAAGTCCGGCTGCTTACTGACTCGCCCGGAGGATGGACGCAATCCATGGGCGCCTTGCGCGATGCGATTCCCCCGGGGCAGGGCTGGCTCTGGGGGCGGTTCGACCGGCCCCTGTTCAGGGGGTGGGCAGCCCGCCGGGCTTGCGGCATGCTGCAGGCAGATCAGACGCTTCAGGGGTCAGCCAGTGCGCAGATGTATCCTTTCCGCCGCAACGCTGCTGGCTGCCGCCCTGCCCGCGTCGGCCGAAAGCTGGGGCGTCAGCGATGCACCGGGACAGGCACCGACAGGCCAGTGGACGTGCATGCTCTGGTATGGGGACCGCCCACCGATGATGAACATCACCCTGATGAGCGACCGGAACTTCATTACCGTTGCGGCCCCTCAGTTCGGGCCCGTGCCGGACGGAGCCCAGGCGCGCATCGAGTATGCCAGCGGCCGAAACGGAACCATCTCACTTCGCAAGGCAGCGGACCGGCCCGAAGCCGTGTTCGTCTTCTTTCCGGACGAGGCGGTTGATGCGATCCTCGACCAGTTCCGGACCGAAGGCACCTTCACCCTCACCTCTGGTGAGGTCAGCGCCAGCTTTGCTGTCCCCGGTCTCGGCAGCGGGATTGCGCATCTGAAATCCTGTGTGGAAGCCTTTCCGGAGATGCCTGAGGCGGAGTGAGGCCGCTACTGGCTGGCCCAGAGGATGCGGGCGATCCATGCGATTTCGGCAGGTTTGAATTCGCGGGCCGGGTAATCTGGGTTAAGCGAGGCGAACTCAATCAGCCTCGTATTCTTCCGGGCGAGCACCTTTGCCATCACTTTGCCGTCGGTGGTCCTGGCGACGACGCGGTCGCCGGGTTTCACCTCGGCGCCGGGGGCGACAATGATGCGGTCTCCGGCGCGGTAGGCGGGCTCCATCGAGCCGCCACTTATTTCAAGGGCATAGACGGTCTCTGTGCCAAGGCCGGGGAAGCGGACTTCCTTCCAGCCGGCCCCGACCGGGAAACCGGCATCGTCAAAAAACCCGTCCTGACCCGCCTGGGCAAAGCCGATGAGGGGGGCTGAGCCGCCGCGGCGGCCTTCGACGAGGGCGGCAAAATCATCAAAGCCTGCGCCGACGGCATCGAGAACGCGGGCGAGACTCTCTGTGCTGGGCCAGCGGGGGCGGCCATCGGCGGCTTCGCGCTTGGAGGGGTTGAAGCTGGTGGGGTCGAGCCCCGCGCGTTTGGCCAGCGCCGAGGCGGTTAGGCCGTGATGGGCGGCGAGAAGATCGAGCCCCCGCCAGATGTCCTTGTGCTGCATCGGAATGCATCCGTTTGAAGAGAATGGAATTTATTCCTGGTTCAGGAATTTATCCCTATCGTCAACGGGTTGGCGGGGTCCAGTCTGACGCAGGGACAGTGCGGCGGCGCAGGCGCAGGGCGAGGCCGAGGCCGACACCCAGCCCGATTGCAATTATGAGGTCTGCCACCACCGTCAGCACCAGGGTGAGGATCAGCAGAAACCGATCTTCGAGGGGGCGTTCTGCGTAGCTGCGCCACTTTTCCGGCTCGCTCATGTTCCAGGCGGTGAGCAGCAAAAGCCCGGCCAAAGCGGGCAGGGCAAGCTGCCCGGCGAGGCCGGACAGGGACACCATGATGCCAAAAAGGGTCAAAGCGTGGACAATTCCGGCCACGGGCGTGCGCCCGCCTGCCTTGACGTTCGTCGCCGTGCGCGCAATCGCGCCGGTGGCGGGCAAACCGCCGAAAAGGCCCGAGCCGAGATTGGCCGCGCCCTGCGCGATGAGCTCCGCATTCGGACGATGGCGGCCTTCGATCATCCGGTCTGCGACCAGGGCAGAGAGGAGCGATTCGACGCCGGCGAGGAACGCGATGATCAGGGCGGAGGGGAGAAGTTCCCGGAGGCGGGCCAACGTCACGTCCGGAAAGGCGGGCATGGGCAGGCCCGAGGGCAGGTCTCCGAAGCGGCTGGTGATGGTGTCCACCGGGAGCCCGGCAAGGGCGACAGTGGCCGAGGTGATGCCGACCGCAACGATGAGGCCCGGCCAGCGGGGCGCGAGGCGGCGGAAGAGGATGATGAGGAGGAGGGTGGAAAGACCAATGCCAAGGGCGGCAGGGCTGAAGCTGCCCCTTCCCTCCCAGAGCGCGGGCAACTTGTGCAGGAAATCTGCAGGCAGATGATCGATCTGTAGGCCGAAGAGGTCCTTCAGCTGGCTGGTGGCGATGATGAGGGCGATGCCCAGGGTGAAGCCATTGACCACCGCTTCAGGAATGAACCCGATGAGGTTTCCGAGCCGCAGGGCGCCGGCGGCAAGGAGAATGAACCCGGCCATGAGCGTTGCAAGGACAAGGCCATCATAGCCATGAGTTGCGATGACGCCATAGACGACAACGATGAAGGCTCCGGTGGGCCCGCCGATCTGGACGCGGCTGCCGCCGAGGAGCGAGATGAGGAGGCCGCCAATCACTGCCGTGACCAGACCCATGCCGGGATCTGCGCCCGAGGCGATGGCGATGGCAAGGCTGAGCGGGAGGGCGACCATGGCCACAGTGACGCCGGCAAAGGCATCGGCGGCGAAGAGTTTCAGATTGTAAGTCTTCAGGCTTGTAAGGAGCTTGGGTGTCACATCGCTGGCGGGCGCGAGAATTTGCGGGCGTCCGTACTTCAGAAAGCTCTAAAGTAATGGCCCGGGCCTAACAACTGCGGCGCGTGTTCGCAGGCCCCGCGTCAGTAGCGCCAACCACCGGAAGAAGCCCCGCCCGGGCGACCATCCGGGACGAGGTGTTTCCGGGCGACCGAATAGACCCGGCCCTCCCCCATGGCGAAAGCCATGCAGCCTTCCGGGAATACAGCGGAAAAGGCCGTGTCCAGAATATTGAGGCCGCCCGCAAAGGCGCCCATGGCGGGCATGACAAGGCGGGCACCATCAGCGGCAAAACAGCGGCGGCGCACGGCGCGCCCGCGCCCGGCGACCTTGGCGACGGGGTGAAGGTGGCCGGCGACCTCGCCCATCTCCCCCTTCGGTTCGTGGCGGAAGACGAGAGCCTCCAGGCGCAGGACCTTTGCCGCGCGCCCGCCCAGATGGGCCGGGGGATCAGGATCATGGTTTCCCTCGATCCAGACCCAGTCATGGGCGGCGGTGAGCGCGCGGATGCGCTCCGCATAAGGCGGCGGGAGGCGGTGTTCGGAGTGGCGGTCATGAAAACTGTCGCCGAGGGAAAGGATGGTTTCCGGGCGCAGGCGCGCGCAGAGGGCTTCGACGCGGGCGAGCGTGGCGCCGGTGTCATAGGGGGGGAGCATCTGGCCGGCGGCGGCATAGTTCGATCCCTTCTCCAGATGCAGATCGGACACGACGAGCAGCCGTCGCGCCGGCCACCAGAGGGCGCCTTCGGGCAGGGGCGTGAGCAGCTCTCCGGCAAGGTGGAGCAGCGTCTCGCTGGGAAGGGCGCGGGCGGGCGTCATGGGCGAGAGGATTGGGGTGAAGCGGGGGCGCGGTCAACGGGGCGGCGCACCCCCCGGAACAGGGGATGGAGCCAGAGGGCGGGACGACGTCTTCTTTACAACGGATCCGGGCATAGCCGCCCGGCATTGAGGACGGCCATTGGGGAGAGGCACCATGATGAGAGCAATTGCAGCCACAGGACTGGCCGCGCTGATGACAGCCTGCGCTTCAGCGCCGGCCGGGGCGCCTGCGGCCGAGCCGGTGGTGAAACTGACCGACGAAGAATTTGCGCCGATTGTCTATGACGCCCATTTCAGGACCAAGCCGGTGCAGAAGGCCGATGAGGCGCTGGGTCAGCTGTTGACGCGGCCCGACGTGACGGACACGCAGAGGGCCGAAGCGCTGCAACGCCGAGGATTCCTGCGCGGGCTCTATGTTGCCGACTGGCCGGAAGCCTATCCGCAATGCGCGATGCGCGACTATCTTGCCGCGCTGGAGCTGGGGCCGACGGAAAAGGTGAAAGGGCAGATCATGGAGGGCCTGGAATATCAGGTCAGCCGGCGGATCTATTTTAATCAGGCGCCTTTCCTCGGCGTTCCGGAAGACTGCAAGCCCTATGTGGATGAGGCGCTCGCCCTGCTCGGCCCCGGCAACTAGACGCGGCAAGGTTTCGCGCAGCACGATTGGCCCGAGAGGCGGGCGGAAAAGCCGGGATAGGCGGCCCTGGAACACATGAAGGGAAGTGTGCCGGAATGTAACACATTGCCGGATTTGCAGGTTTTTTCCCTCACTCTCGGGGGTCCGGGCGCCTCTCTTTTCACGTCATTTTAAGGCTGGCGCCCTATCCTGGTCGCTTCGGCATATAGACACAAAACGTGATGGGGCCGGCGGACACATGCAGGAACTTGCGCGCCTGACGGAAGCGATTCCCGAAGAAGCCCAGCGCCTCGCCCACTGGGCGTGGAGCCTCCTGCCGTTTGACGCCGGCAGCCGCCTGCACTGGAGCGGCCTGATCGCTTTCTTCCTGCTGGGCACGGCGGCCTGGCTTTTCGCGCGCCGGCAGGGCCACGCCGAGGGCAAAGGCGGGCTCGCCGATTTCCTCATTCCCCGGAGCATGTATTTTTCCCGGTCTTCGCTGGTGGATGTGAAGGTGTATTTTGCCAACAAGCTGATCGAGCCGGCGATGGGGATCGTCACGAGCGGCGTGCAGCTCGGCCTCGTTATCGCCGTGGCCAAGCTGGTTGGCGGCGGCGTGCACGGCGAGAGCTCGGGCGCCCTGCCCTGGACTGTTCTGGCGCTGGCAACCCTGCTGGCCGCGCTGGCGGGGGATTTTGCCTATTACGTGACCCACCGGCTGCACCATGAGCATCCCGTCCTCTGGCCGTTCCACAAGCTGCATCACAGCGCCGAGTATCTCACGCCCCTGACGGCCAAGCGCAACCATCCCGTCTACGAACTGATTTTCGGATTTGTGAGCGCGTTGTTCCTGGCGCCTGTGATGGGCGTGATCTTCGGCCTGTTCGGGGTTTACGATACGGCAACGCTGCTGGGGCTTGGGGTGGTGATCCTCGCGTTCAATGCGGCGGGCGGGGCGCTGCGCCATTCGCATATCTGGATTGATTATGGTCCTGTTGTGAGCCGCATCCTCATCAGCCCGGCTCAGCACCAGATCCATCATTCCTGCGCGGTGAAGCATCACGACAAGAATTACGGCCTGATCTTCGCGATCTGGGACTGGATGTTCGGCACATTATATGTTCCGCAAGGGCGCGAAACGCTGGAATTTGGCGTGGCGGACGCAGCCGGCGTGCGCCAGGCGCAGGTTCACACCTCTCTGACAAGCGCGTATCTGGTGCCGTTTGCAGAAGCCGGCGAAGCGTTGCGGGCGCGCGGGACGTCCAGCCGGGTGATGGCAGAATGACGCGCGGCTTTTCCCTCTATCTCGACGCGCTGCGTTTTCTGGCGGCGATGGTCGTGTTTGCTTCGCACCTGGGCTATGAGCGCTTCACCCAAGGCGGGATGGACTGGATCCGCGAGCTCAATCTGGGCAGCGACGCGGTGGTTGTGTTCTTTGTCCTCTCTGGCTTCGTGATTGCGCATACGACCTTTGCGCGCGACCGGGGGCCAGGCGCCTATGCGCAGTCGCGGATTGCGCGGCTTTATTCGGTGATCGTCCCGGCCCTGATCGTTACACTGCTTCTGGACATTGCAGGCTCTGCCCTCTTCCCGGCCGCCTATGACGGCTGGTGGTATTCGGGCGAGGCGATTGGCGAGCAGTATGTCCGGGCGCTGACCTTCACGACGCAGGTCTGGGGCGAATCCATGCGCGTGGGCACGAACGGGCCATTCTGGTCGGTTGCGTATGAGGCATGGTATTATGCCGGCTTTGGCGTGGCGGTCTTCTGCCGGGGGGCGACCCGCTGGACCCTGCTCGGGCTGATGGCGATTGTGGCCGGGCCGGCGATCCTGCTGCTGGCGCCGTGCTGGCTTCTGGGCGTCTGGCTGCAACAGGCGATGGGGCGCGGACTGGGCGGGCGCTTGTCGCAGGTGTCCGGCTGGACGCTGGCGCTGGCGCCCTTTGGCGTCTACGCGCTGGCGCTGGCCTGGCAGGTGCCCGAGCGGCTCTATGTGCAGACCTATCTGTTGCTGGGCGAGACAAGCCCGCACTCCGTACTCGGATTTTCCGACGAGTTCCTGTGGAACTTCCTGATCGCCGGGCTGATGGGCGCGCATTTCCTCGGCGTGCACCGGCTGGCGCAGGAGGCGCGCTGGATCGGGCCGAAGGGCGAAGCCGCCATCCGCTGGTGGGCGGGGGCGACGTTTTCGATCTACCTGTTCCACTATCCCATCCTGACTTTCCTGCACGGCCTGCCCGGCTATGATGGCAGCAACAGCCTGCATGTGCTGGCACTGGCGGGCGCAACGCTGGCCGCGTCCCTGGCGCTGGCGGAAGTGTCCGAGCGGCGGCTGGAGGCCTGGAAGCGTATTGTGGGCGAGGCGTTCGGATGGGTGTCCGGGCGGTGGCGGGTCGCGACCGGGCGCTCGCCTGAGCCCGCGAGGCACTAGGCGAACTGGAAACGACGCGCCGCGCGCTCCACCAGCCAGACGGCGAGCCCGGCAAGTAGCACGCCGAGTGCCAGAGATGGCACCATCTGGCTAAGCCAGTGTCCGCCAAGGACGATGCGGGCAGCGGCGCCGACAGCCATGAACAGCAGCGACAGGGCGAGGATGGCCTGATGGCGTACGCCGCTTCCAGCAATCCAAAGGGCGGCGCCAAACAGCGCGCCGAAGACCAGACCGAATGTGGACGGCAGGCCGCTGGAAGAACTGGCGCTGGCGAGAGTAACCAAGGCATCGTCCGGCCGGGGAACGAAGATCAGGCTCCGGAGGATCTGATCAGCGCCCCAGGCAAAGCCATAGGCAAGTACGGGCGCGGGGACGCGCAGGATGCCCCCCGCAAGCCAGGCAAGCACGATAGCAACGCACATGCTTGCCCAGAGCCAAGGCGCCTTGGCAAGATGGGTCACCGGCAAGGCCCAGCCGGAGGCCTCGCCCAGCAGGGTCTGCAGGGCGCGGGTGACCGCAACATCCCCGGGGACACCGCCCTGAGTGGCGATCGAGGCGGCGCCGGGCACGAGGACCAGCAGGACAAGGAGGATCAGGCGGGCGTGTTTCATGGCAGTCGCCTCTTTCAAGCCAGGCGGTCTTCAAGCGGCAGCGCCAGGCTTTATGACGGCCTGGTGAGACTTATCAATCCATCGCATCGCGGACGAGGTCTTCTTCAGCTTCGCGGAGGATGGCTTCCATGGCGGAGGCGCCGAAGACGGGTTCGCGGCCGACTTCGAGCATGACGGGGACGGCGAAGGGGCTGATCTTGGCGAGCGGCTTGTGGACGATGTGGCCGTGGATGCGGGCGAGCATGTCCGACAGGCGGCGGACATCCAGGAGGCCGGTGGCAGCGTCGGCGCGGGTGGCTTCCAAGAGGATGTGGCCGGGCTCATGGCTGCGCAGGACATCGAAGATCAGGTCTGTGGAGAACGTGACCTGACGGGAGTTTTTCTCCGACCCCGGCATGTTGCGGTGGATGAGGCCGGAGATCAGCGCGCAATGGGCAAAGGTGCGCTTCATCAGGGCGCTTTCATCGAGCCATTCTTCAAGGTCGTCGCCCAGCATGTCGGGATGGAATATCCCGGCCATGTCGAGACCGCGCATGTCTTCCATGCCCCAGACGGCCATGGCGTATTCGCTGGCGACAAAGCCCGAAGGTTTGGCACCCGCGCGTTCGAGACGGCGGGTAACGAGCATGCCGAGGGTCTGATGGGCAAGGCGGCCCTCGAAGGGATAGGAGACAAGATAATGCCGGTCTGCGCGCGGAAAGGTCTCGACCAGCAGATGGTCCGGCGGCGGAATGGCTGAGCGCAGCTGCTGGATTTCGAACCATTCCCGCACGGGGCCCGGCAGGTGTTTCCACTCTTCGGGATTGTGGATCATGTGGCGGACACGGTCTGCCAGGAACGTGCTGAGCGGAAATTTGCCGCCATTATAGGTGGGGATGGCGGGACTGTCGGACTGCGCGCGGGCGCAGAGGGCGTCCATGCCATCAATTCCTAGGAGGCGGAGGATCTCGCCGCCGAAGAGGAAGGTGTCGCCAGGGGTGAGGAGGCTTAGGAAGTATTCTTCCATTTCGCCGAGTTTGCGGCCTGCGCGCAGGGCGCGGCGGGTTTCCGATTGTGGCTGCGCGTCTGGCCCCCTCGCCCCTTTGGGGAGAGGGGTTGAAGGATTGGCGCCGGCAAAACTTGCCAGGCGGACGTTGAGCATCGGCGCCTCGACAATGGCGCCGACATTCATGCGGTGGGCCTGTCTGTCTCTGGGAGTGCGGGCGACCCAGAGGCCGTCGGCGCGGCGGACGATCCGGTGGAAGCGGTCATAGGTTTTGAGGGCGTAGCCGCCGGTGGCGACGAAATCGACGATGCGTTCGTAGGTTTCCCAGTCGAGCCCCGCATAGGGCTGGGCGCGGCGGATTTCATCGTAGAGGGCAGCCAGGTGAAAGCCCTCTCCGCAGGCGCGGCCCATGACATGCTGGGCAAGGATGTCGAGCGCGCCGGAGCGCGGGCCTTCCCCGTCGATTTCACCGGCTTCGACAGCGGCCTCTGCAGCGCGGCATTCGAGGACTTCGAACCGGTTTGTGGGCACAAGGATGGCTTTGGAGGCTTCATCCATCCGGTGGTTGGAGCGCCCGATCCGCTGGATCAGGCGGGCGGCTCCCTTGGGGGCGCCCATCTGGATGACGAGGTCTACCTCGCCCCAGTCGATCCCGAGATCGAGGGTTGACGTACAGACGACTGCTTTGAGAAGGCCCCCGGCCATGGCGGCCTCGACCCGTTCGCGCTGCTCACGGGCCAGTGAGCCGTGATGCAGAGCGATAGGCAGGCCGTCTTCATTCGCGGCCCAAAGTTCCTGGAAGAGAAGCTCGGCCTGGCTGCGCGTGTTGACGAAGACCAGCGTCATCGTCGCGTCGCGGATGGCTTCGTAGACTTCGCCCACGGCGAAACGCCCCGAATGGCCCGACCAGGGAATACGCTCGCGGGAGACGAGGATGGAGATGTCTGGGGAGATTGCGGAAGGGGTTTGGATGATGTGCACGGAGGGTTTTAGCCCCCTCGCCCCTTCGGGGAGAGGTGTTGATGGCCGCGCCGCGGGGCTGCGCACATCAAGCCAGCCGGCGAGCTGCGCAGGATCGCGCACGGTGGCGGAGAGGCCGAGGAAGCGGCAGGTAGGGGACCATGTCGCGAGGGTGGCGAGGCCGAGAGAGAGGAGATCGCCGCGCTTGGAGGGCGCAATGGCGTGGATCTCGTCGATGATGACGCATTTGAGGTCTGCAAAGAAGCTCGCGGCATGATCGGAGGCGATCAGCAGGGCGAGCTGTTCGGGCGTGGTGAGGAGGATGTCCGGCGGGGTTTTGCGCTGGCGCTGGCGGACATGACTGGCGGTATCGCCGGTGCGCGTCTCGATCCGGATGGGCAGCCCCATTTCCGAGACCGGGATGAGGACGTTGCGCTGAACGTCTGCGGCGAGGGCCTTGAGGGGGGAGATGTAGAGGGTGTGGAGGGATGGAATGGCGGCATTGGAGCGCGGCTTCTGGGAGAGCTCGATCAGGCTGCCGAGGAAGCCTGCGAGTGTCTTGCCCCCGCCGGTCGGGGCGATGAGGAGGGCGCTTTCCCCGGCAAGGGAGGCCTCTGCCAGGGCAAGCTGATGGGGCCGGGGCGCCCAGCCGCGCGCAGCAAACCACGCCGCGAAGGCGGGCGGAAGCTGGAAAGCGGGGGGCTGGGTGTCGGCCATGGCGGAGATTAAACTAGGGCAAGGCGCGGCGTCTGGCTCTTTCATTTTGCGGCGGAAAGGAAGAAGTTGCCCTCGCCCTGCAATCTGATGGAGCCTGCCGATGCGCCCCCGCCTGTTTCTGACCGGACTTTGCGTCATCGGCCTTGCCCTGCCCGCAGGGGCGGACGCGCTGCTGGAGAAGGCGCGCAAGGCGCCAAGGGAGGGCCCGGCCTATCTCTTCGACATGGTGTTTGACGATGGCGCGCAGCGCTTCAGTTTCAAGGTCGATCAGGCGCGGCCTGAGGGCGAACGGGTTGTGGCGATCACGCCGGATATCGCAAGCCTTGAGGGCGACGCGGCCAAACGCGCCGAGCGCCTGAAGACGCAGACCAAGGGCGACATCTGGTGCAGCGATTTCACCAAGAGCATCCCGGCAAGCGCCAGGCGCGTTTCAGAAACGGCGAGCGCAGCAACCTACAGCTTTACCCCCCTGCCCGGCGACAATGATGACATGCGCGATGTGGTCAAACACCTGACCGGCAAGGCGACGCTGGACAAGGCGACGGGCAATGTGCTCGCCTTCGAGCTGACCGCGCCCAAGGCGTTCAAGCCGGCGATGGTGGCCAAGGTCGATACGTTCAGCATGAAGGTTTCCTGCAAGGTGGCGCCGGACGGGCGCAGCCATATCGACACATTCAACATGCAGGTCAGCGGCAACGCGATGATGCAAGCCTTCAGCCAGAACGAAACGCGCAAGGTGTCGAACCTGAAGGCGGCGCCACAATCAGGTTTCGGGACACCCTGAAAACACGCGGCAGCCTCAAAGAACCGGGCAAGGTTTAGCCCCTGACCTTGCCTCAGGAGGAAACCCTTGTCAGACAGGGGGCCTCGCAGCGAATGGGGACACATTATGGCTTTGACTTCACATCTTCGTAGCGCGGCATTGTCGCTGGCGCTGGTCGCATCCATTGCCGCCTGCGGCCGGGGCGATGGACCGCAGGCTCCGGCCGTGGAAGCGCCTGCTAGCGGAATTGAGGCGCTGTTTGCTGCCGCAGAGCAACGCCCGAGCGGCAAGCCCGGCGCAGGTTTCGAGGCCGAACGGCTGAAAGCCTATACAAACGAATGGGGCACGCTGACCTATGCCGCAGAAGGCATTGATCCTGATACCGGCGCTTACCGGCTCAGCGATGTGGTGTTCCAGGTGAAAGGTGAAGAGGCCGGAGTGGCCATCACCGCCAGCGAGATCCTGTTCTGGAACTTTGATCTCGACGCCATTGACGCCCGCCTTGAAGGCCGCGCGCTGGACCAGACCACGCAGATCTTCGACCGGATCGAGATTGCCGGATTGTCCCTCGACATGAGCGACTATCTGGACGCAACGCAGGACATGCTTCCTGACGAGGTGCGTGATGTGCTCGAGGCCGGTGATCTGGAGCAGGAAATCAAGATGGAGGCCGGACGGGTGGTTCTGGCAGGACTGACCCTACATCCCTGGACCTACAACCCGGCGGAAGACGCTTCTGAAGAGACCCGCGCCATCAGCCTTGTCTCGGCGGTGGCCCGCAATTTCTCGCTCGACAACCTGCTCTTCCTGGACACGCGGATGATCCAGAACCAGCAAGATGCCACGATGACCGCCATCAGCACGACGGTTTATCCGCGCCAGCTGACCTATGGCTATGACCGGGGCAATCTCAAAGGTGTTGTGCAGACCGATGCCACGTTCGACATGAACTTCACGTTCAATGATCTGGGAGAGGCCAGCGCCCTCCCCGGCTTCCGGATGACCGGGCAAATGGGCAAGTCTGCCATGAGCGATCTGAAGTTTGGACAGTTGCTGGAATGGGGCGAGCGGGGCGAACTTCCTCCGATCACGGAGCTGACAGAGTTCAGCCTTGGCACCTATCTGATGGAAGATACAAGCTTCTCATTGGACGGCGCGCCAGTTTTTGAGGTCGACCGCCTGGAAGCGTCTGCCGATCAATTCAGCTGGTTCTTCCCGGAACAGATCAATCTGAACTATGAGGGCGTCTCGATTGATCTTTCCCAATTCATGACGACGATTGATCGCATTTTGGAAGCTTCGGGCGAGCCGGTGGACGAACCCACGCCCGCGCAGATTGCCGGGATGTTGCAACGCTCAGGGCTTGCCAAGCTGACGGCAGACGGGCGGCTGAACCTTTCCTGGAACCGGGACACCGGCCAGACCGTAGGGGAGAGCTACACATCGACCGCAAACTTCTTCACCGAAGACTGGCGTTTTGAACTCGGCCTGCCGGGCTTTGCGGAGATTGTTCCGCATCTCGGCGAGGATGGCCGCACGCCGGACGAGGACGCGCTCAGCGACCTGCTGGAAGAACGGTTCAGCTTTGCCGGCGCACATTGGGCGCTGGCCGATGAAGGCGGGCTGGACGCAGTTTCAACCATGGTGATCGAGGTAGCCAAGGCCTATCCTGATGCCAACCCGATGCTGGCGGGCTTTGCCGATTCCACCCCCAAGGACGTACGGGCCTTTGCCGCCGGGAGCTTCGCGGCCGGAAGCGGCCAGGTGGGCAAGATGGTGCCCGAGGCGACAGGCTGGCTTCTGCGGCTCTCCGACTTCATCACCCAAGGCGGCAAGATCGAACTGCGGATGGCGCCGGCAACGCCGATTACGGCCGAAACGGCGATGGGCGCCTCCGGTGGGATGGCCGAGCCTGACCCGGCCGAGCTGGTGAGCCTGTATGGAGTCTCCGTGACGCATACGCCGCCAGCAGAAGCTGCCCAGCCCTGACCCTGAGACTGGCAGCCCTTAGGGCTGCCAGTTGCCGCGCAGGGGAACGCGCGGGCGCGGGGCGTTTTCTTCCTCGGCCGACTGGCGCAGGGCCTCGGCGCCGGCAGCGCGGTCCTGATCGGCGGCCTCGATGGCGCGGGTCACATCCAGCACGAAACGGTCGATCTCGAACCGTGCGCCGCCGATCATGTCGATCCCCTGACGGACGATGACCGTGTTGAGCGAAGGCAGGATGACGATGTACTGGCCGCGATTGCCGGCGGCATAATAGGTGTCCTCGGGTATGCCGGGAACATTGTTCATGAGCCAGAACTGGGCGCCGTAATTATCCTGACCGGCGCCGGTGGGCTGGACCGGGGCGGGTGTGCTGACGAAATCGGCCCAGTCCTCTGGCAGGATACGCTCACCGGCCCAGACGCCGTCCTGAAGGTAGAGCTGGCCGATACGGGCAAGGTCGCGGCCGGTGGCCCAGACCTGGCTGGAGGAGAGAAAATCGCCGTTCCAGTCGATCTCGAGCGTGGTGCGCACCGCGCCGATCTTGTGAAGCAGGGACTCGTAGGGGAAGCGGTGATAGAGGGCGTCGTCCTGCATTGCTTCGCGCAGGGCGCGCATGGCGATGAGGGTATCGTTGTTGGCATATTTGAAGCGGGTGCCGGGCTCGGCTTCCAGGACATTGCCGGCGGCCTGATCGACAACGCGTCCGCCTCCGAAATAGATACGGTCCGTACGCGAACCCCTTTCGCCGCTGTCGAGACCGCTGGCCATGTGCAGGAGATCGCGGATCGTGATTTCGCGGCGCGGATCGGCGCCCTTGTTCCAGGCAGTGAGGACAGCCGGATAGTCGATGTCGATCTTGCCCTGGCGGCGGGCGGCGCCGATCAGCGTGGCGGTGATGGACTTGGCCACCGACCAGGTGCGCTGGGGCGTTTCATGCTCGACGCCGCGGGCATAGCGCTCGGCGACGACCTGGCCATCGCGCACGATGACGACCGAGCTTGTCCGCGTGCCGGCGCCATAGGTCATTTCGTCAAAGGCGGCGGTGACGGGCATTTCGAGGCGCTCGGCTTCTTCCAGGCGCAGCTCGACCTTCACATTCGAGCCGATGGCGCTGCCCCGGTCGTTAGTGGTGTATTCCGGCCAGGCGGCAAAGCGCGGGAGGAAGTCGATGGCTTTTTCAGAAGCACCGATGGGCAGCTGGGTGCAGCCATAGCCCGGGCGCCAGGCCGCCATGCGGGGAGGCATGACCGGCGAATAGTCGACCGAGACGATCTTGCGGCTCTGATCGACCGAGGCAGGCGGCAGCTGGTCGTAGAAGCGCGCATAGTCGGGATAGATGCCGGAGAGATCATTCTGCTCGATGTCCGCCAGGGTCTGCCCGGCCACGAAGAGGCCCGAACAGGTGAAGCTGGCCTTCCAGCCGGCGGCGAGGGCACGCTGGACGTCCTCGGTATTGCCCCCTTCCTGGGCGGTTGCCGGCAGGGTCAGCGGGATCGACAGGGCCAACGCCGCAAGGGCTGCACGGAAAGGGGTCATGGGCGGGTCTCCTAGGCTGGGGCAGAGTTTAGGCAGCCGGGCGCAGCGGGCAAGCCCGGCGCGGCAGTTGACCGGGGCCCCGCACAGGGCCTTTATGCGCACCTGGCGATGCTTTCAGAAGGGGACCATCGGAATGCGACGCACCTATATTGCCGCCCTTGCCGGGATGGCGTTCATACTTGCGGGCTGTGACCAGGTTCGCCTGCCGGGCATCAACCCGTCTTCGGCGGAGGAAAAGGCCGCCGACACGGCCCCCCCGGCGGGGAGCTATACCGAGACCGACCTGCAGCCCACGCCCGAGGAAATCGCGGAAGAAGAGGCTGAAGCCGCCCGGATTGCCGCCGAAGAAGCCGCCGCAGCTTCGGCGCTGGAGACACAAGCCGAAGGGGCAACGGCCGCGCCGGAAGATGCCCCTGCCCCTTCGGGTGATGCGGCCAACGGGACGGCGGCTGATGACGAAGCGATGCTGACACCTGAAGCGTTGCGGGCGACCTCGCTCGGCCTCGTCAATGCCAGCCGGTGCACCCTGCCCGGCGGCGCGGCGCCGACGCCGACCGTGGCCAAGGCCGCCGGGGCGACCGAGCTGGAAGAGCCAATGCTGGGGACCGAAGCGGTCAACGCGCTGGCCGCGAGCCTCAGCGCCTTTCCCGGGATCGTGAAGATCGAGCCGCGCCGGACGGATGCGGCGGGAATTGTCGCCAGCGGGCATTGCGGAGCGGTGCGAGTGGCGCGCAACTGGTTTGTGACAGCGGCCCATTGCATCGACGAACCCTTCGACGAGATCCGCCTGATTGGCGAGGCGGCGAACCTGCGCAGCCCGGAAGCCCGGCGCACCTCTGCCGAATATGCCGTCTGCCATGCCGGTTATCAGGGCACAGATAATGGCTATGCCAACGACATCGCGCTGGTTCGCCTCAACGAGGAACAGATCGCCGGCCTTGGGAATGTGCCTGTGGCGCGGTTTGGCCAGACGGCGCTGCCGCTGGCGCCGGCGAACTATCCCGTCGGCGATATGGCCGGCTGGGGGCTGACCCGGTTTGACGGGCAGCTTTCCAATGACCTCTTGACCACGCGGCTCAAAATTGTTGCGGCCGGGCCGGCTGCTATCACGGTTTCCAGCGAGAATGGCGCAGGCCCCTGCATCGGCGACAGCGGCGGGCCGCTTTATGTAACTGAGACCGATGGCAGCAAGACAGTGGTCGGCATTCTCTCCGTCGTCGAACAGAACCGCGCCACCGGGCATTTCTGCGAGGGCGAGTATAACGGCCGCTATACCAACCTGCAGGGCTATGCTGGCTGGATCTCTTCGGTGATGGCGCTGTGCGAGCAGGACGGGACTGCCTGCCGCTGATGCGGGTGGACAGGGCCGGACCTGTATCAACTTCCGGAATGAGAGGCCTTTTCACGATGCATAACCGTTTGAGTCCGCTTCTGATTCTGCTGCTCGGCTTTCTCCAGCCGCTGGCAGGCGCGCTGGCGCCGGCGTTCGGCATTGGCACACCGATCGGGGACGCGACCTCCGGTACGAGCGCGCCCGAGCAGCCTTTTCCGGCCTTCTTCTCCATCTGGAGCGTGATCTTTGCCGCCTATGCTGCCTTCGGGGTCAACGGGTTGGTGCGCCCGGATGACTGGCCGCGCCGTCTCGGCCTGCCGCTGGTGCTGGCGGGGGTGGGCAATATCGTCTGGATGCTGAGCGCGCAGCTCGTCGGGTCGCAGCCACTGGATTTTGTCCTGCTGGCGCCGATCTTCGTTTCTGCCTGGTGGGCGGCGCGGGAGGCAGAAGCCCTGCGGGGGACACGCAGCCTCGGCTTCCATTTCGGCGACGCGGCGAGCGGCCTGCTGGCCGGATGGATTTCGGTGGCGACCGCCATCTCCATCCCCCTGACGATCCGCAGTTTCACCGGGCTCGCCCCGAGCGACTTTCCCTGGCCGATGTTCTGGTCAACCATCCTCAGCGCAGGACTGTTTGCCTGGATCTTTGCCAGCCGCATCAGCGCGAGCCTCTGGTACTTCGTGGCCGCCGGCTGGGGCATCCTCGGGATTGCCTTCCACAACTGGCTGGAGACAGGCATGCACCTCATCGGGCATTTTGCGGCCGGATGCCTCCTCATACTTCTGCTGCTGAGGCTGACGCGCGGCGCAAAGCCGGTTAAACGGGGCGCATGAGCTTACCGACCGACACGTCGCGCCTCCTGGCGCAGCTGAATTTCGACACCTCCACCTGGCCAGCCTGGGCAGCCGCGGCCTGGCCGCATGCGATCAAATGGGGCCTGGTTCTGGCCTCCGTGGTGCTGATCTGGCTTCTGGCGACGGGCGTGAAACATGCCGTGCGCTTTGCCGGCAAGCTCAGGACGCCCAAGGACAAGGATTTTGACGGGTCTGCCTGGGATCTGACAGCGTCTGTCTCCCGCGTGTTTGCGCTGATCCTGTTCTCGCCCCTGCCCCTTGGCCTTGCCGGTTATGACTGGCGCGCCCTGGTGGAGACACGCGGGCCGGGCGCGCTGGCGGCGGTGGCCATCCTGTTCTTCGCGCTGGCGGGCGCCAACATGATTGCCCGTTCGTTGCGCAAGTTCGGCGAGAAGGCCCACGCTCATACCGGGGCAGATGACACGCTGATCGCGTTTTCCGCTTCGCTGATCAAATATGTAATCTTTGCCATCGCCATCGTCACGGCGCTGATCCAGCTTGGCTTTCCGGCCGCTTCGCTGGCCGCTGTGCTGGGCGCGGCAGGTCTCGCGATTGGCCTGGCGCTGCAGGATACGCTCAAGGCGGTGGCCGCTGGCGTGATGCTGGCAATCTTCCGGCCGTTCCGGATCGGGGACTATGTAACGCTCGCTGAGCTAGAAGGCGAGGTGACCAACATCACCCCCTTCACCACGACCATGAAGCAGATCGACAACAAGATTGTTTCGCTGACCAATGACAAGGTGTGGGGGGCACCCCTGATCAACCATACGATCCAGCCTTTCCGGCGGTTGGATATGTATTTTGGCATTTCCTATGGAGACGACATCGACAAGGCTCTGGAAGTCCTCAACCATGTCGCCGAGGCCCACCCAAAAGTCATCAGCTATATGCCAATATGGGCAGGCGTGCAGTCTCTCGACGATTGGGCCGTCTCGCTCCGGCTGCGTGCCTGGGTGGCAACGCCCGATCTGATTCAGGTAAGCGCCGACCTGAAAAAGAGCGTCAAACAAAGTTTCGACAGTTCCGGGATCACAATTCCTTTCCCGACGACAACCGAATACCGGATGGAAAAGCCCGAAAGCGCCGCGCCCAAAACGCCCAAAGACCCGCCCCTGCCGCCTGAACGCGATACCAGCGGCTGAGCCGCAGGCTTTCCAACGCTGCAACGAGACGAAAAGGACCGCAGCCACACACAAAACGCCGTATGCTGATCAGTTACAGCAGGCTCACCTGAAAAGGAGACTGACATGGACGAGACAATGAACCCCCAGGCAATCTGGGAGACATTAGGCCCCTATCTGCTGCCCTTCGGATTGAGGGCGATCGGCGCCCTGGTTCTGGTCGTTGTCGGGCTGCGGATCGCGGGGTGGCTGAGCGGGCTGGTGCGGAAACAGAGCGCGCGCAATCTGCAAATCGACGTCACGCTGTCGAACTTCTTTGCCTCGCTCGTTCAGTGGGCGATCATTGCCGCAGTAGCGATTGCGACCCTTCAGGTGTTCGGAGTACAGGCGACAAGCTTTGTGGCCGTGCTCGGCGCGCTGACGCTGGCGATCGGCCTCTCCATGCAAGGCGCGCTCGGCAATATCGCCTCTGGTGTGATGATCATGGTGTTCCGGCCCTATAAGCTCGGCGATTTCATCGAGGCGGCGGGCGTGTCCGGCACGGTGAAGGACATCACCCTCTTCCAGACGATCCTGGCAACGCCTGACAATATCAAGGTGATCGTTCCCAACAGTCAGGCGATTGATGATGTCATCAAGAACTATTCGGGCTTTGACCAGCGGCGCGTGGATGTGACCTTCGGCATCGACTATGATGATGACATGGACAAGGCGATCCGCATCATTCAGGCGGTGATCGCCGAAGATGACCGTATCCTGAAGGATCCTGAGCCCTTCGTGCGGGTGGTCAATCTGGGCGACAGCTCGGTAGACATTGCCACGCGCAGCTGGGTCGTGTCGGGCGATTACTGGCCGGTGCGCCTCGACATTACGCACAAGGTGAAGGCCGCCTTTGACCGGGAGGGCATTTCCATTCCGTATCCGCACCGCACCTTCGTTCAGAAGGTGGCGGCCGAGTGAGACGGGCCTCCCGGGCCTGCCCTATCGCGGCAGGGCCGGAAGGCGTAGGATGTTTTCATGACGGACAGTTCCGACACCCCCCGCCCTGACCTGGAGCCTGCGCCCCAGCCAGCCCCTGCGCCGCCGCCTGCAGCTGTGGGGAAACGGCCCCTGCTCGCGCGCCTGTTCGGCATCAGCGTATGGGGCGGGGTGAAACTTCTGGCGCTCTGCATCCTGGTCGGCTTTTTCGTGCTGGCGGCAAACTTTGACGCGAGTGATCCGAGCTTCAACCTCGCAGAGGCACTGCGGTCGATCCTGCGGCAGACCTTTGCGGCGCTTGGCTGGGCGATCGGGAATTTCTGGCAGCCCGCGCTTGCCGGAGCGCTGGTGGTGTTGCCGGTATGGGCGCTGTGGCGGCTGGTGAGCCTGCCTTGGCGGAAGTGAGCGCGGGGTTCCGCGACGTCGCCGCTGGCGGGCAGGTCTGAGCGCCTGTAAAGTTTCAGGTGGATATACGGGAGGAGACACTCATGGACATTTCAAAACTGATGTATCGCGACGGGCTGATGAAGGATGAGCGCATCCTTGTCACCGGCGGCGGCACGGGCCTCGGCAAGGAAATGGCCGAAGGGTTCCTGAAACTCGGCGCCGAAGTCCACATCTGCGGACGCCGGGGCGGCGTTCTGGAAGAAACGGCGCAGGAATTGATGGGCAAGCATGGCGGCAAGGTGGTGCCCCATGCGTGCGACATCCGCGTGGCCGAAGCCATCACCGAGATGAACGACACTATCTGGTCAAAGCACGGACCCCTTACCGGCCTCATCAACAATGCAGCCGGCAATTTCATTTCGCGTACGGAGGACCTCTCCATCCGCGGTTTCGACGCGATCTCCAACATCGTGTTCCGCGGCACGTTCTACATGACGCATGACATTGGCAAGCGCTGGATTGCGGAAAAGCGGCGCGGCAATGTCTGCTCGATCCTGACGACCTGGGTTTGGAATGGCGGGCCATTCGTTGTGCCTTCCGCAATGTCAAAGGCAGGCGTCAATGTAATGACCCAGTCGCTTGCCATAGAATGGGGCCGTCATGGCCTGCGCTTCAATGCGATTGCGCCGGGCCCCTTCCCCACCGAAGGCATGTCCAAACGCCTTTCGCCGGACGCCGAAGGCGCCGAACGGATGGACCGGGGCGTCGCCAATCCGATGGGCCGGGTCGGCGAGATGCACGAACTGGTCAACCTGGCCGTTCTGCTGATGGCGCCGGGCTGCGAATACGTCAACGGCCAGACGATTGCCATCGACGGGGCGATGTACAATGCCTCCGGCGGCAATTTCAGCATGCTGACGGCCTGGGGAGACGAGCAGTGGAACGCCGCGCGCGAAGCCATCGAGGCGACCAACGCCAAGGACCGCGCGAAGCGGACGGTGTAAGCGCGGGAGGCTGGTGCCTCAGGGCACCAGCACCACCTTTCCGACGATCTCCCGGCCGCGCATCATGTCGAAGGCGCAGCGCCAGTCGGCCAGTGGCACTTGAGCGTGGATGCAGGGCTTCACCTTGCTCTCCTCGGCCCATTTCCAGATAGCGTCCTGATTGGCGCGCCCTTTTTCCGGAAACTGACGGCCATATTCGCCGGCACGGACACCGACGACGGAGAAGCCCTTGATCAGGGGCATGTTCACGCTGACGGTGGGAATGCGCCCTGAGGTGAACCCGATGATCAGCAGACGGCCGTCAAAGGCGATACAGCGAACGCTTTCATCAAATACGTCGCCCCCGACCGGATCATAGATCACGTCTGCCCCGCGCCCGCCGGTGAGCGCCTTGACCTCCTCGCGGAAGCCGCGGGTGACGTTGATGACATGATCGGCGCCCCGGGCTTGCACGGTTTTGAGTTTCTCGTCCGAGGCCGAAGTTGCGATGACCCTTGCGCCGAGGAGTTTTCCCACCTCGACCGCCGCCATGCCAACGCCGCCGCTGGCGCCGTGGACGAGCAGGGTTTCGCCCGGCTGAAGGTTGCCGCGAATGACCAGCGAGACGTAAGCCGTGAGATACGCCGCGCCGAAAGCAGAGGCTTGGGCAAAGCTGAGCGCGGCGGGCTTTTTGCGCAAGCCCGCAGCAGGCAGGGCAATATGCTCTGCGAAGGCGCCGATACGGCTGCCGCCGGCGACTTCATCGCCGGGCCTGAAGGCAGTCACACCCTCCCCCACAGCATCGACAACGCCTGCGAGCTCCATGCCGAGCGTGAAGGGCAGATCCGGTTTCAGCTGGTACTTTCCCTCCGTCATCAGAAGATCCGGGAAATTGAGACTGGCCGCCCTGATGGCGACGCGCACTTCCCCGGCCCTCGGCTCCGGAAGCGGCAAATCCCGGATGCCAGTCCCGGCAAAGTCCGGGGCAAGCTCGCTGACAACAAGAGCCTTCATTATTTCCGGGCCGCGTACATGTCATGGACCATGCGGGCAATCTCTGTGCAGGCCGCGCGGGCGCCTGGCGAGATGAACGTGAAGGCGGTGAAGGCGTGAGCGAGGCTGTCATAGCGCTTGTGCTGCACCTTTACCCCGGCCGCTTTCAGACGCTCGGCATAGTCGTCGCCCTCATCCACCAGCGGGTCATGGCCAGCTGTCACCACCACGGCAGGCGGAAGGCCGGTGAGATCTGTCTCCTGGCCGGGCGAGACATTGAGGTCAGTATAGTCAAAACCCGCAGGGAGGTATTGCTGCATGAACCAGTCCATCGTGTCCTGGCTGAGGGAGAAGGTATTCGCGAAGGCCGTCTTGGAGGGATAGTGTCTGGAGATGTCGATCGCCGGATAGATCAGGAGTTGCAGCGCCGGGACCGGACCACCTTCCCGCTTCATCCGCTGACTGATGATCGCGGAGAAGTTGCCGCCCATACTGTCGCCGCCGACAGAGGCTTTGCCCGCAGGCGCGCCGTATTTCGCAGCATTCTCCACGCCCCACTTATAGGCGGCGAAACAATCGTCGAGGCCGGCCGGAAAAATGTGCTGCGGGGCAAGGCGGTAATCAACAGACAGGACCGGCGCCTGCGCGCCTTGAGCGAGCATCCCGCAGAAGGCGTGGCAGGTGTCCATGTCGCCGATGACGCCGCCGCCCATATGGAAATAGACCATGAGGGGATGCCGGGGGTCCTGGGAGGCTGGGGTATAGAGACGTACGGGGATCTGGTTGGCATCGGGGCCCGGGATGGTGAACTCCTTGACGCCGACCCCGCCGGGCAGCTTGTCGGCCATCAGAGCAAGTTGCGCCTTGACGCCCTGTTGCACCGCTTCGGCCGGAAGGGTGGACATCGGCGGAGCGTTGCGCCCGTTCCAGGCGACGAGCTGAAGCTGGGGTTCCAGCGTACGGCCTTCAATCGTCTTGGGCTCGCCGCCCGACATCTTGACGATCATGCCGCCGGGCAGGCTGGCGACCGCCTTGGCAATCAGGCGCTGCAGGCTCATGGAACTCCCTCCCTCATATCTCTCTGGAGGAAGAACTTGACGCCATTTTTCGGGCGCCGCCAAGGGGTTCCCCGGCGGCGGGCGGGTCAGCGCTGGGCGCCGAGCGCTTCCAGGCCCGAGAGCAGAAGGGTGCAGGCGAAACGGGTGGCACCTTCGACATCGACGGGGCGGCGTTTGAGCATGTAGTCGCCCATCTCGCGGGCGATGCCGATGGCGGCGGCGGTGAGGTATTCGGTATCGACCGAGGGTTTAATGCCTTGTTTTGCAAGGATATGCTCAAGGTCTGCACGGATTTCCTGGGCGACGGCCTGCATTTCGGGCGTATCGACGCGCACGCCGATGAGGGCGATATGGGGCGCGCCGCTGGCAATGGCCTCTTCATTCTCGCGGGAGATGAAGCCGAAATAGGCCCGGTAGGCGTGTTCCATATAGTCTTCGAGGCTCTCGGCGCGGGCGCGGACGTCCACCAGCCGGTCGCGGAACCGGTGGGTGGAATCTTCAGCAATCGCGTGAAAGACCTCCTCTTTTGACTTGAAATAATTGTAGAAAGTTCCCGAGGCGAGCTGAGTTTCGCGGATAATGTCGCGCACCGTGGTGGCTTCATAGCCGATGCGGGCGAAGACCTGGCGGCCGGCCTGCAGGATCGCCCGGCGATTGGCAGCCTTGGTGCTGGCGCGCTTGCCGGAGACGGTTGCAGGCGAGGTGGTATCGACCATGGGGCTTCTTTCTGGTTGTAACGACACGACCCTGCACCCGGCGTCATTCCGCGTCAACTTTGTGATTTCGTAGAGCAGCAATGTATCCGGCATGGGCCAATCCGTGGCCGATTCCGGCCAACGGGTGATACTCTGGGACACCCGCAGGCCGCGCGGGACAAGCCCGTATCAACCCCTAGAGGGACCCGGCGGCGGTCAGGTAATGTCCCCGGCGGGGCGGCCCGGTCGGCTCTTGTAGCCGGGGATCGACCAGCCGAATTTCATCGCCCCGCCCCGGATGGCGAAGGCGACGAGGGCGGCGGGGACAGCCGCCATCATGACCGGCAGGCCGGCGAGGTGGAGCCCGGTATAGGTTGCCGCGCCGGCGAGCGCGGCTGTGATGTAGATCTCCGGGCGCAGGAGGATACACGGCTCGCCGGCCAGCTGGTCGCGCAGGATGCCGCCGAAACTGGCGGTGATGACACCCATCACCACGGCGATGACCGGCGAACCGGTCGCCTCCAGCGCCTTCCAGGCCCCGAACACGCAATAGGCACCAAGGCCGATGGCATCGAGCCACAGAAGGAGCTTGTAGCGGGATTCAAAGAGATGGGCCGTGAAATAGACGAGGATGGCAGTGACAAGGCAGATCAGGAGATAGTCTGAATTGACCACCCAGAAGACGGGCACATCGAGGATGAGATCGCGCACCGTGCCGCCCCCTACCCCTGTGAAGGCGGCGAAGAAGAGGAAGCCGATGATGTCGAGCTGCTTGCGCGAGGCAGCCAGCGCGCCCGTGGCGGCGAAGACGGCGATACCCGCATAGTCGAGGATCAGGATGGGGTTCATGGCGCGCTCCCTGTGCTTGAGGGAGAGGGATGGGGGAGAGCGGCGGGGGCGTCAATTGGGAGATGGAGACTCTGACGCGCTATGCCCCTGGCATGTGACGAGGGGCTGGGATCTGTCTGCCCATCGCCTCGCGGCAGCTGGCCATCTTACGGGAAATGGCGGGGCGAGTCATGATCCCTCAAAGTCCCCTCCGCCCCCGCTTCGCAGGGAAGGTGGATTGCGCGGTACGCACAAGACGGCGGGGGCATTGCACCGCAGCGAAGGTCCCGGATAAAGGATGTGCGGTTTCCGGAAGGATAGGGGGCGGGCTTAGAGCTCTGCAGCTGCCGGCGCTACTCCCTCTGCCAGCTGAGCATCGCGTTTTGTCCGGCGGCGGATTTCTCCGAACATGCCGAAGGCGACGCGGATGAGGATGAGGAGGAGGACGCCCATCAGGGGGTCGTCAGAGCCAAAGGCGAATGCGGCGCCGAGGATGATGGCGATGTGGAGGGTGAAGATGCGGCCATAGGGGGCGCCCATTTCCTCGCCGGGGCCGGTGCGGTCAATTTCCCCGCGGCCGATGAAGTCTACCGCGAAGACAGCCAGATTTGCCGCGATGATCGCGGCCAGGAAGAAGCCGATCCCGGGGCCACTGCCCAAGGCCCAGTCGATCAGGCCGATCGGGCCGGTCAGATCCATTTCCAGGTCGGCGAAGGTGGCGATGAAGATGCCGTGGCCCCAGCAGAAAAACCCGTAGTGAAAGCAGAAGAACGGCGCGAGGAAAAAGGCGGCGGCGCCTGTGCTGTCTCCCCGCTTCATCATGGCAAGGCCGGAGCCGAGAATGCGTATCGCGGCGAAGGCGCCGATGACGAGATTTTCAAGCCAGTAGAGCGCGACCAGCGGAGTGGCGCCCCAGCCGAAGAGGAAAATGGCGAGGATGGGCAGGAAATCGACCGCGAGATTTAACCGCGAAAGCGGATCGGCATAGGCGCGCGCGATCAACGCTGGCGAGATTTTCGATATCATGGACGCCCCCTGCCCGGTTACGCGCAAGGGTCTGGCAGATCAGTACCCGGCCTGCAACGCCCCTTCATAGGGGGGGAACGCAAGGGGATCATGCGGGGTGAGGCCGAAGGAGCCTTTGATCGTGTCGATATTGCCGGAGAGGATTTCATAATGGAGGTGGGCGGCCTGGGCGTTTCCGGTCGCGCCCATCTGGCCGACGGGCTGGCCAAAGCCGATGGCGACGCCGGGCGTTATGCCGGGGGCAAAGTAATCGAGATGGGCGTAGCGGGTGTAGACGCCGTTGCCATGATCGAGGACGACATTCAGGCCGTAGCCGGAGGAATTCTTCGCCTCCACCACGCGGCCCGGGCCGCCGGAATAGACGATGCCGGGCGGGCGGCTCGTCAGGTCGATGCCGTTGTGCATGCGCCCGTCGCGCAGGCCGAAACCGGAGGAGAGGCAGACATCATTGACCGGGGAACTCGCGAGGATGACCCCGAAGGCGACGATGACCGGCTTGAAATCCGTCAGCCAGCGGTCGGCGTCCAGCGCCGGGGCGTTGGAGACGCGCATGCCGGGACAGGCACGCAGGAATGCGTTGGGCTGGAACGGGCCCTGGGGCGGATTGCGCGCGTCGCCCGGGGGGCCATAGTCCACCGGGGGCATGCGCAGGATGGCCGGCGCCGGGCGGTAGCTGACCGAAGCGGGCGAGGAGGCGCAGGCAGACACCGCAAGCGCTGCCAGGGCAAGACCGACCGCCCCTGCCCTCATGCGCCCACCTTTGCCCGCTTCGCGCCGCGCTCGATCTCCTTCAGGAGGTCGCGGACATAGAGGTTGAAGTCCACCTGCATACGGTGGCGCGGGCTGTCGTAGAAGTGGCCCAGATGGGCCTGTTCATCGGCAACGGTCACGCGGTTCATCTCCTCATGGGACGGGAAAGCGTAGCGCCCCTTGAGGGCCGCCGCCACCAGCTTTGACTGTTGTTCAGCAAAGTTTACCAGCGTCGGCAGCGGCTGGGCGAGGCCGAGGAAGAACAGGGTCTCGCGGCCAGGCTTCACCATCCGCTTGTAGAGGGAGAAGACGTTGTCCCTGGGGGTTAGCTCGTCCTGCTTGAAGAAAGGGAAGGTCGTGTTGTAGCCCGTCGCCCAGACGATGGCGTCGATTTCCTCCGATGTACCGTCGGTGAAGTGGACGGTGTTGCCCTCAAACCGGTCGATGCCCGGGCGGGGGTGGATATCACCGCAGCCCACGCGTGTGAGGAATTCTCCGGAGACGGAGGGGTGGCCTTCCAGCGGCTCATGGTCTGGCTTTGGCAGGCCATAGTCTTCCATGTTGCCGATGGTCTGCTTGATCTTCTTCTTGGCGAGCGAGCGGCCGAGGCTGGCGGGCATCCAGGCGGGCAGCACGGCCTTGTCGGCGGGGCGGCCATCCATGTATTTTGGCAGCACCCAGACGCCGCGGCGCATGGAGATGTAGAGCTTTTCGGCAATCGGGCGCTGGGAGAGCTCCGAGGAGATGTCCATTGCAGAGTTGCCGGCGCCGACGATCATCACGCGCTTGCCACGGAAATCAAAGGGCTCGAAGGGGTCGCGGTAATAATGGGAGTGGACCTGGTAGCCCGTGAAATTGCCGGGATAGGTGGGGGTGCGCGCGTCCCAATGGTGACCGTTGGCGACGCAGACGGCGTCATAGTCGCGGGTTTCGCCGGTTGAGAGGGTGACCCGGTAACGCCCGCCCGGGAGGTCTGCGACATCGGTAACGGACGTGTTGAAGGTGATCGTCTCGCGCAGTCCGAAATGGTCCACATAGTCGTGGAAATATTGCAGGAGCTGGGCGTGATGGGGGAAATCGGGCCAGTCAGCGGGGACGGGATAATCCTCGAAGGCGAGGCGCCATTTGGACGTGTCGATGTGCAGGGACTGGTAGCAGGAGGAGACCCCGTTGGGGTTGTTGTAGTACCAGTTGCCGCCGACATTGTCGGACTTCTCGAAACAGTCATATGCCAGTCCGGCATCTTTCAGCCTTTTAGCCATGGTGAAACCGGAACAACCGGCGCCAATGATGCATGTCCTGGGCTTTGCCGCTGCGTCAAATGCCATTTTGGGCGTCTCCTCTTCCGCCGGGGCGGGTCACGTTTGCCGTTTCTTTGGACTTGCCGGGATGTTATCCGGCTTGGACAAGGCGTCAAATCCGGACGCGGGGTAAGCCTCTGATGAATGATAACAGAAATGATCCCGATCGCATCGCCGCCGTGATGCGCGAGCATGTCGGGCTGATGAACAGCGCCGTCCCCTGGGGCAATGAGGTGGGCTTTGAGGTGACGAAGATCGAGCCCGGCCATGTCTGGGGGCGCCAGCCCTGGGCGGAGAACCTGGTGGGCGACCCGGACACGGGCGTCATCCATGGCGGGGTGATCACGACATTTCTGGACAATCTCTCCGGCATGGCCTGCACGGCGGCGATGACGAAGCTGCGCTTCGTGGCCACGATCGACCTGCGAATCGATTACATGCGCCCGGCGGAGAAGGGTCTCGACATCATCGGTGAGGCCGAATGCTACCGGGTGACAAAGAGCGTGTGCTTTACGCGCGCCTGGGCCTATCACGGCACGCGGGAGAAGCTGATTGCGACCTCGGCGGGCACATTTGCCATCAACAAGCCGCGCTTTGGCTCGCAAAGCCCGCAGGGGAAGACGGAAGTATGAACCCCAACCTGACCAATCCGCGCGCGGACGAAGTGGACGCCATCCTGAAGCGCATCCCGTTTGCGCAGACCCTTGGCATGCGCTGCGACGTGCTCGGCGACGAGATGACGGCGATCCTGCCGTTTCAGGAGAAGCTGATCGGCAACGTCACCATCCGGGCGCTGCATGGCGGGGCGATTGCGTCTTTCCTCGAGCTGACGGCGATGCTGCAGGTGTTCCTGGTGTCGGACATGCCGCGCCCGCCCAAACCGATGAACATCACCATCGACTATCTGCGCCAGGGCCATGCGAAGGATCTCTATGCGCGCGCCTATGTGATGAAGATGGGCCGGCGGATGGCGTCTGTGCGCGCCGAGGCCTGGCAGGAGAACCGGGCCGACCCGGTTTCGGCGATTGTGGCGCACTTCATGGTGGCGCACGACTAGGCGCCCGCCAGCCCCCGGCCGGGCGCGCTGCAGTCATGGCTTCACACAGGGGCCGGGGTGGTATCGTTGGCATGATTGGCGGAATGATCCGTTTGCAAGCAGGACAGACAGGCCCGAGCGGGCTGCTGAAGGATTGGTGGACCCATGAAACGCGCCTTTATTGCCATTGCCCTTGGAGTGACAGCCTGTGCCAGCTCCCCGCCTCTGCGCAGGCGGATGATCTGGACTGGATCAGCGGCTGCTGGCGCAATGAGGACCGTTCCTACAAGGAAGTGTGGACCAAGCCCGAGCATGGCTATCTGTTCGGCTACGCGCTGAACCTCAACGGCGAAACGGCGACCTTCTTCGAGCAGACGCGCATCGAGCTCGGCACGCCGGCGACGTTCAATGCCTATCCCGGCGGGTTCGGGCCTTCAGAATTCACCGAAACGAGCCGGGCCAGGAACACGGTGACCTTCGCCAACCCGGAACATGATTTTCCGCAGGTGATCACCTATACGCGTGATGGCCGCCGGATGACGGCGACGATCTCCCGCATGAACGGGGATCAGGCGCAGGTGTTCAGCTTCCGCCGGTGCTAGGGGCCGGCCTCAGGGCGTCAATTCCTCCAGCACAGGCTCGCCGCCGAAACGGGCCGACCAGTCCGGCGTGAGCTTTCCTTCAAGCTCGCTTGCCGGGACGGTGATGATATAGGCGCCCTCGGCATAGGGGCCGATATCATAAGGCGAGAAGAGCACGGTGATGCCGCCGAACTTGCCAGCCTCTGTTGACGGCACGAGTACATAATTGGCGCCCCAGACTGAGCCGGCATTGGCATCGTCGCCGAGAAGCTCATCTACTTCTGTGGCAACCATATCGCGGCTGAAGTCGCCATAGATGCGTTCAAGCTTTTCGTCTGTGAGATGGTATTTGAGCCTTTCGCCGAATCCGGCCGCGTCCGCCACGACAGCGCCGATGGCAACGGGTTCTGGCTGGGCCTTCTGCTGGACGATGCCTTTCAGGGCATAGTTGGGATGGGCGCCGCCGGTATAGGAATAGACGTTCTCCAGCACGCTGATGATGTCGCCTTGCTGGGCGGTCGCCTCGAAGCGGAATTCCATCGCATACTGGCGGAACCAGCTTTCCGTGCCGTTGGCGGCCGCGTCCTCGGCCGCCACCTTATTGTCATTTATAGCCTGTTCCTTCAGGGCGTCGAGCGATTCCCGGGCGGCGTTGAAATAGGTCTGGGCGAGCGCGTTATCGAACGCGACGATCGCGGGGTCAACGACCGTGCGGATCTCGTATGCCTCGGTGGTTTCCTCAAACGCGGGACTGCCAAGATCGGCCGGGAGCGTATCTGCTTGGCCCGTATCGGTGGAGGCGGTTTGGGCAACAGGGGCCTCTGAGCCACCGGCGGGCGGCGCTTCGCCCTGGGGGGCGCAAGCGGCCAGCAGGAGCGCGGCCATGGAAGCAGTGAGGAGGAGGCGTTTCATGGGATGACGTCCTTAGAGGCTGAGCAGTTCGGGGTCGCCGCCCTGGGCGGTAATGTTGACACTTACCACGCGCTCGGTGGCGAAACGATGGAGATAATGTGGGCCGCCCGCCTTCGGGCCGGTCCCCGACAGCCCTTCCCCGCCGAATGGCTGGACGCCGACCACCGCGCCGATCATCGAGCGGTTCACATAGGTGTTTCCCACAGGGCACGCCGCCTTGACGGCGTTGTGGAAGCTTTCAAGACGCGAATGGACGCCGAGGGTGAGGCCGTAGCCTTTCGCCTTGAGGGCGCCGCCGACGGCGGCGACATTGTCAGGATCATAGCGCAGCACATGCAGGACGGGCCCGAAGGTTTCCTCATTGATCTGATCAAGCGAGGAGAGCTCAACGAGCGCCGGGCCGAAGCCATAGCCCTCTTCGCCAGTCCTTCCGGCGTCCAGCTGGTGCAGGACTTTGGCTTCGCGGTGCATGCGCTCCATGTGCGCTTCGAGCGACGCGCGGGCGTCGGCGTCGATCACCGGCCCGGTATCGGTCTGCGGCAGGGAAGGATCGCCGAGCGCAAGCTCGTTCATGGCGCCGATGAGGCCTTCGATGAGATGGTCGGCCGTTGCGTTCGGCAGGAAGGCGATGCGCAGCGCCGAGCAGCGCTGGCCGGCAGAACCGAAGGCGGAGAGGATCATGTCGTCGATCACCTGTTCCCTGAGCGCCGTTGTGTCGACGAAGAGACCGTTGAGGCCGCCGGTCTCCGCGATCAGCGGGATGATCGGACCGTCGCGCCCGGCAAGGGCGCGGTTGATCAGGCGGGCGGTGGACGTGCCCCCCGTGAAGCAGACGCCGGAGACACGCAGGTCAGCGGTGAGGGCGGCGCCGACCGTCTCCCCCCTGCCCGGCAGGAGGTGAAGCGCGTCACCCGGCAGGCCCGCCTTGTGGAAGAGGCGCACGGCCTCAAATGCCGTCAGCGCAGTCTGCTCGGCGGGTTTGGCAATGACGGTGTTGCCCGCCGCCAGGGCCGCCGCGATCTGGCCGGTGAAGATGGCGAGCGGGAAGTTCCAGGGGCTGATGCAGCAAAAGACGCCGCGCCCATGCAGGGAGAGATGGTTGGTCTCGCCCGTGGGACCCGGAAGGCGCACAGGACCGGCAAAGTCCTGCTCTGCCTGCTGAGCATAGTAGCGGCAGAAGTCGACCGCTTCGCGCACTTCGGCGATACCATCGGGAAGCGTCTTGCCGGCCTCGCGTGCCATGAGAGCGATGAGCCGGGCAGCCTGGGCCTCCATCGCATCGGCCATGGCGTGGAGATATTCGGCGCGCCTCGGGCCGCCGAGGTTGTCCCATTCCGGCTGGAATTTTGTCGCGGCGTCCAGCGCGCGGTCAAGGGCGCCAGCATCCGCCTCTTTCACCGCGCCGAGCGCGCGGCCGGTGTCAGCGGGCATGAGGACGAGTTCGCCACCGCCGGTTTCCGCCTTGCCCGACACGATGGGGCCAGCGGCAAAGGCCGGGCCGTCATCGAGCATTTTCAGCGCCGCGGCGAACTGGCCACGCACACCAAGCTGGCTGAGGTCATGGCCGGCAGAGTTGCGCCGGCCGGCGCCATAGAGGCGTGGGGGCGTGGGAATACGCGCGTGGCGGCGCGGGCCCGCCTCCACCTTGGCGATGGGGTCGGCCACAACCTGTTCGGCAGGCACATCCGGATCAAGGAAGGAATGAACGAAACTGGTGTTCGCGCCGTTCTCGAGCAGCCGGCGGACGAGGTAGGGCAAGAGGTCTTCATGGGCGCCGACAGGGGCGTAGACGCGGACGCGGTTTCCGGCGTCGGCGGCTTCGTAGAGCGGCTCGCCCATTCCGTGGAGGCGCTGGAATTCGAAGTTCGTGACGCCGGCTGAAGCGGCAAGCAGGTCGACCGCAGCCAGGCTGTGGGCATTATGGGTGGCAAAGGCCGGATAGATGGCCGGGGAAGCTGCCAGCATTGCCTTGGCGCAGGCAAGATAGTGAACGTCCGTACCCTGCTTGGTGGTGAAGACCGGGAAATTGGAGAAGCCTTCGACCTGGGCATTCTTGATCTCGCTGTCCCAATAGGCACCCTTCACCAGGCGGACCATGAAGCGGCGATTTGTTTCCTTTGCCAGAATAGCGAGGCGGTCGATCACCGCGCGGGCGCGTTTCTGGTAAGCCTGCACGGCGAGGCCAAGGCCGGTCCAGTCTTTCAGCGAGGGCTCGCGGGCAAGACGCTCGAAGATCTTGAGACTGATGACCAGGCGGTGGGCTTCCTCGGCATCCAGGCAGAGGCCAATATTGGCTTTCGCGGCGGCCTCACACAGGGCCAGCACGCGGGGATACATTTCCGCCATGACGCGCGCTTCCTTGACGGCGAGATAGCGCGGATGGAGGGCGGAGAGCTTGACAGATACGCCATTGGCCTTTTCCGGCGGCAGGGCGGGATCCTTGTCGGCGGCGACGGCGGCGATCGCATCATGATAGGCCTTGTCGTAGCGGTCGGCGTCGGCCGAGGTGCGGGCGCCTTCGCCGAGCATGTCGAAGCTGAAATGCGCCGCGTCGCCGGATTTGACCATGCGGCGGCCACGCTTGAGGGCTTCGGAAACCGTCCGCCCAAGGACGAACTGTTCCCCCATGATGCGCATCGCCTGCATCATGGCCGCGCGGATGACCGGCTCGCCGCTCTGGCGCACGAGGCCGGAAACGAAATTGCCAGCGCCCTTGTGGGCGTTTTCCGGCGCGCCGATGACGCGCCCGGTGAGCATCAGGCCCCAGGTGGAGGCGTTGACCAGCCAGCTGTCGGACTGGCCCTTATGGGCGCCCCAGTCGCCGGAGCGGATCTTTTCGGCGATGAGGTCGTCCTTGGTCTCGGTGTCAGGCACGCGCAACAGGGCTTCGGCCAGGCACATCAGGGCGAGGCCTTCAGAATTGGTGAGGCCGAACTCCTCAAGGAAGCTTTCCATCATGCCCTTGCGGCGGCCCCTGGCGCGGGCGCTCATCACCAGTTCCCGGCCCCGCCGCACGGCGCCTTCGCGGATCGGCTGGGGCAGCACCCCCTCCTTGAGCAGGCCCTCGAGGAGGGCTTCCTCGTCAGCGAATTTCAGGGCGTCGAGCGCGTCCCAATCGAGAGCGGTGTGTAGAGCGGTATCGGGCATGGGATGGGTCCGTCTGGCAGGGCCGGGGCAATAATCTGCCGCTTATACCTTAGCCTGCGCACAAGAATACCCCCATGAGGGGAGCGCCTCAAAACAAGGCTGCGGCGCAGTGAACCCCTTTACGCCCCGCGCCAAGCCCGCCAGATTGCGCCGCCAAGGCCCATGGGGGGCTGAAATTTATGGAGCCGGCATGCGCATCATGCTCGTCACCGACGCCTGGGACCCTCAGGTCAATGGCGTCGTACGTACGATGAAGCGCGTTATCGCCGAGACAGAGGCCATGGGCCATGTCTGGGAGATCGTGCATCCGGGGGATGGTTTCATGACCATGCCCCTGCCGACCTATCCGGAGATCAAGCTGGCGCTGTTTGCGCGCCGCAGGATCCGCGAGCGGTTTGACGAGTTTGAGCCTGATGCGGTGCATATTGCCACTGAAGGGACGCTCGGCATGGCCGGCCGCGCCGTCTGCCTGACCGAGAAACACCCCTTCTCCACAGCTTACCATACGCGGTTTCCCGAATATGTGTCGGCGCGCCTGCCGGTGCCGGTGGCGTGGGGCTATTCCTTCGTGCGCTGGTTCCACAAATATTCGGGCAAGGTGATGGTGGCGACCCCGTCCCTGCTCGACGAGCTGCGCCAGCAGCGCTTCATCAACCTCGTCTCCTGGAGCCGCGGAGTGGACACCGAAATGTTCAATCCGCAGCGTCGGATCGAGGAGGGCCAGCCAGGCGACCCGTTCGCCGGGATGAAGCGGCCGATCTTCCTGAATGTCGGCCGGGTGGCGGTGGAAAAGAACATCGAGGCCTTTGTCGGGCTCGACCTGCCGGGCACCAAGGTGATCGTCGGTGACGGGCCACAGCTGGAAGAGCTCAAGCGCAAGTACAAGGACGTCGTGTTCCTGGGCGCCAAGTTTGGCGAAGACCTCGCCACGCATTATGCAAGCGCCGATGTGTTCGTGTTCCCCAGCCTGACCGATACGTTCGGGCTGGTTGTACTGGAGGCGATGGCGACGGGAACGCCTGTGGCGGCTTATGATGCGACGGGGCCGCGCGACGTCATCCCGGGATCGGGCGCCGGGACAGTCACGCCGGTGGACGGGGACCTGCGCCAGGGGGCGATAGATTGCCTCGCGCTGAGCCGCGAGACATGCCGGGCCTATGCCGAGACCTATAGCTGGCGGGCCTGCGCCGAGGCGTTCATCGAGAACCTGCAGCCCCTGCCCGCGCCTGAGCGCAAACGATTCTGGCAGAAGATCCGGATTCGCCGCCGCCGGCCGCCGGCAGGGCCAGGCTTCTAGGTCCTGAGCCTCAGTAGGCGCGGACCTTAAGCTCGAGCTGCTCGGCAAGAGCCTGCTGCTTTTTCAGGTCCTCCTGATCCAGCGGGATGAGGCCTTTCTCGATGAGATAACCGTCATGACCGGCCGCGCCTTCGTCAACCGAAGCGGAGACAAATTCTGCAAGGCCCTCGACCAGCGGCAGGTTCTGGTCTTTCACATAAAAGAACATGATGCGCGCGAGGCCGTATTCGCCGGCAACGATATTGTCGAAGTTTGCCTCGACGCCGGCGAGGCGCGCGCCCTTCACCCGGTCACCGTTCTGCTCGAGGAAGGAAAAGCCGAGGACGCCGATCGCTTCGGGGGATTTGACCAAAGACTGGACGATGGCCGAATCATTCTCGCCGAAATCGACCCAGACGCCATCGGTGCGCACCGTATGGGCCCGCTCCTTGAAGGCGGCTTCATCGGCGGCTTTCAGGTCCCTGAGCTGGGGAATGGCCTCAGCGCCCTTTTCCATGCCGAGTTCGACGAACGCGTCCCGCGTCCCCGAGGTGGGCGGGGGACCAAGGACGACAATCGGGCCGCTGGGCAGATCCGGGGAAACATCCTGCCAGTTCTTGTGCGGGTTGGGCATGAAGCCACCCTTCCCGTCCGGGATTTCCTTGGCGAGGGCGAGATAGAGCTGCTCCTTGGTGACGTCGAAATCCGCGCCGGCTTTCGAATTGGCCACGACGATGCCGTCATAGCCAAGCGCCACTTCGGTGATGTCGGTTACACCGGCTCTGGCGCAGAGCTCGCGCTCGGACGCTTTCATCGGGCGGGAAGCGTTGATGATGGAGGGCGAGACCGGCCCGACGCCTTCGCAGAAGGCCTTGAAGCCGCCGCCCGTTCCGGTCGTCTCGACGATGGGGGTTGGAAACCCGCTGACCGCGCCGAACCGCTCGGCAACCGTGCGCGAGAACGGCGCAACGGTGGAAGACCCCACGATCTTGACCTTCTGGTTGCGGGCGATGGCAGGTACCGGCTTGATGCCAGGCTCTCCGGTGTCGAGCTGTTTGAGATCGCTTTGGCCACAAGCGGCCAGGATCAGGACACCAGCGCCCAGAAAACAGGAGAGACGGACAGACATCGAAGACCTCCGGAAATGGCTCGCACGCCGCCGGAGACGCGGTTTGTGCATATCCATTTTACCAAGTTTGCAAGGGCTATCTGGCGCCGTTGCGTTACCCTTTTGTGACACGACTATGTAACGGGCGAAATTTTCTCTTGCATGCCCGGGCGTTGTGCACTATTTCGGCCCCTGAAATTCGATGTGGCGGACATCTGGGCTAACCCGATAAGGGGGGCCCCCTGTACTAACGCCCAAAGCTGGTTTGAAGCCCTTTGGAGGTTAGGTGTCATGCACACTTACGCGACCCCGTATCATATTGCGCGCGAGCAACAGCCCGAGCTGCCGACCTATTGCTTCCGTCCGGAGCGCGTGACGGCGGCCGCCAACTGGTTCGTGGATAAATTCCCGGCCCAGGCATTCTATGCCGTGAAGGTGAACCCTGCCCCGCACGTCCTTGACGCGCTGTGGGAAGGTGGCATCCGCAGCTTCGACGCCGCTTCCGAAACGGAAATCGAGCTGATCCGCGGCCGCTTCCCCGAAGCCCGCATTGCTTTCCTTCACCCGGTCAAGCCGCGCAAGGCGATCGAGCGGGCCTACAAGCTGCACGGCGTACGCATCTTCGTCACCGACTCGCTGGTGGAGCTGAACAAGATCCTCGAGGCGACCGGCTATGCCAAGGATCTGACGATCCTCGTGCGCATTGCTGTGTCCAACGAAGGCTCGGCCCTGCCCCTGTCGGGCAAGTTCGGCGCGGATGCCGCGGAAGCTGCTGAAATCCTCAGCATTGCGCGGCGTTATGCCGACGAGCTCGGCGTGTCGTTCCATGTCGGCAGCCAGGCGATGAAACCTTCTGCCTGGGCGCAGGCCATGGCCGACGCCAGCCGGGTCATCATCGACGCCGGTGTAACCGTGGACATCGTGGATGTCGGCGGCGGCTTCCCGGCGATCTATGCGGACAAAAACCCACCCGCGATGGACGACTATGTTGCCATGGTGATGCGTTCGTTCGAGAACATGTTCGTTCTGGAAAACGCTGACCTTTGGTGCGAGCCGGGCCGCGCGCTGGTGGCGGAAGCCGAAAGCCTGCTGGTGGGCGTCGATCTGGTGAAGGGCAATGCGCTCTACATCAACGAAGGCTCCTATGGCGCGCTCTATGACGCCGTGCACGAGAACTGGGTGTTCCCGATGCGCGCGATCTCGGGCGACGGACGCAAGCTCGGCCGGATGGTGGAATACACCGTCTACGGACCGACCTGCGATTCGGCGGACATGCTTCCGGGCAAGGTCTGGCTGCCCGCCGGCCTGACCGAGGGCGACTATATCGAGATCGGCAATATCGGTGCCTATGGCCGCTCGATGGCCACCCGTTTCAACGGGTTTGGCGAGTCCGACGTTGCGGTGGTCAAGGACAGCCCCTGGCCGTCCCTCTACAGCTCGGCCGAAGGCGCCGAAGTCATCTCGATCGGCTCAATGGCCACGAATTGAATGTCGGGGAAGCCGTAGCGTCTCAGGACGCGGGCAATCCCCTCTTCTCCTTCAGGCGGACTTGTGAGGCAGGCTGTGCCTCCCTGTCCGCCTGATCCGTTTCTTTCAGGCAGCACACGGATCGTCTGGCGGGCAATGGCCGCGCCGGAATCGATATAGCTGACGGCATGAGGCGCCGTCGCGATCAGCTGGCCGCGCACCAGCGGGAAATGCGTGCAGGCAAGCACGATGGTATCAATCCGCTCGCCGCCGGGCGCCTTGAAGAGCGGGGCCTGCGCGTCCGCAAACGCTTCTGGCGGTACATCTTCGCCGCGCGCATGCGCCTCGGCGAGTTTCACGAGTTCCAGACTGCCATGGAGGATGACCTGTTTGTCCCTGGCAAACGCCTCAATCAGGCGGGCCGTGTAGGCGCGCCCGATCGTGCCGGGCGTGGCGAGGAGGCCGATGGTGCCGGTTTCGGTAAGCCTGGCTGCCGGCTTGATGGCGGGCACCGTGCCGACGACGGGAATGCCCAGCACGGCGCGTACTTCAGTGAGGGCCAGGGTGCTGGCCGTGTTGCAGGCGATGACGAAGACGTCCGGCTTCACGGCGTCCGTCAGGGCCCTGGCGACGGCAGGCAGGCGGGCGCGCAGGGCGTCGTCTGATTTGTCCCCATACGGGAAAAAGCCGGTATCGGCGGCATAATGAACCGACAGGCGGGGACCCAGCGCGCGGATTTCACTGGCCACGGTGAGCCCGCCAACGCCGGAATCGAAGACCAGGATCCGCCCTTTTGCAGGCGATGGCTCAAAGGGATAGGGCGCATCCGGCATCATGGAGACCAGTTAAGCCCATTCCCGCGCGGCGAAAACGGGGCGGAATCAGGCTTTTGGCATGAGTTTTGTTGTGCAGCGCACAATAGCGGCGTACACAAAAGGACAAAGCTGATGGATACAAAACAGATGTTTGACTTGTGGCTGGCGCCCTGGCGCGCCTCTCTGGCGCTCACTTCCGCATCGCTCGACACATTATTGTCTATGCAGAAAAGCATGATCAGCTTTTCTTCCATCACCCTCGCGGACGGGTTTGACGCGGCGGATGAAAACTACATGCGCCAGGCTTTCCAGCTGACGGCCGACGCAAATATACGCCGCTGGGCCGACACGGCCGGTGTGCTGCAGGCGATGCCGGACTGGTATCATCAGGTGGCCAACGGGCCGGGCGCGGCGCTCACCGACATGTTCGACAAGGCCCGCCGCTCAGTACGCTGAGGCATTGGGCCGGAATTCAGGCCAGAATCAAGCCAGTTCGAGCGCGCGCAGGACGGCGCCCTGGTCCAAAGTTGAAATTTTGCTCTTTTGGGTGTTATTTTGTAATAACACGGATGGGGGCGAGCATGAGAGCATTCGCACACTGGGTCAGAGCGGCGTTCGTTTCGCTCGGAGCGCTTCTGGCAATCGCGGCGCCTGCTGCGGCCCAGGCGTATCTGAATGACATTCCATCCACTGGGGAGATCGAGGCCGCTTTTCCGATCACCGGCGAAGGCGATGCGCGTCTCGACGCTGCTGCCCGGCAGGAAGCGGCCTTCTCCTACTTCAGCACGATCATCTACCGCGCAGCGAACAAGCGCTCGAAGCCGATGACGTTCACACCGCAGGAACAGGCGCTTTACGACGCGCTCAGCGACCAGCCCAAAGCCCGCATCCGCGCACAACTCGGCTTTCCGCCCCGTCTTTGCGGGCCAGACAAGACTTGTCAGAAATACGAAGACCTCGTCATCGACTATAGCTGGCGCAACAAGAAGATGAGCGCGCCGCTGAACCGCGAGATCGAAGCGGCTTTCGGACTGAACCAGAAAGACCCGCGCTCCGCCGCGCTCGGCTGGACAATCCTGTTTATGTGGATCGCAGCGCCGGTGGTAGGCTTTCTGCTCGCGCGGCCGTGGGGCGTCATCTATAGCGGCGAGATTGGCAGCATCGGGTCCGGCGTCGTGATGGAAGGTGGCGGGCTCTTCCGGATGGCGGAAGTGCGCCGCAATCATTTGCAGATCGGCCGGCGGAAGATCGGTGATTTCGTGATGACGCAGCGCATGGCCGACGCGTTGGACGAGGCCGCAGGAACCGGTGGGCCGGTGAAACTCGGCATAGGCCGGGTGCTTCACCTGCGCTGGCTACTATCGGTGGCGGCGGCAGGGCGCACAGACCGGGCGCATGCCGGCGGCGCCTTGCTTCGACAGATCGTCCTGATCCCGTTTTTCTCGCTGGTCGCGGCCGTCCTCGCGCTCATCGTTGTGAGTATATTCGCCGGGCCCTATATCGCGCTCGCCGCTGCCTTTTTCTTCATCGGCGCCGGGGTCGGTCAGTTCCTCACGAACCTGCGCGCCTGGATGGGCGTTTAGCGCGGCGCGCCGCCCCAAGCTTTTGTGCCGGTCCAATGGACTTGCGCGCGCGCCTGTTTTAGGCGGAAGGAAATGCCCCTTCCCCTGCGAGATGGCCTAATCCCATGCCCCCTTCCCTCGATCAGCTGAAAACAATCGAGCAGCGCCTGCTCTGGCTTGCCGCCTGGACGGTTCACAATGCCAACCACCTTCGCGAGAAGGCGGAGGATGAGGTGAAGGTCGGTGGGCACCAGGCCAGCTGCGCCTCCATCGTCTCGATCATGACGGCGCTTTATTTTCATGTGCTGCGGCCCGAGGACCGCGTGGCGGTGAAACCGCATGCGGCGCCGGTGTTCCATGCAATGCATTACCTGATGGGCAGCCAGACGCGCGAAAAGCTGGAGAATTTCCGCGGTTATGGCGGGGCGCAGTCCTATCCCTCCCGCACCAAGGACATTGATGACGTGGATTTCTCCACCGGCTCTGTCGGCCTCGGCGTGGCAGAGACCGCCTTTGCCTCGATCATACAGGACTATCTGATTGCCCGTCCGTGGACGGATTTCGGCTCCGGCAAGCGCCCGGCCGGCAGAATGGTGGCGCTGGTGGGCGACGCAGAGCTCGACGAGGGCAATGTGTATGAATGCCTTCAGGAGGGCTGGAAGCACGACCTGCGCAATACCTGGTGGATCATCGACTATAACCGCCAGAGCCTCGACGGGGTTGTACATGAGGGTCTCTGGTCGAAGATCGAGGCGATCTTCAAGGCGTTTGGCTGGCGGGTCGAAGTGCTCCGCTTCGGCGCGCTGCAGCGAGCCGCCTTTGCAGAACCCGGCGGGCAGCGCCTGAAACAATGGATCGAGGATTGCCCCAATTCGCTTTACTCGGCGCTGACCTATATGGGCGGGGCGGCCTGGCGCAAGCGCCTTCTGGACGAGCTTGGCGACCAGGGGGATGTGTCCGAGCTGATCGGGAAACGGTCAGACGCTGAGCTCAGTGAGCTGATGAACAATCTGGGGGGCAGTGTCTCGAGACGCTTCTGGACGCTTTCGCACGCGCAGATGACGAGCGCCCGACCGTGTTTCTCGCCTATACCATCAAGGGCTGGGGAACCCCGCTTGCCGGGCACAAGGACAATCATGCCGGCCTGATGACCAAGGCGCAGATGGCGGATTTCCAGAAGGCCATGGGCGTGAACCAGGGCGAGGAATGGGCGCCGCTGGCGACCGTGAAGGATCCTGTCGCGTTCAACACCGCGCTGCAATCGGTTGCGTTCTTTGCCAGGGGGCCACGCCGCTTTACCGCGCCGCGGGTCGCCTCACCGGGGCCGGTTTTTCTCGACGATGAGACACTCTCCACCCAGGCGGGCCTCGGCAAGATCCTCGACAGTCTGGCGCGGGAAGACAGCGCGCTTGCCCAGCGCATCCTGACGACGTCGCCGGATGTGACGGTGTCGACCAATCTGGGCGGCTGGGTGAACCGGCGCGGCCTGTTTGCCCGCGAAAATGTCGCCGACACGTTCCGGGACGAAAAGATCCCGTCCGCGCAGAAATGGGCGTTTTCACCAGAAGGCCAGCATATCGAGCTCGGCATCGCAGAGATGAACCTGTTCCTGCTGCTCGGCGCGGCGGGGCTTTCCCATTCCCTCTTCGGTGAGCGGCTCATTCCCATCGGAACGGTCTATGACCCGTTCGTGGCCCGCGGCCTCGATGCGCTCAACTATGCCTGCTACCAGGATGCACGCTTCATCATCGCAGGCACGCCGAGCGGCGTGACACTCGCCCCGGAAGGCGGCGCGCACCAGTCCATCGGCGCGCAGCTGATCGGCATGAGCCAGGACGGCATTGTCTCCTTTGAACCGGCCTTCCTGGATGAGCTGTCGATCATCATGGACTGGTCGTTCGACTATCTGCAGCGCGACGGCGAAGGCGACCCGGACGAACGTACCTGGCTGCGCGATGAGACCGGCGGCTCGGTCTACCTGCGGCTTTCGACCCGGCCGGTTGAGCAGGTGCGCGTCTGGTCCCGCCAGGACGCCGGGTTCCGGCAGGGCGTGATTGATGGCGGTTACTGGCTGCGCAAGCCCGGCCCGAACGCCGAAGTGATCATTGCCTATCAGGGCGTGATTGCGCCTGAAGCCATCAAGGCAGCCGCGCGGATTGGCGAAGGCCGGCGCGATATCGGCGTTCTGGCTGTCACCTCTGCCGACCGGCTGAACTCGGGCTGGACGGCGGCGCGGCGGGCCCGCGCGCGCGGCAAGAAAACAGCGCTCAGCCAGATCGAGCGGCTGATGGAGGGCGTGCCCCGGCACGCGCAGCTGATCACGGTGACGGACGGACATCCGGCCACGCTTGCCTGGATTGGCGGGGTCAAAGGCCATGCCGTGACACCGCTGGGCGTGGAGCATTTCGGCCAGACCGGAACGATCCGCGATCTCTACCGGCACTTCATGATTGACGCCGACGCAATCGTCTCGGCCGCGAGCCACCTGTCTCCGGGCAAAAACCTTTAACGCGCCAACCCTGCAAAAAACACCGCAGATCTGCTTACCTTTCGTTTCCAGGCGCGATTGAATTGGCGCATCACTGCAACTCCATATTTACTGGATTGGTGTAAACCAAGAGCCCAAGCTGATGCGGTTTGCAATGATCTGTACGGGTATCAAGTTGAGCCGCTGGCGCGGCGCCGTTTGGGCAGCGCTCGCCTGGCTGATGCTCCCTTGTCTTGCATTTGCCAGCCAGCCGGCCAGCCATTTCGACCTTGCCCGCCTGCCTGCAGATGCCTCCTTTACACCTGATCTGCTCCTCGCCCACGGAGTTGATCCTGCTCTTGCCCCTCAGGCATTTATCTCTGCTGCAGACGATGCCGGCTTCAAACCCGCAGGCACACGAACACCCCAGTTCAAAACCGGCAAAGGCGATGTCTGGCTTCGGTTTGCCCTGAAGAACTCCAGCCGGGAGGTCGAATCGGCAAAACTCGCCATTCGTTTTCCCTATCTTGAGCGCACCGACCTATTCGAGGTGCGCCCCGATGGCAGCCTGCACCACAGCACCGCCGGTTCGGCCGTGCCGGTCACGGGCGCGGCCATTGCTGCGGCCTATCCGGCATTCCATTTGTATGTTCCGCCTGGCGAATCGCGGGAATATTTTGTCCGGGTTCGTAGCTCTTCGCTGATCCTGTTGCCGGTGACAATTGCTTCCGAAGCGCGTTTTGCTCAGCGCGCGACCAGGGAAACCCTTGTCTGGAGCCTGATCGTCGGCGCCGCGCTGGCGTTTGCGATCTATGCCACCTCGATGTCGTTTGCGGCGGCGAACGGCGCGTTTCGCATCTACATAGCCTTTGCCCTGTCGGCCGCGCTCTACATCCTTCTTTCCTCCGGGTTGCTGAACGCACTGATCGGGATGCATCTGAATTTCAACTTTGCGCAGACCGTTTTCTTTGCGCAGGGCATGATGATGGCATTGGGTACAATGTTCATCATGGTGTTTCTGGACATGGCCAGGCAGGCGCCCTGGCTTGGCCGCGTCTTCTGTTCTCTGGCATTCGTCAGTGCACTGACCGGAATAAGTTTTGCGCTGCCTGACTGGATTGGCCATCTGAGCTTCGTCATCGCCACCGGAATTGGTCCGATCGTGCTGGTTGCCGGCCTCGCCTGGATGTCCGCGCAAGGCGTTTCCGGGGCGCGCAGCGCGCTGATCGCCTGGCTGCCCTGCCTCCTGGCAACGGTCTGGATCTATCTTCGTCCATTTGATGTGACGCCTTATGTGCCCATCAACCCTTTCCTGCTGCCGCTGGCATTCGCCTTTGCACTCGCCTATCTCAGCGCGGTTCTGGGCGGTCAGGTGCGGCAGGGCGAATTCTGGGCGAACACGGACGCCATGACGGGCCTTGGCAACCGCCGCCTGCTTGACCGGATCTGTCGACTGGAAAGCCGGCAGACCAGCGAGCGTTATGGCGCGGCAGTCGCGATCGATCTTGATAATTTCAAACCGGTAAATGACAGCTTTGGCCATGCGGCGGGGGATGCGGTGCTGGTTGCGGTGGCCGAAAAACTGCGCGCGCACTTTGGCGGGCGCGGCGATATATTCCGGGTGGGCGGGGACGAGTTCCTGATCATGAGCTATCACTGGCAGAACCGGATGGACATCATCACCCAGGCAAATGCCTTCCTGAAAGCCATTATGACACCGCTGCAGTTTGAGGAAAACTACATCACGGTTGGCGCAAGCATCGGCATCGCGTTCCACGACCACAAGACCGGCTTTGAAGGCATGCTGCGTCACGCAGATGCTGAACTTTATCACGTAAAGGCAAACGGGCGCGGTGGAATCCGCATCGCAGACCAGCGCCGGCGCGAGCGCCGGCGCATCGAGCCAGTCATCTTCGCAGATAATGACGAAACCGAAGATCGCGTCGCGCGCCTGTTCGGAACCTCCCATCGCGGCTGATCCGGCCGCAGGCAGTCTGGCCTAGATCAGCATATCGTAGAGGTCGGTTCTCCGGTCACGGAAGAAACCCCAGGCGGCACGGGCCCGGTCGATATGGTCCAGATCGAAGGTCGCGACAAGAACCCCCTCTTCCTTGCGGTCCATGTCCACGACAATGTCACCTGTTTCATCCGTGATGAAGCTGGTGCCATAGAAGACCTGTCCTTCTTCATTGCCAACCCTGTTGGCGGCAATGACAGGAATGACATTGGCCACCGAATGGCCCTGCATGCCGCGGCGCCAGCGCGCGGCCGTGTCGAGGGAGGCGTCCTGGGGCTCTGCGCCGATAGCGGTGGGGTAAAGCAGCGCGTCTGCCCCCAGGAGGGTCATTGCGCGCGCCGCTTCCGGGAACCACTGATCCCAGCAGATGCCAACGCCAATCCGGCCCTTCATCGTGTTCCAGACGCGGAACCCCGTATCACCCGGGCGGAAGTAAAACTTTTCCTGGTAGCCGGGACCGTCGGGAATGTGGCTCTTGCGATAAACGCCGAGCGGCGTGCCGTCCGCATCGATCATCACGACCGAATTGAAATAGTGTGGGCCTTCCTTTTCGTAGATCGAGACAGGAATGACAACACCAAGCTCAGCCGCAAGATCCGAGAGCTGATGAACAGCCGGATGTTCCTGCCATTCGATGGCGCGGGCGAAATGCTCTTCTTCCTGCGTCTTGCAGAAATAGAAGCCGCAGAAGAGTTCCGGCGGCAGCACGACGTCGGCGCCCTTTGCGGCCGCGTCGCGGACGAAGCCGGCGACGCGGTCGATATTCTGCTGAACATCATCGGTGGGCGTGAACTGAATGGCGGCGAGCGTGATCTTGCGGGTCATGAGCGTGGCCTCCTTGGTCAGGCTGGGATTTCGCGGGTCATGCAGTGGAAGCTTCCGCCGCCCGCGAGGATTGCGCGCGCCGGCAGGCCGATGACTTCACGGCCGGGAAACAGGGATTTGAGCTCGGACAGGGCGACCGCCGAGAAGCGGTCTTCATAGACCGGCACCAGAACCGCCCGGTTGGTGATCGTGAAATTCATATGGCTCGCCGGGACCGGAACACCATCGCCGAAATGCACATGGCCCGGCGACGGAATGCTCGAAACGATCAGACCATGGGACACCAGCGTCCGCTCGATCTCCTGAAGCGTTTCGGCGTTGGGATCATTCCGGTCTGCCGGATGCTGGCAGAGGACATGGCCCGGCGCAATGAAGCGGGCGATATTGTCGACATGGCCGTCGGTGTGGTCGTTCATCAGCCCGTCACCGAGCCAGATGAACTCGTCAACGCCGAGCGCCGCTGTCAGGCTTGCTTCGATCTCCGCCTGGGAAAGCTCCCGATTGCGGTTTGGATTGAGCAGGCACTGGCGCGTGGTCAGGAGGCGGCCTTCGCCATCGGCGTCGATCCCGCCGCCTTCCAGGATGAGCGCGTGGCGGCGGGAAGGCAGCTGTTCGACGCCGGCAACCGCGCCGGCCGTTTCGGTATCGCCATCCATCAGGTATTTTCCGCCCCAGCCATTGAAGCGGAAGATCTGGGCAACCCGGCCCGGGCCGGTGCCGGTGACAAGCGGACCTGTGTCCCTCAGCCAGATGTCCCCGGTCGGGATTTCGACAACCTCCCCTGCCCCGCCCGTTGCAAGGCGGGCCGACGCGGCCGCCTCCCGCGAGCCACAGGCGATCTTGACGGGCACAAAGCCTGAAGCGGCGCGGATGAAAGCCGCGATTTCGGAACGGGCGGCCGTGAGGTCCCCGCCCCACTCTTCGGCAAGGCGGGGCCAGCCGGCCCAGAGGGCAGCCTGCGGGGCCCATTCGGGCGGGAGGTGAACGCTCGTCGTATCAGTCATGTCGCGCGGGCCTTGCCACAGCTTGGGTCAAACGAAAAGGGCGGCCCCGAAAGGCCGCCCCCTCATATAGTGAGTAGCAAGCGGAATACCGCTTAGAACTCGTAGCGGATGCCAACGCGGACTTTCCAGGCGGAAGCAGCGTTGTTCTCGAAGGCCGTCGGCCGGCCATCGAAGTCGTTGTAGCGGTAGACGCACGAGCCAGAGGTGGCGCAGGCCGTGCGGGCCGCGTCCCCTGTGAGAGCTGTTGCGCCGGCAACACCATTGGCCGTCAGGTCCGCGCGGGTGATCAGGTCCGCGTCGATGATGGGCACCTGACCGTTGGACGGTGTGCTGAACATGGTGCCCCACTCGTCGTTCAGCAGGTTGCCGAGGTTTTCAACGTCGAAGACAAGCTTGAAGCGGTTTTCACCGACAACGTTCTTCGCGCCCCAGATGCCCGGGAGATCCTGCTGGAGACGGAAGTCGAAGCGCTGGTTCCACTTGGACTGGTCGCCGTTGACTTCGAAGATCTCGCCCTGCTTCAGATTGTTCTTCTTCACATACTCGCCGAAGGCGGCCTGATCGAAGTTTGCCCCGAAGACCACATTGTCGTCGCCGAAGAGATTTGGAACATAGAGCGGGCTGTTGTCGAACGGGTTTTCACCGTTGCCTGCGCGGCCGAACAGCGAGTTGGTGTTGTCGACGTCGTAGGTGTAGGTGAAGCGGCCGCCCGAAGTGAACTGACCGAAGAGGTCAAAGCGGGTTGCCAGATCGCCGATGAAGGCGCGCTCATAACCGAGGCCGATCTTGAAGGCATCGGAGATTTCATAGAGCGAGGTGCGCGGGCCGGGGAAGTTCCGGTCGGCCGCCACCTGACCGCGCCATGCGGAGATGCCGCGCGAGGAAGATCCCTCGGTCAGGGCTTCAACATCCTGGTGAGCATAGGAGAGGAAGACATCGAGACCGTTCTCGTAGGCTTTCTCGAGCGACACGGTGTAAACCATGCTCTCGTCGCCCGACGCATTGGTCAGCACCGTGCGGTTGGACAGACCCAGCGCCTGAAGGTCGGCGTAGATCGGACGGCCGTCCGGAGCCACGCCGGGGGTCAGGCCACCGTTGGTCTGGGCGTATTCCTGCCAGAGGAAGGCGTCCTTGGAACGGGTGTGCAGGACCTGGAGCGAAGCGCGGTAGTCAGAACCAAGATCGACGCCGCCGAAGTTCAGGTCGAACGACTGGTCAAGGCGCAGCGAGGCTTTCCAGTCGGACGGAAGCTTGAAGTCCGGGTCAAGCGCGTCGATGGCGCCGGCCGAACCGTTGGCAACCGCGTCGAGCAGCGACTGGGGGATAATCCCCGGATTGACGCCGGTCAGGTTGCTGCCCTGGGCAACAACGACCAGAGGCGCTGCCGTGTTGAGGGTCCAAACGCCCGGATCACCGCCCGAGAAGAGGCCGACGCCGCCCGAGATCGTGGTGCGATCAAGCGGGGTGTAGCGGAAGCCGACACGCGGCATGATGATGTCGAGACCATCTGTGTTGGTCGTGTTCGGAATGCCGACCTGGGTCTGGAAGGTCGGGTCGAGGGCTGCGCCGCTGTCGGTGGTGATGTACTCGTAACGCAGGCCGCCGGAGAGTTCGAGTTCCGGCAGGACGTTCCAGCGGGTCTGCGCGAATGCGGTCCAGCGGGAATAGTCATACTCGGTGATATAGTCTTCGGTGTTGTTCGAGCCCGCATTGCGATACTGAACGTTGGCGATACCGTCGATCAGGTTCTGTGCGCCGGTGAAGACAAACTGGCCGCGCGAGAACTGCGAGAACGCGTTGGCCGCCTCCAGGGTCTCGTACTCACCGCCGAAGGTGAAGATCATGTCGTTCCAGACATAATCGGCCTGGCCGAACAGGGTCAGACGCTCATCGGCGTAGGTGTTCGTATGACGGAACCGGTCACAGCCGCCCGTGAACGTGCGGACAGAGTTGGGGTTGGAGATGTTCAGGAGCCCTGCAAGCGGCGTCCCGGCCGTGTTGTTGACCGACAGGCGCATGCTGATTTCACCGACGCCGTCGCCGGCGCGGCAATTCTGGAGACGCTCGTTCTCGGTGTAGGACGCGCGCAGGCGGGTCGAGAGGTTCGGCGTCCAGTCAGAGAAGAGCTGGGCCGTGTAGCTGTCGAGCGTGTTCGGGACGTCATACCAGGCAGACTGGAAACCGGTCGTCGAGGTCGCGCCGGACACACCGGTTTCTTCGGTGTTCTGGTACTGGATCTGGAGACGGTGATCGGCGTTGATGTCCCAGTCGATACGGGCGAAGAGGCGCTCGGTTTCTTCCGGCAGGGCGACCTGCAGCGGACGCCCGCCCATGTCGATGCCGTAGGTGTCCAGAACGAGCTGGTTGAGCGCGGTGTAGAAGGCTTCCGAATAGCCAGCCGAGGCGGCCGCTGCGGAGATGTCGACCTGCTGAGCGGTTTCGAACTTGTCATAGGACAGCGAGAAGAAGAGCTTGTCCTTGATGATCGGACCACGCAGCGTTGCGCCGTATTCTTTCTCTTCAAAGATACCCGGATTGTAGGAGCGCTCGCCGCCGAACACGTCGGTGCCCAGATAGTCCTGATCGCGGTAGTAGTAGAAGGCCGACCCGTCGATTTCGTTCGAGCCGCCTTTGGTGACGACGTTCACGAGGCCGCCGGTGAAGCTTGATGCGGTGACGGTGTAATCAGACGCCACCAGCGACACGGCCTCGACGATGTCGAGGTTGATCGGCGAGCGTCTGGTCGGGAAGGTGTTGGTGCCAAGGCCGAGATTGTCCGCCTGACGGGCGCCGTCGATGGTGACAGCATTGAAGCGCGGGTTGACACCGGCAACCGAGAGGTTGTTCGGGCCGCTGGAAACAGCCAGCGGGTCGCGGTTGAGCGTCGCAATGATGTCGCGGGCGAGCGAGGGCTGGTTGGCCACATCGCGGGCGCTGTAGTTGGAGCCGACCCCGTTGTTCAGGTCGAGGGCGCTGATGGCCGCGCCGGTCACGACGACCGTGTCGAGCACAGCCGTGTCGTCGCCGATGGCGGCAAGGCGCAGGCGCAGCGGGGGCTGGGTGCCGGGGCTGAGGTTGAGGCCTTCAACGGCCGCGCCTTCAAAGCCAGGCGCGCTGACAGTGATCGAGTAAGGACCGCCCGGGCGAAGGCCGGTCTGGAAGAAGCCACCATTGGAAGAGGTGGACATCACGCTGGCAGAGCCGGTCGGCTCGTGCAGGATGGTAACCGTGGCGCCTGCAACTGCCGCGCCGTTTAGATCCACAATCGAGCCGCGAAGCTCGGACGCAGTCTCCTGGGCATAGACCGCTGCAACCGGTGCAAGCGCCGCAATGGCTGCGATCGATGCGCTGCGCGCAAAGAAATTCTTGATCATTTGGACTTCCCCGAATTTCGACCATCACCACAGCCCCCTCGCGAGACCGGGTTTGGCGAGGCCTTAACCCCGCTGAGTGACAGATTAGTGACAAGCGTTTGAAGGTTCAGCATCGCATTTCGGCTCGCGCACGGTTTTTTGGGTGCGATGCAAAAATGACACGCTGTTCATGCCCGAAACGCCTCCTCAGATTGCATCTGCCCCTGTATCTGCACCCGCTTAGCGGCCATAAGACCCGATCAAGGCCTCCTGGAGCCAAGCCATGACCGAACCGACCGCGCCCGGTCGCCCGCAGACGTTCGAACGCCTGACCCTGGCGGTGCTAGGCGTGCTGCTGATTCTCAGAATCATGGCGGTCACCTCCACGCCCCTGGAGCTCTATGCCGACGAAGCCCAATACTGGCGCTGGGGCCAGACGCTGGAATGGGGCTACTATTCCAAGCCGCCGATGATTGCCTGGGTCATCCACCTGACAACCAGCCTGTTTGGAACAGACGAATGGTCCATCCGTCTTGCTGCCCCGCTCCTGCATACGGCCGCGGCCGCTTTCCTCTTCCTGACCGGACGGGCGATACTGGACGCGCGGGCGGGTTTCTTCGCCGCCCTGCTCTATGCGCTCATGCCATCGGTCGTCCTGTCTTCCAGCGTCCTGTCGACGGACGGCGTGCTGATGCCCTTCTGGTGCGCATCACTCTACCTGCTCTGGCGACTGAGACAGGCAGAGGGCCATTGGCTCTCGGCAGCCCTTCTCGGCGCGGCGATCGGGATCGGCATGCTGTCGAAATATGCCATGAGCTATTTCCTGATCGGCGCCGCGCTGGCCTGCGTGATCGATGCGCCGACGCGCCGGGCGCTGATTGCGCCGCGCGGCGCTCTTGCCGGCCTGATTGCGGGCGCAATCATCGCGCCCCACCTTGCCTGGAACGCCGCGAACGATTTTGCCACCGTCAGCCACACGGTCGACAATGCCAATCTCGGCGGGGACCTGTTCAACCCCGAAAACGGCCTGCGCTGGTTTGCCGATCAGCTTGGCATGTTCGGCCCGATCAGCTTCCTGGCGCTGCTGACAGGGCTCTACCTTTACCGGAAAGGGACTTCAGAAACGGCAAGTCCCGAGCGCTGGCTGCTCTGCTTCGTCCTGCCGGTGCTGATCTTCATCCTTGGACAGTCAATCCTGTCTCGGGCGCATGCCAACTGGACGGCAACCGCCTATCCCGGCGCAGCGCTGCTCCTGGCCCTGTGGTTCAGCCGGGGCAAGGCCGCCGCCTTGTGGGCAAGCCTCGGTCTCAATCTGCTTGTGGCCGGTCTGTTCATGGCGGTGACGTTGTTGCCGCAAGCGGCAACGACGGGCCTGGGCCTCGACAATTCGGCAAAGCGGACACGCGGATGGGAAGCTTCTGCCAGCCAGGTCTTCGCCGAGGCCGAGCGTCTCGGGGCGAGCGCGGTTCTGGTTGACGAACGGGAAGCCTGGCACGGGCTGGACTATTACGCGCGCGGCCGCAGCCTGCCGCTGATTTCCTGGCGCCGCTACCCGGGACCGAAGAGCTTTTCCGAAACAGTGCCGCTGGAGGGCGCGTTGGCCGAGCGCGTTCTGGTCGTATCGCTGCACGCGGGCCTGCGCCCTTTGATGCGGAGTGATTTTGCGTTTTTTGAACCGGCGGGCCAGGTGCGCATCGATCTCGGGCAGCGGGGCAATGGCTGCCCGATCACCCGGGTGTTTCAGCTTTATATCGCCGAAGGCTACAGCCCGCCTGAACGCACACAGGAATGGGAAAACCAGTTCATCGGAGAACGGGAATTTGCCGAGCCACCCTGTCCGACCGCCGCTTTTGGCGGTTAACGCAAGGGATCAGAGCGCCGGGCCTTCATTGCCCCAGATTTCCGCAACCCGCTGATCACGCCCGCAGGCTACGCGCTGACCAGCATATTTCGAGGCGTTCTTGAGGTAATAGTCCTGATACTGGTCTTCGGCAGGCCAGAAGGTTGTCAGCGGGCGGATCTCGGTGACGACATCCTTGCCAAGGGCGCGCTGGGCGCCGGAAACGACAGAGACCGCGGCATTGCGCTCGCTTTGGCCGGACACGAAAATGGCGCTGCGATAGGTCTCGCCCCGGTCACAGAACTGGCCGTCCTGATCGGTCGGGTCGATGCTGCGGATGAACTTTTCCGCCAGCTCGTTATAGGACACCTGCGACGGGTCATAAGTCACCTTTACGGCGCTGTAATGGCCAGTGCGGCCAGATATGACCTGTTTGTATCTGGGATGATCGACCGTGCCGCCGGTATAGCCCGGCACCGTTTCGATAACGCCGCCGATGCTGTCGAGATCAGCCTCGACGCATGCAAAGCAGCCACCTGCAAACACGGCGGTCGCAACGCGGATCGGAGCGTCCTGAGCGCGGCGGTCTTCGCCGCCGGCGTCTGACATGAACGCAACGCTCGCCGCGGCAAGCCCGGCGGTTATGGCGACGAGAACAGCTGGACGATTGATAAGCACGCTCTGGATCTTAACTCTTTGTGATGCCGGCACCCGAAGGGGCACTTATACGCGGCAAATGCGAAGTAGTTGCTACAGGCGGCACAAAAAAGGCATCAAATGCGTCAGATCGCATTTTCTCGCGCGCCTGTGACCCTTTGCACACAAATTGGTCAGGCGGGGTCCTCAGTCAGCACGCGGACGCGCACACGGCTGGTCCGGCCGGCGCCGTCCACGGCGGTGACCAGATAGAAGCCTGGCCGGTCCGGACGCCAGACCGGCGCGCCGGCGTCATCCACCGGCGCAGGCTCCCCGTCAATATACCAGTCGAGCGCGCCCGAACCGCGCCCGGCGAGGACAAAGGCGCGCGGCGCACGGCCATCGACCGTGCCTGCCCAGAGTTCAGCCCCTTGGGGCGGAAACAGGATCTGGGGCGGGCGGTCGGATGAAAACGCTCGCAGGGCGCCCCTGGCAGGGGTTAACGGGGCGGCGCTGAGGCGCAGCTCGCTGTCGCCATCATCCCGGAGGTGATGGGCGGCGCGGTCTGCCATTTCAAAGAGGATGGGCAAGGCGATGTCGCGCCCGGTGACACCGGTGCGCGGGGCCCCGTCTGCCCGGCCGACCCAGACAATGATGGCATGCTGACCGGAAACCGCCGCCGCCCAGGCATCCCGGTAGCCATAGGATGTGCCGGTCTTGAAGGCGATCTGGGGCGCGTCGCGCGTCAGGCTGCCCGGCATCCGGCCTGCGGGAGAAGGCGACCCCTGAAGTATGCGGAGGATCTCGCCAGCACTTGCCTGCCCCATGAGGCGGCGACCGGGGTCAGTCCGGCTGGCGGCTTCTTCCTCGGCCCGCCAGACAAGTGGCTTAGCGACACCGCCATCGCCGAGCGCCGCGTAGAGGATGGCGAGTTCCCTGCCCGTCAGGCCTGCGCCACCAAGGGCAATTGCGAGCCCCGCGGTCTGGCCGGTGGCGCCCGATACACGGGGCCGCGCGCCGGCAATCGCCAGCTGGGCAGAAAACCGCTCGGCCCCGATCCGGTCAAGCATCAGCACCGCCGGGACGTTGAGGGAATGCTGAAGGGCGTCCGACACCCGGACATCCCCGTGGAACATACGGTCGAAATTCTCCGGCTGATATCCGGAAAACCGGCTCGGCAGATCCTGAATACGGGTATCGGGCGAGGCCGTGCCGTCATCAAAGGCCAGGGCATAGATGAAGGGCTTGAGCGTGGAGCCAGGTGATCTTGGCCGGTCAGTGAGGTCAAGCCAGCCCCCTGCCCGCTCGCGCGTGGCAGAGCCGACAAGGGCCCGCACAGCGCGCGTGGGTATGTGCACCACGATGACGGACACCTGGACATCAGCGCCCTCCAGCTCTGCCCGCGTCAGCGCAATCCGCTCAAGTTCCGCCTGCAGGGCCGCGTCGAGGGTCGAGCGGACATCTTCGCGCCGGCCGTTGGCGAGCACCGCGTCAGCGCCATGCCAGGCGCGGTCTGGAAAATCCAGCCGCCGGACAGGCACCGAGATGGCGGTGATCTCCAGGACATCATCCCCTGAGAAAACGCCGTACCGGGCAAGCTTTTCTGCCACCCAGTCGCGCGCACGCGCCGCATAATCCGGGCGCCGGTCTGGCCGGCGCACTTCGGGAGACTGCGGCAAGGCGATGAGCAAGGCGATTTCATCGGTCGACAGCCGGTCTGCCTCATGGCCGAAATAGCTCCAGCTGGCCGCGCGCACGCCCTCCAGATTGCCGCCATAAGGGGTGAGGGAAAGGTAAAGCTCCAGGATCTCGCGCTTGGAGAGGCGGCGCTCGATCTGGTTCGCCCGCCAGATCTCGATCAGTTTTGACCCGGGATTGCGCGGGCGCGGCTCCAGCATCCGTGCCGTCTGCATGGTAAGTGTCGAGCCGCCCGAGACAATCTCGCCCGCCGCCACGCTGTCAAATGCCGCCCGGAAGAGACCAAGCCAGTCCGTACCGTGATGATCCCAGAAGCGCTTGTCCTCGACCCGCACCAGCGCGTCCACGAAACCCGGGTCGATCTGATCGAGATCGACATCAAACCGCCAGCGGCCATCGGGTGTCGGAAACGCCCGCAACGGCTTGCCCGCCCGGTCGGTCACCAGAACGGAAACGCCCCCCGCGCGCTCCAGCGGCGGGGGGAAGATCACGTCAATCAGGAGAACGGCCGCAATCAGCGCGGCCAGTCCCGCAAGGAGGCGTTTCGGCACGGACTGGCCCAAAGACTGGCCCAAAGACTGGCCTCCCCCTGTCTCAGCGTCCGCCTGCAGCGCCCTGCGCGGCGAGCACGGTCACACGGCCGGGCGCCGAACGGGCGAAGACTTCAGGGCGGTACATGTCCTCGGCAACAACACCGGGGATCGCAAAGCTGCCCGGCGTGACGGCGCGGACAACATAGGCAAGCCTGACCGGGTTTTCGGTCACGTCGATGGCAGCAACGAACCGGTCATCCTGAGACTGAGCGCTCTGCGGGCGGGCGATCTCGCCAAGGAAACCGAACGCGCCGGCGCGGACCTGATCCTCGCCGGTGCGCCAGTCATACTCCACCAGCCGCCCGTCCGCCGGGCGCAGGACCGCTTCGATCTCGAAGCCCGCAGGCAGGAGGTCTGCCACGATCACCGGATTTACACGGAGCTCTTCCGGCGTAATCGTCAGGGCGACGACAATGCGATCGCCCTGACGGATCTGGTCGAGCTTCACCTGCGCGCCGTCCATGGCAAAGAAGCGTTTCTCCACACCGAGCTTGGACGAGACGGCCGGAGGCGGCGACGACGGCGCGCCCGTCACCAGCACGGTGCGGAAGATCGGCGTGTTTCCGCCAAGGCGGAAGCTTGCCCCGCTCCTCGCCTGGGCCTCGCTCAGGCTGTACTGGCGCTCATTGTCACTGCCGTTGCCCAGGCCTTCGACCTCCACCTGAACGGCGGTCTCGCCTTTTGTCAGGCTGTTGACGGCGAGCAGCAGGTAAGCCTTCTCCTGCGTCGTAAGGCTGGGCGCATCGGGCACATCCTTGCCGAGACGCTCGCCCAGACGGGCAACCACTTCAGGAAGCTGAGCCTCTGCGGCGAGGCCGACGATGGCCGCCAGATCGCGCAGCGGCGTCTGGTAATAGTCGCCGGTGTTGCGGTAGCCGAGCGCCTGCTCTGCCGACTTGAACGCTGAGGACGCGCGGGCCCGGTCACCGAGATAGGCAAGGCCAGCCCCGATATGGGCGCGGGCCAGCGGGCTCTCGATGCTGCTGAGCTCCCGGTCATGCAGGTAGCGCAGGCGGGAGATGTCCGCCTCCCCTGCCTTGGCCAGCACATAAAGCGCGTAGGCCGAAGACCGGTACATCATCTGCTGGACGGTATCGCTGCTGTAGCGGCTTTCATAGACATCGGTGTCGTAGCCATAGATCCGCCAGCTGTCGCCGGTGGCGACATTGCGGAGGGCGCCATAGGCCCGGCTGAGGGCTTCATCGGGTACGGCATAACCGGCTTCCTTGGCGCGGAAGATGAAGTCCGTTGCATAGGCGCCCAGCCAGGGCGTGGCATAGCCATCTCCCTCGCGCCACAGACCAAAGGCGCCATCCGCCCCCTGACGGTTGAGAACGGTGTTCACCGCGGTCTGGACCTTGTCGCGCGGATTGTCCCGCGATTCCCTGGCACCCATCGAGACGAGCTGCTCAGAATAGAGGAGCGGCACGGCGCGGCTCGTGATCTGCTCGGTGCATCCATAGGGATAGCGGTCGAGCGAGGCATAGAGCGTCGGCGCGTCGATGGGCAGCGGCGAGAAACCGACCGAGACTTCCGTCGAACCGGGAACATAGCCCGCCAGCAATGCCTGGCTGACTAAGAAGGTCTCGCCGGGCCGCATCAGCTGGCTCGTCGCCCGGGTTTCGGGAAGGTAGGGCGAGCGTGTCTGGATGTCGTAGCTTCTGTCAGCCCTGTAGTTTTCAGGTCCGGTGACATTCAGGCTGAGGCTGGAAACGCCCTCGCCCTTCGCCGACACGCGCACGGGGATATCCGCACGCTGACCTTTCTGGAGGGTGCGCGTGAGGGAGGCCTCTGCCACGCTCAGCTGGCCCGTACCGACGACTGTCGCGCTGAACTGGCCACTGGCGAGCTCGACGTTATCGACGCTGGCGGTAATGACGGCTTCGTCACCCGGCGCCAGGAAGCGCGGCATGACGAGATCGGACGGCGCCTTGTCGCGCACCGTCATCTTCTTCTCCGCAGAGCCAACACCGGTCTTCGACCAGGCGACCGCCATGATCCGCAGCTGGCCGTTGAATTCGGGAATGTCGAAACGCACCTGCGCTTTGCCGGCGCGGCCTACCTCCACTAGGCCCGAATAAAGGACAACCGATTTGACCGGGACGACCGACAGGCCTTCCCCGCCAAGCTGGTCGCCGCCCGAGCGCACTTCGGCAGGCATGCCGAGATTGGGATCGAGCAGGCGGCCATAATCGTCATAAAGTTCGACGCCGAGCGCCTTGCGGCCGAAATAATGGGCGACCGGATCGGGCGATTTGAACTTGGTCAGCTGGAGGATGCCTTCATCCACAGCCGCCACCGTCAGGAAGACCGGCTCACGCGGACCACCGGCAATGTTGACCTCTATCATCTGCTCGCCGCGCGGGCGGGCCAGCTCGGGCGAATTGATCGTCAGCCCGAACGTGCGGGCGGACATATCGACGGGCACATGAGCGATGCCTACGGCGCGGCGGGGTTTGGCCCGCAGGATGGGATCGCGGCCGGAATAGACGTTGACCATCACATAGGCGCCCTCGCCCCACTCTTCCGTGACCGGAAGCGTAATCCGGGTGCCCGACGCGCTGACCGGAATGTTCTGGACTGACAGGACCCGGTCTGTTGCCACGACGACCTGGGCCTGGCCATCATAGGGCGGCAGGATTGTCAGCTCGGCATTCTGGCCGGCCCTGGGCGTTTTCTCCCCGGCGACGACTTTTACCCGGTCGGGCGCCTCGGTGCCATCGGCGCTCTCCCAGCCGCCCCAGCCCACATAGAAACCGGTTGAGGCGCCGACAGACGCATTGGCGCCCTGGCCCTCGACCACCAGTTCATGACTGCCCCAGTCGAGCCCGGGCACCTTGATCTCGGCAGTGCCGCCAGCCGGCGTGGTGACCACGCCTTCATTGACCTTGGTGACCGAACGCGAGCGGCGCCAGTTCCAGGTGTCGCCTTCACGGTACCAGTCATAATGATAGTCGACCTGCAGCACTTTCCAGCTGAGGCGCTGGGCAGAGCCCTGCCCGTCGGCATTGACGGCGACGACTTCAAAGGTCGCGTCTCCGCCCTCCTGAACCGAGCTGTCAAAGCCGGGCTTGAGACCGACATAGAGGTTCTCGGGGCGGTATGGCACGCGAACGCTTTCGGCGACAGCGCGGCCGCCAGGCTCGAGCACGCTGACAACCGTGTTGAGGCGCAGCGGAATACCTGAATTGGACCCGGCCGTGCCAGGCGAGAGGCGCACCGCTGCCTTGCCGGCACCGTCCGTTGTCACATCATCGAATTCGAGAATCTGCTGTTCGAAGCTCTGGTCGTGGCGGCCATAGATAAAGCCCTCAAACGCCTTGAAGGGTCTGGGATCAGGCTCCATCCGCGCTTCGGTCTTGACCGTCAGGCCAGCGCCGGGCGCGCCATAGAGGAAGCGGGCAGCAATATCGACCGTGCGCGTCGCGCCGGCTTTCATCGGGGCGTCCTGGTCTGCAGTAACGTCCACCGCGATGCGCTGGGGCACGAAATCCTCCACCGCAAAGCGCATCTCTCCGGCCGGCGCGGCCAGGCCATCGATTTCGATGCTGGCGCGCCATTCGCCGCGCGAGGCGCCGCGTGGCAGCGCAAAGCTTTGGGTCACCGCGCCGGATTTGGGGTCGGTGAACCGCGTCTTGGACGCGACCAGCCCGTTGGGGCGATAGATCACGAGCTGGCCATTGCGCCCGGTAACCTGTCGGCCTGCCCGGTCGCGCAGCATTGCGGTCAGCTCGACCGTTTCGCCGGGGCGATAGATGCCCCGATCAGAATAGACATAGGCGTCCACCGGTCCGGGCGTGCGGCGGCCACCGACAGTATATTCGGAGAGGTCGACCGGCGAGCGGTTGAGATCGAGCGCGGCGAGTTCGCCTTTGGCATTGGTGGCCACAACGAGGCGCGGCGCCATTGAGCCCTTGCCGCTGAGGAGCGGCTTGTCGAAGGAGATGCGACCGGCCGAATCCGGCCTGGTCTCGGCAAGAACGGTGTTGTTGGCCGCCAGCAGCTGAACCGTGGCATCGCTGACTGTCTTGCCATCTTTCAGGGAGCGGAGGGTCACGTCGAGCCCCTGCTCTCCGGAATAGGCGGTGAGGGCAAGGTCGGTGAGCAGGATCCAGCGTCCGGAAGAGGCCGGCGGGCCTTCGGCGTCACCAATTTTTGCAGCGTCTTCGACATGTACGAAATAGGCGCCGGGCTTCATCGGGCCGACGACATCCTGCAGCGGGAAGACCGTGATGACGGCCGCGTTCTGGGCGTTGGCGACATCCATGGTGCCGGTGAAGATTTCCTCGCCGACATCTTCGGGCGAATCCTCCCCCCACAGCCAGGACCATTGGCCCTGTGCGCGGGTCTGGCCTTCGCTGACATTCTTGAACACGATGGCGCGGTCGTTGACGCGGGTGACGGTGACTTTCACCTGATCGACATTGACCGTCTCCACGGGGAGACCGTCTGCATTCTCACGCGGGAGGATGACGCCTGTCCCCTTGAAACCGACGAAGGGCGGGCGGTCTGCAAAATCGATCGGAACGGTTTCCCCGCGCCTGAGCGTACGCCCGTCAGCGGCGGGCAGGCCGGCGAGAAGGGTGGCGGTGCGGCTGGTGCCAAAGGCGAGGCCGCCCACGCACAGCTCGCGGCCTTCAACCGTCAGTGCGGCGCGGAAGGAAGGGCGGAATTCGACATAGGGGGAATAGTCGGTCTGGGGATCGAGGGCGGCAGAAAATACAAAGCAGGCAAGGGGTTGTTCGGTGGATGTGTCGATGCGGTAGCGGAAATAGGAGAAGTCCTGTTCTTCGCCTTCGCGGGCCTTGCGGCGGGCTTCCTCACGCTTGCGGGCGGCGACCTGGTCTGCCGGGGAGCGTTCGACGAGGACGTTGGCATCGGCGTCCTGCTCTGCCGTCGTGCCGGTCTGCGAGCCGCCACAGGCGGCGAGACCTGCCAAAACCAGTGTAAAAACAACAGCCTTCAGCCCACCCAGCGGGCCACTTACCTGCAATGCCATGATTGTCGTCCTCCGATTTCCCCATTTCACCTTACACCTGATAAGGTCGGCGCCAACAGGGCGCGAATGAGGCTAAGTGACGAAAGTCATGGAAATATTCTGCCCGATCCGGCGGCGAGGATGGCGGCAAGGCCGTCGCGGTAGGTGGGATGGGCGGGGCGCCAGCCAAGGGCGGCCTTGGCCCGCGCATTGGTCACGCGCTTGCATTCGGCATAGAAGCTGGCCGCCATGGGGGAGAGGTCGGCCGCATCGAACGGAACCTCCGGTGGCGGATCAATCCCGAGCAGCCCGGCAGCATGGGTGATGACGTCCTGAGGCGGGGCGGGCAGATCATCGCAGAGATGCAGAACGCCTGTGACTTCAGGGCGCTGCATCAGCGCCTCAAGGCCCGAAGCAATGTCATCGACATGCACGCGGGAGAAGACCTGGCCCTCCTTGACGATCCGCCGGGCCGTGCCCTCGCGCAGACGGTCGAAGGCAGACCTGCCAGGTCCGTAGATCCCCGGCAGGCGGACAAGGCGGGCCCTGCCCCCGGTTTTGGCCAGCCATTGTCCCTCGGCTTTGACGCGCGCCGCGGCCCGCGCAGAGCCCGGATTGACGGGGCTCCACTCGGCCACCCAGGCGCCATTCAGGTCCCCGTAGACGCCCGTTGTGGACAAATAGGTGACACTTTCGGCCAGTTGCGGACAGGCCTGGACACTCTGCGCCGCCGGGCAACCGTCCTTTCCCGGCGGCAGGGTGACCAGCCAGTGAGCCCCGTCCGGCACCTCGAGCGGCCCCTCCCCGGCCCAGACCCGGGCATCGATGCCGCGCGATCTGAGACCGGCCGCCCTGGCCTCGCTGCGAACCGTGCCGGCAACCTGCCAGCCAGATGCCATGAGGCGGCTGGCCAACTGCTGGGCAGAGTAGCCAAGCCCGAAAACAAACAGCAGAGATGGCTGAACTGTCATTTGCAAAGGGTGCTCCGGTTGCGCCTAAGAGCACGGATGTAGAGGCTTTGGAGTGTCCTGCCCATGTCGCTGATTGCCATGGCCGCCGGTGCGGCGCTTTTCCTGCAGCAGAGCGCAGGCACGCAGCTAGCCGCCGCCGAGGCCGAGGCCGCCAGGCTGGAGGCCTGTGTCGAGAAGATCGAGACCGCGCCGGAAGAAGCCTATGAGGATGGCCTTGCCTGGAGCTTTGCGGGCAACCGCCCCGGCGCGCGCCAGTGTACGGCCCTCGCCCTGATCGCGCTCGGCAATGTCGAAGAAGGCGCCGTGCGGCTGGAGAACCTCTCGATGTCGAGCGATGGCGGCACGCTGGAGCAGCGCGCGGTCTATCTTTCGCAGGCGGGCAATGCCTGGCTGCAGATCGGCGCGGCGGAAGCGGCGGCCGTTTCCTTTTCCGAAGCGCTGCGCCTTGCGCCGGGCGAGAACGACCTGCTGCTCGACCGGGCGAGCGCCTACATGGTGATCGACAAATGGGACGAGGCAATGGCTGACCTCAATGCCGTGATCGCCAATTCTCCCGGCGACGCCATTGCCTATCAGATGCGCGCAGAGATCCATCTCAACAAGGACGCGCTCGACCTCGCGATGAGGGATGTTGAAACCTCCATGGCCGCCGATCCGAGGAATATCGACACGCTGCTCGTGCGCGGGCGCGTGCGCGAGGCAATGCGGATCAAGGCGGGGAACTGATAATTCCGGAACATAAAGCCCGACAGGGGCAAGCCTTCCGGTTTGCCGGGGATTGGCAGCCGGCGGCGGAAAGCGCCGCGTGCCTGGCAGCGTTCAGGAAGGGGCAAGAGGTTTGCCACGCCCTCCGCCTCTGCTGCCGGGAGGTGGGATGGCCCCTCGCCGCCTGCCAGGTGACAGAAGCGATGCGCCCAGGATGCCCCGGGGGCCATCCGGGCGGACTTAACTGGCAATATCCAAGCCAGGTGGCGGCGTCGGGGCGCCGAAAGAGGGGGTCGATCCGGTCTGTACCGGCGCGGCCTCAGCCTGTCGGATAGCGTTTTTCCAGCATGGTGTAGACCGCGCGCAGGCCGCAGGCGGCGCCGCCATCGGGGCGGCCGTATTTGGCCTTGCGCCAGGCCCAGATGTCGAAATGCGCCCAGCTTCTTGCCGAGACGAACTGTTTGAGGAAGACTGCGGCCGTGATCGAGCCGGCCATCCCGGCCCCGCCGGAGTTTACAAGGTCAGCAACGGGACTTTGCAGATAGGCGAGATAGGGATCCCAGAGGGGCATGCGCCAGACCGGGTCGCCGGTTTCTTCGGCCGCGGCGAGAATGTCGGCGGCGAGCTGCTCATCATCTGTATAGAGCGGGGCAAGGTCCGGGCCGAGGGCGACGCGGGCAGCGCCGGTGAGGGTGGCAAAGTCGATCAGCAGGTCTGGCTGGTCCTCGCTGGCGCGGGTGAGCGCGTCCCCCAGCACGAGGCGGCCTTCAGCGTCTGTATTGTCGATCTCGACGGTGAGGCCCTTGCGGCTCTGCAGAATGTCGCCGGGGCGGAAGGCGTCGCCCGCGATGGCGTTTTCGGCCGCTGACACGAAGAGGCGCAGATGGACGGGCAGGCGCGCTTCCATCACGAGCTGGGCGAGCGCGATGGCATGGGCGGCCCCGCCCATATCCTTCTTCATGATACGCATGCCATCGCCGGTCTTGATATTGAGGCCGCCGGTATCAAAGGTGATGCCTTTGCCGCAGATCGAGACTTTCGGCGCGCCGGGCGCGCCCCATTCCAGCAGGAGGAAGCGCGGCGCCTTGACGGCGGCGCGGCCGACGGCGTGGACCATCGGGTAGTTTTCCTCGATCAGCGCGTCGCCCACCACAGCCGCGACGCGGGCAGCGTGACGCTCGCCCAGCGCGGTCATGCGGGCGTGTATCTGTTCAGGACCCATGTCGGCGGCGGGCGTGTTGACCATGTCGCGCAGGGCGCAGATCGCCTCGGCCTCCCGCGAGAACCGGGCAGCATCCTCAGACGCGGGGATGACGAGGCGCGGCGGGGGGAGCTTTTCGGTCTTGTAGCCGTCGAAACGGTAGGCCCCGTCTGCCCAGCCGGCCGCGATGCTGGCGAAGGGGTAGCCTCCGGTGGCGGCAATTTCATAGTCACCGGCCGGCAGCTTGGCCGAAAGCGCGGCCAGGAGGAGGGCGTCGCGGCCCGGCCCGAGGCCGTGGAGAATATGAGCGGTCCTGCCGTCCGGCCCGGGAACGAACACGGTCTGCCCTGCCCCGCCAGTGAAGCTTTGCGCCCCGGCCACCGCCCGTGCATTCGGGAACGGATCGTTCTCCAGCGCGCCAAACTGGCTGCTGGTGTAGAGCCAGACCTGGACGGCGCCGGTTGCTTCGAGGGTGAAGGAGTTATGCATTGCGGGCCTTTCGGGGCTTGCTGGTCGTTAATGGCGCAGGCTCTGGCGTTAACCGAACCTTGACCCCGGCAGGGCAAAGTCAACCTGACTTTCAGGGATACATACACGGAGCCTGCCGATGTCCAGTGGCAAAAAATCCTTATCCGGCCTTGCCCTTGCCCTGGCCGCAATTGCCAGCGCCTGCGCCTCGACCGGACAGAACGCAGCGGACAAGGAGCTGTCGCAGGCGGTTGAAGCGGCGCTGAAACCCGCCTCCCCGGAGGAGCGCGCGGCCGCCAACCGGGCCGATCCGCTGACCCGGGCCAATTTCTGGGGCAAGGAATACCAGAAGGACGCCGAGAATATCGAGGTGGCCCTGGAGTTCATCGATGCGCTGCGCGCCATCGGCAGCCAGGAGCGGGCAATGGACGTGGTGACCCGGACGCTGGTGGTTCATCCCGGCCAGCCCGACCTGATGATGGTCAACGGGCGCATCCTGATGTCGGAAAACAAGTTTGATGCAGCCCGGATGAGCTTCGAGCAGGTGACGCGCGCGGCCCCCGGCCGGGCCGATGGCTGGGCCGCGCTGGGCACGGCGTATGACCAGATGGAAATGCACCGGCAGGCGCAGGCGAGCTATCAGCGGGCGCTGGCGATCGAGCCTGCCCGTGTGACGACGCTGACCAATTATGGCCTCTCCCTGCTGCTGTCAGGTGACCTCGACGGCGCCGAAGCGCAGCTGCGCGCCGCCGCCGAACAACCGGGCGCGGGCAGCAAGGTGACCGAAAACCTTGCCCTCGTGATCGGCCTGCAGGGGCGGTTTGACGAGATGCAGGAGATCAGCATGCGCAACGCGCCCGACAAGGTGGCCGAGCAGAATGCGGCGCTGCTGCGCGGGCTGGTTCAGCCCACCCGCAGCTATGACGCGCTGATCGGGACGACCGATACGTCTGCGTCGGCTGCGCCCGGCACGAAGCGCCAGCTGCGCGGCACGCTGAACCCATAATCCGCCTGAAGCGTTAATCGGGCAGATCGAACCGGATGCCCTGGGCGAGGGGCAGCGCGCGGGAATAGTTCACCGTGTTTGTGGCCCGGCGCATATAGGCTTTCCAGGCGTCTGACCCGGACTCGCGGCCGCCACCGGTTTCCTTCTCGCCGCCGAAGGCCCCGCCGATCTCAGCCCCGGAGGTACCGATATTGACATTGGCGATGCCGCAATCGGAGCCCGAAGCCGAGAGGAAGGTTTCTGCTTCGCGCAGATCGGTGGTGAAGATGGCGGAGGAGAGGCCTGCGCCAGCCTCATTGTTGAGGGCGATGGCACCGGAAAGATCCGTGTAAGGCACAATATACAGAATGGGCGCGAAGGTTTCGCGCAGCATCGGGCCGGTCTGGCGCGGCATTTCGGCGATCGCCGGGCGGACATAGGTGCCCGGGCCTGGCAGGCGCTCGCCGCCGGTGACGGCTGCGCCAAGGGCGCGCGCTTCGGCGAGGGCCTCTTCCATGGCATCGGCGGCTGCCCCGTCGATGAGGGGGCCGACGAGCACGCCCTGCTCTCGCGGATCGCCAACTCGAGCCGAGGAAAACGCCGCTTTGAGGCGCGGGACGAGCGCGCCCGTCACGCTGTCATGGACGAAGAGGCGGCGCATCGTGGTGCAACGCTGGCCGGCCGTTCCAAGGGCGGAAAAGGCGATGGCGCGCAGGGCCAGGTCAAGGTCTGCCGAGGGCGTGACGATGCCGGCATTGTTGCCGCCAAGCTCCAGGATCATCTTGCCGAAACGCTGGGCGACGACCGGGGCGACCGCGCGGCCCATGCGGGTCGAGCCGGTGGCAGAGAAGACCGCGATGCGGGGGTCTGCCGCCAGGCGGGCGCCGGTTTCACTGCCGCCGATGAGGCAGGCGAGCAGGCCTTCAGGAAGATCGCCGAACCGCGACGCGGCGCGGGCGGCGACGGCGCTGACCGCGAGCGCGGTGAGCGGGGTCTTCTCCGAGGGCTTCCAGATCACCGGATTGCCGCAGACGAGCGCGAGCGCCGCATTCCAGGACCAGACGGCAACAGGAAAGTTGAACGCCGAGATGACAGCCGTGATGCCCGCCGGATGCCAGGTTTCCATCATGCGGTGGCCGGGGCGTTCCGACGCGATGGTGAGGCCGTGAAGCTGGCGGGAGAGGCCGGTGGCAAAGTCGCAGATATCGATCATCTCCTGCACTTCACCGGCCGCTTCGGCAGCGATCTTGCCGGCTTCGAGCGTTACCAGCGTGGCAAGATCGTCCTTGGCGGCGCGAAGTTCCTCGCCCAGGAGGCGCACGAATTCGCCGCGGCGGGGCGCGGGCACGGTTCGCCAGGCGAGGAAGGCGTCTGCAGCGCGCCCGAGGGCGACGTCAGAATCTGAGGCCGAGGCGGCGGGCAGATATCCGAGCACGGAGCCATCGATAGGCGAGCGGCAGGCAACCTCACCGCTGGCAGCGGGCATGGGAACGCCGAGACGGGCGAGGCTGGCGCCGGCAAGATCAGATACGGTCATGGCAGCGGTTTAGCCGCCATGACCGCGCCGGGAAAGCCCTCAGGCGAGATCGGATGGCGGGGTGAGCGAGGTGACCTGCGGGGCTGCCTCATTCTCTTTCTGCATCTGATTGTACTTGATGTAAGCCGGGCCGAGCACGACCAGGAACAGGACAGGCAGGAAGAAAAGGATCATCGGCACGGTAAGCTTGGCCGGCAGGGAGGCTGCCTTTTTCTCGGCTTCCGACATCCGCATCTCGCGGTTTTCCTTGGCCATCATGCGAAGCGCGTCGCCCAGCGGCGTGCCGTAGCGTTCGGCCTGGCCGAGCGCCATACAGACGGCCTTGACGCCTTCATGGCCGGTGCGCAGGGCAAGGTTTTCGTAAGCCAGACGCCGGTCCGGCAGGTAGGAAAGTTCAGCGACCGTGATGCCGAATTCCTCGGCAAGCTCCGGCGAGGCAGTGCCGATTTCCTGGCTGACCTTGTTGAAGCCCATCTCGATGGACATGCCGGCCTCGACGCAGATGAGCAGCATGTCGAGCGCGTCCGGGAAGGCGCGCATGAGGGATTTCTGGCGCTTCTGGGCGAGGTTTGAAATATAGAGGTTGGGCGCGTAGAAGCCGGCGGCAGCGCCGAAGAGGACCGAGCCATATTTCATGAACGTGCTGAGGCCGTGATCGTTCACGAAGAAGATGTAGACGAACACCAGGCCGCAGCCGAGGAAAGGCAGCGCCATACGGGCAAAATAGAAGGCCGAGATCGGCCCCGGACCGCGCAGGCCCGCCTGGTTCATCAGCTTGACGACGTTGGGGTCTTCCAGCGCGGTGGCGAGGTTTAGCTTCGACGAGATCGAGCCGACGACGCTGTCATCCTTGCGGCGCAGGCCCTTCTTTTCCAGGGCCGCGCGGCTTTGCTTGCGGAGCTTCTCGCGCTGGCTGGCGACGGCCTTGAGGCGCGTTTCCAGCTTGTTGCCCTGCAGATAGGGCAGGAAGATCGTCAGGAAGGTGCCGAAGACAGCCGCCGCAACGAGATAGGCCGCCAGCGTCTGGGGCTTTGTGAAGGAGACGAGGAACTCATACATGCCGCGCGCCGCCTTACATATCGAAATTGATCATGTTGCGCATGACCGTGATGCCAGTTCCCATCATGCCGGCCGCCATCACGAGGATGACGTGGCCTGTCTCGGTACGGAAGAGCTCCATGATGTAGTCAGGCGTCGTGAGGAAGACCATCAGGCCAACGGCAAACGGCAGGCAGCCGATGATCATCGCGGAGGCCTTGGCTTCGGAAGACAGGGCCTTCACTTTCTCGCGCATCATTTTCCGGGAGCGGATCACCGTTGACAGGTTGTGCAGGGCTTCAGAAAGGTTGCCGCCCGCCTTCGACTGGATCATCAGCACGATGGCGAAGAAGTTGATCTCCTGCAGCGGCAAGCGCTTGTAAAGGGCGCCCAGGGAGCGGTCGAGGCCCGCGCCCATGGCGAGGTTGTCGGCAAAGGTTATGAATTCCTTGCGCAGGGGCTCGGGGCTTTCCTTGGCGATGACGCGGATACATTCGTTCAGCGGCAGGCCCGAGCGGACACCGCGCACGATGATATCGAGCGCGTCGGCAAACTGGTTGACGAGCTTCTGGTGGCGGCCCTTGATCAGGAAGTTCAGCACGAATTGGGGGAAACCCAGCGTTCCGCCAAAGAAGGCGGCCGCCACGAGGACCGGGCGGCTTTTCAGGTTCATTCCGTTGATGACGAGGCCATCGGCACCGGAAATGTAAACGACGCCGGCAAACACAACGCCGCACACGGCCGAAATCATCCAGAACATCGGCACGGGCATTTCAAGGCCCGCCTGCGTCAGCTTGGAGCCGATACTGCGCATGGGGTCATTGCGGCGGCGCTCCTTGTCCTGCTTGCGCAAGCCCTCGAGCATTTCCTGTGTCTTGGCGCGGCGACGGACATTTTCATCCACGGCCTTGTTGCCCTTGCCCGGGGCCCCTCCCCGGCCGGCACCGATGGCCCTGGCGCGCTTGCGCGCGGCGTCATCATTGCTGCCGGTGAGCACCAGGCCGAGACCGGCGATGGCGAGGAAGGCAGCCGCAGCGACAATGTAGGGGACCAGAGAACCTGACATCAGGCACCATTGAGCTCATCAAGAGCCGCGGCGAGTTCGCGCTCGAGATTATAATAAGAAGCGCGCTCCCAGAAGCGCGGGCGGCCGATGCCCATGCCGCGGTGGCGGCCGACAATCTTGCCGTTATCGTCTTCGCCTTCGATTTCGTATTTGAGAATGTCCTGAAGCACGATCGTGTCGCCCTCCAGGCCGAGAACTTCGGTAATGCACATGATGCGGCGTGAGCCATCGCGCAGACGCGAAGCCTGAACGACGACATCAATGGAGCCGACGATCATTTCCCGGATGGTCTTGGCCGGCAGGGAGAAGCCGCCCATGGTGATCATGGATTCCACGCGGCTGAGGGCTTCGCGCGGGCTGTTGGCGTGAAGCGTTCCCATCGAGCCATCATGGCCTGTGTTCATGGCCTGCAGAAGGTCGAACGCTTCGGGGCCGCGAACCTCGCCGACGATGATTCGTTCCGGGCGCATACGCAGACAGTTCTTGACCAGCTCGCGCATCGTGATCTCGCCCGAGCCTTCGATGTTGGGTGGGCGGGTTTCGAGGCGGACCACATGGGGCTGCTGGAGCTGAAGTTCGGCGGAGTCTTCGCAGGTGATGACGCGCTCGCCGGGCTCGATAAAACCGGTGAGACAGTTGAGCAGCGTCGTCTTGCCCGAGCCCGTACCGCCGGAGATCAGCACGTTGCAGCGGCTGTGGCCGATGATGCGCAGGATTTCGGCGCCGCACTCGCTGATCGACCCGAACCGCACCAGGTCGTTGAGCTTCAGCTTGTCCTTCTTGAACTTGCGAATGGTAAGTGTGGGGCCATCGATGGCCAGTGGCGGGGCGATGACGTTCACACGTGAGCCGTCCAGAAGACGCGCGTCACAGATCGGAGAGCTTTCATCGACACGGCGGCCAACCTGGCTCACGATCCGCTGACAGATGTTCATCAGCTGCGCATTGTCGCGGAAACGGATATTGGTCCGTTCAATCTTGCCGTTAACTTCGATATAGGTCGTATCGGCGCCGTTGACCATGATGTCGGCGATGTCGTCGCGGGCGAGCAGCGGCTCCAGCGGACCATAGCCGAGCACGTCGTTACAGATGTCGTCGAGCAGGTATTCCTGCTCCGAGATCGACATGACCACATTCTTGATGCTGATGATTTCCACGACAATGTCGCGGATCTCTTCTCGCGCGCTTTCGGTGTCGAGCTGGGCGAGCTGGGAGAGGTCGATCGTGTCGATCAGCGCGTTGAAGATTGTGGTCTTCGTTCCGTAATACTGATCGGAGTGCTGGTTGACCTTGCGGACCGGCTCTGGCTTGACCTCCGGCGCTTTCAGCTTGCTGGGGGCAGCCGGCGCCGGCTCGGGCGCGCGCGGTCTGGCAGCTGCCGCGGGCGGAACCGAGGCAGGCAGAGGCGCAGCCGCCGGCTTCGGCGCCGCCGATGGTGCCGGTGACGGAAGCGTATCGGAAGATGTACCCGAGCGTTTGCCAAATGCCATGTTCTATCCCGCCGTCTTAATCGTCCTACTTACCCAGCAGTTTCTTGAGGAATGATTTCTCAGCCCTCTGTATCGAGCGGCCGCTCAAGGCTGCAGCAAGGTCGTCAATCGCCATTGCCGGCTTTGAGGCCGGGCCGGTTTCCGAAACCATCTGGCCATTGTTTGCCGCTGTTCCGAAGACCTCCGGATCGAACGGCACAATGATGTCAGGCTCCACACCAATAGCCGCGGCAAAGTCCTTGACCGGAATTTCCGGACGCTTGGGCACACCGCACATGTTGAGCACGAGGCGCGGGGGATGGTCGTTGACGCGGTGGCCCTTGAGCTGGTCGATAAGGTTCTTGCCGTTGCGCAGGGACGCGAGGTCTGGCTGGCAGACCACGATCACCTCGTCCGACTGGATGAGCGTGTTGCGCAGCCAGTGGTTCCAGACATGCGGCAGATCGAGCACCATGAACGGCACGTTCCGGCGCACCCCCTGGATGACGGTCGTGTAGGAATCGTCCGGAATGTCGATGATCTGGTTGATATGCGCGGGCGCGGTGAACAGCGAGAGGCGCTCGGTTGCACGGGCCAGGAGGCGTTCGATGACGGCGTCATCGGCGCGCTCCGGCGCAAGCAGGGCATCGGCGATGGTCTGGGGCGTTTCCTGGTTGAAGTCGAGCGCGGTTGTGCCGAAGGAGAGGTCAAGGTCGACCAGCGTGGTGTTGACCTTGATGTTCTCGGCGAGCGACCAGGCGAGATTGTGGGCAATGGTGGACGCCCCTACCCCGCCTTTTGCCCCGACCACGGATATCTGGCGGCCGACAAAAGGCGCATCGGGATCGGAAAAAAGGTTGGAGATCGCGCGGATAATCTGCAGCGGCTGGAAGGGCGGAACAAGGTATTCCGAAACACCGCGCGCCATCAGCTGGCGATAGAGCATGATATCGTTGACCGCGCCGATGACGAGAACTTTGACATGCTCGTCGCAATGCTCGGCCAGGGAATCGACTTCCGCGATGACCTGCTGGGCGACTGATCCGGACTCGATCAGGATCAGATTGGGCGTCGGGTTGCCCCGCAGATAATGGATCGCAGACGGAATACCCCCTGGCAGGCACTCGACGGTAGCACGGCCCATCCGGCGGTCCTGGGCGCAGAGATCCATCAGGAGGCGGGTTTCCTCGCGCTCATAGAAGAGTTTGATGGAAATCGCCGGAAGCAGCGCGTCTCCGCCCTCATCGCCGGAAGAGAATACCGGCATGTTGTAATTTGCCGGGCGTCCGGCAAACTCGACGACCGGTTGCACCGGCGCAGCGGCAGATGCAGGCGCATCACCGAAGATCGCTGCGGCGGCTTTTTCAATGGGCGTGGACGGCAACTCTTCGCCGAACACATCCTCGAACTCAGGGTCGATGTCGTCTTCGAACATCGGTTTGTCATTGCCCATCTTTTTCGTGCTCCCCGTGGCTCCTGCCTACACTTTACTGCACTGCTGATGAAACAGAGCCGGACTCTTGTGCTGCGCGTTCAGACGCGGTCGTTTCGCCAGCGCGGAATTTCTCGAGGATGACCTCGCGGCGCGCCATGTCTGAGCCGTCAAGCGGCCGGTTGCCCAGGAGATCACCCGGGTCGACGATCATCGCCGCCAGATTGGTCCGCACAGAGCAGCCGAGCGTCGGCAGCTGGTTGTTGGAATCGATGTTACTGAAATCGACTGTCGATTTTGGCGGGCAATGAGGCGCGATGGCCTCATAGCTCTGATAGGCGAGGATCATCGGTTCACTGACGGGCGACCCCATGCCGTGAGCTGCGCCTGACAATTCGTCATATTCGACACCCATGTCCCACGCGATGGCGCGCGCTTCGGCGACCGCGCTGACGGCGAGTTGCGGGTTGGACGAGGTTTGCGGAAGGGACAGGACAAGCGGGCCGTGGCCGCGCTTGGTATAACCGCTGACGAAGGCCTGGATGCGGGCCCGGTCGCTGCTGGAGAGCTCGCTGGCATAGGCATCGATCGCCACTTCGAGGAACTCGGTGCGCTTTTCCACGTCGATTGCGTTGAGATCGAGCGGGGAGGTTTCAAGATATGCGGCGGGCACTGCGGTGGGTGCCACGCTGGCGCAGGCGGAGACCGCAGCTGCGCCCGCGCCGAGCGCAATGAGTGCCTTGATCGAACGGATATGACGGGTCATGTCTGTCTAGCCCTATTCTTCCATGAAGCCCACGGGGGCACGGTATTCGTCAGCCTTGATGGGGGCGCCATCGCGGCCATAGGTTTCATTCAGCTTGCCGAAGAAAATGGTCTTGGCGTCGGACGCGCTGGCATAGCCATCGGCAGGGGTTTTCATTTGTCCCTTGCCGGCCGGCCCGACGAGATAGGGTGTGACGATGACCACCAGTTCGGTTTCTTCCGAGAGGAAGTCGCGGGACTGGAACAGCGATCCGAGGATCGGCAGTTTCTTCAGGCCGGGCAGCTGGTCGATCGTCTGGCGGTCCTTCACCGAAATGAGGCCTGCCATCATCATTGAGCCACCGGAGGGAAGCTCGACCACGGACTCAGCTCGCCGTACCGACAGCGCCGGAAGCGTGACACCCTGGAAGAAGGTCGTGCTGCCGTCGGCATTGGTAACCGTCTGGGAAGCACCCTGGAAAGCGCCCTGTGAGGTCAGCTCCGACACTTCGGTCGACACCTTCAGGGAAATCCGGCCCTCCGAAAGTACAACCGGCGTAAAGGCAAGGCCCACACCATAGGGCTTGAACTCGATGGTGATCTGGCCGTTGTCGTTCTGCCCGACCGGGACGGGGAACTCACCGCCAGCCAGAAATTTCGCGCTTTCGCCCGACATCGCGACCATGTTGGGCTCTGCCAGCGTCCGGACGATACCGATACGCTCCATTGCATCAATGGCGCCGCCGAGGGAGGACTGCAGCCGGCCATTATCATAGTTTGTATAACCGCTCTGGAGCGAGAGGCCGCCGAGCGACTGACCCTGGACATTGAAGCCGTTGGATGTGCTGGATCTGACCGTGTTGGAGAACGGGCTGTCAGGCTGCAGCATTTCAACCGCCGTGCCCTGACCCGTTGTGTTGTAGGTCCCCGTGTCCGGGTCAAAGAACAGGGGCATGCCGCCCTGAAACACCTGCTGGAGCGTCTGGTTTGCGAGCTCGCCGAAGCTTGTTGTGCCAGACAGGTTGATGCCCAGCTGCTTGATTACGCTGCGCTGCATCTCGACGATGCGCACTTCAAGAAGGACCTGGTCGGCTGCGCTGACGTTCAGCATATTGACGATCTGCAGGGTTCCGCCCCCGGAAGCTTCGGGGAAGTAGGCCTTCACGAGACGGCTGACCTGGTCGGACTGTGAGAGATTGTCGACCATCCCCGTGAGGATGATGCTGCCATTGAAGCTTTCGATCTTCACGCGAGCATCGGGAACATGGCGCAGGATCGTCTCTTCAAGAGCGGCAAGATCTGTCTCGACCGAAATGTTCAGGTCGAGCAGGGTCTGCCCTGCCCTGTCAAAGATCAGCGCATTGGTCTGGCCAAACCTGATGCCGCGGAAAATGATCCGCTGGGCTGTCTGCACGACTGCGTCAGCAATCTCCGGGTTGGAAATGACGACATCCGCCGCCGGAGCTTCAAGATCCACGATCATCGACTTGTCGACGCCGAGGGTAACCCGGCGGGAGACCGTCTGGTCACCCGGCTTGGTGATGCTGGTGCCCATGCCGTTGGGCACGGTCTGCGCCAGAGCCAGGCTCGCCGGCACAAGGGAAAAGACTGCAGCGCAGGTCAGCGCCTTTATCGTGCGCATGGTCAGTTGCCCCCCATTGCCGTAAGCGTCGGCTCGCTGTTGCGGATGATTGTGACCGCCCCGCCCTCGTCTTCGCCGCCATTGATTTCCAGGCGCGGTTTGCGCGGAGAGGTGACAGCCATCTCGTCCAGCGGGCGCAGGGCCAGAGACAACTCTCCCCGGTTCTGGGAGAGCGCCACGAGTTCGGCCTCTTCCGGCGTGACTTCAAGGGTTGCGGTCTGGCCGATACGGTTGGATTCTTCGGTCTCGCCGGCCGCGGGCGCATAAGCCTGGTCGATTGCCAGAACACGAACATTCTGAAGGATCGTCTGGGCGACCGTGCGCGATGACTGGAGACCATTGGTGGGCGTCGGCGTTTGTTCGTAGGTCAGGATGAGGTCGACCCGGTCATTGGGCAGGATAAACCCGCCGGACGCCGATTCCGGGGTGATCCCGACTGACATGGCGCGCATGTCGGCTGCCATCAGGACTGGCAACAGGCCGGCCTCGCCGCGCTTGACGATGCGCTGAGGCATGACCGGTTCGAGCTTGTAGATCGGCATCTTGACGACCGCGCCAGTAACTTCCTCGATCGCTCCGGGCGCTTTGGTTTCGACAAATTGTCCTTCCACGACGCCTTTTTCCGGCCAGACAGACCATTCCAGGTCATCCGCCATGATCCGTTCACCAATGTTGAAATCACGCCTGGCGGTGAGGACCTTGATCTCGGAAACCTGTTCCTTCTCGATGATCGTGTTGTCGCGGGTGACGGTTTCCGTCACGATCTGCGGCTGGCTCATGCGGCTGACCAGTAGAGCTGCCCCGCCGGCCGCGACAAGCGCCAGCAACAGGATGATGATGCGTATAGGCGACATTTGGCGCCACTCCCTCCGAATTCCGCGTGAATGGTAAATTTACGCGGCCAGCCAGTTCATACTGTTCGGAAAATTGCACGCGCCGCCTAAAGGATCGTTAACCGGAAATGCCTGCGGTGTTAAACAGTCCGGCAAGCAGGGGGGAGCCGGCCCCGGCAAACAGGGCGCCGGCCGCAATGGCGACGCCATAAGGAACGTTCGCCTTGTCCTCGAATGGCTTGCGCATGAAGCCGGGAATGACTTCTGCCGGCATTGTGCGGCGCACGAGCAGGATGACAAGGGCGCAGGCCCCGCCGACCAGGGCCATATAGTATACGAACGTAAGCGCAGCCGCCGGGCCCATCCACAGCATCACGGCCGGGATCATCTTTGCGTCCCCGCCCCCGAATACGCCGAACATGAAGAGGCCATAGCCGATCACGAAAGCGAGGGCGCCTGCCAGGAGGTGTCCGCCGAGCAGTTCGAGCGGCAGGCCGGAAAAGGCGGCGGCCGGAAGGAAGAGCGCGGCAATCGACAGATTCAGCCAGTTGGGAATGCGCAGCTGGTTGACGTCAAACGATGCCGCCGCCACGCAAAGGCAGAGGAACAGGGCGGAAAGGACCATGAGGGCCATCTGGTTTCTCCCGGATGCTGAAAACCGAGCGCCACCCTCGCTCAAAAGCCTGAAAGAAGCCTTGCAGCGCCTGCGCGCAGCACAAACGAAAAGAGCCGCCGGAAGACCGGCGGCTCTCTCTCGATTCGGGCCTTAGGCCCTACGATCACTCAGACGGCGCGTTCTTCATGCCGGTGGTGACAGAGTCGAACGTAGCGTCCGTCTGTGTACCAAGGGCAGAAACACCACCGATGATGGCGACAGCGATCAGAGCGGCGATCAGGCCGTACTCGATAGCGGTTGCGCCCGACTCATCTTTCAGAAAACGTGCAAACATTGGAAACTCCCATCATGCGTTTGAAAGTCCCGGCTTGAAACTTTTATTCCCGGAACAGGTATGGTTGTACACCAGCAGTCCTGACATCTCGTTTCCGCAATCAGAAAATTCATGAAGCGAAATCAAAGGCTTGTTTACCGGTTGGCGCACCGGAAAGCGGGCCCTTACCCGCGCGTGATTCCTTATATATAGGCCCTGGAATCGGTGGGTTTTCCCGTCCCCGCCCGTCGCCAGGGCGCTGCAAATTAGGAAATGGGAAACTAAAATAAGCGACGGTCCGGAAAACCCGCGCCGGAGCCTCCGCACAATGATGATCCCTGTGAAGCCTGTTCTCGCTGCCATCATGAGCCTGGCTGTCGCCAGCATTGCGCAAGCCCAGCAATTGTCGGTCGAAGCGTCCAAGACCGTACCTCTGCGCCTGGCGGGATCTGCATCCAGCATCGTGATCGGCAACAAGAACATTGCTGACGTGGCCGTGCATGATGAGCGACTGATCTTCGTGACCGGCAAGAGCTATGGCACCACCAACCTGATGGTGTTCAACAAGGCCGGTGAAGAGGTCTATAGCGCCGAAGTGGTCGTAACTGCCAACTCGTCCAATCTTGTGACGGTCAACCGCGCCGGCCAGAACCAGACTTATGACTGCGCGCCGGTCTGCCGCTCGGCCCTGACGCTTGGTGATGATCCGGCCTATTTCTCGAACCTCATCCAGCAGCAGCTGCAGGCACAGACCCTTACCGGCGGCAACTGAGGCGCACGATTTTCGCCTGCCAGATGCATGAAATTGCATCGATCTGGTGAACCCCCCGCAAACCGGAACATGCTACTCATCGAGCCTGATCCCAGTGGGGGAATGGTCTGATGATGCTCCGCATCCGAAATAGTCTGTCGGCGCGCCTGCGCGCGCGTTTCGAACGTTACGCTGCCGATAATCGCGGCGTGGCTGCCGTCGAATTCGCGCTGATTGCAGCGCCTTTCTTCTTCCTGATCTTCGGCCTGCTCGAAGTGTGCATCATCTTCATCATGGCGGCCATTCTTGACCATGGCGTGGCCGACGCCACGCGGCCCCTGCGCACGGGCGCCGTGCAGCAGGCTGGTTTGACGGCGCAGGAATTCCGGGAAATCGTCTGTAGCGAACTGATGGGCATGATGGATTGCGAGAACAAGCTTTACATTGATGTGCAGACGATCAGCGGCTTTGCCAACACGCCAACCGGCACACCGCTCGACTCAGCTGGCCTGATCGATGATGAAACCTTCGGGTTCACTCCCGGCGGCCCCAACGACATTGTAGCTGTGCGGGTGTTCTATGAATGGGACCTGCTGACGCCGGGCCTGACCGCGCCGCTGGCCAACATGGCCGGCCATAAGCACCTTCTCCAGTCCAACGCCGTTTTCCGTAACGAACCTTTCGGGAGCGAAGACTAATGATGCTCAACCGCTACTTCGAAGCCCGCCTGCGCCGGAAGAATGCGCCGCGGAAGCTGGGGCTGAAAAGCCTGCTGCGCAATGAGGACGGCGTCTCGGCGGTCGAGTTTGCCTTCATCGCCCCGCTTTTGGTGCTGATCTTCTTCGGCTGTATCGAGCTCAGCTTCCTGATGCGCGCCGACCGCCGCGTAACCGCCACGGCCGCAAGCCTGGGAGACCTTACCTCGCGTCTCGCTTCGGTCACCGATGCCGACATGCACGAACTCTACAATGCCGCCGCCGTGATGATGCAGCCCTACCGGGCCAGTGAAACACGCATGCGCATTTCCTCCATCGTCGACAATGGAGATGGCCAGAAGCGCGTTGCCTGGTCAGATGGGCACGAAATGACAGCTCGCGCTGCCGGCTCTCTGGTCGTTGTGCCCGATGGCATCGTCCCGTCACCCGGTTCGGTCATCCTGACCGAAATCGAATATGACTATGACAGCGGCATCAGCCTGATCATCGACACCAACATAACGATGGGCGACACCTTCTATCTGCGCCCGCGCCGCGTCTCAACTATCGAGCGGATCCGGGATGGGGGCGGCGGCGCGCCCGCCTTCGGCCCGGCGAGCTAGGCTACGCGCCTCGCCGGCGGGTCTGACTTCACGGTCAGCAGCACGGCCAGGCCCAGAAGGAACAGGAACGCAATGGCCGACATGCCGATCCGCTGGTCGCCCGACCAGCGGGTGAACTGCTCGATCAGCAGCGGCCCGAGCCAGACCGTGACCGTTCCGGCAATCGCAAACAGTCCGAAGAACTCGCCCCGCATATGCGCGGGCGCGACATGGATCAGCATCGACCGGCTGGACGAGATGTTGGCGGTGGCGAAGACGGCAATGAGCGCGCCCTGCCCCAGATAGATCAGGTCTGACGTGCCCGAGAAGAACGGCGCGTCCCAGACTTTGACATTCGGCAACAGGCCGAAGAAGGCCGAGTCGCGGGTGATGGACAGGCCAAGGAAGAGGATCAGCACGATGGCGGCGATCTCGACGACAAGGGCGTTTTTCGGCCCCAGTTTCTGATCGAGCCAGCCGCCGAAAATACCGCCGGCAACGCCCCAGGCCGAGGCCCAGATGGCATAGATTGTCAGCTCGATCAGGCCCCAGCCGAGAAACAGGCTGACATAAACCGCGCCAATGGTGAGCAGCGCGAACATGCCATCGGCATAGATCGTCCGGGCGATGAGGAATTTGAAGGCTTCGCGGTGCTGGGCAGCCTGACGGATGGTGCGGATGACCCCCCTGGCACCCTCACTGATGGCGCGTACGGGCGATGTGCCGCGCACGCCGGTATCCTTCGCATGGAGGAAGAAAGGCATCATCGACGCAAACATCCAGACCCCGCAGATCGGCCCGGCTATGCGGTACTGCTCGTACTGGGCCGGATCAATTCCGAAGAGCGGCTCGGCGAAGGGCCATGCCAGCGCAATCGGCAGGGCAAACATGAAGACGATGGCGATGAACATCAGCGTTGCCATGCCGTTGCCGAGCGCGAGCCCGAGGCCGGAAACGGCTGGCAAGGCATCCAGCCGGGCAGCGTCGGGCAACATCGAATTATGCGCCACCTCGCTATAGCTGTAGCAGACATAGGCGATGATCAGGAGCGCCATGACGCCGCCTGTCGAGAGGCCCGCCGGCCCGGGAATGGCCCACCAGAGCGAGATGCCGATCAGGGAAATCAGCGACAGGCAGAAGAAGATCAGCGGCTTGCGGCGCAGGCCCCGGTCAAACGCGGCGCCAAGGAAAGGTGCGGTGAGGGCGGCAATGTAACCGGCCGTCTTGGACAGGTTGGCGACCATCGCCTGGCCTTCGGCCCCGGCAGCCTTCTGGGCTTCTTCCGGGGTAAGGCCTTCCAGCCGGCCACTGGCCAGAATGTCGGCGCCGACAATGTCGCGCGCGAAATAGGGCGCGAACACATAGATGACGATCAGGATGTAATACGGGTTGCGCGCCGCCTCGAACCAGGCCCAGGAAAAGCCTGTCTTGCCGAGGGCGCCCCCCTCCCCTTTGTGTATATGGGACGGGTTGCCGCCCGCGGCATCCACGATCGCTTGAGCCATTCGCATCCTCCTGGCGCGTGTGCCCGCGCGTCTGTGAGGCAAGACTAGAGACTAATATGCAAAGCGGAAGGCGGTTTTATCCGTGACCCGGCGTCAGCCCTTCAGCCTGCCCGGAAGCTCCCCGGCATGACGGGTGATGTCGCCGGCGCCAAGGCACACCACCATCGCGCCGGGTCCGGCCAGTTTCCTGACGGCGGCGGGCAGATCGGCCAGCGAGGCGAGCGCCTGCGCATTGCGGTGGCCGTGGCGCAGGATGGAGCGGACGAGGGTTTCATGGGTAATGCCGGGAAGGGGCGCCTCGCCCGCCTCATAGACCGGCGCAACGAGCACGTGATCGGCCTGGTCAAAACAGCGCGAGAATTCGTCGAAGAGATCGCTCAGGCGGGAATAACGGTGCGGCTGGCAGACGGCGATCAGCGTGCGCCCCCCCTGCATGGCGCGGGCTGCTTTCAGCACGGCCGCAATCTCGACCGGGTGGTGGCCATAGTCATCGATGATCTTGACCGGCTCGCCGCCTGCTTCGGGCAGCCATTCGCCCACTTCCGTGAAGCGCCGTTTCACGCCGCCGAACTTGGCCAGCGAGGCGCGGATCTGGTCGTCGCTCGCGCCCAGCTCGAGAGCAACCGTGATGGCCGCGAGCGAGTTCTGGACATTGTGCTCCCCGGCCATGGGCAGAGTGAGCCCCTCGATGCGCCGGGGCGCTTCGCTGGCGCTGCGGCGGATCTCGACATCAAAATGCGCGCCCTTGAGATCAGTCGTCAGGTTAACGGCACGTATATCGGCCTGAAGGTTGAAGCCATAGGTGATGCGGCGCCGGTCAGTTACGCGGGCAGCAAGCGCCTGCACTTCGGGATGATCGGTACACAGAACTGCAAAGCCATAGAAAGGGAGATTTTCGACAAATGTGTCGAATGCCTCGCGCAGTCTGTCCATGGTGCCGTAATGGTCCATATGCTCGGCGTCGATATTGGTGACAATGGCGCAGGTCGGATGGAGCTTGGCGAAGGTGCCGTCGCTCTCGTCGCTTTCCACCACCATCCAGTCACTCTCGCCCGCCTTGTAGTTTGAGCCATACGCATGGATGATACCGCCATTGATGACGGTCGGGTCAATACCGGCACCGTCCAGGAGACAGGCCACAAGAGAGGTTGTCGTGGTCTTGCCATGTGTGCCTGCAACGCAGACCGTGTATTTGAGGCGTGTGATCTCGGCCAGCATGTTGGCCCGGCGGACGACCGGAATACCGGCGGCGCGCGCAGCCTGAACTTCGGGATTGTCGCGCCGGATGGCAGTTGAGATGATCACCGTGCCCGCGCCCGCGACATTGTCGGCCGCATGCCCGATGAACACCTTGACGCCGCGCGCACGCAGGCGCTCGACATTGGCGCTTTCAGAAACGTCAGACCCCTGAACTTCATAACCCATGGTGAGCATGACATCGGCAATGCCGGACATGCCGATGCCGCCGATACCGACGATGTGAGCGGGTCCTACAGGAAAGGGCGTGGGCGTTGTCATTGAAAACCCTGAACTCCTAAATCGTCCGCCGTGTAAGCGACATGAAGAGGCCCGCAATGGCGACCACCAGCAAGAGCCCGGTGACGAGGGTAAACGTCCCTTCGCCCTTGGCCACATCAATGCCTTCAACGAGGGTCTCGACATGGGTGAAGTACGACATCCAGAATATGCCGGCCGCAGCGCCCCAGGCGGCCGACAGGAGGCGCGAGGAGCCCCGGTTGAGCGTGCGCAGGCCGCCGAGGATCAGCGCGCCGGAGGCAATGAAGCTGACCAGCCAGAAGGGCCAGGGCCGCCAGTTGCCCCAATTGCCGGCGATCTCGAAGATGACGAGAAACACGCCAAAGGCGAGCGCAATGAAGGCCGACCTGCGGATCATAGTTCCGCGATCCTCTCGGCCATGTCTGCCAGTTGCTGGGCAGCGTCCACGCGGGCGGCAGACTTCGCCGCAGCGGCTCGGGCTTTCAGCTCCTGTGTATCCGACAGGCGCGCAGAAATCAGCTCACCGAGAAGTTTCGGGGTGACATTCGCTTCAAGGATCATGTCGGCCGCGCCGACCTCCGTCAGCGCTTCGGCATTGGCGGCCTGATGGTCGTCCATGGCGATGCCGAGCGGGATGAGGATTGATGGGCGACCGACAGCGGCGAGCTCGCTCATCGTTCCGGCGCCGGAGCGCGCGATCACCAGATGGGCAGCGGCGAGGCGTTCCGGCATGTCGCTGAAGAAGGCGGAGAGTTCGCATTCCACCCCGGAATTGCGATAGATACTCGAGACAATCTCATACTGTTCCTCACGCACCTGCTGGACCACTTTGAGCCGCACCCGCAGCGGCGGGCTGACATGATTGGCGATTGCCAGAGGCACGATTTCGCCGATGATGCGCGAGCCCTGGCTGCCGCCGGTTACGAAGATGTTCAACGTTCCGTCCGTAGGCGGAAAAGGAATGTTCCCCGCCGCGATCACCGGTGTGCGAACCGGATTGCCGAGCGGCATGTGGGCCGAGCCGGTCGGCAGGCGGTCGAGCCGCTCGAACCCGCTGGCAACCAGCCTGGCATGCTTTGCAAACTGCCGGTTGACCCGGCCGAGCACCGCGTTCTGTTCATGGATGATGATCGGCACGCCAAGCCGCCGCGCCGCTGCCAGCGCGGGAAACGCCGGATACCCGCCAAAGCCTGCGACCAGCGCCGGCCGGTGCTGTTTCATCAGGCGGCGGGCGCGGCTGATCCCGGCATTGATCTTGAGGGCAGCGCCCGGAACGGTCCAGGGCTTGCGAAAGTTGGGGCTGGCCGCCTCGATCTCTTCTTTCCAGTCAGCGGGAAAGTCGGCGGCGTATTTCAGGCCGCGCGAATCGGAGATCAGCGCCGTGTTCCAGCCGCGCGCGCGCATTTCGTCGGCGAAGGCGCGTGCGGGGAACATGTGGCCGCCGGTTCCGCCGGCCGCGATAATGACGAGTTTTGTATCAGGGGTGTCAGCCATACTGACCACGGCTCCTTGTGCCTTCTCCCCGGACGAGAGCAAGCGCGAGGCCGAGCGTCAATCCCATACCCACCATAGAGGTGCCACCATAGGAAACAAAAGGCAGCGTCATGCCGGTCGGCGGCAGAACGGCCAGGTTCACGCCAATGTTGATTGCAGCCTGGAGGCTGAACAGGGTGAAGAGGCCCGCCGCCGCGGTGCGGGCATAGCCATCCTCAATCCGCGAGGCTGCCCGGAACCCCCGGATGGCCATCATCGCGAAGATCGCCATCAGCACCACGATGGCGACGAGACCAAACTCCTCGGCCATGACAGCGAAGATGAAGTCGGTGTGGGCGTCAGGCAGGCGCGCCTTCACCAGCCCCTCCCCCGGGCCGACGCCGAAAAGGCCGCCCCGGCTGATCGCTTCGGCCGCCTTGTCGAGTTGATAGCTGTCAAGTGGTTCCGGATTGAAGATCAGGTCCACCCGCCGCTTCACATAAGGCAGCAGATGGTAGAGCAGGAAGGCGAGGGCGCCGCCGCCAACCGCAAAGATCGCCACCCAGCGCTTGGGCATGCCGCTGACGAAGAACGTCGTGACGAAGGCAAAGGTCAGCAGTGCCGACTGGCCGACATCGGGCTGCATCAGGAGTAGCCCGAGCGTGACGGCATAGAAGAGGAACGCGATCAGCGCCCAGGGGCCTTTTGGGTAAAGCTCACGCTGGGCCAGCAGCCAGCCGCAGAGCAGGATCAGGGCCGGCTTCACCGTTTCGCTGGGCTGGAACGAAAAGCCCGAAAAGCGAAGCCAGCGCTGCGCGCCCTTGGCCTCATGCCCGATGCCGAGCACCACGACCATCATCCCCAGGCTGACGAAAAAGATCAGGGCGGCAGCGCGGCGGGCCCATTTCCGGTCAAGGAAACTCATGCCCATCATGATCGTGAACCCGATGGCAGCCAGTGCCGCCTGCCGATAGACGAAATGGTAGGCGTCGTCATAGCCGATGCGCGCCGAGGCAGATGGCCCGGCGGCCAGAGACATGAGCAGGCCGATGAAGAGCAGGAGCACCGCGCCGGCGACCAGGCCCCAGTCCAGAGTTCGGCGCCATTCGGTAAACCAGGATGTATCGGACCGCGGCAGAAGCGGGGCGTTGGCCGTATAGCTCACGCAGTCACCTTGAGGCTTGCCGGCAGCCGGTCCTGCACAAGACTGCGGAAGATATCCCCGCGATGCTCATAATCCTTGAACTGGTCCTGGCTGGCGCAGGCGGGCGACAGCAGGATCACGGCACCCGGCTCTCCTGCGGCCTTGGCATCGCGGAAAGCCGCGTCCACGGCCCGCTCGAGCGCGCCGCAGACCTGCGCGGGCACCTTGCCGTTCAGGGTCGCGGCAAAGACGTCCTCTGCCTGGCCGATCAGATAGGCCTTGATGACATTTGGAAACAGCGACGCCAGCGGGGCAATGCCCTCCGCTTTCGGAACACCCCCGGCAATCCAGTAGATGTTCCTGAACGAACGCAGCGCCTGTTCGGCGGCCTGGGCGTTGGTTGCCTTGGAATCGTTGATGAAGCGGATGCCGTCGATCTCACCGACCGCTTCCATCCGGTGGGCGAGGCCAGGAAAGGATTTCAGCCCCGCCATGATCGTTGCCGGATCCAGCCCGAGCGCGCGGCAGGCGGCATAGGCGGCGGCGGCGTTCTGGTAGTTGTGGCGCCCGACCAGGGCGGGACATTCATCCAGCTTGCCGACGAATTCGGCCTTCCCGGACTGATTGTCATAAAGCCGTCCGTCCACGGCGCTGATGCCCTTGCCGAGGGTATAGGTGGAAGAAATCTGCACCACCTTCTGCGGGCCGCGGGCAGACAGGCCGATGGCAATCGACTGGGAATAGACATCGTCAAACCCGATGACCGCGACGTCCTTGTCCGTCTGGTTCTGGAAGATGCGCATCTTCGCAGCCTGGTAGCCATCCATGCCGCCATGACGGTCAAGATGGTCAGGCGAAAGGTTCATGAAGACGGCCACATCACAGCGCAGGCTCTTGACCAGATCAAGCTGGTAGGACGACATCTCCAGCACATAGATGGCATTGGAATGAAGCGCGGCGAGATCGAGCACACCGGTGCCGATATTGCCGCCAACGCGGGCATCGCGGCCCGCCTGTTTCAGGATATGGCCGATCAGCGCCGTCGTGGTCGACTTGCCATTGGTGCCCGTGATCGCCACGATCTTCGGCCGGGCGCGCTCGGGCAGCGCCTGCACGGCGCGGGCGAAGAGCTCCATGTCGCCGATCACCGGAACACCGGTCATCTCCGCCATGCGCACAAGGCGATGAGGCTGGGGAAACTTGTAGGGGATGCCCGGCGAGAGGACGAGAGCGGCAAAGGTCTGCCAGTCGCGCTTGTTGATATCGGAGAGGGCGATGCCGGCGGCTTCGGCCCTGGCGCGCATTTCCTCATTATCATCCCACGCATGGACGCGCGCGCCGCCAGCCTTGAGGGCTTTGGCCGCGCTGAGACCGGAGCGGCCGAGGCCGTACACCGCAACGTCTTTTCCAGCGTATTCGGTAATGGGGATCATGGCGCGCGGGTTACCTCAGCTTCAGCGTGGCGAGGCCCGCGAGGGCGAACAGAACGGAAAGAATCCAGAAGCGCACGACAACCCGGGTTTCGGGCCAGTTCTGCTTCTGAAAATGGTGGTGAAGCGGCGCCATGAGGAAGATGCGTTTGCCCTCGCCCGTGAGACGCTTGGTGATCTTGAACCAGCCGATCTGGGTGAGCACCGAAACCGCCTCGATGACGAACAGGCCGCCGATGACGACAAGCGCAAATTCGTGCTTGGTGGCCACGGCGACAACACCAAGCATGCCGCCAAGGCCGAGCGATCCGGTGTCGCCCATGAAGACCTTCGCGGGATAGGCATTGTACCAGAGGAAGCCCATGCCCGAGCCGATCAGCGCGCCGAGCAGCACGGCAAGCTCCCCCGCCCCCGGCGCAAACTGGATGCCGAGATAGGATGCGAAGACGAAGTTGCCCGTCAGATAGGCAATCATCGCATAGGCGGCGGCCGCAAAAGTAACCGGAACGATGGCAAGGCCATCGAGGCCGTCGGTGAAGTTCACCGCATTGGCCGCGCCGACGATGACGATCATGCCGAAGAGGATGAAGAACCCGCCGAGCGGCAGGAAGTAGTTATTGACGAAGGGAACCGCCACGCCGCCAGAGAAGTCCGGATCGGCCGGGCTCACAGACGTCTGCGGGGCAAAGCCGGCAATCCATTCGGCCAGCGGATTGAACGGGCCCCATTCGGCGTGACCAGCCGGGGTGTGGGCGCCGTGCAGGCCCATGATCAGGGCGCAGGCGAGCGCGGCGATACCAAACCCGGCTATCAGGCGCAAACCGGCCGACACGCCATCGGTCGTCTGCTTGGTGACCTTGGCATAGTCATCGAGGAAGCCGAGGACCGCATAGGAGAAAGTGACGAACAGCGTGACCCAGACGTAGGGGTTCTGCAGGTTGCCCCAGAGCACCACGCCAACAATGAGGCCGAGCCAGATGAGAAAGCCGCCCATCGTGGGCGTGCCCTGCTTGGAGAGCTGAGCCTGAAGCGACAGGTCGCGGATCGGCTGGCCCTTGCCCTGGCGGGCGCGCAGGAAGTTGATCAGCACATCGCCAAACAGCACGGTCACCAGAAATGCGGTGACCACCGCCGCACCTGTGCGGAAGGTGATGTAGTTCAGCAGGTTGAACAGGCCGCTGTCTGCGGCCAGCAGTTCGTATAGCATCAGTTTACCCTCGCAGCCCCTTCTGGACCGCCATCCATCTTGCCCGATCCGGCCGGCACGCTCCATTGGCGCAGCCGGTCCGCTAACTTGCCCATCCCGGACGCATTCGATCCTTTGATCAAGAGAACATCCCCAGCGCGGAGTGCTTTTTGCAGCTGATTCCACAACTCATCCGCTGTCGGAGCAGATATCTGCTGCAGATCCCGCGGAAGCGCCTGCGAAAGGTGTTGCATTTCGGCACCAACCAGAAAGATCCCATCGACACCTGCTTCAGCCACTGGGGCCGCCAGCGCGCGGTGTTCCGCAGCGGACGTGTCGCCGATTTCGCGCATGTCGCCGAGCGCCACCAGGCGGCGGGCTCCGCTGCGCTGCGCGAGCGCCTTGAGCGCGGCACGCATGCTGGCGGGGTTGGCATTGTAGGCGTCGTCGATCAGCGTGATTTCGCCGATATCGGGCAAAACCAGCGTTTCGGAAGTGCCCCGCCCCGGCGGCGGCGCATAGCCTGAAAGGGCCTCGGCGCAGTCTTTCAGCGACAGTCCAGCCTGGCTGGCGGCCAGCAGCGAAGCGGCCACATTCTGCGCCCAGTGGGCGCCGACGGCGTTGAGCGTCACGCGCGCGCGCTGGCCGACGATATCGACCACTACCTCGCTGGTGCGGCCATCGGTTTCATAGGCTGCAATCCGCGCGGTTGCCTCATCTGATGTGCCAAACGTCTCGACGCTGCCCGTCGGGCAAAAGCTCCGCGCACGCGCGGAAAGATAGTCAAGGAACACATCATCCGCCGGCAGAATGATCGTGCCGCCCGCTTCCAGGCCGGCGAAGATGCCGGACTTTTCCTCGGCGATACCTTCAACCGAGCCGAGCCCCTGAAGGTGGGCAGCGGCAATACAGGTAACGATGCCGGTATGCGGGCGAACCATCTGGCTGCGCGGGGCAATCTCGCCCGGCGTGCTCATGCCGATCTCGAAGATCGCGCGCTGTGTCTCTTCCGGCATCCGGGCCAGCGTCAGCGGCACGCCCCAGTGATTGTTGAAGCTCTTGACGTTCCAGTGGGCAGGACCGAAGGCGCGGTAGATCTGCGCCAGCATTTCCTTCACCGACGTCTTGCCCGCAGACCCCGTGACTGCCGTGCGGTGGGCGCCGCAGCGCACCCGCGCAGCAATGCCCATTTGGGTCAGCGCGTCGAGCACATCATCGACCTGCACCAGCGGGCCGCCGGGAACCGGCCGGGAAACGAGCGCGCCGGCCGCGCCCGCCTTGAATGCGGCCTCGACAAATTCATGCCCATCGCGCTGGTCCTTCAGCGCCACGAAGAGGTCCCCCTTCTGCAGGGTGCGGGTGTCGATCGAGATCGACCCGGTCACCTCGAAGGGCGCGGTTGCCTCGCCGCCGGTGGCAAGGGCAATGTCGCTGGAAGTCCAGAGCGGACGCGTCATCGCAAAAGTCCTTTCAGAGCGGCGAGCGCCTCATCCTGATCGGAGAAAGGCAGCACCTGCGACCCGATGATCTGGCCGGTTTCATGACCCTTGCCGGCGATAACAACTGTGTCGCCCTTCTTCAGCTCGCGGATGACCGTATGGATCGCTTCAGCCCGGTCGCCGATCTCATGCGCGCCCCTGGCGCCGCCAAGGATTGAGGCACGGATTTTCGCCGGATCTTCCGAACGCGGGTTGTCATCGGTGATGATCACATCATCGGCCTGGCGGCTGGCGATCTCGCCCATGATCGGGCGCTTCTTTGCGTCCCGGTCGCCGCCACAGCCGAAGATCACCTTCAGCCTCCCTGCCGTATGCGGACGGACCGCACGCAGCAGAACGTCAAGACCGTCCGGCGTGTGGGCATAGTCCACGAACACGCCCGCGCCGGTCTCGGTCTTGCCGACAAATTCCAGCCGCCCTTTGACCGGCTTGAGATGGGCAAGCCCCTCAGCCACCGCCGGAAACGTCATGCCGAGTGACAGGCAGAGCGCGGCGGCCGCCAGTGCGTTGAGCGTCTGGAACTCGCCGATCAGCGGCAGCTCGATGGGTTTCTGCTCCACATCTTTCCAATAGAGGAACAGCGTCTGGCCCGTCGCCTTCGGCATCAGCTCGTCGATCCAGAGATCCTCCCCGCGCCAGCCGAACGAGACAACCTGCAGACCTGCCTTGCGTGCGGTCTCCTCGACCACGTCGCGATGGTCGCTGTCGGCATTCACGATGGCCGGAACGCCCCTGGGCGCCAGATCACGCAAGAGGCGCAGCTTGGCGTCCAGATAGGCTTCCATCGTCGGATGGTAATCGAGATGGTCCTGGGTGAGGTTGAGGAAGGCAACGGCGGAAAGGTCCACCCCGTCCAGCCGGTGCTGCTCGAGGCCATGGCTGGAGGCCTCCATCGCGCAATGCGTGACGCCCTGCTCGGCCAGCGCCTTCATTGTCTCGCTCACCGTCACCGGGTCGGGTGTCGTGTGGCCGATATCCACCTTTCCGCCCGGACCGATCGCGCCGAGCGTGCCCATCGAGGCGGCCTTGATCCCCGCCCGGCTCCAGATCTGGCGGGCAAAATCGACCGTTGAGGATTTGCCGTTCGTGCCGGTCACGGCGACCACGCATTCGGGCTGGACTCCATAGAAGCGCTTGGCTGCCAGCGCCAGCGCGCGGCGCGGCTCATCGGCAATTACCTGCGGAACCGAAATACCCCCCGCAGCCGCGTCAGTAAGAATTGCCGCGGCGCCCTGCTGTATGGCCTGGGGCACGAATTTGCCCCCGTCATGCACGCTGCCCTTGAGGGCAGCAAACAGCCAGCCAGGCTGCACCTTCCGGCTGTCGGCCGTCATTCCGAGGATCTCGGTCTCGCCATTCTCGGCGAGCGGGAAAAGGTCGGAGAGTTTCAAAGTTCACTCCTGTTCTGGGAGAGGTCCTGAGGCGCTGAAGAGGCAGGCCGCACATCCTCAAATCGGGGATCGACCTCGAGGAGCGGCGCCACGCGCTCAATGATGCGCCCGGCAACCGGAGCAGCGTTGACAGCGGCGGTCATGGTTCCGTCCTCGATGGCCTTGGGCTCATCCAGCGTCACAATCAGGGCATATTGGGGGCTGTCTGCAGGAAACACAGCAGCAAAGCTCGAAACATTGCGGTCCTTGGCATAGCCGCCCGGGATCGGCTTCTCGGCGGTGCCTGTCTTGCCGGCAACACGGTATCCGGCGACATCGGCGCGCCGGGCGGTTCCGCTCAGCACGGTCTGGCGCATCATCTGCGTCACCAGATGTGCGGTCTCCTCCGAAAACAGGCGCACCGGGGCCGGCAGGCCGGCCGTCTCATCCGCCACCAGCACGGGCGGAACGATCTGGCCATCATTCCCGAAGGCGGAAAAAGCCAGCAGGAAGGCCAGCGGCGAGACCGATATGCCATGGCCATAGGAAACGGTCGCCGCCGTCACCTCGTCGAGCCGCGCCGGCAACAGCGGCGCAGCCGATCCTGGCAGGGAAAGCGGCGCGCGGCGCGTCAGGCCAGCGGTCTCCAGCAATTGCATCTGCCGCTCGGGCCCCAGCGCGAGGTTTACCTGCACCGTGCCGATATTGGAGCTTTCCGCCAGGATCTTCCAGACATCGGCCTCCCGTGCAAACCAGTGCGTGTCGGAAATCCGCCGCCCCTGGATCAGCAGGGGCTGGCCGATCTGGAACCGGTCGTCTGCCTGGATGGCGCCCACGTCCAGCGCCGCAGCAATCGTCAGCGGCTTGAAGATCGAGCCGAGCTCATACACCGCGCCAACTGCCCGGTTGGTCCGCGCCGGATCGTCCGCAGGCGTATCACTGGCCCGGTTGGGGTCAAACGGCGGCCAGCTGGCCATGCCGCGGATTTCGCCGGTGCGCGTATCCATCAGGATCGCCGCTCCGCCGATCATGTCGTAATCCATCGCGGCGGTGGCAAGCTCTGCCTCAAGGGCAGCCTGCGCGCCAATGTCCAGCGTCAGGCGAACGGGCTCTGCCCCGTCCTGCAGGGCCTGATCCTGCCCCAGTTCAATGCCCGCAATGCCTTCCCCGTCGACATTCGTATATCCCAGCACCTGCCCGGCCAGAACGCCGCGCGGATAGGCCCGGCGGGCTTCCTCGCGGAAGTCGAGCCCTTCCAGGCCGAGCGCAACCACCTGCTCGCGCTGCCGGGGGGTCAGGCCGCGCTTGACCCAGACAAACTTGCGATCGGGGTCCGACAGACGCTGCGCCAGATCGGCCTCGCTGACATCGGTCAGGACGCCGGTGATCTGCCGGGCCGCATCGGCGCCGTCCCAGATCAGGCTCGGATTGGCCCAAAGTGACCAGGAAACAACCGAGGTTGCCAGAAGCTCGCCATTGCGATCGACAATGTCAGCGCGCGTTTCCAGCGACGCGGTGAGCGGACGGCTGGCCGCATTGGACGGCGCATCCGACAGCGCGAGGAATCCGCCCCGGCCCGCCATCAGCACGAAGAGCAGGCCGATGGCCAGCCCGACGAGCCGCGTGCGATCCCGGGACGCCTCGCTCATCTGGGGGCCTCCAGGGCGGCTTCGCCAGCCTCTGCATCTGCCGCTTCCTCTGCGCCGCCATCTGCAACCGAGAGGGCCTGCAGCGTCGTCACCGGCAGGCCGACCATTTCGTCGAGGTCGCCTTCATTGGCCATCTGGCCCGGCTTGGGCGGGGCCATACCCAGCTCCTTGCGGGCATATTCCTCGATCCAGTCGCGCCGGCTCATATGCGCCAGCTCTGTCTCCAGCAGGGCCTTTTCCTGCTGGACCTGTTGGATCTGGGCCTCGATTGCCATCAGTTCGGCGGCGGTGTCCTTGGCGCCATACTTTGCCCGGTAGAGGCTGAAGATCAGCAACCCGGCAACCAGAAGACCAAAGAAAAATACCTTGCGGCTCATCGCGACTTCTCCAGTTCCGCGAGCGGCGGCAAGTTCATACCGTCGCTCGCCTCATCCAGGGCCGCGTCCGCATTGGTGCGGATCGCCGCCCGCAACTTTGCAGACCGTGCGCGTGGATTGGTTTCCACTTCCTTTTCAGAAGGCTGCACCGCCTTGTTTTCCTGCAGTTCAAAGGCTGGTTTCGGCCCCTTTGACATCAGCGGCATGTGTCGCGAACCGCCCGGCACCGCGCCGGCCCGTTCGCGCAACCATTGCTTGACGAGACGGTCCTCCAGCGAGTGGAAGGTGACGACCACCAGCCGCCCGCCAGGCTTGAGGATGCGCTCGGCAGCCCGCAGGCCGCGCGCCAGCTCGCCCAGCTCGTCATTCACATACATGCGGATCGCCTGGAAAGTCAGCGTTGCCGGATGCGACCGCGCCCCGCGCCGCCCGCCCACGGCCTCTTCGACCACAGCGGCGAGGTCTGCCGTCGTCTCGAACGGCGCCTGGGCGCGGCGCTGTACCAGTATGCGGGCAATCCGCCGGGAATTCTTCTCTTCGCCCAGACGGAAGATGACATCCGCCAGGCCCTTTTCGCTCATCCTGTTGACGACATCGGCCGCAGACGGACCACTCCCGCCCATTCGCATATCCAGCGGGCCATCCTTCATGAAGGAGAAGCCGCGCTCAGCCTGATCGATCTGAAAGCTGGAGACGCCGATATCGAGCACCACGCCGTCAACCGATTCATGCCCGGCCTGCTCGGCCAGGATGTCGAGATCGCCGAAACAGCCGAGCAGCGGCACGAGACGCGGATTGGCCTGCGCCATCTTCTCGGCCCGGACAATCGCATCAAGGTCGCGGTCAATGCCGAGCACGGCGCAGTTTGCCGCCTTGAGGATCGCGGTCGTGTAGCCGCCCCCGCCGAAGGTGCCGTCGATGATGACCTCGCCGTCCGCCGGCGCGAGCGCGGTGAGCACTTCGGTGAGCATCACCGGCAGATGACCCGGATCAGCCGGGCCGCGCGGCGTTGTGCGTGTCGACATCACCCAGCCTCCCCGGCCCGGCCAACGGCTGCGCGGCGCTGGCGCACCTTGTTGTAAGCGGCGGCAAACGCATCGAGCGTTTCCGGCGCGTTGACGATGGAGCGCATCCGGGCCTGATGCAGGTTGAACCGCTCGGGATTCCAGATACGGAAACTGTCGAGCTGGCCGGAGAACCTGATCTTGCCGCTCAGCTCGGCCGCCTCGCAGAGCTCTTCGGGCAGTTTTACGCGCCCCGTATCGTCTATCTTCAGGTCCGCCGAGGCGGCGATGATGCAGGTCACGATAGCTTCCCGGATCGGCGACTGTAGCGGCAGCTCGGCAAGCGTCTCGCGGTAGAGCTCCATCAGCTCCTCGCCCCCGCCTTCCAGCGCGCCCGACCCATCGGGGGCCTGCCAGACGAACACGCGGCTGGATCCGCCCAAAGCGGCGCGGAAAGGCGCGGGGATCGAAACCCTGCCTTTTGCGTCAATAGCGCCCTCATAGGTGGAAACAAACACCCGCCTAGCCCAATCTTATCTGCCTAAACCCCGCCATGGGTAAACCATGTGTAAATTTGGAGTATCATGGGCACGCATGGGCCTCAATGGGCAGCGATAGCGAATCGGAATTTCCACATTGGACTAATTCCAGAACAAACCACGACCAGCTACGGAACGCCCTGTCTGCCCTCTATGGGCGGGGATGGGAAATGCGCCAAATCCTCATAAGAAACCGGGCTCTGGCGCGCAGTGTTGCGATGCCGCATCGTTTGCACGCCAGAGATGCTGGATCGCTGATTTTGCCGCTTTCCTTACCATTATTACATGCCGGAGAGGTGATTTGGGCGCATTTCCCAAAAGCAAGAGACCCCCGGGCCATAACGGCCCGTGGGCTTGCGTGAAATGCTGCTGACCCCCGGTGACAGGCCGGCTCGGCCGCCCGCGCCGCCTCAGCCACCGGCTCGCGCAGGGCCTCGCGGGTGAGGGCCAAAGTTGAGCTTGGTCACGCAGACGCCCGATGACAGCGTGCGGATCGACGATGCAGATCGCATGACAGGCGAGGCCGGCGCCTTCTTCACCCGCGCCGGGGCCGTCAGTCAGCGAACCTTTGGTGTCGGCAAACTCAGGCGCAAGGCGCGCAAATTCGGCAATCTCTGCCGGGCAGACGAAGGTGACGTCCTTCGGATAGAAGAAGATGACCTTCCAGAGGTCGGGGAAGCTGTCCTCGGTCAGCGGCGCGAAAGCGCATTCGCCCTATGTGTTCGCGCTGCATGAATGTCGGTTTCACGCCGGTGATCTGGAAGTCAGGCAGTTTCTGGCCGATGCCAAGCCTGGGAGGCCTCCCCGAAAGAGGCTTGATCACCCGCTTCGGTGACTGCGGGCCCCTTCGGGAGGGTGGGCGCACCCGATAAAGAAAATTGATAATTGCGATTTATGATATAGATTATGTCTATGATACTTCCGACCCTCCGCCAGCTTCAATTCCTCGTAGCACTGGGCGAAACCGGCTCTTTTTCCCGTGCGGCCGAGGCATGTCACGTCACCCAGCCCACCCTTTCGGCGGGCATCAAGGAACTTGAAGATCTGTTCGGGGTTTCGCTCGCCGAGCGGGAATCGCGCGGCGCAACATTGACGCATGCCGGGGAAATCGCCGTCGCGCGCGCCTCAGCCTTGCTGGCCGACGCCCATGCCCTGGTCCAGGCCGTGCCGAGCGCAGGCGCACTCTTCTCCGGACCCTTTCATCTCGGCGCCATTCCGACCATCGCGCCCTTCGTGCTGCCCCAGATCGTCAGCCAGCTCACCCGCACATATCCGGATGTGAAACTCTACCTCACCGAAGACCGAACCCAGCGCCTGATCGACCAGCTGCGCGCCCGCACGCTGGACGCGGCCTTCATCGCCCTGCCCTGGGAAGCGCCGGGCATCGAGGTGATGACGCTGTTCGACGACGAGTTCCTGCTCGCCGCTCCGGTAAGCCACCCGCTCACCCGCAAGAACGGGCTCTCCCCGGAAGACCTTCAGGGCGTCGACCTGCTCCTTCTGGAAGATGGCCACTGCCTGCGCGACCATGCCGTGGCTGCCTGCCGGATCAAGCCTGGCGGCGGGCGCGAACAGGTCGCGGCCACCTCGCTGGGCACGCTGGTCAACATGGTAGCCGGCGGGCTCGGCGTATCACTGATCCCGAAACTCGCCGCCGACAATGGCCTCACCCTCGGCCCGGATGTCGCGGTGCGCTCCTTCGTGAGCCCGATCATCGGCCGGCAGGTCGGCATCGCCTGGAAATCCGGCAGCCCGCGCGAGGCCGAAGCCCGCAAGCTCGGTGAGCTTGTCCGCGAGCAGCTCCGCCGCCAAACCGGCGCTGCGCCCCTATCCTGAAAAGTCTTCCCGATAGGCCCCTACCGCCTGCCCGCCAAGCAGAGTATCACGCCGGTCTCGGGGGCAGCGGATAAGGATCTGAAACAGGCATGACGGGGCATGCAGCAAGCGTCGGCAGCAGGGCCGCATGGGCCTGAGCGCATCCTGGCGCGCCGCGCTTGCGGCCGGCGCAGTCAACCTCGTGCTTGGCGCAAACCTTCCCTACCTCCCTGTCTGGATGGAGCGCGCCGCCGGAATGTCGGGCGCCGAGATCGCCGGGGCCAGCACGCTCGCCATTCTCATCCGGATCTTCGCCGGCCCCCTGACAGCCGGCATCGCGCAGGATCACGGGCTGCGCGGCACGCTCGCCTCGGTGATGGTCGTTGCCCTTGCCGGCTACGCCCTGCTCGTTCCCGACGCTCCGCGCGCTGCCGCTTTCCTCCTCTGCGTGCTCGTCTACAGCGCCTTGAACCTCGCCGGACCGCTGTTCGAGGCCGTCCTCGTCTTCGGCACGCGCAATGGCCGCCCCGACTATGGCGAAGGCCGCGCCATCGCCTCGGCCGCCTTCGTTGCGGCCAATCTCGGCGGCGGGGCCATCCTCGGCGCGCTCGGTCCGGACTGGGTCCTTTACTTTCTGATCGCGGCCTCAGGCATCGCCGCCCTTGCGCCGCTCTTCACCAAGCAGGGCGCGCGCGCCGCCGTGGCGCGCCGCCCGCTGATCTCGACCTTCACCGACTCCTTCACCCTCTACCGGATGCCGGGCGTCTTCGTGTACCTGCTCGCCGCCGCCCTCATCCAGTCGAGCCACGGGGCCTACTATGCGTTCGCGTCCAATATCTGGATCGCGCAGGGCATTGATGGCGGCCATATCGGCGCGCTCTGGGCGATTGGCGTGGCGGCCGAAATCCTCCTTCTGCTCCTCTCGCGCAAGCTCCTGAAGGACATGAACTATTACGCCCTGCTCTGGCTCGGCGGGATCGGCGCGCTGATCCGCTGGACAGCGGCGGGTTTCGTCCTGCCGGTGGAGGCGGTCTATGTCTTCCAGACCCTGCATGCGGCGAGCTTTGCCATGACGCATATCGCAACGATGCGTTTCCTTCAGGCCGCCCTGCCCGATGACAAGCTGTCACTGGCCTATTCGGCCAATGGCGCGCTGATCTTCGGCCCCGCGATGGCCGTCACCGGCCTTGCCGCCGGCATCGCCTATGACGCCCTCGCGCCGGGCGGTATCGACGCCCAGACAAAGCTCTACTGGCTGATGGTGATCGTCACCCTCGCCGGAATCGCCCTGACCTGGCGGGCAACCCGCCAGCCCATCCAGCCAGTATCCCGGGACTGAAGACATAAAAAAACTCCGGACCTCGTCCGGAGCTTTTTGATCGTGTTTCACCGAAGAGATCAGCCCGTCTCGCGGTCGCCGCGTACTTCCAGGTCGTATTCACGCACCTTGCGGTAAAGCGTTGAGCGGCCAATGCCGAGACGGCGCGAGACTTCGCTCATATGGCCGTCATAGAATTCGATCGCATACTGAAGAAGGTCGCGTTCGATGTCCTGCAGGCTGCGGATTTCCCCGTCCTCATCCTTTATCGCGACCGGCGCGTCGCCGGAAAGACCGGCCTGCACGTCATTGGCCGGAACCGGGGGCGTCTCTTCCCGCGCCGACGGCATGGCTGGCATCATCATGACATCCGCCATCAGGCCGGAAATCTGCGGGAAATCCTGCGGGCGCAGCTCATCCCCATCACACAGCACAACCGCGCGGAACACGGCGTTCTCCAGCTGGCGGACGTTGCCCGGCCAGTCATGTGCGTACAGCATCTGCAGCGTGTCCTTGCCGGCGCCGGTCACTTTCGTGCCTTCGCTGGCATTGAACCGTGCAATGAAATGATCGACCAGGGCCGGAATGTCTTCGCGGCGTTCGCGCAGCGACGGCATGTCGATGGGAAACACGTTGAGGCGGTAGAACAGGTCTTCGCGGAACGTCCCCGCCTTCACCTGGCCAGCCAGGTCGCGGTTCGTCGCAGAGATGATGCGCACGTCCACCCTGGTCGGGCGGCGCGAGCCAACGGCATCAACCTCGCCTTCCTGCAGGGCACGGAGCAGTTTCACCTGCGCGTCGAGGGGAAGCTCGCCCACCTCATCCAGGAACAGCGTGCCGCCATCGGCCTCGACAAACTTGCCGGGTGATTTGGTCACGGCGCCGGTAAACGCGCCCTTCTCATGGCCGAAGAGGATCGACTCCACGAGGTTCTCCGGGATCGCCCCGCAGTTGACCGTCACGAACGGCTTGCCCGCCCGCGCGCTGGCGCCCTGGATGCAGCGCGCCACAACTTCCTTACCCACACCGCTTTCGCCCAGGATCAGCACCGGAATGTCCGATGCAGCCCCGCGCTCTGCCATGCGGATCACGCTGCGCATCGCCGGGGCCGAGGCAATCATGTCCTCGAACTTCATGCCGCCTTCGGCCTTGCGCGAAAGGCGCTTCACCTCGCCCGTCAGGCTCTGCATCTTCAGCGCGTTGCGGATCGAGACAACCACGCGCTCGGGATTGGCGGGCTTTACGATGAAGTCCACCGCCCCGCGCCGCATCGTCTGCACGATCGTGTCGATGCCGCTTGTCGCGGTCAGCATGATCACCGGCAGGTCGGGGCGCTTGGTATTTAGCCGCTCCAGGGTCTCCATGCCCGAGAGACCCGGCATCGTCAGGTCCAGCAGCACGACATCCACGCCTTCGCGCGCGTCAGAAGCCATCTGCAGGCCACTCTCGCCATCGGGCGCGGTGCGGCAGGCAAAGCCGGCCTTCTCCACCGCGGCCTGAAGCAGGCGGCGCTGTGTCGGATCATCATCGACCACCAGGATCGTCTTGGCCATGGGTCTACCCTCATCATAGTCCGGTTGCGGCCAGGCTGCCTCCTCCGGGCGTCCCGTGCCGTTTCGTTACGCCCCGTTCTGACACAGACGCATGGAGTTACGGTTTCACCGGTCGTTTGAATTTGAACGAAATCTTTGCTGAACGCTCCGGGGAGGTTTTGTGACAGCCGCGTGACATCTGCAGCTTCAGACCGGAATCTTGGGGCCCGCAGCTTGAAAAGTTCAGGCGCATGCGGCTGATGCGCGGCACATCGCCTAAAGCGGGGGCTTCATGATGGACGGCAGGGAACCAACGATCGTCAAAGCGACGCTCGACAAAGACCTTGCCAAGATCGGCAAGGCCGAAGCCGCCGTCGCCTCGACCGCGCGCGCCGTCGTCGGCCCCGGCCTCAGCTTCCTGTTTCTCGCCGTGATTGTCGTTATCGGCACAGCCATGTTCGGCAACCAGAGCAATGGACTGCTGATCGTTGCGGCCGCGGCCATCGGCGGCTACATGGCCCTCAACATCGGCGCCAATGATGTGGCCAACAATGTCGGCCCGGCCGTCGGCTCCAAGGCGCTCACCATGACCGGCGCCATCATCATGGCCGCCATCTGCGAGAGCGCCGGCGCCCTGCTGGCAGGCGGCGATGTCGTCTCCACAATCTCGCGCGGCATCATCGACCCCACCAATGTCGCCAACACCGAAACCTTCGTCTGGCTGATGATGGCCGCGCTGATTTCCGCCGCCCTCTGGATCAACCTCGCCACCATCCTCAACGCGCCCGTCTCCACCACCCACTCCATCGTCGGCGGCGTCATGGGCGCCGGTATCGCGGCGGCCGGCTTCGGCGCGGTCAGCTGGCCGGTGATGGCGGGCATTGCCGCCTCCTGGGTCATCTCCCCCGTCATGGGCGGCATCATTGCGGCCGGCGTGCTCGCCTTCATCAAGATCGCCATCATCTACCGGGAAGACAAGATCTCCGCCGCCCGCCGCTGGGTACCCGTGCTGATCGCCGTCATGGCCGGCGCCTTTGGCACCTATATGGCGCTCAAGGGCGTCAGCAAGCTCGTCAAGATTTCCCTGCCCCATTCCCTTCTGATCGGCCTTGGCATTGCGCTGCTGGCCTGGGCCCTCACCCACCCCCTGATCCGGCGCCAGTCAGAAGGCATGGAGAACCGCAACCAGTCCCTGCGCGAGCTCTTCGTCTGGCCGCTGATCTTCTCCGCCGCCCTCCTCTCCTTTGCTCATGGCGCAAACGACGTGGCCAACGCGATCGGCCCGCTCGCCGCCATCGTCCACGCCCTCCAGGATGGCGAAATCTCCGACAAGGTTACCATCCCCCTCTGGGTCATGCTGATCGGCGCGATGGGCATTTCCTTCGGGCTTGTCCTGTTCGGGCCGAAACTCATCCGCATGGTGGGCGACTCGATCACCAAGCTGAACCCGATGCGCGCCTATTGCGTCGCCCTTGCCGCCGCCGTCACCGTGATCATCGCCAGCTGGCTCGGCCTGCCCGTCTCCTCCACCCACATCGCGGTGGGCGCCATCTTCGGCGTCGGTTTCTTCCGCGAATGGTTCACCGCCAACTCAAAGACGCGCGTCACCTACGTCCATGCCAAGTCCCCCAACGGGGCCCAGACGAAGTTCGCCGGTATCGCCCGCCGCAAGGCAGCCCGCAAACTCGTCCGCCGCGCCCATGTCACCACCATCGCGGCGGCCTGGATCATCACCGTCCCCGCCAGCGCCATCCTCGCCGCCGGCATCTACCTGGCCCTGCAACACCTCTTCAGGATGGTCTGAGGCGCCAGCCTGGCGGATCGCACAAAACAAGAACACCCTTTACTCTCTCCCCACAGCGCCCAATATGCGCCCCATGGCCCGCTCCTCCCGTCCCCCCGCTCGCGGCGTCGCTGACGCCTCTGCTGCCTTCGCCCTCGACGGCGCCGCGCTAGACGCTGCCGGCGCCCTCTCCTCCGACCAGTGGACGCCCCACCGGCCGGACCGCGACTGGGTGAAGCTCGAAGGCGGCCAGCGCTTCCGCGTCGCCTCCGAATACGAGCCCGCCGGCGACCAGCGCACCGCGATCCCCGAACTCGTGGGCGGCATCCAGTCCGGCGAGCGCGACCAGGTCCTCCTCGGCGCCACCGGCACGGGCAAGACCTTCACCATGGCCAAGGTGATCGAGGCGACCCAGCGCCCTGCCCTAATCCTTGCCCCCAACAAGACCCTCGCCGCCCAGCTCTATGGCGAGTTCAAATCCTTCTTCCCCGACAATGCGGTCGAGTATTTCGTCTCCTATTACGACTATTATCAGCCCGAGGCCTATGTTCCGCGCGCGGACCTTTACATCGAGAAGGAAAGCTCCATCAACGAGGCCATCGACCGGATGCGCCACTCGGCCACCCGCGCCATCCTGGAGCGTGACGATGTCATCATCGTGGCGTCGGTCTCCTGCCTCTATGGCATCGGCTCGGTCGAGAGCTACACCTCGATGACCTTCACCCTGAAGGCGGGCGAGCGCATCGACCCCAAACAGGTCACCGCCCGCCTCGTCGCCAACCAGTACACCCGCAACGATGTCGCCTTCGGCCGCGGCGCCTTCCGCGTGAAGGGCGACGTCATCGACATCTTCCCCGCCCACTATGAAGACCGCGCCTGGAAGCTCTCCTTCTTCGGCGACGAGCTGGAAGCCATCACCGAGTTCGACCCCCTCACCGGGCGCACGATCCAGAAGCTCCCCCAGGTCAAGATCTACGCCAACAGCCACCACGTGACGCCCCGCCCGACGCTCAACCAGGCCATCGAGAAGATCAAGGCGGAGCTGAAGACCACCATCGCCCATTTCGAGAAGACCGGAAAACTCCTCGAAGCCCAGCGCATCGAGCAGCGCTGCACCTACGACCTGGAAATGCTCGCCGCCACCGGCTCCTGCAACGGCATCGAGAACTATTCCCGCTACCTCACCGGCCGCAAGCCCGGCGAGCCGCCCCCCACCCTCTTCGAATACCTGCCCGAGAACGCCCTCGTCTTCACCGACGAGTCCCACCAGACGATCCCCCAGATCGGCGCCATGTTCAAAGGCGACTTCTCGCGCAAGTCCACCCTCGCCGAATACGGCTTTCGCCTGCCCTCCTGCCTCGATAACCGCCCCCTCAAATTCGAGGAATGGGATGCCATGCGCCCCCAGACGGTTCACGTCTCCGCCACCCCCGGCAAATGGGAAATGGAGCGCACGGGCGGGGTGTTCACCGAGCAGGTCATCCGCCCCACCGGCCTCATCGACCCGCCGGTCGAGGTCCGCCCCGTCTCCAATGACGGCGCCAACCAGGTCGACGACATCATGGCCGAGGCCAAGACCGCCGCCGCGGGCGGCATGCGCACCCTGATCACCACCCTGACGAAAAAGATGGCGGAAAACCTGACAGACTTCCTCCACGAGAATGGGGTGAAGGTCCGCTACATGCATTCGGATGTCGACACCATCGAGCGCATCGAGATCATCCGCGACCTGCGCCTCGGCGTGTTCGATGTCCTCGTCGGCATCAACCTCCTGCGCGAAGGGCTCGACATTCCCGAATGCGGCCTTGTCGGCATCCTCGACGCCGACAAGGAAGGGTTCCTGCGCTCGGAAACCTCCCTCGTCCAGACCATCGGCCGCGCCGCGCGCAATGCCGACGCAAAAGTCATTCTGTATGCCGACCGGATCACCGGCTCGATGCAGCGCGCCATGGACGAAACCAGCCGCCGCCGCGAAAAGCAGATGGCCTACAATATCGAACACGGCATCACGCCCACCACGATCAAACGCGCCGTGTCCGACATCCTCTCCGAACTCGGCGAAAAACCCTCCGCCTCAAGGTCCCGCCGCAACCGCGAACGCGGCGTCAGCGAAGAGAAGCTGCTGCCCCTCGCCGGCGCATCTGGTCACAACCTCAAGGCTGCCATCGCCAGCCTCGAAAAACAGATGCGCGAAGCCGCCGCGAACCTCGAGTTTGAAACGGCCGCGCGCCTCCGGGACGAGGTCAAGCGATTGAGGGAAGAGGATTTGGGGATTTGATAACGGATAAGCTCTAACGAGGTTTTATACGTGTACTGAACGATTATGTTCACTTTCCGATCCAGGAACGCACCTTTGCCTTTTGTCCGCCCCGGGGAAATTGAGGCAGGCATCAGCCTCGCTCACGCCTGCACGTCTGGACGGCGAGGAAACCCCGCCGGATAAGCGCGCCCTTATCCGCGCTAAAAGCCACGCTTCTTTTACCCCTCCCTGCTACCCCTGGCCCCAGCAGCGTAGAGGAGCCCCCAAGATGTGGATTCACCGCAAGGAACACTTCCGGAATGCCAATGCCAGCCCGGAGCGCTCCCGCGTGGCCGCTACCATCTATTATCGCCCGGACGCCCGCGACGCCCCGCCCCGCCAGGGCTGGGCCGAGAACTGCCCCTTGTGCGGCGCGCCGATCCGCGTGTCCAAGCCCTCCCATGGCGGTACCTTCGTCTCCGAAATCCTCCCCTCGGGCCGCCACATCCCCCACCCCTGCTTCGACCGGATGAAAGGCAAACGCCCGAGCGACGAGACCTTGGACCTCTTCGAATGGCAGCCTCCGAACTAGCGGGCGGGCACGCCCTGCCTCCCTTTCCTGCCTGCAAGAGGCCCAACTGAAGGGAGGATTGGCGCTTTGCACGGGGTGCGGCGCTGCCTAATATGAACGGGATGCGAACCGACCTCGACCATCTCCCTCCTGGCAAGCAGCGCGAACTCGCCCGCGTGACGGAAATCCTGTTTGAGGAATTTGCCGATGCCATGAAGTCCGCCTCTTCCCCGAAGAAGAAGGAAGGCCGCATCCTCAAGATCGTCCTGTTCGGCTCCTATGCGCGCGGGACCTGGGTCGACGAGCCCCATACCGCCAAGGGGTACTTAAGCGACTATGATCTCCTGATCGTCGTCAACCAGCAGAGCGTGGTTGATTTTGCCACCTACTGGTACCGCGCCGAAGACCGGATCATGCGGGAGACAGGCATCAGGACGCCGGTCAATTTTATCGTGCACACGATGGACGAGGTGAACAGCGCCCTCTCGCAGGGCCAGTACTTCTTCACCGACATCATCAAGGAAGGCATTGCGCTCTACGACCTCAAGGGCAGCACGCCGCTCGTGACGCCCCAGCCGCAGACGGCGGAGGAGATCTTCGCGACAGCGCAGAAGCACTATAACTTCTGGATGCCTCTGGCTCAGCATTCGCTCAAACTGTCGCGAGACAGCATTCAGGATCAGGTCCTGAGAGATGCCGCGTTCCTGCTACATCAGGCAGTCGAACGCACTTACACCTGCCTCCTCCTTGTGGAGACGAACTACTCGCCTTCGACCCACAGTATCAAATTCCTCCGCTCGCTGGCTGAGCAGGTTTCTCCGGACCTGATTGCCGCCTGGCCGCGCGAGACCAAACAGGATCGGCGGCTGTTTGAACTGCTGAAGCGCGCTTATGTCGATGCCAGGTACTCAGAGCATTATGCGATCACGGCTGAAGAGCTTGCCTGGCTGGGCGAGCGGGCAGAAATCCTGCAGGCGCTCGTTGAAAAGCGCGCCCGGGGTAAGATCGAGCACTTGAAGGCCAAGGCATTGAACGGGGGCTGAGTTCTGTGCAGTCCGTCTGCTCAAAAGTTATCTGGCGCAAGGACAAGGGCTTCGCCGGTGGGAGCCATAGCTGACAGCCCTTGCCCGGTGCCCGCGTGATCGCCGGGTGAACAGAAGGGTCATGTCAGTCTCGCCCCCCTCTCGAGGGGCAGAGAAGGCCAGCGGACGGCGAGGCGCATCGGCTACCGAAATCGCGACAAAGATCTTTTTTAGTAGATTGTTCCGAAGGTGAGCGGACGCGCAGGGCGTTTGGAAAGGCGCCCCCGATAAGCGCCAGGGGTGAATGGCCGGCCCATGCCGCCCCGCCCAAGCCCGCCCGGAGTTTTTCTGCCCTCGATTGGCATTTCCATTGGAGTTTTCGTGGCCGCGCGCACCCTGAGTGTTGCACCCGGAACACATTGACAGGCCGCGCCGGCCCTGTCATTTCAACACCTGTTGAAACTCAACAGGTGTTGAAATAGCTCGATAACGGGCATACGGGAGGACAATATGGCCGTAAAGTTCAATAGATTCATGGCATTGGCGATGTGCGCCACGGCGCTGACGCCGGTGGCCGCCTATGCCCAGACCGAGACAGAAGAGACCGCCGCGTCCGATGAACGCCGCTTCGGCGCCATCGTCGTGACCGCCCAGCGCCGCGAGGAAAACCTCCTCGACGTGCCCCTCTCCGTCTCCGCCTTCAGCGGCGACCTCCTGGCAGACCTCGGCGTCCAGACCATGGACGAGGTCGCCAAGATCTCCCCCAACGTGACCCTGGAAGTCTCCCGCGGCACCAACAACACCATCTCCGCCTTCATCCGGGGCGTCGGCCAGCAGGACCCGGTGTCGGGCTTTGAATCCGGGGTCGGCATCTATGTCGATGACGTCTACCTCAACCGGCCTCAGGGCTCGGTGCTTGAGGTCTATGATGTTGAGCGGATTGAAGTTCTGCGCGGGCCGCAGGGCACGCTTTATGGCCGCAACACCATCGGCGGCGCGGTGAAATATGTCACCAAGGGCCTCTCTGACGAGCCTGCAATGAAGGCGCGCGGCGTGCTCGGCACCTATGGCCAGAAGGATGTCGTGGCCTCTGCCTCAACCCCGCTGGCTGACACCTTCCGCATCGGCGCCGGCATCGGTATCTTCACCCGCGACGGCTTCGGCGAAAACCTCATCACCGGCGAAGAAAACTACAACAAAGACGTCCTCTCCGCCCGCCTCTCCGCTGAATGGGATGTCACCGACGCCTTCCAGCTGCGCCTTGCCGGCGACTATATGAATGACGAGTCCAATGCCCGCCAGGGTCACCGTCTGATCACGGATCGCTTCCCGCCTTTCACCTACCCGGTTCTGGACGATGTCTATGACAACCGCGCGGGCCTCGATGTGGTGGAGCAGCAGGTGGAAGTCTATGGCGGATCGCTGGTTGCCGAATATGAAGTGAACGACAACATCACGCTGAAAAACATCCTCGCCTATCGCGAAGATGAAGGCACGAGCCCGATCGATTTCGACGCCCTGCCGGAGGCAGATGTCGATGTTCCCGGCATCTACACGAATGACCAGCTGTCCAACGAGTTCCAGCTGCTCTACTCCAGTGACCGCCTGAACGGCATCGTGGGCGCCTATTATCTTGATGCAAACTCCTCCACCGTGTTTGACGTGCTGCTGGGCACCACGGGCGCGATCCTCAGCCTGCCTGGCCTCAATGCCCAGACATTCGGCGAGGTCAGCACGGAAACCTGGTCTGTGTTTGCAGACTTCACCTATGACCTGACAGACCAGTTCGCGATCTCGCTGGGCGGGCGCTACACCGAGGACGAGCGCGCCTCGATCGTTCTGCGCCGCACCTATATCGGCGGCTTCTCGCCCTTCTTTGGCGGGCCAGGCGTTCCGATCGCAACGACGTCGAACTTTGACGGCTCGGCCAAGTTCGACGATTTCAGCCCGCGCGTCTCGCTGACCTACAAGCCGACCGAAGACCACACTCTGTACACCACCTATTCGCAGGGCTTCAAAGGCGGGTCCTTCGACCCGCGCGGACAGACATCGGCTGCCCCGGACCTCGACCTGAACGGCACCGTCTCTCCCGAAGAAATCTTCGCGTTCATGCAGTTCGACCCCGAAGAAGTCGACAGCTATGAGATCGGCTGGAAAGCCAACACCTTCAACAACCGCGTGCAGACCAGCATCGCTGCCTTCTTCATGGACTACCAGAACGTCCAGATCCCGGGTTCGGTCGGCCTCGACACCAATGGAGACGGCGTCAATGACACCTTCACCGGCGTGACGACCAACGCCGCGTCGGCCGATCTCTGGGGCGTCGAATTTGAAGGCACGGCCGTTCTCGGCGAAGAGATCTTCAACGCGTCCGACCTGTTCACCTCTTCGGTCTCGGTTGGCTACATCAATGCCGAGTTCAACGAGTTCATTGATGCCTTCGGCAATGACGTTGCCGATCAGCGTGTCTTCCAGAATACGCCGGAATGGACCGGCAGCCTGCGTCTGACCTATGACACCCCCTTCCACATCCTCCAGCGGGAAGGCCGCCTGACGCTCAACACGCTTGCTTCTTACCGGGATGATTCAAGCCAGTTCGAGATCCGCAGCCCGCTCGATCAGGAAGCCTATACGCTGATCGATCTCGGCCTGCGCTGGAAACCTGACGACAGCCGTCTGGGCTTTACCTTCACCGGTAAAAACCTGACGGATGAGCGTTACAAGGTTGCCGGCTACAACTTCATCAATCCGGTCACGGGCGCGCCGACGCTTGGTCTGGAAGGCGTCCTGAACGCCTATTACGGTGATCCGCGCACGTTCAGCTTCGGCGTCGACTACGCGTTCTGATCGGTCCGGAGCGTTTTCTCCCAGGCTGCGCCCCGCGGGGCACGGGGGCGTGGCCAAACCGGACCTCACTTCAGGGCGGCATCTGCAGATGCCGCCCTTTTTCTTTCCACGGAAGGATGTTTCAGCTCTAGGCCGCCGTGCCTCTGGCAGACCGGCGCCGGGCGGGCGGCGCCGGAAGGGCCGCTGGCGCCGCCCGCCGCGCAGCCTCGAAGCCGCCCGCAATGAAATGCACCATATGCTCGCACGCATCTGCAAGATCATCAGACTGGCAGACGCCCCCGGAAAGGTGATCAATGCGCCCGGTCTGGGCAAGCGCCAGCGTCAGGGCGCCTGAGAAACACTGATACCCCCAGAAAAGGTCCTTCTCGTCCATGCCCGGAAGCGAGAGGCGCAAGGCGTCGAGGAACTGGCGGATCAGCGGATCGAAATGCTCCGCCATCAGACGCCCGCCCCAGCCGGGCGAGTTGTTCACATAGGCGACCAGCGCATAGTAGTTCTTCCAGCCCTGATCCTCCAGATGCGGCCCGGTCAGCATCGGCTCCAGATAGGCCCGGATGATGGCTTCAACCGTGGGCGGCCTTGGCTTGGCCGCCTCAATGGCTGCCTTGAGCGCATCCTCGCGCCACTGGTTCACGATTTCGGCGCGCCGGATGAAGACTGCGTCGAACAACTGCTTCTTCGGGCCAAAATAATAGTTCGGCAGCGCAAGATCGACCCCTGCCCGCTTGGCAATCGTCCGCAGGGTGACGCCATCAAAACCATGCGCGCTGAATTCGGCTTCGGCCGCGTCGAGGATCGCGGTCCGGCGGTCTGCCTTGGGGGGCGGCGTCTTCATTCGCGCGCTCAGGGCGATTCCTCCTCGGGCTTTGTCATTCCCAGCCTATGGACCAGACCGCCCTGTTGTCAAAGTCGCCATGCACGCTTGCCTTTGTGCAGGGATTGCGTCTATTTTTCAACATCTGTTGAAAACGGGACATCAGCTCCCGAGGGGGAGTGCAGGGGCATGTTGCCAGATGGCACAGATATACGCTGGAATTCGGCAGACGGGCTTGATCTCTATGCAAAGTCATATGGGCCCGAAGACGCCCGCCTGACGGTGCTCTGCATTCACGGCCTGACGCGAAATCATCAGGATTTCGAGCCGATGATCGCCGCCCTGCCCCGCCATCACCGTTACCTGGCCGTCGACGTGCGCGGACGTGGCCGGTCTGCCTATGATCCGGAGCCGGACAATTACCAGCCGAAAGTCTATGCCCGCGACATGCTGGGTCTCCTCGACACGCTCGGCGTCCGGAAAGCGGCGCTCATCGGCACCTCCATGGGAGGCCTGATCTCGCTGCTGATGATCCGCTCTGCCCCTGCGCGCGTGGCCGGCATCGTCCTCAACGATGTCGGGCCGGTGGTGGAGAAAGCCGGCTTGTCGCGTATTGCCTCCTATGCCGGCAAGGTGGCTCCGGTATCGGACTGGGAGAGCGCCGCTGCGGCCGTGAAAACGCTTCAGGGCGCGGCCTTTCCGGACATGCCGGAAGCGCGCTGGATGGATTTTGCCCGGCGCACCTACAAGCAGCTTCCCAATGGCGAGGTTGTGCTGGCCTACGATCCGGCAATCGCCCGCTCTCTGGGCAAGGTAAAGCCCGGCGCCCTTACAAACTTCGTGATGTGGCGCATGTTTGCCGCAACCCGCAAGGCGCCACTTCTGATCGTCCGGGGAGGGACATCCGACATCCTCTCGGGCGCCACGGCGCGCGAAATGGTGAGGCGCCACCCGGATGCAAGCCTTGCCACAGTGGCGCGCGTCGGACACGCGCCAATCCTGGACGAACCCGAAGCGGTTTCCGCCATCTCTGACTTTCTCAACCGACTGGAGACTGCGGCATGACCAGCCCCGCCCTTGCCCCTGCCGCGCCGAAGATTTCAGGCCGCGCCTGGATCCTTGCCGTCCTCACACTGACCTACACGTTCAACCATGTGGACCGGCAGATCCTCGTGATCCTGCTGGAGCCGATCAAGAACGAGTTCGGGCTTCGCGACAGCCAGCTCGGCTGGCTCTCGGGCATTGCCTTTGCCGCCTTCTACGCGACACTGGGCATTCCGGTCGCGATGTGGGCCGACAGGGGCAACCGCCGCAACATCATCGCCATTGCGCTCGGCCTCTGGTCGGCAATGACGGCGCTTTCCGGCCTTGCCCAGAACTACTGGCATCTTCTGCTGGCGCGCATGGGCGTCGGCGTCGGCGAAGCAGGCGGCACCCCGCCGGCCACCTCGATGATTGCCGATCTCTACCCGCCGCAGGAACGCGCGACCGCGCTGGGCATCTACACCGCCGGCATCGGCCTTGGCATCATGGCGGGCTTTGCGCTCGGCGGTTATGTGTATGAGCTCTATGGCTGGCGTGTTGCCTTCTTCGTGGCGGGCATTCCCGGACTGATCCTCGCCCTGGTGGTTCGCTTCGGCATCCGGGAACCGGTCCGGGGCCTTGCCGACCAGCGCCAGGATGACAGCCCCGCGCCCCCGCTTGGCGAGACCCTGAAATTCATCTTCAGCCAGCCCTCTTACCTCTGGCTGCTCGCGGGCTGCCTGCTGATCTGCATTTCGGCAAACGCTTTCCTTGTGTTCACCTCCAGCCATCTTCAGCGCACCTATGGCCTCTCTCCCGGCCAGGTTTCCCTGCCTTTGGGCCTCCTGATTGGCGGGGTCGGCAGCATTGGCGCGATCGTGCTGGGGCGGGTGTGCGATATGCTTTCAAAGAAAGACCTGCGCTGGCGCCCGCTGATCATCGCCATCTGCGCCGCCATCGCCCTGCCCTTTGCCTGGATGTTCCTGCGCGCGCCCAGCGTTGAGCTGGCCTATGCCTGGAACATTGTTCCGAGCTTCATCGGCCTCATCTATGCCAGCGTTGCCTACACCGCCTCGCAGGAACTGGTGAAACTGCGCATGCGCTCTTTCGCGTCCGCCTTCATGCTGTTCTGCCTGACACTGATCGGCATCGGCTGCGGGCCGTGGATCGCGGGCGAGCTGTCGGACCATTTTGCACGGCGCGGCGCCGAGCAGCCCCTCGCCCGCGCTCTGGAACTGATCCTGCTGTTCAACGCCGCCAGCATCGTCTGCCTGCTGATGGCAACCCGCAGCTACCGGAAGGATGCGGCGAAGGCGGCGCTGTGACCGCCTTCGCGCGCTGAAGGTTGCTCAGTACTGCAATGTATTGGGCTCGGTTTCCGGCGGAGGCTCAGCCGCAGGCGGCGGCGCCGGTTCGGGCATCTGCTCGTCGATCGTCTCGTCGGCCGGCTGGGGCGCAGCGCTCGCCATGCCGCAGCACCGTACCTGCATTTCCAGTACACGGTCCTGGAACCGGCACTGCTGGTCGTTGATCTCGCGCAGGATGGAGAGGCCGCCTGCGCGGGTTGTGAACCGCGTCTGCGTGCAGCTGGTCAGGGTATAGCCTTCCCGGCAGGTGCCGATGTTCGACTTCTGGATGGTGCGGGTCTCGCACTGCATCTGGTCCTCCCTGGCAAGGGCTTCTTCCGCCTTGGCCATGGCCGCGGCGGCATCGGCCCTGGCCTGATCAGCTGCCGACTGGGCCTCGCCGACGAGATTGAAAGCCTCCGACATGCGCAGGTTGGTATCTGCAAGCGCCGTCGACTGGCCATCGATCTCGACCTTGAGGCGGCAGACATCCTCGTCTGCCTTGTCGGGATTGGCGCAATACTGACCAATCGTCATGTCATTGGGAATGCTGGTGCATGCGGACATGCCCAGGGCAGCAAGCGCAAGGCCCCCTGCCAATATTTTTCTAAGTGTCATCAACACCTCCATCACCGGTTGTCCGGGGGCCTTTTGACCCTCCGCCCGGCCATGGGGTGGCAGTATGGTTAATCGGTCAACCCTGGTCGCGCCTCAGGGGAACCCTGACAGCGCCCTGACCGGGCCGGATCAGGCCTTGAGCTTGTAGCCATTGCGGAACAGCAGCCAGACCCAGATCATGGAGGCAAGCGCCAGAACACCGGTGAAGATCACCCCCACCAGGATCGATCCGTTCGCCACACCCAGATGGCCATAGCGATACCCGTCGATCATGTAGAAGATCGGGTTGAAATGGGCGATCGTCTGGAAGGGCTCCACCATGACCTTGATGTCGTAGAACGTCCCCGAAAGGAAAGTCAGCGGCACGATGACGAAGTTGGTGACGGCCGCCAGATGGTCGAACTTGTCCGCCCAGATGCCGCCATAGGCCCCCAGCGCCCCGAGAATGATGGCCGATGTCAGGGTAAACCAGAGGATCGGCCAGACATGCGCCACCGACAGGTTGGCAAGGCCGGAGAGCTGGATCGCGATGGCAGAAATGGCTGCCACGACCAGTCCGCGCGTCACTGCCCCGCCCAGGAACGCAATCGTCAGCTCCAGCGGCGAAAGCGGCGGCATCAGGAAGTCGACATGGGTGGCGTTGAACTTCGCCTGCAAAAGGCTCGAACTGGTATTGGCGAAAGCATTCTGCAGGATCGCCATCATGATCAGGCCGGGAGCGAGGAAATCATTGTAGTTCATGCCCTCAAAATCGCCGGTCAGCCTGCCCCGGTCACCAAAGGCGAGCTTGAACACCGTCATGAACAGCAGGGTCGTGACGACCGGCGCGAAGACGGTCTGCATCCAGACCTTCAGGAAGCGTGACACTTCCCTTTTGTAGAGGGTCCACAGCCCAAGGCCGTTGAAGGCGCCGTACTGGCGAAGGCGAGATTGCGGGCTGTCGGGAATCGTATCCATTCAAGGCAAATAGGCCATGCAGCCACCCAGCGCGAGGGGGCGCGGAAGCCTTTTTCCACCGCCCCCTCCAACCACCCGCCCTGTGGAATCCCTGCCACAACATCTAGAAACCCTGTGGAAAGCTTGGGGCGCATGTTGTGTTTCATTTCGGTCCTGATACGATATCTAGGTGTCGAGAGGGGCGGTGCGTAACAGCCGTCACAACATCTAGTAGGCTTGGGTCCCGTTTGCGGCCCGGCCTCAGGCGGGAGGCCTGCAAGCCATGTCATGGACCGATGAACGGGTAACAGTGCTCAAGAAGCTGTGGGCAGAGGGCCACTCAGCCTCTCAGATTGCCAAACAGCTGGGCGGGGTTACCCGCAATGCCGTGATCGGCAAGGTTCACCGCCTCGGCCTGTCGGGCCGCGCCACCCCGTCCCGGCCGGTCAAGCGTCCGCCGCGCCTGGCCCGTCCGAAGCCGCGTTTCCTGGTCGAAGGGGCTGCCATCGCGGCAGCGCCTGCCGCCCCGGCGCCCACCGTCCTGCCCGGCCTCACCAGCGCGCCCGCTGCGCCAGAGCGCAGCACGGCCCTTGCCCCGCTGCCGCCCCTGCCGATGGCAGACGGCACGCCGGCAACCATTCTCACCCTGCGCGATTCCATGTGCAAATGGCCGATCGGCGACCCTGCAGACCCGAAATTTGCCTTCTGCGGACGTAAAGCCGACTGCGGTCCCTATTGCACTGAGCACGCAGCCGTTGCATTCCAGCCTGCAAGGAAGCGTGACGGCCGCAAATCCGAATACGACTACGTCCGGCGCATTGCAGGCTAACGCCCGCAGTCCATCTCGCCAGACGGAAGGAAGCCCCCGGTGCCCCCCGCCCCGGGGGCTTTACCGTTCCGGAGCCCTAGATCTCGCGGGCAGCGGGCAGCCACACGCCAAAGGCGCTTCCCTGCCCCATCACCGTTTCAACCGCGAAACCACCGCGATGGTGGGCCATGATATGTTTGACGATGGCCAGGCCAAGGCCCGTGCCGGTGATCTTCCCGCCCCGGCTCTGATCGGCCCGGTAAAACCGCTCTCCCAGCCTTGGCAGATGTTCCCGCTCGATACCGGGGCCCTGATCCTCGACCCGCATCCACACCGTCGGATCATGGATGGCAGAGCGGTTGGACGTCTGCAGCAGGGTCATCCGCTCGCTCTCGGGCCAGACCTGCGCGGCTTCTGTCCTGGCGGCAAAGCCATCTGGCGCGACCCCGCAGCGGATCGTGATCGTGTGGCCGCCCCTGGAATACTTAATCGCGTTTGAGACGAGGTTTTCAACGACCTGAATGAGCTCGTCCCGGTTTGCCGTCACCGGCGGCAGGAAGGCAGGCTCGTCAAAAACGAGTTCAACGCCCTTCTCGCCGGCCAGCGGCTGCAGGGCATCGACGGAATTCAGGACGATGTCGCTGAAATATTCCCGCGATGTCGGCTGAACATGTTCGGCGCTTTCGATCCGGGAGAGTGACAAGAGGTCGGCGATGAGGCGGCTCATCCGCTCGGTCTCCCCGGCCATGATCCCGAGAAACCGGTCCCAGGAGTCCTTGTCCTCCCGCGCCGGCCCGCGCATGGTTTCTATGAAGCCCGAGATCGCCGTCAGGGGCGTGCGCAACTCATGGCTGGCATTGGCCAGGAAATCTGCGCGGGCACGCGCCGCGCGCTTCACCGGCGTCAGGTCTTCGAGCACCACGAGCAGGTTGCCACTGCTGCGGATGGGCCGGATATGCGCCCGCCACTGTTCTTCCGGGCCGATCTCCATCTCGATCTCGGCCGCCCCCTGTGCTCCGGCGTTGAAACAGGTTTCGATGGCGGTGAGCAAGGCCGGGGCGCGGATGATCACGCTGGCCCTGGGCGGCGCCGAGCGGCGCTGGCCAAGACGCAGGAACGCCGCTGCCGGTTGGTTGTAGGCAATGATCCGCTGCTGGTCCTGGCAGACTTCAAATGCAGGAAGCGGCAACGCAGACAGCAGATCGGCGATGGGAACCTGATCGTTTCCCGACATCTCGACGGAGGGGACGGGCGCGGTCGGCACCTGCATGGCCGCCGAGCCGACATAATAGGCCGCCGCAATCGATCCGATGACAAACATCGCCGTAAGCGCTTCGATCAGCCCCAGAGACCCGGTAAAGGCCAGCGCCAGCATGACCGTGCCCGTTGTCAGCACCAGAACCGCGAAATCCCGGGTCCGGCGCGTCATCGATTGCCGGGGCGGGTGTAAACTCTCTGTTTCAGATCCATCGCTCATAATGCTGCTCGCCTGTTCCGGAACGCGTTCCCGGTCACCTGACTAGCGGCTAGCGCGCCCCCGGCGTCATGCCAATACTAGCTGACCTGCCATCGGATGGGATCGCGTGATCCAGGAAGTATGAAAAGTTATTGAAATTCGATAATTTCTCATTGACGCTCGACAAGGACAGGCGTATCGGAACCCTCAAGGCAGCCCGGAGCGCCGGATACAGCATGAAAAATTCTCTTCTCCTGATGAGCACCGCCATGCTTGCGGCGTGTGCAACCTCGCCCCACGGCGTCGAACGCCTGACGACCGACCGGGACGCCCTGTTCGCCACGGCGCCGGATGCGCCCGCCCAATGGGCCGCCCGCGGGGTGGACGGGGTTGCCGGGCCGGGCAATTGGCTCGACCAGTTCAACGACCCGGTCATGAACGGCCTTGTCTCTGAAGCGCTCAGCGCCAACCCGACGCTGGAAGCCCGCGCCGCCAGCCTTCGCGCCGCGGTGGCCCTCTCGCGCAGCGCAAGGGGCCAGCGCTGGCCCTCCCTGTCAGCGGCCGCTACTTTTGGCGGAACCTCAACGGGCGTCGCCCTCCCGGGCGGGGGCGATGACCGCATCAATGGCGAGGTCTATGGCCTCGGTTTCGACGCAAGCTGGGAGTTCGACCTCTGGGGCAGGATTTCCAACGCGATCGCGCAGGCGGACGCCGACTATGCCGCCACTGCCGCTGACCTGGCCGCTTCGGAACTCTCTGTTGCGGCGCAGACCGCATCTGCCTGGGTCAGCCTCAATGAGGCGCTTGCCCAGGAACGCATCGCGGTTCTCACCTATGAAGCCCGCCAGAGGGTCGTTGACCTGACCGAACCGCGCGTGCGCGCGGGTATTTACGGGCCGCTGGAATTGCGCACGGCGCGCAGCGCGCTTGCCCAGGCTGAAGCCTCGATTGCTGCCCGCCGGCAGTTCTCGACCGAAGCGGCCCGGCGGCTTGAAGTCCTGCTCGGGCGCTATCCCTCGGCAGAAATTGCCGCGCCCGCGCTCATTCCGGAACTGCCGCCAATGGACGTGGTCGCAAATCCCGCGCTGCTGCTGTCGCGCCGACCTGACATCGCCGCGCTGGAAGCCCGCGTCGTGGGCGCTGGCCTGCGGGCCGAGGAAGCCCGTCTCGCCCTCTTGCCCGGCCTCAGCCTGACCGGCTCGGCCGGTACCAGCCAGAGCGACCTGTCCGACGCGCTGGATCCGTCGCTGATCGCGGCGCGCCTGATCGGCAGTCTGGTTCAGCCTGTCTTCACAGGTGGCCGTCTGGACGCCCAGCGCCTGGCAGCCATCGCGCAGGCGGAAGTCGCCGTCGCCAACTATGCCGGCGCCGCGCTCGATGCATGGCGGGAAGTGGAGAATGCACTGACCGCAGACATCCTCATTGCCCAGCAGGAAGAAGCGCAGGGACGCGCCATGGAAGAGGCCCGGTTTGCCGAAGAGATCGCCGAGCGCTATTATTCTGAAGGCACCGTCAACGTCTTTAACCTGATCGATGCGCAGACGCGTCGGCTGACAGCCGAAAGCCAGCTGGTAACCGCCCGGGCTGACCGCGCCCGCAATCGCATCAACTACCATCTCGCCCTCGGCGGCGGCGTTCCGGTCATGGAACCAGCAGCCGAGGAAGACCTGTTTGACACTGACGCCGCCCAAAGCGGCAGGAGATAACCGCCATGGGACGCCTCATCGCCATCATCGCACCCATCCTGATCCTTGTGGTTCTGGGGATCGGGGGCGTCATTGCCGTCTCGGCCATGAAGCCGGAGCCTGAGAAGAATGACGAGCCGCGCGTCGGCCTCAATGTCTTTGCCGAACAGGTCCAGACAGGGTCCCTGACAATCACGGTTGAAGCGCAGGGCGAAGTGCGCCCCAAGCGCGAGATCATGGTTGCGCCGCAGATCTCCGGCCGCGTCACCTATGTGTCGCCCGACTTTGTCGATGGCGGTTTCATCACGCGCGGCCAGGTGCTCGTCCGCGTCGAGCCGGCCGACTATGAGCTCGCCGTCGTGCGCGCCAGATCGGTTGTCGCCAGCGCCGAGCAGGGGCTTGCCCGCGAGGTCGCCGAAGCCCAGCTTGCCCAGAAGGACCTCGATGATCTCGGCCTGACAGACGCTTCCCCGCTTGCCCGCCGCGAGCCACAGCTTGCCGAAGCCCGCGCCGCTCTGGACGCCGCCAAGGCGCAGCTTGCCGAAGCCGAACTCAGCCTCAACCGGACGGCCGTGATCGCGCCGTTTGACGGGCGCGTGCGCGACCGGATGACCGACATCGGCCAGTTCGTCTCCCCCGGCCAGTCGCTCGGCAACATCTTCGCCACCGATGTCGTGGAAGTTGCCCTGCCCCTCAAGGATGCCGACCTCGGCCAGCTCGGCCTGCCGATCGCCTTCTCCGCCTCCCCCGAGCAGCCCGGCCCCAGGGTCGAGTTCAATGCGACGGTTGGCGGCAAGCCGCGCATATGGGTCGGCGAGATCGTCCGCACCGGCGCCGCCATCAATTCCCAGACCCGGCAGATCAATGTCTTTGCCGAACTGAAGGACCCCTTTGGCGCAGGCGCCGATGATGGCGCGCCGATGGCGCCGGGCCTCTTCGTCAATGCCCGTATCCAGGGCGAGACGATCGGCAATGTCATGATCGCTCCGCGCGCGTCCCTGCGCGGTGACGACCGGCTGTTCATCGGCGACCCCAGGAGCGGCAAGCTCTCGATCCGAACCGTCGACGTCGCCTACTCCGACCGCGACGGCGCCTACCTCCGCTCCGGCGTCGAGCCCGGCGAGCTTGCCGTGACCAGCCCGATCCAGGCCGCATTTGACGGCATGAGCATCACCGTCCTGGAGCGCCTGCCAGATGGTACCGTCAAGGTCCACGGCGAGCAGAAGAAACCCGCAGCAGAAACCGAAGCCATCGCGAAAGCCGGCACGACCGAAGGCGGCGAAGGGAGCGCGCAATGAACGGACTTGCCGCCTGGTTTGCGCGCAACTCGGTTGCCGCAAACCTTCTGATGTTCATCGCCTTTGCCGGCGGTGTGTTCGGCTATAGCGCCATGGAACGGGAAATGTTCCCGGTCGTGAAGGTAACCGGCGCGTCGGTGTCGGTCGCCTGGAACGGCGCCTCGCCGCGCGACATCGAAGAGCAGATCGTCGCCCGCATCGAAGAGTCGGTTGCCAGCATCAACGGCCTTGACCGCATCACTTCGGTCGCCAGCGAAGGCGTGGGCGTGGTGAACATCCGCGGCCGGGATGACATCGACATGGATGTCTTCCTTGACGAGATCAAGATCCGCGTCGACCAGATCAACAACCTTCCGCAGGCGGCCTTTCGCCCGCAGGTCACACGCTGGGAACAGCGCAACTGGTTCATGGGCATGGCCGTACACGGCGATGTCGACCAGAAGACCCTGCGCCAGATCGGCAAGCGCGTGCGCGACGACATCGCCCGCCTGCCCGGCGGCGAACTCGCCGTCCTCCAGGGTACGATGGACGAACAGGTCAGTATCGAAGTCTCCGAAGAGGCCCTGCGCCGGTTTGGCCTGTCGCTGAACGATGTGGCCGCCGCCGTGCGCGGCACATCGCTCAACTCCTCGGGTGGGCGCATCGAGTCTCCTGTGGGCGACGTCTCCCTGATGTCGCGCAACATTGCCGACTCGGCCGAGCAGTTCGGCGAGATCATCATCCGCCAGACCAGCGGCGAGGGCACGGTCCGCGTCAGCGACGTGGCCAATGTCATCGACGGCCTTGTCAGCGACAAGCTGAGCACGACCTTCAACGGCCGCAACACCGTCTTCGTGATGACGCCCGAGCCCGACCAGATGGACATCCCGAAATATGCCCAGGGCTTCCGGGACTATATCGAGCGCGCCAATGATCCGGCCAGCGGCATCCTGCCCGAAGGCATGAAGATCGACATCCTCTGGGACGATTCAGAAACCTTCAATGCCCGGATGGATCTGATCACCACCGCCGCGCTCCAGGGTGCCCTTCTGGTGATGCTCGTGCTGATCCTCTTCCTTCGCCCGACTGTGGCTTTCTGGGTTACCGTTGGCATCGTGACCGCCTTTGCCGGCGCCGTGCTGCTGATGCCCCTGCTCGGCGTCTCCTGGAACATTCTCTCCACCTTCGCCGTACTCCTCGTGATCGGGGTGATCGTGGATGACGCCATCGTTGTGGGCGAGAACATACACAGGGAAGTGGAAAGCGGACGCCGCGAAGGGCTTGACGCGGCCATCATCGGCACGCAGCTGGTGATGAAGCCGGTGATCTTCGGCGTCCTGACGACCATCATTGCCTTCCTGCCCTGGGCCTTCATCTCCGGCCCGACGCGGATGTTTACCCAGCAGATCAGTTTCGTGGTTGTCGCCGCGCTGACCTTCTCGATCATTGAATCCATGCTGATCCTGCCAAACCACCTGTCTCACATGAAGAAACAGGAATTTGGCGGGCGCACCGGCCGCTTCATGGCAATGCAGCGCCGCATTGCCGACAGCATGCTCTGGTTTGCCAACCATGTGTATAAGCCGGTGCTCGAACAGGCGATCCGGTTCCGGTATGCGACGGTTGCCTTCTTCTTCTCATTGTTCGCCATCGCGGTAACGATGCAGTCAACCGGCATTGTCCCCTTCCAGTTCATGCCGGAGATCGAAGCAGACCTGATCCAGGTCTCGATCGAAATGCCCGACGGCACGCCCTATGAGCGCCTGCTCCAGGTGCGCGACCAGCTGCAGAACGGTGTCGAGACCGCGAAGCAGGAGCTGGGAAAGGCGTATCCGGAGGTTGAAGGCGGCCTTATCCGGGACGCGTCCATTATTGCCTCCGGGGGCCAGGTGCAGGCCTTTATCGGGCTCATTCCACCTGAAGAACGTCCCGAAACCGTCCGTTCCAAGGAGATTGCAGAAAAGCTCCGTGAAAAGACCGGCCCGATCCAGGATGCTGAATCCATCAACTTCTCCTTCACTTTCAACGAGGCCGATACTGGCCTGCAGTTTGCGCTGAGCCATCCCGATCTTGACCGTCTTCGCGCAGCCGCCGATTTCCTGAAGACCCATCTGGCGACCTATTCGGAAGCCTATGACATCTCCGACAACCTCTCCTCCTCAGCCGAGGAAATCCGGGTCACGCTCAAGCCCGGCGCAGAAACGCTCGGCATTTCGCTGAGCGATGTCTCCAGCCAGGTGGCGCAGGCCTATTTTGGCATCGAAGCCCAGCGCAATCCGCGTGACGGGGAGGATGTCCGCGTCATGGTCCGCTTCCCGGAATCGGCACGCGAAGATCTCGACAGCCTGGAGACGCTGCGCGTGCGCACGCCAGACGGCCGCGAGATTCCCATCACCCAGGTTGCAGAGTTCGAGTTTGCCCCCGGCATCAACCGCATCATCCGGCGCAACCGCATGCGGTCGGTCACCGTGTCTGCGGAAATCCTGGGTGAAGGAGGCCGCGGGCGGATCATGGGCGCCATGGAAGAAGATTTCTGGCCGTCATTCCGTCAGCAATTCCCGGACGTTATCCGCGGCGAGGCCGGCGGGTTTGAGCAAGAGCAGCGCTTCTTCTCCGAAATCAGCCGGCTGTTGCTCATCGGTGTTGGCGCCATGTACATGCTCCTCGCCGTGGCGTTCCGCTCCTATTCCCAGCCCCTGCTGCTGATGATGGCCCTGCCATTCGCCTATTGCGGGGCGATCTTCGGCCTTGCGATCAGCGGTGTGCCAATGGCGATGTTTGCCTTCTTCGGCATTGCGGCGGCGGCCGGCGTCGTGATCAACGACAACCTCGTGCTGATCGACTATGTGAACCGAAGGCGGGAAGAAGGCGCAGGCGCTGTCCAGGCGCTTGTGGACGGGGGCGTATCGCGCTTCCGCCCAGTCCTGCTGACCTCCGTCACGACCTTTGTCGGCATCCTGCCGCTGATGGCAGAACGCTCCGTCCAGGCACAATTCCTTCAGCCGATGATCGTGTCACTGGGATACGCCGTGGCTTTTGCCCTGTTCGTCTCCCTCCTCATGGTGCCGGCGCTTTACGCCGTGGGCGTGGAAGTGGGCCGCATCTTCCGCTGGACCTGGGGCGGCAAGCCTTATCGCCAGATCGGCGAGGGCTACAGCGGACAGGTTACCCTTGATGAAGAAGCGCTGATGGGTACAAGTCGCGCAGACCCCAAGGGGACGCCCCAACCGGCAGAATAGCCGGGCATGCCCAGAAGCGGAATAATCAGCCACCCGATGGCCGGTCCCTTCCGGCCACCGCCAGTTTTGCAAAAAGTCGGAGGACCGCAATAATGAAACATTTGCTCCTGGGCGCGGCAGTGATCGCGCTTACCACAGCCTGTGCAACGGCGCCTGAAGCGCCCCCTGCAACAGAGCTTGCCGCGGCCGCGGAAACACCGGCAGCGCCAACCGGGCCCGAAGCCAGGCAGAAGAAATATCCCAATGCCGAAGGCCTGCTTCTGTCTGCACCCGATACATGGGGCGAGTGGGGCATTGATCTGGGTACATTCAAGCAGGATGTCCGCCCGGGTGAGGACTTCAACACATATGTGAACGGCACCTGGATCGAGACCATCGAAATCCCGGCTGACCGCTCCCGCTATGGCAATTTCGACCTGTTGCGTGAAAAGTCCGAGCAGCGTGTCCGCCTCATCATCGAGGACCTCGCCAGGCAGGAGCCCTCAATCGATACGCCCGAAGGCAAGATCGGCGCCTACTACGCAGCCTTCCTGGATATTGATGCCATCAACGCGGCAGGTCTTGAACCGGTCAAACCCTACTTCGATCAGATCGATGCCCTCGCCAGCCTTGAAGACGTCACGCGCCTGACCGCCACGGTTGGCTTCTCCTCACCGATCAGCGGCTTCGTCTTTGTCGATGACAAGGACCCGGAAACCTACATCTTCCAGATGGGTCTCAGCGGCCTCGGTCTGCCCGACCGCGATTATTATCTGAAGGAAGATGAGAAATCGGTCGAACAGCGTGCCAAATATGTTGCGCTTCTGACCGCCCTGCTCGGCAAGGCAGGCTACGCCGACCCGGCCGCCGCCGCTGCAGATGTGATGGCGCTCGAGACGGAAATGGCCAAGACCCATTGGGACCGCACCCTCTCCCGCAACCCTGAAATCACCTACAACAAGCTGACACGCGAAGAGTTCTATGCGCTCGCCGGAGACTTCCCGGTCTCTGTTGCGCTCGAGACAATCGGTGTCGCCGATCAGGCAAGCTTCCTGGTCGCTCAAATTCCTCCGACAGCAGAAGAACTGGCGTCTGCCGGTATCTCCGAAGAAGATGCCGCCAAACTCGGCGGCGGCTTCCCGGCAATGTTCGAGGTCGCCAGCCAGACGCCGCTCGACACCTGGAAAGCCTATCTCAAGGCTCATTTCCTGATCGATCATTCTGCTGTCCTGCCCGACGAGATCGACCGCGAAGTCTTTGCCTTCTTCGGTACCACGCTGAACGGCCAGCCCCAGCAACGCGAACGCTGGAAGCGCGCTGTGTCCGCGACCGAGGGCGTCATGGGAGAGGCGATCGGCAAAGTCTTCGTCGAGCGTTACTTCCCGCCCGAGAACAAGGCCGCGATGGATGATCTCGTCGCCAACCTTCGCACGGCCATGGCCGCAAATCTCGCAGAGCTCACCTGGATGAGCGACACGACCAAGGTCAAGGCCGTGGAAAAGCTCGACAGCTTCAACCCGAAGATCGGGTATCCGGAAAAGTTCGAGACCTATGACACCCTCGTGGTCGGGACAAACGCCCTCGACAATACGATGGCCGCCGGAAAATGGTCGCTCGAGGACAACCTCTCCGACCTCGGAACAACCGTCGACAAGTCCAGATGGTTCATGACCTCACAGACGGTCAATGCCTACTACAATCCGAGCTTTAACGAGATCGTGTTCCCGGCCGCCATCCTGCAGCCGCCCTTCTTCAACCTTTCGGCCGATCCGGCTGTGAACTACGGCGCCATCGGCGGGGTCATCGGCCACGAAATGGGCCATGGCTTCGACGACCAGGGCGCCAAGTTCGACGCCACCGGCGCCCTTGCCAACTGGTGGACGGAAGAAGACCAGGCCGCCTTCCGCGAGCTCGGCGACGCGCTTGTGGCCCAGTATGACAGCTATTGCCCGCTGGATGATGGCACCACCTGCGTCAACGGACGCCTCGGCCTTGGGGAAAACATCGGCGATCTCGGCGGTCTGTCGATGGCCTACCGGGCCTACCAGCTCAGCCTCGACACCAATGGCGACGGTGTCGTCAGTGAAGACGAGCAGGCACCGGTGATCGACGGCTTTACCGGCGACCAGCGTTTCTTCCTCGGCTGGGCACAGATCTGGCGCTCGAACTACCGCGAGGAAGCGCTCCGCCAGCAGCTGAAGACGGGGCCTCACTCGCCGCCGCAATACCGGATCAACGGTATCGTGCGCAATCTGGACGAGTGGTATACAGCCTTTGATGTCACCGAGACGGATGCCCTCTACCTGCCGCCGGAAGAGCGTGTCCGCATCTGGTAACAGGCTGACTCTGCTGTAGAAACTATGGTTGACCGGAAGACTTGAAGGCGTCCGGTCAACCTCGTTTTCACCGCACATGTCGTAAATGCCCGCAAGGACGCGCTTTGACGGCACATTTCTTGCTCCTGGCAGGGCATGACCATTCTGACACGCATTTTTGGCACGAACAAAGCCGGGACGGTTAATCCGTCACGCGTTGAGCGCGTTGCCGCGTGCCAGACCGGTGAGGACTTCGCGCGTCCCGTCCGGGCGCAGGTATACCGAGAAGCCACGGTGACGTTCGAATCCGGCTACACCCTCAAGGGCATCGTCCTCGACTATACCGAGGCCGGCCTGCGCATCCGTTTCCCGACGAACGAAGCCGTGCCCCGTTTCCTGACCGTGAACGCCCGCTCTGTGGGCATTGGCGGGCGCGCCGAGGTCGTCTGGCATAAGGGCTCTGAAATCGGCCTCAAGCTGATCTGATACAAGCCGGCACACGCGCAATCTCACAAGCATTTCATATTTCGCAGGGATGACGCCTCCGTTCTCCGGACTATAGTTATTTATCGCCGGCCCACAGGAGACAGCCCCCATGCGCCTTGCACTCCTTGCCCTTTCCGCCATGGCGGTCCTGCCCGCCTGCGCCGAGGCGACAGCGGGCCAGCCCCAAGGGGCCCCGGCCTCCCTTCCGGCCGCCCAGGAGCCCGCCGCCATGTCTGCCACCGAGTTCACCAGCATCACCGGCCAGCCGCTCGACCTCACCGCCCTCGGCGCGAAGGCCATCCTGGTGGTAAACACCGCCTCACGCTGCGGATACACGCCCCAGTATGCCGGCCTCCAGAAACTCTACGACGCCAACAGGGCCGACGGCCTCGTCATCGTCGGTGTCCCCTCCAATGATTTTGGCGGACAGGAGCCCGGCACCGAAGAAGACGTGAAGTCCTTCTGCGAGATCAATTACGGCGTCACCTTCCCCCTGACGAAGAAATACGCCGTCACAGGCGAGGCCCAGCACCCCTTCTACAAGTCTGCCGTCAACGCCCTTGGCGACCCCGCCCTACCCAAATGGAACTTCCACAAGATCCTGGTCAGCGCCGACGGCGTCCCGCTCAAAGCCTACCCCTCCTCCGTCAAGCCCGGCGACAGCGCCCTGGCCGCCGATATCGAGGCCGCCCTCGGCATCTGACCGCCCCCGGCGCCACCTCCTGGTCTTGACGAAGCGGCATGTCCGGCGCCTATTCTCCCGCGCCGCACAAGAAACCCAAATCAGGAAGGAAACCGTCCCATGTCAGAGAAAGATCCGGTCGTCATCGTCGGTATGGCCCGCACGCCCATGGGCGGCCTGCTCGGTGAACTTGCGAGCTTCTCGGCCAATGAGCTCGGCGCGCATGTGGTCAAAGCCGCCACCGCCGAAGCCAGGCTCGGCGCCGCCGAAGTCGACGAGATCATCATGGGCAACTGCCTGCCCGCCGGCCAGGGCCAGGCCCCGGCCCGCCAGGCCGCCATCAAGGCCGGCCTCGACAAGAAGACCGAAGCCACCACCATCAACAAGATGTGCGGTTCGGGCATGGAAGCCGTCGTCATGGGCCGCAACGCCCTGCTCGCGGGCGAAGCCACCGTCATCGTCGCCGGCGGCATGGAATCCATGACCAACGCCCCCCACCTCGTCACCCTCCGCCAGGGCCACAAATACGGCGCCGCCACCGCGCGCGACCATATGGCCACCGATGGCCTCGAAGACGCCTATGAAGGCGGCCCCATGGGCAACTTTGCCGACATGATCGCCCGCGAATACCAGTTCACGCGCGAACAGCAGGACGCCTATGCCCTCGAAACCCTCAAGCGCGCGCAGGACGCCACCAAGAACGGCAAGTTCAAGCGCGAGATCGCGCCGGTCACCGTCAAGACCCGCAAGGGCGAAACCGTGATCGACACCGACCAGCTGCCCCGTGAAGCGATGCCGGACAAGATCCCGACCCTGAAGCCCGCCTTCAACAAGGACGGCACGGTCACCGCCGCCAACGCATCGGCCATTTCCGACGGCGCCGCGGCCCTTGTGCTGATGCGCGAGTCCGAAGCCAGGACGCGCGGCCTCACCCCGATCGCCAGGATCGTCTCGACCTCGAGCCACGCTCACGAACCTGCCTATTTCACCACGGCGCCGGTCCCGGCAATCCAGAAGACCCTCAAGAAAGCTGGCTGGAAAGCCGAGGATGTCGACCTCTGGGAAGTCAACGAAGCCTTCGCGGTGGTTCCGATGATCGCGATGAAAGAGCTCGGCATCGCCCATGACAAGCTGAACGTGAACGGCGGCGCCTGCGCCATGGGCCACCCGATCGGGGCGTCGGGTGCCCGCGTGCTCATCACCCTGCTGGCAGCGATGGAAGATCGCGGTGTCAATAAAGGTGTGGCCTCTCTCTGCATCGGCGGCGGCGAAGGCATCGCCATGGCAGTTGAGCGGGTCTGATCCTTCCGCCATGCCGCTCCGGAACAGGGCTGACCCGTTCGGGCTGGCGCACGCTGCGCCCGAACGGGGCGGCTTCATGGGAAACCGGGGCGGCTGTTGTCACCGGGAAGACCGGACACTGAAGGATCGCCAGAAGGTGAGCCGGCGCCGGGCCGGTCTCCGCTCACACGGCGCGTCTGTCGGAGATGTCGATGCCCTCTGCGCGGGCGAGGTCCAGGAGGTGCTCGCCGGCAGGGCGGCGCGGGAAACAATTGACCCGGCAGAACTCCCGGACGGGGCAAGGTATGCCAGGGATTGCGCGGTCGACCTGATCTGCGAACGCTGCACCCGCGCCTCGTCTTTCAACGGATATGGGCCGCCCCTGTCCCTGCATCGGGCGGGATTGAGGTTGACCCCGAAAATCGTCTGCGCCGCCCTAAATTCCGGCTATCAGGCCGGACGGCATGCCTCTATCGGTCGTGTGTGAGCTAAGGGGCACAACCGCATGGCGGCCGCATCCAGAGACGAGATCCTTGTGCATTTCCGCGAGCAGGCCGGGTTCTGTGCCGCCCTGGGATCGCCCTTCATGGAAGCACTTTGCCATACCATGGCCGGCGATATCGAAGCCGGCGGCCCGGTCTGGCGCCTCCTCCGGAGCTGGGCAGGCAATCCAAGACGCGACGCGCTGTCCCTGCGCGTGGCCGGTTACCTTCACTATGCCGTCCTCGGCGGCAAGGCACCGGAACTGGCAGCTGTCTATCCCGCGGCCAATCCCGGCTGGACCATGGACGCGGTCTGGCCCGTCGCACGCGACTGGCTTGCCCGGCACGAACGGGCCGCAAAGATCTTCATCAAATCGCCGCCACAAACCAATGAAACCCGCCGCGCCATAGCGCTGCTTCCGGGCTTCCTCAAAGTGGCGAGCCTGTTTCCAGGGCCGATGCACATTCTGGAGCTTGGGGCGAGCGCCGGGCTCAATCAGAACTGGGACAGGTTCAACTACCAGACCGCCCGCTGGGAACTTACCGGCAACAGTGACGTGACAATCGGTACGGAATGGAGTGGTCCGCCTCCGGATCATATGGATATGTCGTTCAACGTCTCGAGCCGCGCTGCCTGTGACCAGAGCCCTATCAGCCTGTCAAAGCCGTCTGCGGCGCGGCGCCTCAAATCCTATGTCTGGCCAGACCAGCCCGATCGCCTCGCGCGGCTGGAGGCGGCCATTGCCCTGGCCCGGCGCACACGTGTGCGCGTCGACAAGGCGGACGCCGCAGACTGGCTCAAAGCCAGGCTCGCGGCGCGGCCGGAAGATGGCCCGACCGTGATCTATCATTCGGTCTTCCTGCAATATCCGCCTGCAGAAACGCGCCGGGCGCTCACCGCAATGATCGAGGAAGCCGGCGCAGATGCCACCTGGGAACGCCCGCTCGCATGGGTGTGTTACGAACCGGCCGCTTTCTTCCAGGGGCCAGATCAGACCGGCATAGACCCAAACGACTTCATTACCTACATGCGGGTATGGCCAGAGGGAGAGGATGCCCGCCTGCTGCGCTCGGACGGGCATGTCACGCATGTCGAGCGTCTCTAGCGGAAATCATCCTTCGCCCAGTCCAGCAGCGTTCCCGTCAGTTCACGGATAGCCGCGTCAGCCCCCGGGCCGGTCTGGTTGGTGTTGATGATGATCACGGCGCCCGGCTCCGGCGCCAGAACCACCTGGGAAAGCCACATCGTGTTGGAGCCGGCATGCAGGTAGAGCGTGCCGCCCTCTGCATCCCGGCCTATGCCCCAGCCGAGGGCATAGTCAGCCCCCGCATCGGGATAGGGCGTCATGAGTTTCCGGCGCATCGCAGGCGGCAATGCGCCGGGCCCTTCCAGGAAGGACAGCAGCAGACGCGCCTGTCCCTTCAGGCTGATATGGGCCGTGCCCGCCGAAGCAAAGGCTGAAGGATTATCGGCCTCTGCCCCGGTGCCGGCCGGCCTGAGCCCGCCGAACATCCCCTTCCTGTGGCCCTGAATGCCGGATTCAGGCGGCCCGAACCCGAAGCCCTGCCCGGCGCCTTCAGGCGCTCTGGCGATCACGAGCGCCCCTACCAGCTCCTCATACGTCTGCGGGCCGCTATTGCCGGCACGGTCCGCCTGCACCTCGATCGCCCGGCCGGCGAGAATATAGCCAAGATTGGAGTAGGTGAATGTCCCGCGTTTTCCGGCGGGCGCCTTGCCAAGGGTGGCCGATACAAGTTTCGCCCTTTGTGCCTGGGCCGGGGCCCTGCTCATCATAGCGCCAAGCGTCCAGCCCATGCCCGGATTGGGCGCGGCGCCCGACCGGTGGCTGAGCAGATCCTCGATCGTCACATCGCGCCAGCCGGGGTGGAGGTCTTCCCCCTCGAATATCTCATCCAGGGTCATGCCCCAGCGGGCCGATCCTGACTCCACCAGACGGGCCCAGGTCAGCGCAGTCAGCATCTTTGTATTTGACCCAATATGCCAGGCGTCGTTCTCCTCAACCGGGTCCCCGCCCTGCACCCGGTCTCCGGTTACGGCAAGGGCGACGATCCCGTCCTCAGATGTCGCGATGACGGCGCCGAGACCAACAAGGCCGTGTTCGGTCCGCGCAGTGTCCAGAAGTGTCCGCAAATGGCCCGATCTGGCCGGATCTGGCTCGCTATGGGCCGGGCCTGTCATCAGGACTGACGCCAGAATGACCGCAAAAACCGCCCCCGGGCTAGTCGCTGGACTTGGTCGTCTGGCGCACAAGGCCGAGCGGAAGGGCCGTGGTTTTTTTCGCAACGCGGATGACAATCCGCGACTGAACGTCAGAAACCAGTTTGGAACCAAGGAGTTTGTCGCGCAGGAAATTGTCATAGGCATGCATGTCCGTTGTTACGATATGCATGGAATAGTCTACAGCACCGGTGACCGTCATACATTCGACCACTTCCGGCCAGTTCTGGACCAGCGATTCAAAAGCCTCGAGATTTTCCTTGCTCGGCAAAGCCAGTTTCACACTCGCGATCACTTCAAAGTTCAATCCGAGCGCATGATTGTTGATCAGGGTCACCCGGCCGAGAATGAAACCGGCCTCCTCCATCCGCTTGATACGCCGCCAGCAGGGTGAAGAAGAAAGTCCCACCCGTTCGGCAATCTCTGCAACGGACAGGCTCGCATCATGCTGAATCAGGTCCAGGATGCGTGCATCAATGGTATCAAGCTCTTGGGACAATTTACCGGAAACCTCTTAATCGATAGAAGATTATGCCCGGAAATAGCAAAATTCTTGCAAGATAGGCAAGCAATTTCGTTCGATTTTCCCAATAATGTGCCGCAGACACCCGGAGTGCGCGTCTGCCATGAAACATCGTGAAGTTACGCTGGACGACAAATACGAGCTTGTCGAGGGCAAGGCCTATATGACGGGCATTCAGGCCCTTGTCCGCCTTCCCCTCGATCGCAAGCGCCTCGACCGCGCTGCAGGCCACAATACCGGAGGTTTCATCTCCGGTTATCGCGGCTCCCCCCTCGGCGGGTATGACCAGCAACTGCGCGCCGTCCAGAAACTGCTTGATTCCCATGATGTGAAATTCTGGGAGGGCCTGAACGAGGATCTCGGCGCCACCGCCGTCTGGGGCTCCCAGCAGCTCGGCCTGTTCCCCGGCGCCAGATTCGATGGTCTGTTCGGCATCTGGTACGGCAAGGCCCCCGGCGTTGACCGCACCGGCGACGTCTTCAAACACGCCAACGCAGCAGGCACATCCGCCCTCGGCGGCGTCCTTGCGGTCGTCGGCGATGACCACAACTGCAAATCCTCCACGCTCCCGTCCCAGTCCGATTTTGCGATGATGGATGCCGAAATTCCGGTCCTCAACCCGGCCTCGATCCAGGACGTGCTCGATTACGGCATCCATGGCTGGGAAATGAGCCGTTTCTCCGGCGCCTGGGTCGCCCTCACGGCCCTCGCCGATACGATGGACTCCGGATCCGTGGTGGACGTCACGCTGGCGCGCCTGGCAATCCAGAAGCCAGGCTTCCCGCTGCCCGAGGCAGGCGTTCACATGCGCCGGGGCGACATCCCCCTGAACAAGGAAGCCCGCCTCCGCCAGATCAAGCTTCCGGCCGCGCAGGCCTATGTGCGGGCCAACCGGCTGGATCACATCATCCTGCCGTCTCCCAGGCCCCGCATCGGCGTCATCGTCACGGGGCAGGCCGCTCGGGATGTCTTCGAGGCGCTCGCCGCCATAGGCCTCACACCGGAAGAAGCCGGCCGCCTCGGCCTGAGCATCTACAAGGTGGCCATGCCCTGGCCGCTGGAACCAGAAGGGGTCCGCGAGTTCTGCGCCGGCCTCGAGCGCGTCGTCGTGATCGAGCACAAACGGCCATTGATCGAGAGCCAGCTCAAAGCGGCGCTGTATGATCTTCCCGAAAGCCGGCGCCCTGTCATCGAAGGCAAGTTTGACGCCGAAGGCAAACCGCTGCTGTCAGACATCGCCTCGCTCAGCATCCCGGAAATTGCCCATGCGCTGATGCGCACCCTTCCCGCCGGATGGGACACTGGCCGCGCCGAAGCCTATTTCGACCGGGTTGGCAGCGCCGGCGAAGCTGCGCGTACCAACGCCTCCCCGACCGTGCGCTCGCCTCACTTCTGTTCGGGCTGCCCGCACAACACCTCCACGAACGTGCCGGAAGGATCGCGCGCCCTGGCCGGCATCGGCTGTCACTACATGGCCAATTTCATGCCGGACCGGAAAACCGACATGACGAGCCAGATGGGCGGCGAAGGCATTGCCTGGGTCGGCCAGCACTGGGCAACAGAGGAACCCCATGTGTTCGTCAATCTGGGCGACGGCACCTATTCCCATTCCGGCTCCCTCGCCATTCGCGCCGCCGTCACCAGCGGCGCCAGCATGACCTACAAGATCCTTTACAACGACGCGGTCGCCATGACGGGTGGCCAGCATGTTGAATCCGGCCAGACCCCTGCCCAGATCGCCCGGCAGGTGGAAGCCGAAGGCGTCGGGACCATCCGTATCGTGACGGAAGACCCGACCCGCTATGCCGCCGTAACCGGCCTGCCGCGCGGGGTGAAGATCTTTCACCGCGATGATCTTGAAGAGGTGCAGAAGGAGCTGCGTCAGACGCCCGGCGTCTCCGTCATTATCTATGACCAGATGTGCGCGACCGAAAAACGCCGGCGCTCCAAACGCGGCATGATCACCCCGGACCGCGTCCGCACGATCATCAATACCGAAGTCTGCGAAGGCTGCGGCGACTGCTCCCTGAAATCCAACTGCCTCTCCGTCGAGCCGGTGGAAACCGAACTTGGCCGCAAGCGCCGGATCAACCAGTCGACCTGCAACACAGACCTTTCCTGCGTGAAGGGGTTCTGCCCGAGCTTCGTGACCATTCAGGACGGCGAGGCGGCCTGGGAAGACCAGCCGCGTCAGATATTCGATGCCGACGGCCTGCCCTTTCCCGAAACGCCAAGCCTTGCCCAACCCTGGAACGTCCTGTTCACGGGCGTGGGGGGCACTGGCGTGACCACGGTTGCCGCCGTTCTGGCGATGGCGGCGCATGTTGATGGCAACGCCGCCTGCACGCTGGACATGACCGGCCTTGCCCAAAAGGGCGGCCCCGTGCTCAGCCATGTGCGGTTTGCGCGCGAGCCGGAAATGATTTCGACCGGCCGCGTCCCGCCTGCCAGCGCGGACCTCATCATCGGCTGCGATCTCGTTGTGGCCGCAGGGGGCGATGCCCTCAGCCTCATGGATCCCAAACGAACGGCGGCCTATGCCAATTCGGACGTGACGCCGACATCGGAATTCATCCGCAACCGGTCCAAGCGCTTTGAGAGCGACCTTCTGGCCTCGCGGGTCAAGCGCCAGGCAGCTGACTTCGGCGCTTTTGACGCCGAGGCGCTCGCCGTCGGGTATCTGCATGACGCGATCTACACCAACATGATCATGGTGGGATATTCCTGGCAGAAGGGCAAAGTGCCCGTGACGCTGCGGGGCCTCTACCGCGCCATTCGGCTTAACGGCACGAAGGTCGACGACAACATGGCGGCCTTCAACATTGGCCGTATTGCGGCCGCCGCGCCCGAGCGCCTGGCTGCCCAGCATGACCCGCGTGGACATGTCGAGGCCAAGACACTGGACGATCTGGTTGCAGACCGGACAGAACGCCTCACCGCCTATCAGAATGGGGACTATGCCGGCCAGTATAGAGCGCTTGTCGCGCAGGTGCGAGCTGCTGAAGAGACAGCTGGCCTGGGGGAAAATCTTACCCGCACCGTTGCCACCTATGCCTACAAGCTGATGGCCTACAAGGACGAGTATGAAGTCGCCCGTCTTTATACGAACGGTAAGTTTGCCGAGCAGCTGGCCAGCCAGTTCAAGGGCGGGAAACTGCGCTTCTGGCTCGCGCCGCCGATCATCTCCAGGAAGGACGCCAATGGCCATCTTGAGAAAAAGCATTTCGGCGCATGGATGTGGACCGGCTTCCGCATCCTGGCAAAGCTCAAAGGCCTGCGCGGTACGAAACTCGACCTCTTCGGCTATACCGGGGAGCGCAAGATGGAGCGCGGGCTGCGCGACACCTACCTTGCCAATATGAGCCGCATTGCTTCGGAGCTCACCGCGGCAAACCATGCCCTGGCTGTGGAGATTGCCAGGGTGCCTGACGAAATCCGCGGTTTCGGGCATGTGAAAGAAGCCGCGGTCGAGAAAGCCAAAACGCAGGAAGCTGAGCTTTGGGCCGGCTGGCCTGAGGGTAAACTTCCCAAAGCCAAAGTCTCGCTGATTTCGGCCGCCGGATAAGCGGGCCGCTTCCCGCCCCCGGCGCTGGACCAGCCAGGCATCACCCCCGATGCGTGCAAACGTGTCGGGGGTGGTCAGCCTCAGCGGGGTGTCAGTTCAGAGGCTCGACCGACACATCGACCACCTTGCCCTTCCTGCTCATCTTCCTGATCTCGCGCTCGACATATTTGGCTTTCACCTCGCGCGTTTCAGTGCGCGTGCCCTTGCCCTTCTTGTAGGTGATCTCGAGGCGGACCATGTCGTCGGGACCATCGAGCGCATCCCCGGTGACGCGGACAGCCGTGCCGCCCACAAACATCACGCCCTTGCCCGTTGCCTCCAGCGCGTCGCCCGCAAGGCTGACCGGCACGGTCACGATCTTTGTGGCAATACAGCCTGACAGCGCCGGCGTCAGCGCGAGCGCGGCGAGAATGAGTGAACGCATGGGCGCAGGCCTCCTTGAGAAGCCACACCTATAACTCGGATTGGCGTTACTTTCAGCTTACCGTTCAGCCGCGCGCGAGGGCGTCATGGATCAGCGCAGCCGTTTCAGCCACGCCATAGAGCGCGGCGAAGCTGCCAAAGCGGGGACCCTGCTCCTGGCCGAGCAGGACTTCATACAGCGCCTTGAACCAGTCGCGGAGATTCTCGAAGCCATGATCCTTGCCAACCGAGAAGGTCAGCGTCTGCAGGTTTTCACCGGTCGCCTCTTCTGTAAAGGCCTTTAGCCGGGCTGAGAGATCGCTCATCGCGGCGCGCTCCTGATCGGTTGGCGCGCGGAAGGTTTTCGCAGGCAGAACGAAATCGCGGTAATAGCGCATCGCATAACCGGCGAGCTCATCCAGAAGCGGATGAGTTTCCGGCGATGCCTCCGGCGCATAGCGCATGATGTAAGCCCAGAGCTGGGACGTATCGGTGGGGTTGGCCACCGCGACGAGGTTCATCAGCAGCGCGAAGCTGACAGGGCTCGACCATTGCGGCGGATGGCCGGAATGGATGTGCCAGACAGGGTTTTCAAGCTGGGCGGCAGCCTCCTCCTGCGGGAACTTCTCGAGGAAGGTCAGGTATTCATCGACCGCCTTGGGGATCACGTCGAAGTGCAGCTTCTTGGCCACGCGCGGCTTCTGGAACTGGAACAGCGCCAGGCTTTCATCCGGGGCATAAGTCAGCCATTCCTCGACCGAGATGCCATTGCCCTTGGTCTTGGAGATCTTCTCGCCCTTGTCATCGAGGAACAGTTCATAGACGTACTGTTCCGGCGGGCGCGCGCCCAGGATGCGACAGATTTTCGAATAGATCGGGGCGTTCGCCTGATGGTCCTTGCCGAACATCTCGAAGTCCACGCCGAGCGCGGCCCAGCGCATGCCGAAATCCGGCTTCCACTGCATCTTCACCGCGCCGCCGGTAACAGGAAGCGTAACATCCATCCCGTCTTCATCCGTGAACGTTATTTCCCCGCGCGCGGCATCGACCTTCTTCATGGGGACATACAGCACGCGGCCCGTGCTCGGGCTTATCGGCAGGAAGGGCGAATAGGTGGCGCGGCGCTCCTCCCCGAGGGTCGGCAGCATCACATCCATGATCGCCTGATATTTCTCCGCCGCGCGCAGCAGCATCGCATCGAACCGGCCAGACCTGTAGCAATCGGTCGCCGAGAGGAATTCATACTGGAAGCCGAACTTGTCGAGGAATGCGCAGAGACGCGCGTTCATATGCGCGCCATAGGAGGCGTGCGTGCCGAACGGGTCAGGTACGGTCGTCAGCGGCTTCTGGAGGAAAGTTTCCAGAGACTTCGGGTCCGGGACCGTATCTGGAACCTTCCGCATGCCGTCCATGTCGTCGGACACGCAAATGAGACGCGTGGTGTATTTGCCGGCCGTCAGCCCTTCAAAGGCATGGCGCACCATGGTGGTACGCACGACTTCACCGAATGTGCCGATATGCGGCAGGCCCGAAGGGCCATAGCCCGTCTCGAAGATGACCGGATCATCGTCCTTGCGCTCGCCCGCCCTGACCTGCTCGGCCACTCGCTTTTCCAGCGCGCGGGCGAGCTCGAAGGGCCAGGCCCTGGCGGATTGGGCGAGGATCGAGAGATCAGTCATCAGAAGCATCAGTCTTGTGGAAATGAAGGATTGGCCGGGCCTAGAGGCCGCGCTTTGAGGCGTCAAGCGAGGCGGAACCAGTGTTGTAAGAAATGTTTGACATGTAAAAGATCTTGGACTACCTGATGATGTAAGATATTTTTGACACGCAAGGACCAAGCCATGTCATTCCGCGAAAAATCCGCCTGGGCTCTGGCGACGATCCTCATTGCTGCCGCCATCTTCTACTTTGACAAAGTGGTCCGCATCTCCAACGCCCTCGGCCAGACCGCCCCGCCCCTGATCGGCCTGGTCATCGCTTATGTTGTGCTCGGTCGTGATCAGCTCGGTCATTGTCATGACAGTTCTTGCCGGATCTGCTGCCCGGGAGGCCAACGCGCCTGCCGACGAACGCGAGAAGATCATCGCGGACAAGGCCGGTAACTGGTCGGGCTATGTGCTGGCCCTGCCGGCCCTCGGCGCGCTCTGGCATTACTCTGTGAGCATGGACGGGAACATGCTGTTCCACCTGATCTTCCTCAGCCTGATGCTGTCGCAGATTTCCGAATATGTGTTCCAGATCTTCCTGTATCGCCGGGGCGTCTGAGCCATGGCGAAAGCACCGCCCATCACCAACCGTATCCGGGAGCTGCGCGAATCCCATGGCGGAATGAGCCAGGCCGCACTGGCTGAGGCCATCGGCGTTACCCGGCAGACAGTTATTGCCATAGAGCTGGGAAAATATTCGCCGTCACTGGAAAGCGCCTTCCGGATTGCCCGGGTCTTTGACCTTGGAATTGAAGATGTTTTTGGCTGGGAGCCATCCCCATCCTCTTGAGCTGTCGCACAGGAACGTTGAAAGTCGGATGCGCCTAAAAAACTATGATTGACACTCATTCGCAAGTGCTGCAAATGGTTCGCATGATCATTTGCGTCTGCAATCATATCAACTGCCGGTCGGTCCGCGAGGCCGTTGATGCCGGCGCACGCAGCCCCAAGGCTGTGCAGGCCCATCATGGCTGCAAGATCAATTGTGGCAAATGCTCGACCACGATCGGCGAAATGATTGCAGAAAAAATGGACTGCCAGGTCTCGGCACTTCCCCTGATGGCCGCTGAGTAAGCCACCCCCGCCCGGCTTTTCTCCCTTTAAACTCAAAGGACTGGTGCAGGCGGGTATCGCCTGCGAGCTTGCGTCGGTCGCTGCAACTGTGTCGCACTTTCATATGCAATTGTTTTTATTGGGTTTTTTGGTTGATTGAAGCAGATCGCTCGCTTATACGGCCACGTAGAATCACCTAACCAGCCACACAGCGGAGCTCCCCATGAAAGGCGACAAGAAGGTCATCGACTTCCTGAACCAGGCCCTGAAGAACGAGCTGACCGCCATCAACCAGTATTTCCTGCATTCGCGCATGCTGCGCGATTGGGGCGTCTCCAGGCTCGCCAAGAAAGAACATGACGAGTCGATTGAGGAAATGCATCACGCCGACTGGCTGATTGAGCGCGTCCTCTTCCTCGGCGGGCTGCCCAACCTTCAGGACCTGGGAAAACTGCATATTGGCGAGAACGTCCAGGAAATCCTGGAATGCGATCTCAAGCTCGAGCATATCGCCATTCCCCTCCTCCGCGACGCGATCGAATATTGCGAACAGGTGCGCGATTACGGAAGCCGCGACCTGTTCTTCAAGATCCTCCACAATGAGGAAGAGCATGTCGATTATCTGGAGACCCAGTTCTCCCTGATCGAGCGGATCGGCATCGAGCGCTATACCCTGCTCCAGTCAGAGGCGAACGAAAAAGAGAGCTGATCTGGTCATTGTGCGGCCACATTAAGAGTTGGATAGTTTAGACGGCCCGCAGATACGCTGCGGGCCGTTTCGACATCAGAACCTAATGGGGACGTTCATGACACGCCTTTCCGGTATACGAGCTTTGGCTTGTTCCTTTTTCGCGATCGCCGCCGCTGGCACGGCCACGCTTGCAAGCGCCCAGAGCGCTCCAGATTTCCAGAATGAAGCATTCACCACGCCCTACTGGACCCGCAGCCCGGTCATCGAGGTTCTCGGGCGCGCGAATATGGAAGTCGCGCCCAATCGCGCCTCCTTCTCGGTGACCTATCTGGAGACCGACAAGGACTCGAAAAAGGCGATGCAGCTGGCTGTGGAGCGCGGGCGCCTTGCTTATGAGACAATCAAGAAAACGGCCGGCGACACTGCCGTCATCCAGTCTTCAGTCAATGTGACGGCGCTCTATGAGCAGTACAGGGACAAGGACGGCAATCGAATCGACAATCAACGGTCCGACAAGATCCGCGCCTATGAAGCGCGCGTTACGCTGAGTGTCGTTGTGGATCAGGTTGCCAAGGCGGGCGCAGCGCGCGCCGGCGCATTGGCCCTCGGCCCTGAAAACTCGTCAGGTCTCTCAACATACCTTGAGCGCACTACGGAAATGAACCTTGCCTCTTATGAAGCCGCCGTCAAAGACGGCGCTGCGCGCGCCAGGGCGACGGCAGCGGCCAGCGGCGCGACGCTCGGCAAGCTGATGGTTGTTCAGGAAGGCAGCGGGCCATGCCTTGGCCAGTGGTCGTCGATGGCTGGCAGCGATTATGACTATTATCGCTCAGCGCCCGCCGCGAAGGCGCCGCCACCACCGCCTCCGCCACCTTCGCCGGTTGCCGCCGGAATGATTGATGGCAGACAGGTCACGATCACGCAGGCAGAGATCGATTCCCTCAATCTGCCGTCGGATGACAAGAAGCAGCAGATTTCTTCAAGCGTTTGCATGATTTACGCGCTGAACAAATAATATCCCTATACTGATCTATCCGCAGAAATGCACGTCTTGTGCATTTCTGCTTGATCCTTCCGGCAAAGCGAGGTCTACATGCCCCTGAGGCATGAGGCCTCCTTCGCTATCCCTGTGCATTATCCGCTTCGCCTTATTGTGCCGGAGTGGACCAAGGAAGGAAATCAAAATGGCTAAAGCCACCACCAAGGCGCCCAGCGCCAAAGAAGTGCTCGTTGAGAAATATATTGCAGACCTGAAGGACAAGGTCGGCGAGGCCCGCCCGGACCTTGCCCTGCTTGATGCCTGCGTCAAAGCTTCAGGTCCCTCGATCTACAAGGCCGACTCTGCAACCGTCGCCGCATCCGACAAAGACGAGCTTGCACGTGTAAGGACGAATTTCATCGGCAAACGCCTTGGCGTGGCAGATGAAGCAAAGGCAGATGCAGCCATCAAGGCCGCGGTCGAGAAATATGGCCGCAGCGTGCGTGCCAAGCATCGCCCGGTGCTGTACTATCTTATCGCCAAAGAACTGAAAAAAGCCGCATCGCTCAAGAAAGCCTGACACGGCTTGCAACCAGAACAAAGCCGCCGCTCCGGTTTTCAGAGCGGCGGCTTTTTTGTTTCTGCGTGTTCCGGTCAGAAGCCGTTGAGGCGCGCATACCGGTCACGGTGCCAGCTGGCAGACCCGTAAAGTGCTTCCTGAACCCGCGCCCGCTTCATGTAGAAGCCAGGGTCTGCTGCATCGGTCATGCCGATCCCGCCATGCATCTGCACGCACTCATTGGAGACGAGGTGGACGAGTTCACCCGCCCTGGCCTTTGCAAGGCTCGCGAGTTCTGCGACATCAGATTTGCCGGCATCGGCCGCCGCAAGCGCCGCCCCGACACAGGAGCGGGTCATCTCCAGATCGATGAACATCTTGGCCGCGCGGTGCTGCATGGCCTGAAAAGAGCCGATCAGCTGGCCGAACTGTTTGCGGTTGTTGAGATATTCCAGCGTTATGTCGAACGCGGCCTGGGCAGAGCCGAGCATCTCGGCAGCCAGGCCGATGGCGGCCCGGTCCAGAACAGGATCAAGGATGTCTGCACCCTGGTCAGCCGGGCCGACAAGGGCGTCTTCGGGCACCATCACGTTCTCCAGCGTCACATGCGCCGCGCCGTGACTGTCCACGGTCTTCAACTCGGCAATCGTGACCCCCTTAGCGTCCCGGGGAACCAGAAACAGGCTGAGCCCGTGCCGGTCGCCGCTTTCACCAAAGGTGCGCGCAACGACGATCAGCATGTCTGCGTGATGGGCATCGGGCACATATTTCTTGAGACCGTTGAGCGTATAGCCCTGACCGTTGCGCTCGGCTTCTGTCGCGACACTATAGGGCGCAAAGTGCGCTGACTCGTCGAGCGCCAGGGCGAATGTCGTCTCGCCGCCCGCGATCTTCGAAAGCCACTCTGCCTGCTGCGCGGGACTGCCGCCAAGTTGCAGCGCCGTGGCTGCGATGAGCGCCGTCTGCAGCAGCGGCGTTGCCGCGAGCGTGCGCCCCTGCGCCTCAAGGATTTGTCCCAGCCCGGTCAGCCCGAATGTCTCGGCGCCTGGTTCATCGGGAATGATGACGCCGAAAAAGCCAAGCTCTGCGAGCTTCTGGCGCGTCCTGGGGTCCTTGCCATTGGCACCTGCATCACGAAGGGCGCGCAAATGGTTGACGGACAATTCATCGCGCGCAAACGCGGTCGCGGTTTCCCGCAGCATTTCCTGATCTTCAGTCAGTACAAAGCTCATTACTCTGACACCTTTAATTCCTGGTCGTATGTTCGATATGGCTGGCGGCAGGAAAGCCGCCTACTGATGTTCTTTAAGACCGAGCACGCGCTTGGCGATAACATTGAGATTGATCTCAGAGGTTCCGCCCTCGATAGAGTTGCCTTTGGACCGCAGCCATTGGCGTGTTGCCTTCAGGGCGCCCTTGTCGAAGCCCTCGCCCGACCAGCCAAGCCCCTCGGTACCCAGCGCCTCGATCAGGAGTTCATGACGGTCCTGGTTCATCTTGGCTGCGGCATATTTCAGGATCGACGCCGTGTGCCCGACCGCCTGCCCTGCCTTGGCCTGTTCGGTCTGGCGCTGGACCGTCAGGGAGAAGGCTTTGACATACATCTTGTGGTCGGCAATCCGGCCGCGCAGGTCACCATCGGCAACGCGCCCCGTCTCGTCGGTGCCCACATGATGTTTCGCGTAGTCATCCGGCCCGAGGATGCCCGAGCCACCCGTGCCACCAAACCCGCCCGCCGAAATTGAGGAGCGCTCGAACTGCAGCAGGCGTTTGGCGATGTCCCAGCCACCGTTCAGCCGGCCGACCAGCTGGTCTTTGGGCACTTTCACGTCCGTGAAGAAGGTCTCGCAGAACGGGCTTTCGCCAGAGATCAGCTGGATCGGACGCGCTTCGACGCCAGGGCTCTTCATATCGAACAGGATGAAGCTGATACCCTCATGCTTTGTGCTGGTATCGGTGCGCACCAGGCAAAAGATCCAGTCGGCCTTGTCAGCGTAGGAGGTCCACACCTTCTGGCCGTTGATCAGATAGTGGTCGCCTTTGTCCTCGCAGCGCGTCTGAAGGCCGGCAAGGTCAGATCCTGCGCCCGGCTCAGAATAGCCCTGGCACCAGCGGGTCTTGCCTTTCACGATATCGGGAATGAAGCGCAGCTTCTGCTCATGATTGCCAAACTCGAGCAAGGCCGGGCCGAACATCCAGAGGCCGAAGGAGAAGAGCGGCGGACGGGCCTTGATGCGGCGCATCTCCTGCTCGAGCACCCGCGCTTCTGAGCGGGAGAGGCCACCGCCGCCATACTCTTTGGGCCATTCCGGCGCCGTCCAGCCTTTCTCGCCCATGCGGTCGAGCCAGACTTTCGAATCAGGGTTCTTGAATGTTGCATTGCGCCCGCCCCAGACGACCTCGTCATCGACCATGGGCGTGCGCATGGACGGCGGGCAGTTGGCTTCAAGCCATTTGCGCGCTTCCAGGCGAAACCCTTCCAGTTGCTCAGCATTGTCATAAGCCATGGCGGTGCTCCCTTGGGCAAACATGTGTCTGAGGGGGTACCCTATTCCTGACCTTTGGACTCGCCAAGCGTTCACGCGGCGTCAGAGCATCCGCGCCTCACTTGCACCCGGCCAGGGGCCGGACCGCAGCCTGAATGTTTCGGTTCCGAAATAACTCGGGCCATACGCGAAAACACTCGCCTGACAGGGCATGGCCGCTTCTGCCAGGCTTCCCGGGCCGGCGGGGCAGCTGAGCCCCGCCGGGCACTCCTTTTGCCGGCCCCGCTGTATGGCCAGGCGCCCTTCGGACAGGACCGCCCTTGCTGCCTTCTGCTATTTGTTCTATATTTGTTCCATGTCTGGTGTTCATGTCATCTGGTTCAAGCGGGATCTGCGTGTTCACGATAACGCAGCCCTCATGGCGGCCGCAGCGAGCGGCGCGCCCCTCATTCCCTTGTACATTTTCGAGCCGGGCTACTGGGCGCTTCCGGAACACTCGCGCAGACAATTCGACTTTGTCCGCGAGTCTCTGGAGGAATTGAATTGGGCGCTCGAAACCCGTGGCGCCGCCCTTACCGTCCGGTGCGGCGAGGCAATCGACATATTGTCTGCGATCCATCGGACATACGGGATCGAGGCGATCCACGCCCATGAAGAGACAGGGGTCCAATGGACCTTTGACCGGGACCGCGCGGTTCGCCGCTGGGCCCGCAATGCGGGTATCTCCCTGCGCGAGCAGCCCCAGAACGGTGTCCGGCGCGCCGCCCCGACGCGGGACGGCTGGGCCGCCAGGTGGGAAGCTTTCATGCGCCGCCCGCGCATGATCGCACCGGAAGTCCTGCGCTCTGCCGGCGCAGAAAGTGAGCCCTTTCCCCTGCCTGAAGACGTCCGCCTTGGGCCCGATGATTGCCCCGGGCGGCAGAAGGGCGGCCGCGCTGCAGGCGTAGAGAACCTGCGCAGCTTCCTCGAGCGCCGCGGCCGGTCTTATCAGCGCGCCATGTCCAGCCCGCTCACAGGGGCAGACGCCTGCTCCCGCCTGTCGCCTCACCTTGCCTTCGGGACGGTGTCGATGCGGGAAGCCTGGCAAGCCGCTTCGCGTGCCCAGATCACCCATTCCCAGGCCGGGGATACCGAATTTGCCGCGTCAATCGGAAGCTTTATCTCCCGTCTGCATTGGCATTGTCATTTCATGCAGAAACTCGAAGACCAGACCTCGATTGAATCGCGCAACCTCCACCCGGCCTATGACGGGCTTCGTCCGGAACCCGAGGCAGGAGACCCGCGTCTGGCCGCCTGGATCGAGGGGCGCACGGGTTTCCCTTTTCTCGACGCCTGCATGCGCTCGCTCAGGGCGACGGGCTGGCTCAACTTCCGCATGCGCGCCATGACAATGGCGTTCGCGGCCCATCATCTCTGGATGGACTGGAAACGGCCCGCCCAGCATCTGGCAGCGCTGTTCACCGACTTTGAGCCCGGCATCCACTATCCCCAGGCCCAGATGCAGTCGGCCACCACAGGCATCAACACGCCGCGCATATACAATCCGGTGAAGCAGTCACGGGACCAGGATCCTGCCGGGGCTTTCATCCGGCGCTGGGTGCCCGAACTTGCCGGCCTTCCGGACGAATGGTTGCACGCCCCCTGGGAGGCGCCTTCGGCCGTCCGCGCGCGGGCCGGCATTGTGCTTGGCCAGACCTATCCAATGCGGATTGTTGATCACATGGCGGCGGCCGAAGAGGCGCGCAGCCGCATTTTCGCGCTGCGCAAGCAGGCCGATCACCCCAGACATGCCGATCAGATCCAGACCCGCCATGGAAGCCGCCGCGCCGGAATACCCTTTCGTGGCCAGCCTCCGGCGGGCAAGACGAAGGCTCGCGGCGTTTGCGAACCCGCCCAGCTCAGTTTTGATCTCGGCATGCAGGCGGGACCTCACGCCCATGCCTCATAACGGCCCGCCGGGCAAAACAGTCCGGAAGTCTGATCTGCCTTCAAAAACCTGCGCTGCCTGCGGGCGGCCTTTTTCGTGGCGCAAGAAATGGGAACGGGTCTGGGACGAGGTAAAATACTGCTCTGATCGGTGTCGCCGGAAGCGGTGAGCGGCATATTCGGTATTATCGATATACAATAATTCCGGGAAAATGGGCCTCGACCGGAGAGATTATCGTTATTCGATGATATTATGTCCTTGATTTTATTGGTTCTTATTTTTTTTCGATAATTGCATATTGAAAAACAATAATTTCAGCTCTATCTAGTTGGTGTCGGCAGCGGGAACAGCCCGCCAAGACAAACAGACACGCTAACCAGCAAGAAGGAGTATCAAGTCATGTCCCCCCGCGCCCGTCTCAGCGACAACGGACCCATGGTGTTCGAAGGTGTCCTGGCCTACGGCCTCGTCTCCGGCGATGCCACCATCCGCTCCCTGCCGGCAAATGACGAAGGCTCGGAGGGTCGCCTGAACCTCCTGGTCGCTCGCCGCCGCCGTCAGAACCGCCGCGAAGCCCGCACCTAAGCGGCGCCCGCGCAGCCGGACACCCCCTGGTCCGGCTGCGCACCCCTCCCAGAAACTTCACATCACAGGAAACGCCCATGAAACGTCTCATCCTCGCCGCCGCGCTCGCCGCCGCCACGCTGTCTGCGCCCGCTTACGCCGCCAGCGACAACTTCAAGATGGAATTGACATATTCCGGCAAGAACCTCGCGACCCGCACGGGCGCAGAGCAGGAATACGAGTATATCCGCAAACAGGTCGCAGAGCGCTGCCAGGCAGAACAGTCAGATCTCGGATTTGTCGGCGGCTACGCTCAGACCTACTGCGTCCGCAAGACGCTGAGCCGCGCAGTCAATTCCATTGGCAACCCCATGCTGACCGACGTGCACGAAGACCGCCGCTGATCGGACAATCCCTTCACGGTTCCTGACCTCAAGCCTCTCAGCCCTGACCCTCCAGGCAACCGTGGCTCCTCCCGCCTCCCGCCCGCACAAGGGCAGAGGCGGGTTTTTTTTGATTTCGTCTCACTCCGCGCCCTGCGGCCGGAAATCCTTGGCGCGAAGGACATGCGCGAGCCGGAAACTGGCAGGCACGAAACTGCCTTCTTCTTCTGTCTCAAAGAGGGCCGCGCAGCTGGTCGGAAACTTTTCATGCAGGCGCAGCGCTGCAGCATGATCGAGTGCCCCCCCTTCCCGAAGAATGCTGAGTGCAAAATCATGCAATCCGGGATTATGTCCGATGAGCATCAGCACACGCGCCGCGTCATTCTGAGCAACCGCCTCGGTCAGGCCACGAACACCTGTCAGATAGAGGGACTCCATCGGGCGAACCTTTTCGCCAGTGAACACCTTGGCGACTTCAGAACAGGTCTCGCGCGCCCGCCGCGCGCTGGAGACCAGGATGCGCTCCGGACTCCAGCCCAAGGTAACGATTTCCTCAGCGATGCGCGTCGCGTCCTCATGCCCCTGGGCGGTCAGCGCCCGGCTGAAATCATCGATCCCCTCGTTCCAGGGCTCGGTCTTGGCATGGCGCATCAGGATCAGGCGTTTCATGCCGCGGGCCAATGCTTGAATTCTGGAAAATTTTTCATGGACGGAATCAAGCACGCGCAATTGGTAAGGCCAAGCCTTAGGCACCCCTAACGCAGGGAAAATCAATAGCCGGGAGGCAAAAGTTCACCCAGGCGCCCGGACCGCGCTGGCGTATCTGCGTCTTCGTCTTCAATCCGCCGGACGGCATGCATCAGGCGCAGCATCAGATCTCAAGGATTGCTCTTTGGCAGGTGTAGGGGCCCCGTCAGGGACGCGCTCAAATGTGGCGGTAAACTCAGCGATACGCTGCGGCGTCTGCGGAAAAACATCAAACACATGCTTTCCGGCCAGGTCTTCCCGGGATTTGCCGGAAACCTCGGGAATTGAGAGATTTGCAAACACAAAGCGCAAGTCGCGGTCGATCACCTCGACCGGAACGCAGACAGTGCTGAGGACTGCCAGGGCATTCAGCGACATTGCCCGCCTCCCGGATAATCCTTTGAGCAGGGGTTCAGCGTCCTTCATTCCTGCTTTTGCCATAGCCGGGAATAATCTTGAACGCGCGGCTGCAGATTATTTCTGCGCCCTCCTTCCCTGCGCCTTCGCAATAGGCCAGAGGATGGGCCGGCAGGTTCACAGGGACTCTCTCGATGCTGCTTGTGTTTATCCTCATCGGTCTGGTCCTCCTCGTTGCCGGGGGCGAGTTGCTCGTAAAAGGCGCGGTCAGACTTGCGGAAAAGTTCAGCATCTCCCCCTTGCTGATCGGCCTGACCCTTGTCGGCTTTGGCACATCAACGCCCGAACTGGTCACCAGCCTGCAGGCTGCCTTTGCAGGATCACCCGGCATCGCAATCGGGAATGTCGTCGGCTCCAACATCGCCAATATCCTGTTCATTCTCGGCGCGGCCGCACTGATTTTTCCGATTGCCGTCGCAAAAGAAAGCTTCAGGCGAGACGGTCTTGTCCTGGCCGTGGCAACCCTCTTCTGTCTCGGCGCAGTCCTGATGGGCCAGCTGACGCGCTGGATGGGCGCCATCTTCCTGATCAGCCTGGCGGCCTATATCTGGTTTGCCTTCCGGCAGGACCGGAAGGCGACCCATGCTGCGGCCGCCGCCAACGACACGGTCGCCCCACCCCGTCCTGCAGCTGGCGCAATCACCCTTGACCTGCTTCTCGTTGCGGCCGGTCTTGGCATGACGATGCTGGGCGCCCGCTTCCTCGTAAACGGCGCAATCGACCTTGCCCGGATCTTCTCCCTCTCCGAGACGATCATTGGACTGACCATCGTGGCGGTCGGCACGTCGCTGCCAGAGCTTATCACGTCGGTCATGGCGTCGCTCCGCAAGCAGGGCGACATCGCCTTTGGCAATATTGTCGGTTCAAACATCTACAACATGTTCGGCATCCTTGGTGTAACTGCCCTCGTCAAGCCGATCGCTGTTCCGGCAGAGATCATGCAGCTCGACATCTGGGTCATGCTGGCGGCCACCGCGCTGCTGTTCATGGCGGCCATCTCCCGCTGGCGGATAGGACGTGTCGAAGGCGGCGTCATGCTCCTTGGCTACGCGGCCTATGTCAGCTGGCTTGGGCTGAACGCCGGCGCCTGACATGCGTACGCCCCATCCCATCCTGCTCGTCTGTTTCGGCGTCATCTTCGGCTGCGGGATAGACGCGCTCATGAAGTCAGTGATGCAGGGCGCTACCAGTGTCATCACCGCGACGACATGGCGCTACGCGCTGGGATCCGTCATCATGCTCGCCCTGTTTATGCAGGCGCGGCGCCCGTTCCCCACCCTGCCCGCGATCCGGTTTCATGCCCTGAGGTCGCTGGCTCAGGTGATCTCGGCCTTCTGCTTCTTCTACTCCCTTACCCAGATTGCGCTGGCAGAGGCGGTCGTGATGGGGTTCACGGCCGCGCTCATGATCGCGCCGATCGCGCGCGTGATCCTTGGTGAGAAGATGAGCCCGGTTACCATAGGCGCGTCCCTGGTAGGCTTTTGCGGCGCAGCCCTGGCTGCCACCGCCGAAACAGCCGGCGCCCCAGCCGACGGCAACCGCCTTTTTGGAACCATCGCCGTGATCGCCTCGGCTGTTCTTTATGCCCTGAATATCGTGCTCCTCCGACTGAGGACGAGAGAAGAAGACAGCCTCACCCTCGTCACCTTCATGAACATCTTCCCGGCTCTTTTCCTTCTGCCATTCATGGTCATCTTCTCTGACCCGCTGCCCGCCGAAGGCTCCTGGATGATGCTGACGGGCGCGGCGGTTTTCGGCATCGGCATCTGGTGGCTGATGACCATGGCCTATGCCCGCGCCAGGGCGCAGACGCTTGCTCCATTTGAATATACAGGCCTCATCTGGTCGGCCTTGCTGGGTTATTTCTTCTTTCAGGAAATCCCCGGCTGGCGGGTCTGGGCGGGCGCCGGCATCATCATTGCCGCCTGCCTCGTCGTCGCCTTCGAAACCCATTTCATCGCCCGCCGGCAAGCAAAGCTTCCGGCAAGCGACATCCTGACCTGAGGGCCCGAACTGACGCCCTAAAGCGCCAGCTCCAGCTTGCCGTTGCAGAGGTTGGAATAGTCGTTCACCAGCGCCTGGGAAATCTGGCCGGGCTTGTAGCGGTGCTCGCCGATCTCGGCCACGGGGGTCAGCTCGGCGGCTGATCCGGTGATGAAGCATTCGCTGAATGTGGAGAGTTCATCCGGGAAGATCGCCCGCTCGACCACTTCGATCTGGCGCGCCCTGGCGAGCGCAATCGTCGTCTGCCGCGTCAGGCCGTTGAGGAAGCAATCGGGCGTCGGCGTGTGCAGCACGCCGTCGCGCACGAAGAAGATGTTGGCGCCGGTCGCCTCGGCGATCTGGCCGCGATAATCCAGCATCAGCGCGTCCTGATAGCCTGCCTTCTCGGCAGCATGCTTGGAAAGGGTGCAGATCATGTAGAGGCCGGCCGCCTTGGCATGGCAGGGCGCGGTATCGGGCGCCGGGCGGCGCCACTGAGCGTGGGTCAGGCGAATGCCCTTCATCTTGTCGGCAAAATAGTCGCCCCAATGCCAGACGGCGATGGCGAGGTGGATCGTGTTGTTCTGGGCCGAAACGCCCATCATTTCCGATCCGCGCCACGCGACAGCGCGGACATAGGCGCTCTCCAGGCCAGACTTCTCCAGGGCTTCTGTCTTGGCCTTCTCGATCTCTTCCACGCTGAACGGGATGTCGAAGCCCATGATGCCGGCCGAATTGTGCAGGCGCCTGGAATGATCGAGAGATCGGAAGATCTTGCCGCTATAGGCCCGCTCGCCCTCAAACACGGACGAGGCATAGTGCAGGGCATGGGTCAGCACGTGTACCTTGCTGTCACGCCAGGGTACGAACGCCCCGTCCATCCAGATGTAGCCGTCACGGTCATCATAGGGGATGGCAGCCATTGGGAACGCTCCTCGCTTGCACTTTTGTTGCGGTTCGCGTTCATTTCCGACTTATGGCCCAATCCGTCAACCTGACCCGCCCATTTGACCCCCGCCTGTTCCTGACCGACCAGGAGCTCGATCGCGGGGCCGGACTCCTGATTTCAGGGGCCAACGAGCTCATGCGGGCCTCCGAACCGGCCCGCAAGAAGGCCGGTCTCAGCAAGTCTGAGATGCAGATTCTCATGGCAATCCGCTACCGGCCGGGCCTGACGGTCAGCCAGCTGCGCGGCGAACTGGGCATGACCGTGCCAACTTTCGCCCGTATCATCGGCCAACTCGACGCCCGCGGCCTGATCGAGCGGGCCCGGGAGGGCTCCGATGGCCGGCGGCGCAAGCTGTCCCTGTCCGACGCCGGCACCACCCTGACCACCCCGCTGGCCATCGAGGTGCGCGAGCGCCTGCGCGTGGCGTTTCGCGCCTGCGGGCCCGAAGCGGTCGCCGGCGCGCGGTTCCTGCTGGAAGCGCTGGTGAAGTGAGGACACTGCCATGAGCCTCAGGGATCCTGCCCACATCCTCATCGTCGATGACGATGACCGCATCCGCGACCTGACCAAGCGCTTCCTGACCCTGAAAGGCTTCCGGGTGACCGGCGCGCACGACGCGGCGGCGGCCTCCCGCCTGATGGAGAATATGGCCTTTGACCTCGCCGTGCTTGACATCATGATGCCAGGCGAGACCGGACTTGAACTCCTGGAACGCATCCGGTCGGGCCCGTCCAGGACCACGCCGGTCATGCTGCTCACCGCCCGGGGGGAAACCCGGGACCGGATCGAAGGCCTGCGGCTTGGCGCAGATGACTATCTTGCCAAACCCTTCGAGCCAGAAGAGCTCGCCCTGCGCTGCGAAGCGATCCTGCGCCGCTGGCAGAAGCCTGCCCCGCCGCCCGAAGAGATCGAGATGTCGGGCCTCGTCTTCAATGTGGAGCGCGGAGAGCTCAAGGCGGGTGACCAGCGCGTCCGCCTGACCGATGCCGAAGCGCAGCTCCTGACCATCCTTGCCCGTACACCCGGCGAAGCGATCAGCCGGGAGGACCTCGCCGAGATGACTTCGGCAGGGCTTGAGCGCTCGGTCGATGTTCAGGTCACGCGCCTGCGCCGCAAGATCGAGCCCAATCCGAAGGAACCGGTCCACATCCAGACGGTGCGGGGCATCGGCTACCGCCTTATGCCGGATTGATCGGCCGATGTTCCGCCTGAGAGACATCACCCCAAGCGGCCTCTATGCTCGCAGCCTGCTGCTGATCCTGGCGCCGGTCCTGCTGATCCTTGGTCTGATGACCTGGTATTACTATTCCAGCCACATCGCCGAAATGAACCGCAAGCTCGGACAGGCAATCGCGCGCGACGCGGCCTTCATCCGGGACGCCTGCATAAATCCCGATTATGGCCCGGATGACCATGCGCGGATACAATATCTTCTGGAAACGGAATTTACCTGCACCCTTCCGGCAGGCGCTGTTCCCAGCGATCAGCTGCAGCAGAGCTTTGCCTACAACGACACGCTCGTCAGCGAACTGGCTGCACGTCTGGGCAATGAGCTTGTCGTCGGGCAGGTTCCGCAGGACGCCAAGCTTCACATCCGTTTTCCTGCCGGCGGTACAATCGCCGAGATCAACATCGATCGCAAACGCGCGCTGGTCATCAACTCCCACTTTTTCATCGTCTGGGTCATCTTCTTCTCCCTGCTGATGGTGGCCCTCGCGATCGGCTTCCTGAACCAGCAGGTACGCTCCATCCTGAGGCTCTCGCAGGCCGCGCGGGCTTTCGGCCGCGGCCGCGATCTGGAAGACTTCCGGCCCTCGGGGGCGACCGAGGTGCGCGACGCGGCGCGCGCCATCATCGACATGAAGAACCGCCTCACCGCCTTTGCAGACCAGCGCACCGCGATGCTCGCCGGCGTCAGCCATGACCTGCGTACACCCCTCACCCGGCTGAAGCTGACCCTCGCCCTCATGCCGGACTCCGAGGACATGAAAGCGGCCCAGTCCGATCTCGACGACATGGCAATGATGCTGGACGAATACCTCGCCTTTGCGCGCGGCGAGGAAGGCGACGAGCCGGGCCAGTTCGATATTGGCGTGATGGCGCTGGAAGTGGCGGCGAGCTTCGGGCCGCATATTCCCGTCAGCGGGCCGCCCTCGCTCACGGTCCGGGGGCGCCCGCTCGCCCTCAAACGGGCGATCACAAATCTTGTCTCCAACGCGCTGAAATATGCCAGCCACGCCCGCGTCACCGTGATCAATGGCCCGCACTGGGCGGAAATCATCATCGATGATGATGGCCCCGGCATTCCGCCCGAGCGGTATGAAGAGGCCTTCCGGCCCTTCTCGCGGCTCGACAAGGCCCGCTCGCAGAACACCTCCGGTTCGGGTCTCGGCCTGACACTGGCACGCGACACAGCCAGGCTGCATGGCGGCGATGTGCGCCTTTCCCCCAGCCCACTGGGTGGATTACGCGCAATTTTAAGACTACCGCACTAGGTAAGGGCGCCAGGACGTTCATCGGAGAAACCATGACTGCCACACGCACCAAACTCGTCATCCGCAATGCCAAGCCGAAAGATATTGCGGGCATCCGTCCGCTCTATGACAAGGTGTATGGCGTCGCGGACGGCTATACGGTTGATCAGATAGCCGGTCAGATCAACAAATTCCCGGATGGGCAGTTTGTTGCCGAGTTTGAAGGCCAGATCGTCGGCCATTGCGTCACCTTCGTGATCGATGCGGCAACCGCGCTCTCCCAGCATACCTGGACCGAGATAACCGGCGGTGGGTTTGCCGCCCGCCATGATCCGGAAGGCGACATGCTTTATGGCATGGATGTGATCGTCGATTCTGAGTTCCGCCGCCTGCGTATCGGCCAGCGCTTCTACAAGGTCCGTCAGGATCTTTGCCAATGGCTGGAACTCAAAGGCATCGTATTTGGCGGGCGGATGCCCGGCTACCATCGTCACAGGAAGGAATTCCCCAACCCGGCCGACTATATTGAAGCGGTCAAAGCCTCCAAACTGCGCGACCCGGTGCTCAGCTTCCAGCTGCGCCAGGGGTTTGAGGTCGTCGGTGTGCTGAAGAATTACATGCCGGAGGATATGGATTCCTGTGGTCACGCCACGCAGATGTTCTGGCGCAACCCGCTGGAACAGGAAACGATCAAGGCCAAGCCGAGCCTTGGCGACACCTCTCTGCCCGAGCGTGTCCGCGTGGCAACGGTTCAGTTCCAGATGCGCCGCATCAACGCGATTGATGAATTCGAGCAGCAGGTGGAATACTTCGTCGACATTGCGTCAGACTACCGCGCAGACTTTGTGGCCTTCCCGGAACTCTTCACGCTGCAACTGCTGTCGCTGGAGGGCAAGCCGCTCGGCCCGGCCGAAGCGATCGCGCGGATTTCCGAATATACCCCGCGCTTCATCGCCTTCATGGAGCGCCTGGCCGTCTCCTACAATGTCAACATCATTGGCGGGTCGCATCCGTCCCGGATGCCTGACGGTGACATTCACAATGTTGCTTATGTCTTCCTGCGGGATGGCTCGGTCCACACCCAGGAGAAGCTCCACCCGACCCCGTCCGAGCGCAGCTGGTGGAACATCAAGGGCGGCGAGGGCAACTCCGTTATCCAGACCGATTGCGGCCCGATCGGCGTGATGATCTGCTATGATTCCGAATTCCCGGAAATCGCCCGCCACCTTGTCGATCAGGGCGCGCTGATCCTGTTTGTTCCCTTCTGCACCGATGAGCGCCGCGGATACCTCCGTGTGCGGTATTGCAGTCAGGCCCGCGCCGTGGAGAACCAGTGCTATGTCGTCATGTCCGGCGTGGTCGGCAATCTGCCGAATGTCGAGAACATGGACATCCACTATGCCGAGAGCTGTATCCTGACGCCCTCAGACTTCCCCTTCTCCCGTGACGGGATTGCCGCCGATGCCGCGCCCAATACAGAGACCGTGGCGATTGCCGACCTTTCCCTCTCAGACCTGCTCACGGCGCGCCAGTCAGGCGCCGTGCAGAACCTGAAGGACCGCAGGTTTGATCTCTACCGGGTGGTCTGGAAGTAAGGCTCAGGCGAGCTTTGCGGCCAGCTGGTCCATGAAGCCGGCGAGTTCGAGATCCTTCTGCGTGACGCCGTCGGCGTCATGCGTGGTGAGGATCACGTCGACCTTGTTGTAGACGTTGAACCATTCGGGATGGTGGTCCATCTGCTCGGCCTTGAGGGCGGTGGCCGACATGAAGGCGAAGGCGGTCTTGAAGTCGGCAAAGCGGTAGGCCTTTGAAATGGCGTCGCGCTCGCCTTCGGCGACCTTCCAGCCCTTGAGGGCCTTTATGGCAGCGTCTGCACCGATCTTTGACATGTCCTATTCCTCTCCATCCTGGCCGAGTACGAAATACACCCAGCGGCCATCGGCCGATATGGCTGTGCGCATGCCCGGATAGCCTTCACCGGCGCGGATGCGGGCGATACCATCCTCGCCGACAAGTTCGCGCAGGCGCCGGCGCTCCAGGAAAGTCAGCTTCTCCGGGATCAGATCGCGCGCGTCCTTGGCGGCAATGTCGGGCCAGACGAACCAGGTCTCGCCATCAATCTCGCGCTTGCCGGGCGGGCCCTCGAAGAGATCCCGGATCTTGCGGTTGGGATCGACGCCGGTGCGGCGCAGGAGGTCCCAGAACTCGTAATGATCCTGGCCGCCGATATTGGAGATGAAGCCTTCCTGCTGGCTGGCGAGGCGGCCAAGGCTGCGCAGGGCGCCGCGTTCGGCTTCGCGCAGGATGGCGGCTTTCATCTTTTCGGCGTCTTCGGTCAGCTCGACCGCCTCGGGCGGCTGGGGCGGACGGGTGAGGGATTGGGGCGGCGCGGGCGGGCCTGCAACCGGCACAACGCCGCGCTCAGCCTGCGAGCAGGCCGCGAGCGCTCCCATCAGGAGGGCGAGCGTGAAGCTAGCGCACCGCATAGCCGGTGATGGCTTCCAGGTCGGCCAGCAATTGTTCTTCGCTGGTCACCTTGATGGTCGCCATGCCCATTTCGCGGGCCGGCTTCAGGTTGATTCCCAGATCATCGAGATAGACGCAATTCTTCGGGTCCACATCGAGGGCTTCGCACATCAGCGCATAGATACGCGGATCAGGCTTGCGGATGCCGAGCTTGGAGCTCTCGATCAGATGATCGAACTGGGCAAACACTTCGGCGAGCTGGGCAGCCTTCTCCGCGTCCTGGGTCATCGAGGCGCCCTTGCCGATGGGGGCGTTGTTGGTGATGCAGCCGACCTTGCCATGGCCCTTGCAGACCTTCAGCGCAGTGACGACGCGCGGGCGCAGATGGCCCGAGAGAAGCGCCAGGATGTCCTTGCCGGGCACATCATGGCCCATCGACCGGGCCTCAGCGCGGAAGAGACCGTCAAATTCCTCAGCGCCGACCAGGCTGCGCTCGAGCCTGGCCCAGGCGTTTTCGAGCGGATTGACGGCGTTGACCGAGCGGATGAAGTCTGCGGGCAGGCCCTTTTCGGCCTCATAGCGGTTGAATGCCTCGAACGGCGAAGAGGTGAAGACCCCGCCGAAATCCCAGATTACTGCCTGAAAGGTACGTGTCATGACCGGCTTGCTAGCCGCTTGAGCGGCGCTTTTCAAACCTTGATTTTCTCCCCGCCCCTTGCAGCCCGGCTTTGGGGCGATAGTGTCCCGCCCCGATACACAAAGGAGGATCAAATGGGCGTTCTGGACGGCAAGGTTGTGCTGGTAACCGGCGGCGGCAATGGCATTGGCAGGGAAACCGCGCTTCTGGCAGCGCGCGAAGGCGCCAAGGTGCTGGTCAATGATCTCGGCGGCGGCCTGAAGGGCGGCGATGAGGGCGATGCCGGCCCGGCAGAAGCTGTCGCGGCGGAAATCCGCGCGGCAGGCGGGGAAGCGGCCTCCAACTCCGAAAGCGTGACCGATTATGGCGCGGTCGCCAATATGGTGACCCAGGCCCTCGACACGTTCGGCCGCCTCGATTCGATCGTCAACCCGGCCGGCATCCTGCGGGACGGCATGTTCCACAAGATGAGCGAAGGCGACTGGAAAGCCGTGATCGATGTTCACCTGCACGGCTCCTACAATGTCGGCCGCGCGGCGGTGGAATATTTCCGCGAGAACGCGCGCGGCGCCTATGTCTTCTTCACCTCAACCTCGGGCCTCATCGGCAATATCGGACAGGCAAACTATGCCGCTGCCAAGCTCGGCATTGTCGGCCTCTCCCGCATCCTGGCGATGGAAGGGGCGGCGAAGAACATCCGCTCCAACGTGATTGCGCCGTTTGCCTGGACACGGATGATTGCCTCGATCCCGGTGAAGGACGAAGCCAGCGCCCAGCGCGTTGAGCGGATGAAGAACGGGATGCGCGCCGATCAGGTGGCCCAGCTCGCCGTGGCGCTCTGCTCGGATCAGTCCTCGAATGTTTCAGGACAGATTTTCGGCGTGCGCGGCAACGAAGTGATCCTCTTCGACCAGCCCCGCCCGGTGAAATCCCTGGCGCGGATGGAAGGGTGGAACCCCGAAAGCCTCATTTCCCAGGCCTTCCCGGCGATGAGCCCGGACTTTACCGATCTCGGCGCGACGGCGAGCGTGTTCCCTTACGAGCCGATCTGACCCCGGCCGCTTTGCCCGGCGCCGCCCTCACCGCTGTCCGGCAAAGGCGTTGATCCCGGTGATCCGGGGACAGAAAATGACATCAAGACGTATCGGGGCGGGCTGTTGCAGCCTGCCCCGATTGCGCTTGGGGCATGGCAAGCAGCAGTATGGCGCACCGGCGCGGCGGACGCGGCCATTTGGGGACAGATCCGGACACGCCCGTGCCAACGGGCGACACTTAACGCCGCGTCACTCCGGCGGGCGCAGCTCTGCCGGGCCGGAAGGGTCGGGCGCTTTAGCGGGCGGATCAGCCTGGGTCTCTTCCGGGGGCCGTTCGGGCAAGTCTTCAGGCCCAGGATCGGCGGCGGCATCGCTGATCGGCTCGCCGGATGCTTCCGGGTCCGGCGGCGGCGGGTTGGCGAAGGTTTCGTCCGCCGAGTTCAGGATGTCGTTGAGCGCGTCATTGGCATTGCGGGGCTCATCTGTCCCCTCCTCTTCCACCGGCGCGCCGAGGGCTTCCTCGCCGGTTTCGGGGGCTTCGGGGAGGTCTTCGAGCACGGGCGGCGGGCGCGGGGTTTCGCCCTTGGGCGTTTGGCGGGAGGGGAGTTTCGGAGCGTCTTCGCCAAAGACGCAGGCCGCGTAGCCTTCGTTGGCCACGACGCGCAGGCGGCCCTGGATGGAACCGGCGCGGCGGCGCACATAGGGGCCGGGATTGTCGGCGCTCCATTTGTTCGGAGACGGAAGGACAGCCGCCAGCAGCGCGGCTTCGCGCTCGGTCAGGTCCGCGGCAGATTTTCCAAACCGGGCCTGGGCGGCGGCTTCGGCGCCAAAGAGGCCATCGCCCCATTCGGCGACATTGAGATACATCTCCATGATGCGCCGCTTGCCCCAGACGGTTTCAATCACATAGGTCATCCAGGCTTCACCCGCCTTGCGGGGCATGCCGCCGCCATTCCAGAAGAAGACGTTCTTGGCGGTCTGCTGGCTGATGGTGGAGCCGCCGCGGCGGCGCTTGTCAGGGTTCCTGGCGTTGTATTCACGGGCCTGCTCGATGGCGTCCCAGTCAATCCCGCCATGGGCGCAGAACTTGGCGTCCTCAGCGGCGATGACGGCGTAGACGAGGCGGGGGGAGATCCTGTCGAGCGGGACCCAGTCGCGCTTCACCGCCTGCCCCTGCATCGCGCGCTGGGTCATCAGGAGGGTGCCGGGATTGGGCGCAAGGCGCAGGATGAGCGCATAGAGATGAAAGAGGACGAAGACGGCGACGCCCGCCAGCAGGAGGCCAGCCAGGAGGCGGCGCCAGAGAGGGGCTTTACGCTTCCCGGGCGCAGGCGCGGGCTGGGCCCCGCGGGGCGCTGCTGCGTTGATGCCGTCGCTCATTCAGGCGTTCCGTCCCATTCTGCGATCACCGTCCTATCATGCTCTGCCGGCCGGCGGCGCGCCTTTTCCTCCGCAAAGCCGGCAGGATCAAGGCGGGCGAGCGCCCAGACAGCCGCCCCGCGCACGACGGGCGCGGCGTCCTGCAGCAGCGGCAGCAGGCTGGAGACGAGGCGGGGCTCGCCCGAATTGCCGATAGCGATGCAAACATTGCGGACGAACCGGTCCCGCCCCGAGCGCTTGACCGGGGAGCCGGAGAAGACATCGCGGAACGCCGGCTCGTCGAGAGCGGCCAGTTCATCCAGGCCCGGACCTTTCAGTTCTGCACGCGCAAACAAGGCCGATTCAGACGCGCTGCTGGCGAACTTGTTCCAGGGGCAGGCGGCCAGGCAATCATCGCAGCCATAGATGCGGTTCCCCATGGCAGGGCGAAACTCGGCGGGAATCGGCCCGGCATATTCGATGGTGAGGTAGGAAATGCAGCGGCGGGCGTCGAGCTGGTAAGGCGCGGGGAACGCAGCTGTCGGGCAGATGTCGAGGCAGGCGCGGCAGGAGCCGCAATGATCGGCCTCGGCCGCGTCGGGGGTCAGTTCGGCGCTGGTCAGCACCGTGCCGAGGAAGAACCAGGAGCCGAGCTCGCGGCTGACGAGATTGGTATGCTTGCCCTGCCAGCCAAGGCCCGCCTTCTGGGCGAGCGGCTTTTCCATCAGGGGGGCGGTATCGACGAAGACCTTGACCTCGGCGCCGGTGATCTCAGCGACGTCCCCGGCGAGCTGCTTGAGACGGGACTTGATCAGGTCATGATAGTCCCTGCCCCGTGCGTAGACGGAGATATTGCCGGTCTGGCGCTCAGCCAGCGTGTCGAGGGGGTTGTGGTCGGGACCGTAATTCATCGCCACGACAAGGGCGCTGCGGGCGCCCGGCCACATGGCAGTGGGCGCGCTGCGGCGCTCCAGCGTGGTTTCCATCCAGGCCATGTCGCCATGCCGGCCAAGCTCGACGAAGGCTTTGAGCCGATCGCCGGCGGGCCAGGCCTCGTCGGCGCGCGTGATGCCCGCCGCGTCGAAGCCCAGGGCGAGGGCGCGGGATCTGAGCTGGGCGCCGGGGTTAGAAATCGAGCTCTGCATAATGGGATACCGGACGGGCAGCCTCCAGACGGTCAGCCAGCAGCGGCCGGAAACTCGGACGCGACTTTATCCGCATATACCAGGCCTTGAGGTCTGGCACGGCGTCCCACTGCACATCGCCGAAATAGTCATAGGCGGAGAGATGGGCAGCGGCAGAGAAGTCGGCGAGGGAGAGCTGGCGGCCGGCGAGATAGCCGCGCGTCTCGGCCAGCGCGTTAAGGAAAGTCAGGCGGCCGCGCAGGGCATGGGCGCCGCGGCGGAGCTTTTCGGAATCGGGCTGGCGGTCGCGGCGGGTCCATTGCAGCACGCGTTCGGAGAGGAGTGTGTCGGTCACCTCCTCCATGCCCGCTTCCACCCAGGTCCAGAGGCGGCGGGCCTCGGCGCGCTCGGAAAGGTCGTCGGGCAGGAGCGAGGGCACGGGGCGGACTTCTTCAAGATGCTCGCAGATGGCGCGCGTGCCGCTGGCCGCGAAACGGGCGCTGCCATGGGTGGAAACCACCGCCGGGGCCACCGCGCCAGGCGCAATCGAGGCAATCTCGAGTTCCGGCGCCCAGGGGCGCGACGGCACAGCCTCGAACGGCTCGCCCTTTTCGGAGAGCACGAGGCGGACCATGCGGCCGGCGGGATCAAGGGGCCAGTGATAAAGTCGCAGCATGTTTTTCACTGTGGATAACAGGCGTAAACGTTGTGTGTGCCCGCGCGATTTACCCGCCGGTTTTTTCTAACGGCCCATGAACTGGCGCACCGCGTCGGTCGACAGCGCGAATTTGGCGAAGGACCAGTCGCGGTCCTTGCTGAGCCCGCCGAGCGTGGCGAGGAGCTGTTTGCGCCCGTCGCTGCGCGCGTCGAGCCAGGCCTCTGCCCCGCCTGCGCCAAGGGCCTCTTCCGACACGCTGGCCTGCAGGCGCACGAGTTCGGAGATGAGACGGCGGCCGGCGACACGGTCCCAATAGGGCGCGTTGATGAGGCCTTCGCGGGCCGAAGACCGCAGCCGGTCAAGCCGGAGCGCGTCGCCGACATGATAGAAGGTGGTGCCAGCCTCGATGACGCTGGTGGCGGTGCGCGTCGCCAGATCGGTGACCACAAGGCCCTGGGCAAAATAGCCCATTGCCGCCGCCCAGCGGGCAAGGGCTTCTGGCGCGCCGCGTTTCATGAAGGCGCGGGCCGAGCGCTCGATCCGGGAGGCCGGATAGGCCGTCTGGATGGTGGCCAGGGCCGCTTTGAGCTCGTTCAGCGGGCCATGGGTGAGGCTGACGGCCTCGCCGGTGGATTTATCGGGCAGCGCACGGATGAACCAGGCCGCCGCCTCGCTGACAGCCTGCACCGCTTCGATATGCAACTCGGTCTGCAGGTCGGCGGCGACTTTCGTGTCGAGCGCGAAGATTTCGCGGCGGTAGCCGGAAATGTCGAGCACGGCGCGGGCTGCTTCAAGGCCCCGGATGGCATCGGCAGGCGCCGCGCCAGTCAGTTCGCGCAGGCGCAGGATGGCAACCGGGCCGCCAAGATCGAGGCTGCGGTTTGCGATGATCGTGGCGATGATTTCGCGGCGCAGGCGGTGATTGGCGAGCGCCTGCTCAAAACCGTCGATCGGGCTCGGGAAATAGGCCTTCAGGACGCTGGCGAAGAAAGGATCGTCCGGCAGGCCCGACGCGACAATGTCATCAAACAGGACAATCTTCGACCAGGCAAGCAGGACGGCAAGCTCCGGGCGGGTGAGCGGGCGGCCTTCGGCGCCGCGGGCCTGCATCTCCTGGGTGGAGGGCAGACCTTCCAGCGCGCGGTTGAGCACGCCGCGTTCTTCCAGATAGACCATCAGGCGCTCGAGCGCTTCATGGTCTTCAGAAGCGGTCGCTTCGGCAAGGCTGAGCGTGTTGGTCTGGTCGTAATTATGCGTGAGCACGAGCCGGGCAACATCGTCAGTCATCTGCGCCAGCATGACGTTGCGGTCGGCCTCCTTGAGCGCGCCGAGGCGGATGGCTTCGGCGGCCAGGATCTTGATGTTCACTTCGTGGTCGGAGGAATCAACGCCCGCCGAATTGTCGATGGCGTCGGTGTTGAGGCGCCCGCCGGCGAGGGCGAACTCGATCCGCGCGGCCTGCGTCATGCCGAGGTTTGCCCCCTCCCCGATGACCCTGGCCCTGAGATCGCGGCCATTGACCCGCACGGCATCATTGGCCCGGTCGCCGACATCGGCATTGGTTTCGTGAATGGCTTTCACATAGGTGCCGATACCGCCGAACCAGAGGAGGTCGGCCTCTGCCTTGAGGAGGGCATGGATGATCTCGTCAGGCGTCGCCGTGTCCTTGCCGAGCCCGGTCAGCGATTTCATCTCCGGGGTGAGCGTAATCGATTTGGCGGAGCGCTCGAAGATGCCCCCGCCCCTGGAGATGAGGTCGCGGTTATAGTCCGCCCAGGACGAGCGCGGCAGGGCAAACATGCGCTCGCGCTCGGCCAGGCACGTCTTCGCATCAGCAGGGTCCGGATCAATGAAGATGTGCATGTGGTTGAACGCTGCCACGAGACGGATCTCCGGCGAGAGCAGCATGCCGTTGCCGAACACGTCGCCCGACATATCGCCCACGCCGATGACGGAGAAGGGCTCGGTCTGGATGTCGCGGCCCGTTTCGCGGAAGTGGCGCTTGACCGCTTCCCAGGCGCCGCGCGCGGTGATGCCCATCTTCTTGTGGTCATAGCCGGCCGAGCCGCCGGACGCGAACGCGTCGCCCAGCCAATGGCCTTTTTCGAGGCTGATGGCGTTGGCCGTGTCGGAGAAGGTGGCCGTGCCCTTGTCAGCGGCGACGACGAGATAGGGATCCTCCCCGTCCCAGATGACCGTACGCTGAGGATGAACGACCTTGCCTTCGATGATGTTGTCGGTGATGCCGAGCAGCGCGGTGATGAACTGCTTGTAGGCGTCGCGGCCGCTTTCAAACCAGGCGTCACGGTCTGACCGGTCCGCAAGCTGTTTGGGATAGAACCCGCCCTTGGAGCCGACCGGCACGATGACCGCGTTCTTGACCTGCTGGGCTTTGACAAGGCCAAGCACTTCGGTGCGGTAGTCCGACGGGCGATCCGACCAGCGCAGGCCGCCCCGCGCCACCGGGCCAAAGCGCAGATGGACGCCTTCGACCTGCGGGCTGTGCATGAAGATTTCGCGGAAGGGTTTGGGCTCGGGCAGGTCTGCCAGTTCACGGCTGGCGACCTTGAAGCTGATGAAGGGGCGGAAATCGCCGCTGTCATCGGCCTGATAGAAGTTCGTGCGCTGAGTGGCCTCGACGAGATGGTAGAGCCGGCGCAGGACGATGTCGTCGGCGAGGCTGACGACATCCTTCATGGCTTCCTCGAAGCGGGCGGCGATCCCCCGCTGCGCGGCCTTGCGGGCGTCAAGCGTGGCATCGGCCTGCGGATCGAAACGGGTGGCGAAAAGCTCAAGGATCAGCCGGGTGACAGCCGGGTACTGGGCGAGCGCGGCTTCCTGCACTTCCTGGGGCTGGTCAAGCCCGCTCTGGCGGCGATAGGCGCTCAGGGCGCGGATGAGCGCAGCTTCCCGCCAGCTGGCGCCGGCAACGAGGACAAGCTTGTTGAAGCCGTCATTCTCGGCGCGCCCGCCCCAGACAGCGAGGAAGGCCTGCTCGAATTGCGTGGCGATCTCCTGCAGCGGCAGGGTCGAGCCATCGGCGGTTTCCATCGACAGGGCGTGGACCCAGTAGACATCGGGCGCATCGGCCGCCGGCTTTGCCAGCGGGCGAACAGGATAGCCGGTTTCAAAGTCCACAAAGAGGCCGAGATTTTCGAACACGGGCACGCAGCGCGAGAGGGCAATCGAACCGGTGCGGGCATAAATCTTGACGCGGACCTTGGACGGGCTGTCGGCATCCAGACGGTAAGCGCGCGCCACGATGGGCATGCCGGCACTGAGCTCGGCCATGCAGGTGACGTCGCGCATCGCCTCTTCCGGCGGGAAGGCTTCGCGGTAGGCAGCGTTGAAGGCGCCGACAAAGGCGCGGGCCCCTTCCCGGTCAGCGCCGCTGAGATCTGAGCCCATCAGGAGGTCGCGGAAGCCCTGGTCCCAGGTGCGGGCAAGCTCGATGATCTGTTCTTCGATCAGGACCGGATCGGGCTCGGGATGGTTCGGGTGCAGCGCGATCTCGAAATGAACACGGGCGAGCGGGCCGGAGTCAAAATAGGGCTGGAAGCTTTTCAGCTCGCCCTGATAGGCCTGTGTCAGGAGCGCGCCGATACGCTGGCGCAGGGCGGTGTCGTAGGATTCCCTCGGCACAAAGACGAGGGCGGTGACAAACCGGTCGAACTCATCGCGGCGCAGGAAGGCGCGGGTGCGCGGGCGGCCGATGAGATGCAGCGCGCCCATGATCATCGGGCCCAGAACCGTCGAGCGGGTCTGGAGCAGCTCGTCGCGCGGCCAGGTTTCGATGAGGTTGGCGAGGGCCTTTTCGGTGTGGCCACCCGGCGCCGCGCCGGAAGCTGCCATGATCTTCTGTACACGGCGGCGCACGAAGGGGATCGACCGGGCCGTCTCGTCATAGGCCTCTGCCGTGAAGAGGCCGAGGAAGCGGACTTCGCCGTTCACGCGGCCTTCGGCGTCATATTTCTTGACCCCGATATAGTCGCACTGGACGCGGCGGTGAACGCGGCTCGGCAGGGTCGACTTGGCGATGATCAGCGGCACGGGCGACTGGAGGAAGTCACCAATCTCGCGGGTGAGCATGAGGGGCTCGCTGTCACGGCTCAGCACGTTGAGGTTTTCGTCGCGCAGGATGCCGAGATTGGAGCCTTCGACCATCAGAGGCTCGGCCGGAACGACCCTGCCCTCCGCGTCGGTTTCAAAGTCATATTCGCGCGCGCCGAGGAAGACGAAATGGTCGCGCGAGAGCCATTCGAGGAAGGAGACGGACTCGTCCCGCTCCGCAGACTGGATGTGAGCGAGGCCGGAGAGGCGCTTCATTTCGGCGCGCATGCGCGCGCGCATGGCGGCATGGTCGGAGACAGCCCGCTCGACATCGGCGAGGGTGGCACGGGCGCCCGCTTCCAGGACGCCGGCTTCAGCCGGCGTCAGGAGGGCGGTGTGGATCTGGATGACGGAGACCATCCGGCCATCGGTCATGGTGACGACCGGGTGGAAGAGCGTCTTCACCTCATGGCCCTGGGCGGCGCATTCGCCGAGCAGTGAATCGACGAGGAAGGGCATGTCGGGCCCGGTGACCTGAAGCAGGCTGCGCTGGAGCGTTCCGGAGGCGCCCTCGGCCTTGACGGAAACATGCACCGCGCGCTGGCCGGCCGGAACGGTTTCAGCCCAATCCCAGAGGCGCTGCGCCAGTCCGCGGATGTCTGCCTCGCTGAGGCCGGAAATATCTTCCCGGGCGGCTTCCTGAAGAATCTGGTCGAGAACCTGGCTGGCAGGTCCGGTGGCTGTCTTGGAGTGGGGCATGGGAACGACTCGCGCGCGAAAACCGGTCAATGCCCGGGTCTACCCGCCCCAGGGGAAGGCTTCAAGAAACATGTTTCAAACGAAACAGTTGCAGAAATTCAGGAATGTGTGGAAACGGGCGCCGGATGCAAGCGGACCCGTCAGACGGGGACATGTCTGACGGGCCCTACAGGCAGTTTCCGCAGGCTGGGTGGGGGGACGCACGCGGAAGCCTGATTTCAATATATGCTGTTTGCGGTATCGGTAAATCAACAGCAAACCGACGCTGCAAACCTTAATTTTCAGTAGTGGTGGCGCCAGGAATCAATACCCGTCACCCTCAGCCCGCTTCTTGTGTAACATTTCAATGACGGGTTGGCTAGCCTGCGGAACAGTCAGGCGGCCTCTTCTGCGGCCGCGCGGACCTTGGGCTTTCCGTCTGCGGAAAGCAGGATCGCGATCCATCTGGTGTGCGGGGACTGGGCAAACAGGATCATCATCAGCACCGTCAGCGGGGCTGACAGGAACATGCCGGGTATACCCCAGATCACGCCCCAGATGGCGAGCGACAGAAGCACCACAAGCGCCGAAAGATTCAAGGATTCTCCCATCATCCGCGGCTGGACGAAATTCCCGATGGAGAACTGCCAGAAGCTGACGATGGCAAACACGATGGCGGCGTAGACATAGGATTCGTCCAGTGCCAGAGCCGGGACCCAGCCGGGGATGACGGGCTGGACCAGCGCAAAGAGCGGCGGAACCAGCGCTGCGACAATAGAACCCACGGTCGGGATATAGTTGAGGACAAAGATCACCGCCGAGAGGAAGAGCGCATTTTGCACGCCCAGTGCCAATAGCGACAGGTATGTCAGCAGGGTGATCATCGCGGAGATCACGGTCTGGGTCCACAGATAGGTCTCGATGGCGAGGCGGGCGTCATTGCCGATCCGGCGGACCATCTCGCGCTTCTGGGAATCGGGGAAGATGTTGTCGAGCTTCTGGGTCCACATCGACTGGGCGGTGAACAGGAAGGCGACATAGATCAGGATCAGCACGATATCCCCGGAAAGGCCGCGTACCGAATTGGCGATGGTGGCAAAGAAGCGCTGGCCGCCCTCATTGAAGACAAGCTGGGTCAGCGTCGGCGCATCCTTCAGGCCCGCCAGGCGATATATCTCAGCGATCAGGGCATTGATCTTTTCCTCATACTCGCTGCCATCGCGGCCGAACTCGGCCACCCCGTCTGCCATCAGGGCGATGAAGCCAACAAAACCGCCTACCACGAGCAGCACGGCAAGGATTCTGGCCGGGCCGATATGGATGGTGCGGGAGGCGTTGTTGATGACCGTGCCGAAGCCCTCGATGATCAGGAACAGGAACACCGCCATGGCGAAGGTGGCGAGGATTTCACGGCCGAAATAAAGGAGGGCGATGATGACGCCGGTCGCGATGATCCAGATGCCGGTCTTGGTGGCGCTGCCCATTTAATGCTCCGATTGGGTTGACCGGCGCAGGGTGGGGCGGCGCAACAAACGCGTCAAGCAGGAGAAACCTGCGCGCCCTGGCTTGCTCAAATTGCCGGAACGGCTAGCCTCTGCCCTTTATCTGAGACCGTATAAGCAAGGGGCTGGCAGCATGAGCGAGACAATTTTCCTGGGCGGCGCTGACGCCGATGGCGCCGGCAAGCCCGACGATGCCCAGTCGCTGATCCTCAAGGTGGCCAACCGGCACGGCATCGTGGCCGGCGCCACGGGCACGGGCAAGACCGTGACCCTGCAGGTGATGGCGCAGGCTTTTTCCGATGCGGGGGTGCCCGTCTTTGCCGCCGATGTGAAAGGCGACCTTTCAGGCATCGCCTTCCCCGGCACCGAGACCCATAAAGCCCACGGCGCCTTCACAAGCCGGGCAGACGCCATCAACATGGGCGAACTGACCTATCGCCCTGCCCCGGTAATTTTCTGGGACGTGTTCGGCGAGAAGGGCCACCCTGTGCGCACCACCATCGCGGAGATGGGCCCGGTGCTGCTCTCCCGCCTGATGGGGCTGACGGCCGTTCAGGAAGGCATCCTCAACATCGCCTTTCAGTATGCGGATGATCACTGCGTGGAAGATCCCGAATTCCTGATCCTTGACCTCAAAGACCTGCGCAAGCTGCTGGCGCATCTCGGCGAGCCAGGCATCCGCGAAGAGGTGAGCCGCAGATATGGCAATGTGGCGCCTGCCTCGCTGGCCGCCGTGCAGCGGGAATTGCTGGTTCTCGAGCGGGCAGGCGCGGAAAGCTTTTTCGGCGAGCCTGCCCTGCAGCTCCCCGACTTCATGCGCACGACGCCGGACGGGCGCGGCTATGTGAACATCCTGGACGCAACAAAGCTGATCAACAGCCCGAAGCTCTATTCCACCTTCCTGCTCTGGCTGCTCTCGGAGCTTTTCGAGCAGCTGCCTGAAATTGGCGACCCGGAAAAGCCGCGGCTCGTCTTCTTCTTCGACGAAGCCCATCTTCTCTTCACGGACACCGCGCCGGCGCTGTTGCAGAAGATCGAGCAGGTTGTCCGCCTCATCCGCTCGAAAGGCGTCGGCGTCTATTTCGTGACGCAGAACCCGCGCGATGTGCCCGAGAGCGTGCTCGCCCAGCTTGGCAACCGGGTGCAGCACGCCCTGCGCGCCTATACGCCGATGGAGCAGAAGGCGGTGAAATCGGCCGCCGCTTCGTTCCGCCCCAATCCGTCTTTCAAGACCGAGACGGTGATTACCGAACTTGGCGTGGGCGAAGCGCTTGTCTCAACGCTCGACGCAAAAGGCACGCCCTCTGTCGTGCAGCGCACGCTGATCCGGCCGCCTTCCTCTCGCCTTGGCCCGGTGAGCGATGCCGAGCGCGCAGAGATCCTCAAGGCAAGCCCCGTCTTTGGCCAGTATGACAAGATGGTCGACCGTCAGTCGGCCTATGAGATCCTCTCAAGGAAAGAGGCAGAGGCGGCAAAGCTCGCCGAGAAGGAACGCCTCGCCGCCGAGAAGGAAAAGGAAGCGGCCGCCAGGGCCAGGGCGAAAGCTCCGGCAAAATCACGCACGACCTCGAGCCGCTCACGCCGCATGACGCCGACCGAGCGGGCCACCAACACCGCCGCGACCACGATCAGCCGGGAAGTCACCCGCTACATCCTGCGCGGCATTTTCGGGAATATGAAAAAGAGATGATCCGTTCAGCCCTGATCCCTGCCGCCGCCCTGCTTCTGGCAGGCTGTGCCAGTTCGCCCAATGACGGCTGGATCGCCCGAGAGGGGGCCATGCCCTACGAATCCGCCCGCGCCGCCTGCCAGGAAATCAGCTATGGCATCGAGGTGAACTACATCACCTGCATGGCCGGGCGCGGCTGGACGAAGCCGAAGACTTAAACGCCGCGCATCAGTCCATCTTTTCCTCAAGGGTGCTGACGAGCCGCGTGGCGAGCATCAGGCTGAGCATCGCCGTCTCGCCATAGGCATGGCGCGGCGGCTGCCCGTCGACATGAAACACGCATTTCCAGGCCCGCATCGCCTCCTCAAAGACCGGTGCGTCGAAGGCCACTTTTTTGGTTCTGTTCCGGTTCTGCCCAGTCCCCCAATCCGGCGTGAGCATCAGTTCCAGCCGCGTATGCATGTCATGTCTCCGCCAGTGCCTGAAAAAGCGCTGGTTTTCAGTCTGCCCCATCGCCCCCTCCCCCCGCGTCAGGAGTGGCGAAACGCCTCTGCCTCTCCTATAGTAAGGAAGATGTCCATTTAAGACGCGCTCAAGGGAGGCCCTGGCCCATGCAACAATTCCTCAAATTCTATATCGACGGCGAATGGGTCGATCCGGTAACGCCGCGCACGCTGGAAGTCGAAAACCCGGCGACCGAAGAGAATTTTGCCGTGATTTCCATCGGCTCGGCCGCCGATGTCGACAAGGCTGTCGCCGCTGCCAAGCGCGCCTTCCCGAGCTTCTCGCAGACGAGCGTGGACTACCGCGCAGACCTCCTCGACAAGATCACAGCCGGTCTTCAGAAGCGCATGCCCGACCTTGCCAAGGCCATCTCCGATGAGATGGGCGCGCCGATGTGGCTCGCCAATGCCGCGCATGTGCCTTCGGGCATGGGCCACTTCGCCACCACCGCTGCCATCCTGCGCGATTACAAATGGGAGGAGCTGAAAGGCACCACCCTGCTGCGCAAGGAGCCGATTGGCGTCTGCGCGTTCATCACGCCCTGGAACTGGCCGCTGAACCAGATCGCCTGCAAGGTGGCTCCGGCCATCGCTGCTGGCTGCACGATGGTTCTGAAACCGTCTGAAATTGCCCCCCTCGACGCGATGATCTTCGCAGAAGTGCTGCATGAGGCCGGCGTGCCCAAAGGCGTGTTCAACCTTGTGAACGGCGACGGCCCGGGCGTCGGCTCGGCGATGTCGGCACACCCCGATGTCGACATGGTGAGCTTCACCGGATCGACCCGCGCCGGCGTTCTGGTGGCCCAGGCGGCTGCCCCGACCGTCAAGCGCGTTGCCCAGGAACTCGGCGGCAAGAGCCCGAACATTGTTCTGCCTACGGCCGATCTGCAGAAGGCCGTGTCCAGCGGCATCATGAACATGATGACCAATACCGGCCAGAGCTGTAACGCCCCGTCGCGGATGTTCGTGCAGAAGGACCAGCAGGACCAGGCCATCGCGATTGCCAAGGCAACGGCTGAATCGGTGAAGGTCGGTATGCCGGCCGAAGCGGCGCCCGGCGCCATCGGCCCGATCTCCAACGCCAACCAGTACCAGAAGGTCCAGGATCTCATCCAGAAGGGCATCGAAGAGGGCGCAACCCTCGTTGCCGGTGGCCCCGGCCGCCCTGAAGGCTTCAACAAGGGCTACTTTGCCCGCCCGACCGTGTTTGCGAATGTCACCAATGACATGACCATCGCGCGCGAGGAAATCTTCGGCCCTGTGCTCTGCATCCTGCCCTATGACACGGTCGACCAGGCCGTCGAGATGGCCAACGACACCGTCTACGGTCTCGCCGGCTATGTTCAGGGCCCGGACAAGGAAGCCCACGCCATTGCCAACCGCATCCGCGCCGGCCAGATCCTCGTCAACGGCGCCCGCCCGGACTTCTCCGCGCCGTTTGGCGGCTATGGCCAGTCGGGCAATGGCCGCGAATGGGGCGAGCATGGCTTCGAGGAGTTCCTCGAAGTGAAAGCCGTGATCGGCTACAATGCGGCGTAATCATCGCTTGGCAGCAAGATAACCGAAGCGGCAGCCTCATGAAGCTGCCGCTTCTTTTTTATCCGGATACAGAGGAAATTCCCGATGGCCCTCAAACTGCATCATCTCAACGCCTCGCGCTCGCAGCGCATCGTCTGGCTCCTCCTTGAGCTCGGCGTGCCGCACGAGATTGTCCACCACAAGCGCAACGAGACAACGCGGCTTGCGCCGCCGGACCTGAAGACTATCCATCCGCTCGGCAAGTCGCCGCTGCTGGAAGACGGCGATGTCGTGATTGCCGAGACCGGGGCGATTGCAGAATACCTGCTGGCGAAGTTCGACGCCGCCCACACGCTGCATCCAAAGCCGGACTCTGCGGACTTTCCGCGCTACCTGGAATGGGTCCACTCGGCCGAGGGCGCCGTGTTCCTGCCCGGGTTGCTGGCGCTCTATACCGGCATGGCCGGAATCACGGACGGTCCGGTGGCGCAGATGATCGCCGGCGAACGCGAAAAGGTCGGCGCGCATATCGAGGCGCACCTGTCGAAGCATGCCTACTTTGCAGGGGATACATTCACGGCGGCAGACTGCCTGATGGGCTTCCAGATTGTGATGACCGACGCGCAGGGCGGGCTGGCCAACCGGCCGGCCACGAAGTCCTGGCTGGACCGCGTGACAGCCAGGTCTGCCTATCAGGCGATGCTGGCTGTAGGGGTTTGAACAACCCGAACTGAATTTCTGGCGTCACACCCTTGATTAATCCACTTACTCTGTATTTCAAAGTAATTGGAGGAACGAAATGACGCCCGATCACGCTCACTGAGATCGAAGCCGGTCTGAAGGCCGCCCGCCCGTAGGCTTATGCTGAAACCCGGGCAGGCTGGCCGGTACCACTGGCAGGCGCGATATGCCCGGGTTTGCTTGTGATGCCTGGCAGCCGGATCAGCGAAGCGAGCTGGACGTTCATTGCGCAGGTGATGTCGGGAGCGATCATTCCTGTCGCGGTCGCGCTGGCGGCGATCTTCCGTAACCCCTTTATGAAAGTGAAAGTGCCCGACCAGGGCGCCGTGCTCATGGCGATGGGCGCGATGCTGCTTTTCTGGCCCGGCGCGATTGCGGCGATGTGGACCGACAATGCGCTGGCCCCGCTGTTGATCGCCATCGGAATGTCGGGCCACTGGCCGGTGTTCGGCTGGTCGTATGGCCGGCCGGCGCCGTTCATTGCCCATGCCGTGATCCGGGTTTTGGCCGTCTTTGCGATCTGGCTGCTCCTGCCGGAAGACCGCTTCACCCTGCTGCCTGCAGCGGTTGCAGGGATCTGTCTCGTCACGGTGCTCGTCCTCTGCGTCGACAGCGGCCATGTCGCCCGGAAACTGAAATCCACGGGATCGTGATCGGGATCGGCCCACGTCACAGTGTTGTGAACTTGCCTGTTGGCTGGCGTTCATATTCGTGGAGTCACACTATATAGTGATGAGAAACTCCAGGAGGCCGTTGCCATGAAACGCCTTAGCCTAGTCGCCGCCATTGCTGCGCTCGCCTTTACCGCGGCGTGCGCCACCGCCACGCCTTACCAGCAGGCGACCAGTTCCGATCGCGGCTTTTCGGACATGAAGATCGAGGACAACCGCTACCAGGTGGAGTTCTCGGGCAACTCGCTGACCGACCGGAAGACGGTGGAGACCTATCTCCTCTTCCGCGCCGCCGAGATCACCAAGCAGAACGGGTTTGACCATTTCCGCGTCGTGCGCCGGGACACTGACGCCAGCACGCGGGTCATTCCTTCGGGCGCAGCCTATTCGCCCTTCTATGATCATTTCCATCTGAACTACCGCTTTTTCGGGCCGCGGGCCTCGTACTTCTACGATCCCTACCGCCGGGTGCGGTATGGCCGGTTCAGCTATTATGATCCCTTCTGGGATGGTCCGATCAATTACCGCGAGCAGACGAGCTATGTCGCCAGCGCCGAAATCGTGATGGGCAAAGGTCCGAAGCCGGACGATGTGGCCTTCTTCGATGCCGATCAGGTGATCTTCAACCTGGCCGGCCAGATCCAGCGGCCCGCGCCCTGACCGCTACCGGATGAGGGCGCCTTACGGGGCGCCCTCGATGCGGAAGATGCTCCCGCCATAGGAGACGATGTAGATCTCTCCGTCATTGCCCCGGCCAAAGCTCGATATCGAGCTGAGCGTGCCTGCGTCGGGCACCAGATCATCATTGAGCCGCGTGAACTGGCTCGACGCCAGCGTCTGGCCAACCGTCAGCGAGGAGACAGGCACCGACCACACATTGCCGCTGATGAAGTCGCCGAAGATGTAGTGGTTGCGGATCGGGCCGATATTGCCGCGATAGACATAGCCCCCGGTGATCGAGCGGCCGAGGCTGGGTGTTGTGTTGTGGCTGTATTCGGCCACAGGCGGTGTGAAGCTGGCAGAGTCGGCACCGGTATAGGAGGCAGTGCCCTCCCGCACGGCCCAGCCATAATTGACGCCTGCATCGCCCGGTCGCATCCGGTTGATCTCCTCACGGGCCGACTGACCGACATCGGCGATGAAGAGGTCGCCGGTCTGGGGATCAAAGCTCGACCGCCAGGGATTGCGCAGACCGATCGCAAAGATCTCCGGCGCCCCGCCTGCCCCCCCTGGAAACGCATTGCCCGAAGGAATGCGGTAATCGCGATTGGCATCGCCGGGAAAATCATCGCCCGACACATCGATCCGCAGGATCTTGCCGAGCAGGGAGGCGGTGTTCTGGGCGTTCAGTTCTGCGTTCGCTGTCCGCCCGCCCCCGTCGCCGGTCGCCAGATAAAGGAAACCATCATTGCCGAAACCCAGCCAGCCGCCATTGTGGAAGGCGTCGACCTGGGTAATCGTCAGGATGACATCCATGGTCGACACATCGACGACCAACGGATTGTTGATGACCGTCTGATAGCGGCGGATTTCGGTATTCCCGGAGGTATTGGTGAGGTTCACATAGACCCGGCGATCGGTGGTGAAATTCGGAGAGAAGGCAATGCCTACCAGGCCCTGCTCGCCCTGGGTTGCCACACTGCCCGAGACATCCAGAAAGTTGACGCCTTCGATCGTCCCTGTATCGGGGTTCAGCACGCGGGCAAGGCCGCCCTTCTGAAGAACAACGACCCGGTCCGTACCCGGAATACCTTCCACATAGAGGGGCGCGGTGAAACCGGTTCCAACCCGGCGCAGCGCCATGCCGGTCACTGTCTCGTCGACATCCTGCACCCGGATCTGCACGGCCAGCGTGTCCGTGCCGCCGCGCCCGTCACTCACCCGGAAGCTGACCTCATAGGTGTTGTCGCCATTGGCGTCCTGGGGCGCTTCAAAGTCGAGCGCGGCGCCGAGCGACAGCACGCCGGTGCTGGCATTGAAGCTGAACCGGGCAGAATCCCCGCCCGCCAGCATCTCGCGGGTCAGCGTGTCGCCGTCCGGATCGGTTGCCGTGAGAGTGTAGACTGCGCCGGTCACGCCTTCATTGATGTTGACGCTCGCGGCCGAGGAGATCACCGGTGGCCGGTTTGCCGCCGGGGGCGGCGGAGGCGGAGGGGGCGGCGGGCTTGTGCTGCCCCCGCCTCCACCACCACAGGCCTGAAGGGCAATCATGCTGGCGGCGGCAAGGCCGACCCAGCGCGCGGTCCGGAATGTCTTTTGTTTCATGGATTTGATCCCTATCATCCCCCCAGAGCCCCCTTAAGTGTACAATTGGCAAGGATTTTATCCGCTGCCGCGAATTTGTTTGCAGCCGACTCTGGCCAAGCGCGAATTATGGGTCCAAAAGGCGGCCAAGTTGACGGGCGGACCGGCAGTCTCCAGGCGCTCGCCAGATTTTTGGCCGGATTTTTGGCCGGATGTTGGAAAGACCGGACGGATGGATGGACGTGAAGCGGGCGAGGCCGGGGGCCTTCACGCGCCCCCGCCGACAGGCATGCGGAAAGTGGAATTCGTGGCCATCGTTGCCGGGCTCATGGCCCTCAACGCGATCGCCATCGACATCATGCTGCCCGCCTTGAGCGAGATCGCCCGCGCCACCGGCCTGACGGCAGAGGGCGGCGACCAGAACCGCCAGCAGCTGATCATCTTTGCCTATGTGCTCGGCTTTGGCGCGCCACAGCTGATCTGGGGCCCGATCACCGACCGGTTCGGCCGGCGCGCGCCGCTGTTCATCGGGCTCATCGGCTACGCGCTCACGGCCCTGCTCTGCGTGTTCGCGCACGACTTCTGGGCGCTGCTGGCCGCCCGCTTCCTGCAAGGGGTGTTCGCGTCGGGCGCCCGTACGGTCGCAGCCGCCGTGGTTCGGGACCTTTTCGCCGGGCGCGCCATGGCGAGCTTCATGTCCCTCGTCATGACGGTGTTCATGATCGTGCCGATCATCGCCCCGGCCATCGGCCAGCTCATCCTCTATGTCGCCCCCTGGGAGGGCATCTTCATCGTGCTCGCTGTCTGGGGCGCGGCCATGCTGGTGTGGACCTGGTTCCGCCTGCCCGAAAGCCTGCCCAGGCAAGCGCGCCGGTCGCTCGAGATCGGAAGCGTTCTGGCAGCCTATCTGCAGGTCATCCGCACACGGGTGAGCTTTGGCTACATGCTGGCCTCAGGCCTCGTCTTCGGCTCGCTGTTTGCGTTCATTGCCTCGTCGGAACAGGTCTTCCGCGACGTGTTCGATCAGGGCGATACCTTCGCCTACTGGTTTGCCGGCATTGCCGCCGCGCTTGCCGTCTCGAACTTTGCCAATTCACGCCTGGTCGAGAAGGTCGGCATGCGCCGCATCAGCCATATCGCCCTCTTCACCTTCATTCTCTCGTCACTGGTACTGACGCTGACAACGCTTGTGTGGGGAGAAAACCTCGCAGTGTTCTTCCCGCTGTTTGCCATCGGCTTTGCCTGTTTCGGCATGATGGGGTCAAACTTCTCGGCCCTTGCGATGGAGCCGCTCGGCAGGATTGCGGGCACCGCGTCGGCCGCCTACGGCTTTGCCACCACGATGATCTCCAGCATCATCGGCATGATCATCGGTTCGCAGTTTGACGGCACAACCGTGCCCCTGACGCTGGGCTTTGCCACCCTTGGCGGCGCCTCCCTGATCGTGATCCTAGTGACGGAAAAAGGCCGGCTGTTCAGCCGCAACTGATCCGGCGTCAGAGCGGCTCGCGATGGCGCGAGAGTGGACGCACGACCGTTTCCAGGTGTTCGATGATGCGGGCGGCAAGGTCCTTGCCGGTCGCCTTCTCGATGCCCTTGAGGCCGGGGGAGGAATTGACCTCCAATACCTTCGGTCCGTCCCTGGTCTGAAGAAGGTCGACCCCCGCCACTTCCAGCCGCAGAACCTTGGCTGCCTCCCTGGCCACATCCCGCTCCTGAGGGGTGAGCCGCGCTTCGCTCGCTGTGCCGCCGCGATGAAGGTTTGAGCGGAACTCCCCCTTCTCTGCCTGGCGGCGCATCGCGCCCACCACCTTGCCGCCCACAACAAAGGCGCGGATGTCAGCCCCGCCGGCTTCCTCGACAAATTCCTGAACCAGGAAATTTGCGTCGAGCCCCCGGAACGCGTCCACCAGCCGCTCGGCCGACTTGCGGGTCTCGGCAAGAAGTACCCCCTTTCCCTGCGTCGAGGAGAGGAGCTTCAGAACGATCGGCGCTCCGCCCGCGAGCGCCACGAGCCCGGCGGTATCCTTCGGGCTATGGGCAAAGGCCGTGATTGGCATGGCGATCTTCGCCCGCGCCAGCATCTGATGGGCAAGCAGCTTGTCGCGCGAGCGCCCGATAGCCCCGGCCGTGTTCAGACAGAAGGCACCGGTGTTTGAGAACTGGCGCAGCACAGCCATGCCATAGTCCGTGATCGTCGCGCCAATGCGCGGGATCACAGCGTCATAGCGGGGCAGCGCCTCGCCATCATAATGCACTTCGGCATCGACCGCGCCGATGCGCATATAGCAGCGCGCCGTATCGATCACCTCGATCACATGGCCGCGGCTTTCGGCGGCCTCGATCAGGCGGCGGGAGGAATAATTCTTCGGCTCGCGCGTCAGCAGCGCAATTCGCAAGGGCCGTTTCACCGGCTTGCGGCGCGGCAGGCCCTGATAGGTCTGATAGCTCAGCGCGGGCTGGAGAAAGGACGCATTCGGATCAATGATCCAGCTTGGCTGGATCGCCGCGCGGCCAAGCAGCATCCGGTAGGTCATGGTCTCGCGGTTCGACAGTGTCAGCTGGATCGGCCAGGTGAGCCCGCCCATCCCGGCATGGGTCTCGATGACATAACGCAGCTCCCGCTCGCCATTGGAGCTGGCAACTTCGCGCCGGTCGACCACCGGGGCCGAGCAGGTGATCTCCAGGGAGGGATCACCCGGATCTGGCTGGATCAGGAAGCGCACCTGGGGCGCGTGGGCGGGCCCGAACGGCTCGATCACGCTGGCATGCAGGGCTGACGTCTTGGCGCCGGTGTCAATCTTGGCCTTGATGGCGGGCAGGCCCAGCTCACCTAGCGCGATCCATTCTTCCCAGCCGAGCTGGAACGGGGCAGCAGAGGGCATGCGCAGGGTGCTCCGTCATCTGACTTCGCCCCCGTTAGTCTGCTTTCGGCCCGGCCCGCAAGGCCAGCTACAGACTCCTGGACTTATCCTTTCACAAGCCACGCTTTTTCAACAAGGCGGGTGACGTCGCCCATGATTTCCGTGATGCGGAAATCCTTGGGCGTGTAGACCGCCGCCACCCCCATCTGGCGCAGGGCCCGGCCATCTTCGGGCGGGATGATGCCGCCAACGACCACGGGCACATCGTCAAGACCCAGCTTGCGCAGCTCCGCGACCGTCTCGCGCACGAGGTCAAGATGACTGCCCGAAAGGATGGAGAGACCGACGACATGGGCTTTGGCGTCCCTGGCCTGGGCGGCAATTTCGGCGGGCGTGAAGCGGATGCCTTCATAGACAACCTCCATGCCCACTTCGCGGCCGCGCGCGGCGATCTGCTCGGCGCCGTTGGAGTGGCCATCAAGGCCGGGCTTGCCGAGCACATATGTCAGGGTACGGCCCAGCGCCTCTGAGACGCGGGCGACCTGCGCCCTCACCTTTTCGACATCTTCTTCGCCGCTGCTTGGAACGACGAGGGCAACGCCGGTCGGCGCGCGGAATTCGCCGAACACTTCGCGAAGCACCGTGCCCCATTCGCCGGTGGTGACGCCTGCCTTGGCGCAGGTGATCGAGGGCTCCATGATGTTGCGGTTCTCGGCGGCGGCGGCGCGCAGTCCGGCGAGCGCGGCTTCGGCCGCGCCATTGTCCCGCGCGGCGCGCCAGGCTTTCAGGTCACGCACCTGCGCGGCTTCTTCGGCCGGGTCCACGGTCTGGATCGCGCCGTCGCCTGCGCCCAGCGGGCTGGCCTCGGTTTCGGTAAAGCGGTTGACGCCGACCACCGTGAGCGCGCCGGACTCGATTGCGCGTATACGGTCGATATGCGCGCTGACAAGGCTTTCCTTCATGAAGGGGATCGCCGCCTGCGCGCCGCCGATCTCGTCGATCTGCGCCAGCGCGGCGCGGGCCTTTTCCTTCAATTCCTCGGTCTTGGCAGTGATGACATGGCTGCCATCGAAGATGTCTTCAAATTCCAGAAGGTCGCTCTCATAGGCGAGGATCTGCTGCAGGCGCAGCGACCATTGCTGATCCCAGGGCCGCGGCAGGCCCATTGCCTCATTCCAGGCAGGCAGCTGCAGCGCGCGGCAGCGGGCGCGCTTGGAAAGGGTGACGGCGAGGGCTTCCATCAGGATGCGGTAGACATTGTTTTCCGGCTGCGGCTCGGTCAGGCCCAGCGAGTTCACCTGCACGCCATAGCGGAAGAGCAGCGCCTTGGGATCGGTGACGCCATAACGCTCCCGGCCGATTTCCTCCCAGAGATCGACAAACGCCCGCATCTTGCAGAGTTCTGTTACGAAACGCACTCCGGCGTTCACAAAGAAGGAAATCCGGCCAAACACGGTCTCAAAGTCTGATTCTGGAACTTGCCCGCCGGCTTTCACCGTATCGAGCACCGCAATGGCCGTCGCCAGTGCATAGGCGAGCTCCTGTTCCGGTGTCGCGCCCGCTTCCTGCAGGTGGTAGGAGCAGACATTCATCGGGTTCCATTTTGGAACTTCCAGATAACACCAGCTCACCATATCGCCGATCAGGCGCAGCGAGGGCTCGGGCGGAAACACATAGGTGCCGCGCGAGAGATATTCCTTCACAATGTCGTTCTGCGTCGTTCCGCGCAGCTTTTTCCGGTCATCGCCGCGCTCATCGGCGAGGGCCACATACAGCGCCAGCATCCAGGCCGCCGGCGCATTGATCGTCATCGAGGTATTCATCGTCTCCAGCGGCAGCTCGGCGAAGAGCTCGCGCATGTCGCCCAGATGCTTGACCGGCACGCCCACCTTGCCGACCTCGCCCCGGCTGAGGATATGGTCGGCGTCATAGGCTGTCTGGGTCGGCAGGTCGAAGGCGATGGAGAGGCCGGTCTGGCCTTTGGAGAGGTTCAGCCGGTAGAGTTCATTGGATTTTTTCGCCGTGGAATGACCCGCATAGGTGCGGAATATCCAGGGCTCGTCCGGCTTGTGCTGATACTCTTTGGTGGCTTTTGTCATCGTTTTCTGGCCTCCCCTATGCTGCGGCGCAACATGGCCGAGCGCCTCATGGCTGGCAAGCCGCCCGTCTGCCACACTTGCAGCCCGCCGCGCCAATTGCCACCTACCCTGCACCAGACCAGAGGACCTCGCCAGAGCCCCGTGCCCCAGACATGACCCAGCCCCGCGCCACCCTCCAGACCGCGCTCACCCTGCGCCTCGCCTCGCTGCTCGCCTTTCCCGCCGGCGCCGCGCTGATGGCGATCTTCCAGCGCAGCCCGCTGGCGCTCGCGCTCCTCACCGCCGCAATGCTCGCCGTCAGCCTTTATGAACGCCGCCGCATGGCCAGTGCCGCGGGCGCGCAGACCGCCATCTCCGGCGCGTCCCTGCTCACCGGTTTCGGCTTCCGCCTCGGCCTTCTGATCGGCATTTTCATCCTCACGGTCGGCGTGCTCGCCCTCTTCCGGGATACCTCGCTCGCGCGGCAGCTCGCCGCCATCGACCTTGCCCTGATCGCCTTGCCGGCAGGCATCGCTCTGATTGCCAACGAAATCAGCGCCCGGATCGCCGTGCGCGAGTTCTCCGAAGTGCGCTCCCAGCTCAGCGCCGCCTTCACCCGACCAGGCGGCCCGGCAGGCGGAGACGGAGACGGAGACATCATAGAAGGCGAAATCATCGATCCGGAAGGACCGCCCCGCGCCTAGTCCCGGTCAAACACGAACGGCGCTGCCACCGGCACATCCGCGCCCATCGCCTCATAGTAAAGCCGCTGCACCCTGCGCGTCACCGGCCCCGGCCGCCCCTCGCCCACAGGCCGCCCGTCCAGCGTCACGACCGGCGCCACCATCGCCCCGGCCGAGCTTGTGAAAACTTCTGCGGCGTTAACCGCCTCTTCCGGCGTGAAGGCGCGCTCGGTGATGGTAAACCCACCCGCCTCGCGCAGCTTCATTACGCCCGCGCGTGTAATCCCCGAAAGGATTGCGGGCGAGAGGTCGCGCGTGATGATCTCACCCTCCCCCGTCACGATCCAGGCATTCGCCGAGGCCGCTTCGGTGACAAACCCGTCCTCAACCATCAGGGCCGTATCGGCGCCGTGCCCCCTGGCTGCCCGGTAGGCCAGGGCCTGGGAGAGCAGCTGCGTCGTTTTCATGTCCCGCCGCTTCCAGCGCATGTCTTCCAGGAACACCGCCGCGATGCCCTCGCGCGCGCCCGCTCCGATCAGAGGCCTGGCATCGGCATAGGCAAACACTGTCGGCACGAACGCCTGCGGCCCGGCAAAGTCGCGCGCGTCATAGGCCCCGCCCGTCACCTGCAGGTAGACCAGCCCCTCCACGAGATCATTATGGGCGATCAGCTCCCGGTGGAGGCTCGCCCAGCCCTCGGCCGAATGCGGATCGGGAATGGAAATCCCCGCCAGCGTGCGCTGCAGCCGGGCAATATGGCCCTCCAGATCGACAAACCGGCCGCCATAAACCGCCGTCACCTCATAAGCGGCATGGGCAAACAGGAAGCCCCGGTCCAGCGGGGAAACATGCGCCTGCATCAGCGGCAGAAGGGCGCCATTGAGGTGAACCAGCTGGCAGATCGTCATGACTTAAATGCCTCAGGGGAAGGGAACATCGATTGTGCAGCGCAACATTGACCTTGCGAAGCCTCACAACACTTGCCACTGTGCCCGCGCCGGACGGGGCTGTGAAGACGCCGCATAGAGCGAGCCCGCCCCCGCCCGAATGACGGAGGAAGGTCCATGACGACTGAAACGGCAGGACGGGTTAAGAAAGACATCTATGAGGTGGGCGAGATCCCGCCTGAATTCCATGTACCGAAAATGATGCACGCCTGGACGATCCGCAAGGAACGTCATGGCAGACCGATGACGGCCATGAAGGTCGAACAGGTCCCCGTGCCTGAAATCGACTCCGACGAAGTGCTCGTTCTCGTCATGGCGGCAGGCGTCAATTACAACGGCATCTGGGCTGCGCTTGGTGAGCCGGTTTCGTATTTCGACAGCCACAAGGACCCATATCAGGTCGCCGGCTCAGATGCTTCCGGTATCGTCTGGGCGGTCGGCAAGCGCGTCACCCGCGTCAAGCCGGGCGACGAAGTGGTCATCCATTGCAATCAGGATGACGGCGATGACGAGGAATGCAATGGCGGCGACCCGATGTTCTCGCCAAGCCAGCGTATCTGGGGCTACGAGACGCCGGATGGCAGCTTTGCGCAGTTCTGCCGCGTGCAGGCCCGCCAGTGCATGCCACGCCCCAAACACCTCACCTGGGAAGAAAGCGCCTGCTACACGCTCACCCTCGCCACGGCCTACCGCATGCTGTTCGGCCACCGGCCGCACATCGTGAAGCCGGCCGACAACGTTCTCGTCTGGGGCGCCTCGGGCGGGCTTGGCTCCTTCGCTGTCCAGCTCTGCGCGGTCACCGGTGCCAACGCCATCGGCGTCGTCTCGTCTGAAGACAAGCGGGACTATGTGCTCTCCCTCGGCGCCAGGGGCGTGATCAACCGGAACGACTTCAATTGCTGGGGCCAGCTGCCGAAGGTCAACGGGCCGGAGTTCACCGACTATATGAAAGAGAGCCGCAAATTCGGCAAAGCCATCTGGGACATCACCGGCAAGAAAGACGTCGATATCGTCTTTGAACACCCCGGCGAAGCCACCTTCCCGGTCTCGGTCTTCGTGGTGAAGCGCGGCGGCATGGTGGTTATCTGCGCGGGCACGTCCGGCTTCAACCTCACCATGGACGCGCGCTTCCTCTGGATGCGGCAGAAGCGCGTACAGGGCTCCCACTTTGCAAACCTGAAACAGGCCAGCGAAGCCAACCAGCTCGTGCTCAACCGGCGCATTGACCCCGGCATGTCGGAAGTCTTCCCCTGGGGCGATATTCCGCTGGCGCACGAAAAGATGCTCGACAACAAGCACCTGCCCGGAAACATGGCCGTCCTTGTCACCGCGCCCAAGCCGGGCCTGCGCACGGTAGAAGACGTGCTCGCCGTCAACGGCCAGGCTTGAGGGCCATGCTCACAAGGAGCTTTGCCGAAAGCTTCGCGCGTGACTGGCTCGCCGCCTGGAACGACCGCGACATCGAGCGCATCTTGTCTCACTATAGTGAGGAGATCATTTTCCATTCCCCGCGCATTGCGCGGGTGATGGAGAACGAAGCCATGAGCCTCTTCGGCAAGAAGACGCTGCGGGATTACTGGACCAAGGCGCTCGCCCTCGCCCCGCAGCTTTTCTTCGAGCTTGACGACATCCTCGTCGGGTCAGATGCCATCACCATTCTTTACACGAACCATCGCGAAGAGCTGGTGGCCGAAACCTTTGTCTTCGGCCCCGAAGGCAAGGTCGTGCGCTCAATCGCGGCTTATCGCTGAAAGGATACCGCCCTGCGCCTGATCTTCATTTATGGCGAGGCCGCTGCCGGCAAGCTCACCGTGGCACGGCACCTGGCAAGACAGACGGGGCTCCCCCTCTTTCACAATCATCTCGTGGTCGATGCAGTGGCCTGCGTCTTCCCATTTGGTTCTGAAAACTTCATACGCCTGCGCGAGCAATTCTGGATGGATGTGTTCAGCGCGGCGGTGGCCGAAGACCGCTCGTTGATCTTCACCTTCGCGCCCGAACCCACCGTCGAGCCGGGCTTTCCGCAAGCGGTGAAAACCCTGGTGGAAAATTCCGGCGGCGAGATGATCTTCATTGCCCTGACCGTCAGCGCGCAGGAGCAGATGCAGCGGATCGCCAACTCCAGCCGCGCAGAGTTCGGCAAGTTGCGCTCGCCAGAGCTTCTCAGCGAATTGAAAGAAGCCTTCACCGCTTCGATGGCCGCGATGCCGCCCGCAGACATCGTGATCGACACCGACCAGACCTCACCAGCCGAAGCGGCAGCCGAAATCCTGGCGCGCCTCTGAAACGAAACACGCCAGCGAGGTTGGAGTTATTGGAGTTTTCAGGCCCGCCATTGGCGTTTTTTTGGAACTTTCTGGCCCCTTGTCGACGGGACAAGGCGCTCCTTATCCCTCAAACGGATCGCGCATCAGGATCACGTCTTCCCGCTCCGGCGAGGTCGAGACGAGCGCGCAGGGCTTGCCGACGAGTTCCTCAAGGCGGCGCACATAGACAACCGCTTCGGGCGGCAGGTCCGTCCAGCTGCGCGCGCCCCGGGTGGAGCCGCTCCAGCCTTTGAGGATCTCGTAAACCGGCTCGACCGCGGCCTGGTCGGTCAGCCCGGCGGGGTAGTAATCAATGGTCTTGCCGTTCAGCCGGTAGGCCGTGCAAACCTTGATTTCTTCAAATCCATCAAGGACATCGAGCTTCGTCAGGGCGAGGCCGTTGACGCCCGAAGTGGCGCAGGCCTGGCGCACCATGACCGAGTCGAACCAGCCGCAGCGTCGCGCGCGGCCGGTGTTGGTGCCAAATTCATGGCCCACCGTGCCGAGGCGCTTGCCGATGTCATTGTCCTGTTCGGTCGGGAACGGGCCGGCGCCCACGCGCGTCGTGTAGGCCTTCGCAAGGCCCAGAACATAGGAAATCGCGCCCGGGCCAACGCCCGAACCGGCCGAGGCATTGCCCGCCACCACATTGGACGAGGTCACGAACGGGTAGGTGCCATGGTCGACGTCCAGCATCACGCCCTGGGCGCCCTCAAACAGGATGCGGCTGCCCCGGCGGACCTTCTCGTCCAGCAGTTTCCAGACCGGCTGGGCATAGGCCAGAACTTGCGGCGCGATCTCCAGAAGCGCCGCTTTCAGGGCGGGGCCATCAGGCTCGGGAAGGTCGAGACCCGCGCGCAGCGGGCGGTGATGGGCGAGCAGGCGTTCGATCTTGAGGTCGAGGGCGGCAGGGTCTGCGAGGTCAGCAACGCGGATGGCGCGGCGGCCGACCCGGTCTTCATAGGCCGGGCCGATGCCGCGCTTGGTGGTGCCGATCTGGGCCGCGCCGAGCGCGCCTTCACGGGCCGCATCGATGTCCTTGTGCCAGGGCAGGATCAGCGAGGCATTGTCGGCCAGGACGAGACTTTCCGGAGACACGTCAACGCCCTGGGCGCGGATGCCTTCAATCTCGGTCAGAAAGTGCCAGGGGTCCACGACGACGCCGTTGCCGATGACAGAGAGCTTGCCCCCGCGCACCAGCCCCGAAGGCAAAAGCGCCAGCTTGAACACTTTTCCGTCGATCACGAGGGTGTGGCCGGCATTGTGCCCGCCCTGGAAGCGGACCACGACATCGGCGCGGCTGGACAGCCAGTCGACGATCTTACCCTTGCCTTCGTCGCCCCACTGGGCCCCGACGACCACGACACCTGCCATCACGATGCTCCGTTCCTAAGCCGCGGCGACAAGGGCAGCATTCGGCAGCCAATTGCAAGGGGCCTTTTGCCACCCCTTGCGAGAGGCCTATTCGCCGAACGCGTAGATCACCCGGACGCCAAGATTATCAAGGCCCTGGTTGCGTCCATTGCCGAGAATCTGGCCATGGCTGTAGTGCTCGAAGAGCAGCTGAACGCCCCACGGGCCGGAAAGGTCCCGGTTAAGCGCAAGGCTCGTCCGGAAGAGGTCGCGCGATCCAAGGAACACGGTCTGCGCCGAGACAGGATCATTGCGCGGGTCGCCCTGCGGGAAGGGAAAATCCAGCTCCCCGTCATGGACGACATAGCCAAGCCCCGGCTCAAACGACCAGCCGCCGGCAAAATCCCAGTTCCAGTAGAGCCCTGCCCCCGCAAAGCTGGTGTCGCCAGCCGTATTCAGGCTGGCCATCGCATAGGGCCGCGGGCTCCAGACCAGATCCAGAAAATCCGGAGAATTCAGGACAATCTCGCCATTGAGATTGGGCCCGTCTTCCTTGTTCGAGTTATCGCAATAGAGGACGCAGGTATTGTGCGCCGTCACGCCGAAGCGGGCTTCATCAAGCACTTGCGCAGACGCTGCGCCCGGCAGCGCGGCAAGCGTTGCGATCAGCAGGGGAATATGGCGCATGGGCAACCTTTCATGACATTCAGTTGACCAGCCATCAGCCCGTGACCCTGCCGCCGTCAAGTGTGGCCAGGCGGTCACGCCCGGCCACATCCTGCTGGCTCTTCAGAAAGACAGGACTTTGGCATACCGCACCTGCGGCAGGGCATCGAGCTTCTCGATCATCGACGCCGGCGGGGTTGAATCAATCCCGATCAGCGCAATCGCCTCCCCGCCCGCTTCCTGACGGCCAAGATGGAACGTCGCGATGTTGATCTTCGCTTCGCCCAGCATCTGGCCGAGCGCGCCGATGAAGCCGGGCTTGTCCAGATTGTTCACATAAAGCGTCACCGGCGAGAAATCGCCTTCCAGCGCCATGCCCTTCACTTCGACGATGCGGGGCTTTCCGGCAATCAGCGCGCCTGCCAGAGTGCGCCAGCCGCCCTCAGGGGAGTTCTTTGTCTGCTTGGTTTTCACCTTGATGCGGATCAGGCTGTCATAGACGGGGCTGGTCTCGGTCTTGGTCTCGGTGAGCTTGACGCCGCTCTCGGCCAGGATCGCCGGGGCAGACACCATGTTCACGTCCCCGCGCGAGGCGCGCAGAAGACCGGCCAGCAACGCCGCCGTGATCGGCTTGCGGTTCAGCTCGGAGACTTCGCCCTCATATTCGATGACCACTTCATCATAGCCATAGTCGGAAATCTGGCCTGCAAAGCTGCCAAGTTTCTCAGCCAGCTTCGCAAACGGCTTCAGGCGCGGGGCTTCCTCTGCCGTGACGGACGGCATGTTGAGAGCGTTGGTGACCGCGCCGGTCAGGATATAATCTGCCATCTGCTCGGCAACCTGCAGGGCCACATTCTCCTGTGCTTCGACCGTGGCTGCGCCGAGGTGCGGCGTGGCCACGAAATTCTTGGCGCCGAAGAGCACGTTTTCCTTGGCCGGTTCCACAGCAAATACATCAAACGCGGCGCCGGCCAGATGACCGCTTTCCAGAAGGTCGCGCACCGCCTCTTCATCAACAAGGCCGCCGCGGGCGCAATTGACCAGGATCAGGCCTTTCCTGGTCTTCTCCAGCGCTTCGCGCGAGAGGACGTTCTTGGTCTGCTCCGTCAGCGGAACGTGCAGCGTGATGAAGTCGGCCCGCTTCAGCAGACCGTCCAGCTCCACCTTCTCCACACCGAGTTCGACAGCGCGCTCCTCGGTCAGAAAGGGGTCATAAGCGACCACCTTCATCTTGAGGCCGATGGCGCGCTCGGCAACACGGCTGCCGATGTTTCCGCAGCCGATGAGGCCGAGTGTCTTGTAGGAGAGCTCGACCCCCATATAGCCGGATTTTGGCCATTTGCCGGCCTGGGTGTCATTGTTGGCCGCCGGGATCTGCCGGGCGGCCGCAAACAGCATGGCGACGGCGTGCTCCGCCGTGGTGATGGCATTGCCGAAGGGCGTGTTCATGACCACGACGCCTTTGGCAGTGGCCGCCTTGATGTCGATATTGTCGACGCCGATACCGGCGCGGCCGATGACTTTCAGATTGGTTGCGGCAGCGATCACATCCGCGTCGGGTTTGCACGCCGAGCGCACGGCGAGGCCGTCATACTCATGAATGATCTTGATCAGGTCTTCCTTGGAAAGACCGACCTTTATGTCGGTCTCGATACCGCGCGCCTTGAATATCTCGACGGCGGCGGGGGAGAGCGTGTCTCCGATAAGGACTTTAGGCATTTACGGCTCCATTGCGCCAGTCGGCGCGGGTGAGTTGATAAACGAGGCATTGGTCAGGGCCGAACGAACGCGGCCCGAGCAGTTTGAAACCAAGGGATTGGTAAAAGCGGTGCGCAGCAATATTGTCCGCCAGCGGATCGATCAGGATGTGCTGGCAGAGCGGATGGGCAAAGCAGCGGGCGAAGGCGAGATGCATCATCTGCGTGCCATAACCTTTACCGAGGCAGTCTGCTTCGCCAATCCAGATGTCGATGGCCCAGGAATGCTCGGGACAGTCTGTGCCCCAATAATGGCTTTCCTCTTCCCGGCAATCGATGGTCTGGACAAAGCCGATGGGACGGCCCTCCAGCTCCGCGATCAGGAATTCCCGCCAGGGAACATCCCGGCCGAGCTGGTTTTCCCAGTCCCATTCGTTCCAGTCATCCTCCCCGCCTGTGCCCTGCACATGCGGCTGCTCATCCCAGTGAAGGAGGCGTTGCAGGTCTGCTCGGGTGGCGGGGCGAAGACGGATCATCGGCTGCAGTCCTGGCGTCCTGGAGCGGCTGGACAGCCACCCCGGAACGCCGGATTTCAAAGCTTTGCCGCTTCTTCCTGGAAGGCCCAGTCGAGCCAGGGGAGAAGCTTCTTCACATCCGACGGCTCAACCGAGCCGCCGACCCAGATGCGCAGGCCCGGGGGGGCCTTGGCGTAACCGGCAGCGTCAAAGCAGGCATTCTCCGTCTCCAGACGTTTCATCATCTTCTTGATGAAATCGCGCTGGCCGGCCTCATCGAGGGCGGCGACGCGGGCATCCTTGATCAGGAAGGTCACGCCCGTGTTCGAGCGGACCGAAGCGTCCTTGCAGAGGAACTCGACCCAGTCGGATTTGCCCTCCCATTCTGTGAGAATGGCAAGGCTTTCATCCGAGCGGGCTTTCAGTTTCTTCCAGCCGCCCAGACGCTCCACCCAGTCGAGTGCCTGAAGATAGTCTTCCACACAGAGCATGGAGGGGGTGTTGATCGTGGCGCCCTGGAAAAGTTCCTCGTCGATCTTGCCGCCCTTGGTCATGCGGAAGAGTTTCGGGAGGGCCCGGTCAGGCGTGTAGGTTTCAAGGCGCTTCACCGCGTTGGGCGAGAGGATCAGCATGCCATGGGCCGCTTCCCCGCCGAGGCATTTCTGCCAGCTATAGGTGATCACATCGAGCTTTTCCCAGGCGATATCCTGGCTGAAGGCGGCCGAAGTGGCGTCGCAGATGACCACCCGGTCGGGGTTGGGCCTGATCCAGTCCGCGTCCCGCACGCGAACGCCCGACGTGGTGCCGTTCCAGGTGAAGATGATGTCGGCATCTTCGCGGGCCATGGCGAAGTCAGGCAGCTGGCCGAACTCGGCAACATGGGTGTTGCAGTTTGCCAGCTTCAGCTGTTTGACCGCGTCGGTCACCCAGTCCTGCCCGAAGGCTTCCCAGGCGAAGACGTCCACAGGCCTGGCGCCGAGCATGGACCACATGCACATCTCCACGGCGCCGGTATCGGAGGCCGGAACGATGGCGACGCGGTAGTCGTCCGGAATGCCGAGGATCAGCTTGGTGCGATCAATCGCAGCTTTCAGCTTCTTCTTGGCGTCGCCGGAACGGTGCGACCGGCCGAGGGCGGCGGTGACAAGGTTCTGCAGCGAGAAACCGGGATATTTTGCGGTGGGGCCCGACGAAAAATGCGGGCAAGCAGGGCGCACGGCCGGCTTGGCGGTGGTCACGGTCATCTGTTTTACTCCTATCCTCACAGATAGGCTGGGCGCCGTTGGGGGCGCCTGGCCCGCCGCGTCTGTCGCATAGTTTCGGTGTCAGCACAAAGGGGGGCTGCGTGAATTATTTTGCAAGAAAGCCCAGGGCGATCAGCATCTGACCGAAAAAATACAGATTCCACAAGGATATGGACGCCAGCCAGCGCGGTGTCTCACCGGTTGGCCTGCGGAACAATTCATTCGCCAGAATGGCATCGGAAGCGATGAACATGAGCGCCCCGATGAGCACGAGGCCAAATCCGGGCGGCAGGGCGATGGCACCGGCGCCCATCACCAGAATGACCGCTGCATAGGCCAGCACAGGCAGCCGCAGCGGCCCGAGCGAGGGGGAAAGCCAGAAGACATACCCTGCCCCGGCAAATACCAGCACGCCCCGCGCCAGATAGTTCATCAGGTCGCCGCTGACCTGACCGGCCGACCAGAACAGGCCAACGTAAAAGACATGCCCAATGAAGAAAGCGGCCATGCCGGGGATCAGCCAGCGCTCGGTACGGCCCGCAAGGAAGGCGTCCCCCAGCGTGCACGCCGCAAGCCCCGCGACCAGCAGCGGCGGCGCGCCCGCCCAGGCAGCTGCAACGGTCAGAATGACCATGCCGGAAATCTTCAGGAGAAGTTTCGCCGGGCTCGGCGGGCTTCGGCTCAGCGTAAAGCCGTAGACAACTGCCAGCAGGCCCGCGATCCCAAGCGGCAGCCAGAGCGTCACGGAGCGTCCCGCACAGGCTCCGGCAGGTTCAGGAGCTTGCGCGCCAGGGAGCGATGGCTCTCCCTGACATGCATGCCGACGACGCTGAGCGCGGTGGCCAGCACCGTCGCGTCGTCTGTAAAGCCAAGGCCAACAACCACATCCGGCACCATATCAATGGGCAGCACGAAATATGCCGCCGCGCCGAAGAGGACCGCCTTGGCCTTTACGGGTGTGCGCGGATCTCGCGCGGCGTAGTAAGCGGCGGCCAGATCATCGGCAAAGGGCACTTTCCCCGCCAGCCGCATAAGCTTGGGGACCAGGCCCCTGGCCAGGCGTTCATTCCGCTGGATGGTCTTGGGAAGGTATACGTTCCCCTGCCCTTTGACCGTCTCGATGATTTCCGCTGCGTCAGACATTGCGCTCTCCTAGGGTCATTATAATTGAAGTTCGCAGTTTTCGGAAACAGGGAGGGCAGTGCCCCATGGAACTCAATTCAAACATCTCCGCCGTCATCACCGGTGGCGCTTCGGGTCTCGGCGCGGCAACCGCCCGCAAACTGGCCAGCTACGGCGTCAAGGTCGCCCTGTTCGACCTCAACGCTGAAAAGGGCGAAGCGCTGGCAAAAGAGCTTGGCGGCGTCTTCTGCAATGTCAACGTCACCGACGAAGCCTCTGTCGATGCCGGCTTTGCAACATCCCGCGCAGCCATCGGCCAGGAGCGTATCCTGATCAACTGCGCCGGCACCGGCAACGCCATCAAGACCGCCAGCCGCGACAAGAACACCGGCAATATCGACCATTTCCCGCTGGATAAGTTCAACCTGATCATCCAGATCAACCTCGTCGGAACCTTCCGCTGCATCGCCAAATCGGCCGCCGGCATGATGAGCCTCGACCCGCTGCCCTGCGGCGACCGCGGCGCCATCGTCAACACCGCCTCCGTGGCAGCTGAAGATGGCCAGATCGGCCAGGCCGCCTATTCGGCGTCCAAAGGCGGGGTTGTCGGCATGACCCTTCCGATCGCGCGTGACCTCAGCCGCGAGAACATCCGCGTCAACACGATCCTGCCGGGTATCTTCAACACGCCGCTGCTGGCCGCCGCTCCCGAGCCCGTCAAGCAGGCCCTCGGCGCGCAGGTTCCCTTCCCGCCGCGCCTCGGCAACCCGGAAGAATATGCCTCGCTGGCTGCTGAAATGTGCCGCAACAACTACTTCAACGGTGAAGATGTGCGTCTCGACGGCGCCATCCGCATGGCGCCGCGCTAAGCGCTCACCCCTCGCCTGACAGAAAGCCCGCTCGAGCGAGCGGGCTTTTTTGTTTGCCCCGGCGTCAGGGGATGCCAGCGCGGCCTGCTGCGCTAAGCTCTGGGCAGCTATCACAGTTCGGGGAGGCGTCGGCCGTGGAATTTGATGATGTTGTCCGGGGGCGGAGAAGTATCCGCGGGTTCCTGAACAAGCCGGTGCCCAGGGCGCTGATCCGGGAAGTTCTCGAGATCGCCATGCGCGCGCCCACCTCGCTGAATACCCAGCCCTGGAACTTCTATGTGGTCTCCGGCGACGTGCTCGACCGCATCCGCAAGGGCAATGTGGAGCGCAATCTGGCCGGTGTTCCCGACAGCCGGGAATTCCGGATGGGGCCAGGCTATGAGGGCGACCATCGCAAGCGCCAGATCGAGATCGCCATTCAGCTGTTCGAGGCGATGGGCATCGAGCGGGACAACAAGGAAAAGCGGATGGACTGGGTGCTGCGCGGTTTTCGCCAGTTCGATGCGCCTGTCTCGATCGTCGTAACCTATGACCGCTCGATCCAGGGAAGCGACATCGCCCCGTTTGACTGTGGCGGCGTCGTCAACTGTCTCGTCAATGCCGCCTGGAACAAGGGGCTGGGCTGCGTGATCAACTCACAAGGCATCATGCAGAGCCCGGTGGTGCGCGCAGAGGCCGGCATTCCCGATGATCAGGTGATCCAGACCTGCGTGGCGATGGGCTGGCCCGACGAGAGCTTCCCGGCCAATGCCGTGGTCTCGCGGAGAAAGTCTGTCGACGAGGCGGCCGTATTTCTCGGTTTCGACGACTGACGCCATTTCTGCTCACCCCTGCCCCGGCGTGAGCGCTGGCGCAGCCCCGAGGGCGCAGTAAACTCAGCGCTTCAGCCAGGAGGAGCACAGAGCATGGCGACCGCATATATCGTAGCAGCAAAACGCACGGCCGGTGGCCGCAAGAACGGCGCCCTTGCCGAATGGCATCCCGGCGACCTCGGCGCGCAGGTTCTCAACGCCATCGTCAGCGAAGCCGGCGTGGACCCCAAAGCGATCGAAGACGTTATCATGGGCTGCGTCTCGCAGGCCGGTGAACAGGCCGGCCAGATCGGACGCACGGCTGTGCTTGCTTCCAACCTTCCCAATTCCGTCCCTGCCGTGACGATTGACCGCCAGTGCGGCTCGTCCCAGCAGTCGATCCAGTTTGCAGCGCAGGCCATCCTGTCGGGCACGCAGGATCTCGTGATCGCGGCCGGCGTGGAAAGCATGACGCGCTGCCCGATGGGCATCAACGCGCGCGCCGGAAAGGTGTTCGACATTCCCACCGACCCGACGCCGGTGTCGGTCAAGGAAAAGTTCGGCATCAAGCATTTCAGCCAGTTCGTCGGCGCCGAGATGATCGCCAGGAAGCATGGCCACAGCAAGGAACAGCTCGATGCGTTCTCGGTCGAGAGCCATCGCCGCGCGGCCGCCGCCACCCGGGCCGGCGCGTTTGCCAACGAAATCGTCGTCATCAGGGGCCGCAATGGCGAAGGCCAGGAAGTGATGCACGACAAGGATGAGGGCATCCGCTACGATGCCAGCATGGAAGGCATGGCCAGCCTCAAGATCCTGATGGACGACGGCATCATGACCGCGGCCAATGCGAGCCAGATCTGTGATGGCGCCTCGGCCGTGATGATCGCTTCGGAAGCTGCCATCAAGGCGCACAACCTCACGCCGCTGGCCCGCATTCACAATGTGACCGTTACGGCGGGTGACCCGGTCATCATGCTGGAAGAGCCCCTCTTCGCCACAGATCGCGCGCTGCAACGCGCCGGCCTCAGGATCGGCGACATCGACCTCTACGAAGTCAACGAAGCCTTTGCGCCCGTGCCGCTGGCCTGGCTCAAACATGTCGGCGCCGACCCCTCCAAGCTCAACGTCAATGGCGGCGCCATCTCGCTCGGCCACCCGCTGGGCGCCTCGGGCACCAAGCTGATGGCGACGCTGGTCCACGCCCTGCGGGCGCGCGGCGGCAAATATGGCCTGCAGACGATGTGTGAAGGCGGCGGCGTCGCCAACGTCACGATCATCGAAGCACTCTGATCTGATAACGAACGGAATTGAAGGAACGCCGGGCCGAGGGGCCTGGCGTTTCCTTTTGCGCTATTCGGTATCGAGTTCGGGATCGCGCACCTGGATCAGCCCGTTGGAGACCATCGTCATCACAACTTCGTTGTTCTGATTGTAGACGGTCTGCTTTGATTTGGAGAGACCCATGTCCCGGCGGCTTTTCATCCGGCGCTTTCCGACAAGCTCCATCTCCACCCGGAGTTCGTCTCCCGGAAAGACGGGCTTCACCCAGCGCAGCTCATCAATCCCCGGCGAGCCAAGACCGGCGGTCGGCTCCATGTCTTTCCAAGTCTCGACCATCATCCGCATCGCCATGGCGCCGGTGTGCCAGCCGGAGGCCGAGAGGCGCCCGAAATGGGTCTTTGCGGCGGCTTCGTCATCGAGATGGAATGGCTGGGGATCATATTTGGAGGCAAACTCGATGACTTCTTCCCGGGTCACCTTGTAGGTGCGCGAGGACCGGGTGACCGTGCCAACGATCATATCCTCATAATATTTCATGGGCTCAATCCGCTTGCTGTGAACCCCTTCCCTGAAGCGGGATCGGCCCTCGAAGGCAAGCGTGACGCAGCGGAAAAGGCAAGGCCCGCCCCCGGGGATGGGACGGGCCGCCTCTCTTACGGTGACTTCGTTCGTGGCAAGCCGGGCGCCTTCCCCGGAGAGACCCCGGGGGCCGGCTCAGTTGCCGCCCTTGCGCTCCTGAACACCGGCTTCGTCGGCTGCAGCGCGGTCTTCAGCGTTGAACTCGACAGCCGGCGCAGCGCCCTTGCCGTAGGCGCGGGCTTTCTGGGCGAGGGAATCCATCGACCTTTCCATACGGCCCTGACCGACAGCCATGGTCTTGGAAGCAGCCATGCCGACCGCTTCGGCATCATTGAAGCTGGCAAACTCTGCGCCGAGGAAGATCACTTCCCATCCCCGCGCCTCGGCGCGGTCAAGCGCTGCCTTGGCGCCTTCGCGGGTGAATTCCTTCGAGGAATTCTCCAGTCCATCGGTCATGATCACGATGACGGCTTTTTCCGGATTGTCGACTTCAGCGCGCGTGATCATCTTGCCGATGGCATCAAACAGAGGCGTCATGCCGCGCGGGTTTGCTTCATCATTGCTGATGGTTTTCCAGGCCGAGGGATCAACCTTGTCGCGCAGTACATCGAACTGCATGCCATCCTGATAGTCGAAAACGGCGACTGTCACGGCTGTGTTTATATCAGCCCCGGCAATCTCCGTCCCCGGAGCATCTGCGGCGAAACTGCCGGCATAGGCGTTGACCGAAGACAGCGCTTCCTCCCAGATGTCGGACATCGATCCTGTGCGATCAAGGAGGATGTAGGACTGCACGGTATCGGCCTTGGAGGGCTTCACCGGCAGAACCTTTGCGGAAGCTGTCGCGGCCAGTGCAGCGCCTGCGGCCAGAGCGATGATGGAATGAATGAGTTTCATGGCGGTCGTCCCTTCCCAATTGCGTTTGTGGGGGAAAGCTGCGCCCCGAATGCGGCACGTCTGTGTCACGAATCGGGAATAGAAAAGAAAAGGGCCGCCTTTTGAGGGGCAGCCCTTGCGAAACTGAACAGGCATTCAGACTTCGCGGGATTTCCGGCCTGTCCGGGGACAGATCAATTGCCTTTGCGGCGCTTCACGTCTTCTTCACCCGCTTGCCGGCGATCCTCCTCGGTGAAGTCCACTGAGGCGGCTTCGGCAGAGAAGTAACGACGGCTCTTGGAGGCGAGACTACGCATGGAACGGTCCAGATTGTCCTTCGACATCGCCATGGTTTTGCCAGCTGCCATGCCGATGGACTCTGCGTCCGTGAACTTTGCAAATTCGGCGCCGAGGAAGACCACTTCCCAGCCCCGGGCCTCTGCCCTGGCAAGCGCGGCTTTTACGCCGTCCCGGGTGACTTCGCGCGACGCGTTCTCTTCCCCGTCCGTCATGATAACAAGGATCGCCCGCTTGGGATTGTCTGCCTCAGCGAGGGCCACCATCCGGGCCACCGCATCAAACAGCGGCGTCATGCCCCGGGGGCTCGCCTCTGCGCTGGTAACGGGCTTCCAGTCTTTGGCCGACGCCGCCGTGCGAAGCAGATCAAAATGCAGACCGGCCTGATGGTCGAACACAGCCAGGGTAATCCGGTCGTCTCCGCCAGGGGGCCGGCCGCCCTCGGGAGTGAACAATCCGTCGGCATAGGCGTTCACCGAGCCGAGCGCCTCTTCCCAGATCGCGGACATCGATCCTGTCCGGTCAAGGAGGATATAGGCATGGCTCGCAGCAGCTTCGCTGGAATGGTCGGATGAATTGGGCATGGGTAGTCCTCCTCTGAAGCGCCCCAAGCCAGACCCATTCAAATGGGAAAGCGCCCCTCCGGTTAAAGAGGGGCGCCCGGGAATTTTTATGCTGCGGCTATGTGGTGCTCAGGCGAAGCGCGGGGCGATCTTCAGATCCTTCACCCAGCCGATCTTCTCCAGAAGGAGCAGAACCGTGCCGTTATAGTCAACGATCCGGTTCCAGACGCCCTTGCGCGGACGGTGCAGGGCGCTCTGGGGCTCGTCATGGTGATGATCGTGAAAGGCTTCCCCGCCCGTCAGCAGCGCCATCAGATGGTCGGCCCAGACAGGCGTTTTCAGGTGTCCGAGCACGTTGATGCCGTAAACGGTGGCATGAAACTGGATCGCACGGCCAATGACGACGCTGGCATGCAGCAGCGCCGTGAGGACAAGCGAGCCCCCTGCCGCCCAGACGATCAGATAGATAACGGCTGGTATGACGAAGTGAATGACGATGCTGATCTCGTTGTAGAAACGGTCCATCCAGACGATCACGGGGTGCTGCTTCAGCCAGGCAGCCATCGGGCGGGCGGTATCCTTGCGGTCCCGGAACAGGATCCAGCCAACCCATGCCCAGCGCTTGGACTCGAAGGGATTGTGCGGATCGCCGGGGCCGTCGGCAAAGCGGTGGTGCTGTGAGTGATAGTTCACCCAGTCGCGCAGATTGCCCTGCATGGCGATGATGATGTTGAGCATGGTCAGGACCTGGGCGGGCCATTTCATCTCCCCGGCCCGGTGCTGGAGGATCCTGTGCATCGGGCCAATGCCGAGATTGCACCAGAAGACCGAGAAGGCGATCACGCCAAAGGCGGTCGGCAGGTACCACCAGTGGAAGGTCAGCTCGCTGACAAAGACGCCCAGCAGGACCATGGTCGTGAAAAGGGCTACCCCCAGGACAGGATAGCCAAACGCCGAGAAAAAGCTCGGCACGTCAAACGTTTTCCAGTTTTTCGGGATCGCGACGGAACGCGGTATCATTTCAATATAGTCCTCTCATGGCCGGCCAGATATGGCGCGGCACTCCCCCATATAGGAAAGGCAATCTCACGTTGGCTGCCTTAATACCTGATTAAGATGTCTCAGCGGGGGGTTAAAGTTGAAAATGCGCCTCCACTGCGTTCCATTCGCATTTGTGATCGCATTGCCTCAGGCAGGTGACGGTGACAGGCAGTTTCCTCTATGCGTGAAGTCCGGATGTGAAGGGGGGCGACATGGCCGACGAGCGCCAATTGAAGGAATTGCAGCGGGTTGCCGAGTTGCTGGGACTGGATGACGACGTCAGCCAGGATACCTGCGAGGCCCGCCTGCCCTGCCCCCTGCACGAAGAATGCGCCGCATCTGGCGACAACAACCTTATCCTGAACTGGCAGAAACACGCTTATGTGTGCAGTGGAACGGGGGACCAGGGCTCCCTGCGGGACCTGATCCGGCAGCTTGAGACCGCCCGGGCGCCAGACAGGGTCCCGGCCGTGCGGGACGCCCTGGCGCTTGGACCGCGCGCGGACGCACTCACGCGACCCGGCCCGATAGATGCTGAATTCACCGAAGTGACCCGCGCGGCCAATCCCGTGCTGAAAACCGAGGCCAAAGTGCTTCAGCTCAGGCCCGAGCAGAGATTGCCGACGCCTGAAGAAATCCAGGCCGAACGCGCCGAGCGGCGCGCCGCCCTGAAAGCGCAGCAAGCGGAAAAACGCCGGGGCCGCAGCGAGCGGATGATCATCGGCGCGCTCGCCCTGGTTTTCCTGCTGGCAGGTCTTGGCGCCGCCGGCCTGTCGGGTTTTGCAAACTACCAGGCCTTTTCGTCGACGGTCGCCGATCCCGTTCAGGGCCGCATCTGGGGCTGGGCGGGCGTCATCGCCGCAATCATCTCCTTCGGCGGATTTACCTTTGTCTACTGGCACGGCGCCAACCGGCGTTTCAAGGAAGCCGCTCGGGCTTTGCTGTTCGCCCTTGTCGGCGCCGGCGCCTCGATTCTGGGGACCGAAATCTACATTCGCGGAAATGCCGAAGCCTCTGCAGCCATTATCGAGACGGCCAGTTCCAACCGGGCCGTGCTGGAATCCCAGATCGCGGACTGGCGACGCCAGCTGGAGGGCATTCCTCCCGAAACCCGCTCGGTTGAAGGGCTGGAAGCCTACATCGCCGAGGTCGAAAGGGTTGGCCGCACCGAGCAAAAACCCTATCGCGACGCGCAGAATGAACTCGGCCTTGCAAAGCGCAGGGACGATCTGACCGCCCGGATTGAGGCGGCCAATGCCGAGCTGCTGGGCCAGGGATCGGGCAATATCCTTCTGCAGGCAGACCGTCGCGCTGCCCTGCCAAGCTGGCTGTTTGCCGCGTTGCTGGAACTGTTTTCCAGCCAGGCGACCTCAATCGGGTGTGTGGCGCTGCTCCTGCTGGCGGGCGGACGCACGCGCGAGCAGAAAGAGCAGGCCTATTCGGTCTCCCCCGGCAGCAGGTAGGCCGCATCGTCCCTGCCCCGCAGACGGAAGCCATCGCCGCGGCGCTCGATATCGGGCAGGTTCATCACGGCCTTGGAAACCCCGCCGGGTATGTCGGCGACATAGTGCGGGGTGGCAAGGCCCGACAGCTCATCCCGCAGGCGGCGCACCAGTGCCTGGCCTTCCTCCACCGGCACCCGGAAATGCGAAGTTCCCGGCGCAGCGTCCAGCTGGTGCAGGTAATAGGGCTTGATCCCTGCGGCCAGGAAAGCGCGCATCAGGTCTGCCAGGTCCTCAAAACGGTCATTCACGCCGCGTAGCAGGACAGTCTGGGACACCAGCGAAATCCCCGCCTCTGCCAGCCGCCGGACTGCCCTGACCGCGTCCGGGGTGAACTCCCGCGCGTGATTGGCGTGCACGGCAACGAACACCGCTTTCGTCCGGCTCCGGATCGCTTCGACAAAGTCCGGCGTGATACGTTCCGGCGCGGCAACGGGCACGCGCGTGTGCCAGCGTATGACCTTCAGCTGCTCGATCGCCTCAAACCGGCGGGTGATCTCGCCTGCCCGGGTCGCCGAGAGGATCATCGGGTCGCCGCCCGTCAGGATCACCTCGAATATTTCAGGCCGCTGCGCGATATAGGCAAAAGCCGCTTCAAGCTCTGCCTTGCCGAGCGGCGCGCCCTTTTCCGGTCCCACCCGCTCCCGGCGAAAGCAGAAACGGCAATAGACCGGGCAGGTCGAGGTTACTTTGAGAAGCACCCTGTCGGGATAGCGGTGAACGATACCCGGCACCGGGCTGTGCGCTTCGTCCCCGATAGGATCGTCCACTTCTCCGGGCCTTGTATACAGTTCGTCCTTTGACGGAACATATTGGGCGCGGATCGGGTCGGCCGGATCCGACCTGTCAATCAGCCCGGCGAGCGGCGCAGGCAGGGCGATCACATACTGCTCCGCCACGCGCGCAATCATATCCATGTCGCCGGCCGGAATGATACCGGCAGACAAAAGGTCTTCAGGGCTCCTGAATGTGACCGGCTTCATATGTCCTGCTCCTGCGAAACGGCAGGCGGGGTCCAGAGCACATCGTTGATCGAGGCAGCGCCGCTTGCCAGCATCACCAGACGGTCAAAACCGAGGGCAACCCCGCTCGCTTCCGGCATATGCGCAACGGCAGAAACAAATCCTTCATCCAGCGGATACCTTTCACCATAGAGGGCCTCCTTGAGGTCCATCTCGGCGCGCTGGCGCGCTTCAAGCATAGTGGCATCGGTCAGCTCCCGGTACCCATTCGCAAGTTCAACACCGCAGGCGTAGAGCTCAAAACGTTCAGCAAACCGCGGATCATCCGGTACGGGCCGGGATAGCGCCGCCTCGCTGACCGGGTAGCGATAGAGGAATGTCAGGCAGTCCCTGCCGAGATGGGGCTCGATCCGGGTGACAAGAATGGCGGAGAAAACATCCGTCCAGCTGGCCCCCTCGGCAACGCCGACCCCGGCGGCAAGGGCGCCAGCGCGCAGACGGCCGGCGTCTTCCAGACAGTCCACCAGATCGATCTTCGCAAACCGGTCAAACGCTTCGGCCACAGTCATCTTTTCAGGCTCGGCAAAAGGATCACAAACCTCGCCCTTCCAGAGGAGCTGACGGGTGGCGCCCGCGGCCGCAGCCGTCCGGGCAATCGCGATGCAGTCGTCCATGACATCTGCCATGCCCGCGCCCGCGCGGTACCACTCCAGCAGGGTGAATTCCGGCGCATGGCGCCCGCCCGCCTCCCGGTTGCGGTAGGCCCGGGCAAAATCGAAAATCCGGGTTTCCCCGGCAGCCAGCAGCTTTTTCATGGCAAATTCAGGGGAGGTGTGAAGGTAAAGAGAACGGGTCTGTCCGTTCTCGAACACAAACTCGGTCCTGAAGGCGTGAAGATGGGCCTCATTGCCGGGCGAAACCACCAGGGCGCCGCATTCTGTCTCGAGAAACCCTTCTGCTTCAAACCATTGGCGCAGGGCAGCCTTGATCTGTCCCCGGGCCAGCAAATGGCTACGGCGGCGGGCATGTTCCTCAGGATTCCACCATCCAGATGCGTCCATAGGGGCTGTTCCAGGGGTCAAGGGTCGGGCGCGACCGGCCGGGCCAGACTGAAAAGCCACAGCATGCGGCTGGCCAAATGGCGCGGAGGCGGTATATAGCGGCCGTTTCGCTCCCGCAACTCAGGAACACCCCATGGCCGTTGAAATCGCAGCGGATATCCGCAGAGGCAACATTATCGAATACACGGACGGCCAGCTCTATGTCGTCCTCAAGGCAGAATCCTTCCGCCCCGGCAAAGGAACGCCGACCACCACCATCGAAATGCGGCGCATTTCCGATGGCATCAAGGTCGTCAACACGTTCAAGACCTCCGAAAAGCTCGAAAAGGCTTTCGTCGAAGAGGTCGAGCACACCTATCTCTACCCGGAAGGCGACAATTTCGTCTTCATGAACTCGGCCAATTTCGAGCAGGTCACCGTGTCGGGTGCCATGGTCGGTGACGGCGCGCCCTACCTTCAGGAAAACATGCCCGTTACCCTGCAGATGTTCAACGGCGAGGCGGTTTCGATCAGCCTGCCAGCGCGTTTCACTGCCGAGATCGTGGAAACAGAACCGGTTGTCAAAGGACAGACCGCTTCGGGCTCCTACAAGCCGGCCATTCTCGAAAACGGCGTGCGCATCATGGTGCCCGCCCATATCGGGGTCGGGACGCGCGTCGTGATCAATACCGAAGACGGCACCTATCTGGAGCGTGCCAAGGACTAGGCCCTGCCTGGCCGAACCGGGAAAACACGCCCAGGACGGCAGGGCGTGTTAGTCTCAATACAATGGATCAAGCCGGTACGGGAGGCTCTGTACCGGCTTTTTCATACCGGAAACTTCCTGCCTGAGAGACGTGCCAACCCGATTGTCCGGCGACGCGGCCAAAGCTCCGGGCCCTTCCCTTTCTGATGAGGTCCGCAACCTCGCGGTTACGGCATCCGTCAGGTTCCGCTCGACCCGCCTGCGCTTCTGCGACAGGCGCTGACCCGCCGGGCATGCACGCGGGAGGTGCATGTGGCGGGGTCAGACAATCGCTTCGTGCCGGATGGCATCGAGAAGCGACGCAAGCGAACCGGAAAGACAGCGCCATGCGGGCTGTGTAGGGGGAGGAAGCTTCGCCGCGCGTCTTCCCGGTCTGCCCGTAAATACGCAGCAGGCAGGATTCAGTTCCACTCCGCGTCCGGATAAAGTGATAAATTATTCAGCGGTCCTGTTAACAGGTTCCCGGCCGGCGCGGTTTCTGGACCCCCCATATGGGTGATTTTGCCAAAGCGCAGAATCCGGCAAAGAATGTTATTCCTCTGTAAACCTGAGGCTGCACAGTTTTACACCACCGCCTTCAGCGCTGACGGGTTTTCAGAAACCGGTCGAAACCGGAGCAGGCAATGCGCATAGTGCTGGTCGATGACGACCCCATGGTCCTCGAAACCATAACCCTCGGCTGGCCAGAGCCGGCCGACGCGTTCCATGCGTTTGACTCCTTTGCGGCCCTCAAGCCCTTCCTCTTTTCGCCGCGCTTCCTTGCCGTCGACTGTGTCATCCTCGATCTCCAGCTTCCCGACGCATCCGGCTCACAGATACTCACTGAAATCCGGGAGATCAGCGATGTCCCGATCATCATGCTGTCGGGTTGGGGCGACCCGGACTTTCGCGCTGATCTGATCAATCGCGGCATCGATGACTACGTCCTCAAACCCACCAGCGCCAGGGAACTGCATGCCCGGGCCAGCCGGATTTTGCGGCGAGCCCCATTGCCCGCCATTGAGGGCAGAGGATCACTCGTCAAGATCGGGAATATCGAATATCTGGCAGCCGAGCATGTCCTGCAGCTGGGCTCATCCCGGACAGACCTCACGCATGCCGAAGCCCGTCTCCTGGATGCCCTTATTGCTGCTGCCGGAAAGCCCGTCGGCCGAGACGGCCTTTATCTTCACGCCTTTGGCCGCCCCTACAAGGAAGGAGAGAAGGTCCTCGAAACCTATGTCAGCCGGTTGCGGCACAAGTTTGAAGAACTCGATCCTGGCGCAGGGCAGGCTCTGCAAACCGCGCGCGGTATCGGATACAGGATCGTCGCCAGAACGCCTTAATGTCCTGATGGCGGGCTTTTTTTGAGGCGGCCCAGCTTCCTGACAAGTTCTTCCCGATCATAGGGTTTGCGAAGCATTTCCGCGCCCTTTTCAAGCGGGCTGCCTACCCCGTAGTCTCCGGGAACGTAGCCGGATGTGTAGAGGATTTTCAGCTCCGGCCGCCGGCGCCCGGCTTCTGCTGCAAGCTCGATCCCGTTCATTCCTTCTCCGAGAATAACGTCCGTAAAAAGAAGGCATATGTCCGGTCCTGTTTCGAGGATTTCCAGCGCGTCGGCTGCCGAGGCTGCCAGGCAGACAGAATAGCCCAGCGCTTCGAAACTATGGGCGGCATGCTCGCGCACGAGCGGGTCGTCCTCTACAATCAGCACACTTCCCGTCTCAGGACCGCGCGCCTCCAAAGGCTCTGGCGCAGGCAAGGCGTCATCCTGCTTTTTCAAAGCCGTTCTGGGGAAGAATAGTCTTACCGCCGTGCCGTCTCCGGGCTGGGACAGGATCAGCACATGTCCGCCGGACTGGCGAACAAATCCATACACCATGCTCAAGCCAAGGCCGCTGCCCTTGCCCGCCGGCTTGGTCGTAAAAAAGGGCTCGAAGGCCCGGCGCAGGGTTTCCTCCGTCATACCCGTCCCGGTATCGCTTACGGTGACGCAGACATAGTCTCCGGCAGGTACCCCTTCCCGCTCCATCCCGGAACGTCCGCGTACGCGCAGATTTTCTGTTGAAAGGCTGAGCGTTCCCCCGTCCGGCATTGCATCGCGCGCATTGAACGCAAGATTGAGTATGGCGACATCAAACTGGCCGGGATCGACCTGCGCGCCCCAAAGATCGCTCGACGGAGCGTGGCGCACGCGGATGCGGGCATCGAGCGCGCCGCGCAAAAGCGCATGAACCGAGCCTGTCCTCTCGTTCAGGCAGACACGCTGCGGCTTGAGCGGCTGACGACGCGCAAATGCCAGCAGGCGGCGCGTCAGGTCTGAGCCCCGGCTTGCCGCCAGATGGATGAGCTCCGCCATCCTGCGAAGCGCCGGATCCTCCAGCTTGTCCCGCAAAATATCGCTGTTCCCGAGAATGACCGTGAGCAGATTGTTGAAATCATGCGCAACGCCGCCGGTAAGCTGGCCCACAGCCTCGAGCCGCTCGGACTCCCTGGTCCGCTGCTCGCTGGCCCGGCGTTCGGTAAGGTCGATCATGGTGCCGATCATCCGTGCCGCGCGCCCGGTATCATCCCGAACGACAAAACCCCGGTCGAGGATGGTTCGTTCGCTTCCATCGTCGCGCAGGAACCGGTATTCGTCCGACCAGCTCTGCGAGAAAGGAGATGAAACCGTTTGACGCAATGTTGCAACCACCCGGCTGCGGTCTTCGGGATGAACCCGACGGCTCCAGGCGTCGAATTCGACTTCAAGGTGGGCGCCAGGCGTGCCCGTCAGTTTGTCAAAGGCCTCACTCCAGACGAACGTGTCTGTGATGACATCCCACTCCCAGACAACATCAGCCGTCGAGCGGCTGACAAGCTGGAACCGGTCTTCATTGATGGCAGCGCGCTTTTCTGCCAGACGCCGGTCGGTAATGTCCCGGGCAACTGCCACCCAGTGCGAATACTTTCCATGGACGTCGGCAACAGGCAGGAGCTCAACGTCCCAGGTTGTCCATTTGTCTGCCGTAACCGGACCAACCAGCTCCAGCCGCAATGACTGCCCGGAATTCAGCGTCGACTCCATTGCGCGCGGGTCAATCTTTGGCTCCGCATATGAAAGGATAAAGGAAAGCGGACGCCCGATCATGTCCTTCTGGGAATATCCCGTAATCCGCTCGAACGCCGAATTGACATACACAATCGGCGCATCTGTTCCGGGAAGGGAGGGATCAACGCGCAGGATCACGACAATGTCGTTCAATCTTTCGATCGAGGCGCCAAGCAGGCGAAGCTGGCCTTCCCTTTGCCTTTCAGCGGTCACATCCTGCACCACGCCTGTTATGACATCGCCAGAATAGGTCTGCGTGCGTTCACCGACACCCTTTACGTAGATGATGCTTCCGTCCTTGCGGGTTATCCGGCGCTCGAACGCATGGTAGGTAACATCGGGGCTGTCGAGCGCTTGAACCGCGAGCGCCGCCTGATCTTGATCATCTGCATAAAGAATTTTTACATAGCTTTCCAGTGTGCCGTCGAATTCGTGTGGCTGGATACCGGCCATGTCATAGAGGCTTGGCGACCAGACGAGCTTCCTGTTGCCGATTTCATACTTCCAGAAGCCGATCTTCAGCAGGCGTTGTGCGACCCTGAGATTGACCTCCTGTTCCTGCCGGCGCGCGAGGCCTTCTTCGGCTTTTTCCCTGTCAGGCCCCAGAGAGTCGACAAGGGTCGCGATGTCCTGAATGACGAGCAGCACGGCCTTGCGCCCATCTTTCTGAAAGTTACGCTGCCGGACCCGGACACTGAAGATTTCGCCATCGCAGCGCCGGTGATTGCGGATTTCCGGCCCTTCGGCCATATCGAGCCGGAACTGCGCCCCTGCCTCATCAATGTCTTCCAGGCAAAGCGCCGGAAATGCAGCAACATCATATCCGTAAGCGGCCGATGCCGCGCCATTGGCCGCCAGAATTTTCCGGGTTTCCGGATCAACGATCAGCTGAGGATCAGGATGATCCTGGAAAAATGCACTTTCTCCAGCCACATTTTCCCCAGCTCTTCCGAATAGAATGTCAGACCGGGTCGCCGTCCCGATGCGAAGCTTGATCAGTAGACCCTGCCCGAAGGAATGGCCACTCCGGAAGACTGGACGAACCAGGCCGCCGGCGAAGGCTGTCGAGGAGGCGCTCTGCCTCCTGCGCTGGTATCTTCAGCAGACCTGCCGCCAGATGCAGCGTCATGCCGCCGCCGATGACGAGGGCAGCAACTTCCCGCTCAGGCATCGGAAGCTGCAGATAGCCGGCATATTGCCTCTCGGGCGGGGGCCGCGCGCCCTGGATAAGCATCGCCCGCCCATGCACTCGGCGGAACACATCAAGCAGTTCGGCAAAGCAGGCATCACTCTCGCGAAGGATGCGGTCCTCCGCCAGGAAGAGCATCAGCGTGTCTTCCACCATGTCATCGACTTCAGTGCGGCTGGACATCAGGCAAAGCGCAAACGCCCGAAGCTGCCGGACCGCGAGCTCGAGAACACCCCGGCTGGCCTCGACACGATGCAGATCGTATTCGAGGTCGATAAACTCGTCCGGCATCTCTGGTCTCTGCATCTTGGCGCGGTTTTCCATGTCGCCACCAAAGCACATCAAATGCTACAGCCAGATGTCCGAATGGTCTAAAAGGTTAAACTGAAACCGGATTGGATCAACTCACCGGCCTTCGCGTGCTGATGCGCGCGTCTGGCGTCAGTTGTCTCACCGACCAAATAGAGAGCCATGCAATTTTCGCGCATCTGAGATGCGAGACAATTCTCAGATCATGATCATGCTCTTCGCGAGATGCGCTGGAACCGGGCCGCATTTATCGATTTAGATAAATTATCCTTCTCACTGCGCCCGACAGGACAAATTTTATTGATTTCGGTAAAACAAGTTGTCCTGAGGCTGATATGGCCGTACTTTTACCGAATGCAATAAACCGGATGATCGGAATGCCTCACGACACAGACCAGGACCGCCTCATCAGGACCGGAGGCCGGATCCGCGCAGCCCGCGGGGCGCGCGGCCTGAATCTGCATGAGCTCGCCCGTCTCAGCGGCATCAGTACATCAGCGCTGTCCCTGATAGAAACCGGCCAGCGTGATCTGCGCCTGACCACCCTCTGCAGGATCGCCGCCGCCCTGCGGGTCAGCGCGGGCGACCTGCTTGAGGAGCGGGAAGACGGCGCCTCCCAGCCTGCCGCCGTCAGGCCCGGCGGGTATGATCTGGGTGACTACACATGAGCAAGGCCGTGCCGGTCTGGTTTGACGCGCTGCACGTCGGCGATGTTAAGGTTGCAGAGGACGGGGCGCTGGGCTTTGCCTATACGTCTGCATGGCTGGCCACCCAGGGCGCCTTCCCTTTGTCCCTTACCCTGCCTCTCCGGCAGGCGCCCTACCCGTCTGACGTGATCTCCCCCTGGCTCGCCAATCTCCTTCCCGAAGAAGAGCAGCTGTCCATCCTGACCCGCTCCCTGGGGCTCGACCGTTCAGACACGCTCGCCATCCTCAACGAGATCGGCGGGGACACGGCCGGCGCGCTCTCTTTCGGCGCGCCCTCCGAGCCGGCGGCGTGGACCTATACCCCGCTCACAGAGTTCTACCAGGAAGCCGATCCTGAAGCCGCCCTGGAACGCCATTTCGATGACCTGCAACATCGTCCCTTTCTTGCCGGGGAAGAAGGCGTCCGGCTCTCCCTCGCAGGCGGGCAGAAGAAATCGGCGCTCGCCGTGCTCGACGCCGGCGGCACGCCTGTTCTGAGGCTGCCGGCCGACGGTGATGTTCTGGCTGTCCCGCGCCACGGCGCGCCCTCGACCGTTATCCTCAAACCGGGCAATCCCATCCTGCCGGGTATCGTCGAGAACGAGACCTACTGCCTGCGCCTCGCGCGGGCGGTCGGCATCCCTGCAGCCGAAGCGTCGATCCTTCCTGCAGGCGGGCAGAAAGCAATCTGCGTGCTGCGCTATGACCGGCGCATCGGCCGGGCGGGCGCGCTGCAACGGATACATCAGGAAGATTTCGCCCAGGCAAATGGTATCCCGCCCGGACGAAAATATGAGCGCGGCACAAGGCCAGGGCCCGATCTGGCAACCCTGCTGCGGACAGGCCGTCAGCTGCCGCCAGCCGATGCCCTCTCATTGCTCGATCAGACGATCTTCAACATTCTCGTCGCCAACACCGACGCCCACGCGAAAAACTACTCCCTCCTTCTGCCTGTAGGAGCAGAGCCGCGTCTCGCGCCGCTCTACGATGTGTCCACCGTCCTCCCCTGGCCGAATGTCGTTCAGTACTTCGCCCAGAATATCGCCGGGAAGCGACGCAAGCCGGGCGAGGTGGGCGCGCATCATTGGGATGCCATTGCAAAGGCAGTCAGTTACCGCCCGGCCGATGTCCGCAAACGGGTAGAGGAACTTGTGGACCAGTGTGTCGCCAGGAGGGGCGGCGTAACCAGGGCCGTAGAAGCGCTGCCCGGCAGCGCAGCCGGTTATGTCGAACAAGCCGCTGGCCTTATCGAGGAGAACGCACTGCGCATCACCGGACGGCTCCGGAAGGCTGTTTAGATCTCCGGCGCCTGTGGCCCGCAGCAGAGAAGCTCGTTTGCCAGCCGGCCTGAAACCGGAGCGGCGAAAATCTATAGTCTTGTCTTTATGCTTGTGATTTGAAGGCGCGCGGTCGGTGGGCGGCCCCTTGCTGACTGCATGCACGCCTTTGCATCCGGTTTTTCCCCCTTTGGACAGACCCTTCACGCGGGCGCTTATCCGGTGGCTGCCTGAACCCTTCTATCGGTCAGCCCACTGATGGCTTGCTTGAGCGCGCCGCCATCGGCCGCTTCCAGGGTCTGGACCAGAACGATCCGGGCGGGGCGCCCCTCGGCATCCCCGATCATCCGGCCCCGTTCCAGGACCTGGACCCACAAGCCTGAAGGCAGACGGACACGGATGCGGTGTTCGATATCCTGCGCAGCCCCGTCCAGCATCAGCTGGTAAATTTCGCGGGCGCTTGCCTGATCCTCGGGATGGATGCGGGCAATCCAGTCAAAAGCCTCTTCTGATGCAGGCTTCAATCCGCGGGCAAACCGCTCGGCCCAGCCATCAGAATAGGTCACCCGTCCGTCGGCGACCGACCAGTCGATCACCCCGGCGTCCAGCAGGTTGCTGCTTGCCCTGGCCTGGGCCAGCGCCAGGTTGAGATCCTCGGTATCGCGATCTTCCCGGCGCCATTCATTCTGGATCAGCGACAGCGCCAGGACCAGCGCCAGCAGCGTGGCCCCGGCGAGCGCCAGGAATTCCCACTGCCGGGCAGCAATTGCGCTCTGCACCGATGGCTCGGTGCCAATATAGGCCAGATGCAGGCGGCCACCGGCCACGGGCCGGAATTCCAGAAGGGTGCCCTGCTCTGCGCCGGCCACTTCTTCGCTGACAAGTGTCTCTTCCGTATAGAGACGCTGCCCATTGGCAGCGCGCGTGGCGAGCGATCCGTCTGCCGCGGAAAATCCGTCCTTCCCAGGCGCGCTGGACAGGACGATCGCGCCATCCACATTCAGAAGCGCAGCCCGCGCGCCGCGCGCTGCCGGGGGCGCCGCATCGAGCGCGGCCCGAAAGGCGCCGGCGCGCAGAATGAACACGACCGGGACACGTGCCCCGGAAGACAGCTCCACAGCGCTGAAATACGCAGCCCGGTGGCTGGAAATGCTGGCGAAATCAAGCTGCAAGAGCTCACGCCCTGCCCTCTGGCTCTGGGCGGGCGGCGCCAGACGGCCCACCGCATCGGCAGGCATCTGCCCGAATACGGAGATAACCCCGCCCCTGCCATCCATCACCGCAATGGCGGAAACCGGAGACGAGGCAAGGATCTCGCCAACCTTGTTTCTGGCCGCGCGCAGCGCGCTGGCGGAAACATCCGCGCCCAGCGTTCCAGCCACCAGTGGCAGGGCGCGTTCAGCGGCCGCATCGATACGGGCAAGCTCTGCCTCGGCAGCGAGCTGGCCAGCGGACGCCGCATCGGCAAGATGGCGATGGCTGGCGGCCACATCACTGCGTACCGCAATGAAAGCATAGAGCAACATCCCCAGCACCAGCCCGCCGAAGGTGACGGCCTGAAGCGCGCGCACCAGAACCGGATCATTGCGCTTCAGGGCGGCAAAGGAAGGAGAGATCGTCTGAGAGGTCATGGCCGAATCCAGGAGCCAGGTGAGAAGGGATCTGTGGCAAGGTCTGACGGCACAAGCGCTGCGCGCCCGCCGGGCACCCAGACAAGGCCGATCCCGGTGCGGACATCTTCAAATGCCCTGGACGCGGTGACCGACACATTGGCAGAAATAATGACATCGCGGCTGAGTTTGCGGGCCAGCGAGAGATCGAGCGAGCCGGCAAGGCCCGCACTTGAGCCGCCCCCGAGCGCTGTGGCCGGGCCGGAAAGCACCGGGAACTGAACACCGGCATCTTCGCGGACATCTTCATAGGCAAGCGCCGCGTCTGCCTTCACGATCCAGTCCTTCAGCGCCTGCGTCCGGGCGTTCAGCGACCAGCCGGCGCGATGGAATTGCTGCGGGCTGAAATAGCCGCCATTGCCTGCCGAATAGAAGTTGGTGTTCCGGTCATAGGCCTGGAACTGGTAGAACGGGCCGGTGACCAGATAGTCAAAGCCCTTCGCGCCGATGGCCTGCGATGCGGACAGGCCTGCCGAAACCATGGTATTCTCAACTCTGCCGCGCCCTTCGATCGAGGCGGCGGACACTTCTGCCTGAACCGCGCGCCCCCCGCCGGCATCGAACCGTCCGCGCACCAGTGCGCCGGTCTCGGCGACGGGGCCAGTATCGGCCCCCGCCGGATCTGCATTGCCGGAGAAAGACAGCAGACTGTCTGTTCGCGGGCGAACATAGGCCCGCACTTCGGCGCTGTGCTTACCGAAACTGCGAACGGCGGCCACTTCGCCGGTGACCTCAGCCCCTGGCGCGCTGCCGACTGGCATCAGGCCGATGCGTGCGGCAAGGCTGGTCTCCCCTTCCCTGGTCCAGGCAAGGTGGGGGGCAGCGAAGGTTTCCTCGCCGGCGCCGCCATTGTCGATCTTGTAGAGGGTAAGGCCCGCTTCATACCGGCTCGTGCCACGCACGGCTTCAACGGAGGTGACAGAAGCAAGCCCGGTCATCTTGTTCTCGCCCGGCGCGCCGTCCTGCTCGCGCAGGGTCAGCGTCTGGCGGTAAAGGGTGCGCTCTATTCCGCCCAGGGCAGCATAGGTTTCGGGCGCCAGCGCACGGGCGGTCAGATAATCGCCTGTATAGAAGGCTGCAGAGGCATACTGGGCCTGCACTTTCTGGCCGAGCGGCCCGCCAACCGCGCGGGCGACAGCTTCGGCCGACCCCAGCTTTCCTGCCTTCTGCGCGGCGAGGGCAAAACCTTCCGCAGCCTCCTCATCGGGCACCGCGCGGTAAAGGATGCTGAACGACGTGGCGGCGCCGCTGGCATCGCCCGTCTGAAGCTCAGCCCAGGCAGCGCGCATGTCGGCTGCGCGGCGCACCGACGGATAGGCCGCGGCTTTGCGGGCAAAGGCAAAAGCGCCGGCAAAATCACCGCTGTCATAAGCAGCTCCGGCGGCATCCAGCAGGGCGCCGCCACTGATTGCTTCGGCCTCGGCGGCCAGGGCGGGGTCAAGCCGTGCAGCCCGGCCTGCCATGTCGGCGGCGCGCCGGGCCTGGCCATGATCGCGAAGCAGGCGCGCCTCGCCCAGATCTGCCTGAGCCAGAAGGTCTGTATAGGGATGGCTGGTGGTCGCAGCGGAAATGACCGAGCGGGCGCCGGCAAAGTCCTGCTGCTTCAGAGCAGCCAGGATGAGGCCGCGGCGCGTGGCTGCGTCGTCAGCAGGCGCCAGCGCCTTGCTGAAATGCGTGGCCGCGCGGGCGGCATCTGTTTCCAGAAGTAGCCAGCCCGCCTCAGCCAGAAGGGCGGCATCCCCCGAGCGCTCAGCGATGGTACTTGCCGCGTCCGCATCGCCCGCAGCCTTTGCCGCGGCAAATTCCAGCCGGGCTTTGGCCTGCACCAGCCCCGCATGGGCCTTGCGGACCTCCGGCACATCGCTGCCGGAGAGGGACGGCAGCTGCACCAGAGCAGAGAGGCCCTCTGCGTTCAGCGTCCCGGCGGCGCGCACTGCCAGCGCGGCGACCTGCGCGGTATCGCGGCAGATAGTCAGCTCACGAATATAAAATGCCTCAAGGCCCGGCAGATCTTCCACCCCTTGCAGCGAACCGGCCCGGGCCCAGAGATGATCGGGCCGCTCGCACCCCTGCGCGGGCGGGGGCGGCAGAAAGCTGAGCACACCGCTCCAGTCTTCGGCGGCCAGCGCTGCGCGCAGCTTCTGTTCCCGCTGTCCGGATGAAATGAACTCCACCAGGCCGGCCGGCGCCTGCCAGAAGCCATACCGACCGCGCAGAGCCTCCAGGCGGCCGGCGGCCTCTTCCCATTTTCCTTCCGTCCCCAGCACCCAGACGGCGTTGATATCTTCCCCGCCCGGCTCTGCCTGCGTCAGAGGGGCCGGCCCGGCATCCACGGCCATATCTGCTGCAGGAATACCAATGGAGAATACCCCTTCCCGCTTCATATCCGGCGCAGCCTGCGCGCTCATGCCCAGAGCGAGCATGGCGCAGGCGCCGGCCAGACAGCCGCGCAGGGAAGCGACCGGCCTGATCACTTGCCGCCGATCTGCTTGCGCATGTGACGTGCGATCAGGGCGAGGCCGGCAGCCATGGCGAACAGGATCGTGGCGATCGAGAAGATCCAGGCCCAGGAGCCACTGAGCCCGGCGATGCGCAGCCGCTCAACCGACGGGCTTCTGCCGAGCGTGAAGCCGGCATCTGCCTGCGCCCAGACAAGTGTGGCAGCGTTTTCGCGCCACACCGCGGCGCCGCCATTGAGCTGGCTCCAATGGCTCGGCTCGACCAGGGAGCGCACAGAGGCCAGCAGTTGCGCATCGGTTTCTGCTGTGACCACCATGACCAGACGCCCGTCATGCGCGGGAGATTCGCCGCCGGCCAGCAGGCCGTTGTCGCCAAGGTCCACCAGGTTCAGCTGACGGCTGAACCCGCCCGCTTCAGGCAGTTTGAGCGTCTGCAGTGGCTGGAAGCCGCCGAGCTGCGGCCGCGCGCCGACCAGCAGCGTGTTGGCATCGGGCAGGTCGAGCCCGATCCCGAAATCCGTTTCTGTAAAGACTGTTCCGTTGATCTGCCCAAGGCGTGCTGCCAGCGTCCAGACACTGGCCATCGTCTCGGCAGACGCGTCCGCCGCCCGGATCGTCATCGGCGCGTCCTCAAGCCCGGTGAAGGGATAACCGGCCTCGCGCAGCAGGGCGAGGTTTGGCAACTCGGCAAACTGGCCGGCCGGCGGCAGGGTCAGGGTCGAGGTGCCCTTCAGGGTGAAGGCGAGATTGCGGGCGTTACCGGCCGCGCACGCCCCCTGTTGCGGAGACGACAGTTCCACCTGGAAATCCACCGAGTTCCAGCCGGGGCGCAGCGAACTGGCCGGCAATTCAACTTCATAGCCAGGTACGACTTCGCCATCGGAATTGGTCAGGCGCACGGCCCGCTCAAACGCGCCATTCACGAGAATGTTGACCACGGAGCGATCATCAAGCCCGGCGCCATAGGCAAAGTCGAGCATCAGGATCGCGTCTTCATCTGCATCAAAGCGGACATCTGCCGGAAGCGCGAAGGAGAGCCGGGCACTGCCCTGCTCCTGACCGAGAACGGCGGCGCCATCCAGGCCAATATCGCGGAACACATATCTGGAATCGGCGCGCAGCGGCAGACGCCCGCCGCTTGCGACAGCCCCGGGCACGTCCGACGCCTTGATGATGGCCGAAGGGGTGGCCGAGAGCGGGAAGCCGTCCGATGCCAGGGTGCGCAGCGCGCCTTCGATCGCCTCCGGCGTATGTCCGGCGGCAATGATCAGGAACCGCGACGGGTCCGCCGGCGAGGGACCGATGGAGAGCCAGGAGTCGCCTTCCCTGAGGGCCGCAAGACCGGCAGGGGCAAGCCCTGCAAGCTGCTGGGGCGTACCGAAGGCGATGACATCCTGCCCGTCCCCGTCACTATCCCGACCAAGGGCGGAGAGCATCGAGATGTCCGGAAGCCGGTAGCCCAGCCGGTTACCGACGGCCTGCGAGGCCAGCGCGCCCCAGCGCAGGGTCTCGGCATCTGCCCCGGGCGTCAGAATGCCGAGCTTGTCGACCCCGCCGACACCGGCAGAAACCACCGCGCCCAGATCGGCCAGCGTCGCGGCAAATTGCGGGCGCGCATAGATGATCTCGACATATGAGCGAGACGTGTCGATCTCGGTCCACAGCTCGGCGGCGCTGTTGTCCTGGCAGTCGAGCGTGTAGCGCTGAACCGCATCAATGCGCAGTGCGTTATAGCCAGCCCGCAGCATTAAGGGGTCAAGCACGACCTCGTTGATCGCAGCGGCCCGCTCTGTCACGCCGTCAAGCTGACCGATGAACTGGCCATTCATGCCGAGCCGGATCTGCGGGCTTTGTCCCTGCTGGGAGCGCCCGCTGACATGCCGCAGGATGACCCGCGCTTCCTTTATGTCAGCCTGCGGGGCAACCGCGAAGGACACTTCCTCGCTCGCATAGGAGCCCGCCAGGTGAATGGCGCCGGGCCCCGCGCGCAGCGCCGCCAGCGGCAGGCGGGCGCGCCAGAGACCGTTCTCGAGGCGCTCGGTCGAAACCCGGGGATTTTCCCGGTAGCGGGCATAAATGTCCAGCGTCGCTTCTTCGGCAACCGGCTGGCGGGCATAGGCCGGGGCCTGGCCGAGCGACAAAGCGAGCGTCGCCGCAATGGCGGCAGAACAGACGAAAGACTTCATGAGCGTAATTCCCGTGTAATGACGCGGATGTGGCTGACCGCCTGAAAAAGGCTGGACTGGATGAGACGGGCGATTTTCGCGCCCATATCTTTGGCATTGGCGCGGGTATCGCGAAACTGTTTCCAGTTCTCGCTGCGCGCATACATCAGGGTGACGACAACGGCCCATTGCTCGCGGGTTTCGATGACGAAGCTCAGGCCGAGCTTCTGGCCTTCGGGCGCATCGAATACCGAAAGCACCTTGAGCTTGAGCATCGAGGCACTCGACGCGCCCAGCTCCCTTGCATCCACGGTCAGCATGTCGCCGACGCTGACCTGCCCGCCCGCGCCGTTGGGGATGAGACAGCCCATGCCGGTGATCGACACATCCGTCATCTGCGCGGCTACGTCCCGGCCCGCCTGCGCCAGGCGAACGTCCCGGCTGATTTCAAATCGCGGGAAAGAGCGCTGCTGCGAGCGCTCGTACAATACGCCGAGGGCGGCGATCAGCAGCAGGAGGTGGAAGGTGTTCCATAGCAGCAGCACCGTGATGACACCGGCGCCGACCGGATCCACAAACAGGCGCACCAGCCCCGCCACCTGCCCCAGCCCGACCAGCGCGATGAGGACGTAAAACGGCCGCGCCAGAGGTGAAATGAAGTTCTCGCTCAGATTCTCGCCCTTGGGCGTCACGGCAAAACTCGGCGCGCGGGGATTGCGCAGCACCTGGAGAATGGCACCCGAACAATGGATCGACTGGACAACTTCATAAAGTTCGGAGGCAAATGCCCAGCGCGTATGCCCGTAAAGGATCGACGAGAGCATCAGGGCACCGACGATATGCGGCAGGCCATAGATCAGGAAGTCGGAGAAGTCGCCAACATAGACCTGCACGCCCAGCAGCAGATAGAGCAGCGGCGCGAGGATGAACGTCAGCCGCGCCAGCGGGAAGAACCAGTAAAAACAGGAATTGAGATAGCCGATGCGTTGCGAAAGCGTCAGCCCCCTCTTGAGGAGGGGGTTCTTCAGAAGGAAGATCTGGATCATCCCCTGTGTCCAGCGCATCCGCTGAACGATGAAACCGGAGAATGTCTCGGGCGAAAGACCCGCCACCATGGGCCGGTCTACATAGACGCTTCGATAGCCCCGCGCGTGAAGCTCCAGCGCGGTCTCCGCGTCCTCCGTGATCGTATCGCCCTGAATGCCGCCGATCTCCATGATCAGCTCGCGCCGCAGCACGGCCGCCGACCCGCAGAAGAACGACGCATTGATCCCGTCAAGCCCGCGCTGGATGACCGAATAGAACATCTCGTTCTCGCTGGGCATCTCGCGGAATGTGCCCAGATTGCGCTCAAGCGGATCGGGGTTGAGGAAAAAGTGCGGCGTCTGGACGAGGAAGACTTTGGGGTCTTCAACAAAATACCCCACGGTCCGCACAAGGATATCCGCCGAAGGGACGTGATCGGCGTCGAGGATCAGGATCAGCTCGCCGCTGGTCCTGGCCAGCGCGGCGTTGATGTTTCCGGCCTTGGCGTGATCGTTCTTTTCCCGCGTCAGATAGTGCGCGCCCAGGCGCTCGCACATCGCCTTGAGGCGCTCATGCCGCTCTGCCGCTTCCGCCGCCTTGACCGGGTCTGCGTGTGCCCGCTTGGCCACCGTCCCGCCATCGTCGAGAAGATAAACATTCATCCGGCCTGCCGGGTAAATGACATTCAGCGCGGCCGTCAGTGTCACTTCCAGCAATTCATCGGGCTCGTTATAGCTCGGCACCAGAATGTCGACCGTGGGCGACCGGCTCGCCGATACCGGCGCAGGCCGGGGCGGGCGTTTGTAAACGTCAACCGACAGGAATGTGGACAGAAGCAGAAGGACATAGCCATAGCTCTCTGCCCCGAGCAGGAAGATGCCCCCCGCGATCGACAGCGCCGAGTCTGACGGCATCGTCTCCGTGACACGCCAGATCATGTAGCGCGTGCTGGTGAAGATGATGAGCAGCGCCACGAACACGCGAAACGGCCCGCCCGTTGGGCGCAGCCAACCCATCACGAAATAGGTTGCAATCGTCAGGATACAGAGTTGCGCCTGGATTGCATCCGGCACGGGCGCGGCCGCAACAATGGCAATCAGGCACAGCGCGGCCAGCCCGCTCACCGTTTTCAGTGACGCAAACCGGGCGACCTGCAGAGGGATCTGCCGTGATGTCGTTTCACGTGCCATGGGCGGACCTGCTGGTAACTTAACCAGTTACCAGCATGTGCCCGCCAGCCATGAAGTTTGGACTAAATTCCTATCCTTCCGGATAGCAGTGTGTAAACCTGCAGCCCGGATTCATACACCCGGTAAACCGCTCGCCCTCCCGCGTTAACGCCTCACCCTCACCCGCCACCCTGCCCGCTGCTGGAACAGGCGCTCGGGTCCGTCTACGAATACTTCCCGGACAAACAGGCCATTCTGGCAGTGATCATCGACCGGCATCTGGCCGCTGGGGAAGCCATGCTGGCAGATGCGGCCAACGGACTTTCTGGGCGCTTGGAAATTGATGACATTGTCCGTGCTTTGGTATTTGGGTTCATTCGCCTGCATCAAGATGATCCGCGCCTTCATCGCGTCCTTGCCGGCGAGGTCCCGATTTCGTCCGCCCAGCGCGAGCGGATCAAAGCTCTGCGCTCCAGAATCATCGCTCTTGTTGCTAAGGTCCTTTCGGAACATGTCAAAGAAGCTGAACTCAAAGCCACGCTTCTCGTCGATACCGCGGATGCGCTTACCCATAGGTGGATTGTTGACCAGGTCGCCTTGCCAGCATCGGCAGACATCATGGTCGCGCAGGCATCGAAAATGTTGAAGGGATACTTGTCTTGATAGCTTGCGGGGGCAACTGTGTTCCTCATAGAGCGATAGGAGTTCGGTTTCTGATCATCGCGTTGAGGATTACCAGGAGCTGTCGTCCGACGGCGATGAGGATCGTCTTGGGCGCCTTGCCCTTCTCCTTCATGCGTTGTCGCATTGCGATCAGAGCCGGGATGCGCCGGGATGCCGAGAGTGCCGCGATATAGAGGGCCTCGCGGACCTTTCGTCGTCCGCCCCATATCCGGCGTTGCCCGCGCCACGTCCCGCTTTCGCGTGCATGGGGCGCAAGACCGGCAAGGGAGGCGATCTTTCGCCTGTCGAGTCTGCCAAGCTCTGGCAGTTCGCCAAGCAGGGTGGCGAGCACGGTTGGTCCGATGCCGGGAACGGCTGCAAGAAGCCGGGCGTCATCGGCCAGGGCCTCATCCTCTTCGATCAGGTTTCTGATTTTGTTGTCCATGGCTTCGATCCGGCGATCGAGGATGCGGATCAGGCTGTCGATATCCTTGAGGATATCTCGCTGGCCGGCGCTGTGACGGCGGACCTTTTCGGCCTTGCGCATGTCGACCAGCTGTCGACGTCGGCGCAGGTAGTCGGCCAGCTGTATGCGGGACGGATCAGGCGTGACGGTGATGGCAAGGTCGAGGCGCAGGCCCATTTCTGCAAGGATGCGGGCGTCGACCTGATCGGTCTTGGCGAGGACGCCAAGGGCACGGGCAAACTCGCGGGCCTGGCGCGGATTGACCCGGCTGTAAGCTACGCCGCCGGCACAAAGTCCGGCAATGAGATCCGTGTCGCAACCGCTTGTGGCCTCGAAGACGACACGGCATCCGGGAGGCAGGCTGGCAACCCATTCCTCAATGACTTCAGGGGAGTTGTCGATCCGGCTGGCAAGGCCGTCCGGCAAGATGTGAAGGTCAAGACAGGCACGAGAGAGGTCGCACCCAATAATAATTTCTGGCATGGTGAAAGCTCCTGTCCATGTCATGCGGGATCTGCCGTCCCAAGCAACTGTTCAGGTTAAACATCACGCAGAGGGGACCCTTGCTCCCACGCGGGCTCGTGACCCTGGGGGGGGACGGGCTCCCCTCTGCAACCCCGTGATAGCAGATCTTCAACAGACAGGGGGGGGCCTGTAGCAGGCACCGAATTGATCGGTCGAGCTATCAGGGACCGAAAGCTGGATGTCTTTTTTGAGGGCGACAACAGTCATACGTTACCGCCTGGTCAGTCGGCCGCGTTTGGCCCATTTCAGCCGGCTGATGATTCGGATAGGGGGGGCATCATCCCGAAAAGTCGTTCTAGCGATGAGGCAAGAACTGATTGAGCGCGCCTCAGCCGATTGACAGGTGACCCATGGAGTGGTACATTTACCACAAGGTGAATGATTGATTGTCAGCTTCCGGGATGGGTGGTTACACGACTTCTTCGTCGACGATGTGTCGTCTCGGAGAATTCCATCTGATATTGATCGGCGATTGTTCAGGAAGCTCCAAATGATCGATGACGCCGTGACGGATCAAGATCTTCGGGTGCCACCGAGCAACCACTTCGAAAAGTTGCGCGGCAATCTCGAGGGCTGGCATTCGATCCGCATCAACCGTCAGTGGCGGCTGATTTTTCAGTGGGATGGCGCGCGGGGCGAAGCCTCGAACGTCTACCTGGACGATCATAGTTACAGATAGGTTCAGACGGGAAGGACAGGCGATATGTTGATGACCAAACGCAAGCCGGCTTCGGTCGGCGAGATCTTGATCGAGGAGTTCATGGAGCCGCTCGGTCTGACCCAGAGCGCCCTTGCAGAGGCGATGGGTGTGCAACGCAAGCATGTCAACGAGCTGTGCAATAACAAGCGCAATGTTACTGCGGCAACGGCTTTGATACTTGCGCGAGTTTTTTCCAACAGCCCGGATTTCTGGTTGAACGTGCAACGTCGGACGGAACTCTGGGAGGTTATGCATGATCCAAAAGAGCAGACGCGAATCAAACGTGCGAAACCGTTGAAGGCTGCATGACTGACGAGGGTCGATGTCCGGCCTAGGTGAGGCTCAATCTGATAGTCTCGTTGCGCGCCCACTGCTGACACTCCGGATAAGTCGGCGGGCGTCTATTGTCGGCGAACTGCCGTCGGGTGCACGCTTGGCAGCCCTATGACCGGATTGAAGAGACCCTGCCAGTCGCGGCCATCGATGATCAGGGCCAATGCGGCGACTGGACATACCCTTCATCGCCTGGAAAAGAACCTCTGTTCCGGCAGACTTGCCAGGGCCACTCCGCCCAAGACCAGAGCCGCAGAAAGCCAGTACTGTGGCCCCGGGACCTCGGCCAAGAGGATCGCCCCGCCCAGCGCAGCAATCACCGGCACCGTCAATTGCGCCGCCGCTGCCCGCCCGGCCCCCAGCGCGGGCAATATCCTGTACCAGAGCGCATAGCCCAGACCCGAGGTGACCGCGCCCGACACCGCGGCCAGTGCAACCCCGACCGCGTCCGGCGCGCCGTCCCCGGCGATCAGCCACAGCGGCAGGACCAGCGGCGCAGCAAGAACGAAATTCCATGCCGTTTCTGCCAGCGGATCGGTGGCATGCCTCCCTGCCAGGGAATAGACCCCCCAGCCGATCCCGGCCGCCGCCATCAACCCAAGCGGCACAAGCGCCACCCCGCTGTCCCCCGGCGCCGCAATCAGGGCCAGGCCAACAAGTGCAAGTCCGGCACCTGCCCAGCGCCGCGCCGGAAGTGCTTCGCCCGACCTGAGCGCGCCCGCAAACATCATGACTTGCACCGTGCCGAACAGAACCAGCGCCCCGGTTCCCGCATTGATCCCACGATACGCTAACGAAAATCCGATGAGATAGACCGCGAGCCCGAGCACCCCGGCAACCCGTCCCTGCCGCCCCGGCCAGACCAGCGCGCCACGCTGCAAAAGAAGCAACGCCGAGAGTGTTGCTGCCCCCGCCACGACCCGCACGAAGGCGAAGTCCACAGCTTCAATGTGACCTGCTCCCACCGCCCAACGGTTCAGCACCGAGTTTGCGGCAAAGGCTAGCATCGTCAGGGCAGTCAACAGGCACAGGCGCATCGCCGACATCATTTCTGGCTAATCCGGCCCGAGCAAGCCCGGACAGCAACCAAAGCTGAATCGTGATCCGACGCGATCCCTCCGGAATGATCATCGCGAGACAATCGCTTTGGTCGAGCGACCACAATCGGCGGTCTCCAGCCTGGTTTGCGTGAGACGGTCGAATGACAGGATTGATGTGACGCTGCCGGTCGTCAGCGACGTAGATCGGAGCCAACCTGGCCCATTTGAGCCGGTCTGAAGCCCGAACCCGCCCCTGCCTGTCGTCGACGGTCACTCTCGGAGCATTCCGGCGACGCTGCGGCAGCAGACCACAGGTTTGACTGAGGTCCACCTGGACTTGCCGACCGTATCAGAGAGTAAGCTAAAGGAGCACGACCATGACGACTTTGAACCATAGCGGCGTCGGCCGTTTACTTCTCTGGATGTATGCCGCGCCTGTCCTGGGCTTCTGGGTAATGCTGTCATTTCTGCCGCTCGCCGGAGTGCTCATCGACGGCGCGACCCCGCTCTCGATCATCGGCGATGTTGCATTCTTTGCTTGCGGCTTTGGCGGTCTTTTCTCGGTCTACCTGCTGACGGTTTATTTCGCCGCGGGACGAGAACACAGAACGCTGGTTCAGGGGGTCATGCGGGGACGCATCGGACTTGTGTCCGCCTATGCAACACTCTGGCTCTCAGGCTACTGGCTCTTTAAATACCTCGTAGTTTGAGGTGTTGCGTTTCGCCAGAGTTCGGCGATCTTTCGCCGGGTAGCAGCACCCCAGCCTGCTGATGACCTGGCCCAAAGCTTAACTCACGGCACTCGCGGCGAGCAGCCGACCAAAGTAAGACCTAACGTTCGACGCTGATTGATCTGACGGCAATCGCAAAGTTGCCATCGACATTGTCTGCAATGATGACGCCAAGCTCGGTAACCTGCGCGGGCACAAACTCACTGGCCGGAACGCTGCGGCCGAAAACAGTGGGTGCGAAATCGCTCAAGGGAATTCGGACAGTCGCCCACTCGCCCACTTCGCTTACCGGGATCGGCGCTTGATACGAAACATAACGGCCCCTGAAACGGGCGTCGGTTTGCGCGATCAGCCTGTAGGCACGTCCATCGGACTTTACCGAAAGAACCAAGGCCCGGCCACCTTCCAGCGCGCCGGGCTCTAACTGGCGGCGCACCGAAGAGAAACCTCCTCCGTTGGTGTTGATCAGCCCGGTAAAGACAAGTTGCCCTGCCTCGACAACACTTCCGCCCAGAGAGCGGCCGCCCATGACATCGTCGTTGACGGTTCGCCAGGCGCGAGCCTCTTCCGGCGACTGAAAGGTGACCAAAGGTGAGATGGTTGCTTTTTTCGGCGAAGCGGAACTGGTCATTCCTGAAACCATACAGGTTAGCGCAGCGAAGAAAACCATTATGAGGCGTCGCATAAGTTTAAATACACAAACCTTTCGTCTGCGGAATAAATCTGCCCAACCAGCACGGTTCAGGCAGACTGTTTGAAGCTGGCCCCACACTATCACCTTACAAGCACTGGCGCCTGCTTGAGACAGGTTTCGTCAGTGAGTTGCCTGACGAGGAAATCGGCAACATCGCTGCGCGAGACAATCCCGTTGCGCCAGTTCTGCTGGGAAACCAGCACGCGGTACCGCCCGACTTTGCGCGTATTTATCAGGACACCCGGCCGAACGATGGTCCAGTCGAGACCGCTTTGCGTGATCAGCTGCTCCTGAAGATCCTTGTCGCCATAGGCACGGCCGAATACGAGGTTGAATCCGAGCCGTTGCAAAGGCGCTATGCTGGAACGGCTTTCCCCGGCGCCGAAACCCGTCACGCTAATCAACCGGCGGATCCCGAGTTCTTTCATAAGAGGCAGGAGTGTTGTCGTTGCGGTGGAGAACAAGTCGACCGGACCCGTGATCATGCGGGTGTTCGCAGGTACGCCGAGCGTCTGGATGACCGCGTCCACGCCGGCAAGCGCGAGCCGGACGTCATCGGTTTTGCGCGCATTTCCGACCAGTTTCCTGAGCCTTGCGTGCTGGAGAGCTATCTGGCCTGCCGAACGCGCAAAGGCTACGACCGAATGTCCGCGTTCCAGCGCCAGTCGGGTCGTTGCAAGCCCTATTCCGCTGCTGGCCCCGATGATCAGAACTGTCGCCATCTGATTGTTCCTTTTTGCAAAAATAGTCAGTGTCCTGATCGGCATGTGCCCAAGGCTCTTCCCCGCCGTGCAATCGGGCGTGGGCGAACTTGCATCAATCCGCAGGGTATTGGCGCCTGAGGCCCCCGGTGACTGCTGCGCGCCTGGCGGCCGCCGGGAACCCGATTGTTTCAGCGGCGGTGCGCGCGTACCGGTATCAGTGCCGGCTGGGGGCCGCTACCGGCAGGACGAGCATGGCCATGGCTTTGACCAGAAGCCCTCTTGCAGCCTTCCTCTGGCCATCCTCATACAACATGCGAGCCTGGTGCATGTACATGCTGGCCAGCAGGCGTCTCGAATAAATCTCACTCATTGAATGTCTCCTTAAAGCTGCCCTCTTTACGCACGCCTAGCCGGCGCAGACTGTCTGGCGCGTCAGAGCGCCGCAATCTGGTTATCAGCCGGTATAGTGCCGCTCTCAAACTTCACGCGCGCCGCGCGAAAGCCTCTATGCAGGCCATGGCCTCCGCAGCGTCATCGCATCTCAATCCAATTCCTTGCATCACGCAGGCTTGGTTTGCAGAGCGTCAGAGATACTCAGGAAGCGGCAGCGGTGCGACTTGCGGTGAAGCCCGGCCTTTAGGTGGTGGGGCATTGCGATGACCGGATTGAAGGGACCCTGCCGGTCCCCCACAATGACGATGGGAGCCAGCCAGGCGCATTGCTGCGGGAGCTGTAACCAGTCGGAGCCCCGGAGCTGGTTTTTTCTTTACCTGACAGTCGAGTTATTCCGGATGACCCTTCGCATGGCGAAGCCCGTTGCGGAGATAGTCAAGCCCGTAACAGGCCCGAAATTGACCGCACCCCAATCGCATCTGGAAAGACGATCCGGCCAAGTGTGTCCCGGTCCACGCCCCAATGGTCTTGCAGCACCGCCATGAAGACCGACCGGATGTCGTTTGCCGGCGCGAGGTCGCGGCCCTGGAACAGCGCTTTGGGCGCCAGTCCGGGCCAGTCGCCGCCGAACTTTCCGCCCGACACCGCACCGCCCAGCAGGAAGGCGGCGCTGCCGCTGCCATGATCGGTGCCGCCGGTTCCGTTTTCGGCGACCGTTCGACCAAACTCGGTGACCACCGCCACGACCGTTCTGGGCCAATGAGCGCCGAGCCCGTTCCTGAGCTCGCGCAAGGCCGCATCGAGTCCGGCGAGGCGAAGGGCGAGCTGGCCATTGGCGGCGCCCTGGTTGGCATGGGTATCCCAGCCATCGAACGACAGCACGGCGGCGGCGGGCTCGCCTTCGGCGGACAGTAGCCGCGCCGCCGCTTCCGCAAGACCTTTATAGGCGCCGGGGCCATTGCGCCGGGCCTTGCCGTCCATACCGTCCATGCCGGACGCACTGGCGATCGCATTCGTCTCGATGGCGGAGGCGAGCGCCGGGCCCAGCAGGGCGTCGCCTGCATAGAGGTCCATCAAGCGGTTGAGTGTGTCCTCGCTGGCAGACGGCGCGAAGGAGGGCGCCCAGCTGGTCGCCAAGGGCGATCCCCGCAGCACAAGCGGCAGCGATCCCGAGATGGACACTGCTTCGCGTTTCAAGTCTGCAGGCAGGGCTGTCAGCGCGCGGCCGAGCCAGCCGTCGCTTGCCCCGAAAACTTCTGCAGCGCCTGTCTCAAGCACGTCCTGGGCGTCAAAGTGCGAGCGCTCCCGGTAAGGCGACGCGCAGGCTGGTATGATGGCGAGCTCGCGACCTGTCCATTGTTCGTAGAGAAAGGCAAGGTTGGGATGCAAGCCAAATCCATCCGTAAGCGGAAGTACTCCGCTGGCTTCGCCCGGGGGCGCCAGCGCGAGCTTGCCGCGCAAGGCGCTGTAGTGCGCGTCGCCATAGGGGGCGACGGCTGCTAGCCCGTCCATTGCCCCGCGCAGGATGACGAGGACGAACTTGCGGTCTGCGGCCTGCCGGGAAATGGTCAGGGCGCCTGCGGATCCCGCAAGGAACATGGCGCCGCCCGCCATCAGCGCCGCGCGCCGCGTCATCAGAGGAAGGGTCATCATGGGCCTCCTATCGGCGCTGGAATTCGGGACTCATCAGGGCGAGTGTCAGCCCTTGCGAGGCGCTTTCTGCGCGGGCGATGCTCTGGGCCGTTGCTGCTGACAGGGCCGGGCCGAGTGCGGATCGCGCTAGATTTTCGGGACGAACCTTGTTTCCCAGCCTGTCGGCAAGAGCCTGAGCCCACTCGACGCGCTTGATCACAGCGTCTGGCCCTGCCCAGCTGGCCGCATCATCCGGCCAGCCTTCAGGCGACGGCGCCTGATAGGGCACCTGCCCGAGCAGGCCGTAAGCCGCCGTGATGGCCTTGCGCTCGACTTTGGGCAGACCCGTGAAACGCAGGGCGGACAGGAAGAACTCATTGGGAGACTTGAACTTCTGCGCCTCGGGATTCCAGGCCTCTTCAAGCGAGATCAGTGTCTCGTGCAGCGCCGGCAAGCGGCCACCGCTGGTGCGGAAACTTCTCGCCAGCGCCTCGACGGCAGAAGCAGGCGGCTTGTCTGATATGAAATGCCGGGCGAGTTTCATGGCAACGCGTTGCGCCGTGGAGGGATGCTTGGCGAGGTCGCGCAGGATGGCTTCGCCCTGCCCTTCGTCGTCCGCGCTGTAGCGTTTTCCCATCACCGTGCGGGTGCCAGGTTCGTGGAAGCGGTCCACGAAGATAAAGTCGCCCGGGTCTGCGCCGGGGACAAGCAGCCTGGTGCGCCCGCCCGCGAGCGACCAGCCGGTAAGCGCCTTGGCAAACTCTGTGACGTCCGCCTGAGTGAAGCCGCCCTGCGCACCGAGGGTCTGCAGCTCAAGGATTTCGCGGGCGAGGTTCTCGTTGAGACCCTTGTCGCGGCGTTTTCCGGCTTTCGAGTTCGGCCCCATCGACTGGGCCTGATCGAGATAGAGCAACATGCCGGGGTGCCGGGTCGAGGCGACCAGCAGGTCGGCGAAGGTGCCCGTCAGGCCGGCCCGGATCACCTCGCGCTCGAATACCCCGGCAAAGGGAATGGTGACTGCCTTGTTCGCAGAAACCGTGAAATGGTTCGACCAGAACAGGACGAGACGCTCCGCGAAACTCGCCTCGGTCGTGAGCCCGCGAAGGGTGCGCGCCTCGATTTCGGCGATCAGGATTTCGCGTAATTTCTGGAGCGGCTTTAGGATGGCCTCTTCCTGCTCATCCGGGCTCATCTTGCCCGCTTTGCCTGCCGTTTTTTTCTTCAGGTCTTCAAGATAGCTGCCGAGCGCTTCGGCGGCGCTGCGGGTGGTCGGCAAACCGCCCGGGGGCAGCGTGAAGCTCGTCGTGCGCGTCAGTTGCTGCGCCAGCCAGTCTTTCGGGTCTGTGATTTCCGCATCAAGCTCACCCGGCCGGGCACCCAGCCCGAAGCGGTTGACGGCAATCGACGCGGCAAGAGTTTGAGGCATGGCTGGCTCTCTGTGTTTCGAATTTAACGAGACAGACAGCTTGATCCGTCGTTTGCAAAAATAAAATTCAAATGTCTCATTCCGGCGAGACGGCGCCTGTTTTGAACCGAGAATGGAACGGCAGGTAAGTTCGCTTCCTGCCCCTCCGGATTTTCACAGATCGATGCCCGTCGAGATTTCCAGCGCATCGTCAACGTCCACGCCCAGATACCTGACTGGGCTCTCAAGCTTTGTGTGTCCGAGCAGGAGCTGGACAGCCCTAAGATTGCCGGTCTTGCGATAAATGAGGGCGGCCTTGGTGCGCCTGAGCGAGTGCGTGCCATAGGTTGCAGGGTTCAGCCCGATCGAGGCCACCCTTGGCACCCTGGCTCCTGAGCGCCTTTCCGCTCTGAGACGGGTGGCCACGATCGCAAGCATCGGCTCTTCGACGCGCATAGAAGGCAGCAAGGTTGCGTCTGTGCTTGACATGCAAGGGCCGAAGTCTAGCCCCTCTTCCAAGGCAGCCCAGCCTGCACTTCCGCATAACTCCACCGCGCAAGATGCGACGCGGTTGCTTCGTGGGCGAACAATATGGCGTCAAGCTTCTGGTCCTCTGGCAGTGGACTCAACGGCGCGCCCAGGCCCGCAAGAAGGTCATCCAGATGCTCGGGCGTAAACCGATCCCTGACGCGCTTGGCCTCGTAGCGGGAGAGGTCTTCAAACGCGTAAGGCTCGCCCGAGGATCTGAATTCCCAACCTCCCTCGCGCGCAGCACAAATGGATCGTCGGGAGTTGAGGATATTCCCGCCGCGTTCCGGGCTTTCGTAGGCCTCGAATATGGTCGCCGTGCGTGATCTGACGACACGCAAGCCAGTACATCCGCGCGCTGCCGCCATCCGGGACACCGGCAGGAAGACATCCGATCCGATCAGGCCATTGGCAAAATAGCTGGTCCAGCTTTGGCCGTTGGCAACAAGCAGGGTTCGATCGAGCGCCATGCTCAGCGGTTCCAGATGTGCAAAGAGGTCTTCCGGGCTGCCCTGAAGGTCAGACCGGGTCATGACGACCGGCGCATCAGCCCAGAATACGGCATAGGCGGCTGCGGCTTGCTCCAGGGGCATGGCCAGCAGGCCATAGTCGCTTGTGGTTGGTGCAAAACGGTCCATGCCCAAGCTTATCCCGATGTTCCTGCAGAACGCTAGTATTGTGGCAAGACTGACCTGATGTGCCTGGCCGTCACTGGCACGGGCCGGAGCCTTCAGATGGAACCGGCTTTCTGTAGGTCAGTGTTGACGAAGTCCGGCAGGGTGCTGGTGAAACAGCCGAATGACCGGACTGAGGCGACCCTGCCCGACGCCGAAACCGATTGTCGGAGCCAACCTGGCCCTTTCCTGACATAGAGCCCTCCGATAGGCGTCTTGTCGGCCACGCTCAGGGCTGCGCCAGCGCATTGTCCAGCAGATCGATCAGGGACATATCGTCGGCACCGTAGACGGATGATGGCCAGCCAGGATCGAGCCGGTCCAGCACAGCTGCAAGAGCAAGGCCGAGATCCTGCGACCACTTTGCGCCACGTTGACCAAAAGCACGCAGAGCAAGGTCAGGTTCAAGACGCGGCCCGGAAGGCGACGCAGTAAGGGCTCGCAAGGCGAACCATTGGCCCGATCCCTCAAGCGTCAGAAAGGTCGCCTGAACCTCGGCGAGGGCGCGATAGTCGCCGGTGAAGTGCGTCTTCCATCTTTCGCGCAATTGTCCGAGCGCCTCGCGGGCAAGGCGGCCAACCGCCTCCGGATCCTCTTGCCGGGCTGCCCATCTGAAGGCTTCAATCTCCGCGACAACGCCGCGCTGAAACCGCTCATCCTCTCCAAAGATGCGTTGCACCATGTCATCATCTACCGGCGCGGGCAGGCGCTCGACGCCAGTCACGCTCCGGATCGACTGAAAATAGGTCGGCAGTTGCCACACATGGCTGATTTCATGAGCGAAGACACCGAGTGTGAAATCGTGCACCGAGATTTCACTCTTGAAGCCGGCCGATTCCCAGATGCTTGGCAGGGCCATGACGAAATAGGCGCCTCCGGGATCTGCCGATGGCGCTGCGAAAGACGTTATGACAGCTGGCGTGCGCCCGATCGGGAGCGAAACCATGCCGTCATGAGCGGTGAAGCTGCGTTCGCCGGTTGGCGCAACGATCAGGGTGCAACTTGCATCGAAGACTATGATTTCTGTCTGGTCGAGCCGGATGTCGCCGCCCAGTCCGAGCGCCGCTTCGCGCACGGCCGCCAAAGACGTGTTCAGCCAGGCGGTGTCGGGCGCCGAGATTTCGCAGGCAGGCGTTGCGGTTGTATCGCGGATTGCTGGCGCCGACGATGCACAGGCTGTTGCCGTGAGGGCGATGATCGTCCAGCGCAAGTTCCGGGTACTCATTTGACCTCCTTGCCCCTCCACAGTCGACAAGCATTGAGCTGCCTGGTTCCGGATCTGTCGGCGCCGCATCCAGCCCGTTCAAGCGGTTGCGAAGGTATCAGCGTACGGCGGGGAAATCGAGCGCGCCTTCGAAACCTGGCCAGATGACCGGACTGGAGCGACACTGCCTGTTGCCGACGATGACGATCAGAGCCGATCTGGCCCTTTTGACACTGTCGGTCTGCCTTTGGCAGATGGCTGGTTAATCCCGTGGGCTCGCATCAGGGTTTGCGATCCATTCATAAACAGCATCCGTCCCATTCGTCGCGCTGGCCCTGGATCCGGCGTTCCAGATTATCTGGAAGCGAGGGAGCGTCCCCTGCTTCAACACCCGGGTCCCCGACCTGGCCAGCCTCTTGTGGGCCCAGGTTTAGTCTGCATTGAAGAACGCTGCGATGTTCAAGATGGCCCAAGACAGAAAGCCCGAGATCAGTCCGGCCCCCACCGTACCAGTCATGCGCCAGACTGGCCCGGTTTCCATGGCACCCAGAACAAACCAGGCCAAGCATGCACCGAACAAGGCGCCGCCGAGCACGACAATCGACATCGCTATCGTGCCTACCGCGTCCAGGACGGTCAAAAAGCCTCTAAGAACCTTGTCCATGAATCCGCACCATCGCCGTCTCTTCGCATATCATCTTTGAAACTGGCTTTCGTTTGAATAACAAGCGAATGCAAATTAAAGGCATTCAGTTAAGGCCCGGCGATCTTCGGCCCGGCGGCGGTGAGCCTGCCGGACGGCACGATTGGATCGACCCTGCCAGTCGCGGATCTTCTGGTGGGAGCCTACCTGGCCCGAAGCTGCCTGTCGTAATTGGTTCTGCGAATGTTGGGTTTGAAGAAACGGGGATGTTTTCGGCCCGCATATCGGTCCCAAGATCCCAGTTCTGAAGCCGTTTAACTTCAGGGATGACTACCCGGTCAGTTCTGCCCGAGCATCCTGCGCAGAGCGGACGCGCGACAGAGCAGTCTCAGAGCGCAATCTCCCGCACGAGCTGCGCCACATGATCGAGCGAGGCACGTTTGCCATAGTGTTCGTGGTCAAGTCGGTGGCAGAACAGGTGGCGCCGGATCCGGTCATCACGCAATGGTCTGCCATCAAAGGCACTTTACTCGCCCTCTCTGTCCCATTTTCCACCGGGTCTCGACGGGTCCGTGTAGGAGCTTCGCGGTCCACCGGGCCAGTCCGTCCAAGTGTATAAGCCGTTAGCGTCCTTTTTCAGAGAATTTCGCCGGACTTTGTCGCGATGCCGACTAAAGAAGAGGGCGCCGACAAACACAACAAGCCCCATCATCGGCAAGACCAGTTTTGCGTCCAGAAACGATACGATCATATGTGAGTTCCATCGTGAAAACGCTGTGGCTGCCATGCAGCATAAGACAGTCGTTGAATCTTATCTGTTAATAGAAGATGCGATCGGCCGACCTGGTTCGGCGACCTCCGGCCTGGCGGCGGTGAGGACTCCGGACGGCACGATTGGATCGACACTGCCGGTCCGGGACTCTGACGGTGGGTGCCGACTTGGCCCAGAATAGCCGGCGCCACCCGCTTGGGGCGCCAAAGGCCATTGTGAAGTAGAGGCGCAAATACCCATGTTCGCACCCGAAGTAGAGCGCTGGCTCAAGTCCAACAGCACGCCGCGTTACCGGCAATTTGTCGAAGGCGCGCGGTCCGAGACGGCCGCGCTGCTGCAGGACTTGGGCATCCCGGCCAACAGCGAGCTAGCGCATTTCTATACCAGCTTCGGCGCGTCGACGTGCCGTGGCTGGTATGACCTCAACGAACCCGACCAGATCGCTGACGCGACGCAGTACGCACAAGATGAGTTGGGCGTGCCGGCCGGTTTCGTCGCTTTAACCGGCTTTGAAGGCGAGGGCGTCGTACTCTATGCGCTCAGAACTGGCGAGGTTTACGACGTAGAACTTCACAGGTTGGAGCAATTGCTGAACGGATCACTGGCGCCGATCGCGAAGACGTTTGAAGGCTACCTGCTGTGGTGCAGGAGTCAGCAGGAGAAACGCTGAAGGTGCTCCGCGAAGGGCAACTTCCGGCGAGATTGCGCCTGGCGCTGATGACGTGACTAAGCGGCAGGACTGCGTCGATCCAGCCAGACGCCGAAATCGATCATCGGAGCCAACCTGTTTTAATCCGGCCCCATTGATCAAGCCGTTGCACGTTCCGCAGAAACTCCTGGCGGTCGGGGAGTGTTCACAAGCGTGGCGATCCAATGAAGCGCTGCAACCAGCAACAGGTCGTTATGCAATTGCATTTGTCGGCTGAGCAGCAGTCCGCCCAGAAACGCCGCTATGCACCACCGCAACCTCCAGCGTAGCGTAAAATAGTGCGCGCCTGCGAATACCAGAGCGCTGAACGTCGACGCCTGCCAGGCTGCAGCACCCGAACTTTCCAGGATCGTGGGAACGGCCAGCCGGAACAACCACTCTTCCCAGAACGAGAGCGCGCCGAGATAGAGGACCCAACCAAACCTCGACAGGCTCCAGCACCGATCGATCCGCCATACATAAACATTCAAGATCAGGAACGTCAGAAGGAAGAGGGCCGCATAAGGAAAGGGATTGTGAAGTCCGCGCTGGATTCCCCCGACAAATACCGTGTGGAGCCCTGGAATCGCGAGCAAGGTCAGTGCAAGGACCAGTCCCGGAAGCCCGTGCCTGAGGAACACCTGTTGAAAGCTCGTCAGTCGGTCGCCCGTGAAATCCCTTTCACGTTGTAGACGTCTGTGGCGCGAAGCCTGCATTGGAGTATTCCTCAAGGGCAAGTATCGCGGGCCTTTAAAGTCTGCAGGCCCGCTACCCTGAGGCCTTGCGCCCGGCCGAACAAGTGAGAACATGCCTTGGGTCGCGTTGATCTTGAGTTTACGCCTTGTAGCAACGCAACCAAGTCGGAGGCAGGCCCTCAACTGAGACAACGGCCGCTACCGGCGATGGTGAGCTGCTGGTACAGGTAGGGCAATAGCGCCAGGAAAACGAGCGACTAAGCCAGTCGAACCGTTGTTAGCGAAGGCCGAGCGCTTTTAGTGCGACTGCGACGCCTTCATGGCGCGGCTGCATGTCATCGGCTATGTGAGCGTGCGTGGGAATGTAGAAGAGTTCCAGGTCCATGCCTTTCAGTGCAAGCTCTGCGCAGCGCTCGGGCGTGATGAGCCCGAGTTCCGGCGGGGCCTCTGCGGGATCGGGCAGCCCCCGGGCAATGAGCGGGGTGTAGACCGCTCCTGGCATGAGGACGTGGACGTCAAGCGCGCCGTCATTTTCGTCGCGGAGCCACTCTGCCATGATCAGAACGCCATGCTTGGTTGCGCCGTAGAGGCCCAATCCCCGCCCCCGCACCGCCGCCGGTAGGGAGAGGGAGTTCTCCGAGCCGGTAATCATCAGGCGTCCGCGCGCGCCGCTTGTCTCGATTGCGCGCAGATATGCCTGTGCAATACGAACGGCAGCGAAAAGATTCACCGCGAACAGGCGCTCTGTTTCAGGACCAAGGAGCTCGTTCTTGATCTTCTTGTGGTGTCCTATACCCGCGTTCGAACAGACAAGATCGAGCCGTCCACGCCAAGCGAACGCCTTGTTGATTGTCTCTGCCGCCGCTTCGGGATGCACGAGATCGACAACGACCGGCAGCGCGTTTGCTCCGATCTCGGCCGCGACCGCGTGGACACTTGCTGCGTCCACATCTGCTAGCACCACAAACGCGCCACGCGCAGCAAACGCCTCAGCGAGCGCCTTGCCGATGCCTGAGCCAGCGCCCGTGATTAGGACTGTGGTGTTGTTATGATCGAGCATTGGAAAAGTAGAAGCGCACGTCTCGCTCCCCGGTCAAGGGCAATAATCAAGGGTCACGCTGTGACCGATTTCGGCGAAGTCCGGCCTCATATCGGCGTGGCATACCGAAGACCGGGCTGCCCTGATCATCGGTTAGTCATTCGGAAGACCGGTTTGCGGATTTTCGCGCCCGAGGACGCGCACGATCAAGACGCCACGGGCCTCGACCCGGAAATAGACAGAATGCGCGACATACACCGAGCGGCGATAGCCAGCGCGGATATGATCGACCTCCTGCCATCGCTGCGGAGTACCCGCGATCTGCGCCAGGCGTGCAGTCAGCCCATCATAATATTCGTCCGCAGCATTCACGCCGAAGCGATCAATGCCCCACTCGTACAAGCGTTCGAGGTCCGCATCGGCCGCCTGGGTTAAGTGATAGCGGCCATCAACCATTCAGGGGCTTCCGCTTCTTCACCGCTGCGCGAATCTCTTCGGGCCCGCGCGCGCTGAGGCCGCTTCTCTCGCCTTCGATGAGCGCCGCGCGAATAGCCTCGATCTCGGAAGTTTCCTGCTGCGCCTTGCGGATCAGGTCGCGCAACACTTCGCTGTCGTTCGTGTAAGCGCCGCTGTCGATCTGCGCCTTGATCCAGTCATTCTGCGTATCGGTGAGGGTAATGGTCTTTCGGACGGTGGTCATGGCTGGGCTCCTTCGGGCGCAAAAATCATACTATTGGTGTTCTATAGCACGTTTTAGAGCATCCTGGGCGAGAATTTTCGGTCGGCTTGGACCGCTTGGTCCAGTCTGCTCGCCGTCTTGGATCGGAGAGGTCGCTCGGTATGTTTGAACAGCTAGCGGTTGCGGGATAACTTACACATTGCTTGGCGCGAGCGCTCTTGCGGCGCCGCAGTATCAATGACTTCTATCCGCGATCTTCGGCCTCGTCGGCGGTGAGCCTGCCGGACGGCACGATCGGATCAACCCTGCCGGTCCCGGATTCTTCTGGTGGGAGCCAGCCTGGCCCATTCCGGTCGAACACGCTTTAATTTTTATGTCTCTTTTTGCTCGCAAAGAGGACTTTAGGAACGCTGCCAATATTCGATAATTCGCTACTATGAGAAACAAACAACAAATTCGAATACACTCAGCACCAGTCAACGGTTTGGCGAGTTGATGAATGAGAGTTTCGCCGTTGTACCGCCGCTCTCCGTGGAGTGTATCTCAAGCTCTGCTCCCATTTCTCGCGCTGCGTCTTGCACGATTGCCAGGCCAAAGCCGGATCCGTGCGATACAGCGCCGCGATTTCCGAAATCCAGCATATCCCGAAGCGCGTCGGCGGACATGCCAGGCCCCTGATCCCTGACCGACACCCAGGTGCCTGTTTGGTCGCAGTCAAAAGAGATGTCTATCCTGTTGCCCGTGGCATGTTGCAAACTATTGGATACCAGATTGCTGATAGCCCGCATAAGTAGAACGGGGTGCGGGACAGAAATTGTCTCGTCAGCGCTGTGAATCAACAATTCAACGCCTTTCGCCGCCGCGTCGTTCGCGAACATGGTCGCAACAGTGCTGATCACCGTGGCAATCGGGATGTTGTCCGATCCGCTCGATTGAGCCTGCGCCGCCACGCGCGTATGGTCATGATGGGACTGCAGATTCTGGCGCGCCAGCGCCTCCAGGTAATCGAACGCTTCCTCGAGTCTCTCAGCCTGCTCGTCGGTTATTGAGGGCTTCTCCCGCAGCGTAGATTTCAGAGACTGAAGTGGCTGCAAAATGTCATGACTCACGGTTTGCAAGCGGCGCATATATTGTCCTGCTGCGCGCTGCGCGCGAGAGTAAGCCCTTTGGCTGTCTGCAAGCGCGAGCGACAATCGAAGGCGTTCGCGGGTTGCGACGAGATCCGCCTTGATGGCGAGGTCACGCTCTTTTCTGAGGCCCAAAACACTCTGAACAATAGCGATCGCGAGCGCCATCGCTTCGACCGTTACAAGCCAGCGCATGATGAAAGGATAGCCGCCATAGGGATAGCCAAACGTCGGATCGACCACCAGCGCGATCGACGCCGTCGCGACGAGGATCGAACTGGCCGCGAAGGCTGTCCCCCCTTTTTCCCGTGTCCAGACCGCCCAAATCCCGACCACAGCATGCAAGATCAGCGATGTGCCACGCAAGAATAGAAAAATGGGTATGAACACGGTTCTCGGCGCAATGCCAAACAGGAAGTGGAAGGTTCCAATCAGGAGAATGGTGTAAGATGTCCAACCAAGCACCGAAGTCCAGCAACCGCGCCTTGGCCTGCAGATCGAACACGGTGCGGCTCAAGATCAGAATGGCTGCGGCTGTGAGGAAATACAGGCTGTCGGTCAGGCGGGCAGTGATCTCGTTCTTGTCGGGGATGAGGTGTTGATCAATATAACCCTCCACCGCAAGACATGTGGCGGCGCTGGTGATCAGAAAGAAGCCGAAACTGAGACTTGTGCGCCAGCCAATAAGAGGCGCGGCGAGCAAGGTCAGGAATGTGATGGCAGTGAACGTGCCGTAGAATTGAGCCGACCAGAACACCTCATGTTTCTCGGCCATCTGAAAGGCTTCAGGTGAGGCCAGCCGGAGCGGCAGGATTGTGTTGAACAGGCCGCGGAAACGCACATAGGCCATCTGTGTTTCATTGGGCGCCAGCTCGATATCTGCGACCAGGAACCGATGGTTGACGGGCCGATCCGAGAACGGCGCTGCATAGCTATAATCCAGGAATTGTGTCGAACCGCTTCCGTCAGGATCGGTCAGATACATGTCCATATGATCGAATGCGACGCGGCGCGTATCGAACCGGATCGTGATGGGTGCATCGGAAATGTTTCGAACCCTGGCCCGAATCCAGATGGTATCCGAGACAGATCCGAAACTCATATATCGCGTGCCCATGGTCTCCCAACCGTCGCTCGCAATGACGTCTTCGAGCGTCATTGGCCCATCCGTTTCGGCCAGGGTTTCGGCATACAGGCCAAAGAATGCGCTTGAATAATCCGCGACAGGAAGTTCGATCACCTCTCCCCGCTCCGCGGGATCGTCCTGCGGGGTCGCGAAGACGAGGCATAGACCTATCGACGTTGCGATCATCACCGCCAGCAATAGCGCGGACCTTATGGCAGCCGGCACAGAGTCGATGCAGGAACGCAGCTTATCAATCATGCAAAGAATCTGCCCCTAACCCGTCGCCCGGACCATGGGTGCGACTACCCATTTGCATTCCCGGGCAAAGAGTGAGGTGCCTAGACTTGCCGATGCTCATCCAGCAACCCTTCACGCAACGCATACGCGATGAGCTGCGCGATCGAATTGACCCCGACCTTCGCCATCAGGCTTGCTCTGTGCTTTTCCACGGTGCGCGAACTGATATTGAGGCGCGCTGCGATGTTTACGCTTTGATGCCCCATGGCCAGTAGAGACAGAACCTCACGCTCGCGATTGGTGAAGGCATCCGCAGGCGTTGTGCGTTCGAGAATGTCTCCCACCTCTTCGGCGATAAAGCGCCCTCCCGCCAGCACCGTCTCGAAACAGGTTCGCATCTCGCTCGGCTCGCAGGATTTCAGCAATATCCCGTCAACTTCGGCGTCCAGCCAGTTTGCCAGAAACCCCGCAGAAGTGAAGCCCGTAAGCAGGACAATTGCCGTACCCGGACTCCAGCGGCGCGCATCGGCGAAGACCTCTATGCCTTTTGCATGCGGCATCGCGGCGTCCAGCACAAGGAGGTCGGGTAGATGCGTCTTGACCGCCGCAATCGCACTGAGACCGTCGGCAACCTCCGCCACAATTGAAACACCGGCGATCTCTGAGAGAACGGACTTTGTCCCCGTACGGGCTACCGCATGATCATCAGCCACGATCACTGTGCGAGAAGGCGTTGTTGTACTCAATATTCAAGTCTCCCCGACTCGTTCTTAAGAACCAGTCGAGGAGATCGTCAATGCGAAAGCCGGATTTGCACTATTCACGACGCATGATGATGCTCTGATCGCCCCCACTGTTTTTCCAGACCAGGATCGTCTCGGAACGAAAATCGAACGTGCTGCCCGAACTGTGCTGATAGATATTCGGAGCGATCTTTTGGTATGTGTGCAGTGCAAGCGGGTTCCGACGATCGCGCAGCCGGATCTCCGAGTCTGTCTGGCTAACAAAGATGTTTGTCTTCAGGGTGTCGTCCGAGGTCCAGGTCCAAGCGCCCACGACGTCAATGATTTCATCTTCAGCCGCAACCACGGCCCCGATACCAGGCCAGGGGCGCGATTGCATCAGCAGCTCTGCCAGTCGAGCATCCTCGTCAATCGAGTTTCGTCTGAACACAGCTCCATTCAGTTCCATTCGGGCGCCATCGACAACCAAGACCCCGTCCGTGCCCAGAAAACGGTTTCCGAAGGGGCTTGTTTTTATATACTGTCTGCTCTCATTTTCACCGACGCGCGAGAGTTCAATTCGGCCTGCCGAGCGGGAGACGACTTTGTCATAGACCGTCTCGCCATTCACAATTGCATTCCAGTATTCGCCATTGATCGAGTCCGCGAGGGCAAAATCCGAGCCGAGCATGCGCTCATCATCCTCTACCGAATTTCGGGTAAACTCGAGCGTGCTTCTCCCCTCCTGGAGCCGAAGGACATCATTGCGCACAGTAAGCATCGCTGCCGTACTCCTCTCGGTATAGGTCGGCCCGATGATTTTTGTGAATACACGCTGGGCGCTGGACCCGAACTCCTGCAGAGTCAGGGTGTGGTTCGCGTCACGTTCGACAATCCGGATGTAACGCGTTGTGCCCCCCTGCGCGCCATTCCAGTATCCGCGATAATCCCGGCCAACAACATCGCTTTCCTCCAGCGGGCGTTGCATGGTCAGCGTCACCTTTTGCGAATTGTTGCAGATGCCGCCACCCAGGCTGAGATGCATTTTCGTATAATTGTCCCGGAAGCAAATCCTATACAGGGTCCGACCATCCCGGCGTTCGCGATAGTCGCTCCAGTCCAGGGGTTGGCCGCGTACGGTCTTTTCTGATGTGTCCAGGTCCAGATAGTCACTATCGATGTCAGCGACGATATAATGATCTCCGAGCTTGATGTTCAGATTGTTCTCATCAGGGTCGAAAACATGCTTGCGAATGAGGACTTGATTGTCTCCAGACTCATCGCTCCAAAGCCCAAGTGTGCACTCTGAATCATTATCGCAGAACTGGACCGTTCGAGACGTCACTAATCCAGCTCCGAGTTCGGAACCCATGTCCTTCACGAATGAAATCACAAAGCCCTGATACTCACCCCGGATCGGTTTGGCCCAGCTGCTTGAGGCCTCATTCTCCCACCAGAAGGTGACCCCGATCGAAAACGGGAACCGCTCCGACCCGCTGTTCTCTTTTTCGATCCAATCCATATACTTCGCCACAGCGCGTAGAGACTTCAGGAGATCGGCCAACTCGAACTCCCAACCGACGGATCGACCTCTCAGATTATTGTGCGGGACTTGCCAGTGCCCGATGTTAAACGCCGCGTCTACCGCAGCACCAACTCGCACGGCCCAGCCGCCCGCCCCGAAAAACTTGGTCTGACGGCGGTCGAAAAGATCAACACCTTCCCCGCACTTAAAAGCCACGCCGCCCTCAAAATCTGCGCCGACCACGAGTAGCGTCCCACCGCCGGACAGACTCAAGGTCCGGGTCTGGAAATCCGAAAGCGGGGCCACACAACCGGGCAGGTTTTGGGCGCTTTCATTCTTGATACCGGATTGCAGGGATTCATCATTCGCCGCATCGAGTCCGACCACGAATGCTTCGAAGAGCTCGGGGCCCAGCGACATCAGTTTCTCTCTTGCAAGCGTCTCTATCTCGTCTTCGACATCGTCTGCATGGGCTTGGAATGCCGTCGATGGAAACGAGAGCATGAAGGAGATTGAAAGCATGCACAGCATACTCGTTCGAAGGATTGAATGAATGATTCCGGCCATGATTTTTCCCCGTCCTTTCCGACGATCCGGGCAGTCAAAGGACTGCTCAGCTTAGCCGGTAATCTAACGCACGCGGGCGACCGGGCTTATGGGTAGCGTTACCCAAATCCGCGAGCGGTCAGAGACGTGTGATCCCCGTGAGTCCCCTTTTTTGGGTAACGCTACCCATTAGGCGTGCAGCGCTTTTCCGTTACGACTCCCCAGACAAATGAGAGGTCCTGGATCAAAGGAGGATTCAATATGCGACTTAAATCAATGGGAAAATTCTATGCTGCGCCCCTGTCTGGAGCAGCCGCGCTTATCTTGTCTGGGTGCGCCGGAACCGAGGCGCTTGCGGCTGGAACGATGGGAGATGCATTCGCCGCAGCGGCCGGAATTCCGCAAATGGACGCCTTCCTGCCCTATTCAACACAAGTGCCTGAAACCGAGCCGCTTGCAATCGATGGAGATTGGAAAATCTCGACTTTGGGGAAAACGATCCGGATAGAAAAAGGCCGGGCCTATGCGCTGGATCCCTGGACCCATGCACTCACGTTGAAGATCCGACCGAATATGGTAATAATCAGGGATATTCGACAGACCGGTCCAAATACGTTTACTGGCCAGGACCTGCCTCTGCTCGGAGCCTCGACCATGACCCAATTGCCGGATGGCCGGATCAGCGTCAGCGTAGCGAGCATCCCCAAATATGACTATTTTCTGCTCCCAGCTGAAGGTCGGCAATCTCCAGACAACGGGTCCGGCAATACCCTGCCGCCATCCAGCCCTCAGCCCGACCTGGACGATTGCGTGAACCTCGACATCGATCCGTCAACCGATCAGTTGATCTGTCTTGATTAGACGAAGCTGGAGCGATGTTTAGATCGATTAGAAGCGCCGCTCTTTCAGAATAGCGTGAACTTCTTTCTGAATAAACGCCCCTATCCCAAACGCTGCCAGAGACTGGTTTGCATTGGACTGTCAGCAGCCAGCTGCGGCCAAATCCTTATTCGCCTTATGTCAGCTCCTGACCGAGAGCTGACACTACGAACGACCGCTTCAGGGCGAGACAAGTCTCTGAGCTTTTTGTCTCCTTTTGCTCGCATTGCGGCCGTCCGCAGAGTTGGGGGCGTTCGAATGATTGAGGCGAACTCAGGCCTGGCTACTGTATGGCGGCCGAATGACCGGACTGAGGCGACCCTGCCCGACGCCGAGTCCGATGATCGGGGCCAACCTGGCCCGAAACAGCCGCTCGCAATGTTTGCCAGGGCTGAACAAGCAGCAGCTCCATTAGTCTGGATCAGCCTCGGACCGGATATCAGGCGAACAACTCGCTCATGACAGAAGTCACTTCTTTGTTCAGACCTTCGTTTTCGGCAGGATCACGCATACTCGATCAATCGCGTTCAACTGGGGGCAAGCGAAACTCGCCATCGCGGAATGCTTTTTGCGGTCTGTAGGCCCTGAATACCAATCTGAATGCACCGCGTGGAGCTGGCAACCAATTGGCGGAGTCCGACCTCTCTTCATTGGAGATTTCCACGACGATTGAACCGTCCTCTTCCCGATGAAGATCATTGGACGCGCTGCTGATCGCATAGCGATCAATCTCATTGGGATAGAAGAACCATCGTCCGGCACCGTCCGATTCGTAGAGAGTCAGCGACCAGAATCCGTCAACCGGGATGTCGCTGGGGATATGGAGCCGATAGGCTGATTGACCATCAAGCTGACCACCATCTGCATCCAAATTTGTCATCGGGTTGACTGCTTCCTCTATCGGAAGTGCTGCAAGACCCCCTAAGGCCATGGCACTGCGATAGACATCGTCTGTTCCGAACGCCCCGATGTTCGCTGGAGGATATCTCCAGCCATTGACCAATACCCCTGCCTGTTCAAACGCTGTTTGAGTTTCGCTATAAAATTGGCCAATAAACGTATTCAGTTTCGGATATTCCGGAATCTCTGTCGCGCCTGTGTCATTCGAGAATATCCGGCCACTGCCGGTTGCTGACATGCACTCAAGCCTGTCCTTCTGCGCTTCTGGGATGGGTCCCCGAGCGAGTGCGGCGTTGACCACTTCGCGAAACTGTTTGCCATCAGGAAGAGCCGGTATCCGCCCTTCGAACGCCAGATCGTCGGCGCTGCCATTGTCGCTGTCGAGGCTATAGGCAAGCTGAAGACGCTGGACCTCCGCAAGATCTGAATCGTTTTTGACGTGTGTGCGAAGAACCAGCCATGCATCCAGGGTTGGTGAACGGATGAGGGTCTCATCGGCGCCAACCTCGCCCTGCCACTCCGGACCTGCGATCAGGAAGGCGCGAGTTCTGGTAGTTTCGTTGCGCAAAACCGCGAACGTATCGGAAAACGCGTTCATCAGATGTGCGCTGTGATAGCGGTCTCCCATCTCCGGAATGGAAAAACGCACAGGTCCGTCCGCCAGATCAAGCCAGGCTTGCGAATACAAAGTGTCCCGGTTTGGCGTAGTAATGTATCGATCTTCCAGACCGGATAGCTCCGCGCGATGTCGCAGACTGTTGAGTAGAGCCCCTTCAGGCAGCAGCGCGCGCTGGCGCATCCGAAACATCTCATAGAGCGGAAAAGCGAAGAAGAACGCTTCCCGGGCGGCGTCGGTCCCGGACTGGGAGGTCCCGCACAACGGGTCTTGCCCTTTTTCAGCCAACGGAGCGCTCACACAAGGTAAAGCGAGTACAAATGCCGCCATCGCCAGCACAAGAGTCTTCATGAGGTCCGCCTTCCGTTGAAGTGCTCGGTAATGTCCAGCTCAACTGGCTGCGTCCAGGCAAGAGAAACAAAGTCTGCATTGGCTTGGCTTAGCAAACCGACTTGGCGAGGAATGTCGAAAATGCGACATTCCTCGGCATGGACATCTCAAGACACAGACCCAAACCATTCCTCGAGTTTCTGTCGCCGGACCAGATTGCGCTACTGCAATCAGCCGGACGCCGAAGGACGCTTTCGGATGGTCAGTTTATCCATAGCCGCGGTGATGGTGAGCCTGGCATATCGGTGATTGAGAAAGGCGCGGCCAAGGCGGGTATATATGGACCAGATGGCGGCTTCATTCTGACTTCCTTTATCGGCGCAGGTCACTCTTTTGGCGAGTTTACTGTCTTCACCGATCTTCCTCTGAGTCACGACATTTCGGCTGTAGGGCCAACCACGCTGATCAACATTCCGGCCAAAGTTTTCCTCAAACTCTGTGACCGTGAACCTGCCTTTCTTAGTGCCCTGCTCCGGGCGACTCTGCTTCGCTCTCATGTGCTCATTGAGATGCTGCATGCGTTGAGATTGCTGGCGCTGGTTCCCCGTGTCGCGAAATATCTGCTGATCATGGCGCCTTTGAACGGTGTGAATGCGAAGCTCCGATTTCGCCAGTCAGATCTTGCTGCCACGCTGGGACTGTCACGCGCTTCAATGAACCGCGCGCTGGCGGAGCTGGAGAGCCTCAAACTGGTGCGGCGTTACTACGGACACATCGAAATATGCTCGGCCGCGGCTCTCTCGGTCTGGCTGGAAAAGACGGTCGGTGATGATTGATCGGGGCTTGTCCTTAAGACGGCTCAGCTTGGAAAGTGACAGAGGAATTCGAGTTTAAGAATGTTGCAATTTTGACATTCCTCCCCGTGATCTCCTGATAGCTCACCTGAAAGATCGCTTCGAGATCGATCGGGAGGAATCTATGAAAACCGTCAAACCAAACACTGTCTCTGTCCGCCCCATCAGTGCAACACTTGCAAGTGTATCCACAATGGCGCTGCTTGCTGGCGGTCCTATCGCAACCGCTCAGGAAGCAGACGATAATCCGCGTACGCTGTCCACGGTGATCGTCACAGCGACTCAGCGCGAGGAGAGTATTCAGGATATTCCGATTGCAGTGACCGCTCTCGATCCCGAAGCGCTGGAACGCGCCGGAGTGTCTGATATCGCCAATCTCGACAGCCTTGCCTCTAGCTTCAACATGAACAGCGCGGGTACTGTATCTGGCGGAACCACGCTCCGCATTCGCGGTGTTGGCACAACGGGTAACAATATCGGGCTGGAGAGCTCGGTCGGCGTGTTTGTCGACGGTGTCTATCTGTCGCGTCCAGGTATCGCGCTGGGCGACCTGCTCGACGTCGAGCAGGTTGAAGTGCTGCGCGGACCACAAGGCACGCTGTTTGGCCGCAACACGTCAGCAGGCGCACTCAACATCAAGACCAGGAGGCCAGACCTCTCAGAATATGAAGGTTTCGGCAACCTCACTGTGGGCAACTACAGTCTTTTCAATCTTCAGGCTGGCCTCAACATTCCTGTTGTTGAAGACAAGTTCGGCATTCGCCTGTCTGGAGCCATTCATGAAAGAGATGGCTTCGTCGAAGGCCTCAATGGTCAGAAAAGCCATGACCGCGATCGTTTCTCCCTGCGCGGGCAGGCGCTCTGGAATCTGGGGACAGGCGGCACTCTTCGTCTGATTGCTGACTATGCTGAGGCTGAAGAGCGCTGCTGTCAGGCAGTCTGGTTCAGTGACACCTCGATCGCTGCTGCATTCGCTCCTGCGGGCCTCGACCCGACGGGTGGGGCGCCGAATATCGGACCCGCTGCACTTGACGCCTTGCAGTCGAATGACGGTGAGTTCCGCAACCCATTTGAGCAAATGGGCGTCTCTCTGGAATACAACGCCGAAACGCCACTTGGCGAACTTACCTATATCGGAGCTTATCGCGACTATCAGGCAACGCAGGCATTGAGCACCGACTATACGGGACTGCGTATGTTCACATCAGGGGCTTCTGCAGAAGCGATCGCACTTGGCGGCACCAATTTCGACCCGGGCAGCAATCTCACAACGATCGAGACCACCACGCACGAATTACGGCTCCAGAATACTGCATTTGATGACCGGCTTGACTGGCTCGTCGGCCTTTACGTCTCGAATGAGGAAATCACGACAGGTGGCTCGGTCACACTTCTGGATGAGTATCAGGCCGCTGTCAGCGCCGGGCTACTCGGCCAGACGTCTAATCTGCTTCTGGCGTTTTCAGGCGGCGCTCCGGCTACCGGTGATTTTGCGGATAACGCCTTCCTCCAGGAGGGCGAGTCCTTCTCGATCTTCACACACAATATTCTGGCGGTGACCGAAAAATTCGATGTCACATTGGGGGTGCGCTATGTCGAAGAGACCAAGGATGGCCGCTTCACGCAGCTTGGCGGGCAGCACAATGCATGTCTCGGGACGTTCGGAAACCTCGCAAACGTGCCGCCTCCGCTCTCGGCACCGGCGGTCGGACTAAACTGTTTCGTCTTCACTGCGCCTGTCTATGATCCGATCAATCCCGGTCCTCTGTTTGGCGCGATTGCAGGCAGTCCAGCGGCCCCGCTGCTGGCCTTCCTCCCCCGGGAGTTCGACGACACGTTCGAGGATGAGGAAGTCGTTTACACGATCAAAGGCAGCTATGAGCTGAGCGACGATGTGAACGTCTATGGTGGCTTCACGCACGGTTTCAAATCAGGCGGCTTCAACCTTGACCCTTCTGCAGCAGCTGGCGGAGTCGATCCGCGCTTTGGCTCCGAACGCATCGACGCATGGGAGTTCGGCGTTAAGGCCAATCTGTTTGACGGTCGCGCACGCGCCAATGTCGCCATCTTCCAGCAAGACTTGGAGGGCTTCCAGGTTCTGGAATTCACAGGCATTCAGTTCCGGACTTTCAATGTCGGCAAAGCGGAAGCCTCGGGCTTTGAGCTGGAGACAGAGGCGAGCCTGACCGACAAGATACTCGGCAACCTCGCCGTCACCTACACAGATGCGAGCTATCCCGATGATTGCGACGTCACGACGCCTGGCGCGCCAGGCTTCAATCCCAACTCCGCCAGTCTTTGCGGGATCTCGCTTACCAACTCACCGGAATGGGTCGTCATTGGCGGAGCGACCTATGAAAACCAGTTCAACGGGTTGAACTTCTTCGCCAATGCAAATTTCCGCTACGAGGACGACCGCCGCACCAGCACACAGGCTGCAGAGTTGCTTAACCCCACGCTTCTGCTTCCGGGCGACATTCAGGAAGCCAATACCAAGATCAATCTTCGGGTTGGTCTGTCATCGGAGAATGAGCGTTGGGCCATTGAGCTTTGGGGACGCAATGTAACAGATGAGCAAACCGTAAACAGCACCTTCACAGTGCCGCTACGGGGTGCGGCTGGAAACCGGTCCCGTGCGCAATTCACACAGGACCCTGCGACCTATGGCGTGACGCTCCGAACAAGATTTTAGGGTGCAGGTGTAAACCATCGAGAGTGAGGCGGAGGAATACTGGACATGCGACTTGATCAGGGCTTCGCCGCCATGTCTCTCTTCATCGCCGGCCTTACCGGCTGCGCATCATCCAATCATGTGACCTCTTATGTAGCCATCGAACACATGTCGACGGCCAAAGATGGTTATCAGACGATTGAACCCTACCTCGAACGCGCGGCCGGTGAAACCGGAGCCGTTATGCTTGTCTACAATGCAGACGGCACGATCCTCTATCAAGCCTCTGCAGGACCAATGGCGGTGAGTGATCCTGTTTATGTCGCATCAGCCTCCAAATGGGTCGTCGCCGCCCTTGTGATGACCTTGGTCGATGAAGGCTTGCTTGAACTGGACGCGCCCGCAAGCCAGTACGCCCCTTATCTGACAGCAGAGCTTTCCAGGATCACGCTGCGCCAGATGCTGTCTCACACATCCGGAATGAACTCGAGCAATCTCGTCGATGCGCGAGCAAATGCCTCGCTACAAACCTTCGCTCGAGAACTGGCGATCCTCCCACTGGAGTCGGCCCCGGGCACCACGCTTAGCTATGGCGGGGTGTCAATGCAGATTGCCGGTGCCATCATGGAAGAAGTATCAGGCCAATCCTTCCAGGCCCTTTTTCTCGACCGCCTGGCCGGTCCGCTTGAAATGCAGGGGGCCTATTTCTGCCATCCGCTGAACTGTGATGTCGAAAATCCAGAGGATGTCACAAACCCGCTTATCGGAGGCGGATTGAAGATCAGTGCTGAAGACTTTGGTGCCTTCCTCGCCATGATCTCAGAAGGCGGCGTCTACAAAGGGCGCCGCATTTTGTCAGAAGCAGCTCTGGATGATCTCTCGAAGGTTACGACTGTCGGTCTCGCACGCGGCGCACTGCCCGCAATTTCGGAGGCCGATTGGGAATACGCGCTGGGACAATGGTGTCATTTGAACGAACCGGGTGAAGACTGCGGCATTCTTCAAAGCGTTGGGGCGTTCGGCGCATATCCCTGGATCGATACGCAACGGGGGATCTATGGAATATTCGTCACAGAGTCGCTGATCCCATTGGTTATTGATGATATCATCGCAATGCGGACGCTCATTGAAACAGCGTATGATGACAGTCATCCAAATACCCTCGCTGATCCATACGATGACTGATATTCAGTAATTTGTTCCAGCGCGTTTCCTCAGCGCCATCAGATCGCCGGAAGGTGACATTCGCTTTATCCGGGTCAGTGTCTTGCTTCGGCGATCTCCAGCCGGGTTCTGGTGATGGCACTGAATGACAGGACTGAAGTGACCCTGCCGGACGCCGAAACCGATTGGCGGAACAGGCTTGGCCCATTTCAGCCGATCAGGAACATTCCTGAGACATAAGCCCGGACCATCTACTTTGCTTTGCTGAAGGAAAGCACCCTCGCTGCAGGACCCCAGGCAGACAGTCTCGGGGTCTGCCGGCGCGGTTCACTCCGCTATCTTCGTTTCTCAGCCACAAAGTCAGTTTGTCTGCAACTCGGACAAAACTCGGTTTTCTCCCAAAATGGGTTTAGTCTCCAGAGATTGTCATTCAAAAGCAGTCTCATGCTTGGCATGCCGAATTGATGACTTTGTCAGCACCCATGCCGCACACCCGAACATCGCCGCAGGGGCCACAAGTCCGAGACCAACGAGCGCGACCGAGGGTAATTCTGCAGAGCCCTCGCGAGTCCCGCCAAACCACTCAAGCAGTATATAGACGATGCCCACGGCCAAAGCATAGCCAAGCTTGTTAGTCATTGCGAGCAACGCGAGGTGGAGGCTGACGCGATCCTGGCCGGATTGCTTGCGATCATTATCGGCCAATCGAACCATCTCTGTGTGCAAGTTAAATTGGTAGCCGCCCGTGCAGAAACCCAACGCAGCGTTTAGCATCATTGCGGCGACGACATTGTCCGCTGGCGCGAAAGCAAACCCAACGCTCGCCACCGCCGCGCCAATCATAGCTAAAGCGAAGCTGGCATGCGGACCCTTCCAAAGGCTGAGCTTGAGAAAGGCTGGAATGCCGGCGATCATTGCCAGCATGAAACATAACATGATTGAGGAATATTGATCGCCTACGGAGAGATAGTGCGACATGATGAAAAATGATGTGGCGCTGTTCGCAGCGTAGCCGCCACCGGAAAGCAAATCCGCAGCAAGGAGGCGCCGTAACGAAGGCGATTGCCGGATGAGCCGCCAGGCGCCAGACAGCTTTGGCTTTTCTTTTTGTTCTGCAGCCAGGCCCTGCGGAAGGAGTATCAGAGATGGCAAAATGGTAAGCGGTATGATCAGCAAGAGCAGGCCTGCCATGACCCCCAATTGATCATCAAGCGGCGCGCCACTTCCCAGAAGGGTAATTGGCGCCACCAACACTAAAATCATGCCGATAACGCCCGCCCATTCGCGCCAGGCTATGAGCTGCGTGCGACCTGCAGGATCGGGTGTCAGGTCGGCCGGCCAGGCGGCGTGGGCTATGGTTAGCAATGTCCAGGCGAGGTAAAAAAAGAACAGCAACCCGGCAAGGTAAACTGTATCAGCCGTCTCAGGCGGATTTAACAATGGCCAGAGCGCCGCCATGAGAGCCGGCGTCGCGAGTACAATCCAGAACTTGCGGCGGCCAAGTGGCGGGCGCGACCTGTCCATAAGAGCGCCCGCCAGCGGGTCGGTTACAATGTCCCACAGGCGCGCCAGCATGAAGATGGCGCCGACAGCAGCCAGCGAAAGTCCTGGCAAGCTCGCGTACAAGGGTGGGAGATAGGCGATTAAGGGCAGCGTCAGCGCCTTGATTGCAAGCCCTGGCGCAGCATAGCTAAGCACCCGCACCAGGCCGAGGCGCTCCGGTTGCGTCGTCATCCTTCCGCAGCCGTTTCCGGGGTATACACATCATTGCGCGAGGCCCCGTCGCGCATACGGCGCATCATCTCGGGCCATGTCGCTTCGTTCACCCCGGGAAATCCGAAGCTCGGCCAGTTCTCGGCGAGCGGCGCGGTAAATGAAGTCACGCTTTCGCCGTTCCAATGGTGGAGCCTGATGCTCGGCGTCTCAAGTGAGAAGCGAGGCGGCGTATTGGGGTCAAGAGCGAACTCGAACTGAAAGCCCGTACTGCCTGACACCGCAACGCGAGTGCCTCCAAACACTGCGTCGATCGTTCGGTGCACGTGTCCGCAAACAATGAGTCTAACCTGGCGATGCCGTGCGATGAGGGACTCGAAGCGTGGATCGAGCGGCGGTTGCATAGCGTCCATAAAAGCCAGCCCAGTGTGAACTGGAGGATGATGCATCATGAGCATCGTCGGCCGCGAGGAATTCCCACCCAAGGCCTGCGCCAGCCAGTCGAGTTCCTCGTTCCCGACAAACGCGTGTTCGCATCCTGGGACGACAGCGTCAAAGCCAACGATGAGCGGCGCATCCGTCCGATCAATGACGAAATGCGCTTTCCCGCCTCCTTGCGGAAGATAGTTGTGTTCAGGAAGGCTTTTGGCAAGCAGGGCCCGGTCGTCATGATTTCCCGGCAAAAGAATGAGCGGGATCGACAGGGAGCCGAGCGTCTCCCGCAGAGTTGCGTAGGCTTCAGCGCTTGGCTCGTCCACCAGATCGCCCGTCAGTACAACCAAATCGGGTGTAGGCCGCATTGTCTCAATCCGCGCGAGCACGCGCGCCAGATTGGCGCGCGTGTCGACGGTATCATAGCAGAGCTTCGGCTGCTCTACGATGTGCGGGTCTGAGATGTGCGCTATGAGCATAGACGCCATCAGAACGCATACTCCAGCGATATGCCGTATGTCGCAGGGCGTCCGACTATCCGCTGCTGGCCGATCACGGCGCCTGCTGCAGTGGCCGGGATCACGCCCGTGAAGTAGACTTCATCGGTCACATTTCGGCCAAAGGCCGCCAGCGTCAGTCCGCTGTCGGGCGATGTCAGCGCCAGCCTAAGATCAAGCCTTCCGTACCCTTCAACGGCGACGAAATTATCGATCTCCTTGAAGTGATCATCAATGTAGCTGAAATTCATCTGCGGCTTCAGCTCCCAGCCGCCTGAAAGGCCGTAGTTGTAGCTTGCGTCGATATTGAAGGCTATTTCCGGGGAGTCTGGCAGTTCGTTGCCGTTACGCCGAGCAACTTCCGCCGGGTCGGACGAAACGAAATCATCAACGCTTGTGTTGAGATACGCCAAGCCCATACCGATTCTTGCGTTTCGGACCGGGCGGATCACGGCTTCAATTTCACCGCCCCAGACAGTTGCAGCGGCGACGTTCGTGCGCACGGCGGTGGTGATCCCGGCGGTCTGACGCACCGAGTTGGCTTGCAGGTCGTCGAAGCTGTAACGGAAACCTGCAACTGTGACATTGAACGGAGAGCCCGCATCAAGGAATTTTGCCCCGACTTCATACGCGTTGACATTCTCAGACTGGAACGGCAACGCCTCCGGCGCAGAGAAGATCGTCGACCCGTCAAATCCGCCGCTCTTGTAGCCCTGACTATACGAAGCATAGACCAGCGCATCGTTTGCAAGGCTGTAAGAAAGGATGAGGCGGCCAGAAAGATTGTCATCCTCGAAGGTATTGTCGAAGAATACGGGCAGTCGCAGCGCTGCTGTGGCAATGCCTGTGCCGTAAGGGTCCAGATCTATCGTAGAACCAGAGAATTCGCTCGTCTCGTCAGTATACCGCAGCCCTGCCGTGAGCGTGATGCTGGGTGACAAATGCCAGTCCGTCTCACCGAAGAGCGCCGAGCTTTCACGCATCTGCAGATAGTCAGTGGCGATGATAGAGGTGACGAAATCGCTCGCGTCGAGCAGGCTGCGAAGACGCACTTCGTCCTGGAAATAGAATCCGCCTACAGTCCAGTCCATGCGGGCTCCGGCTGAGCCCGACAGTCGAACCTCGCCGGTATACTGGTCAAGGTCGTCGGCGTAGTCGAGGTCGAACCGGCGGCGCGGATCGCCGGGATCGAACGTGTAGGCCCGGTCGAGATTGGTATACGAGCCGATTGCAGTTAGCGTAGCGCCGCCAATTGTTTGTTCAAGACGCAGATTGAAACCCGACTGATCAGAGTCGATGGTCGGCGCAACGTTCCCAAAGTACGTAAACGGATCGGTGTCGGGCTCAGTAAAGCCCGTCGCAGACCTGCCAAGAACATCTGATTGGCTATTATCGCCCTGGTCGCGCGCAAAGTTTAGCTGCGCGGTTATAGTGGTGTCCGGAGAGGGCTCGAAAAGAAGCGTACCTCGGACAGCCAGGAAGTCTGCATCGCCTACGTTTTCAGTTTCAGGAACGAACGGCAGGGGTGGAACCAGTCCGGGCGCCGGCGTGAACCCTGTGAACGTCGATGTGCCTTTGTTTGTAAGGAAGCCTCCACCCGATTCGTATGCCGCCGCCAACCGGATGCTGACGGTATCGCTCAGTGGCCCGCCTATGCCTGCCTCTGCTCGGATACGGTCAAAACTGCCGTACTCAGCATATGCGTTGGCCTGGAGAGCTTCTCCCGGCGCCCGCGTGATCACATTGACGGCACCGGCAGTGGTATTGCGACCGTAGAGCGTGCCTTGAGGTCCCTTCAGGATTTCGACCCGGTCAATATCAAAAAGGCCGCCGCCGATAAGGGCGTTCGATCCTTGGTAGATTTGATCGAAGCTTACAGCGACGGCGGGGTTTCCATTTGAACGGAAGTCATCAAATCCAATGCCCCGGATCACAATGCTTGGGGACGCCCGCCCCGCGACGTCCTGGCGGAAACTGACCCCGGCCGCGAGAGTGGAGAGGTCGGTGAGGCTCGACACCCCGCTATCCTTGAGCTGCTCACCGTTAAATGTCGAAATGGCGATGGGAACATCGCTCAGACGCTCCTCGCGCTTGCGTGCAGTCACGACAACCGCGTCCTGAACCAGAACGTCGGCGACTTCGTCGGTCGCGGATTGAATGCTCGCCTCTTGCGCCGTCGCAGACGAAAATGCCGTTACGGACGTGGCAACCAGCAATCCGAGTAGCAGATGTTTTCTGGTAGAAATCATAATTCCCCTCCACATACATTCGTGTATGTATGTTCTGCTTAGCGCGTTTAGGCATCAGTTTCGTGACAGCGGGTTGGCTCGGGACGCTATTTGTTGCAACTCGGGTAAGGGAAGCCGCCCAAAGCAACATGCCCCGCGAGGGCGGCAAAGAGGAGCATCATGAAGGCGCTGGAAACCCAACAGAAACTTGTCGATGCAGTCATCGCGGTTGTCTTTGAGTACGGCTATGCGGGAGCCACGCTCGAACGCATTGCCCGGCGGGCGGGCTTAACGCGCGGCGCTATCCAGCATCATTTTGGTGATACGCGCGTGGACTTAATAGCTGCGGCATGTGCGCAAGTTCTTGAGCGGCGCCAGAAAAAATACAAAGAATCTATTGCAGACCTTGCGCAGGCTAATCTTACCGGCGCTCGTTACGGCTTGAAGGCCGCTTACCGTGATCCCGCAACTTGGTTTCTCTTAGAGATCTGGATCGCGTCGAAAAGCGATCAGGCGTTGCGCGACCGCGTTGAAACCTACCTGCAAACAGAAAGAAGCATCGGCGACGACGCGCTAACCCGTATGCTTGCGGATTTTGGCGAAAGCGCTGTGAACTTCCGTGTCTACAAGTATGCAATGAGGGCGCTAACCCGAGGATTGGCGCTCGAATATTCACGTCGCCCTGACCCTGAATTTTTTGACCAGGTCGTGGATTTCGTCATGGACGCGATTGAGGGCGTCCTTGTTTCCAACAAGAATTGACTCCTTTTTCGATGGGTTCACAGAAGCTGTTCGCGGTACCTGCGAGCGGACAACACCGAAGCAGCAAGCGATTGCGAATGGGGCTCTAAGGCAGGAATCGGCGATGAATTGCCTGATACGCAAACCTGGACTCCGTCTGGCTTCCGCCAGATTGCTGCCGCTCGGCAGTTCGAGTTTTTACCAGGCTTCGAGGGATCAGCTGGATCCTGCAGAGGGCTCAATCGCCGGCGGTATTCAGCACCTTTCCGCTCGTGTGAAACTCAAGCTGAAACGGAAGATCTTCACGTCATCGGACGCGGTCAACCAACTGGCCCGCAAGAGCAGCATTATCCTGTTCTCACAACACTACGCGGCGAAACACCGCGAAACAGCCTGTTAATTGGGACCCCAGTGGGACCCAGAGCTATTTTTGAGTTTTTTTGCTGACCCCCAAGGCTCGTAAGTCCTTGATTTAATGGTGCACCCGAAGAGATTCGAACTCCTGACCCCCAGATTCGTAGTCTGGTGCTCTATCCAGCTGAGCTACGGGTGCTTGTCCACTTGAAGAAGCGGGACACATACAGTCGGGTTTACCGCCATGCAAGCCTCAATTGCCGGTATCCTGTGCAGTCTCTTCCGGAGCAGGTGTTTCAACGGTTTCCGGTGGCAAACCGTCGGCCCGTTCTGGTGCGGACGGGCCTGTCTGCGCGGCCGGGACACTATCTTCCGCCACAGGCTCGATGGCGGGGGGCGCTTCAGCAACGACCTGCGCCGGCAGGGCAACGCCCGTGACAGCGCTGATCCAGGGCGCAAAGGCGGAGACGCGCATGTAGACGCCTGGGCTCTCTTCCCGCGCGCAACCCATGCCCCAGCTGACCACTCCGGCCTGAACCGCACTGCCGGATGATTTGCGGATGACGAGCGGGCCGCCACTGTCGCCCTGGCAGGCGTCCGACCCGCCGATACCGGCGCAGAGCTGGGTAATGCCATCGATGACGAGACCAGGATAGGCCGCGGCGAGGCCGGCCTCATTGATGCGGTCGCGGATCTGGCTGTTGCAGACACCAGTATCGACCACCGGCACATAGCCTTCCTGAAGGATCAGTGAGGGCGCGCGAACATGCCGGCCCCCGCGGGCAACGCCCTCCTGGCCCTGCGCCGTTTCGCCGAGCTTGCCATAGCCTGCAGCCACGATGTCAGCATAGGGCTGCATCAGGTCTCCCGCGCTCGCAGTAAGCCCGTCGAGCGGCATCAGCGGCCCGTCCCAGCTTCCTGCGATCCGCAGAAGGGCGATGTCATTGCCCTGCTCCGGGGCGCTTCGGCGATAGCCTGGATGGATCACGATGCGGCGCACGGCGAAGACGGTATCCTTGGGAACGACGGTCAGGTCGCCGAGCCCGGCGGCGACCGCGAGGGTGCCAAACCGGGTCATCTGGCCATTGTCCCCTTCCAGATACTGGGCGGCGCGGCCATTGGCTTCCATGCGGGCGTTTTCGACGCAGTGGGCTGCCGTCAGGGCCCATTCGGGCGCAATCATCGTGGCACCGCACTCATGATAGATCGTGCTTCCCGAAACCGTCTGCACTGAGGCCATGCCTGGCCAGTCAGCAATGTCGGCGTCGCGCCCGGCGACCATGCAGCCGCTGAGTGTTGCCAGGATGGCGGTCCCCACCGCCAGCTTGAGATATCTGTTCATGGCCGTCCCTCCTGCCGTTCCGCTTCGTATACACCACGCGCTATGGATCGCGCGAGGGTTCCGGCGGCAAGTTCGCCGAGGCGGGCAATCGCCATCGGGCGGGCGCCATCGATCTGGCGGGCCTGCGTTGAGAGGGCGAAGAGCACGTCTCCGTCTGTCGGGGCAAAAACTGGACGGATGGCGCGGGCCATCCCGGCGAGCGCCATCTGCACGATGCGCTGCAGTTCATCATGGGTGACGGCCGCGTCGATGGCGATGCAGGCGATCGTGGTGTTCTCGCGGGGGCTGGGATTGGCCTTGGCCGCGCCCCAGTCTTCGGGGTCGAAGGCAAAGCCAGCTTCTGGGCGGGCGGCGCCAAATTCTCCAGCGATTTCATAGGGCCAGGCCCAGAACGCGTCAGAGCCTGGCATGCGGACAGACCCGAAGCTGTTGACCGCCGCCAAGGCGCCGACCGTCAGGCCGTCACGTGTGACGATGCTGGCCGAGCCAGTCCCGCCCGTCGCCAGGCCTGCACGGGCGCCAAAACCGGCGCCCGCTTTGCCAAGGGTGATATTTTTTCCTGCCGACTCAAAGGCCTGCCGGCCCAGCTGGGCGTAGGGAGCGGTATCGCCCCAGTCCTTGTCGCCGCCATTGGCAAGATCATAAAGGATAGCAGCCGGGACGATGGGGGTGGCCGGAACGCCGGCCCTGGGCACCAACGCAAAGCCTTTGCCCTGCGCCTTCAGGCCCGCCATCACGCCGTCAGCAGCGGCCAGTCCAAAGGCAGAACCGCCCGACAGGCAGATCGCGTCGATACTGTCAGACACCAGCCGTCCGGCAGACAAAACGTCGCTTTCCCGGGTTCCGGGGCCGCCACCGGCGACACAAATCGCGGACAAAGCCGGCCAATCCGGAACAATTACGGTCACGCCCGTTCCAACCCGGGCATCTTCGGCCTGACCAACGCGGATGCCTTCAATGTCGGTTATGAGGTTGCGCGAACCCGGTCTTGCCATGCTATGTGCCCTGCTAAGTTTCTGCTCTGACCTGAACCCTTAGAGCGAGCAGAGCGCCGCGCCAAGAAAGGGACGACTCATGCGCCACCTCACGACCCTAGCCACTGTCCTTCTCCTTGCCGCCTGCGCGCCGGCGGCTAAGGCGCCCCCGGCCTCTAGTGTAACCCCCGTTTCCGATGAGGCGCCCGAGGCGCTCGGCGACCTTTCCTGGACCAAGGGCGCTATGGTGGCCGCAGCTGATCCGCGTGCCGTGGAAGCGGGCCTGCGGATTCTGAGCGAGGGCGGCAACGCTGTGGACGCGGCCATTGCCGTCCATGCCGTCCTCGGCCTTGTCGAGCCCCAAAGCTCGGGCATCGGCGGGGGCGCCTTCATGGTCTATTACGACCGCGCCCGCGACGAGATCACAGTGTTTGACGGCCGCGAGACGGCCCCGGCGGCGGCTGGCCCCAACTGGTTCGAGAAGGACGGCCAGACAATGGACTTCCTAACCGCCTGGCAGTCGGGCCGCTCGGTCGGCGTGCCGGGACAGATCGCGCTCTATAAGACCGCCCATGAAGCCGCCGGACAGGGGGATTGGGGAAGCCTTTTCCAGCCCGCCATCGAGCTTGCCGAAGAAGGCTTTGAAGTTTCCCCGCGCCTTGCGGAAGTGCTGGCCTCGGAGCGTCTGCGCGCCGTCATCCGTCTCGATGACAATCCGGTGACCGCCGCGTATTTCTACCCCGACGGCGAGCCGCTGGCGGCAGGCTATCGCCGCACCAACGCGGCCTACGCTGCAACCCTTGCAGCCGTCGCCAATGAAGGCCCGGATGCCTTCTATCGCGGCGCGCTCGCCTCCGAGATCATCACCGCCGTCAATGAAGGCCCTGACGGGGGCAACATGACGCTGGAAGACCTCGCCGGATATGAAGTAAAAGTTCGCGAAGCGGTCTGCGGCACGCTCCAGTCTGGCTACAAGATCTGCTCGGCGCCGCCGCCAAGCTCGGGCGGGATCGCGCAGAACCTGATCATGGGCCTTTACGAACACCTCAAGCCGGCCGCGACCGTCAATGCCGATGAGAGCCTGTTCCTCAAGGCCTTCGTCGATGCCCAGCGCCTCGGCTATGCAGACCGCGATCATTATGTTGCCGACGCCGATCATGTGGTGGTCCCGACGCAAGAACTGATTAATCCGGACTATATAAAGGCCCGCGCGAAGGAAGCCTTCGAGCCTGCCGAGAAGTCCTTCCCGGGCGATCCCGGCGTTGTGCTCGGCGGCGCGCCGATGCGCCCGATGTGGGGCGAAGACCCCACCACGCCCGGCGCCGGCACCACCCATATCTCGATCATTGATCTTGACGGTAATGCCGTGTCGATGACGGCAACCGTGGAGGCCGCGTTCGGCTCCTCCCGCATGGCGGGCGGTTTCCTGCTCAACAACGAGCTGACAGATTTCTCCCTCATTCCGGAGAAAGACGGCAAGCCTGTCGCCAATGCCGTTGCCGCCGGAAAACGTCCGCGCTCGTCCATGTCCCCGACCCTCGTCTTCGATGAAGGCGGCGACCTCTTCATGGTGACCGGATCGCCGGGCGGTAATTCGATTGTCGCCTATGTCGCCAAGACACTGGTGGGCGTTCTGGAATGGGGCAAGACCGCCCAGGAAGCCGCCACCCTGCCCAACATCATCGCGCGCGGGAATACGGTCGGTGTCGAGGTTGACATCGAGGGCGGCCCGGAGGCGGCCGAAGCCCTGAGGGAAATGGGGTACACGGTGGAAGAGCGCACGGGCGAGAACTCCGGCCTTCACGTCATCGTTGTTCGCGACCGGGGCCTTGAAGGCGGCGCCGATCCGCGCCGCGAAGGCGTTGCCCTCTCGCTTCGCTGACCCCACACTTCCAGCAGTCCCGACATGGCAAAGCTCTACTTCTCCTACGCCGCCATGAACGCGGGCAAATCCACCATCCTCCTGCAAGCGGCGTACAACTACCGCGAGCGGGGGATGGAGGTTCTTCTGTTGACCTCTGCCCTCTACCGGGATGCCGGTGACGGGCATATCAGCTCACGGATCGGTATCTCGGCCGAGGCCGTGCTCTATACGTCGAACACAGACCTTTTCAGCCTGATCCAGACGCAGAAGGCCGTTCACCCCATTGACGCGATCTTCGTGGACGAAGCCCAGTTCCTGACCAAGGACCAGGTCTGGCAGCTAGCCCGGGTGGCCGATCATTTTGGCGTGCCAGTGCTGGCTTACGGGCTGCGCACGGATTTCCGCGGTGAGCTATTTGAAGGCTCGGCTGCCCTGCTGGCGATTGCCGACGAGTTGCGCGAAGTGCGTACAATCTGCGAGTGCGGCCGCAAGGCCACCATGGTCGTGCGTCTGGGGCAGGACGGAAAAGCCCTTACCGAAGGCGAGCAGATTTCCATTGCAAAGGCGACATATCTCTCCGTCTGCCGCCGCCACTGGGAAGAGCGCATGGGCCGCCTTCCGGAGAGCTGACCTCCCGCCCGCCCGCAAACTGGCACAAAAATCGCACTGTCTGCCTCATCATGCGCGCATTTCAGCCGCAGGCAGCCTTTAGCCTTTGCTGCGCGCCTGAAGAACGGAGGGTGCATCATGCGGACCAAACCGGCCAAGACCCATCTGCCGACGCTTGCGGCCGTGCTGCTTCTAAGCGTGGGCTTCATCCTCATCGGCTTAACGGCAGCGCCTCAGGCGAGCGCCCAGTCAGAGACAAGCCCTGTCCGCCTGTTCTGAGCGTTGAGCGCGCAGCATCCATCCAGGCCGAGCGTTGAGCAAATCTAAACCGATCATCTGACGCATTGCTTTTGCCCGCCGCCCACGTCAACTGACGTCGGAGCAAGAGACAGTGGAGATCTTGGGGCATGAGCGCCGACGCATCCGCAGGCCAGGCAGCGCCTGCCAAAGCCAGTCCGAACGGGCCCACCGAGGAAACTGTCCTCTCCGTGGAGCATTATACCGACCGGTTGTTCCGTTTCCGTCTGACGCGCCCGCAAAGCTTCCGCTTCCGCACAGGCGAATTCGTGATGATCGGCCTGCACAAGGAAGACGGCAAACCCCTGCTGCGCGCCTATTCCATCGCCTCCCCCGCCTGGGACGAGGAACTGGAATTTTATTCGATCAAGGTGCCGGACGGCCCGCTGACCTCGCGGCTACAGAAAATCCAGCCGGGCGACAAGGTGCTGCTCGGCCGCAAGCCGACGGGCACGCTGGTGCTCGATGCGCTGACCCCGGGCAAGCGCCTCTACATGTTCTCTACCGGCACAGGCTTTGCCCCCTTTGCTAGCCTCGTGCGCGATCCCGATACTTATGAGCGCTATGAGGAAGTGATCGTCACCCATACCTGCCGGGACGTGAACGAGCTGATCTATTCTCGCACCCTGATCGACAGCCTCAAGGATGATCCGCTCGTCGGCGAAATGGTCGGTGACAAGCTGAAGCTCTACACGACGACAACCCGCGAACACTACGGGCGCATGGGCCGCATCACCACACTGATCGAGAACGGCAAGCTGTTTGAGGATCTCGGCGTGCCTCCGCTAGACCCGGCAACCGACCGGGCGATGATCTGTGGTTCGATGGAAATGATCCAGGACGTCAAAGCCCTGATGCTCAAGGCCGGCCTCACCGAAGGCTCCAACGCAGCCCCGGCAGAGTTCGTGATCGAGAAAGCCTTCGCCGGCTGATCAGCCCTCGCTGCGGCGCGTAGCCTTCAATTCTTGCACTTCGGCGCGCAGCTCCCCGATGAGCGCCATCAGTTCCCTGTGGCGGATCACGTCATGGGACTCCTGCACTTCGAGCTCATCGCTGATCTTCTCTTCAGCATCGAGCATCTTCTCGAGCGCGCTGTCCTGCAGCGAGTCGACGATGACGGCGGTGAAGAGGTTCAGGATCGCCCAGACCGTGAAGAGAATGAACGGGATGAAGAACATCCACGCCCAGGGATACTCATCCAACAGGTCGCGCATGTGGCCATTCCAGCCCTCCATGGTGAGGACTTCGAACATCGTCAGGGCCGAGGCGCCCAGGGAGCTGAAATTCTCCGTGTTCTGCGATCCGCTGAAAAGGTAGGTCGCCATCACGACCGAGACGTAGAATACGAGCCCGAGGATCGCGAGAATCGCACCCATGCCGGGCAGCGCCGTGAGCAGCGCTTCGGTGATGCGTTTCATGGTCGGGATGAAATGCAGGAGGCGCAGCAGGCGCAGCACTCGCAGAGCCCGCAGCACATCGAAGGCCGAGCCGCCAGGTATCATCGAGACACCGACCACAATGAAGTCAAACCAGTTCCAGCCGAGCTTGAAGAATTTCAGGCGATAGACATAGAGCTTGAGCAGAATCTCGGCGACGAAGATGAAGGTCACCGACATGTCAATGACGTTAAGGATTGTAACGAGCCAGCGCGGCAGCGCCTCGGAATAGGTCAGCACGCCCAGAACGATCGCGTTGATCACGATCAGCGTCATGATCGTATCGCGCACGACCGGGCGCTCGATGAAGCGCTCGACCGAAGAGTAGTGGGTTCTCTCGTCGAGTGTTGCCTTGGTCATCGTGCCCCCGTTCAGTCCGTTCGCGCGCAGATTTACCCTGAAGGCCCGGGCAATCAAGCAAAAGGATCGTGGCAGAAATTCTGCCGGTCAGATCGAAACCTGCCCGGTTTCGACGCTCCGATGGGGATCAGAATGGTCCCATTCGGCCAAAAGCATACGGAGCGTGGAGATAAAGGCAATGGGCTGGTCGAGCATCACATGGTGGCGGGCATGGGGCACCGACACGAATGGTACCTGATGGCCCAGCAGGCTGCGCATGTAGTCGCCCACATCATCGGGCATCAGCGCACTTTCCTCGCCCCGGATGATAGCGATGCGGCACTGGGCGGCCTTCAGCATCTCGGCCGGGTCCAGCCCCGGCTCGAACCGTGTCCAGATCATCGGGTCGAATTTCCAGCTCCACCCGCCATCGGCCCGCTTGAGGCTCCAGCGGGCGATGTAGTCCATCGCGTAATGGTTCTCGCAGAGTTGCGGTGGGGCAAGTCGGAACCGGGCGAGCGCGGCGGCAAGGTCGGGATAGACCTTGTGCGGACGGCTGGCGCGCGAGGGTCCGCCGCGCGGCCGTTCGGGCGGGTTTACCGGGCTGTCGACAATCACCATGCCCTCAAACCGGCTGCCATGCTTGGCGCCGGTGACGAGCGTCACGAAACCGCCAAAAGAATGAGCAACGATGACAGGCTTGCGCGGCCCCTCGAAGAGACCGGCCGCTTCGGCCACGGCGACTTCCTCCAGCGAGAAAGTATCCATGTCATAGGTTTCGCGCCATTCGCTGTCGCCCATCCCGGAGAAGGTCAGCGCGGCCACATTGTAATGCTCGGCAAAATAAGGTGCGATGAAATCCCACCAGTGCGCATGGGCGCCATTTCCGTGCACGAATAATAATCCCGGTGCGCCGCGCTTGCCCCAGCGCTGGAATGTCACCTCGGCGCCTTTGACCGTCACCTTGCCCATTTCATAGGGTACCGCAACCGCTTCCTTGAACCAGACCGGCGAGGGCGGTAGGCCGCCTCCATACTCGGCGAGCGGGCCCCCTTCCGACGGCATCTCGGCGGGCTGGTCCTTGACGATCGGGTTCTTGTCTCTGCTCATCGGCGCCTCCTCCTCGTTGCAGGTTTGGAGGCATATCCGGCAGCGGGCAAGCCTTTCGCCGCGTCAGAGAGCAAAAGCAGATAGGCCAGCAGGTTGCCCCGCCGGCCTCTGTCACTCCTAGCGAGGCTTGAGCGTCAGTATTTGACGGCGCAGCCATAGGGTTTGGACGTGGCGGTCGCCACTGGCTTGCCCGCATCGAGATCGGCCAGCGCGGCCGTCACATAGTTATCGGCCTTGGCGATGTCATCGACCCGAGCCGACGAGATGGAGTCAATTGCGCCGTCATAGACGAGCTTTCCTTCCGGCGTGACGATGTACATGTGAGGCGTGGTCTTGGCGCCGAAGAGGCGGCCGATGTCGCCGCTTTCGTCCAGGATCACGTGCGAAGGCGCCGCGCCGCGCGTCGTCGTCAGCTCATTAGCCTTCGCCGGGGTGACGTGACCCTGCGAACCCGGACGGGACGAAATCACCGACAGCCAGACGATATCGTCCGAAGTCGCTGATTTCTGCAGGGACTGCATGTTCGACGGCGGGTCGGCGTAATGCTTCTTCACGAAAGGACAGCCATCATTGGTCCATTCCAGGATGACCGTCTTGCCTGCAAAGTCTGCCAGGGAAACCGTCTCCCCATTTGACGTGGTGCCAGTGAAGGCCGGGGCGTTTGCGCCAATCGCTGCCGGAGCGGGCGCAGCTTCCGCTGTGGAGGCGATGAGCGCGCCGGCCGTGAGAGCGACGGCGGCGGCCATGCCAGCAGCGAGGCTGAGATTACGGCGGGAAAACAACATGGGCGTCTCCAGTCTTTTCAAAACGTGATGCTATTGCAGGACACAAAAGCCGCTCAGCCTTCCACAAGTCCAATGACAAGTTCTTGAGTGAGCAGTTCGGGCAAGATCTGCGGTTCGCTCGCGCCGGCCGGATACCAAAGATACATCGGCACGCCTGCCCGCTCGCGCAGCTTCAGCTCCTGCGCAATCATCGGGTCTTTCTGCGTGAAATCCGCAACGAGGAAGGCAACATTCGCCTCAGCAAAAGCGTCCTGGACCTTGCGGGTCTTGAGCGTCGTCAGCTTGTTGACCTGGCAGCTGGCGCACCAGCTCGCGGTAAAGTCCACGAACACCGGGCGACCCTCAGCCAGCATCGCTTCAACCGTTTCAGGGCTCCAAGCCGCTTCTCCATAAGTGCCGGTGAACGCGGCCGCGTTGCTGCCGGAAACTGCCGCCCCCGGAACATTCGCCTGAACGGCCGGATAGATAAAGGCCACGCCAAGGGCCGCAACGGCAACCGCCTTGCGCACCCGCCCGCCCTGCCGGCCAATCCAGATCGCGAAGACGAGCGCGGTCGCCCCGGCAAGCGTCCAGCCCGCTGCCCCTGCCCCTGCAAGGCCCGCAACGACAGACAACAGCCAGGCAGCCGTCAGGAACATCGGGAAGGCAAAGGCCTGTTTCAGCGTGTCCATCCATTTGCCCGGCTTCGGCAACAGGCGGTGCAGGCCCGGCACAAAGCTGAGGATCAGGAAGGGCAGCGCCATGCCAAAGCCCATAGCCAAAAACACGGCGATCACCGACGGAGCCGGCTGGCTGATGACTGCGCCAAGCGCGGCGCCCAGAAACGGCCCAACGCACGGCGCGCCGACCACAGCCGCCAGAATGCCGGTAAAGAAGGCGCCCGCCGCCCCGCCCCGATTGGCAAGAGTGCCGCCAAGGTTCTGCACTGAGCTGCCGAGTTCGAAAAAGCCCATCAGCCAGAGGCCAACGGCAAACATCACCAGCGTCAGCACCGCCACGGTCGGGGCATGCTGAAGCTGGAAGCCGAGCGTTGCCGAGCCTGTCGCCTGCCGCACGGCAAGCAGCGCCCCGGCAAGAACAAAGAATGAGACGAGCACGCCTCCTGTATACCAGAGACCATGGGATTTCAGCTCGCCCGCATGCCCTGATGCGGCTGCCTGCACCATGCCGATGGCCTTCATCGAGAGTACCGGAAGAACACAAGGCATGAGATTGAGAATGATACCGCCGATGAGGGCAAAGAAGGCCAGCATTGCAATGCGCTGGAGGCTGATCGGGGCGTCTTCGCCGCCGCTGCCAATCGCGCCGGTTCCTTCAGGAGCTGGCGCGACATCCCAGTCCGCTGTACCAGCAAATGCTTCGCCGCGAACTGCCGAGATTTCATAACCGATAGGGTCTGCGCCTGGCGCGTCAATCCGGATGACGCCGTCCAGTGTCTCAGTGATCTTGCCGGCGCGGTCCGGCGTCAGGATCAGGCTGGCGCCGTCCGGGCCTGCCTTCTGGGGCTGGGCGGCGGGATGGCTGATTTCATGCTGGAATGGAAAGAAGCGGATCTGTGCGCCTTCGGGAAACCCGCCGTCCAATCGAAGGGAAAGCGACCACAGCTCGGCAGCGTCCTCAATGCGGGCCTCGCCCGCAAAGGCGGTAGGAACCCGGGCTATCCACTCCCCGATCTCTGCGCCGGCCACGGCATTCTCGAGGGGCGCACCCACGGGCAGCGTCAGCGAGACGTCCGCCGTTTCCGGAATGCAAATCGACTCGCAGATCAGATAGTCAGCTTCAGCAACGATGCGCAGCTCTCCGCTCGCATCCTCCGGAACCGTCACGGGAAAGGCGAAGATGACCACGTCATCATAGCCATAATCCATGATCTCGCCTTCCACGACAGGAATGAGGTGGGGCAAGGGCCAGAAGAAGTCTCCGATCGCGGTCTCGGGAAGGGTCGTTCCTTCCTCCAAGATCAGCTGCGGCGGCAGGCCCGCATCCCCGGCATTACGCCAGTAGATGTGCCAGCCGTCATCCATCGTCATCTTAAGCGCGCCGTAAAACGTATCGCCGGGCGCAACACTGGCGCGGTCTGCGATCAGCTCCGCCTCGGCCCGGCGCTCATCAGACTGCGCAGCCGCCAGACCGGCAACGGCCAGCAGGCTCAGCGCGGCCGCGATAAATAGCCGGTAAAATCCTGTCATTCGCAGCCGCTCCGTCAGAAAACCCGTTTCGCCGCTGATATGCGCTGTGCTGGCGTCAGGGGAAACCCCTCCTCGCCGGTTCGTGATGCCGCGCCCCCAACGGAAAACGGCCCTCCGCAGGGAAGGCCGTTCAGGCAGATCAATACTGCATGGCCGATCAGGCAGCCGCTTCACCCGGAGGCGGCGTGCGCACGGCGCGGTTGACGACTTTCGTCCAGTTGAGCAACGACACGAGGTGCGCGTAGCAGGCGCCAAGGGCACCATTATTGCGCAGTTCCATGAACTTCTCGGGCGACAGGGCGCTGAGGCGCTCTTCGGAGATCGCCCAATAGTCGGCAATCTTCTGGGCCGGGCCGGTCGGATTGCCCTGCGGGTCGCGCGGCTGGAAGGTCACGGTCTTCTGCTCGAAGAGGTCCATGTCCCGGATCAGCTTGACGAAATCGACCGTGGCGCGGCGCTGGCGCTCGAATTCCTTACAGAACTCGATGGCATCATTGGTGAACTGGGTCGGCTGGCCATTTTGGAAGAAGGGCACTTCCGGCTGGTTGGACACCATCGGCGCCGAACGGTCGACGCAGAGGAGCAACCGGTCAGAGCCTTCATCGGCCGCAAACACGAATGGATAACGGCGCACGAAGGCCGGGATGTAATAGTCATCCATCACCATGCCGTCGGCATTGACGTAAAGGTTCTGGCCCTGGCGCACGCCCATGACAGCGACCGGGGTGCGATCTTCACCAACAAAGATCACAGGGTAGGAGGCGCCGGCAATGCCGAACTCGGTAACGGTCACCGGAACCGCATGCGCTTCGCGCAGGAAGCTGAACGGCTGAGGGATCTGCTTCACGCCAAGGCCGCCATGTTCTTCGGCGGAGAGCGGCTGCGGGTTTTTGTAGAACAGGACTTGTCCGGAGAGCGCGGCCGGGCCGGCATTGGAAATAGGCGTTGTCACGTTGCGTGGCTCCTGGAAAATTTGGCGGAGGAGTAACGGAAATAAACTATGGCCACAACTCCCGAAACAGGCTCAATTACAGTGAAAGTCGAGTAATATACCTGTCATGCAAGCCCAATCCGGACGCAGAATGGCAAGCCTCCTGCCAGCTGGGCTTTGCGCAGCTCTTTTTTCCGTGCTGCTTGTTGCCTGCAGCCCCCGGGCTGACCCCGAAGGCACGCCACTGCGCGTTGCCCGCGAGATCGAGAGCACGCTGACGACCATTGCCCAGAACGAAGTGACCCGCGACCCCGAGCTCGCCACCCGGCTGGGGCTTCCCGAAGCCGAGGCCGGATATAGCTACAATCGCTACCTGACCGACCGCTCGCAGGCCGCCTATGAGCGCGCCCGCCTCGCCCGCCTTGAGACCCGTGACCTCCTGGTGCGCATCACACGGCCCGCCCGGGGCAGCGCCCTGGCGCGCCATCTCGACACTGTGATCGCTGCGCATGAGACGGCCGAGACCCTGTTCATGGCTGGCCACGGCACCTCAGGCCTTGGCGCGTCCCATCCCTACATCGCCGACCATACGCGCGGGGCCTTTCTTGATGTGGCCGACCTGCTTGCGCGGCATCAGCCCCTGCGCACGCCGGGCGATGCTCGCGCCTTCGTGGACCGGATGGCCCAGTTTGCCGACGCCATCGAAGACGACCGCAGGCGCCTGGAAGCCGATGCCCGCTCCGGCGTTGTGCCGCCCGCGCCCATCCTGCGCCGCATGCAGGGCCTTGCGGCTGCCGCAGCTGCCACGCCGCCGGAGCTGACCCCGCCGGTCATTACCTTTGAAAACCTCGTGCCCGGGATAGAAGGCCTCGAATCGGCCGAGCGCAGCCGCCTTTTGACAGAAATCCGCCGCCTCGCCGCTGAAGAGGTGCAGCCTGCCTATGCTGCCTTTGCCGCCAGCGTGAACACGCTCGCCAACACAGCGCCGGAGCTGCCCGGCGTCTGGCAGCTGCCCGAGGGCACTGCCTATTACGCCGCCGCGCTGAAAGCCTATACCGGCGACGAGGCCTCGCCGGCCGGCCTGCACGAGCGCGGCAAGCTGGAAGTGGCTGCGCTGCTGGGCGAGACAGACCGCGCGCTAGCCGCCCTGGGCCTTGCTGAAGGCACAGTAGGCGCACGCCTAGCGATCCTGTCAGCCCAGCCCGAACAAGTCTATGCCGACACCGAGGAATCCCGCGCGGCGCTGATCGGGCGCATCCTCGCCCATGCCGACCGGGCCGAAGCGGCGCTTTCCACCCAGTTCGACTTCGCGATGCCGGAAAAAGCGGGTCTGCGCGCCGTGCCGCCGGAATTTGCAGGCTTCCTCCCGCCCGCTGCCTACCTGCCCCGCGCTCTGAGCGGCACGGCGCCTGCCCGCGTCGAGATCAACCTCGCCCGCCTTGCCGACTGGCCGGACTTCACCCTCGCCGCCATTGCCTTCCATGAGCTGGTTCCTGGCCATCATCTTGAAAGCACCGCAGCCCGCAGTGAGGCGGGCCTGCCGCTCGCGCGCCAGCTCATCTGGAATGTCGCCTATGGCGAAGGATGGGCGTCCTATGCCGAAACCCTTGCCGATGAACTCGGCCTCTATTCGGACGATCCGCTGAGCCGCATCGGCTACCTGCAATCCATGCTGCTGCGGGCCGCAGGGCTGGTGGCCGATACCGGCATCCACAATGAACGCTGGTCTCGCGATCAGGCGACTGCCTATCTCACAGAGACGGTGGGCCTCAGTCTTGAGAAAAGCGCCAACGAGGTGGACCGCTACACAGTTCGGCCCGGCCGCGCAGCGGCCTACTGGCTCGGCCGGGAGCGGATCCTCGACCTGCGGGAGCGCGCCATCCGCGTGCTCGGCCCGAAATACGACCCCAAGGCGTTTCACCGAGTAATCCTGGCAGGCGGCCCGCGCCCGCTCAGCATGGTCGAGGAAGACGTAACGCGCTGGTACACGGCGCAGGTCGAGGACTGAGCCCTTCCCCGCGCCGCGTGCCACAATACGAGAGTATCAGGCTGCCAGCCTGGCAGGCTCTTGCGCCCCGCGGCAAACGGGCATGAAACCCGCCTCCAGATCAGCCACCATCGCCTTACGCAGGGCGCCGTCAAATTCGAGCGCCAGGAACACGGCGTTGGCGCCGTAGCGTTCCGCCTCTGCCAGCGCCCAGATGGGCTGAATGTCGTGCGGGCGGCCGGTCAGTTCCATGACCCTGTAAACCCGCCAGCCACAGGCATCCTGGGCTGCGAAAATGGCAACACCCGCACTGCGCGCCCACGGGGCATCTGCCGCCGTGCGCTGGAATTTCCAAGCCTTGCCTGACTTGCCGCGAAAGCTGACTTGACCAAACATGTTCCTGCTCCGTTCCTTATGGGGTGTTCTTATGATGTTCCAGTTTGGTTCGCAAGAAGTTTTTGGTAAACAAAGGGTTAAACGGCAAATGGGCCGTTAACGTTCTACTGTGGATGAGCTTGTGGAAAAACGGGCGGCCCGACGCGTCACCGCTTCAGCGCACGATGGAGAACTTGCGCGTCTCAAACACCCGCAACACCTGCTTCAGCTCGCGCCCACGCCGCAGCACCTGCCCGGCCGAACCGTACACGGCATACTGGCCTTGGCGGTTGGCAAGAGCTGGTTCTTTTTCGATTCGCCAGGTCGGGCTTTCGGCATGCCGGCGGAATATCGCGAAGGTCGCCAGGTCCCGTTCCATGCCGATGGCATAGTCGCGCGCTTCTCCGGCGATCACGAGACGGCCATAGACATCAAGGATAGGCTGCATCTCTGCCCTCTGAAAGGCAACGACCTGGTCCGGCGCAGGTTTCCTGTGGAAAGAATCCGTCATGTCCGCTACAGTTTCGTCACAGCTTTTCGTCCGCGTCCAGCCCCTTGTGGAGCTAACGCAGAATTAATCCCGCAGACTCGTTTTGACCGCAATTCGGCCTTGTGCGCGCCGCATCCGGCAGCCATCTTAACCTTGTCGGACGGAGGACTTACGCAAGCGCCCCGGACCCATCAGCCCCCCCAGCCCCCTGGGGTGTTTGTAGCGCCACCGTCCGACAACCCAACCCCCTCAAAATCAGCAATTTTTTTGCGCTAATGCTGTCAGCTGTGTTTTGGCGGCATCCGGTCGAGGAACGGCTTTACGAATCGCCCCGCCATCCGTCCGGCGCCGGACGCATGCGCCAGCCGCCGATTGATGAAGGCGTCCAGATCCTCCGGAGACGGATTATCCGCCCAGTGCAGCACGATTCCAGGCAGCACGCTCGCGAGCAGCCCGCGCTTGGAATAGCGGTTATAATCTTCCGACGTATCGCCCGCTGCGGTCCACACCATGTCGGCCACCTTCCAGCTGCGCTGCAGCGCCGGGCCCGCGCCCCATGGCAGGAAACCCCGGCTTGCTGCGCGGCGTACCGCCTCGCGGTGGGGCTCCAGCTCAGCCAGCCAGGCCAGAACGCCCCGCTTCACCTTTTCCGGCACCCGCAGGCCGGTCATGTCTTGCGCGCCCAGCGCCGCCTTCGCGCGCTCCCCGGCCTCGTCGAAAAACCCTTCCAGCAGGTCGATTACCCCGCGCGGGGCAGCCAGCGCCTGCTCCCCGCCGGTCAGCCCGGCTTTTGCGGCAGCAGCGTCCGCGGCCGCCTCGCTCCAGCCGTCAAAAACTACTTCGGGCAGCAATGCGTCCAGCCAGCGGCGGCGGAGCAGGACAGAGGGCGGCGTGGTCATGTGTCGAATCCCGGCGCATGGGGCTTGGCGAAAGACGTTTCTCCGTGATATAGGCCGCGCTTCTTAGGCTGTCAGGCCCGAAATCAACGAATTCCAGGGTGCCTGGCGCCCGTAAGAACCCGATGGAGAAGTCCCATAGTACAGATCGTCGTCCGCGATAACAATGTCGAGCAGGCTCTGCGCGCGCTGAAGAAGAAGATGCAGCGTGAAGGCCTGTTCCGGGAAATGAAAGCCCGTCAGCATTTCGAGAAGCCCTCCGAGAAGAAAGCCCGCCAGCGCGCCGAAGCCGTACGCCGTGCCCGCAAGCTCGCTCGCAAGCGGGCCCAGCGCGAAGGCATCGTGTAGGCCCTTCCCGGCCTTCCGGACGAGACCGAAAAAGCCCCGCCAGAGCGATCTGGCGGGGCTTTCTGTTTCGTGCACGTCGTCGGCGCGCGGGAAACCCGCAAGGCCGGCCACCCCTGCGCCACCGGCCCTTTCGTGCCATTTCGGACCAGATTTTCCCTGAAAAAACTTTTTGGACCTGTTTCAACTTCGATTTTCGCAGCCGGTGGAACCGAACCCGCCTTCAGTCGTTCCCAATCCAGACCTTGTTACCAAAAAGTCAGGTTTCGCCATGTCGCGCACTACCCTGTTCGAATACCGCGCCTGGCCCTCGGAGGGTATGCCCCATATCGAGGCGCTTCATCACATATTTGGCCTCGGCATCGCCGAGATCCGGACTGACACCTACATCTTCTCGCCTGCCCGGCCGGACTGGCTGATTATGATGCACGGGGCAGAGGAGCTGGAGATCCACGAGAAAACCGGCGAAGAGGGAAGCCTCTCGGTCTGGAAACTTGTGGCTCGGTCCGAATTCCCGGTGCGGCGCAGTTTCGTACGTACACTGCAGGATGCCCTTCCCGGTGCCCATCTGTCCCACCGTATCATGGTGCCGGCCGACATCATCTCCTGGCTCGATCGTGACGTAAGGACTTTCACGGTCAGCAAGCGAGCCGTGCAGTTCAACCGGGAAGGCTGCGTGGCGGAGTTCTCGCAGATCGATGCCAATGGGCGCCGCGCAGAAACCTTTTGCCTTACTTCAAAGCGGCAAGAGATCGTGAGCGAGGCCCTCGACCTCCTGCCGTCCCCGCGGCTGCCGAATGTCGACTTCGGCTCCTGGCTCCTGGACTGTTCCTGGAATGCGCAAGCCCTTGAACCCGCTCGTAAGGCGAATGGCCCTATGCCCATTCTGGGCGCAGAAAAAGTGGCTTGAGACCGTCCGCCTGCCGCGTAACCCCTAGCCTACCCCGCCTTAGCCTTGATCCCTACGGCGCGCTTCAGCATGCCGCCGAGCTCGCCGATTCCGGCGCCATGCACTGCGCCTGCGCGGTAGACCTTCGTGGCGCCCCAGACAACGAGGAAAGTGACGACCAACATCATCGCCATCTGCGCCAGAACTTCCCACATCGGCGGATCATGCGGCATCCTGAGGATAAGGAGGAAGGGCGTGAACAGCGGGAACCAGGAGGCAATGTCCACAATGGGCGAGCCGGGATCCTGGAACGCCACGAAGATCGCAAACATCGGCAGCATCAGCAGGATCATCATCGGGCTTAGCAGCGTCTGTGCTTCCTGGATCGTGTCGCAGAGCGAGCCCAGCGCCATGAATAGCGCGCCATAGAGAATATAGCCCAGCACAAAGCTGACGAGCCCCGGCACAATCAGCATCGGATCGGTCGCGGCGGTAATGAAGGGCGCGATCATGTCGCCCATTCCCGGCACCTGGCTGGCTGAAACCGCCGAACCGATGATCCCGAACAGCGACCAGGAGAGCATCATCGTCGAGGTCACGGCAAACACAGCCAGCATTTTCCCCGCCAGCAGCTGGGGCAGCTGCACGGACGTCAGCAGCGTATCGAAGATCTTGTTGGACCGCTCCTCGATGGTGCCCATCAGCAGGTATTGAATGATCGAGAAAATCATCAGCCAAAGGAAATAGGCAAGCGCTGCCGAGACCAGCGCCGGGGCGCGGTCTGCCATCGTCACTTCCGCGCCGCTTTCGCCCGCCTGTGTCGCCGTCAGGCGGAAGGCCGACACCTTCACCGCTGCGTCATCGGCCATTTTGAGGAAATCCGCGCCGAGGCCTGAAGCTGCCAGCGCTTCGGTCCGGCTGAGATCGCGCATCGCGATTTCCGCCGTCCGCCGCAGCGTGTCGACATTCACGTCGCCGCTCCAGTATTCCAGTTGTGATCCGTCCCCGGACAGGATGAACACTGCAAACAGCGGCTTTGCCCCCTCAGGGCCCTCTACCAGACGCTCCCCCGTCAGCCAGGGCCGCAGCTCTTCAAGCGTCTGCGCCGGCGCAGGCACTTCATAGAACTTCCGTCCGCTGGCCGCTTCGCCGAGCTGGTCCTCGGCCTGCGCCAGCGGAATGTTCATCTGCTCGGCCAGTGCGCGCGCCTCTTCGGCCGCCTCGCTACTGCGCCGCTGGAACTCGCCCTCGATCGCCTCGGCATAGACGCGCGTAGGCTCCACCACCGCAAAATACCGCACCGGCGAAGCCGTCGCCGCAAAGTATCCAAAGCTCGCGCCGATGATCAGGAAGATCGGCACAGCCGCGAGGCTCAGCCAGAAGCCCCAGGCTTTGACATAGCCCAGATAGTCGCGCCGGAAGATCAGGTAGATATTGCGCATCACACTGTCTCCCTAGCCACGGCACCGGCGGGCGCATCAAGCGCGGCCGCTTCTGCCTCCCCCACCAGCGACACGAACACATCGCGCAACCTTGCTTCTTCCGGCTGGAAGCCGATGATCGGCGCGCCGGTCTCCAGCACGGCCCGCAGCGCGTCCTGCGGTCCCTGCCCGGGCGCAAGATCCACCCGCCATGCCTCGCCCGGCCCCTTGTCGGCGGCGCGGTGCACGGAAAATCCCTTCGGCCCCAGCGCCGCGGCGAGGTCAAACCCCGCCTCCAGCGTGATCCGAGCACCCTGCCCCAACGTGGCATAAGCCTGGTCGAGCGTGCCATCGAGCACCTTGCGCCCCCGCGCCAGCATCACTATCCGGTCGCACAGGCGCTCGGCATGTTCCATCACATGGGTGGAGAAGAGGATTGTCGCCCCGCGCGCATGCTCGGCCTTGATCAGGTCTTCCAACGTCTGCTGGTTCATCGGATCAAGCCCAGAGAACGGCTCATCCAGAATCAGAAAATCCGGGCGATGGGCCAGCGTGGAGAGGATCTGCACCTTCTGCGCCATGCCCTTGGAGAGTTTGGAAATCCGTGTCGTGCGGAACGCGCCGAGGCCCGTTGTCTCGAGTAACTCGTCAGCCCGTGCCCGTGCATCGCTCGCGCTCATGCCTTTGAGACGCGCAAAATAGGTGATCGTGTCACGCGCGGTCATCTTCTTGTAGAGGCCGCGCTCCTCGGGAAGGAAGCCGACGCGCTTAAGGTTCTTGAGGTCCGGCCGCGATCCGAAAAGGCGCACTTCGCCCTCATCCGGTGCCATCACCCCCAGCGACATCCGCAGGCTGGTCGACTTGCCCGCCCCGTTGGGCCCGAGAAAGCCGACAATCTGCCCGGCCGGCACTTCAAACGAGAGATCACTGACAGCTGTAAACCCGCCGAATCGCTTGGTGGCATGGGTGAGAATAAGTGGCGCGTCGCGCAAGGGCGGCCTCCTGTTACCGGACAGTCTCAGAAACTTTAGCGATTTTCGATAAAGTTCAAGGGGTATGCCCAAGAAGCATTTGCAGCGGCGTTAATCGCGCGCCGAAATTCCTTACAGGAGGACGCCGAACAGCCAGATGAAGGCCTGAACGATCAGGGCGAGCACGATCATCACGACCACAGTCGCCATCCAGCGGCCACCGAGGTTCATGAACAGGCCGGCGCCAAAGCCGAGGATCGCCATGAGGCCGAGCGACACAGCCCAGGGCAGGCCGATGGCGATGGCGAGGGTTGCGTGGCCAACGATCATGATGGTGATCAACGAGCCCCAGGTGGAGCCGGTGATGAAACCGTCCCATGTGGATTTCTGGTCGTGGATGTTCATTTCACCGCGATGATATTCCTGGCTCGCCATGAGGGTCTCTCCACGTCTTTGAAAGTCTGGTGGATCGCGTTCTAACCAAGCCCCCGCCCGCGTTCAAGCGTGTCAAATCGCGCGCACTGCCGCAGGGGGGGGCGCCATTGCAACCCGCATTCAGTTCAGGGGCGGCTTGCGCTTGGCCGTTTTCGGCGGCTTGGGCGCAAAGGGCGCCGGCAGTGGCACGGCCGCAATCCCTTCCTCGGCGAGGGCTTCGCGCTCCTCCGCCGTCGTCTCGCCCCAGATCGGGCGGTCTTCCTGCTCGCCATAATAGATGGCGCGGGCCTCTTCGGCGAACCCGTCGCCGACATAGTCGAAATTCTGGGACACATGTTCACGGGCGCGGCGGATGAATTCCTTCATCACCGCCGCTTCATCCATCTTGCCCGGTAGGGCCTTGTCAGACGGGCGCACGGCCGGCGCCATGATCTGCTTGGACACCTTGTGCCCCGCGCATTCCGGGCAATCGATCTGCTTTCGCCTGGCCAGCCGATCAAACGCCTCAGAGCTGGCAAACCAGCCTTCGAAGGAATGGTCACACTCCTGGCAGACGAGCGCGTAGAGAATCACGGACGCCTCCTCAGGCCCCTGCAAGCATCGGGTCGAGCATGCCCGCCCGGTCGAGCGCCACCATGTCGTCACAGCCGCCAATGTGTTTCTCGCCCACGAAGATCTGCGGGAACGTCCGCCCGCCATTCGAACGCTGGATCATTTCCTCGCGCAGCTTGGGGTCCATGCCAGCGTCGATTTCCTTGAAGTCGGCGCTCTTTTGCTTGAGCAGCGCCACAGCGCGGGTGCAGTACGGGCAGAACTGGCGGGTATAGATGGTAACCTTCGCCATGGAGGGAATCCTTTCGTCAAAACCTGAACATTTCCGGTCGGTCTGGGTCCGAAGTGTCATCAACGCGTTATATGGTGACATCCATAGCGCGGACAACGCGCGCCAGCACCAGCACGTCGATCTGCCGCGCGCCTGCCCGTTTCAGGGCGCGCACGTATGCGTTCAGCGTCGCCCCGGTCTCAGTACGTGATCGACCAGCAGAACATAGCGCGCTTCCACCAGCTGGCGGCGGGCGCGGCGGCCCCAGGAAATCCCGTGTCTCGCGGAATAGGCTCTTGGCCCGGCGCCTGCCAGCCTTCATATCAGCGTCTATGCCCCCTGCCCCTCCTCCGCAGATATTCGACCGCGACAAGCTGATCGCCCGCCGGCAGGCCTTCGCCCGGCGCTTTGACGAGTATGACTTCCTGCGGGCCCGGGTGTCGAGCGATCTTGAAACGCGCGTGGCGGATACCCCCCGCATTTTCGAGGCCATGCTGGAGCTCGGCGGGGCTGGCGGGGGACTGTCGCAGGCCCTTATCACCCAAAACCGGGCAAAATCAGCCATCGTCGCCGATACGTCGATTGCTTTTCTGGAGGCTGCCCGCGCGCGCGGGCTGGAGGCGGTCTTCGCCGATCCCGAGGCCCTGCCCTTTGAAACGGAACGGTTCGACCTGATTGTCTCGCCGCTCGTTCTTCACTGGGTGAACGACCTTCCCGGCGCACTCGTCCAGATCCGCCGGGCGCTCAGGCCCGATGGGCTTTTCCTCGGAGCCCTCTTTGGCGCAGGCACGCTGGCCGAACTGCGCGAGGTTCTGGGCGAAGCTGAAACCGAGCTCTCCGGCGGCCTCAGCCCCCGCGTCTCGCCGCTTCCCGGTCTGCGGGACATGGCGGGGCTGCTTCAGCGGGCAGGCTTTGCCCTGCCTGTCGCTGACCGGGACACCGTCACCGTGCGCTACCGCCAGCCCGGAGCCCTGATTGCAGACCTGAAAGGCATGGGCGAGCGCGCCGCCTTCGCGCGCGGTATCGCCCGGCCACTGCCGCGCGGCGTGCTTGCGCGGGCGATAGAGCTCTACAAGGAGAGGTTTTCCGATCCCGACGGCCGCGTGCGGGCAACGTTTGAGATCTTGCATCTGTCAGGCTGGGCCCCCGCGCCGGGTCAGCCCCAGCCCCTGAAACCGGGCAGCGCAAAAGCCAGCATGGCGGACGCGGTAAAGCGCGCCGGAGAGACGGGCGGAAAGAGCTGAGAAGCGCCGAAAAGACCGGCTCAGACCTGAACGAGATTGTCCTCGACATACTGGTACATGTCGTCATTGGCGCTCGCAAACGCAGAGAGACTGCCGAGGATGCCGACAACCATGAGGGCGGCAATCAGGCCGTATTCGATCGCGGTTGCGCCGCGTTCGTCGCGCGCCAGACGCTTCATCCGTTTTCTGAACAGGCCCATCATTGCTCCGCCAGGGTTTGCTCCAGCAACCAGTCGAACAGAGGAAGGTCTGCCGGTGGCGCAGGATAGTCTCGCAGCCTTGCAGGCTCTACCCAGGCGATGGCTTGCCCCTCGCGCGGATGGATGGTCCCGGTCCAGCTTTCACAGCCATATAATGGCATCAACAGGTGAAAGTCGGGGTAAGTGAAGCTCGCAAATGTCAGCGGCTTCAGTTCCTCTTCCTTAACCACGATTGAAAGCTCTTCGTGCAGCTCCCGCGCCAGCGCCGCTTCGGGTGTTTCGCCCGGATCGACCTTGCCGCCCGGAAACTCCCAGAGGCCCGCCAGCTGTTTGCCTTCCGGGCGCTTGGCCAGGAGGATGCGGTCCTGCCCGTCCCTCAGCGCCGCCGCCACGACCAGCAACAGCCTGCGGCTCATGTCCGGTAGGCGCCGTTGATATCGACATATCCGTGGGTGAGATCGCAGGTCCAGACCGTCGCCCGGCCGCTGCCTGAACCCACAGAAACCCGGATCGCAAATTCAGGCTTTGCAAACACTGCGCTGGCCGCCGCCTCGTCATAGTCGGGCGCCCGCGCGCCATCCTTTGCCACCTGCACGTCATCAAACCAGATCGCCAGCCGGTCGGCCTCTATCGGCTCATACGCCTTGCCGACCGCCATGACGATCCGGCCCCAATTAGCATCGCCCGCCGCCATCGCCGTCTTGATCAGCGGCGAATTGGCAATCTCGCAGGCAATCTTCTTCGCGGAGGCGGGCGACGCCGCATCCTCAACGGTGATCGCCGCGACCTTGCTCGCCCCCTCCCCGTCCTTGACCACCTGCATGGCGAGGTCGAGGCAGACTGTCTTCAGCGCCGCGGTGAATGCCCGGAACCGAAGGTCTTCCTCGGAGGTCACCGGCGCCATGCCACTCGCCCCGGTCGCAAACACCATCAGCGTGTCGGAGGTAGACGTATCCCCATCGACCGTGATCGCATTGAATGTCTCGTCGGCCACCTGCTTCAGCGCCGCCTGCAAAAGCTCCGGCGTAATCGCCGCATCGGTGAACACGTAGGACAGCATCGTCGCCATGTTCGGCGCGATCATGCCCGAGCCCTTTGCGATCCCGGCAAAGCGGACCTCGGTGCCCTCAATGCTGGCAACAGTTCCGGCCCCCTTGGGATAGGTATCCGTCGTCATGAACGCCCTGGCCATCTTCTCCCAGTCCGGCGCACCAAGCCTGCCCGCCAGCTCCGGCACGAGCGCGCCCACATAGTTCGGATCGCTGAGCGGCTCCCCGATCACGCCCGTCGCCGCGAGGAAGCACTGCTCCTTCTTTGCCCCCAGCGTCTCCACTAGCGCCTTCAAGGTCTCCTCATTCTTGAGCACGCCCTTCGGTCCGGTGAACGCATTGGAGTTGCCCGAATTGACCACCAGCGCCGCCGCCTTCCCGCCGCCCGTCTCCAGCGCCTGCCGGCACCAGCGCACATCCGCTGACGCCGTCAGCGAGCGCGTGTACACTCCCGCGCAGGTCGTGCCCGGATCAAACACCGCCAGAAACACATCGTCCCGCGTAATGCCCCGGCGCGCATAGAAACCAAGACTGCCGGCAGCCGCCCGCAGGCCGCGCACGTCAGGGAGCACCGGAAAGCTGGCCGGCGTAAAGGGCGAGGGAGTTAGATTCACAATTCGTCTCCGGTAAGGGGTGTTGCCGGGCCCTCAGTCGGGGTTTCCGGGGTGAATGACTGGCCGCCGCCTTCCTCGATGCGCGCCTCGGTCCGCAGGCGGCGCAGGATGCGGCTGACCTCGCTCAGCGTCAGGAAGGTGGCGATCTCCGGCCGCATCTCTTCGCGTGTCTTGGGCGGCTCGGTGCGCCGGTCCTTGACCTTCAGGAGGCGCCAGCCCCCCTCTGCCTCAAACGGCGGCGACACATCGCCCACCGCCGTGTTAGCAATCACTACCGGATAGGGGTCGGGCAAATCATTGGGCGACACATATCCAAGGTCCCCGTTCTCCATCCGCGTGGCGCTGTCCTGGGAATGGTTGAACACAAGGCTCTCGAACGGCTCGCCCGCTTGCACGCGCAGCCACACCGTCTCGGCTTCTTCCTCGGTATCTGTCACGATATGGGCCACCGACACCTGGTCGTTGACCTGCTGCAGGCGCACCTGCTCGGCATACATCTTGTCGATCATCTCGTCGGTCACCTGCTTGGCAACGACACTCTCCACCAGCAGATTGCCCATGATGCGCTCCTGCGCCATCTCGAGGCGGCGCATCGCGGCCGGGTCCTTCTCCAGGCCAAGGCGTTTGGCCTCCTGCGCCATCAGCTTCTGGTCGATAAGCTGGTCGAGTACCTGCCGGTAGGCCTCGTCATCCGGCTGCAGCGCGGCGCCGGAGACCACCAGCCCGCGCGCCACCGATTCGAGCTCGACATCGGCGGTATAGACCGCCTCCCCGTTCACCATTGCGGCCACTTCGCGGCTGACCTCCCGGGGCGCGTCCACCTCAAACCCGTCCTTCGAGCAGGCGCCCAGCAGAAGCAGCGCGCCAACGGCGCAAAAGGCTGTAAAACCAGCAGACCTGCGGATCATCGGCTTCCCTCCCGGGCTGAAGGCGCCTCATTGACACCCCTTGGCGGCGTTCTTAAGTCTGCCCCGCGCGCTGGTCGAGTGGTTTCGTCCGGCAAAGGCGCGGTGGGAGAAGCCGGAAAAGTCCTGTAAGGTGTCTGGCAGGATTAGAAATTTTTACCCGAACTGGTTGGTGCTGCTTACATGCTTTCTATAGCCCGCAAGATCTTCGGAACCGTCAACGATCGCAAACTCAAGCCGATGCAGGCCCGGGTAAACCGGATCAACGCGCTTGAGCCGATCATGGAGGCGCTGTCCGATCAGTCCCTCAAGGGCAAGACGGCCGAATTCCGCAAACGCCTCGCTGATGGCGCAACCCTGGACAGCCTGCTGGAAGAAGCCTTCGCGGTCGTCCGGGAAGCCGCCAAGCGCGTCAACAACATGCGCCATTTCGATGTGCAGCTGATGGGCGGCATGATCCTCCATTCCGGTGCCATCGCAGAAATGCGCACCGGTGAAGGCAAGACACTTGTCGCCACCCTCGCCGCCTATCTCAATGCCTTGGAGGGCAAGGGCGTCCACGTCATCACGGTGAACGACTATCTCGCGCGCCGCGACGCCGAATGGATGGGCCGCATCTATGGCGCCCTAGGCATGTCCACCGGCGTGATCGTCCACGGCATCTCCGACGACCAGCGCAAGGCCGGCTACGCCGCCGACATCACCTACGGAACGAACAACGAGTTCGGCTTCGACTATCTGCGCGACAACATGAAATACGCGCTCGACCAAATGGCCCAGCGCGGACACCATTACGCTATCGTCGACGAGGTGGACTCCATCCTGATCGACGAAGCGCGCACCCCGCTGATCATCTCCGGCCCGACGGACGACCGCTCCGAGCTTTACATGGCCGTCGACGCGCTGATCCCGCGCCTTGAAGAAGGCGACTTCGAGCTCGACGAGAAACAGCGCTCGGTCGTTTTCTCCGAGACCGGCAGCGAGAAGATGGAAGAATGGCTGATTGAGGCCGGCGTGCTGGAAGGCTCGCTCTGGGAGCCATCCAACATCTCCCTCGTCCACCACTCGAACCAGGCCCTGCGCGCCCACAAGCTCTATGCCCGCGACAAGGACTATATCGTCAAAGACGATCAAGTCATGCTGATCGACGAGTTCAGTGGGCGGATGATGGAAGGCCGCCGCCTATCCGAAGGCCTCCACCAGGCCATCGAGGCCAAGGAACGCGTCGACATCAAGCCCGAGAACCAGACCCTCGCCTCGATCACCTTCCAGAATTATTTCCGCCTGTACAAAAAGCTCGCCGGCATGACCGGTACCGCGCTCACCGAGGCGTCCGAGTTTGGCGACATCTACAAGCTGGAGGTGATTGATCTGCCCACGAACAGACCTGTCCGCCGGCTTGACGAGGACGATGTCGTCTACCGTACCGCCAAGGCCAAGTATAACGAGATCATCAAGGAAGTGCGCGCGGCAAATGCCAAGGCCCAGCCGATCCTGCTCGGCACCGCCTCCATTGAGAAGTCCGAACTTCTCTCCCACCTGCTCACCGCCCAGCGCATTCCGCACAAGGTCCTCAACGCCCGCCATCACGAGCAGGAAGCCTTCATCGTGGCTGAGGCCGGCGTGCCCGGCGCTGTCACCGTCGCCACCAACATGGCCGGCCGCGGCACTGACATCCAGCTTGGCGGCAATTATGACATGCGCCTCGAGAATGAGCGCACCGCCAAGGAAAAGGCCCTCGGCCGCGTCCTGTCTGAAGGCGAAATCTCTCTGCTTGGCGCGCAGATCCGCGCCGATATCGAGGTCAAGAAGAAGCAGGCGCTCGACGCTGGCGGCCTCTATGTTCTGGGTACCGAGCGCCACGAAAGCCGCCGCATCGACAACCAGCTGCGCGGCCGTACGGGCCGTCAGGGCGACCCCGGCAAGTCGAAATTCTACATCTCGATCGAAGACGACCTGATGCGCATCTTTGCGGCCGACCGCATGGACGCCGTCATGCGCCGCCTCGGCATCAAGGAAGATGAGGGCATCACCCATCCCTGGATGAACAAGGCGATGGAAACCTCGCAGAAGAAGATCGAGGAACGCAACTTCGAGATCCGCAAGAACGTCCTCAAATATGACGACGTCATCAACGACCAGCGCAAGGCCATCTTCGAGCAGCGCATGGAATTCCTGCGCTCTGATGATGTCTCCGACGTGATCCAAGACATGCGCGAAAACGTGATCGATGCGCTCGTTGCCCGCACAATGCCGGAAAAGGCGTATGCGGAACAGTGGGACATCGCCGGGCTTGAGGACAGCTTGAAGACCGACCTTGCCCTTGATCTTCCTGTCCGCGACTGGGCAGCCGAAGAGGGCGTGGCGAACGAAGAGATCGCCGGGCGCGTGCGTCAGGCTGTCGAAGCCCATTATGCGGAACTTACCCGTCTTGTCGGCGACCAGCAGATGCGCCGCATCGAGAAGCAGTTCCTGCTTCAGGTGCTCGACCTGCGCTGGCGCGAACACCTTCAGCAGATCGACCAGCTGCGCTCGGTCATCCACCTGCGCTCTTATGGCCAGCGTGATCCGCTCAACGAGTTCAAGCGCGAAGCCTTCAACCTGTTCGACAGCCTCCTCGGAGAGCTGCGCGCCACCGTCACCCGCTCGCTGATGCACATCCGCGTGCAGCAGGCCCCGGCGCAGCAGCCCCAGCCGGTGGCCCCGCCCCCGCGGCCCCAGCCGCCTGAACAGGTCCGCGAAACCAAGCTCGATCCCGATACCGGCGTCAACGAGATGAACCCGGACGATACCGCAGCCCCGCCCGGCCCGGCCCTGCATCAGGCCGAGGACGACTGGTCCAACACCCCGCGCAACTCCGCCTGCCCCTGCGGGTCGGGCAAGAAATACAAACACTGCCACGGAGCCATCGAAACCCAGAAAGCCTGATCGGCCCTCAACAGCTCTCAAGCGCCCCGCTCCCAAGGCGGGGCGCTTTTCATTTGGGCGTCGTGTTCGGCGTTTTGCCGTACCCGTCGTTGGAGTTTTTGCCCTTCCCGTTGGAGTTTTCCGGGCCGCCGTTGGAATTTCTTGGAGTTCTTCAGCGCGTTTTGCCGCCGGAAAATTCCCCTCAGGGTTGATCTAATATCCCGTGGATAAGTCCCCTATCCAGACCGGCCTTTTCCCCCTTGTTTGGCGAGCCAGACCCCGCCAAGGATCAGCGTAAAGGCCAGCGCCGCGTTCCAGCTTTGGGTCTCCCGGAAGAACACCCAGCCGAACACCGCGCCTGCCACCGGCACCGAATAGCCCGTCAGCGACTGGAAGGTCGCCCCGGCCCGCGCGATCAGCGCCATATAGATGGCCTGCGCGATGCCCGAGGGGCCAAGGCCGAGCGCGGCCACAGCCGCCCAGTGATACCAGTCTGCGCGGACCTCTGACGGCGTCACCGTCAACGCCAGCGGCCAGGAGAGCACCGCCGAGATCGAGATGAAGCCAGCAGCCATTGGGATCGCCTCCATCGGCGGGGCCGCCCGGGCGATCAACGTGCTGGCCGAAAAGGCGAGGGTCGCCAGGAGGAGCAGCATCTGCGCCGTTACGCTGGCCGAGCCGAAATGGGCAATCGCGTCGGGCCCGAAGAGCGCCACCACGCCCGCAAAGCCGAGCAGGATGCCAAAGCCGGTATTGCGGGTCATGCGCTCATCGGCAAACAGCAACGTGGCCCCCAGCACCACAAACACCGGCGCGGCCGCCGTATACAGCGCCGCCAGGCTCGAATTGACCGTCTGCTGGGCCACCGTGATTAGGAAGAACGGGATCAGCGAGCCAACCACCCCCATAGCCGACAGCACGCCCCAGCGCCGCCGGTCGGAGAAAGGCGGCAGGCGCTTGCCCATCGCCAGCATCAGCGTCAGCAGCACTATGGCCCCGCCGGTCAGGCGCGCGGGCAGCACCCATTCGGGCGGCAGGCCGTCGGCGGTGTCCTTGCCCACGGCCACCCGGGTGAGGCCATAGGCGCCCGCCCAGATCACCGTCAGCACCGTGAACAGAATCCAGACGATGGCTGGCCGGGTGGTTTTCGCACCCGGCAGGGATGCCTCTGTCATCGTTGTCCTCCGCGCAGCGTCAGGCGCCGTCTTGTCTCCCCTCCGGACTAGCACGCAGCTTGCAAGCGGCAAGGCGGCAATTCCCGTTTGTCCCTTTTCGCAGCGCAGCGCTACAAAGTGTGGGGTGGACGGGGCAAGCACACCCATTTAAAGGGGCGCAACCCTGTGAATTCGTACGCCCATGAGGAGAAATAAAGATGACCGTTCGTGTTGCCATCAACGGATTCGGCCGCATCGGCCGCCTGGTTCTGCGGTCGATCATCGAGCATGGCCGCACCGACATCGAGGTGGTTGCCATCAACGATCTGGGACCGGTTGAGACCAACGCCCACCTCCTGCGTTTCGACTCCGTTCACGGCCGCTTCCCGGCGGATGTGAAGGTCGACGGTGACAAGATCGTCATCAACGGCAAGCCGATCCTGGTGACTGCGATCCGCGACCCCAAGGACCTGCCCCACCGCGAGCTCGACGTTGACATCGCGATGGAATGCACCGGCATCTTCACTTCGAAGGAAAAGGCCGAGGCCCACCTCGCGGCCGGCGCCAAGCGCGTGCTCGTCTCCGCCCCGGCAGACGGCGCGGACCTCACCGTCGTCTACGGCGTCAACCACGACAAGCTCAAGAAAGAGCACATGGTCGTCTCCAACGCCTCTTGCACCACCAACTGCCTCGCCCCGGTCGCCCAGGTTCTGAACAAGGCCGTCGGCATCGAAAAAGGCATGATGACGACGATCCATTCGTACACGAACGACCAGCCCTCGCTCGACCAGATGCACAAGGACCTGTACCGCGCCCGCGCCGCGTCCCTCTCGATGATCCCGACCTCGACCGGCGCCGCCAAGGCCGTCGGCCTCGTGCTGCCGGAACTGAAAGGCAAGCTCGACGGTATCTCGGTGCGCGTGCCGACGCCCAACGTCTCGGTCGTCGACCTGAAATTCGTCGCCAGGAAAGCCACGACTCCGGAAGAGATCAACGCCGCCATCAAGGCCGCCGCTGATGCCGGCCCTCTCAAGGGCATCCTTGGCTATACGGACGTTCCGAACGTCTCGTCGGACTTCATCCATGACGACCGTTCCTCGATCTTCCACCTTGACCAGACCAAAGTAATGGACGGCACCTTTGTCTCGATCATGACCTGGTATGACAATGAGTGGGGCTTCTCCACCCGCATGGCTGACACCGCCATCGCGATGGCCAAGCTGATCTAAGCCCTTTCCGCGCCGCTCGCTCCTGCGAAGGCGGAGACCCAGGGCGGCATGCAACCCTTCACGAGCCCACCGCCCTGGCGGGGGTGATCGGAGACACGCCATGCCTTCCTTCAAACGCATCCCCGATGCAGGCAACCTTGCCGGCAAGGTCGCGCTCGTCCGCGTCGACTTCAACGTACCAATGGAAAATGGTCTGGTCACGGATGATACGCGCCTGCGCGCCGCAGTCGATACGGTCCAGTCCCTGCGCACCGCCGGTGCCAAGGTTGCCCTCCTCGCTCACTTTGGCCGCCCGAACGGCGAGCGCGTCGCCGAGATGAGCCTTGCCCCGATCGCGAGCGCTTTCGCCAGGGTGCTCGGCGGCACGGTCAGCTTCATCGCTGACTGCAAGGGCGATCACGTAAAGCAGGCCATTGCCGAGCTTCCGCCCGCAGGCGTGATCCTCCTGGAGAACACCCGCTTCTGCAAGGGCGAGGAAAAGGGCGACATGGAACTGGCAAAGGAAATCGCCGCCCTCGGCGATCTCTATGTCAACGACGCGTTCTCCGCCGCCCATCGCCGGCATGTATCGACCGCCGTGCTTGCAGAGCTGCTGCCTGCCTATGCCGGCGTGACTATGGAAGCTGAACTCGACGCGCTCGACAAAGCCCTCGGCGCGCCCGAGCGTCCTGTGATGGCGATTGTCGGCGGGGCAAAGGTCTCTTCCAAGATCGACCTCCTGAAGAACCTTGTTTCCAAGGTCGACATGCTCGCCATCGGCGGGGGCATGGCCAACACCTTCCTCGCTGCAGACGGGGTCAATGTCGGCAAGTCGCTCTGCGAGCATGATCTTGCCCCGACTGTCCGCGAGATCCAGACCGCGGCCAAGGAAGCTGGCTGCGAGATCCTCCTGCCCAAGGACGTGGTCGTAGCAAAGGAGTTCAAGGCGAACGCCGAAAACCGCACCTGCGGCCTCAATGAAATTGGCGCCGACGAAATGGTGCTGGACGCCGGAATGATGACAATCGTGCATCTGGCGGGCGCGCTCGGCCGCGCAAAGACCGTGATCTGGAACGGCCCGCTGGGCGCGTTCGAGATGACGCCCTTCGATACCGCCACAATGAAAGTGGCCGAGGCGGCCGCAAAGCTTGCCAAATCCGGCACGCTGGTGGCTGTCGCCGGCGGCGGCGACACAGTGGCCGCGCTCAACCATGCGGGCGTCGCAGGCGATTTCACCTTCATCTCCACGGCAGGCGGCGCTTTCCTTGAATGGATGGAAGGCAAGGACCTGCCCGGCGTTCAGGCGCTGCTGCAGTAAAGCCCCCTGCCCGGCGGCAGGACGATTTCAAGCCCGATAAAGTCTTCCGCTGGTGGACAGGCGCGCTTCTGCGCGCCTATTCCAGGCGTACTGTCATCCATGTCGGCTATGGCAGCGTTGTCAGGCTTTTCCGGCACGCCGCTTGAATATACGGCAGGTATGAAGGCTGGCTGCGGGGCAGCTGCCGGTTTTGGGACAGAGTCATAATTCCGCCCGCTTGAGTGTTTCAAAGCGCGGCAGAACCAGCCTCTGGCCCTTTCAACCGGCGCGCAGGGCAGAGGCGTAAGGCCCGGGACAGGCCAATGGAGAGGTGAGTTAATGAGTGTGGATTCGGCAGTGAAGAATGCGGTTAATCTCGAGATGGCCAGGCAGGTGGCGGAAAAGGCTGGCTTCATCGCCGCCCTCGACCAGTCCGGCGGCTCGACCCCCAAGGCCCTGCGCCTCTATGGCATCGAGGAAAGCGCCTACAGCAATGATGAGGAAATGTACGCCCTCATCCACGAGATGCGTGCCCGGATCATCAAATCTTCTTCCTTCACCGGCGAGAAGGTTGTCGGGGCCATCCTCTTCGAGCGCACCATGGAAGCCGACATTGACGGCATTCCGACCGCAGAATATCTCTGGACGAAGCGTCAGGTCGTTCCTTTCCTGAAGGTCGACAAGGGCCTCGCCGATGAAGCCAACGGCGTTCAGATGATGAAGCCGATGCCTGAGCTGGACGCGCTGCTGGAACGCGCTGTCGCGAAGGGCATCTTCGGCACCAAGATGCGCTCGGTCATCAATGCGGCAAACCGCGAAGGCATCGCCGCCGTCGTCGCCCAGCAGTTTGATGTCGGCCGCCAGATCCTCGGCCATGGCCTGATGCCGATCATCGAGCCGGAAGTGACGATCACCATTGCCGACAAGGCAGAGGCTGAAGAAATCCTCCTCGCCGAGATTCTGAAACAACTGAACGCCCTCGGCGCCGACAAGCAGGTGATGCTGAAACTGTCGCTGCCGGAGAAGGCCAACCATTACAAGCCGCTGGTCGACCATCCGCGCGTCATGCGCGTCGTTGCCCTTTCGGGCGGCTACCGCCGCGAGGAAGCCAACCGCCGGCTTTCGGAGAATACCGGCATCATCGCCTCCTTCTCGCGCGCGCTGACAGAGGGCCTGTCGGCCAAGCAGGCAGACGCTGATTTTGACGCCGTCCTCGGCGAAACAATCGACTGCATCTGCGAAGCCTCCAAAGCGGGCTGATCCGTTTGCCGCAGGGCCCGCCTATTGAGGCTGGCGCAACAGCCCCCATTTCAGGAAGCGCAGCAGGCCTCTGCTGCGCTTCTTTGTTTTGGAGGACTAACGCCGTGAAATGCCCCGTCGACAACGAAACCCTTGTGATTGCGGAGCGCTCCGGCGTCGAAATCGACTATTGCCCCAAATGCCGGGGTGTCTGGCTCGACCGGGGCGAACTCGACAAGATTATTGACCGGGCCGCTACCGTCATCCCTGCCCCGGCAGCGCCCCAGCCTGAAGCCCACCGCCCGGAACACTTCCGCGATGAAGACCGCTTCCGGGGCCGCGACGATGATGACGATGACGACTGGAAACACCGCCGGGGAAAACGCTACAAGCGCGAGAGCTTCCTGAGCGATCTGTTCGATTTCTGAAGGCCCTGCCCATGCTGGAAATGCGCCCCAACTGCGAATGCTGCGACCGGGACCTTCCGCCGGACCAGCCGGGCGCATTCATCTGCTCTTTCGAGTGCACCTTCTGCGATGACTGCGCAGATGGTGACCTCGACGGGGCCTGCCCCAACTGCCGGGGCGAGCTGGAGCCCCGCCCCATGCGCAGGGGCGCGGCGCTCGCTAAAAACCCCGCCAGCACGAAACGCATCCTGAAAAAGAAGGACTAGCCCTTCGTCCCGGCCACGGGCGCGGAAGGCGCAAAGGGCGACTCGACGAACTTCAGCGCCAGCCGCCGCGCCAGCGGCGCCACGACCAGGATCGCCGGATAGGCCAGCAGGAAGGCGAGCTCCCAGGAATGCATCCACCGGCTGACGAAATCCGGCGGCATGCCGACATTGATCGCCGTGATCCCCCCACATCAGGAAACTCATGAAAGACGCCATGAACAGCCCGAAGAGGGGCTGGAACAGGCGGACGGCCAGTTTCCTGGACATGACGATCGGGTCTCTCAATTAAAGTTCCAATACAGAACTTTGCTTCCATTTGACCAGAGACACGCCTTACGTTGACTTCCTGCGCCGGGCGCCGCAGAGGCTGCAGACATGACTGACAAAGCCCCGCCGCGCCCGCGCACCCGCCTTTACCTCATCACCCCGCCGCAGATCGCCGATGTGCAGGCCTTCCGGAAATCGCTGGAAAACGTCCTCCACGCGGGCGATGTCGCATCCCTGCAGCTGCGCCTCGAAGGGCGCAGACGGCATGATAGATATGCAGGCAACGCAGGAGCTCAGCGCCGCCGTGACCGCCATGGCCCAGGAAGCTGGCGTCGCCGTGCTGATCAACGATTCTGCCGAACTGGCCCGGGAGCTTGCCGCAGACGGTGTCCATTTGGGCTGGTCCGACATGCCGGTGAAGACTGCCCGCGCCCTTCTGGGGCCTGACGCGATCATCGGCGCCACCGCCAAGAACTCCTACCACCGCGCCATGCAGGCAGGCGAAGACGGGGCCGACTATGTCGCCTTCGGCGCTTTCTATCCGACAACCACAAAGGAAGGCACGGTTCCGGCCGAGTTCGAACTCCTGGAAGTCTGGCAGGCGGCCATGCTGGTCCCCTGCCTCGCCATCGGCGGCATCACCGTCTCCAACGCCGCCCCGCTGGTCACCGCCGGGGCCGATTTCCTCGCTGTTTCCAGCGGCGTCTGGGCATATGAAGAAGGCCCTGCCGCAGCGGTCAGGGCCTTCAACGCTCTCTTCGATGACCTCTCCTGAAGGCGCGCAATCAGAACTCCGAAGCGGGCGGCTGGCCCAACTTGTTGAGCTTGATCTCCCGCAGGTCATCCGCCGTACGGAAGAACAGCAGATAGAACTCGCAGATGAACCTCCAGACCAAGAGGCCGATCGCGGCCCCCATGGCCGAGGCTATCACCAGCCCGATAGCCCGGAAAAAAACCCGAAGCTCACCATCGTGCCGACGCCAGACAGAACGCCTGCAATCAGGCCCAGCGCGATGCCGATCAGCCCGAAATAGTAAAGGATCGTGATCAGCTTGGTCCCGATCAGCTTATCGAAGGAGACTAGTTGGTTCAGCACGATCTTCAGCCGTCCATTGCTCGTGTGGGGCGAGTTTGGCGGCAGTTGACGCTCGCGGCAACCTCCTCGACAACCAAAAGCGCCATTAACACTTCGGCGCCTTGACCGTGCGCAGTCAAAGGCTTACGCCGCCGGGTCCCGCCATAAATGCGCCCAAACGAGACGTTCCCATGTCGAAACCTTCCCCTGTTGGTGCCGTGATGATCGCCGCCGCCCTCGCCGCAGGCCGCAGCCTCGCGCGTGATTTCGGCGAGGTTGAAAACCTCCAGGTCTCCCGCAAAGGCCCGGCAGACTTCGTGACCAGCGCCGACATGCGCGCCGAAGAGATCATCCATGCCAGCCTCACCAAGGCCCGCCCCGGCTATGGCTTCCTGATGGAAGAGCGCGGCATCGTCGAAGGCACCGACAAATCCAACCGCTTCGTCGTCGATCCGCTCGACGGCACGCTGAACTTCATGCACGGCCAGCCCCATTACGCCGTCTCCATCGGCCTCGAGCGCGATGGCAAACCCTTCGCCGGCGTCGTGTTCGATGTTGCCAAGAACGAGCTCTTCTGGGCCGAGGTCGGCCGCGGCGCATGGCTCGACCAGCGCAAGCTGCGTGTCGCCGTCCGCAAGAAGCTCGGCGAAGCCGTTGTCGCCACCGGCACGCCCTGGATGGGCAAGAGCGAGGAAAGCCACATCACCTTCGCCCGCGAGATGGCCGCAATGACGCCTGCCACTGCCGGCATCCGCCGCTATGGCTCGGCCGCGCTCGACCTCGCCTGGGTCGCCGCCGGCCGGTTTGACGCCTTCTGGGAACGCGGCCTCAAGCCCTGGGACATTGCGGCCGGCATGGTCCTGGTGCGCGAAGCAGGCGGCATCATCGAGGAAATCGAGGGCGGCGACGTCATGAAAACCGGCAACATCCTCGCCGGCAATGAAGACATCGTCCCGGGCGTGATGGAACAGCTGCGCCACGCCGCTTCCTTCGGCCGGGCTGCGAAAGTCTAGACGTCCGCTTCGCCCGGCGCGGTGAGGTCTGCTGCGTCGCGGTCATAATCGATCAGCTCACCCGGCTTGCAGTCGAGCACATAGCAGAGCCGCGCCAGCGTATCGAAGCGCATCCCCTTTATCTTGCCCGTCCGCAAGAGCGACATCTGGGTTTCGCTCAGGCCGATGCGGGCGGCAACATCCCGCGCCGTCAGCTTCTTGCGCGTCAGCATGACATCAATGGTGACCTTCACCGGCATCAGACGAACTGCTCCAGCTCGACCCGCAGGCGCTTGCCCGTCTCCGCGAGCAGGAAGATCGCAGCCCCGATGAAGGCAATGGTGACATCCTCGATTTCAAGCGACACCCGCACCCCGCGAAAACCCTCGATCAGCCAGACCGAGAAAACCGGTTCGACTAGGATGGCCGCCGCCGCGCCGATCAGCAGGTCCTGGCCGGTCTCGCGGAGGCTTTTCACCATTGCCGGGCCGAACTCATGATCCGACCTGGACTTTGTGAAGAACGCCCCCAGCGCCCAGAGCGCACACAGATAAAAGCCCGGCGCCAGGATCGTGAGCCAGAAGGCAAAAATCACCCGGACGTTGGCCCAGGCATCCCCAACGGTGAAATCCAGATGCTCAAGCTGGCCGGACTTCTCCCCGATCAATGCCAGCGCCAGCACACCGACAAGAATCTTGATTCCAAGACCGATATGGCCACGCAATTCCGGAGACAAGCGCATGAGCACCTCCAACTGTTCAAATTAAAACCTAAATAGTTTTAAGTCTAACTTAAATCAATTGGAATTTTCGACCCGTTATTGACATGCCTTCTGCCAATTAAATTTACGTGACGCTCGCGTCACGTATTTCTTTCCCGGCAAAATCGCGTAATCTGGGGACATGACCCAGCTCGACACAGACATCCTCATCATCGGCGCCGGCCTTTCGGGCATTGGCGCCGCCGTCCATCTCGGCAAGCATTGCCCGTCCAAACGCTACCGCATCTATGAAGCGCGCAGCGCCATCGGCGGCACATGGGATCTCTTCCGCTATCCCGGCATCCGCTCGGATTCGGACATGCACACGCTGGGCTACAATTTCAAACCCTGGACGGACGCCAAGGCCATCGCCGACGGCCCCTCCATCCGTAAATATGTCAACGACACCGCCAACGAATACGGCGTCCGCAAGCACATCTCCTTCGACACAAAGATCGTCGCCGCCAACTGGTCGGGCGCCGACCAGGCCTGGACCGTCACGAGCGAGAACACGGTCACCGGCGCGCAGGAGAAAACCACCTGCCGCTTCCTCTTCATGTGCGGGGGCTATTACAGCTATGACAAAGGCTACCGTCCGGACTTTCCGGGTGAGGATTCCTTCCGTGGACAGATCCTTCATCCCCAGAAATGGCCGGAAGATCTCGATTATGCCGGCAAGAAGGTCGTTGTAATCGGCTCTGGCGCCACCGCCATGACGCTGGTACCCTCGATGGCGGACAAGGCCGGCCATGTCACCATGCTGCAACGCTCGCCCACCTATGTGGTCTCGCGCCCGTCGGTGGACGGCTTTGCCAATTTCCTGCGTAAGGTTCTGCCCGATCAGTGGGCCTATAACCTCATCCGCTGGCGGAACGTTGCCTTCCAGCAGTTCTTCTTCCGCCAGACACGCAAGAACCCAGCCAAGGCGCGCGAGCGCCTGCTCGGCATGGTGCGCGAGCAGCTCGGCCCGGATTATGACGTGGAGAAACACTTCACCCCCTCCTACAATCCGTGGGAACAGCGCCTCTGCCTTGTGCCGGACTCTGATCTGTTCAACTCCCTGAAGTCAGGCAAGGCCAGCGTCGAGACCGACCATATCGACCGATTCACCGAAAAAGGCATCCTGCTGAAATCCGGCAAGGAACTGGAAGCCGACATCATCGTCACCGCCACCGGCCTTAACCTCGTATTCATGAACGGTGTCTCCGTCTCGCTCGACGGGGCGAAGGTCGATCCGGGCCACCTGCTGAACTATAAAGGCGTGATGCTCTCGAACGTGCCAAACCTCGCGGTCACCTTCGGCTACACCAACGCCTCCTGGACGCTGAAAGCCGACCTTACGAGCGAATATGTCAGCCGTCTGATCAACCTGATGGACGAGAAAGGCGCAACCTCTGCCATGCCCTATCTCGCCGCCTTCCCGAACGAGACCGAACCCTTCGTCGATTTCTCCTCGGGCTATTTCCAGCGCGTGATGGACCAGTTCCCCCGCCAGCATACAGAGCCCCCCTGGAAGCTCCACCAGAGCTATTTCACCGACCGGAAAAACCTGCGCGAGCTGCCCATCGAAGACGGCGTCATGCAGTTCCACATCCCATCCACGAAGGCCGCCGCAAAACCTGCCCTGCAAGCCGCCGAGTAATCCGCTGCGCTTCATCCAAACGCAACGCTGAACCCCTCTCCCTCTGGGAGAGGAGGAGCCCATCGCGCAGAGATGGGAAGTGAGGGCGGCTACAGCGTGGACAACCGCGCCCCTATCCTACCTCTGCACACCCCCTAAACGTGTCATCCCGGAATTTGCGAGAGCAAATATCCGGGACCCAGAAAGCCAAGCAGTACTAAGCCCTCCCTGGCTCCCGGTCTTCGCCTGCGGCAAAACCGGGAAGGCGGACGAAAATTCTTAAGGCACCTTATCCTCCCCACTCAACCACGCCCCATCTTCAGCGCATGGACATCACCGCGCCCCGCCCGGAACTCTGGACCCGCATCGCCGCCTTCCTCGGTGCGCTGCGCGTCTTCCTGCGCGGCGTGGTCCCCCACAAGTTCGACAGGGTCGCCGCGACACGCTCTTCCGCCTCACCGAACTCATGGACACCCTCAAGCGCGCCTCAAACAGCAACGGCTTGGATACCCCCTTCGTCCAATGGGCCCTGATGATGGAAGCCGCCCGGCGTCTCGCCCTCGTCCTCAACCATCAGGAAAAAACACGCTCCGCGCCTCGCGCGCCTCCTGCGCCGTCATGCCCGCTCTAAGCTGAAGGACTTCCCCGTTCCCGCCAGCATCCTGAAACGTCTCGCGCCGTGGACCGACGCGCTCCTCTGCCGGCTCGACGAAAAAGCAAGGCCGCAGGCCTGAGCAGGAATCAACGCCCAAGCCCCCCCTCCGTCAGCTGGTTGACGCCGTCTGCCACCTCCCCCGTTTCGCAGGGGAGGAAAGGGGTGCTGCTTAAGGGCAAACCATCGCAATCACCCCCATATCCCTCCGCTCCCCCGCAGATTAAACTCACTCCCTCAAACTCAAAGGAGGCTCATATGTGGCTCTGGCTTTTATGGTGGTGCGTGGATGATCATCTGGCTGCGGCGCTGGAGGCGCCCGGCCTTGGAACCCTCCCGATCTGGGTGCCGCTGATCTTGTCGCTGGCTTTCTCCTTCTCGCTTGATGGCGCCATCAAGCGGGACCGGAAAAAGTCTGAAGGCCTGACGCCTTAGCGCTCCGTGAACTGAAGTTCTGCCAGGCGCGCATAAAGCCCGCCTTTGGTCACCAGGCTGTCATGCGTGCCTTCTTCGACGATGCGGCCATGGTCCATCACGAGGATGCGGTCGGCCCGGCGCACGGTGGAGAGGCGGTGGGCAATCACCAGCGTCGTGCGGCCGGTGGCCGCATTTTCGATCGCCCGGCGCACAGCCGCTTCACTTTCGGAATCGAGCGCCGAGGTCGCCTCGTCCAGCAGCAGCACCGGCGCATTGCGCACCAGCGCGCGGGCCAGCGCAATCCGCTGGCGCTGGCCGCCTGAAAGGCTGCGCCCCTTCTGGCCAAGCTCGGTCGCAAGGCCTTCCTTCTCGTCCAGAAAGCCCATCGCCTCAGCCATCCGGGCCGCCTGCTCCAGCAGAGCATTATCCGCCCCTTCGTCGCCAAACCGGATGTTGTCGGCCGCCGTGCCTGTAAACAACGCCGACTCCTGTGGCGCGTAGGCAAAGCAGCGCCGCCAGTCGCGCGGATCGGCCTCGGTCGAAGAGACCCCGTCGAGCTTTATTTCACCCGTTTGCGGATCAAACAGGCGAAGCGCCAGCCGGAAAACCGTCGTTTTTCCCGCACCGCTTGGGCCAACGAGCGCCACGAATTCTCCAGGCTTCACAGTGAGGGAGAACTCCTCCAGCGCAGACGCAGAGCCTTCACCATACCGGAACGTGACCTTGTCAAAGCTGAGCGCGCCCTGCCCTTTTTCAGGCATCGCCTTTGGGCTGGAAGGCGCCGAAATTTCCGGCACCGCGCGGAGGACTTCCGCCGCCCGGTCCGCCGCGCCGGCCGCCCGCATCACTTCGCCATAGACTTCCGCCAGCATGCCAAGGCCCGAGCCTGCAAAAGCGGCATACATCACCATCGTCGCCAGGTCGCCAAAACTCATCTCCCCGCTCGCCACGGCCCGCGCGCCCATCCAGAGCACCCCGGTAAAGCCGCCGAAAAGGAGTACCGACACCAGCACGATCATGATCGCGCGCGCACCCGTGCGACGCATGGCGGCGGCAAAGGTCGCCTCGATCGCCCGCTGGAAGGTTGAGAGCTGGCCGCCTTCGCGGCCATAGGCCTGTACGAGTTCGATCGAGTCGAGCGTCTCGGCCGCTTCTGCGCCCGCGTCCGCCAGGCGTGACTGGGCCTCGTTAGACATCTTCCGGATTGTCCGCCCGATGATCATGATCGGCAGGATCGCCACCGGCAGCATCGCGAGCAGTGTCAGCCCCAGCTGCCAGTTGACCGCCAGCATCAAGGCCAGCGCCCCGGTCGTCGTCATCAAGGTGCGCGCCGCCAGCGAGGCCGACGAGCCAAGGAACGTCTCCAGCAGCGTAATGTCCGCCGTCAGCCGCGAAACCGCTTCGCCCGACCGCATCTTGGCGTGATAGGCTGGGGAAAGGCGCAGCAGATGAGCATAAAGATCACGGCGAAGGTCCGCGGCAATCCGCTCGCCAAAGCGCGAAACGAAATAGAAGCGGATGGCGCCCAGAACGCCCGAACCCACCGCGGCCGCAAAGACCCAGAGGAAGGCCTGGTCGATCAACGCCTTGAGCAGCGCCGGATCAGCCCCTGCCCGCTGGCCGGCATCGGCCGCCCGACCAAGCAGCATCGGGATGGCAAGGCTCAGGGCCGCTGCAGCCAGCAGGAAGACCAGCGCAACTGTCACCGTGATCCAGTGGCGGCGTGCATAGGGCCAGAGCAGGGCCAGCGGCTTCAGGCTGCGCCCCCGTGGACGGCCGATTGCTTCCCCGCCTTCGGGCAGGGCTGTGCGCCGATCGTCCACGATGGTTGGGCTGGAATCGGCCATTGGCCTGTCGTTTCTCCCTTTTGGACCGGCGGGCGCCGAATCCCTGTCAGCACCTCTTGCGGGCGCCAAACCTTTCCCTTATACGGCCCACTTCTAATTCCGGCTGAGACATGCCAGCGCACCCAGCTGCGTCAACCCGTTGCGAACCGTTTATGAGAGAGAGGCCCAGGCCATGAAAAAAGAAGGGCATCCCGACTATCACTTCATCACCGTGGTGATGACAGATGGCACCGAGTACCAGACCCGCTCCACCTGGGGCAAAGAGGGTGACCGCATGGTCCTCGACATCGACCCCAAAGTGCACCCGGCCTGGACCGGCGGCGAGGGCAAGTCCCTGGACCGCGGCGGCCGCGTTTCGCGCTTCAAGGACAAGTTCAAAGGCTTCGTGTAAGGCAATCTGCCTGCGCGATGTGTTGCGTGAGAAACCCCGGCTCAGGCCGGGGTTTTTTCTTGGCCGGCGGGTCAGCGCCGCAGCCAAAGGGCCAGCCGGATGAACGGAACTGCCAGTTCCACAAGCAAGCGCTCGAACGGCCCTCGCGCAAACTTCCGGAAGTATCGCGCCAGGCTTCTTGCCTTATGCGACTGAACCCTCGCCGAGGGCACGTCTGAAGTGGACGTGTAGTGCAGCGCGCCCGCACATGGCTGGTAGATGACCGCGCCGCCCGCTTCAATGGCACGGCGGCAAAGGTCCACATCTTCCACATGCAGGAAATACCCCTCATCAAATCCGCCCAGCTGAACGAAATCGGCGCGCCGGATCATGAAGAACGCGCCGGAAATCGCGCCCACGCGGACCGGTGCAGAAGGTGCAGGTTCACTATCGAGCACCCAGCGCGAAACGCCCAGGGCCACCGCCAGAGTAAGCGTATTGCGGCGGGCACCCCGCTGCTCCCGGCCATCGATGCCGAAGATACGTCCGCCAGCAATCGCTGGCACCGGAGCCCCGTCAAGGGCGGCGGCCAACTGCTCAACCGATCTGCGGCGGATCACACAGTCCGGATTGATCACCAGCAGCATCCCGGCCGCCGTTTCCCTGGACGCACGATTGACCGCTGCGCCAAAGCCGGGATTGTCCAGCGCGATCAGCTTTGCCCGTCCGGCGCAAGCGGCCACAAAACCCTTGAGCCAATCCCTGACTCCCGCCGGATTGCCGTTGTCCACGATCACGATCTCCGAGATCGCCGGATCGGCCTTGAGGGCATACAGGCATTCACTGAGCCGCGGACCGGTGTGATACGTCACGACCAGCGCGGCGACCTGCTCGGTCATGCCGGCCCGCCCGCCTTTCCACTGCGGTGCAGGAGGATCAGCATCGCGACAGCCAAGGCTAGCCCGGACCAGAATGCCTCGTTCCAGACGCTGTAGGAAAAGTTGAAGATACTGAAGACAGCGCCTGCCATCCCAGCGATGGCGAACCGGATTTCCGGGCGCAGCTCAGCCGGTCGCGGGAGCCGGAAACCGATCACCGTGATTGCGAACGCTGCAAGCATGGCGCCGATGAAGCCGGTTTCAGCCCATATCTGCAGAGGCATGTTATGCGGGTGGCCGGGCACCACAGGGTATTGTTTCCAGAACTCCGGAAGCTGCGCGGCCCAGGCAGGATAGTCTGCATAGGTGTCGCGCCAGGTGCGCGTCGCCATCAGGCCGTGCCCGGTATACGGCGTTTCACCGATGCGGCTCATCACGACTTCCCATGACCAGAAGCGTGATCTGAAGGAAGGCGGCAGAACGCCATCAAGTCCGGCCATCAGGCGGATGAAAAGGCTGACCATAAACGGGGCCGCCGCAATATGACCCGCGATCAGGCCGAACAGCCATCGAAAGCCGGTTTTGGGCAGGACACGTATCAACAGGAACGCGCCCAGCATGCCGCATACTGCAAAGACGGCGGAGTGATTGTCCATCATCAGCGCAGCAAACAGCGTCATCAGGACAAGACCGGAAGCCGCCAGCAGACCGAGCCGGTCACGCCGGGCGCCGGAGGCGGCTGCAAGGATCGGCAGGACCACCGCAAAGGTGTTCATGTTCCGGCCGATATTCTGCACGCCGTTGACTGCGTGATTGGGATCATCCCCATAGATCAGGGCAAGCGCGGGCCGGGCCACGAGGGCCGAAATGAAGACGAGCCCACCCTGCAGGATGAGGACGCCATAAACCCACTTCCGGGTCTGTGGGCCAAGCTGGGACCGCATCGCGCCAGCAATCGTCAGCATGGCGAAGGTGGCCGTCAGGACCACCACGATGCTGCGCGCGCCGATAGCAAAGTTGCCCTCAATGAGACTGCCGCTGACAAGCTGGGTGGTGGCCGGCGACCAGATTTCGCTGATCGCGGCCCAGCCGATAAAGGCGATCGCAAAGAGTGCATAGACCGGCGGCGGCATCTTCGGCCGCGCCAGGAGCAGCGCGGCAATGCCGGTCAGCCCGAGCAACGGGGCAAAGCCGAGCGTGCCGAGTACGGCGAGCAGCGGCCAGAGCAGCAGCAGTCCGGCAAAGACAGGTCCGTAAGCCATTCTGTCCACTCTGACCGCTGATCGCGGGGTTGTCATCGGCCCTTAGCTGCCGCGCGCGCGCTTGAGGTCCGGCGGCAGCGCCTCAACGGTAAGCGAGACAAGCGCTTCGTCCAGCGTGATGACCTGCTGGCCGTTCGAGCCAAGGCGGCGAAGGGCGAGTTTGCGTTCTTCGGCCTCCCGCGCGCCAACCACCGCAATGACCGGGACCTTCTGCAGGGAATGCTCACGAACCTTGTAGTTGATCGTCTCGTTGCGCCGGTCGACCTCCACCCTGAGGCCCGTCCTGCGTAGCTCTGCAGCGACCTCTTCGGCATATGCGCCGGCCGCATCATCCGAAATCGCAGCGACCACAACCTGAACCGGCGCCAGCCAGATCGGGAAGGCCCCGGCAAACTCCTCGATCAGGATACCGATGAACCGTTCCATGGAGCCAAGGATCGCGCGGTGAAGCATCACGGGACGCTGTTTCGACCCATCGGAGGCAATATACTCAGCCCCCAGACGTTCGGGCAGCACATAGTCGAGCTGGAGCGTGCCGCACTGCCAGACCCGGCCAATGGCATCCGTCAGCTGGAATTCGAGCTTGGGGCCATAGAACGCGCCCTCGCCCGGCAACAATTCGCAAGGCAGGCCAGCGGCATCAACCGCCGCCTTGAGGCCGTTCTCGGCCCGGTCCCATGTCGCATCATCGCCAGCGCGCACATCGGGACGCGTGGAGAGTTTGACCGCAATCTTCTCGAAGCCGAAATCGCGGTAGACGCTTTCCAGCAGACGGCAGAACTGGATCGATTCCTCAACGATCTGGTCTTCGCGGCAGAAGATGTGCGCGTCGTCCTGCGTGAACTGGCGCACCCGCATGATGCCGTGGATGGCGCCGTGCGGTTCGTTGCGGTGACAGCATCCGAACTCGGCAAGGCGGAGCGGCAGGTCGCGATAGGATTTCTGGCCGGACTTGAACACCTCGACATGCGCCGGGCAGTTCATCGGTTTCAGCGCCATGAGCTTTGCATTTTCGGGCACGGAGATCTCTACACCTTCGTCTCCCTCCGGAATAAAATCCGGCACAATGAACATGTTCTCGCGATACTTGCCCCAGTGGCCGGACTTCTCCCACTGCACGGAGTCCATTAGCTGCGGCGTCTTGATTTCCTCATAGCCCGACGTATCCAGGCGCCGGCGCATGTAAGCTTCGATCTGGCGCCAGACCTGAAAGCCATTCGGGTGCCAGAAGACCGAGCCCGCCGCTGCCATGCCATCGAGGTGGAACAGATCAAGCTGGGCACCGAGTTTCCGGTGGTCGCGTTTTTCGGCCTCTTCCAGGCGCGTGAGATGTTCCTTGAGGTCTTTCTCGCTCGCCCAGGCCGTGCCGTACATCCGCTGGAGCATTTCATTGCGGTGGTCGCCGCGCCAGTAGGCACCGGCGAGCTTCATCAGCTTGAACGCCTTGGGCAGTTTGCCCGTGGACGGAAGGTGGGGGCCGCGGCAGAGGTCAAACCAGTTGCCCTGCTTGTAGACCGTGATGGCTTCGCCGGGCGGAATGATGTCATCGATGATCTGGGCCTTGTAGTCCTCGCCGATGCGCTTGAACTCGGCGATTGCGGCGTCCTTGTCCCAGACTTCGCGCTGGATCGGATAATCGGCGTCGACGATCTCGCGCATCTTCGCTTCGATCCGGTCGAAATCATCCGTTGAGAACGGCTCCTTACGGGCAAAGTCATAGTAGAAACCGTCATCGATGACCGGCCCGATAGTGACCTGGGCGTCGGGGTAAAGTTCCTGGACGGCCTGGGCGAGAACGTGGGCCGCATCGTGGCGGATTAATTCGAGGCCTTCTGCATCGCGCTCCGTGATGATGGCGACACTGGCGTCACCTTCAAGCGGGCGGACGAGGTCCCACATCTGGCCGTCGACCTTGGCGGCGAGCGCCTTCTTGGCGAGGGATTTGGAGATCGACTCGGCAACGTCCAGCGGCGAGGCGCCGTCCTGGTATTCGCGTTTCGAGCCATCAGGCAGCGTGACTTGGATCATGGGTCTTTGGTTTCTTTGGCGGGCTGCGGAACGTCATGTTCCCGCAGGAAAATCTGGGAATCCGGTTAAGGCTTCTGGCGCGCCGTGATTAACTCGGCTTTGCCGGGATGCCTACCCCGTTTTCAGGGCAGCCGGGACGGTTGATTTTATGCGGGTGCATGAACGGGCACGCGAGCGCGCCTTCAGGAGTGCGTCATGCACCCTGGCGAGTTCGCGGGGTGAACCCGGTGAGACAGAAACCTTCGATCATGGGGCTCATATGTCACGCCTCGGGCGGGGTTTCAACCAGGCCGGCTGAACCCTTCCTGGGGCCGGATTTCCAGTCGCCATAGTGCCAGGGCTGCCAGAACGGAATGGCGGGTTTTGATTCCGGGGGTGGGTCGATACCATGGCTGCCACCGGGACGGCAGCGGATGAAGCGGGCGAGCGCCATCCAGCCCCCTGCCCACCAACCATGCCGGGCAACGCATTCGGCGCCGTATTCACTGCAGGTCGGATGGTGCTGGCAGCGGGCGCCAAACAGCTGCAGCGCCTGGCTTGGGCCATGCTTGTAGATGGCCAGCAGCGCATAGGCGACGCGCCGGCGCATTACACAGCTGCCCGCGCTGCCAGCGCTTCGTCGATAGCGGCAGCAGCAGCTTCAAAGGCGAGCAGCGTGGAAGCATGGCGGGGCGGATAATCGGCGACAGGCTCGAGATGGCGCAACTCCCAGAAGCGGCCCTCGGGCGGGGCCCCGCCTTCTTTGAGCATCGCGCGCAGGGCTGTCAGCGCAGCGCGGATTTCTCCAACGGTTGCGCCTAAGGCGTTGGAGGAAAGGATGGACGTTGCCGCCTGCCCGAGGGCGCAAGCCTTTGGATCTACGGAGATTTCCCTGATACGCTCGCCGGTTTCATCGAGGATGACGGAAACTCCAACGGTGGAGCCGCAAACACGGGAAACCTTGAGGGCCGAGCCTTCGGCGTCCGCCAGCAGGCCGAGGTGCGGGATTTCGGCCGCCAGTTCCAGAATCCGATTGTGATAGAGCTCGCTCATGGCTGCCTAGATGGCCCGGCAGGCACAGCGCGGCAAGGGCCCCAAAAAATGGCCTGCCCGGACTTCTGAAGGACAGACCCCGGACAGGCCAAAAGCGAGAGGTGGAGAAATGAGGCCGAACGGCCCATGCGCGGTCGATGCCGGTCAACTAACGCTAGGTCAACTTAACGATTGGAGAGGCCGGTCAAGCCCGTCTCAGAATGGCCAGAGCGCCACGAGCCGAGGGGCAAGGCTCATCATCAGCAGGATAGCGCCGCCAAAGGCGCAGCCTGCCAGAAGCAGGACGAAGCCATCGCGCGCCGTCAGCGCCAGCCCGAAGAGCAATACGGTAAGACTCGGCAGCAGCGGCCCGAGCGGCACAAGACCCAGCGGATAGGTAATCAGGGCGGCCAGAACGCAGATCAGGGCAACAATCTGTATGAAAGGCGGCTCGGTCAGGAAAGTCAGGCGCGGCTTGACCAGGGCGTCGATCATGTGGGCGTAGCGTTCGCCGGCCGCCACGCCTTGTACGAGGTGGTCCCGCTTGAACTTGAATTTGGTCACGCCCTTGGGAAGCCACGGATGGCGGAACCCGAAGACAACCTGCAGGGCAAAGACGAGGATCACAGTGGCAACAAACCAGTTGGCGCCCGGGATGATTGTCAGCGGGCTGACTGCAATGAAGCCCAGCAGCAGAAAGACCGGACCATGTGCCCGCCGCCCGATGGCCTGAAGCAGCTCGGCCACTGTCACGTCTTCCCCTTCAGTGTTGAGGACGAGCGAGCGCATCATAGTGCGCAGGTTGGTGACCGGGACATTCGTGCCGTTGCGGTTCATGGGCGCGGCTGTAACCCGTCAGCAGATGAGGAGCCATAGCGCTCGATGGTCGAGCTGATCTGCAAACCTTCGGTGATCTTGATGACATAGAGACGGTCAAACTCAGCGGCGTCGTCAATCGGCGGGCCGGGGTCTGCCCCGATCAGCGCGACCAGGGCGTCCGTCGTGTTCGAATGTCCAATGACGAGCTTCACGCCGGGCGTGTCAGCGAGCTGGTCGGCAAAGGCCGGAAGAGCGGCGGGATCATAGCTCTGCACAGATAGCCCCAGCTCGGTCGCCAGCGGATGCGCAGTGCTTAACGTGCGGCGGGTTTGCGTGGACCATATTTCCGTAACGCCTTCTGCAGCCAGTCGTTCCGCCAGCGCTGCCGCGCGGGCTTCACCGGCTGACGTCAGGACAGGGTCGGGCCCTGTCTCCTTCTCGGCATGGCGCACGAGGAAGAGGCGCGTCAGCGGCGCTGGCCCGGCATCCGGCGCCGGCTCTTCGGCAACAGGTCTGGCCGGTGTCAGGCAGGCCGACAGGAGGATTGCGGAGACAGACGCGAGAAAACCCCGCCGGATCAGATGCGCCGCCATGTACTCCCCGCCGGACCGTCCATGATCTCGACCCCCTCGTCTGCCAGCGCCTTGCGGATACGGTCCGCTTCGGCCCAGTCCCTGGCAGCGCGCGCATCGACGCGTGCCTGCACAAGAGCATCGATCCGGGTGTTTTCATCCGTGTCACCGCCCTGCTCCCATTCCTTGGGTGTTTTGGTCAGCAGGCCAAGCAGTTTTCCGGCCGCCAGCAGGTTAGCTCGTGCGTTGGCCATACTTGCGGCATCCTTGAGGTCGGCGGCGGTATTGGCTTCGCTGGCGAGACGGGAGAGCTCTGCCAGGGCGTCTGGCGTACCCAGATCATCTTCGAGCGCGCGCAGGACACCGGTGTCGCGGGCCTCGCCGCCCTCAGCCGCCCAGACGCGGCGAAGGGCGCCATAGATCCGGTCGAGCGTCGTCTTGGCCTGTTTCAAGAGGTCTTCGGTCCAGTCGAGCTGGGCGCGGTAATGGGCGGTCAGCAATGCAAAGCGCAACACTTCGCCCGGCCATGCCTTCAGGAGGTCATGCACGGTGACGATGTTGCCGAGCGATTTCGACATCTTCTCCCCGGCCATGTCGAGGAAGCCGTTATGCATCCAGTAGCGGGCAAGCTCTGCGCCATGGGCGCATTCGGACTGGGCGATCTCGTTTTCATGATGAGGGAAGGTCAGGTCCACGCCGCCGCCATGAATGTCGATCGTACGGCCGAGATGTTTTGCCGCCATGGCCGAGCATTCGATATGCCAGCCCGGCCGGCCCCGGCCCCAGGGGCTCTCCCAGATCGCATCTTCGGGCTCACCGGGCTTGGCGAATTTCCAGAGCGCAAAGTCTGCCGGATCGCGCTTGTCTTCGTCCACGGCCACGCGGGCGCCCGCTTCATTGTCTTCCGGTTTGCGGCCCGACAGGCGGCCATAATCGGGCATCGAGGGCACTGAAAACCAGACGCCGGTTTCGCCCACATAGGCGTATTTCTTGCGCACCAGCTTTTCGATGATCTCGATCATTTCGGGCACATGGGCGGTCGCCCAGGGCTCGATGCTGGGCGGTGTGACGTTCAGCGCCTTGATGTCTGCATTGTAGATATCGGCATATTTCTTCGTGATCGCCGCAATTGGCTCTCCTGAAGCGAGGCTGGCAGCGATGATCTTGTCCTCGATGTCGGTGATATTGCGGGCGTACACGACGGCGTCCTCGCCGTAGCGGGCAACCAGCACGCGGCGCAGGACATCAAACACCACCGGCGGGCGGGCATTGCCGATATGGGCGTAGTTGTAGACGGTCGGGCCGCAGACATACATCGTGATCCGCTTCGGGTCCTGGGGCTCGAAGACGCGCTTCTTGCGCGCGGCAGTGTCGTAAATGCGGAGGGTCATCGGTTCTCTTGGATGGGAATGTCGTGAAATCAGCGCGCAGGCCGGTTGTGGGCAGCCCTATGGCCTGCCCCGGCTTCAGCAGCAACAGCGACAGCGCGAAGAATTTAAAGGCCTGTTTCCCGACATAGCGCCTGACTTACCACTTTCCGTTGGGAAAGCCAAGAAATCCGTCATCCGGCCGTCGGGTTTCCCCGTAGAAAGCGCTGGAAACAAAGCCCCGCCGGGCCTATGTATCCTCGTATCGCCCTGAGGGTATCAACTCCGGGCGGGCGTTAAGTCCGGGCAAGAGGGCGTCAACGACCCTCAAGGGATGCCCCGGCTCGACCCCCGTCCCTCAGTGAAGGACTTCACATTGGCTATGGACGCCCTGACTCCGAAGAATGACATTGCGCGCCCGGATTCCGTGCGCCGGCCCAGCCAGCAGGAAGCTGAAGAAGCAGTCCGCACGCTTATCGCCTGGGCCGGGGACGATCCGGCCCGCGAAGGCCTGCTCGACACGCCCAAGCGCGTCGTCAACGCCTACAAGGAATGGTTTGAAGGCTATGGCGAAGACCCGGTGAAATACCTCAGCCGGACCTTCGAGGATGTGCAGGGCTATGACGACATCGTCATGCTCCGCAACATTGAGGTCGAGAGCCATTGCGAGCACCATATCGCCCCCTTTATCGGCAAAGCATTTGTCGCCTACAAGCCGCAGAATGCGGTGGTGGGCATTTCCAAGCTGGCCCGAGTGGTCGAGATTTTCGCAAAGCGCCTGCAGACTCAGGAAACGATGACCGCGCAGATCTGCGACGCCATCACCGAGAGCCTCGCGCCGATGGGCACCGCCGTGTTCATCGAAGCCGAGCATCAGTGCATGTCGACGCGCGGCGTTCACCACAAGCATGTCACTACGATCACGACGCAGTTTACCGGTGTGTTCAAATCCGATCCTGACCTGCGCAACCGTTTCCTGAGCATGTGCAACCAGACCGGTTGATTTCAATCGCTCTAAAGATTTCCGGAAACGCCCTGCCTCGCGGTGGGGCGTTTTCTTTTGGGCTCAGACATGGGCGGCGAGCAGGCGCTCATATCCCGGCAGGGCGCCTTGTGCGATTTGGGCCGCCTCTCCGGAAAGCTCCGGCAACGGACCAGGCGGCGCGCCAAACCCGGTCGAGCGCCAGACGGCGTCATACCAATGCGGCGCCCAGGCGCCGTCTTCCGGCCGCGGCCCGGACGGCCAGGAGAGCATGGCGCTGTCCCAGTCCAGACCGATGACGGCGCAGAGGCGCCGGAGAACCCCCTCGGGGTCAGCCAGTATATTGTCAGCATCGACCACGGCCGGGGCGGCGCCTTTGGCTGCGGTCAGCTGTCCCCAAAGGCGTTCCTGCTGGGGAAACCCCATCACCTCTGCGCTGAGCAGCTCCATCTTCCGCGAATAGGAGGCGACAACGCGCGCGGGATGGCGAATGAGGACGACATGCTGCTCTATCCGGCCGAGCCAGTCCATCGGGATGGCCTCCAGCATATGGTGGGTCATGTGCTTCTGGTAGAAGACGGCCTTTCCATCCGGCACTGGCCCGGTCAGATGCGCGATGACTTTCTGGGGGTCTGCCTCGTGCCGCGCCAGGATTTCATCCACCATCGGATGGCCAAGACCCGTCAGGTCCAAATAGGCCGCATAGAAGGGCTCGTCGATGGCCGTGACATCCGCCCGGGCACCGAAGGCGCGCATCATCGTTGTCGACAGGTTCCGGGGCCCCGACCACATGGCAATCCGCATGCGGCAGGCCCTCAGGATACCGGCGTCAGGCTGTTTGCCTGTAGCATCTTGTAAAGTTCCCGAATGCGTCGGGAGACAGGTCCGTCCTTCTGCTCGATGACGCGCCCGTCCACCTCGCGCACGGGGGTGACGCCGGCAAAAGTTCCGGTGATGAAGGCTTCGTCTGCCGAATAGACGTCAAACAGGGAGAAGCGCTTTTCAAAGACCGGGATGCCGGCTTCACGGCAAACCCGGATGATGTTGCCGCGTGTGATGCCGCCAAGGCAGTATTCAGGCAGGCTGGTCCAGACTTCGCCGTCCCGGACGATGAAGAAATGCGTCGAGTTGCAGGTGGCGACAAAGCCGGCCGGATCCAGCATCAGGGCTTCGTCGGCGCCCGCCTTGTCGGCCTGGATGCAGGCCATGATGCAGTTGAGCTTGGAATGGGAGTTGAGCTTCTGGTCCTGCTCGGCCGGGCCAGTGCGGCGGACATGTACCGTGAACAGGGAGACGCCCTTCTCGATCACGGCAGGAACCGGGGCCTTGTATTCCGGGATGATAACGATTGTGGCCGAGCCGATGGTGAAGCGCGGACCCTGATAGGGCGTCTTCTTGATGCCGCGGGTGACCATGAGGCGGATGTGCACCCCGTCTGTCATGCCGTTGGCCTTAAGGCAGTCCATCAGGCGCGCGGTGAGCTCCTCGCGCGTCAGGCCGATGTCCATGTCGATGGTCTTGGCCCCGGCATAGAGCCGCTTGAGATGCTCTGGGAGGAACGCAACGCCGCCATTCATCACGCGCAGCCCTTCCCAAACGCCGTCCCCCAGCAGGTAGCCGGAATCAAACACCGACACGACCGCCTCGTTCCGCTTCTTCAGCGCTCCGTTTACGGATATCAGAACACCGGCGTTGCGCGGATCGGTAAGATAGTCATGGACGCCGTGGCCCTCTTCCTGCTCAATCATGTCCCGGCTTTCTCCAGCCAGGCGGAAATATCCGCCACGACCTTGTCCGTTCCCGGCTCGTCGATGATCCAGTGGGCGTGCTGCTTGTATTCGAGGAAGTCTCCCGGGACCGGGCTCGCGGCATATTTTGCAGCGACCTTGCGCACGGCCTTCGCCAGTGTGGCACGGTCCTTCGTAGCTGCGATCGTCAGGGTGGGGACGGTGATCTTCGCGGCGTCAATCTCGATGCCATCGCTGATGTCGCCGTACACCTTTCCGGAATCGTAGAGGGCCCCGGCATAGATTTCCTCATGCCGCCCCTTGGGCACACAGTTGAGGACGCCGTAGCGGAAGCCGGTCTTCCAGACCTTGTGCGCTTTCTTTCGGTCCTGCGAGACGATGACGTTGAAGAAGGTCCAGGCGACCGATGGGCCGATCACCGCGCAGTCCTTGGTCTGCGCGGGGGTCAGGAAAACAGCCCTTGCGACGTCGCCGCTTTCGGCCAGCGCCTGCGCAATCAGCCCGCCCATGGAATGTCCGATCACGGCGGGCTTCGCGCCGGTTTCCCGGGCGATGCGCTGGACCTCGGTCTGCATGGCGGCGATATAATCCTGAAGCCCAAGATCAGAGAGACTGGACGGTGGATTTTCCGGAAGCCGCTGGTCCGGAAAGAGGGTCGGCGCATGGCAGGTCCAGCCAGCTGCCTCAAATAGCGGCCGCATCGTGCCCCAGGCCGAGCCATCACAGCCGATGCCGTGGATCATCAGAAGTTGGCGCATGTCCCCTACCCTTTTGTGGCTCAGCCCTGCGGCACCCTGCCCGGCAGCACGGGGTCTGTCCATGTCCGGAAACGGGTTGCCACTTCAAGATAGACGGGCCGCTTGAACGGCACGATCAGATCCGGCGTCTCGTCGAGCGGCGCCCAGCGCCAGGCGTCAAACTCGGGCGTGTGGCGATCAAGGCGCACATCGCTGTCAGACCCCTTGAACCGGAAGGCGAACCATTTCTGCCGCTGGCCAAGATAGGGCCCGGGCATGCGCTTTTTCAGGTCGGGCGGAAAATCATAATAGAGCCAGTCGCTGGTCTCTTCGAGGACATCCACGAGCTTGGCCGGGACACCGATTTCCTCTTCCAGCTCCCGCAGCGCACCAGTCAGCGGGTCTTCGCCCGGATCAACGCCGCCCTGGGGCATCTGCCACTGGAATGGGCCGCGCCCATTGATGCGGCGACCAATGAAGACGTGCCCGGCCTTGGAGAACATCGCGAGGCCGACATTGGCGCGATAAAGTTGAGGGTCGAGTTTTGGCTGGGTCACCCGCCGGTTTTTAGACCAGCCTTGGCTACGCTTCCAGTGCGAAGCTCGCGACGTTCCGCCATAGGCAGGGCGACCGGCGCAGAAGCTGGCACAAGAGCCGAGACCGGCGCAAGCACCAGCCCCTTTTCTTCAAGCGTGTCGATCCAGAGGGAGGCCGCTTCTATGGTCACTGGAAAAGCAAAGCCTGCCCCGATGGCGCCGCCATGTTCCCGGGCGATCGTCTCAAGCTCCATAAGCTCTGCGGCGATGTCCTGGGGCGACTGGCGCGTATCGACCGGGCCGGCGGCGCGGGCAAAGCGCAGGCCCTTGGTGTCTGCGACCTGGCCGAAGGTGGCCTTGTGGACGCTGCCATCGTCAATGAAGGCGAGACCGCGCTCTGCCAGCACGTCGAAAACCGGGTCAACTGAGTCTGCATCGGCGCCAAACTTGGCGCCCTGATAGTTGATGACACCGAAATAGCCAATTGCACGGCCAAGAACCTGATCGAGCCGGGCGAGGTTGGCCTTGCTGTCGGCGCCTGCGATGAGCGTGTCGGAATGCATGCGCATCCGGCCATACTCATAGGCTTCCATCGGCACTTCGATCAGCACTTCATGGCCATCTTCCCGCGCGGTCTTGATCCAGTAGTCCAGACGCTTGGCGTCGGGCGCAAAAGACAGCGTCACGTCGGCGGGAAGCGTATCGATGGCGAGCTTGGTCTGGGTCGAGTTGATCCCAAGGCCGCCGATGACCAGCGAGACAATGGGGTGGCCTTCCGGATTGGAAAAGGGACGGGCGTAAGTGTCGGCCGGTGCCTTGCTGGCTGCCTTGGGAGCCGCGCCTGCCGCGTTCAGCTTGACCGGGGCAGCCGCTTCGGCCGCACCGGCCGGGGCCCCGGAGCGCACTTCACCAAAAGACTGTCCTGGCTGCACCAAGCGGCCGTTGATCCGGACGCCGGCAGCAGGCGCAAGTGCTGGGCCACCCTGGCCGCCGGTGATGTCAATACGCATCCCGTCGCCGTCGAGTTCGGTGTAGGTAAGATCGGTCCCGGTGGATGCCGAATAGCCTGTGGGCGCATAATCTTCCGCATAGTCAGCGGCCTCAAGGCTCGCGAATTGGCCACCGCGATCGTCGGCATCGCCGGCCGCTGCGCCGAAAAGGGCAATGGTTTGACGCGGGCCGGCGGCTGCGGGATCTGCAACGACATGAACGCCTGCGCCAAGGGCGAGGGCCAGGCCGCCGAATACGCTGAGGCTCATGCCAGCATGAACAAGGCCGGATTTGAGCGGCGACGGCTCTGACTGCCGGTAACCCATGTATCGACCTCACATCATCCGGTGGCTGCGGGAAAGCAACGCTCAGGATGGCCGGGCAGGGTTAACAGGAGGCAAACAGATGCTTACCCTCTGGCAAGGAATTGCGCCTTTATGCAGTGGAATTCGTTAACCGGCCTTGTCAGCCTGCATAGCGAGCTGTGAAGCAGACGCCCGCCCTTCTCCCAGGAGCTGCATGGCGCGCTCAAGCTGGAAGTCTTCGCCTTCATAGCCTTCGGGTGGTTGCTCGTCCGGCATGCGCAGCTTCTCCCGCTCAATGCCGGACTCGTTGGTAAGTGCGTGGGGCAGGTCTGCCTCGGAGAAACGCTGGATCCGGGCGAGTTCCTCTTCGGTGAGGCGCACCGGGGTGACCATGATGTCCGGTTCGATGCCGAGCGCCTGGATGGAGCGGCCCGACGGGGTGTAGTAGCGGGCGGTCGTAAGGCGGATGGCGCCGCGATCGGCGCCCAGCGGGATGACCGACTGAACCGACCCCTTGCCGAAGCTTGTGGTGCCAACGACGAGCGCGCGGCCGCGATCCTGCAGCGCGCCGGCAACGATTTCTGACGCGGACGCCGACCCGCCATTGATAAGCACGACCACCGGAACGCCCTTGAAGACTTCAGCCTTAGTTGCGTTGCGGCGCTCGACATCAATCGGGCGCCGGCCCTGAGTCGAGACGACCTCGCCGCCGGAGAGAAAGAAGTCGGACACTTTTACGGCTTCATCGAGCAGTCCGCCGCCATTGTTGCGCAGGTCCAGCACGATACCGGCCGGTTTCGGCCCGATGTCACGGTTGATCCCTTCGACCGCTTCTTCAAGCAGGGCGCCTGTGCGCTCATTGAAGGTTGAGACCCTGATATAGGCGATGTTGTTTGCCTCTTCCTTCCAGGTCACGGATTTCTGCTGCACCACGTCGCGCACCAGCTTCACCTGGAAAGGATCAACACCTTCGCGCAGGATGGTGATCTCGATCTCAGTACCCTTCTCGCCGCGCATTTCCCTGACGGCTTCGTTCAGGGTCTGACCGATGATCGGCTTGCCGTTGATCTCGGTGATGTAGTCTCCCGGCTGGATGCCCGCGCGGGCGGCAGGCGTATCGTCGATTGGCGAGATGACCTTCACGAAGCCGTCTTCCATCGTTACTTCGATGCCGAGACCACCATACTCGCCGGAGGTCTGTACCTGAAGGGAGCGGAAATCTTCCGGGTCCATGTAGCTGGAATGAGGGTCGAGCGAGGTGAGCATACCATTGATGGCCGACTCCATTGCTTCGCGCTCATCAATCGGGACAACGTAGTCACGCTGCGCGCGCGCGAAGATTTCCGCGAACAGTTCGATTTGCTGATAGGTAGCAACACGGGGGTCTGCCGGCGCCGCCTGGTCCTGTCCCTGAGGCCAGGCCATCGCTGCGAAGCCCACCGCCAACGCCCCCAGAACTCCGCCCAGGGCCGTTCCGGTCAGCAATGATCGCATATTCCACTCCATCTTCATCCTCACACGGCGGATCAGCCGCCACGCGCCATCCACTCTGCAGGATTAAGCACCCTGTCGCCAAGCCTTAATTCCAGCGTCAGTTCAGGGGGAGGGTCTGTGCGGTCAGGCATCAAACCTACCGGCTCTCCGGCAGTTACGGACTGGCCTTCGGATACATAAATCCGGCTCATGCCGGTAAGTATAACATTGTAGCCGTCGCTTGTGCGCAAAATCAGCATCGAGCCATAGCTGCGAAAGGGCCGTGCGTATTCGACTGTCCCCCCGGCGGGAGCGATGACCTGGGCTTCCGAGCGGGTTTCGAAACTGATCCATTCTGCTGTGCTGCCACCAGAAAGCTTGTCTCCAAAGCGATGGAGGACAACCCCTGCAACCGGCTGGAGGAGGCCGCCGAGGGCCGATCTTCCGAGCGGCTTGAAGGACGTCTTCACAGTGGCGGCTTTGACCGCTGGCGTGCCTTTCGGGGCAGGCTTGAGCGCAGCCAGTTGCGGGCGCTGGCTGGGTTTGACGCCCGGGGCGGAAGGCGCGTTGGTCTCCAGCGCCGCCAGCAGATCCCTCAGGGTATCAGCTTCCCGGCCAAGCTTTTCAGCCCGGCTTTTGAGAGCCGCCACATCCCCGGAAAGGCCCTCATACTGGTTGCGCTTGGCTGCGGCGAGCTGCTCAATTTCTGCTTTTTTCAAGGCGATGGTCGCCTCTGCGGCTTCAAGGCGAGCCTGCTCTGTGAGGATCTGGTCTTCCAGCCGGTTGAGCGCGGCGATCTCCCCGGATATCCGATCGGCGCGGGCATTGAGCTCTGGCAAGGTCGCCTGCATCAGGATCGCGCGGCGGATGGCGGTGCCGGACTGGCCGGGCGAGACCACCAGCGCCGGTGGGCGCCGACGGTTGGCCGCGACAAGCGCGGCGATCAGGTCTTCATAAGTTTCTTCGTTTTCAAGGAGTTGAGCGGCGGCGCGCTCCCGCTCGACCGACAGGTCGATGAGCGCCTTTTCGGCAGAGACGGCTTGCTCTTCGCGGCGCAGAGCTTCGGCGGCGGCGGCGAGGAGATCCTGGTCAAGCGACTGGAGGTCGCGGGCGGCTGTCTCGCCAGTAGCCTGAAGTTGTTCAAGTTTCTGCTCGGCGGCGCGTTTTTCTGTTTCCAGCGCCTCAAGGTCCTGCCTGGTAAATGTATCCGGCCCGGCTGCCGTCAGGGCGAGCGCAAGGCAGGAAAGGACCAGGGGGCGGAAAAATCGCATGGGCGAGAGATGCGCCAGCAGGCGTCACTTTGACGTTAATCACGGAGTATTTCCGGATCCATTCGCGTCCAGCTCGGTGCCAAGGAGGGTCAATTCCCGGCCAATCAGTGACAAAAAGAGGACAAATCCGGCCACCTCAAACGCCGGATGGTCAAGGATCAGATGCTTGATGACACCGGCGGCCGACTTGGCCGCCTGGCGGGGATGCGCGGGGAGTTGAAAGCCGAGGCCATGGACGGCAGCGTTTCGCATCGCCACGAGATCCTCGAGGCGGGCAAGCTGCGACCGTGTCAGCTCAAGCCGCTCGGGCGGGTTCAAATACTCCGATGACCTTGCCCGGCGGAGCAGGAGCGAGACCGGCGCGACCCGGTCGGTCTGGGAGGGATTGACCACGTCTTCTATGCTTGCGGAGGCATAGCCCGACAAGGCGGCCACGAGCGAAGCCTGAAGCGCGCTGACAAGGCCGAGGGCAACCCAGCGCCAGCGGCGCCGGGATCTTCAGCGGCGTCAGCGAGCTCACGCCGCGCGAGGCGCAGCGCTTCGAGCGCGGCTTCCAGGGCGTCGCCGATCCGCGTTTCCGCGTCGGGGCTGAACTGGCGGTCTATCTCCATCCTGACCCCCTGAGTTGCAGGCAGCAGGCCTGCGGGCAAGCCTCTTAGTCAAACTGACAGAGCCCTGACAGCCGGTGTCAGGGCGCGCTCAGGCCCTGTCAGGCAAACCCGCCTTCAGTTCCCCGAAAGAGCCACCCCAAAACCCCGAAGGACGACAAACCGATGAAAACCCTGATGAGTGCCTCTCTCGCCCTGCTGATGTTGGCTGCCCCTGCCCCGCTGGCCTTGGCCGATGATGACGACAGCTATCGCCGCGCCGGCAGCGAGCGCGTCTATACGATCTCGCGCGACGAGGCGGTTCACATCGCCCGGGCTGAAGGCATGACGCGCATCAAGGAAGGCGACCGCGATGACGGCAAATGGGAGCTGGAAGGCTGCACCCGCAATGGCCAGGAAATCGAGATCGATATCGATGGACGCACCGGCGAAATTCTCGAACTCGACGTCGATGATGACGACGGTGATTGCTGAGGGCTGACCCCGCCCTCAGCAACGGGCCGGGCGGATGGGTTCCTCCCCTTTTCACATCCGCCCGGAACCCCAGCCTTCTCATGGCGTTAAACCAACAGAACACTGCAAAGAGTTCCCCATGAAAATCATTTCCGCCGCCCTGATCGCCATTGCGCTCGCCGCGCCTGTGCCCTTCGCCCTGGCGCAAGGAATGACCGGTGACCTGCTCATCCGCGAACAGGCGATTGAAATCGCCGCCAAGCAGGGCATGGCCCATGTTCTGGAAGCTGAACTGGACGATGGCGAATGGGAAATCGAAGGCTGCAGCGCCGATGGGCGCGAGCTGGAAATCGACCTTCACAGCCGCACCGGCGACATCCTGAAATACGACCTCGACCCCGACAAGGACGATGATTGCGCAATGGTTGCCCGGTAGTCCGGGCTAAGACTGTACGAGAAACAAACCAGGCACAGGGTTTGCCCTGCGCCTTATCTCATGCGCCTCGACGGGCGCGCCAGTCATCCGCCGACTGACCATAGATCTCCCAGACCACATCCTTGAAAGGCGGCGGCGCAGGTGAGACGCGCAGCTTGGCCGACCCTAGGCGCTCAGCCACCCTGATCGACGGCGCATTCTCGGCTTCGATGCAGTGGATGATCTCATTCCAACCCAGAATATCGACGGCATAGTCCATGGCCGCAGACGCCCCTTCGAGGGCATACCCCTTCCCCCAGGCAGATTTCAGAAGCCCCCAGCCGACTTCCGTGCCGGGCCAGCCATCAGGTTGCCACGGGCCGAGCCGGCCGATCCAATGACCGGTCTCCTTCTCGATGACCGAGAACATGGAAAAGCCCCGGATCGACCAGGCACCAGTGACCGTGCAGAGGGCGCGCCAGACGCTTTCGCGCGGCTGCACCCCGCCAATGAAACGGGAGGCTTGGGGATCTGCCGCGAGCGCGCAGAAGCCATCAAAGTCTTCCGCCTGCGGAGGGCGCAGGATGAGGCGCGGGGTTTGCAGCACAGGGCCGATCGGCATCGCGTCAGACTTTCAGGGACTGGACCACTTCATGAGCATGGAGATTGCGCTCCACAACCGTGACCCCAGCAAGCGGCGCGCGCCAGGGCGCCATGTACGGCTGCGCAAAATGTGTCTCCAGCGCCTGCCAGCTTTCCCAGCGCTCCAGCACGCGCATCAGGCAGGGGTCGGCAACATCGATGGCGTAGGTATAGTCGAGGGAGCCGGGCTCGGCCCGGCTGGCACGCATCTGGGCAAAGGCCGTGTCGCGGATGCGGGGAAAATCGCCCGCATCCGCAAAACGCACATAGCCTTCGACGGTGATCATCGAACAGCCTAGGCCAGCGACGGGTCGATGCCTTTGCAAGCCTCGATCAGGCCGTTCACCGAAGCTACCGACTTGTCGAACATGGCTTTCTCGTCGGCATTGAAGTCGAACTCGACGATCTTTTCAGCGCCGCGAGCACCGATCAGGGTTGGCACGCCGACATACATGTCCTTCAGACCGTATTGGCCCGAGCAATAGGCAGCGACCGGGAGCACGCGCTTCTGGTCGGCCAGGTAGGACTTGGCCATCGCGATGGCCGATTCCGCCGGGGCGTAATAGGCCGAGCCGGTCTTGAGCAGGTTGACGATCTCGCCGCCGCCCTTGCGGGTGCGCTCGACGATGGCGTCAAGCTCTGCCTGGCTCATCCAGCCCTGCGCCACGAGCTGGGTCAGCGGCAGGCCACCAACGCTCGAGTGGCGCACCATCGGCACCATGTCGTCACCGTGGCCGCCGAGCGTCCAGGCGTGGATGTCTGCGACCGACACGCCGGTCTTTTCGGAGAGGAAGTAGGCAAAGCGCGAGCTGTCGAGCACGCCTGCCATGCCGACGACTTTCTCGGTCGGCAGGCCGGAGAATTTCTGCAGCGCCCAGACCATCGCGTCGAGCGGGTTGGTGATGCAGATGACGAAAGCGTTCGGGGCGTGGGCTTTGATGCCTTCGCCGACGGCTTTCATGACTTTCAGGTTGATGCCCAGGAGATCGTCGCGGCTCATACCCGGCTTGCGTGGCACACCGGCGGTGACGATGCAAACGTCTGCGCCGGCGATGCCGGCATAGTCGTTGACACCCGTGAGATTGACCGACGCGCCATAGACAGGCGTGGACTCAGCAATGTCGAGGCCCTTACCCTGCGGAAGGCCTTCGGCGATGTCGAAAAGGATGATGTCACCAAGTTCTTCGCGGGCTGCGACGTGGGCAAGCGTACCGCCAATCATGCCGGAACCGATAAGGGCGATTTTATTGCGGGCCATGTGTTTCTCCTGAGAAATATGGTCGTGGAAACAAGCGGGCGGAGGCTCTTGAATTATCGCGGCGATTTGCCGGAAAGCGGCCTCCCCTTTTCAGGCGCCGCTTTAGCCGAGGCGCGCGCGCGTTGCAATGCGGCCAGAATGTGAAAAGCCCCGCGAGGCAGGGCTCGCGGGGCTTTTGTCTTAGAAGGGGCTACCCTCCTTTTGTCTCTCCGGCGTCATTCGCGCGAGAGGAGCGACATCAGGATGGTGAACATGTTGTAGAACATGATGAAGAAGTTGAGCGCACCCGAGTTCGTCATCACGGCCAGCGAGCGGGCATCGCCTTCATAAACGAAGTAGCTCTCTTTCAGCTCCTGCGTCTGGAAAGCGACCAGCACGCCTGAGATACCGAGGACGGCCACCTGGATGATCACCTCGAACATGCCCGAAGGCGGGAAGAGGAAGCTCAGCAGCGAGATGCCGACCACGCCCCACAGCGCGAAGACAGCAACGATGCCGATGGGGCGAAGGTTCGTCTTGGTCGTGTAACCGAAGAGGCTCAGCGCGCCGAAGGCCGAGGCCGTCAGCAGAAACGCCTTGGTCATCGTCATGAAGGTGACGTTGAGGGCGGCGCCGCCGCGCGTGGTCACGCCGGTCTGCGCAGCTGCCATGGCAACCCAGATCGACAGACAGACGCCGAGCATGACGACGATCGACCAGTAAAGAATGCCCGTCGCCAGCGGCGAGGGATTCTTCATGAGGAAGGCAGAACCCAGGATCAGCACCAGTGGGCCGAACTGGAAGAGATAGAAGAGAGGCGTGCCGAGAAGCAGCTGTGTCAGGCCGGGCACGAGGCCTGAACCGACAAGGAAGGCAATGCCGCCCGAGAGAGCAATGCCGAGCGCCAGCTTCTGATATACACCCAGCATGAAGGTCCGAAGACCTGCATTGACTGAGGTGTCCATCGAGCGAACATCGACCGCGCCGAAGCCCCGGTTGAATTCGTTCATGATTTTCAAGTCCTTTCCTATGAACCCGGCAACCCGTAGGTGCCGTTCAGCGCTGAATATGGTCATTTCACTGGCGTTCTGCAACAAAAACCGGGGTTCCGCGTATAGTTTAGCAGCTGTGCAACCACCCGAACTTTCGCAGGCCTTGCGGGGCCGCCGGGCCAATTCAAGTATATGTTTGACGTGTGCTTCAGAATTTCAAATATTGTATGATTAATATTTCATTATTACTTCAATGCCGCAATCCAGCCTGATTCTGTCCAAATGTAGCCGTGTGCGCCTCTTAAGTATCATTGACTCGGCACCGGCGGGGGTTAAACCTCTCCGTGTGGAGTGTCTCCATCAGGAGGCGTTCTATCAAATGAGAAGGGGAAACTCATGGCTGATGCTTCTGCTTATGCTGAGAACATCAAGAAATACACGAAAGTATACAATCAGGCCGCTGCCGAGAAGATCGTCGGCCACCTTGGCATTGCCCTGCGCAACAAGGACAGCTCGATCGTCGCTTGCACGGATTCGGGCGAGCTCGACCGTGTGCGCGAAAAGTGGTGCCGCGGAAAGCTCGGCCTGGCGCAGAAGCAACAGGAACTCGACGCCGCCATGCAGGCTGTCTGCGAGAAGATGAAGGCCGAAGGGGGCCAGAAGTCTCGCGTGACTTTCTACTACCTTCTGGCGGAGCATTTCGGCAAGCTGGATGCGCTAGTAGGCTGAATTGCACCTGCCTGACCCGGGCTAGCCCACAGCGCGGGTTTTCATGACGTGAAGTGTGTGGTGAACAGACGGAATGTTTCGTCTGTTTGCTGCCCTTCCTGTTCCAACCGGAATTGCCGCGCCTCTGCGAAAGCTGCAGAAGCACCTGCCAGGAGCCGGCTGGCGGCCGGAAGAGAACTTCCACGTCACGCTCTGCTTCTATGGCGAACTTTCTGAGAATAAGGCGCGCGATCTTGATGAACTCCTCGGCGAGATCGAGGCAGATGCATTTGACCTGCGCGTAGAGGGCATGGGCTGGTTTGGCCGGCGCGAGCCAAGCGCTGTCTGGGCCCGGATCGGGGAAAGCGATGAGCTGCGCGGCCTGGCCAGTCAGTGTGAACGCGCAGCCCGCCGTCTCGGTATCCCGCTGGAGAAGCACCCCTTCACGCCGCACATCACCCTCGCCTATCTCAGCGGCACGCCGCTGGAGGCTGCCCAGGAATGGGTCCGCGCTCATCAGGGCCACCGCAGCGAGCCTTTCCGCGCGCGGCTCTTCCATCTTTATGGCAGCTTTCCGCGCCGTGGCGGGGGCCCTTCCCGCTACAACGCCATGGCCGATTATCCCCTCAGGGACCTGACGGTGGGGTTTGAGTGAGACGCCCCTGCCCCCTGGCCGGGGCGGACGTACCCTTCATCAGCGCGTCCGGAGCAGGCCGGCCCCGGCGCTCTGTATATCCATCATTTGAGGAGCCGCGCCAGGGCGCCCGCCCGCTTCGCCTGAAAGCGCGAACCTGACGGCCGCGTCCGCATGGATGAGTGTGGAATCATAGCCCGGCAAAGCGAGGCTATCGGCCGCCAGGAGGAGCTGGATCTCGGTGCACCCGAGAATGACGCTATCGGCGCCGCGCTCAGCGGCAACTGCCACAATCCCCTCCAGCCGCTTGCGGGACACGTCCGAAACAACCCCCTGGCAAAGCTCGCTGAAGATGATCTCGTGCACGGCGGCGCGGTCACCGGCATCCGGCACCTGAACGCTGACGCCGTGGGCCGCCATGCGGTCTGAGTAAAAGCCGTGCTCCATCGTGTAGCGTGTGGCAAGCAGCAAGGGCCGCTTCCGGCCATCGGCTTTGAGAACGGCAGCGGTTTCATCGATGATATCGATCAGGGGCACGCCCGACATGCGCGCGACCTGATCTGCCACCAGATGCATCGTGTTCGTGCAGATGAGAACACAGTCCGCCCCGGCCCGGACAAGACCCGCGCCCGCAGCGCCAAGAAGCACGCCGGCGTCATCCCACCGGTCAGCCTTCTGGAGGGCAACGACTTTGGAAAAATCGAGTGAGTTGAGGATCAATTCGGCAGACGCGAGCCCGCCCGCCTGATCCCGGACCGCTTCATTGATGTAGCGGTAATAGGTTGCCGTGGACTCCCAGCTCATGCCGCCAATCAGGCCGATTGTTTTCATGATGTCTGCTCCCGCTATTCCTCAAGAAGCTCAAGCATAGCCTGCCCGGAACCGTTTATGCGCGCATTCATGGTACACTTTTCGACGTCGGATGCACAAAATCCGCGTCGTTAAAGTTCTTTACGCAACGCAATTGCATCATTGGGTAATCCGGAGCTAATATCAGGTCATGCTGGATGACCGTGACCGCAAGCTTCTCGCCCTCCTTCAGGAGAACGCCGATATCCCGGCCGCAGAAATCGCCGAGACCCTGTCGCTGTCGCCGTCAGCCTGCTCGCGCCGCATCGCCCGGCTGAAGGCGGAGGGCTACATCACCGGCTCGATGGCCCTGCTCGACCGGAAAAAGATCAACCTGCCGACCACGATCTTTCTGCTTGTGCGGACAGGGCGCCACTCCAAGAACTGGCTGGACGAATTCCACACTGCGGTAAACGCGATCCCGGAAATCGTCGAGGTCCACCGGCTCACCGGTAATTTCGACTATATACTCAAGCTCGTCCTGCCGAATGTCGAATACTACGACACCGTCTACAAACAGCTCCTGAAACGGATGGAGATGTACGACATGTCCGCCTACATTTCGATGGAGACTGTGAAACTATCACCCGGCCTGCCCACGCGGCACATCTGAAGTGCCTGAAACTACTGAATGGTGCCCAGGATGGTCTCGTCGTCCGTCGCTCGTCTTCGCTTGCCATCGGTCTCGTTTGAACGTTGAAATGAATCGGCCAACAGGGTGCGGGACCACTTGTGATGGGAATGATATTCATCAGCCATTCCAGCCGGAACAACGCCGAAGCCATCGGCGTTCGCGATTGGCTCGTTTCAAACGGCTGGGGTCCCGCTCAGATCTTTCTTGATCTGGATGCACTCGGCGGCGGCGAACGCTGGCGCCAGCGGTTGGATGAAATTGGAAACAACTGCGAGGCCGTGATTGTCTGTCTGTCAGACGACTGGATCCGCTCGCCCGAATGCGCACGGGAATTCACCCACGCAGAGTCTCGCGGCAAGCCGATCTTCCCGATCATCGTGGCGCCGCTCACTGTTAAGATACCGAGCTTCGTCTCCGACATTCAGTTCGTCAACATCAGCGATCCTACGCTCGCCGAAGGCGGCTTCGAAAAGCTGAAACTCGGCCTGAAACGCGCTCAGATCGGTCCGAACCATTTTGGCTGGCCCCCGCCATCCGACCCGGCCCGTCCGCCCTATCGCGGGCTCAGATCCTTTGAGGAAGACGACGTGGCAATATTCTTCGGCCGCGACGCGCAGATCACTGCAGGACTGGACGCGCTGCGCCAGATTCGCGGCGGCGACCCGCACCGCATCCTGACGATTGCGGCGGCTTCGGGCGCCGGCAAGTCAAGCTTCCTGAAGGCAGGCCTGCTCGCGCGCCTGCGCCGCGATGAGGAAAATTTCCTCATACTGCCCACATGGCGCCCCGGCCGTGATGCGCTCGGCGGCGAAACGGGATTGTTGAAGTCCCTGGGTCTGGAGACGCCAGGCAGGGTAGAGCCCGCCCTTGCCGCAATGCAGGCAGCCGTCATCCAACGTATGCAGACCTTCGGCGTACCAGGCGCAGGCGAGCGGCCCCCGCCCTCCCTGGTCCTTCCGCTCGACCAGGCGGAGGAGCTGTTTTCAGCGGAAAACTCCAGCGCCCTCGCCGCTATTGATCTCCTTGTTCAGGCGCTCGCCGAAAAGCCGGACCTTCTCTTCATCGCCACCATTCGTTCGGACTCGCTCGGCGGGCTGCAGGCCGATGCCCGCGTCGCCGGCCAGCTGAACCTGTTCAACCTGCCTGCCCTGCCCCCTTCAGCCTTCAAGGAGGTCATCGAAGGCCCCGCCGCGCTTGCAAAGCCTCCGCTACGCATTAAGCCCGCGCTCACGGAGCGTTTGATTGCAGACCTTGACCGTGCCGACGCGCTGCCGCTGCTCGCCTTTACGCTGGAACGGCTTGTGGCCGAGTACGGTAGCGATGGTCTTCTCGACCTCCAAGAATATCAGACCGGGCTTGGAGGCGTCTCAGGTGCCATTAACGCAGCCGTTGAAGCCGCGATGCGCAGAGCAGAGAATGACCCTGCCCTGCCGAATACACGTCACGATCTCGACACTCTCGCCCGAGTCGCCTTCATCCCTTGGCTCGTCCAGTTGGATGAAGCAGACGCAAGTCCGAGACGGCGCGTCGCGCGCCTCTCCGAAATTCCGGAAAACTCGCGGCTGCTCATCCTGCACTTTGTCGAAGAGCGTTTGCTCGTGGCATCAAGTGCAAGCGACGAAACGGTTGTTGAGGTCAGCCATGAAGCCGTCCTTCGCCACTGGCGCGGCGTTGCTGCGTGGATCAGCGAAGAACGGATCGTGCTTGAGAGGCTCCACCGGATCCAGAGAGCAGCTCGGGATTGGATGTCAGACATCCGCATGACACAGCGGCACGACATGCTGGTGCATCGCGGCGAACGCCTGAAACTCGCAGAAGAACTTATAGCGCGGCGCGATCTCGAACAAATTTTGGGCGCCGAGGGTAGTAGCTACCTTGTTGCTTGCCGGAAGGCTGAGGACGAACTGGCTGCAAAGGAAATCGCGCAGGCGCAGCGGGAAAAGCGCCAGCGCCGACGCACAGCAATATGGCAGTCCGCCTTTGGGGTGTTTCTCGTTGTTGCATTTGCCGGAGTCGTGACAGCGTCGTGGTTTCTGGTGCAAGGCGAACGAATATTGCAGCGGGGCTATTCGGCGATCCTGCTCGATGAAAGCCGGAATGCCCTGGCAGAAGGCAACTCTGGTCAGGCACTTCGACTTGCTGTGTTAGGTAGCCGCAACAGCGCATTGTCTCCGCGTGCCGACGGCTTTGATGTTCAACTGGACGCTGCCAGTCAGGCCGCCCGATGGATCGTTTCGCTGGAAGGGCACAAGCGCCGGATCAACACTGCATCATTCTCTCCTGACGGAACCCGGATCGTTACTGCTTCGAACGATGGAACGGCGCGGGTTTGGTCCATGAACGAATTTGGTGCGTGGCAAAGTGAAGAGCTTCAAGGCCACACATCCAGGGTCAATTCGGCCGCATTCTCGCCTGACAGCACCAGAATTGTGACAGCATCAGCGGATGGAACCATCCGGATATGGGAATCTGACGAGCTCGGTGGCTGGTCCAGTCGCGTGCTAGACGCCGGCGAAGGTAGTGTTTTGTCAGCTGAGTTCTCTCCCGATGGATCAAAGGTCCTCGCGTTGACAACGGATGGGTCAACGGAGCTCCACGCCAATTCCGATTTCCCCGAGTTTGTTGAGACTAGCGAGCGCGGCAGCTTCTTTGTGTCAGAAGAATTTTCGGTCACAACAGTCCGAGTGTGGCGGGAAGTCTCAGATGGCTCTTGGGAATCGAATCCTCTGCAGTGGCACCAAGGAACTATACATTCTGTCCAGTTCTCCCCTGACAGCACCAGCTTGCTGACTGCGTCGTCAGACGGCTACGCTGCGATCTGGACTGAACGCTCCGATGGCGGATGGAATCCGACGCCGCTCAGTGGGCATGGCAGTGCCGTATTTTCCGCACGGTTTTCCGAGGATGGAAGGAGAATCATAACAGCCTCAGCCGATCGCACAGCTCGTGTGTGGACCGCATTGGAGAACGGCGCCTGGCAGGAAGATATATTGCGGGGGCACGGAGGCGAGGTGACATTCGCGACATTTGCATTCGGCTCTAACACTGCGCTCACAATGTCATTGGATGGGCTTGTTCGTGTCTGGTACGATATGACCGCCATGGATGCGGGCTGGGTTGGGTTCAACTTGGAAAATGTGGATGTTGACTTTGAATTTGAACGGGGAGCGGCTGTCTTCTCACCGGAAGGATCAAAGCTGCTTTTCAAGCTGCCGAACGGATTGGCCAAGCTTGGAAGCACAGCGCTCTCAGCAGAACTGCGACGCACGCAAGATTCAAGAATGGAGGTCCTGGCTGTAGATTGGACCTCCGAAGTTATTGACCACCCTTCCGGTATTGCACGTTTTTCTTCCTCTGCATTCTCGCCGGACGGGCATTGGATGGTCACAACCTCGAATACCCGAACAGCGCAAGTCTGGAGAGTTGGATCGCCGCCAGGCGCCGCAACTGACGAATCAACCCGCCTTGATGCAAGCAAAGATCTCGGGCCGCTTGTTGTCGTAGCTCCTTGTTCGGACACAATGAAGCACGCCGTTGACTCGGATAACCACGGAAGAACACCAATCAGGCAGTTGATTGAAGCTGACTTCAAAACCACGCCATTGCTCAACTCACTCGGCTACAAAGTCGGCGAAGATGTCTGCGAGTCATCGAAGCCCAAAGGCTTGGACGCCTTTCTCACGGGTGTGCTCCCACGCCAATGGTGGAACGACGTCCATAGTGGCGAGTGACGTGCCCGCATATCTCAGAAAGCATCCTCGCGTTCGCTGTTCAGCTATTGAGTCTTTTGACCACTTCGCCAGCCCACCATTCCGCCATCGCCACGCGCTCATCCCAGTACCGCGCACGGTGGTACGCTTTGCGCAGCTGATCGCCGCCGACATGGCCAAGCTCGGCTTCTTTGGCGTCGGCATGCCATTTTCCGCTTTCGTTCAGCAGGCTGGACGCGCTGGCGCGGAAGCCATGAGGAACATGTTCGGACTGGGTATGGCCCATCCGGCGAAGAGCGAGGGTCATTGTCGCTTCGCTGATCGGCTTGCCGGGGGATTGGTGAGAGGGAAAAACCATCAGGCTGTTATTGTTCAGCGCCTGAAGATCCTTCAGCACGCAAATAACCGCGCGGGAGAGTGGTCCTGACCCTTAAAACTGGTCCGGACGGATTGCGAAAAATCGGGCACAATTCTCGATGGAGAGGAGAGTGCCGATGCCGAGAAAGAAGTTTTCAGACGAACAGATCGCCTTTGCCCTGCGGCAGGCGGAGACCGGGACGCCGGTCGGCGAGATCTGCCGGAAGATGGGTGTTGCCGAGGCGACGTTCTACCGGTGGAAGAAGGTCTATGCCGGGATGGGTGTTTCGGAAATCCGACGACTGAAGCAGCTGGAGGAAGAGAACTCTACGCTCAAGCGGCTGGTGGCGGACCTGACACTGGACAAGACCATGCTGCAGGATGCCTTGCGAAAAAAGTGGTGAAGCCCGCCCGGCGCCGCGAAGTCGTCCGCCATTACCAGGACGTGTTTGCGGTGTCCGAGCGCCGCGCCTGTAGGGCGATGGGCTTCGGGCGGGCTGCCCACAGATATCAGTCCTGCCGCGATCCGGCAGTGGAAATCCGGATGCGCCTGAAAGAGCTGGCCGAGACGCGGGTCCGCTATGGCTACCGGCGCCTGCATGTCCTGCTGCAGCGGGAAGGCTGGACCGTGAACCACAAGCGGATCTACCGGATTTACAGTGAAGAAGGGCTGTCGATCCGGACCCGAAGCCCGAGGCGAAGGCGCGCCTGCCGATACCGCTCAGGACGCCCCGAGGCTGGAATGCCGAACGATGTCTGGGCCATGGACTTCGTTTCTGATCGGCTATTCGATGAAAGACCGTTCCGCATCCTGACGATTGTTGACTGTCATACGAGAGAAGCTCTCGCGACATCTGCGAGGACAAACTTCCGGGCTTACCAGGTGATCGACGAACTCGACCGGATCGCCCGGCTGAGGGGGAAACCTCGAAGCATTCGAGTCGACAACGGTCCGGAGTTCGCCGGGCGGCTGCTCGATCAATGGGCGTATCTCAACAAAGTCGAGCTCGACTTCTCAAGGCCCGGAAAACCCACGGATAATGCTTACATTGAGTCCTTCAACAGCCGGCTTCGACAGGAGTGCCTCAACGCCGCCTGGTTCCTGTCGATGGCCGACGCCCGAAGCCGGCTGAGTGAATGGCGAGACGATTACAACCAAAGCCGGCCGCATTCGGCGCTTGGAAACTTGACGCCAAGCGCCTTTGCGGCCCTACTTGAACCAGCCCGAAAAGTCGCATGAAGGCCGGACCAAAGTCGGGGTCAGCACCAATCGGAGCCGGGACTAACTCAAATACTGGACCACTTTCCGGGAGGCAGACCAGCTATGATGCGCGTCAGAGTCGGCAAGCGCTTCCTCCGTCTGTGTCAGGGCGTCTTCAAGATTGGCTAGAAGTGTCTGTGTGCGCTCATACTTGGCGCGCCAGTCGGAGACGGTGCCGCCAAGTTTTGCGACCTCGTTCTCAAGCTGCTCCGGGAAGTCGATCCGGTTGGTTTTCAGCCAGCTGAGAGCATACCAGGGGCGTGCAAACTCGAACATGTCGCCCGTATCTATGGCCCGCCGGATCGCTTCCAGGTTTTCGAGAAACTGTTGCGCGACATCCTGCCGGAACATGGCGGGAATACAGGTTGTCTCATCGATGATGGTGGGATTCTTTCCCAGGCTGAGCGCCGCGACCTCTTCCGGCCGCCAATAGGCGTGCCGCGCCCAGACCTCCGGAAGGCAATCGCCAAGGCCGACTTTTGCCTCAAGCCCGGCTTCATCCAGAAACCAGCCAGAGACGGCAAACAGTTCGTTTTCATTGCCTTTGACAAACTCGGCGATCGCTTCGGGCGTCGCGTGTTCCAACATTATTGGCCAAAGCTGCATTGCTCGCTCTCCTGCGAATCACAGCCCGGCTCCGAAGGTACCAGAAACGCGTCGATTTCGCTGCATCTTGCTGCATTTGCGCAGCCCTGCTTACACCTCCCCGCTTGCCATCGGACAACTTTTGCGATGATCCTCTGCCCGTGGGAGGACAGATCGAGTGGGCGTGATGTTCATCAGCCATTCGAGCAAAAACAACGCAGAAGCGGTCGCCGTGCGCGATTGGCTGCGGGCCGAAGGCTATGCCGAAGCCTTCCTAGACCTTGACCCCGAGCAGGGCCTAGCCCCCGGGCAGCGCTGGGAAGAGGAGCTGCAGAAGGCTGGCGAGCGCTGCCTCGCCGTCGTCGTGCTCGTCTCGCCTGACTGGTGCGCCTCCAAATGGTGCTTCCACGAGTTCAAGTTCGCTAAGGCGCTCGGCAAGAAGATCTTTCCGGTCCTGATCCAGCCCACGGCCTGGAGTGAGCTGCCGCTGGAGCTCACCTCCCAGTTCCAAATGGCGAACATCTCCTCGCCAGAGCTGCGCGAGGACGGCCTCACGCGCCTGCGCTTCGGCCTGCAGCGCGCAGGCCTAGACCCAAAACACTTCCGCCTCCCCGAAGGCCGCCCGCCTTATCAGGGCCTGAAGGCTCTGGAAGAAGAAGACGCCGCCATCTTCTTCGGCCGCGATGCGCAGATCACCGCAGGCCTCGACGCGCTCCGCCAGATGCGAGGAGGCACGCCCCAGCGCATACTGACGATTGCCGCCGCCTCCGGCGCGGGCAAGTCGAGCTTCCTGAAAGCAGGCCTTCTCGCCCGTCTGAAGCGCGACGAAGAAAACTTCCTCGTGCTGCCCACTTGGCGGCCCAGCCGCGATGCGCTCTCAGGCGAAACCGGCCTAGCCAATACACTTGGCGCCTCGGCGCCTAAGGTCGCCGCCGAAGCCCTTACCTCGCGCCAAGCCAATGTCGTCGCCCGCTTCCAGTCGATGGCCGCCGCCGCCAATGAAACCTGGAGCGGCGCTGCGCCAACGCTCCTCCTGCCGCTTGACCAGGCTGAAGAACTCTTCTCCGCCGACAATGCCAGCGCGCCTGCCGCTATCGAGCTTCTACTCGACGTGCTCGCATCAAAGCCGGACCTAATCGTCGCCGCCACCATCCGCTCGGACTCGCTCGGCAGCCTGCAGGCCGACAATCGCCTCGCCGCGCAGCTGCGCCTGTTCAACCTGCCTGCCCTGCCGCCCTCGGCGTTTCGCGAAGTGATCGAAGGCCCGGCCCGGCTCACAGATCCGCCCATTACCATCAATCCCGCGCTGACCGACCGCCTGATCAGCGATCTCGACAAGGCCGACGCTCTGCCCCTCCTCGCCTTCACACTGGAACGTCTGGTGAAGGACTATGGGCGCGACCGGACTCTCTCTCTCCAGGAATACGAAACCGGCCTTGGCGGCGTCAGCGGCGCCATCAATTCGGCTGTAGAAGCTGCGCTGCGCAAAGCCGAATCGGACCCCGCGCTGCCTTTAACGCGATATGAACTCGACAGCCTCGCCCGCGCGGCATTTATCCCGTGGCTGGTACAACTGGATGAAGCCGATGCGAGTCCGAAGCGCCGGGTCGCGCGCACAGCAGACATCCCGGAGGCGTCGCGGCGGCTGATCGGCCACTTCATCGAAGAGCGCTTGCTCGTCGCTTCCGAAACCGCGGGTGAGTCAGTCGTCGAAGTCAGCCACGAAGCCGTCCTTCGGCACTGGCGCGGCCTTGCCGCCTGGATCAGTGAAGAGCGGATCGTACTCGAAGGCCTCGGGCGCATTATCCGCTCGGCGCAGGAATGGTCGCGCCAAGAAAAGACGCTGTCCTATCGGTCAGCTGATCTACTCGTCCACCGGGGCGAGCGACTGGGAGCCGCCGAAGCCTACCTTCAGCGTAAGGACATGGCGCAAGCCTTGCGCGGCCTACCAATGGAATACCTAAAGGCCTGCCGCACGGCCGAAGACGAGGCCGCCGCCCGCGACAAGGCACAAGCCGAACGCGAACTGCGCCAACGCCGCCGCGCCGCCCGCTGGCAAGCGATGGCGGCGCTGATCCTTGTCCTCGGTTTTTCGGCCCTCGCACTAGGCGGTTGGTTCCTGGTCTCCGAACAACGAGCTTTTGGGAAGTCGAAGTCCCTGATGCTGGCACGCACCGCCGAGCAGTTCATGGCGGATGGCAACCCAAGGAGTGCGTTGCTCCTGTCGATATTGTCCACCCGAGAAACGGCCATGTCGCCCTCTACACCCGAGGCGCATGCTAGTTTTATCTCGGCCGCGCAGACGATAAGGCAACGAGTCGCCATCAAGCATGACGGTCCTGTCTCCGGCGCCGCCTTCTCGAAGGACGATGCCCGCATCCTCACCTGGAGCTGGGACAACACCGCACGCCTTTGGGACACTGCCACCGGCGCACAGATCGGGCCCGCTCTCAAGCATGAGAATGATGTCTACGGCGCTGCCTTCTCGAAGGACGACGCGCGCATCCTCACCTGGAGCGGGGTTCATCTCGGCATCGTTGGTGACGCACGCCTCTGGGACGCTGCCACCGGCGCACAGATCGGGCCCGCCCTCAAGCATGACGGCCCTGTCTCCGGCGCCGCCTTCTCGAAGGACGAGGCACGAATCCTCACCTGGAGTCGTGACGGCACCGCAAGACTCTGGGACGCCGCCACCGGCGCACAGATCGGGCCCGCCCTCAAGCATGACGGCCTAGTCTACGGCGCCGCCTTCTCGAAGGACGAGGCACGAATCCTCACCTGGAGTCGTGACGGCACCGCAAGACTCTGGGACGCCGCCACCGGCGCACAGATCGGGCCCGCCCTCAAGCATGACGGCCCTGTCTCCGGCGCCGCCTTCTCGAAGGACGATGCCCGCATCCTCACCTGGAGCGAGGACAACACCGCACGCATCTGGGACGCCGCCACCGGTGCACAGATCGGGCCAGCCCTCAAGCATGAGCGCTCTGTCTCAGGCGCCGCCTTCTCGAAGGACGAGGCACGAATCCTCACCTGGAGCTGGGATCATCTAGGCATCGCTGGTGACGCACGCCTCTGGGACGCCGCCACCGGCGCACAGATCGGGCCAGCCCTCAAGCATGAGAATGATGTCTACGGCGCTGCCTTCTCGAGCGACGAATCCCGCATCCTCACCTGGAGCGAGGACAACACCGCACGCCTTTGGGACGCCGCCACCGGCGCACAGATCGGGCCCGCCCTGCAGCATAAGGACGGGGTCAAAGGCGCCGTCTTCTCGGACGACGAGGCCCGCATCCTCACCTGGGGTCGTGACGGCACCGCAAGGCTCTGGGACGCTGCCACCGGCGTACAGATCGGGCCCGCCCTCCAGCATGAGGACGGGGTCACCGGCGCCGCCTTCTCGGACGACGAGGCCCGTATCCTCACCTGGAGTCGTGACGGCACCGCAAGGCTCTGGGACAGTGCGACCAGCGCCCAGATCGGGCCCGCCGTCCAGCATGACGGCTCTGTCTTCGGCGCCGCCTTCTCGAACGACGAGGCCCGCATCCTCACCTGGAGCGGGGACAACACTGCACGCCTCTGGGACGCCGCCACCGGCGCACAGATCGGGCCCGCCCTGCAGCATAAGGACGGGGTCAAAGGCGCTGCCTTCTCTAAGGACGAGGCCCGTATCCTCACCTGGAGCGGGAATCCTCTCGGCACCGCTGGTGACGCACGCCTCTGGGACGCTGCCACCGGCGCCCAGATCGGACCCGCCCTCCAGCATGACGGCTCTATCTCCGGTGCCACCTTCTCGAACGACGAGACCCGAATCCTAACCTGGAACGGGGTTCTTCTCGGCACCGCCGGTGATGCACGCATCTGGGACGCCGCCACCGGCGCACAGATCGGGCCCGCCCTCAAGCATGACGGCCCTGTCTCCGGCGCCGCCTTCTCGAAGGACGATGCCCGCATCCTCACCTGGAGTCGTGACGGCACCGCAAGACTCTGGGACGCCGCCACCGGCGCACAGATCGGGCCCGCCCTGCAGCATAAGGACGGGGTCAAAGGCGCTGCCTTCTCTAAGGACGAGGCCCGTATCCTCACCTGGAGCGGGGTTCATCTCGGCATCGCTGGTGACGCACGCCTCTGGGACGCTGCCACCGGCGCACAGATCGGGCCCACCCTCCAGCATGACGGCCTAGTCTACGGCGCCGCTTTCTCGAACGATGAGGCCCGTATCCTCACTTGGAGCTGGGATCGTCCCGGCACTGCCGGTGATGCACGCATCTGGGACGCCGCCACCGGCGCACAGATCGGGCCCGCCCTCAAGCATGACGGCCCTGTCTCCGGCGCCGCCTTCTCGAAGGACGATGCCCGCATCCTCACCTGGAGCGAGGACAACACCGCACGCATCTGGGACGCTGCCACCGGTGCACAGATCGGGCCAGCCCTCAAGCATGAGCGCTCTGTCTCAGGCGCCGCCTTCTCGAAGGACGAGGCACGAATCCTCACCTGGAGCTGGGACAACACCGCACGCCTTTGGGACACTGCCACCGGCGCACAGATCGGGCCCGCCCTCCAGCATGAGGACCTGGTCACCGGCGCCGCCTTCTCGGACGACGAGGCCCGCATCCTCACCTGGAGCTGGGACAACACCGCAAGGCTATGGGATGTAAAATGGGCAAAAAAACTACGCGCAATGCCGGAAGATGTGGCACAACTCTGCGACCTACGCCTCCGCGGCAGCCTCGCAAATGCTGATAACGACGCGAAGTCCCCCTTTCCACGCCTACTCGACGAACAGATCGTCGCGGCCGCCCCCATGCTGCGCGGCCGAGTAGGCGAGGACGTCTGCGCCGCGCCGAAGCTGCCCTGGTGGGATGCGCCGCTACAGTCGTTAATGAAACTGACAGGCATAGAGTGACACGCCATGGCCCACGCGGTGTCCCCTAAACCCGTTAATGCCACAATGGCCGCTCTTCCGCCTGAGGAAACCAAGGTATTCCTCTCCTATTCCCGCAAGGACGCGGCAATGCTGCAGTGTATTGTCGGTGCACTGATTACCCATCCGGAGTTCCAGCCGGACTTCGACAAGGCCGAGCATGATCCGGACCGCGTCAGTGTCGGTATCTCGGCCGACGAACCCTGGTGGCAGCGCCTCGAAGAAATGATAGCAGGCGCCGAGGCGATGGTATTCCTCGTCTCGCCCCATTCCGCCGCCAGCAAGGTCTGCGACGAAGAAATCGCCTACGCCCAGCGGCTCGGCAAGCGGATCGTTCCGATCCTCGTCGAAACCGTCGATTTCTCAAAGCTGCCGCCAAAGCTCCATTCGTTAAATATTGCCATCGACTTTACCGAGGGAGGCCCCGGTTTCGATGAGGCGATGATACAGCTCATACGCGTCCTGGCAGTGAATGCTGCTTGGCTGCGCGAGGGACGGCGCTATGCCGAACGAGCAGCCGACTGGGATCGCAAGGGACGGCAGAAAGGAAACCTACTCCCGCCAGGCGCTTTCGATGAAGCTGAAGCGTGGGCTTCTCGCCGCCCTAGGAACGAACCAGAGCCAGGCGAACTCTTCATTGCCTGGGTTGCCGCAAGCCGCGAATCCATCCGTGCTCAGCTTGAACTGGAAAAAGCTCGTCTCGAAGAAATCGCAGCATTGCAAAAGCGCCGCGCCCAAGCATTGCAGCGTGGTCTCATTGTTAACTTGGTCTTTCTTGCCCTCGTCGCCGCCTCGATCTATGGCGCAGTGCTAGGTTTCCGGCAATTGCGAGTGGTACAATCTCGAAGCCTCATCACTGCGGCTCTAACCGCCGAAGAACAGGGCATGACTGGGCGCGCGATACGACTTGCACTGCTTGCATCCGAAGGCGATTGGCTACAACCGCCCTCGCCTATTGCACCAACGATTGCCGCAGAGATTGTGCTTCGAACAGATTGGTTTCGTCCCCTTGATGGGCATGAAGTCGAAGTCGCCTCTGCTGTTTTCTCTCCGGACGGCGCAAGTATCCTTACAATCACCTTTGATAACGATGTCCGCATCTGGCGCGAAGGCGTCGATGGCAATTGGACCGACGTAAGATTCCTGGGCGATGGACATGCGGTCTTGTCCGCAACGTTTGCTCCAGACGGCTCTAGTGCTTTGGTTGAGGTGTCACCGGACGGCATTGCAAGGGTCTGGACCGAAGGCGAACCTGGATCGTGGACAAATACGCCGCTTGAAATGAACCAAACTGAAATCCGCCCAGCTACCATCTCCGATGATGCTATCGGCATGGAGACTGACGGCTGGGCCGAGTATCTCGCTTTGGTCGATCTGCAAGAGTTGTTGCTCCCAGAAAGCGCTGTAGTATCGGCTGCAATCTCCGCGAACGGCAACCGCATCGTGACAGTCTCAGGGCACAAACACCCCCGAGTGTGGCGCGAGGGCGATGACGGCTCTTGGACCAGTGAAATTCTCGACTGGAATGGGGGATCAGTCGATTACATCTCAATTTCCCCAAACGGTACTTTTATTCTCGCCGCCTCCGAAGATGGCACGACACTTATCTGGAGAGAGCAACAGGACAACAATTGGCAGACCATGTCCCTAGACGGGCAAGAGACCTCCATCACCTCCTCTGCATTTTCACCGCGCGGCGATAGCGTCGTCATCTCATACCGCTGGAGTAACACTCCTGAGATTTGGCAAGAGAAAGAGGATGGCACATGGCAGCGCACTCCCCTTGAAGGGCATCAAAGCTCGATCAATTCGACTGCGTACTCCCCCGACGGAACAAGGTTCATCACAGCCTCACAGGATGGCACTGCGAGAATTTGGCAAGAGGGAAAGGATCTTATGTGGCAGAGCATCCCACTCAGCGATCATGAGAACTTCGTCACCTCCGCCATCTTCTCACCGGACGGGACGCAAATTGTAACAGCCTCAGGCGACCACACCGCACGAGTCTGGAGTGAGCGAGAGGACGGAAGTTGGCAGAGCACCCTCCTTGAAGGGCATTGGGATGATGTTGTATCAGCTACTTTCTCTTCAGACGGCACTCGAATCGTGACTACGTCTAGCGACACTACAGCGCGCGTTTGGAAAAGAAACGAGGGCGGGGACTGGTACGGCATTCCCCAGAGAGAGACTGCGAGTTGGCTAAACTCAGAGCTGATTTATTCCGACAGCAACCTCGCCGCGTCGATCTGCCGTGATCAGATGGATTTTAACGCTGTCAAATACCGAGATCTACATACGGGCCAGACTCGAACTGCATACCCAGCCTTGTTGATTACTGAGGCGGATATATCGTCGTTCGCGATCGTCCGAGATCGGGTCGGAAGCACGGCTGGATACGACGTCTGCAAAAAGCACCAAAACCCGGATCCTTGGTGGTTAGCGCTGTTGTTCTGGCTCTAATTCAATTTGCGGCGGAGGTTCGAATGTGATCACGAACTTGGCCCAAGAATCATACCATGGCCGACGCTGTTCGAGATAGTCCGTGCACTGATAGCCGCGCTCCACAGCGCCGCCCGGTTTGTGCTGCACCTTATCTTCAATCTGATCGAGGTGAAGAAAACGGACCAGCTTCAGCCGGTGGCCCTTCAAGATCAGGGGGGATTACCACGGGATGCCGCCTACACTGTTTCCACATAGCCATCACCGAGCGCTTCGCGCATCAGGCTCGCGCCAATAAAGGGTGGGTTGCGCACGATAAAATCGGCCTTCGGCCAGGCGCGCGGCTTGGCGCTGTCAAGGTTGGTGATCGCCCGCCGCGCCTCCGGGTCGGGAACGCGCTAGCCGGATAGCTCCAACATCGCGTCGCAATGCTCGATATTATGGAAGTCCTGCAGAACCACGTCGCCTTCACCGGCCTTGCCCAAGGAGCGGTATTGACATTGCAGATAGCCGATCCCCAGCACCAGCTCCGCCACTTCCTTGGCCCATACATTGATCTCCAGCCCCAGAAACTGTTTCGGGGTAGCCGTCAGCGGCTCAAGTGACCTGTTTCCAGAAAACTGGACCGTTCGATTGTAGCCTTGTTCAATGGTCCGGATTTGCAAGGCGATACTTGTCCTCAAGTGGCATTTCGCCCGCGTTGTTGGGGGGCGAAGGCATGGCCTCCGCACCCACAATTTGTTGCGGCAATCCAGTCGTGACCAAGCTTTATGTCGCGCAAGAGGGTAGTATCAGTTGCCAACACTTTCTGCTGGTAGCACCTGCCCCGCCCACCATTCCGCCATCTTCACGCGCTCATCCCAATAGCGGGCGCGGTGATAGGCGCGGCGCACTTCATTGCTCCCCAAATGGCCAAGTTCGGCTTCAATCGCGTCTTCATTCCATTTGCCGCTTTCGTTCAGCAGGCTGGACGCGCTGGCGCGGAAGCCATGAGGAACATGTTCAGCCTGGGTGTAGCCCATCCGGCGCAGGGCGAGCGTCATTGTCGCTTCGCTGATCGGCTTGCCGGGGGATTGGTGAGAGGGAAACACCATCAGGCTGTTATTGTTCAGCGCCTGAAGATCCTTCAGCACGCCAATAGCCGCGCGGGAGAGCGGTTTTACATGCTCGCGCCGCATCTTGGCCCGCGTGGCCGGGATTGTCCAAGTGCCATTCTCAAGGTTATACTCTTTCCAATAGGACAGGCGCAGCTCCCCCGGCCGGGGATAGAGCAACACCATCAGCTTGAGCGCGGCCTGGGTTTCCGGCGTGCCGTCATAGGTCCAGACATGGCGCACCAGCTCAAGGAAGGCCGCTTTCTCTGTAACAGCTGCCCGGTGGGTCACCTTTGGCGTGATGATCGCCCCGCGCAGGCCAAAGGTCGGGTCATTTTCTGCCCGCCCCGTGGCGATGGCATAGCGGAACACCTGCCCCACCACGGCGCGCATGCGCACGGCGCTTTCAAAATGGCCCTTCTCTTCAAGGCGGCGCAGGGGCTTGAGGATTTCGGCGGCGGTGATTTCGCGAATCTGCCGCTTGCCAAGGTCAGCTTCAGCCATCTTCAGAAGCCAGCGCTTCTTGGTGAGCGTGCTGGCCGAACGCCCTTCCTTCTCTGCCCGCGTCAAAAATTCCTCTGAGAGAGCTGAAAAGCTATCCTTCAGCAAAGCCCGGCGCTCTTCCTTGTCCGCCTTTGCCTTGGCGCCGGGGTCTATCCCGTCCTGAAGCATGCTCTTGGCTTCCTGGCGCTTCTCCCTAGCCCGCGCCAGCGACGTTTCCGGATAGCTGCCAAGGGCCAACAGCTTCTGCTTGCCTTCAAAGCGATAGGCGAGGCGCCAGAGTTTCGAGCCAAGCGGCGAGACCTCAATGAACAAGCCGCCGCCATCAGATTTTCGATAGGTGCGGTCTTCCGGCTTGAGATTCCGCAGCTGGGTATCGGTCAGAGGCAAGGGCGCACCGTTGTTGGTAGATTGTTGGTATCTCGTTTTCAGATACCAACACAGATACCAACAAAATTCCCGGATGCCAACGCACGGCTTTGGAGCGCCTCGGACTCAATCGGACGCTAAACCTTGATTTTATTTACCTATTTTATTGCATTTCGGACTATCTCGGACCGTCTGAAACTGTCTGATGGTGCCCCTGGCCGGACTTGAACCAGCACTCCTTGCGGAAGCGGATTTTGAATCCGCCGCGTCTACCATTTCACCACAGGGGCCCCCGTTTGCAGGACGGCCAAACTCCTGCCGCAGAGGGAAGTGATATGTCAATCTCTCTGCTATACTGAAACCCGCCATGACCACGCCCATTACCGCTGAACCCGAGCGCACCCTGTTGCAGACCATAGAACTTCTGGCGCAGGCCGCGCCGGAGGAGGGCTTCTCGTTGCGGGAAATCTTTGACCGGTTGGATGAGAGCGCCTTTGGCGCCGGCCTCTTCCTGTTGGCGCTGCCCTGCTGCATTCCGTTCCTGTATGGCGTGCCGCAGGTGGTCGCCCTGCCGATGCTGGCCCTAGCCTTCCAGATGGTGATCGGCCGGGAAGAGCCCTGGCTGCCCGCCACCCTCGGCAAGCGCAAGATCGACCGCAAGGGGCTGACCCAGATGGCGACCGGTGGCCGTAAGTGGTTCGGCTGGATCGAGGCCATCATCCGCCCGCGCTTCAGCGTGATTACCGGGCGGCGTTCGGAGCGCGTCATTGGCCTCTTCCTGTTTGTCTTCTCCGCCTCGATCCTGACGCCACTGCCGATGACCAATACCGTGCCGGGCATGGCCGTTGCCGTCACCGCGTTCGGCCTGATGCAGAAGGACGGGCTGGCAGTCACCGCCGGCATCATCCTTGGCACCGCCTGGGTCGGCGCGCTGATCACCGGCGCCTTCCTCGGGCTCAACATCATCACGCACTTTTCCTCCGCCCTTCTGGGCTCGTGACACGCCGCCGCATTGCGTAAGACTGGCTTTGGCGCCGAAGGTTTACGGATGCAGCTGATCAAGACTGCCCTGACAGGCTGGCGCTGGCCCGCCCTCGCCCTTGCCGCCTCGGCTCTGATGCTGGCGGCCGCCCATGCGTTCGAGACGTTTGGTGGCCTGCCACCGTGCCCGCTCTGCCTGCGGCAGCGGGAAGTCTACTGGGCGCTGATCGCCATGACGCTGACCGGGCTGGCCTGGTGGCGCTTTGTACCCAAGCGGCGCTTTCTTGTGGCGCTGAATGTGTTGATCGGGCTTGTTTTCGGCGTCGGCGTTGTGGTCGCGGCGTATCATGCAGGCGTCGAGTGGTCGATTTTTCCGCCCCCTTCCGGCTGTTCGGCCGGGCCGGCGGTTGATCCTTTTGCCATCGGCAATCTTGAACAGACCTTTGAACTACCAGCCTGCAATGACGCGCCGTTCTACATCCTCGGCCTCTCCATGGCCGGTTGGAACGGGGTCATCTCGGCGGCGCTGGCAGGCATCAGCTTTGCGGCGGCAACCATTACGCTGCGCAGCTATCGCGCCGCATAGGACGCGGCTGCCGCCCCAAGCGAGAGAACCGCGCCTGTAGCCGCAATGATGCGCAGCCGGCGGAACCAGCGCGGCAGTCCGGCGCCATCTGCGTCCCAGTAACCCTGCAAGATGTGGGCAATGGCGGCCATGGCCAGAACGGGCCATAAAAATCCGGTCAGACCACCGACCAGGACAAGGGTCCACCCGGCAAGCGCGCCCAGGACCGAAAGCACCAGGATCGGCGCGCGGGGAATGCCCCCACTGCCCTGCGCATTGATTTCAGCGCCCCAGCGGACCCCGCCGAGAAAGCTCAGGATCAGGGCAGAATAAACCAGCAGCGCCTGCGCCACCTGCCCGCTCAGCACCGGGTCGGCGCGAAGCATCCAGAGCAGCCCGGCCGGGACGGCAAAGGGCACAAGCCCAGCAAGCGTCAGCCAGAGGGCAACGGTCGGAATTCCAAACTGACGCATGTTTCAGAGCCCCAGAACCTTGCGCGCGATGATGTTCTTTTGAATCTCATTGGTGCCGCCATAAATTGACTGCGCGCGCCCTGCAAAATAGGTCGCCACGTCGCGCGGGGTAGTGGCCGATGAGGCACCGCGATGGCCGACATGCACGCCTGCTGCATCGAGAAAGAGCTCGGTGATCTGCTGATGGGTCTCTGTGGCGAGAATCTTCACCGTGGAGGCCGCGTCCCCCGGGGTGCCGCCTGCGGCAACCGCTGAAAGGATACGGAACACCGTCATCTCAAGTCCGTCTACGGCAATTTCGGCCTGCGCCAGGCGCATGGCAAAGCCCGGATCATCTATCAGGCGCTCATTACAACCTGCAGAGCCTGCCGTTGCCAGCGCGCGGACATGGCGCAGCATCGCGCGCTTGCCGCCGATGCGGGCGTAAGACGTGCGCTCGAAGCCGAGCAGGTATTGGGAATAGGTCCAGCCCTTGCCCTCCTCCCCGATACGGTTTTCTTCGGGCACCCTCACATTGTCGAACAGCACTTCGTTAAGCGCATGGGCCCCGTCGATGCTGATGATCGGTTTCACGGTCACGCCAGGCGCATTCATCGGGCAGCAGATGAAGGAGATGCCCTGTTGCTTTTTTTCTCCCCGGCTGGTGCGGGCGAGCAGGAAAATCCAGTCGGCATGCTGAGCCGCAGACGTCCAGATCTTGTGCCCGTTGAGGATGTAGACCCCGTCGTTCAGCTCGGCGGCAAATTCAAGGCTCGCGAGATCTGAGCCCGCGCCGGGCTCCGAATAGCCCTGCGCCCATCCTGTGGACCCGTCACGAATGCCCGGCAGCCACCGGTCCTTCTGCGCCTCTGAGCCGAAGGTGTAGATCACCGGGCCGACATAGACCACGCCCATCGGCGTGACTGTCGGCACGCCGGCTCGTTCCAGCTCCTCATCGAAGACATACTGCTCCTCGATGCTCCAGCCGGGTCCACCCTGTTCCTTCGGCCAGGCTGATGCCAGCCAGCCTTTCGTGCCGAGCGCCATTTCCGAACGGCGCACATCAGCCGTGGTCAGCGGCAGTCCAGCCTTGTACTTTTCGATGATGTCCCGGGGAAACTCTGTCTCAAACCAGTGGCGGACATCCCGGCGGAAATCCTCGACATGTGCGCTGAATTTAAGGTCCATTGCGTTTACCCTCTTCTGGCCGTGAAAAAGAGAAAGCGCAGTGCTGGTCTCTGGCAAGCCCTGCCCCAGCGTCGCAGGAGAGATCAGCTGTCACTGAGGCAGTGGCAGGGAGAGGCTGCCATCGGTGGCCACGACCGGACGAATGGATCCGTCCGGATTGAAGAACAGCGGCTCTGCGCGCACCGACCAGCGCCCGAGGGCGCCGCATTATGGGAGAAGAGAAACCAGGCGCCTTTGAGCTCCACGATCCCGGGATGAATGGTGAAGCTGTTTTAGGCGATGCCCATGATCTTGCCGCCAAATGTCCAGGGCCCGGTCACTGAAGGCGCGGTGGCACAATAGATACGCTCCCAATCATACTCGGCCGCACCTCTGCCGGCATAGGCGCGATAGTAGTGCCCCTCCCGCTTGAAGAGCCATGGCCCCTCAACAAAATGCGGCATCGGAACCCGCCGGATTTCACCGGCGAGGCTGATCATGTCTTCTGCAAGAGGCGCGGCATAGAGAACCGAGTTCCCTCCATAGAGCCAGACGGTGCCGTCATCAGCCGCAAACGCGGTCGGGTCGATCATCATCCCACCAGTGCGGCCCGACCGGCGCACCCCTGGTGCGCACAAGCGCCGAGCCACGCGCATCCTGCAAGGGGTCAGCCGGGCTGTCGGCTCCGGCACCACCGTTCGCCTTTCCATGATCGGTCTCGTCATGCTCGACCGTCGTGTAGAACCAGAAACGCTCATCCTTCTCGATGACTTCCGATGCCCAGGCGTCCCGGCTCGTCCAACTGAAATCCTCCGGACGCAGAACGGGTCCGTGATCGCGCCAGGTTACCAGATCCTCGGTCGAATAGAGCAGCCATTCAGCGATGCGGAACATTTCACCTTCGCCCGCCTCGTCATGGCCGACATAGAGATAGAGCCGCCCGTCATGGACCATCGGGGCAGGATCTGCGGTAAACTTGATCGGTAATGATCGGGTTGCTGCCATTCCGGCTGGCAACAGGCAGGTCGGCATACGCATTTCTTATCGAGCTGCACCCAACCAGGGCCACAACAGCCAGGACAGGCGCGTCAAGTTTCTTTTGCTAGCAATACCAATTCCAGTTTTCCTGAAATGAAAAAGCCCTCCCCGGTCATGCCGGGAAGGGCTTGTCTCACACGGCCTGCAGGCCAGGATCAGGATCAGCCGGCGGCTTTGACCTCTTCAATCCAGCGATCGACTTTGGCTTCGAGCATGGCGAGCGGGAGCGCCCCGCCGCCGAGCACGGTGTCGTGGAAGGCGCGGATGTCGAACTTGTCGCCCAGTTCGGCTTCGGCCTTGGCCCGCATTTGTTGGATTTCGATCATGCCCACTTTGTATGCGGTCGCCTGACCCGGCATCACGATATAGCGCTGTACTTCTGAACGCGCCTGGCCTTCGGTGATCGCCGAATTGGCAAGGAAGTACTGCACAGCCTGCTCTTCGGTCCAGCCTTTGGAGTGGAGGCCGGTATCGACCACAAGACGGATCGCGCGCCAGATTTCCGAGCCGAGGCGACCAAAATCCGAGTACGGATCAGTATAGGTTCCCGGCATTTCCTTGGCGAGCTTTTCCGAATAGAGGCCCCAGCCTTCCGAATAGGCCGTAAACCCGGCCTGCGTGCGGAACTGCGGCACACCGGTCAGCTCCTGGGCAATCGAGATCTGCATGTGGTGACCCGGCAGGCCCTCATGATAGGCGATCACTTCCAGCTCGCCCTTGGGCATGGATTTCATGTCTAGAAGGTGAGCGTAATAGATGCCCGGACGCGATCCATCCGGCGTGCCCGGATAGTAATGCTGTGCGGCGCCCGCCTGCTCGCGGAAGGGCTCCACACGCTTCACTACAAGGTCGGCCTGGGGCAGGATGCCGAAATAGTCGGGCAACACAGTCTTGATCTTCTCGATCGCGGCTGTGGCGTCATCGATATAGGCCTGACGGCCTTCGTCGGTGTCCGGATAATAGTGTTGCGGGTTGTCCTTGTCATCGCGGATGCTGGTGAAGAACTCGTTCAACGTGCCTTCAAATCCGACCTGGGTCTTGATAGCTTCCATCTCGCCATGAATGCGATCAACTTCCGAGAGACCGAGATTGTGGATTTCGTCTGCCGTCATGCTGGTCGTCGTCATTTGCGACAGCATGAAGTCATAGAAAGCGGCGCCGTTAGGCTGGGTGCTGATACCCTGCGGCCCGGTTGGATCGGGAGAGTTTGCAAGGTCTTCCTGCGCAAAGGCGATGATGTCCCTGTAAACCGTCTGGAAATCGCCGGCGAGGGCGGCTTCGGCTTCGGCGATCAGCGCGGTGGCTGTCTCCGGGGTCGTCTTGCCTGCGTCTACCAGGGCCTGAACATCTGTCTTGAAGTCGGCGAAGACCGCGCTGTCCGGACCGTCCGTAAACGGCGCGCCGGTGATCAGCTTCTGCGATTCGGCGATTACGGCCTCATAGGCAAACTTCGGCGCGTGCACGCCCTTGCCAGCCTTGTCCTTTGCCTGCGCCAGGAGTTCCTGCAGGCCCCGGGCGCCTTCGGAGATACGCTTCAAATAGGCGCGGGCATCGGCCTCATCGTCGACCGAATGGAACTGCATCAGGAAGGTCGGCACAAAGGTGTGCATGCCGCTCATCTGGTCGAAGATCAGACCGTTGTCGCGGAAGTCGACGGCCTTGGCAGCGCGCTCATACTGGTAAATCCAGAGATCGTAGGAATCCTTGTCGGCGGCAGAAAGCTGCTCGTAATTGAAAGTTGCTCTCAACTCATCGACGGCCGCTTTCGCTTTAGCCAGCTGCTCATCCTGGCAGGCGATGGTAAGGCAATCGATCTGGTCATTCTTGTCCTTGCGGCCAAGGAAGGTCAGCTGGACCGGGCTATCCTGCAGCTGTTCTTCATATTTGGCATCGAACCAGGCGTTCAGCTGCTCGCTGAGCGCGGCCTGTTCTTCAGCGGAAAGCTCGGCCGGGGCGGCCGGTTGTGGCGTCTCCGGCGCGCACGCGCCGAGTACGAAAACGAGGGCGAGAGCAGACACAGCGCTGCGCAACATGGGGAATCCTCCGGGGCATTTGCCGTAAAACGATAAGAGTGGGTACCCCTCCGGGATTGCGGCGTCAATTGGCAAGCGCGATTTCCCCCGCTAGGGAGGATTATGACCAAGATTGACACGACAACAGGCGTCACACGCCTACGGCTCGGAACGCGCAGCTCTCCGCTGGCGCTCGCCCAGGCCAACCAGATTGCTCACGACCTGAACGCCGCTTCGGACGGCCGGTATGAGTGCGAAATCGTCAAATTCACGACGACCGGAGACCAGCTCACAACTGAGCGGCTGATCAATTCCGGCGGCAAGGGCCTCTTCACGCGCGAGCTCGACGACGCTCTTTCGCGCGGCGATGTCGATCTGACCGTACACAGCCTCAAGGATGTGCCGTCACTGCTGCCAACCGGCCAGATGTTTGCCGCCTTCCCGCAAAGGGAAGACCCCCGCGACGGTTTCCTCTCGCATAAGGCGACCTCGATCCGCGACCTGCCGGAAGGCGCAAGGCTGGGCACCGCTTCGCTGCGCCGGGAAGCCCAGTCCCTTGCGCTCCGCCCAGACCTTGAAGTCGTCACCTTCCGCGGCAATGTCGCCACCCGCATGCGCAAGCTGGAGGAAGGCCTTGCGGACGCAACCTTCCTCGCCATGGCAGGCCTCACACGGCTAGGCCTCGCCGATGTGGCCACTCCGATTCCACTGGAAGACATGCTCCCGGCCGCTGCGCAGGGCATCATCGGGGTCGTGACGCGCGATGATGCGGATACGGAACTCGTCGAGACGCTCGGAAAACTCTCGCACGGACCCAGCCGCGCCGCCGCCATTGCCGAGCGCGCCTTCCTCGAAAAACTCGATGGCAGCTGCCGCACGCCCATCGCGGCCCACCTCTTTGACCGCGGCGAGGAGTGGGAACTGATCGGTGAAGTGCTCACCCCCGGAGGCACCGCTCGCTGGCGCGGGGACGGGATCTGCCGCAAGGACGCAACCGACGCGCAGCTCGTCCTCCTTGGCCGCGCGGTGGCTCAGGAAATCATCTTCGCCGCCAAGGAAGCCCTGCCCATCTTCGGAGACGAGCGGTGAGCCTGGCGGTGATCGTCACACGCGCCCAGCCCGGCGCGGACGATACCGCCGCCCACCTTGCACAGCTCGGCTACAGGGCGATCCTCTCGCCGATGCTGAAGATCGTGGACACTGGCCTTGACCGGGCAACGCTGGAAGGTGTGACCGAACTGGTCTTCACCAGCGCCAATGGCGTACGCGCATTTCTTACGTCCAGCGCTGACGCTGCCAGCCTCACAGCCTGGTGCGTCGGCCCCGCCACATCTGCGGCTGCGCGGGAGGCTGGCTTCGCGAACATTGTCGAAGGCGATGGCGATGCAGACGACCTTGCCCGGCTGATCTTCACCGCAAGGTCAGAACTTGCCGGCCCGCTGCTGCATATCGCCAATGACGCGGCCGCCGGCAACCTTGTCGCAACACTCCGGGCAGCTGGCCTCGATGCCCGGTTTGAGGCCGCCTACCTGACACAGGCCGAACCCGCCTTGACAGCGGATGCCCTAAGCGCCCTGTCAGTAGGTCCGGCGATCGTGCTCGTCCACTCGGCCAAGGGCGCCGCCGCGCTGGCTGCATCTGGCGCGCCGATGGACCACGCCGGAATCGTTGCCATATCCGCGAACGCTGCCGCGCCGCTTGAAGCGCGCGCCCATGCTGGTGTCTGGATCTCCGCCCGGCCGAATGAAGAGGCGTTGATGGCTGCCCTGCACGAAGCTGCCGCGATATTGCAGGCCTGACCCGCTCGCTTTGCCGCAGGGCCGCACTGTGCCACACTCCCGCCCAAGTATCAGACCACCAAAGGCGACATGACAGATACCAGCACGACAGGTCCGGAATTGCCCGAAGAGCCAATCGACGCTCAGTTCGAGCCGGCGCCTGATCCACTGCCCCCTGCGGCAAGGTCTGCTGCTCCCGGATGGGGCGGTGTCGCCATCGCTGCCGCCATCGCCGCGCTTATAGGCGCAGGCGGGGGCATTTTCGGCCGCGACCTGATCCTGCCCGGCAAGACCTCTGCGCTGGAAGCAGAGATTGCCGAACTGGCCGCGCAGCAAGCCGAATTCGAGCGCCGCATCAGCGAAATGCCCGAAGCGTCCGATGACCTTTCCAGCCTGATGGGTGATGTCAGCAGCAATTCCAGGGCGCTGAACGAACTGCTCGCCAGCGGCGCCGGCATCCCTGCCGTCGAGCGCCTCACCGCCCGCATAGAGGCGCTCGAAAGCATCGAGCCCGGCGACGGGGCCACGCCCACAGAAGCCCTGCGCACGATAACCGCGCTGGAAGCCAGGATCACGGCTCTGGAATCAACTGCCGCCACCGCGCCTGCGCCTATCCCGCAGCCAGCCGCTGAGCCGGAAGAAGACCGCCAGGCAGAAGCCGCTCTCGCCCTTTCCGCCATCGAGAGCGCGACGCGCCGGGGAACAGGTTTCGAGGCCGATTACCGCATACTGCGCGCGGCCGCACCCTCCAACCAGACAGTCCGCCGTCTCGCGCCCTATGTCAGCGGCGTACCCACCTCCTCAAAGCTGCAGGCAGACTTCGCCGGGATGCGCGCCGCCGTCAGCGCAGCGGGCAAGACAGATGCCGCCGCGCAGGTGCCCCATAGCCAGCTTTCCTGGCTGAACCGCGTGTTCGGAGACGCGGTGACCGTGCGGCCCGCCAATAAGCGGGAGAACCCCGTCACCACAGCCCTGGACGCTTCCTCCAAGGCGCTTGCCGACGGAGACCTGGCCGCCAGCGTGAAAGCCCTCTCAACCCTTGAAGGCTCTGCCGCACTCGCCGCGCAGGACTGGACCCGGCAGGCAAACCGTCGCATCACGCTCGAAGCAGTGCTCGAAGACGTGCGCCTGAGCCTCAGCGAGCCGGAGAACGAGTAAGAATGAGCCGGTTTTTCCTTTTCATTTTCGTCCTTCTGCTGATCTCAATCGGCGCCGTGCTGGCCTGGTGGGCCTTCAGCCTGCCCGGTGAAGTCACCTTTCCGGTCGGTCAGGAAATCGTGTCGGTTCGCGCCGGTGTGGCCGCGATCCTGCTCCTGGTATTCGGCGGTCTGATCGCGCTCGCCTGGTGGCTGGCGACGGGCATCCTTGTACTTCCCGGACGTATATCCAAAGCCCAGCGCGCCGCGCGCACCCGCAAGGCCAATGCCGCGCTCGCAGAGGGCTTGCTGGCTGCTGAAGGCGGCGATTCCAAAGCCGCGCTGCGCCTTGCCAAGAAGGCGATGCGCCATGCCGAGGATGAGCGCCTGAAGTTGCTGCTGGAAGCGCGCGCTGCTGAAGCCAATGATGACTGGGCGAGCGCCGAACGCGCCTGGGGCCTACTCACCCGCCTTCCGGGCGGGCAGCTAGCTGGCCTTCGCGGCTCGGCGACCGCCGCCTCGGAACGCGGCGATCCGATCACTGCTGAAACGCGTGCCCGTGAAGCCCTCGAGCTACGCTCGGATGCCGACTGGCCCTTCAATTCCCTGTTCGACATCCAGGTTGCCAAGGGCGACTGGGAGAAGGCGCTCGATACCCTGTCCATGGGCGAGAAGCGCGGCCTTGTGGAAGGCATCAATCTCAAACGCCGCCGCGCGGTGCTGTATACGGCGCGCGCCGTGAACCTGCCCATCGCGGAAAAACCAGCCGCTCAGAAATCCCTCGCCGATGCCATCCGTTCGGCGCCGGATTTTCCGCCTGCCGCCTATCATGGCGCCCGCTTCCTGATGATCGACGGCAAAGCGAGGGCGGCCCAGGGCGTGCTGGAGCTTGGCTGGAAGGCCCGGCCACATCCAGCCCTCGCTCAGCTCTCTCGCCGCCTTGTGCCGCAGGACGACCGCGAACATATCGCAACGCGCCTCAAGGCGCTGGTGGATGCCCACCCCACCCATCGCGAAAGCCGCATCCTCTCGGCCGAGCTCGCAATGGACAATGCCGACTGGGTGGACGCCATCAAGACCCTCGCTTTGCTGGTGGAGGAAAACCCCACGGCCCGCCTCTGCCTCCTGATGGAGCGCGCCCTCAAGGGCTATGGCGACATGAGCGAAGCCCAGCGCTGGGGCCGCATGGCGGTCTCCGCCTCCCGCGAAGCTGACTGGTCGGACATCGACCCCAAGGGCGGCGCCTTCGATTATGACCGTCAGGGCTGGGGCCGCCTCGTCTATGCCTTCGGCGATGTCGGCGAGTTGATCCATCCGCGCTATGAAAGCTATGGCCGCGAATTGGAGGCTGGCCGCGTGCTCGCCCTCGCCCACCAGCCCGAAGACGGCCCCTTGAGCGCCCCAAAACCCCCGCAGGGCCCGCTGACCCAGCCCCTCGACTACGCCCCGGACGAGGACTGACTCCGAAGCCAAAACCGGCTTGCATGCAGGGGGCCCTGCCAGTATATGCGGGGCCTGCCGAAACGGCATGCCGCTTTAGCTCAGCTGGTAGAGCACATCATTCGTAATGATGGGGTCAGGTGTTCAAGTCACCTAAGCGGCACCATTCCCCTTCCCCTCTGCTGTCTGCGCACCTAGCTGGCTGCGCATCATGATCGCAGCAGTTTTCGGCAGTTCCGGCGGCATTGGCCGCGCCCTGGTCAGCGAGCTTCTCGCTCGCGGCACTTTCCAGAAGATCTACGCCATCTCCCGCGGCGGCGCCGCCCATGACGGCGCGCTCACCCGGAGCGTAGACTTTCTTGACGTTATAGCGCTCTCGACGCTGGCCGCTGAGATGGCTACTGAAGCACCCCTCGGGCTCTGCATCGTAGCCAGCGGCCTGCTGTCGGATGGCGACGGGCTTCAACCGGAGAAATCCTACCGGCAGCAGTCTGCACATGCGTTCCACCGCGTCTTCGAGGCAAACACAATCGCCCCGGCGCTTATTGCCAAGCACATGCTGCCACTGATGCCCAAGAAAGAGCGCAGCGTATTTGCCGCCCTCTCCGCACGCGTTGGCTCGATCTCTGATAACCGCCTCGGTGGCTGGCATGCCTATCGCGCTTCCAAGGCGGCCCTCAACATGCTGATCCGCAACTACGCGCTTGAACAAGCCCGCCGCGCGCCGGGGTCGATCTGCGTGGGCCTTCATCCGGGCACGGTAGACACCGCCCTCTCCCAGCCGTTCCAGTCCGGCATCAGCGAGGGAAAGCTCTTCAGCCCGCAACAATCGGCCAGCTACCTGCTGGACGTGACAAGCCGCCTGACGCCGGAAGACAGCGGAAAATGTTTCGACTGGGCAGGCAAGGAAGTGCCCACCTAAAGCCGGAACTGGCCTTCAATGACCGTCACGGCCTTACCAACCAGCTTCACCCGGTCTCCTTCCAGATGCACATCCACCCGCGCGCCCCGCCCGGGATAGGCCTGCCAGCAGGCTGCTTTCGGCAGATCAAAGTGCGTCGCAAGAATGCGCGAGAGCATCGTGTGCCAGCTGCCCGTGGCGGGATCTTCATCGATCCCAGAACCCGGCGCAAAGAAACGACTGGTCACGTCCACGCCGTCGCCGCCGAGCGCAAAACAGCCGAAATTGCCCCGGTCCCAGCCGCTGGCCTCCGCACCAAGAACTTTAAGCGCCTTCATATCCGGTTGCAGAGCCTTCACGGTCTCGGGGCCGTCAAACCGCGCCGCATAGAACATCCCGCCCCACGCCTCCAGCGGCCGCGCGCCCAGCGCCGCCGCAATATCCTCCGTCACCGGAACAGGCTGGATCGGCGCCGAGGGGAAATCCATCTCGAGCCGCCCGTCAGCCATCCGGCGTACGCTGAGCCGGCCAGAACGGACCGTATCAAAATGGATGACATCCCCGTCATACCCGCCCTCATCAAACAGCACATGCGCCGAGGCGAGCGTCGCATGACCGCACAGCGGCACCTCCACCGCCGGCGTAAACCAGCGCAGCGCCCAAACACCGTCCGCCAACGGAACAAGATAGGCGGTCTCGGCCACATTGTTCTCCGCCGCGATCTTCAGCAGCACATCATCGGCAAGGAAGGCGTCCAACGGCATGACGCACGCCTGGTTGCCCTCAAAGGGTTGATTGGCGAACGCGTCGACCTGATAGAATGGAAAGGTGGGCATGGAAGAGAATCCCTCAAGGAACCCTTTCTCTGGCACGGGCTGCCTGAAGCGTAAAATGAAGATTTCTGCGGGGGTGTTGAGCCCTGCTAATCCTTGTCCTTCAGCACCCAGCCATGGTTGACCGGGTGATGGCCTGCGCCAAACCCTTGCGCATGCTGGATGGCGCCGAACAGGTATTCCCGCGCCCGCTCGATCGCTTCGGGCAGGCTGACACCCTGCGCCAGCAGCGCCGTAATCGCCGAGGCCAGCGTGCATCCTGTCCCGTGCGTCGCTTTAGTATCGATGCGGGGTCCCTCGAAGATCCACTCGCCCGTCGTTGTCTGCAGCACGTCATGGATCACGGCACCGGGAATGTGCCCGCCCTTTACCAGCGCGCCATGTGCGCCCAGTTCCAAGAGCCGCTCGGCCGCCCGCCGCTGGCCATCCAGCGTCTCTACAGCCTTGCCCGTCAGCACTTCTGCTTCCGGCGCATTGGGCGTAACCAGCCGCGCGCGTGGCACCAACTCGGAGCGGATCGCGCCAATGGCTTTTTCATCCACCAGCCTGTGGCCCGATGTCGAGATAATCACCGGATCGATCACCTGCCCGAGCCCGAAAGCCCTCTGCGCGAGCGTCTCGGCCACCGCCTCGACGAGCGGCGCAGTGCCCAGCATGCCGGTCTTGATCGCATCCGCGCCAATATCGGTCAGCACAGCCGTCATCTGGTCGGTCACTGCGTTGACCGGTACAGGCCAAACGCCCTGCACGCCCAGCGTGTTCTGCACGGTGATCGCGGTTACCGCCGTCATTGCAAAGCCGCCCAGCATCGTTACGGCCTTGATGTCGGCCTGTATCCCGGCACCACCCCCGGAATCAGATCCGGCAATGATCAGCACACGGCCACGTGGACCTTCAGCCTCAGCCATGACGGGATCAGACCTCGATGCCGGCTTTCTTTGCGTCCGCGAGGAATGTCTCGAGGCCTTTGTCCGTCAGCGGATGGCTGACAAGGCTGCGGATCACCGAAGGTGGCGCTGTCATGACGTCCGCTCCGGCGAGCGCGCAGAGCTTCACATGATTGGCCGTCCGGATCGAGGCCGCGAGGATCTCGGTCTCGAACATGTAGTTGTCATAGATCTGGCGGATTTCCTGGATCAGCTCCATGCCGTCGATATGGATGTCATCCAGGCGCCCGATAAAGGGCGAGATGAAGGCTGCGCCCGCCTTGGCCGCCAGCAGCGCCTGATTGGCCGAGAAGCAGAGCGTCACGTTCACCGGAATGCCGTCATCGGCCAGCGTCCGGCAGGCCTTGAGGCCATCCCAGGTCAGCGGCAACTTGACCGTAACATTCTCGGCAATCTTCGCGAGCTTGCGGCCTTCGGTGACCATACCCTCGGCATCGATAGCAACGACTTCGGCGCTCACCGGGCCATCGGTCAGGCCGCAGATTTCGGCGACAACCTCCGCAAACGGACGGCCCGACTTGGCGATCAGCGAGGGATTGGTGGTGACCCCGTCAATCAGACCGGTTGCGGCCAGTTCGGCAATGTCCTTGGTGTCGGCAGTATCTACGAAAAACTTCATGAGCTTACTTCCTGTTGGGCGATCTGACGGGGACTAAGAGACGGGACGCCCGATGGAGGTATAGGCAAAACCATGCTTGGCCGCATCGTCGGGGTGATAGATGTTGCGCAGGTCAACCAAGACATTGCCCTTCATGGCCGTCTTGATGCGGTTGAGGTCAAGCGCGCGGAACTGGTCCCACTCGGTGATGATGACAATGGCATCGGCGCCGTCGACGGCGGCATAGGCGCTGCCCGCAAATTCGACATCCTTCAGGAGATGGGAGGCCTCCTTCATCGCTTCGGGGTCGAATGCCACGATCCGGGCGCCGGCCTTCTGAAGCGCCGGCACGATGTCGAGCGAGGGCGCGTCGCGCATGTCGTCCGTGTTCTGCTTGAAGGCGAGGCCGAGCACACCGATGGTCTTGCCGGAAACGTCCCCGCCCATCGCCGCGATCACCTTGTCGGCCATCGCTTTCTTGCGGTCGGCGTTCACTTCGATCACCGTATCGACGATGCGCACTGGGCTGCCATAGTCGTTCGCGGTCTTGGTCAGGGCGAGCGTGTCTTTCGGAAAGCAGGAGCCGCCATAGCCGGGGCCGGCATTGAGGAATTTCGCGCCGATGCGGCCATCCAGGCCAATCCCGCGGGAAACTTCCTGCACATTCGCGCCCACCTTCTCGCAAAGGTCAGCCATCTCGTTGATGAAGGTGATCTTCACAGCCAGGAAGGCATTGGCCGCATACTTGATCAGCTCGGAGGTGCGCCGCGTCGTGAAAAGGATCGGCGTCTCGTTGAGGAAGAGCGGCCGGTACAGTTCCTTCATGACCTGCTTGGCGCGCTCGTCATCGGTGCCGACAACCACGCGGTCGGGAATCTTGAAGTCCTTGATGGCAGCGCCTTCGCGCAGGAATTCAGGGTTGGAGACAACCGCAAAGTCCGCGTCCGGCCGTGTCCGCCGAATGATCTCTTCCACCTCATCGCCCGTGCCAACAGGAACGGTCGATTTAGTGACAACCACCGTGAACCCGTCCATCAGCTGGGCGATCTCTTCGGCCGCGCCATAGACATAGGAAAGATCGGCATGTCCATCGCCCCGGCGGGACGGCGTGCCGACAGCGATGAACACAGCGTCGGCGTTCTTGATCGCTTCCTTGGCATCGGTGGTGAAGAACAGGCGCTCTTCCTTCACATTGCTGGCCACAAGATTGTCGAGGCCGGGCTCATAGATCGGCATAATGCCATTCTTCAGCTTCTCGATCTTGCCTTCGTCCTTGTCGACGCAGGTCACCGTATGGCCGAAATCGGCAAAACAGGCGCCCGAAACCAGGCCCACATAGCCCGTACCGATGATCGCAACACGCATGGGATTCCCTCAACACTCTGAAAGCGAGGCAGATGATCGCGGGGTGCATTTTTTGAGCGCCGAAATCAAGAGGAGATTGCCGTCGCGGGAAAGGCGCTTGACGTGGCTGGCCGGAGAGGACCAGATCAAAACATGAACGATTGGAGAGGTCATGAGACTGGTTTTCTACACCAACCCGATGTCGCGCGGCCGCATCATCCGCTGGGTGCTGTAAGAAATCGGCGCGCCTTATGAAACGCGCTTCCAGCGCTATGGGGAGGAGATGAGCGCGCCGTCCTATGCCACCATCAATCCCATGCAGAAAGTGCCCGCCATCGTCCTCAATGGCAGCGTCGTCACCGAGTGCGGCGCCATCAGCCTCTATCTGGCGGACGCTTTCCCCGAGGCCGGCCTCGCCCCGCCGCTGCCTGACCGGGCAAGCTATTACCGCTGGATGATGTTCGCCGCCGGCCCATGGGAACAGGCCAACATTAACACGGCCCTTGGCGTCGATGCCTCCCCTGAACAGTCGCGCATGGCGGGTTATGGCACATTCGGGCGCGCGCTCGACGTGCTCGAGAGTCGCGTGCCGGAAACAGGCTATATGCTGGCCGGGAAATTCTCGGCGCTGGACGTTTACGCCGGTTCCCATATCGGCTGGGCCACCCAGTTCGGATCGGTTCCGGCAACGCCAAGGGTTAGCGCCTATCTCGATCGTGTCCAGTCACGCCCTGCTGCGCTGCGCGCCGTAGAGCTTGGTGATGTGGCCATCGGCGAATACGGGCCGGCGGCCTAAAACGGCAGGGCCTCTTCCGCAATCAGCGCAGAAGAGACCCGCCTTTTTCAGATTTCCTGATTGTACTTGCCAACTTCCGAATGCTTGCCGAGGCGCGGCTTCACTTCCTTGTGGAAGAGATCCTTCATGTCCGCCTCGCTCGCCATGGACTCGACCACGACAACCAGCTCGGGCTTGTTGGAGGACGCGCGTACCAGCACCCAAGAACCATCTTCCAGGGTCACCCGTGCGCCATTGACAGTGTTCACTTCCACGACCTTCCGGCCAAGGATCATTGTTCCATCCAGGGCCTGATATTCGGCCACCATCTTGTCGACCACGTCATACTTCACCTCATCGCCGCAATGGGCCGCCATCGTAAGCGACGTATAGGCGATGCCCAGTTCGCTCTTGAGGTCGGCCATCGTACGACCGGGATTGCGGTCCAGCATTTCAAGGATGGCCTTGGCCGCAATCAGCCCGTCATCATAGCCCAGCCCGATGGGCGGGCGGAAGAAGAAGTGGCCGGACTTCTCGAAACCCGCCAGCGCGCCGAGCTCGTTCGTACGGCGCTTGATGTAGGAATGGCCGGTCTTGTAATAATCCACCGTCGCGCCGTTCGCCTTCAGCACCGGGTCGGTCTTGTAGAGACCGGTCGATTTCACATCGACCACGAAGGTCGCATTGGCAAAGTTCTTCGACAGGTCGCGCGCCAGCATCAGGCCTATCTTGTCAGCAAAGATCTCTTCGCCGGTATTGTCCACCACGCCGCAGCGGTCACCGTCCCCATCAAAACCGAGCACGACATCCGCACCGTGCTGCTTTGCTGCCAGAGACATCTCGTGGAGCATCTCATGGTCTTCCGGGTTCGGATTGTATTTCGGGAAGGTCATGTCGAGATTGCAGTCCATCTCGATCACCTCAGCGCCAAGCCCGCGTAGCACGTCGCCGGCAAACGCGCCCGCCGTGCCGTTCCCGCAGGCAGCCACCACCTTCAGCTTCCGCTTCAGCCGCGTGTCGCCGACGATCGCCTGGATGTATTTCTCGCGGATGCCGTCAACGCGGCGGTGGGTGCCGCCTTCGCGCGTCATGAACTTCCCGCCCATCACGATCTCCTTCAGGCGGCCCATCTCGTCGGGCCCGAAGGTAAGCGGGCGGCTAGCGCCCATCTTCACGCCGGTCCAGCCGTTCTCGTTATGGCTCGCCGTGACCATCGCGCAGCAGGCCGCGTCCAGCTCGAACTGGCTCCAGTACACCATCGGCGAAAGCGCGAGGCCCACATCGAGCACCTCGCAGCCTCCAGCAATCATGCCCAGGGTAAGCGCATTCTTGATCGGCTGGCTGATCGAGCGATAGTCATGTCCGGTAACTACCGTGGGTTTCACGCCCATCTCGTGGAATAGCGTCGCCATTCCTAGGCCGAGAGCCTGAACGCCCGTCAGGTTGAGCTCGGGCGCCTTCGCATGGCCGATCCCGTTGAACCACCAACGCGCATCATATTCCCGGAAACCCGTCGGCTTCACCAGAGGCAGGATCTCGAATTCGAGTGTGTTGGGGGCAATGTCGGCTAGCGGCTTGGGCAGCATTGTGTCTCTCCGTGAAACGGGTTTCTGGCGCGGCGCCTTGTCCGCGCGGTATCTGGCCCCTCTCCATGCAGAATTCGCGCCTCTGGGGCAAAGGAGAAATGCGGCGCCTACCTCACAAAAAGTTCAGAAATAAAATATTGAGTCCTAGATATTTTATTCTAGCTCCTACTTCGGAAGCGCGCGGCACGCCTCTTCCACGGCCGCCCGTCCCCTCAAGAAAATCAGGAGAAACACATGAAACTCTGCTCTGCGATCGCTCTTCTCGCCGTGATGTCGGCCACCCTGGCCGCCCCAGCCGCTGCGCAGGATTGGTATGCCTCCGCCTCGGCCGGATACCTCCTGCAGAATGACAGCTCCAACAAAGGCACTAGCGGTGCCTTCACCACCGGCAACGGCGCCCCTGTAATCCCCTTCGGCACCGCCATCGCCGCCGGCACCCTCTATGGCTGGGAAACCGAATTCGACAATGGCTACGCCCTCTCCGGCGAAGTCGGCGCCTATTATGGCAACTCCCTGCGCTCAGGCATCGAGATCAGCCAGAACAAGGCCGATGTCGACACCCATAGCGGCGTAAACGTCGCTGGCACAGTGATCGACGGCGTCGACGCTGCCGTCCTCACCGGTTCGGATACCCAACTGGGTGCAACTGTCGGCGCCGTCGTCGCCGATGGCCGCGGCGACATCAAGTCGACAAGTATCTTCGCCAACCTCTATTACGACTTCAACGCCGCCGGACCGATCCGTCCCTATGTCGGCGCCGGTCTTGGCTATTCTGATGTCGAAGTCACCTACCGTCCCTCGGGCGTCGGCATCATCGACGACAGCGAAGGCAAACTTGCCTGGCAGCTGAAGGGCGGCGCCACCTGGGCCTTCAGCGACAAGATCGAATTCTTCGGTGAAGCAACCTACCGCGCCACAGATGATGTTGAACTCAAGAACGATCTCTTCCCCGGCACGCTTAACGTCGAAAACACGCAGACACTCCTCAGCTTAGGCGCCCGTTACCGTTTCGGCAGCTGATGCAATACCTGCTTCAGCTTCCTGAGGCAGCCCTCAGGAAGCTGGCAATCCACTGCGCCAGAAAGCGGCGGTCGCACGCCCCCTCCAGCGACGCGATCGCCGCATCTGCAGCCTCCGGGGTAAGGCTCGTCCCCCGGCGCGCAGCATAGAGAGCTTGCGAAAACTCTGTGCTGAATTCCGGATGGCACTGAAAACCCAGCGCTGGAAAGCCGGCATAGCTGAGCCCCGCAAATTCGGTAAACGCCGACGCGGCAACGATCTCCGCCGAGGCCGGCTTCACCACCACCTGATCCTGATGGCTCACCGCGATGCTCATTGCGGAAGGCGCCGCGCCCTCCCATCCGGGGGTCGCAGCGATACCGTAGGTGTGCCGGCCGATGCCCCAGCCCTTCTCGGACTTGACGACTTTCCCGCCCAGCGCCTCAGCCATGATCTGGTGGCCGAAACAGATGCCCACCTGCGGCGTCAAGGCCTGCGCAGCGCCGCGAATGAACGCCATGAGCGGCGCAATCCACGGCTCACTGTCATAGACCCCGGCAGGAGAACCGGTATAGAGCAGCGCGCCAGCAGCCGCCGGATCCGGCAATGCCTCGCCCTTCACGACAGAAACCGTCTCCATCGAGATCCCGCTGTCCACGGACGAAAACATTTCCCGGAACATTTCCGGATAACTCGGGAAGCGGTCGCGGATCGCCAGGGGCGCCTGCCCCGTTTCAATGATCGTCAATTTCATTCGGCCGGTTCCGAAACCTTGCTGTCAAAATCAACGGGCTCCGGCTCCACCAGGAACCCGCCGGACTGGCGCGCCCAGAGCTCGGAATAAAGCCCGCCGGCCGCCACAAGTGCCTCATGCGTGCCCTGCTCGACGACCCGCCCCTGATCGAGAACGATCAGCCGGTCCATCTCGGCAATTGTCGAGAGCCGATGCGCAATCGCCAGCACCGTCTTACCTTCCATCAGGCGAAAGAGGTTGTCCTGGATTGCCGCTTCAACTTCAGAATCGAGAGCCGAGGTCGCCTCGTCAAGGATAAGGATCGGCGCATCCTTCAGGAAGATGCGCGCAATCGCGATCCGCTGTCGCTGGCCGCCAGAGAGCTTAACGCCCCGCTCGCCGACATGCGCGTCAAGGCCGGTCCGCCCTTTGGAATCCTCAAGGCTCTCGATGAAAGGCATCGCCTCAGCCTTCTCGGCGGCAAGGCGAATCTCGTCATCGCTGGAGTCCGGCCGCCCATAGGCGATGTTCTCGCGGATGGAGCGGTGCAGCAGCGAGGTATCCTGCGTCACCATACCTATCTGTGCCCGGAGGGTCTCCTGAGTGACCAGCGAGATGTCCCGCCCATCGATCAGGATGCGACCGCTTTCGGCATCGTAAAAGCGCAAGAGCAGACTCGTCAGTGTCGTCTTGCCCGCGCCCGAGCGTCCGACAAGCCCGATCTTCTCGCCGGGACGAATCACCAAATTGAGGGCCTCGATCACGCCCGAGCCCTTGCCATAATGGAAGGTCACATTCTCGAACGCCACTTCGCCCGTAACGCGCGGCAGGTCCACCGCGCCCGGCGCGTCTGTCACTGCCACCGGCTTTTGCAGCATCGCCATGCCGTCATAGACGACACCGATATTCTCGAAGAGTCCGGCAACCTCCCACATAATCCACTGCGACATCGACTTGATGCGCAGCGCAAGGCCAATCGCTGCCGCCACCGCGCCCGCGCCGACCAGATTGCCCATCCACAAATAGATGCCGCCCGCCGCGATCAGGAACACCAGCAGCGAGTTGTTGAGATAGACAATGAAATTGAGGCTCGTGACCATCCGCATCTGGCGATACACGGTCTGCAGGAACCCATCCATCGACTCGCGCGCATAGTCTTCCTCGCGCCCGGAATGGGCAAACAGCTTCACTGTCTGGATGTTCGTATAGGAATCAACGATCCGGCCGGTCATGATCGAGCGTGCATCTGCCTGCAACTCGGCCACCTTGCCGAGGCGCGGCACAAACCAGCGCATGATCAGTCCGTACACGACCGCCCAGAAAAGGAACGGCACCATCAGCCAGGGGTCGGCCGACGCCACCAGCAACAAGGCAGAAATGAAATAGACCGCAATGAAGACGAAGACATCCAGCACCTTCATCACCACTTCGCGCACCGACAGAGCCGTCTGCATCACCTTGGTGGCGACGCGCCCGGCAAACTCGTTGCCGAAAAAGCCCATGGACTGGCCCAGCATCTGCCGGTGCATCCGCCAGCGCGCGCCCATCGGCACGTTGCCCATCAGGCCCTGATAGACAATCAGCCCCTGGATCAGCGTCGCCAGCGGCAGGCCGATCAGCAGCACCGCGCCCATGATCGCCAGCGTGCCCCCTTCCCGCTCAAAGAAGCCTTGCCGGTCGGCGGTCGCCAGCCAGTCGACAATCCCGCCCAGGAAGCCGAACAGCGCCACTTCCCCGGCCGCAATCAGGGCAGTGAAACACGCCATCGCAGCCAGCCAGGGCGCAGCCGGGCGGACATAGAACCAGAGGAACGGTAAAAGCCCGCTGGGCGGAACGCCTTCGGGATTTTCCGGAAACGGATCGATACGGCGTTCAAAGAAGCGAAACATGACCCGGCCCATTTGGAGAGGCAGGCCGGAAAGAGCAAGCGCTGCCCGAGAATGAAAGGCGGCTCAAGGCGCCGCCGCCTTGGCCTGCCCGGCCTGCGCCGCAACCCAGTTCTTCACCTGCATCTCCAGCACATCCATCGGCACGGCTCCCTGCCCGAGAACCACGTCATGGAACGCGCGGATGTCGAACGCGCTGCCCAGGGCGGCTTCGGCGTCGGCCCGCAGCGCCCGGATTTTCAGCTCGCCGATCTTGTAGGCCGTCGCCTGCCCCGGCCAGCCGATGTACCGGGTCACCTCGGTCTGGATGTTGAGCGGGGAGAGCGCCGTATTTTCAATGAAACACGCCTCGGCCTCTTCCCGGCTCCAGCCATACCAGTGCAGCCCGGTATCCGACACCAGCCGGCAGGCCCGCCACATTTCCATCGAAAGCGCGCCGAACTCTTCATAAGGGGTCTGCATCAGGCCCGCTTCACTGGCGATCCATTCAGCATAAAGCCCCCATCCCTCGCCAAAGGCGGTGGCGTAATAGTTCTGCCGGAACCGGGGCTGGCCTTCCATTTCCTGCGCCAGCGCGATCTGCAGATGGTGCCCGGGCACAGCCTCATGGGCCGAAAGGGCCGGCAATTCATAGAGGGGGCGCTGGTCGAGGGCATATGTGTTGACCAGATAGGCGCCCTTGCGCCCCTCCGCCGGGTCGCCGGACATATACCGCCCGGACGTATAACCCGGCGCGATCGAGGCCGGCACGGGGTCTACCGTATATCCAAGGCGCGGCAGGCGGTTGAAATAGAGAGGCAGGATGGCGTCGAGCCGGCCGGAAATCTCCTTCGCCGCCGCCATCAATTCACCATCGGTTTGCGCATAGAATTGCGGATCGGTGCGCAGGAAGACGAGGAAATCGGCAAAGCTGCCCTCAAAGCCGGTCTCGGCAATGATCGCTTCCATCGCCGCGCGGATGCGCGCCACTTCGGTGAGGCCTATGGCGTGGATCTCTTCTGCCGAGTAGCCAGCGCCCGCCGTATGGGTCCCGACCAGCGCGGCATAGACCTCGCGCCCGCCTTCCAGCCCGGCAATCCCGGCGCCCACCCGCGCCGCTGGGGCATAGGTCTCATCGATGTATGCAAGTGTCTCGCGATAGGCCGCAATGGCGCGCCCCGCCGCTTCCAACCCCTTTTCCTGAAGCCTTGATCTGGACTCTGGATCGACCCCTTCGCCTATTTCCGCCAGTGGCCGGTAAAGCTCGCTAGCCGCGACATCCTCGGTGATCTGCGCCGCGATCTGCTCCCGCACCGTGTTCAGCGGATCGATATTCGACGTCCAACCCGACTCGATCCCGCGCGTCATGTTTGCCCGGTTCTGCGCAAAATAGCGCGGCACATCATTCAGCCGCGCGATCCAGGCCTCGGCCTCTTCCGCCGTCCGCACCCGGTAGCGCATCGCTGCGAACACCGGCTCGGCCTGGAACCCCCAATCCCCAGTGAACGGGATACGCACTGAATCAGTACGATATTCGTTGATCTCGTCGGTCAGCAGCCGCGCCAGGATGGCCTGGTCCAGTGTCCGGGCCGTTTCAGCTGCCTTGATTTCAGCCAGCAGCGCCTCTGCCCGCGCCGCGCGCGCCGCCAGCGCCCCGGGCGAGACATCCCGCCAGGCCACCGGCTCGGCATCGCTCATTTCCCCCGCCTGATCAGGGTCGCCCTGGCGCACATGCGTCTCATACTGCCCAATCAGCGCGTCCAGCGGGTCTTCGGGCGCCGCTACGGCAACCGGGGCGATCAGGGCGAACAAAACTGCGCAAAGTACCGGTTTCAATTTGTCGCTCCCTCTCCTGCCTGCGTTGACACCACCCTAGAGGCTCGTAGAAGCGGAGGCCAGCCTTCCCATTGCCCGCGAGGAACACCCCATGTCCGGACCGCAGCGCGCCGCCGCGCGCCCCTTGTCCCCGCACCTGCAGATCTGGCGCTACCACGTCACGATGCTTGCTTCGATCACCCACCGGATCACGGGGGCAGCCCTTTATTTCGGAACCTTCCTGATCGCCGCCTGGCTCGTGGCCCTCGCCATCAGCCCGGAAACCTACGGCGCGATGGACGTCGTCCTCGCCTCCATCCCCGGCAAGGTCATCCTCTTTCTCTGGGCCGTCGCGGTGATGTTCCACCTGTTCAACGGCATCCGCCACCTCGTCTGGGACGGCCCCGGCATCGGCTTTTCGCCGAAAGTCGCAAGCAATGTGTCCGCAGCCATCTACATCCTGGCCATCCTCAGCGCAGCCGCGCTGATGTTTGCTGCCAGCGCGTTCTGAAGGAGGCCCCGATGTCCCAAGGCCAGTTCCTCACCCCCACCAAGACCGCCCGCGGTCTTGGCTCTGCCAAATCCGGCACCGCCCACCATATCCGCCTGCGCGTGGCCGCCCTGGCGCTCATCGCGCTGGTGCCGTGGTTCCTCTACGGCGTCATCAAGGCGTCCGGTTCGGGCTATGAAGGCGCCCTCGCCTGGGTCGGCCACCCGGTCAACGCTGCCCTCCTGATCCTCACCGCAGGCGCGGTATCTTACCACATGCGCCTCGGTATGCAGACCATCATCGAAGACTACATTAGCAAGACAGGCATGCGCACCACCCTCCTGATCCTGAACACGTTCGCGGCCATCGCGATGTTCGCCGCCGTTGCCATGGCGGTGGTACAGGTCTGGATCGGCGGCTGAGCCACGCGAAAAGAGATAGAAGAACATGAGCAGCTATAACTGGATTGATCATACCTACGACGTCGTCGTTGTGGGTGCCGGCGGCTCCGGTCTCCGCGCAGCACTCGGCGCCGCCCAGGCGGGCCTGCGCACGGCCTGCATCACCAAGGTCTTCCCCACCCGCTCCCACACAGTCGCGGCTCAGGGCGGCATCGCCGCCTCGCTCGGCAACATGTCCCAGGACAGCTGGCAGTGGCACATGTACGACACCGTCAAGGGATCCGACTGGCTCGGTGACCAGGACGCGATCGAATACCTCGTGCGCAATGCGCCCGCCGCCGTTTACGAGCTCGAGCATTGGGGCATGCCCTTCTCGCGCACCGAGGAAGGCAAGATCTACCAGCGCGCTTTCGGCGGCATGACCCGCAATTTCGGCGAAGGCCCCGTCCAGCGCACCTGCGCGGCAGCCGACCGTACCGGCCACGCCATGCTGCACACCCTCTATGGCCAGTGCGTGCGTGAAGAGACCGAGTTCTTCATCGAATACTTCGCCCTCGACCTGATCATGGACGAAGACGGCGTATGCCGCGGCGTGACCGCCTGGAAACTTGACGACGGCACCCTCCACCGCTTCCGCGCCCAGAAGACGATCCTGGCGACCGGCGGCTATGGCCGCGCCTATTTCTCCTGCACCTCGGCCCACACCTGCACCGGCGATGGAAATGCCATGGTCCTGCGCGCCGGCCTGCCGCTTCAGGACATGGAGTTCGTCCAGTTCCACCCTACCGGCATCTACGGCTCGGGCTGCCTGATCACCGAAGGCGCCCGCGGCGAAGGCGGCTATCTGACCAACTCGGAAGGCGAACGCTTCATGGAGCGCTATGCGCCCTCCGCCAAGGACCTCGCCTCACGCGATGTCGTCTCCCGCGCGATGACCATGGAAATCCGCGACGGCCGCGGCGTCGGCCCGGAGAAAGACCACATCTTCCTCCACCTAGACCACCTCTCGCCCGACACCCTGCACGAGCGCCTGCCCGGCATCTCGGAAACGGCAAAAATCTTCGCTGGCGTGGACGTCACCAAAGAGCCGATCCCGGTCCTACCGACCGTTCACTACAACATGGGCGGTATCCCGACGAACTTCCACGGCGAAGTCCTCACCAAGAAGGGCGGCGATCCCGACGCGGTTGTGCCCGGCCTGATGGCTGTGGGCGAAGCGGCCTGTGTGTCCGTACACGGCGCAAATCGACTCGGATCCAACTCGCTGATCGACCTGGTCGTCTTCGGCCGCGCTGCTGGCCTGCGCTGCGGGGCGACCACTGAGGCCGGCGCACGCCAACCGGAACTCGCCAAGAACGCAACCGACAGCCACATCGCCCGTCTCGACAAGATGCGCAACGCCACCGGCGACCAGCCGGTTGCCAAGCTCCGCCTCGAAATGCAGCGCGCCATGCAGTCCAATTGCGCCGTCTTCCGCACTGGCTCGGTGCTGAAGGAAGGCGTCGATGCCATCGAGGACGTCTATACCAAACTGCCAGGTATCGACGTCAAGGATCGCGGCATGGTCTGGAACACCGACCTCGTCGAAGCCCTCGAGTTTGAAAACCTGATCTGCCAGGCGGCCGTGACGGTTAACTCGGCGGCCAACCGCGAAGAAAGCCGCGGCGCCCATGCCCGTGAAGACTTCGCAGACCGCGACGACCAGAAATGGATGAAGCACACCCTCGCTTGGTGTGATGACGCTGGCAAGGTCTCGCTCGATTACCGCCCGGTGCACGAATACACGCTCTCCAACGAGATCGAGTACATCAAGCCAAAAGCGCGGGTATACTGATCAATCAACGAACATGACCGGCGCGGTGCCCAGATGAACCAGTACAAGACTGTTTGGGTTCGCGCCGGAAGACTGAAGAAGGAAGAGAAGAAACTCCTCGGACGGGGCAAGAAACTGGTCGACGATCCGCATCAGGCGGATATCGGCGAACTGGCCACCCTGATCGAGACCGCCTGCAACACACTGCACGAAGAAGGCTACGACGTCATTTCGGTATTACCGTCCGTAAGCGGTCATTCGGAAAAGGGAGTGATGAGCCAGGGTGGGTACGGTTTCGGATTTAGCATTACGGATGGCGCGGTAATCACAGCCCGCCGCAGGACAACAGAGTAGAAGACGGCACGCACAGCCCTCAGGGAATTGAAGACATGGTACAGCTGACCCTTCCCCAGAATTCTAAGGTCAAGAAAGGCAAGACCTGGCCCAAGCCCCAGGGCGCAACCAATCTGCGCGCCTTCCGCATCTACCGGTTCAGCCCGGAAGAAGGCGGCAATCCGCGCTGGGACACCTATTGGGTGGATATGGACCGCGCCGGCACGATGATCCTCGACGTCCTGATCTACATCAAGAACAACATCGACCCGACCCTCGCTTTCCGCCGCTCCTGCCGCGAAGGCGTCTGCGGCTCCTGCGCGATGAACATTGCCGGGCGCAACACCATCGCCTGCACCAAGGGCTTTGAAGAGCTCCCCTCGGGCGAAGTTGTCATCGCCCCGCTGCCGCACCAGCCGGTGGTCAAGGATCTCATTCCGGACCTGACCAATTTCTACGCGCAGCACGCCTATGTGCAGCCTTTCCTCAAAACCTCCACGCCCACGCCGGAAAAGGAATGGCGCCAGTCGGCCGAAGACCGCACGAAGCTTGACGGCCTCTATGAGTGCATCCTGTGCGCCTCCTGCTCCACGTCGTGCCCGTCCTACTGGTGGAACGGCGACAAGTATCTCGGCCCCGCCGCGCTGCTTCAGGCCTATCGCTGGCTGATCGACAGCCGCGACGAAGCCACCGGCGAACGCCTCGACGATCTGGAAGATCCCTTCAAGCTCTATCGCTGCCACACGATCATGAACTGCACACAGGTCTGCCCCAAAGGCCTCAATCCCGCCCAGGCCATCGCCAAGATCAAGCACATGATGGTCGAACGCGTCGCTTAATGCAGTTCCCGCTTTTTCAATGTTGCGCAGGCCCCTGAATCCGATGGCTCAGGGGCCTGTTTTTTGTCTGAGTTCGCGCGAGCATGTACCGCCATTCCGCTTTTGCGCGGGCAACAAGGCAGCACCCCGGTATATACTGAGGGTTACAAAACAAACGCGGATGAAAAATAAATAACAATTCCGTCTGCCTAGTTATGTTTGGATATTTTACTGAAATTTTTATTTGTTTTACTCCCACCGGATGTAATCCATCATTTGAGGGCCAGATATATTCAACGGAAGAATCTTTCCGTGGCAACGAAAGCCAAGACCATGGCCGACCACAAAAATCCGAACAACCAGAACAATCAGAATAACCAGACCGCCCCCAACAAGGGCGCCCCGATGACAGAACAGCAGAAGCAGGCCGCCGAAGCTGAGCGCACAAGCCACGCTCCGGGTTCGCAGGAAAAGCAGCCGGGCGCGCCTGGCACCGACGCTGACAAGAAGTAACATACCCTCGAACAGGCTTTCAGGAACTTCCCCTGCCTGAGAGCTCCTGTGAGCCGCTTCTGGCCCGATCGGGCGGGAGGCGGCTTACGCGTTTGTTCGCCTGCAAACCGCCTGCTCCAGCCAAGGATATGATCCCGTGACCAACCGCGTCTCCAAACGACTCGTCAACTTCCGGAAACCCTTCCGCCTCGACAGCATCGAGCGGCAATGGCCCGCTGGCAATTACACCATCGAGACAGAAGAAGAGCCCCTGGACAGCAATTCCTTCCTCGCCTACCGGACCGTCTGTACAACGATGATCCTGCATCCCCCTGCCGGCAAATCCGGCAAGCATATCTTCATGGAGATTGATGCCCCCGAGCTTGACGCCGCCCTGCTCCGCGACCGCGAAGAGGATGGGCCCAGCCAGAGCGAAAGCCTCTCGGCCTGAACCGGCCAGAACCGGCCTGAAGCAGGCGGGCCGTCAGCCACGCCCCTTCTTCCAGTTGCATTGGGCATGCGCCAGCTGGAGGTTTTCCGGCGTATCGGGTCCGCCCCGCGCCTTCGCCCGGATGTGATCAAAGCTCGGGCGCTGTTTCTTCCAGAGCGTGGCATGGGCCACCTCGAAGCGCTGGCGCGGCATGGGCTGCCCGCAAAGCGCGCACAGGCCGCCCTGCCTGTCCCAGAGTGCCTTGAACTGGCGCGTCTCTGGCGGTGAATGGCTCTGGCTCACAGGCCCTCCGGAACCGCCCATCCCCGCCGCGCGCAGGCTGCCAGCACCGTATTGCGCAAGAGGCAGGCAATCGTCATCGGCCCCACCCCGCCCGGCACCGGCGTGATGAATCCGGCCACTTCCGCGCAGCTCTCAAAATGGGCGTCCCCCACCAGCTTCGTCTTGCCCTCGCCCTTCTCAGGCGCGGGCACGCGGTTGATGCCGACATCAATGATCGCCGCGCCGGGCTTCAACCAGTCGCCGCGTACCATTTCCGGAAGCCCGACCGCCGGCACCAGAATGTCCGCAGACCGGCACACATTGGCCAGATCTGCCGTCCGGCTATGGGCGATGGTGACAGTGCAGTTCTCCGCCAGAAACAGTAGCGCCGCGGGCTTGCCCACGAGGATGGAGCGGCCGATCACGACCACATGTTTACCCGAAAGATCCTCGCCCAGCGCCCGCTTGGCGAGGATCACCGAGCCCGCCGGCGTGCACGGCCGCAAGCCCGGCTTGCCAAGGCTGAGGCGCCCGGCGGAAACTTCGGTCAGCCCATCCACATCCTTGTCCGGATGGATCTTTTCAATGGCCGCGTCGGCGTCTAACCCCTTGGGCAAAGGCAGTTGCAGGAGGATGCCGTCGACGTCTGCGTCCGCGTTCAGGCTTTCGATGAGGCGTTCGACCTCGCCCTGGCTGGCGGTTGCCGGCAGGCGGTGGTGGATGGAGACCATGCCAGCAGCCTGCGTCATCTTCACCTTGTTGCGGACATAGACCTCGCTGGCGGGGTCTTCCCCGACCAGGACAACAGCCAGACAGGGCTGGTCTGGAAGCGTGGAAACTGCGGTGGCCACTGCAGATCGCACATCTGCTGCCACGGCTGTGCCGTCAATCTTTACTGCTGTCATCGCTGCCGCCTGCCAATCCGCTGATCCGGGCCGCGAGCGCTTCTGGCCCTTCGATGTCGAGCCCTTTAGGGTGGTTCTTGCCGCCCGTCACCACCCTGACGGCAGCCTTCGGCAGGCCGAGCGCTTTTGCCACAAGGGCTTCGACGGCCGCATTCGCTGCGACATCAGCAGGAAGCGCGCGAACCTGCCGCTTCAGGATAGGCCGCCAGGCCGCATCCGCGGCCCAGCCATCGAGGCTGTAAGAAGCCGCCTTGGGCTGGACACAGACGGTCAAACGGTGACGCATCAGGGACAATCAGCGGCCATTTCCGGCCAGTCCCGTCCAAATGCGGCCAGATCAGAACGGCACCAGACCATAGCCATACCGCGCGATGACCTGGCGCAGGAAAAAGATAATCAGGAGGACGATCAGCGGCGTGATGTCGAGCCCCTGCATCTGCGGCAGCAGGTTGCGGATCGGGCGGTACACCGGCTCGGTCAGCCGCTCAAGCCCCGACCAGATCGACCGCACGGTCGGATTGCTCAGGCTGATGACATTGAACATGAGGAGCCAGGACAGCACAGCCTGGATGATGATGATCCAGGTGATGATGTTCAGGATCACCAGAATGACGTCAAGAATGGCGGCCATCAGACCCATCTCCGTGAGAATGCATTGCTTCGGGCCGAGACTTAGGGGGCGCCGCCCTCGGAGGCAAGCGCAGGGATGCCACGTCCGCCTGGCCGCCCTGCCCCGAGGAAAGGGTTTGGCAAGGGGTAGGTTGCGACATAGCTTGTGACACTACAGGTCCGGGGAACTTGCATCACATGGCAGACACCGAAACGCCGCTGCACCCGCTGACCCCGTTTCAGCGGGGCATGCTGATGCTGGCGACCATTGCCATGGGCGCGGGCATGAGCATCAATTTCGTCGTCGTCGCCCCGCTGACCCGCAAGGCAGGCCTCGGCGAGGTGGAGGTCGCCGCAATCCTCACCCTCTCCACCCTGCTCTATGCCGTGATGATACCGCGCTGGGGCCGCATCGCTGACCGGGTGGGCCGCAAGCGAGTGATGGTGTTCTCGCTGATCGCGATGGGCGTGACCAACATGGCTTTCCTGTTCACGTTGGAGGCAGGGCTCGCCGGGGTAATCACCGGCACCTCGCTGATGCTGACGCTGATCTTCGTCCGGCTGTGGTTTGGCCTGCTGACGCCGGGCCTGCAGCCGGCCTCGATGGCGGCGATGACGGATGCGACCACCACGCACGACCGGGCCGCGGGCCTCGGCATGCTCGGCGCGGGCATGAGCATCGGCTCGATCCTCGGGCCGGCGGGCGCCGCCGCGCTCGCACCCTTCGGGGCGCTCGCACCGCTCTGGGGAACGATTGTCTTTTGTATCCTGATCGGCATCCTTCTGGGCGTCACCCTGCCCCGCACGGTGAAACGGCCGAGGAATGCGGCGCGCCCCAAACCGCTCTCGATGTTTGACGCGCGCGTGCGCCCGCACCTCCTATTCCTGCTCTCCTATTTCATCGGTGTGGGGATGGTTCAGCAGACGCTCGGCTGGTTCATAGAGGACCGGTATGAGCTGGCCGGAGACAATCCGGCGGCTGTTGGCCAGACGGCTGTGCTGTATACCGGCATCGTCTTTTCCTGCATGGCGGTCGCCACCATCGCGGTCCAGTTCGGCTATATCTCGCGGATGAAACCGGACCCACGCAAGGTTCTCTGGATCGGCCTAGCGCTTGTGGCGGTCGGCTATATTGCCGCCGATGTGTTCCACGCTTTCCCCATTCTCTGCGCGGCGTTCCTGCTGATCGGGGCGGGCTCAGCGCTGGCCATTCCCTCGGCCAATGCGCTGGGCAGTCTTTCAGTCAGCCGCGAGGAGCAAGGGGCGGCGGCTGCCTTGATGTCAGCCGCGCCGCCGGCGGGGTTCATCTTCGGGCCCTTGATCGGGGCCGGGCTCTACCAGGTAAACCATGCCCTACCGCTGATTGCGTCGGCCTTGCTGGTGGGGTCGCTCGCTGTCTATGCAATGCTGGTGACGGCGCGCAAACCATTGGCGTAACGATCAGCTTCAAGCTTCGGCCGGCGGCGCCTTGCGGAAAGCGAGGACCGCGCCCGGCAGGGTGAAGCTCAGCAGGATCAGGCCACCAAAGATGGCGTTCCAATGGGCCCCGGTGACCGGGCGCCAGAGGTCGAGCTTGCCTGCCTCGGCCATGTCCGTCGTCAGCATCATGTAAAGTACGCCCATCAGCACGATGGCGGAGAATACCGAATGGGCCTGAAAGGCGGCGCGGTTGCGCTCGGAACTCTCCCGTTCATCAAGCTCGCTTTCCGGCTCCTGAACCTGGCGCTGGAGGCTGCTGCCGGCAAGGACCGCAAAGGCAATGAGCGCGGCCACGACCATCAGCAGTCCGCCACCGGCGAGCCATTTTTCGGCATCGCCGGAAACCGGGGCGAGTTGCAGGATGCAGCCCAGTGGATAGAAAAGATAGAGCAAAATCATCAGTAGCCGGACAGTTTCGATTGACAGCATCCGGCCATAGGGATGGGCTTTCGAGCGGATGAACATGGGTCAGGTCTCCGGATCTCTGAGGCTCTGGGCCAGAGGCGTGAAGGGTTTGAGGGAAAACAGATGCTCGACCGGCAGATCGAACAGGGCCGAAAGTTTCAGGGCAAGCTCGACCGAAGGGGCGTAGTCCCCGCGCTCGAGATAGCCGATTGTCTGGGGGTTTACCCCTACCTTCTCGGCAACATCCTTGCGGCTCAGGCCACGCTCGGCCCGGAACACGGAAAGCCTGTTGTAAACCACTGAGGAACTGCCTTTTGATTGCATCATATTATTGTGTTTAGACAACAATATGATGCAAGTCAACGTAAAAAATGCGCGCGGTTCTCACCGCGCGCCATGATCATGTTTAGTTGCCCGCCGGAGAGGACTACATCGCGCTGATGCCGCCATCGACTTTTAGTTCGGCGCCGGTGACGAGTTTGGATTCGTCCGAGGCGAGATAAAGCACGGCATAGGCAATGTCGTCGGGCTCGCCGACCTTGCCGAGGGGCACCTGGCGAGCGAGTTTCTGCAAGCCTTTTTCCTCGCCGAACATTTCCTTGATGCCATCAAGGATCGGCGTGTTGATGAATACGGGGTGGACGGAGTTACAGCGGATCTGGCCGCCGGTCTTGGCAAGGTGGAGGGCGATGGATTTCGACATGTGGCGCACCGCCGCCTTGGCCGTGTTGTAGGAGATATAGTTGGCGCTGGCGATGATACCGGCGATGGAGGAAATGTTGACGATGGAGCCGAGCCCATGGTCGCGCATCAGGGGGATGGAATACTTGCAGCCGAGGAAGATGGAATCGACATCGACCGCCTGCACTTTCCGGAAGCGGTCATAGGTTTCGTCCTCGACCGAGCCGAGGCCGCCGATGCCAGCATTATTGACGAGGATGTTTAAACCGCCCATCGCGTCATGGGCCTTCTGGGCGACATCCTTCCACTGCTCTTCGCTGGTGACGTCATGCTGAAAGGCAAAGGCTGTGCCTGCGCCATGCGCCTCGTTGATCGAGACGGCGACCTTTTCGGCGCCTGCGCCGTTGATGTCGGTGACCGTGACCTTGGCGCCTTCGCGGGCGAACATGCGGGCGGTTGCCTCGCCGAGGCCCTGGGCCCCGCCGGTGATAAGTGCCATTTTTCCTGAAACGCGGCCCATGGGAGCTCCTCCTGATTTTGTCTCCCGCCAGCCCTAGCAGCCCGCTTCCCTGCTCGCCAAGCCCGGCCTTTGCCCGATCGGTGAAATTTCAAAGACCCCGTTCAGCGAGGGCTTACCTTACCCATGTTAAGGGGGCGGGATGCCACGGCGCCTCATTTCCCTGCTGCTGACTGCCCTTGCGATCGCCTTTGCGTTCGGCGCGATGACGGCTGTGCGCTGGCCTTCCATCGTGATGGTCATGGGATGGATCGTGACTGAGGATGTCGCGGGTGGGCTCAATGACATCGACTGGCGCAAGCTGGGCATTGCCCATGGCGGGGCATATCTCCTGGCCGCTGTCTGCTACTATGCCGCCGCCGCGACGATTGCCGCGCGCAAGCCTGGCGCCGTGCTCTGGTACATCATGGGCATGGCCGCCTCGATCCCGACGATCTTCCTGGTGCATTTCGACCCTGAGTGGTGGCTGAACCCGAGCGCGGGTGAAGGCGCCATGGCCGGGCTTGCCGGCGCTGCCCTGCTGCTGCTGATCGCGGTGTGGGAGCTGCGCTACCGCTCGCCGGAGGAAGTCGCTGAGGAACGCGAGATGCTTGAAGCTGTCCCTGCCCCCGACTATCAGGCCGCGCCGGCGGTGGCCACGCCGCGCAAGCGCCGCCCGCCGGTTTTCGTGTCCGACGTCGTGGTACAGCGCCAGCGCGCGATGTTCATCGCCCAGGCCCGCCGCAAGAAACTGCGCCGCGCCGAAGCCATCGCCCGGCGCCGGGGAGAGCTGGACTTCGACGAGGACGACGAGAGCTAGTTCCCGTTGCCGACGCGCACGCTTCAGCCTACCCTTCCTGTCAACAATCGCCCGTTGGGAGGCAACACCATGCTGACATTTCGCCGTATTGCGGGCCTCGCGCTCGCCGCTCTTTCCGGCTGGCTGCTTTGGCAAGGGCTGGAGGGCGTTCTGATGATGACCTCGCGGGGCAGTTCGCTGGCCCAGTCGGTGGACCTGCTCAATGGCTGGCGGTTTGTCGCTTCGGGCATCGCGATCATCGGCGGCCTTCTGGCGGCGACCAGTGTGCGCTTCGGCGCGGTGGTCGCGCTGGTTGGCACATTGCTGTTTGCGGCGCTGGCAGCTGCCTTCATTCTGGCGGGGACGGATTCGAGCCTCTGGATGGATGAAGTCATCGGCGCGGCAGGAATGATCGTGCTGACGGGCGCTTTGCTGTTTATCCGCAGACGCTAGGTCCAGTATCCGGCCTTTGCAGATTGATTTTGGGCTGAGAATGCCTAGGTTGGCGCCAGATTCGGACCAGCCTTCTCAAAGGAATATTTTCCCATGGCAGACACCTATGACGTCGTCATCATCGGCGGCGGCCCCGGCGGCTACAACTGCGCCATCCGCGCCGGCCAGCTTGGCCTCAAGGTTGCCTGCATCGAGATGCGCGGCACGCTCGGGGGTACCTGCCTAAACGTCGGCTGCATTCCGTCAAAAGCGTTGCTGCACACGTCCCATCTTTTCAGCGCCGCGCAGAACGAGTTTGCAGCTCTTGGTATCAAGACCGGCAAGGTCGAGCTCGATCTGGCACAAATGATGGGCCAGAAGGACGAAGCGGTTGAGGGCCTGACCAAGGGCGTTGAGTTCCTGCTCAAGAAGAACAAGGCCGAATACATCAAGGGCAAGGGCAAGATCCTTGGCAAAGGCAAGGTTGAGGTGGCGCTGGCAGATGGCGGCACCCGCGTGCTGGAAACGAAGAATATCGTCATCGCTACGGGCTCCGAGCCTGCCACCCTGCCCGGCATCGAGATCGACGAGGAGCGGGTTGTCTCCAACACCGGCGCGTTGAGCCTCAAGGCCGTGCCGAAGAAGCTGGTGCTGATCGGCGCGGGCGTGATTGGCCTGGAGATGGGCTCTGTCTGGGCACGTCTCGGCTCGGAAGTGACGGTAGTGGAGTATCTTGACCGCATCCTGCCGCCCGCCGACGCAGAAGTCGCCAAGGAAGCTGAGCGCACATTCAAGAAGCAGGGCCTCGCCTTCAAGCTCGGCACCAAGGTGACCGGCATAGAGAAGACCAAGACCAAGCTGAAAGTTGCTGTTGAACCTGCCAAGGGCGGCACGGGCGAGACGCTGGACGCCGATGTCGTGATCGTCGCCATCGGCCGCAAGCCGTATACGGAAGGCCTCGGCCTGGAAGCCGTGGGCGGCAAGACCGATAAGCGCGGCGTGATCGAAGTGACCGATCATTTCAAGGTGGCAGACGGCGTCTGGGCGGTGGGCGACTGCATCCCCGGCCCGATGCTGGCCCACAAGGCCGAGGACGATGGGACGGCCGTGGCCGAGCTGATCGCGGGAAAGGCCGGCCATGTGAACTACGACCTCGTGCCGAGCGTGGTCTACACCAATCCGGAAATCGCCTGGGTCGGCAAGAATGAAGAAGAACTGAAAGCCGCCGGGATCGAGTACAAGAAGGGCAAGTTCCCCTTCATGGCAAACTCCCGTGCCCGGACGAACCATGAGACCGGAGGTTTTGTGAAGATCCTCGCCGACAAGAATACAGACCAGATCCTCGGCGCGCACATGATCGGCGTCGGCGTGGGCGAGATGATCGCCGAGGTCTGCGTGGCGATGGAATTTGGCGCGGCATCGGAAGACATTGCCCGCACCAGCCATGCCCACCCGACGCTATCGGAAGCCGTCCGCCAGGCGGCGATGGGCGTTGAAGGCTGGACGATGCAGATGTAAAGTCCGCCCCTGCCCCGGCGGCATGTCAGGTTGTGACAGCCGAGGCAGTGCATGGCAGGCGTGCACAGCTGTGTTTTACCGCGCTTGGCGCTGGACGGGGGCGCCCCGGCCTCTTACTTTGGCGGCCATGTATACTCACTTCGGAGCCGGATGGATGATCAGGCCGCTGGAAGCAGCGGACATCCCCGAATGCCGTGACATCTTCACGGATTGCCTGACGGATATGCCCTGGCGGGAACGCCACCGGGGGCAACACCTTGCCTTGCGCCGGGCGCTGGAAACCCAGCCCGCCTGGGTGGCCGAGGAGCCCAACGCCGGCATCATAGGCTTCCTTACTCTGCAGGTGCCGACAGATTATGTCGACCATCTGTTCGTGGACCGCGACTGGCGGTTCTGTGGCGTCGCCCGCGGGCTGCTGGAAGTTGCCCGGCAGGACGCGACCGGCGCGCTGAGCCTCGACGTGGATTCCGAAAACATGACGGCCCGCCGGGCCTATGAAGCGCTCGGCTGGCAGGTCGTGGCCAGCACCGGCGGATCAGGCCGAGCGCGCCAGATGCGCCTTGTCGGCCCCTGAGGGGATGAGTTCTGCCACCCCGGATGCGGTCTATGCCGCGCCTGCCGAATGGGTAGCGCGGGGGGCGGGCGCGCAGGGGAACCTCTTCCTGACAGGCCGCGCGGGCACGGGCAAAACCACGCTCTTGCGCAAATTCCTCGCCGAGGCGGGCGACAAGGCCGTGGTGCTTGCGCCGACCGGCGTGGCTGCGATGAATGCCGGCGGGCAGACGATCCATTCCTTTTTCAAGCTGCCCCCGCGCCTTGTGGAACCGCAGGACATCCGCCGGCTGCCGAATGCGCGGGTGGTGCGCGCGGTGGAAACGGTGGTGATCGACGAGATTTCCATGGTCCGCGCCGACATGCTGGACGCCATCGACCGCAGCCTGAAGCTCAATCGCGGCTCCAAGCGCCCTTTCGGCGGTGCACGGATGATCCTTTCGGGAGACCTACACCAGCTGCCACCCGTGGTCTCCTCCCAAGAAGGGCCAATCCTGGCCGACCGGTATGGCGGGTCGTATTTCTTCAATGCCCCGGTCTTCCGGGAAGCGGAGTTTTCCCTGCTGGCGCTGAAACACGTGTTCCGGCAGGCAGAGCCACGCTTCCTTGCGCTGCTCGGCGCGCTACGCTCAGGCCGCGTGACGCCGTCTGATGAAGCTATCCTGCAGGGGCTCGTTTCCGGGCGTTCAGCCGCGCAGGCGTCCGAGACGCATGTCGTGCTGACCCCGAACAATGCCAATGCCTTCCGCATCAACCAGTCCCGGCTTGCGGGCCTCAAGGGCGAGCGCAAAGTTTTTCCCGCTACCGTTCAGGGCCAGTTTGACGAGAAGAGCTATCCCACCGAGCTTGACCTTGAACTCCGGGTCGGCGCGCGGGTGATGATGATCCGTAATGACCCCGAAGGGCGCTGGGTGAACGGGTCTCTGGCACATGTGGCCGGCTTTGGCTCGCGGACCGTGATCGTGGAGATTGACGGGCGCGCCTATGAAATCGAACAGGTGGCGTGGGAGAAATACCGCTACGATTTCGAGATGGATACCAAGAAAGTGAAGCGCGAAGTCGTCGGCACCTTCAAGCAGATGCCGCTGCGCCTTGCCTATGCCGTGACCATCCACAAGGCGCAGGGCCTGACCCTCGACAAAGTGTTCATCGACTTTGATTCCGGAATGTTTGCCCACGGACAGGCCTATGTCGCCTTCTCCCGTGCCCGCACGCTGGAAGGCCTCGAAATTTCGCGCCCCCTGCGCCCGCGCGATCTGGTGCTCGACCGCGACGCCTTCGCCTTTGGCGAGCTGGACAAGATCGACGAGACGCCCGCCTATCTTCTGGCGAAATTCCGCAAGGATGAAGGCGTGCTCGTCTAGCCTTCCTCAGGCAAACACGTCACCGACCTGCGCCGCGCCGCCGCCGGGCATGCGCTTGCGCACCATCGTAGAGCTCATCATATCATGGACGCAGCGCTTGTCGGGTTTGAACAGGCCGATGAAGTAGCCGATATAGAACGGGATTATGTTGACAACGAAGCGGCCAAGTGTGTTGCGCATGATGACGCCGCCGAGGCCGGGCTTGGTGCCATCCTTCGCCGTGACGACTGCGCCGACCATCATCTTGCCGAGCGTTGCCTGCAGCGAGGATGCTTCCATGGCGATGTTGTACACGCACTGGATGAAGGCAAAGAGCAGGCCGTAACCAAAGAGGGTGACGGCGGCCATCGATTCTTCCGGGCTGCCTTGAGGGGCGACGATATAGGTGCTGACCGCCGCGCCGAGCTGAGCATTGAAGACCAGATAGATGGCAAACCAGATCAGCAGCTCATCCACCAGGCGGGCGACGACCCGGCGCCCCCAGACCGGCTTGCCGGCGCCGGCGGAAACCTGAACATCCGCGCCGTCCCAAGGCATTGCCGAGGAACGCTCCGGACGCGCGCGCTTGACGTCCTGCTCGAGGAACGCCCGGGCCGCAATCGAAAGATCTGCCTGGCTGGCAGCTCTAGCAAACCGGCCCTGTTGCGAAGGCGCCACCTTCTTTCCGAATGTTGGACGTTGCGCCGTCATGCCCGCTACTCCCCCGTTTTCGGGATGGACACTAACCGAACAAGATGTAGGGCCCGCTAACGCGGCAAACTTTTTCCGAGAAGGGGTTTAAACCACGGAATGCTTCAGGCGAGGCGGCGGATTTCTTCTGCCAGATCGCGTTCCTTATCGGTCACAATCTTTTCAAGCACACGCACCCGGTCCTTCAGGCGGTCGACATCCGCCTTCATCGATGCAAGCTCGGCCTGGCTGGCCATGTCGGCCGGCGCGTTAGACCGCGCCTTGATCCAGGTGTTCAGGATGCCTGCGCCAACACTGATGGCAACAATGGCGACAACCATAGTAAACGGGTCCATGTGGCGCCTCCTTATGCGCAGGTTGAGTTTCTATAACGCGGCTTGGCCAGTGCCGCCAGCATCAGCCGAGGCCGTCGATATCGCGGCGCAGGCGCCAGTCACGGTCCGTGATGATCTGTTCCAGCGTGCGGACACGGGCGTTCAGACGCTCGAATTCAGCGTCTCGCGCGTCGGGCAGCACCTGCTGGGCGGCGCGCCGCGTTCCTGACCGAAATGCCAGCCAGAAAACCAGCGCGCCGACGAAGAAGTAAAAAGCTGCTGCCATGACCACTCCCTCCTTTATTGATATTCAATATGTGGGGAAGATGGCGCCGCGTTCAAGAAAAATTGATCGCTGGGAGCATTATTTTTTTGGAGAACTGCTCGTGGCGGGCGCGCTAGCGGCCTGTCGAGCCGAAGCCGCCCGCCCCACGCGCAGTCTCCCCGAGGGCCTCTACCTGCGACCAGGCGAGGCGTGTGACCGGGGCGAGCACGAGCTGCGCAATGCGCTCGCCGCGTTGGATAGTGAAGGGCTCGGCGCCCAGATTGATCAGGATTACCTTGATTTCACCGCGATAATCGCTGTCGATCGTACCGGGCGTGTTAAGGCAGGTGAGGCCATGCTTTGCGGCGAGGCCCGAGCGCGGGCGGACCTGGATCTCGTAGCCTTCAGGGATCGCTACGGAGAGGCCGGTAGGCACCATGGCGCGGGCACCGGGCGCGAGCACGGTTGGCTCGCGATCCGGCACCGCAGCGCGCACATCCATGCCAGCTGAGCCCGCCGTCTCGTAGGCGGGAAGATCAAGCCCGGCAAAATGGGGCAGCGGAAGCACTTCAACAGTCACGTCGGTCATGGACCGAGGCGTGGGGAGACTCTTGCGAGGAGTCAAGCGGGCCGCTTACTCCACCGCGAGGCCCAGGCCATCCCCACCGCCGGCGAAGGCGTCGGCGATCTTTTCGGCGAGGCGGGTGCTGACCGCTTCCTTGGGCATACGGGGCCAGCGGTCGAGGCCGCCCTGGGTGATCAGGGTGATCTCGTTTTCGGCCCCGCCCATGACATCGCCGGAGACATCATTGGCGACAATCCAGTCGCAGCCCTTGCGGACGAGTTTTTCCTGCGCGTGGCGGTCCAGCTCATGGGTCTCGGCGGCAAAGCCGATGACGAGCGCCGGGCGCTTTTTCTTCTTGTGACTGATCATGCGCAGGATGTCGGGGTTTTCAGCCAACTCGATTATGGAAGACTTGCCCTCCCCTTTCAGCTTCAGCTTTTTGTCAGCCGCTTTCACCGGGCGCCAGTCTGCGACGGCGGCGACCGAGACGAAGATGTCCGCTGGCAGAGCATCTTCACAGGCCTTAAGCATCTCGCGAGCTGTTTCGACCTTTACCAGCGTGACGCCTCCAGGCACGCTGAGGGAAACAGGGCCGGAGACGAGCGTAACCCTGGCGCCTTGAGCGGCAAGCGCAGCGGCGATGGAATAGCCCTGCCTGCCGGAGGAATGATTTGAAATGTAGCGAACTGGGTCAAGTGGCTCACGTGTCGGGCCAGCGGTGACGAGGGCGTGACGCCCCACAAGGCGGCCAGATGACCGTGGACGGAGCATCTCCTCGATCTCTGCCACGATACGTGGCACATCCGGCAGGCGCCCCGGCCCGAATTCGCCGCAGGCCATCGGGCCGACGTCCGGCTCCATGACCGTTACGCCGTCCGCGCGCAACTGGGCTATGTTGCGCTGGGTAGCAGCATGCTGCCACATGCGCACATTCATGGCGGGCACCATCAGCACGGGCTTGTCGGTGGCGAGCAGCGCGGTAGACGCAAGATCGTTGGCGTGGCCGTGAACGGCTTTGGCCATCAGGTCAGCCGTCGCCGGGCAAACGACGAGGAGATCAGCCGAGCGGGAAAGCTCGATATGGCCCATCTCGGTTTCGTCGGTGAGACTGAAGAGGTCTGTATAGACTTTCTCGCCCGAGAGCGCGGCAACAGAGAGCGGCGTGACAAATTCGGTGCCCGCCTTGGTCAGGATCACGCGCGCGCCGATGCCGCGCCGGCCTAGCTCACGGATGAGCTCAAGGCTTTTATAGGCGGCAATGCCGCCGCCGATGACGAGTAGGATGCGTTTGGCGCTCATATGTCCGCTATATCGGGTGTGACTGGCCAGGTTTCTAGCGCAAAAACCTTGCCGCCCCCCCATCAAATCCCCGCGAATGCGCGCGCGGCCTCAACCTTCCGGCAAGGATTGGCGCCTCAGTTGCCGACGCGGATGATCCGTGCCTGGGTCGATCCGGAGAAGCCGCCACGGTCTGACACCTTTATCACGCCGCTTTGCTGGGACGCCGGGCCTTCCTTGCGGCGGATGACAACGGTTGTGGCCATCGGCTCGCCGAGGCGGGCGATGTGAATGACTTCCCGGGCCGGGCCAGCTTCTGCGCAGGGGCCGGTGATGATGATCACGCCGCCTTTGGCCATGATCGAGGCGTCAAGCTGAGCGGCCTTGCTGCAATTGCCCCCGGCGAGGGGCTGGGACAGCGCTGGCGCAGCCAGGGCGCAAGCGGCGGCGAGGAGAATTGCGAGCTTCATCGATTCGGCTCCCTTCTGGTGGCGGAGAGCTGAAGGTAACCGAAGTCTTAACGCGAAGAAGCTCTTACGCCTCTGAAGGGAACCTCACAGGAAGTGAGGCGCCACAGCCGCGAGAAATTCGCCTGTCTTGAGGATCAAAGCGCGTCGAGCGCGAGGACGCCGAGCCCGGCAAGGACAACCACCAGAGCGAACCAGCCCCACCAGGGCGCAAACCGCTCACGCGGCGGCGCGGGGGGTGGCTCAGCCTCAAGGCTCTTTTCGAACCGATCCATCACTTCGGGCAGGCGTTTCAAGCGATTGGTCACTTCACGGACATTCTCGGTGATGAAGCGCGCCGCACCTTCCGGCCCGAAATTGCGTCGCATCCACGCCTCGATGACAGGCTCCGACGCGTTCCAGATGTTGTGAGTGGGATCAATCGTTCGGGCGACGCCTTCGACCTGCACCATGGTCTTCTGCAGCAGGACAAGCTCCGGGCGCAGCGCCATGCCGAAAGTGTGGGTATAGTCGAAGAGTTGGAGCAGCACTCGGCCCATCGAGACTTCCTCGGCCGGGCGGCCAAACAGCGGCTCTCCAATGGAGCGCAGCGCCTGGGAAAAGTCGCCCACCGACTGACTTGGCGGCACATAGCCCGCCTCGAAATGCACCTGCGCAATACGCATGTAGTCCCGCTTCAGGAAGCCCCAAAGAATTTCCGCCAGGAAGCGGCGCTCGATGACGCCGATGCGGCCGATGATGCCGAAATCCACCAGCGCAATCGTGCCCTCCGGCGTGAGGATCGCGTTGCCTTCATGCATGTCGGCATGGAATACGCCGTAATTGATGGCGCTGGCGAGGAAGCCCTGCGTTATATCATTAGCAAGTTTCTTGCGGTCGATACCGGGTTGATCAAGAACGCCCGGCGCTGTCAGCGGGATGCCCTCGATCCATTCCGCCGTCATTACGCGCTTGCCGGTGCGCTCCCAATCGACTTTGGGTACACGGAAGAAACCGGTATTCTCGTAGATCTTGCGCATCTCGTCGGCCCCGCCCGCTTCCAGGCGCAGGTCGGTCTCGCGCAGCATGGCGCTGGCGATAGTCTCGGTGAAGGCAACGGGCCGCAGGCGGCGGCTATCCATCGATACACCCTCTATTGTGCGGGCGGCGCGACGCATCGCCGAAAGCTCAAGCGTCAGCCGGCGCTCGATCCCGGGACGGAGTATTTTCACGGCGCGGTCGCCATCTGGCAATTCCATCCGGTGCACCTGCGCGAGCGAAGCGGCCGCGACCGGCTCTCCGAGCCCAGGGAACAGGCGGTCGGCCTCGGCGGCGCCAAATTCGGCGGCGAGCGCAGCGCAGGCCTGCTTCATGGAAAATGGCGGCAGCTTGTCCTTCAGGCGGGCGAGGTCACCAGCTACTTCCGATCCGAATACGTCCGGCCGCGTGGCAAGGAACTGGCCGAGCTTGATATAAGCCGGGCCGAGGCGTTCCAGCGCATGGGCAAGGCGTTCGCCCGGCCGCCCCTTTGCGCCGCCGCCAAAGACGCGCAATACGCCGCCGGCAATGCGGGCGGGCAATGGCAGGCGGGACTGATATTCGCCCGGCAGCACCACATCATGGCGCGCTAGGGACGTGCCCGCACGGATGAGCCGCCGATAATCAGAGAACATGCCCATCTAGCGCGCGCCCGCCGGTATGGAACAAACCGCGCAGGCTGCGCGTTGAGGAATACCGAATATCTCCAGGAGGCGAAGAATAATCATGTCTACATCCCCCTCATCTAACAAACTTATGTATTTCATCGTCGGCATTCTGCTGGCCGGTGCCATTGGCTTTGGCATCTACTACTTCACCGAAGGACCGGGCGGCGAAGACAAGGTCGAAATTTCCATCGGTGAAGACGGCATAGACATCGACGGGAACTGACCCCGCGCGCATCAGATCGCCCAGCCAAAGTGCAGGGCGGCGATGCCGCCGGAGTAATTGGTAACCGAGACCTGGCGGAAGCCAGCACCCTCGATCTCGGATTTGAACGTGTTCTGGTCCGGGAATTTCCGGATCGACTCGATCAGGTATTGGTAGCTGTGCCGGTCGCTGGCGATGAGTTCACCAAGCCGCGGGATCACAGCAAAGCTGTAGCGGTCATAGGCTTCCTGCAGGACCGGCGCCGTCATATGGCTGAATTCGAGCACAGCGAGGCGCCCGCCGGTTTTCAGGACACGGCGGAACTCCTTGAGTCCCGCCACGCGGTCTGCAAAGTTGCGAATGCCAAACGAAACTGTCACGACGTCAAAGCTCTTGTCCGGATAAGGCAGGCACTGGCCATCCGCGCAGACCCAGCTCAGCCGGTCGCCCCATCTGGCGTTGTCGCTCCGCGCCTTGCCCGCCTCGAGCATGGCGTCGTTGATGTCTGACACAATAGCCGTCGCTTGGCGCGCATCCCCGCGCCGCTTACCGGCTTTGTCTGCCAGATCGAGAAACGCCCGGCCCAGTTCGCCCGTGCCTCCGGCGACATCCAGATGGCGCTCACCCGGCTGGGGATTGATACGATTCATCGCGTCATGCTTCCACAGCCGGTGGACGCCGCCGCTCATCAGATCGTTCATCAAATCATAGCGGGATGCCACCGAGCGGAAGACGCCCTTAACCCGGGCGACCTTCTCGGTTTCCGTCACCTCTTCGAAGCCGAAGGAGACGATGCGATCTTTGCTGTCCTGACCAGTCATGGGAACCTATCTTACCTGCGAATGCCTTAGCGTATATGCGATAACGATGCCTGAATTACCTGAAGTCGAGACAGTTCGCCGCGGACTTGCCCCCGTCATGGAGGGACGGCGCATCCTGAGGCTTGAACAACGCCGCGCGGACCTGCGCTTTCCCCTGCCCGAGCGGTTTGCCGAGCGGCTCTCCGGCGCGCGGATCGACCGGCTCGCCCGGCAGGCGAAATTCCTCGCCGCGCACCTCTCTACCGGGGAAGTGCTGGTGATGCATCTGGGCATGACCGGACGCTTTACGATTGGCGGGCAGATGCCGGGGGACTTCTACCACAACACCGGCGGGATCGCGGCGCATGACCATGTCGTGTTCCATATCGAGGGCGGCGCAACCGTCACCTATAACGACCCCCGCCGGTTCGGCTTCATGGAGCTCTGGCCAGCCGCGACTTTCCTGGCATACCCGCGGCTAATGACGATGGGGCCGGAACCCCTCTCCAACCGTTTCTCCCAGGCCTATCTAGACGAGGCACTGCGCAGGAAAGCCGCCCCGATCAAGGCCGCCCTGCTGGACCAGAAGGTGATTGCGGGACTTGGCAATATCTATGTCTGCGAGGCACTGTTCCGGTCGGGTATCTCGCCCAAGCGACTCTCCAAGACCATTCCCGGCCAGCGCGCGGCGCGCCTCGCCCCGGCGATCAACGACGTGATTGCCGAGGCGATTGAGGCGGGCGGATCGTCGATCTCCGACTTTGCCGCCACCGATGGCGCGCTCGGCTATTTCCAGCACCGCTTTGACGTCTATGACCGCGCGGGCCAGCCCTGCAAACGCTGCGGGGGCGAGATCAAACGGATCGTGCAATCGGGGCGCTCGACGTTTTACTGTCCGAGTTGTCAGCGTTAGCGCTCCGCCTTTAGCCCCATCCTCTTCAGCGGCGCGCCAAAGGCACCCGCTACGAGCCCTGCCAGCAAGGGCGGCGCGGGCCATAGGCGTAGCAACGGGGCCGCCAGCCGGTCGCGTAACCACGGGATCATCGCACCGTCTGACTGGTAAACCGGCGTGAAGGCCCAGGTCATCAGCTGGTAGAGACGTACATGGCCCGCGCGGATCTTCAGGAAAAGGCGCAGGGCTGCGGGCACATCGGCCTCCTGTTTCAGCGACTGGGCGAGGCCATAAGCATCGAGCAGCGCCATGTTTGCCCCCTGCCCCAGCTGCGGGCTAGCTGCATGCCAGGCATCGCCGATATGAACGAGCCGGTCCTTTACAGGGACCGCGTGCGTCCGGTGGCGATAGCGGGCGAAGGTCAACTGCTCATGATGCGCAAGCTGATCGAGCAGGACTGCTGTTTCCGGCCAGAGGCGGTGAGCGGCATCCTTCCAATGGATAAGCGGCGCGGCGCGGAAGGCGTCATACTGGTCAGCACGGATGGACCAGAAATAGGTGAGGCTGTCTGGCGCGCCCGGCGCTGCGCGGCCCGAAGGCATGACGCCCGCCATCTTGCGCGCGACTTCGTAGCGTTGCTCAAGCGCAGATTTATCAAATGTGCTGCTCACAGGCCAGGGCAGCGTCGCCCAGAGCGCGCCATAGGTGAGCTCATCCTTCGGCGCAGACGACAGAGGCGAGCGTACACCCAGTGCGTCGATGATCAGATCATAGGATCCGTGCAACCCGCCTTCAGCGTCCGTCAATGTCCCGGCCCCGGCATCGGCTGAGACAATCCGGGTTGCGGGCACGAGCCGCGCGCCCGCTGCAATGGCGGCGGCCTGCAGGACGTCAAACAGCACAGCCCGCTGGATGCCGAGACCGGCAAGCCCCGGCCGCAGGGCGCCGTAGCGGACATCCAGCACAGCCCGGCCGGTATCCACCGAAATGCCGTGAAGGCGCGCAATCGGCGTGCCGAGCGCCTCTGACTGCATACGCAGGCCCATAGCGCCGAGCACGGCGAGCCCTGTTTCCTGCAGCATCAGGCCGGAGCCGACAGGCCCGGCTGCGGCAAACTGGTCAAACAGTGTGACGCGGTGCCCCTCGCGCGCCAGCATCGCTGCGGCGGCAAGCCCGCCGATGCCGGCCCCGGCGATCCCGATGCTGAGTTCCCGCGCCATCTGTCCCCGGCCTGTCCCGCTTCAGTCCGGACCATTCCGAAAGCTGCGCCGGAAGGCAACCCCTTGGCTTTAGGGCTGTATGCGGCTGCCCCGGGCATCGAAGTTGATCGCCATTTCAAGGCCATCATCCCTGGAGGTCAGGAAGATGTATCCACGCCGCCGGTCAATCTGGACACGGAAGAGCGACAGAAGATCAAGCCCCAGCAGCATGGCCGGCTCATCGCGCAGGCCAAGATTGTCGAACATCGCCGGATCGGCGACCACCATGTTGATCCTGCGTACGCTGAAGCGGGCCATTGAGAACCGTCTCACCCCCGCCACCGACACAGCCATCTGCCCCCCGGTTGCGCCCTGCAGCAGGGTGGATTTTTCCTCGTCCCGCTGTGTCTTTGCGACCTGCGCCATTTTTGAATTGATGAAGCTGAAGGGCGAGCCTGTGTCGATCAGCGCCGTGCCCTTGACACCATTGATGGTGATGTCGGCAAACATCAGCCCACCTTCGATCCGCAGCGGGCCGCGTCCAGTGCCACCAGCATCTCCCTTGGGGCGCCCGTCATAAACAGAGAACCGGCGAGCCGGAAAATCGAAGTCCAGTACATCCCCGCCAAAGGCGACTGCCGGAATAACCAGAGGCCCGCCCGGCATCTGCTCACGGTCATTATACGCGGTACGCACGTCCAAGAGGCGCGCAGCGTCACTGCTGATGCTAGCGAGATTGACGAGCGAGAAAGTCCGCTCACCGAGCAGACCGAACACCTGAACCTTGGCTTCTTCCGGGGAGGGCGCGGCGACGCCTGAGCGCTCCGCCGCGCGGCTTTCGATCATGGCGATTGTGGCCGCCGTGTCGATGATCGCGGGCAGCTCCTGCCCGCCATTGACGCGGATGGGCGTGATGAAATAGCCTGCTTCATCGAGATCGAGAGGGAAACTAAGGCGACCCGCCGAAGCGTCGCCCGGCAGGCCAAGGCAAGCAAAGGCCAGCGCAGCGGCGGCAAAGCGCGCAAACCAGCCTGCAGGCTGCATAGAGCGCATCGGCAGATCCTCCCGTATCTTCCCGGCACTTTTTTCGATCATGCCACAGAAGCTGGCGCGCCGCCAGAACGCTCACACCATGCCGCCATCTGTCGGCAGGCCGAAGAGGATGCGCCCGGTGAGTTCCAGGGTGGAAGGCGCAGTCACGATGTGCTGCGTGATGGCATGGGCATCGCGGAACCGGCGTTGCAGGTCACTCGCCTCGAACAGCGCCGCGCCGCCCCCCAGATCATACAGCGTGCGGCAGATGTCGGCGCCGGAGCGGGTCATGTGGGTGCAGGCAAGGCGCAGGTCTGCGCGGGCCTCCATCGGTATGGAGCCCTCGCCCTGCGCGATTGTCCAGACACGGTCTATCTCGGCGAAGAGATAGGCCCTTGCGGCCCGCCATTGCGCTTCGCAGCGGGCATACTCTGCCTGCATCGTCTGGCGTTCGCTCAGCGTCTTGGACGACCCCTGGCTCTTCTTGACGGTGGCGAGATCATGGAATGCGTCGAGCGCGCCGCGTGCATTGCCAAGCGCCACCGCCGAGACGCCGAGCGCCAGAAGGCCAAAGGCCGGAAACTTGAAAAGGGCCCCAGTCTCGCGCGGCGTATCCGCCACCAGCGACACCGACCTGCCGCGCGGCACCAAAATATCCCTCACCTCGATATCACCCGAGCCGGTGCCCTTCAGGCCCATCACATGCCAGGTATCATGCAGCACGGCTTCCGAGGTGGGAAAGATCATCATCCGCGTGTCGGGCGCGCCGCTGGGCAATCGCTTCATCTCGCCGTTTTCCCAGACCGTACAGCCCCCGCAAAGCCAGGTGCAGTTGGCCGAGCCCGAGCCCCACTGCCACCGCCCGGAAACGCGGTAGATGTCTCCTTCCACCACCGCCTTCCCCATTGGCGCAAAGACGCCGCCCGTGATCGTCAGCGGATCGCCATAGATCGCCAGGGCAAATTCAGGGTCCATATAGGCCGCGTTAAGCGCTGTCGTAGCGGCAATCATCACGCACCAGCCTGCGCTGGCATTGGCAGCCGCGGCAGTTTCGGTCACCTCGACAATCTCGCGTGGGCTGAGTTCCAGCCCGCCGAAGGCCTTGGGCGTCACCATCCGGAATACGCCTGCCGCCGCCAGCTTCTGCGCAAGATCCGCCGGAAGGCGCCGGGCGGTCTCCATCTCGGCGGCCCGCGCGGCAAGTTCCGGCAAAAGGGGCTCAAGCAAAGTCAGAGGGGTTTGCATCATCATTCGTCCTCAGGCGTTCCGGCGGCGTAGATCGTGACGCCTTCCTTGATGGTTTCGAGTATCCGGATGTCTTGCATCTCAGCAGGATCAACCGTCAGCGGATTATCCGACAGGACCACGAAATCGGCCTTCTTGCCGGGCGTGATCGAGCCCTTCTCACTTTCCTCGAAATACTGCCGCGCCGCGCTGAGCGTCACCGCGCGCAGCGCGTCTATCGGCGCGGCGCGCTGATCTTCCCCCAGCACCTGCCCGGACCGGGTTTCACGGTTTACGGACACCCAGAGCAGCTGGATCACATCAGGCGGCACCACCGGCGGGTCATTGTGGATCGTATACGGAATGCCGAGCGCCTTGGCGGCAACCAGCGGGCTGATGAATGCAGCGCGCTCCGGGCCGAGTACGGCGTCCCGGTGCCAGTCGCCCCAATAGAAAGGATGTGCCGAAAAGAAGGACGGGATAATCATTCCCGCCGCCATTTCTTCCAGCTGATCGGCGCGGGCGGCCTGGGCATGGATGATGACCGGGCGCTGGTCTGCCTCCGGATCAGCCGCGATCACCGGCGCGATCATGTCCAGATACTGGTCGATGGCGCGGTCGCCATTGGCATGGGCGATGATCTGGATGTTCCGGCTCCAGGCCTGCTCGAACAGGCTCGCAACGCTTTCATCGGCATGAATGCGGTAACCCGAATACCCATTCTGCTGACTCGCAGGAGGGCTGACATAGGGCCGCGTCAACCAGCCAGTCTTACCCTGCAGCGACCCATCGAGCAGCAGCTTGATTCCCCCCACACGGAATCTGTTTTCATACTGCCTTGAGGCCGCAAAATCCTCGGCGATGACCGCCCCGTCCGGAAACAGCTGATAGGCGACGACATCAAGATATAGCCGCCCCGTCTCAGCCACCTTTCTGAGGTCTGCAATGTTATGGGGCTGAGCGGCGCCCTCCTGCACTGTCGTGATGCCATAGCTGGCATAAAGGTCCTGGATCTTCAGGATGCCTTCGATGCGCTGGCTTTCCCCCGGCTGGGGCAGATGCGGATAGAGGAGATAAAGCGCTGTCTCTTCCAGCACGCCATTGGGGGTGTGCCCGTCGGCCTCCCGGCGGATGACCCCGCCGGAGGGATCAGGCGTCACGGCCGTGATACCGAGAAGTTCCAGGCAGGGCGTGTTGCACACCGCAAAATGCGCGGACGTATGCATCAGCATGACCGGCTTTTCGGACGAGACGGCGTCAAGATCCTGCCGTGTGGGGTGGCGCTGCTCAGCCAGCAGGGAATCGTCATACCCCCAGCCGGCAATCCAGGGAGCATCGGGATGCGCGCCGCTCCAATCGGCAAGCGCCGCCTGCAATTCGGTAATCGTGCGCACCGGCCCGGCTGGCGGTGGCTGGATATTCGCCATGCTGGCGGCCTGGGACATCAGGGCAAAGTGGCCGTGCGTGTCGATGAAACCCGGCGCCAGGGTCGCCCCGCCAAGATCGCGGACGGCGGCCCCCTCTCCGGCGAGGCCGGTGACCTCCTCCAGCGTGCCAACCGCAAGGATTAGGCCGTCCTTGACCGCCACGGCCTCGGCGTCCGGAAGGGCATCGTCGACCGTGATGATCTCGGCATTGAGGAAAATCGTGGTGCCCGCGCCTGAGCCGGCATCCTCGCCCGCCTGAGGCGCCGCGCAGGCGGTCAGAAACAGACCAGTGAGCGCCAGGCTGCGCCAAATGTTCAGGCCCTTGCTGGTTGGCATGGCTTCCCCTCCCTTATGTGTCTTCTTTTGCCGGGATCATCGGCCAATCCGGCCATGGAAGGCAAGCGCGCCGTTTTACCCGGCAAGCAGGCCGTGCAGCTTGGGCGGGGCAGCATGGCGCCAGGACATCACCAGCGCCGAGCGCAGGGTGGCAAGGTCACACGCGAAAAGCCGGATCGAGGTTGCCCCCTTCTCCCCCCATTTGTTGGGTACGGGAAAGAAGATGGCAGGTTCTGCCTCGCAGATCATCCTTTGCTCTTCCGGCGTCAGGAACACATTGGTGAACTCATGATGGGGCGGCAACGTGCAGAAGACCTTCCCCTTCGGTGCATCGACCCGGAAACTTGCCCAGTCGAAATGCGGCCGTTCCAGCGCCTTGGGCAGCTTGAGCGCCTCGGCGCGGAGCTGCGCGGGCGGGATCATACCGACAGGGCCCCGATGAGCAGCGAGACAAGCACACCGATCACCATGGAAAAGTACAGCGCCGAGTGGAAGTGCAGCGACACGATCAGGTGATCGAAGAACAGGAACTGGCTGCGCCAGAGATAGAGCAGCGCAAGCAGGCAGGCATAGACCGGCAGCAGGATGAACATCAGGCGCGGGATCCACTCCTGCGTCTGCTCAGCCAGATGGTCGGGATTGTCCATCACCTGCGCAAAGCGCGCGGCATCGTCATTGCCCTGCGACCCCGCATCGCGAACGGCGTCGAGGGCATCTTTCGGCATGAAGCCGACCCATTCACCCCCCGGATCAGCCGGCGTGGCAACGCCCTCTTCTCCTGGCGACGCTGGCGCTTCCGGGATGAACACGTCCGGCCCGCTCTGCCACAGCGCCTCGACCTCATTTATACCGTCGAGCGCGCCGCGATACTCTTCATTCGTCATTTCGCCTTCGGCATAGGCGCGCTCGATCTCCGCGCGCGCTTCCCCGAAATTCTGCCCGCTGCCGGGAACCACACTCAGCCCCCGGCCCAGTGCCAGCGGCAGTACGACAAAGAAGATCAGCGAGGCGAGCACATAGAGCCGCAAGGGCGGAATGAAACGCGCCCTCTGGCCGTCAAGATAAGCCCGCGTCATGCGGCCGGGATGGAGCAGCAGGCTCGGCAGTGTCCGCGCCACCCGGCCATCAAGCGCAAACAGCGTTTCGATGGTTTCCCCGAGCAACGCCTAGAAAGGCTGGCGCAGGCTTTGGGCGCTCTGTCCGCAATCATGGCAGAAATCGCCCGCGAGCGCTGCGCCGCAATTGCGGCATACGCTGTCGCGCGCGCTGGTGCGGGGGCCAGCAACGCCCGCCGCCGCATCGGCGCCGGCATGCTCGAGCGCCGTATCGGCCGCGCTGCCCAATTCCTCACTCATGCCCTGCTCTCTCTAGTCAGCGGAACACTTTCGGCTTGTTCGCCATGAAACGGGCCGTGGCTGCATGGTATCGCAAAGCCCGCCCCCCGGGTGCAAGCTCATAGGTTCGCTCGCGCAGGAATTCCATGAGATCGCGGCGTTTGCCAGCTGCTTCCAGCATGTCCGGGCTCAGCGTCTCGCCGATCCCCACAGTGAGCGTCTTGCCCATCCGGCGGCGCACTTCCCGGAAGACCAGCGCCAGGCGCAGCTCCAGCGACAGGTGGGAGGCAATCTGGAAGAGGCGCGAATTCTGGCCCTCAAAGAAAACTGGCGTCACCGCCGCGCGGCCATGCGTGATCAGCTTGGCCGTGAACGGCTTCCAGTCATCGTCCACGGCGAGGGGTGCAAACGGGCCCGGCGTCGTCGACACCCCGCCCGCCGGAAACACGATCACGCAGCCGCCCGCCTTCACATGCCCCAGCGCCGCCTTGCGCATCGCAATATTGGCCGCCACCGCTTCGCGCGTGCCGGCAAAGTCCACCGGCAGCAGCCACGGCTTTGCCTCGGGCACAGCATCGAGCACAGAATTGGTCAGCACCCGGAAATCCTGCCGCCGCTGCCCGACAAGCCAGCTGATGACGAGGCCGTCCAGCACGCCGAAAGGGTGGTTCGCAACAATCACCAGCGGGCCCTCAGCGGGCAGCGCAGCCAACCGGGCCGCATCATGCAACACCGTCAGGTCCAGCAGACGGATAGCCGCCTCGAAGAAGCCTGTCTCGCCGAGCTCCCCGGCGCGGTAACGATCGTATAGGCGCGCGAGTTTTGGCTGCCCCGTCGCACGTTCCACCCCGCGCACCAGCGCCCGCTTCAGCGGGTCATGGAAATACGCTGCATAGGAAAGTTCCGGCGCGGCGGGCGCGTCCATCAGAGCCGCCACATGCGCGCAAGGTTGTTCTTCTGCATGTCAGATGATCCGCCCACGATCGGCATGCCCAGAAGATCCCGAAGGTTGCGCTCGATGTCATAGGCGTCCGACAGACCATAGGCGCCAATCACCTGCTGGCAGGCGAGCGCGATCTCGACGCCCGTATCTGCCACATAGAGCTTTGCCATCGCCGTCTCTGCCGAGCAGGGCTGGCCCGTGCTGGCAAGCCAGGCGGCATGATAAAGCATGTGGCTGCAGGCGGTGAGTTTCGTGCGCGCGGTCACCAGCTTGTGGGCAATTGCCTGGTGCTTGGAGATGGTTTTGCCAAACTGCACCCGCTCCTGCGCGTACTGCCAGGCCTCCTCAAGGGCGGCGCGGGCAAGGCCAAAGGCAACCGCGGTGATCTCGATCTTCTCCACGTCCAGCGCGCGCCCGGCGAGCGCGTCCCAGCCCTTGTTCCATTTTTCCGGCCCGCCGACGACCGCGCTCTCCGGCAGGCGGACATCATCGAGAAACACATCCATAGAATGGGTGTAACGCAGGTTGGCATGCTCGATCGGCGTCATCGTAACACCCTTTGAGTTTGTAGGTATTAGGACGAAAGTAAGATTGCCATGCCGCGCGCCCGGCTCGCCCGACCGGCAAAGGCAGTAGATATAGTCCGCCCAGTCTGCGCCCGTGCACCAGCGCTTGGCGCCCTTGATGACGATCTCGTTTCCGTCCCGCTCCACGCGCGTTTCAACGCTCGGGAGGTCGCCGCCGACATTCGGCTCAGACAGGCCATAGGCAAGGAAGATTTCCCCGCGTGCGAGTTTCGGCAGCAGCTCTTCCTTCTGCGCTTTCGAGCCGTTCTCCGAAATGTTGAGCCCGCCATAGAAGGCGGCATGAATGTAAGGCCCGGCCATGCTCGGACCGCCCTGGCATAACTCCTCGATCACGGCGGCGGCAGCGTAGATGTCCTCCCCCTGCCCGCCATACTCTTCGGGAATGGTGAGGCCGATCAGCCCCATCTCCGCGATTTCGCGGAACAGTGCCCGGTCCCAGGTCGCCTCCCGGTCCCACTCCCGGCGCTTCTCGCGCGGCATCTTATCGCCCACCCAACGGGAAAGCTGGCGGCGGATTTCGGTCACATGGTCAGGTTCTGCGGCAAAATAGGTCATGCCGCACTTCTGGGCTAACCGCCGATTTCGTCAAGACTGAACGGCGTGGACTGGTAGGTCTGGTTGATCCAGTTACCAAACAGGAGATGCGCGTGGCTGCGCCAGCGGTTGAGCGGCTGGCGCGTGGGGTCATCTTCCGGGAAGTAGCCGAACGGCACCTGAATCTGCTTGCCCGCCTCCCGGTCGCGCTCGAACTCCTCCTTGAGGGAGAAGGAGTCATACTCCACATGGTTGAACATGTAGAGGCTGCGCCGCTTGCGGTCTTCAAGCAGGCAGGGCCCGGTATCATCACTGTCGATCAGCAGGCGGAGTGCCGGGCGCTCCAGCACATCGGCGCGGCGCACCTCTGTCCAGCGCGATACCGGAATGGCAAAGTCATCGGAGAAGCCCGAAAGATAGGGAGAAGCCAGATCAAGATTGCGGTGACGGAACACGCCAAACGCCTTGGCTTCGAGCGGATACTTAGGCAGCCCATGAAAATGATAAGCCGCCGCCATCGCGCCCCAGCAGATATAGAAAGGCGAATGCACATTCATCTGTGTCCAGCCAAAAATCTGCGTCAGCTCTTCCCAGTAATTCACCTCTTCGAACGGCATCTGCTCAATCGGCGCGCCGGTAACGATAAAGCCGTCAAACTTCCGCTCCCGGATTTCTTCCCAGGTCTGGTAAAAGCTGATGAGGTGTTCCTGCGAAGTATTCTTGGGCGTGTGGCCGCCTACGCGCACCAGCGTCAGCTCAACCTGCAGCGGCGAGGCGCCGATCAAACGGGCGATCTGCGTCTCGGTGCGGATCTTGTTGGGCATGAGGTTCAGAAGGCCGATCTGCAGCGGGCGGATATCCTGCCGGACGGCGTCTGTCTCGCGCATTACCGCGACGCCCTCTTTGAGAAGGGTTTCACGCGCGGGCAGCGTATCGGGATCCGGATCGGCATGGCTCAAACGTCCTCTTCGGCCCGCTTCAGGTCCAATAAACAATGCCGCAATCGAGGGGGAAAGGCAGGCCCGGAACTCCGGCTTTCCTGCATCTCGGCCCTTTAGCGACTTGTTTAACGTGGCTGCAAGCCGGCCGGCCAAATCACCACAATTGGGCATTTAGTACGGGCTGGGCCTGCCGTCAAATGCCCGTCAGGCGGGGCGTGCCTGCCTTGCCTGAAAGCCAAAGAGACCGGCCGACACCAGAAAGACCATCAGCAGCAGGATGTTGAACGCGGCAACCGTCCCAAAGCCGGCGCCCTGCTCGGCCGTTACCGCCATGGCCAGGCAGCAAGCAGCCGCCTGAACGCCCGCAGCCGCGAGCATCGCCCGGCTCATGCCGCCCGCCTCCAGCCGGGAAAGCGCTGCGCCCCCAGCCGCTACCAGGATCACGGCCGCATAGATGAGGTTTGCCGGATTGCCTTCCGCACCGATGATCCCGACAGCCAGCGACACCCAGATCGTGACAAGGCCCGCGCCGACGGCAATTGCCAGCCCCGCCAGATAGGCGGGCGAAGACCACCAGCGCCGCGCCAGCAGGAAACACCCCGCCACCCCCGCCAGCAGCACCCCAGCCGCCACGAAATCCTCAACGCCCCAGTTCATGGCGTCTCACTCCCCAGTCAGCTTCGCTGACCGGCGTTCCTTAAACGCCGCCACCGCCTCTTTCCGGTCCCCAAGATAATTGGAAACGCTCTCCCAGCCTATGGAAGCGTCCATCAACTGCGCGGCCAGCGCGCGCAGCGGAATGTTGGCGGTCGTCTTGGTCCAGCGCACGGCCCATTTCGGGTTCGCCATGATCTTGCCCACGATCTCGTCCACCTTCGCGTCGAGCTCGGCGGCCGGCACGGCATAGTTGATGAGGCCGAGGGCCTTGGCTTCCTGCGTGCTCAGCAGATCGCCCGTCATCAGAAGCTCCTTGGCCTTGGCAAAGCCGATCAGCTGCGGCCAGATCAGCGCGCCGCCATCCCCGGCCACCAGGCCGACCTTCACATGCGGATCGCCGATCTTCGCTGTCTCATCGGCGATGATCACATCACAGAGGAGCGCAATCGTGGCGCCAAGGCCGGCGGCGGCGCCGTTCATCCGGCAAATGATCGGCTTTTCCATCTGCAGCAGCGTCACCACGATCTGCTTGGCATCCCAGCCGATGGCGCGGAAGCGTTCGGGATGGGCAATCTGTTCCTCAAACCAGTCGAAATCCCCGCCTGCACAGAAGGCCCGCCCCTTGGCCGAAAGGATGATTAGGTCGCTTTCACTGTCGCGCTGCAGGCAGTTAAAAACGAGCGCGAGCTCTGTATGCATCGCCTCGTCCACCCCGTTCACCGGATGATCGGAGGTGATGTAAGCCGTCAGTACACGGCCCTTCCGCTCGAAGGTGAAACGGTCCCATTTTTCTGCCGTTATGTCATATTGCGCGCTCATGTTTCCTCCGGCCTCATTTTGGCGCCACCCTAATTGCACCCGCCTGCCGGGCAAGCTCCTAAATTCGCGGCAAGGCCCCGGCCGCCCTTTTTTTCCCTCAATCAGGCACCATGTGACGCAACCATGGGGTGCTGCCCCGCGTTGAGACAGCCCGTGACTCCAGATTTCCAGGATACCAAAGACCCGCTCCATGTGACCCTGGAGAAGATGCTCGGCGCGATCGACACGCCGACGATCACTCTGCGCCGCCTGTTAGAGCTCATCGGCGAGCAGGGCCTCCTCTTCCTCTGTGCCCTCCTCACCATTCCCTTCCTGCTGCCCGTGTCGATCCCCGGGCTCAGCTCGGTCTTCGGCCCGGCGATCATCCTGATTGCCGCAGGCATCACGGCCAACCGCATGCCCTGGCTGCCCCGCCGCCTTGCCCGCAAGGGGTTTGACGCCGAAAAGCTCAAGGCCTCGCTGCAACGCGGCCTCGGCCTCGTCGCCCGGATCGAGCGTTTCATCAGCCCGCGTCTGAAGGCGCTCACAGCGTCGGGCCTGCCTGCCCGCATCAATGGCATCGCGCTGATCTTCGCCGCCCTGCTCCTGATGGCGCCCTTCGGCTTTGTCCCCTTCTCCAACACGCTGCCCGCCTATGCGATCTTGCTGATGTCCATCGGCATGTCCCAGCGCGACGGGTTGGTGGTGATCGCCGGTTACCTGCTGATCCTTGCCAGCCTGGGCTATTTCGGCGCGCTGATCTGGCTTGCCACGCAGGCCGGTCAAGGCTTGTTTGGCTTTTTTAGCCCCTGACAGGACGCTTCCTATGCCCCGTGATACGCTATTCTGTTTGCCGCCCGGTTTCGAGTCCAATGGCCGGCGCGAATTCTGCCCCGAATGCGCCGAAATCTGGGGCCTCCTCGCCTGGTATCCGGCGCTGAAGGAAACGGTGGACGTGGTCTATGTTGGCATTGATCATCCGCGCGGCCAGATTGTCAGCCTACTGGGGCCGGGCAAGCACAATGCGCCCACCTTGGTGCTCGCCGAAGGCTCGCCCCGCACACCGGACGTCACCTATGACGAGGCAGGCGGTTACGCCTTCCTTCCCTCCGCCCGCCTCATCGCGCGGCATTTCGCCGGCCTCTACGGCACGCCGATGCCGCGCGGCGGCTGAACCGCAGGGCCTCTTGCCTCCCGCTGCGTCAAGCCGCTCTATTCCCGCCAGACAAGAAACGCCCCGGAGGAACCCCATGGCCGCCAAGCCCGTAAAAACCCGCATCACAGACATGCTCGGCATCGAGAAGCCGATCATCCAGGCCGCGATGGGCTGGATCGCGCGGTCCCAGCTTTCTTCGGCAGTCTCCAATGCGGGTGGCATGGGCATCATCGAAACTTCCTCAGGTGAACTCGACGCCATCCGCCAAGAGATCAGGAAGATGAAAACCCTCACGGCCAAACCCTTCGGCGTGAACGTCGCCCAGGCCTTCGTGCGGGATCCGAACATCATTCCCTTCATCATCGATCAGGGAATCAAATTCGTCACCACCTCGGCTGGTGACCCGATGAAATACACCTCCACCCTGAAGGAAGCCGGCCTCACAGTCTTTCACGTCGTCCCTTCCCTCGCAGGCGCCCTGCGCGCCATCGAGGCAGGCGTTGACGGATTGATCGTGGAGGGCGGCGAAGGGGGCGGCTTCAAGAACGCCAAGGACGTCGCATCGATGGTGCTGATCCCACAGGTCTGCGAGGCGGTCAGCGTGCCCGTCGTCGCCGCAGGTGGCATCACTGACGGGCGCAGCATGGCAGCAGCCTTCTCCCTTGGCGCCGAAGGGGTGCTGATGGGCACGCGCATCCTCTCCAGCGCCGAAAGCCCCGTCCACGCCAACTGGAAGGACGCCATCGTCAACGCCGACGCCACCGACACGGTCTTCCTCAACCGCGCAGGCCCCGGCCCCGCCCTGCGCGCCTTGCGCACCGAGCGCACCACCCGCCTCGAAAAGGACGGCAGCCCCAACATCTTCGGCGAATTTGCCGGAACCCAGGACGTCTATTTCGGCGGAAACCTCGAAGCGGGCATCGCCCTCACCGGCCAGGTCGCCGGCCGCATCAAGGACGTAAAGCCCGTCGCGCAGATCTTCGAGGAAACGCTGGAGGAATATCACCGCGTCGTCGCCGCGCTCCCCCGCTGAGCGTAATTCCATGGCGTTCGGGTCAAAATCGGGGGCGAAACCGCCCTCTTCTGCCCGTTTCTCTGGAAATCTGCGCCCCCGGCGTCTAAACCGCCCGCAATCTTCATTGCCAGAGGAAGCAGGATGAAAATGTCAGAAGCCCTGAAGGGCGGCGCCGCCGCTCTTGTTCTTGCAGCAACGGCCGCCTGCGGCGCGCCCGAAGCGGCCAAGCCAGAAGCAGAAGTTGCCGGCCAGATCGAACTGCCGGAAATCACGGTCACCGACGCCGAACTGGAAGGAAACCCCTTCCGCGCGGACTGGACCGGTGCCTATGGCGTGCCGCCGTTCGCACAGATCACTGACGCGCACTATATGCCCGCCGCCAAGAAGGGCATCCTCGAGATGCGCGCCGAAATCGACGCCATCGTCAACAATCCTGAAGAGCCCACCTTCGAGAACACGATCCTGGCGCTGGAAACCTCCGGCCAGTCGCTCGACAAGGTGATGCGCGTCTTCGGCAACATTACCAACACCGACACCAATGATGCGCTCAATGCCCTTGAAGGCGAGCTTTATCCGATGCTCACCCGCGAGCAGGACGCGGTCACCTTCAACCCGAAACTCTTCGCCCGCATCCAGGCCATCTACGACCAGCGCGACCGCCTCGGTCTTGACGAGCAGGAAGCCCGCCTCCTGGAACTCACCCACCGCAATTTCGTCCGCTCCGGCGCCGGGCTTTCCCCGGAAGTCCAGGCAGAAGTCGGCCAGATCAACGCACAACTCTCGGCCCTGACCACAGAATATGGCCAGAACCTTCTCAACGCCACCAACGCCTTCAAGCTCGAAATCACCGATCCGGCCCGCCTCGGCGGCCTGACCGAAGATTTCAAGAACGCCCTTAAGGTGGATGGCCAAGACAAGTGGGAAGTCGGCCTCAGCCGCTCCTTCTTCGAGGGGTTCATGTCCAGCGCCGAAGACCGCGAGCTGCGCAGCCAGCTGTTTGACGGCTATCGCACGGTCGCCTCCTCCGGCGAGTATGACAACAGCCCGGTCGCTCTCAAAATCGCCCAGCTGCGCGCAAAACGCGCCGAGCTGATGGGCTACAAGAGCCACGCCCATTATGTGCTCGAACAGCGCATGGCCCACACGCCGGAAGCTGCCCTGGAATTCCTCGGCAAGGTGCTCGAGCCTGGCCTCAGCCGCGCCGCCGAAGAGCAGGCCGACATGGAAAAGATCGCAGGCCACGAAATCCTCGGCCATGACTGGTGGTTCTATTCGGAGAAAGTCCGCGCCGACAAATACGCCTTCGACGAAAACCAGCTTCGCCCTTATTTCGAGCTCAGCGCCACCTTTGACGGCGCCTTTGAAGTGGCCTCGCGCCTCTTCAACATCTCGATCGAGGAAGTGGCCGTGGACGGATGGAATCCGGTCGTTAAGGCCTATGACCTCAAGGACACCGAGACCGGTGAACATCTCGGCCTCTTCATGGTCGACATGTATGCCCGCGACTCCAAGCGTGGCGGCGCCTGGATGAGCACCTACCGCTCTTCCTCGGAGATTGACGGTGAGACCGTCCGCCCGATCATCACCAATAACATGAACCTGGTGACCCCGGCCGACGGCCAGCCCACCCTCCTTTCGCCCACCGAAGTGGAAACCCTTTTCCACGAATTCGGCCATGGCCTGCACGGCCTCCTGACCCAGATCCGCTATCCGAGCTTCTCAGGCGTCTATGGCGGGCCCGACTATGTCGAGTTCCCCGCCCAGGTGCTCGAACATTGGTGGAGCCAGCCCCAGGTCCTCGCAATGTATGCCCGTCACCACGAGACCGGCGAAGTCATACCGCAGGACCTCATCAACAAGATGAACAATGCCTCGACCTTCAATCAGGGCTTCAAGACAACTGAGTACATTGCCGCTTCGCTGATCGACCTGCACTGGCACATGCTGTCTTCGGAAGAAGCCAATGCGATCACCGATTCCCGTGAGTTCGAAAAGTCCGTCCTCGCCCAGTACAACATCCCGGAAATCATCGAACCGCGTTACCGCTCGACCTACTTCTCCCACATCTTCGCCGGCGGCTATTCGGCCGGTTACTACTCCTACCTGTGGGCAGAAATTCTGGATGCGGACGGCTTTGACGCCTTCAAGCAATCGGGCGACATCTTCAATCCGGAAGTTGCCGCGAAGCTGAAACAGTGGGTGTTCGAATCCGGCGGCCTGCGCGAGACCGACGAGCTTTACCGCAACTTCCGCGGATCGGACCCCGGCATCGAGCCGCTGCTGCGCAATCGTGGCTTTGCCGAGCCCTCGCCAGCCGAAGGCTGATTGCCGGCCCTAAGCGCCCAAACAAAAAACCCCGTCTCATCGAGGCGGGGTTTTTCGTATCCGGATTAAACTGAACCAGATGATCAGCCCCCGGTCACCGGATCCTTGCAGATCAGCGACTTGATCTCGTTTTCGTTGCGCGCCTTGCGCAGGCCGTCGCGCACGGCCGGCTGGCGGAAGAAGCGGCTCACCTGGGCGAGCGCGCGCAGATGATCGGCGCCCGCGCCATCGGGCGCCAGCAGCATGAAGATCAGGTCGCACGGCCGGTCATCAATGGCTTCAAAGTCGACGCCATGCACGAGGCGCAGGAACCCGCCGACCGGCGCGGAAAGTCCCGCGAGCCGCGCATGCGGAATGGCAACGCCTTCGCCCACCCCGGTCGAGCCGAGACGTTCGCGCTCCATCACAGCGTCCTCGATCGCGCGCGGACCGATCCCCGTCGCTTCGCTGAGCGCCTCGCACAGGACATGGATCGCCTGCTTGCGGCTGGTCGCCTCGTGAAAGGGAATGATCACCCCGCCTTGCAGCAGGGCACTCAAATCGGTGGCCATCAAACTACTTTCCGTAGCACGTCGCGCTAATTCCGGGGCGTGTTGGCGGGGTCAACCCAGCCAATATGCCCATCGGGGCGGCGGTAGACCATATTCAGGCCATCATGGCTAGCATTTCTGAACATGAGTGCCGGGACATCCTGCAATTCCAGCTGCATGACTGCCTCAGAAACGCTCATTGTCCGGATCTGGACCTTGGTTTCTGCAACCGTGAGGGGCGCCTCCCCGATCTCCATTCCCGTATCCACCGAATCCTCGGCTTCATCATCGGTTGCCTGGATCAGGATTTCGGCTGCCATTTCTGCCGGAAGCAACGGCTGGCCGTTGGTGTGGTGATCCTTCAGGCGGCGCTTGTAGCGGCGCACCCGCTTCTCCATCTTTTCGAGGCTCACCTCGAGCGCGGCATAGGGGTCGTTCGCCTTGCCTGACGATTGCAGGACGATCCCCGATAGCAGGTGAACATTGCAGTCGACTTCCACGAACGGTCCCTGCTGGGACACGAAGACGTTGGCATCGCCCGTCCGGCTGAAGTATTTGGATACCGCCGCTTCAAGCCCTTCTTCGATCCGCCCTCGCAGTGCCTCACCCAATTCCATATGCCGGCCGGTGATCTGAATCTGCATGGGCGTCTCCTTTGCGTGTGACCATAAGAGCTATCCTGAAGATAAGTATGCATCAGGAAGCCACCAGTGGCGACTCCCTTCCGTGCAGCGCCGCCGCATCTGTCTGAAATCTAATGTGTTCATGCCCCCCGCGATTTAGGGATTAACCCTGAGGGTGCCCGCCGGATGGCGGGCACCGGCTCACTCCGCACGCTTGGCATAGCCATGCTTTTTGAGCAGCCCGCGCAACTGGTGATAGGTCAGGCCGAGGGCGTCTGCCGCCTTGCCCTGATGCCCCCCGGTATCGGCGAGCGCGCCATCGATCAGCTGCATCTCGAAGAGGCGGACGGCATCTTCAAAGCCGCGCGCCGGGCTTTGCGGCCGGTCGGCCGGCTGAAGCTCGGCCGCGCTTGAATGGGTCGAGGCACCCTGAAAACTCCAACTGGGTTGGAGTTTTTTGGAGTGTTTTTTGGCCGCCAGGGAGAGGCAAACGGGTCGAGCGCCGAGGGCTCGAATCGCACCGGTTCGTGCGGCGCAGACACGATGGCGCGGTGGGCCAAGCGCTCGGCGAAATTGCGCAGCTCGCGTATGTTACCAGGCCAGTGCCAGGCCTCGATAGCCTCCAGCGCAGAGGGGCCAAATCCGGGAAAATCCTGAGCCATTTCAACGGCCATCCGCCGCGCAAAGAACTGCGCCAGCAGGGTCTTGTCCCCATGCCGCACCCTCAGCGGCGGCAGCGTCACCACCTCAAAGGACAGCCGGTCAAGCAGGTCCCAGCGGAACTTGCCCGCATCCGCGAGCGCGGGCAGATCCGCATTGGTCGCCGCCACGATCCGGACATTGGCGGTAAGCACCTTGGACCCGCCAACCCTTTGAAATTCCCCGTATTCCACGACCCTGAGCAGCTTCTCCTGCACCTGCTGGGACGCTGTCGCGATCTCGTCCAGAAAGATTGTGCCCCCGTCCGCCAGCTCGAACCGGCCGCGCCGCATATCGGTCGCGCCGGTAAAGGCGCCCCGCTCATGGCCAAATAGCTCTGAATCCAGAAGGGTTTCCGAAAGCGCCGCGCAATTGACCTTCACAAACGGGCCCTCCCAGCGCTTGGACAGGAAGTGCAGGCGCTCCCCCACCAGCTCCTTGCCGGTGCCCCGCTCCCCGATCACGAGGACAGGCCTGTCAAGCGGGGCGAGCCGGCTGGCCTGCTCCAGCGCGCTGAGCCAGGGGGCAGATTCGCCAATCAGGTGCGTTGTGCGTTCTTCCATTTGGTCTATTTAGCCAATATGAATGGCTATTTCTACCATTCCTTTGGCTTTTCTTACCGATACATTCTTAACTCGGAGCCCTGAAAAACTTTTTTACTCTTTAAAAACAAGGCTTAATGAAATTAATTTTGAACTGGCACAGCTCTTGAAATGAAGATGCCATCAGGGCGACGGGCGTTGCCAACCCACTCAAACCAAGGACGACACAGAAATGAGCTACCAGGACGATCCCTACACACCCCGCACGGACGCCGGCCGCTTTGGCCGCTGGCTCGCTTCGCGCCGGGCGGAGACGTGGATGTTCTTCGCTGCCGGCGTGCTGCTCGGCGGCCTCTTCTTCTGATCTCCAGTCACGAAAGGATTAACCCATGGGTCTCTTCTCCCGTCTTGGCGACATCATCAACTCCAACCTCAATGCGATGCTTGATGGCGCCGAAAACCCCGAAAAAATCGCCCGCCTGATCATCCAGGAAATGGAAGACACGCTGGTCGAAGTGCGCACCGCCGCTGCCCGCGCAATGGCCGACAAGAAAGAAATGGAGCGCGAAATCGCCCACTTCACGGCCACCCGCGATGACTGGGCTGCCAAGGCCGAGCTCGCAATCGACAAGGGCCGCGAAGACCTCGCCCGCGGCGCGCTCATCGCCAAGCAGAAATGCGAAACCGAAGTCGAGCGCCGCCATCACGCGATGAAGATCGCCGAGGAAGCCTTCGAGCGCCGCCAGGAAGACCTCACGAAGCTCTCGGCAAAACTCGACGAAGCCAAGGCAAAGCACCGCGCCCTCGTCATGCGCCGCGAAGCCGCCGAACAGCGCATCCGCATGCGCAGCCAGATGTATGATGGCCGCGCCGATGAAGCGATCCTTCGCTACAACCAGCTGGAGCGCAAGGTCGACGAGATGGAGGCCTACGCCGATACCATCCGTGGACGTGAGCCGAGCCTGGAGCAGGAATTCGCCGAGCTCGAGCAAAACGAGTCGATCGAGAAAGAACTCGCCGCGCTGAAGGCCCGCAAGGGCAAGCCAGCGGCCAAGAAGTCGGAGGGCTGATCCATGATTTTCTCTCTGGTCTGCCTCTTCGGTTTTCTCGCTGTGATCTGCACGCCCGGGCTCATCGCCCAGGCGCGTGAGGAACGCTCTGCGGCTTCTGCCGCCGGCAAGGAGTGATCATGGACGAGATGATTATCCCTCTCGTCGCGATCCTGGCTCTCTTCGTGGTGCTGCCGGGGATGGTGTTTCACTACATCACGCTCTGGCGGCGCCAGAAGACCCTCCAGCCGGACGATGAGCGGATGCTCGAGGACCTCTGGCGCTCCGCAAAGGCAATGGAGCACCGTATCGAGACCCTCGAATCGCTCCTCGCCGCCCGGGACACCGACACCCATCGCCGCCCGCCGCGCCCCACCCACTCCCATCTTGACGATTAAGGAGACAGGAAATGTCCCGCCCCTACGACCCCTACAACTCCCCCAACCCGAAACGTTTCTACCGCTCGCGCCAGGACAGCGTGATGGGCGGAGTCTGCGGCGGCCTTGCTGACCGCTTCGGCTGGGACCCGCTTCTTGTCCGTATACTGTTTGTTCTGCTGACACTGTTCGGCCTCGGCCCCGTCGCAGTGGTGACCTATGTGGTCATCTGGATGATCACGCCCCGCACGCCGCTGGGCTACGGGCCGATTAGCCCAGATGAGGATGCCTTCTGGCGCGGCGTACAGGACCGCCCGCGCGCCACCTTCGGCACCATCAAGTACACCTTCATGGATCTCGATGAGCGCCTGAAGAACATCGAACGGACCGTGACGTCGGATGAATGGCGCCTGCGCCAGGAATTCCGTGACCTCGAAAAAGGTAACTGACCGGGCATACAGCCCACCCACGCCAACTCCGCCCAAGGGACCGGACCAATGAAACAGGGGCATATCGTGCACAATAACTGGCTACTCGGCGGACTGGCCGTCGCAATCCTGGCGGCCACCGTCATCCTCAGCGCCGTCGCCGGCCAGGCAAAACTGGAAGTCGCCGGCGTCTCCATGAGCCTGGAGCGCCACGAAAACGGCGGCGTGCGCGTCTTCTTCGTTCAGGCGCCTTGACGCCTAGCGCTGCTTCCTCAGACGCCGGAGGATCTGCCGGGACGGGCTCACAGCCTGGATGGATGGCAGGTCAGCCGGCGGCGGGCTTCCGCACAGCTCCGCCACAATCAATCCAGCCGCCCAGGGCGCCCAGGTAAAGCCCCGGCTGCCATAGCCGCCCGCAACATGTACGCCTAGCATCACGGGCCACGCTTCGCGCTCCACCTTGCCTCCCCGCAAAACCGCAATCGCGTCTGCGTCAGGCGCGGGCCCGATGAGTGGCAGCCGGTCCGGCGTCGTCGCCCGTACCGACGCGCGTGACACCGCAGCCACGTCCCGCGCCTGGCGCACCCACCAGGGCGAGAGCGCCTCAACACCCGCAAGGTTCTCCGCCCGCGCAGCCTTGCTGACAGCCGCTCTGTCGCCCTCCCCGGCAGGCTCAAACGTTGCCCCCCAGAGGCGCTCACCACCCAGGGCAATGGCATACGTGCCCGAGGTGAGCGCGGAAGGCGGCGCCTCGACAGCCCCTGAAACATGCTCCACCTGCCCCTGCCGGCCGGTCAGCTCAAGCGCGGGCAGGAAGCGGCGGATGCCCATACCGCTGGCCAGCACGATGGCATCGAACACTTCGCCGTTCACCGTGCGCGCCGCGAGGTCCACATTCGGTAACGCGCCGGTACGCAGCTCGCATCCCTCCAGCAGCGCCCCCACGATCTGCCGGGGACGGAGGATCTTGGCACGCTTGTGCAGGAGTCCGCCGCCCGCAATCGCCTCAAGGTCTTCCAGCGGGAAAGGCGGATCATCCAGAAGCTTCTCGAACCGCTTCACTTCGATTTCATTGCGCGGAACCTGGCGAACGTCAGTCAGCTCGGCGCCCGGCCGCCCCTTGTAAAATTCCCGCGCCGCCAGATAGGCATCGATCAACAGGCGCGCCTCGGCCGTCTCGCCCGCATCAAGCCGCGGCATCATCAGGGCGAGCGGATTGCCACTTGCCCCGCTCGCCGCTTCCGGCGCCGGATCGAAGACCACCGCCTCGATGCCCGCCTGAACGAGGCGATACGCGATGGTCGCGCCCGCGATACCGGCCCCGAGGATCGCCACCCGCCTCACCCGTACCGGCAAAGGTTCATCTGCGCCCGGCAGGACAGCTTCCAGCCTCTGGCGCTTGCGTCCATGACCTTCAGCCTTGCGCACGTCAAACCCGGCCTCTGCCAGCCCGCGCCGAACTTCGCCCGCTACCGTGAAAGTCGCCGCCCGCGCGCCGGGAGCAGACCGCGCAGCAATCAACGGATAGATATCCCCGGCCCACATCCCGGCATTCTTCGCCGGGCTGAACCCATCGAGAAACCAGGCATCGGCCCGGAAGCGGCTGGTGGGCAGGGTCTCAGCGATATCACCCAGATGCAGGATCAGCTCGACGCCGGTCCCGTCAAAGCAGAGATGTCGCACGCCCTTTACCGGCCCCGGCCAGCGCGCAAGCAGCTGCTCTGCCAACGGATGAAGTTCCGGCCAGGCGGCAAACGCAAGGGCCGCATCTTCGGCTTTCAGGGGAAAGGCCTCGAAACTGACAAAGCTGAGCCGCGCATCGGGATGCGGGCGGTGCTCCCGCCAGAGCTGCCAGAGGGCAAGGAAGTTGAGGCCTGTGCCAAAGCCCGTCTCGGCCACCGTGAACTGGCGCCGCCCGGCCCAGGCTTCCGGCAGGCCGCAGCCCCTGAAGAAAACTGCCCGCGTCTCGGCAAGGCCGTCATGAACCGAGAAATAAACATCGCCAAACGCGGCGGCAACGGGAGTACCATCCTCCCGCCACTCGATCTCCGGATGGGTCAAGAGCCGCGTCATACGCCCTGCCCTAGCCCGGCGGCGCAAAAATGCAAACCGGCCATCCCATTGCGCTTTCGAGGCGCCTGCCCCACTTTCGCCTCTTAACCCCCTGGAACAGGAGCCCGCCAATGAGCGTCATGGATTTAAAACGCGAAGACGGGGCAACAGGCGGGCGATACTTGGTCACTATTGACGGCCACACCGCCGAAATGACCTATTCCAAGGCTGGGGCCACCCGCATCATCATCGACCATACCGGCGTGCCGGATGCCCTGCGCGGCAAAGGCGCTGGCCAGGCGCTGGTAAAACGCGCTGTCGAAGACGCCCGCACCGCCGGCATTAAGATCATCCCGCTCTGCCCTTTCGCCAAGGCACAGATCGAGAAACATCCCGAATGGCAGGACGTACTGGCCTGAGGCAGGGTTAGGGGGGAGGATTGAACCATGGGCATTCTACTAAGGATACTTGGGGTTATCTGGATCATAGCAGGCGCCCTGATCGTGGCGGCGGCAGTAGTTGGCGTTTCACCGGATGCCAGCGCCGGCAATGATGCCGCCCACACATTCGGCGCAATTATCGGGGCCGGGATCGTGGCAATGCCAATCTGGCTAACTGGAATTGCCTTCTTCCTCCTGCCGGGCTGGATCCGTAAACAGCTCGCCAGCAAACAGACGGACATCTTCGCATGAGACCAGCCATCACCCGCGACGCCGCCCGCCAGCGCTACAGCCTGATTATCGACGGGGTGGAAGGCTACCTCACCTATGAGCGCCGCCAGCCGGGCGTGCGCCACATCACCCACACGATCGTGCCTGACGCCATCGGCGGGCGCGGCATCGGCAAGAAGCTCGTCACCGCCATCATGGACGACATCAAGACAGACGGGGAAAAAGTAGCCTCCTCCTGCTGGTATGCCAGCGCCCTCATCGACAAGACGCCTGATTGGGCGGCCCTGAAAGCCTGACGGGATGCCAAGGGAGAAACCCTTCTGGAAGAGCAAGACCCTGGAGGAGATGACCCCGGAGGAATGGGAAAGCCTTTGCGATGGCTGTGGCAAATGCTGCATCGTGAAGCTTGAGGACGAGGACACCGGGGCGCTGGCCTATACCCGCCTCCACTGCAAGCTGCTGGACGGCGCCACCTGCCAATGCTCCGACTACACAAACCGCCGCCAGCACGTGCCAGATTGTGTCCAGCTCACCCCCGTAATCGTCGAGCAGGTCGACTGGCTGCCCCGCACCTGCGCCTATCGCCTGATCGACGAAGGCAAACCCCTACCCCAATGGCACCACCTCGTCTGCGGCGACCGCGAACGGATCCATGAACTCGGCCATTCCGTACGCGGACAGACCGTCTCGGAAGAAACCGTCTTCGAGGAAGACGAGATCGACTGGGTCATCGACTGGGAAGGCACCGAGCCCTAGATCGCGGCCGCTGTCTTCAGTCCTCCTTAACAGCGCTATGGCAGTCTGGCGCGATGGATGTCTTGCCCGCCTTTCTGGATCACCTAACGCGCGAGCGCCGCATGGCGGTCAAGACCGTCGAGGCTTATGGCAGCGACCTCTCTTTCTTCCTGGCGTTCCTGCGCGTGCATATGGGCGGCGAGCCCTCCCCCTCCATGCTGGCCGACGTTCGCGCGCGCGACATCCGCGCCTATCTCGCCGAACGGCGCCGCGAGGGCCTGTCGGACGCGACCGTCGCCCGCATCCTCTCCTCCATCAAGGCGCTCTATCGCTGGCTCGACCGGGCCCATGGCATCAATAATGCTGAGGTAGGATACCTGCAGGGCCCCCGAAGGCCCCAGCGCCTGCCGCGCCCGGTATCCATAGATGCGGCCCGCGATCTCATCTCCGAAGCCGAAAGCGAGCCTGACCAGGAGCCCTGGATCGGCGCGCGCGACGCAGCTGTTCTCTCCCTCCTCTATGGCGCGGGCCTGCGTATCTCCGAAGCTCTCAGCCTGACCGGCGCCGATGTGCCCGCGCCCGAACGCCTGCGCATCAAGGGCAAGGGCGGCAAGGTGCGCATCGTGCCGCTGATCCCGGCCGTGCGCGACGCCATTCATATGTATACGGACATCTGCCCCTGGGCCCTGACCCGCGACAAGCCCCTCTTCCGGGGCGCCAAGGGCGGGCCGCTCAATCCGCGCCTCATCCAGGGCGCAATGCAGCGGATGCGCGGCTATCTCGGCCTGCCGGAAACGGCCACGCCCCACGCCCTGCGCCATGCCTTTGCCACCCATCTTCTGGCAAACGGGGCAGACCTGCGCGCCATCCAGACCCTGCTGGGTCATGCGTCGCTCTCAACCACGCAGGTCTATACCGGCATCGACTCCTCGCGCCTGCGCGAGGTTCACGCCGCCGCCCATCCGCGCGCCTGAGATCGCCTCAGGGCGCGAGCTGCGCCGTCAGCGCGTCGGCCAGCAGCCGCCCGCTCTCGGTCAACGAAAGCTCAGATCCCTGAAGTTTCACCCAGCCCTGTTCGGTGAACACGTCGATCTTGTCGCGCGGCACCCGCTTGCCGGAAACAAGCTCCACCCGGCGCAGGTCCACGCCTTCGGCTGCGCGCAGGCCCATCGCCAGGAGTTCCCGGGCTATGTCCAGCGGCGGCAGTTTCGCCGCGTCCGCCCAGCCTTCCTGCAGCATCTGCACGCCGGCCATATAGGCTTCCGGCCGCTTCTCGGCCTCGGTGGCATAGCGGTTTCCCGCCACAGACACCCGCCCATGCGCGCCGGGGCCTGCCCCGATCCAGTCCCCGCCCCGCCAGTAGATGAGGTTGTGCCGCGACTGATGTGCGGGTGAAGCCGCGTGATTGGACACTTCATATGCCGGAAGCCCGGCCCGCGCCGTCATCTGCTGGGTCAGCTCGTAAAGGTCGGCCTGCGCATCATCCGGCATCGGAACAATATCACCGCGCGCCGCGGCCATACCAAAAGCGGTCGCGGGCTCAAATGTCAGTTCATAGAGCGAGAGGTGGGGCGCCTCGAGCGCCAGCGCATCGGCAAGCTCTGCCTCCCAGTTTGCCGGAGACTGGCCGGGCCGCGCATAGATCAGGTCCATCGAAACGGACTCGAACACTTTCAGCGCGCGCTTGACCGCCTCGCCGCCTGCCTCGGCGGTATGGTCTCGCCCCAGGAATGCCAGAGCCGAATCCCGCATCGACTGGACACCGATCGACAGGCGCGTCACGCCCGCCGCCCGCAGGGCCAGAAGATCCGCCCTCAGAATATCGTTGGGATTGGCCTCCAGCGTTATTTCCGCGCCGGCCTTGATGCTAAACGTATCTGAGGCAGCCTTCAGGATTACCGCCACCTGCTCCGGTTTCAACAAGGCGGGCGTGCCCCCGCCAAAATAGACCGTGTCCAGCGCCCGGTGCTGGGGCAGCTTGCGCCGGTGGCTGCGGATGTCATCGGCAATCGCGGTGACCAGCGGCTCGGTCGCCCGGTCCTTGGCGGCGTAGACGTTGAAATCACAATACGGACAGATCCGTGTGCAATAGGGCCAGTGTATGTAAAGGCCGAAGCCGAAATGCGGACCGAAGGGCGCAAATACCTGGGTCATGCGAGCAGCGCCGCGCGCAGCTTCTCGACCGCGCGGGCCCGGTGGCTCATCGCATGTTTGCGCTCAGGCGCCATTTCACCAAATGTCATTGTCTCGCCCTCGGCCACGAATACGGGGTCATAGCCAAAACCCTTCTCGCCACGCGGCGGCCAGACAAGGTTCCCGTAAACCTCGCCCTCATAGACAGCTTCCTTCCCGTCCGGCCAGGCGACCGCCAGCGCGCAGACGAATTTGGCCGACCGGTCAGCCGAGCCTGATGCCTGGAGCTCCGCCTCGACTTTTTCCATTGCCTTGTAGAAATCCCGCGGCTCCCCAGCCCAGCGGGCCGAATAGATGCCAGGTTGCCCGCCCAGAGCGGTCACTGCCAGCCCCGAATCATCTGACAGCGCCGGCAATCCCGTCGCCAGAGCCGCGGCCCGCGCCTTCAACAAAGCGTTGCCTGCAAAGCTATCCTCGGTTTCTTCCGGCTCGGCCAGATCAAGCTCAATGGCCGAAACCACCTCAAAACCATGGGGCACGAACAGATCTTTCAGTTCGGACACCTTGCCTCTGTTGTGTGTAGCTGCCACGAGTTTTCCGGGCACAAGGCGGGGCATAGCCGTAGCATTATTCACAGTAATGTGGCTCCATTCTTGCTTTATGCGGGAATACATATATCGTTATTCGGTAATAACGGGACAGCGCACTGGCAAAGTTCTGTTTCATAAACCATCAACCGAACGGGGTGAAAAGGCCGGGTATGACAAAGACAGGCCGGAATTCGATGGCAGAGGCGATGACCATACTGGTCACCGTCGCAATGTGGATTGCCGGGGCATTCGGCATTATCGGCATTCCCGTACTCAGCCTCGGCCTTATCGCCAGTCTCTCGAATGGCGAAGCCTCCCTTCCCGGGATCGAAGCGCTCGCAGACGGCGTGTCGCCGGGCAGCTTCGTCATCGCGCTGGGCCTGCTCTGCGTCATCGTGCCGGGCGTGATCTTCATCTGTATCCAGATGCGCCGCATCCTGCTGACCCTGGTGGAGGGCGATCCCTTCGTGCCGGAGAATGCCGGGCGGCTTTCGCGCATCGGTATTGCGATTGCGGCAATGGAGATCATCCGGATTGCCACCCTTCTTGTTGTCCGCGCCATGCCGAGCCTTGTCGGAGACGCGCCCCCCAAGCTCTCTACCCAGCTCATACTGTGGATTTCCGTGGCGGCGCTGTTCATCCTTTCCCAAGTCTTCCGTGAAGGCACTCGCCTTCGTGACGAAGAAAAAATGACGATCTGAGGAGCACTGAAGGCCATGACCATTCGCGTGACCCTCGACCGTGTGCTTCTGGAGCGGCGCATGTCGCTGACCGAGCTCTCGGAACGTGTGGGCGTAACCCTCGCCAACCTGTCGATCCTGAAAACCGGCAAGGCCAAGGCGATCCGCTTCTCCACCCTTGAAGCGCTGTGCCGTGAACTCAAATGCCAGCCTGGCGACCTCCTCGTCTTCGACACCGAAGGCGAAGAAGACGAGAGACAAGTCGCCGCTGAATAGGCCTCAGAGCCCCAGCGCGGCCCGCTGCGCTGCAAACAGCTCGGTGCAGCCCTTCTCCGCGAGGCGCATCATCTCGTCGAGCTCGGCCCGGCTCATCGGCCGCGACTCGCCCGTGCCCTGCACCTCGATGAACCCGCCATCGGAACTCATCACGACATTCATGTCGGCTTCGCCGTCGGAATCTTCCGGATAATCGACATCCAGAACCGGATGGTTCTGGAAGAGACCTACGGAGATCGCCGCGGCCTGTTTCTGGATCGGGCTCGCCTTGATCACGCCTTCGGTCTGAAGGTAACGACAGGCCATGGCGAGGGCCACAAAGCCGCCGGTGATTGAGGCCGTGCGCGTGCCGCCATCGGCCTGCACCACATCACAGTCGATCGTAATCGTGTTTTCGCCGAGCGCCTTGAGGTCGACAACCGAGCGCAGCGAGCGCCCGATCAAGCGCTGGATTTCCTGCGTGCGGCCAGACTGTTTGCCAGCCGCCGCTTCGCGGCGCCCGCGCGTATGCGTCGCGCGCGGCAGCATGCCGTACTCGCCCGTCACCCAGCCTTCGCCCTTGCCCTTCATCCAGCCAGGCACGCCCTTTTCCCAGCTCGCAGTGCACAGCACATGCGTATGGCCGAACTTGGCGAGGCACGAACCTTCGGCATAGCGGGTTACATTGGTTTCGAGCGAAACCGGGCGCAGCTCGTCAAAAGCACGGCCCGTCGGGCGGACAAGATTTGGCATCTCGGGGAATCCTTCTAGCTGAAGGTCTGATTTGCGGGTTTTGCAGCGCCTGTCTACATCGGGGCTGCGTGTGGGAGGAATTCAACAATGGCGAGCGATATCGAGATTGCGCGTAGCGCGAAGAAAATCCCGGTCCAGGAGGTCGCCGCAAAGATTGGTGTCGCGCCGGAAAACCTCATCCCCTACGGCCATGACAAGGCGAAGATCTCTGCCGCCCATCTCGCCAGCCTTGCGAACAAGCCTTCCGGCAAGCTGATCCTCGTCACCGCCATAAACCCGACCCCCGCCGGCGAAGGCAAGACCACCACCTCCATTGGCCTGGCTGACGCGATGAACCGCATCGGCGCAGACACCCTCCTTTGCCTGCGCGAGCCATCGCTGGGCCCCTGCTTCGGCATGAAAGGCGGCGCCACCGGCGGAGGCCTCGCCCAGATCGTCCCGATGGAAGACATCAACCTGCATTTCACCGGCGACTTCCACGCCATCACCTCAGCGCACAATCTCCTCTCCGCCCTTGTCGACAACCACATCCACTGGGGCGGCGAGCCAAAGCTTGAGGCCGTTCGCACCAGCTGGCGCCGCGTGATGGACATGAACGACCGTAGCCTGAGGAATATTGTCTCCGGCCTCGGCGGCCCCAGCAATGGCAGCCCGTCCGAAACCGGCTTCGACATCACCGTCGCCTCCGAAGTGATGGCCATCCTCTGCCTCGCAACCGACGCAGCAGACCTCGAAGCCCGCCTATCCCGAATCATCGTCGGCTACACAAGCGAGAAGGAAGCTGTCACCGCCGCCGACATCAAGGCCACCGGCGCAATGATGGCGCTCCTGCGCGACGCGATGCTGCCAAACCTTGTCCAGACGCTCGAAAATAATCCCTGCCTCGTGCATGGCGGCCCCTTCGCCAACATCGCCCATGGCTGCAACTCTGTCATGGCCACAAGCGCGGCCCTCAAGATGGCCGACTATGTCGTCACCGAAGCCGGCTTTGGCGCAGACCTTGGCGCCGAAAAATTCCTCAACATCAAATGCCGCCAGGCGGGCCTTGCGCCAGACGCCGTGGTACTGGTCGCTACCATCCGTGCCCTGAAAATGCATGGCGGCCTCGCCAAGGCCGAGCTTGGCCGGGTCAGCTATGAATCGCTCGAAAAAGGCCTCGCCAATCTCGCCCGCCATATCGATAACCTGCGCAGCTTCGGCCTGCCGGTCATCGTCGCTATCAACCGCTTCACCACCGACACCGAAGGCGAAGTCCACGCGCTTCAGGTCAGTTGCGAGAAACTCTCCGTACCGGTCGCGCTCTGCACCCATTGGGCCGAAGGCGGAAAAGGTACCGAAGACCTCGCGCGCGGCGTCGTTGCCCTCATCGAAAAGGGCGAAGCCGCCTTCAAGCCGCTCTACCCTGATGACATGCCGCTGCTGGAAAAGATCGAGACCGTCGCAAAATCGATCTACCGTGCAGGCCGCGTGGAGGCCACCCGCGCCGTCAAAAACCAGCTCGCCGCCTGGGAAAAGGCCGGCTTCGGCCACCTGCCCGTCTGCATGGCCAAGACCCAGTACAGCTTCTCGACAGACCCCGCCCTGCTGGGCGCCCCCGAAGGCCATGTCGTGCGCCTGCGCGAAGTGCGCCTCGCTGCCGGGGCGGGCTTCGTCGTCGCCATCTGCGGCGACATCATGACGATGCCCGGCCTGCCCCGCCGCCCCGCCGCCGAACACATACACCTTAACGATCAGGGCCAGATCGAAGGCCTGAACTGACCTCGCGCGGGCCCGGCCCGGGGCGCTTAACAAAACTATTTAGCCAAAACCGAAAACAGCGCTTGACCAGAGATTAGCATAATTGCTAATTAGCAGGCATGGAAAACAGCGTCTTCAAAGCCCTGGCCCATCCGGCCCGCCGGCAGCTTCTCGCCCTGCTGCGCAAGGGTCCCCGCCTCGCCGGAGACCTTGCCGCAGAGTTCGAGGCAAGCTGGCCGACCATGAGCCGCCATCTGGCGGTGCTGAAGGAGGCCGAGCTGATTACCGCCGAGCGGCAGGGAAACCAGATCCTCTACCGCGTGAACACAAGCGTTCTGGAAGACGCGGCCACCGCCCTGCTCGGGCTGCTCGGCCGCGACAATGGCGATGACGACCTTAAGGAGGCAGCCGAATGAAACCCTATATCCGCACCGGACTAATTGCTTCGGCCATCGCCTTTCTGCTCACGTCCGGCATCGCTTACACGGCCTGGACCGCCTTGCCGGAAACCGGCAGCATTCCGATTCACTGGGGCCCGGACGGCCAGCCAGACCAGTTCGCCGAGAAGAGCGACGCCTGGGTCTACCTGCTCATCCTTCCGGGCACGGTGCTCCTGACTGGTCTCCTCCTCGCCCTCGTCCCGCAGATCGATCCGCGCAAGCGCAATATCGAAACCGGGCGGCGGGCCTACCTGGCCACCTGGATCGGCGTCCTGTTGCTCTATACCTTCCTGCAGGGCGGCATTGCGCTCGGCATGCTGGGGACCGGCTCCGAGACGGTCTATTCCGGCACAATGGTGCGGCTGGTGATCGCCGCCTGCGGCGCCCTCTTCATCGTCATCGGCAACTACCTGCCCAAGACACGCTCCAGCTTCATATTCGGCGTCCGCACACCCTGGACCCTGTCGTCAGATATCGCCTGGGAGAAGACCCACCGCCTCGCTGGGCCGCTGTTCATGGCGGCGGGCGCGCTCGGTATGGTGGGCGCCTTCCTCTTCAGCGGCATCTGGCTGGCCCTTCAACTCACGGTTCTGATTGTGTCCGCGGCCTTGATCTCTGCTATCTACTCCTACTTCGCCTGGCGTAAAGCCAGCGACCGGGAGGCCGGAACGGGCCTCACCATCTAGGGCGCGCGCCATCAACGCTATTGTACCGCGCATCTACCGCGCTTAATCCAGATGCATGGCGGATCAATCGGACATCCTCAGCCTCATGCAGCGTCTCGACCAACGCTCCCGGGACATCTTCCGGGAGATCGTCGAGGGCTACCTGGCCACCGGAGAGCCCGTCGGATCTCGCACCCTGTCAAAGGCGGGCATTGCCCTCTCCCCCGCCTCCATCCGCAATGTCATGGCCGACCTCACCGAGCTTGGCCTACTCGACGCCCCGCACATCTCGGCTGGCCGCGCGCCCACCCATAAGGGCCTGCGCCTCTTCGTCGATGGCTTTCTCGAATACGGCGACCCCTCGCGGGAAGACAAGAAACAGATCGACGACCGCCTAGCCTCAGCAGGCACAGACCTTGAAGCCGTGCTCGGCGAAGCCTCCGACATACTCTCCGGCCTGGCGGGCGGGGCGGGCCTCGTCGCCTCTCCAGCGCGCGACGCGGCCGTCCGGCATGTCGAGTTCGTGCCGCTGGCAGGCGGAGACGCCCTCTGCGTCCTCGTCACCGAAGATGGCGATGTGGAAAACCGCATCCTCAAGGTGCCCGACGGCCTGCCCGCCACCTCACTTATCGAGGCAGGCAACTACCTCTCCACGCGGCTAAAAGGCCGCACACTGGCCGAAGCCTCCACCGAAGTGCGCGCCGAGCTGCAGGAGCGCCGCGCGATGCTGGACGCGGCCACCTCTGCCTTGGTCGAGGCCGGCCTTGCCGAATGGGGCGGGGACGCGCCCGGCCGGGGGCGCAGCCTGATCGTGCGCGGGCGCGCCAATCTTCTTGAAGACGCCAAGGCCGCCCAGGATCTCGACCGGGTGCGGCAATTGTTCAACGAGCTGGAACGCCAGCAAAGCCTGCTTGAAATTCTCGACACAACGCGCGAAGCGGGCGGCGTGCGCTTGTTCATCGGATCGGAAAACAGGCTTTTTCCGCTGTCCGGTTCAAGTGTGATTGTGGCACCCTATATGGGCGGCACGAAACATGTGATCGGGGCACTCGGCGTGATCGGGCCAACGCGGCTCAATTATGCAAGGGTGATCCCGATGGTTGATTATACCGCCAAAGTGGTCGGGGATATCCTCTCTCACCGGCGCGGAAAGGATGGGAAATGATGAGCGACGAAACCAAACCGGGTGAGGCCGCTGAACTCGACGCAGCCGTTAACCCCGAAGCCCAGACCGAAGCCACGCTTTCGGTCGAAGAGCTGATTGTCCGCATCGAAGCGGAAAAGGCCGACATGAACGGCCAGATCCTGCGCCTGCTGGCAGACCTCGACAACACTCGCAAGCGCGCCGACCGCCAGGTCAGCGAAGCGCGCGTCTACGCCATCGAGAGGTTCGCCGCCGATCTTCTGAGCGTTTCGGACAACCTCTCCCGCGCCCTCGACGCCCTACCCGATGGTGAGCGTGAAAACCTTACGGATGCCGGGAAGAACCTCCTCGGCGGCATCGAAATGACAGCCAAGGAACTCAACACTGCCCTTTCCCGCCACGGCGTCGTGCCGGTGGCGGCCGATCCGGGCGCGCCGTTTGATCCCAACGTGCATCAGGCCGTGGCCCAGATCCCGTCGGAGCATCCCAGCGGCACTATCGCCCAGCTCTTCCAGCCAGGCTGGCGCATCGGCGAGCGCACTCTGCGCGCCGCCATGGTCGCGGTCAGCCTCGGCCCTGCGAACTAAGACCGGCGAACTAGCGCGCAAGCTCGCTTGGGTCGGCGCCCTCGGCGAGCTTCTCGCCCGGGGCGTCGCCGCCTTTGAGTTCATTTGCAAACGCGTGATTGACGTCCCGGTGGTTGGCTTCGTCCGCCCTCACGGCGATCACCACGTCCCGCAGGCGCGCGTCCTTCGGCAGCTTCCAGTAGTCGACGGCAATCTCGGGCGCTTCAGGGTTGGGCAGCCGGCCAGCATCAATCTCGGCCAGGTATTGGGTGTAGCTGACAACCGCTTCTTCCTCGAAATACCCGACCAGCCGGTGAGCCGTCCGGGAGTGCACGATATAGAGCACGAAAAAGGCGTTGAAGAAGATGCCCTGCGCCGTGATGATCAGAAGCCGCTCGAACCAGTTGGGCTTTGCCACCGCAATGAACGTCATAAGGTGCATACGCTCATTTTCGGCTTCCTCCAGCAAAGTGCTGATCCAGCCGGCATCATCCTTCATCCGTCGCAGGCTTTTGAGATGGTTCAGCATCCCGCCCACCATGCCCGGTACAGCCGCAACCGTTTCCAGCACCACCGCCCGATGGCCATACCGCTTGCGGAAAAACAGATCCGCAAAAGCGCGCAGCATCCGCGTAAGGGCATACGCCACCCGGTCTGACATATCGCCCGGCTTGTGGCGCCATTCCAGCGGCACGGTATCTCTCGAAATGGGGCCAGACAGCTTATCGTGGGACATGGACTTACCTCCATGCCTGAAATGGGCACGCATTCCCTTACGGCAATCCTTTTCCGCCCGGACAGGGCGTCGCAGGGCGCAAGCCTCAGTCGCGCGCCACCCGCCACGCCGTCACCGTCCCCGGCATCCAGTTGGGCACGATCACCACATCCCCGAACACCGAGAGATCATTCTGCAGCACGCCATCCGCTTTTGTGTCCTGCAGGGTCGTCACCTGCCCGTCTTCGCTGACATAATGGATCTGCCCAGGCCAGCTCGACACGAGATACCCCCCGCCCGGCACCAGGCCCACGCCGTCTGCGTCGATCATCCCGCGCGCGATGATGTTTTCTGTCTCGGTCCCGTGCAGGTCGATCAGATAGCCTTCGGTCATCGTCGTGATCAGCAGCCGGTCACCATCCCCGAGGATGCCGTTGATCCCGGCCCAATCGGTCGAATATCCCAGCAGGCGCGGCCCCTCGGGCGTCAGCCGGTGGATGCTGCTGGTGCCGGAATCAGACACCAGCACCTCCCCGTTCCAGACCGTCATGTCGTTGAGGAACTGGGCGCCGTCGATGGCAATCGTGTCCTGTTTTGTCCCGTTGTGGGCATCAAATGTCACGACCTGGTCATTGTCGGCCACGTAAAGCGTGTCGCCCAGCACAGCCATGCCCTTGGGCGCGTCCAGACCCTCGGCCCAGCGCTGCATCAGCACCGTCCCGTCAGTCCCGACCTTGGAGATGAAGCCATTGCCGTCCCGGGCGCTGCCCTCACCGGCCACATTCGAGATGAAGTAATTGCCATCTGGCCCCACGGCGGCGCCCTCAGGCGCGTCAAAACCCGTCGCCACCCATAGTTGCTCGAGCCGCGGCGTATCGGAAGCCGCTGTCTCGGGCTCTGCCGCCACCTCTTCAGCGACAGCCGCTTCCACCGCATCGGGCGCATCCGCGGGCGCCTCCGGGCCGCCACAGGCAGAAACGGCAATCGAAAGCGCTGCCAGACCGGCAGCTGCAGCAATAAGGCGCATGAAATCCTCCCAGCTTTCCTGAGACGCCACCCTGCCCCAGCCGCGGATCACTGGCCAGTCTTGCCGTTGCAGCGGGGCCTGCTAGGCCGCCGCCGCCCGGATGCCCCGCCTCTCCCAAACGCGCTCATGCAGCGTATAGGCCACCGTCTGCACCAGCGGCTCGATCAGGCCGATGGCGAGGGCCGCCTGCCAGCTGCGCGTCAACGCAAACACCACCGTCATGGCGACAGCAAAGTGCATCACGCTATAGGTCAGCGTCTTCAGGGCGGGGCGCGGCATGGGCGGAAACCTCAATCTCATCGCCCCAGAATGCTCTTTTTGAGAACCGTTTTCAAATAGATACAGGTTGCCCGCGTCATAGAGCGCGCCTATGGGGCAAATCTGTATTGGCCTCTTGAGCCTGACACAGAGTTCCCCATATCGACGGCCAAAGAAGCGAGCGGAATGAACACCCCAACTCGCTGCTCAAAAACGAACCCTTGATAGAGCCATCTGGCGGCGCGGGGCTGCTGAGCAGACCGAACCCAAACGAAGCCAGTGGCGGCTGACAAAAGAGAGAGACATACATGAGCAAGATCATCGGCATCGACCTTGGCACCACCAACTCGTGCGTCGCCGTTATGGAAGGCGGCGAGGCAAAGGTCATCGAGAATTCGGAAGGCAACCGCACGACCCCGTCTGTCGTCGCCTTTAACGAAAGCGGCGAACGCCTCATCGGCATGCCCGCCCGCCGCCAGGCCGTCACCAACCCGGACTTCACCTTCTACGCCATCAAGCGCCTCATCGGGCGCACCTTCGATGACCCGACCGCGCAGAAGGACAAGGAGCTCTCCCCCTTCGCCATCGTAAAAGGCCCGGCCGGCGACGCCTGGGTCAAAGGCCGCGACAAGGACTACGCACCGCAGGAAATCTCCGCCTTCATCCTCACCAAGATGAAGGAGACCGCGGAAGCCTATCTTGGCGCCAAGGTTACCCAGGCTGTGATCACCGTGCCGGCCTACTTCAACGACGCCCAGCGCCAAGCCACCAAGGACGCAGGCAAGATCGCCGGCCTTGAAGTGCTGCGCATCATTAACGAGCCGACGGCCGCAGCCCTCGCCTATGGCCTCGACAAGTCCGGCAACAAGACCATCGCCGTCTACGACCTTGGCGGCGGCACGTTCGACGTCTCGCTGCTGGAAATCGGCGACGGCGTGTTTGAAGTCCTCTCGACCAATGGCGACACCTTCCTTGGCGGCGAAGACTTCGACATTCGGATCGTCGACTTCCTCGCAGCCGAATTCAAGAAAGATCAGGGGATCGACCTGAAGGCCGACAAGCTCGCCCTCCAGCGCCTCAAGGAAGAAGCTGAGAAAGCCAAGAAAGAGCTGTCGTCCACCTCGCAATACGAAGTGAACCTACCCTTCATCACCGCTGACTCGACCGGCCCGAAACACCTCAACATCAAGCTGACCCGCGCCAAGTTCGAAAGCCTCGTCCAGGATCTGGTCGACCGCACCATCGAGCCTTGCCGAAAGGCCCTGAAAGACGCCGGCAAGACCGCGGCCGACATTGACGAAGTCGTGCTCGTCGGCGGCATGACCCGCATGCCCGCCGTGCAGGAAGCGGTGAAGAAATTCTTCGGCAAGGAACCCCACAAGGGCGTCAACCCGGATGAAGTCGTCGCCATCGGCGCCGCGATCCAGGGCGGCATCCTGCAGGGCGACGTGAAGGACGTGGTCCTCCTCGACGTGACCCCGCTCTCGCTCGGCATCGAAACCCTCGGCGGCATCTTCACCCGCCTGATCGAGCGCAACACGACCATCCCGACGAAGAAGTCCCAGGTATTCTCCACCGCCGAAGACAATCAGCCTGCGGTCACCATCAAGGTCGCCCAGGGCGAGCGCGAAATGGCCTCTGACAACAAGCAGCTCGGCCAGTTCAACCTCGAAGGCATTGCCCCGGCCCCGCGCGGCCTTCCGCAGATCGAAGTCACCTTTGACATAGACGCCAACGGCATCGTCTCGGTCTCGGCCAAGGACAAGGCCACCGGCAAGGAACAGCAGATCACCATCCAGGCAGATGGCGGCCTCTCCGAAGCCGACATTAAGAAGATGATGGCAGAAGCTGAATCCAACGCCAGCACGGACAAGGCTCGCCGCGAACTCGTCGAGGCGAAAAACCATGCCGAAGCCCTCGTCCACCAGACCGAGAAGCAGATGATCGAGCATGGCTCGAAAGTCTCCGACGCGGTCAAGGGCGAGATCGAAAAGGCCATCGCAGACCTGAAAGAGGCCGCTGCCGGCGACAACACTGCCGATATCACCGCCAAGCATCAGGCCCTGATGAATGCAGCGATGAAACTTGGCGAAGCCATCTATGCCGCCTCGGGCGCTGGCGCGACTGACGGCGATGATGCGCCCCAGTCCGGCAATGATGATGTCGTCGATGCCGACTTTGAAGAAGTCGACGAGCGCAAGTAATCTGCGGTCATCCGTCTGAAGACAAAGCCCCGCCGGATCGCTCCGGCGGGGCTTTTCGTTTCGGGGTCAGGTATCTGCCTCACCCCTTCCCGGCATAATTATCCGTCGCCCGGATCAGCCGGTCTAGGATGCCGGGCTCCGAATAGGCATGTCCCGCTCCCTCGATCATGTGGAAATCCGCCTTTGGCCAGGCCTTGTGCAAGAGCCAGGCATAGCGCATCGGGCAGGGCATGTCGTAGCGGCCATGAACGATCGTGCCCGGAATATCTGCCAGCAGCCTCGCGTCCCGCAACAGCTGCCCCTCCTCCAGCCATCCGGCATGGGTGAAGTAATGGTTCTCGATACGCGCAAAGGCGAGCGCATAATCGGCGACATGAAACGCCCCGGAGGTTTCCGGTTCAGGCAGCAGCGTAATCGTCTCGCCTTCCCAGAGGCTCCAGGCTTTGGCGCAGCGTAACTGCTCTTCCCGGTCCTCGCCCACAAGGCGCCTTCGATAGGCCGCCACCATGTCGCCGCGTTCAGCTTCCGGGATCGGCGCGAGGAAGCCCTCCCATTTCTCCGGAAACATCTCCGAGACGCCAAACTGATAGTACCAGTCGAGCTCTGCCTTGCTCAACATGTAGATGCCCCGCACCACCAGCTCGCTCACGCGCTGAGTGTGCGTCTGCGCATAGGCCAGCGCCAACGTCGATCCCCAAGAGCCGCCAAAGACGAGCCATTTCTCCACGCCCATCGTCTCGCGCAGCTGCTCGATGTCCGCCACAAGATGCCAGGTCGTATTGTTCTCAAGGCTCGCGAACGGCGTGGAGCGCCCGCACCCGCGCTGGTCAAACAGTATCAAATCATAACGCGCCGGATCAAACAGCCGCCGGTGCCTCTCTGAAAACCCGCCGCCCGGCCCGCCATGCAGGAACACGGCCGGCTTGGCCCCCTTCGTCCCCACCCGCTCCCAATAGACAAGGTGACCCTCCCCGGTATCCAGGAAACCGGTCTCGAAAGGTTCGATCTCGGGGTAAAGGCTGCGCAACTGACTCATCATGGCTCTCCACTCTGGGCCCCTTTTCTAGATCAGGTCGCCGCTGGCCGCAAAGCGGCACGCAACTGTCCCGGATTGCCCCAAGGGCCGAGATTGTCCGAAACTTTCGCCTCTGAGGCTCTTCCTGCGAAAGATGGACAGCTCCACCCTTATCCAAAACCCCAAAGCACTTGAAACCCCCAGCGCGCCAACAGATCACGGACCATATCCCCCCGCCCAATCCGCCCGGCTTCCCGCTCCGTCTATCCTCCCGCAATGGACTACGCCCTCTCAACCCCGCTGCCCGGCCTCACTTTGCTCCAGCGCCTCCTCCGGCCGCTGATCTTTCTGCAGCTGATCGCCCTGCGTGACTATCTGGGGGTCGAATATGGTCGCGACGTGCCCTTCTGGTTCAGCATCTCGAAGTTCGGCCGCGTCCGTCTGATCCATCTGCCAACGGACTTTACCCTCAGCGACGCCGCGCCTGTGTCCAAAGAGCGCTTCGGCTATCGCTACACCTCAGGCCAGACGGGTGCTGCGCTCGCCGCCACCTGCATCGAATAAATCTCTCCGCCAGCGCCCACGTCGGTGCGCGCAATCCCATCCGCGATGCCCCAAACGCAATCGGGGCAGGCTGCAACAGCCCACCCCGACACGTCTTAGGCTCATTTGCCGTCCCCGGATCACAGGGGATCAGCGCTTTTGCCGGACAGCCCAGGGGTTGCGCCGGGCAAAGCTGCTGGCTACATCGTCACGACGACCTTGCCTTGTGCCTTGCGGTCCTGCAGTTCACGGATCGCATTGGCTGCCTGCTCCATCGGATAGGTGCCCGAAACATGCGGGCGGATCTTCCCGGCCTTGTAGAGGTCAAACAGTTCCTTGACATTCTGCTGGTGGGCCTTCGGGTCCCGCGCCACTGCCGCGCCCCAGAAAACCCCGCGCACATCGCAGCTTTTCAGCAGCGTCAGGTTCAGCGGCAGTTTCGGAATGCCTGCCGGGAAGCCGATCACCAGGAAGCGCCCTTCCCAGTTCATCGCGCGCACGGCCGGCTCAGCATAATTGCCGCCCACCCCGTCATAGATGATGTCGACCCCGCCCCCGGAAATGGCCTTGATGTCCTCGGAGAATTTCTTCTGGCCGTCCCGGTCGAGCTCGCGTTCATAAACGAGGCCGTGATCAGCGCCCTTTGAAAGGCAGAAATCCACCTTCTCCCGGCTTGAGGCCGCCGCGATCACTTCCAGTCCCATCGCCTTGCCAAGCTCAACCGCCGCAATGCCGACCCCGCCGGCCGCGCCGAGCACCAGCAGCTTTTCGCCGGGCTTGGGATCGCCCCGGTCCTTGATGGCATAATAGGAGGTGCCATATGTCATCAGGAAAGCCGCGGCCTCTTCAAACGGCATCCCCTCGGGGATTGGCATCACGCCATGGGCTGCGGCGAGGCAATATTCTGCCATCCCGCCATTGCCGGTGGAGGCCAGAACCCGGTCGCCCGGCTTCACATGGGCGACGCCCTCGCCCACGGCCGAGACAATCCCGGCCACTTCCCCGCCCGGTGAGAACGGGCGCGGCGGCTTGAACTGGTACATGTCCTGGATGATCAGTACATCAGGATAGTTCACCCCGCAGGCCTTCACCTGCACCAGAACCTGACCTTTGCCAGGGGTGGGCACAGCCACATCCTCGATAACGAGCGTCTCTGGTCCACCGACCACTTTAGACAATACGGCTTTCATAGGCCTCTCCCTTCAAAGCTTGTTGTTTCGACCTCCAGACGGTAGCCATGCCGCGAGCAGGCGCCAAGCCTTACGCGAGGGGAAAGGAACCATTGCGATGTCGAAAATCTGGGCCATCGCCATCCATGGCGGCGCCGGACCCATCCCGGGCCGCGACTATGCCCCCGAAGAAGCCAACATTGCGAGCCTCCTGAAACGCGGGGCGCAGGCGCTCGCGGCGGGCGAAGCCGCGCTCGATGTGGTCGAATCGATGGTCATCGACCTGGAAGCCTCCGGTCTCTATGTCGCCGGCAAAGGCGCCAGCCCCAATACCGCCGGCGAATGGGAACTCGACGCCGCCATAATGGACGGGCGCACGCGCAATGCCGGCGCCGTCGGCGCGCTGCAGGGCTTTGAAAGCCCCATCCGGGCCGCCCGCGTTGTGCTGGAAAAAACCCCCAACGTGCTGATCGTCAGCAAGGGCGCAGAGGCCATCGCCAGCGCCGCTGGCCTCGCCCGCGTCAGCGATCCGGCAAGCTATTACGGTGCCGTGGATGAAGACACCGTCCAGGATGGCAGCGTCCAGATGGGCACCGTCGGCGCCGTCGCGCTCGACATCTATGGCGACATGGCCGCCGCCACCTCCACCGGAGGCGTCCTCTCCAAGACCCAGGGCCGGATCGGTGACACGCCGATCATCGGCGCAGGCACCTGGGCAGACGAACGCTGTGCCATCTCCTGCACCGGCCTTGGCGAATACTTCATCCGCGCCAACGCCGCCGCCGACGTCTCCGCCCGCATCCGCTATGGTGGCGACACGCTCGGCCCCGCCCTCAAGGGCGCCCTCGATGATGTCAAACGCCTCGGCGGCAGTGGCGGCATGATTGGCGTCTCCGCCAATGGCGATCTCGCAGCTGGTTTCAATTCCAGCGGACTGAAACGTGGCCTCGCCGACTGGAAAGGCCGATTTGAAGTGGCAACCTTCCTGTGACGATCCTGTTCTGGACCCTCTCCGTCATCCTCGTCTTCGCCATCGCGCTCGCCGCGCAGATGCGGATGATCATATCGATGGCCCTGCGCCGCGCGCTCGCAGCCAAGTTCGGCGGTGGCCCGAATGATGTCGACTACCGCGCTGCGATCCTCTCGCTCGGGCGTGGCCCAGCCACAACCGACGCCGAGAAACATCTCGAAACGGAATATCCCAATCCGGTCACGCAGATGAAGCTCGCCCGCCAGGTCTCGCTGGCCGGCCCCCTGGCGCTGTTGATCGTCGTCGCCATTGGCCGCTTCGGTCTGGGAGCCTACTGATGCGCGGCTTCTTCGCCATCGGCTCAGAGCGCATATCCAAACCGATGAACCTCGGCGCCCTCATGCGCACGGGCCATGCCTTCGGCGCGAGCTTTGTCTTCTCCATCGATGCCGAACGAAACCTCAAGGAAGCCTACGCCGCCGACACGTCTAAATCAGCCGGCCAGATCCCCTACTACCAATGGGATTCCATAGACGAGATGCAGCTTCCCAAGGGTTGCCAGCTGGTCGGCGTCGAGCTGACCGATGAAGCCGTGGAACTGCCGGTTTTCCGGCATCCTCCCCAGGCGGCCTATATCCTTGGCCCGGAGAAGGGAAACCTCTCGGCCGTCGCCATCGAGCGCTGCGCCCATGTAGTCAAGATCCCCACGCGCTTCTGTATTAATGTCAGCCTGGCAGGCGCGCTGGTAATGTATGATCGCCACCTCTCGATGGGGGGCTATGGCCCTAGGCCGATCATGCCGGGCGGGCCGGACGGTTCGCGGCGGCGGAAACATGTTCCGGGTCCGGACAGAATGAAACCCGGCAGCTGACCCGGCAGGTCAGCGTGTGCCGACCAGTTTCTGAACCATTCCCAGGACGCCGGTAAACCGCAGCCCGCCATCCCGCACGGCGAGCGCGTAGCAGACCTCATCGTCATCCGCGACGGGCTGGTGCGTATCGGCTGGCCCGTTCACACAGACGTCGCCCGGCCCATAATTGCCGCGTTCATCGGTAAAGCCGCCGCAAAGCACCATGGTGTATTCATTGCCACCATGCGAATGCCGCGGGATCTTCGATCCGGCCGCAATCCGGTAAAGCTCGACCTCCATCGCAGATCCGACATCAAGCTTAAGCCGCTTCAGGCCAAGGCCCATCATCTGCCAACCCTCTTTTCCGGCGGCGTCAATCGCGGCGCCGCGAACAGGCTCTGGCAGTCTGAGGATTTCGCTCAAGGCATCGCCGGCAGCCTCACCGGCCGCGCGCTGCATCGCCTGAGGCGCTTCAAGAGCGTCAATAGCGGCTAGGGTCCGGTCGAGCGCGCCCTCGCTCATGCGGGCGGCGGGCGCCGCCTCGAGAAAATGGCCCGCTATCATTTCGCTCAAGGCCACGGAGGCGCGCACATCGGCGCGCATCAGGCTCTGCGTTTCCAGCATCAATGCAAAAGCCGGGTCTATACACCCGGCCGCATAGGCACTGTAAAGCTCGCTGAAAGTGTTTTGCCGGGCAGAAGTCATGTCGTCAGGAAGTCCCATTGTCCCTGCAGGAGATTGTCCGGTTTGCGGCCTCGTCAAGCCAGATCAGCCGGAGATTGCAGTAACGCTGGTCATATACCCCCTTGGAGCTCACTCTTGAGCCGCATGAATGCAAGACGGATCCGGGATTTCACCGTGCCCAAAGGCAGATTGAACATCCGCGCAATCTCGGAATGGGAGAGCCCATCATAGAAGGCCGCCTGGATCAGGATCCGCTGATCCTGCGGCAAGCACGTCAGGCGCTCACGCACAACAGTGTCGAGCTGATTGCGCGAGACGGTTTCATCCGGCATTTCGATTTCAGGAGGTTGCAGCATCGGATCATCGCCGTTCAGTTCCGGCCGGCGCTGACGGCGCTGCGCATCGATCCGGCGGTTGCGCGCTATCCGGAAAATCCATGTCGAAACAGAAGCTTGTTGCCGGTCATACATGCCAGCTTTCTGCCAGACGGTGATCATCACTTCCTGTGCCAGTTCCTCGCCTTCGGAGTCTGCGGCGCCCAGCCGAAGCATGAACGCCTTCACGCGCGGCGCATAGAAACTGAACATCTCGGCAAATGCCTTGCGGCACCGGCGGTCGGCAATCGCTGTCATCAGATCGGCATGATGCTCCCGCTGGACAGGGTCTGCTATGCGCACGGTATGGTCGAACACGCGTTTGGCCTTTCCGGGGAACGGACGCGCAGTGTCTGTCTTCATGAAGCTAAAGGCAACCATGGCGCTTGTAATTTCCCTGTAATGCTCGCGTGAGGTGTTTTGCTTGGGCCTGCCCCCGGTGTATGGGTCTGGGAGCGTCGGAGGTAATGTGTGAGTATTTTATCCAACATGCAACAAGAAATGGCAAGTCTTTTCCGCCCTCTCGGTCTCGTGATCGTTTCTGGTGTGCTGGCAGGCGCCGCCATTGCCGAGCCGACTGCGGTCGGCCGGTTCAAGGACTGGGCTGTTTTCACGGATGAAAAGGGCGGCGATCTTATCTGCTACGCGGCAACCCAGGCGACCTCCAAGGCGCCTTCCTCGGTCAAGCACGGCGATGTGTGGTACTACGTTACCAGCTGGAAGTCCGGCCAGGCAAAGAACCAGCCGAGCTTTCGCGTCACCTATGATCTGAGCTCCAGCAGAGCGCCCAAAACGGCGGTCGGGCGCTCCTCCTGGCAGATGTTCACCCATGGGCAGGAAGCGTTTGCCGATGACGCCGATGACCCCCGGATCGTCGATGCCCTCAAAAAGGGCTCCAATCTGACCGTGACAGGCCGGTCTGCCCGCGGCACCAATGTCACCTACAAATTCTCGCTCAGCGGCTCGGCCGATGCCATCGAGAAGGCTGCAGAGACTTGTCGCTAGGATTCTCCGCGCGGCAAAACAAACTGATCCGGAAACTTCCCTTCCGCCGCGCGGTAACTGTCCAGAACTTTCGCCATATCGGCGGCCATATCGCCGGTCACCTCCATTGGCCCATCGAGGCGCACAACATGTGTCTTGTAGTCGAGAACTGACATGATCAGGGGCACACCGGCCGAGCGGGCAATGTGATAGAAGCCCGTCTTCCAGTCCGCATTGGCCTGGCGGGTACCTTCCGGCGCCACAGCCAGATGCATTACCGGGCGCTCAGCAAATGCCACGCGTATCTGCTCGACTACATCATGCGAACTTGACCGTTCCACCGGCACGCAGCCTGCCCGGCGCACCAGCCATCCGAACGGGCCTTTCACCAGCGCCGCCTTGCCCATCCAGCTGAGTTTCACGCGGTACCAGCCTGCCACCGCCAGCATTGTCAGTCCGTCCCAGTTGGATGTGTGCGGCGCCGCGACGATCACCGACTTTGGAATGTCCGGCCAGTCGGAGCCGATACGCCAGCCCGTCGCCTTCAGATACAGCCACGATACCCCGCGCATGAATTCTGACCAGAGGCCGCAATAAGGTGCGCTCTTCCCGAAGGGACCTTTGCGCGAGGGCGGCTGTGTATCGCGGATCGTCATTTCGCCACGATCAGGTATTCGCGGAGCGATGCCACCTACTCCTGCGGGAATTGCAGCAGAAATCGGGCCTTCGTCTCAACGGAAGCGGGCGGCAGCCTCGCGGCCGCCGCCCGTCAGGTCATCTCTGCCCTTCCGGGCAAAAGGGATTATTGCGTAACCGGGGTCAGGATAATCTCGACCCGGCGGTTCTGCGACCGGCCTGCTTCGGTCGAGTTGTCAGCCACCGGATAGTCGATGCCCATGCCAACAGCCGTCATGCGGACAGACTGGACACCCTGATTGGTGAGGTAGCTGCGGACCGCATCAGCGCGCTGCTGGGACAGGCGCTGGTTGAAGTCGCGGGCACCTTCCGAAGAAGCGTGACCACGAATGTCAACGGCGGTCGAGGGATACTCGTTCAGCGTTGCGGCGACTTGGTTCAGCGTCTGGAAGAAAGCGGGCTGGATCTGGGCACTGCCCTGCTGGAAGGAAATGCCCGACGGCATGGTCAGCGCGATCTGGTCGCCCTGACGCTCGACTTCGATGCCGGTGCCTGCCGTCTGCTGGCGCAGTTTCTCTTCCTGCTTGTCCATGTAGACGCCAACCGAGGCGCCGGCGATGGCGCCGACAGCTGCGCCGATGGCGGCGTTGCGCTTGTCGTCTCCGCCGGCCATCATGCCTGCGCCTGCGCCAAGGATTGCGCCTGCTGCGCCAGTGGTCAGCACGCGCTGGCTCGGACCGGTTTCACAAGCTTGCAGGATCGGCAGCATTAGCGCGGCCGCAATAAGCACTGATTTCTTCATGAGAATGACTCCCTTTGCATGAAGTTGTTTCACAGCCGCCTGTCGCATGACCAACCTGAATGGAAACCAACCGGGCCGCTGTTTTTGGATTTCGCCCCTGAAATGAAGGGATTTTCGAAGACTGGCGCGTTAAAGTCTGTCCATGTTTGCGCCGTTTTATTTGTCCAGCTGCTCATGCTATAGGCCCGCCCATGACTGTGACCCTCGACCTCAGCCGCCGGAATAATGCTTTGCCAGGCAAGAAACGCCTGACCGGGCTGTCGGTTCCAGCGCTCAAGAAAGAAATGGAAGCCCTTGGCCTCGAGCCTAAGGCGGCGAACATGCGCGCGCGCCAAATCCGCCGCTGGATTCACCATTTCGGGGCCACCGACTTTGCCGCGATGACCGACATCGCCAAGGACCTGCGCGCCCAGCTCGCCGAGAGGTTCGAGGTCGAGCGCCCGGAAACCGCCGATCACCAGGTCAGCCGCGACGGCACCCAGAAATGGCTCACGCGGTATGCCCCCGGCATCGAGGGCGAAAGCGTCTATATCCCCGATGTCGGCAAGGCTGGCGCGCTGTGCGTCTCTAGCCAGGTCGGCTGCACCCTCAACTGCACCTTCTGCCATACCGGCACGCAGGCACTGGTGCGCAACCTCACCGCGCAGGAAATCGTCCAGCAGGTGATCATTGCCCGCGACGCGCTGTCTGAATGGCCAAGCTCCATCGAAGAGCGCCGCCTGACCAATATCGTCTTCATGGGCATGGGCGAGCCGCTCTACAATCTCGACAATGTCGCCGAGGCGATCGACACGATCTCCGACGGTGATGGCATCTCCATCGGCCGGCGCCGGATCACCGTATCGACCGCCGGAGTTGCTCCGAAGATCCCCGAACTCGGCGCACGCACCGGCGCGATGCTCGCCATCTCGTTGCACGCAACGAATGACGACTTGCGCAATGAGCTTGTTCCGCTCAACCGGAAGTATGACATCCAGACGCTGTTCGAGGCGATCCGCGCCTATCCTGATCTTGGCAACTCCAAGCGAGTGACCTTCGAATATGTCATGCTCAAGGGCGTCAATGACACGCTGGCCGAAGCGCGCGATCTTGTGAAGCTCATGAAGGGCGTGCCCTCCAAGATCAACCTCATACCGTTCAATCCCTGGCCGGGCTCGCCCTATGAGTGTTCCGACTGGGAAACGATCGAGGCCTTTGCCGAAGTGCTGAACCGGGCAGGTTTTGCCTCCCCGATCCGGACCCCGCGCGGACGCGACATTCTTGCCGCCTGCGGGCAGCTGCGCTCGGAAAGCGTCAAGGTCCGCGCCAGCGAGCTGCGCAAGCAGCAGCTGGCGGCAGAGGACTCCAAAGGCCAGACTTGAAGCAGTCTCTGCCCTCTAGCGTTTCTTGCCGACCAGCCGGTCCCAGATCGCGCCGGGGATGTTGGAATAATCATCCGTCCACGCACGCCGGCCATCACTTTCGAGCACTGACCAGGCGCCAGTCGCGTCCAGAGATGCCAGCGCAAGGTCGTTGTGGGCAAGCGCCACCACCGTGCTTGACTGAACGCGGTAACCCCCACCAGGATAGGTGAAGTACTGCGTCCGGGCCGGCATGCCGAGCTCGCCCGCCACCCGGCCAACCACCGTTTCCAGCGCCATGTAGCGATTGGATACATGCATCAGTACAACGCCGTCTTCCTTCACACGCGAGAGATAGAGCGCTACCGCTTCGCGCGTCATCAGATGGGCCGGAACCGAGTCCGAGGAGAAGGCGTCGATCAGAAGAATGTCGAACACCGCTTCGGGCTCTTCAGCCAGGGTCAGGCGGCCATCGCCCAAGACAATATCCGCATCCGGAGTACATTCAGAGAGGAATGTGAACGTCTCCCCGTCACCGGCGAGGCGCGCCACGATGGGGTCGATCTCGTAGAAGGTGTATTGCTGGCCTGGCCAAGCATAGCAGGCGACCGATCCGGCGCCGAGGCCCAGCGCACCGACCCTGCCTGGGCGGTTGTGCGCAGCAAAGACCTGTCCGATGGGCGTCTCGGGCGCATAATAAGTGGAGGGGCGCCAGGCATCCTCGCCGATGGCCTGCGCGCCGTGCAGCGTCGTGCCATGCACCATCACCCGGTAGCCTTCCTGTTCGTGTACCTTCACTACACCAAAAAATCCGCGCTCGGAATAAGCCCCTGCTGTCGGGCTGGCAGCAAGGCCAACCACCCAGAGCGAAGCGGCGGCTGCCGCACCTGCAAGCCGTGAGCTGCGCACGAAATAAAGCGCTACGAGCGCAATAGTCAGCAGGATGAAGAAGGCCCGCTTATCCTGCGCCGCAAGGGCAGGCACCTGATAGACAAAGAGGGCAATGAACCCTGCCCCGGCCGCAACCCCCGCCAGCACGATCATCCATGTCGGACCCAGCCAGTAACGCTGCGGCAGCAGCAGCAGGGCCGCTATCAGCATCAGCGGATATTCGGCAACGCTGGTGAAGATCACCGGGACAATAAGCGCATTGAACGCCCCGCCGAGCACACCGCCGAGCGACATGAGGAGATAAAACTCCGTCAGCCGTCCGGTTTCCGGCCGGTCATCGGCCAGCAGCCCGTGGCACGCAACGGCCGCAAAGAAAAGCGCGCCAAGATGCACGAAGAAGCTGAGCAAGGTGGGAACGCCGGAGACTTTTGTCAGCGTAAAAAGGGCGAGGCCAACGAATACCGGCAGGATGGTCGCCGCGAGCGCGCGGCCAATCACCGGGCGTTTGGAGAAGACGACGATGAAGCTGCCGATGTAAAGCATCAGCGGCGGCGCCCAGAGGAAGGGCGCACTGGCGACGTCGGTGGCAATATGGGTCGTAACCCCCACCAGCAGGCTGGAAGGCACGAAAGCCAGCACCAGCCACCAGAGACGCTGGCGCCAGAGGCTTGCCCCTTGGGCCGCGCTTGCCGAAACGGGTGCAGCTGGCGCGTGAAGGCCAGCAGCCGACGGCGAGCGCATCGTGAGAAGGCCGCATCCGATCAGCATCACCAGGAGGACCATATAGCCGCCAGACCAGGCCATCGCCTGCCCGGCCAACGGCGCGAGCGGTTCGAGCAGCAACGGATAGGCGGCAAGCCCCAGGAGGGACCCGGCATTGCTCGCAGCATAGAGGTGATAGGGATCATGCGCGTCCGCCCGGCCAGTGCGGGCATACCAGGCCTGGATCAGCGGCGCAGTCGCCGAAATGATGGCAAAAGGCGGGGCAATCGACACGGCAAAAACGGCTATCAGCCAAAGCGCCGGGCGGGCCGGATCCGGGCTGCCGAAAAACGTCGTCAGCTCGAATGGCAGGACGAGGGCTGCCACCACCAGCAGCGCGCCATGTGCGATCACCTGCGTGCGCAGGCCCTTCACCAGATGCGTCAGCAGATGGGCATAGGCATAGCCGGCCAGCAGCGCGGCCTGGAAACAGACCAGCGACACGTTCCACACATTGGGCGAGCCGCCCAGCAGGGGCGTTGCCATCCGCGCAAACATCGGCTGCACAAGAAATACCAGCGCGGCCGACAGGAACACGGTCACCGCATAGGGCATGCCGCCCAGCCGGTTGAGGACGGATCCGGTCGGCAAGGTGCCGGCTGCTGGAAATTGGCTCATGAGCTTCCCCTTTTGGGGTACGTTAACCCGATCGGGTAAAGGAACCGCTTTCGCCGTTGCATATGGCGCAGTTGCGAATCCCGGGCCGATGACTAACCTGTGGACCATGCGCCTAAGCACCCGCCTAATTGCCCTATGCAGCGCAGCCCTCTGGGCTTGCAGCGGCCCTGAAGAGGGCCCTTGCCAGAGCCGTACCTTCGAGAACCTGCCCTACCTGGTCTGCAGCTTCGACACCTCCCGGGAAGATGTCCGCCTGTTCCTGAGGGACGAGGCAGGGGTACCGTTCGGCCAGTTTGACCGCCTAGCCAACCATGTTGCCTCCCAGGGCGGCAATCTCGTCTTCGCGATGAATGCCGGGATGTATCATGAGGACCGCCGCCCGGTGGGCCTCTATATTGAAGAGGGTCAGGCCGAGATGGGCCTCGTCCGCTCTGCCGGCCCGGGCAATTTCGGCATGCTACCCAACGGGGTTTTCTGGATCGAAGGCGGAGAAGTGGGCGTTTCCGAAACGCTCGCCTTTGACCAGCGCTTCAAGGCGGCACCGCCCCGCTTTGCTACCCAGTCAGGGCCAATGCTGGTTATCGACGGCGCTCTTCACCCGGCCCTCAATCCGGACGGCACCAGCCTGCGCCGCCGCAATGGTGTGGGGGTCAGCGAAGACGGCCGTCAGGTCTATTTCGCCATCAGCGATGTGCCGGTCAACTTCCATTCCTTCGCCCGGCTGTTCCGCGATGATCTTGGCACGCCCAACGCGCTTTATCTCGATGGCGCCGTGTCCAAGGTCTATGTCCCGGCACTGGAGCGCAGCGAAACCGGCCTCGATATGGGCCCGATCGTCGGCGTCGTGCGGGAATGAAAAAGCTTTCCCTTTCCCCGGAACGCCGCCAGCGCCTGATCGGGGAGCTCCGCAAGATGTCCGAACGCGATTTCGACATCCTGCTCAGCGACTTTCAGGCAGGCGAATTGGTCGACCGGATGACAGCCCTGATCGGTCCGGCGGTCTACAACGAGGCCGTCCAGGATGTGCGCGTAAATCTCCAGCGGCGGCTGGATGAACTGGATGGCGAAGTCTTTGCGGATGATCCCGGCTGATCCCTCAGCCAGCCTCACAGGTCGGGTTAGCAGGTTGCACACGCGGCGGGCGCGCCATATCTCGCCGGCAGACCCGGACAACCTGAAACGGAGAGCCCCCGATGACACCAACTTTGTACGGCCTGAAGAATTGCGACACCTGCAAGAAGGCCCTCCGGGAACTCGAAGCTGAGGGCAAACCCGCCGACTTCGTCGATATCCGGGCCGAGGCCGATCTGGCCTCAAAACTCCCCCGCTGGATCGCCGCGGTCGGCGAAAAGCTGGTCAATCGCAGCTCGACTACCTGGCGGAGCCTGTCGGACGCAGACAAGGCACGGGCCTCCGGCGTCAGCCTGGAAGGCCTGCTGCTCGGCAACCCGACCTTGATCAAACGCCCGGTCATCGAAGCGGGCGAGGAAGTTCTTGTGGGCTGGAGCGCGGAGACCAAAGCCCGGATCGGCTGATACGAGGAGTTTTTAATCGGCGCGACGGAATTGTCTCCCGGCCTGCGTTGAATGGGCTGGTCGCTGACTGCGGAGTTCCTGATGCGCCTGTTCTTTGCCAGCCTCGCGTGCGCCTTTGTTCAGACAACCGGCTGCGCGTCAGCTGCCCCAGCCGCCCCTGCCCGGGGTGAAACCCTCTCTGTACAGGCCGGACGCGATACCCGCGAGCTGATCCTTTACGCGCCTGCAAAAGCGGATGGCCCTGTCCCAGTGGTGCTGGTCTTCCATGGCGGCGGCGGGGGCGCAGATTGGATGGCCGGAAAGTCGCGCGAGCTCACGCGGACGATGAATTCCGCCGGTTACGCCGTTGCCTATATGAACGGCTCCTCCCGGCGCGGCGGCGATAATCTGCGCACCTGGAACGCGGCCCATTGTTGTGCCTATGCCCAGCGCAAGAAAATCAATGAAGCCGACTATGCCGACGCAGCCATCGAAGCGCTCGACCAGCGGCTGGGGATCGACCGCTCCCGGGTGTTTCTTGCCGGTCATTCCAATGGAGCCATGCTATCCTACCGGCTCGCAGGCGCCATGAAGGTTACCCCACGCGGCATCGCCCCGATCAGCGGCGCGATTTTCGCCGATCAACCGGGTGTACCAGACCGCACCTCTATCTTCATGTATCACGCCGCGGACGACGACGTATTGAGTTATTCCGGAAATCCCGATGACAAGGCTGAGCGCTGGCGGACACAGCCGCATCTGGGTTTCGCAAAAGCCGAAGCAAAACTGGCAGAACTGAAATCCTGCGGGCCGGGCTCAGCCGCGTCAGCGCCCGAGGGCGTCGGTGTCACCACACGCCAATGCGCCGGTGGATCTGTCCTCATCGCCACGACCGCCAGCAGCGGCGGCCATGAATGGCCTGCCCGTCCAAAAACGGACTACCGGATTGAAGAGGCCCTTCTGGCCTTCTTCAACAGCCAGAAGTGAGCGGCCGTTAAGCCTCTACAAACAAGGCCCCAAGACGGTCGAGCGCGCTGATCCAGCCAATTTCGACTTCGGCGAGGAGCTCGGACCCGTCGACTGCGATGGTCTGCAAGGTCACGACAAGGCGTGTGCCCGTACCCTCGGCTATGAATTCTGCAGAAACGAGGCTCATGCCCTGAAGCTGCGCGTCATCGCGGATCACTTCTGTGTAGACGATCCGAGCATCAGGCACGATGTCATGGTACCGTCCGTGCACGGTGGCAACAGGATGACCTTCCACCAGACAGGTCTGGATATCTTCCCCGCCGACTCGGAAGTCTGCCGCGTCGTTGCGGATTTCGACCTGATCTGAAGGCGAGCCCCAGATGCGCCGCATCTCCGGATTTTCCCAGGCATGGAATGTACGCTGCGGGCTGGCGGCATAGGTCCGCTCGAGCGTTGTGGTCCGGTGAACCATAGTCTTGTGGCTCATTGGGTATCTCCCTTGGTTTCGAGCATTTGGCCAAGCCGGTCGAGGCGGGAGTGCCAGGCGGCTTCGTATCTGGAGATCCAGCCCTCAAGCACGGCGAGGCGCTCTGCCTCCAGCCGGCACATGCGCACCCTGCCCTTCTTGACTGTGGTGATCAGGCCGGCCGCTTCGAGCACGCGAACGTGCTGCAGGAAACTCGACAGGGCCATGTCGAACGGCCCCGCCAGCTCGGCCACACTCGCCTCGCCCGCCGTCAGGCGCGCGATCACGGCGCGCCGCGTGGCGTCCGCGAGCGCCTGAAAGCCGCGATCAAGTTCCTGATTGTCTGGGGCAGAACATTTAGACATCCGCCTAACTGATATCAGGCGACGCGAAGGTCAATACACTTAGGCGATTGCCTTTCTTTTGGCCGGAGTCCAGACAGGCTTATTCGTCGGGACCGTCAGCAATGTCGTCCACGACCGCGCCGGTAGTTTCTGCCACGCTGTCAGCCACATCGCTCATTTCCGAAGCCGTAACGCCCGTAAGGCGGTCCATCCGCTCACCGGCCGCTTCAAATGAGCCATCGACCAGGCGGAAGGTCACCATCAGGACAAAGAAGACGGCGAGGATGATCGTTATAATGGCATGCAGGAATTTCATGGTTCACGGGCCCCTTTTCCAGAACGTGTCATTCCCATAATGCGCAGGCAGCGGGCAGGTTCCATTGCAGCCCCCTTTCCTGCGCGGGCCAACGCGCTTATGTTGTCCCAAATCCGAGGGGTGTCCGGCATGGGGCCGGGCTGAGAGTTACCCTTTGAACCTGATCCGGGTCATGCCGGCGCGAGGGACGGAACCGAACGCTAGATTATCCCGGGTCTTCTGCAGTCAATGGAGACCCATATGAACAAGCCCACCAAGCCCGGCGATTTCGACGCCCCTAAAGTCACCACCGGCGCGCTGCCCGCCAGCCGTAAGGTCTACTCCCGCCCGGCTCGCGACCCCGCCCTCGCCGTGCCCCACCGCGAGATCGACCTTCATCCGTCGGCAAACGAACCGCCTGTCCGCGTCTATGACACGTCCGGCCCCTATTCCGATCCCACCGCAGAGATCGATGTGGAGAAAGGCCTCCCCCGCCACCGTCGCGACTGGCTGCTCGAACGCGGCGGCCTTGAGGAATATGAAGGCCGGGACGTAAAGCCCGAAGACAATGGCGGCGCCACCGGCAAATATCTTGCCCGCGAATTCCCCGTGAAGCACAGGCCCCTGCGCGGACTGCCCGGCCAGAAGGTGACGCAATATGAATTCGCCAAGGCCGGCATCATCACCAAGGAGATGATCTATGTGGCCGAGCGCGAGAATCTCGGCCGCAGCCAGGCGCTGGAAAACGCCCGCGCACAGATCGACCAGGGCAATTCCTTCGGCGCCGACATTCCGGAATTCATCACTCCCGAATTCGTCCGTGACGAGATCGCCCGTGGCCGCGCCATAATCCCGGCTAACATCAACCATGCCGAGCTTGAGCCCCAGATCATCGGGCGCAACTTCCTTGTGAAGATCAATGCCAATATCGGCAACTCGGCCGTTGCTTCCTCCATCGAGGAAGAGGTAGAGAAAATGGTCTGGGCGACCCGCTGGGGCGCCGACAATGTGATGGACCTCTCTACGGGGCGCAACATCCACAACACCCGCGAATGGATAATCCGCAACAGCCCGGTTCCGATCGGCACCGTGCCGATCTATCAGGCGCTGGAGAAAGTCAACGGCGTCGCCGAAGACCTCACCTGGGAAGTCTACCGAGACACGCTGATCGAGCAGTGCGAACAGGGTGTCGACTATTTCACCATCCATGCCGGCGTGCGCCTTGCCTATATCCACCTCACGGCAAAGCGTGTCTGCGGCATTGTCTCGCGCGGCGGCTCGATCATGGCGAAATGGATGCTCGCCCATCACAAGGAGAGCTTCCTCTACACCCATTTCGCGGACATCTGCGACATCATGCGCGCCTATGATGTCTCCTTCTCATTGGGAGATGGCCTGCGCCCCGGCGCCATCGCCGACGCCAATGACGCCGCCCAGTTTGCAGAGCTCGAAACCCTCGGTGAACTGACGAAGGTTGCCTGGGCCAAGGGCTGCCAGGTGATGATCGAAGGGCCCGGCCATGTGCCGATGCACAAGATCAAGATCAACATGGACAAGCAGCTAAAGGCCTGCGGCGAGGCCCCCTTCTACACGCTCGGCCCCCTCGTCACCGACATTGCCCCAGGCTATGACCACATCACCTCTGGCATCGGTGCAGCGATGATCGGCTGGTTTGGCACGTCCATGCTCTGCTATGTGACGCCCAAGGAGCATCTTGGCCTGCCCGACCGGAATGATGTGAAGGTTGGCGTCATCACCTACCGTATCGCCGCCCATGCCGCAGACCTCGCCAAGGGCCACCCGGCGGCGCAGCTGCGTGACGATGCCCTCTCCCGCGCGCGGTTCGAGTTCCGCTGGGAAGACCAGTTCAACCTCGCGCTCGACCCCGAAACAGCCCGCGACTTCCACGACCAAACCCTGCCAAAGGACGCCCATAAGGTCGCCCATTTCTGCTCCATGTGCGGCCCGAAATTCTGCTCGATGAAGATCACCGCCGAAGTCCGCGACTACGCCGCCGGAATGTCCGAGAACGAACGGCTTGACCTGGAGAAACAGGCCGCCGAAGCGCGCAAGGGGATGGAAGAGAAAAGTAGGGAGTTTTCAGCCCTCGGCGCGGAAATCTACATCAAGGTGGATCAGGCCTGACATGGCCACACTATTGACCTAGGCGGAATTCCGGCGTCCCTGTTTAGCATACCAGCGACCTTGAGGGGGAAAAGTACGCTGGTGTTTAAGGAGGGACGACCATGATAAAATTCAAGATACTGCAGGGACTCTGCCTTGCGGGCGGCCTTGGGCTTTCATTTGCAGGCTCAGCTGCGGCCAAACCGGACAAACCGGTCACGGCAGCAACCGTGGATTCAGGCACCGGCTGCCTGGTGCGCGACGCAGACGGCAACTACTCGCTCGACACCGATTGCAAGTGGACGCTGACCCGGAAGACAGACGCGGACGGCAACATCACGCTCTATCATTATCAAGACAAGGGCCAGCTGCCCGAAGGTGCAGCTTTCCCCAGCAAGGCGTTGAAAACCAGCTTCGAGGCCGGCTGCACCGGAAGCGAGCTTACAACGCCGTCGGGCCAGTACAGTTCCGACTGCAAGTATAACGCAGCCAACGCAGAATAGGCTGGCACAACACCGGAAAGGCGGCAGGCAGCTGCCGCCTTTTTTCTGCGAAAGGAAATTTTCTTTGAAATGCTGCGCTTCCGCTACCGCGCCCTCTTGGGCCAGCGAGCATAGGTGGGTTGAGCGGAGCGATACCCAGCGTGCTGCCCCGTCGCTAGCACCACTTGGCGGTGCACGCCTTCGGCCAACCCGCCCTACGAGGCTTCTCGCACCAAAGCCCCTATTACACCGTTTGCCCGTCTCGCTTTCGCGCATTAAAAGCTCCCGGTACGGAAGGCGCGGCAGGCCTCGGGGCGGTCTTCATAGACGCTGCAGGCGGCCTTGCCGTTTGACAGGTCCAGGTGGATGCAGTGGTCGCAGTCGAAGCGGACGAAAGTGCGGCCCTCTTCGGTGAAGAGGCTTTCCGGTGACAGGGCGCGCGCGGCGTCCCAGGGGAGGAGTTCGAGATAGCGGGGGTTCCGGCTGAAACAGCCGGCGCCGCAGGACACACAGTCAAACGACACATCAGACATGGACCGCGAACACGGGCTCCCCCGGCTGGAGCGGCCCCTTGAAAGTCTGGCGATCAGGCGGCCTTTAGCCGCCGAACTTCGCCCGAAGCTTTGCAAGCGTCGCAGCGTCGGTTTCGGCAAGGCGGATGATCTCGGTATAGCGGGTCGGTGTGATGCCTTCCTTCTGGATGGCCGCCACGATCTGCTTCTCCGCCTTGGCCTGGATGGCGGCGGCGTCTTCCTCGCTCGCAGCGCCCTGCAGCTCGACCGTCATGGAGTTGGCAACCGCGGTGACCTTCTTGTTGGCGGCGACGAATTTGGTGGCCTCTGCATCGCTTACCGGCGCAATTGCCACGGCCGGAGGGTCCGCCGCCTGGGCCATTGCTGCGCCGGCGCCGGCCAGGACGGACAGGGCAAGCAGGACCGATGCTGCGCGTGTACGGAGTTTATTCATGGGCATGACTGGGTCTCCTCTCAGGTCACCGAGACGGCCAGCCAAACAAATGCTCGGCGGCGGCTCAACCCCCGCAGCGCTTATGTGAGGGGATTGTAATTAAAGTCTCTGTCATGAAAATCCGGACAGGGGCTGCATCCTGTTATGGTTGCAACATGACCCTGAGCCAGCATCAGCCCGCCTTGCCCATCCGCCGGCGCTGGACGCTGGAGGGAATATGCAGGCTCTCGCGATACTTTGCCACCGTGCGGCGGGCAATCTCGATGCCGAACCCGGTGAGGATTTCCACGATCTGGTCGTCAGAGAGAACGTCTTCGGGCGTTTCCTCATCGATCAGCCGCTTGATCCGATGACGGACGGCTTCGGCCGAATGGGCCTCCCCGCCCCCGGTCGCCGGGATGGACGCAGAGAAGAAATACTTGAACTCGAACAGGCCGCGCGGCGTGTTCATGTATTTGTTCGTTGTCACGCGGCTAACGGTGGATTCGTGCATCTCGATCGCATCGGCCACCTGTTTCAGGTTCAGCGGGCGAAGATGGGCAACGCCATGGGCAAAAAAACCATCCTGCTGGCGGACGATCTCGCTCGCCACCTTGAGGATCGTACGGGCGCGCTGGTCGAGCGATTTCACCAGCCAGCTGGCGGACGCTGCGCACTCGGAAATGAATTCCTTCTCCTTGTCGCGCATCGGCAGGGCGGTGACCTCGGCGTAGTAAGCCTTGTCCATCAGCACTCGGGGGAGATTGTCGGAATTCAGCTCAACCGCAAACATTCCATTTGGCAGTTCACGGACATAAACATCGGGCGCCACGGCAACGGTGGTGTCGCTGGAAAATCCTGCGCCCGGCTTGGGCGAAAGCTGACGCAGCTCCAGCAGCATATCCTGGATGTCGGCGCGATCTACGCCGCACACATCCATCAGCGCCTTCATGTCATGCTTGGCAACTAGGTGCAGATTGTCCAGCATCGCCTGCATCGCCGGATCAAGGCGACCGCGCTCCTTCAGCTGCAGCGCAAGGCATTCGGGCACTGAGCGGGCCATTACGCCGGTCGGGTCAAACCCCTGGCAGACGGTCAGTACGGCTTCAACATTGGCGATGTCGGCGCCCAGCGCCTTGGCCACATCTTCCAGAGGCGCGCGCAGGTATCCGGTCTCGTCCATCTCGTCGATCAGGCGCGCCCCGATCAGCCGGTCGGCCGGCGCAAGGCCGGCAAAGTTCAGCTGCGCATGCAGATGCTCGTGCAGCGTGATGTCGCCGGAAACGTTTGCGGCATAGTCGTATTCTTCCGACGATCCCCCGCTGGAGGCAGAGGACCAGTCAGTGGTTGCCGAGGGCCCGCGCCCTTCGGCCGAGAGGCCGGCATCAGAACCGGTGCCCGGCTCGAACACGTCTTCACCTGGCGCGTCTAGCTGGTCGCGCGCTTCTCCGAGGCCGGAGCTGTCGTCAAGCGTCAGCTGCTCACGGGTCTTGGGGTCGGTTCCTTCCGTGGACGTGGACGCGGCGCTCTCATCTTCGATCTTCACGAGCAGCGGATTGCGCTCAAGCTCAGCCTCGATGAATTCGGAGAGTTCCTGGTTCGACAGCTGCAGGAGCTTGATAGCCTGCTGAAGCTGCGGCGTCATTACCAGGGACTGGCCCTGGCGCATGTCGAGTGATTGTTTCATGGCCATAAGCCGCGCCCCCTGAGATCAAGCGGCGAACTGCTCACCCAGATAGACCCTGCGCACATCCTCGTTCTTCAGCACATCTTCCGGTGTGCCGGTGAAGAGGACTTCGCCATCGTACATGACATAGGCCCGGTCCACGATCTGCAGCGTCTCGCGCACCTGGTGATCTGTGATCAGAACACCCAGGCCACGCTGCTTCAGATAGCGGACAAGTTCGGAAATGTCGGAAATGGCGAGCGGGTCGATGCCGGTGAACGGTTCGTCCAGTAGCATAAAGCTTGGACGCGATGCGAGCGCGCGGGCGATCTCCACGCGCCGCCGTTCACCGCCCGACAGGGAGGTGGCAGGCTGGTTGCGCAGATGTTCGACATGCAACTCGCTGAGCAGGCCATCGACCTGTGCCATGCGCGCCGCCCGGTCTTTCTCGACCAGTTCGGCAACTGCCAGCACATTCTCTTCTACAGTCATTCCCCGGAAGATCGACGCTTCCTGCGGGAGATATCCCACGCCCAGACGGGCGCGCTGATACATCGGCAGGCGGGTCACATCCTCACCATCGATGGAAATCGAGCCGGAATCGGCCCCTATCAGCCCCATGATCATGTAGAAACAGGTGGTCTTGCCGGCCCCGTTGGGTCCAAGCAGGCCGACAACTTCTCCCCGCGCAAGGGACAGCGATACATCGCGCACAACCTGACGCTTGCCAAAGGCTTTGGCGAGGTTGTTTACGACGAGGCCTTCGGCCGGTTCGCTCATGATCTGGTCAATTCCTTTACGCGGAGCGGAACTGCCGCCCTCATTTACCCTAACTCACCATGCTTAAGATCGGCTTCAGGATTTCCTCAAATTTCACGGATTCGACTGAGACTGGTTTTCCGGATCGATGACCATGCGGGTCCGCCCGCCGCCGCCTTCCAGCGTCGTGCGCCGGTTGCCGACCTCCATCCGGAGCGTCTGGCCCTCGGCAACATCCCGCTCCCGCATCAGGGCGACATTTCCGGTCATAGTGATCGTGTCGGTCGCCAGTTCATAGTTGCCGCGATCGCCCTTCGCCTTCAGCTCCGGGGTCACATAGTAGACATTGCCTTCGGCGAGGATCGACTGGACTTGCCCGAAACCGCCTGCAACGCCCTGCGCAGCGGGGGCCGCCTGCCCTTCTGGCTGGCCGCTGAATACGATCGTTACGGTGTCTGCCCGCAGGCGCGCTGTCCCCTGGCGGATGTCAACATTGCCCACCAGCAGTACCTTGCGCTCGCGCTCAAGGCTCTCGGTCCGCTCGGAGTTGATGTAGATCGGCCCGCCATCCGACGAAATCTGCGCCTGAGCGGGCAGGCCCATCATCAGGCCGAGAAAAAGACCCGCGCCGGCTGCCTTAAGGAGTGCCATCTTCTTCACCTTCACGCGTTCCTGCCGATTCCTCGGGCTTGCTGGGATAGATCACTGTCTGCACATTGCCTTTGAAGACGATGCGGTCACCGCCATCAAGGATTTCATAGGAGTCCGCCTTGATATCGCCAAGGGGACCGCTGCCCTGCAGGGGCGATAGCCCCTCAACCCGGTCTTCGGCGACATGTACCCGGGCGCCCTGCGAGTTGAACATGTAACCGGCTGCGTCCGAAATGCGGACGTCTTCATAGAGCTCCAGAACGCCGGTATCGCGGTCATAAAAGCCTGAAGGCGCCTGAACTTCCGTGCCATTGGCGTCGCGCAGGATTGGCCCGATGAGGTCAACCGCCCCGTCGCGCGCGCGGCGCCGCGTGGCCGCCTCGGCAGTAATCGTGAAAATCTCGCCGGCCGCGTCCCGCCCGGTAAAGCGCGGATTGATCATCGTCACGGCCTGGCTGTCGTCGACCGGCTGGGCGCGGGTTTCCTGGGTGATGGCGCTGCGCAGGATATATCCCAGGAACAGCCCGATCGCGACAGCGGCCGCGCCCACAAACAGTATCCTCAAATACCGCACGCGCTGCGACCGGCGCCGCGCCTGCGCCAGCGTTAACTGCCGGCGGGGCGCCCAGAGCGAGATCGGGTCATTGTGGCGGGCAGCTTCCATGGAGGCGGTAAAATCCGGCAGATCGGCGAAACGACACCAGTCTTAACCGTGATGTGCCTGCGGCGAAAGCACGAGAAGGCAGGTTCCCGCAGGCGCCTTGCTCAGCTGTGAGCAAAAATATCCTCGTCCGGCCATCCGGCCAGATCGAGATCGGCCCGGACTGGCAGGAAGCTGAAGCAGGCCTGGGCGAGTTCAAGACGTCCTTCCCGTTCCAGCATGGCCTCAAGACCTGCCTTGATCTGGTGCAGGTAAAGCACATCGCTGGCGGCATACTGGATCTGGGCGTCCGTCAGCTTGTCCTGGCCCCAGTCAGAGCTCTGCTGGGCTTTGGACATGTCCACGCCGGCCACTTCGCGCGCCACATCCTTCAGGCCATGCCGGTCGGTATAGGTGCGCGCCAGGCGCGAGGCGATCTTGGTACACCAGATCGGCGCGCAGGTGATCTCCATCCAGCGCTTCATCATCACCACGTCAAACCGGGCGAAGTGGAAGATTTTTAGCACTTTGGGGTCGGTCAGCAGCGCCTTGAGATTGGGGCAGTCATAGTCACGGGTAAGCTGGACGAGATGGGCCGTGCCGTCGCCGGAGGAAACCTGCACGAGCGTGAGATTGTCGCGCATGGCATTGAGGCCCATCGCCTCGGTGTCAACGGCCACCACGGGGCCAAGGTCGAGACCTTCAGGAAGGTCGCCCTTATGGAGGGTGATCTGGTTCATCATCCGGCCCTTAGCACGGCGCGGGTTAAGCGCAAGTCAAAGTCGCCTAGCCCGGCGCCCGCCTGACCGCCGTGATGGCCGCATCCAGGGCCGAGAGAAACCGCGACCGGTCGGCCTTGCTGAACGGGGCTGGCCCGCCCGCCCCGATCCCGGCAACGCCCACGCGGCGGTCTGCCATGATCGACCGGGTTGCCAGCGCGGTGCCGATAGAGTCATCCGTAAACGGCTTGCCCGAAGGACCCAGCACCCGCGCCCCGGCCTTCAGGCACCGGTCGGCCAGCGGAATATCCGCTGTCACCACGATCGAAGACGCGCTTGCCTGCTCCGCGATCCAGTCGTCGGCGGCGTCAAACCCATCGCTGACAATCTTTCGGGAGATCAGCTTGTGTTCGGGTATCCGAAAATAGGAGTTGGAGACAATAATCACCGGCAACTGGTGGCGCAGCGCCACCATATAGATCTCGTCCTTCACCGGACAGGCATCGCCGTCGACCAGTATACTGGGCGTCATTTCAGATCCTCTCAGCCCGGCGCGGGGCCTTGGCGCCGGGCGGCGACCCAGACCATGAGGAAGTCACGGCCCTTGGACAAGGTCTGGCCTTCGATTTTGCCTTCAATCAAGCGCCCCGAATGGCTGTAGGGTTCCGATCCATCAGTTGTCACAGATCCGAAAGCCAATGTCTCTCCGCGCAAAGAACACTGAGCTTGAAGAAATTCGGAGTCTCAGAAAGAGCCTGAAAGTACGCCTGCCTCGTCGACATTGAGGACCATGACAGTCGCGCTGGGCGGTTAGGTAGGGGACCAGAACAGCGTCACGTCCCAGGTGCCGTTCAGGTCAGAAGGTTCAAGGCTCACCCCCATGTCTGCCTGCTGTGCCCGGGCAAGCACAGGGGCCGTTTCCGGTGAAGTGGCGCACGCAGCGACAAACAGGGCGGCAACTTTCATGGGGCGCATTCTCCTGAGCACAAAAGCGCGCGTCACCAGAAGTAGGCCATAGCAAGATACCAGCAACTCTGCCTCTTTAAGGTGTCTCCATCGCGCCAATCCACTCCCGGATCAAGGCGAGGCTTTCAGGATCATTCACGCTGCGACCCAGCTCCGGCATGGCTACGCCGGGCTCGGTCGAAGCCATGCGGTAGAGAAGGATCGAGGCATCGGGGTCTCCCGGCACGATCACCTGCGCAAGTCCGCCAGAGCCCCGCCCGGCAGCGACCGGGTGCTTGAGCAGGCCGATCCGCGCGCCGCTCTCTTCGGTCGCCGACAACCAGAGACCAGAATTGGACGCAGATCCGTCCGCCTTGTGACAATGCGCGCAGTTTACATCGAGCCAGGCCCGAGCCCGGGCGCCCAGCGGCTTTGACGGGTCAAACGCATAGGGCTCCGCCTCCACGCTGTCCGGCACGCCTTCCAGAGTGCCCGCGCTCACCCAGCGCGTGAGCTGGCCTTCATGCGCCAGATGGCGGGCCTTGGGACCGATGGGGGCAATGTCATCGCCGGCCTGATGGCAGGTCTTACACTGGTTCTGATTAGGCACGCTGTAGCGAAGCTTCAGGGGCTCGCCCGAGGGGCTGACCGTTTCGATCGCCAGGCGCTGGCCCGCCGGCGCGTAGACCGCGTCGGTCTGATCCTCGTTCCAGACATAGGGATAGGCCGCCCAGCCGTCTGCCTTGTGGATCAGCAGGCGCGTCTCTGCGCGCCAGGCGCCTTCATCAGGCGAGCGCATGTCCGGCGCAAACGCAAACGTCTTTACAAGGACCGACCCGACCGGAAAGCTAAAAACATCTGTGTCGTCAAATTGCGCCGCTTTTCCCTCAGGCACAAAGATCAGCCGGTGCTTGGCCGCGTGGTCGGTGAACAGCGGGTTGATCAGATCATAAGGCATAACGCCTTCAGCCGGCACAGCGCTTGCGACATCTGCAAACAATCCGTAGTCCGATAGAACCGGCGGTGGCGTCTCCGCCAGGATCACTTTCAGATCAGGTCGCTGAACGTCCCTCCCTGCAGCCGAACACGCGGCAAGCAGAAGACACGCCGCGAGATGGGCTAGCCGACTCATGAATGAACTGCCTCAGCGGTCCGCGTGCGGCAGAACAATCGCGGCAGGCTCTGCCGCCGGAGTTCCGGCGGGGCGGTCCGTAGAGGGCGCCATGGCAGCTGGTTCTATAGGATACTGGCCGAGCCCAAAGCTGATGAAGCCCACTTCTGGCGCCTCCTGAACGGCCAGGTTCACAGGCTGGGCCTCGCCCTCACCCCAGCGGTCCACCCCGTCCCAGACAATAGCGGGCAGCTGGCCGCCGAGCGCCGCAGCCAGGGGCGCAAGGTCGCCCTGTGGGTCATTTCCGCCTGCGCCGTAAGTATTGTCGCGCAAGACAAGATCGCGCGGCAGCGGATTATAGCGCTCATCCGTGAACGGCAGGGAGTAGGACATGACCAGCACATGCGCCGAGCGGTTGTTATCAAAGTTGTTGTCGAACACATGCACGTTCCGGTTGGCCATCACGATGACACCCGTGCCCGACGGAACGCTCGCCACGATGTTTCCGGCAGGCGCGAAATTGCGCGTGTTGTTCTCGATGATCTCATTGTCGAAGATACGGGTGGAATTGCCCCCTGAAACCGGCAGGTCGGGCAGATCGAACACCAGGATGCCGCCGGTATTGTTGCGGGCAATGTTGCCATAGACATCAGCGTTCATAGAATTCTCTATCTCGATGCCAGCCACATTGTATTCGACAACGGAATTGCGGACGATGATGTTCTCCGACTGGCCGACATAGATACCGGCGTCCGATGCCGCCCGCACGGTGACATTCTCCACCAGCACGTTTTTGGATTCGACGGGATAGACCCCGTAAGCGCCGTTGGCCTCGTCTGGCCCGCCCGTCCATTCGACGGTGAGATAGCGATAAATGATCTGGTCAGCGCCTTTGGACTTGATGCCGTCACCCTTGGTGTTGCGCACGGCGAAGTCCATGAGCAGCACATCGTCGGACGTCACCAGCAGGCCCTCGCCAGCGCCTTCCTGACTGGCGAAATCCAGGATCGTCCTGTCCTGCCCTGCCCCGCGCAGGGTGACCCCATGCACATCCAGCGACAGTCCGTCTGTCAGCTGGAACGTGCCTTCGGGAAGGAGGATCGTTTCACCCGGCTTTGCCGCAATCAGCGCGGCCTGAAGGGTCGCGCCGAAATCGCCTTCCGCAGACAGCGGCGCGGGTGCTTCAATGACTGCTGCCGAAGGATCAGGCGTGGAAGGAGAACAGGCGCCAAGCGCCAGCAGGGTCGCAGCGCCCCCCAGGGCGCACAGATATGTGGACATGTCTTCCCTCCCCGGGGTTGTTATGACGCAAGTGTCAACTTCAATCCGGGGAAAAGCAAGAGCGGGCGCGGCGGACCTGTCCGCGCCCGGCCTGAACCTGCCTCAGTGGACGCTGAGTGGCTGGAGATCGTTGGCGTGGCAGGCCGCAAAGGCCGCGTCGCGCCCCTCCACAATCGCGAGGCGCTGGCCGTCAGCGGAGAACACCATGAAGAGGTCTTCAGGGTCATCGACGTCTGCAAGCGCATCAGGCGGAAGAAGCCCGCTTACCTCGCCGACATCCATGTGGCGGATATAGACGAGAGCTTCTTTCTCAAACAGGTCTGTCTTGATTTCGGTCGTCATCAGTCCACTCCTTTCCGCGCCCCACCTGGGGCAGCTGGCAGAGGGCTCGCTGGCCACCTTGCCATGCAGGAAAGGTGGGCCTGCATTGTGGCCGGTTCAAGCACCATGATGCGGCATCATAGCGGCAAGGGTTTAACGGGCGTTACCCGGCCACGGATTGCCCGAAATGTGCCCAGCCTGACCGCAAAACGGTCAGGATTGTCCCGAAATGGCCGGAAATGGCACCTCCTTGGGGGGGTCTGGTCAGCAAAAAGCCGCCCTTGCGGGACGGCCTCTGTGTTCACTTTTCAGTGTATCTGGAAAGAGGGTCCTGGTGGAGCCAAGGGGAGTCGAACCCCTGACCTCTTGCATGCCATGCAAGCGCTCTCCCAACTGAGCTATGGCCCCGGACCGGGAAGCGGATGCACTAAACGAGCGCTGATCCGCTTTCAAGTCCCTATTTCACCGATCGTCTTCTTCATCATCCGCGATTTCGAGGTCGTCGTCGCCGTCCTCGTCTTCGTCGATTTCGAACTCGTCCTCATCATCATCCGCGATGATGATATCGTCCTCGTCATCTTCGTCGACGCCGTCTTCAGAGAAACCGGAAGGCACCTTGCCCTCTTCTTCGTCTTCATCCGCACCTTCCAGAACGATATCGTCTTCTTCGCCGCCAAGTTCCTTGGCGTCTTCTTCATCTTCCTCGACTTCATCGTCGGCTTCGACGACGTCGTCTTCGTCGTCATCCCGGATGACGGCGTCTTCCTCTTCCTCGTTGTCTTCTTCGTCCTCGTCAGCTGCCTTTACAGCCGCTCGGGCCGCTTTCGCCTTCACCTTGGTGATGGTCGTGCGGATTACTTCATCTTCAGGATCGAACTCGTTGCCACACTTCGGGCAGACGGCCGGGCGTTTGTTCAGATCGTAAAACCGAGACTCGCAGGAGGGACAGACCTGCTTGGTTCCGAGCTTGTCCTTGGACATGGGGCTTGCGCGCTCCTCTTGGGGCAAAAAGCCGATTGGAAGTTGGCGGCGCGCTTGCCATGAACGCCCCGCGCTGTCAAAGCCCCAATTGTCATCTGCAACCTGCCTTTCCGACGAGACCTTCCCCAATGGTATGGACCAGCCACCCGGTCAAACGCCTCGCCGGCGCCATTCGCGCGCCCGGAGACAAATCCTGCAGCCACCGCGCCCTGATCTTTGGCGGCCTCGCTGATGGCGAAAGCCGCTTTACCGGGCTGCTTGAAGGCGACGACGTGTTGCGCACCGGCCAGGCCATGCAGGCAATGGGCGCGATGGTCACGCGCACCGGCCACGGGGCCTGGGAAGTGACCGGTGTTGGCAGCAAGGGCCTAGCTTCGCCCAAGGGCGTGCTGGACTTTGGAAATTCCGGCACCGGTTCACGCCTGTTGATGGGCGTAATGGCCGGACATGACCTCACTGCATCCCTGACGGGTGATGCTTCGCTCTGCTCGCGCCCGATGAACCGGGTTCTGAACCCGCTGCGCCAGATGGGACTGAAGGATACTGCCGGGCAGGATGGCAAGCTGCCGTTCACGCTCACCGGATCGAAAACCCTCAAGGCAATCCGCTATGCCCCGCCCCAGGCAAGCGCGCAGGTGAAATCTGCCGTTTTGCTTGCCGGTCTAAATGCCGAGGGCGAAACGGTCGTGGTTGAGGCAAAGGCCACCCGCGACCATACCGAGCGCATGCTGCAAGGCTTCGGCGCCACCTTGTCCTTCAAGATGGAACCGAGCGGCGCGCATGAGATCGCGCTGAAGGGCGGCCAGCGCCTGCAGGGTCTCGACGCAGAGATTCCGGGCGACCCATCCTCCGCTGCCTTCCTAATTGCCGCGGGGCTTCTCTCGCCGCAGGGCGACGTGACGGTGGAAGGGGTCATGTCCAACCCCACCCGTTCCGGTTTCTATGATGTGGCCGACATGATGGGCGCCGGTCTTGGCGCCGAAGAGCGCGGCGAAGCGGCCGGCGAGCGCCTGATCGACCTGCATGCCGGCTATGCGGGGCTGAAGGGCATTGCCGTGCCCGAGCGGCTTGTCGCCTCGATGATCGACGAGTTCCCGATTCTCGCCGTGCTGGCGGCGTTTGCGACCGGTGAGACCCAGGTAACGGGCGCCGAGGAGCTGCGCGTCAAGGAAAGCGACCGGATCGGCGCAGTTGTCGCCATGCTGCGTGTCAACGGCGTGGGGGTCGAAGAGACCGAGGACGGCTTCACTGTGCAGGGCTGCGCCGGCCTGGTGCCGGGCGGCGGACTCGTCGAAACTCGCCACGACCACCGCATCGCCATGAGCGCGCTGGTCATGGGCACCTCCGCGCAGAAGCCTGTCAGCGTCGACGACGTGAGCATGATCGACACAAGCTATCCCGAGTTCATGGGGCATATGGCAACGCTGGGCGCGGACATCCGAAGCTGACCCTGCCGCAGGGGCAAAATTGACGAACCGGATTTCCGCGCCACACTCGCAGGATGACAACGCTGTTTGATCCCCTGCCCTTCACCCGCGGCCCGGCCATGAAGAACCGGTTCATGCTCGCCCCGCTCACCAACATGCAGAGCCGTGCCGATGGCACGCTCAGCGATGACGAGTTTCACTGGCTGGTGAAACGCGCCGAGGGCGGCTTTGGCCTGACGATGACCTGCGCCGCGCATGTGCAGGCAGACGGCCAGGGCTTTCCCGGCCAGCTTGGCGTCTTCGATGACAAACACCTGCCCGGCCTCTTCCGCCTCGCCAAGGAGCTGAACGCCAACGACACCCATTCGGTCGTGCAGCTTCATCATGCCGGCATGCGCACACCCAAGGAGCTGATCGGCGGACGCGCGCCGCTCTGCCCCTCGGCCGACGCAGAAACCGGCGCCCGGGCCATGACGCTGGATGAAATCAAGCAGGTTGCCGATGATTTCATCGCCGGCGCCCGTCGCAGCGAACAGGCTGGTTTTCATGGCGTCGAACTGCACGGCGCACACGGCTACCTGCTTTGCCAGTTCATCAGCGCCGACATCAACAAGCGCGAAGATGAGTATGGCGGCGACTATGAAGGCCGCACGAAACTGCTACGCGACATCATCGCGGGCGTGCGGGCGACATGCGGGAAAGACTTCTCCCTCGGCGTGCGCCTTTCGCCAGAGCGTTTCGGCATGGACATCGGCGAAATCCGGCGCCTTGCCAGCGAGCTCATGACCGGGGGCGAGATCGACTATCTCGACATGTCGCTGTGGGACACGTTCAAGGAACCGGAAGACCCGAGCTTCAAGGGCCGTTCGCTGGTTGACTGGTTCACTGGCCTGCCACGCGGCAATTGCCGCCTAGGCGCAGCAGGCAAACTGACCACGGGCGAAAGCTGCCTGCGGGCCATGGAAGCCGGACTCGATTATGTGGTGATCGGACGCGGCGCGATCCTGCATCACGACTTTCCGAAAAAGATCGAGGCAAACCCTTGTTTCGAGCCCATCGCCCTGCCTGTCCCCGAAGCCCATCTGGTAGCCGAAGGGCTAGGGCCGATCTTCGTCAATTACATGAAGACCTGGAAGGGCTTTGTGGCGGAAGAGGCCACGGCCTGAGCCATACTTGACTTGAAGCCGGGGGTGGATCACTCCCCGGCTTCATGATCATAGCAATCGACGGCACCACAGCTTCCGGCAAGGGCACCATCGCGCGGCGCCTGGCTGCGCATTACGGCCTGCCCCATATGGACACAGGACGGCTTTACAGGGCCGTCGCCGTCGCGGCCCGGAAACAGGACGTCCCGCTGGACGACGCCGGGCCGCTGTCAGACATTGCCCGGATGCTGGACCTCACCGATTTCATTGAGCACGAGCTGAGATCGGCCGAGGCCGGTAAAGCCGCCAGCGTCGTTGCGGCGATCCCTTCGGTGCGTCAGGCACTGTTTGAGCTACAGCGGGCCTTTGCCACACGTGAAGGCGGCGCCCTGCTGGACGGGCGCGACATCGGCACTGTCATTGCCCCGGATGCCGACGTGAAGCTCTGGGTGGACGCCGACGTAAGCCAGAGGGGCGAGCGCCGGTGGAGGGAACTCATTGGCAACGGCGAGACAGTGACCCTTGATCAGGTGATCAACCAGTTGAAGATCCGGGACGCCCGCGATCAGGGGCGCGCCGATGCCCCTGCCGCCATGGCGGATGATGCCATCTTGATCGATACGACTGATCTCACTATAGACGCGGCTGTGGAAAGGGCGATGGCTGCCGTAGAGGCCGCACTCGCCAAGGGAACGACCGCCTGAGGGGCGCCCGTAAGGGTTCGCTTCAATCCAAACAGACGGTGCCCGCTTCAGATATTGAAAGACCACGCGACGGGTCGGATGTGCGCAGGGGGCAATGGTGCCAGCCTGCCACTGAACCATTTGGCCCTCTCCGGAGACCCCATGACCAACGAAATGAACCCCTCCTCCGCCGACTTCGCCTCGATGTTCGAGACGTCGGCAGCCGCTTCTGCCATGCAGGAAGGCCAGGTTATCCCGGCCACTGTCCTGCGCATCGACAACGACGCTGTCGTCGTTGACATCGGCCTCAAAACCGAAGGCCGCATCCCCACCAAAGAATTCATGCTTGAAGACAAGCAGCCCGCCCCCGGCGACCTGATCGACGTTTACCTCGACCGGATCGAGAACGCGCTCGGCGAAGCCGTCTTGTCGCGCGACAAGGCCCGCCGCGAAGAGCGCTGGGTCAAGCTGGAGCGCAGCTTCTCCAAAGGCGAGCCAGTCAAGGGCGCCATCTCCGGCCGCGTCAAAGGTGGCTTCACCGTCGACCTCGGCGGCGTCAACGCCTTCCTTCCCGGCAGCCAGGTCGATATCCGCCCAGTGCGCGATGTCGGTCCGCTCATGGGCGAAGTCCAGCCGTTCGCTGTCCTCAAGCTCGACCGTGTTCGCGGCAACATCGTTGTCTCGCGCCGCGCGATCCTGGAAGAGAGCCGCGCCGAACAGCGCGCCGAGATCGTCTCCGACATGGCTGAAGGCGACGTCCGCAAAGGTATCGTCAAGAACATCACCGATTACGGTGCGTTCGTTGACCTCGGCGGCATTGATGGCCTGCTGCACGTCACCGACATGTCCTACAAGCGCATCAACCACCCCTCCCAGGTGGTTGAAGTGGGCCAGGAAGTCGAAGTCCAGATCATCAAGATCAACCCTGAAACCCAGCGTATCTCGCTCGGCATGAAGCAGCTCGGCACCGATCCGTGGGACAATATCTCGTCCCGCTACCCGGTCGGCGGCCGCCTCAAGGGCACCGTCACCAACATCACCGACTACGGCGCCTTCGTGGAGCTGGAAGATGGTGTCGAAGGCCTGATCCACGTCTCCGAAATGAGCTGGACCAAGAAGAACGTCCATCCCGGCAAGATCCTCTCGACCTCCCAGGAAGTCGATGTGGAAGTGCTGGACGTCGACAGCGAGAAGCGCCGCATATCGCTCGGCCTCAAGCAGACCATGGACAATCCATGGAGCGCCTTCCTCGCTGAAAACCCTGTCGGTACCGAAATCGAAGGCGAAGTCCGCGGGATCACCGAGTTCGGACTCTTCATCGGCCTCGGCCCGGACCTCGACGGCATGGTGCACATCAACGACATCGCCTGGGACAAATCCGGCGACCAGGCGATCGAAGCCTTCACCAAGGGCGACCGTGTCAAAGCGAAGGTCCTCGATGTCGACGTCGACAAAGAGCGCATCTCGCTTGGCATCAAGCAGCTTTCGGGTGATCCGATCGAATCGGCCGTCAGCAGCAGCAGCGGTGGTGAGTCCGCTGGCGGTGGCGGCCTCAAGCGCGGCGCAACCGTGACCTGCACCGTGACGGAAATCACCTCCGGCGGTATCGAAGTCGAATTCGGCACCCCGGCTGTGAAATCCTTCATCCGCCGCTCCGACCTCTCGCGTGACCGGGCAGACCAGCGCCCCGAGCGCTTTGCTGTCGGTGACAAGGTCGACGCCAAGATCATCACGGTGGACCGCGCAACACGCCGCGTTTCGCTTTCGATCAAGGCTCTGGAGATCGCCGAAGAAGCCGAAGCCGTGGCACAGTACGGTTCGGCAGACGCCGGCGCCTCTCTGGGCGACATCTTGGGCGCAGCCCTGGCTTCGTCGAAAGGCAAGCCAAAAGCTGATGCCGATGCAGGCTCTCTCGACGACCGTGGCCGCCTGGCAGCGCCGCAGGGCGATGCAGACGACCTCAAGAAGCTGAAGGGTCTCGGCCCGGCGTTCGAGAAAAAGCTCAATGAAGCAGGCGTCTACCATTTCTGGCAGGTCGCTGCGCTCTCCGATGAGCAGATCGCTGACCTCGAAGAGGAACTGGCTATCCAGGGCCGTTTCGAGCGCGATGGCTGGAAAGAACAGGCTGATTCCCTGGCCTGATGGTCACATGAATTGGGGCCGGGCAGCCTAAAAGCTGGCCGGCAACCTAAATTTCCCGAAATGTTTGCGGCGAGGGCCTAGCGCTCTCGCCGCAAATGCGTTTATTATCAATGCGATGCTGAAGTCCCAACTCATAGAGAAACTCGCGGCTGAGAACGCGCACCTTCGTCACGAAGACGTTGAAAAGGTCATTAACGTCATCCTTGGCGAGATCGGCGATGCCCTAGCCCGGGGAGACCGGGTGGAGTTGCGCGGCTTCGGAGCCTTTTCTGTTCGCAAGCGCGACGCCCGCAAAGGGCGCAATCCGCGGACAGGTGAACCCGTCAAGGTTCCCGCCAAGGCAGTCCCCTTCTTCAAGGCAGGCAAGGAATTGCGCGCGCGCGTAAATGGCGGAAGCGATCCCGAGGCTAGATAAGTCTCTCAACGCTTCACGCGACCCATGCTGCAGCTTGACGCGGTGATCAAACAAAGCGAACTATAATCGGACATCTGAAGGCGTCTCGCCAACAGGAAGGGGCAATAATGCTTAAAGAATTCAAAGAATTCGCGCTTAAGGGAAACCTTGTCGATCTTGCGGTCGGCTTCATCCTCGGCGGCGCTTTCGGTACAATCGTAACATCCCTGGTCAACGACATCATGATGCCGCCGCTGGGCATGCTCATGGGTGGGGTCGACTTTGCAGACCTATTCATCTCGTTGAACGGGACGGAATATGTATCACTCGTGGCAGCGACCGAAGCCGGCGCCCCGGTGATTGCCTATGGCAAGTTCATCAATGCCGTGATCTCTTTCATCATCATGGCGCTCGCCCTGTTCTTTGTGATCAAGGGCATGAACACACTCAAAAAGAAGGAAGAAGCTGCTCCGCCGCCGGCCCCGCCGCGCCAGGAAGTGCTTCTGGAAGAAATCCGCAACCTTCTGGCCAAAAGCCAGTAGGATCCGCCTGCGGCATTAGGTTCGCAAAGTATTAAGCAGTCCGCTGCTACTTTGTGGACAGTAGAGTACCGCGTAGAGTGCGGAAGGGCGGCCTGTCGGGCCGCCCTTCTTGCTTTTATCGCTCTCATTGGATCAAGGGACTACTCTTGAAGGCCCAGAGCCTGCTCCAGCAGGTCGTGAGCGCCTTTCTGGAAGTGAAAGGCCTGCCAACCCCGGCTCCTGGCGGACAGCACGTTTTCTTCCAGATCATCAACAAGAAGCAGGGCCTCTGGCGCGACATCAAGCTGTGCCTCGATGTGGGCGAAGTAGGCCGTATCCGGTTTTGCAATGCCAATCCGGCCCGCGGCGAAGATACGCTCCACCCGATCTGAGAAACTCATCGCGTCCTCAATGAAGGCCCCGCGATGGGCTTCATTGTTCGTCGCCATCAAATGACGCAGGCCCCGCGCCTTCAAAGGCTCAAAGTATGCCAGAGTTCTCTCATCCGGAAGCGCATCCCGCGTAAACCAGTAGTCGAGGATTTCGCTTACACGGCCTGCAGCGTCATTCGCCTCGGCCCAGTGTGTAACGAGCTCCACAAGGCATGCCTGCCCAACCATGGCTTTCTGGAAACGTCCGCCAAAGAGATAGCTGGAGAACGATTTCAGCGAGAGGCCAATATCCTGTTCGAACTGGCGGGACCAGGCAAAGACGCCATCCTGGATATTGCGGTTCAGGACGCCATCGAAATCCCAGGCGATGACCTGAACGGCGTCCAGCTTCAGGTTGTCCTGCCTCAGTAGGTGTATTCTTCGATTCCCGTCAGGGTGATCGTGTAGGCAGCGTCAGCCAGCTCGCTCTCCTGTGTCTGTGTGTGGATCGTGCCTTCGATCCAGACAGCCTGGGCAAGGTCCTGCATCTTGATCGGCTTGTCAGACATGACGAACACAGTCTGGTTGGGCGGCGGCGGCGGCGCGTGGATACAGGCGCCGAAGTAAGGCACCAGCAGGAATTCCTTGATCTGGGCGTCTGCGCCATATTCGAAAGGTACGGTATAACCGGGTATCCGGATCTTCTTGCCGTTGAGCTCCTTCACCGTGTTGAAGGTGCCAATCTGGACAGCCATGTCTGCCGCAGAACCTTCAGCCACGCCTGCGCCGGAATAGAGCATTGCCATCTGGGCCTGATACATCTGGGCTAGGCGTTCTTCCTCGCCTTCAGGCATCAGGTCTTCCCAACCGATCCGCTCAACCCCGCGCGCAGCCAGTTCTGCGTCCTTGCGGGCTTGGTCTTCTGCGCGCTTCTTGGCCGCTTCGGCGCGGGCCGCAGCGCGCTCCGCCGCGCTCTGTCCAATCTTGTCACCAACTTTGGGGCCATCTGCCTTGGTTTCAGCGGCTGCCTCCTTTGCCGGCTTGGCCGGAGCGGCCTCAGCCGTACCGGATGTAGAGGCGCCGCCACAGGCAGCGGCCAAAGCAAAAGCGAAACTTGCGAGGGCAAAACCCGGGAGAGATGTCGTTTTCATGCACTCTGTTTAAAACGGGCGTGCGCCCAGTTCCAGAGCACAATGCTGTTACATTCGGACGCTCAGGCCATCCGCCAGCGAGCGACGCATGGCCGCGAGTGCCGGAACAGCCCCGATCAACAGCGATGCCAGTGTCACAGCACCCAGCACGTAGAGGTCCAGCAGACCCGGCCCTCCCCCACCGAATGCCACGCCGTAACGCGCCTGAAGCGCCGGAGCGACCAGCGCAAACAGACCATGAACGATGACAATCCCGATGACCGCGCCCATGAAACCGATCAGGCCGGACTCCAGGACAAGCAGGGAAAAGATATGACCGGGCCGCGCGCCGGTTGCCCGCAGGATGGACATTTCCCGCCGCCGCTCATTCAGGCTCGTCAGTATCGATGTCAGAATTGAAACAAGACCGACCGCAATCACGAAGCCGGAAACCGCCAATAGCGCGCGCTCGGCAATCGAAGTAACGCCCCAAAGCTCGCGCAGCGCCTCACCGGGAATGATCGCCATGAGCGGTTCGCCCCGATTGGTGTTGATCTGCCGGCGCGTCGTCAGGATTGTTCCCTTGCGTTCCAGACCAACGAATATGGCAGTCACCGTTTTCGGCGTCAGATCGAATGACCGGATCACCTCGGTCGGAATGGAATCGGCAAGGGGGTTCTTGGCACCCGTCTCCCAGCCGACATGAATTGCGGTGATCGCCTCCAGCGACACATGCACCGTGCGATCCACGGGCGTGCCGGTCGGTTTCAGGATACCCGATACACGGAAAGGGCGGTTCTCATGGCCCGAGCCGAGATCTGCCGCGCCAAGGCCGTGGGTCAGCACAAGCTGAGAATCCAGCGCATAGCCAAGATCCCGTGCGACATCGGCGCCAATGACGGCATCGAACAGATCATCGAAAACCAAGCCCTCGGAAAGCGCGAGCGGCTGCCCGCCGCCGTATTTGTAATGATCGAAATAATCCACCGTTGTGCCCATGACCCGGAAGCCGCGATGGCTGTCACCCAAGGCAATCGGGACCGCCCAGGCCACATCCGGGCGTTCCAGAATCTGACGATAAGTCGGCCAGGATACTTCCGCCGTTGCCGAGCCCATGCGGAAGACGGAATAGAGCAGCAGATTGACGGTGCCTGTTGGCGCGCCAACGATAAGGTCTGTACCGGAAATCGTATTCTCAAAGCCTTCGCGTGCGCCGCTCCTTGCCTTTTCCACGCCCAGGAAAAGCGCCACCGACAGGGCAACAGCCACGATGGTCAGAATTACAGAGCCTTTCCGGTTAAGCAGGCTCGCCCAGGCGAGTGAAAACAAGGCGGTCATGCCGGCGCTCCGGCCTTGTTCATAGCCATGAGATCGACCGCGCGGGTGAATAGGCCGGCGAGAGACGCGTCATGGCTGACGAAAAGGAGGCTGGCTCCGGAGCGTTCAACTTCTTCGGAAAGGAGATTGATGAACCGGTCGCGCGCATCTGCGTCAAGAGCGGAGGTTGGTTCGTCCGCAATCACCAGGCTGGGGCTGCCGATGAGGGCCCGGGCGGCGGCAACGCGCTGCTGCTGTCCGACGGAAAGGTCCGAAACACGCCGATCCAGCAGGCTTTCATCCTGCAGGCCAAGGCGGGCGAGCAACCGGCGAGCCTCCGCCTGCGGATCAGTACCAGCCGCCTTCCGCCGTGCAGGGGAGAAACGGAGCGGCAAGAGGACGTTCCCGGTCACGGAAAGATAGGGGACCAGATTGAACATCTGGAAGATGACGCCCATCCGGTCCGCCCGTAGCCGGTCCCGCTTTGCGGCAGCAAGCGCGCCCATATCCTGCCCCATGACGGAGATGCGTCCAGCTTGCGGCTCAAGCACGCCTGCGATCAGGCCAAGAAGGGTCGACTTGCCAGATCCCGACGGACCCCGCAGGAACACCCGCTCTCCAGCCCCGACACGGAAAGTTTCAATGTCGAGCACTTGCGGGCCGCTCTTCCAGGCAAAGCGCAGCCCTTCGATATCGATCACATGATCAGCCATAGCATTCTTATTTCAGGGAAAGTTCCGGAGAGGAAGGCGTCAGCTCTGCGGCTTTCTGGACTGTATCCCCAACAAAGACAGCGTTGATTGTTTCAAATCCCGGGAAGGTCCCAAATCCGGTAAAACGGGCGGCCGTCACGGCGTTCGGGTTCTCGCAAACCCAAGAAAACTCAACCTGCCCATCAGTGTGACCACTTGAGGTATCAACTTCGCCGACCGGTGCTTCAGCCGAACAGTTTCCCCCGGAAAGTTCGATAAGGGAGGGCAGCGCTGAGATGACGTCCTGAGTGAACACGCCATCGGCTTCTGAGAGGCCAAAATTGGCCAGGGGTGAGATCATCTCTGCCGTCAGCCTGCCGTTCTCGACGACAAAAGCCAGGTCAGCGATGCCGTGAACATGCGCTGTGCCGCCCGCATGTTCGTGCACTTCGTCATAATCATGCTCATGCCCTTCACCGTCTTCATGCGCATGTACTTCACTTTCTGATCCCCCGTCGGCCTGATCTGCCGGAGCGCTTCCATCCGCTGCAGCAGAAGGAACCACTTCTTGAGGCTCAACCCCTGCATCACTTGCCGGCGCCGAAGCGCCCGGGCCGCAGGAGGCAACAATGCCTAGCATTGCACCGGCAAGCAGAAAGCGGGAGGAGCGAAGAAAATCAGTCACGATGGGTCTCCTGATATTTGGCAACTGGTCCGTGCATTAAGCGCAACAACTGAGGTGACCGTAAAAATCTCTGGCAAGCCGCAGAGTGAAACATTATAACACATTTCGCAAGGTGCCTGCGCGCACGTCGTGCAGCCCTCAAACCACCCCCTGCCCCGATCCAGGCGCAGCAAACCGGACACTGGCCCCGAATGCCCCTTTCTCTTCAGGCGCCGATCCTGTTCGGGCTTCTTGCAGCCCTTGTGACGTCGTTCGGCTTGATCGCAGTAGCGGTACGCAGCGAATGGACCGCGCGTCAGTCCGGTCTGTTTTCGCTGGCGGCAGGCGGAATGCTGATCTCGCTGACACTGCTGCATATTGCGCCCGAAGCACTCCAGATGAATGCCCGCGCGCCGTTCTTCATGCTTTGCGGCTTCCTCGGCGGACTGATGCTGACATCAGGGATCAACATTGCTTTTCCCGAAAAATCGGGTGGCCGGGCCCTGGCGCTGACACCGTTATTGGCGGTGGGTCTTCATTCTTTCCTGGACGGGGTCATTTATTCCGTCACCTTCGCAGCAAGCTTTGAAGCTGGCGTCTACGCATCGACCTCGCTGATCATGCATGAGTTTGCCGAAGGCGTGATCGCTTTTGCCATACTTTCCCGGCACGGTTTCCGGGTCCGGGAAGCCTTGATCTGGGCCTTCCTCGCGGCCGGCGCCACGACGCCGTTGGGCGCGCTGGTGAGCGGCGTTTTCCTGACAGGCCTTGGACCAGGCGTTGTAGCGGCTCTCTACGCCTTGTCGGCGGGGCTTCTGATCTACGTCGCCACGGGCCCGTTGATGCAGCCCCTGAAAGAGGAACCACCCCTTCGCGGTCTCGCCGCCCTTGGTGCCGGTGTCCTGATTGCCTTTCTGCTGCTGCTCTTGCCGATCCATGGCCATATTCATGGCGCCGCAGGTGAGCACGAGCACGAGCACGAGCATATTCATGTCCTGAAAGATCCGTCCGGCATTCACCCACCAGACTGAGGGAACCGGCACAGGGCTTGCACCGTTTCAACCTAAACAGCCGCTCCGGTGTGGACGTCGGCTTGTATGGTGAACCGGATGACACTCCTCAGGATGACGAGACTTGTTCTTGCCGCGCTGATCGCGCCGATGACCGCGATGGCAGATCAGGGTTGCGGCCTCGGAGAGGTTGCCCGCTTCCAGACAGCCGTGGCGCAACCCGCTGAAGAAGCCACCCCCGCCTACATGCAGCGAACTGCCGAAACTTTCATTTCTCACTGCCCGGAGCGATTTGAAACCCGAGAGGCCCACCTGATTGCCGCGCGCGGCGCAATGGATGCAGGCCGCCCATCTGAAGCGGTGGGTCATTTCGAAGGCGCCGTATCGCGCGGCGCCTGGCTCTCACCTGTGCAGCGTCTTGATCAATCCGTCGCTTTGATGGCAGCGGGTGATCCTCGCGAAGCCATAGAAGTCCGCAATCTTGCCGTTGGAGCATGGATGGAGAAGCTGGCAGCGGAGGGCCGGGCGAACTTTGACATCCGGAAATCCCGGGGCGGGGTGATTGTGGCAGTCCGCTTTCTTCAGCAAGACGGCGGCGCCACTGTCAATGCCTTATGGCTGGCCGTTCCTGATGGGCCGGGGATGCCGGCTGCAGCGGTGCTTCGGCCGGACCAGATGCGCGCTTCACTGCGGGCCTTGCGAACAGGGCGTGAAACAGCAGCGCTGACAATCCTTGAGCAACGCACCTGCCGGAGCGCAAAAATCCTGCGCGAAACGGCGCAGCCTGCTGCGATAGAAAGCTTCGACAGGGCCGCGAGCGAAGCAATGCGCGACTACCTCAGGAAGCCCGAAGGGCTGACCCGAACAGCGCCGGGCGAACCTCTCGCCAGCTGCCTAACCCCGGAACTGATGTTCCACATCCCGGAGCAAGGCCACTAGGACACCCTCTCTCCGGAAAGCGCCGCCTCTTCCTTGTCCCGGCTGGTAAACCGGCGCGTGAACTGCGTAACGCGGGGCGCAATCTCTGTCTCAAAGCGTGAGCCGTTGAACACGCCATAATGGCCGACACCCGGCTGAATGTAATCCGTACGCATATCTTCCGGAATGTTTGTACAGATATCATGGGCAGCCTGTGTCTGGCCGATCCCGGAAATGTCGTCCTTCTCACCCTCAACTGTCATCAACGCCACATTCCGGATAGCGCCTGGCTTTACCAACCGCTCGCCGCGATAGCTGTAGATGCCGCGGGAAAGATGGTGCTCCTGGAAGACGCGCTGGATCGTCTGCAGGTAAAATTCTTCCGTCAGATCAAGTACGGAAAGGTACTCATCATAAAACTCCCGGTGGCGGCCCGCATTGTCGCCGTCCCCGCCGACCAGATGATTAAAGAACTTCCAGTGCGCATCAACATGGCGCTCCCAGTTCATATTCATGAATGATGAAAGCTGCACAAAACCGGGATAAACACGCCGCAGCATACCCGGATAAGGGCCGGGCACGGTGTAAATCATGTTCTGCTCGAACCATTCAAACGGCCGCTCTTCAGCAAGCTTGTTCGGGATGGTCGGCGATCGGCGGGCATCGATAGGTGAACCCATGAAGGTCATTGTCGCGGGAAGCGCCGGGTCCTGATCTTCCGCCATCATGGAAATGGCCGCCAGTACGGGCGGCCCGGGCTGGCAGACTGCAAGAACATGCGCCCCGCCCCCGAGACGGGTCAGAATCTTGCGAATGTGGTCGATATAGTCGTCGAGGTCGAACCGGCCGAGCCACACCGGCGCCATGCGCGCATCCGTCCAGTCAGTTATGTAGACGTCATGGGTTTCGAGAAAGCCCTCGACGGTGCCTCGCAGGAGCGTCGCGTAATGTCCAGACAGCGGCGCTACGATCAACATACGCGGCAGAGGGGCCGCGCCTTTGCGGCGCGCTTGTGCCAACCGGTCTGCGTCCTTCTTGAAGTGAACAAGTCCGCACCACGGCGACCGCCAGGCAACCTGTGGCTCTACTGGGACATCAATACTGTTGATCCGAACCGAATTTATGCGCCATTCCGGCTTGCCATAGTAGCGCGTTGCGCTCTCGAACACATCAGCCATCGCGGCAAGCGACTTGCCGTAGCTGGTTTGACCCATCGGATTGAAAGGTGAATTCAGCGCCGCCAAACCAGCGCGCGCGGCGAGCCGCATCGGCGCCATCGCAACCCGGTTCAATTCGACAAGGGAATAGAGCATCTTCTTTTCATACCCTTTTTGCTGCAGTGCAGCGTACGCCTCAAAAAACGCTCCGGCAATTGTTTTCGCCAGCCGGAATATGCCGTTGGGGAAAGCTCACGGTTAACTGAAAGTCTTGAAAAACCCTGAAACTTCCGTGCCCGGACCCGCACCGGGTTAACATCCGGCAGGTAACTATTCGCCAATCAGGTGAGTTCTTCTAGGAGCCAGGCCAATGTTTCTCAGCTGCCAGCCAAATCCACATGATGCCGGGCGTATGACGCGCGCCCTCGTATTCGAGAATACGCCGGGGACGCGCTTTGCAATCGATGCAGAAACGCTTCACCGTAATCCGGAACTACTCAAACCTTTCGGGCGCTGGTTACACATCCGCCTTAGGGTTCTGGATGCAATGGCATACCTAGCCTGCCTGACTGGGGTCATCACAGCGCTTGTCGTGGGTTGGTGGATGGCCGGTCTTGGGCTGGTAATCTGCGTTATGATGCTTGCTGCGAACCGGAAAACTGCCGGCCGGCTTGCCCGATCGGCCGCCCAGAGATCGTCTGAGAGCTTCCGAAAGCTTCACGAAATGGGCTGTCTCTGGCTCGTTATGGCCTAGAGGCCAAACAATCCCAGTACTGCAGCGGCTACGGCGGCCATAGTGAACATGAGCGACAGCATGACAGAGCTGCCCCGCTGCTCCTTTCGGCGAGTGCGCACGCCTTGAGGGTTCTTCCCTTCCTTTGGCGCAAGCATCAGACGGGTTGAAAAGAAGCCGAAAGCAGAAATCAGGGCAATCGTGCCAGACACCCAGCTGGTCGCCAAGAGGAAGAGCGCGCCGGAAACCAGCATCAAGCCGGCAATTGGTGAAGCTGTACGGTAAAGAAGCTCCCTGACATGGGAATCGGCTCTTGCGCCCGTCAGCTTGTCGAAGCTGCAATTTGGAGACGCGATGGATGCGACCCAGGAGGCTCCGATCGCCATGGCGCAGGTGATAAGGGCGATGCCGTTGAAGAGGGCCTGGAAACTTTCGATCATTGCCTCTTATCGCCGGATTCGCGGCGAAGACATGTACCTATTTCGCCAGTTTCCTGTAGCTGCGCACTCGCCCTTAAAGCGATCGGATTGGCGGCTTGGCAACAGATGTGGGAGTTTGCGCCGCCGGATATGAAAGAGGAGCGGGTTCGACGACATGACGTACAGACTTAAGCCGGGCAACGAAACGGTTGAGGCTGACATCCGGCGGATCGCTGCAGAGGAATTCGGACGCATCGCGTCAATCCTGGCTCAAGCCGATCTTCCAGTTCCCAGACAGGTCCACGAGGTCCGCAAGTCGGCGAAGCGACTCCGCTCGCTGTTGCGCCTGATTACACCCGTCTTTGAAGGCGCCGCTGCAGAGAACAACCTTCTCCGGGACGCTGCACGAAGCCTCTCCGAGGCGCGAGACTCAGGCGCGATCCTTGACAGTCTGACGCGATTGAAACTTCCGGCAGAAGCTTTCCTCGCCATTGAAGGTGTCCTCAAACCGGACTTTGCCAACACCGCAGATGCGAAGGCACACACCAAACTTCTCAAAGCGTTCGGGCGCGATATGCGGTCGGCAGCAAAAAGAGCCGCGCACTGGAGAATTTCAGCAGAGGGGTTTGACGCCATCAGGCCAGGGCTGAAGCGGAGTTACAAGCGGCTGCGCGGGGATTTCGCTGCAGCCATCGAAACCGGCGAAGAAGAGGCAACTCATAACTGGCGCAAGAGTGCCAAGACCCATTGGCACCAGACCCTTTTGCTCAACCGAATTTGCCCGGATGCCCTGGATGCTCATGCCAGGATGGCAAGCCGGCTTTCCGAAAGCCTGGGTGACTGGCGCGATTGCGGCCTTTTGTTGGAGGCCCTGGAGGCAACTCCGGCAGATCTTATCGACAAGGATGTGCTTAAACTGGCCCGCCGGTCGGCCCTGCGCCATCAGAAACGGTTGCTTATGAAAGCGCAGCGCTTTTCCGGCCTGCTGACGGCCGAGAAGCCTGGAGCGCTTACGGCAAGATGGGCCGCTTATTGGGATACGACAGTTTCCTGAGCACTGGGCCGTCGCGATTTTGTCATGCAGAAGAGACAAAGTGGGATCTATTGCTCAAACCTCCCGGATTTACAGGAGCTTCCCCGTGCCCTTCTTCCGGAACGCATTCGTATCTACCTTTGCCTTATCTGCTGCCGCGTGCGTGTCCGCGCCGCCTCCGGTGATTGACGGCCAGAAATTTGTCATGGCGAGCGTGGAAACCGCCCCTGCAGGCGCTCAGGGAGATGCAGCCGACGATCCTGCGCTCTGGCTTCATCCGTCAGACCCTGGCAAGACCCTTGTTCTGGGCACCAACAAACAAGTCGGACTTGTCGTCTTTGCGCTGGACGGATCGGAAGTTCAAAACCTCCCGATCGGCCTCATCAACAACATAGATGTTCGTCAGTTGGCGGATCGTCCATTTGATGTCGCCGTTGCAAGCAATGATCAGGTCAACGCGATTTCTGTATTTCTGATTGATCGCGTATCAGGCCTGGTCAGTCATGGCGGAGATGTTCCAACAGGTACAGTCGAGCCTTACGGCATCTGTCAGGCACGCGAGGATGGCCGCGACCTCGCGGGCGTCACCTACAAGAATGGAACGCTGCAGATCTGGGATCTGACCGTAGAGCATTCCGGCATTTCCGGCGAACTCCTGAAAACCATCAAACTGGAAAGCTCAACTTGAAGGGTGCGTGTTTGATGAAACAAACAGTATAATGTTCGTCGGCGAGGAAAACCGAGGCCTCTGGACAGTCGCTTACCAGGAAAATGCGCCGGTTCCAGCCCTTGTCGATACTGTCGGCGGACCCACCGGACTGGTCGCGGACGTAGAAGGCGTTTCGATCTGGAAAGGCGCAGAGGGGCAAGGCTGGGTCGTTGCGTCCGCCCAATCGGAGGATCGTTTTGTTGTATACGATCGCCAGGCACCCCACGCCCCCCGCGGCAGTTTCTCGATCGCTGCCAACGAACCACTCGGCATCGATGAAGTCACCCATACGGATGGCCTCGATGTTTTCTCCGGCGTCCTGCCCGGATTTCCAAGAGGTGTCCTGATTGTACAGGATGATGGCAATCCCCGCTCCGGACAGGACCAGAACTTCAAGATTGTGAACTGGGCTGATGTCGAAGCGGCGTTGGGCCTGCCCGCCCTGAAAGCCGAGTAATCTCGGTTACCCGACACTCATTGCGAGAAGGCGGCTTATCTGTGCACGGGGTAAGCCGCTGTTGTCGTGGTACTCGTTGATGGCATCCTGAAGCTTTTGCAGGTCCCGTTTTCCCGTAGCTTCAGGTTTTTCAAGAACACCCTCCCGCACCAAAGCTGCGCAGACATGGGACGACGCGATCCAGGCATCCCATCCCGCAAAGCGCAGGAAATACTGACCCGTTGCGCCGCCGAGGCGTGAGCCGCGTTTGTTCAGAACATTCAGAAGGCCTGTCTGGTCTTCGCCTGGCCAACTGGCAAGGAATCGTCCAAACTCGCCTTCCTTGCTTTCAAGTTCGGCAACGAACCGCGCATTTTCGAGTGTTGCCCGGATCTTTTGCCCGTTTCGGACGATGCGCTCATCCGTAATCAGACGATCCATTATCTCATCGCCCAGGAATGTGAGCCTCGCCGGATCAAACCCTTCGAACGCCGCCTCGAACCCGTCCCACTTCGCCTCGACGACCTTCCAGTTGAACCCGGCATTGAACACGCACCGCGTCATCACGGATAGAAGCCGGTCACCCGGAACACGCTCAAGGTCCTGAGCCCGATGCGTGTTCCGGGATTTTTCCAGCGCCGCCGCCTCTCCGCCATGATGGAGGGCAGCCATCTTCAGTATGGCGGCAAACCGGCGCGGCATGTCGCCACTCAGTTCAGTGCGGTTTCATAAACCCTGGCGTAATCATCTGCGCTCATCGGGCGGGGGTTTCCAGCATGCGCGAGATCATTGAGCGCGTACTCGACGATCCCCGGGCCGTCTGATCCGCTAAGCCCCATCGCGCTGAGGTTCCTTGGAATCCCGATGGCATCGTTCAAATCCTGGATTGCGTCAGCAAGATCGGCGCCAGGCTTCAGGCCCATTGCCTGCCGCAAGCGGACGTATTTCTCATCTGCGGCGCCATTGTGAAACCGAAGGATGTGCGGAAGGAACACGGCGTTCAGTGTCCCGTGGTGCAGCTTCTTGTCCTGAAGCCGGCCGGCAGCATGGCTGAGTGCGTGTACTCCGCCGAGCCCCTTCACAAAGGCAAGCGCGCCTTCATAGCTCGCCATCATCATGTGCCAGCGCGCTTCTTCATCAGACCCGTCCTTAACGGCCCGCTTGAGCATGCCCATCCCGAACGCGCGATGCGCGCCGTCATACCCGATGCCCTCTGCGGGCGGGTTTATGGCAGGGGTGAGGACCGCTTCGATGCAATGGGTCAATGCATCCATGCCGGTCGCAGCCGTCAGTCCCGGTGGCAGGCCAAGCGTCAGATCGGGATCGCACAGCGCGACAAGTGGAATGAGATTTGGGGACGCGAAGGTCTCCTTCCTGCCATTTTCCATGATGATCACCATGCCCACTGACACTTCCGAGCCGGTACCCGCAGTGGTCGGAATGGCAATCAGCGGCGGTATCTTGCCGACCAGCTTGGCGCCCCCAACAATTGCAGCATAGGTTTCGAGCGGTTCGGAATGGCTCGCCATGAGGCCAATGGCCTTCGCATGGTCCATCGAAGAGCCTCCGCCGACAGCGATAATGCCGTCTGCGCCCGACTCTTTGTAAAGCGATGTCGCAAGCCTGGTTTGTGTCTCTGTTGGATTGGGAACCGTCTCGGCAAAAACGCCTGCCGGCGCAACCCCGAGCGCGTCCTCAACCTTTGCAAGGATACCGGACGCCTTGATGCCGGCATCCGTCACGATGAAAGGACGCGTAATGCCTCGTGCCTTGGCAAGTTTAGAAAGCTGCTTCAACGCGCCTGCATCGAAAACGCATTGGGTGAGAAAATTCATGACCGGCATAGGGAACTCCAGAGCGCAGGGACAGAGGCATGTTCCCAACTGCGCCGCATCAAGGCAAGCCTTTCCCTAGGGCACAGTGCCGCAGCCTTAGCGGAGGCACCCGTCTTTGCGGGCGCAAGCAATTGCAATTTTGCAGTTTGGAAATTCCATCTCAATACGGACGAGTACCTAGTTGAGCGCTTGTGCCGCGCGGCCCGCAGCCGCGCGGCAAACTGGTGTATTTCGCCTTTAATTCCAGAGCACTAACCAGACAGCATCACTCACAGAACCAGCGGGTTTCAAACATGAAAAAGCTCCTCGCAGTCGTCCTTATGACGGGTACAGCAATAATGGGATTTGCAGGCACAGCCACTGCCGAAGAAAATCCCTGGATGGTGCGCGCGCGCGTCCTTGGTGTCCTTCCCGACGAAGCTGGCGCCTTGTCCGTTGGCGGTACCGGTCTGCAGGGCGGTGTTGATATCGGCGACCAATATGTCCCCGAAATCGATATCACCTATTTCTTCAACAAGAACATTGCGGCCGAGTTGATACTCGCGGTTACGCCCCATGACGTAAAGGCGACAGATGTCACGGTCCCAGGCGCGCTGACTAATGCGAATATCGATCTTGGAGACGTGTGGTTGCTGCCACCCACCCTCACGCTTCAATATCACTTTCAGAATGGGACCCGTTTCAAACCTTATGTTGGAGCGGGCGTGAACGCGACGCTCTTCTTCAACGAAGATGCTGGCCCAGTTGCTGACGGGGTAGACTATGACTCCAGCTTCGGTCCTGCCCTGCAGGCTGGCTTCGATTATGACCTTGACGGCAAGGAAGGTGGCTGGGCCCTGAACGCAGATATCAAGAAAGTCTGGATCAACACCGATGTTACGGTCGACTTCACAACGGCTCTCGGCGCAAGCGTGAACGCTGACGTGGACATAGACCCGCTAATCATAGGGATTGGTCTCGGCTACAAATTCTGATCCAGCCAATATCAGGCAGAGGCAGCGCCAGACTCAAGACTTACACCAGACTGGCATTGCCGAGGCAGAACGCCGCGTTCCTGGAGGGACGCGGCATTTTTCTGTGCCTGAAATCTGCACCTGCCTCTTGCGCCCCAGCGTTACACCGTTACTCGTCAACGCCATGACGCTTATGACTGTGACAGACCTCAAGGTCGAATTCGAGACGCCGGACGGCACAGTAAACGCTGTGAAGGGAATCTCCTTTGCAGTTTCTTCTGGTGAGTGTGTTGGCATTGTAGGGGAAAGCGGCTCGGGAAAGAGCCAATCCGCACTCGCTGCAATGGGTCTGCTGGCCGGAAACGGAAAGGCGACGGGCAGCATGCGCTTTGGCGCCACAGAAATGCTGACGGCCTCGACGACTGAACTACGCAAGATCCGCGGCGCGGAAATGTCGATGATCTTCCAGGACCCGCTGACCAGCCTGACCCCCCACATGACAGTCGGTGCCCAGATGCGGGAAATTCTGGCGCTACATAAGGGGCTCAAGGGCACCGAAGCCAACAAGCAGTGCGTGGAATGGCTGGAACACGTCCGCATTCCGGAAGCAGAGCGCCGGATGGAGCAATTCCCGCATGAGCTTTCAGGTGGCATGCGCCAGCGGGTCATGATCGCCATTGCCATGCTGTGCGGGCCGAAACTTCTGATCGCTGACGAACCGACCACCGCGCTGGATGTTACAGTCCAGGCACAGGTGCTAGAACTCATGGACGAGTTGAAGCGCGAAACCGGCACGGGAATTGTTCTGATCACGCACAATATGGGTGTTGTCGCGCGGATGTGTGACCGCGTTGTTGTCATGCGTCATGGCGAGATCGTCGAACAGGGCACGACCGACGAGATTTTCTACGCGCCCAAGCACGATTATACGAAAATGCTTCTGGCCGCCGTGCCTCGCCTGGACCTTCCAGACCCTCCCGGCCGACCTCCCCTTTCCAGTCAGCCCGGACCCGGCATCGAGCCTGTCCTGCGCGTTGAAGACATGAAGGTTCATTTCCCAATCCAGGTGAAAGGCGGCCTGTTTGGCAGGCAGAAGCCTCTGAAAGCTGTGAACGGTGTCAGCTTTGACCTGAAGCCTGGGGAGACACTGGGCGTCGTCGGAGAATCGGGCTGCGGCAAGTCTACGCTCGCGCGCGGTGTTCTGCGGTTGATTCCGCCGACTGCCGGAAAAGTCGCCTGGCTTGGGCGCGACATCGCCAAGGCGAGCCGCGGTGAGATGGACAGTCTGAGGGATGACCTCCAGATCGTGTTTCAGGATCCGCTCGCCAGTCTTGATCCACGCATGACGATCGGTGCCTCGGTGGCAGAGCCGCTTCTGGTTCACGAGCCTGGGCTATCCAGGTCTGAGCGCGAGGCAAAAGTTAGGGAAATTCTTCCACGCGTCGGGCTCGATCCGAACCTGATCAACCGCTACCCGCACGAGCTGTCGGGTGGACAGAACCAGCGTGTCGGCATTGCGCGCGCAATGATCCTGAAGCCAAAACTCGTCATCTGCGACGAAGCGGTCTCGGCGTTGGACGTGTCTGTACAGGCCCAGGTAGTAGACCTTCTGATCGAGCTCCAGAAAGAGTTCGGTCTTGCGATGATTTTCATCAGTCACGATCTGGCTGTCGTCCGCCAGATCAGCCACCGGGTTATGGTGCTCTATCTTGGCCGCATCGTCGAACTTGCAGGTCGCAACGAAATATATGAGGACGCCCGCCATCCCTATACTCAGGGCCTTATCGCAGCAGTTCCCAATGCTGATCCCCGGGGCGAGCGCGCCCGGGAGCGCGTTCGGTTGACGGGCGACCTGCCAAGTCCTTTGGACAGCCGCGCAGCCCTCCGGTTCCTCAAGTCCAAACTGACGGATGATCCGGAAGCCGACCAGTACCAGCCCCAGTTGGTTCAGGTCGCTCCGGACCATTGGGTGGCGGAACATGATCCCGCGCCTGGCGCTGCAGGATTGCTTGTCAATTAAACCCTGCCCGCATAGGGTGCGCCCGCTTTCGCCGGAACCCTTTCCCATGCCCGATTCCCTGACTTCTCCCCTGCCCGTGACGCTGGCCGACATCCAGGCAGCAGCAGATGTTCTAGATGGTCAGATCGAGCGCACAGAGCTGTCTCATTCAAAGACCCTCTCGGCGATCACAGGCGCCGAGGTCTGGGTGAAGCATGAAAACCGCCAGTTTACAGCGGCCTTCAAGGAGCGCGGCGCCCTGAACAAGCTGGTTAAACTCTCGGAGAAGGAAAAGAAAGCCGGTGTGATCGCAGCTTCCGCGGGCAACCATGCGCAGGGCGTTGCTTATCACGCGCGTCGCCTCGGCATCCCGGCAACCATTGTCATGGCGGAGACAACCCCCTTCAACAAGGTCGAGCACACGCGCGACCACGGCGCACGCGTCATTCTGGAAGGCCTGATCTTTGACGAGGCAAAAGACTACGCCCTAAAGCTCGGCGAGAAGGAGGGCCTGACCTTCATTCATCCCTTTGACGACACTGACATCATTGCGGGCCAGGGCACGATCGCGCTCGAAATGCTTGCAGACAACCCGGACCTGGATACCCTCGTCGTGCCAATCGGCGGCGGTGGCCTGATCAGCGGGATTGCCATTGCCGCCAAAGCCCTGAAGCCGGACATTAAAATTATTGGTGTTGAGGCGGCGATGTATCCCTGCATGCACGCAGCGCTGAGAGGCAAATCTCCCAAGATGGGCGGCGCCACCATCGCTGAAGGCATTGCGGTAAAGGAAGTTGGCCAGATCACCCGCCGCATCGCGCAGGAACTCGTGGATGACATCGTACTGGTCGAGGAAGAACATCTCGAGAGAGCCATCACACTCTTTGTGGAAGTCGAGAAAACCGTTGCAGAGGGCGCTGGCGCTGCCGGACTTGCCGCGCTTTTGGCGCACCCCTCGCGCTTCTATGGCCGCAAGGTAGGCCTCGTACTCTGTGGTGGCAATATCGACACGCGCCTTCTCGCTTCGGTCCTGACACGGGCACTCGTACGCGAAAATCGCCTGGCCCGCATCCGCATTGTCGGAGATGATCGCCCTGGTCTGCTTGCGCTTGTCTCGAAGATCATCGGTGACAATGGCGCAAACATCATGGAGGTCGCCCATAACCGGATTGCGCTGGATGTGCCCGCCAAAGGCGCTGAGTTCGACATTCTGATGGAAACGCGTGACAGCCAGCACACTCAGGAAGTCATCGATGCCCTGGCGCAGGCGGGTTATCCGCCGAGGGCGCTCTGAGCGTCAGGGGCGCGTGACTATCCCTAGAAAGCCGCCTAAAGAGCAGGCGACGGTTTTGCCCATTCAGGAGATTTGCTCCATGTTCCGTGCCCTATTCGCCGCCGCAGTTTTCAGTGTTTCGCTGGTTGCTTGCGCACCTACATCCCCCGGCGCTGACGGCGCTTCAGACGAGACCACCATGACTTCTCCCGTTGATGAATACCTTCCCTGGAACCCGGACGCTAAAGGCATTCAGACAACTGAAAGCGGCGTCCAGTACATCGTCGTTAAGGAAGGCCCCAAGGGCGGCAAGCAGCCCTCCCCGACTGATCGGGTTCGGGTTCACTATGACGGCCGGTTGCCGACCGGCGAGAAGTTTGACTCCTCCTTCGATCGCGGCAGCGCGTCGGAATTCAGGCTCAATCAGGTCATTCCCGGCTGGACCATCGGCCTTCAGGAAATGAGCAAGGGCGACGAATACGTCTTCTACATCCCCAACCAGCTTGCCTATGGCAATCAGGCGCGCGGCAACGTGATAAAGGCCGGTGATGATCTTGTATTCTTTGTGTCGCTGCTCGACATCGTAGAGCCGAAGAAGTCCGACGCAGCCGCCTGGGCCAAATACTATCCCTGGAATCCGGAACTTTCCGACGTCGTGAAGACCGAGTCCGGACTGCAGTATGTGGTTCTGCAAAGTGGAGACGCTTCTGGTGGGCCTCCCGTAGGTGGTCAACTGGTCGTCGTCCATTATGAGGGCCGCATTGCAGATACAGGTGAACTTTTCGACTCCTCCTACGAGCGCGGCGATCCGGAAGTCTTTCCTTCCAACGCAATGATCAGCGGCTGGGTCGAAGCCCTCGCACTGATGAAGCCGGGTGATCGCTGGATGCTGTATATTCCTTCCGAGCTCGGGTACGGCGAAGAAGGCACGCCAGGTGGCCCCATCCCGCCCAACACGGCACTTCAGTTTGAAGTCGAACTCATCGACGTAATGCGCTGAAGGCGGGCAGTTTCAGATGACCGTCAGCGCCGACACACTCGCTACAATCGCACTCGCCGCGGGCAAGGAAATCATGCGGGTCTACCGCACGGATTTCAGTGTCAGCCACAAGGACGACAAATCAATCCTGACCGAAGCAGACGGCCTTGCTGAAGCGATCATTCTCAAGGGCCTCGCTGAAGCTGAACCTGACCTGAAAGTGATCGCAGAAGAGGCTGTTGCCGGGGGTCACATTCCGCAGCACGGAACACGATTTGCGCTTGTCGATCCGCTGGACGGCACCAAGGAGTTTGTCGCCAGGAACGGCGAATTCACCGTGAATATCGCCATCATTGAGAATGGCCGGCCTGTCATGGGGGTCGTCTACGCGCCTGCGCTAAATCGCCTGTTCGTTGCAGAAAGCCCAAGCTCCGCCTGGCAGGCCGAAGCAGCGCCTGACGGTCCTGTTCCGGCAAAGCGCTCTCCCCTGAAAGTGCGTCCCTCACCGTCAGAGGGCCTGACAGCCGTCGCATCAAAGTCCCACCGCAGTCCGGAAACGGAGGAATGGTTGGCGCGATACCCCATTGCAGAAATCAAAGGCGCAGGCTCCTCTTTGAAGTTCTGCCTGGTCGCGGCGGGAGAGGCAGACGTATATCCACGTCATGGCCGGACGATGGAGTGGGATACGGCGGCAGGACAGGCAGTTGTTGAAGCTGCAGGTGGCCGTGTACTGACGATGGATGGCAACTCCCTGCTCTACGGAAAGAGGGAGCGGGGATACGACAACCCTCATTTTGTGGTCTTTGGAGACGTGACGCCGGTATGACCGGCTGATCCCGGAGGAGAACATGGCGCGGCAATATTTCGGAACAGACGGCATCCGGGGCCGGGTCAACCAGAACCCGATGACCGCCGAGACGGCGCTGCGCCTTGCCATCGCAGCTGCCCGGACATTTGGATCCAAAGCCGGACGGGAAGTTGTGATTGGCCGCGATACGCGCCGCTCTGGTGAAATGATCGAGGCTGCCCTGATCGCAGGCTTCTCCTCGATGGGATTTACGCCGGTCAGGCTGGGAATAGTTCCCACTCCGGCTGTAGCATTAATGGCGCGCGAGACAGGTGCCGCCCTAGGCGTGATGGTCTCTGCCAGCCACAACAAGTTTGAGGATAATGGTCTCAAACTCTTCAGTCCCGAGGGCGTGAAGTTTGAGGATGATGTTGAGGAAGCCCTCGAGGCCAGCATGGCGACGGCCTTTGAAGGAGAGTACGCCTCCCCCACCGACATAACGTTACCCCGCACAGTGGACGACACGACGACGCGGTATGTCCGGCGCTGCCTCGAAACACTTCCCGGCAAACGCGATTTTTCGGGCCTCAAAGTCGTGCTCGATTGCGCTCATGGAGCCGGCTTTGAAGCTGCCCCCGCTGCGCTTCGGAAGCTCGGTGTCCAGCTAACCGTGATCGGTGCATCGCCTGACGGTGTCAACATCAACGCCGGCTACGGATCAACGGCGACTGATGCATTGAAAGCTGCTGTACTGAAATCAAGCGCTGACATCGGCATAGCACTCGATGGAGATGCCGATCGTCTGATCGTCATCGATGAAAGAGGAAATGAGGCTGACGGCGATCAGGTGATGGGGCTGATCGCCGGAGAGATGCATCGCAGCGGCCGCCTCAGGGGGGGAGGCATGGTGGCAACCGTGATGTCCAACATGGGGCTATCGGAGTTTCTCAAGGCCGAAGGACTGATCCTCGCCCGCACCAAGGTTGGTGACCGATATGTTGGCGAGCATATGCGCGCATACGGATTTAATCTCGGGGGAGAGCAGTCCGGACACATCATACTTTCAGACGTATCCACAACGGGAGACGGCCTTTTGGCCGCCCTGCATGTACTGTCAGTCCTTGCAACGCGCGGCGGAACGGCATCGGAGATGTTGCGGGTTTTTGAACCTGCGCCTCAAAAACTCATTAACATAAGATATTCGGGCCCGAACCCTGTCGAAAGTGATAGGGTGAAGGAAGCGCTTGCACAGGCCGGCGAGATGCTTGGTGAACGTGGACGGATGGTTGTACGCAAGTCAGGAACCGAGCCCCTGATACGCGTTATGGCCGAAGCACTTGATAAAGCGCTGATGGAAAGGGCGCTTGATTGCGTTTCCAGCGCCGTGAAAGCCGAGATCGAGCGCAGCTGAAGCTGTCTTGGCGCTGCGTCACCTGTTGCGCGGCGGAGCATGCCCGCTATCCTTGATGCAGCGACACCAGACATCTGAGGAATTTGCCATGGCTGAAGGTCAACCCCTTCCCCGTTTCGCCCCCTGCCGCAAAAGGCACCGGATGTGGAAGTGGTCCGCAAAGGCGAAGCCATATACGTTAAGTCCCGCCAGGCTCCGGGCTTGCGACCTTCAACCATTCCGCACGCCCTTGTGGAACGAGCCGTCCGCCACCCTGAAAGGGTTTTTATCAAGGAACGGGATCCGTATACGGATCAATGGGTTGAGGTAACCTATGGCGAGGCAAACCGCCTCACCGACTCTCTGGCCCAGGCCTTTCTTGATCTTGGTGCGGGGCCGGATGCGCCGGTCATGATCTTGTCAGGCAACTCCATTAGGGCTGCCCTGATCATACTGGCTGCGCAGAAGATCGGCGCGCCAGCCGCGCCAATCTCTGTTCCTTATGCGACCATGTCGAACGACTTCGACAAACTCAAGCATTGCTACAATACGGTCAAACCGGCCATCATCTTTGCAGAACATCTCCCCCCATTCCAGAAAGCCATAACGGCTCTGGGAGCTGGCGCAGCAACGATAGTGAGCGCTGAAACAGGCGGGGACAATTCCGTTCTCAATTTCGACGAGCTGGTATCAAAAGAGCCTACGGCGGCAGTTGGTGTGGCAATGTCAAAGTTGTCGGACGCATCAACCGCCAAATATCTCTTTACTTCCGGCTCCACAGGGATGCCCAAACCTGTCCCCCAGACGCAAGGGTCAATGTGCGCAATGATCGCGGGCCAGGAGGGGCTTCGGGATGATGCCCGCGATCCTGATTATGATCCGGATACGGTCGCCAATGTCCTGGACTGGCTTCCCTGGAACCACATATCCGGCTCCAATGTGAACTTCAATGGCGCGCTTTGGAACGGCGCCACTTTCTGGATCGATGGCGGCAAGCCAACCCCTGCCCTATTCCATGAAACGATCCGCAACATTCATGAATGCAACCCCTCCACCTTCGGGACTGCCCCCATCGCCCTCGCCATGCTGGCCGAAGCGATGGAACAGGACGAGTTTTTGCTCAAGGCGTTCTTCAAGAATATGCGCTCGATCGGTTATGGCGGCGCCACGCTGTCCGATGATCTCTATGACCGCCTGCAGGCGCTATCGATCAAAGCCACCGGCCGCCGGATACCGATCATCACCATGTATGGCGCTACAGAAACGCAGGGCATTACAGTAGTCCACTGGGAGGCCGAGCGTGTCGGCCTTGTCGGGCTGCCCCTTCCCGGCACTACACTCAAACTAGTGCCGAATGGCGAAAAGCTGGAAGTCCGTGTGAAGGGCCCCAGCGTCATGCCAGGATACCTCAACGATCCTAAAAAGAACGCTGAGGTTTTCGACGAGGAAGGATTTTACTGCCTGGGAGATGCCGTCAAGTTCGTCGACGAATCCGATCCCAACAAAGGCCTCATCTTCGATGGCCGGGTCGGCGAGGACTTCAAACTTTCGTCAGGCACCTGGGTGTCGGTCGGGACATTGAGGCCGGACTTCGTGGCGGCCTGCTCTCCCCTTATCTTCGACGCCGTCATTTGCGGCCAGGACAAGGATTTTGCTGCAGCTCTGGTATGGCCGTCTCCGGTAACCGCAGAGCAGTACGTTAAGGCGGCCGGTGATCCTGCCAAGGGGTTTGCTGCCCTCGTGGCCGATCTTGCGCGCAAGGCAGCTGCTTTCAATTCCGGCGAGCCTGGCTCCTCCCGCCGCATCAAGCGCGTGATGGTCATGACCGAGGCACCCAGCATTGATGCAGGCGAAATTACCGATAAGGGATATGTCAACCAGAGACTGGTAATTTCCCGCCGCACGAATCTTGTTCAGGCGCTCTATTCAGAGCCTCCGGGGGCGGGCGTTCTTCAACTTTGAGAAACAGCCGGCAGGCTGGAGCTTGTAACGCCGCTGAGACGCCATCACATCGCCGGAATTGACCAGCAGATGTGTGGCCATGACGTTCGACGATGCCTTCCGCAGCTTCAGGGAAAAACTGCATCTCCCCGAGATGCAGCCCCTTGATCTCCGCCTGCCTATTGAGAGGCTACGTCAGCAGTTTTTTCGTATGGACTATTCGGCCGAGCCTGACGCGCCGGAGCTTGCCGACGTTCGTATCCTGACTGTCCCGGGCCCGGCTGGCCCACTCAAGGCGCGCCTATATGTCCCGCTGGGTGCGGGCGTGCCGCCCGGTCCAGGCATCCTCTTTTTTCATGGCGGAGGGTTTGTCCTGGGCGACCTTGACAGCCATGACATGATCTGCCGGCGTCTTGCCGAAGGATCGCGCTGCAGGGTTCTGGCAATCGATTATCGCTTGGCGCCGGAGACCCGTTTTCCCTGCGCGCATGAGGATGCGCTCGCCGCCTGGGGCTGGTTGAGCGAACAGGGTGGGAAGATCGGAATCGACCCCGGCGGATCGCCGTTGCAGGAGACAGCGCAGGAGGAAACCTCGCCGCTTTTCTCTGCCAGGAGATGAGCCGCAGCGGCGGACCTATGCCTGCCTTTCAGCTGCTCCTCTATCCACTCCTGCAGTTCGCGGATATTCGCAGAAAGAAGATGTCACCGCAAGAAAGTGGGTTCTTCATTTCTGCGAGCCTGTTCGAGTTCTTCCGGGGGCATTACCTGCCTGATCCGAAAACTTATATGGACCCGAGGATATCGCCGCTTTTTGCTTCAGCAGAGGAGTTAAAGCCGCTGCCTCCGGCCCATGTTGTGGTGTGCGGCTGGGATCCTCTGCATGATGAAGGGCTCGCCTATGCGGCAAAACTCCGTGCCGTAGGCGTCCAGGTCAGTGAGGTCGAGTATGCATCGATGGTACACGGATTTATGAACCTTACTCACATTTCAGCAACAGCCCGTTCTGCGATACGAGATGCCGGTAGAATAACGGGAAATGCCATAAGTGCCTTTTAGCAACTAAATTTAGTTCCTAAAAGGTACTTTAAGTTTGCGTGACCGCAGGGCAACACCCAGCAAGCAAACATATTTGCTGCGCCGCAGCAAATATTTCAAATGTTGGATAACCGTCTATTTAGTCCGCAAGTGTCAGACACCGCTGACACTCATAAGTATTAGAGGAAACTCCCAGAAATGACGTTCAATAAAATGCTGATGACGTCTGCATCTGCAGCCCTCGTCCTGATCGCGCCTGCCTACGCGCAGGAAGGCACAGCTGCTGAAGAAACCGCGTCGCGCGAATCCGCTATTGAGCGCGTGCTCGGTACGGTCACCGTAACGGCGACCAAGAAAGCTGACGTTGAAGACGTGCAGACTGTTGCTGTCGCAATGACTGCCTACAATGCCGACACGCTCGACGCCCTCAATGTCACTACACTCGAAAGCCTGAGCTATTCGTCGCCGAACGTGTCCCTGGATGATGTGGGTACTGCGCGCGGCACCGCGAACTTCGCAATCCGCGGCCTTGGCGTGAACTCGTCGATCCCGTCGATCGACCCGGCAGTCGGCGTGTTCGTCGACGGCGTTTATCTGGGCGTGAACAGCGGCGTTGTCGTCGACTTGTTCGACCTCGACAGCATCGAAGTCCTGCGCGGCCCGCAAGGCCTGCTCTTCGGCCGTAACACAACCGGCGGCGCGATCGTGGTCAACACGGCCAACCCGACCGACGAGTTCAGCTTCAAGGCTCGCACCAGCGTTGATGGCCCGGTCGACAGCGATCGCGGCGGTGCAAATGCCAACGTTCAGGCGATCGTTTCCGGCCCGCTGATCGAGAACCTGCTGAACGGCAAGTTCGGTGTTTCCTACAACACGGACGCTGGATACTTCAAAAATGAGTTCAACGGCGACAATCACGGCGAGCTTCAGTCGGTCACCTATCGCGGCGCGCTCGAGTTCATGCCGACCGATGCACTGACTTTCCTCGGCAAGCTGGAATACACAGACTCCCGCTCCGACGGACCTTCTGGCAAGAACCATGCGTTTTTTGACCGCGATAACTTCGACATGTCGATCAACAATCCAGGATTCGGCGAATCTGAAACTATCCTCGGCTCGCTGCGCACCGACCTTGATGTCGGCTTCGGCAATGGCGTGATCACCAATATCTTCGGCTATCGCAATTACGAGTCCACCTCGAGCGCCGATATTGACGCAACACCCTTCACCCTGTTCCACTCCAATGCAGAGTTTGATCAGGAGCAGTTCTCCAACGAGCTGCGCTATGCAGGCACGTTCGACAAGCTCGACCTGACCACCGGCCTCTACTATTTCGAGCAGACGCTCGACTATACAGAGATCCGAAACCTTCCCACCACGCGGCCGCCGACGCTGCCGGCCAGCATTCCGTGGGGCTTCTATGGCGGCGGCACGCTGGACCATACAGTCTGGGGCGCCTTCGCAAACATTGACTATTCGCTCACGGACAAGCTGATCGCCACTCTGGGCGTGCGCTATTCGGTCGAAGAGAAAGCTGGCGATGTTATCTACATCCGTCCCCGCATGCCCTGTAGTGTCGTTCAGGGCACCTGTTCGCCTGATGGCTTCAACTCCCTGATCAGCCTCATCACAGGCGGCGCCGTGCAGGAGCCTAATGGGTTCAGCGACCTGATGAATGGAAGAACTGGACCCCCAAGGTTGGCATCCAGTATTTCTGGAACGACAATGTTCAATCCTACGCCCACTATACCAAGGGCTTCCGTTCGGGCGGCTACAACTTCCGCATCACCGACCTGCCGATCTTCAACCAGTTCGTGGCGCAGACCGGCAGCTTCGGCTTCGATGAAGAAGAAGTGGACTCATACGAAATCGGCTTCAAGGCCCAGAGCGAAGATGGCCGCGTCCAGGTCAACGGCGCTGCCTTCATGACTGAAGTCGGCAACATGCAGCGTGAGGTCAACACGGCAGGCGCATCAGGTGTTGTTCAGAACATCGTGAACACGGCCGATGCCACGATCTACGGCATCGAGTTCGATGGCCGCGTTGCCCTGACCGAAACGCTGCTCGCTTCGTTCAATGTAGGTTTCATGGATGCAGGGTATGACGACGTGTTCTTCGACCTCAACGCCGATGGCATTGTCGATCAGGATGACATCAATCTCGACCTCCCGCGCGTGCCGCCTATGACCTACGGCTTCGGCCTCATCAAGGACTTCGACCTTGGCGCTTCCGGCGCAATCGTCGCCCAGGCCAACTACCAGCACCGAGACCGGATCGCTTACACTGACAGCAACTTCGGCTGGATCCAGGAAGCAGACATGATCGATGTCAACGTTACATGGGAAACGCCGATAGAAGGCCTCTCGGCTTCAATCTACGGCAAGAACCTGCTGGATGAAGTGCAGCTCGGGAATGATACGCAACTGCCCTTCCCCGGCCCGAATTCGACCGGCGTGAACAACCCCTATCAGACGCTTCCGTCGGGCGGCACCTTCTCGCCGCTGAAGAAAGGTCGCCTGCTCGGCCTGGAACTGACCTACGTCTACTAGGTCTGGAGGCCATCTGGCCCGAAGACGAGCAATCCAGAAGGGCGGCCTCCGGGCCGCCCTTTTCTTTGATAGCAAAGAAAGCGGCCCCCGTTTCCGGGGGCCACTACTGTCAGTCAGGCGTATCGCCGATCAGCTTCCCGGGCCAAATGCCTTCCTCACGCTGATCTTGATGGTGCGGCCAAACGGGTTGTGCGTGTAGGGATCATAGTTCGTGTCGAAGGCCGCAGCCGGCGGATCTTCGTCGAACACGTTGACCACCGAGAGGCCGAGATCAAGGCCAAGCGGAGCTTCCCAGTTATAGAACAGGTCCAGAGTCGTCTGGCTGTCGATCTCCGGATACACTCCGCCACGTGCGGCGGCCGGACGCTCGTCAGCATAACTGTCAACATGGCGCACAACGCCGCGCAGGTTGTGGTTGCCGAGGGCAAGATTGGCGAAGACGTTCGCTTTCCACTGCGGCATCGAACGAGTGAAGTTCGACCGGTTGAACTGGTCGACATAATCGCCCCCGCCAATCGCCACGCCCTCGACGAAGTAGGGATCAACTACATACTCGATGACATAGGTAGCATCGAGGCCGAGTGCGAACTCTCCGCCCATGAAGTTATCCCAGACATTCTCGACTCTCAGGTCGATGCCCGAGGTCTCGATATCGGGACCGTTCACCACATTGGTGCGGATGCGCGAGATCGTATTCGGCGCGGGCGTTCCGTCGAAGGTGATCCGGCTCAGGACCGCGTCATCATCTGTCGTCGGCGTTGCAAGGGCGGCAAGCGCGGCAGCGACAATGTTGGCCTGCTCCTCGACGATGATCGGGTCGCTGAAGTCGAAATTGTAGTAGTCCAGCGAAGCGCTGAACCCGCCACTCTGGTAGAGCGCACCCATATTGAAGCTGAACGCGCTTTCCGGGCTGAGTTCAGGGTTGCCGAACTGGTCGACCGCCTTGAACGCGCTGGTCGGCGCCACGAATTGCAACGTGGTGCCAACACCGCCAAGCTGATTCAGGGTCGGGCCCTTGAACGAGGTCTGGGCCGAGCCGCGCAGGGCGAAGTTCGGCGTGGCCTGCCACTTGGCCGCAACCTTCGGATCGAAGGTCGAGCCGATGTCGCCGCCATAATCCTCAAACCGGGTCGCGACCTGGATGTTGAGATTGTCATAGAGCGGGATCTGCAGTTCACCAAACACGGCATAGATCGTCTGGTCAGAATCCGTCGGCACCGTGCCGGCGAGGAAGGAGAAAGCGCCCGTGCCGCCGGGTCCCGGCGTGAGGTTGAGGTTGGTCAGGTCCGTCGGAGAGGTCGTGCGGGCCTCGTTACGGATCTGCGCGCCGAGCGCCCAGCCGATCTCGCCGCCTGCCGCCTGAACACCGCTCATTCCAGAAAGGGCTGCGTCGAAGACGAGGAGTTCGTTCTGCTGGGTGCCTTCGGCGCCGCCATCGGTCATCCAGTTGGCGAGCGTAAGAGAATTGGCCAGCGCCGGATTGTACTGCGGGTTCGGCGCGCCGTTGATGGCGCCTGCAGGGATGGCGTTGGAGAACGGGTTGTAATACTCGCAGGTGCCGCCGCCCGCCGTCAGCGAACCGGAATAGCCGGCTGCCCAGGGCTGGGTTCCGGTCGCCGGATCCGTGCCGTTAATCGGATTGGTGCAGACGCCAAAACCGCGCAGAGCCGCCGTCAGGCCAACGATGTAGGTGTCATTCGTCTTGCCGTAGAATTCGGAGGTCGAATAACCGAGGCCGATATCATAAGTGACGCCGTTCTCGAATGCGCCAGTCAGGTCGCCGGCGATCCTCCAGGTCTCGTGCTCACGAATGCCTTCCTGCGCACCAAAATCTGTGCCCGGGAAGCCACCCCAGCCATAAACGCGGCCGATGAACAGCGCCTGTAAGGCGGTGTCGAGCGTGGTACCCGGATTGTCGGCGATATACTGCTGCCAGCCCGGATGGCTCGGGAAGATGACCTGGTTGGTCAGCGCCTGCGGCGGATAGGAAGGCGAGGTCTTCCACTCCGGCACTTCGGATTTGCCGTAAAGGGCTTCGAGGTGGAACTGGGCCCCGTTGCCAAAGGTATGATTGTATTCGGAGAAGATCTGATAGCGCTCCTCCTTCTCCTGCAGATTGTCGAACTGGAGGAACTGGAAGCGGCACTGATTGTCCGGGCCGAGCTGTCCGCCAAGCGGGACGCAGCCGGTGTCGGCAACGTTGCCGTTCACGCCGAAGCCACCGCCGGGCAGAGGGCCGATCGTCACGAAGCGGCCCGGATTGGACAGCCCGGAATAGCCCGCGACCGGGTTTTCCGTGAAGGGGGGCGTGCCCCAGTCCTTCTCGAGGAAACTGACTTCGGAGCGGAAGTTATAGCCGACCGAGGTCACCCAGCTCCAGTTGTCACCCTGGAAGCCATAGGCCGCCGACAGGTTGTAGTCGCCGTCGTCATTGCCGTCGAAGGTCGAATAGTCCCCGCTGATCTCGAGCCCCTTGAGGTCGCTGCGAGTGATAAAGTTCACCACGCCCGCGATGGCATCAGAACCGTAGATCGCGGCAGCGCCATCCTTTAGCACCTCGATCCGGCCGACAGCGGCGGTCGGTATCATGTTGGTGTCGATGAAGAGCTGGGCCTGCTCGCCGATCGCGACGGGCGAATAGACTTGTCGGCGGCCATTGATCAACACCAGCGTCCGCGCCGGGCCAAGGCCGCGCAGGTTGACATTCGAGGTGCCTTCCAGGCCGTTAGATGCGAACTGGTTGGTCTGTCCGTCGACGCCCGAGGAGACGCCGAGATTGCGGATCAGCTCGGTGATCGTCGGATTGCCTTCCAGCTTCAGGTCAGCTGCAGTCAGCACATCGACCGGCAAGGCGGCGTCTTCCGGCGTTCCGGCAATGGCCGACCCTGTGACCGTCACCGTTGCGAGCTTGCGCTCGTTCTCGTCCTCCTGCGCGTGCGCAGCAAAGGAGCCGCCCAGCGCAATGGCCGACGCACAGTAAAGCATTCCCTTGAAAGTTCTCATTCGTTTCCTCCCGAAACAGTTACGGTCTGGCGCAAGCTTTTGCCGCTTGTCATAATTAGACCCGCTGCACTCTTATGCGGTATTGTAAAGTCGCATAGGGGTGACTTGTGCTGCGGCGCCGCATACAAAAAAGGAACTTTGGTTAAGCGCATTGTTTCCTCCGCTCACCCACAAGCTGGTGTATTTCATGCAGAACAGCCCACCTCCAACCGCCCAGGGGGCTTCGCCTCCCTTCCTTCGGATTGCCGGATCCTTCGCAGACGCAGTGGCTCCGGCAGATTTTCCATCTGCCGTGTTGCGCTGGCGCAACCAGCGCTGGGCGGATGAGACAGGCCTCGGCGGCCTTACGGATGAAGCCTGGCTGGATCATTTTGCCCGGTTTACGCCACTTCCGGCAAACCTGCCGCAACCGTTGGCCATGCGGTATCACGGTCATCAGTTCGGAACCTACAATCCCCAGCTCGGAGACGGGCGCGGCTTTCTCTTCGCCCAGCTACGCGACAGGACCGGACGCCTTCTTGATCTGGGAACGAAAGGTTCTGGCCAGACACCCTGGTCCCGTCAGGGCGACGGCCGCCTGACCCTGAAAGGAGGCATCCGCGAAATCCTTGCCGCCAGCTATCTGGAGGCCCTCGGCGTGAATACGTCGAAAGCGTTCAGCCTGATAGAAACCGGCGAGCAACTCAGCCGAAATGACGAGCCCTCTCCGACCCGCTCCTCCGTCCTTGTCCGCCTCTCACACAGCCATGTCCGGTTTGGAACGTTTCAGCGCTGCGCCTGGCTCGAAGACAAGGAAAGCCTGGCGCAGCTTGTCGACTACTGCATTTCGGAATTCTTTCCCGGCGCCGATGATCCGGACATGGCCCGCAAGGCCAGCAACCTGCTCGAATCCATCGCGATCGCAACCGGCCGGATGATTGGCCAATGGATGGCGGCAGGCTTCGTTCACGGCGTCATGAATACGGACAACTTCAATATTACCGGCGAAACCTTTGATTTCGGTCCCTGGCGCTTCCTGCCGGTCTCGGATCCGAACTTTACTGCAGCCTATTTCGATGCTCAGGGCCTTTACCGGTTTGGACGCCAGCCTGTCCAGGGCGGCTGGGCTCTGCAACAGCTGGCCTCTTCCATGCTGCTGTTGGCGGACGCTGAAAATCTCGCCCGGTCGCTCATTCCGTATGAGGCGGCCTACCGCGAGAGCTTCATCGCACACACACATGCCCTGCTTGGCCTTAAGCCTGGGCAGGACGAAGCTGGCAACCTTGCCTTCCTCCAGTCATTTTATGGATGGATGACACAGAGCAAGGCCAGTTGGCCGCAAACCTTCTTTGACTGGTTCGGCGGCGCAGTCAGTGACGCCCGCGCTGCTGCCTCGCCGCAAGCCGGGCTTTATGCCGATACAGGATTCGAACCAGTTCGGGCAGCATTGAAGGACCGGGAAACCGAGCGCCCTGAACGCCTCAACCACCCCTACTTCAAACGGCCAGCCCCAGTCAGCCTACTGATCGCAGAGGTGGAAGCACTCTGGGACCCGATTGCGGAGGCCGATGACTGGTCAGCCTTTTCCGCCAAGACAGACCATATCGAAGAGGCACGTCGCGCCCTCGCGCTGTAACGCTGGGGAACGCCTTGATATTACCCTTGCCCTGCGGGCAGTTACCGCCAGAATATGGAGGCCCCAGATGACCGACACGACCCCTTCCGGCCCGCTTTCAGGCATCCGCATTGTCGACATGAGCTCGGTGGTTCTTGGACCATTTGCAACCCTGATCCTTGCCGATCTCGGAGCAGAGGTCATCAAGATCGAGCCGCCCGGCCGGGGTGACACGATGCGCTATGCCGGCGCTTCCCCAACCGGCGATCTGGGCCCTATCTACATGGCGCTGAACCGCAACAAGCGCGCGCTCACGCTCGACGCCAAGTCACCGGAGGGCAAGGCCGCACTTACCGAACTCCTGAAGACAGCCGACTGTTTCTTCCACAATGTGCGGCTGGCTGGCATGGAGCGGCTTGGCTTTGGGTACGAGCAGGTCAAGGCGCTGAAAGACGACATCGTCTATGTTCATTGCGCCGGATTTGGCCAGGGCGGTCCCTATGAACATCGTCAGGCCTATGACGATCTCATCCAGGGCGCCTCCGGTTTCGCAGATCTCAATGCCCTGCGCTCAGGCGGCCGGCCCGAATACGCCCCCTCCCTCGTTGCGGACAAGACCGCCGGCCTGTTTGCGACCTACGCAACCCTCGCTGCCCTCTTCCACCGCGCCCGCACGGGAAAGGGACAGTTCGTCCAGGTTCCGATGCTGGAAAGCTTCACCTTCTTCAACATGGTCGAAAATCTATATGGCGAAACCTTTCTTCCCGGAAACGGCAAGCTGGCCTACACCCGCTCGATCAACCCCAACCGCCGCCCTTACCCGACCAAGGACGGCTTCATAGGTCTTGTTCCGTACTCGGATCAGCAATGGGAGAGGTTCTTTGAAATCGGCGGCATGCCGGGGATCTTCAAGGACCCCCGCTTTTCCACCTATCAGGCGCGCACAGAAAATGTCGGCGAGCTCTACGCGCTGATCGAAGAGGTCAGCGCCACCAAGACAACCGCCGAATGGCTTGAACTGATGGACCAGGCCGACATTCCGGCCATGCGCTACAACACAATGGCGGAAGTCCTGACAGACCCGCATCTGGTTGCGACGGAATTTTTTACGGCAGCGCACCATCCCGAAGCAGGCAGCTACCGGACCATGCGCCATCCGGTGAAGTTTTCAGAGACCCCGGCCAGCCTGCGTTTGCCGCCGCCCCGGCCAGGCGCAGACTCAGAGTGCATCCTCGAAAGCCTCGGCCTGGGCGCCTTCAGCTGATCACCCCCCGGAGAGACGTGCCATCTCTTCTTCGGAAAGCTCTGAATTGTCGTAGACGTTCTGAACGTCATCCAGCTCGTCGAGAACATCCAGCAGCTTCATGAGCTGATCGGCAGCATCTCCAGAAACGGCCGTGGTCACTTTCGGCTTCCAGATGATCTTCGCTGATGTGGGCTCCACCTTGCTTCCAAAGTGTTCCGCCAGCGCCATTGAAACCGCCGCAAAGTCTTCCCGGGCCGTATAGATCCAATGGCCCTCTTCATCGGACTCAACGTCCTGCGCGCCGGCCATGATGGCCGCTTCCATAACCTCGTCTGTCGTCCCGGCGCTGACGGGATATTCTATCTCGCCCAGCTGGTCGAAATTGAATGACACAGAGCCCGTGGTGCCCAGCGCGCCGCCATTCTTGGAGAAGGCTGTGCGAATGTCGGTTGCCGCGCGGTTCTTGTTGTCGGTCGACGCTTCGATGATGATGCCGACACCGCCCGGGCCGACGCCCTCATAGCGGATATCGGCATAGTCTGCCCCGCCGCTGCTCTGACCCTTGTCGATGGCGCGTTGGATGTTGTCCTTGGGCACCGAGACGCCCTTGGCGTTGGCAATTGCCAGGCGCAGGCGCGGGTTCATCGCCGGGTCCGGCCCGCCCATCTTGGACGCCACGGTGATCTCTTTGGACAGGCGCGCGAATAGCACGGCGCGTTTCTTGTCCTGCTTGCCCTTACGGTGCTGGATGTTGGCCCATTTACTATGCCCGGCCATGGGAAAACCCCTCGATATTGTCTGTTACTCAGCTGTCGCGGCTGTCTATCGCGCGGGGCGGCCCTTGGGAAGCCAGGAGGGTGTCAATCACAATTGAGTGCGGGACTTAGATCTTACTGGCAGCCGAAAGCCGGCGCGCCACTTCCTGCCGCACCTTCCAGCCCAGCCAGTCCTTGTCCATGCGGGAGAGCCAGTGCGAATTCACCGCGCTGTACTCGGCGCCCAGATCGCGCGGGTCCGGCAGGATCTGCTTTCTGAGAATACCGGCGATATGCGCCATCTCGAGCGGGCTTGCGAAATAGAGTTCATGGCGGCGATGTTCCAGAACCCATATGGGTCACCCCTTCCCAACTTCCTGCGGCGGGAAAGGTGGATCAAAGCGCGTCGCCGCTTGAAAGGCGCCCTCCACCGGGCGGTGGACATAGGGGCTGACCGGCGTCCGGACCGGTTGCCCGCTGTACTCACATCGGAGGCGCAGGGGGCGCCCAGTGCGGCGGCGGGATCTCCACCGGCTTGGAAAGATCGATCTCTACCCGGAAGAAACGCTCTGGCCGCTTCAGTTCATATGCCAGCACCTGATCCGCAGACCGCATTTCAACCGCCCAGACGTTCGTCTTGGAAACCGGGATACCTTCTTTGTCGAAGAGGTCCTTGGTCGCCTGGTCAGCCGGAAATTCCTGTCGCGCCCCAGCAGGATCGGATACAGAAAAGCCGCCATAATCGGTCAGTACGTCAAGACCGCCATCCTCGTGGCGATGAACATGGCGCAGTTCCCAGCCGCCGTTTTCACCCGTGGCGGTCAGCACCCAGGTCCGCGAGCGATCTTCGCCCACGCTTAGCGGCATGCGGAAAACGCCCGGCTCGCAATCACGCACATGAACGACCAACCGGTTCTCGCGCCAGTCATCATCAACCGCATCGTCGCTGACCACCCGGCCCTCGAACGCCTTGCCGCAGGCCGCCGCAAGGCCTTCCGCAAACGGAATATTGGCCGGGGCTTCCGGCGCGCTCGCACAAGCGGCTAGAACAAGGGCGAAAGCGGGAGCGGCAGCCAGTTTCAACGTCATGACCGCCAGACTACCGACACGCCCCGGAAAGGCAAGCCTTTCGCCTTTTCTGCACCGCGCGCCAAAATCAGAAGGCCCTCCCGGATCGCCGGAAGGGCCTTCAGAACACGGGTTTAATCTGAGCGTCAGGCCGGGTTGGGCTCTGCGTCGCCAATGCCGCTATCTTTGGGCTTCTTGCGCTTGCCGATCACAGGCACAGCCGAAGAGGGACCGCCGTCATCGTCGGAAATGTCAGGCCGACTAGGCTGCGTGCCTTTAAGAAGGCCGGCGATCTCTTCGCCCGACAGGGTCTCGAATTCGAGTAGGCCGGTGGCAATCGCTTCCCAATCATTGCGGTACTGCGTCATGATGTGGCGGGCGTCTTCCTTGCCCTTTTCGATCAGCTTACGGACTTCTTCCTCGATCTTGCGCGAGGTTTCTTCCGATATGTGGCTAGACTGCATGAGCTGCTGGCCAAGAAACACGTCGCCCTGGTCCGAGCCGTAATCGACCGGACCGATGATGTCGGAATAGCCCCAGCGTGTGACCATCGCCCGGGCAAGGCGCGTAGCCTGCTGGATGTCGGACGCGGCGCCGGCGGTGACATTGTCATCCCCGAATTTCAGCTCCTCCGCGACGCGGCCACCCATGATAATCGCCAGGCGCGAGGTCATCTCGACTTTGGACATGGAGAGCTTGTCGTCTTCCGGCAGCTGCATGACCATCCCGAGAGCCCGGCCGCGCGGAATGATCGTTGCCTTGTGGACCGGATCGGCCGCAGGCACTTTCATCGCCACAACCGCGTGACCAGCTTCGTGCCAGGCTGTCAGGATTTTTTCTTTCTCCGACATGACCATCGAGCGGCGCTCAGGGCCCATCAGGACCTTGTCCTTGGCGTCCTCGAACTCCTGCATCGCAACGACGCGCTTCCCGCGGCGAGCCGCCAGGAGAGCTGCCTCGTTTACGAGGTTGGCGAGGTCTGCGCCGGAGAAACCCGGCGTGCCGCGCGCAATCGTCTTGGTCTCGACATCCTTGGCGAGGGGCACATTCCGCATGTGAACGCGCAGGATTTTTTCGCGCCCGATGATATCCGGATTGCCGACGGTAACCTGCCGGTCAAAGCGGCCGGGACGCAGCAGCGCCGGGTCAAGCACGTCCGGGCGGTTTGTCGCCGCCATGATGATGATGCCTTCGTTGGCTTCAAAACCGTCCATCTCGACCAGCAGCTGGTTCAGCGTCTGCTCGCGCTCGTCATTGCCGCCGCCAAGGCCTGCGCCGCGCGAACGGCCAACCGCGTCGATCTCGTCAATGAAGATGATGCAGGGCGCCGAGCGTTTGGCCTGTTCGAACATGTCGCGCACGCGGCTGGCACCGACGCCGACAAACATCTCGACGAAGTCGGAACCGGAAATGGTGAAGAACGGCACGCCCGCCTCACCCGCAACCGCGCGGGCCAGCAGGGTTTTACCTGTGCCGGGCGGGCCGACGAGCAGGGCGCCTTTCGGGATCTTGCCGCCGAGGCGCTGGAACTTGGACGGGTCCTGCAGGAATTCGACGATCTCCTGAAGCTCTTCCTTGGCTTCATCGACGCCGGCAACATCGTCAAAGGTGACGCGGCCATGCTTTTCGGTCAGCAGGCGAGCGCGGGATTTGCCGAAGCTCATCGCTCCGCGCGTACCGCCGCCCTGCATCTGGCGCATCATGAAGAAGACAAAGCCGACGATCAGCAGGATCGGCAGGAGCGAGAGAAGAACCGACGCGACATTGTTACGGCCGGTGTCGGGTTTGACTGAGAAGGGAACGTTGTTCTGGGTGAGCACGTCCTCGGTTTTCATGTCGAGGGCGCGCAGCTCGCTTTTCAGCGTCTGCCCGTCCGTGGTCTTGGCAATGATGGTCGTATCGCCCAGCGTCGCTTCGGAGAGCTTGCCGTCTTCGGCCAACTGGTAAATCTCGGAAAGCTTTGTGGGCTGGGCCCGAGCAACCTCGGGGTTGCCCCCCATCATCACAGCCATACCGATCACAAGCAGGGCGAGCGCGCCCCAGATCGCCAAATTCCGGACATTCATAGCAAAGGTTCCGTCAGAAACTGATTCAACCAACCATATGGGATTGATGTTAGAAGATAGGCACCAATTCCTCTAAAAACGACTCCTTTCCTGCTGATGCGGCAATTTCATTCGGGTTGGCGGAAAGGATGGCGAGGGTGGCGTCGAGGCGGGCGGCCATGCCGAGCGGCGACGGGCCGGTTTCGGGCTGCAGTTTCACGCCGCCCCGGCGGGGCCGGATCCGGCAGCCCGCCAGCGTGGCGCCTCTGAAATCTTGTTTGGATACAAGCCGTTCGGCGAGGCGGGCGAGGGCGTCCCCGCGGGGTGGCCGGTCCCGTCCGGCGGCAATCTGCAGCAGGATGCCCAGCGCCCGGGCGGCCCTTTCGGGGGGCAGGTTGGCAACTGCTCCGGCCTCCAGACCCTCCGGCGTGGCCCGGACGTTTACGGCCATCCAGCGCCAGATCGCGCCATCCTCAAGCATTCTCAATGTCGCAAAGCGGTCAATCAAGGACAAAAAATGGATACTTCCGGCCACTTCCAGGCTGAGAAGGCGGCGCATGCGCACCCGCTCGAAGGCAGGATTCTCGTTTGACGGGTCCTCCGCCCAGCCAATCCCTTCAGCCCGGAGAAGCGCCCGGAGCGCTTCCCGGGGGACCGCCAGAAGCGGGCGCGCGATGAACACGCCCTCCCCTTCCGGCCAGACCGGCGAGAGCGAAAGCGGGCGCATCCCGGCAAGGCCATACCAGCCTGACCTCTGACGGGCGCGCATGAGAAATGTCTCGGCCTGGTCGTTCGCCGTATGGCCGGTCAGGAGCAGCCGTCCTGATTTTCCGCGAAGCGCCTGGGCGAGCGCGCCGTGGCGCAGGCGCCGGAGCGCCGACTGGCGCGGCGGGGCGCCTTCGAGGCTGAGAATCTGGTGGGCAATGCCGAGCCCGGCACACAGACAGCCGACTGCTTCAGCCTCTTCACGCGCTTCCGGGCGCAGACCATGATCGACGGTGAAGGCAACCAGCTTGCGCCCTTGCCCTGACGCCCAGCGTTGGGCAAGGATCAGCAGCGCCAGAGAGTCGCTGCCGCCGGAAACGGCAACGCCGACGGGGGCATCAAGCAGGCAGGCAGGCAGCGCCGATAGCGCCGCCTCAAAGGCAGATTGCGGCCTTAGTTGTTGCATCCGGAGCGCGTGCGCTCGACCGCAGCCAGGTCACGTACGACCTTGGAAGCGTCAGGATAGCGCTTGGGCAGTGTGTCCAGTGCCTGGCAGGCCTTGGCGGTGTCCCCGATGAGCCGCATCGAACGGGCAAGGCGGGCGAGCGCATCAGGCGCGCGTGCGTCATCCGGGAAAGAGCGGATCATCGTGGTGTAGGCCTGACCGCTTTCGGCATAGGCATTCTGCTGGTGGAGCGTTTCGCCCAGCCAGAAATAGGCTTCGCCGGCCTGCGGGTCATCGCCGAACTTGTTGATGAATTCCTGGTAAGCCTGCTGAGCGCCGGCATAGTCGAGCGCCAGGAGGCGCTGGCGGGCCACCGCGAAGAGCGGGCCAGCTTCGCCAGGCAGCTGGCTGGCAGAGATGGTTCCGAGCGATCCTTCCGGCAGGCCGCCCTGAGCCGTGCGCGTCGGTGTGAGCACCGAGGGGCCACCGCTGGAGCCTTCCTGCGCGCCGGGCATCGGGCCGGCCGGTGCAGGACCTGACGAAGACAGAAGGGAGGCGGCGGGGCCACCTGCCCCGGTATCGAGGGGCTCTGAGGGCTCTATGCCCATGACCATCTGCAGCGCGGTGATCGCGCGGGCCTGGGCTTCCAGTTGCGCGCGCAGCGCGGCGTTCTGGTCTGCCAGCGCTTCATTGTCCAGCATCTGCTGCTGGCTGGCATTGCGTGTCTGCGAAAGCTCGAACTCGAGGGTTTCAATACGCCCGCTCAGCTGATTGATGCGGTCAGAATTGCGGTTGATCTCGAGCATCAGATCTGCCGTCTGCTGACGGGTCTGGTCTACCTGAACGGAGAGATCGCCGGTGGTCACGCCCTTCACGATCGGTGCGCCACGGGCCTGCGCAAAGGCAGGCGTGGCGAGAAGTCCAAGGGCGGCGAGGCCGGTAAGAGAGGCTTTCAGCATGACGGGTATCTCCGGGTGCGGGGGGCAAACTTCAGCCCCCGGGACTAAAAGAAACAGCCGGGGCCAAATTATGGCACCCGGCTGTCCTTTTCATCACGTAAACGCAGTCAGCTTAGCTGGTGGCGCCAGAAACGATCTGGGTCCAGGCGTTACGGTTCATTGCCCACGACTCGTCGTTCGAGCCGCCAGCGATCGGACGCTCCTTGCCGTAAGACACTGTGTCGATGCGCGAAGCGCTGACACCGAGGCTGACGAGGTAGTCTTTTGCAGCCGAAGCGCGGCGCTCGCCAAGGGCGAGGTTGTACTCGCGCGTTCCGCGCTCGTCAGCGTTGCCGGCGACGAGAACGCGAACGTTCGGGTAAGCGTTGAGCCAGGCGGCCTGACGCTTCAGGATTTCCTGATCGTCAGAATCCAGACGGAACTGGTCGAGGTCGAAATAGACGCGCTCGCCAACGTTCACGCGGAAGTCTTCCAGCGAGCCGGGCGTGATCGAAGATGTCTCAACCGGCTCTGTGACAACGGTTTCGGTTTCCTCGACGGTCTCTTCAACCGGCGGAGGGGCGACCGGCTGTTCTTCGACCGGCGGGGGGCGGGAAGCGCAAGCTGCCATGGCAGCCAACAAAGCGGCAGCGGCAGAGGCTTTCAGGAGAGTATGCATATGTCGGGGCTCCAAGTTTACTTCAGGTGGCACTAACGGACCGCTTCGCGGCTTATTTTTGTCGGCGGCCGTCTTGTCGGGCCTATATTTCCTTATTCTGACTGTTTTATCGCGACAATCTGTATTCCGCCGATTTTTCGGGCCTTTGTGGTGTTTTTGCCACAAAATGGCCTTACTCTGGCTCCCCGGCCCGTTCTTGAGCCCACTCCTTGGGCACGGGCCGGGACAAAGCTTACTGCAGCACCGGCGACCAGGCCGGGTCAGAGGCATCGGTCTGCGTCATCACGCGGCGCTCATTGCGGCCAGACAGGTCAACCGACCAAAGCTGGGGACCCGCGCCGGGACGGTTTTCGCGGAAGAAGACGATGACACGGCCGTTGGGCGACCAGTCCGGACCCTCATCAAGATACGATTCAGACAACAGGCGCTCGCCGCTGCCATCGATGCCGATCACGCCGATATAGAATTTGCCGCCTTCCTGCTTGGTGAAGGCAATCAGGTCTCCGCGCGGCGACCAGACGGGCGTTGAATAGCGGCCCTTGCCGAAGGTGATGCGGCAAGCCGTATCCCGGCCGCCCGACGGGCAGGCGCGCGGTGAGCCATCGGTATTCATGATGTAAAGCTGCGGCGTGCCGCCCCGGTCGGAGTTGAACACGACCGACTGACCGTCCGGCGACATCGACGGCGAGGTGTCAATCGCTGGGTGGTCGGTCAGGCGGCGGCTTTCCCGCGTACGCAGGTTCATAATGTAGACGTCGGTATTGCCGCGCTGGGCCTGGGAGAGCAGCACGCTCTGGCCATCGGTGGCAAAACGCGGCGCGAATGTCATGCCGGGGAAATTGCCCAGGAGTTCCTGACGGCCTGTCTCGATGTTGAAGAGATAGACGCGCGGCCGGCCGCCTTCAAACGACATGTAGGTGATTTCCTGGGAAGACGGGCTGAAGCGGGGCGTCAGCACGGTCGAGCGGCCGGAGGTGAGATATTGCTGGTTGGCCCCGTCGCTGTCCATGATGGCGAGCCTTTTGACGCGCTCGGTCTTCGGGCCGGTTTCGGCGATGTAGACAAGGCGCGTGTCGAAATACGGGTCTTCACCGGTCAGGCGCGTGTAGATCGAGTCGGCAATCTTGTGGGCGATTCGGCGCCAGTTTTCCGGCGTCGTGGTCAGCCGGCGGCCGGGCTCGCCATTGATGCGCATCAGCTCCCCGCCATAGACGTCCCACAGACGGAAGGAGACGGCGAGCTTGCCATCGGGGAGTTCCTCGAAGGCGCCGACGACCAGCGCGTCGGTACGGATGATCTTCCAGTCGGCAAAGCGCGGCTCGGCATTGATCGAGAGATCGCGCTGGATGAAGGAGGCCGGGTTTTGCATGTCGAACAGACCAGTGGAGGCAAGGTCAGCGCGCACCACGTCGGCGATCTGCCGAGCGAGCTGGGTATTGCTCCCTGTCACCTGGAAGTCCGGAATGGCGATGGGTGTGGGCTTGAAGTTGCCCTCATCCACCCGGACCTGCAGCTGGGCACTGGCAGGCGCCGCCAGCCCAAGGGCCAGCAGGATGACTGCCAGGAGTGGCATCAGGCGTTTCAGCATCAGTTCGGACTCCTCATCGAATTCTTGCGACGCAGACGTCTCAACCCTGTTTCGGGCCAAGCGTAACGTTGATATCTTTCCAAAGCTCGTAATCTTCCGCCGGAAGACGGTAATTCCCGATTTCCCCGCATTTACGGACTGCCAGCAGCGCGCGGTCAACCGCAATGCCGGACCGGCCGACTGGACGCGAGCGGGGCTCAAGCAATTTGACCGACTCCGCCAGCGACCCATCGCGAGCGAGTTTGACATTCACCGTAACGTCAATCTGGTGCTCCGGGGGAAGGTCATCGACGGTCGTCCAGCATTCCATTATCTGACGGCGCAGGGCGGCCTGAAGCGAGGCGGTCGCGCCGGTGCGCGCCCCTGCCCCAGCCTGGTCGCGGTCGGAATTGGCGAGCACGGGCCGGTCCGATTGCTGGGCATCGGGGCGCTGCTCCGAAGTGCGCTTGGACTGTAGCGCGCTTTCAAAATCATCTAGGAAATCAAGGTCATTCTTCGGCTTGGCCGGGGGCTTTTCCACCGGCTTAGGCTTCGGCTTGGGTTCCTCTTTCTTCGGCTCGGGCTTGGGCTCTGGCTTGTTTAGCGGCTCGGGCTCTGGCTGGCGCGGATCAGGCACCTCGACCTCTGGCTCTGGCTCAGCCGCTTCAGGTTCCGGGGGCGGCGGGGTTTCCTCCGCCGCTTCAGGCGCCGCTTCGGGCTCCGGCTCAGGTGTATCGGAGCGGCGCAGCTCGGCGACGTCAGAGATGCGGCCGATCTCAAGGAAGTCGATCGGGAGGTCCGCCGAAGAGGCACATTGGGGCAGCTGCATCAGAATCTCAACCGAGCTGATGCCCGGTTGCTCCCGGCGCAGGCGGTCGATCTGTTCCTGGCAGTCATCCCTCTGCTGCGGCCATGAGACAACCGCCATGGCCAGTACGCTGGCATGTACTAGGGCGGAAACTGTCAGGCCACGAAGCATCGGTTAGGCGGGTTCCTTATGCGGTCAGCGGGGTTGATCGGTCTTCTGTTCAGTAACGAAGGACATGCGGGTGAAACCTGCGCCGCGCACTTCGGCGGTCACCTGCATCACGATGCCATAGGGCACCGCTTCATCGGCATAGAGGAAGACGTCCTTGTCATATCCCTCGCCGACGATCGCCTGCAGCTGGGCGCCCAGGCCGTCGATCTCCATCTCCGTCTGCTGCACGAGAACCGTGCCGTCCTGCTTGACCCAGACGGTGAGCGGAGCGTCATTGGGATCGGATTTGAGCGGCGCGGAGGTTGTCCGCGGGAGGTTGAGCTGCTCACCGCGCACCAGCATCGGCGCGGTGACCATGAACACGATGAGCAGCACCAGCATGACGTCCACGAAGGGTGTCACGTTGATTTCGGCGTTCAGCGCACGCCGTCCGCGCCGTCCGCCTTTGCCACCAGAACCGAGGATCAGACCCATGGGCTGGCCGCCTTAATCGCGCGAGGCATCCGACGCGCGCCGGGAGAGGCGCACGAGGACATCCTGGGAAAATGTGTCGAGCTGATCGCCGAGCTTGGTCAGGTCGCTGGTGAACTTGTTGTAGAAGATGACCGCCGGAATGGCGGCGATCAGGCCAAGGCCGGTGGCAAACAGGGCTTCAGCGATCGGGCCGGCCACGGTGCCGAGGCTCGTATCCTGCTGCTCTGCGATTTTCAGGAACGCGTTCATGATGCCCCAGACCGTGCCGAAGAGGCCGATGAAGGGTGAAGCAGAACCAATCGTCGCCAGAATGGACAGGCCGGAACTGGCCCGGCCGATCTCGCGGTCGACGGCGGCGCGCATCGAGCGTTCGGCGCGGCTGACGATGGCGGTGGCTTCAGCGGCGGGCTGGCCCTTGCCGGCGTCTGACCATTCGCGGGCGGCGGAGATGAACACCCGGCTGGCGGGGTCCTTGCCACCCTGCCCCGGGCGCATGTCGATCTCGCCGGCACGGCCGCTCCAGAACGCCTCTTCAAATTCGCGTGAGGACTTCTTAAGGCCGCCCAGCTTGAAGAATTTTTCGCCGATCACGATCCAGGACCATACCGACGCAAGAAACAGGGCGACAAGCACCAGCTTCACCACAGGGTCTGCGGCCATCAGCAGGCTGATCAGGGAAAAATCCGAATGGCTGGCAACCACGCCGATTGCTTCTGTTTCCATGGGTCTCGTCATCTCCTTGGCGAGCCAGGGCAGATCACAGCTCCCCGGGCCGCACCTGCGGTACCAGAAATGCGGGGGGGTTCAACTGCGGCCACTGGTAATTTATGCTCTGTAATCTAGTTCAAATCCGGCAGAAACACGGCGTGTTGCAGGCTTTGCTCAGTCGATATGAGCCTTACTGCATGATGGTTAAGCCATTATGGCGGATTCTTAATCTTTGCCGGCCCATTTGAAGGCTTCCAGCAGCTCCGCGATTTCCCTTATCGGGCGGCGCAGGCGCCCGTCAGCATGGATCATCACGGCCGTGATCTCGGCCTCGGCGATCTGCTCCCGGTCCCGCAGGCAGGCCTGCGAGAAGCGGATGCGGGGCCCATCCATGCCCAGATAACGGGTACGGATATGCAGCAGATCGTCCACCTTGCCGGGCTTTCGATAGGTGACGTTCACATTCGTCAGCGTGAAGGCGGCCGGATCTTCCCGTGCGAGCAGCGACTGGTGGGAGACCCCGGCGTCGCGCAAATGGTCTGACCGGCCCCGCTCGAAGAAGCGCAGGTAATTGGCGTGATATACCATGCCGGTGAAGTCTGTGTCTTCGTAATAAACGCGCACGGCAATCCAGTGCTGGCGGGCCGCATCGAAGTTCCGGGAATCAAGAGCAGGAAGTGTCATTCCCCGCCCGTATCAGACTTGCGCGCCAGCATGAAGGCATGGGCCAGCGTATCGACGAGGGTAAGCGCTTCGGTCAGATCCGAAATGGTCTGGCGCAGGGTTTCCTCACTCCAGGCGCCGCTCACAACATCTACCAGGTTGAACCGGTTCACTCCCGGAAAGTCAAACACGAGCCGGCGCCTCTTGGCGACGCCCCGGAACTTGCCGTCATGGGCAAGGCCGATCACCCGCTCGATGACCGCCGGATTGAAGATCGCGCGCGCTTCCACCTGGTCGGTGGCTCGCAGACGGTAGGCTGCGTCAAACGCCTTCGGGCCAAGATCGACATCGGCAAAGCGCACGCCCGAGGCTTCCTGCGGCCAGCTGGTCTTGCGGGCGCGCAGCTGGGTGACCCCGTGCAGGTCAAAGGGCGCATCAAGCACGATCACGAGGTGATGAATGTCGGGCGCGTCCTCGACCCGCTCGACCCATTCGAACATGTCGAATGCGACCCCACGCCGGACCCCGTGAAACCCGTCCTCGATCGTCGCCTGCCGGGCGGCGAGTTCCTGATAGCGTTCCTTCTGCTCCTTGCTGCCAACGACATAGACGTTGGACTCAATCATTAGACCGGTTTCGCGCGCGGCCGCGACCGCCTCGTCCATCCCGCCGGCTTCATCGAAGGTCGTGGCAAGATTGCGCAGCTCGGCCGGTGCCCAGCTCTGCTGCGCCAGCCATTTGAGCGCGCCAGGAGAGCCGCCCGGCGTGGGCACATAGGAGAGCCCCAAGGGCGCGCACAGGACGGCCAGCGCCTTTCCCCGGATAAGGAATCGGCGCTTTGCGTCCAGCAATACGTTCACAAGAGTGCGCCGGAAAAGGAACAGCGCGCCGATAAAGCTCCCGAAAAACAGCACTGGAAAAAGGATGAAGACGAGTGTTTCGCCCCACCATGTATTGGGCAGGAGGCCCTGAATGATCAGGAAACTGATTACAAAGAAAATAAATCCGCCGGTAAGCACCCCGCTGATCCGGCCTTTCAGTTTCTTGCCGTCCATCGGGCGCATGTCTGCGTCGTTAAGCAGGGGCACAACCTCAGCGTCTGCATGGGCGCGCAGCCCTGCAAAGCCTTCTGCCTGCTCGATATCGTCCCAACCCAGCGCCATGACCGGAAGCTAGCAGGAGACCCGTGCGGCGTCATCCCTCATAACAGCGGGGCCGCGGCGGGTGTAAGAGCGATGCATGATCGATCCCGGCGCGCCCTCCCCGGCCCCATTGCCCCCCTGGCGGCGCGTGCTGCGGGGCCTTGGCCATCGCTGCCCGGAATGCGGGCGGGGAAAACTCTATGCGCGGTATCTGAAGCAGGTGGAGAGCTGCGCGGCCTGCGGCGCGCCCATCGGACGCATCCGCGCCGAAGACGGGCCGCCCTGGCTCACGGTGTTGATTCTCGGGCCATTCCTCGCGGGCCTGACCTTCATCAGTTCCCGGCAGGAAAGCTGGCCGCTCTGGATCACCCTGCCTGCGCTCAGCGCATTTGCGATCCTGGCTGTCCTGATGCTCCTTCCCCGGATCAAGGGGGCGATCATTGGCCTGCTCTGGGCGATGAACCTGGACCGTTAACTTTCCGGCGGCCTGGGAACACCTTCAGCCAAACGCGGCAAGCCATCGTCAAAATCGAAGAAGGCTGCCTGATGGCTCGTCCAAATATGAATGACGGGTTTGGAAGGCAGAGGCGTATCGAGACTGGCAACACGCAGAATAACCGAGCCCTGATCTTTCAATTCGGCCACAAGGTGTGATCCGCACCGCGGACAGAAATAGCGCAGCTTGCCAGGCGTGGTTTCAATGCTGGCGACGATATCTTCGCCCCTTGTCCAGCCGAATCCGGTCCGGGGCGCCCTCGCCGTGGGTGCGAAAGCTGCTGAGTGCACTTTCTGGCAAGTCCGGCAATGACAATGCCCGATCGGGCCCATGCTTTCAGCCCGGTAAGCGACCGCGCCGCAAAAACAGCTTCCTTCCATCATGCTTCGTCTTCCCCGAAGAGCGCTGACTGCTGCCCGTTGGGCGCCTTCAGGCCGAGCCGTTCATAAGCGAGCGGCGCCGCCACCCGACCCCTCGGCGTGCGCGCGACATAACCCTTCTGCATCAGGTAGGGTTCGATCACGTCTTCCACCGCGTCGCGCGCTTCGGACAGGGCCGCCGCCAGCGTATCGGCACCGACGGGCCCGCCCGCATAGGTTTTTACCAGCGCGTGGAGATAGCGCCGGTCCAGCGCATCGAGCCCATCCTCGTCGATCTCGAGCCGCTTCAGTCCCCGGGCTGCAGAGGCGCGGGTGATGTCGGCCCCTTCGGCCTCGGCAAAGTCGCGCACCCGGCGAAGGAGGCGCAGGGCGATGCGCGGCGTTCCGCGCGCGCGGGCAGAGATTTCCACCGCCCCGTCTTCCGTGATTGGAACACCGAGCTTGCGGGCCGCTGCCATGACAATGCGGCCAAGCTCTTCGGGCTCGTAAAACTCAAGGCGTACGGGAATGCCGAACCGATCGCGCAGCGGCGTAGCCAAAAGGCCGGCGCGCGTCGTGGCGCCCACAAGCGTGAACGGGGCCAGATCGAGCCGCACAGACCGCGCTGCCGGCCCCTCTCCGATCACGATGTCAAGGGCATAATCCTCCATCGCCGGATAGAGGATTTCTTCCACGATTGCCGGGAGCCGGTGAATCTCATCAATAAAGAGCACGTCATTGGGCTCAAGATTGGTAAGGATCGCCGCAAGGTCGCCCGCCTTGGCAATCACGGGGCCGGAGGTGGCGCGGAAGCCGACGCCCATCTCCCGGGCAAGGATCTGCGCCAGCGTGGTCTTGCCAAGGCCGGGCGGCCCGAACAGCAGCACATGATCGAGCGCTTCCTTGCGCCCGCGTGCCGCCTCGACATAAACCTTGAGATTGGCCTTCGCCTTGCGCTGGCCGACATAATCCTCAAACGTCTGTGGACGGAGGGCACGGTCCAGCGCGTCGGGCCCTTGGGCGTTAGGATCAGAGAGGCTTCCCTCGCGGCTCATCGCGCCAGTTCCTTAAGCGCGCCTTTCACGAGCGCGCCAACTTCTTCAGCCCCGTTCTTGGCGGCGGCGGCAACGGCCCTGGCCGCTTCACCCTGGGTGTAGCCGAGATTGACGAGCGCGCTGACCGCTTCGGCGCGGCTGCCCGTGACGCCCTCAGGGCGCGCCGAGGCAAGACCGGCCACAGCGGCGACTTCAAACTTGCCAAACCGGCCGAGCGGGGGCGCCTTTCCGGCCAGCTCCGTAACGATCCGCTCACCGAGTTTCTTACCAATACCCTTGGCGCGTGTGAACGCGCCTGCGTCGCCCAGCGCAATCGCGTCCATGATGTCAGCCGGGGAAAGCCCGTCGAGAATGGCGAGGGCAGATTTTCCGGCAACGCCGGGCACATCCTGCAGGCGCACGAACCAGGCGCGCTCTTCATCGGTGGCGAAGGCAAACAGGGTGATCGAGCTTTCGGTGACGCGCGTTTCAATATGCGCCGTGATCGCGTCGCCCGTCTGCAGCCTTGCCAGCAAGCGCGTGCCGGCGAGGGCGACATAGCCCACGCCGTTGACATCAATCAGCACATGGTCGAGCCCGATGGCTGCAACCTCGCCCTTCAGACGCCCGATGATCATGCCGCGCCTTTCTTCATCTGGAGGGGCCGGTGATGGGCCGCGCAGATGGCGCAGGCGAGCGCGTCGGCCGCGTCGAGCTTCATCGCCCCTGCCCTCGGAAGGAGGCGCTGGACCATGAATTTCACCTGGTCCTTGTCGGCCGTGCCGGTGCCCACAACCGTCAGCTTTATCTGGCGCGGGGCAAATTCGGCAACCGGCACGCCCGCCATGGCAAGGGCGGCCATCGCCGCGCCGCGCGCCTGGCCGAGCTTCAGCGCCGAGCGGGGGTTGGCGTTCACGAGGGTCTCCTCGACGCCGGCCGCATCCGGCCCATGGTGGCGGGCAAGCTCTCCGACCGCCTCGAAGATATGGCCGAGCCGCTCAGCCATCGAAATGTCGGTCGGCGCCTCGATCACGCCATGGGCCACATGCACAAGCCGCGCGCCCACCTGTTCGATGACGCCCCAGCCGGTATGGCGGAGGCCCGGATCGATGCCGAGGATACGAATCGGGTTGCTCATCGCCGACACCCTAACAGGCTGGGCAGTAAATGGAATCTTCCCATTTTCACTTTTTGTTCGCGCCGCTGAAAAAAAACCGCGCCTGCAATGAAGCAGGCGCGGTTTTGATTGTCCGCCAGAAAGGGCGCTTGCGGCTTATTCAGCCGGGCGCGGCAGGACGACGGTGTCGATGACGTGGATGACGCCGTTGGAAGCTTCGATGTCGGCCGTGGTGACGGTCGCATCATTTACCTTAACCGAGCCGTCGGCTTCGGCGCGCACGGAGAGGTCAAGACCGGCAACCGTCGAGGTCGCTACACCGGCATCGGCCGAGGGAACGTCAGCGGCCATGACCTTGCCTGCCACGACGTGGTAGGTGAGGATCTGGGTCAGCTGGTCCTTGTTCTCGGGCAGCAGCAGGCTGTCGAGGGTGCCTTCCGGAAGGGCGGCAAAGGCAGCGTTCGTCGGCGCGAACACCGTGAACGGGCCGGGGCCAGAAAGGGTTTCAGCCAGGCCCGCGGCCTGAACGGCGGCAACCAGGGTGGAGAAGTCGGGATTGCCAGCGGCAATATCGACAATCGTCTGAGCAGGGGCTTCAGCAACCGGTTCGGCGACGGGTTCTTCAACAGCCGGCGGCTCGACGACCGGCGCAGGAGTTTCGGCGGGGGCGCAGGCAGCAAGCGTCAGAGCGCTGGCCGCAGCGGCAAGAAGATAGAGTTTCATTCGGTAAATCCTTCTGGTGGCGCGCCGTTGCAGCTTGGGACAAGCGCGGCGCGGGCCATAACATGGGGCGATCACGCGCTCCGGCCAGTGGGCACCTTTTCATTTGTCCAAGGCTTTTTCAGGGCATTTTGGAGGCAGACTGCCTCAACTCATCCATCTCAGCACGCGCGGCTCGATTGGATTGGCAAACTCACGGCCCTCGCTCCGGGCGGCTGTCCATTCGCGCTTGAGCATCTGGTACCATTTAGCCTGCACATCGATGTCGTCGATCCACAGCATCGCCTTCTGATGCGCCATGCCTTCATTCTGCAGGTCCACCATCCGGCCATCCTGCGCCAGGAAGGTTGCGCCCATATGCTTTGCCACCGGGACGGCGAGGTTCAGCAGCGGGGCGCCCGTCCACCAGGTGAACTGGGTGATCCGTGTACGTTTGGGCGCTTCCGGTGTCAGGCAGGTCAGCGTCAAGAGGCGCGCGGTCGCGTTGGAGATGATCTCCCACCGGTAGCCGGGTAGCTGAAAGCGGATCTCCGTCATCACGTCCCCGCCGAACACCCAGCGGTAAAGCTTGGAATTGGAAGAAGGCGCATGCCGGTCAATCGCCCAGCCGCGCAGGGTCGGGATGAAGGGCTTCTGCTTCAGCTTCAACCCCGCAGAGGGCGGACGCCACCACCACTGGTTATGCACAAAGGGCACATGCGCCGGGTCCATCAGGCCCACGACAGCGTCATCCATATGCGCATTGAAGAGGTCGTGGATGACGAATTTCGGCTTGTCGGGCAGCGGTCCGAAGTCCGGAGGCGGAACGGCGGGCGGCTCCGTGCTGCGCGCGTCATGCGTCACATAGACATACACTGCCCCGTTTGCCTCATGCACCGGATAGCGGCGCACCTTGACCTTTGAGGGGTCATACAGGCTGCCTTCGGTCAGGCTCGGCATCAGCCGGCAGCCGCCATCGGTGCCAAACCGCCAGCCATGATAGGGGCATTGCAACGTCCACTGACCATCCGTTTCCACCTGCTCGCCCGCCGACAGCGGCACCAGGCGGTGCGGGCAGATATCGCGCAGGGCAAACGCCTCCCCCGCCGGGGTGCGCCCCACGACGACCGGCTCACCCAACATCATGATCCGCTGATGCTGGCCCGCCTTCAGCTCCGCAGACGGGGCAGCCAGATACCAGCTGTCGGTCAGGAAGCCGTCGGCGGTGATGCCGGTCTTCGGGGCGGCGTGGGTATCTGCCAAGGGGCGGCCTACTCCGCCGCCGTGACGGTAACCGTCAGCTCATAGGCATCCATCGGCTCTTCCTCGGTTTCCCAGGGACGGCCTTCGGTCAGCTTCACCACACCTGTGCCGGTGCCCGACGCCGTCAGGTCGAAGCTCATATAGTGGTTGCCACCAGTAAAGCCGGGAAGGTTCTGCAGCGCCGGATTGGTCGCCCGGGTATTCTCTGCTGCGACAGCCAGGAAGTCCGGCTTCTCGACGATCTGCCAGACATAGCCCGCCGTCGGAATGGTCTCGAGTTCGATGCGCAGGGTTTCACCTGCAGCCAACGACACTTCTCCGCCCGCCCGATCGGCGCCGGCATAGACAACCCCGGCCTCCGCTTCTGCCTGCGCGGCATCAGCAGCAGCTGTCTGGGCCTCTTCGCTGGGCATTTCGCCCATTTCATATTCACCCATCCCCGGCTCCTCGGCCTCTGTTTCGGCGGTTTCTGCGTCCACAGTCGACGGCTCCACGCTGCCGGTATCAACCTCGGTCTCGACCGGCGTGCAGGCGGCAAGCCCCAACGCAAGCGCACCGGCCATCGTCATTCCAAACGGGTATCGCATCAGACGCTCCTGTTCCTGTCCGGAATATCGCTAAGTTCGCCGCGCGGCGAAAGCAACTGGGCATGGCTGACGATATGGGGGCAGGATCAGCCGCCCGACTGGGCCGAAAACTCGACCTGACCGCCGCCTTCGGAGAAATAGCGGCTCCAGAAGCCGCGCAGCTTGGCATCAAGCTCAGCCGGCAGGGGCGAGCGCGCCTTGTCGTGCAGGCGGCCATAGCCGATGACCCGAACCAGCGTTCCCGGGGTCCTTGCCCCTGCCCTATGATCGGCGACGATACCCATCAGCTCGTCTTCCGGCAGGGCGGCAAACTTGCTCCAGGCGATCATGTCGCTGTTCTCCAGCATGTCGGAATAGACGATGATCCGCGTATAGGGCTCAGCTTCCGTCGAGCCGGTCCAATGGCCGATCGTGCGGATGATGTCGGAGCCCGAAGCGTCCTCAGCGGTGTTGATGACCTCGCGCAGGGAGGCAGCGAGGCTGCTGATGTACTGCTGCTGGTCTTGTTTCGCCTTCATCGTGCTGCAGCTGCCCATGATCTCGTCGACCACGCCGCCGCTTTGCGGGCAGCCGGGCTTGCAGGCATCCGCAAGCCGGCGCGTCTTGGAGTAGTGGTCGGAAATCGTGGCGATGATGATCCGGTCTCCTGTCTCAAGCCGGTCCACCACCCCGCCAAGGCTTTCCATCAGAACGGTCTGGTCACCGGCATCAAACGTCGTTGTCCGGTCGATTAGGAACAGGGTCGAGCGGTCGCTGAGCTTGCAATAGTCGTCCGGTGTGCGGTTGACGAAGCCTTCGCCCGACACGCCCGAACAGGCCGCGACAAGGAAAGTGAAGGCAAGAACCGGCAGGGCGAGCCGGCGTCCGGAGAAACGGGTCATAGGTTCAGGCGCTGGCCCTGTTGATCTGGTTGGCGTGGCGGCGTTGCTCGATGGACTCAGCGTCCGCTCGCTGGCCCTTGACCAGGGCGAGCTTCTTCTCCGCCTTCTTCAGCGCAATGTCGGCCTCCTGGAAATCCGGATGCGGATCGTGTGAGAAATACGCTGCCGTAAGGCCGACCGCGATGATCCCGAGATTGATGGCGAAGAAGATCCAGCCGGAAATGCCGAGGCCCGCCTTGAACATTTCCCCGGCCATCTGCGCCGCGCCGGTGCCCCCCAGCATATCGGAGAAGCTCGCCTGCGGCTGTGTCTCGAAGTCGAGAAAGCCCTGGCGCAGCACCGAGACGCCATAGATCAGCGCCAGAATGATCGCTGTGATCAGGACCACCTGCAGCAACTGCCCGGCCCAGCCAGCTTTCTTCACATGATAGCCAAACCGGCAGAGCACGAGGCCGAGCCTGTGGGCGAGCGTCACGAGGATAACCCCCACAAGGAAGGCAACGCCCAGCGAAACGGTCGGGCTTTCCCGGAAGAACAGCTCGAAACTGAGCCGATTAACCGGAATCTCGAATAGCATTAGGCCCAGCATGAAGGGCCAGTAGAAGATTGCGCGCGCATATCGAGGCTGGCGGTCAACCTCGGCCTGGATGGCATCCCATTTACCATTGATCGTGTCGTAATGCTCCTTGGCGTCAGCCACGCGCCCGCCATACCGGGTCTCGATCGCCTTCATGTTGCCCTCATGCAGGGCGTTCAGGCGCTCGACCTTGGCATCCTTGGCGGCGGCGCGGTCCACAGCCTTGCCACTCCCGATAACGTGAATGGACGAGGCGCCCCGATCTGCATTGTCCGCCATAGGGTCATCCTCCAAAGGGGAAACAACAGGCTAATGAGCGTTTATGGCACTCGCAAGGCGAAGACCCACATACCGCACGCCATCCCCCACTTTCCCAGCGCGGCAGTGCCCGCTATATGCGCCCGATGACACCGCGCGATAAAATCCGTAATTTTTCGATCATTGCCCATATCGACCATGGGAAATCGACCCTAGCAGACCGCCTGATCCAGGCCTGCGGGGGTCTCACCGACCGTGAAATGAGTGAACAGGTGCTCGACTCGATGGATATCGAGAAAGAACGGGGCATCACCATCAAGGCCCAGACCGTACGCCTCGCCTACACGGCGGCCGACGGCGAGACCTATACGCTCAACCTCATGGACACCCCCGGACACGTTGACTTCGCCTATGAAGTCTCCCGGTGCCTGGCCGCCTGTGAAGGCTCGCTGCTGGTGGTGGACGCCTCCCAGGGCGTGGAGGCCCAGACGCTCGCCAACGTCTATCAGGCCATCGACCAGAACCATGAGATCGTCCCCGTTCTCAACAAGATCGACCTGCCGGCGGCCGATGTCGACCGGGTGAAGGAGCAGATCGAGGAGATCATCGGTCTCGACGCCTCCGACGCGGTGCAGATTTCGGCCAAGACCGGACTTGGCATTCCCGATGTGCTGGAAGCCATCGTCACCCGCCTGCCCCCGCCCAAAGGCGGCGATCAGGCTTCGCCCCTCAAGGCGGCGCTGGTGGACGCGTATTACGACCCCTATCTCGGCGTCGTCGTCATCGTGCGCGTGCATGAGGGCGTGCTGAAGAAGAAGCAGGTCATCCGGATGATGCGCACCGGCGGGGTCTACGAGATCGACAAGGTCGGCACCTTCAATCCCAAGCTCACAGAAACCGACGCGCTCGGCCCCGGCGAGGTCGGCTATTTCGTCGCCTCGATCAAGGAAGTCGGCGATTGCTCGATCGGTGACACGATCACCGAAGACAAACGCCCCACCGAAAAGGCCCTGCCCGGCTATAAGGATGTCCAGCCGGTCGTCTTCTGCGGCCTCTTCCCGATGGATGCGGGCGATTTTGACGACCTGCGCGCCGCGATGGGCAAGCTGCGCCTCAATGATGCGTCGTTCACCTGGGAGATGGAAACCTCAGCCGCGCTCGGCATGGGCTTCCGCTGCGGCTTCCTTGGCCTGCTTCACCTCGAAATCATCCAGGAACGCCTCTCCCGCGAGTTTGACCTCGACCTCATCGCGACCGCCCCGAGCGTTGTCTATGAAATGTCGATGACCGACGGCACCGAGATCGAACTGCACAACCCGGCAGACATGCCCGATGTTGTCCGTATCTCGGAAATCCGCGAGCCCTGGATTGCCGCGACCATCTACACCCCGGACGAATATCTCGGCTCGATCCTGAAACTCTGCCAGGACCGCCGCGGTATCCAGACCGAGCTATCGTATGTCGGCGGACGGGCGTGTGTAAAATACGAACTGCCCCTCAACGAGGTGGTGTTCGACTTTTACGACCGCCTGAAATCCATCTCGCGCGGCTATGCAAGCTTTGACTACACCCTCATCGGCCACCGCGCCGAAAACCTCGTCAAGCTGCAGATCCTCGTCAATGAAGAGCCCGTCGACGCGCTCGCCATGCTCGTCCACCGCGACCGCGCGGAAAGCCGCGGCCGCCAGATGTGCGAACGCCTCAAGGAACTGATCCCGCGCCAGATGTTCAAGATCCCGATCCAGGCGGCCATTGGCGGGCGGGTCGTGGCGCGCGAAACCATCAGTGCCATGAGGAAAGACGTCACCGCCAAATGCTATGGCGGCGACGCCACCCGTAAACGCAAACTCCTCGACAAACAGGCTGCTGGCAAGAAACGCATGCGCCAGTTCGGCAAGGTGGAAATCCCGCAGGAAGCCTTCGTGGCAGCGCTTCGGATGGATGGGGATTGATCTCTCGCTTGCCGCTTCCCGGAACCGGGAAACGGCAAGCGGCTCATTCTTCAAATACCGCAATCTCCGCGTCCAGCGCCTTCACGGCGCGCCTGTTGAGCCAGACGATCCCGGCAAAGAGGGCGCCCACAATGCCGAGGCTGAAGAGGAACACGGCCATCTTGAGCGCGAGCGGCGCAGGATTGTCAGGCGAAAAGCTCACCGCGGAGAGGAAGACGACCATTCCCGGCACGAACGGCATCAGATACCAGCGCCACACTGTCGAAAGCGCGGCGCGCTGGCGCAGCAGCTCGCCCTTGTGAAAGTCCGTCAGGCTGAGCGCGGCGTCGATCTGGCCCGCCCCCGCGGCGCGCGCCATCGTGTGCAGTTTCCAGACCACATAGAGCGTTGCGAGCATGATGAGCGCCGCCCCGGCCCGCACGCCCCAGTCGGGCACGGTGAGCGCAATTCCGCCAAACGCGATCAGCACGAAAATCGAAGCAGCATACTCAGTGATGTTTCGTGTACGGATACGGGACTGGAACGCGCCTGCCTTGCGCCGCACCTCTTCAACCGGCATGACATAGCCATCGGCTGCCTGCTCCCGCCACAGCGTGCGGATCGGGTCTTGGTCCGGGGAACGATCAGACATCGGCTTTCTCCCTGAAATCTTGTGCCAGCCGCGCCTTGAGGCGCGAGATGCGCGTCATCACCGCGCCCGGCGTGAAGCCGGTAATTTCCGCGATCGAGAGCGCATCAAGCTCTTCCAGATAGAGCGTCATCACCTGCCGGTCGGCAGGCTTCAGCGCCCGGATCCAGGCGTTGAGGCGTTCCAGCGCGTCCTCCCGCTCATAGTCCGAGGCCGGATTGTCCGGCGAGGCGACGGGCGCAATGGCCTCCTCGCCCACCAGCCCGCGATTGCGCCGGATCTCTCGGCCCACATGGGTCGAGGCCACATTGTGCCCCACCCGGTAAACCCAGGTCTTGAGGCTGCACCGACCGTCAAACTTCGCGAGGCTCTGCCAAAGCGCCACATGCATTTCCTGCAACAGGTCCCGCCGCCGCTCCGGATTGGCCTCCATCGCGCGCGCGAGCCTCTGCAGCGCCGCGCCATGCGCCTGCGCCGCTTCAATGTAACGCTGATCCTGATCGGGCACCGTCTTCATGACAGGACAGTCTGGCAGCAGCGCGGTTTCTTACAATCCTCAGGCGGATTTTTTCAGCCGCACCAGTCCGGCTTGTCCTGCCCGGCCTCGTAGGCCCAGTACTGTAGGTGTCCGCGCCCAACGAGGGATCCAGCAACATCCTTGCCATCGACCGTCAGCAGCAGAAGGTCCCGGCCATACTTGTCCGTCCCCATGGAGCCCCGGACTTCTACGGTCCCGGCATTGGTCAAAGCCCGGGCAGCATCCTTTGCCTGCGCAGACCGTGCCCGCTCCGCCTGACAGTCTGCACGCGAAGGCGATCCTTCCGGAGCATCGACCCCATACAGCCGGAACGCGCGGCCGTTTATCCAACCACTGTCGCCGTCCACCCACCGGATACTCACCGGCGCTCGCAGGTCCGTTTCCCGTACAAAAGCGACGGGCAAACTTGCGCTGTTTGAGGTGTGCTGACGATCTCGCGCGCCCTGGCCCGGAGCGATCTGAACGGGAGCGGCAGCATGCAAGTCTGACTTTCCAGGTGCCGTCCGGGCATCCCAGAACATGACACACGCAAACAGCAGCAGGCAGATCGCTGTGCAGATCGCCAGTCCACCCGCTGGCCCGATCACGCGCGCCCGAGCGCCCCCCTTTCGGGAGAACCTCAGCTTGTTACCGCGCACCGGACCGGGCGCAACAAACCGCCGCCTTTGCCGCCGGAATTCCAGAACCGAGCTTTTGCGCGCCATCGGATACGCCTCCCCCGCCGAGTCCGAAAAGCCTGCCAGCAAGAGCCTCACAGAGCGTTTGCGGGTTCGGTGAAATTTCAACGATCCGTCCGGCTGGCCACAGCGTGCCGAAGCGTGCACAAAACCAGGCCTGACCGCGAAAAGATCCCGCCATGCGCGCGCGGGCCTCCACGCTTCGGGCCGCCTCAGCCGCTCGGCCTTCGGCATGAACTCTGGCCTGCCGCCGGAAGGCTCGAAGATGGGCGTCAGCGATGAGGTGAAATTCTGGATCGACGCGGAGTTCACCAGCCCGCCCAAGCCCGAGGCGCCCTGACTTAGCCGCTTCTATCCGGGGCGCTGCCCCGCTATATGCGGGCGATGAGCAAGCCCCTGACAATCCTCGGCATCGAGACGAGCTGCGACGAGACCGCCGCCGCCGTGCTGCGTTATGAGGATGGCTGCGCGACGCTCCTCTCCGATGTCATCCGCACGCAGCTCGCCGAACATGCGCCCTATCTCGGTGTCGTGCCGGAAATTGCCGCGCGCGCCCATGCTGAGCTCGCCGACCTCACCGTTGCTGCCGCCATGAATGCCTCGGGCCTTTCCTACGCCGATCTTGACGGCGTCGCCGCCACGGCCGGTCCCGGCCTGATCGGCGGCGTGCTCGTCGGCCTGATGACCGGCAAGGCCATCGCCCAGGCCGCCGGCAAACCCTTCATCCCTGTCAACCATCTGGAAGGCCACGCCCTCTCACCGCGTCTCAGCCAAGACTGTCCCTTCCCTTACCTCCTGCTGCTCGTCTCAGGCGGGCATTGCCAGTTCCTCGATGTGCGCGGTCTCGGCGACTACCGCCGTCTCGGCTCCACCATTGACGACGCCGTCGGCGAAGCCTTCGACAAGGTGGCCAAGCTCCTCAGTCTCGGCTTTCCCGGCGGCCCGGCGGTGGAAGCGATGGCGCGCAGCGGCAACCCGCAGGCCCATGACTTTCCCCGTCCTCTGCTCAGCCGTCCCGGCCTCGACATGAGCTTTGCCGGCCTCAAGACAGCCGTGGCTCGCGCGGCGGCAAACGCCGGCACGGACGTGGAAAAGGCCGATATCTGCGCCAGCTTCCAGGCCGCCATCTGCGATGTGCTGGCGGAGAAGACCGGCCGCGCGCTGGAGAGTTTTGACGCGGGCACAGGCGACAAACGCCTCGTCGTGGCAGGCGGGGTGGCCTCGAACAAGGCGATCCGCGCCGCGCTGGAAACTGCCGCACAAGCTCAGGACGCGCGCCTGATCGCCCCGCCCCTGCGCCACTGCACGGACAATGCCGCAATGATTGCCCTCGCCGGGGCCGAGCATCTCGCTGCCGGTCTTGGCGACGCAGACGGGCTCGTCTCCGGGGCGCGGCCGCGCTGGCCGCTGGATGAAGCCTCTGCCAAGGCCGACCCGGTGTTCGGCGCCGGGCGGCGCGGCGCCAAGGCCTGACTTCCTTGACTTCAGATCAAAAAAATACGGGCGCCTGTCTGGGAGGCGCCCGTTTCGCGAGGCGGCGGGTGGGAGGAAACCCCGACGCCTGGCTCGTGCCTGCGCGGCAGGGGAAATGCCCGCGGCGAAGCCTCGATCCGAGGCAGTCTCAACCGACGAAATATGCCAGCTGCAGCGTCGCCCACATGACAAGGGCGGTCGCGGGAATGGCCGCAAGGAAGGACATTAGGGCCTGACGGTTTTCCTGGGACGAAGAAGACATGGGAGGGTGCTTTCGATGGTAGAGGGCAGCGACCACCGCCGCCCATGAACCTCCTATAGCATTCCATTGAGGGATAATCAATGAATAAATTCGATTTCGTTCAATGATCAGCGTTTAGCTTCTTCACCGGCAGCAATTCGCCCGTTACCGGGCAGTGCGTATCAGTCGCCGCCGTCACGCCGTCCCAGGGCGCCGGGGTGGTTGCGCCGGGAGACAAACCGGCCAGCAGCAGGTCCATGACGCCGTCCAGCTCCCGCTGTAGCTTCGGCAGGGTGAGCTTTGAAAACAGCTGCGGGAAGCGGAACTTCATCAGCGCCGACTGCCACATCTCGGCGACCTCTTCAGGGTTCGCTATCTTGCGGAACTCGCCGGATGCCACGCCGTCATTGAGGATCTGCACCAGATAGATGCGCTCGGTCGCCAGCTTGTCATTCATGTAGAGCGGGCGCTCGTCGGAGAGCACCTCGGCCACTTCAAGGATCTTTGCGTCCTCGTCGATTGCCGAATAGGTGCGGGCGAGTTCGTAATGGAATATCTCGCGTAGTCGGTCTCCTGCAGAAACCTTGCGCGCCGCAATCACCGAAAAGGTCTCGTAGGCCTCTTCATTGAACTTCCGGGCCATCGCCTCGGCAATATCCAGCTTCGACGCAAAGAAGCGGTAGATGTTGCCGGCGGACATGTTGCAGTCCTTGGCAATCTCCGCCATCGTTGTCTTTGAGTAGCCGTAATGAAGGATGCGCTCCACGGCTGCGTGGAGGATCATTTTGCGGGTGTCGTCCATCTGGGTCATCGCGCCAGTGTACAGCAAATTGCTGAACGATCAATACAGCGTTCAATCACCAATTTGTGTCGCCTAGCGGACATTCGGCCGGTGGCACGGGCTTTCCCAAAAGGTCGATGACACTCCCCGCAGGACTGTGCCATAGCGGCGTCTGATCAACAGGGAAATGCCCGCCATGCCGCTATTCTGCCTGCACTGCCTCGACAATGAGACCGATGGGGCCGAGCGCCGCGCTGCCACCCGGCCGGCCCATCTGGAATGGGCTGCCAGCATCGGGGAGGCCTGCCGCATGGCCGGCCCCCTGCTCAGTGAAGAGGGAAAGATGATCGGCTCGGTCTTCCTGATTGCCGCCGAAAGCATTGAAGCGGCCCGCGATCTCCATGCTGAGGACCCCTACACGAAAGCGGGCGTATTCGGGGATGTCCGGATCAACGAAACCCGCTGGGCCATCGGCGAAGGAAAGCCTGCATGAGAAAGTTCATTTCCGGCAATCTCAACTATTCCAGCTGGTCGATCCGCCCGCTTCTGGCGGTCCGCAAGGCGGGTCTGGGGATCGAGGAGGAAATCATCCCGCTCGACTTTCCCGAGACGACCACTCGCCTCAGGCAGATCAGCCCCACCGCCAAGGTGCCCCTGCTGATTTGGGACGGGACGGAAATCTGGGAAAGCCTCGCCATCACCGAATTTGTCGCGGAATTGGCCGCCCCTGGCCTGATCTGGCCGAAAGACGCCGCCCGCCGCGCTATCGCGCGCGCGGTTTCCTCCGAAATGCATGCCGGTTTCGCCGCCCTGCGTCAGGCGTGCTCGATGGATGTTCGCGGCAGAGCGCCCGCCCCACCCATGACCTCCGCGCTGGAAGCCGACATCGCCCGCATCCAGCAGATGTGGTCACAGCTGCGCGAGACCCATGGGCGGAACACTGCCGAACCCGGCCCCTTCCTCTTAGGTGCCTGGTCAGGCGCCGACGCGTTCTACACGCCCGTCGTCACCCGCTTCCGCACCTATGGCCTGCCGCTAGAAGGCGCCGCAGCAGAATACGCCGCTGCGGTCCTGGAAGACCCGCTTTTCAGGACATTGGAAAAAGAGGCCAAGGCTGAGCCCTGGTGGATAAGCTATGGCCCGGAAGGCCGCTCAAGCGGCTATTTCAAGCCGGAGGCCTGAGAAGGTCATAGCCAAGATCATGCCGGAACAAGGCGCGGACATGATCGGCATAGATGTCCATAGCCTCATCTGAAAACAGCGCCTCGAGTGACTGTTTTCGGTTCTGGACCACATTCGGTTCCCCGTTGGGGTCAGTCTTCTTGGCCATCTCTTCCTTGGTGCCGGCAAACAGCGCCGCCTCGATCGCTTCGGGCTTAAGCGTGATGCCCCAATGGGCAGCAATCTTTTCAAGCGTCGCGCGCGGATCGCGCTGGGTTTCCTCATACTGCACCCGCAGGATGCTATCCGGATAAGTCGCCTCGATATCGCCCCAGCGGTTCCAGAAACGCGCCAGCCAGTAGAGGTCGCAGCGGAACCGGCTGCCGCCTGGATCGCCCTTCAGGTATTCGGTCCAGCTGACCTGGATATCGTATTCCCATTTGGCGTGATGGGAGGCGAGGATCGACATCGGATGGCGAATGCCGAGTGCATAGTTGGGCAAGCCCGCCAGCGAACGCGCCCAGCCCCAGTCGGCCAGCCGGTGCGGGATCGTGTGGCTCCGCGCAAGGCGCGGCAGCTGCGGATGCACCGGCTTGTCTGTCGGAAAGCCGATATACGGGCGCAGCGCATTCTCAGAGTAGTACTTCGGCCGCGCGATGCCGTATGTATCGGCGAGCGCCACCGACAGCATGTACATCATCCAGTGCGTGCCGGAATTCTTCGAGGTGACAAGGAATCCGTCAAACCGGCCATGCCGCAGCACGGAAAAGTTTACCCAAGCCTCGGACCGGGCTTTGGCGAGATACTCTTTTGGCAACACGTTCTGCATGCCAATGAGGGTTAATGCCCGAATGCGGCAATGCAACAGGCAATCCCTGCAACCTCAGGGCGCTCTGCGTCTCAAGTCTTCAGGCCCGCCATATCCCGGTAGATCTGCAGCAGCGCCAACTGCGCCCGGGTCGGCAACCCCTCGGCTTCCGAGACCGCCTCCAGCATCGTGTCGAGATCGACCACTTCCTTGGCGCTCAGCTGGGGCGCATTCACGACCAGTCGGCTGAGCCGGCGCATCTGCTCCTCGCCCGGCAGCTGGCTGCCCGCCACCCAGGCCGCATGCGCGGCGAGATCTTCGGCTTCGGGATCTGAAAAACCGAAATGGGTCTTGATCTCTTCCTCAATCGTGTCGGCCTGATGAGGGCTGAGCGGCCCACCGCGCGCCAGCGCCATCATCATCATCATGATAGCGGCCGCCTCGCGCGGATCCTCAATCAGCTCCACCCCGCCCTTTCCGGCGCGCCATTTGAAGGCAAGCCGCCGGGGCGCATTGGCAACCGTCTTGGCCACCTCGCTCAGTTCATCCAGGCCACGCCGCGCCATCCGAAGGCGCCAGGCCCACACGGCAACTGCAGTAAGGATCGCAAGAGCGGCAAAGACGATATGCATCCTGCCACTCTAATCCCGCTGAGCCGCGCGCGCCATGACCAATTCTGTAAGGTTACGGATAAGGTGCCCGCCCTGCTCATTCCGGCGCGGCCTGCAGGAGACGGTTTGCCTCAACCGCCTTCAACCAGATCGACCCCGGCTCGACGCGCCCTTCGCTGCCAACAAGCCAATCGAGGAGACCAGCGCAACCAGCCGGTCGAACGGCCAGTTGCGCGGTTAAGCTATTAGCGCCGGCCCCTTCCGGGGCTCTTGCTCCGCAGCCGGAGCACTCTCCGGCCCCGCCCTCCTACTGCGCGTCAGGGGGTGGGTTGCTCTGCGGGGGCGGCGGCCGCATGTGCCTGTGTCAGCACATAGGCGCGGATCGCCTCGGACTCGTCCGGCGTGATATAGTCGGCAAACGAGACCATGCCATTTGCAGCGAGGTTGCCCTCCAGCACCACGCCCTTCCAGGCGTCGGGATTGGCGGTGATCGCCGACCAGCGCAGGTCCGGCAGCACGCCGGAAGATACGCCCAGCGGGCCGTGGCACACTGCGCAGTTGCGCGCATAGTGCACCGTGCCTTCCGCGATCAGCGCCATCGAGCCGAACGCTTCGGCCTTAGGTGTCGCGTCAATCGGCGGCAGTCCTGAATCGGCAATCTCACCGGTCGCGCCAAGCTTGAAGGTCACGACCTTGCCGACCGTGGACTCAACCTTCTCGTCATAGGCAAAACCCGCCGCCAGCGCGAAGGCAGAACCCCAGCCGGTGGTGATCGTGACATACTGCTCGCCGTCGATCATGTACGTCCCCGGACCGGATGCCCCGCCGGATTTAAGGTCATGACTCCACAGCTTGTTGCCGGTGGCGGCGTCATAGGCGACAAACTCGCCGTTTAGCTTGCCCTGGAAGACAATCCCGCCAGCCGTCGACAGGACGCCGCCATTCCAGGCGTTTTCATGCTCCACACTCCAGCGCGGCGCCCGGGCAATCGGGTCCCACGCAATCAGGCGTCCCTTCAGGCTCGCGCGCAGGAACTTCACCACTTCCGGTGGCGCAATCGGGGGAACCCCGGCCGAGAAATCGATCCCGGTATTCCAGCCGACAGGGCGAGAGAGGAAACGCGGATCTTCCGCATATGCCTGCGGAATTTCCTGGGCCGGAATATACGCTAGGCCCACATCCGGGTTGAACGCCATCGGGTGCCAGTTATGGCCGCCCAGCGGTCCCGGCGTCTGCTCGAAGGGCTGCTTGGTGTAGCGCGCCTCGGGCACTTCGATCGGCCGGCCGTTTTCATCAAGGCCTGTCGCCCAGTTCGTCGGCACGTAGGCGTCGCCCGAAATATACTCGCCGGTTGCCGCATCGATCACATAGAAGAAGCCGTTCTTGGGCGCCTGCAGCGCAACACGGCGTGAAGCGCCGCCCTCGCCGAGCGGCAGGTCCGCCAGGATGATCGTCTGCGTTGCGGTATAGTCCCAGTTATCCCCCGGCGTCGTCTGGAAGTGCCATTTGTAGGCGCCGGTCTCCAAGTCCACCGCCACGATGGAAGAGAGGAAAAGGTTATCCCCGGCCGAAGGATCGCGGAACGTGCGGTTCCAGGGCGAGCCATTGCCGACGCCGAAGATGATCTGGTTGTTCACCTCATCATAAACGATCGAATCCCAGACTGTGCCGCCGCCGCCATCTGTCGTCCAGGCGCCTTCATCGCCCCACGTCACGTTGCCGACCTTTACGAACGCATCATCCGACGCCGCGCCGTCCGGCTGCTTGTTTGGATTGGGAACGGTATAGAACCGCCACACCAGATCACCCGAACTTGTGTCGTAGGCGGAGAGATAGCCGCGCACACCGAGTTCTGCCCCGCCATTGCCGATAAGCACCTTGCCGTTCACCACACGCGGCGCGCCGGTGATCGTGTAGGGCTTTTCCTGGTCCACGGTCACCTTGCTCCAGATGACCTGCCCGGTTTCAGCGTTGAGCGCTTCAAGCCGCCCGTCGATCACACCAACATACACCTTGCCGTCATAGACCGCCACGCCCCGGTTGACGACATCGCAGCAGGCCTTCACGCCCACGGCGCGATCCGCCTGCGGATCATATACCCACTTCTCCTCGCCGGTCTTGGCGTCCAGCGCATAGACCACCGACCAGGCGGAAGTGACATACATAACCCCGTCGACCACGATGGGGGTGGATTCAACGCCGCGATTGGTCGCTAGGTCATACGTCCAGGCAACGCCCAGCTCGCCGACATTTTCCGTGTTGATGGCGGTCAGCTTGGAATGGCGCTGCTCGTCATAAGTGCCGCCATAGGTCAGCCACTCATGGCCCGCGCTCTCGGTTGAAATACGCGCGGTATCCACCGCCGCAAAGCCGCGCGGCTCTGCCTTCTGCACCTGCCCCTGCCCGCAGGCCACCAGTATCAGTGCCGCCAGGGCGCCTGCCATCACGGGGCTGGCCCGGCGGGCCATCACAAACTTGCTCACGCTAATCCTCCCAGACTTCGCCCTGCCGCGCCCACGCGCGCAGGGTCAATTTGCCGGGAGACTATCTGCTTGTGGTGTAAAGTCGAGCCATGACGCGGCGGGAGCGGCCTGCCTCAGGCGATGGCCGCCAGCCGGAGCTCGTCGCGCGCCTCAAGGATCGCGTCCTCGATGGCCTGGCGCCAGCTTGCCTTGTCGCCGGCGCTGGCCGCCGCCTTCGGAAAATTGACTGACCGTGACGCGCTCACCACCCCGCCCTCCCCGTTCACGAGGCCGGAGCAGGCCTCAGAAGCGGCAGCCCCCTGCGCGCCATAGCCAGGCACCAGGAACAGCGCCTTGGGCGCCAGCGCGCGCACAGCGCGGGCTTCTTCGGGCGCGGTTGCGCCAATCACCATCATCAGGCTCGACCAGCCACACGGGCTCATCAGGCGCTCGGTCAAGGGGCCAAGCGCTTCGGCCACGCGCACATAGAGCGGCGCCCCGCCCATGATCCGCGACTGGAAATCGGCAGCCCCGGGATTGGAAGTGCGCACCAGTACGATCACGCCCTTGCCATGGGTCTTGGCGAGCTTTGCATAAGGCTCCAGCGTATCGAGCCCCATATAGGGGTTCACCGTCAGCGCGTCGCCTTCAAACGGCGCGCCAGGCGACAGATAGGCCTGCGCGTAGCCTTCCGCCGTGCTGCCGATGTCCCCGCGCTTGGCGTCCATCAGCACGATCAGCCCGGCCGCGCGCGCAGCCTTTGCCGCCGCCTGAAGCGCCGCCATGCCTTCGGGGCCATGCCGCTCGAACAGGCTGACCTGGGGTTTGACCACCGCCACCTTGCCGGCAGCCGCCTCGATGATCGCCTGCGACCATTTCCAGACGCCTTCAGGCGTATCGCCACCTAAAATATCCGGGATCAGGCCCGGATGGGGATCAATCCCCACACAGAGCGGGCCAAATTTCCGTGTGCCGTTGATGAGCCTGGCTGCAAAATCAGTCATGTGCCCACCTCGCACATTACCTTGACCACCTGCAAGCGCCGCCGGGCGGTGTCTGATGCCGCGCCATAGTCGCGCATCCCGAAGGTTCCTGCTGGCCCCGCCTCGCGGGCAACGCCGATGCTGGTCAGGAATGCCTCCACCGATTGCGGCGCTGTGGTGTAGATCCGGCCCCGCCGCGGGCTTTCGGCCACGATCACGCCGCGCACCGCCCCGTCCTTGCTGAAGATCGGCCCGCCTGAAATGCCGCCCAAGGTGCCGCTTAGCCCTTCGGTGCGGCCGATTTCTGCCCAGGCCAGGATCGGCATATCCGCTTCCCGCGTCCCGCGCGTGACGAGGCGCGAGCGACCGACCAGCTTGCCGGCGAGTTCACCTGGCTGCCCCTGCGGGAACCCGACCAGGTAGCCCTCGCTGCCGAGGAACATCGGTGAGGCGAGATCCAGGGTGACCGGATTGGGGCTCCGCCCGGTTGAGAGCAGCGCAAGGTCATGGCCGTCATCGAGCGCGATCCGCGCCACCGGAACATAATTTCCGGGCGCCACTTCAAGGCTCACCTTGGCGCAGCCATCCACAACATGGCGCGCGGTCAGCCAGTCGCCTCGCGAATTGACGGCAAAAGCGGTCCCCACCCCGTTCTTGGGCGGGCCGGCTTGCACAACCACCAGCTCGTCCAGCGGCGAGGGGTCAGGCAACAACGGCCCCATTTCCTCGGCAATTTCCGAAGGCGGCGGCGGCGCTGGCGCCTCGGCTTCAGGCGCCAGCGAGAATACGACCAGGAGGATGAAGCCGAGGGCGGCCGCATAAATCACCCAGTCGAAGCCACGCATCTGTCAGACCCTTTGCAACACCGGATCCCACAGCCCTGCCGCAAAGATCAGCCCTGTGCCGAGTTTTGCAGCTGCCAGGACCACCGCAGCGCCCATCTCGTCGTCCGAGATGCGGCGCGGGATGCCCCGCAGGATAAGGTCCACTAGACGGTAGGTAATGAGTTGCATGAGCAGCGCAATGGCGCCCCACAGCACAAGCTCGGGCAGCGAGACAGAAGACGCCAGCGTTGACGCGATCGGAATGGCCAGCCCCCCGATCGCCCCGCCCAGCGCCACACCAGCCGAAGCGTTGCCATCCTTGACGAGGGCAAGTTCCTTCCACGGTGTGAGCAGGACATAGACGGTGGAGGCCACCAGAAGCATCACAGCCGCCATCCCTGTTGACAAAAGGAAGCGCGGAAAGGCTGCATCAAAAGCGCTCAGTTCTCCCAGTATCACCCTTGTTTATCCTCGCTGGCGGGTCTACCCCCCGCATCTGGAAACCACCACCCGACCCTATCCAGTGCGTCCCGGCGCCTCAAGGAGACAGGACCATGCTCGCCGGAAAGACCGCCCTTATCACAGGCTCCACCAGCGGCATCGGAAAGGCCATCGCGCTGCAACTGGCAGCCGACGGCGCTAACATCGTCCTTAACGGTTTCGGTGACGCAAAGGAGATCGAGGCAGTTCGCGCGGGTATTGAAAAGGATCATAAAGTAAAAGCAGCCTTCACCGGCGCCGACCTCACAAAGCCCGACGCCATCGAGGCCATGATGGCCGAAGCTGCCTGTACTTTCGGCGGCATCGACATCCTCGTGAACAATGCCGGCACGCAGTTCGTTGCCCCCATCGACGAATTCCCGGTCGACAAGTGGAACCTCATCATCGCGCTGAACCTGTCAGCCGCCTTCCACACTACCCGCCTTGCCCTGCCCCACATGAAATCGAAAAAATGGGGCCGCATCATCAATATGGGCTCGGCCCATGCCAAGGTCGCCTCGCCCTTCAAATCCGCCTATGTCGCCGCCAAGCACGGCCTCTCCGGCCTCACCAAGACCACCGCCCTGGAGAGCGCTGTCCACGGTGTGCGCTGCAACACCATCTGTCCGGGCTATGTCTTCACCCCCCTGGTCGAAGGCCAGATCGCCGACACCGCCAAGGCCCGCGGCATGACCGAGGAACAGGTAAAAACCGATGTCCTCCTCGCCGCCCAGCCGACAAAGGAATTCGTCACCGCCGAAGAAGTCGCTGCCTTCGCCAGCTTCCTCTGCTCGCCCGCCGCCGCCCAGATCAACGGCGCGGACCTCTCCATCGATGGCGGCTGGACCGCACAGTAAGTTTATTTGACGCTGCGCTTCCGGCGCCCCATGTTGAGGCTGAATGCTGAAACGCGCGCTTCTTCTCTCCCTCAGCCTGTGGCTGATGATCGCTGGCGGCCTTGGCGCCCATGCCAGCCCCTGCCACATGCAGGACGAGGTGACGCACGCCGCAACAGAAATTGATTCGGATGACGCCCACGCCCATTGCGACATGATGGCGGACGCAGCCCCGGCCCAGACACCCGGCGATTCCCCGGAAGAGGCCATGGCCACAGATGCTGCCTGCTGCTGCCCTGCCGTCCTCGCCGCTCTCCCCGCGCCCGAAATGCCGGACGCAGCCACCGTGCACTTCATCCTCCCCGCCAGCTTCCCACCTGGCGACAGCGCCCCCTCGCGCACCCTAATCCCCGAGCCCCCGCCCCCGAAAGCCTGACCTGTCGATAATCCGCCACTGGATCAATCAACAGACAGGACAATCGGCTCATGCCATCCAAATTCATTGCTGCGGGGCTCGCCCTTGCGGCCCTCGCAGCGCCTGCGAGCGCCCGGCCCGTGTCGTATGCGGGCGGCTGGACGGTGATGCAGGACAATAATGGGATGTATTCCTCCCTGCACCTGCACTACTCGCCCACCGCCACAGACTCGATCGGTCTCTATACCGAGAACAACTGGGACATGGACACGGTCTTCACCGGCCTTCAGTACAACCGCCTGGTCAAGCGCTGGAACGCGCCCAAGAGCCAGGGCAACCTCTACCTGAAGCTCGGCGCAGGCGCCGCCGATCCCTATGACGGGGGCGGCCAGCGCGCCGCCGGCCTTGCCGGCCTCGCAGCAGACTGGGAAACCCGGCGCGTCTTCGTCTCCTATGACGTGCGCGCCCGGGATTATGGCACAGACCAATCTGTCTCTCATGCCGCTCGGTTCGGCCTTGCCCCTTATGTGGCCGGCTATGGCGACCTCCACACCTGGGCCATGCTTCAGGTGGAACACCATCCTGAGGCGGACAATCCCGTCCAGGTCACCCCGCTCCTGCGCCTCTTCACCGGCCCGGTCCTCGTCGAGGCAGGCTACACGCTGGAAGAAGACCGCTTCCTCCTCAACTGGATCTATCGTTTCTAAAGGAAATCCGACATGAACCTCTTCAAAACCCTCGCCCTCGCCGCTGCCCTTACAATGACGGCCGCCGGCCCCGCGCTCGCCGCCCCGGAAACACCGGCCACCGCCAGCAAGGCCAAAGGCGAATTCGTTACTGCCTATGTCAACGGCCTCGTCTGTGACTTCTGCGCCCAGTCCATCCAGAAAGTCTTCAAGAAGGAAGCCGCCGTCAAAGGCGTACATGTCGATCTCGACAGCGGCGAAGTGCATATTTCGATGAACCCCGGCCAGACCATGGATGACGCCGCCATCGAAAAACTGATCCGCAAATCGGGCTATTCCCTGACCTCAATCGAGCGGGAGGCAGCCGAATGACAGACACCGATGAAATCCGTCCGCCCAGCACCCTGCCGGCCTTCCTGACGCTGTTCACCTCGACCGGCACACTGATCTGCTGCGCCCTGCCCGCCCTGCTCGTGAGCCTCGGGGCAGGCGCGGTAATGGCGGGTCTCGTCGAGACGGTACCGCAGATCACCTGGCTCGGAAAGAACAAGGAACTGGTGTTCGCCTTCGCTGGCGCGCTGCTGATCGCCAGCGGCGCCTGGCAATGGCACGCCCGCAATCTCCCCTGCCCGGCCGACAGGGCCCAGGCGGCCGCCTGTGCCCGGGCCCGGAGCGTCAGCTGGATTGTCTGGGGGCTGAGCGTCGCACTCTTTGTGATCGGAGCATTCTTCGCCTTCTTCGCCGCGGCAATCTTCTACTGACAAAGGAAAGCCCCTCTCCCGGTATCGAGAGAGGGGCTTTTCATAACCGCCTTTGAGGCCGGTCTCAGGCCGCCTTGAATGCCAGCGCCACGCCGTTGTTGCACCAGCGCTGGCCGGTCGGCGCCGGGCCGTCATCAAACACATGCCCTTGGTGGCCAAGGCATCGCGCGCAGTGATATTCCGTTCGCGGATAGAACAGAAGCCGGTCAACGCTCGTTCCCATCACGCCTGGCAAAGGCTCCCAGAAGCTCGGCCAGCCGGTTCCAGAGTCAAACTTTGTATCGGAAGAAAACAATGCCAGGTCACAGCCTGCGCAATGATAGACACCCGTCCGTGTTTCCCGGTCGAGCGGCGAGGTAAACGCCCGCTCAGTGTCATGCTCGCGCAGTACGGCGTAGGCGGCCGGAGACAGGCGCGCCTTCCAGTCCGCATCGCTGAGATTGCGCCAATCATCATCATCATAGCTTGTGCTGACGGGGGACTTCGGAAGGTCCTTGGCCGAAGCCGCCGTGCAGGCGGCAAGGCCGAGCGCGCTGGAGGCAAGGAACAGGCGGCGGGTAAACAGGGGCTGTCTCATGTGTCGCTATACGCCACAGGGGCCTCATCGGTTCAAATCAACGCCGCGTGAGCCCGGATGTCTTTTGCGTGCAGCCTATTCGGCCGGCCGCATGATCGCATCCATCCGCGCCAGCCATGCGAGCCAGGCCTTGCGGCCTGCGTCTGTCAGGAACACGCGCGTCTGCGGCTTCTTGCCGACAAAGCGCTTCTCCTGCGTCACATAGCCTGCCTCTTCCAGCTTCTTGAGATGCGTGGAGAGGTTCCCATCCGTCGCTCCAACCTTGTCGCGCAGCTCCCCGAACACCGCCGGGCTGGCGGTCGACAGGTAGGCCATCACGCCAAGGCGCAGGCGCCCGTGGATCACGTCATCAATGTCATTATGGTCGAAGGGATTGTCGTCGCTCATGGCGTATCCTTCCCGTCGCTCAAACCGTCTCGGAGGGCTCAGCCCGCATCATCAGGAGCCCCGGAACGCAAACCGCGAGGAAAGCAGAGACCGCGCCAACCAGCCAGATGTATTCCGTGCCCGTCAGGAAGACTGCCGCCAGAACACCGGCAAACGCCGCGATCCCGGCAAATTTCAGGGCCGTCTGCCCGGAGATCTCCCCGGTCACGAATTGGCCGATGCCATAGAGCCCGAGCACCATCGGAACCGACCAGTAGAAGCCCTCCACCCCTTCACCGGTCAGCAACATGCGGGCAATCAGGCCAAGGAAATAGACCGAGAGAAATATGCCGGACGTGGTCCAGAGCACCGCCTGCACCCGATTGCCGGCCGAGGCCTGCCCTGCCTTGCCGCGCACGCCGGAGACGAGCAGGAACTGGCCGATCCCGCCGAGCAAACCAAACGCGATCCAGAGATAAAGATAAGCCATACCGTCCAGCTGGAAGGCGCCGGTGGCAATCAGGAAGTGCCCCAGATAGGCAAGCGATACGAGCCCGCCCCACATCGCCAGGAACCGCCCGCCCAGGAGCGGCGCTTTCTGGCCCGCTTCCGCCAGGTCGCGAATGTAGTTCAGGTCATCGGCAAGGCTCGGCGTACGGGTCATATCTGTTCTCCAGAGATTGCTTTGATTTACAAAGTGCTTTTTATTTTATGTGAAGTCAAGCCCGGAATCGGGCCCAAGACACCATTTCCCCTCCTCCATAAAGTCTGAGAGGGCCGGGAGTTTAGGACTCGGGAGTTGGGGATAAGCGCCGCCCTATCCTCCGCATCCCGCGCTCCTCATCATCCCAGAATTTGGGAGAGCAAATGTCCGGTCTCCAGAAAGTCCCGCAGAACCAAAGCGCAGGCTCGGTCCCGGTCTTTACCTGAGGCAAAACCGGAAGACGAACCGAGAAATTTTCCGGGCAACTTATCCGCCTGGGTCCCCCGCCCGGCCAAGCTCCACGCATCCTTCCTGCAGGAGCCGCGCCGGTACCCTTCGGTTTGTGGGCAGCGAGGACAAGCGATTACTCTCCAATCGGCCGAGCAGACCCCCGGAGGATGGGGTGTGACGGGAGTAAGGGCCCATCCAATCTCCAGGGTGGTTGATCCAGGCAGGCCGGAGCAAAAGCCGGGAGAGAATCCCAACTGGTCCGCCCCTTTTGGCAGAGGTCACGAACGTGAGGGGCCCCGAGGATCAGCGATCCCGCTGTGCTTGCCAGAGGGGCGATCAAGGCCCGGCAGCGCCTAAGTCATCCCGAAAACTGCCCGAAACGCCGCTGGCAGTGCGCGGCGGGCGAAAGCGCCTACTCCTCAACCTAAACCTGATCCCCGGGCGCCGCGGCGCAGACGCGGAAACAGCCGCGAGCAATCTAATCAAGCGCCCCGATAAACGGCAGGCCGCGATAGAGCCCCTTGTCGTCCATGCCATAGCCGACGAGGAAACGGCCCGGCGCGTCGAAAGCGCAGAAATCGACGCCCAGCTCGCCGCGTGGGGCCCAGGGCTTCTGCGTCAGCGCCACGGTGATCACTTCCCGCGCGCCCTTGGCCAGGAGGTGCTGGCGGGCAAAGTCCAGCGTGCGGCCGGTGTCGAACACATCGTCGATCAGTAGCACGCCACGCCCTTCCACGCTGCGGGCAATGTCGGCGCGCACCACCACGCGGCCCGAGCTCTCGCGCGCGTCACGGTAGCTCTCCAGCCACATAACGTCCAGAACGGGGTGGATGTGGCGCCGGGCGAGCGCCTTCATCAGGTCGCTGGTGAATGGCGTCGCACCGATCAGGATCGACACCGCCGTCCAGTCCGGGGTGGCAAGGCGCGGGGCAAGGCGGGTGGCCAGCCCTTCCACACGGGCCATCAGCTCGGCCTCGGGCATCACCACATCAATCTTGGGCAGGTCGGTCATTGCGGGCCGGGGGCTCCCTCTTCCATCGGCATCAAAGCTGGCGGCAGCGGCGGGGCCGGTTCGATCACCTCCCCGGCAGGGTCTTCCACCGGCGGTTCGGTCGGCACGGCCGAGCGGTCCACGAAGGTCAGCTCGATCTCATAGCTCTCGATCGGGGTTGGCTCGACCACGACGCCGAACTGGCCGGCCGCGCCGGGCGCCAGCTCCACCGGGGTCACATAGCTGAAACGGGTGGCGACGATCTCGCCCGCCTCGTCCTTCAGGTCCACCCGCACGCCGGGTGTCTCGATCGTTGCCTTGGCCACGTTCACGGCCCGGCCGGTGACGGTGACGATGGGGATCGTGTCATTGAAGGTACGGGTGTGAACAACGCCTTCGAACTCGAGACCGAAACGGTTCACTTCCAGGCCAAACAGGCGGTAGACGCTGGCCGATTGGGGCCAGGCCTTCACCACCTCATTACGGAAGAAGAAAAATGCGCCCGTCAGCGCAACAAAGATGACGCCGATCACCACCCACGACATCAGCGCCGCCCATCGGCTCTTTTCGCGGCGCGATTCGCGCATCTTCTCGCGGTAAAGCTCATGCGGGGCGGGCTTGGCGGGCGCCTCTTCGGCAAGGTGGGCCGGCTGCACGAACCAGGACTGTCCGCAGCTCGCGCACTTAACAGTCCGCCCACTTTCACCGATTGTTGAGTCATCGGCGAAATAATGGGTCCCGCAGGAAGGACAGGTTAGGATCATGGCCCGAAGTCTTCCCCGCTACTCGCCCCGTTCGTTGAACCCGCAAACACCGGACGCGCCAAAGATATGACCCAGCTACGACCGGACATTTTCGACGAAGCGGCCGTCCGCCTCGACGCGGTGACGCTTCGCTATGATGCGTCCGGTGAAATCCTTAGCGGGATTGATCTCGCACTGAAACCCGGCTCGTTCAGCTTCCTCACGGGTGCTTCAGGCGCGGGCAAGTCGAGCCTGCTGAAGCTGCTCTACCTCGCCCGCCCTCCCAGCACCGGCGAAGTCTCCCTATTCGGGCGCCCCACCAGCCGGCTGACCCGTGACCAGCTCTCGGCCATGCGCCGCCGGATTGGCGTCGTGTTCCAGGAGTTTCGCCTGCTCGGCCACCTGACCGCCTATGAGAACGCCGCCCTGCCCTTGCGCGTCATGGGCCGGAAAGAGGCGCAGTACCGCGCCGATGTGGAGGAACTCCTCGCCTGGGTGGGCCTCGGCGAGCGGATGCACAAGCGCCCCGAAACCCTTTCGGGCGGCGAGCAGCAGCGTGTGGCGATTGCCCGCGCGGTAGTCACCCAGCCCGACCTGCTGATTGCCGACGAGCCGACCGGGAACGTCGACCCTGAAATGGGCGCGCGGCTGATGCGCCTCTTCATCGAGCTCAACAAGCGCCTTGGCACCACCGTCATCATCGCCACCCATGATCTCGGCCTAGTCCGCCAGATCGAGGCGCCGGTCTATCACCTCGCCAATGGCCTTCTGGTAAAGAATGCACCCGAGGCCGGCAAGGCCTCCCGCCGCCGGGGCGATGGCATCGAGATAAAGGCAAGCGAATGAAACGCGCTGAAACCTCCCTCCTCCCGCTGGAAGACGCCCGTGAGGCGGCGCTGTTCTTCGTCGTCGGCGCGCTCTGCTTCCTCGCCGCGCTCGCCGCACTGACGGCGAAATCCACCTACGGCGCTGCTCGCGCATGGACCGCCGAAGTGGAGGGGGAATACACCGTCTCCCTGTCAGACGCCGCCCCCCAGGACGCGCAGGCTGCCACTCTGCTCGTCCAGTCGGTTGAGGGGGTGGACGGCGCCCGCCTCCTATCCGAGGCGGAAATCTCCGTGCTGCTGGAGCCAACCTTTGGCAGCCGGGGCCTTCCAGCGGATCTGCCGGTTCCACGCCTCATCGCGGTCACCGCTGCGCCAGAAGCCGGCGACATCGGCCAGGCGCTGACCACGGTGCTGGAAGAGGCAGGCTATCTGGCCGCCGTGGATTCCCATTCGGCCTGGGCAGGTGATGTGCGCCGGATGCTAGGTACCGCGCGGCTCGTGGCACTCGGTATTGTCGCCCTCCTCGCCTCCACAGCCATCGCCGTCATTGCGTTTGCCACCCACGCAGCCCTTCTGGCGCGGCGGGATATTGTCGAAGTGCTGCATATTGCAGGGGCGCGGGACCGGTTCATCGCCGCCCTGTTCGAGCGCCGCTTCTGGCTGCTGGGCCTGCGGGCAGGCACAGTCGGCGCTCTTGTCGCCCTCGCTTCCGTGGCGCTGCTGATCGCCGTCGCGCGGACCAGCGGCAACCGCTCTGGCCTGCTGCCAGAACTGACGCTCGACTTCCCCGATCTCGCCGTGCTCGTTGTCACCCCGGTGATTGCCGGACTGGCTGCGCGCATTGCGGCGGGCGTCACCGTCATGCGGGCGCTCAAATCGGTGATGTAGTCCCGCTATAGTGACGGGCGGCCGGAACGTCGCTACAGCGCAGTCATGATTGCGCTGCGCTCCTACCTGTTCGTTGCCTGGCTCTATGGCTGGATGGCCATCTGCGGCATCCTCTACCTGCCGACGCTGTTCCTGCCCCGCATCGTGGCCCAGCGCGCCATCCGGCTCTATGCCCAGATCATCCGCGTGGGCCTGAAGCTGATCTGCAATATCGAGACGGAGATCCGGGGCCGGGAACACCTGCCGCAAGGCGCCTACATCTATGCCGGCAAGCACCACTGCATGCTCGACATCTTCATCCCCTTCATTGTCTGCAACGACCCCGCCATCATCATGAAGCGGGAGCTGTTATTCTATCCCTTCCTCGGCTGGTACGCGCTGAAAACCCACATGATCCCCATCGACCGGGCTGGCACGTCGAAAACCCTCAAGGGCATGATCACCTCGGCAAAGCAGCGCGTCGCCAAGGGCCGCAGCGTCATAATCTTCCCAGAAGGCACCCGCACGGCCCCCTATACGCCGCCCGCCTACCAGCCTGCCGGCATCTCGGCGCTCAACAAGGCGCTGAACCTGACAATCGTGCCGGTGGCGACTAATGCGGGCCTCTGCTGGCGTGGGCGGGGAACCCGGCGCACGCCTGGCAAGATCATCTACGAAATCCTGCCCGCCATTCCTGCAGGGCTTGACCGCAAGTCCCTGATGCCGCGTCTTGAGGAGGTTCTTGAGACAGCCTCAAACCGGCTCCTTCAAGAGGGCGCCGCCATTCAGAAGGAAAAGCTGGGATGACTGCGCCAAGCCGCCGCAAGCTGAAAACCGCCTGCGAACGCCTTGCCCTGGCAGACCCCGCCCTTGCTCGTGCTTATGACTGCCTCGGCGTGCCCGCCTGGCGCACCAGCGAGCCGGGTTTCAACATGCTCGGCCGGATGATCGCCCATCAGCAGCTGTCTACCAAGGCCGCCGCGACGATCTGGGGCCGGGTGGAAGTCTTCCTCGGCGAGGTAACACCAGAAACCCTGCTCGCCGCCGAACCCGAGGCGCTGCGGGCCTGCGGCCTCTCCCGGCCGAAAGTTGCGCATCTTACCTCGATTGCAGAGGCCATGGTGACCGGCGAGTTAAACCTTACCCGCGTGTGCGCCGCTGACCTCGATACCGCCCGGGCAGAGCTTGTCGCGGTGCGCGGGATCGGCCCCTGGACGGCAGAATTGTTCCTGCTCTACGCCGTCGGCGCGATGGATGCCTTCCCGATTGCCGATGTTGGCCTGATGGAAGCCCACAAACAGCTGGGCGGTTATGAAACCCGCATGGAATCAAAGCTATTTACCCAGCGTGCCGAGACCTGGCGGCCCCATCGGGGAGTTGCCGCCCACCTGCTCTGGGGTTGGCTGAATGCCAAACGGGCCCGGGACGCAGCGCCCTCTGCCTGACAGCGCGCGGCGCACAGGCCCTTGCGTTCAGCCTCCGCTGTCATAATCTTATCAAAGGAATCGCCTAAACGGGCGTTAATCAGAAGCACCAGGAGCGCGCGTCTTCAGCAGGATCAACCCGGATCATGCCCATAGGGGCCACACAGGAGGGACATATGGCTGAGATCATCACCACCCCGCCCAATGGCCGTCCCGCGCTCGTCCTGAACGCTGATTTCAGGCCGCTCTCCTATTATCCATTGTCCCTCTGGCCCTGGCAGGAAGTCATCAAGGCAGTGTTCCTCGACCGGGTCGATATCGTCGCCGAGTATGATTATGTCGTGCGCAGCCCCAGCCGGGAAATGCGGCTTCCCTCGGTCATCGCCCTGCGCGATTTCGTCCGCCAGGACCGGTCCCCGGCCTTCACACGCTTCAACGTGTTCCTGCGCGACGGCTTCAAGTGCGCCTATTGCGGCGCGCAAGACAACCTGACCTTCGATCACGTCGTCCCTCGCTCCAAGGGCGGGCGCACTACCTGGGACAACATCGTCACCGCCTGCAGCCCGTGCAATCTTGCCAAGGGCGGCAAGCTGCTTCGCGAGAGCGGGCTGGACCTCCAGCACCGGCCATTCCGGCCGAACAATTTCCAGCTGCAGGATATCGGCCGGAAATTCCCGCCGAACTATCTCCACGATACCTGGATGGACTATCTCTATTGGGATGTTGAGCTGGAAGGCTGATCGCCGTCGGGGCACCCGCCCCAGTCGAACCGCCAGGCGCGGAAGTGGACCGGATCGCCGTTCGAATAGTTGAGCGCGTATTGCGGCGCTCCTTCCGTCAGGCAGAGGCCGAGCCGAACGCCCTGTTCGCGCAGGGCTGCCGCCAGTTCGGTCATCGGCCGCTCCGCCTTCCGGTCCTCGAAATTCAGGAGGTAGACCACCGGATAGGCTGCGGCATCCGTAGGCAGCTCCACCGGCGTCTGCGGGGGGTGCAGGTTCTGCGTGCCAAGCGACAACACATAGGAGGGCTCGGCATAGCCAAGCGCCAGCACGCGTTCCGGCGTCGGAACATTGCACACATCGTCTTCGCCGGGAACGCCGCACACGTCCTCAAGCGCCAGGCGCGCTGTCTCCGTCGGCTGCACCCAGATCTGGCTGGGCAGCATGAAGATGCGCACATGCCAGCCGATAGCGACGCTGGAGAGGATGGCCATCGTGATCGCCGCTCCTATGCGCAGACGGGCAGATTCCACCAGCGCCAGCCCGGCAAGCGCAAAGCCCGCCGCCCAGAGCCAGAGTGGGAAGTCCCGGTAGGGCGTCCAGGAAGCCAGCACTTCCTCGCTGGAAACTGTGGTGAAGTCACCGGTCGTCTCGGCCATGAAATAGCTGGTCACGCCGGGATAGGAGACCACCAGCAGGAGCGCCGCGCCCAGCGCGAAGGTGACCATGCCGAGCCCGCGCGCCAGCGGCATCTTCATCCCGTCCATCATCTGGACGGCAGCGTAGCCGCAGAGAAGACCGAAGGCCGGATAGGCCGGCAGGATGTAATGGCTGAGCTTGGTGGGCAGGAACTCGAAAAAAATCCAGGTCGGCACGCCCCAGGCGAGCAGGAACTTCAGGCCGGCGGTGCCATGACCCAAGGCACTGAGTGTCTCGCCCCGCAGGGCGCGGCGCGTCGCCATAATGGCCGGGATCACCAGGAGGCTCGCCGGATAGAACCAGGCCGGAATGTGCAGCAGGTGATAGCCCGGCCAGCCGCCATGGCCTTCAGAGGCGCCGACGAACTTGTCCTTGAGGTCCTTGCCGACGGCCCCCTGCACATAAAGCCCGTCGGTCGCCACCTGGATCCAGATCAGCCAGGGCAGAACCATCGCCACAAAGATCAGCGGGCCCGGCCACCAGAGGAGGACCCGCCACCAGTTACCGCCCTGTCCTGTCTTCCAGCGGTCCCAGAGCCAGACGCCTATACCGGCATAGGCCACGACCATCGGCGTCACGGGTCCCTTGATCAGGAAGCCGGCGCCCATGCAGGCCCAGAAGAGCAGCGCCATCGCTTTCGACTGGGACTTCCCGACATAGAGCCGCACCAGCGCACCCATGCCGAGCGTCGTCAGGAAGATCAGCATGCCGTCTGTCTTGGAAATGTGCGCCTCAGACGTCAGCAGCAGCGTCGCCCCGAAGAGGGCCGAGCCAAGGAAACTCGCCCGTCGCCCGATAAGGGGGATGCCGGCCCAGAAACAAGCGAGCGTACCGAAAGCGGCGCCCAGCCAGCTGGGGACACGATAGGTCCAGATTTCGTTGGCTTCCGGCCCGGTGAAGATCGCCGTGGACGCCGCCTGCATCCAGTGGATACCGGCCGGCTTCTTGTTGCGCAGCTCGTCCTGGTACTGGATCAGGATGTAATTGTCCTCCTCCAGCATCTCCTTGGAGGCCTGCGCAAAGCGGCTCTCGTCCCGGTCCAGCGCCGGGAGGAGGAATACACCCGGCGCAGCTGCGCCAAACGTGATAACGAACAGAAGAACCCAGGCCTTCCAGCCGGTGGAGAGACGGTCGAGCAGTGTCATGGCCAGCTTATTAGCGTCCCTTGGATCATTCGTCTTGCACAATTGGCGGCGCCCATTTGGACACCCGCAAGCCCCGATACAGCCAGTTGACACCGGACAATTAGGACACACTCCCGAAGAAATGGCCGCTGCACTTGCCCGCGCGTGCCAGCCAGCACTCGATTTTGGGCGCCGGGACGGCTATGTGCCGCAGATAATCGAATTGAATGAATGGACTGGCCGTGGCCGACTCGCTTGAATTCTCCGTCGTCGTGCCGGTTCACAATGAAGCCGGAAATGTCGAACAACTCGCCACCGAGATTGCCCGCGCCCTTGATGGCCGGGCCTTCGAAATGATCTTTGTCGATGACGCATCGACCGACGACACGCGGGTTGAACTCGCCGCGATGAAAGCCCGGTTCCCGATGCTGCGCGTGCTCGGCCACCGCAAGAACGCAGGTCAGAGCCGGGCGATCCGGTCAGGCATCCTGGCGGCGCGCGGCCCGGTCGTTGGCACTCTGGACGGCGATGGGCAGAACGACCCGGCCGACCTGCCAGACCTTTACCGCCAGCTCACCCGAGCAGACGCCCCGCCAACGCTGAAGATGGTCATGGGCCGGCGCGGCAGCCGAAAGGACACCGCCTGGAAACGCTTCGGAAGCCGCTTTGCCAACAACATCCGCCAACGGATGCTCAAGGACAATTGCGACGACTCCGGTTGCGGCATCAAAGTGATGGACCGGACAACCTTCCTTCTGCTTCCCTATTTCGACCACATGCACCGCTACATGCCTGCACTGATGCGGGCCGAGGGCCATGACGTGGAGTTCCGGGAAGTGAACCATCGCCCGCGCGGCGAAGGACGCTCGAACTACACCAATTTCGGCCGCCTGAAGGACGCCCTGTCAGACCTGCGCGGCGTGATGTGGCTCATCCGCCGCCGCCGCAATCCCGGCGGGGCTGACGAGCTATAGCCAGCCTAGAACAACTCCGTAAGGCAGGCCGAGATCGTCTCGGGCGTGTCCTCATGGGTGAAGAAGGTCTTCAGCCTCCAGTCCGCATCCATCACATAGATGAGATTGGTGTGGTCCATAGTGTATTCGGCAAGACTCTCGGGCTGCTCGATCCGGGCATAGTCGGCGAGGAAAGCGTCAGCTGCAGCGCGGATTTCCTCCGGCGTGCCGGTTAGGCCGGTAAGCCCCGCCGGAAAGGCCGGGGTCGTGATATAGGTGGCGAGCGCTTCGGGGGTGTCCCGCTCCGGATCAACCGAGATCAACAGGGTCTGGGGCGGCGTTTCACCCTCAGGCAGGCGGCGGTAAGCCGCGCCGAGTGTGGAGAGCGCTGCCGGGCAAACATCAGGGCAATAGGTGAAGCCGAAATAGATGACCGTGGGCTGGCCCTTGTACATCTCTTGGGTAACGCGGGCGCCGGTATGATCGATCAGCGAGATCGGGCCGCCGATCTCAGAATAGGCGCGGCTGGCGCAGCCTGACTGCGTGCCGCCGGAGCTGGCAACCGCGGTGCCGCCGGATGCGGGCGCTTCGGACCCGCCACAGGCCGCAAGTAGCAGGAAAGCGGGAAGGACGAAGGAGAGGGATGTACGCATGGCCGGGATAGGCGCTCATTCGGGCGCTTGGCGCAAGGGACACGCTGCCGCATAAGTCCGGCATGGATGATTTCTCCCGAGATTCGAGACTGGGCTTCGAAGACGCGATCTTCACCCTCGCGCCCGAGGGGCTGGGTTCGGCGCAATCAGCGCTAGGGCGCACGCGGCTGCGCACCTTCATAACCCTGCGCTGGCTGGCAGTGGCGGGGCAGACGGCGGCCGTACTGCTGGTCGCGTTCATCCTTGGCTTCGACCTGCCCCTGGCGCTTTGCCTCGCAATCATCGCGGCGTCTGCCTGGCTCAACGTGTTCCTTTCCTTCGCCTTCCAGTCCCAACGCCTGACAAGTGGCTGGGAGGCCGTGCTCCAGCTCGGCTTTGACACGGTACAGCTGGCCGCGCTCATTGCCGCCACCGGCGGGCTATCGAACCCCTTCCTCCTTCTGATACTGGCACCGGTCACGGTTGCCGCCCTCAGCCTCCGGCGCCTGCGGGCAACCGCCATCGCCTTGCTGGCGCTTTGCCTTGCCGGGTTGATGGCCTTCATCAGCCTGCCCTTGCCCTGGGACGAAAGCGGCGGCACGCACCTGCCCATTCTATTCCAGTGGGGCCAGTTTGCCGCCCTCGCCGTCGGGGTTGTCTTCTTCACCCTGTCGGCCGCCCGCGTCAGCCAGGACGAAGCCCGCCTCGTGCGCGCGCTTGATGCGGCCAGCGTCGTCATGGCGCGCGAGCAGAAACTCTCCGCGCTCGGCGCCATGTCGGCCATGACCGCGCATGAACTCGGGACACCGCTCGCCACCATTCACCTTGTGGCAAAAGAGCTCGTCCAGCAGATGGACCCGGATGATCCGCACGCCGAAGATCTCCGGCTGATTGCCGAACAAGCAGACCGCTGCCGTTCGATCCTCTCGGCAATCCGTGAGGCGCGCGACGCGACCGATATCGTGCATGCGCGCATGCCGCTCGATACCCTGGTGGAAGAAGCCGCCGCTCCGATGAAGGGTCTGGGCGTTGCGCTCGTCGTGCGGGCCGTGCCCGGCGAAGGCGGCTCAGACAAGCCTCCCATCCTCGCCCGCAGCCCGGAAATCCTGCATGCCCTCGGCGCCTTCATCGAGAATGCCGTCAGCTTTGCCGCCACCCGCGTCGACGCCACCGCAAGCTGGACGGCCGATCAGGTGGTGATCACCATCACCGATGACGGGCCGGGTTTCTCACCCGAAGTGCTGCCCAAACTGGGTGAGCCGTATATTTCTGAACGTTCCGAAGCCCGCCTTGGCGGAGGCGACATGGGCCTCGGTTTCTTCATCGCAAAGACGCTGATCGAGCGTACTGGCGGCCGAATTGCCTCCCGCAACCGGACGCCACCTGCCACCGGCGCCATAGTTCAGGCTGTTTGGCCGCTGTCCGCGCTGCTGCCGCGAAGCTTGGAATAGTTGACAATTCCTCCATATATCCCCTTACCGGCGGCAAGACCGCCCAAAGGAGAGTGCGTATGGAACGCCCCGCTGTCGTGAACCTGCATCCGAGCCTTGAGGGCGTCGAAGACAAATCCTGCCTCGTCATGGACGATGACGGTCCGTTTGTGCAGCGTCTTGCGCGCGCGCTCGCCCAGCGTGGCTTCATCGTTTCGGCGGTGACGAATGTGTCTGAAGGCAAGGATATCGCCCGCCTCAACCCGCCGGCCTTTGCCGTGCTGGACCTGCGCCTGGAAGACGGCAGCGGCCTCGACGTGGTCGAAGTGCTGCAAAAGCATCGCCCGGACGCCCGCGCGGTGATCCTCACCGGCTATGGCGCGATTGCGACAGCCGTTGCGGCGGTCAAGGCCGGCGCCGTCGATTATCTCTCCAAGCCCGCTGATGTGGAAGACATAATCCGCTCGCTGACCGCCACGCAGGACGAGCGCCCTGCCCCGCCAGAAAATCCGATGTCAGCAGACCGGGTCCGCTGGGAACACATCCAGCGCGTCTATGAACTCTGCAATCACAACGTCTCGGAAACGGCGCGCCGCCTCAACATGCACCGCCGTACGCTGCAGCGGATCCTCGCCAAGCGCGCGCCCAAGTAAGCCTCAGGCAGGCTCGTCGGGCTCTGGCGCATTCCGGCCGAAGTTGACGGCGCTGGAATCCTGACCGGCATCGATAATCGCCTTGCGGATCGAGCGGGCGCGCGTGAACTCCCGGATGAGCGTATCCCCGTCGCCCCAGCGTATGGCGCGCTGCAGGACGGCAAGGTCTTCAGAAAACCGCCCAAGGCATTCAAGTACCGCATCCTTGTTGTTGAGGAACACGTCCCGCCACATCACAGGGTCTGATGCGGCAATGCGGGTGAAATCTCGGAAACCGCCGGCCGAGTATTTCACCACTTCTCCCTGCTCCACCGATTCAAGATCAAAGGCGGTGGTGACGATGTTGAACGCGATCAGGTGGGGCAGGTGCGAGGTAATGGCCAGCACGCGGTCATGGCGGGCGGCGTCCATCGCTTCCACTCGGGCGCCAAGCCGGGTCCAGAAGGCCGCAAGGTGGTCGGTGGCGGTCTGGTAGGCTTCATCCTGGCCCGACAGGGGCGTCAGGATATGCCACGCGCCGCGGAACAGCGTTGGAAAACCGGCCTCCGGGCCCGATTGTTCCGTTCCGGCGATGGGATGGCCCGGAATCACATGGATACGGCCATCCCCGGCATCATGCAGAGCGCGGGCCGCCTCGCTCTTGACCGAGCCGACATCGGTGAGAATGGCGCCGTATTTCATGGCGGGCACAGCGCCCGCCGCGACTGCGCCGATAGCGCCGACAGGCACGCAAACGATCACACAGTCTGCTTCGGCCACGGCCGCTTCCAAGGTCGGGGCAATGGTGCCGAGCCCCAGCTCCGTGGCCCGGGCGCGCACGTCCGGGCTTGCGTCATAGAGAACGACATCTCCAGCCGCGCCATACTCCGCCGCGGCCCGTGCAATCGAGGAGCCAATAAGGCCCACACCGATGATGGCGAGGCGGCTGAAAACAGGATCGGACATGAGAGGCGCTCCGGGAGGGCGTGGAAACCGGCGCACTCGTGGGCAATGCGCTTGCCCGCGTCAAGAGGAGGCGCGGGCGTTTGTCACGGCGCCAGGACAAGGGTGAATGCCTAACTATTGAACATGAGCGATCAACCAACCCCAATCCTATCCGGCATTCGTCAGCGCTGCGGTGCATGCGGTGTGGGCAAACTCTTCAGGGGCTATCTCAAGCTCAACGATGCGTGCCCCTATTGCGGGCGCGACATGACCGCAGCCGATACGGCCGATGGCCCGGCTTTCTTCGTAGGCTTCGGGGTGCTCATCCTTATGGCACCTTTCCTGTTCCTGGTGCCGATGAGCCCGCTGCCCTTCGGGCTGAAACTGCTTGCGATGCTGGGTGTGGCGGCAGTCGTCACCCTGCTCTGCCTCTGGCTGCTACCAGCGGCCAAGGGGGTTCTTCTGAACCTGCAGCTGCATCACAAGGCTGAAGAAGCCAGCTTTGAAAAACCCATCAGCTCACCGGAAAGCTGAGCCTGTTCCGGGCCCCTGCAAATCTCCTCGCCACCCTCGCCGCGATACGTTAGACAGGGTTGGTAAACGCAACCGGCTTTGCGAGGGTGGACGTGGCCAAGAATGCCTCGAAAGATACTCAGATCGCATTGGCGGGCGCGGCTATTGCCAAGATGGAGCGTGACCAGAAACGTCGCGCGGGCAATGGCGAAACTCAAAAACAGGGGTCATTCATGCGTCTAATGTTCGGGATCTTTCCGCTGCTGGTTATACCGGTTGTGCTCTACAATCTCCTGGCCATGGCCTTTGGTGGCCCCGTTCAGGATATTGACGCCTCCGGCCAGCTGATCCAGTCGCAGGCCGCCCCCATGGCAAGCCTGTTGAACGAGCGGTTCCTTGGCCTGCCAATGATCTCGGGGGTCGAATGGGTGCTTACAAAGGGGGATGCGATCGTCCTGCTGGCGGTCATCTTCCTCTTCCTCGAGATCCTGAAATCCACCAGCACCGGCACTGCCACGATTATCAATCACGGCATTTCGCTGCTGATCTTCATTCTCTGCCTGGTGCAGTTCCTGCTGATGCCGAATTTTGCCACGTCGACCTTCTTCATCCTGACGGCGATGACGCTGCTCGATGTCCTTGCCGGTGTCATCGTCACCATCGTCTCTGCACGCCGGGACTTCGGCGTGGCGGGCGACGTCTGATTTCGGGACAGTCCGAGCGCCCGGCCGGCCTTATTCCTTTCGGGAAAGGTCGGCCAGCTGCTTCTGGATGGCTTCCATCTGCTCCTGCATCGCGGCAAGTGCTTCAGCCTGATATTCCATGAACGGATTTGACGGTGGCTGGGACGCGTTGCGGGGCTCGGCGGGACCAGTGCTGCCCGGCGCGACGCCGGGCATGAACATTTTCATCGCCTGCTCGAACATCGCCATGTTGCGCCGCGTCTGAGCCTCGAACATGCTCATCGGATTGGCGGCCTTGCGCCATTCCTTCTGGGCCTGCGAGAAGCTGTTCATCGACATTTCCAGGAATGACGGCAGATAGGCCTGCGCGCCGCCGCCATAGAAGCCGATCAGCTGACGCAGGAAATTGAGTGGCAAAGCGCCCTGGCCCTTGGTTTCGTGCTCGAAAATGATCTGGGTGAGCACCTGCCGGGTCAGGTCTTCACCAGACTTGGCGTCCCGGACTTCAAAGTCCTGGCCTTCCCGGACAAGATCGGACAGGTGTTCCAGAGTGACATAGGACGATGTCGACGTGTCGTAGAGACGCCGGTTCGCGTATTTCTTTATGATAATCGGCCCAACTGAGCCCGATTGTCTGGCCATTTCCTCACCTCGCGCGATGCCCTGCAATGGAGCAAGCAATTATTGTGCTAGTGCGAAACAGTTGCACATAACCCTTTCAACACCAATGCGCTATTGATGTGGAACCCTCTTCTGGGCAAGGCTTATCCCAATGAGACAATTGGGAGGAAATGCACCATGGCAAAGACGGCTCTGGTTACCGGCGGAACGCGCGGCATCGGCAAGGCAATCAGCGAAACGCTGAAGGCCAAAGGTTACACCGTGGCGGCCAATTATGGCGGCAATGACGCGGCCGCACAGGCCTTTTCCAAAGAGAGCGGCATCAAGGTCTACAAGTTCGACGTGGCCGATTATGACGCCGTTGGCGCAGGCCTGAAGGCGGTCGAGGCCGATCTGGGACCAGTGGACGTTCTGGTTAACAATGCCGGCATCACGCGGGACGCGCCGTTCCACAAGATGACCCTGTCTCAGTGGCAAGAGGTCATAAATGTCGACCTTACCTCGGCGTTCAATGTGACCCGCCAGGTCTGGGACGGAATGCGCGAACGCAGCTGGGGCCGGGTCATCAACATCTCCTCGATCAACGGCCAGAAGGGCCAGTTTACCCAGGCCAACTACTCGGCTGCCAAGGCCGGGCTCATCGGCTTTACCAAGGCGCTGGCCTATGAGGGCGCCAAGAAGGGCATCACCGCAAACGTCGTGGCGCCAGGCTATATCGATACCGAGATGCTGCAGGCAGTGAAGCCGGAAGTGCTCGATGGCATCATTGCGACGATCCCGGTAGGCCGTCTGGGCAAGGCCGAGGAGATCGCCTCGATGTGCGCTTATCTCGCCTCAGACGAAGCCGCCTTCATCAACGGGGCTACCATGACGGTGAACGGCGCGCAGTACATCGCTGGCTGAACAAGCGGGGGCTTCTCCTGTGGATAATTCCCCGGAAAAACTCCAGCGCAGTTGGAGTTTTCTGGTGTCTGGAGCGCCTTGATCAGACCTCCGGCCGCCATCCGGGCGGAGCCATCGTGAAACCGGAAAATTCAAAGCCCGGCGCTACAAGACAGGATACAAGCGTCCAGGCGCCGAGCGTCTCGGCCGTCTGCCAGTGCCCGGCCGGGACGATTGCCTGCGGGCGCTGGCCGGCGCGCAGGTCCGGGCCAAGAATGACGCCTGAGGCGCCCTTCCCGTCCGGCGGCGAGAGGGTCAGTGCGAGCGGACCGCCCGCGTGCCAGAGCCAGGCTTCATCGGCATCAACCTGGTGCCAGGCTGAAATCTCGTCCACCTGAAGGAGATAGTATATGGCGGTGAGACTGGCGCGGTGGCTGTCTCCTCCTGCCGCGCGGTAGGTCTCGCCATAATGGCCGCCTTCCGGATGGGGCTGGAGGGCGAGCATCCTGATGATTTCATTTGGACCCAAATCGCCGGAAATGGCAGGCCTCATCAGAAGCGATCCTTCCGGCCACGGATTTCCCCAAAGGTGGCTACCGCATTACCCGAATGCCCCATGGCGAGCTGCATCTCGGGCAGGTCTGCCCGCAGGAAAGGATTTGTCTCCAGCTCCCGCTCCAGTAGCGCCGGTACAGTCGGCTTGCCTTCGGCCCGGCGTTTCTCGATCCAGGCAACATAGTCTTTCAGCGCCTTGTTTTCGGGCTCGATGGTGACCGCGAACTTCGCGTTCGAGGCGGTGTATTCGTGCGCGCAGTAGAGCTGGGTCTTCTTCGGCAGCTTCCTGATGCGGGAGAGGCTCTCCCACATCATTTCCATGGTGCCTTCAAACACGCGGCCGCAGCCGAGGGCGAAGACCGCGTCGCCGACGAAGGCGGCGCCCTGATCGGGCAGGTGAAAGGCGATGTGGCCGAGCGTATGGCCGGGTACATCGATAACCATTGCGGTGGCACCGCCGAGCTCAACCGTATCGCCGCCCTTTACCGCCCGGTCGATGCCCGGAATTTTCGCCGCCTCCCCGGCCGGGCCGATAATGCGGCAGCCGGTCGCTTCCTTGATCCTGAGGTTTCCGCCCGCATGATCCGGATGCCAGTGGGTGTTCCAGATTTCGCTGATCTGCCAGCCCATCTTTTCCGCTTCGGCGAGGTAGACAGCGGCGTCCGGCGTATCGATGGCAATCGTCTGGCCGGAGCCGGGCTCATGCACCAGATAGCCGTAATTATCGTTCAGGCAGGGAAACTGGTGTATTTCAATCACGACAGTCATTTCTTACCTCCACTAACCGCCCCCGAACGACAGGAACGCGCAAGCCACCCATAACGATGCGACAGGACGCCGTCACCCTTGAACGCTTCTATGCGTCAGACCTCGGAAAGGCCGCCGCGCGCATCCTGTCGGGCAAGCTGACCGATCTGTGGGGCGAGTCCAAGGGGCTTTCGGTACTTGGCCTGGGCTATGCCCTGCCCGTGTTGGATGCATTCTCCGGCGGGCCGCGCCGGATGATCGCCGCCGTGCCGCATGAGCACGGGCCCGTGCGATGGGACTATTCCGGCCGGGGTAACGCTGCCGTCGCTGTGGGCGACCCCCGCCTCCCCTTCCCGGACGGGATGTTTGACAGGGTGATCATCCTGCATGGCCTGGAAGAAACCGGCGACCCGCGCTCCTATTTGCGCGAGATATGGCGCGTGACCGCGCCGGAGGGCCGCATCGTGCTGGCTGCGGCCAATCGCGCCGGGCTATGGTCGCGGGCAACCCGCACGCCGTTCGGGCATGGCCGGCCCTGGACGCGCAGCCAGCTGTCAAACCTGCTCTCGACCGGGCTGTTCCAGGTGACCGCCTCTTCCAGCGCGCTCTACATGCCACCGACCGACCTTGGCCTTGTCACATCCGCGGCCGAAGGCTGGGAAGCGATGGGGCGGCTCATTGCGCCAGGCATTGGCGGGGTGGTGCTTATCGAAGCGGTGAAACGCCTCTATGCCCCGCCAAAGGGCGGAACCGCCGCCCCGGTGACCGATCGCGTGCGCCTTGCCCGTCCTGCCCGCGCGGCAAGACGTGAAGAACATTGACGAGACGCCCATGTTGATTACCTTCGCACTTGCAGCGTCCGGCCCAGCAGACAGGAACCCGCCATGAAACAGATCACAGCCGTCTTCAAGCCAAGCCGCCTGGACGCGGTCATCGAGGCGATTTCCGAGGCAGGCGCAACGGGCCTGACCGTCACCGAAGTACGCGGCTATGGCCGCCAGCAGGGCAAGACCGAAGTCTATCGCGGAGCCGAATACGAAGTACGCCTCCTGCCCAAGGTGAAGGTGGAGCTGGCCTGCGCAGACGCGGATGTGGAGCGCTTCATCGAGGCAATCACCCAAGCGGCCAATACCGGCACCATCGGCGACGGCAAGATATTCGTCCATGACCTAGACTCCATCCTGCGCATCCGCACCGGCGAACGCGATGAGCAGGCGATTTCGGGCTGACGCCCGGCTGGCGCTCGACCAGATCCACCAGATACGAAAAGGGCGGCCCGAGGGCCGCCCTTCTTGCTTCACTCGATGATCTCATACCCTTCCGGGATGACCCAGTCTGGCGCCGAGGCAATGCCGATCTCCGGCTCCAGCTGCTCGCCTGGGCCGTTTTCGCGGCGCTCGTAAGCTTCCACGAGCGAGAGGTAAGGCGGGACATGCACCCAGCCATTGCCAGCGGTGTTCTGGGTAATCTCGAAATGCAGGTGGATCGTGGTCGGTGTGCCACCAAAATCATTCGATACATAACCGATCAGATCGCCCGCCTTGACGAACTGACCGGCGGTAACCGCGAGGCGGTTCATGTTGAGGTGCATGTAATTGTAGATGCTGCCTTCGCCGCGGAGTTTGACCGTGTACGTGCCGATCGAAGAGATGACGCCATCCTCGACAGCGACGACTTCATGGATGCCGCGCTGAGCCGCACTCTGGCGGCGCAGCGTGTTGCAGTCGGCCGCCGTGCCGACGCGGATGTCCTGACCCTGATGGATCCTGTTCACCGGGCAGAAGGGCGAGCCGCGATTGGCCGAGCGGGTTTCGCAGAAATTGTCCCGCCAGGGATATTCGTAATTGCGCGCATCGCATTGATCGCCGCCGGCAACGCCGCCTCCGAACATGAACACCTGCGACTGGAGGAAGGCCGGAGCCGACTTGATCGGGAAGACAATGCCCGGTGCATGCACGATCTGTTCGGAAAAGCCCCCGCCAGACCCGGCCAGAAGGGCGCCGGGCGCGTGGAAGCTGAACACCGGTTCGACCACCGGTTCCGGCTCTGGCTCCGGCTGGGGTTGAGGCTCGGGTGTTTCCGGCTCGCCGGGATCGGTGCCGGGGTCATCCGGCAGGGCCGGGTCTTCAGCCGGTGTTTCATCCGTAGGCGTTTCGCCGCCGGGCGCTTCATCCACCGGCATCTCCGGGGACGCTGGCTCTTCCTCGGTGGGTGGTCCGTCCACGGGATCAACCGCCGGGGCCTCCTCTTCCTCAAGCGGGGGCAGCGCCCAGGGGTCCTCCCCCGGCTCGGGCGGGGGCGGACCTGGCGCGCCGGGCGGAATGGCGGGGCCGGGCTCCGGCGTCTCGGGCGGGGGGCCGCCATCGCCGGGCAGGCGGACAAAGTCGCACCCGCCGAGTAGCATCAAAACGCCACATACTCCGATTGCGGATAAACGTGCTTTCAGCATCAGCGGGTCCCCGATATTACCAGATCCGTTGCAAAAGCCTCAGCCTCTTCCTGCGTGATGCAAGCCGGTAGGCCGTTGGTCAGCTCCTTGCACTCGAACTCGACGAGATAGTCGGCGCCATAGCGCGAGAAGGAGATCTGGGCGCCGGTCATGGTCGGCTGGAAATTGAAGGCTTCATTGCGGGCGGCGGGCTGCTCGCCGGGTGCGGCAATGATCTTGTTGGTGCCGTTGACGACGGTGTCGTATTTCTCGCCGGGGAAGAAAGCGTAATAGCCATCGCTCATTGACTGAAAACGGACGTCCGACTCCCCGCCCTGCACCGATACAGGGGCCGACGGCAGGAAGACCGGAACCGGCGGGGCCGCATCTCCCGAGGCGACCTGGAAGCTGCCTTCGCGCTCTTCGATAGGGCGGGCAGCCAGGTCACTCCGGGCGGCTTCCCAGTCGATCGCAGCCTCACCTGCGGAGGATTCCGGGCGCACGGGAAGGTCCACTTCAGTAGGGCCGGTTTCTTCCGTATCCGGAGCAGCAGGCTCTTCAATCAGCTTGGGCTCGGCGTCCTGCTGGCCGCTGGCGCCCGGGAAGCGGACCTGGTCACACGCGGTGAGCAGCAGGCCGCCGGAAATCATGAGGGGGACGATCTGAAGACGGAGCGATCTCATTTTATGTCCTTCTGGCCGGGATGGGCTACATAGTCTGGGTCTGCATAGGCAACGCCCTCGATGGCGAGGAGGCGGTCCTGCACATCCTTGATGGCGGCCGGCGTTGCCTCTGCAAGGCGACGGGAGAGGCGCATCTCGCCGGAATAGCTGGCACCGGAAAGCTCGAACTCGGCCAATACCGGGATGCGCTCTGTCAGCGCGATCCAGGCGGCTTGCGCAGCGGCAGGATCGCGCTTGAAGTTGCGGGTGATGATATCGACTTCGGGCGCACCCTTCAGGCGAACGATGAAGACAACCTCCGCCGTTCCAGCGCGCGCGGGCAGGACAGCGCCCTGGCCATCGCGCTGGATCGTCACCTGCGGGAGGGGGGAAGCCCTCTCCTCCTCCGGCTCTTCGGCAGGCAGGGGCGCGGGCTCCGGATCGATGATCAGGGAGGGCCGTCCCGGTGGGGGATCAAACGCCATGCCGGATGTCTCCGGCGGGGGCACAGCCTCCGGCTGGCCGGTGGTTGCGGCCAGCCCTGTAACGCCGGCTTCCGTTCCGGACCCTTCCCCGCCCCGCGTTCCGACAGCCGCTAAGCCTGCGGCGCCGGCAATCAGGCCGATCCCGAGCACCCCGAGCGGGCCGCGGACATCGAGTGGAATGCGGGGAAACGCCATCTTATCGGCTGCCTCCGCCTGTCGCTTTCAGCGGCACATTCGCCATGTTGAGCAGCCCCTGCCCGCATGGGCGGGCGCACATGTCCGGGCTGCCTTCGATAGGGGTGGTTCCCGGATACCGGCTGCAGAGGCCTGCGCATTGCAGATTTTCGCGCGGATCGAGCGACTCCCTCAGTGTGCTGATTATCTCTTCGCGGCTGGCCGATGGATCGCGAGCCTTCAGGAGCGCCAGCGCGGCCGAGACATGCGGGGCGGCCATACTGGTACCCTGCTCGTAAGCGTAGAAGCAGTTCTCGACGCCTTCGCCGGTGACCGGATCATAGCAGTTAGTGGCCGCCTTGGTGGAGAGGACGCCGTCAGGCTTTCCGTCACCATTGTCGTCGCGCGTCAGGTCGCCGCCCGGGGCGAGGACCATGACTTCCGGTCCGAAGTTAGAGTAAGGCGCAATCTGGCCTCGCGCGTCACTAGCGGCGACTGTCACGACGTTCCGGCAGCCCGCTGGGGCGTAGAGGCTGGTCGACATGCGGGCATTTCCGGCCGCGGAGACGACGATCACGCCCTCTGCCGTCACCGAGTCGATGGCGTCCTGCAGCGAGGCCGGGCAGGCCCCCAGAAGACCGATCGAGAGGTTGATGATGTCGGCCGGGTTTTCATTCCAGACTTCGGTCCAGACATTGTTCTCGTCTGAGACTTCAGCCGGCACGAGGCCGGCGGCCCAGCGGATGGCATCGTTTATGTCCGACAGGCGCCCACCGCATTTGCCGAGCGCGCGCACCGGCACGATGCGCACATCCCAGGCCCCGCCTGCAACGCCAGCGCTATTATTGGTCGCCGCCGCGCCAATGGTGCCAGCCACGTGCGTGCCGTGGAAACTATCGGCAGCATTGGGTTTGGTCGGGTCGCACATGTCGCCCGGGTCATTGGGGTCAGTGTCGCGGCCATCGCCGTCATTGCCCATGCGCGGATCTGAGACCATGTCATAGCCCGGCATGATGTTGGGCGAGCCGGCAATATCGGGATGACTCATCTGCAGACCGGTATCGACCACAGCGACAACGATGCCGTCCGAGCCGGTAATGCCCTGACGCGTCCAGAAGCTTTCAAAGCCTGCCCCGCCTGCCGTGCGGCCGTCGGCGGTGCCCTTGTCACGGAAGTGCCATTGCAGTGCCCAGAGCGGATCATTCGGTGCGCTTTTGACGGGCTGGACGCCCGGCGAGCCGGTCGACCCGGCTTTGGTCTCCCCTGGCGTGCCCGAAGGCTGGTCCTTGGGTTTGCGGGCAAACTGGTTCTGGAAGATGAAGTCCTGCTCGACATATTCAAACTGGCCCGAAGCGCGCAGGTCCTTCACGATGCAGGCGGTTGCCACGGCAAGGTCCTGGCGGATCAGCTCCGCATCCGGATTTTCCGGGCAGACGGCCGCTTCTGACCGGGCGAGGAACTCTGATGGATTGCTGCTGCCGGTGAATTGGGTGGGATTTGCGCCATCCGGCCCGATCTGGATGATCATCTGCCCCTGGCGCGATAGGGCCACTTCACCGCCGACGCCATATTTGGTCATCGCATCGAGCATGACGGTGTTGGCATCGATCTGCTTGCGCACCACTGCGCGCTCCACCGGAGCGCGGCGGGCCAGCTTGCGGACTTCCACTCTCTCTTCTGGAGCCATGGCCTGAAGGTCTTCCTTGGTGAGGCGCCGCATCTGCACGCGCTGGGCGTCATCGGAGATGGCGACCTGCTCCATCTGCCGACTGGCATTGGCGATTTCCTGGCGGGACTCAAAGGCCGAGTTGGGGTCCAGCCTGATCTTGGGCAGGGCCTGGGCAGGCTCGGCGACAATATCTCCGGCGCCTCCTGGGACTTCGACCACCGAGGGCGGCGGCGCTGGCGCAGCGCGCATCATTTCCTCTTCGGCCATCATTTCCGCGCCTTCGGGGGAGTCGAAATAGTCGAGTTCCTCCTCCATCATGGCGGTGTCTTCTGAGAGTTCGAGAGTTTCGGTGGCAGGAATATTCAAGGGCTTGGCAATGATCGAGCCGACGGCAAACATCGGGCGGTCCTCTTCGGCGATGACGAATTCTGCCATCACGGTGCCAGCCAGCGCGCGGTCTGCCGGGGCAGCACGCTCAAGATTGACATAGGTCTGGTCGATCACGGTCTCGCCGCTGATCTGATCGACCGACGCATCGGCGATCTCGCGGGCCCGGTCGATCCGTGTATCGATCTGGTCGCACCCTGTCAGCAAGGCCACGCCGCCCAAAGCCATCGCGACTGCCGCGCGCGCCGTCCTTGCAGTGTAGTGTTTCAACATGCCGGATATCCCCTTGCGAATGCCATTGAACGCCCCAGCTCAATAAGTTAACGCTGTGATCAGATTATGACGAGGCGCCTGAACTGTCCAACCCGGAATATTCCGGCCCGCTGTCACCAATAGTCCCGCATCAGGTCTCCAGCCCAGTCAGGTTGCTCCACGGGCCCGCGTGGCAGGAATTCGCGCATAACCGGCTTGATATCGAGCACCGGCGTGCCGTCGATCGCGTCGAGGCCGCCGACGCGGACAGATCGGCCCGAAACCCCGAGAATGCGACAGGTGCAGAGCCCGAGCCGGTTTGGCCGGTTCTTGCCCCGCTGGGCGAAGATGCCGACCAGGGGCCAGTTCATATTGCCGCGGGGATGGCGTGCGCCGGTTTCGATCTTCTGCTCGGGAACCCGGTCGAAAAAGAAGATCACTTCGGCATGACTGAAGGTCTCGAGGCCAAAAAGGGCGCTTTCCGGGAACCGGGGGCAAGCTCGATCAAGGCGCGCTCACCGGCCCAATTATCATCGACCGGATCAGCCCGTCCGCCCCGCACCCATCCAATCGGCTGAAGTGTGACCATGTCTCTCTCCCTCTTGCTGGGAGCAGAGACATCCGCTCGGGAAAGCCTGCTGTCAAATCAAGGCCTTCCATTCCAGGGCAAATGCCCACAGAAGGACAGTCTGGGACAAGATAGGTCACGGATGGACACTTTGGTGACGAGAACAGGCGTTCCGGCCGGCACAGCCTTGCGCCCGCTCCTGATCGAGGGGCGCGACCTGCACGGCGCAGACCTTCGCGGGCAGGATTTTGCCGGCGTGCGTTTCCGCAATTGCGAATTGCGAGGCACCCGGCTCGACTGGGCCAACCTTGTCGGGTCATGCCTTAGCCATGCGCGCCTGATGACCGCCTCCCTTACCTATGCGCATCTGCGCGGCGCGGCCCTGAAGGGGGCTAACCTGCGCGCCGCAAGGCTGACCCATGCCAACCTTATGGGCGCGGACATGACCGGGGCAAACCTCTGGCAGGCAGACCTTTCGGGGGCCAATCTCTGCGGCGCGGCCTGTCTCTGGGGCGACATCCGCAAGGCCCGTTTTGCCGGGGCGCTCTATGACGAAGCCACACGCCTGCCGCCCGGTTTTCATCCAGGCACCGAGGGCATGGTCCGCTTTGACATGCCGCGCGCTTGACCTGTCGCGCCCGCGCCCCCATCCCTTCCCTTCACATGACCACGCTCAAGGCCATTCTGGGCCCCACCAACACCGGCAAGACACATTACGCCATCGAGCGGATGCTGGGCTATGGCACCGGTATGATCGGCCTGCCGCTGCGCCTCTTGGCGCGGGAAGTTTATGACCGGGTGGTCGCCGCCAAGGGCTATGCCAGCGCCGCGCTGATCACCGGCGAGGAGCGCATCTGCCCGCCGACTGCGCGATATTTCGTCTGCACGGTGGAATCCATGCCCACCGACATCCGCCCGGATTTCCTGGCCATCGACGAGATCCAGCTCGCCGAGGACGACGACCGGGGACACGTCTTCACCGACCGCATCCTCAACATGCGCGGCAACCATGAAACGCTGCTGCTGGGCGCCGACACGATGCGAGGCCTCCTGCGCGAGCTGAAGCTGGGCGTGGAGACCGAGCCGCGCGAGCGCTTCTCGGAGCTGCGCTATACCGGCCACACCAAGATCACCAAACTGCCCAAACGGACGGCCATCGTCGGCTTTAGCGCAGAGGAAGTCTACGCGATTGCCGAACTGCTGCGGCGCCAGAAAGGCGGAGCAGCCGTTGTCATGGGCGCCCTTTCCCCCCGCACCCGCAACGCGCAGGTGGCGCTCTACCAGTCGGGCGAAGTCGACTACATCGTCGCGACCGACGCGATCGGTATGGGGCTGAACCTCGATGTTGAACGGGTAGTGTTTGCCTCACGCTCCAAATTCGATGGCCGCCGCCACCGCCCGCTCAGCCTCGGCGAATGCGGGCAGATCGCCGGACGCGCCGGGCGGTTCCGCACCGATGGCGAGTTTGGCGAGACAGGCAATTGCCCGGCATTTGCAGACGAAGAGTGGAAGGCCATCGAAGCTCACCGATTTGATCCGGTAGACGCGATCCAGTGGCGCAATTCAGCCCTCGACTATGGAAGCCTCAAATCCCTGATCCGCAGCCTGGAAAAGCCCTCGGGCAATCCGATGCTGATCCACAATCCCCGCGCGCTGGACGAATGGGTGCTGCGCCGGATGAGCGAGGAAGGCGGCATCGGGCCGAATATCAGCGGCGAGCGCAAGGTGCGACGCCTCTGGGACCTTGCCCGGCTGCCGGACTTTCGCAAGGCCGGCCCGGAAGGGCATGGGCGGCTGGTGCTTGGACTCGCCGAGACCCTTGCCGACCCGGACGCCCGCCTTTCGGACGCAGGGCTCGAGCGGCGGATGGAGGACCTTGCCTCCCCGCTGGGCGACATTGCCAAGCTGCAACAGCGCCTTGCGGCGATCCGAACCTGGACCTATGCCGCCCACCGCCCGGACTGGCTGGAAAACCCATCCTATTGGCAGCAGAAAACGCGGGAGATAGAAGACTCCCTTTCAGACGCGCTACACGCAGCGCTGACAGCCCGCTTTGTCGATCGGCGCACCACAGCGCTGCTCGCCAGTCTCAAGAAGGAAGACGCGCTCTTGACCAATCTGACGCCCGACGGCGACGTGACCGTTGAAGGCCATCTCGTCGGCCGCCTGAAAGGCCTCTTCTTCGAGCCCGTGCTCGATGCAAGGACGCTTGAAGGCAAGGCAGTGCGCGGGGCTGCCCTGGCCGCCATCCGCCCGATGCTGAGCCAGCGCCTAACAGAGATTGCCGGGGCACCTTCAGACGCCTTCAAGCTGACCGAAGGGGCCGAGATCGACTTCAGGGGCGCCCCTATTGCCCGCCTGATGAAAGGCACAAGCTGGATTGCCCCGCGCGTGGAATTGATCGGCGCCGTGGAAGTGGATCCGGCCGAACGCGCGCCCGCCCTCTCCCGCGTCGAAGAATGGCTGAAGGGCGACATTGCCCGCATATTGCCGACCCATGCGAAACTGGCGAGCGGGGAAACCGGCGCCGGGCTGGAAGGCATGGCGCGGGGCCTTGCTTTCCGCATCTTGGAAAGTGGCGCTGCGATTGATCTGCGAGCGGACGATCCGCCGGCGCGCATCACGCCTGAGCAGCGCGAAGCCCTCAAAGCTGCCGGCATCCGTGCAGGCCGGGTCGCCGTGCATGCGCCCGACGCGCAGAAGCCGGCCGCCCAGCGCGTGATCGCCATCCTGAAAGCGGTTGCATCTGTAACCGAATATCCCCTTGCCCCGGAAGGCGCGGGCTCCTTCGCGCTGGATGGAACGTGGCCGGAAGAAGCGCTCGCCGCGAACGGCTATCTGCGCTTTGGCCGCCGCGCCGTGCGCGCAGACCTTGCAGAGCGCCTTGGCTGGGAAATTGCCAAGCGCCGCAAGGACGCGGGCAAGAACGCCTTCGCCATTGCTATCGACCTTGCCTCGATGGTCTCCTGCCCCGCCGATGACTGGCCTGGCGTGCTGAAGGGCTTTGGCCTGGCGCCCGCTGAAAAGGACAAGGAAACCGGCGCCGTAACACTCTGGCGCTATGGTGCCCGCTCCCGCCCCGAGGAAGGGCAGGCTGCCCGTCCACCTCGCGCCGAGCGGCCGCAGGGCGAGCGTCCCCAGCGTGAACCCGCACAAGGCGAGCGCTCTGGCCGTCCGCCCACGGATCGCCCGCAGGGCAAAGGCCCGCGGGGCGAGGGCCAGGGCCGTGACCGGAACCGGGGCGGCGATGATCGCCGGCCCCAGCGCGGCAATGACAGTCGGGGTGCCCGGCGCCAGGAAAATCGCCCGGACAATCGCCCGGCCCCGCCGCCGCGCAAGGTGGCTGATCCCGACAGCCCGTTTGCCGCTCTGGCCGCCCTGCTGCCCCCTCCCAAGCCGCCCAAACCACCGCGCCCGCAGAAACAGAAAAAGCCGCGAGAGCAGTCTGCGGAGAAAATTGAGCCGGCAAGTGGTAAGGCGGGCTTCACCTACAAACCCTTCGAGTAACAGGCTGCGCGCAAATGCCGGAAGAAACGTCGCTCCGCCTCGACATCTGGCTTTGGCGGGCCCGTTTCTTCAAAACCAGGGCGCTGGCCACCGCGCATGTGCGCGGGCAGGGCGTGCGCCTTTCCCATTTAGGCCAGACCCGGAAGACCGACAAACCTGGCGCGCTGGTGGTTGCCGGTGACGTGGTGACATTCGGAAAGGCCGGGCGTATTTACAGCGTTGAAGTGACCGGCCTCGGCGACCGCCGCGGGCCCGCAGAGGAAGCGCGGGCGCTCTACCGCCCCCTGGAGGCCGATCTATGATGGACCGCATCAAGCGCCTGCTGACGCCCAAAACGCCTGCCGAGCAGACCATGCCGCCTTATGTGGCGGTCACGGCGCTGCTGGTGGAAGCGGCACTGGTCGACGGCCTCTACGTGAATATCGAGAGCGACATGATCGCCGAAATCCTGGTCGAAGCGTTCGAATTCGACGCCGACAAGGCCGATGCCCTGCTCTCCGAGGCAGAAACCCTCGCCGAAGAGGCGGTCGGCAGCCACCAGTTCACCAAGCACGCGAAGAAGCTGCCGATGGCGGAACGCGTGAAGGTGATTGAGGCGGTCTACCGGGTCATCTATGCCGATGGCGAACGCTCAGACCTAGAAGACGCTTATGCGCGCCATGTGGCCGGCCTGTTGCACGTCGATGATGTGCAGCGCGCCGAAGCCCGCCGCCGCGCTGAAGCGCGCACATCAGGCACGGTTTGAGCCAATCTCCCGACCCTGTGTAGTACGCCTCATTGACAGGTGCGCCTTGCATCGCCAATTGGCGAGGCTGAAATTCCGCCAGAAGACCCCGGATCTACCATGACCTATATCGTCGTCGACGCCTGCATCCGCTGCAAATACATGGACTGTGTCGAGGTTTGCCCCGTCGACTGCTTCTATGAGGGCGAGAACATGCTCGTCATACACCCTGATGAGTGCATCGATTGTGGCGTGTGCGAGCCCGAATGCCCGGTCGAGGCCATCAAGCCCGACACCGAGGACGATCCGGACGGCAAATGGCTGAAGCTCAATTCCGACTTTGCCAAGGTCTGGCCCAACATCACCCGGATCAAGGAACCCCCAGCGGACCGGGAGAAGTTTGCCCAGGAAACTGGAAAGCTGGAAAAATACTTCAGCGCCAATCCGGGAACGGGCGACTGACCGCCACCTAAGGGGGAATAAATTCCCCCGGCATCGACAGTCTGCAGTGGCTGCGGGGATGTTGAAGGATCAGGGCCCGTTAACGATTTCCCTGATTCTTCATCTTTTACCTCTCAGCAACGTATGTGCCATGCTGTTGTATTTCCTGTAAGAATGTGCTACACGGAAGATCTGAACAACAATCAAGAAGAGCGGGAAATCCTAACTCAGAACCTGAATCAGGAACTGGGCTGGAAGAACTCGACTCTCTTAATGTGTGTGTAGAAAAGGGTCTTACCTATATGGCGAAGAAGGCAGAAGCTCGGACTCATGCGTTCGAGGTCGGTCAGAGTGTTGTCTACCCAGCGCACGGCGTGGGCAAAATCACCGGTATCGAAAGTCAGACAGTCGCGGGCATGCAGCTGGAAGTCTATGTCGTGGCATTTGACCAGGACAAGATGATCCTTCGCGTGCCGACCAACCGCGCTGAAGCTTCCGGCATGCGAGCCCTGGCTGGCTCGAAACTGGTCGATGACGCGCTCAAGACGCTCGGCGGCAAGGCCCGTATCAAGAGGACCATGTGGTCGCGCCGCGCCCAGGAATACGAAGCCAAGATCAATTCGGGCGACCTGATCTCGATCGCGGAGGTCGTTCGCGACCTGCATCGTGGCGATGACCAGCCCGAGCAGTCCTATTCCGAGCGCCAGCTCTATGAGAGCGCGCTGGACCGGATGGCCCGCGAACTCGCCGCTGTCGAGAATATCGACAAGGGCAAGGCGATGGAAAAACTCGCCAAGTCTCTGGCCAAGAAGAAGATCGCCGCCTGATTTCAGGCTGCGGCACGGTAAACGGGAAAGCCCCGCAGGCAACTGCGGGGCTTTTCCTTTGGCCCTCCCTGCCTTTCGATTGACCCGCCGCAGCACGCATGGCAAAAGAACATAACATGAACTTATGGCGGGAGGCGAACATGTCCCTTTCAGGTGGGTGCCGGTGCGGCGCCGTGCGGTATGAAATCGCGCACGGGCCCGGGCGGGTCTCGGTCTGTCATTGCCGGGATTGCCAGAAAAGCGCCGGGGCGCCGATGGTCGCCTGGGCCATAGTGCCCAAGAACGATTTCCGGATCAGCGCCGGCGCGCCGCAGGTGACAAACTCTTCCGGGGACAGTTTCCGCTATTTCTGTCCCTCCTGCGGCACAGGCCTCTATTACATCAATGAGACCTACCTGCCGGGCATCGTCGATGTTCAGCTTATGACGCTGGACGAGCCAGGCACATTCACGCCCGACGCGCAGGTACAGACAGCCGAGCAAGCAGGCTGGATGGCGCATCTGAGCGAAATTCCCGCCTTTCCGCGCTATCCGGGAATGGAATAAATACCACCTTCGCGCAGCTATTTGAGGCTCAAATCCTCCGTTTCCGGTCATTTGTTAACGCGGGCACAAGCGACGTTTACAAAGCCGCGTCATGGCAAATGCCATCTTAACCATGTTCAAACGCTCTCAGGGCAGGGTTTATCCGTCGCCGGATGATCTGGCGAGTGATGGATTACCGGCCATCGCACGGGAAAACCCGGCCGGCCGGCAGCGGAGTGAAAGACAAGAGACATGGCCTATTCAGATACACATGTGGAGCCCGCAAGCCTGCTTGGCGCGCACTCCCTTCCCGACGATCTCTACCGCGCAGGCCTTGCCTATGCGACCGGCACCGGCACCGAGATCAACCTTGTTGAAGCGCACAAATGGTTCAACCTCGCCGCCGTCCGCGGTCATGAGGAAGCCCGCACCCAGCGCCAGGAAATGGCAGAAATGCTGACCTCCGCCGAAGTGAAGATGGCGTTGCAATCGGCGCGCGACTGGATGAAGCTCGCCAACTGAGGCGCGAACACAGCTTTTGTCTACAGGCTGTCACCCCGGTGCAGGACGCGCTGGCCGGGGCCGCGTGCCGCCTTTACCGGGCAGGTGTTTCTGCTTTGCCGGCATATTCGAGAACCGGCGCATACGACACCACCTCGAACTCGATATTGCTCTCGTCAAGGAAGTAGAATCGGCGGCCGGGCTCATAATCTTCATGGCCGAAGGGCGCATAGCCGGCCTGGCGCACAAGGGTCTCGATGGCGACGATGTCGTCCACCTCAATCCCGATATGATTGAGCGGCACGCCCTTCTGGAACCGCTTAGGGCAGCCTTTCTCCGACAGCGGAGAATAGAGCGCCAGATAGTGTTTTTTCGAGCCGACATGGACTGTGTGCCCTCCGCTCATAGCCCTGCCGCGCCAGCGGACATGCCAGCCGAAGATCTTCTCGAAAATCTGCGCGGCGTGCTCGGAATCGGGCACGGTGATGTTCACATGCTCGATGCGGGCGGGTCTTGGATTTTTCTGTGTCATGGCCAGGCCTCTTTCAGGGTGGTTGGTGCCTGACACCTCTGCTACAATCTCAAGTGCACTTTAGATCAAGCAGAATATTGCATGGCCCTCAAACATTCTGACGTCCTCACAATTGGCGAACTTGCCGCGCGCACCGGCGTCGCGGTTTCGGCGCTGCGATATTATGAGGAACGCGGCCTAGTCCGTTCCCTCCGCCCGGCCGGGAGACACCGCCGCTTCCTGCGCTCGGACATAAGGCGCGTCTCCTTCATCAAGATTGCGCAGTCGCTCGGCCTGACAATCGAGGACGTGGCACGCGCCTTTGCCGCCCTGCCCGAAGGGCGCACGCCAACGGCCTCGGACTGGCGCGCCATCAGCGCCGACATTCGCGCCGTTCTCGACCGGAGAATCGCTGAGCTGGAAAACATGCGCGGCAAGCTCAACAATTGCATCGGCTGCGGCTGCCTCTCGCTGAAACGCTGCGCGCTTTACAATCCCGGCGATCAGGCCGGTAAGACCGGTAGCGGACCGCGCTTTGTCTTCGAGGATCATCCCTGACCGCGCTTAGCCGACCCGCCGCGTCATGCCCTTCCAATAAGGCTCACGCAGGTCCTTGCGCAGGATCTTGCCCGACGGGTTGCGCGGCAGGGCGTCGATGAAGTCCACAGATTTGGGCGCCTTGTATGCGGCGATACGCTCCTTCGCCCAGGCAACGATGCTCTCCGGGGACGGATCTTCGCCCGGCTTCTTCACCACGATGGCCTTGACCGCCTCGCCCCACTTCTCATCGGGCACGCCGATGACGGCAACGTCCGCCACGCCCGGCGCGCCGAAGATCGCGTTCTCGACCTCGGCCGGATAGACGTTCTCCCCGCCCGAGACGATCATGTCCTTCACCCGGTCATGGATGTAGAGGAAGCCGTCCTCGTCGAAGTAGCCTGCGTCTCCGGTATGGAAGAAGCCATTGCGAACTGCATCTGCGGTGGCGTCGGGCCGGTTCCAGTAGCCCTTCATGACGAAGCCGGACTTGATGACAATCTCGCCCACCTCGCCAGTGGGCACGGGCTTGCCCTCCCCGTCGACCACTCGCACCACCGCGCCCGGCCAGGGCACGCCGCAAGAGCGGAGTTTTCCCCAGCTCGGATCATGCGCCTCGGGCGGCAGGAAAGTTCCGGCACCGACGGTTTCGGTCAACCCGTAAAGCTGGGTGAACCGCGCGCCCATGATCTCCACGGCCGTTCGCAGCAGCGCTTCGGAAATCGGCGAGGCGCCGTAAAAGACCTGTTTGAGGCTGGAGAAATCGGTTTCGCGGATGGCCGGTTGCTGCGTTAGCATAAGGATCACCGCAGGCACCCAGAAGGCGTGGGCAATATTGTGCTCGGGAATGAGCTTTAGGATCAGGCCCGGGTCGATGTCGCGCAGGATGACCGTCTTGGCACCCTGAAGGCTGGCCAGCACGCCGACATTTACCCCCGCCACGTGGAATTGCGGCATGGCGTTCATGATCGCCTCGCCCGCATCATAGCTCGACCATTCGAGCATGCCGGCCTGGGTGAAGAAGGCGCGGTAATTGTCATTGGTCAGCTGAACGCCCTTGGGCAGGCCGGTGGTGCCCGATGTGTAGAGCTGGATGACATCATCCTCACCCTTTACGTCGATGGCGACCGGATCGGTCTTCTTGGAATCGCGCCAGGAAGGGAAATAGTCCCAGTCTTCCCGGTCACCATCGAGCGTGATGATGCGCGTCAGATCCGGCAGCTCTGCCTTGATCTGGTCAATCATCCCGTAGAATTCCCTGCCGACGAACAGCACCCGGGCTTTCGCGTCCGACAGGATAAACTTCACTTCCGGCGGGGCGAGCCGCGTGTTGACCCCGGTCATCACGGTGCGCGACTTGGCGCAGCCAAAGAGGATCTCGTAATAGGCGTCGGTATTTTTCGCGAGGTAGCCCACCCGGTCACCCGGTTGCAAACCGAGGCGGACAAGGCCATTGGCAATCTGGGTGGAGCGCGTCTCGAGCTGCGCAAAGCTCGTCGCCCTGCCCTCAAACCAGAGCGCCGTTTCGTCCGGGCGCAGCCTTGCCTGAACAGGCGGAATATCCGCAATGTAGGGCATCGCTTCGATGTCGATCATGGCTGTCCTCCGCCGTGTGCTTGTTTGAACTGAGATTACGGTATTTCAGGCGCCTGTCAGCCCCTCCCTGCCTGCCTCTTTGGACAACGTGAATTCTGTGCAATCCTCCAATGTGCAACACGTGGGGACGACGCATGGCAAGTATATTTCTGTCCTATAGCCGGGCCGACAGGCCGAAGGCCCAGATCGTCGCCGAGGCACTGATGGCTGAAGGCCTTGCGGTCTGGTGGGACAAGGTACTGCGCGCCGGCCAGACTTATGACGAAGTAACCGAAGGCATGCTGCGCGAAGCCGATGTGGTGATCGTTCTCTGGTCGGCAACTTCGGTGAAATCGAAATGGGTGCGCGCCGAGGCGACACTTGGCCAGCGCACGTCGGTACTGATCCCTGCGATGATCGAGAACGCTGAACGCCCGATCATGTTCGAGCTCACCCAGTCGGCCGACCTGATCGGCTGGAACGGCGACCGGGCCGATCCTCGCTGGCGCGAATTCGTTGCAGATGTCCGGCGGGTAATGCCGGAGGACGAGGTGTCTGCGGCAGCGGTTCCCGTCACAGCGCCAGCAACCCCTGTTGCTCCCGCAACCGCCCCCACGCCCGACATGACGATGGAGCTGACCTTCTGGACGTCGATTAAGGATGACGATGATGCCGCCGATTTCGAGGCCTACCTGAAGCGGTATCCGAACGGCCACTATGCCGATCTTGCGCGCAACCGGCTGGCGGCCATCGCGCGGGCCGAAGCGAAGGCAGCTGCCGTGCGGCCAGCTGTGCCGGCGCCGGCACCTCGCATTCAGCCCGTCCCGCCGCTACCCTCGCCCCCAAAACCTGCGCCTCCCCCTCAACGCGCCGCGCCGCCGCCCGCAAAGAAATCATCGTCGCCCCTGCCGATATTCGCAGGGGGGCTCGTTGCCATCGTGCTTGCCGGGTTTGCTATCTCACAGCTGTTGCCCCAAGATCGGATCAAACCTGTTGCCGCAACCGCCGTTGTCGCGGACGATACTCAGGTGGCTGCGGCAACGGTGCCTGAACCTGCGGCCCCGGAGGATATGCCGGTCACCGAGACGGTATCGCTGAGCACGGCAGAACTTGTGCCGGCGCCCGAGGTCGAAGAGATCGCTCCGGAACCCGCACCACCATGCGACTATTGCCCCGACATGGTAGCGCTTGCTGGTGGAACCTTCATGATGGGCTCCGCCACCAACGAGCCAGGACGTGAACCGATCGAGGGCCCGCAGCACGAAGTCACGCTCGCCCCGTTCGAGATCAGCCGCGGCGAGATCACCGGCGCACAATGGACAGCCTGCGTTGAGTCGGGCGGGTGCAACGGCTATCGCCCGAACCTTCAGGAGAGTGGCGCGTATCCGGTCGCATCAGTTTCCTGGCGCGATGCCAATGCCTATGCCGCCTGGCTGTCCAACGCGACGGGCGATGCCTACCGCCTGCCAACCGAGGCGGAGTGGGAGTATGCTGCGCGCGGCGGTACGACGACGTCCTATTGGTGGGGCGACCGGTTCGACGCCGCAAACGCGCCGCGTGACCGGGTGCGCGAGACGACCAGCCTGCCGGAAAATCCGTTCGGCCTCATGGGTATGCTTGGCAATCTCAGCGAATGGGTCGAGGACTGCTATGTCAACGGCTATGCCGACGCCCCGACCGATGGGAGCGCTGTTCTGTCGGGGGACTGCTCACGGCGTGTGGTGCGCGGCGGTTCGGTCAAGAGCGGGCAGGGCCAGCTCCGCGCGGCGAACCGGTCGCGTGTCGGTATCACCACGCGGGACCGCCATATCGGGTTTCGGGTGGTACGCTCGGTACCGCCATCCTGATCCTTGCCCGGTCTTGCCGGTCCGGCCCGTTTGCGGCAAGACCAACCGGATGACGATCCAGACACCGCTACCTGACGCGGCACTTGCTGAAACAATGCTCGACATGGGCGCCCGCGCCCGCGCCGCCTCGCGCGAGCTTGGCCAACTGACAGCGCAGGACCGCACGCGCGGCCTCATGGCCATCGCTGCAGCCATCCGCGCTGCTGCGCCGGAAATCCTGAAGGCCAATGCGCAGGATATGGACGCCGCCAGAGCCAATGGCCTTACCCCGTCCATGCTGGACCGTCTCGCGCTTGACGAAAAGCGCCTGGAAGGCATCGCCGCCGGCGTTGAGACCGTCTCCGCCCTGCCCGATCCGCTGGGCCGCGAGCTTGCTCGCTGGACCCGTCCCAACGGCCTCGACATTGCGCGCATCGCTGTGCCGCTGGGCGTCATCGGCATCATCTATGAAAGCCGCCCGAATGTAACCGTGGACGCAGGCGTCCTCTGCCTGCGCTCGGGCAATGCGGCGATCCTACGCGGCGGCTCGGAAAGCGCGCACTCTTCCCGCGCCCTGGCAGATGCCATGCGCGGCGCCCTGAAATCCGAAGAGCTGCCCGTCGACGCGATCCAGCTCGTCGCCACCACCGACCGTGACGCGGTCGGCCACATGCTCGCAGGCCTTGATGGCGCACTCGACGTGATCGTGCCGCGCGGCGGACGCAGCCTTGTCGAACGGGTGCAAGCTGAAGCCCGTGTCCCCGTGATCGGCCATCTGGAAGGCCTCTGCCACACCTATGTCCATGCCGCTGCAGACCCCAAGAAAGCGGTCGAGATCGTGGTCAACGCCAAGATGCGCCGCACCGGCGTATGTGGTTCAACCGAGACGCTGCTGATCGATGTCGACATCGCCGCAACGCTGCTTCCGCAGATCGCCGGCGCGTTGACAGTAGCGGGCTGCGAACTTCGCGGCGATGGGCGAACGCGCGCGATCCTCGGCGACATCACCCCTGCGACCGAAGCCGACTGGACCACCGAATATCTCGACGCGATCTTGTCCATCGCGGTCGTTGACGGCCTGCCCGGCGCGCTGGCCCATATCGCCCGCTGGTCCTCTGGCCATACCGAGGCCATAATCACCGAGGACGTTGCCGCCGCCGAAGCCTTTATCGCGGCCGTCGACAGCGCCATCGTCCTGCACAACGCCTCCACCCAGTTTGCCGATGGCGGCGAGTTCGGCTTCGGCGCCGAGATCGGCATTGCCACCGGCCGCATTCATGCGCGCGGCCCGGTCGGCGCCGAGCAACTCACCACCTACAAATATGCCGTTCGCGGCACAGGGCAGGTCCGCCCTTGAAGCGCGCCCGCCTGCCCGGCCCCGCCCGGGGCCTCGCCATCGGGCTCTTTGGCGGCAGTTTCAATCCTGCCCATGAGGGCCATTTACTGGTTGCGGAGACCGCGCTGAAACGCCTGAAGCTCGACGAGGTGTGGTGGATCGTGGCGCGCGGCAATCCACTGAAGTCCGACCACGGAGATTATACCGACCGCCTGGAATCAGCCTGCACCATGGCGCGCGGCGCCGGCATGAAAGTCTCCGCAATCGAGAATGACCTCGGCCTAACCTATTCCATCGATACGGTCCGCGCGATTCGCAAGGCCGCGCCGACGACCCGGTTTGTCTGGCTGATGGGGGCGGACAATCTCTACGGGTTTCATCGCTGGAAGGCGTGGGAGGAAATTGCCCGGCTGCTGCCGATCGCCGTCATCGCGCGGCCCGGCGTGCGGATCTCCAAGGCGTCCGCTTTTTCCCGGAAGTTTTCCGCTGCACGCCTGCCCGAAGCTGAGGCGCCAAAGCTATCGCAGGCATCCGCGCCCGCCTGGATTTACATCCGTACACGGGAAAACGCCGACTCGTCAACGGCATTGAGAAACCGCGCATGAGCCTTTCGCCTGAAGATATCGACCGCCACCGGCGCCACATCCTGCTGAAGGAAATCGGCGGGCCCGGCGTGGCAAAACTGCGCGCCGCTTCCGTCTCGATTATCGGCGCCGGCGCCCTTGGCGGGCCCGCCGCGCTTTATCTCGCCGCAGCTGGGGTGGGCCGGATTGAGCTCTGGGATGATGACCGGGTCGAGCGCTCGAACCTGCAGCGGCAGATACAGTTTTCAGACGCCGACACGGGCACGGAAAAGGCCGCGTCCCTCGCCGCCCGGATCAGTGCGCTCGATCCTGGCATCACTGTCTCCGTCCAGCTGTCGCGCTTTGTGGAAGGCGCCACGCCCTCCGGGGACATCCTGATTGATGCGACCGACAATTTCGAGACCCGCTTCGCGCTCAACGCCTTCGCGCATGCAAACAGGCGCTACCTCGTGTCCGGCGCGGCCAGTGGCTGGAGCGGACAGGTCAGCGTCTTTGCCTCCGGCGTGATCGCTGAGGCGCCCTGCTATCGCTGCTGGATTCCAGAAATGCCACCGGCTGCCGAAGCCTGCGACGAGGTTGGCGTTGTCGGCGCGATTACCGGTATGACAGGTTCGGCCATGGCGCTGGAAACGGTGAAGCTCATGACTGGCGCTGGTGACCCGCTGATCGGGCGAATCCTTCTCATCGACGGGTTGCGAACCGAGTTGCGCGGCGTTCATTTGCGCCGCGATTCTCAGTGTCCGGTCTGTTCGATCTGAACAGAAGGTTTGACATGCGCGCCAGCGCGCGCGTTATTTGCCAAGCAGTTTTCTTGATCGGATACTTCTCGCCAGATGTTCTCCCGCCTCCTCGCTGTCATCGTCACGCTCGGCGTCATCCTTTTTGCAGGCTGGTGGTCTCTCAAACGCGACGACATTCCCTATGAACAGCTGGAAATGATTTATGCCAGTTCCGACAGCCGCTTCCTCGCGCTCGATGAGGAAAAGCGGATTCATTTCCGGGATGTAGGCCCGCGCGAGGCGCCTACCATTGTTCTCGTCCACGGCTTTTCCGCTTCGCTGCACACCTGGGAGCCTTGGGTTGCCGATCTGAAGCGCGACTATCGCGTGATCAGCCTGGACCTGCCCGGCCATGGCCTTTCCCGCTGCGTGGACAATGACGAGATCGGCATGGAGCAGTTCACCGCCATCATCGACCAGGTGACGCGCGCCCTGAAGGTCGATCGCTTCACGCTCGCCGGAAACTCGATGGGCGGCGGGGCTGCGTGGAATTTTGCCCTCGCCCATCCCGGCAGGCTGGAAGGCCTCGTTCTGGTCGACGCTGCCGGCTGGCCGCGCGCGGCCGAAGAAAGCGATGATCGGCCCTTCATTTTCCGCCTGCTCGAGATCGGCATCGCGCGGGAACTGGTCAAGGATCTCGACATGTCCTCCCTCATCCGCCCCGGTCTTGAGGACAGTTTTGCAGACCCCGCATTCGTGACCGACGAGATGGTCGACCGCTACGCTTCCCTCTCGCGCGCGCCCTGCCACCGGGAAGCCTTGCTCACCCTTTCCGCTGGCCGGGGAACGCGCATTGAAGCCACGCCGGAAAAACTCTCGGCGATTACCGTCCCCACCCTCGTTATGCACGGCGAGCTGGACAACATCATCCCCGCTTCACATGGCGAGCAGTTTGCTGCCGCCATTCCGGGAGCCGAGCTGAAGCTCTATCCGGATGTCGGCCACCTGCCACAGGAAGAAATTGCCGCGCAGTCGGTGGCAGACCTTCGGGACTTCCTGGCGCGCCGTGTGACGACAGTCCCGCAAGACGGCGGCGACCTGCCGACCAACTGATCCCAGCAGATCAGAGGATCGCGGGGATCACGCGGTCTGGCGGACGGTGGCCATCGGCGAAGGTCTTGATGTTGATGATGACCTTCTCGCCCATCTCGGTGCGTCCCTCTATGGTTGCCGAACCCATATGCGGCAGCAGCAGCACATTTGGCAAACCAATGAGCTCGGGGTTCACCGCGGGCTCCCGCTCGAACACGTCGAGGCCTGCCCCGGCAATCTTCCCGGCGCGGATGGCGCGAGCGAGCCCAGCCTCATCGATCACTTCGCCGCGCGCGGTGTTGATGATGTAGGCCTCCGGTTTCATAAGATTGAGGCGGCGCGAATTGATCAGGTGGAAGGTCGCCGGCGTATGCGGGCAGTTGATGGAGACGATGTCCATCCGCGCCAGCATCTGGTCGAGCGAATCCCAATAGGTCGCCTCCAGGCTTTCCTCGATGCGCGAGCTCACCGGCTTGCGGTTGTGATAATGAATCTGCATGCCGAACGCCTTGGCGCGGCGGGCAACCGCCTGGCCGATGCGGCCCATGCCGATGATGCCAAGGCGCTTGCCCGATAGTCGGCGCCCCATCATCCAGGTCGGCGTCCATCCATCGAACTTGCCGGCTTCCATTATCTGCACGCCTTCGTGCAGGCGGCGGGGCACCGCCAGGATCAGCGCCATCGCAACGTCAGCAGTATCATCGGTCAGCACGCCGGGCGTATTCGTCACCGTGATGCCGCGCTGCACGGCGCTCGCCACATCGATATTGTCGACCCCTGCCCCGAACTGGGCGATCAGGCGCAGCTGGTCGCCCGCGCGCGCCATCAGGCGGCCATCGATCTTGTCAGTCACCGTGGGGACCAGCACATCGGCAGTTTGCATCGCCTGCGCCAGTTCCTCGGTGGAAAACGGCCGGTCGCTCTCGTTTAGCCGCGCATCGAACAGCTCCTTCATCCGCAGCTCGACAGGCGCGGGAAGCTTGCGGGTGACGACGACTTTCAGTTTGCTGGCCGGCATGGGACTCCCATCGGTGCTTTTATTGTTTCCGGCGGGCTTAGCAGAGCCAAACCGCCACGCCAATCTCTCACAGCTTTACTGGGGATTCATGGTGTGATGCGAGAATGCCTCTTCCCCTCCTGATGGAAGCTCTGCACATGAAACGGGCACCCCTCGTTCTGGCCATCCTCCTAGCCCTCTCCGCCGGGGCCTGGGCCGATCCAGCCGGCCGCCCAGCCGCCGAGCCAGCCTCCGTGCAGATCGCCAGCCCAGGCGGCGAAACCGGCACTGAAGCCGTCATCAGCCGCTTTTCCAAGAAACCCGTTCCGCGTTTCGAGACCCTCCGCTGGGCCGAAGTGAACGGCCGAACCGGCCCCAGCCTCTCTTCCCCCATCGCCTGGCAGTATAACCGCAAGGGCCTGCCTGTCATGGTCGTGAAGGAGAGCGGAGAATGGTACCGCGTCCGCGACCCCGCCGGAGACGAAGTTTGGGTCCACATGCGGATGCTGGCCGAAGGCACCACCGCCATCGTTACACGCACATCCATCCTCGGCAACAGCCCGGCACGCGGCGCTGGAGGTGTGGCCGAAGTCGGCAAGGGTGTCCTGGTGGAGGTTAAAGCCTGCGACGAGAGCCTTTGCGAGGTCGAAACCGCCGGCTATCGCGGCTGGATGCCCCGCGCCGACCTCTGGGGGGCCAGCACGGCCCCGGGCGCCCCCTGAAGGTACAAATGGTTGACAAGCCGCAGGGTGTCGGCTCGAAGGCGTCATCCAAACTGAACGAGGATACCCCGACATGCAGGGTCCGCACGACTTTCATACGCCCAAATCCTCCTATTCCAAGGAAGACCTGCTGGAATCCGGCAAAGGTGGCTATTTCGGGCCGGGCAACGCCCAGCTACCCGCCCCGCCGATGCTGATGATGGACCGCATCACAGAGATCAGCATGGATGGCGGCGCCTTCGGCAAGGGCCATGTCATCGCCGAGCTCGACATCACCCCGGACCTCTGGTTTTTTCAGTGCCACTTCCCCGGCGACCCCGTCATGCCCGGCTGCCTCGGCCTCGATGCCATGTGGCAGATCGTCGGCTACTGGCTCGGCTGGTCGGGCAGTCCCGGCAAGGGCCGCGCGCTGGGCGTGGGTGAGGTGAAGTTCACCGGCGAAATCACACCGGACAAGAAGCTCGTGCGCTATGAGATCGACATCAAGCGCGTGCGCCGCGGCAAGCTCAATCTGGGCATCGCTGATGGCCGGGTCTACGTCGACGGGGAACATGTCTACACCGCGATAGACATGAAAGTCGGCCTCAAGAACGTGCTCGGCGGCGAGAGCGATCTGCCCGCTTCTTGACGAGGCCCGCCGGCGCGCCTAGCCCGGTTGCCGAAGAAACACATAGCCACCATCAGGGAGTGAGCGATCATGGCCGACGACTGGAACATGCCCAAGGGCGACCTGATGAAGGCCAAGCGCGGCGTCGTGATGGGCGTTGCCAACCAGAATTCCATCGCCTGGGGCATTGCTTCCCAGCTCGCCGCCCAGGGGGCCGAGATCGCCTTCACCTATCAGGGCGAAAGCCTCGAACGCCGCGTGCGTCCGCTCGTCGAATCCATCGGCATGGACACGATGATCCCGGCAGACGTGACCGACGACACTTCGATGGACGTCGCCTTTGCCACCATCAAAGAAAAATGGGGTAAGATCGATTTCCTCGTCCACTCCATCGCCTTTGCCGGCAAAGACGAACTCCAGGGCTCGATGGTCGCCAACACCACCCGCGAAGGGTTCCGCCGCGCGATGGACATCTCCGTATACAGCTTTATCGACTGTGCCCGCCGCGCCTCGGAAATCATGCCCGATGGCGGCTCGATCATCTGCATGACGTATCTCGGCGCCGAGCGCACCGTGCCCTCCTATAACGTCATGGGAGTTGCCAAGGCGGCGCTCGAAGCCTCCACCCGCTATGCCGCGCGTGACCTCGGGCCCCAAGGCATCCGCGTCAACGCCATCTCGGCCGGAGCCATGCGCACCCTCTCGCTCGCCGGCATCCGCGGCGGAAAGAGCCTGATGGGCACCGGCCGCAACTGGTCTCTTCTGAAAGAAGACACCAGCATGGAAGGCGTCGCCGGCTGCGCGCTTTACCTCCTCTCCCCACTTGGCCGCTCCATCGCGGGCGAAGTCATCCATGTCGATGCGGGCTTTCACGTCGTCGGCGTGCCGGACGCAAGCGAGGAAGAGTAGTCTTTCAACGCAATTCTTGAATTCAGGGCGAGATAATCCCAAAAAGGTACTTCGCCCTTTCGACGTCTTTATGGGCCGTACCCTGTCTGCGTCCCGCTGAAGGGCCTGTCGTTCCCGCACAGAAATCCGTGCAGGCAGGCCGGCGAAAGCGTAGAGCCGGGCGCCCTTCCACCTGGAAGCCATGCCGGAGACGTTTTCATGCTCCCCCGATCTAATCAAGATCCTGTATGGGGCGCGGGACCAGAGACTTGACCAACCATGGATATACTCCGTGCTGAACAGCGCATCCTCCACCTGCTCGCCCAGGGCGGGCGGATCGACCTTGTCCGCGGCGAAGCAGGCGAACTTACAGACGCCCAGTGCTACTCCCGCGATGGCTGGCATTACACTGGCCTCGACATGGACCTCTTCTGCAAGCTGAAGCGGCGGCGGACCATCGCCTCGCGGGGCGGCCAGCCCTACCGCATCACGCGGCGCGGCCTGCAACTCGTCCGTTCACAGCCGGACAATTTCTAGCCCCCGGCCGACCCCTCTCCATTCCTTTCATGGACTGGAGAGGGTTGCTTGTCGGGGCCTCTTGCCAACAAGCTCAGCCTGGAGCAGCAATGGCTCCGCAGGGGGCCATCATGTCAGCGCGCATCTTCATCTGGGTCGGAAATCCTCGCGAAAGTTCGCTCTGCCATGGCATGGCGGACGCCTATACCCGTGGCGCGAGCGGCTACAGCGCCGAAATCCGGCGCATGCACCTCTTTGATATGACTTTTGATCCAGACCTCACCGATGGCTACACGTCCCGCAAGACGCTGGAGCCCAGCCTGGAGGAATGGCGAGAGAACATCCTCTGGGCAAACCATCTCTGTTGGGCCTATCCCCAATGGTGGGGCGGCATGCCCGCCAAGATGAAAGGCGTGATCGACCGGGCCTACCTCCCAGGCTTTGCCATGCGCTATCACGATACGGGTCCGTGGTGGGACAAGCTGCTCACGGGCCGCTCGGCGGATGTCCTGATGACGGCCGATGGCCCGGCCTGGTTTGACCAACTCTCCTACGGACGCCCCGCCAAGCTGCAGGTCGAAAATCTCGTCCTGAAATTTGCCGGCATCAAACCCGTCCGTACCCTGCAGGTCGGAACGGTCAAGACCGCTAGGCCAGAAAAGATCCAGCAATGGCTGAAACAGGCAGAGGCGCGTGGCGCGGCAGCGGCAAGGAAACTTGCTAGGGCGTAATTGTCACAGCAGGCCCCGGAAACCGCATCCAGTAGTATGACAACGGATCATCCCCAGGCTGGGTAGCATAAGCGGCCAGCCGCGCATCGCGCCCCGGCCTCGCCCTGCCGCCCCCGGGAAACGGATCGCCGGAGGGGCCAACCACTTCATATCGCACAAACCGCCAGCCTTCGAGACCCTTGGGGCGCCCCTGCAAAGTCTGCGCCGCGCTGATCCGCAACGGCGCGGCCGCAGGCAGTGTCCCCGATACCCGCATGAACAGCTGGGTCACCCACACTCCTTCCTTCGTACGCACCACGCCGAAAGCAGCATGCGTCGCCTTGGGATGGAGAATGTTGGCGCGATGGCCGGGGCTGTCCATCAGGTTGGCGTGCAGCCGCTTGACCGCAAAGTTTGCCCCTATGCGCCCTCCGGCGCGCGAGAGCGTGGCCACATTCTCCGCCGAGAAGTCCATCAGCGCCGTCCGGTCCAGCGCCGCAATCCGCTCCCCATGCCCCCGCCCGTCCGGGCCGACATGGCCGAAGAAACCATTCACCGCCATGTCCAGACTGTGCAGCCGCGCGGCGTCCGTGAGTTCGCGGCGCATCTGCAAAGGCGCTAGACCCGCCGCTGCCCGCTCCTTGTTGACGAGGTCCAGGAAGCGCGCCTCGAGCATTTCCTCAAAGCCATATCCACCCGGCGGCCAGGCAAGGCAGGGCTGAGCCATCTCCACATAGGCCGCCACCGCAACAGGCCGGCCCTCTATCCTCAGATCGCAGGCAAATGCCGGAAACGGCAGAAGAAACAGGAAAGCGAGGCTGGCAATCAGGCGGCGCATTCACCCCTCCTATCACGGAAGGCCTGGCACTTCACCTTGGCAATTCACCTTGGCGCGAACGCTCAAATTACACCGGCCGTCTGCAGGCGCGAGAGCACAGGCGCCAGCATCCGCTCGATCGCTTCGGCCGACGGTTTCACATTGCCATAAGCAGGCACGCCCTCATCGGCAATCACAAGGTCCGCCTCGAACATCGCCGGATAGGTGAACCGGTAGTGGGCCGCGCGCACGGTCGACATGTATTGCTGCAGCACCGAATCCACTGTCCGCCCGCGCTCGATCACATCCCGGCGGATACGCCGCGCAAGGCGCAGGTCATCGGGCGTATCGACATAGACCGACAGATCGATGAGCGTGCGGATTTTCGGCATAGAGAGCGCATGGATCCCTTCCAGGATCAGCACCGGCGCCGGCTCGATCCGGCGGGTCTTTTTCGAGCGGTCATGCCGGTCATAATCATAGATCGGCTGCTCAACCCCCTCGCCCGCCTTCAACGCCCTCAGGTCGGAAACAAGATGGTCGACTTCCTTGGACTTGGGATCATCATAGTTGATCCCCGCTACCAGCGCCTCGCGTTCCGCGTCGCTCCTTGGCTCACCATAATGGCTCATCGGATGGTAGTAGGCGTCCTCGCCGAACATCACCGCTCGGCCTGGCCCCAGCCGCTCCAGCAGCGCCAGCGCCAGCGTCGACTTGCCCGAGCCTGAACCGCCCGACATCGCAATGAGGAAGTTCTTCTTCTTGGTCATGACAGCGCGCCCCTTTTGGTGTGACCGGTGTTTCCACGAAAAAGGGCCGCCCATCAAGGAGCGGCCCTCATTCATTTGGCAAGCTGTGGGAAGTCTACTCTTCCGAGGCGTCGTCGCCAGCAACGTCAGCGAGTTCCTTGCCGGTTTCCTGATCGACGACCTTCATGGAGAGGCGGACCTTGCCGCGCTCGTCGAAGCCCATCAGCTTCACCCACACCTTGTCGCCCTCCTTGACCATCTCCTTGGGGTGGCCAATGCGCTTATTGGCCATCTGGGAGACGTGGACGAGGCCATCCTTGGGACCGAAGAAGTTCACGAAGATGCCGAAGTCCTTCATGGACACGACCTTGCCTTCGTAGATCTCGCCGACTTCGGCTTCTGCCGTAATGCCCTTGATCATCTTGATCGCCGCTTCGATCGACTTGCGATCCATCGCGGAGATCTGAACCGTGCCGTCATCATCGATGTTCACCTTGGCGCCCGTCTCGTCGACGATACCGCGGATGACCTTGCCGCCTGAACCGATCACGTCACGGATCTTGTCGGTCGGCACTTTGATGATTTCCATCTGCGGGGCGTTCTCGGACAGCTGGCCTCGCGAAGCAGTCAGGGCCTTGCCCATTTCACCGAGGATATGCATCCGGCCGCCTTTAGCCTGTTCCAGGGCCTTGCCCATGATGTCCTTTGTGATACCGGCCACCTTGATGTCCATCTGGAGCGAGGTGATGCCGTTTTCAGTGCCGGCCACCTTGAAATCCATGTCGCCGAGATGGTCCTCGTCACCAAGTATGTCAGAGAGAACGGCGAAGTCAGTGCCTTCAAGGATGAGGCCCATGGCGATACCCGAAACCGGACGGCTCAGCGGCACACCTGCATCCATCATGGCCAGCGAGCAACCGCAAACCGTGGCCATCGAGGAAGACCCGTTGGATTCGGTAATCTCGGAGACCATACGGATCGTGTACGGAAAGTCCTCATGCTTGGGCAGAACAGCCTTGAGTGCGCGCCAGGCAAGCTTGCCATGGCCGATCTCGCGGCGGCCTGCGCCGCCCATGCGGCCCGTCTCCCCGACCGAGTAGGGCGGGAAGTTGTAGTGCAGCATGAACTTTTCTTTTTTCGTGCCGTCCAGGCCGTCGATATACTGTTCGTCATCGGACGTTCCAAGCGTGGCAACGCAGATCGCCTGCGTCTCGCCGCGCGTGAACAGCGACGAACCGTGCGTACGCGGAAGGAATCCCGCTTCAGCAACGATCGGACGGATCTGATCAAGCTTGCGCCCGTCGATCCGCTCGCCGGTCTTCAGGATGTCGCCGCGAACGACAGAGGCTTCGGCCTCCTTGAAAACCGTCTTGAACACTTCGGCCGTCATCGCCCGAGGGGTGTCCTCGGTGCTTACGAGGGCAGCTTTCGCCTTGTCCTTGGCAGCGCCGATGGCAGAATAGCGCTCGCCCTTGGCGGTGATCTTGTAGGCTTTCGAGAGGTCTGCGCCAACCGTGTCGATCACCGACTTGAGCGCTGCCGAATGGTCTGGCGGCTCATAGGCAAACGGCTCTTTGGCAGCTTTTTCAGCCAGCGCAATGATCGCATCGATAACTGGCTGCATCGCGTCATGACCGGCAACCACAGCGCCGAGCATAACGTCTTCGGAAAGCTCAGCGGCTTGCGATTCAACCATCATTACAGCGTCGCTGGTCCCGGCGACAACGAGATCAAGCTCGGACTCTTCGAGTTCGGCAATCGTCGGGTTGATGATGTACTGGCCGTCTTTATATCCAACGCGCGCGGCGCCGATAGGGCCCATGAAGGGCGCACCCGAAAGCACCAGCGCCGCAGAGGCGCCGACGAGGGCGATGATATCGGCATCATTTTCGAGGTCATAGGACAGCGTCGTGACGACAACCTGCACTTCATGCTTGAACCCGTCGACGAAGAGCGGACGGATCGGACGGTCGATGAGGCGCGAGGTTAGCGTCTCTTTTTCAGTGGGTCGGCCTTCGCGCTTGAAGAATCCGCCGGGAATCCGGCCGGAGGCGAAGTATTTTTCCTGGTAATTGACGGTCAGCGGGAAGAAGTCCTGACCCGGTTTTGCTTCCTTCGCGAACACGGCGGTCGCGAGGACGATTGTGTCGCCGTACTGCACCATCACGGCGCCATCGGCCTGACGTGCCACCTGGCCCGTCTCGATTGTCAGCGTGCGGCCAGCCCATTCCAGCGACACGGATTGTTTGTTGAACATTTCAGTCTTTCTTTCACATACGAAAAGCCCGCCAGAGCCCTATTGCCCGGCGGGCTTGTTTTTCGGACCTAGCGGCGGATGCCGAGTTCCGTGATGAGTTTCGTGTAACGATCCTCACTTTTGCCCTTAACATAGTCGAGCAGTTTCCGGCGCGTGGCGACCATGGTCAGGAGGCCGCGGCGGGAGTGGTTGTCTTTTTTGTTGGTCTTGAAGTGATCGGTCAGATTGTTGATCCGGTAGGTGAGGATCGCGACCTGTACTTCCGGGGAGCCCGTATCGCCCTCTTTGGTGGCGAATTTCTTGATGAGCTCCTGCTTCTTTTCAGCAGTAATCGACATCAGCAAAGCCTTCTTGTTCAAGCTTCCCCAAAGGGACGCGGGTTTCTCTAAACGCCTGAATTGGCGGGTTTTTTGGGAGCGGCCCTTGTCAAATTGGCCACGGCCGGGATGTCGTCCAGCAGGGTCAGCAGGCAGGCCTCCGCCCCAAACCGCGGCTTATGACCCATTTGGGGAGGAAATGAAAGAGGGCCCGGTGTGGAGATTTTCCACCGATCCCTGGCCCCCGCAGGGCATTTTTTGTCCCCTCGCCACAGGACGACAACATCGTTGTCATGATCTAGGCTAAACCGGCCTCAGAATCATCCTCACAGGCCTGACATGACCCCCGTTCCCCTCCCCGAAGACGTCGCCCACATAATCCAACTGGCCATTGCTCCGGTATTCACCCTGGCCGGCATCGGCGCCCTTCTGAACGTTATGGCAAACCGGCTCGCCCGCGTCGTGGACCGCTGGCGCACGCTGGAGGGCGGGCTGCCGGAGTCCTCCGAGGAACTGCGCCGCCTCGCCGTCATGGAACTCGGCGTTCTCGACAGGCGAATGGCGCGCATTCACCTCGCGATTTCCCTCTCGACGCTGGCGGCCCTGCTTATCTGCGTTGTCATCATCCTCCTGTTCACCGGCCAGCTCACCCCCGTCCCGGTCGCGCAAGCCGTCTCCATCCTGTTTGTCGCCTCGATGGTCTTCCTCTCCATCGCCCTCGTCTCCTTCCTGATGGAGGTCCGCATCGCCAGCCGCTCCCTACGCGTCACCCGCGCCGTCCTCGGTAAAACCGGACGCTGAGCCGCTCCTCTTCCATTCATGGGAGGTGAGAGCTCGGCAGCGAGAACAAGCACAGCCCTATCCATCAATTCCCTGCCCCCTTCTCCCGTCATCCTGGATTCAGCGAGAGCAAATCTCCGGGACCCGGAAAGCTCCCCCAAAATTCCGCTTCCCTCCGCGCAGGCGGGGGTCCAGGACAGTCCGGATGCTACTAGCGAGACCCCCGCCTGCGCGGGGATGAACGGAATTTCTTCGGACAACTTATCGACTAGGGTCACCACCTCCGCCACATAACAAGCATCCTTCTCACGAAGAGCCGCGCCGGTACCTTTCGTTTGTTGGACTGCGAGGATCAGCGACTACACTGCAATCTCCCGGGCAGGCCCCGGAAGATGGGAGTGGTTGGGTTTTACGGTCCAGCCAATCTCGAGGGACGTTGATCCAGGCAAGCCGGAGCAGAAAGCCGGTAGAGAATCCCGACTGGCCCGCCTCTTTTACAAGAGGTCACGAAAGTGAGGGGCTCCAAGGATCAGCAATTGCACTGCGATTGCCCCGAGAAGGCCAGTTGTCTGAAAAACAACTGGCTAAGCCACCCAAACTGCTCCGAACGCGGATGGCTCCGCCAGTCCGGCCAACGGTGCACGAGGCGCTCATAAGACCTGCCCCCTACGAGCAAGGCGAAGGCGCAGGTGCCGTGGGTAAATCCCAGAAACGTACCGAGCAATAAAGAAGATGGTGATCCCGGCGCGATTCGAACGCACGACCTACAGATTAGGAATCTGTCGCTCTATCCTGCTGAGCTACGGGACCAGCCGGCGTTTCCCTATCGGAAAACGCCGCCATTTTGAAGTGGAAAAGCGCCCTCAGACATGCTCGAGGGCCTGCTTGAGGTCCACAATCAGGTCATCGGGGGCTTCAATGCCGACCGAAAAGCGGATCAGGCCGTCGGTAAAGCCGATCCGGGCGCGCACATCGGCCGGAACGGCCGAATGCGTGGTTGAGCCGGGATGGCACATCAGGCTCTCGGTGCCGCCAAGGCTGACGGCGAGCTTAATGAGCTGCAACTTGTCGAGCATCCGGAAGGCCGCCTCCTTGCCGCCCTTCACATCGAAAGAGAATGTCGCTCCGGCCGCGTCGCACTGTTCCTCGAAGACCTTGCGCTGCGGGTCGTCCGCCGCCAGGAACTCGGGATACATGACCTGGGCCACGTTGGGATGACCCTTCAGGTAGTTGGCGCAGACCCGGGCATTTGAGAAGGCCCGCTCCATCCGCAACTGCACCGTCTCAAGAGACCGCGTCAACAGCCAGCAAGAATGGGAATCCAGCATCGTTCCCAGATAGTTCCGCATACGGCGGACCTTTGTCAAAATCTCTTCATTGCCGACGATGCCGCCTGCGATGAGGTCAGAATGTCCGCCTACATACTTCGTCAGCGAGTAGAGTGCGAGGTCGGCCCCATGACGCAGGGGCTTGTGGCCGATCGGCCCCATCATCGTGTTATCGCACATCAGCACCGGGCGGCGGCCCGTCTCCTTCTCAAGGACATCTGCCACTCTGGCGCAGGCCGAAATGTCGACCAGAGCATTGGTGGGGTTGGCAGGGGATTCGGTGAAGATCACCGAGATGGGCCCGAACTGCGCAACCGCATCGCGAGCCGCCTTGAGAATCTGATCTTCCGTCGACCAGGCATCAAACTCCGCCGAGCGCACGCCCCAGCCGGGCATGAATGTCCGGATAAAAACTTCAGAGGCGCCATAGAGAGGGCTGGAATGCAGGATACCGGTGCCCGGCTCTGCGCAGGCAAAGAGCGCGGTGGTAATGGCCGACATGCCGGAAGAAAACGCCAGCGCCGCTTCGCCGTCATCATAGAGGGTCAGCCGGTCCTCAAGCACTTCCATATTGGGATTGTTGAAGCGCGTGTAGATCAGGTCAGCGTCTTCTGGGTCCCCCTCCTCCCGCCGGCCCGCAAGCCGGCGGAAAAGGGCCTCCCCATCGCGGGCAGACTTGAACGCGAAGGTCGAGGTCATGAAGATTGGCGGCTTGATCGAGCCTTCGGACATGAAGGGATCATAGCCAAAGCCCATCACCAGCGATTCCGGGCTCAGCGTGTGGCCGGCAATCTCGCGCTTGCGATAGGACTTGAGTGGTTTGGACATTGGGGTTCCTCCCGGGATACTTATCGTAAGGGAAGGCTTAACGGGCGCCGGTCAGGTCTGGCAAGGCGAAGTGGCTTGCATCGCTGCCATGGGACAGGTGATAAGTCTGGACATGGACGATACAGGGCGCCCGGCGCCGATCTGCATTCTGGTGCCCTTGGCTGCCGCGCTGCTCGTGGCGGCTTGCGGCCGTGCGCCAGAAGATCCGCTCGCCGGGCTTGCCGAGGGAGAGCGCGGCCGGGTGGTCCGGGTCATAGACGGCGACGCCCTCGTCCTCTCCACCGGCCAGAACGTGCGCCTCATCGGCATCGAGGCCCCGGCCGGTCCCGACCGCGACCGGGAGGGCGATCACGGTTTCGAGGAGTCCAAGCGCGCGCTGGAAGAGATGGCCCTCGGCCGGGAAGTCGAGCTGCGTTATGGCGGCCTGACACGCGACCACTACGAGCGCGCCCTCGCGCATGTCGTGACGACCGATACGCTCGCCCCGCCCCTCTGGCTCAATGCGGAAATGATCCGGCGCGGGGCCGCCCGCGTCCGGGTCTATCCCGATACGGCCGCGGCCAATGACCTGCTGTTACCTATGGAACGCGAAGCGCGTGAAGCAAAAACCGGCCTCTGGAAGGATCCGGCCTGGAGGGTAACCGATGCCGCCGGGTTGCCCGACAGCTTCCAGGGCTTCCAGATGGTCGAGGCGGTAACCGCCGGCATGCAGGGCTCGGACATACGCGGCGTATCCTGCGAAGTGATGCTGGATCGCTCCCTCCTGGTACTGGAAATCGAAACCGGCGCGGCGGAGCTCTGCCGGCTTGATCCGGAGACAAGGATTCGCGCACGCGGTCATGTCCGAAATCTCCGTATGGAGATCAATCATTCGCTGAATCTGGAAATTCTGGAAAATCCGTGATCAGGCGTCCGGTACCAGGCCGGCAGTCTCCGGATCGCCGGCAATTTCTTCCAGCGCCCGCTTCAGCTTGCTCAGCGCCTGATGCTCCACCTGCCGCACGCGCTCCTTGGATACACCGAGCTCGTCGCCAAGCGCTTCCAGGGTCAGCGGCTCTTCGGAGAGGCGCCGCCGCGTGATGATATAAGTCTCGCGCGGCGTCAGCGACTTCATCGCCTCTTCGATCCAGCCATGGCGGCGCGCCGTATCCCGGGACCGCATCACGGCTTCTTCAGGCGGGACGCTCTCGTCGGCAATCATGTCCTGCCATTCGGCGTCGCCATCCATTGTCAACGGCGCGTTAAGGGACCGGTCAGAGCCGGACAGGCGCGCGGACATGAGCTCGACATCCCGCAGCGGAACACCCAGGTGCCCGGCGACCCATTTCTGATTCTCTTGGGTCATCGTGCCCTCACCCATATCGGAGATGCGGGCCCGCAAGCGGCGGAGATTGAAGAACAGGGATTTCTGCGCTGACGTGGTCCCTGTGCGAACAATAGACCAATTGCGCAGTACATAGTCCTGAATCGAAGAACGTATCCACCAGCTGGCATAGGTGGAGAAGCGCACTTCCCGCGCTGGCTCGAACCGGGCGGCCGCCTGCATCAGGCCGACATTGCCCTCGGAAACCAGGTCAGCCATCGGAAGGCCGTAGTGGCGGAACTTCGCGGCCATCGAGATGACGAGGCGCATATAGGCAGTGGTAAGCTCGTGGAGGGCCGCTTCATCATTCCCCTCTCTCCATCGCCGCGCCAGCGAGGCTTCATGCACCGGATCGAGAAGGGGTGCCTTCATGGCGGTCTTGACGAACTGTCTGTCAGCCGGGCTTGTCGCTGAATATGCACTGGGCATGTGCAACCTCCTGTGAAGGGACGTCTGGCCCCTTGTTGCTCTGCTCTACGCGTCCGGGCCAAAGGTGGATCACCCCACACCCTTGATTTCCGCGCCGATTGCCCCAGCAGGCCGGACAGGCCCAGGGTGGCCTTGACGCCAAAACCCGCCCCGGAATAGGGTAAAAAGAACAATACCGGAACGCGCCACTATGGCTGACCCAATAAAAGAGCAGGCGCCCGTGCGCCGGGCAGCTGAAATCTGCCGGGGCACGCTGCGGCTAATGGCTGAGCTTGGCTATTTCGGCGTCACTGAGATGACCCTCGCTAATAATCGGCGGGCCGACATTGCCGCCGTTGGCCCAGCCGGCGACATCTGGATGATCGAGGTCAAATCCAGCATCCAAGATTTCAGGTGTGATTCCAAATGGCCTGAGTACATGGACTATTGCGACCGCTTGTCCTTCGCCGTGGCGGCCGATTTTCCCCAGGAGCTGATCCCGCCGCAGACCGGGCTAATCGTCGCTGACGCCTTCTATGGCGCCGTCATCCGGGAGGCGCCGGAAACCCGCCTTGTTCCCGCACGCCGCAAGGCGGTGACCCTTCGTCTGGCGCGCCTTGCCGCCTCCCGGCTCAGCGGGCTGAGCGATACGGGCTGGACGCCGGGCGAGGACACGCTTACCTCGCCTCTGCCATGAGCCTCTCCTATCCCGTTGCCCGTTCCCTTGAAGATGCCTTGAAAGCTGACGTGCCCACCGCGCGCAGCCTCCGCGAAGCGCTAACCTTTGCGCGGGGCCTCGCGCTGGAAGGCCTAGAGACAAGCTGGTTGCATCTTCCTGATACCGAGGCAGACGCCCTGTTCAAGGCCTTGGGCGCTGATGGACCGGCCGGGCATCTCCAGCGCTATGAGGATACACTCGGTCATTCGGTCGTCGCCGTCAGCTGGTGGAAGATGGTCGCCCCGGGCTCTGCACCCACCTCGGAAAAACGCGCTTTCGAGCCGGCCCCGCTCCCCCCGCCTCCGGCTGAGGACGATCACACCGACGACCTTTATTTTCGCCGTGGCCGCACCAAGACCCGCCGAAAGAAGCCGGTTGATCCGAACCAGCTTGACCTCTTCAGCAAAAATCTGAAACGCTGAAACGAAGGGCGGCGCGAGGAAACCCCCGCGCCTCACTTGTCGGAAGATGCGGGCCTGACGGTCAGATCCGCTCCTTGATCGCCGCAGCAGCGGCTTCGGCCGTGATGCCGAAATGCTTGTAGAGCTGCTGGTAGGGCGCGCTGGCGCCGAAGCTGTCCATGCCGACAAAGCCGCCCTCTGGGCCGATCCAGCGGTCCCATCCGAAGCGGACGCCCGCTTCGATGGCGACCCGTGGCAGGCCCTTGCCGAGCGTCTCTTCACGGTAGCCTGCGTCCTGCTGGCCAAAAAGTTCCATCGACGGCATGGAGACGACGCGCACGGCAATCCCCTCTGCTGCCAGCATGTCCTGGGCCTTCAGCGCAATCTCGACTTCCGAGCCGGTTGCGATCAGCGTGCCGCGTTCCTTCCCCTTAACGGCAGGCGATAGGACATAGGCGCCCTTGGCCGAAAGGTTCTCGTCCGTATGCGTCTTGCGGGCGGGGGCAACATTCTGGCGGGTGAGCGCCATCGTTGCCGGGCCGTCCGTCCGGTGCAGGGCCAGCTCCCAGCATTCAGCCGTCTCGACACCGTCAGCCGGGCGGAACACCACCATGTTCGGCATCGCGCGCAGTGAGGCGACATGCTCCACCGGCTGGTGCGTCGGGCCGTCTTCGCCAAGGCCGATCGAGTCGTGCGTCATCACATGGACAACCTGCGCGCCCATAAGGGCGCCAAGGCGTATCGCCGCGCGGCTGTAATCTGCAAACACTAGGAACGTTCCCGAATAGGGAATGATCCCGCCATGCAACGCCATGCCGTTCATGGCCGCCGCCATGGCATGCTCGCGTACGCCATAATGGATGTAGCGCCCGCCCCAGCTCTTGGGCTTCATCGGGCACGTATGGCTGGTCTTCGTATTGTTCGAGCCCGACAGGTCGGCTGAACCGCCGACCATCTCGGGCACAAGGCCGGTGATGACTTCCAGCGCTTCCCCGCTCCACACGCGCGTCGCCTTGGATGCCCCGCCTTCGGCGACGGCCTTCTTGTGCTTGTTGATGGCCTTGCCGAGATTCTTCGGCAGGCGGCCTGCGATGGCCGCATTGAACTCGCCCTTGTGCGGGCTCGCCGACAGTCGCTTCTTCCAGGCAGCATGCTCTGCGGCGGAGCGCTCGCCGACCTTGGCCCAGGCCTTCTCGATGGCTTCGGGAACCTCGAACGGCGCGTGGGGCCAGTCCAGCGACTTGCGGATGCCGGCAATTTCCTCGGCGCCATAGGGACCGCCGTGGGCCTTGCCCGTGCCAGCCAGTTTCGGCGCACCGAAACCGATGATCGTCTTAATGGCAAGCAAGACCGGCTTCTTCTGCTTGGTCGCCCATTTCAGGGCTGCCTCGACATCCTTCTCGTCATGCCCGTCAACATGGCGGCTGACCCAGCCCGACGCTTCAAAACGGGCGCACTGGTCAGTGGAATCGGAAAGATCGGTCGAGCCATCAATCGTAACGGCATTGTCGTCGAACAGGACGATCAGCTTGTTCAGCTTCATATGGCCGGCCAGCGTGATCGCTTCCTGGCTGACGCCTTCCATCAGGCAGCCATCCCCGGCAACAACCCAGGTGCGGTGATCGACAAGGTCGTTTCCGAAGCGGGCATTGAGGTGGCGCTCGGCCATCGCCATGCCAACGGCCGTGGCGATGCCCTGCCCCAGCGGGCCGGTGGTCGTCTCAACGCCAGCAGTCACGAAGTTCTCGGGGTGACCCGGCGTGTTCGCACCGATCTGGCGGAAATTGCGAATGTCATCCCTACTTACCGAGGCATATCCTGTCAGGTGCAGAAGCGAATAGATCAGCATCGATCCATGGCCCGCCGAAAGCACAAACCGGTCACGGTCGGCCCAGCTCGGATCCTTCGGATCAAACTTCAGGAACTTTCGAAAGAGGACCGTAGCGGCGTCTGCCATACCGAGCGGCAGGCCGACATGGCCCGACTTTGCGGCTTCAACTGCGTCCATGGAAAGGGCGCGCACGGCATTGGCCATGTCGCGGTTCGTGACAGCCATTCTGCTGGTCTCCCGGAATTTTTTGCCCGAGGGTGCTACGCCAGACTTGACTGGCCCCGTCAAGGCGCTTGGCGGCGCAAACCAATACAGATACTTCATATTTTGATGAAAGAGATGGACTCGGCCGCCGGGCGCCTCGACGCAGCCCTGAAACGCCTTGAAGTGGCGCTCGATGCCCATTTGAACCGCGCGGGGGATCCTGCAGCCCTGAGAGCTGAGATCGCCGCGCTCGTTTCTGACCGCTCAAGGATCGCCGGAGAACTCGATGAGGCCCTGGCGCGCGAGCTGGAGTTGCAGCAACTGGCAGATGCCGCCAGCGATGCCCTGGGCGCTGCAATCCAGGAAGTCCGCGCCGCCCTTGGACCTGAGGACAAGGAGCCTGGAAATGGCCAAGGCTGACATCCGCATCCGGGGCCGAAGCTACTCCATCGCGTGCACGCCCGGTCAGGAAATGCGGGTACAGCGCCTCGCCGAGCAGCTCGACGCGCGCCTCGCCAGCATTTCTTCGGCGGTGGGCGATATCGGCGATGATCGCCTGCTCCTGATCGCGGCGCTCGCCCTGATGGATGAACTCGACGCCGCCCGCCAGGCCGCTCCGGATACCGCCGCTGATGAACGCGCCGCCGCTCTGGTGACCGCGATGGCGACCAAGGTGGAGGCCCTTGCCGCAAGGCTGGAAGCCGGCGGGGGCACATGAGGCGGGCAATCACCGCCACGATCGGCGGCATCCGGGATGTCGCATTCGGCCGCCTTGCCTGGTTTGCCCTGCTCAACCTGATCCTCGCCCTGGCGCTGACCGGCGGCGCTGCCTTTGCAGTCATCCGCTACGGCGTGCCGCTGATCCCGGATGGCGCAGGCTGGCTGGGCCTCGTTTCAACTGCCGGGGAAGTTGCCGCAAGCCTTGTGCTGATCGTTCTGGCCATCGCCCTCTCGCCTGCAGCTTCCATGGTTGTGGGCGGCTTCCTGTTCGACCTTGCCGCCGAGCGTGTCGAGAAGGCGGTTGGCGCGCCGCCGGCGCGCGCTGTTCCGTTGGGCGAAGGGGTGGCCAACGGCCTGAAGATCGCCCTGCCCGCCCTGATGCTCAATCTTCTGGTCATACCGCTCTACTTCGTTCCGGTCCTGAACCTCATCGTCTTCATCGGCCTCAATGGCGCCCTTATGGGGCGGGAATATGCGACACTCGCCGCGGCCCGGCAGATGGGCTTTCAAGAGGCCGTCAGGCTGCGCAACCAGCACGCCGCGTCTGTGTTTCTCGTCGGGCTCGCCTGCTCGGTCATCCCCTTCTTTGCGCCGCTTGTCGGGGCCAGCGCAATGGTCCGGCTGGTGCAGACTTTGCCGCGACCCGATGCAGCAGGGCGCAGGCCCGGTTAGCGCACTAGTATTGGCTCTTTCTAGGATGAAAGGCGAAACGCCATGCAACAATTTCTGACGATCGGCTTCTATGTCGCGCTGGCGGCCGTGGCCGTAGTCCTGATCATCGGCATCGCTAACCTTGCGCGCCGGGACGGGGATCAAGTCAGCCGCTCCAACAAGCTAATGCGCATGCGGGTTATCTTTCAAGCAATCGCGATTGCCTTCCTGGTTCTCATCGGTATCGCTTCCGGGGCCATCAACTTCGGCGGCTGAAACACAAGGGAGACCCGCTGATGGTCCGTCTCGACAAGATCTACACGCGCACCGGCGACAAGGGACAAACAAGCCTCTCGACCGGCGAAAAGGTACCCAAATGGCATCCGCGTGTTGCCGCCTACGGGACCGTGGATGAGCTCAACGCGGCCCTTGGGGTTGCCGCGCTCGAAGCGGGCGGCGACATGCTGATCCAGATCCGCCGTATCCAGAACGACCTGTTCGATCTTGGCGCAGACCTCGCAACCCCCGACCGGGGCCGCGTTCTGGAATGGACGCCACTGCGCATCATCGCCACTCAGGTCACCCGCCTCGAAGAAGAGATCGACGCGATGAACGAGTCCATCGCACCGCTCGACAGCTTCATTCTGCCTGGTGGCTCACGTCTCGCCGCCCAGCTGCATGTGGCCCGGACCCTTTGCCGCCGGGCCGAACGCGCCATGGTAGAGCTGGCCTCGATGGAGAACGAGCCGGTCACCGCCGAAGCGCTCGCCTTCGTCAACCGCCTTTCGGACTGGCTCTTCGTGGCCGGGCGCGCCGCCAACAATGACGGCGCCGATGACGTGAAATGGTTACCCGGCGCAAACCGCTGAGGCTAGCGCCGCTGCGCGTCCCGCAGCTCGGCCATCAGCGCGAACAGATCGATTACCGACGTTACCTTTCCGTCGCCTCGATATTCCCGGTAAAGACTGTCCACATTGACAGCGATCCGCTCTGCGTCGCTCCAGCCTGAATACTCACCGAGCGCAATATCGAGCGCCGCCTCGCGCACGCCGAGCCCGGCAGCAAAGCGCGCCCGCGCCTCCCGGTCCACAAAGGCTAGATAGTCAGCCACCCGGCGCACGCCAGCCTTGTCCGTGACCGGACCATGTCCAGGCACGATAACATCCACATCCATGGCAATGATCGTCTCGCAGGCCCTGATCCAGTTGGCCACCGGCCCCGCCCACATCAGGGGCGTTCCATCAATGAAGAGGATATCCCCGGTGAACACGGCCCTGTCTCCGGGCACATGCACCAGCACATCCCCGCCGGTATGCGCCGGACCAACCTCGATCAGCGTCACGGCCTTGTCGCCGACTTTCAGATCGAGCGTACCGGAAAAGGTCCGGGTCGGCGCCCGCTCGTCGACATTCTCGAAGTCAAACGGCGCAAAGATGTCCGCGAAGTAACTGCCGGCCGGGCCAAGCTGCGCGCCTAGTTTCTTCAACTGGGCCAGCATCGCAGGCGGCACCTCGGCCATCTCCTTTGCGCTGGCTTCAGAGGCAATGATCTCAGCCTGCGGACAGCATCCGTTGCCATGGCAATGGTCACCATTGGCATGGGTGTTGACGATGGCGCCGATCTTGTCAGCCCCGATCCCTGTGGCGTCTGCCATCGCTTCAAGCATCTCCCGGGTCAGTGCCATGTCGAACAAAGTATCGACCAGCAGTGACGCCTCCCCGTCACAGATCAATCCGGCATTTGACCAGCCCCATCCTCCATCGGGCTGCAGCCAGGCATAAAGCCCGTTACCGATATCCTTGAGGCCCTTGGTATATTCCCAGCGCGCCGCCATGCTCTCCTCCCGGTCATTCTTTTGCCTGAAGAGACCACGGGGCCCTCCGCCCCGCAAGCGACAGATCAGAACCGCTCAAGCAACCGCCGGAGATATTCGCGCTCTTCTTCATCCTCGGCCTGCTCATACCTGCGGCGCAGCTCATCCAGAATGTCCTTCGCCCTCTGGCGCTCGGACTCTGAGGGAATTTCAACGCCCTGCCCGTCATTGCCCGCCCCGGTGAGCGGGCGTCCCAGTGGATCATCGGAACTTTGTCCCTGCTCGCCGCGCCGGGCCGCCTGCATCTGGTCGATCTGATCGGCCATCTCGCGTGACAGCTCAGATAGCAACTGCGTTGCCCGCTCCTGATCCATCACGGCGCGGCCTTCATTGCCGCTTTGCAGCGCACGCTCGGCGCGGCGCTGGGCGTCGAGGATCGCGCGCAAGGTTTCCTCATCCAGCCGGGCGCCGGGCAGGCCCGCGCCCTCCTCACCCTCCTCACCGCTGCGTCCGCCGCGACGCGCTAGTTCTTCCACCAGCTCGCCCAATTCTGCCTGGCGCTCAGCCAAAGTGCCGCCACGTCCGATCCCGGGCTCGCCCTCGCCTTCCTGCGCGCCTTGTCCCTGCTCTCCTGGCTCCCGGCCGTCCCGGTTACCGCCTTCACCCTGCTCTGAGCCGACACCGGGTTGATCGCCCATCTGTCCGGGCTGTTCCCCGCGCTGCTGGGCAAGCGTGTCATCATTCAGCTGGCGCTGCTCCCGCAGGATCTCGTTCAGCCGCCGCATGGCGTCGGTCATTGCCTGCTCTTCCGGCGGCAGATCACTTTCCTCGCCTTCGGCCTGCTGGCCCGGCATGCCCTCACCCTGCCCCGCGCCACGCTGGAACTCGAGATTTTCGAGAAGGTTCGTGATGTCCGACAAAAGTTGCCGGGCCTGGTCTGCTGCGCCCGTCTCGGTCAGATCCTGCAAGGCGTTGAGCATGTCTTCAAAGTCCTGGCCGCCGAGAGAGTCGCCGCCTGCCTGTGCCTGCCCGTCTTCCTGCTGCTGGGGCGCATCAAGGCCGCCCGCCATCGCTTCAGCCATCTTGGCGGCAAGATATTCGTTCGCCGCGTCCCGGAAGGCTTCCATCAGCCTGCGGATTTCTTCCTCTGAGGCCCCGTCGCGCAAAGCCCGCTCAAGCGCAGCGCGTGCTGCCTCCAGCCGCGCCCGCGCATCTGCGACACTTCCGTATTCCAGTTTCAGGGCAATGGCCCAGAGCAGAGGCTCGACCGCGTCAGCCTCAGCCTTCGTGCCGGCTGCCTCCAGCGTCCCTAGCGCCATTCGCAGGCCCATAAAGGCGCCGAGATCATCGAAAAACATCTCGCCCCGATACGTGACCGAATCGAGCATCAACGCCGCCAGGCGCACACCTTCAGGGGCCGCATCAAGCCGCCCGGTGGCGGCGGTGTTGATAGCGCCGTCCGACAGCGCCTGATTGTTCTTCTGCAGCTCCGCATAGGGGCGCGGCTCACGCAGCACCGTCACGCGCGCTTCCTGCACGGCCTGCGCCAGGGGTTCGAGGAACAGCTTCTCCGGCAAAATGAAAGGGACTGTTTCGCTGAAACCCTCCTGCCCGGCGCCGTCGCGCGCGACCAGTTGCAGATCAACGGGAAGGCCAGCCCAGCGATGCCGCGTCAGGTCGAGTTGGGCTGTGGCGGCCAACTCCTTTGCGCCGGCCGCTCCCGGCATCGGAACCGGCACACGGTCTTCTGCGTCCGGAGCCGCCGGATGGGGCTCGCGCAGACGGATGGCAAGCTCAACCGCCGATACGCCGTAATCATCGCCCGCTTTCCATTTGAACTGGATCTGGTCCCGCTCGCCGGGTTCGGGAAGCGCGTCGAAGGCAATCAGCGGCGCCTCATCGGGCAGAATGAGGAAACTCCACCGGGCCCGCTCGCCCCACCAGTTCACGGTCAGGCGGGTGTCGCTTTCGATCCGCGCGAGCGCTTCGAACGCCCCGTCCGGGGTACGTGTAAAGCGCGATGCATGGCGCTTGTCCCCGTGCAGGATCAGCTTTGGCGCAGAGGGTGCCTGCGTCCGCAAGGTCACTTCCGACCCGACGGGAACGCGCACATCCTTCATCCCGGCCTGAAGGAAAATCGGCGCGCGTCCGGTGTATTCCGGCGGGGTCACCCAGGCCTCGACGATCATCTTGTCGGCCCCGGCCAGGGCGCCAAGATCAGGACTGAATGCTCGCGCGATGCGGCCCGGCGCAGCAGAACCGGCAATCAGCGCCAGGGCGATGACGGCCACCGGAACAATGAACCGCAGGCGGGCCGGGTCAAGCGCAGCCCATTCAGCGTCAAGGGGCGGCAGGCGAAGGTTGCCGATCTCGGCGATCAGTCTTTCGCGGTGGGCCCGCCAGAGATGAGCCGGCGCAAAAGAGGGGTCTGCCGGCCTGTCGAAAAGGGAGGCAACCGGGCGCAGGTCCGATTGGCCATCAAGGGCGCAAACAACGTCTGCCTCGTGCGGCTTTCGATAACGGCGCCAGGATACCCAGACAAGGCCAAGCCCGGCAAGAATGAGAATTGGCAGAATGGCAGCGCCCACAAAGCTGCTCAGCCGGTCGAAACCGCCGGCCAGCGCTATGCCGAGGAACGCGCCGGAATAAACAAAAGGCGGCCACCAGGCGCGGCCCAGCGCCAGAAGCGTCAGCCGGCGGCGCGTTGCCGCCAGCTTTCTCCCCAGCGTGTTCAGGCCTTCGCCGTGATCCAATCGGGCACCTCTTCCAGCATCGTCATTTCGTCAAAGTCCGGCCGGCGGCGCACAATACTGTAGCGATCACCGCTGACGAGGACTTCGGGAACCAGTGGGCGGGCATTGTAGGCAGAAGACAGCACTGCGCCATAGGCGCCTGCAGACATGAAGGCCAGCCGGTCACCCGCCTCGATCTTCGGCAGGACGCGTGCGGTGGCAAACTTGTCGGTGGACTCGCAGATCGGGCCCACCACGTCATAAATCTTCTCCACAGCGCTCTCAGCAGGCTCCTCGAGCGGCCGGATATCATGATGCGCGCCATAGAGCGCCGGGCGGATCAGATCATTCATGCCCGCATCAATGATCAGGAAGGTCCGGTCCGGAGCCTCTTTCTCATACAGCGCTGTCGTCAGCAGGACGCCCGCATTGCCCGCAATCACGCGGCCCGGCTCGAGGATCACCTCAAAGCCGTGACCCGCTGTTACCTCCGCAATCATCGCCGCGTAAGCAGATGGCGGGGCCGGGGCGTCTGTCTCGCGATAGGGAATGCCAAGACCGCCGCCAACATCAATACGCCGGATATCGTGCCCCTGACCGCGTAGCCGCAGGGCGAGGGCAACCACTTTCTCGAAGGCTGCCCGCATCGGGCCGAGTTCGCCGATCTGGCTGCCTATATGCACGTCCACGCCGACAACCCGGATACCTGGCAATCGGCCCGCTTCTGCATACAGCGCTTCGGCATCGCCCCATGGCACACCAAACTTGTCGCCAGACTTGCCGGTGGAGATGTTGGGATGCCCCCCGGCCGCCACATCGGGGTTTACCCGGAGCGCAATAGGCGCGCTCAGACCCAGTCCGCTAGCTACTCTGGAAAGGAGGCGCAGCTCACCGGCGCTCTCCACATTGAACTGATGGATTCCTGCCTCAAGGGCGAGCTTCATTTCCGCAGCGGTCTTGCCGACGCCAGAGAAGACAATGCGGGAAGCAGGAATGCCCGCCTTCATCGCGCGCTGCATTTCGCCGGCACTGACAACATCGGCGCCGCAGCCCTGCCCCGCCAGCGTCGCCAGTACAGCCAGATTGCCGTTCGCCTTCACCGAATAGGCGATCAGCACCTTCTGGCTGCTGAACGCCTCGGCAATGACGCGGGCATGGCGCTCCAGGGTCGCCGTCGAATAGACGTAGACCGGCGTTCCGACCTCGTCCGCCACGCGGCCAAGGTCAACGCCCTCGCACTGGAGGCGTCCTCCGGCATAATTGAAATGATGCATGCAGGCTCCAGATCAGGAGAGGTCGCCAAGGCCGCCTTCGTCGACATCCCCGGCAGGCTTGTTCTCGGGAACTTCCCCGCCCCATTCGTTGACGCGCGGCTCATCGGAATCTGGCAGAATGGGAAGCTCCACCTCGGGCACTTCTTCAGCCGCAGGTCCAGGCGCGGGCGCGGCCGGCGCTGTCTGGCAGGCAGCGATCAGCGACGCAGAGAGTGCCGCTGCAATTGTGGCAGGCAGCTTCATCAGAACGCTCCCGGGCCGCCGAGAAGTTCGTCTTCTTCCTCGGGCGGCTTTTCCTGGTTCTGCGGGCGATCAGGCAGCGCCGGCAGGTCGCGCGCTTCGCCGTCCGGCAGGCTCGCCGGATCGACACTGCCCGAAGGGTTACCAATCAAGGGTCCAGGCCGCTGCAACGGGCCGGTAAGACCGCAGGCAGAAACGCTGGTGGCGAGAAGGATGGCTGCCGCAAGGGCAAATTTACGTGTCATGGGAGCTGCTCCAGTCGAAGTCTCTGTTTCCATTGTGCCACCTGTTCTGCAACGCGAACAGGGCTTGTCGCGCCATAAGAAGTACGCGACGCAGCTGACGCTTCAACGCTCAGCACGCCAAAGATTTCCTGCGTGATCGCGCCGTGCACCGCCTGCATCTCCTTCAAGGGCAGACCAGCAAGATCAACTCCCTTGGCTTCCGCCCGCGCCACGATCCGGCCAGTGACGTGATGCGCGTCGCGGAACGGCATTCCCAGCTCCCGCACCAGCCAGTCGGCCAGATCCGTTGCCGTGGAGAAGCCCTTGGCTGCTGCCGCCCGCATCACATCGGGGTTGAAGCTGATGGTCTCGATCATGCCGGTCATCGCCCGGACGCAAAGATTGAACGTGTCGAAGGCGTCAAAAGTGAGGCGTTTGTCGTCCTGCAGATCCTTCGCATAAGCCAGCGGCAGCGCCTTGATCGCGCCCTGCAGCGCCAAAAAATGTCCTGTGATCAGCGAGGCCTTTGCCCGGATCAGCTCGGCCGCATCCGGATTGCGCTTCTGCGGCATGATCGAGGACCCCGTCGACCACTGGTCACTCAGCCGCGCAAAGCCAAATTGCGAGCTGGTCCAAAGCACGATCTCCTCGGCCAGGCGTGAGAGGTGCGTAGCCGCAATCGAAAGATTGCTGAGTGCCTCCAGCGCAAAGTCGCGCGCCGAGACAGCGTCCAGCGAGTTCGCCATCGGGCGGGCAAAGCCCAGCGCCTCGGCCGTCATGTCCCGGTCGATCGGAAAGCCGGTCCCGGCCAGAGCCGCCGCGCCAAGCGGGCATTCGTTCAACCGCACGGCGCAGTCAAGCAGGCGCGAGCGGTCCCGCTCCAGCATCTCGACATAGGCCAGCAAATGGTGGCCAAGCGTTACCGGCTGCGCTGTCTGCAGATGGGTAAAGCCCGGCATCACCGTGGACGTATTCTCGGCCGCCCGGCGCACCAGCATGCCTTGCAGGCCCACGACCAGCTGGCCGGTCTCATCCAGCGCCCGCCGCGTCCAGAGGCGGAAATCGGTGATCACCTGGTCATTGCGCGAGCGCGCCGTGTGCAGACGCCCGGCTGGCTCGCCGATCAGCTCCTTGAGGCGCGCTTCGACATTCATGTGAATGTCTTCCAGCTCGCGGCGGTACGGGAATGTGCCCGCCCTCATTTCCTCGATCACCGTGTCCAGCCCGGCTTGGATCGCTTCATTGTCGGCAACGCCCAAAATGCCCATTTCAGCCAGCATGTCGGCATGCGCACGGCTGCCGGCGACATCTTCTTCGGCCATCCGCCGGTCGATATCCAGCGAGGCATTGATCTCTTCCATGATGGCAGAAGGTGTCGCGGCAAAACGCCCGCCCCACATCATCTGGCCTTTGTCATCTGCCATTGCCATATCCTTCGACTTGTAACTGACGTGAGTGAAGGGCCTGTCCATGACCCGCTACGCCTATCTCGGCCTCTTCTTGATCGGCCTTGGCGCGATTGTCTATGTGCTGATGAGCGCTGCGACAGGAAGGCCCGCCGGAAACCCGCTCGCCGCCTACGCGACCGGCCAGATGGAAAAGCTGGATTTCGGCAGCGCCGGCCAGCCCATCCCCACAGGCACTTTCATTGACACCGATAATACGGCCCAGAGCCTGGAGCTGTTCAAGGGAAAGACCATCCTCGTCAATTACTGGGCCACCTGGTGCCCGCCCTGCGAAAAGGAAATGCCTTCGCTCGGCGCGCTGCAGACCGCGCGCGGCGACTCTGGCTTCGAAGTCGTCGCGCTCAGCGTCGATGCACCCGAAGACGTGGACTATGCCAAACGCCGCCTGACAGAACTGGGCGCGGCCCATATCCCTTTCCGTCACGCGCCGATGGACTCAGGAGACATCATCTACGGCGCCGGCGTGCGCGGCTTTCCCACCACCATCCTCTACGGCCCGGACGGCCTTGAGATCGCCCGCCTTGCCGGCGAGGCAGACTGGGCGTCGAATGAAGCGGTCCAGTTCATCGATGCAGCCATCAAGGCGGCCCGCTAAGGCAGCCTAGTCAGCGCCAGCTTCACCCGCGCGAACTGCTCCGACATCCGCATCTCCGGCGGCGGTATGCGGCCTGGAAGCGGGCCGGAGGAGGGCCACATCAGCACGAGGATATCGAGTTCCAGGCGCAGATCTCCATAGACTGCCGGATCAAGCGGCGAAATCAGATCGCGCGCGGCCACTGCAAAGCCGAACGCTGCCTGATATGCCTTGTCATCTTCAACCTCGCCATACCTGACGCCAAGGTCATAGGCTTGCGCTGATTGCCGCATGAGGAAGGTAACAGTGTCTTCCGGCGCCGTTCCTGACGCAGCGAGCGCAGCGGAGAGGTTTGCCTCGGCCTCAGTAAAGAGCCGAGCAACTTCATCCTCGGCGCGCCCAAGTTCCAGTCCAGCCGACAGCATGTCGATCCGCTCCGGTTCAAATCCCAGCGCCCGCAACGCGCCGCCATCAGCGGCGATGAACCGGTTGGGGAGGCCCTCGAGCTGCGCGGTCGCGGCTTCGCGCTCCCCTGCCCGGAACAGCATATCTGCCGCGATCACACGGCCCATCAGAAAGGCCGCCCGTTCGGACAGCGCCCAGCTTCGAAACTGCTCTGACTCTATCGTGTCGATGGCGACCGGCTTGCCCGCCTGCGGATCAAGCTCTCCAAGCTTCGGTCCTGCGGGCTGGCCGTCGCAGGCTACCACCAACACAAGAGAAGCGGCCGCAGACAGAGCCAACACTGCTTGCTTCATCCCAGGCCTCCGATTCCAGGTAGAGACCAGAACGCTAGCCACCGGTCGGCGGTTTACAAGTACCTTGATAAAACTTCACGGAGCCGCAGCGCTGGACTCGCCATCCGCGAAACTTCCACACCAGTCCGGCTTGGGGGCGCCGCCATCATAGTCCCAGGCCTGATGGGTTCCGCGCCCAATGAGAAGGCTCGCCATGTCCTCTCCGTCCAGCGAGAGGGCAACGACATTGCGGCCGTACCGGTCCCGGCCCATGACGCGGGTAACGATCACTTCCCGTCCACGCGTCAACTCTACGGCCACTGCTTTGGCATCAAAGCCGAGTGCGCGCTCTGCTTCACATTTGGCGCCGCCGCGTTGCTTCATGGAGCCTGTCTCTGGTGCATCGATCCCATACAGCCGGAACTTCGTGCCGTCCGACAGCTGGCCGGAATCCCCGTCCGACCAGTAGACCGTTCCGCCAAGCTCGGTTGCCGCCTGCGCATTCTCCGAGGCAAACCTGGCGCCGAACAGGGCGATCAGGACGAATACCACGAACCCCATCACGGGCACGATGCGTGCGCGGACAATCATAGCTCAGCCTCCGGAATATTCACGCAGAGCCTGCCAAAAGGATATTAACCGGGCGTTTAGAACCGTTTCCGGAATGAAAGAATCTCTAATTTTTCCGGCAAACCCGGTAACCGGCTTACCGGCTGGGGACGGGCACGTCGCCGGAATAGTCGTAGAAGCCCTTGCCAGACTTCTTGCCCAGCCAGCCCGCCTCCACAAACTTTACCAGCAGCGGACACGGGCGATACTTCGTATCAGCGAGCCCGTCATGCAACACCTGCATGATCGACAGACACGTATCGAGGCCGATGAAGTCAGCCAACTGCAGGGGCCCCATCGGATGGTTGGCGCCAAGCTTCATGGCGGTATCAATCGAGTGAACCGATCCAACGCCTTCATAGAGCGTATAGACCGCCTCATTGATCATCGGCATCAGGATACGGTTCACGATAAAGGCCGGATAATCCTCGGCATTTGTCGTCGTCTTGCCAATGGCCTGGGTGTACTTGATCACCGTCTCATAGGTCTGCTGATCGGTGTTCAGGCCCCGGATGACTTCCACCAGCTTCATTAGCGGAACCGGGTTCATGAAGTGCAGGCCGATGAACCGCTCAGGGCGATCGGTAACCGATGCAAGCCGGGTGATGGAGATCGAGGAGGTATTGGTAGCCAGCAGGGCATGCGGTTGCACGACTTCGCAAACACTGCGGAAAATCTGCTCTTTGACTTCGCGCTTTTCGGTCGCCGCCTCGATGATCAGGTCGGACGCTTCATGCGCCTTGACTGAAGTTGAGAGCTTGATGCGCTTGAGGGCGACCTGCATTTCTTCAAGCTGGATCATTTCGCGCGCCACCTGGCGGCTCATGTTCCGCTCGATGGCTTCCATCCCGGCCTTCAAGGCGACCTCGGAAACATCGCTCAGCACCACATCATACCCGGCCAGGGCGGAAACATGCGCAATGCCGTTACCCATCTGCCCGGCGCCAATCACGCCCACCGTCTTGATCGCTGTCATACCTGCTGCATCCTGAACTTATTTTTGTGATGGTTATACGCCATTGTGCACTGCGTCAAAGTCCGGCTCGCAGGGGGCCGCAGCCCATCAAACGAAAAAGCCCGGCACCGCAAGGCACCGGACTTTGATCGCGCGAACGGGCCCTGGATCAGACCGACTTGGTCAGTTCCGGAACGATGTTGAAGAGGTCGCCCACGAGGCCGTAGTCAGCAACCTGGAAGATCGGCGCTTCTTCGTCCTTGTTGATCGCAACGATGATCTTGGAATCCTTCATCCCGGCAAGGTGCTGGATCGCGCCCGATATCCCGATGGCGATGTAGAGTTCCGGCGCAACGATCTTCCCGGTTTGGCCGACCTGATAATCGTTGGGCGCGTAACCTGCGTCCACCGCGGCGCGCGAAGCGCCGACGGCGGCGCCGAGCTTGTCGGCGAGCGGGAAGATGACTTCCTGGAACTTTTCAGAAGATCCTAGCGCGCGGCCACCCGAGACGACGCGCTTGGCGCCGGCGAGTTCAGGGCGGTCCGACTTCACCATCTCTTCAGAGACAAACTCCGATTTGAACGGACCGGCAGGCGCCGCCACGTCTTCCACCGAAGCCGAGCCACCCATTTCAGCGGCGCCGAAAGCGGTGCCGCGAACGGTGATGACTTTCTTGGCGTCAGACGATTTGACGGTCTGGATCGCGTTGCCAGCATAGATCGGACGCACAAAGGTCGAGGCGTCTTCGATGCCGATGATTTCGGAAAGCTGCATCACGTCGAGCTTGGCTGCGATGCGCGGGGCGATGTTCTTGCCTGTGGTGGTCGCGGCCAGGAACACGGCGTCATAGCCCGCCATCATCGGTACAACGAGGGCTTCCATCGCTTCGGCGGTCTGCTTGCGCAGGCTTTCGCCTTCAGCTTTCAGCACCTTGCGGACGCCGGTGATTTTAGCGGCTTCAGGCGCAACCGTACCGGCATTCTCACCGGCAACGAGGACATCGACATCGCCGCCGAACTTGAGCGCGGCGGTCACAACCTTGTGGGTCGCGTCCGACAGGGCGCCGTGATGATGTTCTGCAATTACAAGGACGGCCATTAAACAGCTCCCGCAGTCTTGAGTTTCGAAACCAGCGCCGCGACGTCTTCAACCTTGATGCCGCCGCTGCGCGCCGGCGGCTCGGTCACTTTGACCACCGTAAGGCGCGGCGAGATGTCGACGCCGTAAGCATCGGGCGCTTTCTCGTCGATCGGCTTCTTCTTCGCCTTCATGATGTTGGGCAGCGAAGCGTAGCGCGGCTCGTTGAGGCGAAGGTCAACAGTGACAACCGCAGGCAGGGTGAGCTTCACGGTCTGTAACCCGCCATCGACTTCGCGGGTCACTTTCAGCGCGTCGCCGTCTTTCTCGACCTTGTATGCAAAGGTGCCCTGCGGCCAGTCCAGAAGTGCGGCCAGCATCTGACCGGTCTGGTTGGAATCGTCGTCGATCGCCTGTTTGCCGACCAGAACGAGGTCGGGCTTTTCTTCTTCGGCGACCCTGGCGAGCAGCTTGGCCACGGCCAGCGGTTCAACGGTGGCGTCGGTCTTGATCAGGATGCCGCGGTCCGCGCCCATGGCGAGGGCGGTGCGTATCGTTTCCTGTGCCTGCTGGGGGCCGATGGAGACAACCACGATCTCGGTGGCAACGCCCGCTTCTTTCAGGCGGACGGCCTCCTCGACGGAGATTTCGTCGAAGGGGTTCATGGACATCTTCACGTTGGCGAGATCGACGCCGGTCTGGTCCGGCTTGACGCGGACCTTCACGTTATAATCGATGACGCGCTTGACGGGCACGAGGACCTTCATGCGGGCGCTCCCAGTTTGGCTATGGTTCTTGGCACTTTAGAGTGCGCTGTCCCTACATATAGGCCGCCTCGGGCGCAAGGCTTGACGCTTACGTCAGGGTCAAATTGGCGCGGCCCGGGGCCGCTCCCCTACTCCGGCGTTTCCCGGTTCATCGCCAGCACCTCGCCCGCCAGGTATAGCGAGCCGCAGATAAGCACCTGGTCCGCACCACTCTCACCGGCGGTGCGCATGGCGTCCTCAAAGCTCGCACACGCCGCAACCTTCAGCCCGGCGCGCGCGGCAGCCTGCGCCAGCTCGGCGGGCGGCGTTGCCTGATGCCCGGGCGCATTGGGACATGTGAACACCTCCACACCCAGCGGTGCAAAGGGCACGAAAAACCCGGCCGAATCCTTGCTCGCCAGCATCGCCGAGACTAGCGCCGTCTTCCCGCCGAGCCCTTCCAGATGCAGCGCAATCGCTCGGCCAGCATGCGGATTGTGCCCGCCGTCCAGCCACACCGGCAGCCCGCCCGCCAGCTGCGTCACGGGCCCGTCCTTCAGCAGCTGCATCCTCGCCGGCCAGACCGCCTCGCGAGCGCCCCTGAATATCGCAGTCTGATCGATCCGCACCGAATTGCCGAACAGTTGCATCGCCATCGCCGCAAGCGCGGCGTTCGCCCGCTGATGACGCCCGCTGAGCGACACGTCCTCTGGTATGGCTTCGACGAAATAGGGCTGCAGCCGGTAAAGTGGCGCGCCAACCTCTGCGGCCCGCGCCGCAATCACATCATCGGCAATGTCCTGCTGAATCGCCGTCAGCGCCGGGCACCCGGCCTTAATGATGCCTGCCTTCTCCACAGCGATCCCGGCAAGGTCTGTTCCCAGGAACTGCGCATGGTCATAGTCCACCGGCGTAATCACTGAGAGCGCCGGCGCAGCAATGACATTCGTCGCGTCAAACCTGCCGCCGAGCCCGACTTCAAGGATCAGCACATCGGCCGGGACTTCCGAAAAGGCGAGCAGCGCCGCCGCCGTTGTGGCTTCGAAATGCGTAATCTGCCCACCCTCAATGGCGGCGTATGTGCGATCCAGCCAGCCGATCAGCGCCTCGTCACCGACCAGCTTTCCCGCCAGCCGGATGCGCTCATTGAACCGCACCAGATGCGGGCTGGTGAATACGTGAGCCTTCAGCCCCGCTGCCTCGGCCATCGCCCGCATGAAGGCGCAAGTGGACCCCTTCCCGTTCGTGCCCGCCACATGGATTACGGGCGGCAGGCGGTCCTGCGGACGCCCCAGCCGTTCAAGCGCACGTTCAATACGCCCGAGCGAAAGCTCGATGGTTTCAGGATAGAGGCCTTCAAACCGCTTCAGCGCGGCATCAACGGCCGGTGAATTACCGCTCAATCAGGCTTGACCTTCGGCTCGGGAGGCTTCGGGGCATGCGTCTTCGGCGGGGTCAGCTGCAGGGACGAGCGGTCATCCCGCCGCCGAGCCATTGGCAACAGATGCCCCAGGACGCGCGCCACGGTTGCTTTCAGCTTCCGCCGGTCGACCACGATGTCCACCTGACCTTTTTCGCGCAGGAATTCCGACCGCTGGAAACCTTTGGGCAGGCTCTCGCGGATCGTCTGCTCGATCACACGCGGCCCGGAAAACGCAATCATCGCGCCTGGCTCTGCGATATGTACGTCGCCCAGCATCGCATAGGAGGCCGACACCCCGCCCGACGTCGGGTCGGTCAGGATCACCACATATGGCAGCTTCGCGTCAGCCAGGTCATTGATCGCCAGTGTTGTGCGCGGCATCTGCATCAGGCTCAGCGTACCTTCCTGCATCCGCGCCCCGCCTGAGGCCGTACAGACCACAAAAGCGGATTTGCGCGCCAGGGCGAGCTGCGCGGCGGTAATGAACGCCTCGCCGGCCGCCATACCAAGCGATCCGCCCATGAAGTCAAAGTCCTGCACAAGGACGACCGCAGGCACCCCGCCAATCTTGCCATAAGCGGCGACCATGCAGTCTTCCTGCAGCAGCGGCGCCCCGCCTTCTTCGGTTTCCTTGAGATCGCGATTGAGGACCTTGGCCTTGGCCGCCTTCAGGCGCGCCGGATAAGGCTTGTCGTCCTTGAATTTCAGCGGATCCAACGGCACCGGCGGCAGCGAAATCGGCTCCCAGCGCTCGTCATCAAAGAGGATGCGGAAGCGCATGCGCGGCGAAATGCGAAGATGTGCGCCAGCCGGCGTCACATACCAGCTCTGCTCAAGATCGCTGCGATAGATCAGCTCGCCCGAAGCGGGACATTTAACCCACAGATCGTCCGGCGTGTCCTTCTTGGACATCATGGTCTTTAGGCCGGGCGGCGTTACCTTGTTGATCCAGTTCATCTGAAGAAGTCTCCCGATTTCCCGGCGGTATCAGGCTTTGGGCACGCCAGCGAGCGCGCGGCGCAGTTCTCCGGCAAGCTCGCCCATCGCGGGTGCTGCCGTCTCAAACTTTCCAGTTTCGTGCGCATCCTGCGCCTTTTCCACAAAAGCCGAACCAACCACCACCCCATCGGCAATCTTAGCCATTTCTGCAGCTTGTGCACCCGTTTTTACACCAAAACCGACACAAACCGGCAAACCGGACACCGACCGCACCATCGCCACTTTCCCAGCAATCGCTGCAGGATCGGCGCTTCCGGCCCCCGTCACGCCCGTTACGGCCACGAAATAAATGAAGCCCGAGGCCCCATCGGCCACCTTGGCGGCGCGCGTCTCATCAGTGGTCGGTGTCGCAAGGCGGATCACCGAAAGACCAAGCTTTCCATAGATGGCGCGCAGGCCGGCATCCTCTTCAGGCGGCAGGTCAACAATGATGGTGCCATCGATCCCCGCATCGGCGGCGGCTCGCGCAAATTCCTCATACCCCATCGAATGGATCGGATTGGCATAGCCCATCAGGATCAGCGGCGTCGTCTGGTCATCCTTCCGGAAACGCGCGGCCAGCACCAGCACATCGGGAAGCTTCGTGCCATTTGCAAGCGCCCGCAGTCCGGCCCGCTGGATCGCCGGGCCATCCGCCATGGGATCGGTAAACGGAGCGCCCAGTTCAATGATGTCGGCACCATTGTCGCGCAGAGCGCACATCGCCGCATAGCTTTCTTCAAGGCCTGGGTCGCCCGCCATCAGATAGGTGACAAGCGCAGCGCGGTTTTCGCCCTTCGCCCGTGCGAAGGCGGCTTCAATTCTTTCCCGGCCCATGATCAGCTTTCCGTATTCTCGATCGCCCACGCCTCGTAGGCGGAGCTTACATGGGTGAGCGGCATCGCGACGATCGCCGGCACATCATAGGGATGAACGCGCTGGACCAGGGCATCGATCTTGGCCCAGTTTGCCTCGGGCGCCTTGAGCCAGAGAATGAACTCAAAGGACTGTTCGATCACGCCCTTCCAGCGATAGGTGGAGGAAACCGGCCCTTCCAGATTGGCGCAGGCCGCCAAGCGATGTTCAAGTGCCACTTCGGCAATATCCTCCGCCACGCGGCGGGAAGGACAGGTAATCCGGATAAGGATGAGCTTGCTCATACGTCCACTCCCAACGCCTTGGCGACGGAGAACACATCCTTGTCGCCGCGTCCGCACATGTTGAGGATCAGGAGACCGTCCTTGCCAAGCTCCTTGGCCACCTCACCCACCCGCGCAACCGCATGCGACGGCTCCAGTGCCGGGATGATGCCCTCAAGCCGCGCACAGAGCTGGAACGCGTCCAGCGCCTCCTTGTCCGTACACGACAGGTATTCCGCGCGCCCCGCATCGCGCAGGAAGGCATGCTCCGGCCCGATGCCGGGATAGTCCAGGCCAGCAGAGATGGAGTGTGCGTCGATGATCTGACCGTCATCGGTCTGCAAAAGGTAAGTTCGGTTGCCATGCAGGATACCGGGCTTGCCGCCATTGAGGGCTGCCGCATGCTCGCCTGTCTCGATGCCATGGCCGGCCGCTTCCACACCGATCAGGCGCACGCCTTCATCCTCGATGAAAGGATGGAATAGGCCAATCGCGTTGGAGCCCCCGCCAATGCACGCCATCACGGCGTCAGGCAGGCGCCCCTCCCGCTCCAGGATCTGCGCGCGCGCTTCCTTGCCGATGATCGACTGGAAATCGCGTACCATTTCCGGATACGGGTGCGGGCCCGCCGCCGTGCCGATGCAATAGAAGGTGTCGTCCACATTCGTTACCCAGTCGCGCAGGGCTTCGTTCATCGCATCCTTGAGGGTGCCCGTGCCCGATGACACAGGAATGATCTTCGCTCCCAGAAGCCGCATGCGGAAGACGTTCGGTTTCTGGCGCTCAACATCCGTCTCACCCATGAACACCACGCAATCGAGGCCGAAGCGCGCGCAGATCGTCGCCGTCGCTACGCCATGCTGTCCCGCGCCTGTCTCCGCGATGATCCGCTTCTTGCCCATCCGCCGGGCCAAGAGCACCTGCCCCAGGCAATTGTTGATCTTGTGCGCGCCGGTGTGGTTGAGCTCATCACGCTTGAAATAAATCTTCGCCCCACCGAAATGCTCGGTCAGGCGCTCAGCGAAATACAGGGGCGACGGGCGGCCCACATAATGGGCCCACAGGTCGTCCATTTCCGCCTTGAAGGCGGGGTCCTGCTTGGCCGCACGGTATTCGCGCTCCAGATCGAGGATCAGCGGCATCAGCGTCTCGGCCACGTACCGTCCGCCAAACTCGCCGAACCGGCCATTCGCGTCCGGCCATTGATCCCAGGTATTGCGCAGGTCCATCACTTTTCCTCTGATCCCCGCTGCGCGATGGATCGCGCTCAGGGCTGCTCACTTGCTTTTGCTGCGCGAATGAACGCGCGGACGAGTTCTCTGTCCTTTAGCCCCCGGATACGCTCGACGCCAGAGGACACATCCACGCCGGTTGCTCCGGTCTGCTCGATCGCGTCGGCGACATTCTCCGGTGTCAGTCCGCCGGCAAGAAGCCAGGGCTTTGGCGCGCGCCAGCCTTTGAGAATCTGCCAATCAAACGCCGCGCCATGCCCGCCCGCGACAGCGGCGCCCTCGGGTGCTTTTGCGTCCACCATAAGTCCGTCGATGCCCTGAAATGTCCCGATTTGTTCTAAATCTGACTGGTCGCTGATCCCGACTGCCTTCCAGATGGCACATCCTGTAAGGCTTTTGAGCTCTGTGGCGCGCGCGGGCGTTTCCTGTCCATGCAACTGCAATACCGGGAAACCGAGCGCAGCCACCGCCTTCGCCTCGTCATCCGACGGGTCCACCAGCAGCGCCACCGGCACCGCCTTCCCGACTGAAAGCAAAAGCGTTTCTGCCGCCGCCAGCGTGATCTGCCGAGGGCTGGGCGCAAACACAAAGCCGATCCAGTCAGCGCCTTCCCGGGCCGCAAACGCCACCATATCCGGGTCCCGGAGCCCGCAGACCTTAACTTGTATCATTAGAGAATTTCACTCAAACTTTTTAACTCAAACCATCAAAGTGCTTGCTGTGGCACAAAGGGCGCCGAAAACTATATGCAGTTCAGGCGATAGCCGGACCGCGCGATTTTTGAAGATCGGCGCAACGCAGCTATGTGAACTGTGCACCCTCTCGATATTTCTCCACTGATTGAACCACCTTGAATAGAGAGGGATGAGATAAAGGCACTTTCGTAAGGGATCGCCGTTAATCTTCCCAGCTGTATCCGAACTCCTCCAGATCCCCACGAAACAACTCTGCGACCAGGGCCCTCGTTTCTTCTGTGTAATAGCTGCGCCAGTCACGGCGGCGGTTCGATACATTGAGCAAAGGCAACTGCGCCTCCAAGCCGATCGTCTTGCATATCTTATGGAAGTCTTCGTCAAGGTTTTCAGTTCGGCCCACGAAATCGACGAGACGTTGTCCATCGGCGCCAAAAATGAAACTGCACTGCGCTGGCGCGCGCTGTTCATACTGATAGCGGATGTACTTCTCGAAGCTGCCAAGCTCGCGAATGATCCTGTGCTGGCCATGCGCCTTCGTCTGAAAGCCGTAGGCATAGTTGGAAACCTGCCAATCCCAAGGATTGCGCACGAAGGTAAACTTGAAGGCCTCATCAAACCTATCGGGTGGCATCTGCCGGCGCACCTCTTCGGCGGTGAAGTGCTGACCGCAAACAAGACGCGCACGCCACCCCAGCACCGCTTGGGCAGGCTTTGGGGCCAATCGGATGGCCTTGTTTATATATCTGTTGGAAAAATAGAGCGGGCAGGACTCCCGCAGCGCGGCAACCACAGACTCTCCGCCAGTCTTCCAGATATGAATGAAGAGAAACTTTCTTACAGGATCGTAGAGCATCGGATGATCAAATTTTCCTCTAGAATGGCCACTCAAGACGCGTTAAGCGCGGCCGAGTCCGATCTGAATGCAACCTTCATTGGACGGCAAGTACCAGACCGCTTTCGCTGATTATTGTGGGTTCGGACTGCGCGACCTGCCTGAACACACTGCTGCGTTTCGATGCTCTATTGCCAAGTTCACCAGGCCCGTAAATATGATTGAATATGTTGGGAACGGTAGAAACCTGTTCGAAATATTCAATTGACGGGTGCGCTCGCTGCAGAGTGGAAGCAAAGCCCTAACACTCGGTGACGGTCATGCCAGCCGGCGCCCTGGCTTTCTTATGGCACGCCTGTTGCTGTTATGCCCTTTAAGCTAAAGAACGGAGCCTTGGAGATGCGTGTTTTAATCTTGGGGGGAGATGGATATTGTGGCTGGCCCACGGCTCTGCGGCTGTCCGAGCGGGGAGGCACTGTTGCCATCGTCGACAATTTCTCCCGGCGGCGCATCGATCTTGAGCAGGACATAGACAGTCTGATTCCGATCGCTTTGCCGGAGGAACGCTGCGCGGCCTGGGCCGAAACGGGGGGGGGACCGATTACTTTCCACAAGATCGACGTGGCCGAGGATTTTGACGCGCTCGCAAACCTGGTCGCCGAGTTCCGGCCGGACGCCGTCGTTCACTTCGCCGAACAGCGCTCGGTTCCCTATTCAATGATGTCCTCTGCAGCGGGACGCTACACAATTCGCAACAATCTCATGGCTACGATCAATATCGCAGCCGCCCTGGTCGAGACAGGGGTTGATGCCCATCTGGTCCATCTTGGCTCCATAGGCGTGTATGGCTACGAAACACTCGGCTACGAGGTTCCGGAGGGCTACCTCAAAGTGCGCCGTGTTGGGCCAAAGGGTCAGTTGGGGCCTGAGCAAGAAATGTTGCACCCCTTCAACCCGGTTTCGAAATACCATCTCACCAAAGTGCTCGACCACCTTGGCTTGGCCTATTTCGCTGCCAAGAACGGCCTTCGCGCAACAGACCTTCACCAAGGCACGGTGTGGGGCGTGACAACAGCCGAGACACGGCGGGATCCTCGCTTGGCCAACCGGTTCGACCATGACACGATCTACGGGACGGTGGTGAACCGCTTCGCAGTGCAGGCCGCCCTCGGAAAACCGATCTCGGTCTATGGGAGCGGCGAGCAGACGCGCGGCTTCATCCATATTGAGGACGCTCTGCAGTGCATAGAAGGTGCGCTTGCCACACCGCCGCGCGCTGGCGAGCGTGTAAAGGTCGTGAACCAGATCTCGGAAAGCAGGCGGATCCTGGATCTGGCACATATCTTTGCCGATGTATCAGGCTCCCAGATCGCGATGCTGGAATCGCCAAGGTCAGAGCCAGAGGCCAACGAATTGGCTGCTCGCAATTGCGCCGTATTCAACTTCGGAGTATCGCCGACGCTGATCAATCGGGAGAGCGTAGCCGAGCTGATCGACCTGGCCCGCGACCGGGCCAGCGCGGTCGACCTGGCCAAGCTTTATCCAAATGACGCGGTTTTCGCTGGTTAACGCTCGGCTTCTATGCCTCCCGGATCCGGTCAGGCCTTTCCGCGTCTCTCTCGACCAGTATTTGACTGGTGTCGTGTCACTTGCCGGCAATCCGCTCCAGCAGCGCCCTGGTGCCCGAACCGTCCTCCAAGAAGAGTTCATCGCGGCGGGTAAGGACCGCCTCACGCTCGGCATAATAGCGCGCCGGGGTCATGCCCTCGATCAGCGAGCATACATCATCGACGTATGGGGCGGAAACAGGATGGCCGATGCCGTGCGGGCTGAGATGGCGCGCCATCTGGGACTGCGATGCGACGATCGGCAGGGCGCCGAAATAGCCGCCATGATACATACGACAGGCTAAAAGGAGTTCAGAATTGCCCCGCTCGTCAAGAAAATCTAAGCACCAGACGAAATGGACCCGACCGTAGATATCCTCCAGGTCGTCTGGCATCATGTAGGGGCCTTCATAAATCCAGTTCGGATGGCGATTGACGATTTCCATATACGCGTCCAGCCCGGTTTCGGTGGGGTAGCCGCGCGTGTAGATGAGAACCCGGTCACCTAGTCTGTCAGCGATTTCTGACAGGAGACGCATGCTCTTTGGACAACGAAGCGTTCCAAACCAACCGATAACCCAGCGGTCTGTCTCCTGACGCCACTTTTGCGCGCGCGCCGAGGGGGGTGCATCATTTAGCGGGATTTCATCAAGCTGGATTCGGTTCTCAAGCAAGAAATAGGGGCGGTCATATCCCTGGATGGGCTGAAGGTAACCTTCAGCAAAGCCAGGCGAGGGCAAGACAACGAGATCAGCTGATGCGAGGATTCTGCGTTCCAGAAATCTAAACACCTCAGCGGCGACCGATTTCCTGAAAAAGATCTGCTGAACATCCTCGATTTCATAGACCAGTTTTGCGTCAAGCCGAAGCAGGTATCGCGCAAGCAGGGCAAGGAAAGCTGCATCGAAGAGCCTAGCATAGAGCACATCTACATCACGCAACTGGGCCCGGTTACGCCAAATCGGACCTAGGGCGAGGAGAATGGCACCCAGGCGTTGGAGGTAGTTGCGATCCTTGGTCCGGCCGAGCTCGATGTTTTCCCAGAACGGCACAAAATCAGTGTGAAACTTATCCCTTCGGAACGTGAACCCAATCACATTCACTGCGTTTCGCATGAACGAGCGAATACGCAGGCGGACAGTTGGATTCGTAGCGTCGCCCGCAAAATAAGCGAGTTTCAAGCTGTGTTCAGGCGGCTGCTGACTGTGCGCACCGGCCACAGCGTCCAAATTGTCAACAGTAGGTTTGCGCACGAGTTTTTTCATCATTGAGTGGATTCTTCGGCTCCGCAACATGCCCACAGTCTAGGCTGGCGTATCCGGCCCGGCCAATTACAGAAAGCGCCAGCCGTCAAACCGCAAAAAACGTGCCGCCTCCTGAGCTTGCGTAGTGAAGCTACTGTCACGCTTCGAGAAACACTAGACAAAATACTGGCTGGCGCCGCTACGAACGCATGCATCTCACCCTGAAGAATGAGACGACAAAGCCCGCCGCCGCAAATCATCTCCAGCAGCAGGACCGCTTCGATCACTTCATCCAGGAGTTCAACACCGAACGGCCTCATTAAGGGCTCGCCATGGCTTGCCCGGCGAGCGTCTGCACCCCGTCACCGCGCCCCTTCAGCGGCCTGCCGGAGATCGAGTATCCGTTCCACGATCACGATGCCCTGATCACTGCCTGCGGACGCCTCTGCATGCACCGGAAGAAAATCAACATCTCCACCGTGCTCGCCGGTCAGCGCGTCGGACTGAAAGAAGTCGAGGACGGCATCTGGCTCGTCTCGTTCATGCAATATGACCTCGGATATGTTGATCTCGAGGCAAGGACACTACAAACTGTCGATAACCCGTTCGGGGCGAAACTGTAACCTATCTCTCCGGAACGTTCTGTTACCTATGTGTCCGGGTCGGACAAGAGAATATATGGCGGAGAGACAGGGATTCGAACCCTGGAGACGTTGCCGTCTACACACTTTCCAGGCGTGCGCCTTCGACCACTCGGCCACCTCTCCGTTCCGGCCCGTAAGCAGGAAGCGTGCGAGATACCGGATGACCCGCCGCCCCGCAAGCATGTGATTGCCATAAAACTCATCAATACCCATATCCGCCTGCAGAGAAGGAACCCCCGCCCATGCTCTTCATGAAGAAAAACCTCGACCTGCCGACCGCCGATACCGCCCTCAAGGGTCGTGAGACTGCGATTCCAACTGCCAAGACGCATTTCGTATTTGGCCGGCCGCTCGCAGCAGCCCCGCCCGAGGGCGTCGAAACGGCCATCTTCGGGCTGGGCTGTTTCTGGGGCGCCGAGCGCATCTTCTGGAAAACTCCCGGCGTCTGGCTGACCCGGGTTGGCTATGCCGGCGGCATTACGCCCAATCCCACTTATGAAGAGGTCTGCTCTGGCCGCACCGGGCACACAGAAATCGTCGAAGTGCAGTTTGATCCCAAGGAGATCAGCTTTGCTGCCCTGGTCAAACTCTTCCTGGAAAGCCATGACCCGACCCAGGGCATGCGTCAGGGAAATGATATTGGCACACAATATCGCTCCGCCATCTATTTCCTCTCCCCAGAACAAGAAACGACCGCTCGCGCGATGATTGCAGACTATGAGAAGGCGCTCGCCGCTTCAGGCCACCGTGACAAGGTGACCAGCGAAGTCAAACCGCTCAGCACGATTTATCTCGCCGAGGACTACCACCAGCAATATCTCGCCAAGAACCCGAACGGTTATTGCGGCATCGGCGGAACGGGCGTGATCTGCCCACTGCCCCAGCCGGTCTGAACTCAGTAAAAATCAGGAGCCGAAGTTCAGCGAGAACCGCTTGCGGGACTCGATCATTGATTGCGCCTTGAAAAGCGCGTCCGAGGCCGACTGTGCCTTGAGGATCATCGGATCAGCCCGCAGGCCTTCAACCGCCAGTGACAGCTGCGCAATGGCTTCGCGCACGACATTCTGGTCGAACTGCTTCTCGGCGCGCACGATCAGGGCCCGGCCGAGCTCCAGCCGCGCCTGAATGACCTTGCCCGTGTCGGCCGCTTCGCTGGCCGCATCTAGATGCTGGCGGCGCATGACGATAACCTTGTCGAGCGGCGTCACATCGCCGAGTTCCTCGGCAACGCGCACGCCCGAGGCACAGAAATCAGCCTCGATCTCGGCGCGTAAGGTCGGCGAAATCGCCGGCTGCCCGGCCAGAAGGGCGTCAAGATCGGTCGCCAGCTGGCGGATCTTTTCCGCCCGGAACGCCTGCGGGTCGCTCAAAGCGGGCTGTAATTGCTTGGTGATCAGATAGCTCGCCGCGCGGGCAAGATCGTCGGAGCGCACCTTGCGGGAACCTGGCAGCGCGATGGTGAACAGGCGCGCTTCGGCAGGGGTGAGACCACCGCCACGGCTGAGGCCATGAAGCTCAAAGCCTCGCTCGCCATTGCCGGTCCGGCTGGCCCAGAGGAACATGTCTGCATCGGCCTTGGCCATGCGCTTGCGGGCGCGGGCCACCGAGCGGCTTTCCAGCCCGCCCCGGATAGCGCCCATTTTGACGAGGCCGAATGGCGCGCCGAAGCTGAAAACCGGCAGATATTGCGCAAGTGCGGCATGGAGCCATTTCCCGGCGGCGCGGTCCTCCGCGGGCGGGGCGATCAGGATACGGAAACCCGGGGCGTTGCGCCGGCGCGCAGCGTGCGCCTTGCCTTCATTTGCCAGCGTGCTGAGGATACGGACCGAAAGCCGCAGAACCCAGATCACCAATAAAAGCGCCGTGACAACAGCCATCACTGCGCCGAACAGGATAAGCCAGTCGGCGCCGGGCACATGCGTCACAAGCCAGTTTTCTGCAGTTTGCGCCCATCCGGAGATCGACATCGGAGTTTACCTCATCTGGTTCAAGGCGATACGTTTCCTGCGAGTTTCTTGCAACAGGGAAACACCGCTAAAGGGCGCCGATGTCTCACTATATCACGCGTTTCGCGCCTTCTCCCACTGGCCGCCTGCATCTTGGGCATGCGGTGTCGGCTTTCAATGTCTGGGCTGCAGCAGATGCAGCAGGCGGCAAGGTTCGCCTGAGAGTTGAAGATATTGATCAGGTTCGCTGCAAACCCGAATTTGAAGCGGGCATACTTGAGGACCTTGCCTGGCTCGGCCTCACCTGGGATGGCCCTGTGCGGCGCCAGTCCGATCATTTTGCGGACTATAGGGGCGTTCTGGGCAGGCTTGAGTCGCGCGGCCTGATCTATCGCTGCTTCCGGACAAGGCGGGAAATCGCCGCCAGCCTGCCTGCGGGCGCCGATCCCGATGAGGCGCGTTTTGTCAGCCGCCCGCTCTTCTTCCATGAGGAAGCCCAGCGCCTCGTCCACAATGCCGCTTTTGCCTGGCGCCTGTCTCTGGAAGCGGCCCGCGCGGAGCTGGGGAGGGCCTGGCAGGACCTGCACTATCTGGAGGAAACGCCTGCCGGGCTCCTGCGCCAGCTTGCCGACCCCTCCCCTTTCGGCGACGTTGTGCTCGCCCGGAAGGATACGCCCGCCAGCTATCACCTGGCCTGCTGCCATGATGATGCCCTTCAGGGCATTACCCATGTCGTGCGCGGGGAAGACCTGCGGGAAGTGACGGCCATTCACGCCTTGCTTCAAGCCCTTATGGACTGGCCAAGGCCAGTTTACCGCTTCCATAGGCTGCTGCTGGGCGCCGATGGCAAGAAGCTGTCCAAACGCAACGCTGACAAAAGTCTGGTCGCCTTCCGCGCCGAGGGGATGACGCCGCAAGATATTCGGGCCATGACAGCGCCCGCATGACCCAGATCCCTCCCGCTGCTGTGCCAGCCCCCGTTTCCCTCCCCCCGGCGCGCAACTGGGTGGGTCCGCTCATGGTTCTGGGCGGGGGCGTTGCCATCGGCTTTGCGCCCATCGGCTTGCGGATCGGTATTCATGAATTCGGCAATGAACTTGGGCCCCAGGCGATTGCCATGTGGCGCTATGTTTTTGCCACGCCGATCCTGTTCGGCCTGGCCCTCCTGATCCACCGCCGCCTGCCCCGGCCGCCCAATAAGTTCATCATTCTGGCCGGCACCTTCTTCGCCATCGACATCGCCCTCTGGCACTGGGCCCTGACTATGACGAGCGTTTCCAATGCCACCTTCATTGTCAATCTGGGCAATGTCGGCGTCGGCGTGGTCGCCTGGCTGTTCCTGAAGGAACGCCCTGGCATGCACTGGTTTGTCGCCGCCGCCCTTGCCATTACCGGCGCAGCGGCCCTGTCGCTGGGCGGAACGGCGCTGCACACGGGTGGTCTCAAGGGCGACCTCTTTGCGCTGGCCGCAGCCGGCTTCGTTGCCGGCTACATGATGTTCTCAAAACTCGGGCGCCGGAACCTCAGCGGCATCGAAGCCATCTTCTGGCTGAGTGTGGTCGAATCAATCGTCGCGTTTGGTATCGTCAATCTCGCAGGCGAACGCGTCTTGCCGTTGACCGCCAACGGCTTCATCGTGCCGCTGCTCCTCGCCATTGTGGCACATGTCATGGGCCAAGGCCTGATCATATCAGGCCTTGGCTGGACGAACACTGCCGTTGCCGGGATCCTGCTCCTGGCCCAGCCAGTGGTCGCTGCCGCGATCGCCTGGCAGCTCTTCGACGAACCGCTCTCAGCCCTTCAGGCTGCGGGCGCGGCCACGATCCTTGTCGCGGTCTGGCTGGCACAGCGACAGCCTGTCCCGCCGGCGGCATAGTTCTCGCCACTGTCACAGGATTGGGTTAAGCGCGGGAGAAGTGATCATCGCCTGAAGGAGGTCCTCATGCGCCTGGCCGTTGCCGCCCTTGTCTCCACGCTCGCCCTGGCTGCCGCCTGCGCTGCCGCCGTCGCCACCGGCACTGCGCCCGCAACCCTGGCGCCTGCAGGCGATCCGCCGCCCCCCCCGGTTCAGGCGGAAGACGCCTATTACAAATCCGCAGCCGACGCGGTGGACCTGCGAATCGCCGAGCGCGGTGTCAAACCGGCCAAGAATGTCATCCTCTTCGTGGGCGACGGCATGGGCGTCTCCACGATCACCGCGGCGCGTATCTATGCGGGCCAGTCGGCCGGGGTAGATGGCGAAAGCTACCGCCTCGCCATGGAAACCCTGCCCTGGTCTGCCCTCTCCAAGACTTACAGCCATGACTACCAGGTCTCCGATTCTGCGGCGACCGCGACGGCGATGACGGCCGGTCTCAAGACCAGATCCGGCGTCCTCAATGTCGGCAGCGCCGCAGGCTATGGCAATTGCGCGAGCGTTCCCGGCACGGAAGCCGAAACCCTGTTCGAGATTGCCTATCGCGCAGGGCTTGCAACGGGCGTCATTTCGACCGCCCGCATCACCCATGCCACACCTGCCGCGACCTTTGCAAAGGTGCCACACCGTAATTGGGAAGCCGACAGCGACATGCGCGGGGCGTCTTCGGATACCTGCAAGGACATCGCCCGCCAGCTGATCGAGGGCGCGGCCTCTGACTTTGACGTGATCCTCGGCGGCGGCCGGTCGAAATTCCTGCCCAAGGAAACACCAGACCCGGAATATGCAGACCAGACGGGTGACCGCACAGATGGCCGCAACCTGATGGATGAATGGGCCGCCAAGGGCGGCGAGCGCATCACCCTTTTCGACACGGCCGGCTTTGCCGCGGCAAACTTTTCTTCGGACGCAAAAGTGCTGGGACTGTTTGAGCCTTCCCACATGCAGTACGAACTCGACCGGGAAGCAGACAAGGGCGGCGAACCTTCCCTGGAGGAGATGACCCGCGCCGCGATTACGCGCCTGTCGCGCAATGAGGAGGGCTTTGTCCTGATGGTCGAGGGCGGCAGGATCGACCATGCACATCACGGCGGCAACGCCATCCGCGCGCTCGAAGACACGCTCGCCTTTGACGCTGCGGTAGCGGCAGCTCTTGAGATCACCAGCCGCGAAGACACGCTGATCATCGTTACGGCAGACCATTCCCACACGCTGACGATCAACGGCTATCCCCAGCGCGGAAACCCGATCCTTGGCATCGTGACAGCCGGCGCTTCTGCCGAGGGCGCATCACTCGGCGCCGACGGCATGCCCTACACCACCCTCTCCTATGCCAACGGCCCCGGCGCATGCCGCGAAACCGGCAAGGACGAAGAGGGAAAGCCTGTATATGATTGCAAGCGCTATGACCTCACCGGCATCGACACCAGCACGCCGGACTTCCGCCAGCAATCCCTTGTCCCGCTCTATTCGGAAACCCATGCCGGCGAAGACGTGGCCGCCTTCGCCTCCGGTCCGGGCGCCAACCTCATCTCCGGCGTGATCGAGCAGAACGAGATCTTCCATGTCATGGGCCGGGCCATCGGCCTCATTCCGGCGCCGGTCTCTGAAGAATAGCCCCGCTTAACGGCCAGTGGCGCGCAGCGCGCCACTGGCCAGCACCGGTACCAGATAGGCAATCGCCAGCGCTGTGTTGGGCAGTATGTTGAGGGCAAAGCCCGTCGCGACGGACAAGACCCCATCGATCACATACCAGATCACGAGCGCCGCCGTGAGCCCGCGCCAGGCCGGCGCGCCAGCCGCGTGAATGGCAGGCAGCAGGAAGAGGATCGTCAGTCCCCAACCGATCGTCACCGCGCCCATCAGAGCGACCGAGAAGCGCAGTCCCGGCGCATCAAGCCGCAAGCCATCGGCGCCCAGATTGCCCAGCAGGCCATAGAGGAACCCGACCGCCCCGTCCGCTTCAGGCAAGCCGCCCGCCGCCAGGATGATGCCGAACAGGATCACGGCCCAGCACCAAAGTGTCATCCAAGTTTTCCAGAGGCCCTGCATTCCCATCTCCATCGCTCAGAAGGTTGATGACGGCATCATGATGCGTGTGAGGTAGGCATCTCAATTACCTCTGAGGTTATGGACCGTCCCACGGCGCGATGGCATGAAGCGGCGCATGACCGCGCGCACGCTCACTTCCCTGCCCGATGCCGGAAGCTTCCCGGGCCTCCTCCGCCGTTTTCGCACCGCCCGGCGGCTCAGCCAGCTCGACTTGGCGCTGACCTGCGAAATTTCTGCGCGCCATCTCTCCTTCCTTGAGACCGGCAGGGCGAGCCCGAGCCGGGAAATGGTGGTCCAGCTTTCCGAAGGCCTTCTGCTGCCGCTCGGCGCGCGCAACGCGCTGCTTCAGGCCGCCGGCTTCGCGGCTGTGTATCCCGCCTCTCCGCTGGCGTCTGAGGCCCTCGGACCGTTCCGCCGCATCCTGACCGAGATGATGGAGCGCCACGCGCCCTACCCCGCGCTCCTCTGTGACCGGCATTGGAACGTGCTCGATGCGAGCCCCACGGCGAAAGCGCTCCTGAGCGCCCTGCAGGATGATCCCGGAGAGATCAATCTGATCCGGATGCTGACGAGCAGCCACGCCGCTGAAGCTTCCATCGTGAACCTTGCAGAAATGCTCGCCGAAATGCAGGGCCGCATTCAACTTGAAGCGCTTGAGGCGGCTGATGATGAGGTGTTGACCGACCTGCTGTCAGAGCTGGAGGCGGCGACGGCGCGCCATCCCCTGCCGCCCGGCCATACAGTCCGCAGCCCGCTTGTGCCACTGACGCTGCGAACGCTCGCCGGGCAGCTGAGCTTCCTCTCCACCATCGCGCATTTTGGCACCAGCGAAGACGTGACCATTCGCGACCTGCGCCTGGAACTCCTCTTCCCCGCCGATGAGACAACCCGGGCCGTGCTGAGGGCGTTGACGGGGTAACGCCGCGTCACACTGGCCAAATCCTCCACCCTGCGCGAGACTTGGCAAAATAAAGCCTGAAAACAGGCGAACCAACCGGGAGGATAACCAAGCCATGAAAGCTGCTGTGATGCGGGCGCCCAAGGCGCCGCTGTCAATCGAGGACGTGACTATCTCCAAGCCAGGCCCGCGTGAGGTGCTTGTCCGCCTCAAGGCCATCGGTGTCTGCCATTCGGACGTCCACTTCTGGGACGGCGCCTTCCCGTCTGAGTTGCCCGTCATCCTTGGGCATGAAAGCGCCGGCGTGGTCGAGCAGGTCGGCTCCATGGTCACGGCCGTCAAACCCGGCGACCATGTGATCTCGATCCTCTCCCCCTTCTGCGGCACCTGCGAATACTGCCTCACCGGCCACATGTCTGTCTGCCACACGGTCAACCGCGAACAGTTCCAGCGCGCCGTCACTGAACATCCGCGCCTCTCCATCGGCAAGGAGAAGGTCGGCCAGTTCCTCAACCTCTCCTCCTTTGCTGAGCAGATCCTCGTGCACGAGAACACGCTCTGCGCCATCGACAAGGACATGCCGATGGATCGCGCCTGCCTGATCGGCTGCGGCGTCATCACCGGCGTCGGCTCGGTCTTCCATTCGGCGCAGGTTGAGCCTGGCTCAACCGTTGCCATAATCGGCTGCGGCGGGGTGGGCCTTGCGGCCATCAATGGCGCCGCCATTGCCGGTGCGAGCCGCATAATCGCAGTCGATCTCTCCGACCAGAAACTCCAGCTCGCCACCCGCTTTGGCGCCACCGATATCGTCAACCCGTCCAAGGGCAACGCGATCGAACAGGTCAAGGAGCTGACCAAAGGCGGGGTTCACTATTCCTTTGAATGTGTTGGCGCCAAGCAGACCGCCGAGATGGCCTATCACATGCTCCGCCCGCGCGGCGTGGCCACCGTGATCGGCATGATCCCGCCGGGCGTGAACATCGAGATTCCCGGCATCGAGCTCCTCGTTACCGAGAAACGCCTCCAGGGCGCGGTCATGGGCTCGAACCGGTTCCGGATCGACTTCCCGCGCCTGATCGATCTCTACAAGCAGGGCCGCCTGCACCTCGACGACCTGATCTCCGACCGCATCGGCCTGGACGGCATCACCGTCGCCATGCAAAACCTGAAGGACAACAAGGGCAGCGTCGCCCGGCAGGTGGTTGTACTCGACTGATTGCGGCGCCGGCCGCGCGCCGCTAGACAGGGCGCTTCATCCCAGCATGGAGCGCCCTCAATGGCCCGACCTTCGCCCGCAAAGCCCAAGCGCTCCCTCGTCCAGCGGCTCCTGCGGCGCGTGATCTACAAGAATTATGGCCGCAACCTTCTCTACCAACTGCAGCTGCGCGCGCTGAACGAGGCCGCCGATTATGTCCAGGCAAACATGCCTGAGGCGATGATCTTCGAGAACTATCCCGCCTACATCGCCTTCCTGATGGAGAAGGCGCCTGCCGAGGGCCTCGTCATGGAGTTCGGCGTCGCTGGCGGCAACTCGATCCGCCAGATCGCCGCACGCACTTCCAAGACCGTCAACGGCTTTGACAGCTTTGAGGGCCTGCCAGAAGACTGGGCGGGCCATCTGGAGCGCCGCGGCGCCTTCACGCAGAAAAGCCAGCTTCCCGAAGTGCCCGCCAATGTGAAGCTCCATGTCGGCTGGTTTGATGCGACCCTGCCGGGATTCCTTTCGGCGAACTCCGGCCCGATCAGCCTGCTGCACATCGACTGCGATCTTTACGGCGGCACGAAATACATTCTCGACACGGCCGGTGACCGGCTGAAGCCCGGCACGATCGTGATGTTTGATGAATATTTCAACTATCCGAGCTGGAGGCATCACGAGTTCAAGGCCTGGCAGGAGTTCGTCAGTGTCCGGAATGTGCAATACACATACATTGCGATCACTGCGATGGATGGCTGCGTTGCCGTCCGGATCGACGCGATCGGTTAGAGGTCCTTGCCGACGGCGTCGGCGAGAGATGAGAAGCCATCCTCAGCAAGGCAGTTGGAAAGCTCGCGCGCAACCCGCGCGGCAATGCCGGGCCCGTCATAGACCATGAGGGAATAGAGCTGCACGGCCGATGCGCCAGCCCTGATCTTGGCGTATGCGTCCCGGCCAGTTCCGATGCCTCCGGCGCCGATCAGGTCGAACTTTCCGTTTAAGGTCCGCGCGAATAGGCGCAAGACTTCCGTGGACGGCTGAAACAGCGGCGCACCGGAGAGACCGCCTGCCTCTGACTTTTCTTCGCTCCGCAGGCTGGGTGGCCGGGCTAGCGTCGTGTTGGAAATGATCAGACCGGCGAGCCAGGCGCCTTCACGCAGAACCACTCCGCAGATGTCGGCGATCGCATCAGCATCGAGATCGGGCGCCACCTTGAGGAAGACGGGCAACTCCTTCCGGTCGGCTGCGCCGCAACGTGCCAGAAGCTGTGTCAGCGTGGCCTTGTCCTGCAGCCCTCGAAGGCCCGGCGTATTGGGAGAGGAAACATTGATCGTAATATAGTTGGTATACGGCGCAACCGCTTCGATGCAAGTCACATAATCACCAATCCGGTCCTCAGTATCCTTGTTGGCGCCGACATTCGCACCGATCGGAACGTCATGCCTGTACTTTTCGAGGCGACGGACGAAATAGTCGAGGCCGTAATTGTTAAAGCCCATCCGGTTGATCACCGCGCGGTCTTCCCTCAGGCGGAAGAGGCGTGGCTTGGGGTTTCCAGGCTGGGGCTTTGGGGTCACGGTTCCGCATTCGATGAAACCGAACCCGAACCGGGCCATGGCGCCGGGTACATCGCAATTCTTGTCAAAGCCTGCGGCAAGGCCAACCGGCGAGCAGAGCCGCAGGCCGGACCTGGGCAGCTCCACCCGTGTCGACACCGGCAGCTGCGGCGCATGTGCAGGAACGCCCGCGCCATATGTTAGCATACGGATGGTTAATGTGTGTGCGACTTCGGGCGGCAACATACGGACAATCCGGGCACCGGTTGCAGAAATCATCAGATGTCCTCCGGCAGGCAGGGCGCGCCATCAGCGCCCTGCTCCAGCCACCATCCAGCTTCAGCGCTGACAATTTCGAGCGGCGCATAAAGGTGCGGGAAAAGGTCCCCGCCCCGGCTCGGTTCCCACCGCAGGGGCGAGAGAGCATCACTGTCAAACCTCAGGAGCTTGATCCGGCCCTTTCCGGAGAAGTGGCGGCGGGCCGTCTCCTCCAATTGCAGCCGCGTAGAGAGATGGACATAGCCATCTGCTAGATCGAGCGCGCTGGCGGCATGCCCGGCGAGTTCGGCCGATTTCCATTCCGTTTCGGTCAGCAATTTGAAGACAGCTTTGTTCTGCATGGATTTTGCTTTTGCAGGCTTTCCGCCGGCAGGCAACTGCAAGCTCAGACGTTGCCCGCCGTCGCCGCTGAGAGGCGCGCGAGCATCCACTGCCCGTCTGCGCCCTGGCAGGCAGAGAACCGGCCGCGCTCCTGACCGGGCAGCGCATAGGCAATATCGCGGCACATTACGGAGACGTTCACTACCGGCTGTTCGGCATAGGCGCGGTTTACAGTTTCGCCCTTACCCACAGTGTAACCAACAGTCCTCAGGTTTGCTTCGCCTGCACTGACAAGCTGTGTCCGCTCGAAGCTGATGTCGATCCGGCGACCGTCGGGGGTTGCCAGCTGATGCTTGGTGCCGTCAGGGCTGATGACCACAAGACGGGCAAATTCCTTCTGCAGCCGGGTCATGGCTTCGGCGCTGATCGTGTCACCGGCCGTCAGGGCTACCCGCTCGCCGATGAACACATCGGCGCCGCGCCGGGCTTCGGCCGGGCCGGCCACAAACGGGCGTACTTCGGGCGCACGGGCCGTGAGAATAGCGGGGCCGGTTCGGGTGACAGGCTCAAATGGTGCAGACGGAACGACGGCCGGTGACGCAGGCTTGAGCGAAGGCGCTCTGGGCGGAACGGCGGGCAGCGCGGCAGCGGGTGCAGCAACAGCCGCCGCAAGCGTGATCGCTGGCGCCTCGGCCTTGCGGGTGGCCAGTCTCCGGGCTTCTGCATCGGCAAGGCGCTTGGCCTCAAGATCGGCGAGGCGGCGCGCCTCCGCAGCCTGGGCAGTCCGCTGCGCGTCGAGCGCAGCAAGCCGGCGGGCTTCCTCTTCGGCAGCCTTTTTGGCCGAAAGGTCTGCCAGGCGCTTCTGCTCGGCGCGGGCGGCGGCATTGCGCGCTGCCACTTCCGCAAGGCGGCGGGCCTCGGCCTCAGCAGCCACCCGGCGCGATTCCAGTTCGGCAAGGCGGGTTGCTTCGACTTCGGCTGCGCGCTGGGCTTCGAGCTCGGCCACACGGCGCTGCTCGGCAAAGGCGGCGGCGGCGCGATCTGCTTCCAGACGAGCGAGCCGGTCAGCCTCGGCCCTTGCGGCGGCATCGGCCTGAGCCCGCGCAGCCAGGCGGGCAGCCTCTTCATTGGCAATCCGCTCAGCCTCTTCCCGCGCCAGGCGCTGGCGTTCGGCATCGATTGCGGCGTCACGGGCAATGAGCGCATCGGCATCGGCCTGGGCGGCAGAGGCGAGGCGTCCGGCTTCTGCGTCGGCAATGGCGGCCGAAGCAAGGCGCTGGGCGTCTTCCTGCTGGAGGCGTGCAGCTTCGCGCTCGGAGGCCTCGAATGCGTCTACCCGCGTCTTGAGATAATCGGCCATGCCGCGGTAATCGAACCAGGGCTGGACATCGGTGCCAAGTGGGGTGGCCGCTTCTTGGACGGCCACAGCCGAGACTGAAGCCGGAAGGACGGCCGGGCCGGCATCGGCGCGCGAGGCAGCATCTCCCTCGTCCGGCAGAACGCCGGGCTTTCCGTTCAGGGCGCTGTCGATGGCTAGCAGGGAAAGGCCAGCAAGACCAAGCACGGCGAGACCGGCAAAGGCGAGCTGGGAGTATTCCCCGAAGCGGCCGAGGCCGGTGGCCTGTTCTTGTTCATCAGTGTCAGCTTCAGGCGTTTCGGCGACCGGCGGCACGATGACGACCGGCGCCTTGCGGATTTCCTCGCGCTGGTGGACTGTTTCCGGGCGTGGCGGGGGCGCCCAGGCTTCAGGGCGGCCGGCGGGCGGAACGCGGCGCGGCTCGGAGCGGGTCTGCACCGTTGTTGTTGTGGCGGCCGTGGCCGTGGCAACCGGGCGCGGGCGGCGCTCACGCGGGGCTGGCGTGGCCTCCTCTTCCCGGGGCTGATAACCGGCGAGGATGGCGAGGGTGGATTGGGGCCGCATGCCATCGCGCGCCCGTAAGCGGGCACGGAAAGGCGCATCGCCCGTTTCGACTGGTTTCAGCGGCTCCTGCAGCATCAGCCCGTTCTCCCGAGGCACCAAAGGTTAACAAGGGGCCTATCTGGCATTTACTATAAAGGAGCTAACAGAAGGAAACCATAAAATTCCCTGTAAGGCGCCGCCTTGTCAGGGCAGGTGCGGGACTTTAAGGCAACAGAACTCCGTTTCCGCCCCAGAAAGTCGACAGAAAATCCTATGGCCAACGCTGCTTCCGCTCCGAAAAAGGTAGTTCTTGCCTATTCCGGAGGTTTAGACACCTCGATCATCCTAAAATGGCTGCAGACCGAGTTTGGCTGTGAAGTCGTCACGTTCACGGCCGATCTCGGCCAGGGCGAGGAGTTGGAACCGGCCCGCGCCAAGGCGCTGAAGATGGGCGTGAAGCCGGAAAACATCTTCATCGAAGATGTGCGCGAGGAATTCGTGCGCGACTTCGTCTTCCCGATGTTCCGGGCGAACGCGGTTTATGAAGGCGTCTACCTCCTCGGCACCTCGATTGCCCGGCCGCTGATTGCCAAGCGCCAGATCGAGATTGCCGATATGGTCGGCGCCGACGCCGTCTGCCATGGCGCGACCGGCAAGGGGAATGATCAGGTCCGCTTCGAGCTTGGCTATTATGGCCTCAACCCCGACATCAAGGTGATTGCGCCCTGGCGGGACTGGGCGTTCAAATCGCGGACCGACCTGCTGAAATTTGCCGAAGAGCACGGCATTCCGATTGCCACCGACAAACGCGGCGACGCGCCTTTCTCGGTGGACGCGAACCTTCTACACTCCTCCTCCGAGGGTAAGGTTCTGGAAAACCCGGCTGAGCCTGCACCAGAATTCGTGCACATGCGCACGATCAGCCCGGAAGAGGCGCCCGACCGGGCCGAGACCATCACCATCAGCTTTGAGAAGGGCGATGCCTGCGCCATCAATGGCGAGGCGATGAGCCCGGCGACACTGCTGACGGAACTCAACGCTTACGGCAAGAAGCACGGCATAGGCCGGCTCGACCTGCTGGAAAACCGCTTCGTCGGCATGAAATCGCGCGGCATTTACGAGACGCCGGGCGGGACGATCCTGCTGGTGGCTCACCGCGGCATCGAGCAGGCGACGCTCGACCGGGGCGCAGCGCACCTAAAGGACGAGCTGATGCCCCGCTATGCCGAGCTCATCTATAACGGCTTCTGGTGGAGCCCGGAGCGGGAGATGCTGCAGGCGGCGATCGACCATTCGCAGCGCTTCGTGACCGGCGATGTCACCATGAAGCTCTACAAGGGCAATGCCTATCTGATCGGCCGATCGTCGCCCTATTCTCTGTACTCGGAGAAGATCGTGACCTTCGAGGACGATCACGGCGCGTATGACCAGAAGGACGCAGCGGGCTTCATAAAGCTGAACGCGCTGCGGCTGCGCCTTCTGGCGGCGCGGGACCGGAAGTTCGGGAAGAACTAGGCCAGTTTTTCACGCAGGCACAAACACCAGCGCCCTCCCCTAACCCTCAGGGGAGGCGTCTTTTTGTTCAAGCCTGTGTTTCAGGAGCTGTTGATGCCCGCCCAAGCCTGCCCCTGTGCTTCTTCGTCCAGCCGCGCCGCGGCGCGTCGGTCCAGAGGGCCGGGCGCTTCAGGATCCTGAACGGGACGGGTAGGTCCTTCAGGTAGGGTGGCAGCGGTGATGTCTGCGGCGCGGCTTTGCTGGCCATTCTGTGACCCGGACATTTGCTGCGCAAGCTCCGCGATGACACGGGTGAGGGGGTGTACGGAAGCAGAATAGGGCGGCCGCCTTCCTCGCTGAAGCAACCCTCACCCCCGATTGCTGCGCAATGGGCCCCTCCTCTCCCTCAGGGAAGGGGTTCAGGCGTTACTTCTTCCCTGACGGTTTCACCGCCTGCAGTGTCGTCGTCTTTACGTCCCTGCCCGTGGTTACCTTGCGGCCGTAACTGGGGGCGCCGGATGCGGCGCCGACAATGGCGGAGCCGCCGCGGACGGTGCGGTCCGTGAGCGGAGGGATGGACATGGCGCGAGGGTTTGGCTCGTTCTCGTCAAAGAGGGAGGCGAGCTGCTCGGTCATGGCGCCGCCAAGCTGTTCGGCGTCGACGATCGTCACCGCGCGCTTGTAGTAGCGCGTCACGTCATGGCCGATACCGATGGCGATGAGCTCGACCGGCGAGCGGGTTTCGATTTCCTCGATCACCTGGCGCAAGTGGCGTTCCAGATAATTGCCGACGTTTACATTCAGCGTGGAATCGTCGACCGGGGCACCGTCTGAAATGACCATCAGGATCTTGCGCTGCTCGGGGCGGGCCAGCAGGCGGTCATGCGCCCAGAGGAGGGCTTCGCCGTCGATATTCTCCTTGAGCAGACCTTCGCGCATCATCAGGCCGAGATTCCGGCGCGCGCGGCGATAGGGCGCGTCGGCCTGCTTGTAGAGGATGTGGCGGATGTCATTCAGGCGACCGGGGGCCTGGGGCTTGCCGGCCTTCACCCAGTCTTCCCGCGCGATACCGCCCTTCCAGGCCTTGGTGGTGAAGCCGAGGATTTCGGTTTTCACCGCGCAGCGCTCCAGCGTGCGGGCGAGAATATCCGCGCACAGAGCAGCGACCATGATCGGGCGCCCGCGCATCGACCCGGAATTATCCAGCAGGAGCGTGACAACCGTATCGCGGAACTTGGTGTCGTCTTCCTGTTTGAAGGAGAGCGGCGCGGTGGGGTCTGTGATGACGCGGGTGAGGCGGGCGGTGTCGAGCACGCCCTCTTCCAGATCGAAGCTCCACGTGCGGTTCTGCTGGGCCATCAGGCGGCGCTGGAGCTTGTTGGCAAGCTTGGCGACGGCGCCCTGCAGTCCCTGGAGCTGGTGGTCGAGATAGGCGCGCAGCCGGGTGAGTTCTTCGGCGTCGCAGAGGTCTGCCGCGTTGGCGATCTCGTCATGGGCGCGGGTGAATACCTTGTAGTTGAAGCGGTTGCGATCGTCCCCGTCCTGGAAATTTGGGCGCAGGGGCTTGGTCCCGTCCTCGGCCTCGTCGGGGGTATCATCCGCATCCAGATCAGCTTCCTGATCGACCGTGACATTAGCCTCTTCGCCGTCAATGTCCTCGGTCTCACCCGCTTCCAGCTGATCGGCGGAGGCGCCCATTTCCTCTTCGGTGGAGGCGTCGTTCTCGCCCGACTGGTTCTGCTCCTCGTCCTGCTCCTCGGAGGGAGCGTCGTCTTCGGTCTCGGCCTCGTCGCCCGGCAAGTCGGAGGCGGTAAGATCACGGATGATCGAACGGATGGTGCGGGCAAACTCGGCCTGGTCGTGAAGCTGGCCGGTGAGGGCGTCAAGCGCCTTGCCAGCGTTCGCCTCGACCTTTTCGCGCCAGACGTCAGCGACGCGCTTTGCGCTTTCGGGCAGCGGGCGGCCGGTCAGCTTCTCGCGCAGCAGGAATTCCAGCGCCGGGGCGAGGACGGCGTCGGGGTCTTCCGAGCCGAGGCCGAAATTAGTCGACCGGCAGCGAAAATCGAGCACGGCTTCGAGGTTTCCGGCGGTGCCTTCCATGGCATTGGCGCCGAGGCTTTCGATGCGCGCGGTTTCGGCTGCTTCATAAACCTTGCGCGGAGTGTCTCCCTGCGGACGGTTGGCGAGGTGGGCGGCAGTGTCGTGATGGGCGCGGCGCAGGGCGAGCGCGTCGGCCTCACCGCGGATGCGCGCGGCGAGTTCGGCGGAGACTTCCACCGGAGGCGCGCGCAGCACAAGGCGCGCGCCCTGGTCGCCGGTATCGGGGCCGAAACCGACCTCGATATCGCGCTCGGCGCTCATCGCCTTGGTGGTGGCGGCGAGCGCGGCTTTAAACAGCTCCTGGGGGCTTGTGTCCTTTGCCATGGGGTCACCCTTGCGGGACGCGTGCCTTCCTTATGCGACCTTCACCATCAGTGGGCTTTCGGGGAGTTCCACCCCGAAGCAGCGCTGATACATCTCGGCGACCAGGGGGCGCTCAAGCTCGTCACACTTGTTGAGGAAGGTCATGCGGAAGGCATGGCCGAGATCGCCGAAGATGGCGAAGTTTTCTGCCCAGGTGATGACGGTGCGCGGGCTCATGACGGTCGAGAGGTCGCCCGCCATGAAGGCGTTGCGGGTGAGGTCTGCCATGGTGACCATCTTGGCGATGGTGGGATCTTCCACGCCGGTGGCCTTCGACTTGATGATCTCGACCTCGGCGTCATGAGTGAGATAGTTCAGTGTGGTGACGATGCTCCAGCGGTCCATCTGGCCCTGGTTGAGCTGCTGGGTGCCGTGATAGAGGCCGGTCGTGTCACCAAGGCCGACGGTATTGGTCGTCGCGAAGAGGCGGAAATACGGGTTGGGCGCGATCACTCGGTTCTGGTCGAGCAGGGTGAGCTTGCCGGAGGCCTCGAGCACGCGCTGAATCACGAACATCACGTCCGGGCGGCCCGCGTCATACTCGTCGAACACGATGGCGACGGGACGCTGCAGCGCCCAAGGGAGAATGCCTTCGCGGAATTCGGTGATCTGGACGCCGTCTTTCAGGACGATGGCATCCTTGCCGACCATATCGATCCGGCTGACATGGCTGTCGAGGTTGACGCGGATCATCGGCCAGTTGAGGCGGGCGGCAACCTGTTCGATGTGGGTGGATTTGCCCGTGCCGTGATAGCCCTGAACCATAACGCGGCGATTGTGCTCGAAGCCGGCGAGAATGGCGAGCGTGGTCTGGGGATCAAAGCGGTAGGCGGGATCGATCTCGGGCACGTATTCGGTGCGCGTCTTGAAGCCGTGGACCACCATGGCGGTGTCGAGGCCGAACACCTTTTTGACGTTCACTTTTTCGGTCGGCTTCATGCCTTCCAGGGCATTGGTGTCGGACATAACGGTCATGGGATATCAGGCTCGCCTGCGGGAGGATTTGATTGAGACTCCGGGTTCTAGCACGGGATGGCCCCGCGCCTAGTGCGACGCAACGTAAAGTCTGCAGCGGGCCTGAACAGGGGGGTGACAGGTGGGGGGCCATCCTAGCCTGACGGGCAGGGTTTCAGGGGATGTAAGATCATGCTTTCAGCGGGCGCCAGAACGCTTTGGACCACGCTTTTCCTGTTGTTTGCGGGGGTGGCATCGCCGGCCGCTTCGGCGCAGGGGGTCGGAGCTGAGCCAGGGGCCGCCCTTCTCCAGAAGGGGCTGGCACACAAGGCAGGCTCGTATGGCGCCCCGGACTATGAGGCAGCCTATGTGCAGTTTCTTGACGCCGCAGATGCGGGCGTGGCGGCCGGCTATGCCGAAGCGGCCGCGCTGAAGGAGGCCGGGCTCGTCACCTCCGGCGAGACGGCGCAGGACAATCTGGATGCGGCCTATTTATACAGCGCCGGCGCTGAGGCGGGCTGCTTCCCCTGCATGCTCTCGGCGGCGCGTATGTATGAGACCGCCCCCATCGGCGTCCAGCAGGACCTCGCGCAGGCGCTGACCTGGTATTCGAAGGCATATGAGCGCAGCCCGCTCAAGTCGGATGCAGAGTTCGAACATGTCAGGCGCGTTTCATCCAGGGGCTATGACGCGGCCGTCGCCCTCATGAATGCAGGCGAGCATTGGGACGCCTATCACCAGTTTGAAACGCTGTGCGAATTCAAGGGCCCAGCCGCCTGCTACAGGCTGGGCCTCTATCGGGGCGCGTTCAATTCGCCCTATGGCAAGGATGAGGCGGCCGCCCTCGCCCCCCTCGCCTTTGCCTGCGACCATAAAGTGCCCGGCGCGTGCAAATCGCATGCAGAGCTGACTGGCTTTGTAGGACCAGGCGCGGGCTATTCCAATGGATACCGGGCCGAGCGGTATTTCAAATCGGCCTGCAACGCTGCTACCCCGGACCATGAAGCCTGCTTCAATGTCGCCTGGCTGAACTATTACACCGATTACGGACTGAACAATTGGGAGACAATCCGCACCTATTCCACCACGGCCTGCTTCCAGGGCGGCCACAGCACCTCCTGCAGTCTTGCCATGAAGATGGCGCAGATGATGGGGCCCCCGCCCGGATCGGTGCGCGCAGACTCCGGCGGAAACTGGGGCCGCACGGTGGATGATGCCATCGGGGGCATTTTCGCGGCGCTGGCGAGCGGGGCGAGCACCTATGCCCAGACGGGAAGTGTTGGCGGCTCAGGCAACTACGCCTCAGGAAATGCGGGAAGTTCCACAGGGAATGTCGCCGCCTGGCAGGCTAATCGCGACTGGAATGAAGCGCGCCGGGCCACCGCCAATATAGGCACGGCTTATTCCTCCTCCTGCCGGCCGGGGAATACCTACTGCTGAAGCATAAGGCCCTGCCCTATTCGGTCTGCCAGACCTTTTTCAGGGTCTCTTCGCGGCGGCTGCCCTTCTTGTAGGCTTCGTATCGGTCGGGCTCTTTCAGGTAATAGTCCTGATGATACTCCTCGGCAGGGTAAAATTCGCTGGCTGGGACGACCGCCGTGGCGATGGGCTGCTTCAGGCGTTTGGCGTTGGCTTCGAGTGAGGCGCGGGCGGCAGCGGCCTGCGCGTCGTCGAGCACATAGATGGCGGTGCGATACTGGCTGCCCCGGTCATAGAACTGACCCCCTTCATCGGTCGGGTCGATGTTAGACCAGAAGACTTCCAGAAGCTGGTCATAGCTGACGACCGCCGGATCGTAGATCACTTCGACCGCTTCGGCGTGATCGCCCATGCGCTGGTAGGTCGGATCTGGCGTGGTGCCGCCGGTATAACCGGAGACGACCGTGCGCACGCCGGGCACTTCCTCAAGCTCTGCCTCGATGCACCAGAAACAGCCGCCGGCGAAAACAGCGATGGCTTCATTTTCAGCTGGTTCGGCCCGGGCGGCAGGCTCGGCGCTGGCCGTCTGAGGGAGGGCCGCGTTGCTGCAGGCGGCAAGGCAGGCGGCGGCAGCCGCGAGAAGGAGGGTGCGCATTGGGAACCTTTCTTGCGCGCCCGGACTGGCACGCGGGATATGTAGGCAAAGGTATGGAGCGCGGGGGCTGCGTCCAGCCCGGCGCCTTTCACAATGCGGAGAGGCCTGTGGCTTCCCTAGCGGGCGTCGAACACAATCTCGCCAGCCACTACGGTCATCACAGGTTTGGCCTCAAGGATTTCGGCTTCCGGAACGGTCATGAGATCGCGGTCAAACACGGTGAAATCCGCGATTTTCTCGGGTTCGATGGTGCCGAGATCCTCCTCCTGGAAGCTGGCATAAGCGGGGCCAGTGGTGAACATCTTCAGCGCCTGCCCCCGGGTGACCGCTTCTTCGGGATGCCAGCCTTCACCTGAAAAGCCCGTTAGGTCCCTGCGGGCGACCGCTGCGTAGAACTCGATAGTGGGGGAGCCCACCTCCACCGGCGCATCCGAGCCGCCTGCAATGATGGCGCCCGCATTCAGAAGGCTCGACCAGGCATAGGCGCCGCGAAGCCGGTCGATTCCGACCCGGGCTGGGGCAAAATGCAGGTCGCCGATGGCATGGCTCGGCTGCATCGAGGGGATCAACCCGCTGGTGGCAAGCCGGTCGATGTCATCAGGATGCAGCATCTGGGCGTGTTCGATGCGCCAGCGCAGACCAGCGCCAAACCCAAGCTCCTCGAATTTCTCGAGAATGCGGCGGTTGGCGAGATCGCCGATGGCGTGGATCGAGAGCTGAACGCCGTTTTTCTCGGCATCCATCATCAGATTGTGCAGGCTGTAGATGCTGAGAATCTCCAGACCGCTGGTTTCGGGACGATCCGAGTAAGGCTCGATCAGGAGCGCGCCCCGGCTGCCGAGGGCGCCGTCGATATAGATTTTCAGAGCGCGGTTGGTGATCTTCGCGGTTTCATGCTTACGGCCTTCGGCCATTTCGGAGCCGTTTTCATTGAAGGCGTTGTAAACGCGCAGCGGCAGACGGCCGGTTTCGTCGAGCTCCTTGAGCAGGCGGGCATGGTCGCGCAGGGCGCTCATATTGTGAATGCCGGTCCAGCCGCGCGCAGCGTAGGTCCTGGCGCCGATTTCGAGCGCCTGCTGGATCTGCTCGTAGGACGGGTCGTCAACAAGGGAGAGCACCGGATACATCGCCTCGTCGATGACGATACCGGTCGCCTTGAAATTCTCGTCACGTTCGGTGCGGCCGCCGGCGGGATCGCCGGTAATGTCGTAAATTTCAGCGGCTTTCAGCGCGGCGGTGTTGGCGACGAGGGCGTGGCCATCCGAGCGGACGAGGATGACCGGATTGTCCGGGCTGACCATGTCGAGATCGGCCGCGGCCGGCATGCGACCCTCGGGCCAGCCGGTTTCGATCCAGCCGCGCCCGAAGAGTACCTCGCCGGGCGCCATGCCCTGCAGCTCGGCTTCCACGCGGGTGACGAGTTCGTCAATCGAGGCGGTGCCTTCGAGGTTGAGGAGCATCTCCCGCTCGCCGATGCCCTGCAGATGGGCGTGGGCATCGGTGAAACCGGGGAACATGACGGCGCCGGCAAGGTCGATGATCTCGACTTCGTCCTCGCTCCAGTCATGCGAGAGGGGCGGGGCGGTGCCGAGGATGCGGCCGTCGGGGCCGACGATGACGGCCTCTACCGTGGCGGGGTCTTCCAGGCCGGTATATATCGTGCCGCCGGTGAAGATGCGGGTCTTGCCGTCTGCAGCGGGCGCAGCAGGGGCCGGATCGGTGCAGCCGGCCAGAGCGATGGCGGCGAGCGCGGCGATAATGGTGAGACGCATGGGGTTCCCCTTCCCTCTGTTGCGCCATTTCATGGACCGGTTCCCGGCCCCGCGCTACCCCCCGGAACGGGCCAAACGCGGGTCAAACGGCGCCCATTCATGGACAGTCCGTGCCAAAGAGGGGACAACTCTGGCCATTCGTGGCCAGTCCCGAACAAAAGAAAACGCCGGACCTTGCGGGGTCCGGCGTCTTGTCTTGTCAGCGCGTGACAGCGGTGAGGCAGGACCTCAGGCGGTGACGGCTTTTTTCGCGATGTCGCGCTTGATCTTGAGAGCCTTGTCGGACAGGCCGGCTTCCTTCGCCTTGGCGAGGAAGGCATCGAGGCCGCCGAGCTTGTCGACCGTGCGCAGGGCCTTGGCCGCGATGCGCATGCGGAAATCCTGGTTCAGGGTTTCCGAGTGCAGCGTAACCTGAACCAGGTTTGGCAGGTAGCGGCGCTTGGTCTTGATCTGGGAGTGGCTGACAATATTGCCAACCATCGGCTTGGTGCCTGTAAGTTCACATTCGCGGGACATGGGCCTCGCTCCGAAAAAGAGGTGTTCTTTGATCTGAAGGCGCGCGTCTACAGTCTGCGGGGGCGCCCTGTCAACCGCCGGGATCAGGCTTGCGAGCTGAGAAATGCGCTCCCATGTCACGGACTGTCACTTTATGTCAGTGGGCGGGGCCTGGAGAATGCGGCATGTTGAAGGCCGGTTCGTTCAGGCGGCGTTGGGACAGGGCGACTATATGAGACCCCAATAGCGGGCTTTTTGCCTGCCTGACCGATAAGGACGATCCTCCCGATGAAGCGCCTCCTCCTTGCTGCAGCTGCCACGATCGCCATGGCAGGCCTCTCGACCGCCGACACCGCGCCCGCCGCTCCAAAGAACAGCCTGCTGGCGAATGTGAAGGCGGGCGAGCCCATGCGCATGATCTATGAACTCGACGCGCGGGCGATGATCCTGATCATTCCGGCCACCGGCCGGGCGAGCTTCAATGTGGAAATGAAGCCCAATACCTACACCATCAAATCCAAGGTGCGCACGACGGGCCTGGCCGATGTGTTCGTCAATTATGACATGGAACTGGCCGCGTCCGGCTTTGTGCGGGCCGGGGAGCTGAAAACCTCCGGCTATGTCTCGCAGAACCGCGACGGGAAGAAGAACCGCCGGGTCGAGCTGTCGATGAAGAATGACGGCTTCACCATGACCGCCAAGCCGACCTTCGGAAATCTGGGCGACCCGGCCGCAACGCAGGAGCAGGCGATCCTGGCCAATGACCCGCTGACGGCGCTGATCACCTTTGCGCTGGAGCCGAGGGCCAAGGGGGCTGACCCCTGCGGCGGGCCGATCCGCGTGTTTGATGGCAAGCAGCTGACCTACCTGCACCTGAAGAATGCCGGCACGGCGAATGTAAAAAGCCCCGCCTGGAGCGGCAAGGCGATCGAGTGCCATGTGACCATGGACAAGATTGCCGGCTACAAGGCAGGCGAAGTGAACAAGGACACGCTGACAGGCATCGACGGCCCACTGCGCATGTATCTGGCGCCGCTGGAAAACGGCAGCCATGTGCCGGTGCGGATCGTTGCCGACACCGACAGAGTCGGCAAGGTGACCCTGCAGGCCCGCACACTGCGGTTTGAGCCGCTGGAGACGGCGGCCGCTGCGCAAACAGGTGGTGCAGGCGGGGGACGCTAGTCGACCGGCAGTTTTCGCAGGGCGGCAATCAGGGCAGTCATGTCTTCAGGCAGCGGGGCTTCGAAACGGAGCGTCTGGCCGGTGACAGGGTGGACGAAACCCAGGACCGCCGCGTGCAACGCCTGGCGTGAGAAGGCGCGGGCGGCGGCAAGCGCCTTCTCGTAATTCACCTCACTGCCCGGCGCCTTCCAGGCCATGATGCCCGTCTGGCGGCCATAGACGGGGTCCCCGATCAGCGGGGCGCCGGCATGGGCCATGTGGACCCGGATCTGGTGGGTGCGGCCGGTTTCGAGGCGGCATTCGAGGAGCGCCGCTGCGGGTAACCGGGTGGCGCGGTCTTTATAACCGAACGTTTCGACTGCCTTGTAATGCGTAACGGCGCGGCGGGCGGCCGGGCTGTCGGGATTGCGGTGGACCGACATTTTCTTCCGGTCGTTTTCAGAGCGCGCGATGGCCGCATCTATTGTTCCCGAGAGCGGGCGCGGGGAACCGCGCGTGACGGCGCGGTAGACCCGGTCAATGTCATGCCGCTCGAACAGGGCGGCAAGGCCGGTATGGGCCGCTTCGCTCTTGGCCGCGACCATGACGCCGGAGGTGAGCTTGTCGAGCCGGTGGACGATGCCGGGACGCTCCACCCCGCCGATGCCTGACAACTGGCCCTGGCAATGATGCAGCAGCGCGTTCACCAGCGTGCCATCCTGACTGCCCGGGGCGGGATGGACCGCCATGCCGGCCGCCTTGTTGAGGATGATGATGTGGGCGTCCTCATAAAGTATTTCGAGCGGGATGGCCTCAGCCTCCGGCATGGCGGGGACCGGCGGGGGCAGGTTTACCGCATACACGAGGCCTTCCTTCACAGGAGCGCGGGGGTTTGTCTCCACCGCGCCGTCCACCGTGACAGCGCCCTCCTCGATCAGGGTCTTGGCCCGGGAACGGGAAAGGCCCTCGGCGCGGGCGCCAAGGAAGGCATCGAGGCGCTGGCCAGCGTCAGCCGCCTGCGAAGTGATCAGGATCTGGTTCATCGGCGCCTTATAGACGAAGCTTTCAGCGCGCGTCATGCTGGTGTCGCAAATTCACGCCATGAGAGCGGCACGCAACTGGGGAGTTCCTTGAAGATGGTACAGGTGACACGGCGCGGCCTGCTGGGCGGCGCAGCATTGGGCACGGTGGCGCTGGCCGCCTGCGGCAAGACGGGCCCGCAGACCTTCAAGGGCGAGGTGGCCTTCCAGCACGGGGTTGCCTCGGGCGATCCCCTGCCCGACCGGATCATCCTCTGGACGCGCGTGACGCCGCTGTCAGGCGCCGGACCGGTCCCCGTGCGATGGGAAGTGCTGCGCGCCGGGCAAGAGACGCCCGTCGCCGCTGGAATGACCGAAGCGAGCGAAGCGAGGGACTATTGCGTCAAGGTGGACGCCGCCGGGCTGCAGCCGGGGTCTGACTATACCTACCGCTTCACCGCCCTCACCGATAACGGCGACATTGCCTCCCCCGAGGGACGCCTGCGCACACCCGCCGCCAATGGCACGAGCGCGGTGAACCTTGCGGTCGTGTCCTGCTCCAACTGGCAGTTCGGCCGGTTCAACGCCTACAAGGCGCTGGCCGAAGAGCCCGGCCTCGACGCGGTGGTCCATCTGGGCGACTATCTCTATGAATACGGAATCGACGGCTATGGCGCCGAAGTGGCTGCGCAGCTTGGCCGGATGCATGAACCGTCCACGGAGATTGTAACGCTAGCCGATTATCGCAAGCGCCACGCCCAGTACAAGACAGATCCCCACCTTCAGGCCGCCCATGCGGCCGTGCCGTGGATCTGCACCTGGGACGATCACGAGAGCACCAATGACAGCTACCGGACGGGCGCGCAGAACCACAATCCGGAAGAAGGCGAAGGCGAGTGGAGCGACCGCAAGATGGCGGCAGTCCAAGCCTACTTCGAATGGATGCCGATCCGCGACATCACGCCAGGTGAAATCACGACGGCTGCCTGGCGCAGCTTCCGCTTCGGCGATGTGGCGACGCTGCATGCGCTGGAAACGCGCCTGACCGGGCGCTCGGAAAGCCTCAGCTGGGCGAGCGCCCTGGGCAATGCGGCTTCGCCGCTGGAAGTGGGCGGCAAAGCGAAAGCGCTGCTGGAAAAGGCCGCCGACCCGGCCCGCACCATGCTGGGCGCCGAGCAGGAAAGCTGGCTGAGCACGGAGCTTACCGCGTCTGTCTCTTCCGGCGCAGCCTGGCAGGTTCTGGCCAATCAGGTGATCATGGCGCGCGTGGCGCTGCCCAATTTCACCGAGACGCTGAGCCCGGCGCAGATCGCGGCGCAGGACATTCCCGAAGTGAAGGGCTTCCTGGCTTTCACGGCGCTGGGCCTGCCCTGGAACCTTGACGCCTGGGACGGTTATCCGGCCGCGCGCGAGCGGCTGTATGAAAGCGTTGCCAGCGCCGGCGCGCGTCTTGTGACGCTGGCAGGTGATACGCATACGGCCTATGCCAACGAGCTTTATGATGCCTCCGGCACGCGCCGGGGCGTGGAGTTTGGATGCACCTCAATCACCTCGCCCGGCATGGGCGCTTATGTGAAGGACGTGCCTGATCTGGGCAAACAGATTGCCAAAACGAACAATGAAGTCGTCTGGCATGACCCGTTCGGGCATGGATATACGCTGGTGACGCTGACGCCGGGAACGGCGCGGGCGGTGTTCCGAAAGGTGTCCGACATCTATGGCGAAACCTTCAGCACAGAGACGGTTGCCAGCTTCGAGGCCAGCGCGGAGGACGGCGGCGTTTCGCCGCTGAAGACGCTCTAAAGGGCTATTCCAGAACGCCCGACAGCGTCGAGCGGCCGCCATCCATGATCAGGCTCTGCCCGGTCATGAATGCCGCATCGCGCGAGGCCAGGAAGAAGGCCGCGCCGGCGATCTCGTCGGCGAGGACCGCGCGGCCGAGCGGCACGCGGCCGAGCGACCAGGGGGTGGCGCGCTCTTCGCTGGGGCGCAGGGAGACGATGGCGTTGACGCGGATCGCGTGCTCGGCAAGCTCCAGTGCGCCGGCGCGCATCACCCCCTGGATGGCCGCCTGGCTGACGGTGTCGGTGAAGCGGCCCGGCATCGACGCCTGGGCGGCATAGCGCAGCACGAAGGTGATCGAGCCTTTCTGGTATTTGCGCTCGACGCCGGTTTCGGGGAGGTCTTCCTGTTCCAGGAGGCGCTCTGCCACCACGCGCAGGGCCATGGCAGCGCCGCGGGCGGACTTGCCCAGCGCCTTCTCGAACTTCTCCTGCGAAAAATCGAGCAGCGAGTCGGGCTCTTCATAGGCGGGCACGATGACGGCGTGATCGACGCGGCCGAATGCTTCGACGGCGGCGGTAACGGCGTTGCGCAGGCCGAGGCGGGAGTGGAGCTCGCCATGATAGTACTGGATGGCTTCGTCGAGTGTGTCGCGGGCGGCGTCGATCCGCTCCTGCGAAGGGTCTGCGACGAGCACCTTGTGGCCTTCATCTTCAAACCGGCGGGCAATCGCTTCACCGACCTCGCGGCCGAGCCCCAGGACCAAGCTTACAGGCTGGCCCATGACTCAGGTCGCCGCGCATATGCAGGGGGTGGAATGGTTTAGGGGCATGGGTCCCGTTCCTGTCTTTTGGCCGGACGCGGCCTTCCCAGGAACGGGACTGCCGGAAAAGTTCAGCTGGCCTTGAGGTGTCGCAGCTGCTCCTTAACCCTGAGTTTCTGTCGCTTCAAATCCTTGAGAACGAGGCCATCGGCAGAAGGGCGTTTCTGTTCGTCGGAAATCTTCTCGTCCAGATTGCGGTGCTTCGCAGAGAGTTCACTGATGCGACCGATGAGCGACATAGGCAGTCTCCTTTCGTCTCCGGTCCGGAGTGACCGGTGATGCAAGAATGACACAGTCGTTTAGGCAAGTCATGGGTAGAACCACTTATCTTGCCGCATTTTCACCTCAGTGCCCGTCCTTCGGCCTTGCGGCGCGCTTTTTCGGCAAACATCGCCTGGTCTGCCCGCGCAATGAGCGCAGCCGGGCTCTGGCCGGTATGCCACTCCACCACCCCGCAGGAAGCGCCGATCTGGACGGGGGCGAGAGGCGAGCCGGTTTCCCCGCGTACTTCCAGGGCGTCGATCGCTGCGGCAAGCTGGACGGCCTTGCGGCGGCTGTCCTCGAGGCCGGCATGGGCAAGCACGATGCCGAATTCGTCCCCGCCGAGGCGACCGACAATGTCGGTTTCCCGGGTCTTGGCGAGGAGAATGTCGGAAATCTTCAGGAGCACGCTGTCGCCAGCGGCATGGCCATAGACGTCGTTGACCTGCTTGAAATTGTCCAAATCGATGAAAATCAGGGTGAGCGGCGTCTGGAAACGGCCCGAGAGTGCGATTTCCCGGCGCACTTCCCGTTCAAAGGCGCGGCGGTTGAAGACCGGACAGAGCGCGTCATTGTCGGCCAGCAGGGCTGCGTCCGCGAGGCTGGCCCGGAGGGCGTCGGTCTCCTCGCGCAAGGCGATGACTTCTTCGGCGAGCGCCTCAATGGCGGCGCGGGCGCGCAGGTCGAGCTGGCCAAGATCGACCCCCAACGCCTCGAGCAGGGCGCGCTTTTCGGCTTCGGAGAGCTCTGGGGTGTCTGATGGCATGGCGAAACAATAGCTGTGATCGGGTCTCTTGTAGAGCGGGTGTTCGATTCCTGCCGCAACTTTCCCCTGACAGGACCGGTTGACGGTAAGCGGCGCGCACTTATGGTGCGCGCTTTCCAGCGGCGAGGCAGGCATGGACAAGGCGCGCTCCCCGGTTGTGGGCATCATCATGGGCAGCCAGTCGGACTGGCCGGTGATGCGCGAGGCCGCGAAGGTTCTCGAGGATATGGGCGTCGCTTTCGAGGCGAAGATCGTCTCGGCGCACCGCACGCCCCAGAGGCTGGTCGAGTATGCTACCAGCGCCAAGGATCGCGGCCTGAAGGTGATCATCGCAGGCGCAGGTGGCGCAGCCCATCTGCCCGGCATGGCGGCCTCTATGACCCCCCTGCCCGTTCTGGGCGTGCCGGTTCAGTCCAAGGCCCTCAAGGGTCTTGATAGCCTTCTATCTATTGTCCAGATGCCCAAGGGCATTCCGGTGGGCACGCTGGCGATTGGCGAGGCAGGCGCTGCGAATGCGGGCATTCTCGCCGCGTCGATCATTGCGCTGGAAGACACGAGCGTCGCGGCAAAGCTCGACGCTTTCCGCGCGGCGCAGACAGCGGCGGTGAATGAGGTTCCCAAGGAATGAGCCCGCTTCGCCCCGGCGCGGTGATCGGGATACTTGGCGGGGGGCAGCTTGGCCGGATGCTGGCGAGCGCGGCCGCCCAGCTTGGCTTTGATGTGCTGATCTATTCGCCTGAGGATGATCCCCCGGCTGGCCGCTTAGCGGCGGGCGCCTTCCAGGCCGACTGGGACGACGCCGCCGCCCTGAGCGAGTTTGCAGAGGCGTGCGATGTGATCACGCTGGAATTCGAGAATGTGCCGGTGGCGAGCGTCGAGATCATTGAGCGGGCGGGCAAAAGCGTGCTGCCGGGGGCGAAATCGCTTTCGGTCTCGCAGGACCGGCTCACCGAAAAAACCTTCCTCAATGATCACGGGATTCCGACCGCGCCGTTCCGAGAGATCAACCAGCTGGACGACATTGTTCTCGCGCTGGAAGCACTCGGCGGATACGGCGTTCTGAAGACGCGCCGCGACGGCTATGACGGCAAGGGCCAAGCCTGGGTGCGCCTCGGCCATGGCGGGATCAAGGAAGCGTGGACGGCGCTGGGCGAGCGCCCGTGCATCCTTGAGGGCGCGATCGCGTTTGACTGCGAAATCTCCGTGCTGGTTGCCCGCAGCATCAACGGGGCAACCATGAGCTGGGCGCCGCCGCGCAACTCCCATGAGTACGGGATCCTCGCCCGCTCCACCGTACCATCCGGCCTAAGCAAGACGGTCGAGGACGAGGCGCGCGCCAAGGCTATGCATCTGGCTGAAGCGCTGGGCCATGTCGGCGTTCTGGCGCTGGAGTTTTTTGTGCTGCCGGACGGCACGCTGCTGGCCAACGAATTTGCCCCGCGCGTGCACAATTCCGGCCACTGGACACCCGAAGCTTGCCAGACCGGTCAGTTCGAGCAGCATATCCGCTGTGTGGCCGGCTGGCCGCTGGGGGATACACGGCGCCTGTTTGATGCCGAGATGATCAATCTGATCGGAGACGCAGGCCTCGTTGACCCGGCAACGCTCAAACTGAACGATATTCTGACCCTTTACGGCAAGCGCGAAGCCCGGCCCGGACGCAAGATGGGCCATATCACGCGCCGCCTTGGCCCCCGAAAGGATTAGCCCCATGCGCCTTCCCGTTTCCACCTGGCCCGACATTGAAGCCTGGCTGAGAAAGTCGAAAACCATCGTCATTCCTATCGGATCTTTCGAGCAGCATGGGCCCAATGGCTTTATCGGGACCGATGCTCTGTGCCCGGAAATCATCGCCAACCATGCCGAGAGCCTGGCGCCCGATGACATCCTTGTGGGGCCGACCTTCAATGTCGGCTGCGCGCAGCATCACCTTGGCTTTACCGGCACGATCACCCTGCGCCCTTCGACCATGATCGCGGCGATGGCGGACTGGACCGAGAGCCTGATGCGGCACGGATTTGAACGGATTTACTGGCTGAACGGCCATGGGGGCAACATTGCCACCATCCAGGCGGCCTTCTCCGAAATCCATGCGCGCCGCAGCTATGACCCGCGTGGGGAAACCAACCGCCCCGGCCTCAGCCTCAAGCGCCGCGACTGGTGGGACTTCCGGGAGGTAATGGGCATCTGCAACCAGCTCTACCCCACCGGCCATGGCAGCCATGCCACGCCGTCGGAGGTTTCCGTTACCTATTGGGGATATCCCGAGCGGGAACGCAGCAAGACACCGATGAGCCCGAAGATTGCCCCTTCCGGCGCGATTGGCGACGCCGTGCAGTATCGCCGCGACTTTCCCGATGGCCGGATAGGCTCTGACCCGAGCCAGTCGAGCATAGAAGATGGCGGGAAGATCGTGGCGGTGGCGGCAAAGTGCGTTCTGGAAGAGGTCGCGCGATTTTCTGCCTGAGCCTGCCGACATGAAACGCCGGTAATCTCTGAGCCTACGGCTTTGACCTTGGCGCGATGCCCGCTATCACGGGGGCGAAATGAAGCGCGGGACATTCATGCTGGACGTCAGATCGCTCGAAAAAGCCTATGGCAGCAAGCAGGCCGTGCGCGGCATATCCTTTGCCGTGGAGAAAGGCACCGTGCTGGGTTTTCTGGGCCCCAACGGGGCTGGCAAATCGACCACGATGCGGATGATTGCCGGGGTGCTGGAGCCTGATGTGGGCGATGTGCTGATCGATGGGAAATCCATTATCTCTGACCGGCGCGCGGCGCAGGCCGCGCTCGGCTACCTGCCGGAAGGCGCACCCCTTTACAATGACATGACGCCGCCCGAGTTCCTTGCCTTCCTCGCCAGCGCGCGGCAGATTCCCAAGGCCCAGCGCAAGGACGCCATCGAGCGCACGATTGCCGACGCGCGGATTTCCGGCGTTCTCGGCCAGCGGATCGGCGCACTCTCCAAGGGCTATCGCCGCCGCGTTGGGCTGGCCGGGGCGATTCTGCATGATCCGCCGGTGCTGGTGCTTGACGAGCCAACGGACGGCCTCGACCCCAACCAGAAACGAGCCGTGCGCGCGCTGATCGCCCGGATGGCGCCGACCAAGGCGATTGTAATCTCGACCCACACCCTGACCGAAGTGCCCGCGATGTGTCACCGCGCCGTGCTGGTCGACCGTGGACGGATCGTCGCCGATGACACGCCCGAGGGCCTTGCCCGGCGCTCGGATGAAGGGACGCTGGAAAGCGCCTTTGCCCGCCTGACCGATCAGGTGGAGGAGGAAACGCTGTGACCGGCGCCATCCGCCAGCAGATGAGCGGGTTTACCGCAACCTATCGCCGTGAGCTGAACGCGTATTTCGCCACGCCGATGGCGTATGTGTTCCTCGCTGTGTTCCTTCTGGCGCTCGGCCTCTTCACCTGGGAGGCCGCGCGCTTTTTCGATTCCGGCGTAGCAGACCTTCAGCCTTTTTTTGCCTGGCATCCCTGGCTCTACATGGTTTTCCTGCCAGCGCTCGCCATGCGGCTCTGGGCGGACGAGCGCGCGGCGGGGACGGATGAACTTCTCCTCTCCCTGCCGCTCGGCTTACCTGGGCTGGTGCTGGGCAAGCTCTGCGCGGCATGGACAGTCGCGGGAACCGGCCTCCTTCTGACCCTGCCGATGTGGCTGTCCGTCAATTATCTTGGCAGCCCGGACAATGCCGCCATCGCGCTAACCTATTTCGTAAGCTTCCTGATGGCCGGAGCGTATCTTTCGATCGGCGCAGCGGTCTCGGCGCTGACGGGAAGCCAGGTGACGGCGTTCGTGATCTCGGTGGTGATCGCGTTCGTGTTTACCGCCGCTGGCTGGCCGCTGGTGCTCTCGACAGTGCAGACGCTGTTCGGGACAGGCTTTGCCGATCTCATCGCGCGCTTTTCCTTCATCACCCAGTTCGAGAGCGCGCAGCGCGGCGTGCTGGAGCTTCGGGTGGTGGCCTATTTCCTCGGATTTACAGCGACCTTTGCCTTCCTCAATTGCCTCTGGGCATCGCGCCGGAGGCTTGGCTGAGCGATGAAGGCGCGCCGCTATCTGGTCCTAATGACGCTGCTGGCCGGGATCGTCCTGCTAGCCGGGAACATTGCCGCGCAGAAGTTGCTGGCCGGCGCCCGGCTCGATTTCACTGAAGGCAAGCTCTACACCCTCTCGGACGCCACCCGCGTGACCCTGCGCGATCTCGCCGAACCGGTGGACATCACCTACGTCTATTCCCGCCGCGTGGGGCAGGAGTATCCCGCGATCCAGGCGCATGCTGCCCGCGTGCGCGAACTGCTTGCGGCGTATGCGGCCGCCTCTGGCGGAAATGTACGCGTGCGGGAGATTGATCCCAAACCATTCTCCGAGGCCGAGGATGAGGCACTCGCCGCCGGAATCAGCGCCATTCCGGCCGCCGGCAATGACCCGCTTTACTTCGGCATCATCGGGCGCAACACGATCGACGATCTGCGGCTGATCCCGTTCCTGGCGCCCGAGCGCGAGACGACGCTGGAATATGATCTCACAAGGATGATTGCGCGGCTGGACAACCCAGAGCCGCCGAAGGTTGGCATCCTCAGCTCCCTTGCCGGCATGAAGGCGTTGGGCGGAGAGAGCGGCTACACCGTGCTGCAGGATATCGGGCGGAGCTTCACAGTAGAACAGATCCCGGAGGATTTCCGCAGCCTGCCGGATGCTGACGTGCTGCTGGTCGCCCATCCCGGCGTGCTGACCGCGCGGCAGGAATGGCTGATCGACCAGTTCATCCTGCGTGAGGGGCGGGCAATCTTCGTGGTTGACCCCGCCGCCAAGACCGCGCTTTCCGGCAGCTTCTTTTCGGCCACCGATTCCCTGGCACGGTCGAGCCTTGGACGGCTGGGCGGGGCCTGGGGTGTGGAACTGGCCCCGCAGGCGGTGGCGGACGCGGCTAATGCGCTGACCGTTCCGGTCGAGGCCTTTGGCGGGGGCATCGAGGAGCTTGCCCATCCGCTGTTCGTGGGCGTGCCAGCCGAGACCATGAGTCAGGATGATCCGATTACAGCAGACCTGATGCGGGTTGTGAATTTTGGCGCGCCCGGCGCCCTGCTCGCCCCGGCAGTTTCGGCAGGCCTTACCTTTGCCCCTCTGATCACGACGGGCCCCAGCCCATCCTATATCGACCCGGCGCGCGCGGCCCGCGACATGGGTCCGGACGAAGTGTTGCAGAGCTACATGACCGAGCCGGAGCCGCTGGTGATCGCCGCGCGGCTGACCGGCAATCTGGCGAGCGCCTTTCCCGCTGGCGCCCCGGCGATGGACGAGCCCGCAGACGACAGTGAAATCGAAGCAGCCCGCGCTGAAGCCGCCGCCCTGCCCGGCCATGTCAGCGCCAGCCAGACACCGGCCGAGATCGTGATCATTGCCGACGCCGATTTCCTGGCGGACGACTTCTATGTGGTGCCAGGAAGCGGTCTCGTAGTGGCAGACAATGGCGCGCTGCTGCTCAACGCGCTCGACGCGCTAGCGGGGCGCGGCGAGCTCTCGAGGCTGCGCTCACGCGCTGCCAGCCTGCGCCCGATGGACCGTATCGAGACGATGCGCGAAAGGGCAGAGGCACAATATTTCCGCCAGCAGTCCACGCTGGAAGCGCGCCTTTCGACCGCCCAGGCACGCCTCGCCGAGCTTCAATCTGTGGCTTCGGGCGAAGGGTTTTTCGCGGGTGACCCGGAAGCAGAGCTTACTCCGGACGAACGGGCAGAGCTTTCAGCGCTGCGTGAGGATATCCTCACCATCCGCGCAGGCCTGCGCGACATCGAGCGCGACTATCGGCGCGAGATCGACGCGCTGGAGGCAACGCTCAAAGCGATCAACATCTGGGGCGGGCCCCTGCTGGTGATGCTGGCGGGCGTCCTAGTCTGGCGGCGCCAGGCCCGGAAACAGCAGGCGGTGACATGACGGCGCTTCGCAACCAGCAGCGGACCTCCCGTATCCGTATCATGGGCGCTATGGCCGGCGCGCTCGTGCTGATCGCGCTTGCGAGCGAGCTGCTGGGCGGGGCGGCCACCCCGCGCAGCGACCTGCAGGGCGAGCCTGTGCTGCCGGGCTTTGCAGAGACCCGCGCCGAGGCCTCGCAGATCCGCATCACGCTGGCAGATGCCACCTACACGCTTTTTGCTGCGCCCGGGGGCTGGCGGTTGGAAGGCAGCGATGGCTATCCCATCCGCGCCGACCGGCTGAGCGATCTGGCGGGCGGGCTGGAAACACTCGTCTGGGACGCGCCCCGCACGCGCGATCCGGCCAAGATGAACGCCATCGGGCTGGGCGATCCGCGCGAAGGCGGCAATGGCGCCCTTGTGGAAGTCATCGGCCAGGAAGGCGAGGTGTCTGCCGCGCTGCTGACCGGCCGGAAGGATGAGCATATCTATGTGCGGCGCCCCGGAGAGATGCAGGCCTACAAGGTGACTGGATCGCTGCCGCCGCTCTATACGGCGGAGGCCTGGCTTGATCTCGACATCATCGACCTGAACGCTGACGCCGTCTCGGCCGTGCGCCTGATCGATGCCAGCGGCGCCTCGCTCTTCCTTCAGCGGACGATCGGAGCGAGCGACCGGGCGTTCCGCCCTGCCCCGCCGCAGGAGGACTTCGAACTGGTGAACCGGCTCGTGACGACCGGCCCTGCGCTGGCGCTGACACGCTTCCAGCCTGTCGGCGTGAAACCTGCCAGCAGCCTCAAGACACGGCCCATCGGCCGCCACATCACCCAGACCCATGACGGGCTGGAAGTGGATGTGCGCCCCTATCGCGAGGCGGACGGATATTTTGTGACGCTGCGGGCAATCGAAGCGGGCGAAGGGGCCCATCGCGGCGGCGCGATCAATGAGCGCGCCAATGGCTGGGCATTTCAGATTTCCGAAGTGGACTGGATGGACTTCACGCCCTCAATCGAGTCCATCGCGCGCCTGCCGGGCGAAAGCCCCGCTCCCGGCGGCGCCATCACAGGCGATTGATCAGCGCGCATCCATAACCGCAAGCACAGGGCCGAAACCGGCTTCCTGAACGATCAGCATACAGCCTGATTCGCAGGCCGGGAGATCAATATCCGCGCGCCCGCCAAGCCACGGTCCGATCTGGCGGACCGAGATGACCGGATTGGGCATCTTGGTCTCGTTTTCTTCATCCTTGAGATAAGCCACCCACCAAAGGTCGGTCAGGCTGCCGGTCTCGCCTATCAGCGAAACCTTGTCGTTCTTCCGGACGAGGGAAATGCCCGTCGCCGGCAGCGACATGGTCTTGCCGAGTGCGGCGCCAACCTTGCCAGCCTTGTTGCCGGGGGCCTGCTCCTCGCCATTGAAGACAGCCTGGGGAGTGTAGGGCCCGCGCAGCTTGAAGCGTTCCACATAGCCGCGCTGGCGGTCTTTCGATTCCGGCAGGGCCATTGTTTCCTTGCTGCCGAGGTAATCCCAGTAATCAACCGGCCAGGTGAGCACAAGGACATCGTCGCTCTGGGCTTCCAGCTCTTCCATCGCCTTGTAGGCGGCCGGGCACGAACGGCAGTTCTTGGAAGCAAACAGCTCGACCAGAACCGGGCCGTCCGCATGCGCCGGAGGCGCTGCAAAGGCAGCCAGGATCAGGCCAAGAAGGGCAGGCAGTCGCATCATCACAACCCGCTTATATGCCGCGGAACATCTTGCTGACAGTCACACCCGCGTGAAAGGCTGCAAAAAGCCCGCCGGAGGGCGATCCTGCGGCGGGCTCTTCAGTCTTAAGAGGCGCGGACAAGGTCACGCAGCACATAGTGCAGCACGCCGCCATGCTTGACGTAATCAACCTCGATCTCGGTATCGATCCGGCATTTGATCTGGATCGTTTTTACCGCACCATCGGCATAAGTGATCTTGGCCGGAACCGTGGAGAGCGGGCGAATGTCGTTGCCGAGGCCTTCGATATCGAAGATTTCGGTGCCCTTGAGGCCGAGGGACTTGCGATTGTCGCCGCCCGTGAACTCGAACGGGATGACGCCCATGCCGACGAGGTTGGAGCGGTGGATCCTCTCGAAGCTTTCGGCGATCACGGCTTTGACGCCGAGAAGGTTCGTACCCTTGGCAGCCCAGTCACGGCTGGAGCCGGCGCCATATTCGATGCCGCCAATGACGACGAGCGGGACACCCTTGTCGATCCAGGCCATTGCCGCGTCATAGATGGAAGTCTGTTCGCCATCTGGCCCGAGCGTGTAGCCGCCCTCCACGCCGTCGAGCATCTCGTTCTTGATACGGATGTTGGCAAAGGTGCCGCGCATCATGATTTCATGGTTGCCGCGGCGCGAGCCGTAGGAGTTGAAGTCCTTCACCGGCACCTGACGGTCAGTGAGGTATTTGCCCGCCGGGCTGTTGGCCTTGAAGGAACCGGCCGGAGAGATGTGATCGGTGGTGATCATATCGCCCAGAAGCGCGAGGACACGCGCGCCTTTGATTGGGTTGATGTCGCCTTTTTCAGCCGACATGCCGCGGAAATAAGGCGGGTTCTGGATGTAGGTCGAGCTGACCGGCCAGTCATAGGTTTCAGCATCCGTAGTCTGAACACTCTGCCACTTCTCGTCGCCTTTGAACACGTCGGCATACTTCGACATGAACATCTGGCGGGTCACGGTAGCGTGGACCATGTCGGCAATTTCCTTGGTCGTCGGCCAGATGTCTTTCAGGAAGACAGGCTTGCCGTCTTTCGACGTGCCGATGGCATCCCTGGTGATGTCGATGTTCATGTCGCCGGCGATGGCATAGGCCACGACCAGCGGCGGCGAGGCCAGATAGTTGGCGCGCACATCGGGGCTGATACGGCCTTCGAAGTTGCGGTTGCCCGAAAGCACCGAAACGGCCACGAGATCGTTCTCGTTGATCGACTTGGAGATTTCCGGCGCCAGCGGGCCGGAGTTACCGATACAGGTAGTGCAGCCATAGCCGACGAGGTTGAAGCCGAGCGCGTCAAGATCTTCCTGCAGGCCAGCGGCGTTAAGGTATTCGGAAACGACCTGCGATCCGGGGGCGAGCGATGTCTTCACCCAGGGCTTGCGCGTCAGGCCGAGGGCCCGCGCCTTGCGGGCGACGAGACCAGCGCCGATCAGGACGTAGGGGTTGGACGTGTTGGTGCAGGAGGTGATCGAGGCGATCACGACCGAGCCATCGCGCAGCTTCCAATCATGGCCTTCAACGGCCGCTTCGCTGGGGCCGGTATGGTCGCCGGGGATGGTTTTGGGCGAGGGCGCCCCGCCCTCTTCCGTCATTTCCGACTTTTGCAGCTCGGGCGCCTTGGCCGGTTTGCGCACGCCGTCGATATATTCGCCGAAAACCTTTGCTGCTGCGTCGAGCGCGACATGATCCTGCGGGCGTTTCGGGCCGGAGATCGCCGGGACGACATCGCCCAGATCGAGATGCAGGGTCGAGGTGTAGACCGGTGCATAGTCGGCGCTGCGCCAGAAGCCGTTCTGTTTCGCGTAGGCTTCAACGAGCGCAATGCGGTCTTCGTCCCGGCCGGTCTGGCGGAGGTAACGGATCGTCTCGTCGTCGATCGGGAAGAAGCCACAGGTCGCGCCATATTCCGGCGCCATATTGGCGATTGTCGCGCGGTCTGCGAGCGGCATGTTGTCGAGGCCGGGGCCGTAGAATTCCACGAACTTGTTCACGACACCGTGCTTGCGGAGCATCTGCACCACTTTCAGCACAAGGTCGGTGGCGGTGACGCCTTCCTTCATTGCGCCGGTAACCTTGAAGCCAACCACTTCCGGGATCAGCATCGAGACCGGCTGGCCGAGCATGGCCGCTTCGGCTTCGATCCCGCCCACGCCCCAGCCGAGCACGGCGAGGCCATTGACCATCGTGGTATGGCTGTCAGTGCCGACCAGCGTGTCGGGATAGGCGAGGATGGAGCCGTCCGTGTCGGTATCGGTCCAGACAGCCTGGGCGAGGTATTCGAGGTTCACCTGGTGGCAAATGCCGGTGCCGGGCGGAACGACGCGGAAATTGTTGAACGCCTTCTGTCCCCATTTGAGGAAGGTGTAGCGCTCCATGTTGCGCTCGTATTCGAGGTCAACGTTGGCCTGGAAGGCGCGGGGGGTGCCGAACTCGTCGATCATGACCGAGTGGTCGATCACGAGGTCCACCGGGACCAGCGGGTTGATCTTCTTGGCGCTGCCGCCGAGGGCCTTGATCCCGTCACGCATGGCGGCGAGGTCGACCACGGCCGGAACGCCCGTGAAGTCCTGCATCAGCACGCGGGCAGGGCGATAGGCGATCTCACGCGGGTTCTGGCCCCCTTTGTCTGCCCATTCGCCGAAGGCGCGGATGTCGTCTTCAACGACCGTGAGGCCGTCTTCAAAACGCAGCATGTTCTCGAGGAGAACCTTCAGCGCGGCAGGCAGGCGCGATACATCGCCGAGGCCTGCATTCTTCGCCGCAGCTTCCAGCGAGTAGTAAGTGTAGGTCTTGCCAGCTGCTGTGAGCGTGCTTTTCGATTTGAAGCTGTCCTTTGACGGCATGTCCGAGCCTTGCCTCCTGGTAAAGGGCCACACCATCCGGGGGCCCGCTTTCGTCGCTGCGGCCCTCTTATAGGCCCTGCCCTTCCGGCGCAATTGGGACATAGGGTCAAAGCGTTAATAGCGGCGCTACGCCTTGTTTGCAGGGCAGGGCGAACAGGCTAAGCCTCTGCCTGTGACCTTGCTGACCGCCCCGCTCCTGACTGCCCGTGACCTCGCTATCCTGCGGGGAGAGCGGGTGCTGTTCCGGGGCGTTGGCCTCTCCCTCTCCCCCGGCGAGGGCATCGTTTTGCGCGGCGCCAACGGGGCCGGCAAGACAACGCTGCTGCGGATGCTGGCCGGGCTGACTCGGCCGGAAGCGGGGGATGTGGCGCGCGCAGCCCCCCATCACTGGATCGGCCACAAAGAAGGCATCAAGCCACAGGAAAGCCCGCGCGGACACCTTGCCCTCTGGGCACAGGCCTGGGGATCCAAAGCGAACATCCCTGAAATCCTTGAGAAAATGGCGCTGAAGCGGGCCGCAGATGTACCCGGCCGGTATCTCTCCGCCGGACAGCGGCGGCGCACGGCGTTTGGCCGCCTGCTGCTGGAAGAACGGCCCGTCTGGCTGCTGGACGAGCCCTACACCGCGCTTGATGCCAGCGGCAAAGCCATGCTCGACGCGGTCATTTCCAGCCATTTACGGTCAAACGGGGCCATTATTGCCTCCATGCATGACATTGCCGGGTTCCCTGTTACCGCCGAGGTGACCCTTTGAGCGCGGCGCCAATCCTTGCCGCTTTCCGGCAGGCTTTCGCTGAAGCCTGGGCAGGCGGGGCAGGCGCGCTGCTGCCGCTCGGCTTTCTCGGAGGGACGGCGGTTCTCGTGCCCCTGGGTATCGGAAGTGATACTGATACCCTAAGCGCCGTCGGCCCGGGCATCATCTGGGTGTCGCTGGCACTGTCGAGCCTCGTGACGCTGGAGCGGATCTTCCAAGCGGACGTGGAAGACGGGACGCTTGACCTCTGGCTGCAGACGGGCGCGCCGATGGCGGGCATTGCGGCGGCCAAGACGCTGGCACACTGGCTGGCCGCCGGTTTGCCCCTCGCGCTGGCCTCGCCGCTGCTGGCGCTGATGTTCCAGGCGCAGGCGAGCCTGGAGTTGCTCGTCCATCTGGGGCTCTACGCCCTTGGCGGGCTTGCCTTTTTCTTCTGGGGCGGGGTCGGCGCGGCCCTTTCGGCCACGGTGCGCCGAGGCGGGCTGCTGATCTCGATCATCGCCCTGCCGCTTTATGTGCCAACCGCCATCTTCGGAGCCCTCGCCATGACAGGTGGCATCGGTTCGGACGGGGCGCCGATGCTGCTGGCCGCCTCCACACTCTTTGCCTGCGCTGTTGCGCCCTATGCCATGGCCGCCGCCTTGCGCTTGGCGGCGGACTAAGGGGAGGCTATCTCGGTAACACCATGTGGTCTGCCTTCGCCAATCCGCACAAATTCCTGAAATTCTCCGCCGTAGCGGCGCCCCTCTTCTATGGGGCCGGCGCGCTCTGCATCCTCTGGGGCCTCTGGCAGGGCCTCTGGATTGTTCCGAAGGACGAATACCAGGGCGGGGACATCATGCGGGTGATGTTCATCCATGTGCCTGCCGCCTGGCTGGCGATGGCGAGCTATTCGGGCCTCGCGGTGGCAAGCTTCGTCTGGTTCATCTGGCGCCATGAGCTGGCCGATATTGCCGCCAAGGCGATTGCTCCGCTTGGCGCGGTGTGGACGGCGCTGTGCCTGGCTACCGGGGCGATCTGGGGCAAGCCAACCTGGGGCACCTGGTGGCAATGGGATGACGCGCGGATGATGTCCGTGCTATTCCTCCTGTTCCTGTTCCTTGGCTACATGGCCCTGCGCGCCTCGATGGATTCGCGCCAGAAAGCGGCCCGCGCCGGGGCGATCCTGGCGATGGTGGGCGCCATCAATGTGCCGCTGATAAAATTCTCCGTGGACCTCTTCACTTCGCTGCACCAGCCCGCCAGCGTGATCACCGCGGATGGCCCGAAGATGGCGGCGGTCTACCTCGCCCCGCTTCTGGTCTCCAGCCTTGGCCACGGCTTGCTATTTGGCGGCCTTGTGATGACCCACATGCGCACCGAAATCCGCCAGCGGCGGATTGCCCGCCTCACCGCGCAGGCGCTGGAATGATAGTTATGCCCGAGTTTGACAAGAACGCCGTCTATATCTGGGCCTGCTTTCTCATCGGCGGGCTAATGATTGCCGGGGCCTGCCTTCAGGCCTGGCTGGCGGCGCGGGCGGCGAAGAAACGCCTTGCCGCCATGATGGCCAATGATGAGGACCTGCGGGCATGAAACGCTGGCTCTATGCTCTGCCGGTGGCGGCGCTGGTGGTGGTCGGAGGGCTCGGCGGCTGGCAGATGATGCGCCCTTCTAAGGGGGATTTTGAACGCGTCTCCCGGGCAGCGCCCGAGCATGTCTTTCCGCTTATGGACGGGAGCGGCGAGATTTCTTTTGCCCCTCCCCCCGGCAGTCAGCCCGTGGTGGTGAACCTTTTTGCCAGCTGGTGCGCCCCGTGCGAGGCCGAGCACAAATATCTCGTTGCGCTCGGCGAGCAGCATCCCGGCCAGGTCTACGGCATTCTTTACAAGGACAAGGTGGAGGACGGCGCCGGCTTTCTCGAGCGCCTCGGCAACCCCTACGCCCAGGTGGCGCTGGACCCGGAAGGGCGCGGCGGGCTTGATTTCGGGCTGACGGGCGTTCCGGAGACGTTCGTTATCTCCGAGAGCGGAGAAGTCATCCTGCACATCGGCGGCCCGCTGGACGAAACCCTCGCCCAAAAAGTAAGCGGGGCGCTAGAAGCGCCCCGCCCATAACTTTAGTAAGGAAGAAGAAGCTTATTTCTTCTTTGCAGCGGCTTTCTTGACGGCAACCGGGGCTTTCTTCACAGCAGCCTTGGCAGCAGACTTTTTCTTGGCAGGCGCTTTCTTGGCTTTCGGCGCAGCTTTCGGGGCTTTTGCAGCCTTTGCCTTCGGCGCAGCTTTAGGAGCAGCCGGAGCGGCTTCTTTCTTGTCCGAATCGTCGACGAGGCCGGTCAGGCCTTGCAGGAGCGCGTCTTGCTTGGCTTTTGCCAGGGTCGAGAAGAGGGCGTCGTCAGCCTTTGTGACAGCGGGGAGGGCCTTGTCATATGCTTTCTTGCCTTTTGCCGTCAGGCTAACGGATTTGGCGCGGGCGTCGGTCTTGGAATCGGCGCGCTTGATAAGGCCGGCGGTTTCCATACGGGCAACCATGTCGGCGAGAGTGGAGCGGTCGATGCCGGTGGCATTGACAAGATCAGACTGGCTGACACCTTCATTGCCCGAGAGGGCAGCGAGGACAGAGAACTGACGCAGCGTGACGCCGGCCGATTTCAGGGCAGCGGCGGAATGGTTGGCAGCGATCTGCTGGGCGCGGTGCAGAAGATGGCTGGGCGAGGCGTTGAGATTGAAGCTCATGATGGGGTTCCTATTTTGATTGACTGGCGTCCGGGGAAGGACAGGATTGGGATGGGGGCCGATCCGTGTTCAGGGGCGTTAACAACAGCCCCGTAGGCGGATCAAACACATTCTCCATATAGGCGACAGGATAAAGATTGGATGACTGATCAATTGCCAACTCCTTTCCAGAACACAGATTTTCGCCTTGATGTGCCAGATGGGGACGATCGGATGCGGCGAATTTGTGCTCGCTGCAATTTTATTGATTACGTGAATCCTAAGATTGTGACCGGAGCGGTCGTAATCAAGGATGAACATGTCCTCATCTGTAGGCGTGCAATCGAGCCACGCAAGGGGTTCTGGACCCTGCCCGCCGGATTCATGGAAGAAGGCGAGAGCGTCGAGGAAGGCGCCCGGCGGGAAGCCAGAGAGGAGGCCTGCGCCGAAATCGAGATCGATGGCATAATCGGGATCTATTCCGTGCCCCGGATCTCGCAGGTCCAAATCATGTTCCGCGCCCGTCTTTTGTCAGACATCGCGCCAGGACCTGAAAGCGAGGAAGTCAAACTCGTCCGCTGGCAGGATATTCCCTGGTCGCAGATGGCGTTCCCGACGGCCATCTGGGCGCTGACCCATTATGCGCAAACGCGGCACCTGAAAGCGTTTCCACCCTTTGCCAACCCGCCGGGCACGGACAAGGTTACGCGTTGAGGCCTGTCAGGCAGCTTCGGGGGCTTCCTCAGTGTTGCGCAGATGCTTCAGTGTGTAGGGCGTATTGAGGGCGCCGAACAGGAGCACGATGACCATATTCCCGAGCTTCCAGTTGGCCCAGACGTCTTCGGCATTCTTCGCGCCGAATGTCAGGCCAAGGAAGTCGTAGGTTCCGGCCGGCGCCACCGGAATGCCGGCGAGCACAAGCGGGTTTTCGAAGCCCGGCGCATACATGCGCCAGAGATATTCGTTCCAGACCGCCATCGCCACGAAGAACAGCCCCCAGCGGATCGCCAGCGTGCGCCAGGCAAAATCAGGCAGGTCGAACACCTTGGCGAAAAGGGACTTCCAGAGGTTTTTTCCGAACATCAGCGGGATGAAGATCATGCCCGCCATGAAAAGCTGCTGGATGGTCGGCTTCACATAGATGAAGGCCTTCTCCTGAAGCAGGATACCAATGAGGCCGAACCCGCCGACGATGGCGGAGGAGAACACCATCATCTGGGAAACGGGCTGGCGCTGGATAAGCTGCTTGGCTAGGAAGCCCAGCATCAGGATGATCAGAACGCCGGTTGCCCAGTAGATGGCGGTATCCTTGTTGATCAGCCCGCCGAGCAGCTCCACGCGCCGGAAGATGTTGTAGGTGAGAATAAAGCCGATGACGGGGATGAAATCCCCCCATATCTGGTTGGCTTTGTCAGCAGCAGTTCCAATGCCATTGGAGGGCGAAGGCGGCGGGTTCATCTCGGTCATAGCATTCCTTACGCGCTGGAGCGGCTTCCGGTTCAGCTGACTAGCTTCATGTCATGAATGAATTCTTCCGTCAGCCCGCAGCCTGCATCAGGACGAGACCCGCCGCGAGCGTGGCGGCGGCGGCAACCCGGCGGCGTCCGAAGCCTTCCTTAAGGAGCCAGGCGCCAAACGCGGCGGCGAAGACCACGGAGGTTTCCCGCAGGGCCGTGACCATCGCTGCGTCCGTCATCGAATAGGCATAGATTGCCATGCCATAAGAGAGCGCCCCGGCGACGCCGCCGATAATGCCCGCGCGCAGCTCCTTTTGTAGACAGGCAACCACCCTCCCCTTGCGCTGCCAGAGGAGGACGAGCGTTACGCCCACCCAATCGAACAGGAAGAGCCAGACGACAAACGTGAGCGGATCGTCCATCGCACGGACAGCGCGCGTGTCGGCCACCGCATAGAGACCGACGCCGATCGCTGTCATCAGCGCCCAAAAAAGCGCCGCCCGGTCGAGCTTGCGTGCTCTTTCGGTCAGCCCTGTGGGCAAAGCGAAGACAAGGATGGAGAGGGAGGCCGCCATCAGGCCGGCGAGCTGGAGCGGGGAGAGGCTCTCGTGCAGCCAGATCGCGGCGAAGGCTGCTGTCGCCAGAGGCCCGAGGCCGCGCATGACCGGGAAGACAAGCGAAAGCGCGCCCCGGTGGAGCGCGCGGATCGCAGAGAACTGGTAGAACCAGTGGACGGCCACCGAGATGGCGATCAGCGGCCAGGTCTGCGGCGGGGGCAGGGGCGCAAACGGCAGGAGCGGCAGGGCGCTGAGTCCCATGACGATGGCGACAATTGCCCGCGCGGTCAGCACGTCCCCGCCGCGCTTCACCATGACATTGGTGATCGCGACCGTCAGCGCAGAGAGAAGGCAGAGAACAACCGGGAGAAGCGAGGCAGGCATGGCGGCCTCGCATAGTATTCTTTTTGCGCGAGTGGAAGATATGTCCGGATCCGGCCTATTGGCGGGCCTGGCGGGGGAACGATCGGGCAGCTGCCGCGTTGGTTGGGGCATGCTCTGCGCGTTGCCCGCTTGAGGCGGGAGACGGGCCAATCCCGCACGGAGGCGACGGACATGGGCAAAGATAGTCTACGCTGGTTTCTGGGTGTTCCGATTCCGGGCATCATTCTCCTTCTCTTGATATTCTGAGGTGGTGCACATGGGTGATGGATCGATATCTGCGCCGTGCGCGAAGCCCTTCCCGGCTGGGCGACGCCTGCCGTCAGCTGGTCTGCGGTTTTTGCCGGCGGGCTGGCCGCGCTCAGCCTCTCGATTGTTCTGGCCGTGCTTGGCTCCGCCTTTGGTTTTGGGGCGATGTCTCCCTTTGCAGGAGATGGGCTGTCGATAACAGCGATTGGCACCGTGACGGTCCTCTGGCTCATTCTCACCCAGATATTTGCTTCGGTGGTGGGCGAGTACTTCGCTGGCCGCGTGCGCTCGCGCTGGTCTATCCATCAGGACGGGGTTTTCTTTGGTGACACGGTGCACGGCCTGCTGACCTGGACCGTGGCAAGCACGCTGATGGCAGCGGCGACCGATTGGCCCTGGGCGGGGACGCAGCCGCGACGACAGCGGTGGACGACCGCTGTGATTGCTTCTGTCGACGGAGCGCCCTCCCCCGCCGATCTGATCACGGATCGTCTCTACCGCTCGCCGGCGCGGATATTGCCGAGCGGGCCTCGCTGGACGTCGATTTAGCCGAAGCGCGCGTGCAGATGGCGTTCTCGGCAATCGCAATAGCCGGTGAAGAAGCCCGGAATAGGCCGATGCGGGCCGCGCCGCAAGTGCCACCTTCGCCATCGCCACGGCGCTGGCCATGATGGTGGGCGCCTTTGTTGCTGAGGGCGCCGCGGTGTTCGGCGGGCGTGAGCGCGATGGTCTGGAAGACACATTGGCCGCGCCATAAAGGCCGCCTGACAACCGAGAGCCTGAAGGGGCAGAGCGGTGAAAGCTGCCTTGCTCCAAATGCATTTAAGCGCAGGGGGAAGCGGCGTCAGGGTTTGACACCCCCTGCCCTTGAGGCATCCTGCGGCGAGATTAGAGACGACCGGAGGAAGACCCATGGCAACGCACGACCTGATCATTCGCGGCGGCACCATCATTGATGGCAGCGGCGCACCGGGTTTCGAGGGCGATGTGGCCGTTTCCGGCGGCGTCATCACGCAGGTTGGCAAGGTCAGCGGCAAGGGTATCGAGGAGATTGATGCGCGCGGCCAGATCGTCACGCCGGGCTTTGTGGACCTGCACACCCATTATGATGGGCAGGTGACCTGGGGCGAGGCGATCAGCCCGTCTTCGCTGCACGGAGTGACCACGGTCGTCATGGGCAATTGCGGCGTCGGCTTTGCGCCCTGCAAGAGCGAGGACCATGACCGGCTTATCCGCCTGATGGAGGGCGTGGAGGACATCCCCTTCCCGGTTCTCTCGCAGGGCTTGCCATGGGCGTGGGAAAGTTTTCCGGACTATCTTGATTTCCTCTCCACGCGGCGGTTTGACACCGACGTCTGCGCGCAGCTGCCCCATGCCGCGCTGCGCGTGTTCGTGATGGGCGACCGGGGCGCCAACCGGGAAGAGGCGACGCCGGAGGATATTGCCGCGATGGCGAAGCTCGCCAAGGAAGCCGTGATGGCTGGCGCGATGGGCTTTTCCACCTCGCGCACGCTGAACCACCGCACCTCTGACGGGCAGCCGACGCCCACGCTGACAGCCTCTGAAGCAGAGCTGACCGGCATCGGCATGGGCCTTGCCGAAGCCGGGCGCGGCGTACTGCAATTTGTGTCCGACTTTGATGATCCGCAGAAGGAAGCGGCGATGCTGCGCCGGATTGTCGAGACAACCGGGCGACCACTGTCTGTGTCGCTGGCTCAGTCGGATGTGGCACCCAATGGCTGGCGGCATTTGCTCGGGGCGATCGAGGCGGCCGCCGCAGACGGTTTGCCGATCCGCGCGCAGGTCGCTCCGCGCCCGGTGGGTGTTCTGCTCGGCCTTGACCTGACAATGAACCCGTTCAGCGCCCACCCCACCTATCGCCAGATTGCCGATCTTCCGCTGGCGGAGCGCGTGACGCGGCTGCGCAACCCGGATTTTCGCGCCCGGCTTCTGGCGGATGCGCCGCAGACGGACAATCCGTTTGCCAGATCCATGCTGCGAAATTTTGGCAAGATCTTCCAGCTCACCGATCCGGTGAACTATGAGCCGGGGCCTGAGCATACGCTTGCAGCGATGGCAGAGGCACGCGGGGTTTCGCCCGAAGCGGTCGCGCTCGACCTGATGCTGGAGCGGGAGGGCAATGGCATGCTCTACCTGCCTTTCCTCAACTATGCGCAGGGAAGCCTCGACCCGATCCTGGAAATGATGCAGAGCCCGGCCACCCTGCCCGGCCTATCCGACGGCGGCGCGCATGTGGGGATGATCTGCGACGGCTCCTTCACCTCGACAATGCTGACCCATTGGGTCCGCGACAGGACGCAAGGGCAGAAGCTTTCTGTAGAGAGCATCGTCTACCGCCAGTCTCGCAAGACGGCTGAGTGGATCGGCCTGTGGGACCGGGGCCTGATCGCGCCGGGATACCGGGCTGATCTCAACGTCATCGACCTCGCCAATCTGAAGCTTCACCTGCCCAGCGTGATCCGCGACCTGCCGGCCGGCGGGCGCCGCCTGATGCAGCGCGCCTCGGGCTACACCGCCACGGTTCTCAAGGGCGAGATCACCCACCGCGACGGCGAGCCGACCGGCAAGCTGCCCGGCCGCCTTGTGCGCGGCGAGCAGGCAGCCCCGGCCCAGGCGATGGCGGCGGAATGAGACTGTGCCCCGCCCCAAGCACCTTGATCATCCCGGCCGGCCCTGCCGCGCCGGAATGATCAAGGCAGGGACACGCCGAAAGATTTGTTGTAAAGGACCCTTTACATGACAAGGTCCCTTGTCATATAGACAAGGAAACTTGACAAGGAGCTTTCCCATGACCCAACCCAAAGGCTTTCGGACTGCAAACAAGCGATACCTGTACATCTTCGTGCCGATGATGACGCTCTACTGTGTGGCGATTGCCAGCAGCGCTGACCTTCATCGACATGGACACCGCCTCCACCGGAATGCGGACGGCCGCCGCGCTTGGCGTGTCGCTGCCGCTGGTGGCGATCCTCTGGTCGATCCTGCGGCTGGTGCGGGAGACCGATGAATATACCCGCCTGCGCCAGTTGCAGGCCCTGACCGAAGGGGGTGTCGCCCTGACCGGGATCATCTTCGTGATCGGCTTTCTTGAGCGGTTCAATGTGATCCCGGATGTTCCGCTCTTCCTGTTCGGGCCGGCCTTCTTCTTCCTCTACGGGCTTGCGCATCTGCGCCAGACCGTTGGCAAGACGGTCTGAGAGGGCGTGGGATGGAAAACATGATCCGTATCCTGAGGGCCGAGCGGGGCTGGAGCCAGCAGCATCTGGCTGACCTGCTTGACGTGTCCCGCCAGTCGGTGAACGCCATCGAGACCGGCAAGTATGACCCGTCCCTGCCGCTTGCCTTTGCCATCGCCCGTTTGTTCGAGCGCCAGATCGAGGAGATCTTTGACGATGGGCGGAGCGTAGCGAAGGCCGCCGAGTAAACCTAAGGCGCCTTGATGCCGACCAGCGCCTTTGCGAAGGCCTCCGCACTGAACGGGCGGAGGTCTTCTGCTTTTTCGCCGATGCCGATGAAGTGGATCGGCAGATCGTGAGCCTCGGCAATCGCCACCAGAACACCACCCTTGGCGGTGCCGTCAAGTTTCGTCATCACCAGGCCGGTGACCCCGGCAGTGTGGCGGAAGGCCTCGACCTGGCTGAGGGCGTTCTGGCCGACCGTGGCATCGAGCACGAGGATCACGTCATGCGGGGCATCCGGATCAATCTTCCTCACGACACGGACAACCTTGGCAAGCTCTGACATGAGCTCCGTCTTGTTCTGCAGGCGTCCGGCGGTATCCACCAGAACGAGGTCGAGGTCTTCGGCTTTTGCCCGCTCGACCGCGCTGTAGACAAGACCCGCAGCGTCCGCCCCCGGCGCGCCGGACATGACGGGGATGCCCGCCCGCTCGCCCCAGACTTTCAGCTGTTCGATGGCGGCGGCGCGGAACGTATCGCCGGCCACCAGCAGAGCCTTTGCGCCCTGATCCTGAAGCTTGGACGCGATCTTGCCGATGGTCGTGGTCTTGCCCGAGCCATTGACGCCGACGAAGAGAACGATGCGCGGGCGCGGGCCATCGGAGAAGTCGACGACCTTTTCGCGCGGCTTGAGGATTTCCTCGATCTCTTCGGCGAGCGCGAGGCGGATTTCGTCGCCCGAAATTTCCTTGTCGAAGCGGCCCTTGGCGATGCCCTTGGTGACGCGGGCAGCCACGCGCGTGCCCATGTCAGAGGTGATCAGCAGGTCCTGCAACTCCTCAAGCGTATGCGTCGTCGAGCTTGCGGCGGCCGAGCGCGGCGATGCCTTCAGTGAGCTTCGCCGTGGAGCGGGCGAGGCCTTCGCCGAGGCGCCCGAAGAGGCCCGGATCATTGGCTTCGGCCTCTGCGGCAAGGCGCGCGGCTTCGGCGGCCTCGGCGCGGAGGCGCTCATGCTCGCGGCGGTCTTCGAGCAAGTTTCAGCTCGGCAGCCGCCTTGGCGCGGACCGCTTCGTCCTCGGCTTCCTGGGCTTCGCGGCGCTGGCGCTCTTCCCAGGCGAGGTTTGCCTCGGCGACCTTGCGCTCGATCTCGGCCTTTTCGGCGACGGCCGCTTCCAGCGCGGCGATCTCTTCGGCGCTGAGCTCTGGCGCCTGCATCGCCTCGCCGGCGGCCTTGGCCTCGTCGAGTTTCTTTTTCTTGCCGAACCAGAGGATCATGAGAGGGGTGTTCCAAGAAGCTGTTTGCCGTCATGGCCGGTTATCCGGACGGGGACCGTGCGTCCACCCTCCCCTGCCTGAGACCCAAGTTTTACCTGCGTGAAATCCGGCAGGCGCGCGGCGGTTCCCCGCTCGATCAGTGCCTCGCGCACCTCTCCGAGATGGCGATCAAAATGCCGGATCAATGCCGCCTCGCCTGCCGCGCGCAGACGGGCGGCGCGTTCCTTGACCAGGGGCTTGGCAAGCTGGGGCATCTTTGCCGCCGGCGTTCCCGGGCGCGGGCTGTAGGGGAAGGCGTGGAGGAACGAGAGGCCGCACTCCTCGATCAGGCGGAGGGAGTTTTCAAAATGGGCTTCTGTCTCGGTCGGGAAACCGGCGATGATGTCTGCACCCAGAGCAATTTCAGGGCGGAGGTCTCGCAGGCGCTGGGTGAGCGCGATGGCCTCTTCCCGGTTGTGGCGCCGTTTCATCCGCTTGAGGATGAGATTGTCGCCATGCTGCAACGAGAGATGAAGATAGGGGGCAAGGCGCGGCTCGGCCATTGCCTCAAGAAGGGCTTCGTCCATCTCGATGGCGTCGATGGAGGAAATGCGCAGGAGAGGAAGCTCGGGCACAAGCCTCAAGATGCGCTGGACGAGATTGCCGAGTTGCGGCGTACCCGGAAGGTCTGCGCCCCAGCTGGTGAGGTCAACGCCCGTCAGCACGACTTCATGATGTCCGCTGGCGGCGAGGGCGCGCGCTTGCGCAACCACCTCCCCTGCCGGGACCGAGCGGGAGTTTCCCTTCCATAGGGAATGATGCAGAAGGTGCAGCGATGGTCGCAGCCATTCTGGACCTGAACATAGGCCCGCGCCCGGCCGTCAATGCCGTCGATCAAATGGACGGCGGTTTCACGCACGCTCATGATGTCGTTGACGCGGACTTTCTCTTCTCCGCCAAGCAAGTCAGCGGTTTTCCAGGTTTCGGCTTTCATCTTGTCATGATTGCCGATCACGCGGGTGACTTCGGGCATAGCGGCGAAGGCCTCCGGGTCAGTCTGGGCGGCACATCCCGTCACCAGGATAGGCGCGCCGGGATTTTCGCGGGCCGCACGGCGGATCGCCTGGCGGGCGCCGCGCACGGCCTCGGAGGTGACCGCGCAGGTGTTGATGATGACCGCTTCGCCAAGGCCGGCCTCCTGCGCATGGCGGCGAATCACCTCGGACTCGTAGGTGTTAAGGCGGCATCCGAGTGTGATGACGGTCGGGCCAGAAGGAGGAGCAGTATCAGCCATAAGGCCCGTCAGATCGCGCCGATGGGGCTAAATTGCAAGCGTGTAGCCCCGTTTTGCCTCAGCCGGGGGCTTTGCAGGTGCCAGTGCGGTGGCCGATCATCAGTATATGCGTCTTGAAATCGACCGGGTCGGCGCTGACGCTGGCAAGGTCGACCTGCGCGACAAAGCTGTTCTTGTCATGGCTGACGGAAAATAGCACGCCGCCGCCCATATCAATCCCGTCGAAATTGCAGGCGAGGCCGATGTCGAGGCCGAAGGGTTCTGCTGGCGGCGCCGGTTGACCGGCATCCTTCGAACATCTCGACCATGCTTTCATCGATCAGGACTTCTTCGTCCAGCGACCAGCATTCGTCGATCGTGGAGTGTTCCGGCGGGAGATCAATCGGCTGCCCACTGGCGGTGGCATCGTAATAGATGTCCTGCGTCACGCTCCATTGGCCCTTGGTGACCATCAGGGGCTCGGCCTGGGCTGCGGCTGCGGCCAGCAGGAGGGGCGCAAGGATCAGGGCTGCACGCATGGCGGGATTCCTCATGATTTTACCCATCAGACTGAACGGGCGCGGCGCCCGGCGCAAGCCCTTGATCAGGGGGTCAGATCTGCGCTTCGAATTCCAGCTCGACCGGGCCGGTCATGTAGACGCGGTCATCGCTTTCGCGCCATTCGATGAAGAGGTCGCCGCCATCGAGGATCATTCGGGCCTTGCGGCCGGTGAGCCCGGCGCGGGCCGCGCAGACAAGGGCCGCGCAGGCGCCGGTGCCGCAGGCTTTCGTCAGTCCGGCGGCGCGCTCCCAGACGCGCAGGCGGATCGTTTTCCGGTCGATGACCTGAGCAAAGCCGACATTCGTGCCCTCGGGAAACAGGGGGTGCCATTCGACCAGCGGGCCGATGGCGGGAATGTCATAGGCGTCCACATCCTTGACGAAGAAGACGGCATGGGGATTGCCCATCGAAACGACAGCGGGGCGCGAGAGGATCGGCGCGTCGATGGGTCCGATCTTCACGTCAACGCCGCGCACATCCATCTTTTCCGAAAGCGGAATGTCTTCCCAGCCCATCAGGGGGGCGCCCATGTCCACAGTGATCAGGCCGCCCTCGGCGCGGTAGGCGCGCAGCATGTCGGCCTCGGTCTGGATGGTAACGCGGTCCTTGCCCGTCTCCTCCAGCATCAGGAGGCCGACGCAGCGAGTGGCATTGCCGCAGGCGGAAACTTCCGATCCGTCCGAATTCCAGATGCGCATGAACACATCCTTGGTGGCATCACGCTCCATCGCGATCACCTGATCGGCTTTCAGGTCAGCGGCGATCTTGCGGATCTGCTCCACGCTCGGCGTGAAGGCGGTGGAGCGGGCGTCGAATATGGCAAAGGCGTTGCCTGCGCCGTTCATCTTCCAGAGCTTCATGTCCGAAATCCCTCGACCTGCCCTGACGCGCGAAAGCGCACTCCCCCCTGCCCCTTATTTCGGAACGCGGGCCGATACAATCCAGCCCGCCGCCTGAACCCCCAACGCCCCGAGCAAAAGCAGGGGAATGAAGGGGTAATTGAAAGCCATGCCGGCAAGGGCGGCCAGAACGCAGGCATAGTCCACAAGGTCGCTCGACATCAGCCAGCCGGCCGGGGCCCTTGCCTGGCGGACGTCATGCAGCGTCACATTGCGCCAGATGCGGCCCATGTCCGGCGGACCGAAGACCGCGAAAAGCTGTTTGGGGTCGAAGATCCCGGTCATTTCGGAGAGGTCCTGCAGGCGCGCTTCGCCAATCGCCACCATCCGCTTGCGGCTGGAGGTGCCAAGCAGGCTGACAATCGCCGAGAGGATCACGCCCAGCGCAATCGCAAACTCGGTGAAGCCCGTATATGGAGGATAGCCGCCCATGGGCTCAATATAGGGTGCCTGCAACCTTCCGCTAGCGGGCTCGGGGAATGGCGGCCCAGTAGTCGAAGTCGAGCAGGACGCGGGCGTCATGCTTGCCGGCCGCGTCTTTGTGGATGAAGGCGGCGGGGTCAGCGTCTTTCACCGCGACGAGCCGCAGGCGCAGGGCGCCGCAGGTGTCCGAGAGCTCGGCCTTGGCGAGTACTTCGCTCCAGGCATAGACCGTGTCGCCGGCAAACAGCGGGTTCACATGCGTGCCCGCATTGATGGCGAGGATCTGGCCGGCATTTTCGAGGCCATTGAAGGCGAGCGAGCGGGCGATCGAGATGACCACGCCGCCATAGATGAGGCGCTTGCCGAAGCGGCTGGCCTTCTGGCCATAGGAATCGAAATGTACTTTGGCCGTGTTCTGGTACAGGCGCGTGGCGATCTGGTGTTCGGCCTCTTCCACCGTCATGCCGTCAACATGGCTGATCTTTTCGCCGGTCTCATAATCCTCGAAGACGTGGCGGCTGCCAGATTGGGCGAAGGGCCAGGCCTTCATTTCCGGGAAGCCGGTGAGGTCTGCCGGAGCGACTGCCGAAGGCAGATTAGGCACGACTTCCTCGGGTGCCGGAGAGGCGGCGTCGCGCTTGTTGATCATCACCCAGCGGACATAGCTCATCACCTCTTCGCCGCGCTGGTTGAGGCCCTTGGTGCGCACCCAGACAACGCCGGTCTTGCCGTTGGAATTCTCCTTCACGCCGATCACTTCGGAACTGGCCCGCAGCGTGTCGCCCGGCTCGACCGGGCGCAGAATGCGGCCATCGGCGTAGCCGAGATTGGCGACGGCGTTGAGGGAGATGTCCGGAACGGTCTTGCCGAAGACGACGTGGAAGGCGTGGAGCGGGTCCACGCAGAGACCGGGTAGACCTGCGGCCTTGGCAAACTCGGCGGAGGAGTACTGGGCGTAGCGATTGCCTGTCAGCGCACGGTAGAGGGCGATGTCGCCCTCGGTGACGGTTTGCGGGGTGGCATGAATCAGGGTTTCGCCGGGCTTGAAATCCTCGAAGAAATTGCCCGGATTGGATTTCGTGCTGGTCACCATAGCTTGCCCTCATCTTCTGATGGGCGAGCCTTTAGCGGGTTCCGGCGCTTAACTCCAGAAGCGCTCGGGAACGCCCATGACGGTTTCAGCAAACAGCTGCAGGTGCGGGTTGGCCGAAACGAAGGCTGAATGCAGGAGTGGGACGCAGGCTAGCGTGACGGCCGCCGTGCCGAGGACACAGGCCATCATCTGCTGGTCGCGCCGCTCGGAGAATTCCTCAAAGGCCCGGTTCCCCATGAGAAGCCAGGGCAGCCCGAAGGCGGCGAAGGCCGAAAAGGCAAGGAGAAGACCGGCAGTAGATAGGGCGATGAGCAACATGGGAGCCGTTATCGCCGAGCAAGGCTGAGAAAGCGCGAAGCCAATCGATCAAATTTGACCGAATTGGCTCCTGAAGCCCTGAAATCACGCGATTTCGAGCAGTTTCTCATTCGGGCGGCCGAGCACCGCTTTCTTGCCGTTCAGGCCGATTGGGCGCTGGATGAGCTTCGGGTTCTCTGCCATCGCGGCGTAGACTTCCGCGTCAGGCGCAGTTTCGGCGAGGCCGGCGGCTGCGGCGTCCTTCTCGCGAAGGAAGGCTCGGGGGGATTTGGTGCCCATCTTTTTGGCGATGTCTTTCAGTTCCTCTACGCTAAGGCGTTCGGCAGCGCTCATGTATTTGCGGATCTGCGGCTCGATTCCATTGGCTTTGAGAAGCTCCAGCCCCTTCTTCGACGAGCCGCAACCGGGATTGTGGATGAGGATGTAGGTCATGGGAGATCTCCTGAGCATTGCCTGGAATGGAGGTAGGAGCCTTTGGGCGCGTGTCGAGGGGGCCAGTTCGGTCAGCAGCGGCGAAGCGCCCTTATCCTCCTGCGCCAAGCAGGGGAGGTGTCTACATCGGTCCTATCCTCCTCGGACACATCGACCAGAAGAAACGCCTGAACTGTATCAAGCCAAGCAGACCACGGAACACGCCGTGAAAACTGTCACCCATCTGCCCGGTCTAAAACGTTACCTATGTCCCCGGTTGCACAGCGCGAGAGGGACGGAGAATTCCGCCAAGCGTCAGGAGGTGTTGGTGGTGAGGGTGCGACAGGCGGCGTTTGTCAGTTCCCGGAGGAGGCTGAAGGCAGTCTCGCTGAGAGCGCGGTGGGCGCCGGGAGTTTTGCCGGTCGAGGTCGGCGGTGGGCGCGGACCGGGCGCAAGCTTTGCCTTCGCCGGCGGCGGCCTTGCCGGAGGGCGCCTTGGAGTGGGTATTCCCAGCGTGCTGGCGATCAGAAGGACAGTGCGGCGCGTGATATAGCCCAGCGCGTGGCGCGAGGGGTGCTCGGGGAGACGGCGAAGGGCAATTTTGATGAACGCGACCAGCGCCAAGATGAAGAACCGCGCCCGTCCGAGCAGCTCGTTCAGTGCATAGTATTCCGGGAGCTGAGAATTCGGATCCATGCCGGAGAGAGAACTGCATGGGCTTGGAGCGAGCGGAGAAGATGACCCCAATTTCCTGATACGGAACTGGTATAATTGGGTTTTTAAGGCGCGTGACTTGGGTAAAGGGCGCCTTCCAGGGCGCCCCTCCCCCAGCACCCGTTTTCAGGCAAGCGCGCGGATGGCAGCGTCCATCTCCACGACGCGGCGGGCTTCTTCCAGGTGCAGGAGCTCTGTCATCTTGCCGTTAACCTTCAGGACGCCCTTCCCCGCATTGGCGGGGTCGGCGAAGGCTTCAATGACGGCCTTGGCCTGTTCCACATCATGGGGGCTCGGGGCGAAGATGCGGTTGGCTTCTTTCAGCTGGGAGGGGTGGATCAGCGTCTTTCCGTCAAAGCCGAGATCGCGGCCCTGTTCGCATTCATTGCGGAAACCGTTCTCGTTCTTGATGTCGTTATAGACGCCGTCGATCGCCACAAGGCCATATGCGCGGGCGGCGGCGACGGAGAGCTGGAGCGCGGCCTGGAAGGCAAGCCGGTCGGCTGTCATCCGGGCACGGTATTCCTTGGCCAGATCATTCGTGCCCATGACGAAGGTGGTGAGATGCGTGCCGATCGACGCTGCGGCGATGTCCTTGATGGAGAGGATCGCCAGCGGCGTTTCGATCATCACCCAAAGGGCCGTGGAGTCCGGCGCGCCCGCTTCCTTCAGGAGGGTGCTGAGGCGTTCGATATCGCGGGGGCCGGTCACCTTGGGCGCGAGAATGGCATGGGCGCCGGACGTGGCGATTGCGCGCAGATCGTCATGACCCCATGGCGTGTCGAGGCCATTCATGCGGATGACGATCTCGCGCTGGCCATACCCGCCTACAGATACAGCCGCGCGGACGGCGTCGCGGGCCTCTTGCTTGGCGTCGGGGGCGACGGCATCTTCCAGGTCCAGGATCAGCGTGTCGGCGGGCAGCTCGCGGGCCTTTTCCAGGGCGCGGGCGTTGGCGCCGGGCATGTAGAGGCAGGAGCGGCGGGGACGGTGCGGGGTGGACATGGGGCTTGCCTCCTTGACGGACAGGGTTCTCATGGGGTCGAAGGGGTGGCCTGTTTCCAGCCTGAAATCAATGTGACAGCGGAGCCTTTTGAATGACCGACACGCCCGTTTCCGGCTTTGTTGCCCCCGGCTTTGAGCCAGTCAGGGAAGCCTTCGAGGCAAACTTTGCCAGCGGCGAGGAACAGGGTGCGTGTTTTGCTCTGCGCATCGGCGGCGAGACGCTGGTGGACATTCGCGGCGGATGGGCCGACCGGGCAAAGGAACGCCTATGGGACGAGACGACCATCGTACCGATCTATTCAGCGACCAAGGGAATCTCGGCGCTGGTGCTGGCGATGGCAGTGGAGAGCCTTCCCGCAGGCTATGAGACGCCCGTCTGCGATGTCTGGCCGGAATTTGTCGCTGAAGGCAAAGGCGGGGTGACGATCGGCCAGATGGCAAGCCATCAAGCGGGGCTGCCGGGCTTTGAATCGGAAATCGACCCGGCGATCTGGCTGGACCCGCCCATCTGCGCCGCCGCAATTGCCGCCCTACCCCCGATGTGGCCGCCGGGTACCGCGCATGGCTATCACCCGCTGACCTGGGGCTACATGCTGGGCGAGGTGGTCGAACGTATCACCGGGCGCACAGTGGGTGCGATCCTGAAAGAGGACATCTGCGGGCCGGCAGGTATCGATTTCCAGATTGGCCTGCCTGAGAAAGACGAGCCGCGCGTGGGCGACATGCTGCGGCCGAGGACGCTGGCGCCGCTGGGCAACCTGACGCCGGAGCGCCGGGCGGCGTTTGTCTACAAATGGTCTTCGCCCGACCGGGCCGGGCGGACCTGGCGGGAGATTGAGATCCCCTCTGCCAACGGCCATGGCACGGCGCTTGGCGTGGCGAGCCTTTACGAGGCCTATGCGCGCGGCGGCACGGTGGCCGGGGGAAAGACGCTTCTGCGGGGCGACACGCTGGAGGCGCTGATCCGGCCGCGCGTGGACGGGCCCGACCTTGTGTTGCCGATGCCGACGAAATTCGGCGCGGGCATCATGATCAACAACCATGGCAGTTTCGGCCCCAACCCCGAGACGCTCGGCCACTCGGGCTGGGGCGGGTCGATGGCTATTGCCGATCCGGCGCGCGAGCTGGCGGCGGCCTATGTGATGAACCGGCAGTCGTCCTCGCTGGTGGGTGATCCGCGCGCAGCGCGGCTTGTGGAGGCGGCTTATGGCTGTCTGTGAGTGATGCTCGGCGGGCTGGACTGGGCCGCATTCCTCTTTGCCGTCGCCATCATTGAGCTGACGCCCGGCCCGAACATGGGCTGGCTGGCGGCGCTGACCCTGAAAGAGGGACGCAAGGCCGGGTTTGCGGCAGTTGCCGGGATTGCGTCCGGCCTGTCGCTGCAGCTTCTGGCGGCCGTTACCGGCCTCACCGCGCTGATTGCGAGCGCGCCGGCGGTGCTGACCGCGCTGCACTGGGCCGGGGTGGCGTTCATGCTGTATCTGGCAGCTGACGCGCTGATGGACAAGGGCGCGGGCGGGCCAGTGGATGGGGCGGGAGGGCGTGGCTTCCGGCGCGGGTTCATCGCCAATGTGCTCAATCCCAAGGCGCTGGCGTTCTATGTACTGCTGATCGGGCAGTTCGTGGACCCGGCGAACGGGCCGGTCTGGATGCAAAGCCTCGTGCTGGGGCTGATCCATCTGACGGTGGCGACGCTCGTTCATATCGGGATCGTGCTGCTGGCGAGCCAGCTGGGCGGGCGGCTGGAGCGCTGGCGCACCTCGCTGGGCGCGCGGCTGACCTTTGCGTCCATGCTGGCAGCGATTGCGATCTGGCTGGCGCTGATGCCGCCGCGAGGCTGATCCTGTTGCTGGCACGCCAGTTGCAGAGGGAGAGACGGATCTGGAGCTCTCCATGTCCGTCATGCGATTATCTTGCAGCGGTCTCCCGAGGGAGGCCGCTGTTTTCTTGGCGCGTTCAGGCAGATTCAGGCAGGCCGCGCGGTGCGCGCTAGGCGGCGGGCCTTGGCGTCGCCCATCAGGCTGTCGGCGGTGAAGACGACAAGCGCCGTCCAGATGAAGCCGAAGGCAACGGCGTGGGTCATCCCGAAACCTTCCTTGAAGACGAGCACTGCAATCAGGAACTGAATGGTCGGACCGATATACTGCATCATGCCGATGGTGGAGAAGCGCAGGCGCTTGGCGGCGAGGGCGTAGAGGATCAGCGGGATCGCCGTGATCGGGCCCGCCGCCATCAGGAGCGGAATGTCAGTGCCCCCTTCCCCCATCCAGCGGCCTTCGGGCTGGGTGGTGGCAAACCAGATGAGCCAGCCGAGCGCGACCGGGGCCAGCAGCGCGACCTCGACGAGGAAGCCGGCGCGGCTGTCGATGGCAACCTTCTTGCGGATGACCGAATAGCAGGCGAAAGTGATGCAGAGGATGAGCGCCACCCAGGGAACGCGCCCGAAGGCGAAGGCCATGACACCGACACCAATGGCGGCGATGGCGACAGCGACCCATTGGGCCGGGCGTAGCGTCTCGGAGAAGATCAGCATGCCGAACAGAACGTTGACGAGCGGGTTGATGTAATAGCCCAGCGACGCTTCCATCGTGCGCCCCGCATTGACCGCCCAGATATAGATCGCCCAGTTCACGCCGATCAGCAGGCCCGACAGAGTGAGCCATTTGAGGTTGCTGCCAGTGAAGGCGGCGCGCACGTCCCGCCAGTTAGCGGCAATCGCGATGAAGAGGATGGCGGTGGGAACTGACCAGATGACCCGGTGGGCCAGAAGCTCCAGGGCGCCGATATGCTGCATGGCGCGGATGTAAAGCGGCAGGCTCCCCCAGATCAGGTAGGAGAGAAGCGCGGCGGGAAATCCAAGGCGAAGGGCGGGGCTCATGGCGGCGTGCTATATGCCTGGCCGCTAGCTTCCGCCACCCGGAATATGCGCCGCTGGGCGCTGGCTCTCCGAAAGTGAAAAGGCCGCCCCGTGTGAGGGGCGGCCTTTCCGGTTGGGCATTCTTCCCCTGGGGTTATTCGCCGAACTTGTAGTTGGCCCGGATGCCGATCGCGCGCGGCGCGCCGACATAGGTGTAGAAGGAGCGGGTGAATACCGGACCGCCATCACTGTCGGTGAGGACTTGGTTGAAGAGGGGCGAGCTGACAACGCCGGTTTCGTAGTATTCGTCAAAGAGGTTGTTGACAAAGAGCGTCGCCTGCCACTTGCCTGCATCATACACCGCCGAGGCGTTGGCAACGCCATAGCTGCCGAGCGTCAGACCGCCGCCGAGATCCCCGGTACGGCTGAGCACATCTCCCTGCCAGGCATAACCGCCATTGATGGTCAGTGTACGGCCCGAGGGCAGGTCATGCACATAAGAGCCGAAGATCGAGAACTGGTCTTCGGGCGAACCCGGAAGCCGGTCGCCGTCCTGGCCATCAAGGAGGACCGTGCCGAAGCCCGGCGGCGAGATCGTGCCCACTAGGCCGGGAGCAGGGGCCGTAAGAGACGCCTCCGAATGGCTGTAGCTGCCGCGTACGGAGAAGTCTTCCGTGACGAGCCAGTTGCCGCTGAGTTCGAAGCCTTTTGATTCGGCGCCATCTGCGTTGACCGTGATCGGGATGGAGGCGTTGATGGTGGCCGAGGTGAGCTGGGGATCAGTCCATTCGACATAATAGACCGCGCCGTTAAGCGTGACGCGTCCGCCGGCTAGGGTCGACTTGAAGCCGAGCTCATAGTTTGTTGTCGTGTCCGGCAGGTACTGGCTTTCGTCCCGTGTTGAGATGTCGCCCGCGCCCGGGCCAAATTGCTGGCCCGGAAGCAGCGCGCAGGCGCCCTGCTGGTTGTCGGTGGGATCATAGGCCGGGCAGACGGCCACCCCGTTCTGGTTGCCTATCCGGTAGCCTTCCGACACCGTGACATAGCCGAGCAGGTCTTCCGTAAACTGATAGGCGGTGTTGAACTTGAACAGCGTTCCTTCGTCCGACTGGCCGGTCCGCTCTGTGCCATTGGGGCTGCCGGCGGCAAAGTCGGACCGCAGGCTGTCCTCCAGCGAGCTGACGCCGACCGGGAGGAAGCCGGGGTCAAACAAGGGGAAGTCGACATCGCTGAAGGATTCAAGATCGTACTGGTAATAGCGCCCGCCGACCGCGACCGTCCATTTGTCGGTGATCTCGTAGCCGATCTCACCGAAGAGGGCGGATTCCTCGAGCTTGGAAAAGGCCTGCGAATAATATTCAAGATCGTCCGGGCGGTTGAAGCCGGCAAATGCTGCATAGCCCGGCGTGTATTCGGCTGAATAGCCAGCGCCTTCAAACTGGTTGTAGAACGCGCCCACGATCCAGCTGAGCGGACCTTCCGTGGTCGAGACCAGCCGGAGTTCCTGGTTGATGCGGGCTTCCCTGCCCTTCTCCCGCGTGAAGGAGGTGAAGGTGGGGAAGGCTTCGTAGCTATATTCCAGAGTAATGAGGAGATCGGTCTGGTCGCGCTGGCCGACATCATTGAAGCGGGAATAGCCCGTCGCAGAGGTCAGCTCGGCAAAGCCGAGATCGGCGACGACTTCGAGCGCGAGAAGCTGGTTTGTGATCTCGTTTGGCTCTTCGACGCGCTTGGCGAGTTCATAATCCCCGGCCGGAACGGTGGAGCGGGCGCTGGAGCCACGCCGGCCACCGATATCTGACTGCTGTAGATAATAGGTGAGCGTTGTATCGAGCCACGGCAGAGGCTCCCAGCGCGCGGCAAGTCGGGCCGAGATCGTTTCCTCGCTGTCGGCATCGGTGATGCGGCGAAGGTTTGCGGCAACATCGGCCGGATCAGAAAAGTCCGGGTCGGGATCAGAAACGCCGATTTCGCGCACTACGAAGGGATAGTCGATGAAGCCGGAATCATTCTCGAAATCGATCGAGCCGCGGATTGCGAAGTTCGGGGCGAGCGCCTTGTTGAAGGTGGCGCCGGTGTCATAGGAGACGTCATCGGCCTCCGAATACTGGTAAAGCTCCGTGCGCACTTCAAACGTGTCGCCCGCAAAGTCCGGCTTCTTCGGGATGTATCGGATGGCGCCACCAAGCGTTCCGGCGCCGTAGAGCGTACCCTGGGGCCCGAGCAGCACTTCGACACGCTCAAGGTCGTTGAGCTTGAGGTCGAGATAGACAGGGACTTCGCCAATATAGGTGGCGACCGTGCCACCGCCATTATTGTTGCCATCGCCCGAGCCGAGGCCGTCGGCATTGAGGCCGCGCACGATCAGCGGGTTGCCCTGGCGACCGCCCCGGTCAACGATGTTGATGCCGGGAACATAGGCGAGCACGTCAGCCAGTTCGTCGAAGCCCTGCTCCGTAATCTGCTGATCACCCACTGCCGAAATGTTGAGCGGAATGTCCTGGACGCTTTCGGCCCGGCGGGTGGCCGTGACCGTGACGGCCTCGACGCGCAATTCGTCTTCGGTGTCTTCCTGGGCGGTGGCTGGTAGAACCAGACCTGTGGCCATAACTGCGGCGCTTGCCGACAGGAGCAGATATTTCCGGATCATCCTTGTACCTTTTTCTGGTCGTTTTTTCGTTCTCTGGACGTGACCAGAAGCTGTGCACCCCGGCGGGGCGGCAAGGGTGGCTGCGGGCGCGGGTTTGATTTTTCCGGCGTGTGCAGCAAAGTGCATCGCCATTGCCCAAAACTGATGCAGCCCAAGGAGACTGACCCTGCAGGAGACCTTTTCCAGCACGCGCTCGGCTGACCCAAGGCTCGCAGAAGCCGCGCGCCTCCTGCGGTTGCAGGCCTATAGGGAAGCACACGCGCTATGCCTGGCTGTGCTGAAAGACGCCCCGCATACGGCTGAGGCCTACTACCTGCTCGGCCAGCTGGCCCTCGACCATGACAATACCGGCAAGGCCGAAGAACTGTTTGCGATTGCGGCGGGGTTTGACCCCGGCAATGCCAGCGCGCTGGCCCAGCAGGCGCGCTGCCTTCTGGCGCTGAGCCGGCGCACGGAAGCAATTGACTGCGCGCGCGCAGCCGGCGCCTTGTCGCCGGAAGATGCATTCACTCTGGACACGATCGGCGTGGTGATGAGCAGGGCGGGGCTGCATGGGCAGGCCCTGCCCTTCTATGCCGGGGCCACGGCGGCAGAGCCTCTCAATGCCGGGTATCAGTACAATCACGGCGCGGCGCTGCAGTTTGCCGGCGACCTTGACGGCGCCCGGGAGGCCTATCGCGCGTGCGCTGCGGCAGATGCCGCTGACACGCGGGGGTTGCCTTCGCTGGTGCAGATCACCCGACAGACGGCGGAGGATAACGCAATTGCGGCGCTGGAAGAGATGTTCGGGCGGCAGGGGCAGGACGCCGACGCGGCGCTGCGGATCGGCCATGCCCTCGCCAAGGCCTGTGAAGACCTCGGCCTGCCGGGTGAGGCGCTTGCGTGGCTGGCGCGGGCAAAGGACGGAAAGCGGCGCCTGATCCGGCATGAGCCTCAGCGGGATGCGGCACTGTTTGAGGCGGCGGCGCGCGCGGCGGGCGCGATGCCGGTCCAGCGAAGGGAAAGTGCTGGCGGGCCGGTGTTCATCTGCGGGATGCCGCGGACGGGGACGACGCTGGTGGACCGCATCCTTTCGAGCCACAGCGCCCTCTCCCCTGCCGGAGAGCTCTCGGATTTTGCCCTCGGCCTGAAGCGGATGGCCCGGACGCCGTCGAACCTTGTGCTTGATCCTGAAACGCTGGACGCGGCCGGCAGGATTGATCTCTCCGCCCTCGGAGCAGCGTATCTGGAAAGCGTTCGCGCCTCCCTCGGTCTCGCGGGACGGTTTACCGACAAGATGCCGCTGAACATCCTTTTGGCGCCGGTGATCCTGGCAGCGCTGCCGGGGGCGCGGGTGATCTGCCTGCGGCGGCATCCGGCCGATACGGTGCTGTCAAACTACCGGCAGATGTTTGCGACGAGCTTCTCCTATTACAACTATGCCTACACGCTGGAGGATACCGCCCGCTACTATGCCGGGTTTGACCGGCTGGTGCGACACTATGAACAGGTTCTGCCGCCGGAGCGGTTCACCGTGGTCCATTATGAACAGGTCGTTGGCGATCTGGAGACGGAGACGCGGCGCCTCCTGGACTTCTGCGGTCTGCCGTTTGAAGCCGCCTGCCTTGCCTTTCACGAGAATGCTGCGCCGGTGGCGACCGCCTCCTCTGCGCAGGTGCGCGAGCCGCTTTACACCTCGGCGCTGGCAAGGTGGCGCCGGTATGAGGCGGGGCTGGCGCCGGCGCTGGATATCCTGGAGGCAGAAGGGTGCCTTCCCCCGGGAGAGCGCGGGCGGGGGTGACTGGCGCTTGGCGCGGGCGGCGTTAGGGTGGCGCCAGAAAATCAATCCGGGAGAAACACCATGCAACATCGCCGCCTTGGCAAGAGCGCCATCTATGTGTCCGACATCTGCATGGGCACCATGACCTTCGGCACCCAGACCGACGAGAAGGAAGCCTTCCGCATTCTCGATGCAAGCCTCGACGCCGGGATCAACTTCTTTGACACGGCCGAAAATTATCCTGTGCCGCCCGACATCAAGTATGGCGGGCTGACCGAGGAGATTTTCGGGCGCTGGATGAAGACCAAGGACCGCGACCGGATCATCCTGGCCACGAAAGTCTGCGGCCCTTCGCATGGCTGGATCAAGGGATCACAGCGGGGCGAGATGACCGCGCTCGACCGGCACAATATCCGCCGGGCGGTAGAGGCGAGCCTGACCCGTCTTCAGACAGACTATATCGACCTCTACCAGACCCATTGGCCCGATCATGGAACAGCCTTTGACGAAACGATGGAGACACTCGATGACCTCGTGCGCGAAGGCTATGTGCGGATTGTCGGCTGTTCCAATGAGGACGCCTGGGGGCTAATGAAATCGATCGAGACGTCCAGCCGTCTCGGCACGGTGCGTTACCAGACGATCCAGAACAATTTCTCGCTGAACAATCGCCGATTTGAAGACGCGCTGTCGAAGATCTGCGAGCGCGAGGGGGTGAGCCTCATTCCCTATTCGCCGCTCGGCGGGGGCGTGCTTTCGGGAAAATACCAGGATGGGGCGTTTCCCGACGGCGCGCGGTTTTCCGCCTATGCCAACCGGGGCGGGCGCCATACGGCGATGGCGCAGCGCTTCGTCAACGAAAAGTCGCTGGCGGCGACGGCGCGCTATATGGAGATCGCCAGGGGCGCTGGCATCAGCCCGGTGACGCTGGCGACGGCCTGGTCGAAGCAGCACAGCTTTGTGGCGTCAACGATTGTCGGGGCTTCGAGGTTTGATCAGCTGGCGGATATTCTAGCGGCGGGCGACCTGGTGTTGCCGGCGGATGTGATGAAGGCGTGTGACAAGGTCTCCCGGGAAATACTTTATCCGATGGGGTGAGCGCTAACCTCCCGCAATCAAGCAAGACCCAATCTCCACCGCGCAAAACCAAAATGGCCCCCGCCTCCTTCTATGGAAGGCCGGGGGCCGCCCCTTGGGGGCCCACCATGGCTCGAAATGGGGTTAAGCTGCGCTGGCCTTGCCGTTGCCGCCACCGCCGGCAAGGACTTCGCGTTTGCCGGCATGGTTTGGCGCGGAGATGACGCCTTCTTCTTCGAGGCGGTCGATCAGTCCAGCGGCCTTGTTGTAGCCAACCTTCAGACGCCGCTGCAGGTAAGAGGTGGAGGCGCGCTGGTCGCGGACCACGATCTGGACGGCCTGCGAGAAGAGGCCCTCATCATCATCGCTGCCACCGCCCGTGCCGAGGATGGCATCCATCACGGCCGAGCCCGTGGAGCCGTCATCCGGCGCCTCGAGGATGTCCATGACATAGTCAGGCTCGCCCTGCTCGCGCAGCCAGTCGGCAACGGCGCCCACATCCTCATCGGCCACGAAGGGCCCATGCAGGCGCTGGGATTTCTTTCCGGGGGCCTGGTAGAGGAGGTCGCCCATGCCGAGGAGCTGCTCGGCCCCCTGCTCATTGAGGATCGTGCGGCTGTCGACCTTGTTGGTTACCATGTAGGAGATACGGGTCGGGAAGTTGGCCTTGATCGTGCCGGTGATGACGTCCACGGACGGACGCTGGGTGGCGGTGATCAGGTGGATGCCGGCGGCGCGCGCCATTTGGGCGAGACGCTGGACGCAGCTTTCCACTTCCTTGCCGGCGACCAGCATGAGGTCTGCCATCTCGTCGATCACGACGACGATGTTGGGGATATGGTCGACAGGCAGGATTTCGGTTTCATAGACTGGCTTACCCCGGTCATCGAACGCGGTCTGGACCTTGCGGGTCATGTCTTCGCCGGCAGCGCGGTATTTCGCGGCCTTCTCGTTATAGCCCGCGAGGTTGCGCACGCCGGCTTTCGACATCAACTCGTAGCGGCTTTCCATCTCGCGCACGGTCCATTTGAGCGCGTTGACGGCCTTGTCTGCCTCGGTGACCACGGGCGCCAGGAGATGCGGGATCCCTTCGTAGACGGAGAGTTCGAGCTTCTTCGGGTCGATCATGATGAAGCGGCACTGCTCGGGCGTATGCCGGTAGAGCAGCGACAGGATCATGGCGTTGACGCCGACCGATTTACCAGAGCCGGTGGTACCGGCGATCAGGAGGTGGGGCATCTTGGCAAGGTCAACGACAGTCGGCACGCCGCCGATATCTTCACCCAGCGCCATGGGAAGGCTCGCGCGGTTGCCAGCATAGGCATCCGACTGGAGCAGCGAGCGCAGCCAGACCGTGTCGCGTTCTTCGTTGGGCAGCTCGATACCGATGGCGTTCTTGCCCGGCACGACCGCGACGCGGGCCGAGACGGCACTCATCGAGCGGGCGATGTCGTCGGCCAGGGAGATGACGCGGGAGGATTTGACGCCCGGAGCCGGTTCCATTTCGAACAGGGTGATCACCGGTCCGGGGCGCACTTCCTTGATGCGGCCGCGAATGCCGAATTCCTTGAGGACTTCGGAAAGGCGCGCGGCCTTGGCGATGAGAGCTTCCTCATCGATGATCTCGCGGCGCTCTTCGGGTTCCTGCAGCAGGTCTATCGACGGCAGGCGGGTGGCAGCGGCGCGGCGGCGCTCAGGCTGGGCAACCTTGGGCACCGAGGCCGAACGGGGCACCTGGGCGGGCTTGGAGAAGGTGAAGCGCGGCGGGCGGGCAGCGTCTTCGTCCTCGTCATTGGCAGCGGCGTAACCGTCTTCCTCGTCTTCGTCGTCCCAGCTCTCATCGTCTTCGTTGCGGGCGTAGGTGTCTTCGTCCTCGTCATCGAGGTCGCGCAGGTAGCGGGAGGTGGGCACATAGTCGTCATCGGACTTGATGATGAGCGTGCGCTCTTCGCGGGTGGAGGTCGTCGTGGTGGTAACGGTGTCGTGCGGCAGGGCCGGAGCGCGGGTGACGAGCTTCTGACCGATGCGCAGCAGCATGCCCCCTGCCCCGCGCGCCTGGAGGGCGCCGCGTGTGGCAGTTTCCTGGAGGAGCTGGGCATCGCGGCGGCCGAAGCCGAGAGCTGAAAGCGCGGTCCAGAGAGCGAGGCCGCCGGTGAGGAAACCAGCCCAGGCTTCCGGCGAGGGCAGCATCAGGACACGGAACGGCAGGACGGTCAGATTGAAGAGGCCGTCCCCAGCCATGCCGCCGAGACCGGCGCTCAGCGGCCAGGATTCAGGCACAGGCCAGGCCGCAAAGCAGGCGGCCGAGAGCGGCACCGAGACAGCGCCCATCACCCAGCGACGCACGCGCGGTTTGCCGACGAGCACGGCGCGCATCGCGCCGCCGATCATCAAGGCGAGGCCGGCAATCCAACCCGACCAGCCAAAGGTCTGGCGCGCAAGGTCTGCGAAGACGGCGCCGGCCGATCCGAAGAGGTTCTGGATGTCCGCGCCGGTGGCGGCGTTCCAGCTGGGATCGGTGGGCGTGTAGGAGCCGACAGCGCCGCACACGAAGACGCCGGCGCCGAACGCGGCAGCGCCTGTCAGAATTCTCCAGACGGGATCACTGACCGTGCGGAGTTCTGCGTCGCGGCTGGCATAATCTGTCATCGGTGAGGACGCTCCGTCTTGGCTCTGGTGCGGGCCTTCACCTTGCCCCTGTTAGGCTTAACGCCCTGCAAACGGACTGCGTGAAATTTGAAAGAAACTGCAATTCTGGCAGGGGTTTCGCGCAGGCGTGGAATGTGAAAGGCCCCGGCGGATCGCTCCGCCGGGGCCAATGGTCTGTGGAATTCTACTCTTGTGAGCGCTGGATCAGCGGTTGGAGAATTCCGGGTAGGCTTCCAGGCCGATCTCTGCCCGGTCGAGACCCATTTCCTCGTCTTCCTCGCTGGGACGGACACCCATCGTGAATTTGAGGGCAAGCCAGACAATCGAGGAGATGACCACAACGAAGACCGCGGTGAGCGCAACGCCGACAGCCTGACCGGCATAGCTGGCGCCGCTGTTGGTGAGCGGGACGATCATCGTGCCCCAGATGCCGCAGACAAGGTGGGCCGGGATGGCGCCAACCACGTCGTCGATCTTGAACTTGTCGAGCAGCGGCACCGTGAGGACGACAAGCACGCCGCCGACTGCGCCAATGACGACCGACATGCCCATGGAGGGAGCGAGCGGTTCGGCAGTGATCGAGACGAGGCCACCGATGGCACCATTGAAGATCATCGTGGCGTCAATCTTGCCCTTGTACATTATGGCCGTGGTGACGAGCGCCGCAAGGACGCCGCCGACTGCAGCCATGTTTGTATTGGCGAAGATCTGGGCGACCGAATTGATGTCGGCAGCGGTGCCGGCAGCAAGCTGTGAGGCACCGTTGAAACCGAACCAGCCGAACCACAGGATGAAGGTACCAAGGGCCGCAAGCGGGATGTTGGAGCCCGGCATCGGATTGACCGTGCTGCCGAAATACTTGCCTTTGCGGGCGCCGATGATGATGGCGCCGGTCAGGGCTGCCCAGCCGCCGGTCGAGTGAACGAGCGTCGATCCGGCAAAGTCGGAGAAGCTCCAGACGCTGTCGAGATAGCCGCCGCCCCACTCCCAGCTGGCAACGACCGGATAGATGAAGGCGGTCAGCACAGCGGTGAAGATGAGGAAGGGGAAAAGCTTGACGCGTTCGGCCACGGTGCCCGAGACGATCGAGGCGGCAGTGGCGACGAACACCATCTGGAAGAACCAGTCAGATGCCGGGGCGTAGCCGCTCTCGGACTCAAGGGAGACGTCCCCGCCGCTCCAGAAGGCGAAATTGGTCGGCAACAGGCCGCTGAAGAGGGTCGCATCGCCCGGATAGGCGAGGTTGTAGCCGGTGAGCCAGAACATCAGTCCGGCAACGGCGAACAGGGTTACGTTCTTGGTGGACTGCATCGCAGCGTTCTTCGAACGCACGAGGCCTGCCTCCAGCATGCAGAAACCCGCCGCCATGAACATGACGATCAGGCCGCCAATCAGGAACAGATAGCTGTTGTCCACATAGGCGCTGGCGCTTCCGGCCACCGTCTCTTCGAGCGCGGCCAGACGTGCTGCCACATCATCTTCCTGCGCAAATGCCATGCCTGCGGTGAGCAGTGCCAGCGGAGCAAGCATCGCCCCGCGGATCCATCGTCCAATCATTTGGCCCATTGGCCCCTCCTTACTTGCCATTTCGTCACGCAGAGCCCGGTTGACCCCCAGCGCTCTCCCACCGCGATATGATTGTGCCTGCCCGGAAAAGTCGCACATGACGCAAAGGCGGCATCCGATTCAGCCGCATGCTGGTCAGAACTTGTGCAGAGATGCGGCCAATCGCCCAAACGGGCGCCATCACTGGACCCGAAGGGCTGCCAGAGCTACCTGATTTACATGTCAGACACTCCGATCCCCGCCCCTCTCGAGGCTGACCTTGCGGTCATCGGTGCCGGACCGGTCGGCACCTTGCTGGCGGTTCTGGCTGCCAGGGCCGGGCTGCGCACCGTGCTAGTGGATGCGCGCCCGGAAACAGGCACGCCTGCTACAGATACACGCAGTTTTGCGATTGTGCGCGGCAGCTGGCGGATGCTCGGCGCGGCGGGGGTTCAGGCCGATCTGGAAGGCCTGACCGAGCCCCTCAACGGGCTGGAGGCGGTCGATGGTGGCACCCACTGGTTTGGCGCGCCCTGGGCGGCGTTCTCCAGTACCGATCTGCCAGACGGCGGCGGCGAACCGCTTGGCGAACTGGTGCCGGCCGCCGCGCTGCAGGCCGCGCTCGACCGTCAGGCAGGCGCAACCAGTGGTCTCGTCTGGAAGCGGGGCGCCCGTTTTTCAGGCTATGACGCCCTCCCCTCTGGCGCAGCGGTGCGGCTTGAGGGCGGAGACCGCGTGCGCTGCGCGCTGATTGCAGCGTGTGACGGGATGCAGTCAGCGGTGCGCCAGGCAGCCGGGATCGGCACTGAAGGGCGCAGCTATGGCAAATCGGTGTTTGCCGCAGACGTGCAGCTCTCCCGGCCGCATGGCGGGATCGCCCGGCAGCTGTTTACCCCCGAAGGCCCGTTTGCGACCCTTCCCCTGCCCGGCAACCGGGCCAACCTTGCCTGGTACATGAAGACCGGTGCCGCCGAGACGCTGACGAAGATGCCGGTGGAGGCCATCGAGGCTGAACTGAACGCGCGGTTTGCAGAGTTTGCAGGGCCGATGACGCTGGACGGGCCGCCGCTCGCCTATCCGCTGGTGATGCAGATTGCCCGCGACATGACCGGGCCGCGCGTGGCGCTGCTGGGCGACGCGGCGCGGCGTATCAACCCGCTGGCCGGACAAGGCCTCAATCTCGGCTTCAAGGATGCCGCGGCCCTTTATGATGTGATCCTTGAGGCGCGCGAGGTGGGCCTTGATCCGGGGAGCGAGACCGTGCTGGCTCGCTACCGCGAATGGCGCCGGTTTGACTCAGCCTCCACCGCCCTCTTCATGGACGCCGTCGACCGGACCTTCTCCAATGACAATGTGCTGCTCAAGCCGCTGCGGTCGCTCGCGCTGACAGCGGCCAACAGGATTGCGCCGGTGCGCCAGGCCCTTGCCCGGCAGGCGAGCGCCGATCAGGAAAGCCTTCCCAGCCTGATGCGTTGAATGCCCAATTTCTAGTCTCTGATCGTCAGGGCACGGATAATATTCCATGTGTAGAGACCGCTGGAATGGCCGTCGGAAAAAAAGAGGCGCACGGCGTAGCGCCCGACCGGCTCTGCCTTGACGACGCGGATATCATCCGGGACGATCGGCGGGGGTGGTTTCGGCCCGCCGCCATGGCCCTGGACTTCCGCAGACGGACTTTCCAGGCGCAGCGTGCGATAGTCCACGCGGCCCGAGCGGCCATCCTCGAATTCGGCCAGGAGCTCCTGCGCGCCTGCGCGGAAGGCAAGCTTGACCGGCCAAGACTGGGCGTTCATGGCGAAGGGGTTTCCAGGCCGCCGCTATCCTCATCGAGGTCGCGGGCTTCTTCTTCCAGCATAATGGGTATGCCGCCCCGGATGGGGAAAGCGAGACGCGCATTCTTCGAGACAAGCTCATTGCGCGATCGGTCATAGGCCAGCGGCTGGCGGGTGACCGGGCAGATCAGTATTTCGAGCAGGCGTGGATCAACGCCGTTTGGCGTGAAGGCAGCTGTCTCGTCGCGCGGCGTATCTTCAGGCAGCTCGCTCATGTTCCGGTTCCTATTGCACCTGGCTGTCGCCGCCCGGCGCACTGCCGAACTCGAGGAGGGCCGTCAAGGCGGTTGCCCGCTCAGGAAGGGTAGGCGCTTCGAGCAGGGCCTGCTTTTCCATCGGTGTAAAGGGGCAACCCGAAGCCAGCGCGTGAACAAGGGTTTCCAGAGAGGCGTCTTCCATCGCCGACCAGTCAGCTTCGAGGCTGTTGGCGACAGCGTAGGCGCGGAACGCTTCGACGAGGGACTGGCGCACGCTTCCCTCCCCTTCCGGCGGGGCGGCGAGATCATGGGCGAAGCGGTCCCAGTCCGGCGTGACCTGCCGGTAAGGCGTCGTGACATCAAGCTCCCGCCGAATGGCGAAGCGGCAGACACCGGTGAGGGTGATCAGGTAACGCCCGTCCTGCGTTTCGGAATAGCCGGTGAGACGCCCGGCGCAGCCGATCTCAGCCAGAGCAGGCTGGTGGCGCGGGCCGCCGAGCGCCTGAACCATGCCAATGAGCCGCGAGCCGCTCATCGCATCATCGATCATGTTGAGATAGCGCGGCTCAAAAATGTTGAGCGGCAACTGCCATCGCGGAAAGACCAACGCGCCGGGGAGCGGGAACACGGCGAGCGTCGCAGGCAGGTCTGCTGTCTTGCGATACGGCGCCATATGATTTTCCTTTCGCCCGGCGCGGGCAGGTTTGAGCTTACGCGAACATCAGGGATGAGAGGCGGCGGCGGCCTTCGATCGTTACCGGATCGGTCGGGCCGGCGGCCTCGAAGATTTTCAGCAGCTTGTCTTTCGCCTTTCCGCCTTCCCAGTCGAGCTTGGCGGTGAGGATGATCAGGAGGTGATCGGCGGCGTCCTGGTATTTGCCGGCGGCGGCATATTGCTCGGCCAGCTCGAAGCGTTTGTCGTGATCGCCCGGGGTCGCCATGACAGCGGTGAGGGCAGCATCGAGTTCGCTTGGTGGCGGGGCATCGGCCATCATCTCAATGGCAAGGCGCACGCCCTTGATGGTGGAATCGTTTTTCTTGGCTTCCGGCACCATGGCGAGGGTGGCTTCGGCCTGTTCCTTGTCGCCATTGGCAAGGTGGCAGCGGGCAAGGCCCGCGATGGCGGCGATGTTTTCCGGCTCCTGCTGCAGGATCGCGACATAAATTTCTGCGGCAAGGGCAATGTCGCCCTGCTGGCTGGCGGCGTCGGCCTGCTTGAGGGCTTCGGCGATCATCTGTGCGTCGTCGGTGCCTGAGAGGAGCTTTTCGACGAAAGCGCGCACCTGGCTTTCGGGAAGCGCGCCAAGGAAGCCGTCCACCGGGCGGCCCTTATCAAAGGCGTAAACCGCCGGAATGGAGCGCACGCCAAGCTGGCCGGCATAGGCGGGGTGCTCTTCGGTGTTGATCTTGACGAGCTTGACCGCGCCTTTCTTGCCCTCGACCACCTTTTCCAGGATCGGACCAAGCGTGCGGCAGGGTCCACACCAGGGCGCCCAGAAGTCGACAATCACCGGCTGGGTCATGGATGCCTCCACGACATCGGCCATGAAGCCCTGGTCTGTACTGTCCTTGGTGTGCTGAAGCGCAGCGTTGCTCATGGAAACTCCCTCTGTTTCGGGCGCAAAGATGGGACGCAAGTCCGGCTTGCGCAAGCAGGCGGGCGGCTCAGCCGCAGTTGCCAGGTGAATTTATGCTGCTGGCCCTGTTTAGGCCCGGTTCAGGCGCTTAAGTGTAGCGCTGCTCCCCGTATGGTCATGTTAAAGGAGGCCAGAACGATGATGAACTTTTTTGCTCCCCTTGCCGCTGCCGCAATGATTGCCGGGGCCTCTCCCCTGCTACCGGCCCTGAAACAGGCGCCGGCAAGCCCAGTTGTGACCACCCCGGCCGTGGCCGCGCAACTGTCAGGCGCCGAGCGCGCCGCCGTGCTGAAGGAAGCATCCAAGGCGCTGGCGAGCGTGAAGACGGCCCGCGGCCGGTTCGAGCAGACTTCGCCCGACGGCACGTTGTCGACCGGCCAGTTCGCCATGCAGCGCCCCGGCAAGGTGCGGTTTGACTATGATGACCCTGTGCCGCTGCTAATGGTGAGCGACGGGACGACCGTTGCGCTGCAGGACGCCGACCTGGAGACGACCGACCGCGTGCCACTGGGCTCGACCCCGCTGTCGCTGCTCCTGAGTGAGCGGATGGACTTTGAAAGCCAGGCCGATGTGCTGGACGTGCGCCGCTCCAACGGGCGCACCAACATCACGGTCGAGGACAAGACTGGCGAGATGGAGGGCACCCTGACCCTCGTGCTGGCCGCGGCCGACAACTCGCTCGTGGGCTGGCGGACGACAGATGCCAACGGCGGAGCCACCTCGGTGATGCTGTCGAATGTCGAGACCGGGGCGAAGCTCAATCCGCGCCTGTTCATCCTGCGGGATTTCGACAACAACTGACACGAAAGCGTGATCGCGGTTACGGCGAGTTAATTTGGAGAAACTTGCTCGCCGTGACATAAATGACACATCGACGATAGGAAACTGCGCAGCACCGACCCCCCGCTGCGATACCTTCCTCCGCCGAACCGGGTGCGCGACATCCGGACATCAAGACGCATGCACCTGCGTCCGGCGCGCCCGAACTCCCCGCGTTCGGGCGCGTTGACGTTTCAGAGGCAGGTGTTAGCGAGGGGCATGACCCGCCCGATCAAGATCACGACCTGGAACATCAACTCGGTTCGCCTGCGGGCGCCGAATGTCGAAGCCTTCGTGGCGGCGGAAGGGTCAGACGTGGTGTGCCTGCAGGAAACCAAATGTCAGGACGGCGAGTTTCCGCTGAAGTCCTTCAAGGACATGGGTCTGCCCTATGTTGTGATGCGCGGCCAGCGGGGAGGCCATGCCGGGGTGGCGATCGCTTCGCGCCTGCCGCTGGAGCTGGTGGATACGCCTGATCTATGCCGGGAAAACCATGCGCGGGTGATCGCTGCGCGGCTGCCTTCAGGCCTCGAGATCCACAACATCTACCTGCCAGCGGGCGGGGATGTTCCCGACCCGGACGCCAATGACAAGTTTGCCCACAAGCTCGATTTCCTGGACCGGCTCGGCCCGGGCTACAAGAAGCTCAAGAAGGGCGTGAAGCGCGTCCTGGTAGGCGATCTGAATGTTGCGCCGCATGAGAACGATGTCTGGTCGCACAAGCAACTGCTCGGCATCGTGTCCCATACGCCCGAGGAAACCGGGCGCCTGGAAGATTCGCGCAAGTCAGCCGGGTTTGAGGACATTGCCCGGCTCGCCGTGCCCGATCATCAAAAGCTCTACACCTGGTGGAGCTACCGCGCGGCTGACTGGGCCGCTTCCAACCGGGGCCGCCGACTCGACCATATTTGGGCTAACAAGCTAGCGATGGAGGACGTGCAGGTCGGTTCCTATATGATCCACCCCATCTGGCGCGGGGGATGGAAACCATCCGATCATGCGCCGGTCAGCCTGACGCTCAAGGCCTGAGGCGGTAGCCGCCGGTATCAGTCAGCAGGAGCTGGGCGTTGGAGGGATCGGGCTCGACCTTCTGGCGGAGGCGGTAGATGTGGGTTTCCAGCGTGTGGGTGGTGACGGCTGCGTTGTAGCCCCAGACCTCTGCGAGCAGCGTCTCGCGGGCGACCGGCTTGCCCCCTGCCCTGTAGAGGTATTTGAGGATCTCGGTTTCTTTCTCCGTGAGCCGGATGCGGCGGCCTTCCTTTGTGCGCAGCACCTTGGTGGACGGGCGGAACTCATAGGGGCCGATGTCGAAGGTTGCGTCTTCGGTCTGCTCGAAGCTGCGCAGCTGGGAGCGGACCCGGGCAAGGAGGACGGCAAAGCTGAAGGGCTTGGCGACATAATCGTTCGCCCCGGCCTCAAGGCCTGCGACCGTATCGCTTTCGCCCGATCGGCCCGTCAGCATGATGACCGGGACACGAATGCCCTTCTCGCGCAGCTGGCGGCAGACTTCGCGGCCATTCATGCCGGGCATATCGACATCGAGGATCACCAGGTCGATGCGCTCTTCGGAGGCCTTTCGAAGGGCTTCCTCGCCGGAAGCGGCGGTAAGGGCTGAAAATCCGTCGCTGAGCTCGAACTGCTCGGCAAGGGTTTCGCGCAGATCTTCCTCGTCATCGACGATCAGAATGAACTTCCTTGCACTCATGTTTGTTTTCTCACCCTTCGCTGCGCTGATCACGCCAATCGCTTGCATAGAAAGGTGGCACCTGATTAGCCAATAACAAGAACGGGAGGACGGATCCCATGGCGCATTTCATTGCCTTTTCGGGGGGACGCTTACAGGGGCATGGCCTTTCGGTGCGCTGCGCGCTCGGCAAGGGGGGCGTGAAGGCGGCCGGCGAGAAGCGCGAGGGCGACGGCGCCTCGCCAATCGGCATCTGGCCCGTGCGCCGGGTCTGGTACCGGCCTGACAAGGGCCCTGCGCCGGAAACCGGTATTCCGGCGATTGCCCTGCGGCCGGACGATGGCTGGTGCGACGCGCCCGGGCACCGCGCCTATAACCGCCTGGTGACCCTCCCCTTCCCTGCCAGCCATGAGCGGATGTGGCGGGAGGACGGGGTCTACGACCTGGTCGTGCAGCTGGCATATAATGACGATCCGCCGGTATCAGGACAGGGCAGCGCGATTTTCCTGCATGTGGCGCGGCCAGATTATGTGCCTACCGAAGGCTGCGTGGCCCTGGCGGAGGGCGATCTTCGCGAGGTGTTGCGGCACCTTGAGGGCGGCTCGACCCTTGAGATAGGCGCCTAGGCTTTTGCCCGGTCGCCGAACAGGGCCGTGCCGACGCGGACATGGGTGGCGCCATAGCGGGCAGCAAGTTCGTAATCCCCGCTCATGCCCATCGAGAGGCTCAGCAAGCCATAATCGTGAGCGATCTTTTTCAAGAGGGCGAAATGGGGACCGGCAGGTTCATCGACGGGCGGAATGCACATCAGGCCCTCGACTGCCAGGCCCGCTTCTTCCCGCGCATAGCGGAGAAGATAGCCGACCTTTGAGGGGAAAACGCCTGCTTTCTGAGGCTCTTCGCCGGTGTTCACCTGGATGAAGAGCTTAGGACGGCGGCCTTCCTTTTCCATGGCATCAGCGAGCGCGCCGGCGAGTTTCTCTCGGTCGAGCGTCTGGATGACATCGAACAGGCGAACAGCATCAGCCGCCTTGTTAGACTGCAGGGGACCAATGAGGTGAAGGATGAGGCCCGGATGGCTTAGCCGCCGGTGGTCCCAGTGCTGCTGGGCTTCCTGGACCCGGTTTTCGCCAAAAACCCGCTGTCCGGCTGCGAGAATGGCTTCGATGGCCTCGTCCGGCTGGGATTTGGAGACCGCGATGAGCTCTGGCGCAGGATCGTGCGCGGCCGCCAGCGCAGCGAGGATAGCGACGCGGCGGTTGGCAATGTCCTGGTTCAGGTTATCAGTCATGGTGATGAGTGAGAAACCCCAATCCCGGCAGCGGCGCAAGGCGAGGATGGCGGCGCGCATTGCCGCGCGGCATTTGCCAGTGGGATTGCCGCCAGCGTTTTTCCTGACTGATCCGCAGCGGACGCCCGACCCGGAGACCATTGCGGCCTGGCTGCCGTCTGGTTGGGGGGTGATCTACCGGCATTTCGGGGCGGATGGCCGAGAAGCGGTGGCGCGACGGCTGCTGAAACTCTGCCGGAAGCGGGGGATTTTCTTCCTGATCGGGGCAGATGCTGCGCTGGCCGCTAAGATCGGCGCGGACGGGGTGCACTGGCCTGCGCGGATGGCGGGAACATCCCGCAAGTGGCGCGGGCGGTTCGAAATCCAGACAATGAGCGGCCATTTCGGGGACAATCCCAGCCATTTCCGGCCATTTCCGATCAATGCGATCCTTTTTTCGGCCGTGTTCCCGTCGCGCAGCACGAGCGCGGAAGATCCCATCGGCGCGCTGCGCTTTCGAAAGCTGGTGGCCGCCCTGCCCTACCCGGTCTACGCGCTTGGAGGCGTGAATCCAGATAATGGGCTCTCAATTGCGAAGGCGGCCGGACTGGCCGCGATTGACGGGTGGAAGTGTTTCGGGGTCCAAACGGATGACGAAAAAGGATGAAGCGGCCAGGAAGGAGCCGCCAGCAAACATGCGAGGGTCAGTGGATCAGAACTTGAAGGCGGACTTCAGGCGGATACCGGCTTCGACTTCCTGGTTTTCCCAGCGGGTTGAGGAGTCGAGCTCTTCTGCGCCGATGCGCACTTCACCGCCAACCGAGAGGCGGGGCGTAATGCGGAAGGTTGCGCCGGCCTGGACTTCCTCACGTGGGAGGTAGGTCTCACCCGGGCGGGTGACCTTGTCGAGATTTAGCTGCCAGCGGGAATCCTTGCCGATCTGGACCGAGAAGTCCTGATTGGGCTCTGCCTGCCATTGGAGTCGGGATTCAGGCGACTTGCCTTCGGAGAATTGGCGATACCATTCAGAACGGGCCGAATTGGTTTCCGAGAGGGTGGGTGCTTCCACGCGAATCGCGTCGCCCGTCACGCGTTCCTGCGAAACAGCCGGCAGCGCAAAAGCTGCAGCCGCTAAGGCAAAGGAAAGGACGATATCTGCGCGCATGATGGCTCCCAACCAGAGACGATAGTGAGGGAGGCCGCTTAATGGAAGATTAACATTCTGAAAAATCGGGGATTTACAGGGATCGTGTGATTTCGATCACAATGCCGCTGCTTCGCCCTTCGCGGGCGGCCAGGGGAAGTCCAGGTATCGAGCTTTCAGTATCCACCTCGCGCCAGCCCGCGGCAAAGCGCCAGGCGTCATCCGGGGACCAGGCAAGACCCAGCTGCCAGCTGTCACTTGTGAGGCGGGCAGCGTCATCTTCTGCGCCGGCGAGTTCTGCGACTGCCTCGATCTTGCCGAAGGGGACGGCAGCGGAGACGGCCCAGGCGGAATAATCGCCCGGCCGGCCGGAAACACCATTGTTCGATTCCAGATAACTGCCGCCGATGCGGAATTGCGAGAATTCTGCCGAGGCGCCCGCCGACCAGGTTTCAACATCACCGTAGAGCGTGGGGCCGGCTGGATAACGCGTGCTGGCCTGGCTGTAGGCGGCACCGGCGCGCAGGCGCACGCCGCTTTGCGGCAGGCGGCGGGAGAGGTTGAGGGCAACTTCAAAAGCGTTCTCAATCTCTGGCAGGGGGGCGCCGGGGAGGCTGCGTGCCGGATCCCGGTCAAGGCCGCGGCGATCAGCTTCGGGCGTGTAGGATACCCCGGCCCGCAGGCCAAGGATGCGGGGGGTGGCGTAGCTGAACTTGGCGGCGGGGCCGGTGAGATCATGATCTGTGCGGGCAATGACCTCGCCTGAGTGATCGAGCGCGGGATTGACGAGACCGGCATGGGCAAAGAGGACAGGCCCGCCTTCAAAGAAGCGGGTGGAGATGCCGTCATCTGCGCCTAGGCGCGCTTCGCCATATCCGCCGTCTATATAGATGAAGGCAGTCTCAAGGCTGAAGCGCAGGTCTGCGTCTTCTGCTGCCGGGCCGCGGGCAAGGCCGCTGAACGCACCGCCCGGGGCGTCCCCTGCCCCGGCAACAGAGGAGAAAACGCCGCTGAAACCGGCCCGCGCTGGGTGGTCCAACTGGGCTTCGAGGCTCGCCACCGCGCCGATCTCGGCCCCGCTCATCAGGACATAGTTGAGGGAGAGACCTGCCTTTGCGAAGCCAAGGGCAAACTCGTCTGCCTCTGGGGCGACGACCAAAGCGCCGCTGAAGCTGACATCCGTTTCGACCCCGCCGGGATCATCCCAGACATCCTGTGCGGCGGCGGCAGGCGCAAGCGCCGTCAGCGCGAGACAGAACAGGCGAGCGTTAAGCATCGGATGTTTCTCCCTTCCGGGCAGCATGGCGGAAACAGCCATGCGCATATCAATACTGGCGAGGCCACAACCCCCTTGTTATACACGGCCCGTCAACAAGGAATTGCACGCGGAAAATGAACATGATCAAGCCGATCCTCACTGCCGCCTTTACCGGCCTGCTGCTCGTTTCTGGCTGCCAATCGCGCAGCGGAGCCAATGATGGCCCTCAGGTGGTCCAGTCGGTCGGCGCATCGAACCCGTTCCTGTGGCGCGCCACGCTGGATACGATGGACACGCTTCCCATCCAGACGACCGACCCGATCGGCGGCATCATTGCCTATGACTGGAAGACCTTTCCGGACGCCCCGAACGAGCGGGTCAAGGCAACTGTATTCATCCTCGACTCCCGCCTGCGCGCCGACGGCGTGAAGGTGACGGTTTACCGGCAGGTGAACACCGAGGGCCAGTGGACGGATGCCGAAGCCGATCCGGAAACGGCAATCCAGCTGGAAAACAAGATTCTTGAACGAGCGCGACTTCTACGAACCTCGCAGATCGGCTAAAGCGCCGTTAATCGCCCGTAACGCTTCAATGCCTTTCAAGGGAGCCGCAGATGGCCACCCGTTATGACCCGCAAACAGCGGAACCCCACTGGCGTGAGGCCTGGGAACAGGCCGACATATTCCGGACCCGGTCGCCCGCCGAGGCACCCGGTGCGCCCAAGGCGTTCGTACTGGAGATGTTCCCCTACCCTTCCGGCCGCCTGCACATGGGCCATGTGCGCAATTATGCGATGGGCGATGTGGTTGCCCGCCACAAGCGCGCCAAGGGTTATAATGTGCTCCACCCGATGGGATGGGACGCGTTCGGCATGCCGGCGGAAAACGCAGCGATGGAACGCAAGGTGCATCCAGGCAAATGGACCTATTCAAACATCGCCTCGATGAAGGCGCAGTTCAAGAAGCTCGGCCTGTCGCTGGACTGGAGCCGGGAGTTTGCGACCTGTGATCCCGAATATTACGGCGCCCAGCAGGCCCTGTTCCTGAAGCTGATGGAAAAGGGCCTTGTCTATCGCAAGGCCTCGAAAGTGAACTGGGACCCGGTGGACAACACTGTGCTTGCCAATGAGCAGGTGATCGACGGGCGCGGTTGGCGCTCGGGCGCGCCCGTCGAACAGCGCGAGCTGACCCAGTGGTTCTTCAAGATTACTGCGTATGCGGATGACCTTCTGGAAGCGGTTCAGGAGCTGGAGCGCTGGCCGGAAAAGGTTCGCACGATGCAGGCCAACTGGATTGGCCGGTCCGAAGGCCTTGAGATGACGTTTGCCTTTGACGGGGCGGCGCCCGCCGGCTTCGAGAAAGGCATCAGCGTTTTCACCACGCGGCCAGACACGCTGTTCGGCGCGAGCTTTGTGGCGCTCTCACCGGATCATCCGTTGACACTTCAGCTGGCGGAACAATCGGACGCGCTGCAGGCGTTCCGGGCGAAATGCGCGCAGATCGGCACCAGCGAGGAAGCCATCGAGAAAGCAGAGAAGCTGGGCTTTGATACCGGGCTGACAGTTGCCCATCCGTTCGAGCCGGGACGGACGGTGCCGGTCTGGATCGCGAACTTCGTGCTGATGGGATACGGCACCGGCGCCATCTTCGGCTGCCCGGCGCATGACCAGCGCGACCTCGACTTTGCCCGCAAGTTCGGGCTGGACGTGTTTCCGGTGGTTCTGCCGTCGGGTGCAGACGCAGCAACGTTTGAAGTCAGCACCGAGGCTTATACCGGACCCGGACATATATATAAGTCAGGTTTCCTTGATGGCCTCTCCATCGAGGACGCCAAGCGCGCCGCAATTGTGAGGATTGAAAGCGCCGGCAAGGGCCAGGGCAAGGTGAACTACCGCCTGCGCGACTGGGGCGTTTCGCGCCAGCGCTATTGGGGCTGCCCGATCCCGGTGATCCATTGCGAGGATTGTGGGGTCGTGGGTGTTCCGGAGACAGATCTTCCCGTGCGCCTGCCCGAGGACGTGACGTTTGATGTGCCCGGAAACCCGCTGGACCGGCACCCGGACTGGAAGCATGTGAATTGCCCCAGATGTGGCAAGGCGGCGCGGCGCGAGACCGATACGCTGGACACGTTCGTGGACAGCTCCTGGTATTATGCGCGCTTTGCCAGCGTGGCCGATCCCGAGGAGCGCGCTTACTGGCTGCCCGTTGACCAGTATATCGGCGGGGTGGAACATGCTGTGCTCCACCTTCTCTATTCACGATTCTTTTCGCGCGCGATGCGGGATGTGGGCGAACTGGACCTGCCGACCGGCGAACCATTTGCCGGCCTCTTCACGCAAGGTATGGTGACGCACGAGACCTACAAGTCCGAGGCTGGAACATGGCTGGAGCCCACCGCCATCGAACGGAAGGACGGCCAGGTGATCGAGATTGCGACCGGGCTTCCAGTCAAGGTCGGCGCCATCGAGAAGATGTCGAAGTCGAAGAAGAACACGGTCGACCCCGACGCCATCGTCGCCACCTATGGAGCCGATGTGGCGCGCTGGTTTGTGCTTTCGGATTCTCCGCCCGAACGGGATGTCGAATGGACACAGTCTGGCGCCGAGGGCGCGGCGCGGTTTGTGCAGCGTATCTGGTCGTTCGTCGATGCCCTGCCGGAAACGGGCCCCTTCCCTGCCCCGGGGAGCGACGAGGCGTCGGTGGCCCTGCGCAAGGCAAACCACAGGGCGGTCGCCGCGATCGACCGGGCGATCGACGAGTTCCGGTTCAACTCCGCCATCGCGACGGTGCATGAATGGGTGAACACGCTGAAGAAAGCCGAGAGCGATCCGGCGACCGTCGGCGCGCGGGCTGAGGGCGCCGGCATGCTGGCGCGCTGCCTCGTGCCGTTCATGCCGCACCTGGCCGAAGCCTGCTGGGAGCGCCTTGGCGAGACAGACCTTGTTTCACAGGCAAGCTGGCCGGAGGTGGATGCTTCATTGGTGGTGGACGATACCGTGACGCTGGCGGTTCAGGTGAACGGCAAGCGGCGCGCGGAAATCACCGTGGCGAAGGATATGGCAGCCGGTGATGTGGAAGCCGCGGCCAAGGCGCTGCCTGAGGTGGCCTCCTTCATCGAGGGCAAGAGCGTGAAGAAAACGATTGTTGTGCCCGGCCGGATTGTGAATATCGTGGTCTCATGAAGTTCGTCCTGACTGCCCTCCTGCTCGTATTCACGGCCGCCTGCGGCTTCCAGCCGGTCTATGCACCGGTCAACGGGAAATATGCCGAAGGCGGGTTGATCGAGGTGGCTGCCATTGATGGACGCCAGGGGCACATGCTTCGCCGCGCGCTTCAGCAGGAGCTGGCCATCGGTGTTCCCGGGCTGACGGAGAAGGTGACGCTGACGGTCAATCTTGACAGCAATCTCAGCCGCCTCGCCCTTCAGCCTGATGGTGCCGCCTCGCGCTCCAGCATGCTTGCGACGGGCGTTTACCGGCTTGAGGGCGAGAATACCAGCATGACCGGACGCTCCTCAGTGGAGACCGGCTTCCTTGTTCCAGACTCGCCCTATGGCGATATCGCCGCACAGACCAATGCCGGGGACCGGGCGATGCGGGTACTGGCCAAACAGATTGCCGATGACATCCGCCTGAAATTCACGGGCGCCTGATGCTGCACAAGGGGCGCGCGGCGGAAGGTTTCGCCCGGCGGCCTGATCCGGAAGTCTGGGCCGTGCTCGCCTTCAGTGAAGATGAAGGCCTAGCCTATGATGCCGGACAGGCCCTGATCGCAGGATGGGGCGGCAAGCAGGGCATGGATGTCACGCTCCTCGACGACGATGCCATCAAGAAAGAACCCGCCCTGCTGTTCGACGCCCTCGAAGCGGTCTCGCTTTTGGGAGATGCAAGGGCGGTGCGCGTACGCACGAGCGGCGACAAGATTGCCGCCCTGCTCGGGGAAGCCATCGAGATGGGTGACGCAGACCCGGGGCGGTTTGCGACCAAGCTGATCATCGAAGCGGGCAGCCTTCCGGCAAAGTCCAAACTCCGCGGGGCGGTTGAAGGCGCGCGGCGGGCTGCGTGCCTGCAGCTTTTCGCTGAAGAGGAAGCCGATGTCGCGAGCCGGGTGAAGACCGCGCTGCTCGCCGAAGGGGCCGTCATAGACCCCCCTGCCCTGGACGCGTTCGTGGGCGATTTACCCGGACACCGCGCCCTCGCCAATTCGGAGATCGAGAAGCTTGCCCTCTATGCCCGCGGCCTTAGCCGGCCGCTGACCCTGGAAGACGTGCGCGCACTTTCCGCGACGGATGTGAAGCAGGCAATCTCCGGCGCCATCAGCGCAACGCTTGATGGCCTGCCGGGCGAGGCCCAGACAGCGCTCGACAAACTCACTGAGAACGGAACAAGCGGCATCTCGATTCTCCGCTCCCTGCAGATGGAAGTCGTCCGGATGCTGAGCGCGCATGAAAAGATTGCGGGCGGGGATGCCAATCCCGGAAAATATCTGCGCCCGCCGATCTGGCCGAATGAATGGCCCGCTTACCGGGCCCGGCTCGGCAAATGGCCGGCACGGCGCCTTATGCGCGTGATGGAGCGTATTCATGATGCCGAGCGCCAGATCAAGCTGTCCGGGCCTACGGGAGATCCGGTTATCCGTCTGCTGATAAACGATCTGGCCCGGGTTGCCGAAAAAGTTCGTTAACGGATTATTTATTCAGAAAGCCCGCCTGGACGCTACTCCGCCGTACGGCGCTTAGCGGTCAGGCGGCGGCAAACTTCGTCGAGCTGTTCGAGGTCGCGGTACTTGATCCGGATCTCGCCGCCGTTCCGTCCATGACGGATATCAACATCCAGCCCGAGCGTGCGGCTGATGTCGGCCTCGAGCGCTTCGGTGTTGATGTCCTTCACTGGCGGGACAAAGCTGTCCATCGACTTCGTTTCGATCGGCGCGTTGCTGCGCGCGTCGCGGGCACGGGCCTCAACCTCGCGGACGCTGAGACCCTTATCCACTGCCAGCTCGATGAGGGCTTCTGGATCGGGAGCGCCCAGCGCGGCCCGGGCGTGGCCGGCACTGATCCGGCCTTCGCGGACATGAGTGCGCGCGCTCTCCGGAAGCTGGAGCAGGCGGAGCGTGTTTGTAATATGGGCGCGGCTCTTGCCGACGCTGGAAGCGAGGCTTTCCTGGGTCCGGCCGAAACGCTTCATCAGCGCGTCATAGGCCTCGGCCTCCTCGATCGGGTTGAGATCGGAGCGCTGGACGTTCTCGATGATGCCGATCTCCAGGAGTTCGAGCTCATCGACGTTGCGGACAACCGCCGGAATGGACGAGAGCCCTGCCATACGAGCCGCGCGCCAGCGGCGTTCCCCCGCGATGATCTGGTACTTGCCCTCTTCCTTTGGATCGGGACGGACAAGGATCGCCTGAAGGACGCCCTTTGCTTTGAGCGAGTCGGCAAGCTCGCGCAGGTTTTCCTCGGTGAAGGTGCGCCGCGGCTGGGCCGGATTGCGGCGGATCAGGTCGAGCGCGATCTCGCTCGTCCCCTGGCCTGGTGCGGCCGGTGGCGCAGCGGCGCCTGCCTCGACCTGGGCTGCAGGCTGCGCAGCCGGGCGGACATTCATCGCCTCGACTTCACCGATGAGCGCAGAGAGCCCCCGGCCTAGGCGGCTGGGGCGCCCACGATTGTCTTCTGCCGGATCACTCATGCCGCCCTCGCCTTCTCCCGCTGCAGGACTTCGGAGGCGAGGCGGATATAGGCTTCGCTGCCCGGGCAACGGTAATCATAGAGGAGCGCCGGCTTGCCGAAGGACGGCGCCTCGGATAGGCGGACATTGCGCGGAATGACGGTGTTGTAGACCTTTGTTCCGAAGAAGGCGCGCACTTCATTGGCGACCTGATCGGAGAGGCTGTTGCGGCGGTCATACATAGTGAGAACGACGCCCTGGATCTCGAGCGTCGGGTTGAGACCGGAGCGGACGACTTCAACAGTGCGCAAAAGCTGAGAGAGACCCTCGAGGGCAAGGAACTCGCACTGCAGCGGTACAAGCAAAGCGTCAGCTGCCGTCATTGCGTTGAGCGTCAAAGCCGACAAGGATGGCGGGCAATCGATCAGGACATAGTCATACTTGACGAGTCCGCCCTGCTCGACCCGGTCGATGTAGGAATGAAGTGCTTCCTTGAGCCGGTAGGACCGGTGGGCATCCCCAGCGAGCTCGGTTTCGACGCCTGACAGGTTTTCATCGCCCGGCACGATGTCGAGGCGCGGAACGATGGTGGACAGCACCGCCTCTTCGAGCGCCACCCGGTCCACGACCAGATCGTAGGAGGTCATGAGACGGTCGGCACGTGAAATGCCAAGGCCGGTGGACGCGTTTCCCTGAGCGTCGAAGTCGACGATGAGAACGCGGCGGCCGACGGCGGCGAGGGCTGTTCCGAGGTTGATCGAGGTCGTGGTCTTTCCGACCCCACCCTTTTGGTTCACCACGGCAAAAATTCTGGGCCTAGTCATGACGACGAGACACCTCCCTGACAATCAAGATGACGCCTGACCCACCAGAGCGACTTTGAATCGCTTCATAAGCGAAATTCCATCTTTGCCTAGCCGCAGTCAATTCCTCTTTCCAGCGTTCGCCTTTCGGGAAGACGCCAACCGCACCTTTCCGAAGCCAGGGCGCAGCATAATCAAGGAGTTCCGGCATGGGCGCAAATGCGCGCGCCGTGACGAATTCCGCAGAAATCAGTGGCGCTGCTTCGACGCGGCCCTGATGCACGGATGCGGGCAGACCGGCAGCGTCTATGGCCGCGCGCAGGAAGGCGCACTTCTTTCCAACGCTTTCGACCATGGTCACGTGACCCGATGGGCGCGCCGCAGCGATGATGAGTCCTGGAAAGCCGGCGCCGGATCCGAGATCAACGACGCGGGCGGTTTGAGCAATATGATCGAGAAGCTGCCATGAGTCGCCGACATGCCGGGTCCAAATCTGCGGCCATTCTTTCGGACCAATGAGATTGCTCTTCTGGCGCCAGACATCGAGTGTGGCGATCACCTGGCCGAGGCGGTCCAATGTTTCACGTGAAACATCGTTGGCGGCCAGGAAGGCCGCGCGGTCGTCTTGCCCTGTCATCTGCTACCCTGCTTTGCGGACGCGGCGGACATGCCCGAGTAGCGCCGTCAGTGCCCCTGGTGTGACGCCTTCGATCCGGGCGGCCTGACCAAGTGTGCCCGGCCGGACCGCTTTGAGTTTCTGGCGGACCTCATTGGAGAGGCCGCCGATGAGATCGAAATCCAGATCTGCGGGGATGCTGAGCGCTTCATCCCGGCGAAGCGCGGCGACGTCGTCGGCCTGGCGATCAAGATAGGCCGAGTAAAGCGCTTCGATCTCGATCTGTGAAGCAATGTCGGCCGGCAGGTCGGAAAGCTCCGGCCAGACTGCGGTCAGATGGGCAAAGGTGATCTCCTTGTAAGAGAGATACTCCCAGGCCGAGCGGACCCGGCCATCCTGATTGACGGACCAACCATTCTTCACGGCAGCGGCCGGACTGAGATTGAGCGATTTGAGACGTGTACGGGCCGATTCCAGAGCCCGATGTTTCACGTGAAACATTCCGGCCCGCCTTTCACCCACAACGCCCGCCTCTATTCCGCGCTGAGTGAGCCGCTGATCCGCATTGTCCGCGCGCAGGGCGAGACGGTACTCAGCGCGCGAAGTGAACATCCGATAGGGTTCAGTCACGCCGCGCGTGACAAGGTCGTCGATCAGAACGCCGATATAGGCTTCAGCGCGATCGAAGATGACGGGCTCGTTTCCGGCAGCGGCGCGCGCCGCATTGAGACCCGCCATGAGGCCTTGGGCACCGGCTTCTTCATATCCGGTCGTGCCGTTGATCTGGCCGGCCAGGTAAAGGCCCGGCAAGAGTTTGACTTCCAGAGCGGGGCTGAGCGCACGCGGATCGACATAATCGTATTCGATGGCATAGGCATGCTGAAGGATGGCCACGTCCTCAAGACCGGGGATCGTTCTGATAAATGTCTCCTGGACGTCTTCGGGGAGCGAGGTGGAGATGCCGTTCGGATAGACAGTGTTATCGTCCAGGCCCTCGGGCTCCAGGAAGACCTGATGCCGGTCGCGGTCTCCGAAGCGGTTCACCTTGTCCTCGATGGAAGGACAATAGCGTGGCCCACGCCCGGAGATGGCGCCTGAATAAACCGCCGACTCGCTCATATGAGCTTCGATGATCGAGTGGGTTTCAGGCGTGGTCCAGGTGATGCCGCATTGGACCTGGGGCACCGTGATCTCCGAACTGAGGAAGGAGAACGGGATCGGCAGATCATCAGCCGGCTGCATCTCGAGCCGGTCCCAATGGATGGTCCGGCCATCGAGGCGGGCGGGCGTGCCGGTCTTCAAACGGCCCATCGGGAGTCCGATGGAGTAGAGCCGGTCGGAAAGGCCAATGGCTGGCGCTTCGCCAATCCGGCCGGCAGGGAGGCGTTTGGCGCCAATATGGATTTCGCCCTTCAGGAAGGTACCCGTCGTGATCACGACCTTGGCCGCGCCATAGCGCTGGCCGGTGAGCCCGATGACACCCTCAATTGCGCCGCCCTCGACGATGAGGTCTTCGGCGCCGTCTTCGATGATCGTGAGGTTGGGATAGTCGGCCAGCTCGGCCTGCATCGCTTCGCGGTAGAGTTTGCGATCGATCTGAGCGCGGGGGCCCCAGACGGCAGGACCCTTGGACCGGTTCAGCATCCGGAACTGGATGCCCGCCTTGTCGGCGAGACGCCCCATGACTCCATCAAGTGCGTCGATCTCGCGGACAAGGTGACCCTTGCCGAGACCACCGATTGCGGGGTTGCAGCTCATCTCGCCGATAGTCGAGCGCTTGTGGGTGATGAGCGCTGTGCGCGCGCCAAAGCGGGCAGAGGCGGCAGCCGCTTCACAGCCGGCATGGCCGCCGCCAATGACAATAACGTCGAAATCCGGGAAGTCCGGCATTAACCAACCCTTAAGCGCAGCTAGAGGCGGGTATATAACGCCGGAGGGCGCCAAACCCTAGGGGTCATTTTCCGATGCAGAAGCGGGAAAAGACCGCGCCGAGCACGTCCTCGACATCGATCTTGCCGATCACCGAGGAGAGCTGGCGAAGGGCCATGCGGATGTCTTCGGCGGCGAGTTCGGCGCCGGCATCATCAGCAAGAGCCACCCTCGCGGCGGTTAGGCTCATGAGGCCGGCGGCGAGTTTCTCTCGGTGGCGAGCACGCGTGATGACAGGAGCTTCGACAGAAGCGGCGCGGCCGGAGACAAAGCGCGCGATCCAGGATTCAAGCGTGTCTATGCCTTCGCCGGTCGCCGCCGAAACCTGCAGCGCGCCATCGGGCGCAAGGACCGCCGGGCACGCGTCGGCCTTGTTGAAGACGACGATGTCCTGGGATTCGACCGGCCCCGGGGTAGGGGAGGGGGCTGCGCCATCGATGACGTGGATGCGTAGATCGGCTTCGGCGGCAGCGCGCCGCGCGCGGCGGACCCCTTCGGCTTCGACTACATCTTCGGTTTCGCGCAGCCCTGCCGTATCAGCAATCCACACGACCTGGCCGCCGAGGATAACGCGGACCTCGACAATGTCGCGCGTGGTCCCGGCAATATCAGTTACGATGGCGGCTTCGCGGCGGGCGAGCCGGTTTAGGATGGAGGACTTGCCGGCATTCGGCGGGCCGACAATAGCGATGCGGAAACCATCCCGGATCCGCTCGCCCACACCCCGGTCCCCGATCGCGGCTTCGATCTCTGCAATTACCTTGTCCAGCAGCTCAAGGATTGGGCGAAGGGTGTCGAGCGGAACATCGCCTTCATCCGGAAAGTCGATCATGACTTCGACGAGAGCGAGCGCGCCGGTCAGTGCATCGCGCCAGCCATCATAAATTTCGGTGAGGCCGCCACCGAGCTGGCGAAGAGCCTGGGCCTTCTGGGCGCCGGTTTCGGCTTCGATAATATCGGCTACGCCTTCGGCTTCTGTGAGATCGAGTTTGTCGTTCTCGAATGCCCGGCGGGTGAATTCTCCCGGTTCGGCGAGGCGCACGCCGGGAGTGGAGGTAAGCGCGCGGAGAGCATGGTCTATGACCGCCGGCCCACCATGCAGGTAAAGCTCCAGAGTGTCTTCGCCGGTATAGGACTGCGGGGCCTTGGCGTAGAGCGCGAGGCCCTGGTCGATCAGCGTGCCAGTTGCGTCATATACATATGTAAGAGAGGTGCGCCTCGGTTCCGGCAAACCGCACGCCAGCATCCAGGCTGCGATCCCGGAGACACCGGGACCGGAAATCCGAAGGACGGCAATGGCCGAAGGCGGCGAGCCGGAAGCCAGAGCGCAGATTGTGTCGCGCGCGGCCATCTGGTCCTGCCTCTAGTTTTTCATCGCTTCGAAGAATTCGTCGTTGGTCTTCGTTTGCTTTAGCTTGTCGAGCAGGAAGTCCACGGCATCGTTGGCGCCCATAGGGCCCAAGATGCGGCGAAGGATGTAGATTTTCGACAGCTGGTCCTGGGGCGTGATGAGTTCCTCTTTCCGCGTGCCCGACTTCATGATGTCGATCGCCGGGAAGGTACGCTTGTCGGCAATCTTCCGGTCGAGAACGACCTCGGAGTTACCCGTGCCTTTGAACTCTTCGAAGATCACTTCGTCCATGCGGCTGCCGGTATCGATCAGCGCGGTGGCAACAATTGTGAGTGAGCCCCCATTTTCAACGTTGCGCGCGGCGCCAAAGAAGCGCTTCGGGCGCTGCAGCGCGTTGGCGTCCACACCGCCGGTCAAAACCTTGCCGGAGGAGGGGACGGTCGTATTGTAGGCACGGCCCAGACGCGTGATCGAGTCGAGCAAGATGACGACATCGCGCTTGTGCTCGACAAGGCGCTTCGCCTTTTCGATGACCATCTCGGCAACCTGGACGTGGCGTGTTGCCGGCTCGTCAAAGGTTGAGGCAACCACCTCGCCCTTCACGGTGCGGCGCATGTCCGTCACTTCTTCAGGGCGCTCGTCGATCAGCAGGACGATGAGATAGCATTCGGGATGATTCTCTTCTATCGCGGCGGCGATGTTCTGCATCAGAACCGTTTTACCCGTCCGTGGCGGCGCGACGATCAGGGCGCGCTGGCCCTTGCCGATCGGGGAGACGATGTCGATGACCCGGCCGGAGCGGTCTTTCTTGGTCGGATCGCGGCTCTCCATCTTGAGACGCTGTTCCGGATAGAGGGGGGTGAGGTTGTCGAAGTGGACCTTCTTGTTGGCCTTCTCCGGTTCCTCGAAATTGATACGGCTCACATCGGTGAGGGCAAAATAACGCTCGCTGTCCTGGGGGGCGACAATCGGGCCTTCGACAGTGTCCCCGGTGCGGATGTTGGCTTTCTTCAGCACTTCGGGGCTGACATATATGTCGTCCGGGCCAGGCAGGTAGTTGGATTCCGGCGAACGCAGGAAGCCGAACCCGTCTGTGAGAACTTCCAGAACTCCCTGGCCGGTGATCTCGACTTCGCTGTCGGCGAGCTCCTTGAGGATCGCGAACAGCATGTCTTGCGTCCGCATCGAGGAAGCATTTTCGACCTCAAGTTCTTCGGCATAGGCCAGAAGTTCCTCAGGCGACTTCGCCTTGAGTTCGCGCAGAGTCACGCTGGTAAGGTTGTCGAGCATCGTGGAAGCCATTCGGGCAGTATCCGGACTTTAGAAGTCAAAAGGGGAGGGGCCGGGCGAAAAAACATCGCGGCGCCAAAGGACTTGGCGAACCAGCAAGAGGGTTATCTGTCAGAAACGGGCCGCGCGTCAAGCGATTGTGGCGGGGCGCGTGTCAGAAAGGCCGAATGATCACGAGGATGACGATGCCAATCATCAGGAGGAACGGAACCTCGTTCAGCATCCGAAGTGTCTTCGCCTGAACCGTTCCAGTCACGCGGTCGACCTTGTTGCCGAGTCCGATGAAGTATCCGTGCAGCCCTGAAAGGACGAGGACCAGAAGAAGTTTCGCGTGAAACCATCCTTCCAGATAAAGCTGCCCCCACGCTGCCAGTCATCATAGACCATGCCCAAGCCAAAGAGCCAAACCAGGACCAGGCTGGGATTGAGGATGATCATCCGGAGCTGGCCGGATGATTTCTTCATGGTTTCAAACAGGGGCTCGCCCGGCTGGCTCGAAAGCTGGTGGATCTTGTAGCGCGGGAAAACGAGCAGGCCTGCCATTAGCGCGACCACGAATATGATATGACCGGCCTTCAGCCAGTTGTAGATATCCACTGGTGCGCTCCCATCAGCCGGCGGTTTCCGTAATACGCAGGCCGGCTTTCTGTTTCAATTCTGCATGCGGACAGCCGCTCCAGCCTGACGGGCAGAGACGACCGCCGGCGCAGGACCGGATCGCTTCTTTCATGCCAAGCGCCTGAAGGACTTCCCCAGCGAGCGTCCCGATAAAACCAGGATGAACGCCAAGCGCTTCCACGCGGGTGTAGCTCGCTGCGCCGTGCTTTTCGGCGACCAGCCGGTATTCTTCGCCCAGTTCCACCAGCGTCTCGATATGCTCGGAGACAAAAGCAATCGGCGCGATCAGGATGTTGCGGCCCTGTTCGGAAATCCGGGCGATTTCTTCTTCGGTAGGAGGGCCGATCCATTTCAGCGGGCCCACACGGGACTGGTAACAGACCCCTACTTCCCAGTCGGCAGGAACGCGCCCGGCGATCATTTCCGCCATGGCCTCGCACTGCCATTGATAGGGATCGCCCGCCTTGACGACACTTTCCGGCAACCCGTGCGCGGAGAGGAGGAGGTTGACTTTGTCAGGCCGGCCCGCCCGCTCCCAGGCTTCCATGATGCGGTCGACATGGGCAGAAACGAAACTCTCTTCAAACGGATAACAGCAGATCGTGCGATAGTTTCCCTTGAAAGCCTTCTTCCAGGCGGTGAGGGAAGACCCGGTCGTCGTGGTCGAGAATTGCGGGTAGAGCGGCAGCAGGATCACTTCGTTCGCGCCCCATTTCTCCACTTCGGTAGCGGCCTCTTCTGTGAAGGGGTGCCAGTAGCGCATTCCAATGAAGCAGCGCACTTCATCACCTGGGAGGAGCCGCCCCAGTTCGGCCTGAAGCGCATCGGCCTGTTTGCGAGTTTCCGGGAGGAGGGGAGACCCGCCGCCAGCATCCATCAGAGCATAGTTTTGCTTCACCATCGGGGCACGCTGGGAAGAAATTAACCGGGCAATCAACCAACGCACCGGCAACGGTGCCCGGATGATGGCAGGATCGCGGAATAGATTTTTTAGAAACGGCTGAACGTCATCTCCAGTATCAGGACCCCCAAGATTGAACAGCACAACAGCGATCCGGCGGCCCATTTCGGCTCTCACTTTCTATTCGTTTCTGATCAGGTCGAGCACACGTTCGACATGCGCGATGGGGGTTTCGGGGCGAACTCCATGACCGAGATTGAAGATATGGGGGCGACCGTTGTATGCGTCCAGCAATTGGCGGACGCGTGCGTCAAGTCGCCCACCCCCTTCGATAAGAAGCAGGGGATCAAGATGACCCTGCACTGGAAAGCCTGCCGGGAGTTCGCCGTTGATGAAGGTCGGGGAGACGGCCGTATCAAGGCCAACAGCGGTAACGCCTGTCTCGCGGACATATTCGGGCAGCATAACACCTGCGCCGCGCGGGAAGCCGATGATTGGAACCGTAATCGCCATCTCCCGCAGCCGGGCCACGAGCTTTTTCGTCGGGGCGATCACGACCTCGCGGAAGATGTTGTCGGGCAAGCCCTCTGCCCAGCTGTCAAAGAGCATCAGCGCGTCAGCGCCGGCATCTACCTGACGGGCGAGGTATTCGGCTGTTGCCTCGATCACCAGATCCATGACAGCGGCCAGATCATCCGGCCGGCCATGGGCCCAGCGCCAGGCGGCGGACTTGTCGGTCTTTCCCCGGCCTTCGATCGCATAAAGACTGACGGTCCAGGGCGAGCCGGCAAAACCGATCAGCGCGGTAGAAGGGGGCAGGGCAGCCTTCACCCGCGACACTGTCTCGTAAACAGGTGACAGGCGGTCTGCCGCCTTCTGGGGGGTAACCCGAGCAAGATCGAGAGGGGTTTCAATCTGCTCGACCAGCGGACCTTCACCCTTCTCGAAAGCCACTTTCAGACCCATCGCGTCCAGGATGAGCAGAATGTCGGCAAAGAGGATGGCCCCGTCCATTCCATAACGGCGGATGGGCTGGAGGGTGGCTTCGCTCGCTAGAGAGGGAGTGTAACAGAAATCCAGGAAGTCCTTCGCCCGCGCTCTTGTCTCCAGATATTCTGGAAGATGCCGCCCAGCCTGGCGCATCATCCACACCGGTGGCGGCTTCACAGCCTCACCTGACAGTACAGCCAGCAGTTTCTTAACGGACGTTGCCACGCAGCCCCCTTCCCGATCTAACTCAAATGCCCGTCAGGGCGCTTATGATTATAACCCCGAGGGATTCGAGGATAACCTGTCTGTTAACGGGTTATCCCGGCAAATCCACAGGCAAGTCACAGATTGACCCGCGACCCTATGACGTTTCAAACCCGAAATGAGTCAATGGTTAACAGGGTATAAATGACCGTGTGGGAGTCACAGAGGAGAACGCAGGGTGACTCTCCCGAGGTGAGAATCCTGCAATTGTGAGTCGCCTGTGAATCCCTGTGTGTGATTTGGAATTCCACAAGCGAGTCACACCCCTTGTGAAATCGGTTTCAGACCGGCAAGACAGCTATCGTGACCCAGCCTCAACGCCCCAGTATCTATTTCAATGTGCATCTCGTTTCCGACAGTACGGGCGAGACGCTGAACGCCATCCAGCGCGCTGCCTGTGCCCAGTTCGAGAATGTGCAGCCCCTTGAGCACAATTACTACCTTGTCCGGTCCGAACGGCAACTCGAGCGCGTGATGCGCGAGATCGAGGCGGCTCCCGGCGTTGTCTGGTTCACGATTTCAGATGCAGCCCTCCGCTCCCGGCTTGAAGCCTTCTGCCGTGAGCGGAGTATTCCGATGCTGCCGGTGCTTGACCCCTCGATCGCCATGCTGAGCCGCCATCTGGGCGTTGCGGCCAATAACCGGGTTGCCGGTCAGCATGCCCTAGACGAGGACTATTTCGAGCGGATGGAAGCGATCAACTTTACCCTCGCCCATGATGACGGCCAGAATGTGGAAAGCCTGATTGGCGCGGACGTCATCCTTCTAGGTGTCAGCCGAACCTCCAAAACGCCGACTTGCGTCTATCTTGCCAACCGCAAGGTGAGGGCAGGAAACATCCCGCTGGTTCCCGGTGTGCCGCTTCCCGAATTCATGGAAAAGATTGGCGAGAAGGGACCCCTCGTTGTCGGCCTCAAGATTTCTGCCGAACGACTCGTGCAGATCCGCCGCCAGCGGCTCATCTCGCTGAACCAGGACGAGGTCACAGACTACGCCGATGAGGAAGCAGTTCGCGACGAGATCACCCAGGCCAACCGCCTGTTCCAGCGCAATGGCTGGAAGACGATCGATGTCTCGCGCCGCTCTGTGGAAGAAACTGCGGCTGGCATTCTCAACTTGCTGCATGAGCGCTGGGGGCATTCTTGAGCCTCGCCGTTACGCTTGCCTCCACCAGCAAGAGCCGTCGCGCCATTTTGGCCGCTGCAGGTGTCGTGGCGGAAAGCGCCGCGCCCAACGTGGACGAGGAAGCCTTCCGAAACTCCATGCGTGCCAACCAGCTGCCTGTGCGTGAGCAGGCGATGCAGCTGGCTGAACTTAAGGCCATGCGGATATCAGCCAAACGCCCCGGCCTGGTGATTGGCGGCGACCAGATGCTCGCGCTCGGCGACCAAGCCTTCGACAAACCCGCCGACCTTGAGGCTGCAAAGAACCATCTGCGCCAGCTATCGGGAAAATCCCACACGCTGGAAACCGCGATTGTCATCTGCGAGGATGGCGCGCCTGTTTGGCGCCATCTCGCCCGTCCGAAACTGACCATACGCCCGCTGACTGAAGAGTTCATAGACAGTTATGTCTCGGCTTGCGGCGAGGCGCTTCTCTCGACTGTGGGGGCCTACCAGCTCGAGGGTCCAGGCGCGCAGCTGTTCACGCGGATCGAGGGAGACTATTTCTCCATTCTCGGCCTGCCGCTGTTGCCGCTTCTTGACTACCTCCGTATCCGGAAAGTGCTACCTACATGACGCATCTTCTCGGCGTTGTGGGCGATCCGATTGCCCATTCGCTTTCACCCTTCATCCAAAATGGATGGCTGCGTGCCAACCACATCGACGCGGTCTATTCGGCCTTTGAGGTCAAGGCAGGCGAGCTGCCCTCCGGTCTCGACGCTCTTGGTCGTCAGGGGGTGATCGGTCTCAACATCACGCTTCCGCACAAGGAAGAGGCGCTGCAGCTCGCCACCTCTGCCAGCGAAACAGCCAAACGCCTCGGCGCGGTGAACTTCCTCGTGCGCCGGGATAATGGCTGGATTGGCGAGAACACGGACGCGCCGGGCTTTGCCATGACCCTCGACTATGGCGACATCGATGTTGCCGGGCGCGACATCTTCCTTCTCGGGGCAGGGGGCTCGGCCCGCGCGGTTGCCTCCGTGCTTGCCCAACGCGGCGCCCAGTTGACCATTTGCAACCGGACAGTCGCCCGCGCCGAAGCGCTGGCGCGCGACCTTGCGCCCGGCGCGCGGGTGCTCGGATTGAAAGAGGCGATGCAGCATCTTTCCTCGGCGGCAGTTGCCGTCAACACGCTGAGCCTTGGCCATTCAGGCGGAAACCTGGAGCTGCCCCAAACGGTGGGCGGCATATTCTATGACATCAGCTATGGCCGGGGCGCAGCGGCCGCCCTGGCCGAAGCTCGCAGCAAGGGCTGGCGCGTTCTGGACGGGCTCGGCATGCTTGTGGCCCAGGCCGCCATCAGCTTCGAGCATTGGTTCGGCGTCCTGCCGGACATGGCCGAAGCCCATGCACGATGCCGCAAGCTCGTGGAGGCAACCTCATGATCATCCTGGGGCTCACTGGATCCATCGGTATGGGCAAATCTGCCACGGCGAGCCTCTTCCGCGATGCAGGCGTGCCGGTCTATGACGCGGACGCAGCGGTGCACGCCCTTTACGCTGAAGGTGGCGCTGCCGTTGCCCCGTTGGAAGAAGCCTTTCCCGGCGTCAGCCTTCAGGGCGCTATCGACCGACAGAAACTGCGCACCCGGGTGCTGGGTGATCCAGACGCCATGAAACGCCTGGAAGGCATCGTCCACCCGCTCGCCGGGGAGGCCCAACTCGACTTCCGCCGCCGCGCAAAGGAGGAGGGCGCGCCCTTCGCCGTGCTGGACATCCCGCTGCTGTTCGAAACCGGCGGCAACCGGCATTGCACCTATACGCTTGTCGTCTCCGCGCCGCCCGATATCCAGAAGGCCCGTGTGCTCGCCCGCCCGGGCATGACGCAGGACGTCTTTGAATCGATCCTTGCCCGCCAGATGCCGGACGCCGAAAAACGCGCCCGCGCTGATTTTATCCTGTCGACAGCCCATGGTTTCGACTTTGCACGCGACCATGTCCGCGCCATCATCTCGTTGATGAACCGAATCGCTTCAGGAGAGGCCGTATGAGCGAGCGCGTGCGTGAAATCGCATTCGATACCGAAACGACGGGCCTCAGCCCGAATGAAGGCGACCGGATCATCGAGATAGGCGCCGTGGAGATGATCAATCACATTCCGACCGGCAAGACATTCCGTCGCCTGATCAATCCCGGCATGCCCGTTTCCGAAGCGACGATCCGGATTACCGGCATCACCGACGCCGATCTGCGCGACAAGCCTTCGTTTGATAATCCGGTCATCGTCGATGCGTTCCTGGACTTTCTCGGAGACGCGACCCTTGTGGCCCACAATGCCAGCTTTGATCGCGGCTTCCTCAACATGGAACTAAAGCGCTGCGGGCGCGACATCATCCCGGAGGACCGCTGGATCGACACCGTACAGATCGCGCGCAAGCGTTATCCCGGGGCGCCCGCCAGCCTCGACGCGCTCTGCAAGCGGTTTGATATTTCTTTGGAAAGCCGCTCCTTCCACGGCGCGCTGCTCGACAGCCAGTTGCTGGCGAGCGTCTATCTCGAGCTGCTCGGCGGGCGGGCCCGCGCGTTCAGTTTCGAGCCAAACTTTGGCGGGGAAGGCTACGAGCGGCCCATGGCGCTGCAGCGGCCGGAGCCGCTGCCGTCGCTGGTGACCGAAGCAGAGCGCGCCGCCCACGCTGCGTTTGTCGAAAAGCTTGGGCCTGACGCGCTCTGGAAATCTTCACTCTAGGACGCGATCAGCTCGCAGGGCCGTTTCCGTTCTGGGCCCGCTCTGCAGCGCGCCGGTATTGGGACTGATAGAGCGCGACAAAATCTACCGGATCGATGAGCAGCGGCGGGAAACCGCCTTCACGCGTGATTTCGGCGATGATGCGCCGCGCAAACGGGAAGAGAAGGCGCGGGCATTCGATCAGAAGCATCGCCTCGACCTGGTTTTCCGGAACGTTCTGCAGCTGGAACAGGCCAGCATAGTCGAGTTCGGAGATGAACAGGACGGTCTCGCCTGCAGACGCCTTGGCCGAAAGCTTGAGGGATACCTCGAACATCCCGTTGCCATCGGCATGCGGCGCAGCGCCCACGTCAATCCCCAGATCGATGTTGGGCTGGGTCTGAACCGGCGGATGGCCCGGATTTTCGAAGGAAAGGTCCTTCACGTACTGGCCGAGCACCCGAAGGCTCGGCGGATTGGCGGGCTGCTGACCGGGCGTGGGGTTCCCGGGGGCGGTCGTATCTGTCATTATCCACCTCTAAGTTAGGGTCACGCGCCTAGCATGCAGCCCTGCCAGGTGCAACGCATGGGCTGGCAACCGGGCAGTGTTGGCACTATGTCTGCCCAAGACACTTTTCTCCGACTGAAGGATTTCGCCGCCAACATGTCCAATCCGCTGATTGAAGTCCTAATCCTTGCGGCTGTTGCCCTGTTCGTCCTGTGGCGTCTTTACTCTGCCCTTGGCCGGGGAGGGGATGATGGCCCGATGCAGCGTCCCGCGCCGGCCCCGGACAAGCGCGCGCCTCAGTCTGAGGCGCCGACCCCGATGCCACGCCGTGTGGACAACGAGCGCCCGGTCTTCACCGGCCCGGCGGCGGGTGGCCTGGAAGACATCTACAATGCCGATCAGACTTTCCGCACCGAAGAGTTCATGCGCGGTGCCAAGGCTGCTTATCAGATGATCGTGGCCGCTTATGCGCGCGGCGACCGCACGGCGCTGCGCCCACTGCTGGATGATGACGTCTACGAAGCCTGGGACGCAGCCATTGCCGAGCGCGACACCACAGGCGCACGTCCTTTTGAGTTGCTGCGCATCAAGAAGGCGGAAATCGACCGCGCCGAACTCGACGGCAGCATGGCCCGGGTCATGGTTCGCTATGAGGCCGAGCTTGGCGATGGCGAGACGACCCGGCTCGCCCGCGAAATCTGGACCTTCATGCGCGACGTTTCCTCCAGCGACCCCAACTGGCTGCTGGATGATGTGGATGCCGCTGGCTGACACATCTCTCAGGTGACAGCTCGAGAGGTTTCGCGGCATAACAACGGGGCCATGATCCGCTTTGCCACGCTTCTTTTTTCCGCCGCGCTGCTGGCTGCCTGCCAGTCGTCCCCTCCGCCTGCTGCCCTGCCGCCAGCCGGGCATGGGGAAATCCCCGGGCTGACAACGCCGCCGCCTGCATCCACCCCCGCAAGCTACCGCGACCTTCCCGGTTGGCAGTCCGCGCCGCTTGCCGCGTCCCTGGAAGCTTTCCGCCGGACTTGCGACCGCTTTGGCCGCCGCGCCTGGGATGCTCCGCTCTCGCGCAGTGCCGCCTGGGCGGGCACGGCTGAAGACTGGTCCCCGGCCTGCGCGTCCCTGTCCGCGCCCCTCGATGAGGCCGCCGCACGGCGCGTGTTTGAATCCCTGTTCGTCCCGGTGGAGATAATCGATCCGGCCGGAAAGCCGCGCTTCACCGGCTATTTCGAGCCAATGTATGAGGCGCGCCGCGCCCCGGAGCCGGGCTTTACCGAGCCCGTGATGGCAATCCCGTCCGACTTTGTCGCCAATGGCGACGCGCCGCTCCAGCGCCTGCCGGATGGCACGACGCGGCCCTATCCGGCGCGCGCCGAAATAACTGCCCGGGGCGGGCAGGCGATCGCCTGGGCCCATCCTTCGGACGTGTTCTTCCTCCAGGTTCAGGGATCAGGCCGCTTGACCTTTCCCGATGGCACGACCTTGCGCGCTGCCTATGGCGCGCACAACGGCCAGCCCTTCAAATCCGTCGCCAACTGGCTGATCGAGACTGGCCGCATCACCCGCGCCGAAGGCTCGATGCAGGGCATCCGCGCTTGGATGGACCGTGCATCTGCGGAGGAAGTGCGCCAGGCGATGAACATCAATCCACGCTTCGTGTTCTTCCAGTCCCTGCCCGAAGGCGATGCAAGCCTTGGTCCGAAAGGCGCGCACAATGTACCGCTCACCACCTTGGGCTCGATGGCGGTGGACCCTGCCTTCCACGCGTTGGGTGTACCGATGTTCGTGCAGACGACAGCGCCCGGTCTTGGCGGGTCCTGGTCAGGCCTGCTAATAGCGCAGGACACGGGCGGGGCGATCAAGGGCCCGGTGCGCGGAGACATCTATTTCGGCACGGGCTTTGATGCCGGCCAGCGCGCGGGCACCATGAATGCGCCCGGCCGTCTCTGGGTGCTGCTGCCGCGCAAGGTAGCCGAGCGGCTCTACCGCGATCTGGGCGCAGGCCTCGTTGCAGAGACGCGCCAGGCGCCGGGCGCCGGCTGAGCCGGTGAGAGGCCGCCGGCTCAGCGAGGAAGAAACGCGCGCCTGGGCCCGCGTCGCGGCAACCGTGAAACGGATCGGTCCGCAGGAGGCATCACTCCTGGATTTTCAGGCCGCTCTGGAAGCGGGCGAGCCCGAACTGCGAAATGAGAAGCCGGCGAAGAAATCCCCTCCGCTTGCACAGACGCCCCCTCCTCCGGCGCCAAAGCAGCCTTTTCCGCCGGCCGATCGTGGCCGCGAAAAGCGCGTCCGGCGTGGCAAGCTCGATATCGCCGCCACCTTCGATCTGCACGGCCATACGCAAGTCAGCGCGGCGCGGGCGTTGCCCGCCTTCCTGATGGCACAGCAGGCAGACGGCGCGCGCTGTATTCTCGTAATTACCGGCAAGGGCCGGGAAGGGCAGGGTGTCCTGCGCCGCAACTTCCTGATCTGGCTGGAAGACCCTCAGGCCCGCGCGCTCATCTCCGGCTATGCCGAGTCCCACCCCAAGCATGGCGGTAGCGGCGCGTTCTATGTCTTCCTCAGGCGGAAGGAATGAAAAAAGCCGGGCCATGAAAAGCCCGGCTTTTTCGATCTGGCCGGAAGGCAGAAGATTAATCGAAGTCGCGGAACACGTCGGCGGCGGAAACGTCCTTCCGGCGGACGTCCTCTTCCTCAACCTTGTACTCTTCTGCCGTGTCCTTGGTCTCGGTAAGGCCCGGGCCTTCGCCGCGGGCGGCGCGTTCGGCGTCCATCTTGCGGCGGCGGTCGGAGGCTTTGGAGATCACCTCGTCCAGCTCGATCTGGCTGCAGAGACCAAGCGTCACCGGGTCGACCGGGCGGATGTTCTGCGAATTCCAGTGCGACTTGTCGCGAACATTGTTAATCGTTGTTTTCGTGGTGCCGATCAGTTTTATGATCTGCGCGTCGGTAACTTCCGGGTGGTTACGGATGAACCAGGCAACAGCGTCGGGCTTGTCCTGACGGCGGATGACCGGCGTGTAGCGGCTGCCCTTGCGCTTGGGCTGCGGAATGTGGGCGATTTTCGATTTCGCCAGCTGCAGCTCGTAATCGGGGTTTTCCTCGCCCTTGGCGATTTCTTCCCGCGACAGCATGCCCCCGGCAATCGGGTCGACGCCGCGCATGTTCTCGGCAACGTCGCCATCGGCGATGCCCTTCACCTCGAGATGGTGCAGGCCGCAGAACTTCGCGATCTGCGCGAAGGTCAGCGTTGTGTTGTCGAGGAGCCAGACGGCGGTGGCGCGGGGCATCAGGACATCGGCCATGGAAGTCTCCTGTATCTTTCCAAACTGGGGGCCTGAAATGCATCCGCCCGGCACGCGAGTGCCGGGCGGATGAGGTTTCAGGCAAACTGTGAACCTTGGAGCGCTCTATAGGCCAATTGAGCCCCCATGGGAAGCAGTTCAGAGCGTGAGCAGGATTTTCCCCGAATGGCCGCCCTTTTCCATATGCGCGAGGGCGGCTTCGGCCTCTGCCAGGGGATAGGTGGTTTCCAGCACGGCGCGGATCTTTCCGCTGGCCACATGCGGCCAGAAATCCTTCTCCACGGCGGCCCGGATGCGCGATTTCTCCGGCACCGGCCGCGCCCGCAGGGTCGTTGCCATCAGGGAGAGGCGCTTCATAAGCACGAGGCCAAAATTCACTTCAGCAACCATGCCGTTCTGATAGGCAATGTTGATGATGCGCCCGTCGGCCTTGGCCGCACCGATATTCTTCTGGATGTAGTCGCTTCCCACCATGTCCAGGGTCACATCCGCGCCGCCGGCCTCCTTCACGATCTTCTCGAAATCCTGCACGTGGTAATTGATGGCAATGTCTGCGCCCAGATCCCGTGCCAGCGCGCATTTTTCTTCAGACCCGGCCGTGCCGAAAATCTTCGAGGCGCCGTACACTCTCGCCATCTGGATTGCCATCACCCCGATGCCGCTGGTGGCGCCGTGGCAGAGAAAGGCCTCCCCAGGCTTCAGGCCCGCGCGATCAAACACGTTGGCCCAGGCCGTCATCAGCGCTTCGGGAAAACAGGCCGCCGTCACAAGGCCCATGCCGTCTGGAACCGGCAGCACCGAGCCCTCATCCACCGCCACATGGCTGGCATAGCCTCCGCCTGCCAGAAGGGCGCATACCCGGTCACCTGCTCGAAAGCGCGCCGCACCGGGCCCCTCGCCCACCACTGTGCCGGATACTTCCAGCCCCAGAATGTCGGGCGCGCCCGGCGGGGGCGGGTAGCGGCCCGCACGCTGGGCGAGGTCGGCGCGGTTAAGGCCGGCGGCGGCGACTTCGATCAGGATCTCCCCTTGGCCCGGGGCAGGGCGGGGGCGCTCCACCAGGGTCAGCGGCTGGCCGGTTTCGCCATGGGCGGCGGTCATGGTTGCGGTCACGGGGGGCACTCCTTGCGCGTCTATTGATGGTCTCGGAGTCGCTTCTAGCCCGGCTTTCTGCTTTGATGAAATCAATGAGACGGAGACATGCTCGGGAGAAACACCAATGGCGCTCAATGATGAAGAGCCTGTCCTTTTCCGCAAGGCTCAGGGACTGGACCAGATGTCGGTGGACGAGCTGGAAGCGCGCATCGCGCAGCTGAAAGCCGAGATTGCCGCCTGCGAAACCGAGATCGAAAAAAAGAAAGCGCAGAAACGCGCGGCAGACGCCCTGTTTGGTGGTAACGGTTAAGCCGCGCGAAACAGCTTCCGGGTTAAACCCCTGCAAAGGAATGCCGCGAGAATACGTGGAGAGGTGTAATGGCAGAGCGCGATATGGCTTCCCCGCAGTCGCTGGAGCCTTTTACTGGCGGCAAGCTGTTCGACACCGTGTTCACCCGCGGCATGGCGCTGGTTGAGGAAACCGCTGCCTATCTCGACGGTCCCGGCCGCGATCAGTCAAAAAACCTCTCCCGCGAAGCCGGCCTCACCTATGCGGCCTGGAGCATGGAGCTCACCACGCGCCTGATGCAGGCCGCGTCCTGGCTCGTGATGCAGAAGGCTGTCCGCGACGGCGATATGCGCCGCGAAGATGCCGGCGCCCGGAAGTACCGCATCCGACGGGATGAACCCGCGCTTGACCCGGCCATGCAGGAGGGCAGGGGCCTGCCCCCGCGCTTCCTCGAACTCGTCGGGCGCGCCGAGGCCCTGTTCGAGCAGATCTGCCGCCTGGATGAGGCGCTCTATCAGCCTCCGCGCGCCGCCAGCGCCGCCAACCCTGTTTCTGAACAGATGGCGGCCCTGCAGAAAGCCGCCGAAACCGGCGCCTTCGATCCCCTGATGATCTGGCGCCGCGCGAAGTAATCGGCGCGGCTTGCTTACCAGGTGTCGCACCAGCCTACGGTCGTCATCTTCCGGCCAGCTCCGAACCCGGCATCATTCTGGAACCTGAAAGACTGGGGCATTTCCACGCTCGGATAGCGCGCTGCAACCGTGCGAAGATGATCATAGCGGTCACTCGGCCACCAACCCTTAATCGGTACCGGGCGCATTGCGTCTATAAAGTCGCGTGACGGCGTCCACATGATCCAGCGGGCCCGCACTCTGATCCGGGCTGTTGAAACATCTTCAATGCACTCCGGCACCAGTTCCCGGTAGGGCGTAGTGAGAAGTTGCGGATCGATCCCTTGCGCTTGATAGAATGCGTTTTCCATTCCGCTTTGCCGCAGCAGAACTCCGGAAACCTCCTGAGAAACCGCCAGGCCCGACCGGTCGAGGAGCTCAAGGTGAGCCGACGCCGTGTGATGAAATCCGATCAGTGTTTCGGGCTCGACGGTAATGTCATTTACACCAGACAGCAGGAACTGGGCGCAGGCAGAGAGGCACTCACCGAACAGGTGTAGCGCAATGCCTGCGTTGTCGAGGTCAGAGGCAAGGCGGATGGCTTCCTCTGAAAATCCGCCCGGCGATGAAAAATAAAGTCTCTGCGCTTCGAACTGTCGGAAAGAGGCGACGATCTTTTCTGCCGCGCCTGCCTCAAGCGGACCGCAGAAAACGGCGTCGCCTGCCTTTAACTGCAGCGTTTCGGAGTCAGCGATACACTCGCCTGAGCCAGGCAGCATGAAAGAATTGGTTAGGGGAGGAGAAACCTCGTCAACTCGTTCCGGATCACTGCAGCCCTGAAATAGAAGGAGCGCAGTCAGAAGACAGATTAGGGCCCGGCCGCGCATTTACGCGGCTCGAGGTGAGCCGCGTTCAGAACGCCGCATAAGTCCGCAGGAACGCCGTTGCCTGTTCGGCGCAGAAGCCTTCTTTGACCGGCGCGCGCGAAATCGTCAGCCGATGGAAGATCGGCCCGAGCAGCTGTTCGAGAACATCGTCCAGCTCGAAGTCACGCCGGATCACGCGCTTGCCAGCCAGTTCGGCGAGCAGCATGCGCAGCGGCTGGCGAATGTCGCGACCCACCCAGGCGCGCCATACTTCGCCGGCTTCCTTGTCATCGGCAGCCGCCAGCAAGGCGACACGCAGCACCGCGTGGCCGTGGCCGGTGCGGGCAGCCGCTTCCAGCGGAATGATCAACGCTGTGATGCGCTCCTGCGGGTCACGCCCGCCATCGGGTGCGTCGGGGATGAGGGCGAGGGCGGCATCCACGCACATCGCACCGATCGACGGCCACCAGCGATAGATCGTCTGCTTGGAGGCGCTTGCGCGCTTGGCGACAGAATCGACGCTGAAGCCGCGCCAGCCATTCTCGGCCATCTCGTCGCGGGCCGCGTCCAGGATCGCCGCTTTCGATACCTCGCTGCGCGTCGGGCCCTTGCGGGAGCGCGAAGGCGTGCTGGGGGTTTCGGTGGGCGTTGTCATGGGTGACTCTCCATCGCGCAGCACGCCTTGATTATACCGGATTCGGCCTTTAGGCGAGACTGACCGTTCCGTGTTAAGGAGAATTCGTTTCAAAATTGCTTGCACTGCAGCAGAATTTGCGCAATCCGCCCCTCCGGCAATCAGGAGGCCTGGGATGAAAACCGTTGATGATATGATCACCGGCTACCGGCGCTTCCGATCCGGTGTCTATTCCGAGCAGGCAGAGCTTTACCGCCTGTTGGGCGAGGGCCAGGACCCGGACATCATGCTGATAGGCTGCGCTGACAGCCGAGCCGAGCCGTCCGACATTTTCAATGCTGCGCCCGGACAGATGTTCGTGGTCCGCAACGTCGCCAATCTCGTGCCGCCCTACCAGCCCAATGGCGGGCTGCATGGCGTCTCAGCGGCTCTCGAATTTGCGGTCAACATCCTCAAGGTGAAGATCATCGTCGTGATGGGTCATGGCGGGTGCGGCGGCATAACCGCTTCGCTGACCAAGAATGACAGCCCGCTGATCGGCGAGTTCGTGGCCCCTTGGGTGAAGCTGCTGGACGACGCCCGCGAGCGCGTTCTTGCCACTCAGCAGGTCAACCCGCAATTTGCCCTCGAGCTGGAGGGTATCGAAACCTCCATCGCCAACCTCATGAGCTTCCCTTTCGTGCGGGAAAAGGTCGAGTCTGGAACGCTGGAGATCCACGGCGCCTGGTTTGCGATCAAGCATGGCGAGCTGCACTGGCGGAACCCGCGCTCCCAGCTCTTCGAGATTGTCGCGCCCTGAACGAATAAGGCCCGGAAGGGATCACCTTCCGGGCCATCTCGGATCATAACTGGCCAAATCCGGCAAAACGGGGCCAGTTCAGCCCTTCAGGTTTGCCTGCTCGCGCGCCACGGCTTCGCGGATCAGCTCGCGGGCCTTTTCGACGCCCTGCCAGCCATCGATACGGGTCCACTTGCCTTTTTCCAGATCCTTGTAGTGTTCGAAGAAGTGCTGAATCTTGTCGCACAAGGTCTGCGGCAGGTCGTGATAGGTCGATATCTTGTCGTAATAGCCCGTCAGTTTCGGGTGGGGCACCGCAAGGATCTTCTCGTCCTGGCCCTTATCGTCGGTCATCATCAGCACGCCGACTGGGCGCGCACGCACCACAGAGCCCGGCACCAGCGGGCGGTTACCTACCACCATCACGTCAACAGGGTCGCCGTCGAGGCTAAGCGTGTGGGGCACAAACCCGTAATTACAGGGATAGCGCATCTCGGTGTAGAGAAAGCGGTCCACGAACATCGCACCGGAGGCCTTGTCGATCTCGTACTTAATCGCGTCGCCGCCCAGCGGAACCTCAATCAGCACGTTGATGTCGTCAGGCGGATTCTGGCCGGCGGAGATTTTGGAAAGGTCCATGAGGCGCTCGCGTCCTTCGCTGTGGGAGGGCAGGAAAGTTCGGCGCTCCGATGAACTGCCCGGGGCTTCAGGTCAAGGGCCGCTTCGTTAATCGGGTCTACGGCGATCTGTCAGAAGTTGCTTAAATGCTCTTCTGGTTGACCCTCAGAGAGACCTGTGCGGCGCCTTCCTTGCGTTCGGAATACCTGTCGACAAGATAGTCTGCCCGGTCCCGGGTCAGAAGGGTGAACTTAACCAGCTCCTCCATCACATCGACAATGCGGTCGTAATAGGAGGAGGGCCTCATCCGTCCGGCGTCATCGAACTCCAGAAAAGCTTTGGCCACGGATGACTGGTTCGGGATCGTGATCAGCCGCATCCAGCGCCCGAGGATGCGAAGCTGGTTGACGGCATTGAAGCTTTGCGAGCCGCCGCAGACTTGCATTACGGCGAGGGTCTTGCCCTGAGTGGGCCGCACGCCGCCAAGGGCGAGAGGTATCCAGTCGATCTGTGTTTTCATGATCCCGGTCATGGCCCCGTGACGCTCGGGTGAACACCACACCATGCCTTCGGACCAGATCACCAGCTCCCGCAATTCCCGGACTTTCGGATGATCATCCGGTGCCCCGTCCGCGAGCGGCAGGCCTTCAGGATCGAACTGGCGCGTTTCACAGCCGAACCGTCGCAGGATGCGCGCGGCTTCCTCGTTGGCCAGGCGGGAAAAAGAGCGCTCACGCAGCGAACCATGCAGCAGCAGAATGCGCGGGGCATGGCTCGAAAGGGGCGGCGCAAGGAGTGCGTCGCGGCCGATCTCCTGAAAGCTGGTGTCTTCGAGCGCGGGCAGGGACGTGTCAGTATCAGCCAATGCGCAGCCCTTTCTCGTCGATGATCATCTCGCCATCTTCCTTGTAGAGCGGGCCGTGCGGCATCTTTTCCAGGAGGTCCAGAACAAGCTCGCTCGGCCGGCAGAGGCGCACGCCTTTCGGGCTGCAGACGATCGGTCGGTTTACCAGAACCGGATGCTCCAGCATCGCGGCCAGGATTTCTTCATCGCTGACACCCGGTTCAAGCAGGCCCATTTGCTTTGCCGGAGACTTTGTTTCCCGTAGGGCGTCGCGCGGCGTCAGTCCGGCTGCGGCGAACAGGCCCAGCAGCTGCGGCCGGCTCCAGCTTTCTTTCAGATACTCTATCACGACCGGCACTTCGCCGCTCGCCTCAATGATGGCGAGTACATTGCGGGAAGTGCCGCAGTCAGGGTTGTGATGAATGACGATCATTTGGACTCCAGATTGTGACTGTCGGATTTGCGGCGGATTGTGCCCTGGAGGTCGAGCGCGGCGGCAACGGTATTGGAGATTGTTCCGTACTTGCGCACATTCTTGTGCAGCAGGTCGAGGCGTGCGTCGGGTTCGTCGGTATCGACCACCAGGTCATAAGTGACGGACAGCATTTTTGGGGGTGCGTCCTGGCGGGCCCCCTGCAGGGAAACCGATACCCCTCTCAACTGGAAGCCAAGCAGGGGCGTTACGCGCTCTATGCCTTTCAGCATGCAGGCGGCAATGGACGCCAGAAAGAGCTCCGCCGGGTTGAACGCATCCGGCCGGCCAGCAAGATCCGTGTCGAGAATAAGCACAGCGTCCTTGGCCCGCGCCTCACCGCCATGGCTGTCCACGCGGTGGGCGGAAACAGAATATTCCAGCATGTCGTATTTCCTAGTTGAGATGTTCTGCCTCAAACTCTGCGAGCTTGGTGGACATCACGTCCCGGGCCTGCGCAAGGCGCTTGCGCATGTCCTCCGGGGTGAGGGTGGGATCGTCACTTTCCGGGTCATCAATCAGCCAGCGCAGCCGCTTAGTGGTGCCGGGCAGCCAGGGACAGATCTCCTCGGCGCACAGCGTGATCACGAAATCGAAGTCCGCCGCGTTCATGCCATCAACGGATTTGGAAGCGTGTCCGGTGATGTCGATGCCGAGTTCGGACATGGCTTCGATTGAGTAGGGGTTCGGCCGCATCTGAGACGAGCCGCCACTGGCCACGTCGGCCCGTATACCAAATCGGCGCCTCGCCAGGCCTTCCGCCATCTGGCTGCGAGCAGAGTTTGCAACACACAGAAAGAGGATTTTCACCGGTCTCTCCTTTAGTCCTCGGCCGGAAAGGCGGCGCGCGTCCGGTTGGCGAACGCCACCAGCGTCAACATCACCGGCACTTCCACCAGCACGCCCACTACGGTTGCCAGCGCCGCGCCGGAATTGAGCCCAAACAGGCTGATGGCAACCGCAACAGCGAGCTCAAAAAAGTTTGACGTCCCGATCAGAGCGCAGGGCGCGGCCACCTTGTGGGGCACTTTCCACGCCCAAGCTGCCGCATAGGCGATGGCAAAGATGCCATAGGACTGGATGAGGATAGGCACCGCGATCAGCGCGATCACCAGCGGGGACGCAAGGATCGTCTCGCTCTGGAAGCCGAAGAGCAGCACCACAGTGGCCAGAAGTCCGATCACGGACAGAGGCTTTATACTTTGGGTGAATGCGTCAACCGCCCCGGCTCCGCCGCGCCGAATCAGCCAGCTGCGCATCATCACGCCGCCAATCAGCGGGATCACCACATAGAGCAGAACGGAAAGCAGCAGCGTTTCCCAGGGCACGAAGATGTCCGTGACGCCCAGCAGTAGCGCCACGATCGGCGCGAAGGCAAACACCATTACCGCGTCGTTCACGCTCACTTGCACCAGCGTATAGTTCGGGTCGCCCTTCGTCAGCTGCGACCAGACAAACACCATTGCCGTGCACGGCGCAGCCCCCAGAAGGATCAGGCCGGCGATATAGCCCTCCGCGTCCTCTGGCGGGATCAGCCCGGCAAACACATGCCGGAAGAACAACACTCCGAGCAGCGCCATGCTGAATGGCTTGATCAGCCAGTTGACCACAAGCGTGATAATCAGGCCCTTGGGCCGGTCGCCCACGCGGCGCATGGCGGAGAAGTCCACCCCGATCATCATTGGCCAGACCATCGCCCAGATGAGCACGGCCACAGCAAAGTTCACGTTCGCATATTCCAGCGCGGCCAACGCCTGAAACGCGCCCGGCACAAGCAGGCCAAGGCCAATCCCCGCCAGGATGCAGAGACCGACCCAGACCGAAAGATATTTTTCAAACGCCCCCATCGCCCTTTACCCGCAACAACCCGCGGGCACCACTTGCGGGGCAGGTGCTGGAACGGCCAGCGTGGAGGCGAGCCGCCCGTCCGCGACTTCAGGGCCACCTCCGTACACGGCGCTTTCGCCGACCGTATAGAACACTTCCCAGGCAACGCCGGCCGGATCGTTCACCCAGCTCTTTTCGGACTGGGCGTAGCAGCAGACCGTTGCGCCTTCTTCCCGCACTGGCGCATCGGCTTCTTTCAGCCGCGCATACACCTCGGCCAGTTCCTCGCCCGTCTCCGCCTGGATACCCAGATGCTCGACACCAACTGCCGCGCCCCGCGCGCTGATCGCCAGGTTCACCCGCGGATCATCCAGCATCCATTTTGCATAGTCGTCCTTCATCACGCTCGGCGGTGCGGCGAACAGCGTGGAATAGAACGCCACAGACCGTGGAAGATCATCGACAGCGATGTGAACATGCAGGCGTTTCATGGGAGGTCCTTTCTTCCCGGAATCTCAGCAGCAGCGCGACTGCGCCGCCTCGAGCACAGGCGCGCAGATCTCGCTGCGTCCCTGGCAGCAATCCTCCATCAGGAACACGATCAGTCTGCTGATGGCCTCATACTGGGCTTTGTAGATGATGGAGCGGCCCTGCCGCGTGCCCTCGATAAGGCCGGCATTCGAGAGCAGCGTCAGCTGCGCCGAAAGCGTATTGGGCGGCACACCGAGCGCGGCGGCAATCTCCCCGGCGGGCAGACCGTCAGGCCCGGCCTTGATCAGTAGCCGGAACAGCGCCAGCCGGTTTTCCTGGGCCAGCGCCGAGAGTTGCGACAATGCAGCCGATTGAGAGAGAGCGGTTTTCAATTCCATATTTCCAATAGTTGTTGAAATATAGAATTAGTCAAGGCGTAAAAATCAGCCCGTCCGCTTAAGGGCGTAATTGAAGCTCACCGAGATGCGCGCCTCCTCGGTCTGGCTGGGCATCACCTCATGCCGCAACCAGCTTTCCCAGAGCAGGCAGTGGTCCTCGCGTGGCTGCAAATAAACAAACCGCCGTGCCTCCTCCGGCGCGTCCGCCAGCAGTTGCGGCGCTGCCATCATCATGGGAAGGCGCGGGTCCTCAAACTTGATGCGGCCCGACCCTTCCGGAACCGCTACATAATAAGTGCCCGAGATCACACTACCGGGATGTATGTGCCCCGAATGGTGTCCCCCTTCGCCCAGGATGTTCACCCAGATCGCGTCCAGGCTGAGGGAAAGCCCCTCCATGTCCCAGTGATGGTCCTTGGCAAATTTCCCAGCTGCCTTGTCGAGATGCTTCTTCAGTTCGGCGAATTCGGGAAAGCGCTGGGGCAGGTCGTCGAGCGAGGCATACGAGGTATACCCGTCATAGCCCTCCGCCTCGCACCAAGCGTTCCCCGCCGCGTCGTCGGCTGCCAGCGACCAGGTACACCGCTCCAGCCCCTCGCGCAGGGCAGGGGCGCCAATCGGCAATTCTTCGATCCGGGTCGCAAACAGTATACGCATAGTGCAGGGCTCCTGAAGGCTCCTGGCGCCCTTACAGAGACTTTGCCAGCGCTTCAAGCTGATCGGCCGCCGCTACCGCCCGCTCTTCCTTGCTCCTGCAGTGATGAAAGAACGCCCCCTTGGAAACCCCTGCCGAAGCGCAGATCTCGTCCACACTCGTCGCGCTTAAGCTGTTCTCCCGGACCAGCCTGAAAGCAGCCTACATGAGATTGTCGCGGCTCTGCGGATTTGCCGTGCGGGCCATGGCAGCCTTGCCTCTTGAAGATAAATATACCAGCCGGTCGGTATAGTCTAAAGCCTGTTTCTGGCAGATTGGGCTTTTGGGGCCCTGGTGGAGTTTTCGCAGCGCTTATCCCCCAAAGAAAAAAGCCCGCCGCGGGAGTCCGGGCGGGCTTTTGACGGGTCGCGGGAAGGGGCCTTTATTCCGGCTTGCGAAATTTCAGGGTCATCCGGTCGCTCTCGCCGATGGCAGCGTATTTGGCCGCGTCAAAGCCTTCGATAGTCGTTCCGTCGCGGGCCGAAGTCGCACTGTTGGGCGGCAGGGTCCACACGCCGAAGGGGTGGTCGGCGGTGTCAGCCGGGTTGGCGTTCACTTCGCTGGCTTCCACGAATTCAAACCCGGCCGCCACGGCGAGGCCCTTCACGAAGTCCTCATGCACATAGCCGCTGGCGGCGGTCGGGTCCTGCATGGCTGTGGACGGCAGGCGGTGTTCCACCACGCCGAGCACGCCGCCGGGCTTGAGCGCGGCATAGGCGTCGGTGAAGAATTTTTCAGTGTAGCCGCCCGACATCCAGTTATGGATGTTGCGGAAGGTGAGCACCGCGTCAGCCGTGCCAGCCTCGGTCAACGGACCGGAAACGGCAGAAAACGCTGAATATTCAATGGTTCCGAAGCGCGGGTCAGCATAGGAATTCTTGAATTCCTGGATCCGGCCTTCCACCTGAGCACGCCGCTCGGGGTCTTCCACCGAGGCCGGGTCAAAACCCGCTGCCACCAGCGTGCCGCCGCCCGAGGCGAGCCAGGGGGCGAGGATGTTGGTGTACCAGCCGCCGCCCGGCCAGATCTCGACCACCTTGTCATTGGCCTCGATGCCGAAGAATTCCAGCGTTTCGGCCGGATTGCGCCAGGCGTCGCGGGCTTTTTCCTCGGCCGAGCGCAGGTCGGCATTGACTATATCGGCCAGGGTGACCGCGGGCGCGGCCTCGGTTGCGGCCGCTTCCGTTGCGGCGTCAGCAGGAGCCGCGGCGGGGGCAGGGGTCTCCTGCGCGCAGGCGGCAAGGATCAGGGCCGAAGCGGCCATCAGCATCAGGTGTCTCATCATATGTCTCCATCCCAGGGTACTTGATACCCCTCCTACGCTACCCAAATAGGTTTTGTCACGGTGCCACCAAGCGGGCCGGGGCCGGAAGAAGTGCCAGCGCCACACGACCGGGCTGGGGTCTCGCTTCCCTTCCGAAAAACTCCAACCACAGTTGCTTTTGAGAGGACTGTCCAAATGAGCAATATCGATCTTACCCCCCTTTATCGGACCATGGTCGGCTTTGACCGTCTCGCCGGCATGATCGATCAGGCGTCCCGCCTCGACGGGACGCAGGGCTATCCCCCCTATAATATCGAGCGTGTCGACGAAAACGCCTTCGCCATCGAGATCGCCGTCGCCGGGTTTACCGAGGCCGACATCGAGATCGAAACCAAGGAAGGCCTCCTCACGGTCGCCGGCAAGAAAGGCGAATCCGAGGATGGCGATGGCCGCAATTTCCTTCATCGCGGCATTGCCCAGCGCAGCTTCATCCGGCGCTTCCAGCTGGCCGATCACGTTCTCGTGACCGGGGCAAATCTGGAGCATGGGGTGCTGCGCATCGACCTCATCCGCGAAATTCCCGAAGAGAAGAAAGCCCGCAAGATTGAAATCGGCACCGGCCCCCAGACAAAGGGTCCGAAACTGATCGGCAAGAAGTCCGCCACAGACAACGCAGCTTAAGCCAGCTTTAGTGCGTTTGCCGTTAGGCGACGGAACGAAGGCCCCTGCAGCCTCAGGCCGCGGGGGTCTTTTCCTTTGACTTCGGCTCGGCAAAGAAATCAGCGACGCCTGCCTCTTCCATAAAGCCGGTCAGGCCTTCAGCATCGGCTGCGCCGCGAACCTTGTCGCGTAGCTTCTGGAACGAACGGGCCGCATAATTCTGCGTCGACTGCTCGAACACGCCATTGTCCAGGGTCACCGAAAACCGGTGCTTCTGGCGCGACGCGCTCGCGGCGTTGGCGTTCGCCCAGGGCAGGAAGGTGCGCGCAATCTCGGTTGTGAACAGCGGCGCCAGTGTCGGCGCCAGCGCATCCAGCGCCGCAAACGGCCCGCCCGCCTTGGGGTCGGCCATGTTCTCGCACCACGCCACAAGGAAGGGCGCGCGGTCGTTCAGCCAGGCCGCCGGGGTCGGATCGGTCAGCATCTGCTGGAACTGCGCAGCCAACGCAAAGTCCGCCGCCGACGGACGGCCGCCAAACACGAACAGGTGCTCTTTAAGATGCTCGTTCAGGCGCAGCGCAAACCGGCGATAGGAGGCTTCCAGCGTCGGCGCATTGTCTGCCTCGGCGCCAACCAGCGGCAGCCGCGCCAGCATCCGCTCGGCAATCTGCTTGGCCGGTGTCTTGTAGGCGCGGGGCCGCTTGCCGCCATTGATCTGCACCAGCACGCGGATGGAGGCCGCGTCCCGGTCGGGCATCTGGCCCCAGCGCTGCTGGAACATCGCCTTGTTCAGCCACTCGTCGGCATAATCCTCAAGGATCAGCGAGAGGGCTGCGAGCGCGCCGTTTTCCGGCTGGATAGCAGGCTCGGGATGCGCCTTGTCGAGGATCGCCAGGATCTGCGTGGAATCCTGGTTCACCTTGCCTTCGGGCGAAACCAGAAGCGGGACGGTCTGTGTCCGGGCAAGGTCACGGAACTCGGCCTCATTGGCCGCGCAGCGCGCAACCCATTCAAAGTCGAGGCCCTTGTAGTGCAGCGCGGCGCGCACCTTGAACGAATAGGGCGAGGTGTCCGCGCCGAAAAGCCTGTAAACGGCCATCAGAAAAATCTCTCTGGAAGCATGGGGCCTCTCTAGGCAGTTCATTCCCCGCTGCCAAGCACAGTTTGCCGCTGCCGCTGCAGCCCGGCTGCAACACGACGACGCTGCTGGACGCGCCAGAGGCCCCGCTCAGTGCTTGCTGCCGGCGGCGAAAAACCAGCGATAGAGCCGCGCGCCCATGCGCTGGCCGAGACCGGTCTCCACGCGCACGCCGGCCGCGCGCAGCACGGCGAGCCCGTCGCGCGCCGTAGGGTGGGGGTCTTCAATCGCGACCACCACACGTGCGATCCCGGCGTTAACGAGCTTGCTGGAACAGGACTGCGCGCCGCTCGTGCGTTCCCGGCAGGGCTCGAGGGTCACATAGGCCGTTCCTCCTTTCGCCTTTCTGGCGGCCTCTTCCAGCGCAACTTCCTCGGCATGCGGGCGCCCGCCGATGCCGGTCACTCCGGCGCCAACAACATGACCATCCGCATCCAGAAGGATACAGCCGACAGAAGGATTCTCCCCGGTGAGGCCCTGATTGAGCCGGGCGAGCTGGAAAGCCCGTCCCATCATCCGGCGGTCACGGCGTTTGCTCACGGCAGGTCGGGAAGCGGCTGGGACCGACTCTCGTCGAGATAGCGCACGGAGACCGGCTTGAGATTATGGTCGAGCTCGATCAGCAGTGGATTGCCGGTCGGGATCTCCACGCCCGTGATCTTTTCGTCGGGCACTCTGAAAAGATGCTTTACCAGCGCGCGCAGCGAGTTGCCATGGGCGGCGATCAGCGTGTCCTTGCCCGCGATCAGTTCCGGCGCAATCCGCTGTTCCCAATAGGGCAGCACACGCTCAAGCGTCGTCTTCAGGCTTTCCGTGTCCGGAATATCGATGCCGCGATAGCGCGTGTCGTTTGATAGGTCATAGGTGCTGCCAACTTCAAGTGGCGGAGGCGGGATGTCATAGCTGCGCCGCCAGACACGCACCTGCTCCTCGCCATGCTTTGCCGCCGTCTCTGCCTTGTCGAGCCCGGTGAGGCCGCCATAGTGGCGCTCATTGAGGTGCCAGTCCTTTTCGACCGGCAACCAGGCGCGCCTCATTTCGGTCAGCGCAAGCCAGAGCGTGCGAATGGCGCGGGTCTGGACGCTGGTGAAGCCAACGCGGAAATCAGCGTCGACCGCGGCGAGCATCTGCCCGGCCTTTCGGGCTTCGGCTTCACCTTTCTCAGTCAGGTCAGCGTCCCACCAGCCGGTGAAGCGGTTTTCAAGGTTCCAGGCGGACTGGCCGTGCCGGATCAGGGCGAGCTTGGTCATGGCATTCCTCAGTTTGGGTCAGCCGGGCCCGGCTGATCGGGTGTTGGGCTCTCTTCCCCGCAAATCCCGGCAATTTCAAGCGTTCATCACGCGGATCAGCTCTGCAAAGGCGAGAACCACATGATAGCCCGTAGAGGCGGGCATGTTGCCCGAAAGCACCGCGCCATCGGCGCCGAAATGATCGATCCAGCCGCCGTCTTCGGTCAGGTATTCGTCCATCAGCACGTCAAAGCTGCGGCAGGCGGCTTCGGCGAAGCGCTCGTCCCGGCGGGTTTCATACATTGCCAGATGGGCTTTGAGCGCCTCTGTCTGCGGCCATGTCCGGCGCGAGGCATCGATCGGCGCGCCGCCCCGGGCGGCAGACTGGATCGCGCGCCCGTCTACATCCAGCGTCGTCAGGGCAAAGGTATAAAGCCGTTGAGCGGCCGGAGAGACCGGCTCTCCGCGCAGGCGCGCATAGGCATGCAGAAGCCATACCCATTCAAACTGGTGGCCAGGCTCGACGATGCGCCCTGCGTCCCCGGGCAGGGGCGACCAGTCGGGCGCAAAGAACTCGCCGAGCAAACCGTTTTCACCGGCCGTGAACCGGGTCTCGAACAGCGCCACCAATTCCTGCGCCCGCGCCATATGCCCGCCGCCGGGCTGGACTGCATGCAGCGCAAGGCAGGCTTCCAGGAGGTGCATGTGGGGGTTCTGTTGCCGCTGAGCGGGCCGGGGAAGCGTCTCGGCATAGCCGCCATGAATGCTATCGCGCGCCGCCCGGTCGAGGGCTGCCAGAATGGCACCCGCTGTCGCCAGCGCCGGTTCGGCCGGGCCGGGGCCACGGGCGGCTTCAGACAGACCGAGCAGGGTGAAAGCCGTATCGTAAAGATCGAAGACCGGTTCGGCGAGGTTGCCCGTTTCGGTGGAGAGCAGTCGTCCGGCCAGCCCCTGTTGATTTAGAGCTGGCCCGGCGAGGGTCGCGACCCCGGCGGTCACCAGCCGGGCGGCCGTGTCGCGTTTCCATCCGAGGCGCCAGGCTTCGGCAAAGACATAAGTCTGCCGTGCCTGCACCCGCACGCGGGTTGTGTCAGAGGGCGCCTCGTCCAGCGACATGGTCAGGGCTTCGGGAAAGAGGCCCGAGGCGTTTACGCCGTGAGCAGCCCAGAGCGGGAAACAGCTGTCGAGCAGCCAGAGCCTGGCTTCCCGGGCGCGCCGCTGAAGGGCCAATACCGACATTCGTCCTTGCCTCCTGCGGTTTCGTCCGCTGCAATTGGCTCGCCAATCTACGGGTCCACCTGCTAACAGGAGCCTGACAGATTGGCCAGCGCCGGGCAGGCAACGCAGGAGCGCCGATGCGCGACAAGTATTTCTTTCCCCTTGCGGTGCTCTTGACCGTGATGATGGTCTTCCTGGCGATCCAGCCAGGCATTGGCCGTCTACCCGATGGCGCTGTCGCCGGGGACGGGCTCAATTACGACCGGATCGAGATCGCGGGCCCCTATCTCAACAAGGCCATCTCGGGCGGAGACGCGCGGGTCCAGCTGATCCGGGACGAGCGGACCTACTATCTTTATGTCGAAGCCGATCTGGACGCGCTGGCAGCGTCGCCGGAACTGGGCCCGCATTTCCGGCTGGCGCCGGATATCGAGGCGCAGTTTGCCGGCCGCCGCATCCGGGTAACGGCGCGTGTGCGCCCGGCTGACACCCGCGGCGCCGAACAGGTGGAGCTGAATTACTCGACCGGCCGGGCAGGGGATTCAGGTTGGCAGGTGCTCAATCTGCAGCCGGGCTTTTCCGAGGTGAGCTTCGAGTATGACGTGCCCCCGCTCCAGGGTGAGCAGGGCGTCGACTATATCGCTTTCCGCCCTCTTGTGCCGGACAAGTCTCGCGCCCTAATTGTGGAGCAGATTGTGCTTGAACGATTGCCCGCCGCCGAAGCGACCGGCAGCTGAACGGTGCGTCATTGCGCGCATTGATTCTGGCAGGGATCAACGTTCTGGTTTCCTCGCGCATGGGAGAAACTTTTATCCGGCCACTCACCCTTCCCCTGAAACCTTTACTGGAGACAAGATGCGCACTCTTTTTGCGTCGCTGAGTGCCCTGCTTATCACAGCCTGCGCGACAGGCACCCCACCGGAGACGAATTTGCCCCCCGACACGCCCGCCGATACCAAAACCACTGCGTTGGATGAAGCGTCCCATCTCTGGCTGGAGGAAGTCGAAGGCGAAGCCGCACTTGCCTGGGTGACCGCTCAGAATGATCGCACCCTCGCCGAACTTCAGGCCGACCCCCGCTACAGCGCCTATGAATCAAGCGCGCTGGAAGTCCTGAACTCGTCAGAACGTATTCCATACGGCGCAGTACGCGACGGTTATGTCTATAATTTCTGGCAGGATGAGACACATGTCCGCGGCCTCTGGCGCCGCACCCCGCTCGCCGGCTACGCGGCCGACGTCCCCGAATGGGAAACCATCCTCGATGTCGACAAGCTGGCTGCCGAGGAAGGCGCCAACTGGGTCTACAAGGGCGCCGACTGCCGCCGCCCGGACGAAGGCAGTGAGTGGCGCTGTCTCGTGTCCCTTTCAGATGGCGGCAAGGACGCGGTCATCATCCGTGAGTTCAGCCTCGCCACCAAATCCTTCGTCGATGGCGGCTTCGTCACCACTGAAGCCAAGCAGGGCCTCGCCTGGGCCGGCACGGACACCCTGCTGATCGCCACCGACTGGGGCGCAGGCACGCTCACCCAATCGGGCTATCCTTTCATCGTCAAACGCTGGCAGCGCGGTACACCGGTTGGGCAGGCCGAAGAACTTATCCGCGGCAAAGAAACCGATGTCGGCGTCTGGCCAATGGCGGTCCGCCTTGAAGATGGCCGCGTCCTGCAGGGCGCCGTCCAGGCGGAGACTTTCTTCACCTCGAAATACTTCTGGTTCCCGGAAGGTGAAACCGAAGCAGTGCAGTGGCCGCTGCCGCCGAAGGTTTCCATGAACGGCATCTACAAGGGCCAGTTCCTCTTCACCACCGAGCAGGACTGGTCGCCTGAAGGCCAGGGCTCATTCAAGGCCGGCGACCTGCTGGCGTTTGACCTCGAGATGTTCCTTGAAAACCGCACCCTGCCACCGCTCACGCTTGCCTTCCGCCCATCGGAAACCCAGGCGGTCAATGGCGTTGCCATCGCCAAGGGCGCCGCGCTTCTCTCGATCAATGAAAATGTCGCCGGCAAGGTGCTCCGCATCGAACCGTCCGAGGCCGGATGGACGACGAGCCCGGTCAATCTGCCCGGCACCGGCCAGGTCGGCATTACCTTTTCTGACAGCCAGGAAACAACCGTTTTCCTGAACTATGAGGACTTCCTTACCCCGGATTCGCTCCTCAATTATGATGTGACGACGGGCGACGTGACGCGCCTCAAATCCCTTCCGGCCAAGTTCGATGCCGAAGGCCTCAAGGTCGAGCAGTTCTTCGCCACCTCGAAAGACGGCACGAAGGTGCCCTACTTCATCGTCCACAAGGCCGACATGCCGCTGGACGGATCAACCCCAACGCTCCTCTACGGCTATGGTGGTTTCCAGGTTTCCTACGGCCCGACTTACAGCCCGGTCACCGGCCGGCTCTGGCTGGAACAGGGCGGAGCGTATGTCCTGGCCAACATCCGGGGCGGGGGCGAGTTCGGCCCCAACTGGCACCAGGCGGGCCTGAAGCAGAAGCGCCAGGTAATCTATGATGACTTCATCGCCGTCGGCGAAGACCTTGTGTCCCGCGGTATCACTTCGCCCGAGCATCTCGGCATCATGGGCGGCTCCAATGGCGGCCTCCTGATGGGCGTCATGCTCAACCAGCGCCCGGATCTCTGGAACGCGGTCGTGGTGCAGGTGCCCCTGCTCGATATGCTGCGCTACCACCTGCTCCTGGCAGGCGCCTCCTGGGTCGATGAATACGGATCACCCGATGTGCCGGAAGAGCGCGCCTTCCTCGAGACCATCTCGCCCTACCAGAACTTCGATGCGTCCAAGCCCTATCCCACGCCCTTCTTCGTCACCTCGACGAAGGATGACCGGGTCCATCCGGGCCATGCCCGCAAGATGGCCAAGCGCTTCGAGGAGGCGGGCCTGCCCTTTTACTATTTCGAGAACATGGACGGTGGCCATGCAGCCGCCGCTGACCAGACGGCGCGCGCCAAGCGCTCCGCCCTCGAATATACCTATCTCTCCCGTCAGCTATTCCCGAAACCGGCTGAAGAATAACGGCGGCGGCCACTGCGCCGCTCCCGCAGATATGAGGATCGGCCGGCTTTGCTGGCCGGTCCTTTCTTTTGCCGGGGCGTCCCACCTGTGGCATAATCTGTCAATGAAGCTCGATGCGCCCGGTTTAGAGGTGGCAAACGTGCGCCTCGACCGTGTGAACGAGGTGCACCGGGAAATCCTTGCGACTTCCGGCGCCATCGAAGCGATGTGGAACTGGATGCCGCTGATGGACACAGGCACCAGCTTCAACGCCTATTTCGACCAGACCCTGCAGGAAGCCCGCGAAGGCCGGATGGTGCCCTTCGCCATCACGCGCCTGTCGGACGGAATGTTCTGCGGCGTGGTAACCTTCATGAACATTGTTCGCCTCCACCGGCGCCTGCGGATTGGTTACCGGTGGCATCCTGAGGATTTGCGCGGGGGGCTGGAATCTGCTGCCACCTCGCTTGCGCTGATGCAGCGGGCCCGTGACTGCCGGTTCCAGAGGATAGAGTTTCTGGTAAATGTGGCCAATCAGGATGCCATCGCGGCGGTTGAGCGGTTCGGCGCGGCGCGGGAAGGGGTGCTGCGCCACTATATGCGCACGGCCAATGGCCTCTGGGCCGATGTGGCCGCGTTCTCGCTGATTGGCCAGGAAATCGACCGCACGATCGACAGCCTGCACCAGCATGTGGACGCCCTGGCGGCCGCTCAGGCTTGACCTGTGGATAGCCCCGTGCTTTAGGCCGCCCACATTTCGCGCAAACTCAGAAGCGCGCCCTGACCGGCACAAGTTCCTATATATGGGAACGGGAGGCTAGCGGGGCCCCCCGCCCGGCGATGTCTCGCTCAGCGGGGCTTTCGTGTTTTTTGCCGAAAAGAGGAGTAGCGGCATGTTCGACGCCCTGAGCGAACGTCTTGGCAGTATCTTCGACGGCCTCACCGGCCGCGGCGCCTTGTCCGACAAGGATGTCGGGGAAGCCTTGCGTGAAATCCGCGTGGCCCTGCTCGAGGCCGACGTCGCGCTCCCCGTCGTCAAGGATTTTGTCGAAAAAGTGCGCGTTCGCGCTGTCGGTGAGGAAGTCATCCGCTCGGTCCGGCCCGGCCAGCAGGTCATCAAGATCGTCTATGATGCTCTGGTCGACATGCTGGGTTCGGACGAGGAGGAAAACCACCTCCGCGTTGATACGCCTCCCGCCGTCGTCATGATGGCGGGCCTTCAGGGCTCGGGCAAAACCACCACCACCGGCAAGATTGCCAAACGTCTTGCTGATCGCGGCAAGAAGAAGGTCCTGCTCGCCTCGCTCGACGTGCGCCGCCCGGCGGCGATGGAGCAGCTTGCGATCCTTGCGGGGCAGGCCGGCGAAACCGTCAGCTCCCTGCCGATCATTCCGGGCCAGTTGCCCGCTGACATTGCCCGCCGCGCGCTGCAGGCCGCCAAGATCGGCGGTTATGATGTCCTCTTCCTCGACACCGCCGGCCGCACGTCGATTGACGAACAGATGATGGCCGAGGCGGCCGAGATCGCTGCGATTGCCAATCCTTCCGAAGTTCTCCTCGTGGCCGACGCGCTCACCGGTCAGGACGCAGTGGAAACTGCCCGCCGCTTCCATGAGCGCCTGCCGCTCACCGGACTTGTCCTTACACGGATGGATGGCGATGGCCGCGGCGGCGCCGCGCTCTCCATGCGCGCGGTCACCGGCCTGCCGATCAAATTCCTTGGTGTCGGCGAAAAGCTCGATGGCCTTGATGCCTTCGACGCCAAACGTGTCGCTGGCCGCATCCTTGGCCAGGGCGATATTGTCAGCCTGGTTGAGAAAGCCGCCGAACAGTTCGATGCCGAAAAGGCCGAACGCATGGCGGCCAAGCTCAAGAAGGGTGAGTTCGACCTTGAAGACCTGGCCGAGCAATTGCGCCAGATGCAGCGCATGGGCGGCATTGGCGGCATCATGGGCATGATGCCCGGCGTACGCAAAGCCAAGGAAGCCATGGCGAACGCCAATGTCGATGACCGTGTCCTGAAACGTCAGGAGGCGATTATTTCCTCCATGACGCGCGAAGAGCGCCGCAAGCCTGCCCTCCTCAACGCCTCGCGCCGCAAGCGCATTGCTGCTGGGGCAGGGGTGGATGTGTCGGACGTCAACAAGGTGCTCAAGATGCATCTTCAGATGGCCACCATGATGAAGAAGATGCGCAGCAAGGGCGGCATGAAAAACTTGCTCGGCATGGCGCAGCAGGCGGGCATTTCCCAGGCGGACCTTGCCAAGATGGGCAGCGGGGCGCTGCCTCCTGGCGGTCTGCCCGGCCTCAGCGGCAATGGCCTTCCTGGCCTGCCCGGCAGCGGGCTTCCCGGCCTTCCAGGGGGAACCAAGAAGAAATGACCAACCCCGATCAGACCCTCGCCCAGTTCCAGCTCGGCCAGCTTCGCGCGTCCATCGACAATATGGACTCGATCCTCATCCATACGCTTGCCGAGCGTTTCAAGCTGACCCAGCAGGTCGGCAAGCTGAAAGCGCTGCACAATATGCCGCCTGCGGACAAATCCCGCGAGGCAGAGCAGATCGAGCGCCTGCGCCATCTTGCAAGGGAATCCGGGCTTGACCCGGCCTTTGCCGAGAAATTTCTCAATTTCATCGTGGCGGAAGTCATCCGCCACCATGAGCAGATTCGCGGCCAGGAGGCCGAGTAAACAAAACCCTCGAGAGACAAGACTTACAGGAGATCCCCATGTCACTCAAAATCCGGCTCGCCCGCGGCGGCTCGAAAAAACGCCCCTTCTACTCGATCGTCATTGCTGACGCCCGCGCCCCGCGCGACGGCCGTTTCATCGAGAAAATCGGCACCTATGATCCGCGCCTTGCCAAAGACTCCGGCGAGCGCGTGAAGGTCGACGCTGAAAAAGCTGCCGAATGGATCAAGAAAGGCGCCCAGCCCACCGACCGCGTCGCCCGCTTCCTCTCGAAAGTCGAAGTCAACGGCAAGCCGGTCACTAACTGGACCCATGGCAACAACCCGAAGAAAGCCGAGCCCGGCAAGAAAGCCCAGGAACGCGCGAAAGAGCGCGCTGATAAGGCCGCTGCCAAGGAAGCTGCCGCCGCTGAGGCGGCTGCTGCCCCGGCCGAGGAAACCAGTGAAGGTTGAGTTTTAAAGGCTTCTGAAGGCCTCTCCTGAAACGGCCGGCGTCTCCATGAGGCGCCGGTCTTTTCATGTCGGGGTCCAAAAATCTTCAATCTGAACAACGGCCAACAGTGGCTGCACACACTGTTCAGACCGGTCATGGCAGACGGGCCTCCGAAGATTGAAAGGAGCGCAGCTCATGTTCACCCCCGCTTTCTCCCGCCTGCTCCTGGCTGCTGGCCTTGCGGCTGCCGCTCTCAGCCCGGTTGCCCTCGCCCAGCGCGGCGGCGGGCGCCCGGATCTGCCATCGGGTCCGGCGGGCATCACGCTCTATTCGGATACGAACCTGCGCGGCGCCGCCGTCGAGCTCACCGGCGACCAGCCCAATTTCAACACCATCCGGTTCAACGACCATGCCCGCAGCATCGAGGTGCGCGGGGGCGTCTGGCTTGTCTGCTCGGATGGCAACTATCGCGGCCAGTGCGAATACATCGACCGGACAGTGCGTAATCTCGGCGAAATCGGACTTTCCGGCGCCATATCCTCGGCCAAGCGCGTTCCCTATGACAAAGGCCCGCGCAGCTATGATATCGCTTTCTTCGCCGACGGAAATTTTTCCGGCCCTTTCCTTGGCTTTGACGAGGGCGAGGCGAACTTCTCTAAATTTCGGTTCAACGACACGGCCAGCTCGGTGATGGTCAATCGCGGCACCTGGCTCGTGTGCGAGGACGCCGACTATCGCGGCCAGTGCGAACTGCTGGACGCTTCCACCGGCAACCTCGCCGCTATCGGCCTCAACGACAAGATCACCTCCTTCCGCCGCTATAATGTGCGCCGTGAAGGCCCCTGGCGCCGCCCGGTAGTGCCGGCCCCGGCTCCGATCCGCGATACGCGCAGCGGATTTGAGGGTGAGCAGTCGGTGTTCTTCCCCGCGCCCACCTATAATGGCCGCCGCATCAATGACGGCTCGGGCGCCGCCACCCGCTTCTGCCAGAGTATGGGCTTTTATGAAGCTGCTTACAAAGCGCCCGGCCCTGTTCTCTCCGACGTCGTTTGCCGCTAACAAGCGCGCCATGAGCGCAGACACCAAGACACAACGACTAATTCCCATGGGCGTCCTGAAGGGCGCCCATGGTGTTCGCGGCGAGGTCCGGGTGAAGAGTTTCACCGCCGATCCGGACGCCCTCTTTAAATATGGACCCCTCACGGATGAAGCCGGCAAGGTGCTGCTCACGCCGATCACCGCGCGGCCGGGCAAGGACCATTTCATCGTCCGCCCGAAGGAAAACCTGCAGAAGGAAGACTGGGACGCCCTGCGCGGCTGCCTCCTTCACGTCGCCCGCGACCGCCTCCCGGAAGCCGAGGAAGACGAGTTCTATATCGAGGACCTGGTCGGCATGCCCGTCTTTACAGTCGGCGACGCGCCCGAGGGCCGCGTCCGCGCGGTGCAGAATTTCGGCTCCGATGATCTCCTCGAGATCGAGATCCCAGGCGCCCCGGCCACGGTCTATGTTCCGCTCACCCGCGCCGACGTGCCCGTCATCGACATGGCCGCCCGGCGCATCGTTATTCCGGAACTCTCCCTCTGGGCGAATCCCGACGACGACGCCTGAGCCGGCGCGCTTTCTGCACGCAAATTGCAGTTTGTTGCGGGCCGTTCAGGTGGCGCGTGTCATTCTGAGGGTGTAATGGACGAAAGGAGCCCTCATGCGGGTCTCGATCCGGCGCTTTGCGCTAGCCCTCACCCTTCCGGCAGCGGCCGGAGCCCCGGCTTTCGCCCAGGAGGCCTACTATGATGATGGCCAGCCCCCGGCTGCCATCGCTCTCTTCACCTCGGAAAACTTCTACGGCGATGTCCGCGAGGCGTTCGACCCCTTCGTCTCCATGCACGATCTTGCCTTCAACGACCGCGCGCGCTCCGTCGCCGTCCTCGCCGGCCAGTGGGAGCTCTGCGAGCACGTAAACTTCACCGGCCGCTGCGTCTTCGTCCGCGAGGATGTGGCAGACCTCGCCTGGTTCGGTCTCAAAGGCCGCATCTCCTCCATCCGTCCGATCTTTGAATACACCGAGGCCCAGCACGGCCTCATGTTTACGCGCGACGACCATGGCTACATCCGCTACGCCCACAACGAAGCCTATGGCTATGACACCTGGAATTACGGATACTCCAGCTCCGTCCGTCTGAGTGTCCAGCACTACGGTTATTCGCCCGACTACTGGCGCTTTGGATATTACGACCCCCGCTGGGGTTACGACCCCTACGGCTTCGCCTGGCGCCCCTATGGCGGCCCGCGCTATGTCTCCTATACCTACCGCGTTCATCCGCGTCCGGTCGTTATCAACACCTACTGGAAGAAGCATTGGGGCAAGAGCCACAAGCACTGGGAACGCCGGGGTCACCGCGATGACTGGCGGCAGAAGCCCGATTGGCGCGGTCGCGATGATGATCGTGGCCGGGGCCGGGGTGATGGCGGTTGGGACCGTGATCGTGATCGCGACTGGAACCGGGATAGAGACCGCGACCCCGGCGATGGGCGTCCGGGACGGGGCGGGAGTGGCCGTGACGCCGCCATCTCCCCGCGTGACCGCACGGACGACCGTGACCGGGCCTGGGGCGCGGGCGACCGCGACCGGCGCGGCGGCGATGGTCCGCGCACGGATCGCACCCGTCTTCCTGTAACCGGCGACAGCTCCATTCCAAGAGATCCGCGCCGCGGCGAAGGCGGCGGCCGCGGCGAGTGGCGCGGCAGCCCGGTCAGTGACGCAACAATAGCAACCCCTCCGGCCGATTCCGGCCGCGACAGGGGCAGCCGGGACTGGCGCGGCGGTGACCGTGACAGATCAAGGGGTGAAGGCGGCCGTGGCGGCCGGGAGCGCGGCGAAGGCCGCTCCGGCTTCGGTACGGTTCCCTCCAGCCCCCCCGCCGTGACAACGCCGCCCCGTACGCCGCCCTCGATCGACCGTTCCATCGGTGACAGCCCGCGCGGCGATGGCCGTGGACGGCGCGGCGAAGGCAGGTTGCTCGGCGGCCCGGGCGGCGCGCCGCCTGCGGCGGACATTCCGCGCGGTGGGAGCGGCGGCGACAGCTGGCGTGGCGGCGGAGACTCCGGACGCCGTGGCGGCGGCGGTGATGGCGGTGGTGGGCGCGGCGCGTCGGCGCCATCCTACACGCCTCCGCCAGCGGCAGCGCCTCAGACGGCGGTTGCCCGTCCAGCTCCAGCGCCCCGCGTCGAAGGCGGCCGGGGCAGGGGCGGCGGCGAAGGCGGCGGCCGCGGTGGCCGGCGTCCGGGCAGCAGCCAGGACTGATCCTCAAGGGTCAGTCCGCGCGCGCATCATTCCACTCGGCGGCGATGCCATAGCCGCCGCGCCGGATCAGCCAGAACATGCCGATCAGGTCGAATATCCCCGCGCCAAGGCGTCCGAGGAATCCGTATTTGGATTGCCCGGCGAGGCGGGGGCGGTCGTTCACCAGTTCCTCGCGCACGTCCCATCCGGCCCGTTTGATCAGGGCCGGGAAGAACCTGTGCATGGACGCAAAATAGGGCAGGTCCCGGAACGCAGCTGTCCGGATCAGTTTCCAGCCACAGCCTGTATCCTTCGCGGCATCTTGCAGCACGAACCGGCGCACGCCATTGGCGATGCGCGATTGGACCCATTTGAAGCCGGAATCGTTCCGGCTGTTGCGCTTGCCCGCAATGATGCCGAGCCGCGCCGGGGCGCCGGGCGCAATGATTTCGTTCCAGAGGCGCGCGGTGTCGGCCGGGTCATTCTGCCCGTCCCCGTCCAGCAGCTGCACCCATTGCCCGTGCACCGATTTGAGGCCGGTGAACAGCGCGGCTGATTTTCCCCGCCGCTGCAGATGCGTGAGCACGGTGATCAGATCAGGATATTTCGCCTTCACCTCGGCCAGTTCAGCCCCGGTTGCGTCGCCCGAGGCGTCATTGACGCAGACAATCTCGAAATCGATGCCGGCAAGCGTCGTGCGCACCTCTTCGATCACCGGATGGATGTTGCCGGCTTCATTGAAGAAGGGGATCAGGACGGAAAGCTGAGGCGCTGGGCTCATGGGGAGGGCCTTGTTGTATGGTTAGCCTCTTAACCGCATTTCGGGGGCCGTGTCAGCCGCCGAGCGCTGACGCCGCCTGCCGGAGAAGGTGCGGGTTTGCGAAAGCGGGTAAACTTTCTAAGAGTGTGCGTAATGCTCACCGCAGGGGAACCCGATGGCCGCAGAATCGCACGCGTCTCACGCGCTCGACCTTGCCCCGATCGTCATCCTTCTGGGGTCGGCCGTGCTGGCGGTGCCCCTGTTCAAGAAGATCGGCTTTGGCTCGGTGCTGGGATACCTCGCCGCTGGCCTTGTCATCGGCCCCTTCGGATTCGGCGTATTCACTGAGCCTGAATCCATCCTGCATATCGCTGAACTCGGCGTCGTGATGTTCTTGTTCATCATCGGGCTGGAGATGCAGCCCTCGCGGCTCTGGTCGATGCGCAAGGACATTTTCGGGCTTGGCCTCGTTCAGGTCGGCGTCTGCATGCTGCTCCTCTCCTGGGTAGGGGTCGCGCTCGGCTACTCGGCCCAGACCTCGCTGATCGCAGGCACAGGCTTTGTCCTCACCTCGACCGCCATCGTCATGCAGATGCTTCAGGAACGGGGCGACCTTGCCAAGCCGCGCGGCCAGAAGATGGTGTCGATCCTGCTGTTTGAAGATCTCGCTATTGTGCCACTGCTGGCGCTGGTCGCTTTCCTCTCGCCCGGGGGCGGGGACGTCACCCTCATGGAGCGCCTGCAGGGCGTCGCAATCGCCCTTGGCTGCATTCTCGGCCTCGTCCTGGCGGGGCGCTACCTGCTCAACCCGGCTTTCCGCATTCTTGCCGCCGTCCGCGCGCGCGAAGTGATGACGGCTGCCTCCCTGCTGCTCGTTCTGGGCGCGGCCTGGTGGATGCAGCTCGGCGGCCTTTCCACCGCCATGGGCGCTTTCCTCGCCGGCGTGCTCCTGTCGGAATCCTCCTACCGGCATGAGCTGGAAGCTGACATCGAACCCTTCCGGGGCATCCTCCTCGGGCTCTTCTTTCTCGCCGTCGGCATGTCTCTTGATCTCAATGTGGTCGTTGCCAACTGGCAGATCATCACCATCAGCGTCGTCGCCTTCACCCTGCTCAAGGCGGCGGGCGTCTACGGTGTCGCCCGCGCTTTAAGGGCCAATCACCGGGAAGCCGTCGAACGCACGGTCCTGATGACGCAGGGCGGCGAGTTTGCCTTCGTCCTTTATGCCGCCGCGCTCGCGGTCGGCATCATCACGCCTGAAGGCAGCGCCATGCTCACGGCCATCATCATCGTCTCGATGCTGATGACGCCGCTGTTTGTCATCATCCATGACCGTCTGATGCCCGAAGCCGAGGTCGATGCCTCCGGCGTCGAAACCCCCCATGATGTGCGCGGCACCGCGCTCCTGATCGGCTTCGGCCGGTTCGGCCAGGTCGTCAGCCAGCCGCTGCTCGCGCGCGGCTACACGATCGCAACCATCGACAATGATCCCGAGATGATCCGTGTCGCCGGGCAGTTCGGCTTCAAGGTGTGGTACGGCGATGGCGCCCGGCTCGACATTCTTCATGCTGCCGGGGCCCATCATGCCTCACTGGTGCTCGTCTGCGTCGACGATCAGGCCGCCGCCACCAAGATCGTGGAGCTTGTCCGCCACGAATTTCCAAACGCCCTCCTGCTCGCCCGCGCCTATGACCGGGACCACGGCCTCGAGCTGGTAAAGGCAGGGGCAGACTATCCCGTTCGCGAAACCTTCGAATCCGCCCTCAAGTTCGCCCATGCGGCCCTCGACAGGTTGGGGGAGCCCGAAGGCGCGATCACCGACGCCATCGACGAAGTCCGCCGCCGCGACGAGGAACGCTTCGCTCTCCAGCTCACCGGCGGCATGTTCGCAGGCCGCGAGCTGATGTTCGGCAATGGAGGGGGCGCTGTGCCGCTCAATGCGGGCAAGCCCGAAACCGATGTCGAACCAGCGGGTGGGTGACGTGGCCCCCGGGCCGCGCTAAACCCCGCCCATGTTCAAGGCCACTGCCATCACCCTTATTCCGGAAGCCTGGCCGGGTCCGCTCGGCGCCTCCATCCTAGGACGCGCGCAGGCCGAAGGCATCTGGGATCTCGAAACGGTCGATCTGCGCACCTTCGGTCTGGGCAAGCATCGCAAGATCGATGACACACCGGCCGGCGGCGGTGCAGGGCTCGTTTTGCGTCCGGATGTGGCCGCAGCGGCTGTCGATTCTGTCCGTAGTTGTACGGGTTTGGCCGAAAGGTCCACCCGTTTGGCACGGCCTGTCATCTATTTGTCGCCGCGCGGACGCCGGTTTGACCAGCAAATGGCAAGGCAATGGGCCGCCGGGCCGGGTGTCATCCTGTTCTGCGGAAGGTTTGAGGGACTGGATGAACGCGCCATAGAGGCGCGGGACATGCAGGAAGTTTCCCTCGGTGATTTTGTGCTGGCGGGCGGAGATGTCGCGGCCATGGCCATGCTGGAGGCGGCGATTCGTCTCCTCCCCGGTGTGGCGGGCAATTCTGCGTCGATTGCAGGGGAATCCTTCGAGAACGGCCTCCTCGAATATCCCCATTATACTCTGCCCAGGGAGTGGGAAGGGCGTGAGACCCCCCCGGTTCTGCTGTCTGGCGACCACGGTCGGATAGAAGAGTGGCGAATCAGCCGCTCAAAGGCGTTGACTTTTGATCGCCGCCCCGATTTATACGCCGCTTACTCCGAAACCCCGACCCCTACTGCGCCGGAGACTGGCGATGAACCTGATTAAAGAGCTTGAGACCGCTGAAATCGCGCGCGTACTTGGCGACAAGAAAATCCCGCAATTCTCGCCCGGCGACACCCTCGCCGTGAACGTGAAGATCAAGGAAGGCGACCGTGAGCGCGTCCAGCGCTATGAGGGCGTCTGCATTGCCCGCTCGGGCGGTGGCATCAATGAGAGCTTCACGGTTCGCAAGATTTCCTTCGGTGAAGGTGTGGAGCGGGTATTCCCGCTGGTTTCGCCGATGATCGAGTCGGTTGAAGTGATCCGCAAGGGCCGTGTGCGTCGCGCGAAACTCTATTATCTGCGAGACCTGCGGGGCAAAGGCGCCCGTATCGCCGAACGTACCACGGGCCACGGCATCGAGACTCAGGAAATTACCGTCTCGAAAACCGAGCGCCGCCGCCAGAAGGATGCCGAGAAGGCAAACCGCAAGGAAGTTGCTGCCCAGGCACGCGCCGACAAGGCAAAAGCTGACGCAGCTGCTGCAGCCGAGGCGGCCGCTGCTGCTGAAGCTCCTGCAGAGGGCGGCGAAGCGTAAGCTTCCCCTTCCGGCATACCAGCCATGTAAACGCCCTCCCTCCGCGGAGGGCGTTTTCGCATGGGCAAGGCTTCCCTATGTGCGCGCCAGCGCTATTGTGCGCCGCAAAAGCAAGAGGCCGAAATGTCCGCAAAGACGCTCTACGACAAGATCTGGGACACCCATGTCGTTCACACCGATGCGCAGTCGGGTGAGAGCCTCCTCTATATCGATCTCCACCTCATTCATGAGGTCACGACCCCGCAGGCCTTCGCTGGCCTGAAAGCGGCTGGACGCAAGGTGCGCCGCCCTGAGCTGACGCTTGCCGTCGCCGATCATAACACCCCCACGGAAAACCAGGCCCTCGGCCTTGCTGGCGTCAAAGACTCCGAAGCGAGGAACCAGCTCGAAACACTGACGCGCAATGTCGCCGAATACGGCATCCAGTTCTTCCAGATGGGCGATATCAATAACGGCATCGTCCACGTCGTCGGCCCGGAGCAGGGGCGCACCCAGCCCGGCATGACCATCGTGTGCGGTGACAGCCACACATCCACCCATGGCGCCTTTGGCGCGCTGGCCCACGGCATCGGCACATCTGAAGTCGAACATGTTCTGGCGACGCAAACCCTGCGCGCCCGCAAGATGAAGAATATGGCGGTTGAGGTCTCTGGCCGCCTGCGCGACGGGGTGACGGCGAAAGACCTCGCCCTGCATGTCATCGCCATTACCGGCACGGCCGGCGGCACTGGTCATGTGATCGAGTATCGCGGAGACGCCGTCCGCGCCCTCTCCATGGAAGGGCGCATGACGCTGTGCAATCTCTCCATCGAAGGCGGGGCGCGCGCTGGTCTTGTCGCGCCGGATGAGGTGACGTTTGATTATATGAAGGGCCGCCCGTCCTCGCCCAAGGGCGGGGCCTGGGAGCTCGCCGAGACACACTGGCGGACGCTTTATTCGGACGATGACGCCGTGTTCGACACAATCCTGCGCATCAAGGGTGAAGAGGTCGAGCCGACAGTGACCTGGGGCACCAGCCCGGAGCAGGGCATTCCACTCTCCGGCCTTATTCCGAAGCCGGAAGATTTTTCCGATCCGGTCAAGCGCGCTGCGTGCCAGCGCGCGCTGGAATATATGGGCCTTGAAGGCGGCAAGCCGATTGCGGGCACACCGGTCCAGCGCGTGTTTATCGGCTCATGCACCAACAGCCGGATTGAAGACCTGCGCGCGGCTGCGGAAGTCGCCAAAGGCAACAAGGTCGCGTCCGGCGTGCGCGCCATGGTGGTGCCAGGGTCCGGCCTCGTCCGCGCGCAGGCCGAAGCCGAGGGACTTGATCTCATCTTCATAGAAGCAGGCTTTGAATGGCGTGAGCCGGGCTGCTCTATGTGCCTTGGCATGAACCCGGACATTCTCTCGCCAGGCGAACGCTGCGCCTCAACCTCCAACCGCAATTTTGAAGGCCGGCAGGGCAGGGGTGGGCGTACCCATCTCATGAGCCCCGCGCTGGCCGCCCGGGCTGCCATCAACGGCATGCTCGGATAATCCGTCAACGAACCAGGAAACGCGTACATGACGTCTGCAGACCTTACTCCCCGCCAGAACTGGACACGCGAAGAGATCGCAGCGCTCTATGACCTGCCGCTGGACCAGCTGTTCGCTCGCGCGCTTGCCGTCAAGGCTGCGCACTGGGCTGATGGAAAGGTCCAGAAATCCCAACTTCTCTCGATCAAGACCGGCGGTTGCGCAGAGAACTGCGGCTATTGCAGCCAGTCGGCAAGCTTCAAGACAGGCCTCAAGGCTGAAAAGCTGATGCCGGTTGAAGAGGTGGTCGATGCGGCCCGCCGCGCCAAGGCCAATGGCGCTGACCGTTTCTGCATGGGCGCCGCCTGGCGCTCGCTGAAAGACCGCGACCTGCCAAAAGTGGCCGAGATGATCTCGGCGGTGAAAGCCGAAGGCCTTGAAACCTGCGTCACGCTCGGCATGCTCGAAGAGGGCCAGGCCGAAGCACTGAAGGAAGCGGGCCTCGACTATTACAATCACAACCTCGACACTTCCCGCGAGTATTACAGCAAGGTCGTCACGACACGGACTTTTGACGACCGGATCGAAACGCTTGGCCGCGCGCGTCAGGCAGGCATCAAGCTCTGCTGCGGCGGCATCCTCGGCATGGGCGAGTCGCGCTCTGACCGGGTCGGCCTGATCCATGAGCTTGCCCTGCTCAGCCCGCATCCGGAAAGCGTACCTGTGAATAAGCTGGTGCCGATCGAAGGCACGCCGCTGGCAAACAGTGAAGAGCTCGACACGCTGGAGCTCGCCCGCGCCATTGCCGTCTGCCGCATCGTGTTCCCGAAAAGCTGGGTGCGCCTTTCGGCGGGTCGCGAAACCATGAGCCCTGAAGGCCAGGCGCTCTGCATCCTGGCAGGCGCCAACTCGATCTTTGTGGGCGACCGTCTGCTGACAACTGCCAACCCGGCGATGGACAAGGACGCCCGCCTCTTGGAATCCGTCGGTGGCAGCTGCACGACCTGCTGAGGTCCTTTAGGTCTGCTAAACGCTGCCTTGGTTGCCATTCTGGCCGTGGGGTCCGATATTCTCCCTTCAGAAAAGATCTGAAGGGAGAAAGTCATGGCCGGAACAGTCAAGCTTGAGGGCGACGTAACGCTCGATGGCCCCCGCGGGCGGATCTATGGCTCGATCCTTGAAACGGTCGGCTCCACGCCGCTGGTGCGCGCCGAAAAGTTCGCCAACGCCGAAGGCGTAAGCGCCGACATCCTCTTCAAACTCGAATTCTTCAACCCGCTCGCCAGCGTAAAGGACCGGATCGGCCTTGCAATGGTCCTCGGTCTTGAGGCGGAGGGCAAGCTCAAGCCAGGCGGCGTCCTGATCGAGCCGACCTCGGGCAATACCGGCATCGGCCTTGCCTTCGTGGCTGCCGCCAAGGGCTACCGCCTCATTCTCACGATGCCGGAATCGATGTCCATAGAGCGGCGCAAGATGCTGGCTTACCTCGGCGCAGAGCTGGTGCTGACACCCAAGGAGAAGGGCATGGGCGGCGCCATTGCGCGCGCTAAGGAACTGCTTGCCGAAATTCAGGGCGCGGTCAGCCCCAGCCAATTCGATAATCCGGCAAACCCGGCGATCCATGAAAAGACCACTGCCGAGGAAATCTGGGCCGATACCGCCGGCGGCGTTGATGCCATCATTTCCGGCATCGGCACCGGGGGCACCTTCACCGGCCTCGGCCGGGTCCTGAAGCCGCGCAAGCCCAGCCTTAAAATGTTTGCGATCGAGCCGGAAGCCTCGCCTGTTCTGTCCGGTGGCCAGCCCGGCCCGCACATGATCCAGGGTATCGGCGCCGGCTTCGTTCCGGGGAATGCCGATACCAGCCTGATCGACGAGATCGTGAAGGTCTCCAACGATGAGGCGTTCGAGACGGCCCGCAAACTCGCCAAGACCGAAGGTATCCCGGGCGGCATCTCGTCCGGCGCCGCCGCTGCCGCCGCTGTTCGAATCGGCAAACGGCCGGACATGGTGGGCAAGACCATTGTCGTTGTCCTCGCGAGCTTTGCCGAGCGCTACCTTTCGACCGCCCTTTTCGACGGGGTTTGACCGGCCCAGGGGCTTCGCAGCGGCAGGGCTCGCCAATCTCCAGGAGCTGGTGGATAAGTGCCTCCGCCTGACAGATCACTGGAGGAAACCGATGACCCGATACACACTGCATGGAATGTGGCCGTCGGGACCGACCTACAAGGTCGGCCTGATGCTGCGTCTGACCAGCACGCCGCACGATTATGAGCATGTCGACCTTCGTTCGGGCGCCCACAAGGCCGACGCGTTCCTTGCCAAGAACCGGTATGGGCAGGTCCCGGTGCTGGAAGATCACGAACAGGACATCTGCCTCTCCCAGTCCTCGGTCATCCTCGACTATCTGGCAGATGAAACAGGCCGGTTCGGTGGCAAGGACCGCGCAGATGGCCTGCGGGCCCGCGAATGGCAGTTCTGGGGCGCCGGCCCGCTGGCTACGGGTATCTACCGGACCCGCGCGGTGAGGCTGGGCTTCTTCAAGTTTCCGCCAGATGTGGAAGCAGCAAACCTGCAGTCTGCGCTCGGGGCGCTGAAGGAACTCGACGGGCTTATGGCCGGGCGCAGCTGGCTGGTCGGCAGCGGCGCCACGATTGCTGACATCGATATCTATGGCATCGTCAGCTATGCGGGCCAGGCACAGATCGACCTTCAGGCCTTTGGCAATGTCCGCAAATGGATGGCGCGGGTGGAAGACCTTTCAGGCTTCAAGGGGCCGCAGGACTGCCTTCCGCAGGCCAGCGTGAAAGCGGCGTGATCACAGGGCTCGACCATCTGGTGCTCGTCTGCCCGGAGATCCAATCCGGGACGGCAGTGTACGAAAAACTCCTTGGACGCACGGCAGACTGGCTTGCGCGGGTAGAAGGTGGCGGGGCGGCTGCGCTCTTCCGCCTCGGCAATACATCGCTGGAGCTTCTTGCCCCGGCAGGGGAGGGACCGCTGGCCGAGCGCCTCGCCGCGATCATCGAGGCCGATGGCCCCGGCCTGACGACGCTTGCCTTTGGCAGCGACAGCGTGGCGGCCGATCATGAGACCTTTACGCGCCGCGGGCTGGCGCCTGGCGCGATTGCTGCGGGCAGGTCCACCCATGCTCAGACAGGCGCCTTGCGCGACTGGCAGGGCCTCCGAATTCCCGATGACAAGGCGGGCGGGATAAAGGTCTTTGTTGTCCAGCCGGGGGAAGGGGTGCTCACGCCCCAGCCTGCCGCCGCCGATGCGGTTGCCGGGCTCGATCATGCAGTCATCAACACGGCCGCGCCGGATCGGGCACTTGCTTTCTATGGCGCCAAGCTCGGGCTGCGCCTGGCGATGGACCGGACCAATCCGGACTGGGGTGTCCGCCTCATCTTCTTCCGCACTGGCAGCCTGACCATCGAGATTGCGAAGCGGCTTTCTGACCCGGAAGACACCGCGAAGCCGGATCGTTTATGGGGCCTCACTTGGGCGGTCGTGGATATCGAAGCGGCGCGCCGCCGTCTGACCGGAGCCGGGTTTGACGTTTCGGAGATCCGCAAGGGCCGCAAGCCTGGAAGCCGCGTGTTTACAGTCCGCAACGGCGCGATGAATGTGCCGACCTTGTTCATCGCCCATGAGGCAGTCTAAAAGCCGATCCCATGACACCTTTCATTCGCCTCGACGGAACCGCCGCGCCGCTTATGGACAAGGGCAAGCCCATGTCCAATGTCGACACTGACATGATCATTCCGAAACAGTTCCTGAAAACGACCGAACGCACCGGGCTCGCCAAGGGCCTTTTCTATGAGCTGAAAACACGGGCGGATGGGTCTGAAGATCCCGGTTTCGTGCTCAACCGCCCGCAATATGCCAAGGCGAGCATCCTGATTGCCGGAGATAATTTCGGCTGCGGCTCCTCCCGCGAGCATGCGCCATGGGCGCTCGCCGATCAGGGCATTACGTGCATCATCGCGCCGTCCTTTGCCGACATCTTCCACAACAATTGCTACAAGAACGGCATACTCCCGGTCCGCCTGCCGGCAGGCGTCTGCGAAAAACTGGCGGCTGAAGCGGGTGGCCCCAACCACCTCTTTTCGGTGGACCTTGAGGCGCAGACCGTGACCGCACCGTCTGGCGAAGTCCATGCCTTCGAAGTTGATCCCGGCCGTAAATCCAATCTGATGGCCGGGCTCGACGAGATCGGCGCATCGCTCACGGCGGCCTCTGACATAGACCGGTTTGAAGATCAGCGGCGCCTGGCTACTCCCTGGTTGGAACCCGCCCGCAATTAGGCGGATCGTTGGCAATTGGCGCACACGGTTCCAAGGGACAAAACTTTATCGATATTCAATTGCAACGCGCAGAAACCGCTGCCATAGCTTTTGCTATCGAAAGACACCCCAAACGGAGTTGCCAAATGGCACTTGCCCACAGAACCAACCTTGTTGCGCTGTTTGGCGTGGTTGCAATGACCGCCTGCACGACAACCACGTCAGGCGCCTCTGCGGCCGCGGGAGCAGACAAAGTCCGTGCCGCCATCGAAGGCCAGACCGCGCCGGACGGAACCCTGATCAAATGCCGGTCCATCCAGGTCACCGGCAGCCGCTTTCCGGCGAAAGACTGCAAGTCTGAAAAGGCCTGGCAGGAATTCGATCAGCTGATGGCAGAGAATGCCAAGAATGAGACCGACAAGTTCCAGCGTGTGAATACGGGCTGTTCCACTACCGGCACCTGCTGACCCACATCACCGTCACCCACAAACCGGGTCGGCCCGTAAAGGCGGCTTCAAGACGCTTGCCAATCGATTGACCCCCGAGCTCCAGGAAAAGCAGAATGCTGAATTCACTCAAGATGCTGACCGGCGTGGCCGCGACCTTCGCCATGGCCGCCTGCGCGACGTCGGCAGCCGGCGCCCCGCTTTCTGCGGATGCCAGGATCACGACCGCGATGGAAGGCAACACAGCTGACGACGGCACGATCATCAAATGCCGCGCGATGCAGGTGACCGGAACCCGCTTTCCGGCAAAAGAGTGCAAGTCGGAAAAAGCCTGGGAAGAATTTGACAAGCTCATGGCCGAGAATGCAAAATCAGCTGTAGACGGCTTCCAGCGACTGAACACAGGCTGTTCAACCCAGGCCGAAGGCAGCTGCTGATCCTCCCCTGGTCTGTTAAGAGAGAACCAGACATGAAAGCAAATTTTTCCGCAATGGCCGTCGCCGCCCTGGTTGGCGTTGCTGCTTGCACAACGACGTCTTCAGACACCACTGAGCTGGCAAATGCTGACAGCCCGGAAGTTTGCCGCCGCGTTGAAGAGATGGGGACCAATTTCCCGAAACGGATCTGCCTGTCCAAGCAGGAATGGGAAGCCGTGGATAAGGAAACCAACGCTGATGCGCGCAGCCTCCTCGACCGCTCGTCCAATCGGGGCAGCGGCGTTTCAATGCCGAAGTAGGCACAAACCATAAATGAAACAGACACTCCTCCTGCTTGCGGGCGATGGTATCGGCCCGGAAGTTGTCGCCCAGGCGCGGCGTATCGCTGAAGCCCTCATTCCCGATGTTCAGATCGAGGAGGGGCTTGTCGGCGGCGCCAGCTATGACGTCCATGGCATGCCCCTGACCGGACAGACGCTCGAGCGCGCCCGCAAGGCGAGCGCCGTACTGCTGGGCGCTGTCGGAGGTCCCAAATGGAACGCGGCCGCCCGTGACAAGCGTCCGGAGGCTGGCCTCCTTGCCCTGCGCAAGGGGCTCGATGTGTTTGCCAACCTTCGCCCCGCCTTCTGCTTTCCGGCATTGGTGGACGCCTCCAGCCTTAAGCGGGACCGGGTTGAGGGCCTCGATATCATGATCGTCCGTGAGCTGACGGGCGGGGTCTATTTCGGTCAGCCACGCGGCATCGATGAGGAAGGCGGCCTGCGCCGGGGGTATGACACCGCCGTCTACACACATCCGGAGATCGAGCGGGTTGCCCGCATCGCTTTCGAGATTGCCCGCGGTCGCAAGTCCCGGATCATGTCGGTCGAAAAATCAAATGTGATGGAATCGGGCCTCTTTTGGCGTCAGGAAGTCACCCTCGCCCATGCCGAGTTCGGTGGCGGCGTTGAGCTTTCCCACATGTATGCCGATGCCTGCGCGATGGAGCTTGTCCGCGCGCCCAAGCAGTTCGACGTGATCCTGGCAGACAACCTCTTTGGCGACATTCTCTCGGATGAAGCTGCCATGCTGACGGGTTCAATCGGTATGCTGCCATCGGCCTCGCTCGGCACACCGGGCACGCCGGGGCTCTATGAGCCCGTGCATGGCTCTGCGCCGGACATCGCCGGGCAGGGCATCGCAAACCCTTGCGCCGCAATTCTGTCTCTGGAAATGGCGCTGCGCTGGTCACTCGGCAAAGAAAAGGCCGCCGATACGCTCTTTGCGGCCGTCGGCAAGGCGCTCGACCGCGGCGCCCGTACGCGCGACCTCGGCGGAGAGCTGACAACCCGCCAGATGGCCGACGCGATTATCTCCGCGCTGTAGTCGCCGCCAGAAGCGCGGCTTTGGACAAGCAGACAGCCTTGTGACATCCTCCGCTCAAAACAATAGCGGAGGAAACAAGCTATGTCGTATGCTGCCGGGCGGCTGATCCATGATGCCGACAGTCATCTGATGGAGATGACCGATTGTCTCGATCCCTATTTCGAGGCGCGTCTTCTGGCGCGATACCATGATCTGCCAGTCTTCAAATGGAAACACTCCCACGCCCACTGGATGAATGAGGAGCGCGCCCGGCACGAAGACGCGGCCTATCGCGCCGCAGCTGGGGACGCGATCCTCCTGAAGAAGAATTATGAAGCACTCGGATCATTCCGCCGGGAAGACCGCCCGGCGGTCATGGACCGGCTCGGCTTTGCAAGCCAGCTTGTCTTCACCACATTCTGCCTCGGAAATTTCGGGCTCGACCAATCCGGTGACATGGAGCTCTGCTATGCGGCGGCAGATGCCCACAACCGGATGATGACGGATTTCTGCTCGGTTGACCGGCGGCTTTTGCCAGTTGCTTATGTGCCTTTGGAAGACTTTCCGAGAGCAGAGCAAACCGCGAAGCTCGCCATAAAGCTCGGCGCCAAGGCGCTCATGGTGCCCTCGATCTGCCCGCAGAAGCACGCGCCCAGCCATATCGGGCTCTATCCGGTCTGGCGCGTGGCCCAGGAGGCGGGCCTGCCAATCCTCTTGCATGTCGGCGGGGAGGAGAAGCTCAACCCCGTCTACAAGGAAAACGGCCTGCCGCCGGTCAAGGATTTCCATGGCGGCGACGATAACTTCACTTCCGTCTCCTATATGCCGATCCCGAATGCCGCGATGCAGACGCTTGCCACGCTTATCTTCGACGGTGTATTCGACCGGTTTCCGAAGCTGAAATGGGGCGCCATCGAGCTCGGCGCGTCGTGGGTTCCAGGATGGATGCGGTCCATGGATTCGGCGGCCCATGCCTTCGGGCGCAGTGAGGAGCGCCTGCAAAAGCTCTCCGCCAGACCTTCCGACATTGTCCGCCGCCAGTTCCGCGCCGCGCCCTATCCGCACGAGGATGCTGGCTGGATCATCCGGAATACAGGCGATGAGATCTGCCTCTTCTCCTCAGACTATCCCCATGTCGAAGGCGGCCGGAATCCGCTCAAGCGGTTCGATGAAACCCTTGCCGGATGCACGCCCGGACAGGTCGAGTGCTTCTATTCGGAGAACTTTATCGACCTTATGGGCGAAGGCCTTGCGGCCAATCTGCGGCGGCCGGCGACGCGCGCAAGCGCCTAGCTGTAATCTGCAATCCGGCAGAGCAGGGGGCCGCGAAATTCGAAGAAGCTCGCCCCGCGCACCTTGACCGACTGGCCCGCCTTGACGCCGGTCGGCAGGTCTACGGCGGCGCGGCCTTCAAATTCGATCTCTGCCGCTGCCTTGCCCGCGCCGGAGACCAAATTGATCAGCCGCTGGCGGCGATAGGAGAAGGCGTTGCCGGACACTTCGGCCACTTGCCGCATCATCTCCTTGCCTTCCAGGCGCATTGACTGGCCGGTATTGGAGATGTTCTCGAAGACAACGTCTTCGGTCACATGGGTCAGCATCGTGTCGATATCGCGCTCATTATAGGCCGCGATGTATTTGCGGATGATCTCGTCGAGCATGGTCGCTGCTCCGCCCTGTTAAGTCCGGGGCAGTCCTGCCCGACGCGGGGGAATTGCACAAGCCGCTTTAAGATACACACGAGATGGGCCATATAGCCCCCGAACATGCATCAGAGGAGATAAACATGGGCACACGCATCGCGGTTGTCGGCGCCACAGGTAATGTCGGGCGGGAACTCCTCAACATTCTGGACGAGCGACTCTTTCCCGCCGATGAAGTTTTCGCAGTCGCCTCGCGCCGCTCGATTGGCAAGGAAGTCTCCTATGGAGATCGCACCCTCAAATGCCACGATCTGGAGCAGTTTGACTTTAGCCGCGTCGATGTCGTGCTGATGTCGGCCGGCGGCAAGGTCTCAAAAGAGTGGTCGCCGAAGATCGCCAAGGCGGGCGCCATTGTCATCGACAACTCGTCCCAATGGCGGATGGACCCGGATGTGCCGCTGGTCGTTCCGGAAGTGAACGCCGACGCCGTCATGGGCTACAATAAGAAGGGCATCATCGCCAATCCGAACTGCTCGACTGCGCAGCTGGTTGTGGCGCTAAAGCCGATCCATGATGCCGTCGGCATCAGAAGGGTCGTTGTGGCGACCTATCAGTCGGTCTCCGGCGCCGGCAAGGAAGCCATGGACGAGCTCTGGAACCAGACGCGCGGGATATTCGTCAATGACGAGCCCGCCCCCCAGGTCTTCCAGAAGGAGATCGCCTTCAACCTGATCCCCCAGATCGATGTGTTCATGGAGGACGGCTACACGAAAGAAGAGTGGAAGATGCGCATGGAGACGAAGAAAATCGTCGACGAGAGCATCGAGCTGGTCGCGACCTGCGTGCGCGTGCCGGTCTTTGTCGGCCACTCCGAAGCCGTTCACATCGAAACCATCGGCCACATGTCGGCGGATGAATGCCGCGCCCTCCTGCGGGAAAGCCCCGGCCTCATGGTGGTCGATGATCCCAAGGAAGACCTCTACATCACGCCCAAAGAGTGCGTGGGCGAGTGGGCTACCTATATCAGCCGCATCCGCCATGACCCCACCACGCCCAATGGCCTGGCCTTCTGGTGCGTGTCGGATAACCTGCGCAAAGGGGCTGCCCTCAATGCTGTGCAGATTGCCGAAGAGCTGCTCAATCGCGGCATCATCAAGCCGGAGAAAGTCGACGCCTAGGCGCAGGGCTTTTCCTAACTGAGCGATTGAAGATCCCGGCCACGCCAAGCGTTGGCCGGGATTTTTGTTTCTAGAGCTCGGAAAAGTCCACGATTTCAAAGCCGTGATCAGTCGCTTCGACGAAGCGGCGGAAATCGGCCTGGCTGATGGCGGTGGTGCCGGTATTGGTCAGCGGGTGAAAATTCACGGTTCCGGAGCCCGCAAGGATCGCATCGACAAGGAAGCGCACCCGGGGCGGACGGTCGTTCATCAGCGCGAAGGCGGTGACGGAGCCGGGCGTGACGCCAAGCACCTCCGTCATAAGCTCCGGCGCGCCGAAAGAGAGACGCTTTGTACCGATCTTTCGGTGAAGCTGGTTCAGTTTCAAGGGGTGGTGGGCCTCGGCCGAGATCAGGACGAGATCACCGGTGGCATCCTTCAGGAAGAGGTTTTTCGTGTGGGCGCCGGGCATGTCTGCCTTCAGGGCGGAGGACTGCTCGACCGTGAACATGGCCTCATGCCAGGTGGTGGCGTGGGCGATGCCAAGTTGGTCGAGATAGGCGAAGAGGTCATCAGGGCTTGCAGGCATGGCCCCCTTTGGGGCAGGACTTTGCCTGCCCGTCAAGCAGCCAGGAAGCGGAAAGCCACCCCATGCGCCTTGAATGTTATAAGATTTACGATGTTGCGCCGGAAATCGTGCCTGCCCGGTCTGACCGCGAATGGATGGATGCGTTCGTTGATCGCCATCCCTATCGCTGCCTGCCGCTGACCATGGCGAACTCGACGGGCTGGGAAATTCTCTGCCCGATGGACATCAAGATCAAATGGAATGGCGGGCCGCGCAACGAAGACATTCAGCTTCTGACACGGGGCGACCCGAACGCGATTTCGAGCTTTGCCGACAGCCATTTCATGCGCGGCATCGTCACCTTCCACACAGGCCACCTCTTCCGCACGCCGCCGGGCTGGGGCGTCTGGGTGACCGGCCCGCCGAACTGGCCGAAGGACGGGATTGCCCCCCTCACGGGCCTTGTGGAAACAGACTGGCTGCCCTTTCCCTTCACCATGAATTGGCAGATGACCCGGCCGGGCGAGGTGGTCTTCAAGAAGGGCGAACCCTTTGCTTTCATTACGCTTATGGAACACAAGCGGCTGGAAGAGATCACCCCGGAGCGCAAGGCGCTAAGGTCCAACAAGGAGCTGGTGAAGGAGTATGAAGGCTGGCGCGACAGCCGGGCCGATTTCAACACCCGCCTCAAATCCGGCGAGGAAAACGCCATGAAGGCGCGCTGGCAGCGCCATTACATGCGCGGGGAAAAGCCCGACGGCGAGAAGGTGGACACCCACCAGACCAAGCGCCGCCTGAAACCCCCGAAAGACATGTAAGGTCTGTTGCGGCCTATCCCGTGGATAAAAGCTCCAAAAAAGCTTCAACGGCGGGGCCATAAACTCGAACGCCGTTGGAATTCTTTCAGTCCTCCGCGGTCCGCGCGGACTTTTCGGCGATGCCCGAAATGCCCTGGCGTGTTTCGAGCGCCGCGGCGACAGCATCAAGCGCAACCCCGCGCGACCGGAGGGCGACGAAGACGTGATAGAGCACGTCGGCCGCTTCACTCGCCACGCGCTCATCGCTTTCGGCGCGAACAGCCTGCGCCAGCTCTCCGCCTTCTTCGGCGACTTTTGCGGCGGCCGCGTCGGGGCCCTTGGCGAGCAGCTTGGCCGTCCAGCTGGAAGCCGCGTCGCCCTCAAGGGCGCGCGCGTCGATGGTGCCGGCAAGATGAGCGAGCGCAGCGGCGAGACGGTCAGGCGAGGCGAGGGGGGCTTTGGCGGTCATGGGGAACCTTTAGCTTCTTCGGCGCAGGGCGAGAAGGGGCGGCTTGACGTCCCCAGCGGAAGGGCGCCAGTTTCCCTTCAAAGTTCCGGAGGACGACCCAGATGAACGACCGCGTTTTGATCACGATGCTTGAAGACGGCATTGCCGATGTGCGCCTCAACCGCACCGACAAGATGAATGCCCTCGACCCCGCCATGTTTGCCGGGGTTGCGGAGGCGATCGACAAGCTGAAAACCATGAAGAGCTTGCGCGTGGTGGTGCTCTCCGGCGAGGGGCGCGCGTTCTGCGCGGGGCTCGATCTTTCTAACTTTACCGGCGGGGGCGCAGGCAGTGGCGAGAAGAAAGCCGAGAAGGGCAACGCCACCAGCAATCTGGACGGACGCAGCCATGGTATCGCCAACCTTGCCCAATATGTTGCCTGGGGCTGGCGCGAACTGAACGTGCCGGTGATCGCGGCCGCCCATGGCGTGGCGTTTGGCGGGGGCTTCCAGATCCTGTCGGGCGCCGACATCCGCTTCATACATCCCGAGACGCGCTGCGCGATCATGGAGATGAAGTGGGGCCTCGTGCCGGACATGGCGGGTTATCCGCTCTGGCGCGGCAATGTGCGCGATGATGTGCTCCGTGAGCTGACCTACACCAATCGCGAATTCAGGGGCACGGAGGCCCAGGTGCTGGGCTTTGCGACGCATGTGAGTGAAAACCCGCTGGACGACGCCCTGGCGCTCGCTCGCGTGATTGCAAACAAGCATCCCGCCGCGATGCAGGGCGCCAAGCGCCTGTTCAATGCGATGCAGGACGCAACCGACGCAGAGCTGCTGCAGATGGAAAGCGACGAGCAGAACAAGGTGATGCGCACCGCCAACCAGATGGAAGCGGTGATGGCGGAAATGCAGAAGCGCAAACCGGTGTTTGCGGAGTAATACGCTCAGACCGTGCGAACGGGGGCGCCCGCCTTTGCCAGCGCCGCGCGGGCCTCAGCCAGGGTGGCTTCGCCGAAATGGAAGATGGAGGCGGCAAGCACCGCGCTCGCCCCGCCTTCGAGCACGGCGGGGGCAAAGTCTGCCACGCTGCCCGCGCCGCCGCTGGCGATAACCGGGATGGTAACAGCCGACGAGACCGCCTTCAGCAGTGGAATGTCATAGCCAGACTTGGTCCCGTCCCGGTCCATCGAGGTGAGGAGGATTTCGCCCGCGCCGCGTTTGGCGGCCTCGCGGGCAAACTCCACCGCGTTGATGCCGGTGGCGTTGCGCCCGCCATGAGTGAAAATTTCCCAGGTGTCGCCCATCGCGCGCGCATCAATCGCCACAACCACGCATTGGCGTCCGGCCTTTGCCGCGCAGGCGGAGATCAGAGCCGGGTCTGCCACGGCGGCCGAATTGATGGCGACCTTGTCTGCCCCCGCGCGCAGCAGCGCCACCATATCCTCCACCGAGCGCACGCCGCCGCCCACGGTGAGCGGCATGAAGCAGGCCTCTGCCGTGCGGCTGACGGTCTCCAGCAGCGTGCCGCGGCCTTCATGGCTGGCGGTGATGTCGAGGAAGCAGAGCTCGTCGGCGCCCGCCGCGTCATAGGCGCGCGCAAGGGCGACGGGGTCACCGGCGTCTTTCAGGTCCACGAAATTGACGCCCTTCACGGTGCGCCCGTCTTTCACGTCGAGGCAGGGGATGATGCGGGTTTTCAGCATGGGCGCTCCTTTGCCGCCAAAGCCGCGCGAATGCAAATTATCCGTAAGGGGGGCGGGGTGGGAAGGGGGCCCAATCTGGATTATACTGGCAGCCTGGGCGGCTGATCTCGAACACGCGAACTTCAAAAGTAAGCCAAGGGAGATGAGACATATGGACATGAAGCGACTGGAGCAGGCAACCGCCGCGCGCCTGCAGAAGGATGAAGCCGAAACCCTGGCGCGCCTGGCGGCGGGCCTGTCGAAGCTGGACGCGGGCCAAGGCGCCCCGGGCGGCGATGAAACCGACATGGCCCATGCCCTGCGCACACGGCGGCGCCTGCGACGACCGCTCTCCTCGGCGCGATGACGCCGCTAGGGCTTTCCGGGATCGGTGAAATTTGACAGGTCTTCCGGGGGCCGTTTTAAGCATGTCAGGCTAGTGTTGCCCCTTGTTTTGGACGGGGCGAATGCAGCAATCGAACGACATTCAGAAGGCCATCCGCACCTGCGTGATCATCACGGCGGCGGCGGTGTTCTTTTCGTTTGTGCCGGTTTACATCTGGATACAGATCGACGGGGTTATCGATATTTCCTCTGTGTATGCCTCCTGCATCGTTCTTCCGATGATCATTGCGCCCGCCTGCAGCTGGTTCCTGCTGCGCGCGCAGATGCGGGCAGAGCGCCTGGCGCAGGAAAATCACCGGCTGGCGAATGTGGACGAGCTGACAGACCTTCCCAACCGGCGTGCCTTCTTTGCCACCGCCAGCGTGCTGCAGATGCAGGGCGATGCAGGGCAGGGAAATTTTTACTGCGCGATTGCCGACGTGGACAATTTCAAGCGCGTGAACGACGAGCACGGCCATGAAACCGGGGATGGCGTTCTTATCTCCGTGGGCGGAGTATTACGCGCGCTCGCTCCGCCCGGCGGGCTTGTAGCGCGTCTCGGCGGAGAAGAGTTTGCTCTCGCCGGCGTGTTCGCCAGCCCCGAAGACGCGCAGGCGGCCTGCGCAGCGCTGGTGCGCGCGGTGGCGAGCGCGGATCATTCGGCGCTGGGCCTCACGCGCCCGGTCACCATCAGCCTCGGTCTCTGCCGCGAAACCGGACAGGAAAGTCTCTCCGCCCTCCTCAGCCGCGCCGACGAAGCCCTCTACTGGGCCAAGCGGGCGGGCAAGAACCGCGTGATGGTGTTCGGGGACGGCCCGATGCCGCCGCTGGCGCGGGTGGGCTAGGGGCGGTTTTCCGCCTACCCCGCAGGGTGCATTAAGTGCAACGCACCCTCTCCCGCTAGCGACTCAGCGCTTACCGCGCCGACCGGACCAGCATGCTGACTGCTGCAATAAGAACGAACCCGAACATCCCGACGCCCACATCAACCGCCTCTGCAGGGCTCTTCTGTAAGGCCTCTCCAAAAGTCATGACCTGAGATGGCGGATCGGAGAGTATGCCGGTGTTGACATAAAGCGGCCGCCAGATGAGGTGCAGCGAGACGTACAGGATGGCACCGATTTCCAGTGTAAATCTTGAGATCACTGGCACTTTAAAGGGCATGCAAACAGCGATGATGACAATGCTCGCGAGCAATCAACGGATTTCGGGAAGAAAATCATCTCCGCTTTCGATCACGCAGTTGCCTTTATGCTGAAGCGGCTCCAATCGCCTCACTCGCCACAATATCCCCATCATAGAGTGCGCGCCCTAAGATCGTGCCCGCAATCGGAGCGCCCGAGGCCTTCAGGGCGCGGATGTCGTTTACGTCGCGCACGCCGCCTGAGGCGATGACGGGGATGGAGACGGTGTTTGCGAGCTCTGCCGTGAACGGAACATTGACGCCGGTTTTCAGGCCGTCGCGGCCAATGTCGGTGGCCACGATAGCGGCGACCCCGCAGCCTTCAAATGCCTTGGCGAGCTCAGTGGCTTTCATGTCGCTGGTCTCGGCCCATCCTTCCACGGCCACCATTCCATCCTTTGCGTCGATGCCCACCACAATGCGGCCGGGCAGGGCGCGGGCGGCGGTCCTTACGAGTTCCGGATCGCGCAGGGCAATGGTGCCGAGGATGACGCGGGAGATGCCCGCCTCCAGCCAGGCGTCGATCTGCGCGCGCGTGCGGATGCCCCCGCCGAGCTGCACCGGTGCAGGCGTTGCCTTGAGGATCCCTTCGACCGCCGCGCGGTTGACCGGCGCGCCGGCAAAGGCGCCGTTGAGGTCGACCACATGCAGATGGGCGAAGCCCATGCGCGCAAAGGCGGCGGCCTGATCGGCGGGATCGGTGTTGAACACTGTGGCGGCGTCCATCTCCCCGCGCAGCAGGCGCACGCAGGCGCCGTCTTTCAGGTCAATAGCGGGATAGAGGGTGAAGGTCATGGGTTCCATTTCAGGAATTTGGCGAGCAGCGTCAGGCCGAGGCGCTGGCTCTTTTCGGGGTGGAATTGCGTGCCGATGAGGTTGTCGCGGGCGATGGCGGCGGCAAACGGGCTGCCATAGTCGCACCAGGCGGCGGCATCCGCCTCTTCTTCCGGGCGGAAGACGTAGGAATGGGTGAAATAGGCGTGGGGCGTCTCGCCAAGGCCTTCGAGCACCGGATGGGGCGAGGGGATCATCAGCTCGTTCCAGCCTACATGGGGCACCGGCAGGCCCGGCGCAGGCTGGAGCGCCTCGACGACGCCGTGGACCCAGCCAAGGCCGCGTGTTTCCCCGTCTTCCAGGCCAAGGTCTGCCATCAGCTGCATGCCGACGCAGATGCCGAGGAAAGGCGCGCCCTTGCGCAAGACGGCTTCTTCGAGCGCCTCGACCATGCCGGGAATGGCGCGCAAGGCGCCCGCGCAGTCTGCAAAGTGGCCAACGCCCGGCAGCACGATGCGCTCGGCGGCAAGGATATCCTCGGGCCGCGCGGTAACCATCACCTTGCCCGTATCCTCTGCGGCAGCGGCAAGCGCCCGCGCGCAGGAGTGCAGGTTTCCGGAGCCGTAATCGATGAGGGCAAGGCGGGTCATGGCCGCGCTCTTAGCGGGGGGAGGGGGCCATGGCAATTAAGCGGCGGCCAGAAAAGTCGCTTGGCGAAACCTGCTGTTTACGGCATATCCAGCGCCACCATGGACCTCCTTATCCTTTTGGCGCTGATTGCGCTTAACGGCGTTTTCGCGATGTCGGAACTTGCCGTTGTTTCGTCCCGCCGCGCGCGGCTGCAGTTTATGGCTGACAAAGGAAATGTTGGCGCCCGCGCCGCCCTGAAACTGCAGGACGACCCCTCCAGCTTCCTCTCCACCGTGCAGATCGGCATCACGCTGGTCGGCATCATCGCGGGCGCCTATGGCGCCACGGCGCTGGCCGAGGATGTCGAGCCGATGATCTTATCGGTTGCGCCCGGCCTTGCCGAACACGCGGCGCTGATATCCTTCAGTGTGGTGATCGTCTTTACGACTTACCTGTCGGTGATCATCGGGGAACTCGTACCCAAGCGCATCGCGCTCGCCGCCCCAGAAGCGTTTGCCGCCGTGGTCTCCCCGCCGATGGCGATGCTGTCGAAGATTGCGTTTCCCGTCGTGTTCATCCTGCGGGGTTCGACCAATCTTCTCCTGATGCTGCTTGGCCTTGGCAAGACGCGCAATGACAGCGTCACCGAGGAAGAAATCGAAAGCATGATTGAAGAGGGCGCCGCCAGCGGCGCCATCGATGCCGGCGAGCGCACGATGATCCGAAGTGTGATGCGCCTGGCAGACCGCGACGTGCGCTCGATCATGACGCCGCGCAATGAAATTGTCTGGCTGGACCTTGATGACCAGCCCGACGCGCTTCTCAAAGAGATCGCAGAGAGTGGACATTCCCGCTTCCCCCTGGCGCGCCGCGATCTGGAAGACGTGATCAGTTTTGTTCAGGCCAAGGATCTCCTGGCGCGCTCGCGCGGGGTTTCCGTTCCCGATTTTGAAGAGGCGGGTCATCCGCCGATGTTCGTGCCGGAAACGATGAGTGTGCTGAGCGTCCTGGAAAGCCTGCAGGCAAGCCCGGTGCAGATGGCGCTGGTGGTCGATGAACTTGGCCATGTCGAAGGCATTGTCACGGCGGCCGATGTGCTGGGCGCGATTGCCGGTGATGTGGCGTTCTCGCTCGCCGATGGTCTCGACCGCCCGCAGCGCCGTGAGGATGGCAGCTGGCTTATCGATGGCCGCATGGCGGTCGAAGATATCGAGATCATGCTTGGCGCGTCAAACATCGGCACGGATGACGATCCGTTCTCAACCGTTGCCGGTCTCGTCATGCACCATCTTCAGCGCGTGCCTGCGCTGGCCGACAAGGTCACCGTCAATGGCTGGATCTTTGAGGTGCTCGACATGGACGGGCGGCGCCTCGACAAGGTGCTCGTCTCGCGCGTTGCGCCAAAAGATGAAGACCCGACCGGCTAAGGCAGGGAAGGGTGCAGCCCCTAGAGGCTGCCCTTGGTGCTGGCAGGCTTGCCGCCGAGGCGCGGGTCTACCGTGATCGCCGTGCGCAGGGCGCGGGCAGTTGCCTTGAAACAGCTTTCGGCGATGTGGTGGTTGTTCTCGCCATAGATGTTCTCGATGTGCAGGCACATGCCGCCATTGCCGGCAAGGGCATGGAAGAACTCCTTGAAGAGCTCGGTATCCATCTCGCCTATCTTGTCGCGCCGGAACTCCACCTTCCAGATCAGGTAGGGGCGCTTGCAGAGGTCGATGGAGGCTCGGGTCAGCGTCTCGTCCATGGGGATATAGGCATGGCCAAAGCGCGTGATTCCGCCAAAATCGCCAAGCGCCTTCATGATGGCCTGGCCGATGACGATGCCGGTGTCTTCAACCGAATGGTGGAAGTCGATATGGGTGTCTCCCTTGCAGCGCACTTTCAGGTCGATCAGCGAATGGCGCGCCAGACTGTCCAGCATGTGGTCAAAAAAGCCGATCCCGGTCTCTATGTCGGCCTTGCCGGTGCCATCAAGGTTAACGGACACCGAAATTTCGGTTTCCTTTGTGGTGCGGGTGACGTCTGCGGTGCGGTTCTGGGTCATGGGAGGCCATATAAGCTGCAGGAAGCGCTACAGCTAGCGCATCAATGTTCACGGATTCCTAAACATATATAGGGCAGTTTCTGCGGGATTTACCTAGGTTGGGTATTCGAGTGGGCAATGGATTGAAGCAGGGAAGCCTCATCGGCCGGTTGACCGGCAGCCTTTCCATTCCGGCTTTCGCCGGGATTGCAGGCGGGCTTTTATCCATTCTCCTGTTTGCGCTCCTGGTCGCCATAGAGGTTATCTTCCGGACATCTTCTGAAGAAACACCCGTTGGCTTCTCCGTGCCGGTCCCGGTGATCGCAGGCATGCTGGTGGGCACGGTCCTGATCACCGCTACGGTCTGCTATTATCTCGCCCGCCCGCTGCAAGGCGTATTCCTGCGCTTTACTGATTACATGATGTCGACCCGCGGCGACGCCGACGCGGATCTCTATTCGCTGAAATTTCCGGAACTGCGCCGTCTGCGCGTGGCGACGACCCGCACCGTGCGAAAGCTGCGGCGGGAGAACGACCATTTGCGCAAGATCGCCTACCGCGACAGCCGCACCGGCCTGCCCAATGCTGTGGCCGCCGAGAAGCGCATCGTGGAGACGCTGCCGGCGGCGAGCTTCGAACAACCAGCCGCCTTCATCCTGCTCGATATCGACCGTTTCGCCCATCTGGTGGAGCAGGTGGGTTCTGGTCATGGCGAAGTGATGATCCACGCCGCCGCCCAGCGCATCGCCAAGGCGCTAAGCGATGTGCCCGATCCCTCCGCCTCGGCCCTGCGCGGTTCGATGCTCGCGGCGCTGACGGCTGACCAGTTCACTCTGTTCATGCCAAACGCTGGCAGCCGCGAACATGTGATCGCCATTGCCCGCGCCATCCGCAACGCTTTCAATGAGCCGTTCACGATCCTTGGCCGCCCGGTCACCATGTCACTGTCGGGGGGCATCGTGATGGCCCCGGAAGACGCCGATTCCCCGCAGAAGCTGATGCAGAATGCCAAGCTCGCTTTGCGCCTTGTGAGGAACGAATCGCAGTCTGGTTTCCGCTTTTTTACCCCGCGCCTGACCCGCATCGTGCAGGGGCGCTACCGGTTTGAGGCAGAGCTGCGCGACGCCGTGGAGAACCGCGAGTTCAAGGCGGTGTTCCAGCCAAAGATCGATTTTGCCACCGGCCGGATTGTCGGCGCCGAAGCCCTCGCCCGCTGGCGGCGCTCAAACGGAAAGCTGATCTCGCCTGCCGCGTTTATTCCGGTGGCGGAGGAAGCAGGGCTCATCGAAGAGATCGGCAAGCAGATCCTGGAAGCAGCGTGTGAAGCTGCGCGCACCTGGGAGCTGGAAGGCCATGACGTAACGGTCGCGGTGAATGTCTCGCCCAGCCAGTTCCAGCGCAACGACCTTACCGAAACCGTGATGGGCGCGCTGCGCCGGTCCGGCCTTCATCCCCGCCGGCTGGAGCTGGAGATCACCGAAAGCATGGCGGTGTCTGACCCCGCGAGGGTGGCTGAGTTCATCTCGCCGCTGCGGGCCATGGGCACGAAGCTCGCCATTGATGATTTCGGCACCGGCCATTCAAACCTCGCCACGCTGACCCAGCTTCCCTTCGATGTGTTCAAGATCGACCGGCAGTTTGTCTCGGCGCTGGAGACGGATCGTCAGGCGCCTGCGATTGTCGAAATGATTCTCGCCATGGCCGAAACGCTCGGGCTGAAGACGGTGGCCGAAGGTGTGGAAACGACCAAGCAGGCCGACTTCCTGCGCCGCCGTGGTTGCACCATGGCGCAGGGTTTCCTCTACAGTCCCGGCCTGCCCGATCAGGCCTTCCTTGAACTTCTGCGCGCGTGGAAGCCGCTGGGTGCCAATGACGAAACCGGCAGCCCGGAAGCCTATCAGGCTCCGCGCCGGTAGGTATTGACCGGCAAGCCGGCGAGCAGGGTATCGCCCGTGTGCCGGTAGCCGATCTTCTCAGCCACCTTGCGGGAAGCGGAATTACCCGGATCGATTACACAGCAGCTTGAGCTGCCGAGCGTTTCGTCGAGCCAGTCATGGATGGCGCCGACGGCTTCGGAGGCAATGCCCTTGCCCCAGGTCTGCGGCCCGAAGGCCCAGCCCGCTTCCGGCCCGTAGATCAGTTCTTTGGGCAGGCCGCGCTCGAAATCGGCAAAGCCGCATTCGCCGAGGAATTCGCCGCTCGCCTTGTCGGTGACGACCCAGTAGCCAAAGCCCTTCATTTCCCAGAGACCCACTCCGCGCAGCAGGGCAAACCAGGCGTCCTGGCGTGAGCGCGGCTTGCCGCCGATGAAGCGGGTTACCTCGTCGCTGCCCCACATGGCGGAGGCTGCGTCTATGTCACAGGGTTCTGCCCCGCGCAGGAGGAGGCGCGGTGTTTCCAGGGCCGGCGCCTTCATGCACCCGCCTTCATCTTGGCGAGCATCGCGCCCATGGCGGCGTGGACGGTCTGGACGGCCTTCAACGGGCGGACCATCACCTTGAAATCGGTGATCTGGCCCTCTGAGTTCCATTGCATCATGTCGACGCCGTTGACGAGGACGCCGTCCATCATCGTCTCGAATTCCAGCACGGCCCTGTCGCCGCAGTCGAACACCCGCGTGTAGCGGAAATCGTCATTGCCGAGCGTCTCGCCGGCGGCGAGCAGATAGGCCATAGTGATCGCCTTGCCCTGTTGGGGCGTGTGGACGACCGGGCTCTTGAACACGACCTCCTCGGCGAGGAGGCCCGAGAGGCCGCCGGCAGAATGATCGCGGGTCATCCAGTCAAACCAGGCTTGCAGGTTCGGGCTGTGGCCGGTCTCGGGGATCAGGTGCTTTGCCATGCGCGGACGCCTTATTCCCCCACCACCGGCTCAGCGATCAGATAGTCGGTTGCCTGATCAAAGCAGGTGCCTTTCATGACAACGAAACCGCCCGGAAAGTCGGGCTTGGTGAAGATGATGTCCATCCGGCCCCAAGTGTAGGCTTGGCCGCCGCCGATCGGATCGGCCATCGCGCCGGGGCAGAGGCCTTCGGTTGCCGATTCCGGATCAAGCCAGATGCCGGCAAAGAAGCCGCGCTCTTCGCTCTTCCCGGCAAGGCCCGGGAAGATGCCGACCAGGCGCTGACCGCTTTCACCCGGGAATGAGAGCACAGCCTCACCGGTCTCAAGATCAGCCTCATAGACCACTTCACCGACCGGCGTGGTCCAGACCTCATCGGCTTGTGCCTGGCCGGAAATGGCCAGGATTGTCCCCAAAGTGACCGCGATTGTCCTCAGCATGGCTAGCTCCCCTTGCGCCACTGACCCTTCAGGAGCGCGTTTCTGGAAGCTTACGCTAAGCAGGTCAGGCGCATTTGGCGAGAGCCATTTCACCCTGCATAGGCGGCCGCAAGATCGGGGTCCTTCGAGGCCACAAGGTCTGCCAGATCGGAAATTACCTTTGCCTGTTTCCAGGTGGCGTCGTCCTGCATCTTGCCGTCGATCATCGCAACACCGGTGCCATCGGGCATCGCGGCGAGGATCTTGCGGGCAAACTTCACCTCGTCGGGATCAGGGCTGAAAACGCGCTTGGCGACCGCGATCTGGCTGGGATGGAGGCTCCAGGTGCCGGCGCAGCCGAGCAGGAAGGCATTTCGGAACTGCTGCTCGCAGGCGTCTAGGTCGGCAATGTCGCCGAACGGGCCATAGAAGGCATTGATCCCGGCCATGCGGCAGGCGTCCACCAGGCGGGCGATGGTGTAATGCCAGGGATCCTGCTGGGCGCTCAGTCGCGTGCTGCCGTCATCCTTGGGATCTTCGATCACCCGGTAGAAGGGGTGGCCCCCGCCCACACGGGTCGTTTTCATCTTGCGGCTGGCGGCAAGGTCTGCCGGGCCAAGCGATATGCCCTGCATGCGGGGGGAAGCGAGGGCGATCTCCTCGACCCGGGCAACGCCTTCCGCTGTTTCGAGGATGGCGTGAAAGAGTATCTGGCGTTTGAGGCCAGCTTTGGCTTCGAGCTGGGCGACATACTGGTCGGCAAAGTGGATGTCCCAAGCGCCCTCGACCTTGGGCAGCATGATCACGTCGAGCTGGTGGCCGGCCTTAAGGACAAGCTCGGACACGTCCTCCTGGAACCAGGGGGAGTTGAGGCAGTTCACGCGGCTCCAGAAGCCGGTGCCCTTTGCCTGCCAGTCATACATATTAGCCATCTCGATGGCCCCAGCCCGGGCCGCGTCCTTGGCGTCGGCGGGGATGGCGTCTTCCAGATTGGCGAGGATCACGTCCACGGTTGGCGCCATGTCCGGCACCTTGGCGCGCACTTTCTCCAGGTGTGGCGGCACGAAATGGATCATGCGCTCAAGCTTCACCGGGAGTTCGCGATAGGGCTCGGGCGCGCCGATCGACAGCGGCTTGAAGAAACTGCGCGGCGTTTTCTGGCTCATGTCGGCCTCCCTTTTGCCGGGAGAGGATTAAGCCCCGTGCTGCAGCGCGTCAAACGTCGCCCCTGTGACGGAACGCCCCCGTCGCTCATGCGTTTGTCCGCAAACGACACTTGAAAGGAACTCCCATGTCACTGCTGATGATCCTGCTTACGATTTTTCTTCCGCCCGTTGCCGTGCTGCTGAAAGAGGGCCTTGGGGTGCAGTTCCTCATCAATCTGCTGCTGACGCTGATCGGCTGGCTGCCAGGCGTTGTTCACGCCTTCTGGATCAATTCGCGCGGTTCGGCCGTAGCCTGATGGCTCAACGCCGGCCCTTGGGGGCAGCGGCCATCGGGTGTGCCGTCTCCAGCAGCTCGGCGAGTTCATCTGTCAGGACATGGGTGTAGATCTGAGTCGTGGCGATGTCGGCATGGCCGAGAAGGGTTTGCACAACTCTGAGGTCTGCCCCGCCCTGCAAAAGGTGCGTAGCATAGGCGTGGCGCAGCGCGTGCGGGTAGACCCGCTCGGAGCGCAGGCCTGCCTTTGCCGCGAGCTCTTCCAGCATCTGGCCAAGGCGGCGGCGGGTGAGGTGGCCCTCCTTAGCGCGAGACGGGAACACAAAGCCTTCGGCCTTGCTGCGCATGAGGGGGTTGTCCGGAAGGCTTGCCTCGCGCACATCCAGCCATTCCGACAGGGCAATCAAGGCCGCCCGGCCCAAAGGGCAGAGCCGGTCCTTGCCGCCCTTGCCGCGGATGATGATGTCAGCGCTCATCCACTGCCCGGCCTTGCGGCGGGGGAGGTTGCCCACCCGCAGGGTCACAAGTTCGGACGCGCGCAGGCCGGCGCCGTAGAGCAGCTCAACGAGGCATTTGAGGCGTTTATCCTCCTCGCAGGCGGCAATCAGCCGGTAAACTTCATCGCGCGAGAGGACATCGGGCACTTCCCGCTCCGGGGAGGGGCCGTCGAGGCGGGCCGTCGGGTCGTCCTTGCGGTCACCTTCCTGGAACAGGAACCGGAAGAAGCGGCGCACAGCCGACAGCTTGCGGGCCTGGGTCGAGGGTGCCATGCCGCGGGCCGCCAGACCGGCCAGCCAGCCCGAAAGGTCGCTGGAGGATGCCGTTACAAGGCACAAACCGCAATATTCCGAGGCGTCCAGAAGGTCGCGGCCATAGGCATCGAGCGTATTGGGGCTGGCGCCCCGCTCGGCCGACATCATTTCCAGAAAAGCGCCAATGCGCGAGCGATCATCCATCCACCAACGCTAGGGAAACGCGGTTAAGGTCGCGTTTCAGCCTATTCGAGGGCGCCTTCGACCGGTATGCGGATTTCGCCTTCCGGAGGCGCGTTCTTGACGGCGCGCTGGCCAAGCCACCACATGGTACCGACAACAATAACGGCCAGGATGGCGAAGAGGATAAGGAATTTGCGCATAGAACCGGTCCCGCAAACAAAATGGGCTAGGCACCTTCTGCCTGCCGATTGCGCCGCCTATGTGGCACCCCTAGGACTTCTGTGCAACGCCGGGTAATAGGAACACATGCCTTCTGACTCTGACCCTTCAAGTAGCGCGCCGCCCTTCCAGGGCCGCACGATTGCGCTTGTAGGTCTCATGGGAGCAGGCAAGTCCACTGTCGGGCGGCGCCTTGCCGACAAGCTCGGCCGGAATTTCTATGACAGTGACCATGAGATAGAGAAGGCAGCGGGCCTGTCGATCTCCGACATCTTTTCCCTGCACGGCGAAGCGGATTTCCGCCGGGGCGAAAAGCAGGTCATCCGCCGCCTTCTGGAATTGCCCCCGCATGTGCTGGCGACGGGGGGTGGGGCGTATCTTGATCCGGAGACGCGCCAGGTGCTGCGCGAACGGGCGATTACCGTCTGGCTGAACGCCGATCTCGAAACACTCTGGCGGCGGGTCCAGAAACGCGACACGCGCCCGCTGCTGCAGCGCGCCGACGCAAAGGACCATCTCGCCCATCTCGTCCTGGAGCGTGAACCCTTCTATTCGCAGGCCGATCTGGTCGTCCATTCAAAGGACGGCCCGCATACGCACACGGTCAATGCGATCCTCAAAGCCCTTCAGACCTGGAAATCGGAATGAGCCCTTATTCTTCACTGGAAACCGTGCGCGTCGAGCTTGGCGCGCGGGCCTACAACATCCTTGTCGGGCACGGCGCTCTTGCCGAGCTCGGGCCCCGCCTCTCGCTGATGCTGAAACGCCCGCGTGCGTTCGTGCTGACCGACGAAACCGTTGCGCGCCATCACAAGGGCGCGCTGGAAGCAGCGGTGAAGACAGCCGGAATCACGCTGGACTGGTATGCTCTCCCGCCTGGAGAAAAGACCAAATCCTTCGCCCAGCTGGAAGGTGTCCTCGACTGGCTTCTTGCCAGCGGGGCAGACCGGGGCGATATGCTGATTGCGTTCGGCGGCGGCGTGATCGGGGATATGGGCGGGCTTGCAGCCAGTCTGATGAAGCGCGGCATGGGATTTGTGCAGGTGCCCACCACATTGCTGGCGCAGGTGGATTCCTCCGTAGGCGGAAAGACGGCTGTCAATACACCGCGCGGCAAGAACCTTATCGGCGCTTTCTACCAGCCCCGCCTCGTGATCGCAGACACGGCCCTCCTGGCGACGCTGCCGGAGCGCGAGCTGAAAGCTGGCTATGCCGAGATCGTGAAGTATGGCCTGATCAATGACGCCGCTTTCTTCGACTGGCTGGCCGTAAACGGACAGAAAGTCCTTGAACTTGAGCCTGACGCGGCGCGCTATGCGGTCGCCCGCTCCTGCGCGGCCAAGGCAGCTATTGTTGCCGAAGACGAAACCGAGACGGGCGTGCGCCAGCTCCTCAATCTCGGCCATACGTTCGGGCACGCCTTCGAAGCTGCCAATGAATATCGCGAAGACCTGCTCCACGGCGAAGCCGTGGCGCTCGGCATGGCGCTGGCCTTTCGCTATGGCGCGGCCAGCGGCATTACGCCGGTAGCCGATGCGGCGCGGGTCAAGGATGTTCTCGGCGCTTCGGGTCTGCCCGTCTCGCTGAGCGGGATGGATCCCACACGCTTTGCGGCCGGCCGCCTCGCCGCCCTGATGCAACAGGACAAGAAAGCGCGCGCGGGCCGCGTGCCACTGATCCTCGCCCGGGGCATTGGCGCGGCCTATGTCCACCCCGACGCAGACCTTGCCTCGGTTGAACGTTTTCTCGCCGCCGAACTTGCAGAAACCAGCTGACAGGACCTGAGCTCACACAATGATTGCCGGATATGCCATCGCCATCGTCATCCTTCTGATGATTTCTGGTTTCTTCTCGGGCTCTGAAACAGCCCTGACGGCAGCGTCCCGGGCGCGGATGCACGCCCTGGAACGCGATGGGGACAAGCGCGCCCGCACGGTGAACAAGCTGCTTGCCAACCGTGAGAACTTCATCGGCGCAATTCTGCTTGGCAACAACGTCGTCAACATCCTGGCCTCTGTGCTGGCAACATCGCTGTTTACCGCATTGTTCGGGCAGGGGGGGCTGGCCCTTGTGCTGGCTACTGCCGTGATGACCGTGCTTGTGCTGATCTTCTCCGAGGTGATGCCGAAGACCTATTCCATCACGCGACCGGATTCGGTTGCGCTCGTGGTGGCGGGACCCATTTCGGTGGTGGTGAAAGCAGCCTCCTGGATCATCAAGCTGATCCAGCTTATCGTGAATGGTGTTCTGCGCTTTTTGGGCGTGGGCGCGCCGACGAGCCCGCTTTCGGCGGAAGAGGAAATCCGCGGCGCGATCGACATGCACGCAGCCGAGGGCGGGGTGGACAAGGAAAACCATCTCCGCCTCGTGGGCGCGCTCGACCTGAAGGATCTCACCGTCGAGGATGTGATGATCCATCGCAAGAACATCTACATGCTCGACGCCGATCTCGAGCCGCGCCAGCTGATCATGAAGGCGCTCTCCAGCCCCCACACCCGCCTGCCGCTCTATCGCGGCGAGAAGGAGGAGATCATCGGCATCCTGCACGCGAAGGACCTACTGCGCGCTGCCTTGCCGATGGGCGGTGATCTCTCGAAGCTCGACCTTGATTCGATCCTGCGCAAACCCTGGTTCGTGCCGGAGACGACCCCCGTGCAGGAACAGCTCAACCAGTTCCTCTCGCGCGGCCAGCACTTTGCCCTGGTGATTGACGAGTATGGGGAACTACAGGGCCTGATCACGCTGGAAGACATTCTCGAGGAGATCGTCGGCGCGATCCATGACGAGCATGACGTGCAGGTCCAGGGCGTGCGCCCGCAGCCAGATGGCTCGGTCAATGTCGATGGCTGGGTGCCGATCCGCGATCTCAACCGCGCCACCGGCTGGGACCTTTCGGATGAAGAAGCCGTCACAGTCGCAGGCCTCGTCATCCATGAGGCGCAGACGATCCCCGAGCCCGGTCAGAGCTTCGTCTTCCACGGCTACCGGTTCAACATCCTGCGCCGCCAGCGCAATCAGGTAACCGGTGTGAACGTTTCCAAAGCCGCCCTCGTGGCCGAGGTAGACTGAGCCTCAGCCAGCTGCTGGCGCGCGGGCCTTCAGCGCCAGGGCGTGCAGGCCGGTATCGAACTCTTTCTGCAGCACCAGCATCACGGCGCGCTGCACCTGCACGCGCGAGAGCCCCTCGAACGCTTCGGCGACAATCTCGACCGAATAATGCGTCTCGCCGCCCGGCGCAGCGCCCGCATGACCCTCATGTTTGTGACTGTCATCCGTCACGGAAAGGGAAACCGGCAGAAAAGCAGAGGTCAATGCGGCCTCAATGCGCGTTTGTCTGTCGTTTGGTTGTGGCATGTTTAACCGGCGCTCCCTATTATGTGGCCCCATGTCAGACGGCGAACCGTTCAGATACCGAGTGAAGTTCACGGATATACGCGTGAAGCCCCCCGCCGACGAGACGTCGCGTGCACGGGCGAAGCGTACGCGCGTTTGCGACGAGCAGGGATGTGACCTTGAAGGGTCCCATCCCGCGCCGCGTCCGGGCGGGCAAGGGCGGCACTGGTTCTGCGAGAGCCATGCAGCCTCCTACAACCGAACCTTCAATTTCTTTCAAGGCATGAGCGAAGCAGAGGCGGCTGCCTTCCTGCGCGCGGAGCGGTATGGTCACAAGCGCACCTGGCGCATGGGCAACGGGCCGCTTGGCGGGCGCAAGGCGACCGATCCGCACGATCCGCGCCGCTGGGCCGGGCGCAGCTTCTTCGACATGGACGATACGCCCGCCGCCGAAGAGCGGGTACATTCCCATAGGTCAAGCCTGCAGATCCGGGCCCTCAAGGAACTGGATCTGGAGACCGATGCCAAGCCGGCGGAAATCCGCGCGCGGTATGCCGAATATGTCCGCCGCTTCCACCCTGATTCCAACAAGGGTGACCGCTCCAGCGAGCACAAGCTCGACCGGGTGCTGCGCGCCGGAAAGCTGCTCAAGGCGTCCGGCCTGATGAAGGGCTGATCGCCCTCTACGCAAATCCAGCATCAATGACGGTGCGCCTGACACCGGGGCCGCTGCCGGGAGCTTTCGTCTTCGCGCACGTGCAGAGCATTGGCAGGGGATCGGCGACGCCTATGAGCTTCACGCCCTGTCACGCGTTTTCCGGCAATGCCTCTACAGGCAGCGCGACCGTGGCCGTCAGCTGCAGTGGTTTTCTGTTCGTCGGGGCCAGGTATGAGGTCCGGCTGGGGGCGGCGGGCAGTCCGGGGAACTCAACGGCCGGGCCATGCTGCAGGCGAGCAGCGCAAATGAGCATAATTATCAAGTCTATACACAATCCCGACAGGTGCGGGGAAACGGTGTTCAGGGCTCCACGATCAACAATTCCTTCCTCCTCGGACTGTTCACGCGCAGCCGCGATCATCTCATCACCGGCACGATCCCGGCCGATCGACAGGTAAACTCGGGCAGCTATGCCGACGCCGTGACCATGACCGTCATCTGGTAACGCGCCGGCGTCATGGCCGCATGGACATACGCAGCACAAAATGGGAAAGCACACCAAGATTGATTCAGGGCCGTTTTTGCGCCCCAGGGATGAGATGACGATGAGCAAAGGCTTGGTAACACTGGTAGGCGGCTCGGGATTTATCGGTCGCTACGCAGCGCGGGCGCTGGTCGCCAAAGGCTGGCGGGTCCGGGTCGCGTGCCGGCGTGTTCATACCGCTCTTGATGTGCGCCTGGCGGGGCCTCCCGGCTGGGTCGACGTCGTTCAGGCCAACATCCGCGACCGCGCTTCCCTTGAGCGTGCGCTGGACGGAGCAGACGCCGTCGTCAATCTCGTTGGCATCCTCTTCGAACATGCCCGGCAGACCTTTGACAGTGAGCAGTCCGGCGGCGCCGCTCTGCTTGCAGAGGTCGCAAAGGAAAAGGGCATCAATCGGTTTGTGCAGGTTTCGGCGATCGGGGCTGATCCTGGATCGCGCTCGCCCTATGGCCGCACGAAAGCAGCGGCTGAAGCGTCCGTGCGGGAAACTATCCCTTCCGCAGTCGTGCTGCGCCCGTCCATCGTGTTCGGGCCGGAAGACCAGTTCTTCAACCGGTTCGCCAACATGGCCCGGTTTGTCCCCTTCATGCCGGCCATCGGCGGGGGCAAGACGAAGTTCCAGCCCATCTATGCCGGGGACGTCGCCGCAGCCATCGCGGCGGCCGTCGAGCGGGAAGATGCTGCTGGCAGAACCTTTGAGATCGGCGGGCCGAGCATCTACAGCTTCAACGCGCTCTACGACATCATCCTCAAGACGATTGACCGTCCCCGTTTCAAGATCCCCTTGCCGTTCTTTGTGGCGCGGCCGATGGCATATATCACCGGCGCAATCTGGCGTTTCGTGCCGCCCTTTTCCTGGGGCTTGTTCGGGGATCCGCCGCTGACCGGTTCGCAGGTCGAAATGCTCGCCAACGACAATGTCGTGGCCGCCGGTGCCCACACGATTGCCGATCTTGGCATTACCCAGCTTGAATCGGTCGAGGCGATTGTTCCGTCCTATCTCTGGCGCTTCCGCCCGTATGGCGAGTTCCACAGGCCCAGCGAAGCCTGAGGTCAGGTAACTGATCCTGCCACGAGAGGGGAGGTTGCCAGCAAGGCGATCCCCAGAGCGAAGCGGTAGAGCACAAAAGGAAGAAAGCTCATCTTCCTCAGAAGCGCCATCAAAAGTCCGATGGACGCATAGCCTGACACGAACGCCAGCGCCGCAACGATGAGGCCATCCGACAGAGTGGCCCCGCCGCCGCCCGCCGGCCCGGAAGCAAGCCCCATTATCCCGTAGAGGCTTACCGCAGCCAGGATAGGCGCTCCGATCAACATGGAGAAGCGCGCAGCTTCCAGCCGCTCATAGCCCAGCGCGCGGGCAGCCGTCATCGTGATGCCCGATCGGCTGGTCCCAGGTATTATGACCGCAACGAGCTGGCTGGCGCCAATCAGAAACGCGTCCCGAAGCGTCATGTCGCCTTCGGAGCGCGTCTGCGCCCCACGCGTATCTGCCAGCCACAAAAGAGCCCCGAAAATGATGGTTGAAGCAGCCACTGCGTAGACGCTGCGAAAGGAAGTCGCGATGTCTTCGGGAATGAACTGCTCATAGATAACCGCCCCAAGCAGGGCAAAAGGTGTCGCCACAAGAATGCAGAGGGCGAGGCGCGCGCCAGGTGACAATGGCCGTTTGCTGAAAGGCGTAGCGACCAACTCAAATCCGCCCATGGTTGCCGCCGCCACGTCTTTCCGGAAGTAAAGGAGCATCGCGATGAGTGTGCCCGCGTTTGAAGCCGCATTGATCAGCAGCTCATCTCGCCCCGTAAGGCCAACAAAGTCTGATATCAGCATGACGTGCGCCGACGACGAGATCGGCAGCCATTCTGTAATGCCTTGAATGAGGGCGATGAGAACGAGCTGAAGGATCGACATGGCGCGAGCTTTACCTCTGTATTTATTGACGCATAGCTACTTCAGCTTCGGGAAGAAGTGCAGGCCAAAACTGATAATATCATTTTGATATTAATTATTGGGACGCTTTGACGTCTGGCCTGAAGTTGGTGAGAAAATATGGCAATTCAATATCGTAAAGATATGTAAATATGATTGTGCCTCTTGTGAGGCGCAATCACGCGATTATAGGAAGGGCTCCAGCAAAGTTGAGGCAGGTCAATGGCGGAGCGTATGCTGCAGTTCACTAAAGTTTCGCGGGCCATGCCGGCGAAGCGCGGCGCGAAGGAACGCGCAGAGGACTTCCGGGAAATCTATGGGGAGTTTTCCGCTGATGCCGCCAAGGCGCAGGCGAGCCGCTGTTCTCAGTGCGGCGTGCCATTCTGCCAGCAGGGCTGCCCGCTCCAGAACAACATTCCCGACTGGCTGAAGCTGGCTGCGGAAGACCGGCTTGAAGAAGCCTGGCGTGTCTCGTCGGCCACCAACAACATGCCGGAAATCTGCGGCCGCATTTGTCCGCAGGATCGGCTGTGCGAGGGCATCTGCACGATCGAACAGTCTGGCCACGGAACCGTGACCATTGGCTCAGTCGAGAAATACATCACCGACACGGCGTGGGAGCAGGGCTGGATTCAGCCGATCAAGCCGCCGCGGGAACGCGCGCAGTCTGCCGGTATCATCGGCGCCGGGCCAGGCGGCCTCGCCGCCGCCGAGCAGCTGCGCCGCAAGGGCTATCAGGTGACTGTTTATGATGCCTATGACCGCGGCGGCGGCTTACTGGTCTATGGCATTCCGGGCTTCAAGCTGGAGAAGGATGTCGTGGAGCGCCGCATCCGGCATCTTGAGGCTTCCGGCATTGCGTTCCGCTTCAATACGCGCGTTGGGCAGGACGTGTCCCTCTCAGACCTCCGGGAGCGGCACGATACGGTTCTGATTGCGACCGGCGTCTATGCGGCCAAGGACCTCAAATGCCCCGGCAGTGGATCGGACGGCGTGCTGCCTGCCCTCGACTATCTCACCGCTTCCAACAAGGTCAGCCTTGGGGACGCGGTTGAAGCTTACACATCGGGCACGCTCAACGCCGAAGGCAAGCGCGTCGTCGTGATCGGCGGCGGCGACACAGCGATGGATTGTGTCCGCACGGCAATTCGCCAAGGGGCCAAGTCGGTTACCTGCCTCTACCGCCGTGACCGAGCCAACATGCCGGGCTCGCAGCGCGAAGTTCAGAATGCAGAAGAGGAGGGGGTCGTGTTCGAATGGCTCGCCAATCCTGAAGCTATCCTCGACACCAAGGGTGGCAAGGTGAAAGCTGTCCGCGCCAGCCGCATGAAGCTCGGCGAGCCCGATTCCTCCGGCCGTCAGTCGCCGGTCAAGACCGGGGAAACGTTCGACGTGAAGGCCGACATGGTCATCAAGGCGCTTGGCTTTGATCCAGAAGATCTTCCTGCTCTCTTCAATGAGCCTTCGCTGACTGTGAACCGCTGGGGAGCGGTGCGCGTGGACTATGCGACGATGGAGACGAGCCTGCCGGGCGTCTATGCGGCGGGCGACATCGTCCGGGGCGCGTCGCTCGTGGTCTGGGCGATCAAGGATGGCCGCGACGCGGCCGAAGCAATGCACAAGTCAATGAAGGCCGCCGAGGCGGCCGCAAAAGTGGCGGCGGAGTAGTTCAGATGTCGGATTATGTGACAAAGTACCAGCAGAACCGTCAGCGCCTGATTGATGCCGGCGCCTACAATCCCGAAGACGAACGCGATGCCTGCGGCGTGGGTCTCGTCGTGGCGTTGGACGGCAAGCCGCGCCGCGAAATCGTCGAGATGGGCATCAAGGCCCTCAAGAATGTCTGGCACCGGGGCGCTGTCGACGCCGACGGCAAGACGGGGGACGGGGCTGGCATCCGGCTTGATGTGCCGCAGGATTTTTTCCGCGAGCATGTGAGCCGCACAGGCCACAGCCCCACAGACGACCGGATCTGCGTCGGCCAGATTTTCATGCCGCGTACAGATTTTGGCGCGCAGGAAGCGGCGCGTACGCTGGTTGAACGCGAAGTGCTCAATTTCGGGTTCTACATCTATGGCTGGCGCCAGCCGCCGGTTGATGTATCAGTCATCGGCCAGAAGGCCAAGGATACCCGCCCGGCCATCGAACAGATCATGTTCCGTGATGCGCGCGCGCGGTCTCCTGAAGAGCTTGAGCGGGCGCTCTATATTTGCCGCCGGCGGATTGAACGCCGGGCACGCGAAGCGGCGATCCAGTCCTTCTATATCTGTTCGCTCAGCCACAAATCCCTGATCTACAAGGGTATGTTCCTGGCGCAGGACATCGACAACTTCTATCTCGACCTGCGCGACGAACGCTTTGTCTCGGCATTCGCCATCTATCACCAGCGCTATTCAACCAACACCTTTCCGCAATGGGCTTTGGCGCAGCCCTTTCGCACGATTGCTCACAATGGAGAGATCAACACGCTGCGGGGCAATCGCAACTGGATGAAGAGCCATGAGATCCGAATGGTGTCGGAAGCCTTCGGCGACCACACGCAGGATGTGAAACCGGTCATCCCGGACGGGACGTCGGATTCCGGCGCGCTGGATGCAGTATGGGAACTGCTCTGCAAGTCTGGCCGGCCAGCACCTATGGCAAAGGCCATGCTCATCCCTGAGGCGTGGTCGAAACGCGACTCGGTCATGCCGACCGCGCACAGGGCGCTTTATGACTATTGCAACTCCGTGATGGAGCCGTGGGACGGACCGGCCGCAATTGCAGCTTATGACGGCCGCTGGGCGGTTGCCGGGCTTGACAGGAACGGCCTGCGCCCGCTTCGCTACTCTCTGACAACGGACGGTATTCTCGCTGTTGGATCCGAAACAGGAATGTGTCCGCTCGGCAATCATGAGGTTACCCGCCGGGGGTCTATCCCTGCGGGTGGCATGATCGCGGCCGATCTCGCCACAGGCAAGTTCTATGATCACCGAGAGATTGTGGACTTTCTAGCGGCGCAGGCGCCTTATGAAGAGTGGCTGCAGGCCGTCACCGAGCTTGAGCCGGAGATTGGGCCGGGACCCGAGCCGGTGCTCTTCAACAAGGAAGAATTGCTGCGCCGGGAAACTGCCGCCGGTTACACCCTCGAAACGCTCGAGTTGATCCTCGCGCCGATGGCCGAGGGCGGTAAGGAAGCCATCGGGTCGATGGGTGACGATACCGCGCCTGCCGTTCTGACGATGGCGTACCGGCCGATGAGCCATTTCTTCCGGCAGAACTTCAGCCAGGTCACCAACCCGCCGATTGATCCGCTGCGCGAGGGGCGGGTCATGAGCCTGCGTACGCGCTTCAAGAACCTTGGAAACGTTCTTGATACGGACAAGTCGCAACAGGAAGTTTTCGTCCTCGAAAGCCCGGTCCTGACGACGGGCATGTATGAACGCCTGATCGAACGGTTGGGCGTTGGCACCGAAATCATCGACTGCACGTTTGATGCGTCCGACGTTACATCTGAAGGCGCAGCGCTGAAGGAAGCGCTTGCGCGAATCCGGCGCGAGGCGGAAGAGGCAGTTCGGGCAGGGCGGGAACACATCATCCTGACGGATGAACATCAGTCCGCCAGCCGGATTGCCGTTCCGATGGTTCTTGCGACCGGCGCGGTTCATTCCCACCTCGTCGAGCAGGGGCTTCGCACCTTCTGCTCGATCACGGTAAGATCCGCCGAATGTCTCGACACGCACTATTTTGCCGTTTTGGTGGGTGTTGGCGCTACGTGCGTGAACGCCTATCTCGCCCAGGATGCCATTGCTGACCGGCATGCGCGTGGACTGCTGGGAGACATCTCGCTTGGAAAGGCCGTGCAGAACTTCAAGGAGGCTGTTGAGGCGGGCCTTCTGAAGATCATCTCGAAGATGGGCATCTCTGTCATTTCCTCCTATCGCGGCGGCTATAATTTCGAGGCGCTTGGCCTTTCGCGCGCACTCGTGGCGGATTATTTCCCGGGCATGTCCAGCCGGATATCCGGCCTCGGTCTTGCCGGTCTGGAAGAGAACGCGCTCGTGCGCCATCAGAAGGCGTTTGATGAAGATGTCATCTCTCTGCCGGTTGGCGGGTTCTATCGGTTGCGCGCCTCTGACGAGCCGCATGCTCTGGACGGCAACCTGATCCACACGCTGCAGGCTGCGTGCGACCGAGGTGATTATGCGATCTACCGCAAGTACGTCGACGCCGTGCACGCGCGCGATCCGCTGCAGCTTCGTGACCTTCTGGACTTCAAAGCGGCGGGACCGAAAGTGGCGCTCAGCCAGGTTCAGTCGATAAATGAAATCCGGAAGCGGTTCGTCACGCCGGGCATGTCGCTGGGGGCATTGTCGCCTGAAGCTCATGGCACACTCAACGTGGCCATGAACAGGATCGGCGCAAAGTCCGTATCCGGAGAGGGCGGGGAAGACCGGGCCCGCTACCGGCCGCTGCCAAATGGCGACAACATGAACTCGGCCGTCAAACAGATCGCATCTGGCCGTTTTGGCGTCACGGCAGAATATCTCAATGAATGTCGCGAGATCGAGATCAAGGTGGCCCAGGGCGCCAAGCCTGGCGAAGGCGGACAGCTGCCGGGGTTCAAGGTAACCGAACTCATCGCGAGGCTTCGGCATGCAACGCCCGGTGTCATGCTGATTTCGCCGCCGCCGCACCACGACATCTATTCGATCGAAGACCTCGCGCAGCTGATCTATGATCTCAAACAGATCAATCCGGATGCGCGCGTCTGTGTGAAACTGGTGGCCCAGTCTGGCGTTGGTACGGTTGCAGCAGGCGTGGCGAAGGCGAAAGCCGACATCATCCTGATCGCCGGGGGAGTCGGCGGAACGGGCGCGAGCCCGCAGACCTCGATCAAGTATGCCGGTCTCCCCTGGGAAATTGGCCTTGCCGAGGCCCATCAGGTGCTCTCGCTCAATAATCTCCGTGAAAAGATTACCCTGAGGACAGATGGGGGTTTGCGCACCGGACGCGACATTGTCATCGCTGCGATGCTGGGAGCGGAAGAGTATGGCATCGGCACCGCGTCGTTGGTTGCGATGGGCTGCATCATGGTCCGCCAATGTCATTCCAACACCTGCCCGGTCGGCGTCTGCACGCAGGACGAGGCACTGAGGGCGCACTTTACCGGCAACCCGGACAAAGTGGTCAACCTGATGAGTTTCATCGCCGAGGACGTGCGTGAGATCCTGGCCTCTCTTGGGCTTACCTCGCTAGACGAGGCTATCGGACGCACGGACCTCCTCAAGCAGGTGAGCCGCGGCGCGACGCATCTGGACGATCTCGATCTCAACCCGCTGTTGGTTCAGGTCGATACCGACGCCCCAGTGGTCTACAAACCCAACCGCCGCGAACCGGTTCCTGATACGCTGGACGCCCAGATCCTGCGGGATGCCGAACCGTTCTTCGAACGCGGCGAGAAGATGCAGTTGGAATATGGAGTGCAGAACACGATGCGTGCCATTGGCGCGCGGGCAAGTTCGCGCATCACCCGAAAATTTGGCATGCATGCCTTGCCGGAAGGGCGGCTGCATATTCGCCTCGAAGGCTCTGCCGGTCAGTCGCTGGGCGCGTTCAGCGTGCAGGGGCTACTCCTGGAAGTGCTGGGGGACGCCAATGATTATGTCGGCAAGGGACTCTCCGGTGCGAGCATCGTCGTGACGCCGCGCCCGCGGGACCGCCGCGCCGCTGTGGGCGATGCAATCATCGGCAACACCTGCCTCTATGGAGCAACTTCCGGCAAGCTGTTCGCAGCCGGAACTGCCGGCGTTCGCTTTGCAGTTCGAAATTCCGGCGCAAAGGCCGTTGTGGAAGGCTGCGGGGCCAATGGCTGCGAATACATGACAGGCGGCCGCGCACTTATCCTTGGGCCAGTCGGCGACAACTTCGGGGCGGGGATGACAGGCGGTGCTGCCTTCGTATGGGATCCCCAGCAGCGTTTCGAACGGGTCGCCAACCCCGATTCGATCGACTGGTATCTGCTGGCTGATATGCCTGAAGAGCATGTGGGTGAAGCCAGATCCCTGCTGGAAGAGCATGTCCGGCGTACCGGTTCTGTGCGCGGCAAGGAACTCGCTGACGCCTGGGAGACGACCCTCAGCCAGATGCTGATGATCGTTCCCAAGGAGATTGCAGGCCTGCTGCTTGCCCGCAAGGGCGATACGGCCAAGCGCAAACAGGCCGAGCGGGCCTGAGGGGAGGCCTGGTCCTGAAAGGGATCAGGTCCCCGGCTTCTTCCTGCGGATGCGTGGCCAGATCATCCGTAGCCAGATCCAGAGCAGGACGCCGATCAGCATCAGCCAGGGGAGGCCGACTGCAAAGGCCGTGACAACTGCCGCCACCGCGCTCGCGAGATTATAGAAGAAGCTCCCGAATGCGTCACCCAGGGGCTGAAGTGCACCTTGGGAAACCGGGTTGAGCTTCGTTTCGTAGCTCACCGAAAGCTGGCTCATGTCCACGCGCTGGCGGAGCGCCGCGAGCGAAGATGTCAGCGAGTCGATCTCGCCATTAACCCGGGCAAGCTCGCGTTCGGTCTCGAGTAGCTCGCCAAGTTCGCCTGGGCGATCTGCGAGGAGTTTTTCAAGGCGTTCCTGAAGGGTCTGCTGAGCCTTAAGGCGCGCGCCTGTATCGATTATCGAAACAGTCAGGTCTTCAGCCGTCGTCTGACGGTTTGTGATTTCACCTTTGGCAGCTTCGGCTTCTGCCTCAACGGCTGACAGGAATGTATCGATCCAGGCGGGCGTTGCGCGAATGTTCAGGGACGCGGAGACAGAGTCTTCCGAATACGCATTGAGCCAGGAATTTGTGACGATACAGACCGAAGGTCCGGCCGCATTGCAAGCCGAGATATGTCCCTGCATGGTCGGCTCTATGCTTTTTACCGGAAGGCGCATGCCGACACTGTGGGCATAGGCAATATACTGTTCGGTGGCCGGAGCCGTTTCGCCGCCACCAGATCCCTCCAACGCATCATAAGCGGGCTCGGCCGTTTTCATGGCCATCTCCACAGGAGGCGGCGGCGCGCCTGGCGATGCGTAATCCCTGTCCTGCGCACCGCCGCAGGCGGCGATAAGTACAAGCGGCAGCGCCGAAGCAGCATATTTCCAGAGCATGATCGATGTCCTCCCCAAGGATGGGCGTAACAGGCATCATCTCCTGAAAAATGGCAAGAGAATGCCCGAAGCAGGTTGGAAACTGGCAAGCTGAACGTTCAGGGACGGAAGCCTGTGCGTCTTTCACCAGTTTCCAGCACGCGTTGGGCATGTCCGGCAAAGTCGGCAAGCAGGGGGCGGGTGTCGCGTGGATCGATGATTTCTTCCGCAAAGAAACTCTCTGCTGTCCGGAAAGGTGAGCGGATGGCTTCAAACTTCTTGTAAAGCTGCGCCTTGAGCGCGTCGGGGTCTTCGGCTTCTGAAAGTTCCTTTCGGAACGCTGCCTCAATGCCACCTGCCATCGGTAGTGAGCCCCAGTCCCCGCTTGGCCAGCAATAGCGCCATTTGGTTCGCGACTGGTTCATCATGGCCGATCCGGCAAGGCCATAGGCCTTGCGGATGACAACAGAGCAGACCGGAACACTGGCCTGATACACCGCCGTCATGGCGCGCACACCCGCGCGCGTAACGCCTGCGGTCTCGGCTTTGACGCCCACCGCAAAGCCCGGGCAGTCGACAAAATGGATGACCGGAAGATGGAATGTGGAACAAAGGTCCATATGCCGGGTGACCTTGTCACAGACATCGGCTGTCCAGGCGCCATCGAGGAAGAAGGGATCGCCCGCCATGATGCCGACGGCGTGGCCGTCGATCCGGGCAAGGCCGGTCACAATGCCCCGGCCCCAGTCGTGGCCGATCTCGAAGAAGCTGCCTGTGTCCACCACGGCCTCGACGATCCGGCGGGGTTTGTAAGGCGTGCGGCCATCCTTTGGCACGATGGAGAGAAGGTTCTCCTCCCGGCGTTTTGGATCGTCTGAAGGCTGAACGCGTGCTGGAAGTTCATGGACGGATGGGGGAAGGTAGGAGAGGAAACGCCGCGCGGCGATGAACGCGTCCGCTTCGCTGTCGACCACATTGTCCACGGTTCCGTTCTGCCCCTGGATCTTCCAGCCGCCGAGTTCTTCCTTCGTGACATTCTCTCCAAGGGCAATCGCGACGGGCGGTCCGGCAACGAAGACCTGACTGAGCTCTTTGACCATGATGCTGAAATGGCTGGCAGCGACACGGCCCGCGCCCATACCGGCGCAGGGACCGAGGGCAAGGGATACAAAAGGCACCTGTGTCAGACCATGGACGATCTCGTTCCAGCCGGGCGTTTCGGGGATGTAGGTCCGCGGGTCCTTCTCCAGCATCTTGACCGAACCGCCCCCGCCGGTGCCATCGATCATCTGAACCAGAGGCATGCGGTATTCAGCCGCCATCTTGATGGCCTGAACCATTTTCTGCCAGATCGAAGCATCTGCCGCGCCGCCCCGAACCGTGAAGTCGTCCGCCAGAATTACGGTTGAGCGGCCATCAAGCCGGGCCCGGCCCATGACCGAGTTCGACGGCATGAAACCGTCCAGTTCGTCATCCGCGCCATAACTCGCCTTGCCGGCGATCTTGCCGATCTCGTGAAAACTTCCCGGATCAGCCAGAAAGGCGACCCTTTCGCGCACAGTCAGCTTGCCGCGTCCGCGCTGGCGCGAAACCGGCTCATCTCCCCCCATTTCCTCGGCCAGGCGTTCCCGGCGTCGGAGCTCTTCGATGGCTTTTTCCCAACTCATGGATTGCAACTGATCGATGTGCCGCAAGGCGCGTCAAGGGATTCTTCTTGCCGGGCATCGCCCGGTTTGCTTTATCCGCAGCAGGTATCAATCCAAGGAGGAAGCCTGATGGATCTCGCCCAACTCACTGAGCGCGCAGCAACAGCCGTTGCTGGCGGCAGCGACTTCAAGAAAAAAGTAAAGTTTGACTTCGGTAGCGCCGGCAAGCTGTTCATCGACGGTGCCGCCGGCGTCGCTGACAACTCTGACAGCGCAGCCGATGCGACCATTTCGGTCAACTGGGACGACTTTACCAAGCTCGCAGCCGGCGCGCTCGACCCCACCATGGCATTCATGCAGGGCAAGCTCAAAGTTGCAGGCGACATGTCTGTTGCCATGCAGCTCCAGTCACTGATGAAGAAGCTGGCCGGCTAAACCGCCTGAATCAGATCGCTTGACGAATTGGGCCGCCCCGGGGAGACCTGCGGGCGGTTCATTCATCTGGCCCCCTGGAGACCCGTGCATGGCGAATTCCTCCGCTGACAGGCTGGACAGTTTTGTCGAAGTTTCCGGCAATATTCCGCCACAAGGCGCAGAGATCGTCTGGTTTGAGGGGTCTGAGGGCCGCCGGCTCAGAGCCTGCATCGCCCCGGCGCTGTCTCCGTCAAGGGCGCGCGGCACCGTGATTGTCTGTCCGGGCCGGACCGAATTCATAGAGAAGTATTTCGAGGTTGGCCGCGAACTCCAGCAGATGGGCTTTGCGCTTGTCATCCTCGACTGGCCGGGTCAGGGACTCTCTGACCGGCTGCTGCCCGACAGCAAGAAGGGCCATATCGACCGGTTTGAAACCTTTATGACCGCGCTCGCCAAAGGGCTTGATGCGCTCGAAAGCCGGCTGCCGCGCCCTTACGTGTCGCTGGCTCATTCGATGGGCGGCGCCATCGCGCTGGCAGCGATTGCCAAAGGGCTTGTTAAGGTCGAGGCGGCTGCGTTCTGCGCGCCCATGTGGGGGCTGAAGTCTCCCTTCCTCGGGATGCGCTATCTTGTCTGGGCCATGCGCGCCACCGGGCGGTCGGGTGACTACGCCATGCAGCCAGGCCCGCCGGAGCGTTTCGAAACCAACATCGTGACCCATGACAAGCGCCGCTGGGACCTCCAGCGCGCATTGACAGATGCGCAGCCTGACCTTGAACTGGGGCCGGTCACCTGGGGTTGGCTCGGCGCATCGCTGGATATTTTTTCCACATTCTCCAAGCCGAGAACGCTGGCGAAAGTCGATATCCCGGTCTTCGTTGCTTCGGCAGGCGAGGAAAAACTCATCGATAATTCTGCCCACGACAAGATTGCAGCGCGCCTCAAGGATTGTGAGCATGTAACCGTCGATGGGGCGATGCACGAAATCCTGATGGAGACCGACGACCGGCGCGCCGAATTCTGGGCAGGATTTCAAAGACTATTGAAAAGAGCCGGCATCTGAACCGGTAGAAATATGAGGGGAACCGCGACCATGGCCATGATTTCACTGTCTCGCATTATTGCGCATTGGGCGGCCCTGCAGCCTGAGCGCACGGTTCTCAGCCATGAGGGGCGGAACGTAAGCTGGGCCGAGCTTGAAGCCCGCACGAACCAGCTTGCGCGTGCCTACCAGCAGCTCGGGGTCAAGCCGGATGACTTTGTCACGGTTTCGCTCCCCAATGGCATCGAGTTTTTCGAGGCCTGCTTTGCGATCTGGAAAGCTGGGGCAACACCTCAGCCGATTTCAGCGCGGCTACCAAAGCTGGAACGGGACCAGATCGTCGAGATCGGCGCGCCCAGCCTCGTGATCGGTGTGGCTGAAGGGGAGTATCCGCAGGCCGCCTGTGTCCGCCAGGGGTTTGCGCCCGGCCAGGACCTGCCTGATACTCCGCTCCCGGAAGTTACGGCTGCGAGCTTCAAGGCCATGACATCAGGCGGGTCAACTGGTCGCCCAAAGCTCATCGTATCCAAACAGCCGGCAGCTTCAGATCCGGACGTGCCGCTTCTGGAAATTCCCCAGCAAGGCTGCATGCTCATTCCAGGACCGCTCTATCACAATGGTCCCTTCCTTTGGGCGATGACGGCGCTCTTTAAAGGGTGCACGGTTGTGGTAACGACCCGGTTTGATGCAGAAGAGACCCTCTCGCTGATAGAGAAACACAAGGTGGATGTGGTCTACGCCGTCCCCACCATGATGCGCCGCATCTGGTCGCTGCCAGAGGAAGTACGCTGCCGGTATGATCTCTCCAGCCTCAAGGCGCTCTGGCATCTGGCGGCGCCTTGTCCTGCGTGGCTGAAGGAATGCTTTATCGAATGGCTCGGCCCCGAAGTTGTCTGGGAACTCTATGGCGGCACAGAGGGTCAGGGCTCGACAACCATTCAGGGTACGGAATGGCTGAAACACAGGGGCTCGGTCGGAAAGCCGGTCGAGACCTGCGAAATGAAGATTGTCGGGGAGAATGGCGAGACACTTCCGACGCGCAAAGTGGGTGAGGTGTTCATCCGACCGCTTGCAGGCGCAGGCACGACCTATCGCTATATCGGCGCAGACGCCAAGGCGATCGACGGGGGCTGGGAGAGCCTCGGCGATCTCGGCTGGATGGATGAGGACGGCTATCTCTACCTCTCTGACCGCCTGTCCGACATGATCATCGTCGGCGGGGCCAATATCTATCCAGCTGAGGTCGAAGCGGCGATCGAGGCCTATCCGGGCGTGCGCTCGTCTGCCGTCATTGGTTTTCCGGACGAGGATATGGGCGCGCGCCTGCATGCGGTGATCGACCGTCCCGACGGGCCGGTCGATGATGCGGCGATGGCCGCGCATCTTTCCGAGCGCCTTGTGCGCTACAAGATACCCAAGAGCTTTGAGTATACCGCCGAGGCGGTGCGGGACGATGCGGGCAAGGTTCGCCGGAAAGCCTTACGCGAGGCAAGGCTCACGCCTTCCTCTTGACTTCCCTAAGGGCGGTGTAGGTCCCGTCCTGCCACATCCAAGGGAGGACAAGACCATGAAAGTAGCAGCCGTCAAAAAGCCCGGCGGGCTTCAGAACCTCGTCATAGAGACGCGGGACGACCCCAAGCCCAAAGCGGGCGAAGTTCTGGTGCGCGTGCGCGCGAGTTCGCTCAACTATCACGACTTCGTTGTGGTGCTCGGCGGCATCCCGACGCCCGATGGCCGTATCCCGATGTCCGATGGGGCAGGAGAGGTCGTCGCGATAGGAGAAGGCGTCACCAAATGGAAAGTGGGCGACAAGGTCATCTCCCTGTTCTTCCCCAGCTGGCAGTCAGGCCAGATTGAAGCGGCAGGCTTTGCCAGCGTGCCGGGCGATGGCGCCGACGGCTTTGGCGCCGAGTTTGTGGCGGCGCCTGAAACTTCTTTCACCCGCATGCCGGCCGGCTGGAGCTTTGAGGAGGCCGCAACCCTTCCCTGCGCCGCGCTGACGGCCTGGCGCGGCATGTTCGTCGAAACAAGGACCAAGCCGGGTGACTGGGTGCTGGTGCAGGGCACAGGCGGGGTTTCGATTTTCGCGCTGCAGTTTGCCAAGCTGGCCGGAGCGCGCGTGATCGCGACGTCCTCGTCAAACGAGAAGATGGAGAAGCTCAAAAGCCTCGGCGCCGATCACGTCATCAATTACAAGGATACGCCCGAATGGGGCCGCAAGGCGTTCGAGCTGACCGGTGGTCGCGGCGTCGATGAGGTCGTCGAGATCGGCGGCCCCGGCACAATGGCCCAGTCGATCAATGCCTGCCGCCCGGGCGGTCACATCTCGCTGATCGGTGTGCTGACGGGTGTTTCCGGCGAGGTGCCGACGGCTGCACTTTTCTCGCGCAACATCACTGTATCAGGCATCACGGTCGGTTCGCGCCGCCATCAGGAAGACATGGTGGAAGCCATCGAAGCCTCCACCATGCGCCCTGTGATCGACAGCAAATTCCCGCTCGACCAGATTGCTGCGGCCTTTGCCCACCAGGCCAGCCAGAAACATTTCGGCAAGATCGTCCTGACGATCTGACTTGCCTGGTGGGAGTATAGCAATGAAGTAGCGCCCGCCTATTCGGCGGGCGCTTTTTTACGCAGGTCTTCCATGATGCTGTCACCATCATCCGTATCGGGATCACCGTTTGCCTTGTGGATGCCATAAACGACACCCGAAAGAAGAATGATCGCAATCAGGTTGGGGAAGGCCATCGAGGCGTTGGCGATGTCGCCGAAGCGCCAGATGAAGTCGACCTCCTGCAAACTGCCGACAAAAATAATCAGCACCCAAACGTAACGGAAGGGTTTGGTCGCCCATTCGCCGACGAGGAAGGTCGTTGCCTGTTCGGCATAGTAGGACCAGCCAATGATGGTCGTAAACGCGAACAGGGCCAGACAGATCGTCACCATCCAGCCCCCGACCGGTCCGGGAACCGCGTCGGTAAAGGCGCGATTGGTCAACGTCGCCGCATTCACTCCCTCAGCCATCCAGAGGTGCGTAGTCGTCTCCCCCAGTCCTGCCGCGATCATTTCCGGCTTGGCGAGCAGCTCTGACGAAGTAGCGAAAGTGCCTTCGGCCGTGAGGATGACCAGCGCGGTCATTGTGCACAGGACCATCGTATCAATGAACACACCGATCATGGCGATCTCGCCCTGCTTGGCCGGGTTCTTCATCTGCGAGGCGGCGTGAGCGATCGGAGCAGACCCTTGACCTGCTTCGTTGGAGAACAGACCCCGGGCAACCCCGAAGCGGATTGCCGACAGTATGGCGTAGCCCGCCAGACCGCCTGCCGCCTGTTCAAATCCGAATGCGGAGGCGATGATCATCGCAAACGCGCCCGGGATGTGTTGCAGGTTCAGCAGCAGGATGATGATACATCCGACAATGTAGAGCGCGGCCATCGCCGGAACGAGGCCTCCGGCGACCCGGCCTATCGACTTGATGCCGCCAATGATCACCGCAAAGACAAGCAGTGCAATCACCAACCCGAAAATCCAGGACGCAAGTTCGGTCTGCAGGGCAATGCCTGGCGAGGCTTCGATGCTGGACAAGGGGATAAAGCCGGTTTCAGCATCCGCTTCGCCGGCAACCAGCACCAGCTGATCGGCCGGAACAGTAGTTAGCTCGCAGGCGCTGACCGGTTCAAGATTGGCCGCGGTGATCTGTTCGAGGTTTCCAGCGACGCCTGTGACCTGCCGAAGGTTCTTCTGGGCCGGTTGCAGCAGGACGCACGGCAAGCTCTGGCTGACCGGGCGCAACTCGGTCTGGATGTTCGCCGTCATACTGTTGGCTTGGATCATGCCGCCGGTCGCGGTTGCCGAGAAAATCGTGCCGACACAGAAAATCGCCGCCAGCCAAGTCCAGTTCTTTCCGAGACCCTTCTTGATGTAATACATCGGACCGCCATTTATGCGGCCGTTCTCATCGGTTTCCCGGTATTTGATGGCGAGTGAGCTTTCGGCGAAGGCGAGCGCCATGCCGAAAATGGCCGTCACCCACATCCAGAAGATCGCACCGGGTCCGCCGAGGGTCAGCGCCGTTGCCACGCCTACGATGTTGCCTGTGCCAACCTGGCCCGACAGGGCGGTCGAGAGCGCTTGCAAGGGTGTGATGGCAGCCGGATCGCCATTGCCCTTCCGGCCTTTCCAGACCTCGACAACTGCAGGCACGAACCGCCTCAGAGGCCTGCCGCCGAGCCGGATCATGAAGAACAGGCCGGTTCCGAGCAGGATGACGGCCATAGGTCCGAAAGCCAGGACTTCCTGACCATTCCAAACGCCGCCCCAGATGAAGTTGGAGATGTTCTCCACAGAACCGGCGAAAGATTCGTAGATATCTGCTAGCATGGTGACTGGGCCTCCCCGGCGCCAAAGATGTCAATTTGAGGGCACACTAGCCCGCTTCTCACCTCTGTGAAGCCTTAAGCTGCTGTACGACCGTCTGTGTTGAGGAAGGTTCTTTCAGCTTGCCCGCTTTTGAGGCATAAGCCGCCGGATGACCGGCACCTCCGACGAAAAGCCCATGAAGGGCCTGTTTATCAGGACCTATGGCTGCCAGATGAACGTATATGATTCCGAGCGCATCCGCGATGTGCTGCGGCCCCTTGGTTATGCGCCAGTGGACGCGCCGGAATCTGCAGATCTTGTAGTTGTTAATACCTGCCACATTCGCGAGAAGGCCACAGAGAAGGTATACTCCGAACTCGGCCAGCTCAAGCGGATGAAGGAAGCCTCCGGCGGGCGCATGACCATCGCGGTTGCAGGTTGCGTCGCCCAGGCCGAGGGCGAGGAGCTGATCCGGCGCCAGCCGGCTGTTGATCTGGTGCTTGGCCCTCAAGCCTATCACAAGCTGCCTGAGATGATCGCCCGCGCCAGCCGTGCCATTGGCGACCGGCTGGAAACAGAATTCGATACGGTTGAGAAGTTTGACGCCCTGCCCAAGACCCGCGATGCGGACGGGCCAGCGGCCTTTGTTTCAGTACAGGAGGGCTGCGACAAGTTCTGCACCTTCTGTGTCGTGCCCTATACACGCGGCGCCGAAATGTCGCGCCGGGTCGATGACATCGTTCTGGAAACCCGCAGCCTTGCCTCACAGGGAGTGCGCGAGATCACTCTGCTCGGCCAGAATGTGAATGCTTTCCATGGTCCTGCCCCTGCCATTGAAGGCGGGGAAGATTGGACGCTGGGCCAGCTTTGCCGGCACCTCGCCAAGATTGGCGGGATCGAGCGCATCCGCTACACGACCAGCCATCCGCGGGACATGAATGACGACCTGATTGCCGCCCATGGCGACACGCCTGCCCTGATGCCTTTCCTGCACCTGCCGGTTCAATCGGGATCGGACCGTATCCTCAAGGCGATGAACCGCGGTCACACGGCAGGCCAGTACCGGGACATCATCGCCCGCGTACGCCATGCCCGGCCGGGCATTGCGATAGCGTCTGATTTCATCGTGGGCTTTCCGGGGGAGAGCGATGCCGACTTCGAAGCCACGATGCAGCTCGTGCGGGATATCGGCTACGCCATCGCCTATTCGTTCAAATATTCCTCCCGTCCGGGCACGCCGGCGGCGGAGATGCACGGCCATGTTTCCGAGGCTGTGAAGGACGAGCGTCTGCAGACGCTTCAGGCGCTGTTGCGCCTGCAACAGACCGAGTTCAATGCCGCCCAGATTGGCAAGACGCTGCCCGTGCTGGTAACCGGCAAGGGGCGCAATGCGGGCCAGATGCATGGCCGCTCACCTTATCTTCAGGCGGTCCATTTCGACGGACCGGAAAGCCTCAATGGTCAGATCGTGGACGTGAGGATTGTCGGGGCAAGCCTCAACTCGTTGACTGCTGAACTCCTGCAGGTGCGTGAGGGCGCTCTGTGACCGGCAGCAAACGGCACTCGGCTTCCGAACCCTCTCCCGCATCGGTCAGCCGCCTCTATGAGGTGCGCGACGTAGAACGGCTGCGCGACCTTTGCGGGCCCCATCATCGCCATCTGACCTTACTCGAAACCCGGCTGAAGGCGTTTGGGCTCCAAGCAGAGAGCCAGGGCGGCGGAATCCGCCTGACCGGCACCGAGGAGGGCGTTTCCATTGCCGAGGCAGCGCTCGCCGATTTTGAGCGGCGCCTGCGCAGTGGTGGTGAGCCCAGCGAAATGGAACTGGACGGCGCCTTGCAGGCGGCCCAATCGCCATCCCAGACGTTTTCGGGTCTAAAAGGCCTGAAAAAGGCAGTCACCGCCATGACGCGCGGCCAGGCGAAATATCTCGATGTGCTGTCAAATCCTGACAACGCTCTGGTTTTCGGCGTTGGCCCCGCGGGCACGGGCAAGACATTTCTAGCGGTCGCCACCGGCGTGGCCGAACTGAATGCCGGGATCCGCCAGCGTCTGGTGGTTACCCGTCCTGCAGTTGAGGCTGGCGAGAAGCTCGGCTTCCTGCCTGGCACGCTGGAAGAAAAGGTCGATCCTTACATGCTGCCCATCTGGGATTCCTTGAGGGACCTGATGGGGCAGGAACAGATGGAGCGCCGGATGGCGCGCGGCGAAATAGAAGTGGCGCCGATCGCCTTCATGCGGGGGCGCACTCTAAAGAACGCCTTTGTCATTGTTGACGAGGCGCAGAACACGACCGCTGCGCAAATGAAGATGGTGCTCACACGCCTTGGCCGTGACAGCCGGATGGTCGTGACCGGCGATCCTGATCAGGTCGATCTGCCCGGCAGCCAGGAATCGGGCCTCAAGCAGGCGCTGCGGATCCTAAAGGATGTCGAAGGCATTTCCGTTCAGCGCCTTACGGCCGCCGATGTCGTCCGGCACGGGCTCGTCAGCCGGATCATCGATGCCTACGCCGCGTCGGGAGAGAGCTGAGATCCTGCGATGATCGGTTTTGATCTCATCATTGAGGATGACAGTTGGGCGGCGCTCGGCGATCTTGAGGCACTTTGCCGGAGAGCGTTTGCCGCAGCCGCGCAGGTCGCGCCCGCAGGCGAGGGCAATGTTGCTCTGCTTCTCGCCGATGACGCAGCCCTTCATCAGCTGAACCTTGATTTCCGCGGAAAGGATAAGCCGACGGACGTGCTTTCCTTTCCCTCGCTTCCGATGGACCGGCCATTTCTTGGCGACATTGCCGTAGCCTGGGGCGTATCCTCCGCAGATGCCGGACTTCAGGGCAGGGCGCCCAAGGATCACCTTGTTCACCTGCTGATTCATGGCTACCTGCACCTTCTCGGATTCGATCACGAGACGGACGATGAGGCCGCCGAGATGGAAGCGCTGGAAATAAAGGCCCTTGCATCCCTCGACATAGCTAATCCATACCAGAACGACTGATTGACATGAGTGACTCTGACCCCTCCGACGCGGCGCCCACCGGCCGAATGCGAAGCTTCTTCGGATTTCGCAGAAAGTCCGCCGAGCCCGCAGCAAATGCGAACAAGGATCTTGATCCGGCCGGCGCGCCCCAGGTGATGCGCCTGCGCCTTGCCGAGTTTGAAGAACTGCGGGTGGATGACGTGATGGTTCCGCGCGCCGACATCAAGGCGGTGGAAGCTGGAACCGGCGTGCAGGAGCTGCTGGAGTTTTTTGCCGAGGTCACCCACTCGCGCCTGCCCGTTTTCCGGGAGACACTGGATGATCCGATCGGCTTTGTTCACATCAAGGATCTTGTGACAGAACTGGCCAAAGGCGGTGAGCTGCCGCGCCGGCCGCTTGAGCGGATGCACCGCGAGGTGCTTTACGTTCCGCCTTCGATGAAGCTCACCGACCTGCTCGTGAAGATGCAGGCGACCCGCATTCATCTGGCGTTGGTTGTGGATGAGTATGGCGGCACAGACGGGCTGCTCACACTAGAGGACCTTGTTGAGGTCATCGTGGGTGACATTGAAGACGAGCATGATGAGGAAGAAGCCATGTTCGTTCGCCGCAGCGCCCGTATCTGGGAGGCTGACGCGCGCACGGAGATCGAGGATTTCCAGGAGGAAAGCGGTGTAGACCTCAGTCTCGATGATCTGGACGCTGATATTGACACGCTCGGCGGCGTTGCGTTTGCGCTGGCCGGCAAAGTCCCGGTGCGCGGCGAGGTCCTGCGCCATCCCAACGGTTCCGAGATCGAGATTGTCGACGCAGACTCGCGGCGCGTCCGCCGCCTTCGCCTGCGCCTGCCTGAACCCCCGCCGCAGCCTGCTGCTGAGGAGTAGAGTTACATGAGTAAAGCTGTGCGCAGCCACGGGTTCACTGCGCTTGGGCCTCTGCACGAGGCTTTTGCGCGCCTGTCGGGCTGGGGTGCCCTGGCCGCCGCATTTGCGCTGGGCGCGTTATCGGCGGTCGCCTTTGCGCCGTTCCATTTCAGCGCCGTGCTGGTGATCTCGTTTACCGGCATCGTCTGGATGATCGACGGTGCGCGGTCTCAGGCGCGCTGGGGGAGGGCTGTCTTCCTGCGCGGCTGGGCCTTCGGGACCGGCTTTTTCCTCGTCAGTCTTCACTGGACGGCGATGCCGTTCCTCGTCGATCCGGCACGCACGATCTGGTTCATCTGGATGCCGCTTATCCTGTTGCCAGCCGGCATGGCCCTGATCTGGGGCGCATTTACAGCGATGGCGGGCGCCTTCTGGTCGGCTTCCCCTTCGCGCGTGTTCATATTCGCGTTGTTCTTCGCGCTGGCGGAGTTCACGCGCGGGCACGTCTTCGGCGGATTTCCGTGGAACCTGCCGGGCACCACGTGGATTCCTGGCGGCGCGCTGTCGCAGGCGGCTTCTCTAGGCGGTGTCTACTGGCTGACGCTGGTGACTGTTTTCGTCATGGCGTCTCCCGCGGCGCTGGTGGATACGCGCGAAGGGCGCGGCATTCCGGTCCGGCTTGCCCCGGCTTTCGTCTCTGTTCTGGCGCTTGCGCTCGGCTGGGCCTGGGGCGCTGACCGAACGGCCGAAACTTCGCCGCTCACCGATCAATCAATTGTCGTCATGGATGCTGGCGTCCCGCAGGATCAGTGGGATACGCTGGGGCCGGACCCCGTCCTCTATGAATACCTGCGGATGCTGACATATCCCGATAGCCGCCCGGGAGACATCGTGGTCTGGCCGGAGGCGGCCGTGCCAGCCTATCTGCTTCAGGATGCCAATGCCCTGGACGCCATCGCGGCCTATATCGGCCAGCGCAAACTGATTGCGGGCACGACCCGCTACGAGCTGACCACGACCGACAGTCGGACGTACTATAACAGCCTCGCGGTGATGGATGAGACGGTCAATCAGACTGGTCCGATCGCCCTTTATGACAAGCACCGGCTCGTGCCATTCGGCGAGCTCGCGGCAATCAACTTCATTCCCTATGGGTCCCAGATGAGCGGCATGCTGCCCCCTGCCGTCCAGCGCCTTGCGGCCGACGGCTTCCGGCCCGGCGCCGGTGCCACGGCGGTTGATCCGGGCGGTGTTCCGGCCTTTGTGGCGCTGATCTGCTATGAAGGCCTGTTCCCCGAAATCTCGCGCAGCGTGAACCTGACAGACCGGGCCCAATGGATGGTCCTGATCTCGAACGATGCCTGGTTTGGCCAGGGCATGGGCCCCGCCCAGCATTACGCCCAGAACCGGTATCGTGCGATCGAGACAGGCCTGCCGCTGGTGCGGGCAGCAAATCGCGGTACGTCCGGCATCATTGACGGGTATGGCCGCGAGATCATGCGGACGATCCCTGCCGAAACCGCGCCTGAAGGCTGGTCGACCTCCTATGGGCGCGCAAGGTTGCCGGTCGCCACCGAGATCACGATGTTTCAGGGCCGGGTCGGCGCAGCGCTTTTCTGGCTGACTCTCTGCTTGTTTGCGGTACTGGCCTTTATGACTTGGAGGCGATAAGCCCATTTCTTTGGGCAAAACAGCGGCGCGTTCGGGATAGTCATGTCAGAAAGCAAGCTACCGAACGATATTGACCGGGTCGTTGGCGAAAACATCCACCGCCAGCGCAGAAAGCTGAAACTCACCCAGGAAAAGCTGGGTGAGTTACTCGGGCTGACCTTTCAGCAGGTTCAGAAGTACGAAAAGGGCGTGAACCGCGTCTCTGCGGGCCGATTGTTCGAGATTGCAGACGTGCTTGACGTTCCGGTCGCATTTTTCTTTGAAGGGGCTGAGAAGGCTGCCGCCCGCGCAGCGGCAGAATTCGCTGCAGCCGCCGAAGATGCCCCGCTGGCCATCCTGAGCGATGAGACCCTTCAGCTGATCGAGGCCTTTCAAAAGATAGAAGACGTCGCCCTTCGAAGGTCCTTGCTTGCTGCGGTCCAGGCCGCCGCGGCAGCCTTTGAAACCCGATTGTACCCCGATCGTGGCAAAGATGTCTGACACGAAGAGCAACTTCAGACACCGCCCCCTTCGAAGCTTTGGGCGGATCGGCGGGCGTCCGCTGTCTGTGCGTCAGAAAGAGCTCATGGCGGACAAGATGGAGGCCTCCCGGGTCCCCGAAGGCAATGCCGGCCTGGACCTCCCGTCCATGTTCCCGGGCAAGAAGGCTGTCTGGCTTGAAATCGGTTTTGGCGGCGCCGAACATATGATCACCCAGGCTGGGCGCCAGCCGGACACCGCCATCATTGGCTGCGAGCCCTTCCTTGAAGGCGTTGCCAAGGCGCTCGCCGGGATCGAGGACGAACGTCTTCAGAATATCCGCATCTGGCCCGATGATGCACGAATGCTGATTGATCGCCTGCCGGGCCAATGCCTTGACCGCGTCTTCATCCTTTTTCCGGACCCATGGCCCAAGCGGCGCCAACAAAAGCGCCGGCTCATTCAACCCGCCTTTCTGGATAGCCTGCATCCAAAAATGAAACCTGGATCAGCGCTCCGGTTCGCCACCGATGTCAAAAGCTATGCCGATGAAGCCCTGCTGACGATCCTGTCTGACGGGCGGTTTCAGTGGCAGGCGGCTGCGGCTGACGACTGGCGGCAGGCTCCGGCCGATCATGTCAGGACGCGCTATGAAACCAAGAAGCTGGGTGATTGTGATCCGGTCTGGTTCGACTTCCTGACGCGTTGATCTGATGGGCCTTCTTGACGAAAACCCCCGTACATGCGCTAATCTAGGCTATCGAAACCGGTCGGTCTGAATATCAAGACCCCGTCAGACCGACGGCAATGACTTTCCCTCCTCCGAGTTTCGAACGGCACCGCACGGCGTAATTCCGCGTCTGCGCGGCCTACGGAAGGCAAAGGAAAGCCATTATGGCAACCGGCAAAGTAAAGTGGTTCAACGATCAGAAGGGCTTCGGCTTCATCAAGCCTGATGATGGTGGCGCGGACATTTTCGTCCACATTTCTGCTGTCGAGCGTTCGGGCCTCAAAACCCTCGCTGAGAACCAGTCGATCTCTTACGAACTCTACAAGGACGAGCGCCGCGGCAAGACCTCGGCAGTGGATCTCAAGGTCCTCTAAGTCTCTTATCCTGCTCCTCAGGGACCTGATCGCGGCGGCTTCCGGAAGGGGGCCGCCGTTTGCGTTCCGCTGCATCAAAAGCCTGACAGACACCCCCTCGACATTCCTTACAATTGCGACTATCTAGCCGCCAAGTCGAAATATATCGGCGGCGGGTCCGGAAACGGGTCCGCCGTTTTTCTTTAGTCTGGAGCCTGCCCTCTACACATGATCGTTCTGACTGAACAGGAACGCCGCCTTCTCTCCCTGGTCCAGCCGGTGGCTGAGGGCCTCGGCATGGAAATCGTGCGCCTGCGCGTCCAGGGCGGACGCCGTCCGCACCTGCAGATCATGGCAGAACGGGCAGGGGGCGCGCCAACCGGTATCGAAGATTGCGCGCGCCTCTCGCGTGGCATGTCCCCGGTACTTGAGGCGGCAGACCCCATTCCTGAGGCTTACACACTCGAAGTGTCGACGCCTGGAATTGACCGCCCTCTGACCCGGCCGGGAGATTTCGCTCGGTGGATCGGTCACGCGGTACGTATTGAGCTGGCGCGCCCCATTGATGGCCGCCGCCGTTTTACGGGCTCGATCACGGGCGAAGATGATGACGGCGCTCATATTGAGCTCGACGATGAGACAAAGCTTGTGGCGGCCGTCCATGAGATGAGCCGGGCGAGCCTCGTGCTGACCGACGAACTTATCGAAGCCGCGCGTGCCGCAGGAAACCTGCCGCCGCAGCCTGAAGAAGACGAAGCATCCCTCGCCGATTTTGAGATCGACGAGTCCGAAGACGAAGAAGACCCAGAGACAGGAGATGTCCAATGAGCGCCGGCGTATCAGCCAACAGGCTCGAAATCCTCCAGATCGCCAAAGCAGTGGCGGAGGAGAAGTCGATTGACCAGCGTATCGTCATTGAGGCGATGCAGGAAGCCATCGAGAAGGCTGCCAAGGCCAAGTACGGCCAGGAGCACGATATCCGCGCCAAGATCGACCCGGTAACGGGCGAGCAGACGCTTTGGCGCGTTCAGACGGTTGCGGACGACGAAACCTTCGAAGACGAAGCCAAGCAGCTGCGTCTTTCCGAAGCCAAGAAGATCGATGCGACCCTCGTTGCCGGCAGCGAGCTCAAGGAAGAGCTCCCGCCTTTCGACTTTGGCCGCGTCGCTGCCCAGACGGCCAAGCAGGTCATCACGCAGAAAGTGCGCGATGCCGAGCGCGAGCGCCAGTATAACGAATACAAGGACCGCGTCGGCGAGATCGTCTCCGGCATCGTTAAGCGCGTTGAGTATGGCCACGTGATCGTGGACCTCGGCCGCGCCGAAGGCATCATCCGCCGCAATGATGGTATCCCGCGCGAGAACTTCCAGCCTAACGACCGCGTCCGCGCTTACCTTTACAAGGTGAGCCGCGAAGTGAAGGGCCCGCAGATTTTCCTCTCCCGCGCCGCGCCGGACTTCATGAAGAAGCTCTTCGCGCAGGAGGTGCCGGAAGTTTATGAGGGCGTCATCCAGATCAAGGCCTGTGCCCGTGACCCGGGTTCGCGCGCCAAGATCGGCGTGATTTCCAACGACTCCTCGATCGATCCCGTCGGCGCCTGCGTCGGTATGCGGGGCGCACGCGTCCAGGCGGTTGTCGGCGAGCTTTCGGGCGAGAAGATTGACATAATTCCGTGGAGCTTCGATGCAGCAACGTTCATCGTGAACGGTCTGCAGCCCGCCGAAGTATCCAAGGTCGTCCTGGACGAGGACGAGCGCCGCGTCGAAGTGGTCGTGGCAGATGATCAGTTCCCGCTGGCCATTGGCCGCCGCGGTCAGAACGTCCGTCTCGCCTCCCAGCTGACCGGCTGGCAGATCGACCTGATCACCGAATCGGCCGACTCCGAACGCTTCCAGAAGGAATTCCAGGAGCGGACCGAGCTGTTCATGAAGGCTCTGGATGCGGACGAAACGCTTGCCCAGCTGCTGGCTTCTGAAGGCTTTGAATCGGTTGAAGAGATCGCATTTGTTGCGTCCGACGACTTCATCACCATTGAAGGCTTCGACAAGGACGTGGCCGAAGAGCTCCAGGAGCGTGCCCGCGAGTACCTCGATCGCGTTGCGGCCGAGAACGACGCCAAGCGCAAGGAACTCGGTGTGACCGATGAAGTCATGGAGCTGGAGGGCGTCACACCATCCTTTGCCGTGAAACTTGGCGAGCAGGGCGTAAAGACCGTGGAAGATGTTGCCGGCCTCGTGCCTGACGACATCACCGGCTACCGTGAACCGGGCCCGGATGGAAAGCCGGTCTGGGTCGAGGGCATCCTCAAGAAGGGCGAGATGCGCAAGGACGACGCCAACCTGTTCGTCATGAAGGCGCGTGTTGCCGCTGGTTGGATCGAGCCCGAAGCGATTGAAGAGATGCTGGCACAGCAACAGTCGACCGAGCCTGCTCCGGAGCTGACCGAGGAGGAGCGTGCGCTCCTCGCGCTCGGCGAACTGGGTAATTCGGGCCATGATGATGAAGACGAAGAGACCCTCGCCGAAGAGCTCGGCATAGATCTCTCCGAACTTGAATCGGAGGGCGGTGATGACGGAGCCGCATCCCGAGAGTGATCCCCGACTGATCGCAGACAATGCTGAAGATGGCCTGGGCGAGGAAGATGCTTCCTCGCCTGAGCGCCAGTGCGCGGTTACGCGGGAGCGGCTGCCCAAGGCAGCCATGCTTCGCTTTGTGCTGTCTCCGGACGGTGTCGTGACGCCGGACATTCTGGAGCGGCTGCCGGGCAGGGGCGTATGGGTCAAGGCCGAGCGCGGCGCGGTTGACCTCGCTGCGAAGAAGGGCGCGTTCGCCCGGGGCTTCAAATCGCAGGTCACCATTCCGGAAGGTCTCTCCGGTCTGATTGAGCGCCTGCTGCTGAAGCGGTGCGTGGACACGCTCAGCCTTGCGCGCAAGGCCGGACAGGCCATATGTGGGTTTGATCAGGTGCGCGACGCATTACGCGGCGGCTGCCCCGCCTTCCTTCTGGAAGCGGCAGACGGCGCGGAAGATGGCCGCTCAAAGGTATATTTTCTCGCAAAAGCTCTATATAGGGACGTGAAAGTCGCCGGAGCGCTCAGCGCGCCTGAATTGGGCATGGCATTTGGACGCGACCGTGTGATACACGGGCTCGTCCGCAGGGGGGCCATCGCGGAGACTTGGGGAGTTGCCTATGGGCGACTGACCGGGTTTCGCGAGGCTCCAGAATTGACCTGGTTCCAGGAAACGGACGGGTAGCGGAAACAGCCGGAACGCAGAGGCGTTCCGGTGTAATATGTGATATGTAGGACGAATGAGCGATACGAACGATCAAGGCAATTCCGGCGGACGCAAGCCGCTGACCGTGGTGCGGAAGACTTCCGGTACGGTCAAGCAAAGCTTCAGCCATGGGCGCTCCAAGCAGGTTGTTGTGGAGACCAAGAAGCGTCGCCCGGTTTCCGCCGGCGGACAGGGAGGATCCGGCGATTCCGATCCATCCACACCGTCCGCATCGGATGTGATGGAAGCCAAGCTTGTGGCGCTCGCCGCAAAGCTCGGCATTACCGTTGCCGAGCTCAAGGCGCGCCAGAAAGTGCTCGAGCAGCGCAAGGCTGAAGAAGCCTCCCGCGCCAAGGACACAGAGGCCGAACGGGCGGCGCAGGATCGTCTGCGTACCGAGCAGGAACGCAAGCAGCAGGAAGCGCGTGAGCGCGAAGAGGCCGAGGTGCGCCGCCGTGCCGAGGAAGAAGCTGCCAAGCTCGCCGAAGCCAGCGCCCGTGAACTCGTCGACCGTCCGTCCAAGGCGCCGCGCGCCGCGCCGGCTGTCCAGGCACCGCCTGCCGATGACGCTGACGCCGAAGCTGGCCGCAACAAGCGCAGCAGTGGCGGCGGGGCCAGCAAGCCTGCCCGCGATGACCGCGCAGACCGTGCCCGTGAAGTGGCGACCAAGCCCTCGCGGGGTGATGCCGAACGCCGGCGTGGCAAGCTGACCATCGCTTCGGCGCTGGGCGATGATGCCGACCGCCAGCGGTCTCTGGCTTCTGTGCGCCGTGCCCGCGAACGCGAGCGCGAACGCCGGGTTGGCGGCGCTGACCAGCGCGACAAGGCCTCGATCGAGGTCACGCTGCCGGAAACCATTTCGCTGCAGGATCTCGCCCAGCGGATGAACGAGCGCGTCGCCGACGTCGTGAAGTTCATGTTCAAACAGGGCGAAATGCTTCGCGGCAACGATATCGTCGACGCCGACATGGCGGAACTTATCGCCGGCGAATTCGGCCATTCGGTAAAACGCGTGTCCGAAGCGGACGTCGAGATCGGCCTTGAAGGCGCCGATGACCGCGTGGAAGACCTCAAGCCTCGCGCACCCATTGTGACCATCATGGGTCATGTCGATCACGGCAAGACGTCACTGCTCGACGCGCTGCGCAAGACCGACGTGGTCTCGGGCGAAGCCGGCGGCATTACGCAGCATATCGGCGCTTACCAGGTGCAGTTGAAATCGGGCGAGCGGATCACCTTCCTGGATACTCCGGGTCATGCCGCCTTCACGGCGATGCGTGCGCGTGGTGCCAATGCAACCGATATTGCGATCCTCGTAGTGGCTTCCAACGATTCGGTGATGCCGCAGACGATCGAGTCCATCAATCACGCGAAGGCCGCCGGCGTTCCGATCATCGTGGCTGTTACCAAGACCGACCTCTATGACGCAAATCCCGACAAGGTCCTGACCGACCTCCTCCAGCACGACATCCAGGTTGAATCGATGGGCGGCGTCACGATGGCCATCAAGGTTTCGGCCAAGACCGGTGAAGGTCTTGACGAACTGACAGATGCCATCTCGCTGCAGGCTGAAGTGCTCGAACTGAAAGCCAACCCGAACCGTGAAGCCGACGGTGTGGTGATCGAATCCAAGCTAGACAAGGGCCGTGGCCCGGTCGCGACCGTTCTGATCAAGCGCGGCACCCTCAAGCGCGGCGACATTGTCGTGGCCGGCGCCCAGTGGGGCAAGGTGCGCGCGCTCGTGGACGAGCGCGGCCAACAACTCGCCGAAGCCGGTCCGTCGCTTCCCGTCGAGGTGCTCGGCCTTGATGGCGCGCCTGATCCGGGTGACGCATTCGTCGTGGTGGACAGCGAAGCGCGGGCCCGCGAGATCACGGAATACCGTGTGCGGACCAAGCGCCAGGTGGCCGGAAATGCGTCGGTTGCGGCGCGTGCCTCACTCGACCAGCTGATGAACCGTCTCAAGGATGGCGCTATCGTCACCAGTGAACTTCCCATCGTTCTCAAGGGCGATGTGCAGGGCTCCGTCGAAGCAATCAGCATGTCGCTGGACAAGATTTCGACCGAGGAAGTCCGCGCAAAGGTTATCCATGGCGCGGTCGGCGGTATTTCCGAATCCGATGTGCTGCTCGCCCGCTCATCGAATGCACCCATCTTTGCCTTCAACGTGCGTGCCAACAAACAGGCGCGGGAACTGGCAGAGCGTGAAGGTGTCGAGATCCGTTACTACTCGATCATCTATGATCTGCTCGACGATGTGAAATCGACCCTTTCGGGAATGCTGGCGCCGGAGAAGCGCGAGACCTTCCTTGGTTATGCCGATATCCTGGAAGTCTTCAATATCACGAAGGTCGGCAAGGTTGCCGGTTGCCGGATTTCCGAAGGCAAGGTCCTGCGGGGCTGCGGTGTGCGCTTGCTGCGCGACAACATCGTCATCCACGAAGGCAAGCTCAAGACGCTCAAGCGCTTCAAGGACGAAGTGTCCGAGGTCAATGCCGGTATGGAATGCGGCATGGCATTCGAGCGGTATGACGACATCCGTGTCGGAGACAAGATCGAGTGCTTCCAGGTCGAGGAAATCGCAAGGACGCTTGCGTAACCTCTCACCATGGCCCGCCGCCCGACACCTCCCGGACTTCCTTCCCAGCGCCAGTTGCGTGCTGGGGAGATCATCCGCCACGCCCTGGCCGAGATCATCTCGCGCGAGGACTTCCGCGATCCTGACCTCACCAATGTAATCGTTACGGTGGGGGAGGTACGCTGCTCGCCCGATCTCAAGCATGCCAACATCTTCGTCACCCCGCTGGGGGATGAGTCCGAGGAAGGCCGCAAGCGGCTCACCGATGCTCTGACCCGGGCGAAGGGTTTCCTGCGCGCGCGGCTCGGCCGCGAGATCGAACTCAAATTCACGCCTGAGCTTCACTTCATTGCCGATGCTTCCTATGATGAAGCCACGGCGATTGATCGGCTGCTGAACGATCCGCGGGTTCGCCGGGATGTCGAGAGCGAAGGCTGAAGGCAGGCGGGCGCCGTTTTTCTGCCTTTTTGCTTTGTCATTTGACAGGATGGAGGGGCCCAGCCAGCCCTGCACACAGGGTAATCGGGGCTCAGAATGGACCGACAGACACTCGACATGGAAGGCGCCCGTCAGGGCGAGGTATCGGCCGCATCGCTGCAGTTGGGCGACGATACGATTGCCATCCGCCGCATCGCGACCATGTCGGTCGAGCGCCATGAGTTTGCCCCCTGGGACACCCCGCGCAACCGCAAGACCCAAGGCGTGTACGCCACCTTGTGTGTTTCGCTGCTGTTTTTTGGCCTGCTCGGGCTTGGCTGGTGGGCGCTTCGCCCCGGTCAGGGCGACGGCGTCATTGGCCTCTTTGCCGGGATCGGCATGCTGTTCCTGGGCGTGCTGCTGGGCATCAGGGCGGCCATGATTGCGGTGATGCTGAAGAAGCGTGAGCCTTATTACAGGTTGCTGATCGGGACATCGGATGGCCGCCAGATTCCGCTGGTGGACAATAACCGCGACGTGCTTGTGAAGGTTCGGGATGTGGTGCGCTACAAGCTCGATACTTCCGACACCTCGATCACCGGCGATTTTGACCTCAACCTCGACAGAGTGAACCTTCGCCTGCCAAAGGGTGCCGCGATGGGCGCGGCTACGCCTGCTCCGGAGCCGCAGCCTGCTTCGCTGGAAGACGATGTTTTTGACGGGCCCCGCCTGACATATTGAAACTTCGAGTGCCCGGCAGCAGTGCGGGCGATTGACTATGCCGCCGTCTCGCGCATAAGCGCGCCAGCAAATCCCATTCCCTCGCCGGCCTGAGCGTTCGAACCGCCTAGCCAGGCCATTCCGGAGAGCATCTTGGCCCGCCAACGTAAGCGCAAAGGCGAGCCCGTTACGGGCTGGATCAATCTTTTCAAGCCGGTCGATATGACCTCCACCCAGGCGGTGGCGATCATCAAGCGGCTCTACAATGCCGAGAAGGTGGGCCATGGCGGAACGCTTGATCCGTTGGCGGACGGCATCCTCCCGATAGCGCTCGGACAGGCGACCAAGACGGTCCAGTGGGCGATGGACGCGCACAAGGAATATGTTTTCACCATCCGCTGGGGGATCTCGACCGCCAGCCAGGACGCCGAAGCCGACATCACCGCCACCTCCGATGTACGCCCGGAGCGCGCCGCCATCGAGGAGGCACTCAAGTCCTTTGTCGGCACAATTTCGCAGGTGCCGCCGAAATACTCCGCCATCAAGGTGGCGGGGGAACGCGCCTATGACCTCGCCCGGGAAGGGGAGGCATTCGAACTCGAAGCGCGCGAGGTGGACGTTCACGCCGCCAGCGTCATCGGCATGCCGGACGCAGACCATACAGTGATCCATGTCGTTTCGGGCAAGGGCTTTTATGTGCGCGCACTGGCGCGGGACCTTGCCGTTGACCTGGGGGCGGAAGGCCACATCACCCAGCTGCGCCGCAACCGGGTAGGCGCCTTCGGGGCGCAGGCGGCGATCTCCATTGCCGATCTTGAGGCGCTGAAGGAGGACAAGTCCGCCCTGATGGCGCGTCTGCAGCCCCTGCATGCGGTGCTCTCGGGCATGCCGCAGGTGCAGGTGAGCCCGCATGACGCGGCCAATATTCGCCAGGGCCGCTCGGTTGTCCTTCTGCCGCATGTGGTGGAGGGCTGGCGCGCAGGCCGCAAGGATGAAGGCGACCGCGTGGCGCTGGCGCTGGCAGGTGAGGAAGCCGTCGCGTTGGGTGAAGTGCGGGCCGGCCAGTTCGAACCGGTGCGCGTCTTCGCCGGATAATCGAGCATTGGAAGGCCTGGGCGCCGTCCGCGTCGGGTGCGCCGAAAATCCATACATCTGTATCCGGACTGGCGGAGCCATCCGGGTTCCGAGCAGTTGGGGCGGCTCCTGAAGTGGAGCCTGCGATGCGGAGCCGCGGCGCTCGGGGATTAGGTTTAGGTTGAGGAGTGAGCGCTTTCGCCCGCCGCGCACTGCCAGCGTAGTTTCGGGCGGTTTTCGGGATGACTTCGGCGCTGCCAGGCCTTGACCGCCCTTCGGCTAATCGCAGTGCAACTGCTGATCCTCGGAGCCGCTCACATCCTCCGGTGCGACCTTCCTCACAAACCAAACAGTACCGGCGCGGCTTCTGTGAAGAGGATGCGCCTGATGTGTGGGAGCAAGGGACCCGGGCGGATAAGTTTTCTTTGCCAGCGGAGAGAAGGTCCCGGCTCTGCGGCCACTGCGCGGCTCTTGACCCTGGGGGGCGGGCTCCCCTCTGCAACCCCAAGATAGCAGATCTTCAACAGACAGGGGTTGGGGTAATTGTGGGAAGATGAAGGGGAGGGGGGCGCGTTGGATGGCGCTGCGCTTATTCGCGCTGCCGCAGCCTTCACTTCCAACCCTCTCCCATTTTATGGCAGAGTTTGGGCGTCACAAAATCTTCGTCGGGATGTGTCATCTCAGGGGTTTCCCATGGGGGTGCCTGCGACTAGACATCGTGCGATTGATCACCCGAGAGATAGTTTTGATGATCCATTTCCGTTCGCAGCCCCTGAAGAGCCTTGTTGTCGCGGCGCAGTTGGTGGCGCTTTCCCTCGTATCGGCCTGCGCCATAACGGGCCCGGTGGCGCAGCAGGACGATGCGGCGGTACGCTTTGCCGTGCTCGGTGACGGTGAACCCAAGCCGCTGGCTGAGTTTCCGAACATGGCGGCGGCTGTGGCGGACGTGAATGCGCTGGCAGAGCGGCAGGAAATCGACTTTGTCGTCGGCGTTGGTGACATCGCCCATAAGGGTACGCTCATCCAGTATGAGGCAGCCACGCCCGTGCTTCAGGCGCTGAAGCAGCCTTTCTATCCGATCATGGGGAACGAGGAATTCAACACCACCGAAGAGCGCTTTCTTGAATACGCCAATCGCTGGAATGACGGTAAAGCGACCTTCACCAGCCGCCGCTATGTTCAGGATGCCGGACCGGTGGTAATGGTCTATGCCTCGCCGGATTTCAGCCGCGACTTCCATGATGAAGGAATCGACTGGATGCTGGCGCAGCTTCAGGCGGCTGCGCCGAAGCCCGTGATGCTGGTGGTGCACGGCGCGCAGGTAGGGGTCTATCCGGAGAATGCCGAGAAGGGCATCGCCAACCCCCGCTTTGCCGAAGTCGTCGCCCAGCGTAATCTCGCTGCCGTGATTTCCGGCGACCTCCACATGGACATGGACCGCGTGGACCATTCAAAGCAGATCGGCCAGGTGCATTATCTGCACATCCCCGCGCTAGAGCGCACCAAGATCCCTGACGAGACAAACCACACGCCGATGTTCCGCGTGTTCACTGTTACCGAGGGAGGCGAAGTGGTCGTCGACACGTATGAGGTGGGCAATCCCGCGGCGCTGGACCGTCATTCCTACAGGTTTGATCTTCCCGCCACGGAATAAGCCGATATCAGAACCCGGACAGGAGCAGGCTTGCTACCAGGCCCCGATATTCGGCGCGCTAGCCCAGGGCTCTTGCGGGGCTTGGGGTTTGCCCTTCTGGAGGAGTTCTATGGAGATGCCGTCGGGAGAGCGGATAAAGGTCATGCGGCCGTCGCGGGGCGGGCGGTTGATCGGCACGCCGAGATCGGCGAAGCGCTGGGTGGCGGCGTAGATGTCTTCGACCTGATAGGCGAGGTGGCCGAAATTGCGCCCGCCCGAATAGTCCTTCTCGTCCCAATTATAAGTCAGCTCGATCATCGGGATGTTGAGCGATGTGGGGGAGGCGCCTTCGGGGACCCCGCCACCCCGTTCAATGTCGGCCGGGGCGGCGAGGAAGACGAGGGTGAACCGCCCTGCTTCATTGTCATAGCGGGTGACTTCGGCAAGGCCGAGGCCCTCGCAGAAGAAACGCTTGGCCGCATCGATGTCTCCGACGCGGATCATGGTGTGGAGGAATTCAGGGCTCATGAATGGGCGTCCTTCAGATTACGGATGACCTGCCGCAGGTTTGGCGGCATCAGGGTGTAGTAGCGGCGCATGGCGATGGCGAGGATCAGGATCGAGAGAGCCATGAAGGCGAGGAAGAAGCTGAACGTATGGATCAGCGTGCCCTGCTCGAAGACGGGCGAGCCACCCGAGAGGCGCCAGAAGGTCTGCCAGACGGAATTATACACGCTGGAGAGCGGCGGCAGGCCGACCGCGAGAAAGGCGCCGCAGGTATAGATATAGGTCGCTGCGCGCGGTCCCTCGGCGCGGACATAGAGATCGGTGAACTCTTTCTCGTCGACATGGGCGGGAAGCTCGCCGCTTTCCTTGCGCAGGGCGAGGAGCTGAGGCGCGAAATCCTTCGCCTGTTTCCAGCGCCAGGCGATATGGGCGCCCCACAGGAGAATGGCCGCCAGGAGGAGATAGTAGAGCCACATGGGTCAGGTCCGCTTCCAGGCCACACCGGGGCCCTTTTCGTTGGCGCCCGCAGCTGGCCGGCCGGCGCGCCGGAAGGACGCATCAGGCCAGACGGGCGCGTTCGTATACCAGCATGGCGCGCTTGCGCGCCACACCCCAATGATAGTTATGCAGCCGGCCATCGGCTGCAAGGGCCCGGTGGCAGGGGATGAACCAGCTGACCGGGTTGGCGCCCACGGCTGCGCCGACGGCGCGGGCAGCTTTGGGCGCCTCGACGGCGGCGGCCAGATGGCCATAGGTGCAGGTTTTACCGACCGGAATCTCCAGGAGGGCACGCCAGACCTGGCGCCGAAAAGGGGTGCCATAGAGGCACACGGGCAGGGGCTGGCCTTCCTCGAACACGTCGCGTGCCATGCGCCCGGCGAGACCGTCATCACGCCTAATTGAAGCGGCCGGATAGCGGGCGGCGAGGTTTGCGAAGGCGTCTTCCTCGCTGCGGCCCTGATGCTCGAAGCCGGTGCGCGGGGCGGCGTCCTCGTCGATGAAGCCGAGCGCGATGAGGCCGCGTGGGCCGATCAGCCAGGCGCCCATACCAAAGGGGGTGGGGGCCTTGCCAAGGTTGAGATTGGCGCCACGGCCGCCGGATTTGGCTTCGCCGGGGGTGAGGCCTTCATGGGCGATGAACAGGTCATGCAGGCGGCCCGGGCCGGAGAGGCCGGTCTCGAGGCTGGCGTCGAGCACGCTGGCGCCCTGGCGCAGGAGATCGCCGGCCACGCCATGGGCGAGCGCGCCCTGGAACTGTTTGGGGCTGATGCCGGCCCAGCGGGTGAATTCGCGCTGGAAATGGTGGGGGGAGAGGCCCATGGCACGGGCAGCGGCGTCAAGGTCGGGCCAGTCCTGCCAGGTATCGCCGAGCCATTCGAGGGCCCGGGCCATGCGTTCATAGGCGCGGGCGCGGTCGTCGAGGGGGAAGGATGTGTCTGCCATGGGGAGAGTGTGCCGGAGGGGCCAAACCGGCGCCACCCGATTCTTGCCGCAAGGTGAGGGCGGTGTTTACACTTTCCTGCAAACAGGAACGCGCGCAAAGTGCGCACCCAAAAGCAGACCCCGGGAGGCTAGACGGTTACCATGGCGGACGCCCGCACGATCATCCTGCATGAGTATCCTGCCTCGCCCTATGCCGAGAAGGTGCGTCTTACTCTTCGCCTTAAGAACCTTGCCTATGCGCGCGTCGAGCAGCCCTCGATCATGCCAAAGCCCGGCCTCGTCCCGCTGACGGGCGGCTACCGGCGCATTCCGGTGCTGCAGATCGGGGCCGACATCTACTGCGACACGGCGATCATCCTGCGGGAGCTGGAGGTGCGCTATCCCATGGCGGCGCTGAAGCTGGCGGGCCATGAGGGACTGGCGCAGATGGTGGCCGGATGGACCGATGGGCGGTGGTTCCAGTCGTCGGTGGCTGTGATCTTCGGCGAGATCGGGGACAATGTGCCCGAGGCGTTCATCAAGGACCGCGAGCAGCTTTCGGGCCGGCCGTTCAATGTGGCGGGCATGAAGGCGGTGGCGCCGATGATGCGCGACCAGTGGCGCGCGCGGCTGATGCTGCTGGAGGAGCGCCTCGCGGGCGCCAAGGGCGCGGGCGGCGGGCTCTACCTGATCGGCGCCAAGCCTGGCTTTGTCGATGTGCATGCCTACATGAATGTGTGGTGGATGAAGCAGGCGGTGCCCGCCTTTGCGGACGCCTGTTTCGAGAGCGCGCCACTGACGCGGGCCTGGTATGACCGGCTGACCGAGGTGGAAGGGCAGACGCCCGAGACGATTACCCCTGCGCAGGCGGTGGCGATTGCCAAGGATGCCGCGCCGCGCCTCGTGGCAGCGACGACGCGGAATGAGCCCCAGGGCTTTGCGCCGGGCGAGCATGTGGCGGTCGCGCCCGATGACTACGGGCAGGACTGGGTGGAGGGCGAGCTGGTGCACGCTGACAGCCAGCGCGTGATCCTGCAGCGGATCAGCCCGGAGGCCGAAACGCTGCACGTGCATTTCCCGCGGGCGGGGTTCCTGCTGCGCCGCGCGTGAGAGCGCTTGCACGCTGAGACGGGTGGGGTAGGCTTCTTCCAAAGACATAACGGGAGGAAGCGATGAAGACGATCCTGATGGCAGCGGTGCTGGGGCTTGCGGCGTGCGGGCATATGGCGGCAGATGAGGCGGCACCGGCCGCGCCGGGCGCAAAGCCTGAGGTGAAGGAGGTCTGGTATCCTTCCCGCTATGGCGCTGATGACCGGATCGGGGCGCTGAACCTGCTCTCGCCGGAGAAGACGGCCGAGGCCGCCAGGCTGATCACCACCGGCAAGACATATTCGCTGGGGCAGGTGACCGGGCGCAAGACGCCGGCCTATGGCCCGCGCAGCTTTTCGATGACAATCCTTCAGCTGTCGGATGGTTCGGGTACCCCGCTCGGCGAGAACAAGGCGGTGGGGAATGATGACCTCGTCAACACCTATGTCGGCATCGGCAGCCAGATCGACGGGCTCGGGCATATGGGCATCGATCACCGCTATTATAACGGCGTGCCGGTCGCCGACTTTGTAACGACGGGCGGGCTGACGCAGTTCGGGACGCATGACATTCCGCCGATTGCGACGCGCGGCGTGCTGCTGGACATGACCAAACAGTTCGGCAGCCCGGTGCCGGCGGGCACGGCGTTCAACAAGGCCGAGATCGATGCGGCAATGCGCGCGGCGGGCGTGACCATCGGGGAAGGGGATGTGGTCCTGTTCCATACCGGCACCATGAAGGCGCAGGAGGGCTCAGCTGAGCTTTCCCCGGTAGAGCCAGGCCTTGGGGTTGAGGGCGCGCAGTATCTGGCCGACCTTGGCGCGGTGGCGATTGGCGCTGACACATGGGCGCTGGAAGTAATCCCGTTTGAGGTCGAGTCGCGGCCATTTGACGTTCACCTGACGCTGCTGGCGAAGAATGGCGTTTACATCCTCGAGAACATGGTAACGCATGACCTCGCTCAAGACGGGGTGAGCGAGTTCTTCTTCACTCTGGGGGCGCCGCGCCTCGAAGGCGCGGTTCAGGCCATCATCAATCCGGTAGCGATCCGCTGACGGATCATTCCTTGAGGAAGGCGGTGATCTCGGCTGCAAGTGTTTCCGACAGTGCGTCAGCCAGGTCATGGCCCCAACCGGGAAGCGTCTTGAAGCAGGCGCCGGAGATACGCCGGGCGATGTCTTCGCCCGCGGCCGGGCGGACCAGCGGATCATCTGCGCCGTGCAGGACCAGCGTGGGTGCGGTGATGGCACCGAGGCGTTCATGCCAGCGGGGCTGGGTCTGAATGGCCGTGAACTGACGGATGACGCCGAAGGGCCGGTCGGAGCGGCGGAAGTCCTCGATCGCGTTCTGGCGGATCACATCCGCGCTGTTGCGCAGGTGGGGCGCCGAGCCGATGGCGTGCTGGGCCATGACGGCAATCTCGCCAATTGCCTCTGCCGTGCGCTGGAGCGGCACCGCGGTGAGCGCGGCAAGGGCTTCCTGTGAGGGCGGAGGAAGGTTTGGCGCGCCCGAAGTCGTCATCATGGCGACGAGCTTGTTGACCTTGTGGGCGTGATCAAGCGCCATCAGCTGGGCAATCATGCCCCCCATCGACATGCCCACGATATGCGCGCGCTCAATCCCGAGCGCGTCGAGCAGGCCGGCGGCATCGGCCGCAAGATCGTTCAGGGTATAGCTGGATAAGCCGCCCATTTCCTGGGAAAGGCCGATGTCGCGATTGTCAAACCAGATGACATGGAAACCGGCATCGGCAAGCCGCTGGCGGAAAGCTAGCGGCCAGCGGGTCATCTGGAAGGCAAAGCCCATGATCAGGAGGATCGCCGGATCACTGGGATTTCCCAGTGTGTCATGTTCAATTTCGATCCCGTTGGCGCGTGTGCGGGCCATGCTGGCGTTCCCCCGACTATGTTACCGTTGCGGGCGGACAGTAGGGGTACGCAGGCCAAGATCAAGCGTGCCGTGGAGGCAAAGAAAAACGCCGCCCCGGAAAGGGCGGCGTTTGTTTGTAGGCTGAAGGCCAGGCCTTAGAAGTTAAGGGTCGCCTTGGTATAGACGAAGCGACCCGAATAGCCGAACGGGCCATAGCTGGAGAAGGGCGTGTTGCCTGTTCCGTTGAAGTTGGCTGGGGCTGCATCCGGATATTCGTCCAGGATGTTATCAGCGCCCACGGCAAGGGTCAGCAGGTCGTTCCAGGTGTATCGTGCTTCAAGGTCGATGACCGTTTTGGGGTCAAGCGTGTAGTCATTGGCAGGGTTGGCGCTTGGCACCAGCACTTCGCCATAGCGGATGGCACGCAGCGTGGCGGCAAAGGGGCCGTTCGACCAGTCGAGCTGACCGGTGAACTTGTCCTTGGGCGCGCCTTCTTCCAGCGTCAGGACGTTGACGCGGCCGAAGAGAACTGGCGCCGGGCTGAGCGCTGCCAGCTGCGGAACAGCCGGGACGTCAGTCACTTCGGTCTTGTTGAAGTTGGCGCCGACCGTGCCGCGGAAGGTGCCGATTTCGGTGTCCGGGAAGGCATAGTTGGCAATGATGTCAACGCCCTGGGTTTCGGTGTCGACGCCGTTCAGGAAGAAGCGGCCGCCGCCAGACCCGATGAAGCCCTGGCCCTGAAGGAAGGCCTGAACGTTAGCTGCGGTGAGGTTTTCCGAAAGGACGATGCGGTCTTCCACATCAATCCGGTAGCCATCGACCGTGAGGTTGAAGGCGCCGGCCCGGAAGACGAATCCGAGAGCGTAGTTGATCGACTTTTCTGCATCCAGCGGCTCGGCACCGAGCGCGACCGCGACCGGATTGTCCACCGTGAAGGTGGTGATGTCGAACGGCACGCCATTGATGAAGTTGGTCGACGTGGTGGTGAAGAACTGCTGCTGCAGCGACGGGGCGCGGAATCCGTTCTGGATCGAGCCGCGGATTGCGAAGCTTTCGGTGAAGTCATACCGGGCGGCGAGCTTTCCGGTGAGGGTTTCGCCGAAGTCCGAATAGGATTCGCCGCGCAGGGCGCCGGACAGGAGCAGGGCGTCTGTGACGTTGGCTTCAACGTCGAGATAGGCGCCGATCGCGGTGCGGTCTTCGTCCTGCTCATTCTCCGGACGGAAGCCGGGGAACACCTGGGACCCTGATGCAGTCGGGTTGCCGTTCAGAAGCACGCCGCCATTGCGGTAAGAGTCGGGTTCACCTGCGAAGATCTCATAAGTTTCCTGGCGGGCTTCCACGCCCCAGGCCACGTTGAGATCAGAGGCGAGGCCGTCCATGGCGTAGCCCTTGACGAAACCAATATTGGCCACGAGCTGGGACGTCTCAAAGCCGCCGGCATCGAACGAGGTCTTGGAGGAGGGGCCGATCGACCGGTTCAGCGTATCGATGATCTGGAACTCCATCTTGTTGGAGCCATAGCCAAGCGAGGCGTCCACATCCCAGCCGGCCCAGTTGAAGCGGGCACCGCCGAGGGCGGACATGTCGGTTGTCGTCGGATTGATCTTGGGCAGGAAGCCGTTGGGATAGATTTCGATGACGTTGCGAGCGTCATTGGCGCGGCGGTAGAAGCCGGCAGAGACGGTTTCGCGGTCCTGGAAGCTGCCCCAGCCATAAAGTTCGACACCGTTCTCCAGAGTGTAACCGGCATTGGCGAAGAAGCTAAGCTGTTCCAGTTCCGGCTCACCGGTCCAGGCGTTGAAGCGGTTGATGATCGCTTCGCCTTCCGGGAAGACGCCAGGGTATTGCTGGCGGCTGTCATAGCCGGAGCGTTCGGTGTTGTTCTGGTCCTTGTACTCACCGGTGACGGTGATGAAGCCGTCTTCACCGAGGCCATAACCTTTCCAGCCGGCGACCGTCAGGATGTGACCGTCAGAGCGCTCGCGGGTGACTTCGGGGCCGGGGTTGGGCACGCCGGCCGCTGTCGGGGCGTTCACCGGGACCGTGTATTCGGTTTCGCGCCAGCCATAGCTGGCCTGGACGGCGCCGCCTGAATTGGCTTCGCGCAGGCGGACGTTGACCACGCCGGCGATGGCGTCAGAGCCGTAAAGCGCCGAGGCGCCGTCGCGCAGGACTTCCACGCCGCCGACGGCGAGGGAAGGGATGGTGTTCAGGTCAACCGCCGAAGCGCCGCGGCCGATCGTACCGTTGACGTTGACGAGGGCGGCCGAGTGGCGCCGCTTGCCGTTGACGAGAACGAGGGTCTGGTCAGGCGCGAGTCCGCGCAGGGCGGCCGGGCGCACCGAGTCGGTACCGTCGGCGAGGGCCGGGCGAGGGAAGTTGTAGGAAGGCAGGTTGACCGCGAGCGCCTGATTGAGCTCGCCGACGCCCATGTTCTGGATGGTCTCGGCGGAAACGACGTCGACCGGTGCGGCCGTGTCGAGGGCCGAGCGGTTGGCAACGCGCGTACCGACGGTGACAACGGTATCGAGCGTGCGGGAGGACTCGTCTTCCTGCTCCTGCGCGAGGGCTGGTGCAGAGACTGCTGAAAACGCGACGGCGGCTGCGGCCGCGAACAAGGCTGATTTGAATCGCATGGAAGTGTTACTCCGTGTGCATGTGTTGCCGGTGCGCCGGCGGACGGTTGTGGAAACCTAGAATGATCGTAAGGTGTGGGCGGCGCAGCAATCAACAAGAAGACCGTGCTAACACCATGCTTTAGTTCTACTTTTGTTGTATTTCTGACACAATTTATGAAGCAGGCATGAAAAATGGGCATGAATAGACGGCTTTGCCTCATTACTGGTGCATCTTCCGGCATAGGTGCTGAGTTTGCAAAACAATACGCAGCCCTGGGCTGGGACCTCGCCCTGACGGCGCGCAGGGCGGACCGATTGCAGGTTCTGGCGGCGGAATTGCACGCCCGCCACGGGGTGCTGGTCGAGGTGATCCCTGAAGATCTGGCCAATCCCGGCGCGCCGCCTCGCCTCATTGCGGCGCTGGAAGGCAAGGGCCGGGAGATCGACGCGCTGGTCAACAATGCCGGCTATGGCCTGCCGGGCACATTTCTCTCTACCAGCTGGAATGATCAGGCCGATTTCCTTCAGGTACTCTATACGGCCCCGGTGGAGCTGACCCACCGCGTCCTGCCGGGCATGGCCGCCCGCGGGTTCGGGCGGATCATCAATGTGGCTTCGCTGGCGGGCTATACCGCCGGTAGTGCAGGACACACGCTCTACGGCAGCGTCAAGGCCGCGATGATCAAGTTCTCAGAGAGCGTGGCGGCTGAATGCGAGACGCTGGGTCACAAGGATGTCCATTGCACCGCGCTCTGCCCGGGCTTCACCTGGAGCGAGTTCCACGATGTGAATGGCATGCGCGAGACGACCGACAAGATGCCCGGATGGATGTGGATGGAGGCGGCGCCTGTTGTGAAAGCGGGGATCGACGCGGTCAATCGCGGCCAGCCGGTGGTTGTGCCGGGGATGTTCAACAAGGCGGTGGCGACGCTGACGCGCATCCTGCCTGAGCCGGTGGGCAGGGCTCTGGCCCATTCACAGACTGCACGTTACCGCAAACTTGAGGGCTGAGCCCACGGGATGGACTCCGGCGCGTTGTTGCGCCGCACAATGTGGATGTGCCAGAAAGCGCTTGCCGCCCTATCCTATAAGGCGACATGACGCGGCAGATAGATCTAGGGAGCAGAGCATGGGCGCAGTGAGCACGCTGGAAAACGGGCAGGGCACAATCTTCAAGGGGCTGGTGCCGGCGCTGGCGGAAGCCGTCGCTGCGCTCGATACCTATGCCGCTGCGGCGCTCTCGGGGGCCAGGGCGCTGCTCGCCGGTCCAGATGGACGCCCAGACCGCGCCGCCTTCGAGCGCAGCCAGCACCTCGCCCATGGGCTCTCCTGGCTGATTACCTATGTCGAGACGTTGCGCCAGGTTTCCGAATGGGCCGCGCGTCTTGACGATGAAGGCAAGTTCGGCGAGGCCGAAGCGCTGCTCTCGCAGATCCTTTTCAGCGAGTATTGCGCCCAGATCATCGGTGGCATCCCGATGAACCAGGGCGAGACGATCCGCCCGCACGAGCTTGGCAGTCTCGAGGCGGCCGACGCGCTGTTTGCCGTGCCGGTCATCCGCAAGCTGATCATCGAGGGAAAGACGCAGGCCGTCATGACGGCGGCAGCAAACCTGCTGCCCGACGCCCTGTCGCGCCACACGGTGGAGACAACGGGTCTCGACGAGACCATGGAGATGGTACGCGAACAGTTTGCCAAGTTTGCCGCGGACCGGATCAAGCCGCATGCCCATGGCTGGCATCTTCGCAATGACTATATCCCCATGGATGTGGTCGACGAGATGTCGGAGCTGGGCGTGTTCGGGCTTACGATCCCGGAAGAGTTCGGCGGGCTCGGCATGGGCAAAACCGCGATGTGCGTTGTCTCCGAGGAGCTCTCGCGCGGCTATATCGGGACGGGCTCCCTGGGCACGCGGTCGGAGATTGCTGCCGAGCTGATCCTGATCGGGGGAACGCCCGAGCAGAAGGAAAAGTGGCTGCCGAAGATTGCCAGTGGCGAGATCCTGCCAACGGCGGTGTTCACCGAGCCCAATACCGGCTCCGACCTTGGCTCGCTGCGCACCCGGGCGGTCAAATCCGCCGATGGCGCCGACTATATCGTGACGGGAAACAAGACCTGGATCACGCATCCGGTGCGGGCTGACCTGATGACGCTGCTGGCGCGAACCGATCCGGCCACGAACAACTTTTCGGGTCTCTCCATGCTGCTGGCGGAGAAGCCGCGCGGCACCGACGCCGAGCCGTTTCCGGCTGAAGGCATGACCGGCGGCGAAATCGAAGTACTCGGCTATCGCGGCATGAAGGAATACGAGATCGGCTTTGACGGGTTCAAGGTGAAGGCCGGGAACCTGTTAGGCGGCGTGGAAGGCCAGGGCTTCAAGCATTTGATGGCAACGTTTGAGAGTGCCCGCATCCAGACGGCGGCGCGCGCGGTCGGCGTTACGCAGAACGCGTTCGAGACCGGGCTTCGTTACGCGCTCGACCGGCAACAGTTTGGCCAGGCAATCTTCAAGTTCCCGCGCGTTTCCAACAAGCTGGTGATGATGGCGGCTGAACTCGTCGGTGTGCGCCAGCTGACGTATTTCTCGGCGCGCCAGAAGGACAACGGCAAGCGCTGTGATCTGGAGGCCGGCATGGCCAAACTGCTGGCGGCGCGGGTTGCCTGGGCGGCGGCGGACAATGCCGTGCAGATCCATGGCGGCAATGGCTTTGCGCTGGAGTATCCGGTCAGCCGCATCCTGCAGGACGCGCGTATCCTGAACATCTTCGAGGGCGCCGGCGAAGTGCAGGCGATGGTCATTGCCCGCCGCCTTGTCGAAGGCGCGAACTGACGCTCGTTCTTGCCGTAACACTTCAGTTGCGAGAGAGGGCTACACTGTGGCTCGACTGAACGGACTCTCGCCAACGAGGACGCAAGATGACCGATACGGCTGAACAGAAGGCGCAGCGCCGCCCGGAATGGTATCGCCGTCTGCGGGTCGCCCGCTGGCGCGGCATCCGCAGCATCGATCATATGGAAGTGGTCGATCACGTCCATGAGGAGGGGGCTTTCGGGCCGTTACCTCTTCATGACCGCGATGTCCTGCGGCATTGCCATTCTGGGCCTCCTACTGTCGTCTCCGGCCGTCATTATCGGGGCGATGCTTATCTCGCCCCTGATGGGCCCGATCATGCTGATGGGCTTTTCCCTTTCGATTCTCGAGCTCAAGGCTTTGCGGGAATCGATCGTATCGTTGGCCGTCGGAACAGGCCTTGCGCTGGGAACTTCGTTCCTGATTGTTTTCCTTTCTCCGCTTACGGACGTGACGCCGGAGATTCTTTCGCGGACGCGGCCGAATTTCTTTGATCTTCTGGTAGCTGTCTTTTCCGGTCTGGCGGGCGGGTATGCCGTTATCCACCGCAAGGGCGAGACGATCGTGGGCGTGGCGATTGCGACGGCCTTGATGCCGCCGCTGGCTGTGGTGGGCTATGGCCTCGCTACGGCGCAGTTCCAGATCGCGGGCGGGGCGTTCTTCCTCTACATGACCAACCTCCTGGCGATTGCGCTGTCGGTTACCGTGCTCTCCCGCTTCTATGGTTTCGGCGAGCGCCACAGCCCCAAGCACAATTTCTGGCAAACCGGCATGATTGTCAGCGTGTTCGTGGCCCTGTCCATCCCGCTGGGCCTCGCCTTGCGCGACATCGCTTATGAAACGCGGGTGCGGGATGTGTCGCGTGACATCGTTCTGGAGCCGTTCGAGGGACGGGAAGCGCGCCTCTCTGACATGGACATCGCCTTTCCGCGCCGGGGCGAGCACCGCATCGTGCTGCAGGCAACGGTGCTGACTTCATATCGGGTTCCGGGCGCCGAAGCCGCGCTGGCCGAGCGTTTGGAGGCGCGGTTCCGCCGTCCCGTCAAAGTGACGATCGACCAGATCCAGGTTGAGGACAGCAATGCCGAGACGGCCCGCTTCCTTCAGGCCGCCGAATCCTCGCTGGGCGCGCCGCTGCGGGCGCAGATGTCGCAATACGAGACCCTCGCCCAGGCCCGCCGGACCGAGCGGGAAGTGCGCGCAGCCTTTCCCTTCAATCTGACGGCGGCCGATATCGACGCGCAGGCGCGCACGGCGGTGTTTGCCGCAGCGCCGACCGAAGGGGTGACGTTGCCGGCTTGGCGCAGCCTCGAAGAAGGCCTCACCCGCAACTTCGCGGACTGGACAATCACGATTGTGCCCCCGCCACTGGCGCTTTCGCCCATCCCGTTTGCGCCCGAAGAAGATGCGCTCACGCCTCGCGCGGCTGACCGGCTGAATGATCAGGTCTGGGCGCTGCAACGCTGGGGCGCGGCAGAGGTCGAGATTGTCGCCTACCTGCCCAACGCCCTGGCGGCCCAGACATTCGATGAACGCGCCCTTGGCCATCGCCGGGGGACACAGATTGCGTCTGCTCTGGACGAGGCAGGCATCACCGCGGCCGTGATCGGCGAGTTCCGGCGCGGGGAGTTTGCCGAGCGGGAAGACCTGATTTTCCTCCGGCCGGTCATTGCCTCCGCCAAGCCGGACGTTGAGCCTAGCGAATGACCCCGCCGAGCGGGTCAACATCTGCCGGTTCATGCTGGATGATCACCTTGGCGCCTTGATCTGTTGCGCGGGCCTCGAAGGCCGCCATCGATGCAAGCGTCGTCTCTTCGCTCGTGTTGAAGCGGGGGACGCGTCCAAGCTCGCGGCTCTCGGTTCGGTGATAGAGGTCGCCGGTCAGAAGGACCGGGCCGGTTTCCGGCAGGGTGAGCTGCAGGGATGAGTGGCCCGGGGTGTGGCCGGGGGTCTGGAAGATCACCACGCTGCCATCGCCGAAGACATCATGCCCGTCGCTGATGATCTGGGTTTCCATCGGCTGGAAGAGAGCGAAGTTGGCCGCCAGCGTCGGGTCAGCCGGGGGAGAGCCATCGGCCGGGAACATGTAGTCATACTCGGTCTGGTTCACGAGCCAGGTTGCGCCCTGGACCTGATCGATCTGTCCGATGTGGTCGAAATGAGCGTGCGAGATCGAAACATAGGTGAGTTCGGAGGGAACCACGCCGAGGCCGGCAAGTTGGTCCGTAATGGAGCTCTCAACAGAGACAGTGAAGATCTGCTGGGTGAAGGGCGGCTGGCCGACGAGCTGGGAGGGCAGTCCCAGATCCCAGAGCAGCCGGCCGCTGGGATGATTGACGAGATAACAGGTGTTGGTGAACTGGTCGGCCTGGCCAGCGTAATCACCGGCCGAGGAGAAGGCGTCGAGATCGGAGATGCTGATGGTGCCGCAATCGAGCACGTCGACATAGAGCGCCGGGGCTGTGGCTTCAGCCACTTCGCCGCCAGGCGCTTCTGGGGCCGCTGGGGTTTCGGCGTCAGGCGCGCAGGCAGACAGGATCAGCGCGGCCGTGCCGGCGAGAAGCAGGGATTTCAGGGTGTGACGCGAGTGCATGGCGGTTCCTCCGGTTTTTGGGGGACCCTAATCTGCGTTCCGCGTGAAGGATAGCGCCCCGTTCTCGATCCGGCGGTAGAAGCAGCTTTCCCGGTCAGTGTGGCAGGCCCCGCCCGTCTGGCGCACCTTCAGCAGCACGGCATCCTGATCGCAATCGACGCGGAGTTCGATGACTTCCTGCGTGTGGCCGGAGGTCTCGCCCTTTACCCAGAGCGCAGTCCGCGAGCGCGACCAGTAGGTCGCCCGGCCGGTCTCTATCGTCTTCTCAAGCGCCTCGGCATTCATCCAGGCGAGCATGAGGACCTCGCCCGTCACCGAGTCCTGCGCGATGGCGGCGATGAGACCGTTCGCATCGAAGCGCGGGCGCAGCTGCGCGGTTTCATCCTGGGCGCTGCCGGAGAGGGGAGGAGGGAAGGACGTCATGCCTGCAGCGGTCGCGCAGGACGGGGGCCAAGTCAAGCAAGCAGACCGGGCAAGCAGGCCGGGTCAGAATTGCGTCTGCCCTTGCGCGCGAAAGCTGGCTAGACTGCCGGCAACGAGACAGGGAGAGACACAAGATGAGCGATTTTCGGGAAATCCTGACGGATGTGTCGGGCGGGGTGTTGACGATCTCGCTGAACCGGCCGGAGCGGCTGAATGCCTGGACCGGCATCATGCAGACCGAGGTGGAGACAGCAATCCGCGCGGGCGGGGCCGATGATGGCGTACGCTGCATTGTGATTACTGGCGCCGGACGCGGCTTCTGCGCGGGGGCGGACATGAACGGGCTGCAGTCGATCCAGGCAAGCGCCGGGGCGGACTATAACGAGACGCGGCCTGCTGCCCCCAAGCCGGTTTCGCCCTCGGAGCTGGAGCAGACTTTTCCGGGCCGGTTTGGCCACATGTTTGCCTGCCCCAAGCCGATCATTGCGGCGATCAACGGCCCCTGCGCCGGCATCGGCCTGATCCTAACCCTCTTTGCCGACATGCGCTATGCGGCGTCCGAAGCGAAGTTCACCACCGCCTTTGCCCAGCGCGGGCTGATCGCCGAGCATGGCATTGCCTGGCAGTTGCCGCGACTTGTGGGGGAAGCCAACGCGCTCGACCTTCTTTTCACCGCGCGCAAGTTTGACGGGGAAGAGGCCGAGAAGCTGGGCCTCGTCAACAAGGCGCTGCCGGGCGAGGCACTGATGGCCTTTGTGGGCGAGGTGGCGCAGCACCTTGCGACGCAGGTATCGCCGCGCTCGGTGGCGATTATGAAGCGGCAGATCCGTGAGAGCTATTTCCAGTCCTATGCGGCGTCTCTCGCTGTGGCCGACGCCGAGATGGAGGCGAGCTTTGCCACGCATGACTTCAAGGAAGGGGTGGCGAGCTTTGTCGAGCGGCGCGCCCCGGCCTTTACCGGGAGTTGAGCATGGGGCGGCGTATCGACATCGTCGAAGTTGGCCCCCGCGACGGGCTGCAGAATGACCCGGCCAATCTGAGCGTCGATCAGAAGCTGGAATTCATCGCGCGGCTGGAAGCGGCCGGTGTGCGCCGTATGGAATCGGGCAGCTTTGTCAGCCCGAAAGCCGTGCCGAAGATGGCCGACTCTCCGGCCGTCTTTGCGGGCCTCGACCGCGCGAAGCCGACGCGCCACATCGCCCTGGCGCTAAACGAGACCGGTGTGCGCCGGGCGATTGAGGCGCGGGCGGACGAGATCAATTTCGTGCTGGTGGCAGGCGAAGGATTTGGCCGGCGCAATCAGGGTATGAGCCCGCAGGAGAGCGCCGACATGCTCGCCCGTTGCGCGCCGTTGGTCCTGGAAGAGGGCATTCCGCTATCGGCGACGATCTCGGTGGCGTTTGGCGATCCCTATGACGGGGACGTGGACATTGGCGTGGTCGGCAGCCTCGCCGCGCAGGCCCAGCGGGCCGGCGTGGCCGAGCTGGCGCTGGGCGACACGATCGGCGCAGCCACGCCCTGGGATGTCCGCAGGCGGATAGACCGGGTGCGGATGGAGGCACCTGACGTATTCCTGCGGATGCATTTCCACGACACGCGCGGGGCGGGCCTTGCCAATGTGTTTGCCGCCGTTGAGGCGGGCGTGGATGTGATCGATGCCAGCTGCGGCGGGATCGGCGGGTGTCCCTTTGCCCCGGCGGCGACGGGGAATGTGGCGACTGAAGACGTGGTCTGGATGCTGGAGCGGGCAGGCTTCGAAACGGGGCTTGACCTTGGCCGCCTGATCGACACGGCAAAATGGCTGGAAACCGTGCTCGGCCATCCCGTGGCCAGCTCGCTCAGCCGTGCAGGGGCGTTCCCGGTCTAGGTAGTCTTACGCGATTTGCCGCGCGTCCGGCATGTGTATGCTCGTTGGCACACACATGCTGGAGGAGCAATCTCATGTCCCACACCCCGCACGAACTTGCCGCAGACTTCCCTGAGCTTGCGCCGAGAATCCAGAAGTTGAAGGCCGCCGATCCGCAATTTTCCCGGCTGGCAGCCGAATATCATGAGGTGAACCGGGAGATTCACCGGATCGAGACCGACATCACCCCGGCCAGCGATACGGTGCAGGCAGAGCTGCGCCGCAAACGCATGACACTGAAGGATGATCTCTATGCCCGGCTTCGGGCGGAAAGCTGAGGGAGGGGATGCATGCAGATCGGCAATTTGACGATTGATCCGCTGGCGGTGGCGGCGCTGGCCGGGTTTGGTACGCTGGTTCTGGTGATGACCGGGATTACGGTCTGGCTCCTGCGCCAGATGGGCAAGGCCGCCGGGGAGAAATAGGCCAGGCCGTGTCCCGCCGCCGCTGGGGATGGCCCAGCGCGCGCAGGGCTTGGCGCGGCGCCTCCCCTGAGCTGCGCGCGATAAGACAGGCCGGCGCGCCGGTGAGGCGCAGGATGGCGACGCGGCAATTCAGGCGTGGTCAAGGCGGCGGTCTCGTTTGCTTCTGGCAATAGCGGCGCCCGATATCTCTGCATCCGGACTGACGGGGACGCCCAGGTTTACTTCGAGTTGAAGGCTTCCGCCCCGGTCGTCTTGCGCTGAATGATATCCATCACCGGTCCCGTTTTCCGCTTCGCAGACCAGCGTTTGATCTCGGCGTCCATGCTCCCACTCATAGTCAATTTTGCCCCTTATGGCTTGATCAGTTTTCTCTGGGTCGACCCAGATCTTCAATCAAAAAAAGCAAGATATCAAATTCCGGTTGCTCAGAAGGCTGCTACCTAATGCCTAAAGTGCCGCATCCCCGTGAACACCATGGCGAGCCCGGCCTCGTCGGCCGCCGCGATCACTTCCTCGTCACGAATTGACCCGCCGGGTTGGATGACGGCGGTTGCGCCGGCGCTGGCGGCCTGGAGGAGACCGTCCGCAAACGGAAAGAACGCGTCGGAGGCGGCGACGCACCCTTTGGTGCGCGGGTCGGCCCAGCCGGCGGTTTCCTGGGCGTCCTGCGCCTTGCGGGCGGCGATGCGGGCTGAGTCGATGCGGCTCATCTGGCCGGCGCCGATACCGGCGGTGACGCCGTCCTTGGCGTAGACGATGGTGTTGGATTTGACATGCTTGGCAACGCGCCAGGCAAACAGCATGTCTTCGAGTTCCTGCGCCGTGGGCGCGCGCCTGGTGACGACTTCAAGGTCATCAAGATGGATGCGGCCCGCATCGCGGTCCTGCAGCAGGAAGCCGCCGGCGACGGTCTTGGCGAAGATGCCCTGCGCAGCAGGGTCGGGCAGGCCGTCGGTGATCAGGAGGCGGAGGTTTTTCTTTGTCGCGAAGATTGCTTCAGCGGCGGCGTCCGCGCCCGGGGCGATGACGACTTCTGTGAAGATCTCGGTGATGACTTTCGCCGTTTCCTCGTCCAGCGGGCGGTTGAGGGCCACGATGCCGCCGAAGGCGGAGGTAGGGTCGCAGGCGAGGGCCGCCTTATAGGCCTCGATGATGTTTGCGCCCAGCGCCACGCCGCAGGGGTTTGCGTGCTTGATGATGGCGACGGCGGGTTTCTCGCTGCCCAGCTCCCCGATCAGCTCATAGGCCGCATCGGTGTCGTTGATGTTGTTGTAGGAAAGCTCCTTGCCCTGAAGCTGGCGCGCGGTGGCAACGCCCGGGCGCTTTTCGCCGGTCACGTAGAAGGCGGCTTTCTGGTGGGGGTTTTCGCCATATCGCAGCGACTGCTGGAGGCGGCCGCCGATCGCGGCCCAGTCAGAGGCGTCCTCGCCGATCTGGTTTGCGTACCAGCCGGAGATGGCCGCGTCATAGGCGGCGGTGCGGGCATAGGTCTTGGCGGCGAGACGGCGGAGGAGGGCGGGCTGGACGGCGCCGGTTTCCTCGGCCTCTGCGAGGACAGCGTCCACGTCGCCGCCATCGGTGCACACGGCCACGAAGGCGCCGTTCTTGGCGGCTGCGCGCAGCATGGCCGGGCCGCCGATGTCGATGTTCTCGATGCAGGTTTCAAAGTCTGCGCCGGAAGCGACGGTTGCCTCGAAGGGGTATAGGTTGACATAGATGAGGTCGATTGCGCCGATGCCGTGGTCTGCTGCGTCCTTCACATGAGAGGGATTGTCGCGCAGGTAGAGGAGGCCGCCATGCACTGCGGGGTGGAGCGTCTTGACGCGGCCGTCCATCATTTCGGGGAAGCCGGTCAGGTCGGCGACGTCTTTCACCGTGAGGCCGGCATCCTTCAGCGCTTTCGACGTGCCGCCAGTAGAGACCAGCTCGACACCTAAGGCGGCAAGGCGCTTGGCCTGCTCGATCAGGCCGGTTTTGTCGGACACGGAAATGAGCGCGCGGCGGAGGGTGACGGGGGCGCCGGACATGGGCGGGCTCCTTGGTTTGGGGGCGTCTGGATGGCTCAGCGCGGCCTAGCACCCCCTGCGGGGGCGTCAAGACATGTCAGGCTGGGTGCGGGGCGGCCGTTTCCCGGATGAAAGCCCAGCGGATGCAGTTGGGTGGCTGGCTGCCGTCGGCGTTGGGGTCGGCAAAGCCCGAGAGGACGATCTGCTCGGGCGTCTCGACCACGCCGCGGGCGAGATAGGCGGTGCGTTCCAGGCGCGCGCCCTCATGGCTCGTCTTGAAACGCCAGACGGCGCCGGTCTCGCTGATCAGGCGGATGACCTCGCGGCCCATATGGGCGGTGATGGTGGGGTGGAGGTGGAAGCGGATCTCGAAGGGGATGCCCTTCTTGTCGTCGGTGGGCGGCTGAGCGACGGGGCGTACGAGGGAGTCCTCGCCGGTCAGGCGGTCGCCTGCGCCGGAGACGAAGATGCGGCGGCGGTGGAGGAGGCCGTAGGCTGCCTTGTAGCCGGCATGCTGGGCGTCGAGCCAGATCTCGTTGGCTTCCTCCAGGCGCTTGGCGGCGATGCCTTCCGGGCCGGTGACGGCGCGCATGCGGGTTTCGTCATTGAGAACGAAGGCGGAGCTATCTCGCCCGGCGAGGATGAGCGTGGAGTGAGCGCTCGTGCGGCGCACGGCGGCCTGCCAGTCGACGTTCACCTCGGAGGAATAGCCGCAAGAGGTGATGATGCGGGCCGGGCCGTCGGAAAGCTCGAAGCCGAGCGCGCCGGCGCGGGCATGTTCCGCAAACGGACGGGGCGGGGCCTCGCCGCAATCCAAAACAAAACGCAGGCTGCCACGCTCGATCTTCTGGAAACCGGATTTGGGCGCAAACAGGAAGCGGCGCGGGGGTGTCTCAAGGCGCGAGAGGGCGGCCTCGACAACTTCAGCGCGGCTCTCGTCGCCATCATTGAATGTGTCGAGCGCGCCGTCGCCGCAGCGGAAGAAACCGAGCATCGCGCCGATGCGCGGTATCCAGCGGGTGATCCATTCGGGCACCGGCCGCTGGGCGCGGATCAGAGCATCCTCGACTGTCTGAAGGTGGAGGAGGGCAGAGAGGGTGTGCGCCGGGCTGCGGCTGACATGGCCGCCATCGGGAAGGATCTGCGCGGTGACCTCGCCCTCCAGGCGCGCGAGCGCTTCGCTGAGGCCCGCGCCTTTCCGCAGGCAGAGGGAATGGGCGACGAGGGCGACGGCCCCCATCCAGCGGGATTTGGGATCATGCGCGCTGTCGATCACTTCGGCGAGATAACGCAGCTGCCGGGAGAGGGCATCGATCCGCAGGCTGCGTTCTTCGGCGCTGCCTCCTTCAAACAGGCCTGGCCCGCAGCGCATCCAGTTCCACACGCGGCTCGCGGTCGGCTCGATGCGCCAGGCAAAGCCGTTGAACTTGCCGAACCGTTCGATCCAGTCATCGGTCAGGCGCCGGGCGAGAGCGCCGCCGTCTTCGCCCCTGGCCAGAAGGTCGGGCAGCCAGCCGAAGCGGTGGACGCGGTCGGCAAAGTGGCGCGAGGGCATCTCCAGGCCCCAGGGGGCTTCGCCGCCCGCCATCACCATGCGCTGCTGGCCGATGCGCCAGACGCCGCCCATCAGGGCTTCGCCGCGCCGGTCATCCGGGGGCAGAAGGTTGGAGATGTGCAGGGAGAAACCGTCCGGGCCGTGGCCGGTGAGTTTCAGCTTCTGGAGGGTTGAGACTTTTGCGTCCTCGCCAACATGGCCCCGGAAGCGGCGCCAAAGCGCGGCGTCATCACCGCGGGTGCGTGTGCGGTCGGCATGGAAATCAGAATCGCTCTCGGCCAAGACTTCAGACCCGTTCCCGGACTATCCAATCAGGCGTCGACCTGCGGTCTCAGTGCCCGGATGTTTGCAGCATAGGCTTCCGGGCCGCCCTTGAATACGGCAGATCCGGCGACAATCGCTGTGACACCCGCGGCAATGGCCCGCGGCGCAGTTTCGGCGTTGAGGCCGCCGTCAATCTCCAGAATGATGTCGCGGCCCGACGCATCGATCATGCGGCGAAGCTGTTCGACCTTCTTCAGCTGGCTTTCGATGAAGCTCTGCCCGCCAAAGCCGGGGTTGACCGACATCACCAGCAAAAGGTCGATGTCTCCGATCACCGGCTCGATCAAGCTGGCCGGGGTGCCTGGGTTGAGGGCAACCCCCGGACGCATACCCGCGGCGCGGATCGCCTGGATGGTGCGGTGCAGGTGAGGGCCGGCCTCGGGATGGACGGTGAGGATATCGGCGCCGGCCTTTGCAAAGTCCTGGATGAAGGGGTCCACCGGCGCGATCATCAGATGTACGTCGAAGAGCTTCTTCGTATGCGGGCGCAGCTTTTCGATGACCGGCGGGCCGAAGGTGAGGTTGGGCACGAAATGGCCGTCCATCACATCGACATGGATCATGTCGGCGCCGGCCGCATCAATGGCGCGGATTTCCTCGCCCAGCTTGGCAAAGTCTGCAGACAGGATCGATGGGGAAATCAGGACGGGTTTCATGCCCCATCCCTAAAAGGGAACAGCCGGCCGCACAAGGCAGCCGGCTGTCGTGTTTCCGGGCTTTTCGCCGCGTCTGCACGGGGTTAGCGGGGAACGACCCGCCAACCATCAGCGCCGGCAATTGCGTTCACCGGGGTACCGGGCTGGATGTAGAGATCCGCGCCCTGGGTGATTTCGCGCACTTCGCCATTGTCGAAGCGGATCGTGTAGGCATAGCCGCGCCTGGTGCCGACGGCCTTGCCAGCCTCGTTACCGGCGATGCCGCCGATGACCGCGCCGCCGATGGCGCCGGCCGTCTGGGCCTTGTCGCCGCCGCCAAGTTCAGAGCCAGCCAGGCCGCCAAGAACAGCGCCGGTTGCGGTGCCGATGAGTGAGCGGTCATTGCGGATGGTCACTTCGCGCACCGACTGGACATAGCCGGTATAGACCGTGGAGGCCTGACCGACCGAGCCGGGGGTTACGGTGCTGGAATTGTAGGTGCTGGCGCAACCGGCAAGCGCCATGGTCAGAGCCGCAAGCGCGCCTGCGGCCATTTTGATGGGCTTCGCCCGAGGGGTAATCGCCATAGTCATGAGTTATTCCTTTCGCACTGCATACCTGCGATGGGCTGCTTATACCGCAGGGACGGCTGAATGACATATGAACTGCATTCAGAATTTCCGTTCAGAAAACTATTACGGTTTGGAGAGGTCAGGCCTGCCGGGTCAGCCGGGCAATGTAGAAGGCGTCCTGGCTGCGCCCGGCGCGGGGAAGGGTCAGCACGTCTCCGGCCGGCGTGAGGGCCGCCTCAAAGCCGGGAATTTCGGCCGCCGAGACCGGCGCGCGGGCGAGCGTTCCCCGGGCGATGGCGGCCTCGACAATCTCCACGCCTTCGGCCGGAACCGGCGTACACACGCAGTAGACCAGCGTTCCCCCCGGCGTGAGCATGCCGGTGGCTGCCTCCAGCAAGCGGGCCTGCACGGCCGGAAAGCGGGTGACATCCTCTTCGGTCTTGATCCAGGCGCCTTCAGGGTGGCGGCGCAGCGTGCCCAGCGCCGAGCACGGCGCGTCCAGCAGGATTTTCGGGAAGGGGGCAGGGGGCGTCCAGGCCTCGCCATCGGCCACGATCACTTCGGCGTGAAGGCCGGTTCGGGCGAGATTTTCCTTCAGCCGCTCAAGGCGCGGGCGCGAGCGGTCCAGCGCGGTGACCTCGGCGCCCGCGGCGGCCAGCTGCAGCGTCTTGCCGCCCGGCGCGGCGCAAAGGTCCAGGATGCGCTCGCCAGCCTGCGGGGCGAGGAGCCGGGCGGGAATGCGCGCGGCAGCGTCCTGCACCCACCAGTCGCCCGCTGAATAGCCGGGCAGGGTCTCGACCGCGCCGCTGACGATGTCGATGGCGCCATCGGGCAGAAGCGTGCCGCCGGTTGCCTCGGCGACACGCGCGCCGTCACCCTTGGGGGAGAGATTGAGGCTGGGCTCTTCCAGCTGGGCGAGCGCGAGGGCTTCTGCCGCCTCGCGCCCATAGGCTGAGCCAAGGCGCCCTGCCAGCCAGTCCGGCCAGAGGGCGAGCGGGCTCATTGCGGCCGCCGGACTCTCGCTTTCGCTGACCCGGCGCAGGGCGGCGTTGAGAAATCCCCCGCCCGAGCGGGCCGGTGACCAGAGGCGGGCAGCCTCCACGCTTTCGGAAACGGCGGCATGGTGGGGCACATCCATGAACCAGATCTGCGCTGCCCCCGCCCGGATCAGCGCGCGGATTTCGGCGCCCGTCGCGCTCATTGGCCGGGAGAGGAAGGGGGCCACGCCCCGGTCGATCCAGCCCAGATGGCGCAGCGAAGAAGAGGCAATGGCGCGCGCAAAGGCGCGGTCGGAGCCGTCAAGCGTGTTGTAGGCGTCATCGGTCGCCAGCGCGTCATCAAGCGTGCGCCGCTTGTCGAGCACAAGGTTCAGAAGGCGGCCAGCGGCCAGCCGGATACGGGCGCCGCTCAAATCGATGGCCTCCAGACTGGAATGGAAAGGGTCAACCCCAGGGCCCGCTCGAACGCGCCGTTGGAGCGGCCACGCCGGAGATGCCCATTTCGCCGGCCATGCGGCGGAGGGCTTCCACGCGGTTGGCGGTGGAGGGGTGGGTGGAGAAGAGGTTGTCCGCGCCGCGCCCGTTCAAGGGGTTGGAGATGTACATGTGGGCCATCGCCGGGCTGCGCTCCGCATAAGGATTGATCTGAGCGCGGGCGCCGCGCTCGATCTTCTCCAGCGCCGAAGCGAGCCAGAGCGGGTTGCCGCAGATTTCCGCACCGCGCTTGTCGGCGACATATTCGCGCGAGCGGCTGATCGCCATCTGGACGAGCGCGGCCGCCATCGGCGCAAAGATCATGATCGCGATCGAGCCGATCAGGCCCGCGCGCTCGCGCCCGAAGAACAGCGCAAAGTTTGCCAGCATGCCGATGGCACCGGCCAGCGTCGCGGTCACGGTCATCGTCAGCGTGTCGCGGTTCTGCACATGGGCGAGTTCATGCGCCATCACGCCGGCGACTTCTTCGCGGGTCAGCATGCTGAGGAGGCCCGTTGTGGCGGCCACGGCGGCGTTCTGCGGGTTGCGGCCCGTGGCAAAGGCGTTGGGCTGGGGCGTGTCGATGATGTAGATGCGCGGCGCAGGCAGGCCGGCATTCTCCGCCAGGCGGGCAACATCCTCGCCAAAGGCGCGAAGCATCGGGTTTTTGGTATCGGGGAGAACTTCCTGGGCGCCCTGCATGCGCAGGACCATCTTGTCGGAATTCCACCAGGCAAAGATGTTCATGCCTGCGGCGACCAGGAAGGCGAGGATCATCCCGCCAGTGCCACCCACTAGGAAGCCGATTGCCATGAAGATCGCCGTCATCGCGGCGAGAAGGACGAATGTCTTGGCCGTGCCCATCTTTGGGGTGCTCCTCATCAACAAGAATGCTGTCGCGCGCTTTGCAGCATTTCGCAGACGCCTAACTATATGGGAAGGGGTGAACGACTGGGAAAGATTTCAAATGAGTAACGATCTGTCAGAAGAAGAGGCCGCCCGCCGCGCCGCCCTGCCCGAAGCTGCCCGCCGCGCCCTTGAAGAGGCGCAGGCCCGCAAGGCCAAGGAAGCGGCCGATGCCGCCGCCCTGCCCAAGGATGAATATGGCGGCCCCAAGACCATTGAGCCCACCCGGTTCGGGGACTGGGAACGCAAGGGCATCGCCTACGATTTCTGACGCCCCTGCCGGAAGCAAAAGCCCGGGCCGCCTTGCGAGGGGCGGCCCGGGTCTTTTTCTGGGGCGTGTCTCAGCCTTCGATGAAGGCGAGAAGGTCGGCGTTGATCAGCTCCGGATGCGTCGCGAACAGGCCGTGCGAGAGGCCGTCATAGACCTTCAGCGATCCGTTCGACAGCAGGGCAGCGGCCCGGCGGGCGGTTTCATCGACTGGGACGATCTGGTCGTCGCCGCCATGCATCACCAGCACCGGCACGGTGATCGCCTTGAGATCTTCGGTGAAATCCGTTTCTGCAAAGGCCGTGATCGTGTCGAGCTGTGCCTTGGCGCTGCCGTTCATGCCCTTGCGCCACCCGTTCTGGATGAGGCCTGCGCTCACCTCTGCGCCTTCCCGGTTGAAGCCATAGAACGGCCCCGTGGGGATCTCGCGGTAGAATTCGGCGCGGTTCTTCGCGAGGGCAAGTTTGAAGCCTTCAAACACTTCCAGCGGCACGCCGGTGGGGTTGCTCTCGATCTGGCCGAGGACCGGCGTGATGGCGCCGATCAGGACCGTTTTCGACACCCGGCCGGGCTCAGCCTGGGCTACATAGCGGGTAACAACGCCGCTGCCGGTGGCGTAGCCGATATGCACGGCGTTCTTCAGATCGAGGGTGGCAACAAGGTAAGCGTGTCAGAGGCAAACGTGTCCATGTCATGGCCCACATCCGTCTGGGTGGAGCGGCCCTGGCCGCGGCGGTCAAACGCCAGGACGCGGTAGCCTTCCGAGAGGAAGAACAGCATCTGCGCGTCCCAGTCATCGGCCGTCAGCGACCAGCCAGGTTGGAACACGATAGGCTGAGCGTCCTTCGGGCCCTAGTCCTTGTAGTGCAGCTGCGTTCCGTCTTTGCTTTTGATCATCGACATCTGGAGTTCTCCTAGAGCTGAGGTTTGGAGGGAGGGATTGGTAGCGGGAGGCTGGCACGCGGCGAGGGTGGAGAGGGCAACGGCAGAAAGCAGGGACTTCATCATGGGCGGGCTCCGCTTGATTTCGCGATAAGGGTCTCTTCTGCCCCCGCGCACGAAAGGAGCACCACATGCCCAGGCTGACGCCCGCAAACCCGCCGCGGCCCCCGCCGCTCAGCGAGCACATCTGCCGCACGATCTACGCCGCCAACCTCGTCATCCAGCGAGTCCACAAGGTGGTCCTCGACGAGCTTGGCATCACATACCTTCAGTATCTGGTGCTCAATCTCCTCTGGGGCCGTGACAATCAGTCGGTCAGCGAGCTCTCCGGCCAGCTGGAGCTGGAGCTGGAGCTGGAGCTGGAGCCGTGCAGCTGCAGGCCGGCCGTGTCGGCACAAATCTCGTTGAAATGGCCAGAAAGTCCGCAGACGAACTACGTGCGCTCAATCCTACTATCCGCGCCTTGCACGACAAGCTGACCGATCCGGGTACGGAATGGTCAGGCACAGAAGGGCAGAGGTAAGCCCCTCTCAGACCTGAACGAGGCTTGCCAGCAGCGCATGGTCCTTCGAGGAGAGACGTATTCTGCCCAGCTCGATTTCCACCGCCACGCTGGTCCGCGCGACCACCGCGCCGGGCGGCAGCGCGAGATAGGGCAGCACGGCCCGCGTGTGCAGAGCCACCTCATAGAGCGACAGCATCACGCCTTCCTTCGCCGGGTCTTTCAGCTGCTTGACCTGCCAGCCACTGTTCCCGCCTTTGGGTTCCCCGCGCATCATCATGAACGTGTCGCGCGTTCCGGCAAAGCCGGGCGAGACGACCGCCCCGTCGCGCAGGCTCGGGAAAGCCGGGGCCGTGTTGAGGGCGTCGCAAACGGCGCGCTGCTGCGCGAGGGCCCAGGCGGTGCGGTCAACGCCGCGCGTCCACACAATCGGCATCGCGCTGAAATCAGGCTCCCACAGGGCAAGGCTCCCGTCCGCCTCGCTGCGCGCCTCCACCAGCATCCAGCCGACCTGGATATGCTCGCCCGGCGCGATGCTGTTGCCCGCCGCCACGGCGGCCAGGAAATACTGCCTTAGCCAGTCCAGCATCTCGGCGGGCAGTCCACTATGAGCCAGCAGGATATCAGGATGCGCGCTGGCGGGCGGAAAAACGATACGGTCAGTTTGCACGGGGGAGAGGTCCTTGAAGCTTTCCCGCCAATTGCCCGAATACTGGCTGCGCAACAACCGGGGAATCGCGGCGGGGGAAACGCCTACGGCTTCTATGCCGCGCTTGGTTTTAGCCAGGCCCGGCGATGTGCAGCTGCCGCCTATCCATTGAAGTTAGCGGGAATCTTGGAATGGTGCATTGAAGTGGCACGAGGGCTCAACCGCAGCGGAATGAGACATCCCTATGGCAATTCAGCGGAGCAACATGTGACCTATTTCATAGTGAAGGCGGCACTTTCTGGCATTTTGATTGCGCTCATTTCGGAGACCGCGCGCCGCTATCCGGCCCTCGGAGGGCTGATTGCGTCGTTGCCTCTAATTTCACTGATGGCGATAATCTGGCTATGGCGCGACACGGGTGGAGATACCGCCCAGATTGCAGGGCATGCGCGTGCAACGTTATGGTATGTAGTGCCTAGCCTGCCTTTCTTTCTGATCCTGCCTTGGCTCATGGAAAAGAATGTCAATTTCTGGGTTGCGCTGATCGTCGCGAGTGTCATCACAATCTGCCTTTACCTTTCAGCTCTCTGGCTTGAGGGCCGGCTAGGCATATCATTCGGACAAGGACAATAGGGCCATGCGAAGTAGTTTTGTACGCGCAGACGGAACCGGCAGATGCCTGCTGAGCGCTTGAAGGAATTGCCTCGCGTTAGTCTAACCCGGCCCATCCTGGCGGCGCTGGCTATCATGTTTGCCTTTGCAATTCCGGGCGAAGCTTTTGCGCACGCCGTTGCTGAAGGCGATAAGGGCTACATTCAGGAGATAACGGGCGTCCATCTGGTCTCCTTTCTCTATCTTGGCGCCAAGCATATGGTGACGGGATATGATCACATCCTCTTCCTGCTGGGTGTGATCTTCTTTCTCTATCGGATGAAAGACATCGGCATTTATGTCAGCCTGTTTGCCATAGGGCATTCAACCACGATGCTGGCCGGGGTCTACTTTCAACTTCGGCATCAACAGCTACATCATTGATGCCGTCATTGGCCTGTCGATTGTTTACAAAGCGCTCGACAATATGGGCGCGTATCAGCGCTGGTTTGGCGTGCAGCCCAACACCAAGGCCGCGACCCTGATCTTCGGCTTCTGCCATGGCTTTGGCCTATCCTCGAAAATCCTCGATTACGAAATCTCGCCGGACGGGCTCTTGCCCAACCTGCTGGCTTTCAATGTCGGGGTCGAGATTGGCCAGCTGCTTGCCCTTGGCGCTATCCTTATCGCGATGGGCTTCTGGCGGCGGACGCCGAGTTTCCTGAAAAATGCCTATACCGCAAATGTGGCGATGATGGCTGCCGGCTTCCTGCTGGCTGGCTACCAGATCGCCGGGTATTTCGTCTCCTAGAAGGACGCGCTCATGTACAATACCGACACTCCCGGCCGCGCCGAGCTGCCCACGACCGGCCAGCTGATCCGGTCCACACTCATTGCCCTCGTGACAGCTGGCGTACTCCTCGTCACGGTGGTGCTTCCAGCCGAGTATGCGGTGGACCCGACCGGCATCGGCCGCGTTCTCGGTCTCACTGAAATGGGGGAGATCAAGCAGCAGCTTGCTGAAGAGGCTGAGGCAGATGTGGCCTTAAGCATGGCATCCGCCGAGGCGTCCCCTCAGGCACAAACCGAAGAGAGCGCCCCGCCCGAGGCAGAAATGCAAGCGGCCGCGCCAGCTACCCAACAGCCGGGTCCAGACTGGCGCGATGAGGTTGTCGTGACACTGGCCCCGGGCGAAGCCGCTGAAATCAAGCTTGTCATGAAACAGGGCGAGACTGCCGACTATGACTGGAGCGTTAATCAGGGTCATGTGAATTCCGACCTGCACGGGGATGGCACGGCCGGACAATCCACAAGCTACCGGAAGGGCCGCGCCGAAGCGGGTAATTCAGGAAAGGTTACAGCGGCGTTTGACGGATCACACGGCTGGTTCTGGCGTAACCGCAGCGACGTGCCGGTGACGATGACGTTGAGGACCAATGGCGCATACAGCGAGCTAAAGCGCGTGGTTTGAACCGCCTGAAGAAGTTTGAGAATTTCCCGCCAAAACCTGAGACCGAAGGATATTCGCCAGCCCCCCTCAAACCACCCCAAACGCAATCAAAGTCCGCGCGCCCGCGATCACGGCTTCTTCGCTCGTGCGCGGGGTCCAGCCCAGCACGCGCTTGGCTTTCTCGCTGGAGATATGCCGTTCGCGGTTGAGTTCGGGGATCAGCTGTTTGGCGGGCGGGTTGATCCTAGCGATCAGGTGGACCATCCAGCCGGGAATGTCCTTGGACGGAATTTTTGAGGCATGGCCCGGAAACTCGCGGGTGAGGATTTCGGCGACATCCCGGAACCAGATGAACCGGTCGCCCACAAGGAAGCGCTCGCCCTGCGCGGCAGGGTTCGTCATCGCGGCCACATGGGCGGCGGCCACATCGCGCACATCCACCACCACAAAGCCGACCCGCGGCGTGCCGGGCAGCTTGCCCGACATCAGCTGGGTGAGGATTTCGACCGACGCTGAAAAGTCCCCGCTCATCACCGGGCCAAGCACCAGGGCGGGGTTGATGGTGGTCAGCTCAAGGCCCTCGCCTTCGCCCTCGACATAATCCCAGGCTGCCCGCTCGGCGATCAGCTTGGAGCGGATATAGGGGGTCATGTCCGGGGCGCCATTGTCCTGCGACCAGTGCTCCTCGGTCACGGGGTTGGGGCGCCTGTCCCCCCAGCCATAGGCGCAGGCCGCCATCGAGGAAGTCATCACCACGCGCTGGACGCCTGCCGCCTTCGCCGCCCGCAGCACGCGCAGCGCGCCGTCGCGGGCGGGGATGATCAGCTCATCGGCATTCTTCGGCACGGTCAGCGGAATGGGGGAGGCAACATGCTGGACAAAGTCCACGCCGCTCACCGCCTCGGCCCAGCCGGCATCGGAGGAAAGGTCGGCCGCGCGGATTTCGAATCGAGACCGGCTTGCCGGCATAGGCGCTGAGGGTCTGGTTGAGCGGCCCGGCCTTTGAGGCGGAACGGGCCGTTCCGATCACCTCATGGCCTGCCTCGAGCAGCTGGTGGATGACGTGCCCGGCGATGAACCCCGTCGCCCCTGTGACCAGAACTTTCGCCATGCCGTCCTCCCGATTTTTGGAACAATAAACGAAACGTTTTTTGTTCACAAGGGGAAACTGGGGGCGTGAAAAAAAGTGGCCTGGAAGGGCTGGAAGTGTCCCTCTTTTGGCAGGCATTTGGCGCGTGTTTTGCGCCCTCAGACCGGCTTTGGCGGCAGGGCGGGCTTCCTCCGGTTGAGCCGGTGTTCCCGCCAGGTGATGTAAAGCGTCGAGACGATAATGATGCCCGCGCCCACCCACACGAAGGGCCCGGGCAACAGGCGGATCATGATCCAGTCCGCCAGGGTTCCCATCGGCAGGCGCACATAGTCGAGCGGGGAAAGGAAGGACGCGTCGCCCACCGACATCCCCTTGATAAAGCAGAACTGGGCCACGAACCCGGCAAACGCCATGGCGAAGATGAGGGCCCATCCCATCAGGTCCGGGCTGCTCCAGTAGAACAGTGCGAAGGGCAAAATAATGATGGAAGACAACATGTTGGCCCACACCAGCAGGGCCAGCGGAGAGTGAACGCCGGTCAGTGATTTTACCAGCACGATGGTGAAGGCAAAGCAGAGCGAGGAGGCGAGCGCAAAGAGCGCGCCGAGATTGAGATGCGTGCCGCCCTCGCTGCCGAGCAGGGCCGGTAACAATGTCATGACCAGCACACCGGCAAAGCCGATCACCACCGCCCCGCCGCGATGGATGCCCACCTTCTCATGCAGCAGCACCATCGCCAGCAGCGTCACAAACAGCGGCCGCGTAAACGACAGCGCATTGAACTCCGCAAGCGGCAACTCAAAAATCGGCCAGATCGCAATCAACCCGAATACAAACCCCGCCGACCCGATCAAACTGCGCGTCACCAGCGCGCCAAACCGGGCGGTGTGGATCCTCACGCCGCCGATCCACATGAACGGCATGGCGATCAGGAAAGCGAGGAAGCTGCGCCAGAAGGCCAGGAAAATCGGGTGCGCGTCGGCGGTGATCTCCTTGGCGAGGGCGATGTGGAAGGTATATCCGGCGCCGGAAACCAGCATCCACAGCGCGCCCTGAAGATTGCCCGAGAGGCCGGGGCGGCTTAACGATGCCCCTGATCCAGAAGGTTCCCTGCCGCTCATGCCACGCTTTTCACCTGAAGAAGTCGAAGAGATTGACCGGCTCTGGCGCAGCCTGCCGGCGGGCCACATCTGGACCGGTTGGGCCGCGGTTGGCCAGTCCCCCGAGACGGTGTGGATCTATCGGTCGCGGGCCCACTGGCGGCGCTTTCCGCTGACGCGCACGAAAGCGGGGTATGCTCTGGGGGATGATCAGGGCCGCCTCTTCCGCGAAGCGGCGACCCTGGAGGAATTGCTCAAGGCAGTGGAAGCCGTGCCCCAGCTGCGTGTTGCCGATCAGGACTGAGCGGCAGCCTGCTGCGCCAGGCGCATCTGCTCGGCCTGTTCCGGGCTGATGCCGAGGCTTTCCAGAACCGGGCTGGAGGCCGTCTCGTCCCAGCTGTGGCGCGGGCCGACGGTCATGCCGCCATCAACGAGGAATTCCGCCCCGGTGATGAATTCGGCGGCATCAGAGGCGAGGAAGGCCGCCATCTCGGCGATGTCCGTGCCTTTGCCGACGCGGCCGATGGGCTGCATCTTGCCGCCGGCCTGGTAAAGCATCTCGGCCATCTGGTCGGCCACTTCGCGCGGCAGGCCGAGCGAGGCGCCGAAGATCGAGGTGGCAATGAAGCCAGGCAGGATAGCGTTGACGCGGATCTTGTATTTCGAGAGCTCGGCGGCGGCGAGCTTGGAGAAGTGGGCGACACCCTTCTTGGCCACCGAATAGGTGATCGGGGCGTAGCCCGCCGAGACCGCACTGATCGAGGAGGTGTTAATGATCGCGCCGCCCCTGGCCTTCATGTGCGGAATGGCGAATTTGGTGCCCGCGAAAACCTGTTTCAGCAACAGGTTCATCGTCTGGTCGTAGCCATCAAGGTCGAGCTCTTCGACAGACGTATTCGTGCCGCCATGGCCCGCATTGTTCCAGACGATGTCGAGAGAGCCGAAGGCGGCGGGGGCCGCGTCCATAACGGCTTTGAGCTCGTCCATGTTGGTCACGTCGCAATGGACAAAGCGCAGCTTGTCCGGCCCGAACCGGGTTTCCAGCGCCCTGCCTTTGTCGTCCTGGATGTCGCCGGCGATGACCTTCGCGCCCGCTGCGATGAACACTTCTACGCCGGCCAGTCCGATGCCGCTGGCGGCGCCTGTGATGACGGCTACCTTGCCCTTGAGATCTGCCATGTATTCCTCCCGGTTTTCGCCGACATGGGCCGCCCTTCCGCGAGGGGCGTCAAGGGAGAAAGATGACGGGGGCGTCAAATTCTGGCCGCCCCAACTCGAGCGGTAGAGGGGAGTGGATCAGCGCTTCTTCTGCAGCCCGAAGCGCTTGATGAAGATCCTGTCGAGCCAGCGTTTGGGCAGGCGGCTGGCGATCGTGAAATTGGTCAGCTTGTCGGGGACGGGCGCGTAGCGCGCTTTCGGGCTGGAATTGCTGAACGCGTCCTCGACAACTTCGGCGATCGTCTCCGGTTTCAGGCCGGTCTTGCCGCCCTTCAGCATCGTTTCTTCAAAGATGTTGAGGGACCCGGCCCAGTCGCTGCCTGCATAGAGGCCGCCTTCATTGTCCTTCTCCGCCTTGTCCCAGATCGGCGTTCTCACCGAGCCGGGGCCGATGGCAATGGCGTCGATGCCGTAGATGGCAAGTTCCCGGCGCAGCGTGTCGGTCATCGCCTCATTGGCATGCTTGGTTGCGGTATAGGCGCCCAGGAAAGGCGCGGCGATCTTTCCGCCGACGGAGGTGATGGTGACGATGCGGCCAGGCGGGCCTTCGCGTGCGGGATCTCCGCCGAGAAGGGGCACGAAGGCCTGCGTAACGCGCAGCATGCCGAAGACGTTAACCGCGAAATGCGCCTCGAAATCCTCAAGCGGCTGAATGGCCAGCGGTCCCATCTTGGCGATGCCGGCATTGTTGAGGAGGCCGGTGAGGCGCCGCTTGCCGAGCGCGGCGCTGAGTGTGGTAACAGCTGCGGCGACCTGATCATTCCTCGTAACATCCAGGATGATCGGGCGAAGATCGCCGTTTGCGCCCTGACGCAGAGCATCGGCGTCCTTCTGCGAGCGCACGCCGGCAAACACGGTCCAGCCCTGGGTGGCCATGTGCCGGGCAGCGGCTTCGCCGATACCGGTTGAGGCTCCGGTGACGAGCAGGGTACGGGCGAGGGCGGGCGCGGTCAGATCGGTCATGTCTTTCTATACGCGCGAAAAGCCTGTCAGTTTTCAGTTTTTTTGCTCCCGCCCTCAATCACCGTCAGCCGGGGCTTGGTCTGGCGCAGGCGCGTCACCTTTCCCGGCTCGGGCGGGGGCAGGCTGGAAGCAGGCACCAGGGCGGGTTTGGACCGGGCTGGCGGGGGCGTCTCGGCCTCGGATGTCTCTGCGTCCTGCCCGGTATGGCGCACGCGGGGCAGGGGCTTGCGCTTCATGCCCATCGGCTTGCGGGTCTGAAAGCCGCCGGAGGGCTTGCCGCGGGCTTTCTTGTCGATTTCGCGAAGCTTGGCCTGCTGCAGGCTGGAAAGGGCTTCGCCCTGCGCGCCCTTCATGGGGTCGGCGAAGGCAGAGCCGAACTTTTCGATCCTGCCTTCGACTTCTTCGAGAAACTCGCGTTCCCAGTCCGAAAGCGGCGGCCCGAGGCCCTTTTCGGCCAGTAGCGCGGCTTTCCGCAGCTTCCTCAGCGCGGCGCGCTTCTTGCGCTCATCCACTTCTCTGGCCATGGCATCATCTCAGACGAGTTTGCCAGTCTCCGCAATCGGCAGTGCGATCTCAGGCTTCGCCCAGCGCAATCAGATAGGTTTCCAGGATCATTTCCTGTTCTTCGCGTTCGGCCCGCTCAATCTTCCGGAGCCGGATCACCTGGCGCAGGGCCTTGGTGTCAAAGCCGATGGCCTTTGCTTCGGCGTAGACTTCCTTGATCTGCTCGGCGACCTCCTTCTTTTCCTCCTCCAGCCGCTCGATCTTGGCGACGGTCTGGCGGAGTTTTTCCCGGGTGGTTTCGTCGATCTTGGTGAGCTCGAAGCTGTCATCATCGGCCATGGGGCGTCCTTTCCGGGGTCTGAGGCGAGGGGAAGGCTCTTAGCGGGTCTGGCGGCCAAAGGCCAGCCGCCGGATGGCCCCCGAAACAGCGCCGCCTTCGCCATGATGTGGCATGTGTCCCTCGTCCGGCAGGATCACCAGTTCGAGAGGTATCTGCTTCTTGAGCCGCGCGGCGTGAAGTTTCGGTGAAAGCACGGTGTCCTGGCTGCCGGAAAACAGGGTGACGGGCACGGTGAGCTCTCCATACCGCTCGGATTGTTCGGCCAGCTCGGCCTTCAGCCGGGTCATGTCCTGCGCATTGGCGCGGAAATTTGGCGGGCGCAGCAACAGTCCGAGACCGGAGTTTTGATAATACCCCTCAGGCGTCGGCGCCGGGGCAAAAACACTGGAGATGCCGTTCTTCATCTGCGGTGGCCCGACGATTGGCACGAGCTGGGAGAAGACGGGCCCGACGATGGGCGAGGCTGCGATTGAATTGTACCAGGCCATACCGCTGCCCTCGCCCCAGTCATGTGTCACGGGGGCCAGCAGGACGAGGCCGGTGACAAGGTCGGGCCGGTCGAGGGCAAGTCGCAGGGCGACGGCCCCGCCGAAGGAATGACCCGTGACAACCGCTTTCTGGCCGGGTGCCAGCTGCTCCAGAACGCCGGCCATCTGGCGGGCCTGTGCGGCGAGCGTTTCGGCCCCGTCGAAGCGCTGCGAATAGCCATGCCCCGGTCGGTCTGCCATCAGGACGCGCATGTCGGCTTCAAGGCGGGGGGCCAGGGTCCAGGTAAACTCGCGGGCATTGGCGCTAGCGCCGTGTATCATCAGCACGACGGGCGCGGTTTCATGGCCCCGGGCGAAGACGTGAACGCCGTGGCCGTTTACCTCGATCTGGCGGCCCTCTGCAGGGAACGCCGTTTCCACCTTCGAGGTATAGGCCATGCTGCTGACACAGGCGCCGAGACCGAGGCCGGAGAGGGCCACGAGGGATACGGTGATCATGCGTTTCAAAGCTCCTGGCCTTCAGCCTTGAGGGTCAGGCGGGCTTCGGCGGCCTTGGCTTGAGGCATGAGCGGGTAGATGGTGAGCGCCTGGCGATAGCTGTCGAGGGCTTCTGCCTCGCCGCCAAGCTGTTCGAGGATGTAGCCGAGGCCCAGCCAGGCGCCGAAATGGCGTGGCTCGGCCTCAAGTGCCTGATTGAGATCGCGCAGGGCTTCGGGGTAGTTTTCTTCCGACAGGAAGATGCCCGCGCGCCGGTGCCAGGCTTCGGCAAAGTCCGGACGCATCAGGATGACCCGGTCGAGCAGGTCGCGGGCAAGCTCAGTCTCGCCATAGCTCAGCGCCTCGACGGCGCGGCTCATTACAAGGTCGGCGCTGGGCGAGCCCGATTCCAGCCAGGTGGCCCAGATGTCGTCCGCCACATCGGCGGCCTGAACTTCGTCCTCAGCCGATTTCAGTTTCTCGAACATCTCATCGGACGGCAGCGCCTGGGCCAAGGGCGCCAGCCAGAGCAGGAAAAGGGCAGGGACGAGCCTTTTGATCATAGCTTATGATATGACGCGCGCGCGGCCGGCGGCAACGGCGGCCCTCAGCAGAGTTGCCAGAGAAAGTCTCAGAGAAGTCCCTGGCGGATCAGTTCACTTTCAAGCCGGGCGGCGCCGGTGAAGAGGTGGGTCTGGTAGCCCAGGGCATCTGCCATCGCGATGTTTCGCGGCGCGTCATCGATGAACAGGACATCGCACGGATCGGGATCACCCATCCGGGTGCGGGTATAGTGGAAGATCGCGGGGTCGGGTTTGATCATCCCGATCTGACCGGAAACTACCACCTCGCGGAAGCGCAGCAGCGCGGGGAACATGCCCAGCATCTGCGGCCAGATTTCGGCGGGCATGTTGGAGAGGCCGTAGATCGGCACTTCCCGGCCATGCAGCATTTCCACGAGACGGTCGGTTCCGGTGATGTAACCGTCAAACATGTCTGCCCAGCGGCTGTGCCAGGCGCGGATCTGGGGCTCGTAGTGCGGATATTTTTCGATCAGCGGGGCGGCATTATCGGCAAAGCTTACGCCGCGGTCGTGCCCGGTGTGCCATTCCGATGGTGCACACGTCGGCAAGGAACCGGTCTGCTTCAGCCGCGTTGCTGAAGACCTGCGAGTAAAGCCGAGCCGGCGACCAGTCGAGGAGGACGCCACCTAAATCGAAGAGGGCGATGCGGGCCGTCATTCTGCCGCCTCAATCCCTGTTCATCTAAGGCTCAGCCTTGTTTCGCTTTGAAACGGGGGTCGGTCTTGTTGATCACATAGACCCGGCCCTTGCGGCGCACGATCTTGCAGTCGCGGTGACGTGACTTGAGCGATTTGAGAGACGAGCGGACTTTCATGGGTCTGGCCTGAAACGTTTAGGAATTGGGAAAGCGGAGCGCGTAATGAATCCGGATAGCCGAGTCAAGAACGGTAACTGCGGCGAGAAGGCCGACAAAAGGGTAAAAGGCATGATTAAACGCGGTTTGGCCAGCTCAAAATGGATGGGGATCGCGGTAGTCTGCGGGGCGCTTGCCTCCTGCGCGGCCGGGCCTCAGGCTCCTTCGCCCAAGCCTCCGGTCACCGGAAAGCCCGCTCCGGCGCCTGAAACCGGCCCGATTGTCTATAAATCTTCCGGTCATGCCGCGATGGATGCTTGGCGGAACGAATTTTCCGCCCGCGCTATGGCAGCGGGAAATGACCGGGCGCTGGTCAAATCGCTGCTGGAAAATATCAGCCCGATCCGGATGTGGCTGGGCAGCTCCGAGACGGAGGTGACAACCCAGACCGCGCCAAGTGATCAGGCCGAGTTTGCAAAGCCGATCTGGGACTATCTCGCCACGCCGCTGGGCAATACGCGCATCACGCAAGGCCAGCAGAAGCTCGCCAGCACTGGTGCAACACTCGCTGCCATAGAAGCCCAGTACGGGGTGGACCGGCAGGCGCTGCTGGCCATCTGGGGCATGGAGACCAATTTCGGCGGCTTTATCGGCCGCGATGACGCCGCCAATGCGCTGGCCAACATGGCAGTGGAGGGGCGCCGCCGGAATCTCGCCGAATCCGAACTCTATGCTCTGATGAAGATCCTCAAGGATGGCGACGCGCGCCGGGGCGACCTGATCGCAGGCTGGGCGGGCGCCATGGGCCACACCCAGTTCATGCCCTCGACCTATGTCGCCCATGCGGTCGACTTTGACGGAGATGGCCGCAAGGATGTCTGGAAAAGCGAGGCGGACGCGCTGGCATCTGCTGCCAATTACCTCGCCCGGTCCGGCTATGTGAAGGGCCAGCCCTGGGGCATCGAAGTGCTGACCCCTGAAGGCTTCGACTACGGCCTGGCCGATGGCAATGAGCGCCGGATGACGACCTGGACCGGGGCAGGGCTCTCGCCGATCCGCGGCGGAGCGTTCGATACCGGCGGGGCCGAATATGCAGAGCTCTGGCTGCCGGCCGGCGCGTCAGGGCCGAAATTCCTGCTGTTCAAGAACTTCAACGTCTACAAGACTTACAACCGCGCCGATTCCTATGCCCTCGCCGTGGGCCTTTCAGGCGACATGATCGCGGGTAAGGGCGGGCCAGTGGCGGCGTGGCCCAAACACATGCCGCCGCTGACCGTGGCTGACATCCGGGAGCTGCAGGCCAGCCTCAACGAGCTTGGATATGATGCGGGCACGCCGGACGGAATTGCGGGGCGGCGCACGAAGACGGCGCTTCAGAATTTCCAGAAGGCGCGCGGCTTCCTGGCGGATGGGTATCCGACGCAGGAAATGCTGGCGGCCGTCAGGGCAGGCGGACCGGCTATCAATTAAGGCCGGGCCAGCGCTAGGCTTCGTCATCCCGTGCCTCGCCGAGGCCATCCTTCATGCCGAACCGGGCATAGAGGAACATGGCGATCAGCATGCCGGCGCAGAGATAGAAGGGCAGCTCGCGGCTGACATATTCGTAGAAGAACAGCCCGAAGAAGGGCGTCACGATATAGCCCATGCCATTGGCCGAAATGACAAGGCCGGCGACATTGCCCTGAAGCTGCGGCGATACGGCGAGGGAAGCACCGCTTGAGAAGCCCGGCCGGGCAAGGCCCTGACCAAGCCCGATCAGGAATTGCGACAGGATGAGGCTCGCAAAATCATTGGCGAACACAATCATCAGCGTACCCACGAGCAGGGGCACGCAGCCCACCCACATCAGCGTCTTGTTGCGCAGGTGCAGGCGCGGGATGATCACAAGCTGGGCAAGCAGGACCGCCACTGCGCCAACCGTGAAGGCAGGGCCGGTATATTGCGCCGCTTCGCGGCCAGAGACGCCGAGCTTGTCCATCACCGCGAAGACAAAAACCTGGGTAAGCACACCGGTGACCAGAGACATGGCGACCGCATAGATGAGGAAGGGCAGGACCCTGTCTGAATGCCAGAGGCCCTTGGCGCCGATCTCTGCATCGATCTTCACGGCGTCAGCGACCGGGGCGCGCGTTTCTGGCAGGCGCCACCAGACGAGCGCCGCCATCGTGGCGGCCAGAACCGCCGTGACCAGGGCCGGGGAGAGGATGCCGACCCAGGCGACCAGGGCCGCGGCAAAGGCAGGCCCTATGACGCTGCCGACGCTGAAGCCGGAGGAAAGAAACGCAATCTCGCTCTGGCGCTCGGCCTTGCTGGTGCGGTCGGCGACGTAAGCCTGCGCCGCCGGGTTGGCCGCCGAGCCGATGAGGCCGAACAGCGAGCGGGCGAGCGCGAGGCAGACGAAGATGGCAACGATATTGGTCATCATGCCGGAGAGGGCGAAACGCCCCGTCAGCCAGATGAAGAACATTGAGGCGGCATAGCCCGCCAGGCCAATCGCGGCGACTTTCCGCCGGCCCCAGCGATTGGAGCGTTCGCCCCAGAACGGGGAGGTCAGCGACCAGAGGAGCGCAGAGAGTGAGAAGACCGCCCCTGCCATCCAGTCCGGCATCGCCATTTCCCGCGTCAGCTGAGGCAGCACGGCGGCCAGCAGCATCGTGTTGCCCGCGCCAATGGCCATCAGCGCGAAGAACAGGAGAATGAATGCGCCCCGCCGGTCCGGGCGGGACTCGTCGGGAAGAGGGCCGTTGATGCCTGGCATTATGGATGGTCCCCCTCGCAATGGGCTTTTTTTTGGAGTCTGCGGTGCGCCCGAACACGCGCGCTTGTGAACGCGGCTTTAAGACGCGCCGGGCCATGAAGGGTATTCGCGGTTCTCAAGTCTTGAAAGGGAAATGACGCGCAGTGCTCCAACTGGCCGGTCTTGTCATCGTTCTGATCCTCGTCGGGGGAGGCCTTGCCCTGACCGGCGGGCCCGCGGCCATGCACGCGCTGCCATTTGAGCTGGCGCTGATCGGCGGGGCGGCGATTGGCACAGTGATGCTGGCGAACTCTCCGGCAGTTGCGCGCGAAGCGCTGGCAGGCTTTGTGCGGGCTTTTCGCGGCGCCCGCTGGAAGAGGAGCGATTATGCCGATCTCTTCGCGCTGACCGGCGGCTTGATGCGCGCTGTCAAACGGCGGGGCTTTGTCGCCATCGAAGCGGACATCGAGATGCCCGAAGAGTCAGCGCTCTTCCGCGCGGCGCCGCGTATCCTGGAGGACGCGCCTGCACGGACACTGATATGCGACGCGTTCCGGCTGATGGCGCTTGACCTGTCTGACCCTCAGCGGGCGGACCAGCGGATGATGGAGGCCATCGATGGGCACGTGGCTCAGCGGGCCAAGGCGGTTGGCGCGCTCCAGACGCTGGCCGACGCGCTGCCCGCGCTGGGCATTGTTGCCGCTGTGCTCGGCATCATCCGGACGATGGGCGCGATTGACCAGGAACCCGCCATTCTGGGCGCCATGATCGGCGCGGCGCTGCTCGGCACTTTCCTCGGCGTGTTCCTCGCCTACGGGCTCGTCGGGCCGATTGCGGCACGTTATGGCCAGATCGTCGAGGAAGAGGCGATCTTCCTGGAGACGATCCGCGGCGTGATCCGTAGTTTCGGCGAGGGCGCCGCCCCCTCGCTCGCCATCGAGATGGCGCGCACGACGCTGCCCATTGCGTTGCAGCCAGAAGCCGTATCGGCGAGCGCGGCGGTGACCCCGCTCACAGCAGCTCGAAGACCAGCTGCCTGATTGGCGCAGGCGGCCTGAGCCGTTAGGCTCCTGCCTTTCCCCCTGTCAGAACAAGGCTGTTGCCGATGTCCCGTTTCGATGAACTTGTCGCCACCGTTGAAGTCTACCAGGCCCTGGCCGAGGAGAACTACAATCGCATCCGGCGGCTCGCCGAAGAGGTGCGCTCGGGCCTCTGCGATTATCTGGGCGCCAGCGATGGGATCTGCGTGCACCTCGTACCGCCGGCGGGCCCGTTCGAGCCGCGCTCTTATGGCGATCAGGCCTTCTCCATCCCGCCGAGGGGGTTTCGGCCCCTTGGGCCGGTCTCGTTTGGCCTCGCCGTGAGGGTAACGAAGACGCATGACTGGCTGCGCTTGGCGATGCATTGCCGCAAGTCGGGCGATAGCTTCATCGTGTCGATCGAGGAGGGCGCCGAGTATGAATTCCGGCTCCCGATCAGCGAGGAAGACGCCCGGCCTTTCAATGCACACATATTCGAGCACATCCAGGGCTGGTTTACCGAGAACATCGAGCGCTACCGAGAGGGCTCCTATGGGGCCCGTGCGATCGGCTTTGACTTCTCGCTGCCTGAGTCCAAACTAGGATTTGAATCCTAAATACGCATTTAATACTCTGGACTGCAGGCGACTGATTATATCCTCAATCCGGAATTAGTATTCTCCCTCTTGGGGAGAAAATTTATTTCGGGATTTCGCAGTCATTCCGTCTTGACACGGATTATTCGCCGGCGGCCTGCAATTCAGCCCCGTGAACCCTCAGCCAGGACCTCTGACGCTTCCAGTCAGGGCAGCATTTGGCCACCAATGTCCAGAATCGGTTGGAGTGGTTCATCTCCAGAAGATGGGCGCATTCATGGGCGGCGACGTAATTGAGGATCTCCGGGGGCGCCATGATGAGGCGCCAGGAAAAGGACAGCTGCCCGTCAGAGGTGCAGGAGCCCCAGCGTGAGCGTGTATCTTTTACCGAAATGCCTTTGTATTCAACGCCCAAGGTCTCGGCATGACGCTTTGCGGCGCGCGTCAGATCTGCCCGTGCCTGCTTCTTTAGGAAGCGTTCGACGCGCATATGAATGGTTTCGGGATCGCCGGGTACGTGCAGCAGTTTCGGGGCGCCCGGCAAAAGTTTTGCCAGTCGGCCCTCGCCTTCGCCCGTAATCTGACACGGCTCCCCGCGATAATTGAAAACGGCCCCCTCCTCGAAGCGGACAATCTCCGGAAGGTGTTGAAGTCTTGAGGAAATCCAGTCGACACGCTCTGCGGCGAAGGCGACTGCAGCCTCCATTTGACGCTGGCTCGGGGCAATCGCAACAGCCTCGCGGCGCCGTTCATCCAGGCGGATTATCAGGCGTCTGGCCTTGGCATTGACCTCAAGGCGCACTTTCACCCGGTGACCACCGGGCGCTTTCAATGTCATGGTCTGGCCATTGTTGTATAGCATGTGTAAAGAGTCCGCACTAAACGAGCGGCCACACCGCACCCCCAATCCGAAACAGAGGGACACCTAATGAAGTATTTGCTCACGGGCGTGATCGCTATAACTTTGCTTACGGCATGTGGGGAGAAAGACAAGCCGACTGGTGAGGCTGCTCTCGCGGCAGTTGAATTCGACGTATCGAAACTGTCCGATGTCTCGCTCCGCAATGGAGACGCAGACACGGCTTCCCAGGCGCTTGCCGCTCTGTCCTTGTCTGAGTCCGGTTCCGGGAGGCTGTCCTTTGATGGCCAGGACATCAACGGCGACAAAGCCGTTTTCACAAATGTGATCCTCTCCATCCCTCAGGACACCACTGCGGATGAGCCCCTCTATTCTGAGGAAGAGATCGCCGAGCTGTTCTCCTACATGGACTATGATGGCGACGGCATCGCGGACGACGGCTCCGAGATGACGCTTGAAGAGTACGGCGTCAGCATGAACGCCACCGAGCCAGCCGGCCCGCCGCCGGTGGTCAAGGCGGCAAAGCTCGAGTTTGACGGCCTCGGCATGATCGACGGCGCCGCAAACTTCTCCCTCATGCGCCTCTCCGACATTTCAGTGACCCCGGTGGAGGGTTCTGAAGACCAGACCACCGGCGCCGTCGGCACGATCGAGCTGATCAATCCCTCGCCGCAAACGGCCGCCTGGGTCGCCAGCCTCTTTGGCCAGGGCGAGCCAGCAGACTTCCCGGAAGGCACGGCGCTGTCGTTTGACCGCTGGGCGGTCAAGGACGTCAACCTCGTCATGAACGATGCCAGCGGGTCGGGCGGGTTCGATCTCGGCTCGTTCTATATTGATGGCCTGAAAGAAGAGAAGGCGGGACGGGTTGGCCTCTCCAATCTCAAATTCCAGTTCACCGAAGGCGAAACCGGCGACGTCAACATCACGCTCGACGGATTTGGCCTGGCCGGTCTCGACTATGGCCTGATCGCGGCTGCAGCTGCCAGTTCGTCCGATCCGGCCGCCATGTCAGAAGCGATGCAGGCCGATCCGGGCAATCCGGGTTTTGACGCCGCGCTCATGAAGGGCCTGAAGGCGGACATCATCGGTGCAAGCGTCGATCTGGCCGAGTTCAACTCCTATGTGGGACGTGACAATCAGGGCCGCGCCACCAAGATCACCACCGATCCTTTCAGCATGACGGTTGCGGCACGGGACAATCCCGATGGCGAACAGTTTGCCGGCGCGCTGGCAACGCTGGGCTATGAGTCGCTGACCCTCAGCGGCGCCGGCGAGCAGCTGTATGATCCGGACGCGGACATCGTGACCCTGCCGAAGGGCAAGAACTACTGGCAGCTCAATGACGGCTTCAAGCTGGACGTATCGGCCAAGTATGAAGGCTCCAAGGCGATCGCAGAGGCCTCTTCGGCGGCCCAGCTGGAAGCCAATCCGGACGCCATGATGGAAGCGATGATGAGCAAGCTGGCTTTCCATCAGCTCGAAATCGCGTTTGACGACAACGGCTTCTTCAACCGGGCGCTCAATGCCTATGCGGCCCAGTCGGGCGAAGACCCCGCCAATGTCCGGGCGCAGATTTCCGGCGTCATGGCGATGGCCCCGATGATGGCTGGCCAGACCGGCGTTGACGTGGCCGTGGTCACCGAGCTTGCCTCGGCGATCTCGAGCTTCGTGCAGGACCCCAAGACCCTGACGATCACGCTGGCCCCGCCGGCACCGGTGACCGCGCAGAGCTTTGTGGACGCTGCCTCCAACCCGTCTGATCCGGCCCTCAAGCTGGACAAGGCGAAGCTCGGCTTCTCGGCCGGTAACAATTAAGCAGATGGCCCTCAAGGGCGAGTAGAGGGGGCGCGGGAGCAATTGGCTGCCGCGCCCTTTTCATTGGGCGGCATTGAAGGCATAGGCTTGAGCCCATGAAACTGGCGTTTTTCGGAGATGTGGTCGGCAAGCCCGGCCGGGCGGCGGTGCTGGAATACCTGCCGGAGCTGCGCGCGCGGCTGAAGCTCGATTTCGTTGTCGTCAACGGCGAGAACGCGGCCGGGGGCTTTGGTCTCACCCGTCAGATCGCAGAGGAGTTTTTCGGGGCGGGCGCCGACTGCCTGACGCTGGGCGATCATGCCTGGGACCAGCGCGAGGCGCTGACCTATATCGAGCGTGAACCCCGCCTGCTGCGGCCGCTGAACTATCCGGCGAGTTCCGGCGCGCCGGGCAAGGGCGCCGAGCTCTACACCCTCCCGGACGGGCGCCGGGTGGGCGTGGTGCAGCTGCAGGGCAATGTGTTCATGCGCCAGGCGCTGGCCTGCCCGTTTGCGGCGGCCGATGCCGCCCTCGACCAGATGCCGCTCGGCACGGTGGCCGATGCCGTGATCGTGGACATGCATTGCGAGGCGACGAGCGAGAAGATGGCGATGGGGCATCATTGCGATGGCCGCGCCAGCCTCGTGGTGGGAAGCCATACGCATGTGCCGACCGCCGACACGATGATCCTGAATGGCGGCACCGCCTATCACACCGATGCGGGCATGTGCGGGGACTATGACTCGGTGATCGGCATGCAGAAGGAAATGTCCCTCTACCGGTTCACGACGCAGCTTCCCGGCGAGCGCTACCAGCCGGCGCTGGGGGAGGGGACACTGTGCGGCACTTATGTCGAGACCGATGACCGCTCGGGGCTCGCCGTGCGCGTTGAGCCGATCCGCATGGGCGGGCGCCTCAGCCCGCAGGTGCCATCCCTCTGATTGTTCGCGGCAGTTTCCGCGTCTGCAATGCGCAGCGATCGCCTTGCTCACGGGGACGTCAGGCCTTGAGTGTAGCAGAATCGTCTTTGGCCGGACTGGCCTTGGTCATCCGGGTCCGGAGCAGTACAGGTGGCTTAGCCAGTTGTCTTTCAGAAAACTGGCCTTCCCCGGAAATCGCAGCGCGATTTCAGATCCCTCGCAGGGAGCCTGCGACGCGGAGCCGCGGCGCCCGGGGATTAGGTTTAGGTTGAGGAGTGAGCGTCTTCGCCCGCCGCGCACTGCCGGCGGCGTTTCGGGCAGTGTTCGGGATGACGTCGGCGCTCCCAGGCCTTGACCGCCCCTCGGGCAATCGCAGTGCAACTGCTGATCCTCGGAGCCCCTCACTCTCGCGACCTCTGGCAAAAAGGGGCGAACCAGTCGGGATTCTCTTCCGGCTTTCGCCGGGATGACACAGGCGGGAGAGATGGGGAGCGTTGGATAAGGCGCAGCTTATCCTCGATGACCGAGGCCTCATCTCCCACAAATAGGAGAGGGGTTTTCACCGCGCCATATCACAGACCAGAAAGGTTGGGTACGACTCAGCTCTCTGCGGAAATAGAAGAGGAGGGGCCTGCGCCCGCAGGGCGTGCGAGGTGAAGGTCTGATGCGCCTGCTCGTGATTCAATGGGAAGGGCCAAAGGGGATGTAGTTCCTGTCCGGATGATTAGACCTTCAGCAAAGCCTCGACCTCTGCGCGGCGGGGGAGGCTGGGTTGGGCGCCGGGTTTGGTGCAGGCCAGCGCCGCGGCGGCAACGGCGTAGGCGAGGCCCTCTTCGGGGGATTTGCCCTTGATGAGGCTGACCGTGAGGGCGGCGCTGAAGGTGTCCCCGGCGCCGGTGGTGTCGACCACGGTAACGGGCGGGGGCGCCGCAGAGGCGATCTTTGTGCCATCCTTCCAGAGCTCTGCGCCGGCCGCGCCAAGCGAGATGGCGACATAGCGGCCGGGGTCATGGAGCGCGGCGCCATAGAAGGCGGCTTCGGTTTCGTTGACGATCAGCAGGTTTGCCCGGGCGATGAGCGCGGACGGAACTTGCATGGCGGGAGCGAGGTTCAGCGCGACAAAGCCGGTGGCGCGCTCGGCGGCGGCAAGCAGCGTGGCGGCGGGCACTTCGAGGACGCCCATCATGTGCTCTATCGTTGCGCCTTCGACATCGCCGGGATCGAGCGCCTCATTGGCGCCGGGGCAGACGATGATCTGGTTTTCGCCCTGGGCGGAGACTGCGATCAAGGCAACGCCAGTGGTTTCGCCGTTGATATACTGGGTGGCCGAGAGGTCCACCCCGCCATGGCGCAAGAGCTTCAGGGCTTCTTCGGCCATGTCGTCATTGCCGACAGCGGCGACGAGGCGAACATCCGCCCCCAGACGTCTTGCGGCGAGCGCCTGGTTGGCGCCCTTGCCGCCGGGGTGGCGGGCAAGGCGTGCGCCGGTTACGGTTTCGCCCGCCCTGGGGAGGCTTGCGCCGCTGGCGACAAAGTCGAGATTGACAGAACCAACGACGGTGATCATGGGGCGGCCTTCAGGATGTCTTCGATCTGGGCAAAGAAGGCATCGGCATCGGCCTTCGTCACCCAGCGATGGGGACCTTTCTTCGACGGCTTGACGCGCGTGCGGCCAAACTCCTTGCCGGGCCTTACATTGACTGTGACGCGCGAGGGCTGGGTCTCGAAGATTTCCGGGGCGAGCAGCCAGGCGATGGTGGAGGGATCATGCATCGGCACTTTCGTGCCGGGTCGGGCTCGGGTTTCGAGGTTGTTGGCAGCCATCAGCAGCGAGGCCATCATGGCGGCCCGGGGGCCGGGCAGGGCGGCGATGCGCGCGATGCGCTCGGACGTGGCGCGGACCTGGTGGGAGGCGTCGAGGCTGAGGATCGTGGCGGGGAGACCGGTTTCCAGCACGATCGCGGCGGCGTGGGGGTCGGCGAAGATGTTGAACTCGGCAAAGGGGGTGATGTTGCCGCCTTCAGCGTCGGCCCCGCCCATGATGACAAGCTCACGGATATGGCCAGCAATTTCCGGGGCCATGACAAGGGCGCAGGCGATGTTGGTCATCGGGCCGGTGATGACGAGGGTAATGCTTTTCTCCGGGGCGGCTTTCACCAGGCGGACGAGTTCGGGCGCGGCATGGCCGGGCTGGAGCGGGGCGGCAGGCTCGAACACGTCGATGCCGTAAATGCCGCTTTCGCCATGGAAGTCTTCGGCCGTCACCGGTGCGCGCAGCAGCGGGCGGGGGCAGCCGGCGAAGACGGGAATGTCCGGCCGGTCCATCAGCTGGCACATCATGCGGGCGTTGCGGCTGGTGAGACGCAAGGGGACGTTTCCGGCAACGGTGGTGATGGCGCGTACGTCAAAGCGCGGGGACCCGAGCGCCATCATCAGCATCACGGCGTCGTCGATGCCAGGGTCACAATCGATGATGAGAGGGAGAGGGGCGGTCACGCGGCGCGGGCTTTCAGGTCTTCCAGAAGCGCCTGGACTTGCGGGGAGAGAGGCGGGCTTTCGAGCGTGACGCCGAGGGCGTCCATCGCCATCTGCGAGGTGACGCGCAGCTTTTTCCGGCCGGTGAGGCGGGCGATCATCGTGCTTTCGGCATGGACACGGCCCTGCGAGAGGAAGGTGTGCTGGAAGACGAGGTGGGTGTCGCCCCAGCCTGTGAGGCGGGTGTGGACCTCGAATTTCTGCGGGTAACGTAGCATGCGCAAATAGGCGAATGATTCGTATTGGATGACGGGGATCCAGCCGCGCTTGCGGAACGCCTTCAGGGCGCCGGTGCGGCCCATATAGTTCATGATCGAGAGATCGGTGAACGAGGAGTAGCGCGAATTGGTCATATGGCCCATCGGGTCCTGGTCGCCGAGCCAGACGGCCGAGCGTATGATGTGCAGGTCCAGCAGGCTGGTGTGCACGCGGCTGAAGAAAGCCGGCAGGAAGATTCGAAGGAACCGGAAGAAAAGGTTCATGACAGGCGCATTCTAAGCAAGGCGGTGTTCACAAGCCCCTAATGGAAGCGCAACGCCGCCAGAGGGCGCGCCTGTCTATGCGAGCCTGTGCCGGAAAGGCAAGGCGCGGGCAGCAAAGGGCTGCTGGGCAGGGCCTGGATGGGGCCCGTTTACTCTGCCGGGAACGGCGCGGCGGCGGGATCGCGGGTTTCTTCCTTGAGGCGGCGCGTCACGTCGCCGGGTGAGCCTGTGCGCCGGGCGAGCAGCGTATAGGCTGTTGGCACAACGATCAGGGCAACGGTGACGGCGGCGAGTGAACCGAAAAGGATCACGATGCCGATGGCGATGCGGGTTTCTGCGCCCGCGCCACTGGTGACGATCAGCGGGATGGCGCCAGCCGCAGTGGTGAGGCCGGTCATCAGGATCGGGCGCAGGCGGGCGAGGGCGGCTTGCTTCAGCGCGGCGTCGAAATCCTTGCCCGCGTCGCGCAGCTGGTTAGCAAACTCTACGATCAGGATGCCGTTCTTCGCCGCGATGCCGATCAGCATGATGAGACCGATCTGAGTGTAGATGTTGAGCGTCTGCCCGAAGATCCAGAGGCCGAAGAGGCCGCCTGCCAGGGTGGCGGGCACCGACAGCATGATCACCAGCGGGTGGATCCAGCTCTCGAACTGGGCGGCGAGCACCAGGAATACAATGAGAAGGCCGATGACGAAGACAAAGGCGATGGAGGCGCCCGCCGAGCGGAACTCCAGCGACTGGCCTTTGAAGTCGATGGTCGCTTCGGTGGGCAGGACGTCTGCGGCGATGCGTTGCATGCCGCTCAGCGCCGTGCCGAGGGTGACCCCGGGGGCGAGGTCGGCATCGATGGTGATGGCGCGAACGCGGTTGTAGCGGTTGAGTGTCGGGCTGTCGGCGAAGGGCTCAAGCGTGATGACGCTGGAGAGGGGGATCAGCTCGCCGGAGCGGGCCGAACGGACATAGATGTTCTGGACATCGGTGGGCGTGTTCTGCTCCGAGCGGATGCCCTCGAGGATGACGTCATATTCCTCGCCATTGTCGATATAGGTGGTCACACGGCGGGAGCCGAGCATGGTTTCCAGCGTGGTGCCGATCTCGGCGACGGTGACGCCGACATCGGCAGCGCGCTCGTAATTGATCTGGATACGGTATTGCGGCTGGGTTTCCTTATAGTCCCAGTCGATGTCGACGATGCCAGGATTGTCCGCTTCGATGGCGGCGAGGAAGGTGTCGCGCCAGACGACAAGTTCTTCATAGGATGGGCCGCCGATCACGAACTGGACGGGTTTGCCGCCGCCGCCTGAGAGGCCCTGCCGCATCATGGCAAAGCCGCGGATGCCGGGAAGGTCGGAAAGTTTGGCGTTGATCTCGTTGATGATCTCGTCGGCCGGGCGGCGCTCGTCCCAGTCTTCCAGAACGGCGACGACGTTACCCTGATTGTAGCCGCCGCCCCAGCCGGGAGCGCGGATCAGGAGGCGGCTGATTTCGCCGGACTCCGTGTAGGGCATGAGGCGGCGCTCGATCTCGTCAAGATAGCGCTCCATGTATTCAAACGAGGCGCCTTCGGGGCCGCGGATCGACATGAAGAAGCCGCCGCGATCCTCGCGTGGGGCGTATTCGCTGTCGAGGTCCTGGAAGATGAACCAGCTGCCGACCATGATGGCGAGAGTGGCAAGGGCAATGGCGATGGGGCGGCGGACAAGGAAATCGAAGATGCGGGAATAGACGCCGCGGATCTTGTCGACGGTGGTGTCGATGCCCTGAATAAATCCGGAGAGGGGGCCGGAGCGGGACTCCGCATGGGGCTTCAGGATCTTGGACGCGAGCATCGGCGACAGGGTAAGGGCCACAAGACTCGAGAAGGCGACAGCAGCAGCGATCGTGACGGCAAATTCCGTGAACAGACGGCCTGTATTGCCCTCCATCAGGGTGATGGGAATGAACACGGCCATCAGGACCAGCGTGGTGGCGATAACGGCAAAGCCGACCTGGCGGGCGCCGTTGAAAGCGGCGACCAGCGGGGATTCGTGCTCTTCCTGCATCCGGCGGTGAATATTCTCCAGAACGACGATGGCGTCGTCCACCAGAAGGCCGATGGCCAGTACGAGCGCGAGCAGTGTCAGGAGGTTCAGCGTGAAGCCGAGCAGGTAGAGGACGATGAAGGTGGCGATGATGGAGACCGGCACCGTGACGGCCGGAATGATGGTCGTGCGGAAACTGCCGAGGAAGAGGAAGATCACGAGCGTGACGAGGACAACGGCGATGCCCAGGGTGGTCCACACTTCGCGGATGGAGGCTTCGATGAACACCGAGCTGTCGAAAGAGAGGTAGAGCTGCATTCCTTCGGGGAGCGTCGTATTGAGTTCGACCATGAGCGCCTTGGCGCCTTTGGCGACATCCACGGTGTTGGCAGTGGACTGTTTGACGATGCCGAGGCCGACCATGGGTTCGCCGTTGCCGCGGAACATCGTGCGGTCGTCGACGGTGCCGCGCTCCACGCGGGCGACATCGGCAAGGCGGACAAGATAGCCTTCGCCTTCGGCAATCACGAGACCGGCAAAATCGTCGGCCGTGCGGAAGGGGCGATCAATCCGGAGGGTGTAGCTGACGGCGCCGGACTCCAGCGTCCCGGCAGGAGCTTCGACGTTTTCGGCGCGCAGCGCGCGTTCTATGTCTCCGGCAGTAAGGCCGCGGGCGGCTAGGGCGCGGCGGTCAAGCCAGACACGCATGGCATAGTCGCGCGAGCCGCCGATCTGTATGCGGGCGACCCCGTCAATCGCAGAGAAGCGGTCAACCAGAAACCGGTTAGCGTAGTCTGTGAGTTCGGGCGTCGTCATTTCCTGGCTGGCAAAGTTCAGCCAGAGGATCACGTCATCGTCTGCGTCGGCCTTTTCGACTTCGGGCGCGTCAGCTTCCGGCGGCAGGCGGTCGGCGACGCTGGCAACCCGGTCGCGCACATCGTTTGCCGCTGCGTCGATGTCCCGGTTGACGTTGAACTCGATGGAGATGTCGGCGCGGCCATCGCGCGAGCGGGAGTTGATGAAGCGGACGCCGCCGATGCCGGCGATACGTTCCTCGATCACCTGGGTGATGCGGGTTTCGACAACCGACGCCGAAGCGCCGGGATAATTGACGCTGATCGAAACGACCGGTGGGTCGATGTCGGGAAACTCCCGGAGGGGGAGGCGGGAAAAGGCGACGAGGCCGAAGACGATCAGGAGGATCGAAAGGACTGACGCGAAGACCGGCCGCTTGACGGAAGTGTCCGAAAGAAACATCGGCCTATTCCAGGTTCACGGCGCTGCCGCCTACCGAGCCGCTGCGGGCCGCCGGCTTGGGCTGGAGCATGCTTTCATCCTTGATGACGACCGGGGCCCCTTCGCGCACGCGCAGGGCGCCTTCGGTGATCACCATCTGGCCTTCGCTCAAGCCCGCGACGATTTCGACGCGGCCATCGAGGCGCAGGCCGGGCTCGATCCTGACGCGGCGTGCGACGGTCTGGGTTCCGGACGTGGCGGCAACCCAGACGAAGGTTTCCGGGCCGCGCGGCTGGAGGGCGACTTCTGGAACCGAGAGGGCCCGGCGTGGCTCTGCCTGAAGGGCAACGGCCATGTACATGCCCGATTTGAGGATACCCGAGGGATTTTGAACATTTGCGCGTACACGGATGGAACGTGTGACGGGGTCGATCATGTTGTCGATTGAGTCAACCGTGCCGGTGAATACCTGGCCAGGAATGTCATTGGAGGCGGCCTCGATTTCAAGACCCGGGCGGAGTACGCGCAGGAAGTTTGAGGGCACAGCAAATTCGAGGCGCATGACGCTGTCATCAATCAGCGTGGCGACGACATCACCGGGGCGGACGAGCGAGCCGACGCTGACACGGCGGAAGCCGAGGACGCCATCAAAAGGCGCGACCAGTACGCGGTCGTTCTGGCGGGACTGGACGGCGCGCAACTGGGCGGCGGCGGCGTTCACATTGCGGCGGGCCATGTCGAGCTCGGACGTCGAGACGGCGCCCTGCTGGGCGAGGGGCTCGACGCGGGCGAGATCCTGATTGGCCTGGGCAAGGTCGGCTTCAGCCGACTCCACGAGGGCGAGCTGTTCGCGCTGGGCGAGGGAAAGTAGCGTCTTGCCTTGCTTCACGCGGTCACCGTCCTGAAAATAGACGGCGGTGACGCGGTCGGAGGCGGTGAGGGTGAGGTCGGCGCGTTCGTTGGGCTCAAGCGTGCCGATGGCTTCGACGCGGCTGGCAAAGGTTTGCTCACGCACGGGTTCGGCAAACACGCTGCTGGGCGGGGGACCGCCTGCGCCGCCAGGGCCACCGCCGCGCTGCTGCGTCAGGGCGGGGGCTGCGATCAGCAGCACCGCCACCAGCGCAGCGCCTGTGGTCCTGAACGGGTTCTTGCGGACGAGTTTCAGCATCGGGGTTTCCTATCCCGCCCGGAAGGCGGCGAGTTCTTCGTTGGTCCAGATGCCGCCCAGGCTTCGGTAAGCGCGGACGGCGCGCCGGGCGGTTTCTGCCCGGTTGACCGCAACGCGGTCTTCCGCGTCTAGCAGCGAGCGCTGCGCGTCGAGGACATTGAGGTAGCTGTCGAGCCCCTCCTGATATCTCAGGCGGGCAAGGTCGAGTGCCCGGCGGGCAGAGGTGAGGGCGGCGTCCAGATCAGCGGAGCGGCGGCTCTCGCTCGCCAGATTCGTCAGGGCCGTCTCGGCATCTGCCAGGGCATCAAGCACAGTGGTTTCGTAATTGGCAATGATTTGTCCGGTGCGGGCATCGGTGGCCTCGATGTTTGCATAAACCCCGCGCAGGTCGGGGCCCGCCCAGCTGATGGCGGGGCCAAAATCGAACCCGATGCTCTCGTCGCTCAGGGCAACGCCGGTATTGCGCAGGAGACCCAGGAGGTTTGCGTTGAGGGTGATACGCGGGAAGAGGTCTGCGCGGGCGGCCTCACCGATGGCGAGGGCGGCGCCGATCTGGCCTTCGGCGACGCGAATGTCGGGCCGGCGGCGGAGCAGGTCTTCGGGCGTACTGGCTGTCATGGGCGCTTCAAGCGCGGGAATGACGCCGGGCGAAGAGGCCAGCTGGGTGACAAGAGCACCGGCACTGCTGGCTGGAACGCCGGTGAGGGCCGCAAGGCGGCTTATGGCGGCTTCCCGGTCGCCTTCATAAACGGGAATGATGGCGAGGGTGGTACGGTACTGGGTCTGGGCCTGTTCGAGGTCGAGCTGGGTGGCGCGGCCATTCTCGACGAGGGTTTGGACGAGCTCGAGGCCTTCGGATTGGGACTGGGCGTTGCGGCGGGCGACCTCGAGGCGCACTTCGGCGCCGCGCAGGTCGATATAGGCAAGGGCTGTCTCCGACGCGAGGGTCACGGCGATATCGCGGCGCAACTCGCGGGCGGTGGCTGCATCAAAGCGGGCGGCCTCGATGAGGGCGGCGAGGCGACCGAAGGCATCTATCTCCCAGCTGGCGGCGAGGGTTCCGGTGGCACTGACATTGATCCGGTCAGCGGCAGTGCCTGTGGGGCGGGCGGCGGTGAGGCCGGCGCGGCTGGAGGCGGTCGGACTGGTGCCCAGAAGCGCCAGGCGCAGAAAGGCTTCGGCTTCGGCGACGGAAAAGTCTGCCCCCCGCAGGGCCGGGGATGTGGTTAGCGATGTGTTGACGAGGTCTGCCAGGACGGGATCATTGAAGCTTGTCCACCATTCGGCCGATACGGGTTCAGGGCTGGCGCCGGCGCGGAAAGCGTCTCCGGCAGGCGGCACGGCATCTGCGGCAGGCCTTTCCGGCACGGAGGCGCAGCCCGCAGCAATAAGCGCGAGTGCCGCCGCGCCCATCAGGCGCGCGTACCGGGAAAGCAGTTTCTCTGACATCTTGTACCGAAGTAGACGAAGAACATTACTGATCAAGGCAACAGCCTGCAGTTGGCAGTTAACCTGCCGCGCGCTTCCTTAAACGATTGAAGCCTCAGATTCCGTCTGAGCTGCGCTCACGTTTTCGTGATGTTTTTGCATGCCTGCATGGCAATCAGGCTTGGCGGGGCTGGAAATACCGAATTGCTACTGGCCTGCCCATGTCTCAGACCCTAGCTTCAGAGCGATCTGTCACAAATCATTTTTTGCCCGCCGCGACAAAGACGAGGAGGTCGGGACCCTGTTTGAATCTGTCAACATTGCAATCCTGATCGGATCTGCGCTCGTGACGCTCGCGGCCCTGACGAGCCTGGTCTCGCAGCGCTTCGGCGCGCCCTTGCTACTCGTCTTTCTCGGGATTGGACTTCTGGCAGGCGAAGACGGCCTGCTCGGCATCGAGTTTGACAGCGGATCGGTGGCTTACTTCATCGGCTCCCTTGCCCTCGCCATCATCCTTTTTGACAGCGGCTTCGAGACGCCTTTGCGCAGTTACCGCGTGGCGGCGGCGCCCGCGCTCAGTCTGGCGACGTTTGGTGTTCTGCTGACCGCAGGGCTGACGGGGGTTGCGGCCCACTTCCTGTTCGGGGCCGGGTGGCTGGAGGCGTTCCTGCTTGGCTCGATCGTGGCGTCCACGGACGCGGCTGCTGTGTTCTTCCTGCTGCGGGCAGGGGGGATAAGGCTGAGGGAGAAGGTCGGCTCGACGCTGGAAATCGAATCCGGGGCGAACGACCCGATGGCGATCTTCCTTACCATCCTGCTGATCGAACTGATTGCGGCCGATGCCGGCACAAGTGCTCTCTTCGGATTTGAAGTGCTGCTCACCTTTATCCAGCAGATGGGCCTTGGCCTTCTGTTTGGCGTAATCGGCGGCTTCGGGGTTTCCTGGCTGCTCAACAAGCTCGTGAACCTCGATCCGGGCCTTTACCCGATCACGGGTCTTGCCGCGGCGCTGGTCGTCTTCTCTGTGTGCGCCCTCCTGGGAGGCAGCGGGTTCCTGGCTGCCTATGTGGCCGGGGTGGTGGCAGGCAACCAGAAGGTCCGGTTTGCCCAGAGGCTGCGCCGGTTTCAGGTCGGCATGACCTGGCTCGCCCAGATCGGGATGTTCCTAGCGCTCGGCCTCCTGGCGACGCCTTCGGAGTTTCCGGACATTCTCTTGCCGGCGCTGGTCCTGTCGGGTGTGCTGATCTTCGTCGCCCGGCCGCTGGCCGTCTGGCTGTGCCTGCTGCCGTTCGATTTCCGCTCGCGGGAAACCCTGTTTACCGGCTGGGTTGGCTTACGGGGGGCCGTATCGATCCTGCTGGCGATCCTGCCGGGACTTGCAGGCATCGAGAATGGCAGTTTCTATTTCAACGTCGTGTTTGTGATGGTGCTGGCGTCGCTGCTGGTTCAGGGCTGGACGATCCAGCCGGCAGCCAAGCTCCTGAAGATGAGCCTGCCCTCCGAGCAGGGGCTGGTGGACCGGGTAGAGCTTGAACTGCGCGGCGCGGCAGAGATGGAACTCGTCGGCTACAAGATCCATCCCGACAGCGCGATTGCCAGGGGCGAGCGCGTCCCGCGCTGGGCGCGGCCGGTCATGGTGATCCGCGACGGGCTTTCCTATTCAGTCCATACGATCGGCCCGCTTCAGGCCGATGACCAGGTTTACCTTTTTGCCGCCGCGCGGCGGGTGCGCCTGCTTGACCAGATTTATGCCAGCCCCTGGGAAGAGATGACGGCGGACTCCGATATCCAGTTCCGGCTCAAGGGCGCGACGAAGATGTCCGACCTCGTGCGCCAGTACGGGCTGGAGGACATTGACGCGGCCGAAGGCCAGACGGCCGGCCAGTATCTGGACCGGGCGTTTGATGGCAATCCGGTCGTTGGCGACCGGGTGTCTGCCGGCGATGTGGATATCGTGGTTTGCGCGCTCGACGATGCCGGCGGGGTCGGCACGGTCGGTATCGTGATCGGCGAGGAGGACCCCGGCTTTGGCGTCCTGATGGCCGATCTGATACGCCGGGCAGGGGCGCGCGCCGGCAGGCTCGTGGGTAAGCGCCGGGCGGTTGCCAGCGGATTTTCCGAATCAACGCCCGGCAAGGATATCAGTGACCAGTCCTGAGGGCGCGCTGTCAGGAAAGTGTCATTCCAGCGTCATTATTCCTGCAGTAACTAAAAATAAAAATACATAAAAATGTATCTTAGTGGCGATCCTGCAACGCTCCGGATACGATCAAAGCGTTGCAACAATAAGTACGCAAAACTGTCGCAAGTCTGAGACACTGCCCTGTTACCCGCCGATGCAGTTTTCAGCGGAAGGGTTTACCAATGTTCCACGCTTCATTCTTCGGCCGCGGCCTGACGGCGCGCCTGCTTGCCTCCAGCATTCTCGCCACTGCCGTCGCCGTTCCGGTTGCCAGCGCTGGCACCATCACCGGTGAGGTTGCCGATGCGACCGGCACACGCGCGCTGCGCGGGGCCGAAGTCACTCTGGTGGAAATCAACCAGAGCGCCGAAGTCGGCCAGGACGGGTCTTACCGCTTCACCAACATTGCGGCGGGCACCTACACCCTGCGGGTCCGCTATCCCGGCGCTGAAGAGCAGTCCCGCGTGATCACGGTTTCCGAAGACGGCACGTTGGCCGAGTCCTTCGCGCTCGCGCCGCGCGGCACAGACGGCGACACGGCCGTGATGGAAACCGTTCTGGTGATCGGCCAGCAGTCCAACCTGCTGAGCTCAATTGCTCGTCAGCGAGCGTCCGATACGGTTGAAACAGTTCTGACGCGTGACGCGATTGGTCAGTTCCCGGACCAGAACGTTGCAGAAGCGCTACGCCGCGCGCCCGGCATCAACGTCCTGAATGACCAGGGCGAAGGGCGTTTCGTCTCCGTGCGCGGCCTCGATCCAAACCTCAACTCCTCTTCGATCAACGGTAATCGCGTACTGGCAACGGGCGGCGATGAGCGCGCCGTAGCGTTGGACGTGATCCCGTCGGAGCTCATTGAGTCGATCGAGATCAAGAAATCGCTGACCCCGGACATGGACGCCGACACAATCGGTGGCTCGATCGAAATTAACACCACAAGCGCCTTCGACCGCAAGTCAGACTATTTTTCAGCGTCGCTGGAAGGGTCGTACAACGACCTGAATGGTAAAACGTCGCCTAAGGGAAGCTTCGACTTTATCAAGCTGTTTGGCGACGACCTGGGTATTGCAGGTGGGTTTAGCTACTATGATCGCGAATTCGCGACCGACAATATTGAAATGGATGGCTGGAGCGAGACCGATGACGGCATTGCCTACGCTGAAGACGTTGAGTACCGTGACTATGACGTACGCCGGGAGCGCTATGGAATAACACTCGGCGCAGACTACCGACTAAACGATAGTACCACTCTCTATGCGCGTGGGCTTTATTCCAAGTTTGACGATACCGAACTACGTCGTCGACTGATTTTTGGCATGAGCGAAGAGCCTTTTGCAGGCTCAGAAAACACAGCGTCGTTCGATTCAGCCGATGGCCGCATTCAGGTTCGCCGCGACCTGAAAGATCGCGGTGAGGCTCAGACCATCCGTACCTTTTCGCTTGGTGGTGAGACCTTCACCGGCCCTTGGACGGTGACATATGATGCCGCCTACTCGGAAGCCGACCAGAAAGAGCGAGGCTCAATCGACCCGATCCGGTTCCAGGAACGCTTCCGGTCTCCCGGTGAGCTGGGCGTGACTTTCGATTTTTCCGACATGAACAGACCGCTCTATAATATCGATTTTGGGGCGGCGGCATTTTCCGATCCCACCAATTACGGCTTCACGCTTCTGGAGAGAACCACGCGCGAAGACGCAGACGATAAGGAAGCCTCGTTCAAGATTGACGTGGCGCGCGAGTTCGCCGTCGATCGAGGGACATTTGAAATCAAGAGCGGCTTGAAGCTTCGCCAGCGTGAAAAAACGCAGAACTTTGTGATCGATCTTTACGAAGACTTTGATGGCGACTTCACCCTTGCCGACGTGGCGGGAACCCAGACCTATGGGCTTGCCGATCTCGGCGTTCTGCCTGACCTCGGAGCCGTTAAGAACTTTGTTTCCAGAAATGGCCTCGGTGCTTTTGAACTGAACGAACTTGAGACGGAGTTTGTTTCGACAGTTGAAAGCTTCGAAGCTGACGAGGATATCCTGGCCGGCTATGTGATGGGCAAGTACCAGTCAGGCCCGCTGCGTCTGATCGCCGGCATTCGCATAGAGCATACCAAGACCGATACCCGCGGCAACCGAACGGAGCTGGTCGAGGAAGGTGCAATTGTCGGCGGCCTCAGCCTCGAGGAGGACACGCTCTTCATTACGCCGGTCTCGTTTAGCAACGATTATACCGACGTCCTGCCAAGTTTGAATATCCGCTACGATGTAAATGAAAAAATCGTCGCACGCTTCGGCGCCTTCCAGTCAATCATTCGTCCTAATTTCAAACAATTTGCCCCATTCTTCGTTGTTGAGGAGAATGACGAGAACGAGCGTGAAGGCGAGTTCGGCAATCCGGACCTTGACCCCTACCGCGCGACCAATTTCGACGCGACACTGGAATATTATTTTGCACCCGAAGCCGTGCTCCAGGGCGGCGTCTTCTACAAGCGCATTGAAGACTTCATTGTTGATGCAGGGTTCGAGAACGGCACCTTTCAGGGCATAGCCTATGATGAGGCCACTATCCCGATCAATGGTGAAACGGCCGAAGTGAAAGGTATCGAGCTTTCCTACGCGCAGGCCTTTACCGGTTTGCCGGCGCCGTTTGACGGACTGCTGGCAAACGTGAACTATACCTACACGGACGCGTCGGGTGATGTGCTGGGACGGTCAATCCCGCTGCCGACCTCATCCAAGCACACCTTCAACATCGCGGTTGGCTATGATAAAGGGCCTCTCAGCCTGCGCCTTTCGGGCACGGGCCGCTCGTCCTACCTTGATGAAATAGAAAGTGACGCCGAAAGTGACCGGTATGTCGAATCGCACTTCCAGGTTGATGCTTCCGCAAAGTACCGGCTCACCCCGAACCTGCAATTGTTCGGAGAACTCGTAAACATCAACGACGCAACCTATACGGCCTATCAGACTGGCCCCGGCCGTGACCGCCTCCTGCAGTATGAAGAGTATGGCTGGACGGCGAAGTTCGGCTTCAAGGCCAACTTCTGATACAAAGAGCAAAGGCCCCGGCAGACCGCCGGGGCCTTTCGCCATTGGCGGGGTGGTGATCCCCGAAACAAAGACAGGACAGACCCATGTACAAACACCTCATGACCGCGCTTTGCGCCCTCAGCCTTGCGGCGTGCGTCCACTCCGGGCCTGCCGGCGCGGAAGACCGCAGGGCCAATTTCGCGGTTCTGGGCGATACGGGCTACATTCCGTCCTATGAGCGCCTCGACGAGGACGAGACGCCTCACCGTACGCTGAGCAGCTATCTTGCCGCCCAGGCGGAAGACTGGCTTGAGCGCAATGCCGACATGACCGGCTTCCGGCCAACGCCCTTTGTGTTTGAGGCAGCGATCGGCGGGTATATGGAAGCCAGCGGGATGTATCCGGTTGCCTTTGCTGCCGAGGAAGTGTGCCGCAAGCTCGGGTGTGATTTTGCCACGATGGTGGGCGACAACATCTATCCGGATGGCGCGACGCTGGGGGCTGACGGGATCAGCGATGAGCGGCGCTTCTACGACATGCTGGACCAGCCCTATGGCACGCTTGGCAAAGGCGTGGAGGATTTCACCATCTATGCGATGATGGGAAACCATGACTGGCGCGTCTCGCGCGAGGCCACTGCGGCGCAGATGGACTATTTCCAGAAGCACCCCAATTTCACCATGCCGGATTTCTACTACCGCGCCTCTCCGGCCGGAATGGAAGGCTTTGTCGAGATTTTCGTTATCGACACAGAGATGCTGCTGGCGAGCACAAGCGTGCATGTGGACAATCTGGATACGGAGGGCCGCGAGGCGCGCACCGGCGAGATGGAGGAATGGGACGACTTCGTGAAACCAGCGACAGAGGGCGAGAAGCAGATGGTCGCGTGGCTGGAAGAGGCGCTGGCGTCTTCAGAGGCGCACTGGAAGATTGTCATCGGCCATCATGCGGTCTGGTCGGGCGGGGGCAGCAAGTTTGAAAAGGCCCATGCCTTGCGGTCGCTGTACATGATCGCCGTGTGCAAACATGCCGACGCTTACATTTCCGGCGATGATCACATGCTGGAAGTCTACACCGATGATTGCCGCAGCGAGGGAGTTTCCGGCGCGCCGGTGCTGCCCGCGCTGGTCTCCGGGGCAGGGTCCAAGTACCGCCCGCTTCACCCGAAATTCATGGCCAATCAGCTGGCGGCCAATCCGGGGCTTGCCAATCCCTTTTCCAAAGGATCCCTCTGGGGGTTCATGCATGTCGGCCTGACCGAAGAGGACATGACCGTCCGGGTCTATTCGACCCCGGAGGACATGTCTGGCCGGCCGGTCGAAGAAACTGAGTTGACCTTCAAGCGCCGGTCTCACCTGGCTAGCCGCTAAGCCCTCTCCGGAATTGGCCGCCGGGCTTTTCCTAGAAGTTCACCCGGTTTGAAACTGCTCCGTCCACGATCAGGTTGGCGCCGGTCGTGTAGGAGGAGGCGGGGCTGGCGAGGAACACCGCCGCATTGGCGATTTCCTGCGGCGTGGCGCAGCGACCTGTGGGGTTGCGGGCGTTCGCCTGCTCGAAGAATTCCGGCATGTTGGTCTTCACCATGTGCCAGACGCCACCTTCGAAATAAACCATGCCGGGGGAGACGACATTGACGCGGATGCCGGCCTTGGCATGCTGGCGGGCGAGGCCCTTGGCCATGTGGATGAGGGCGGCCTTGATCGGGCCATAGGAGTCGCCTCGGTCAGCCATTGCGGCAGAAATCGAGGAGATGATCACGAAGGCTGCGTCCCCGGAAGTTTTTGCGGCCGTGGAGAGCAGGGGCTCCGCCGCCTCGAAGGCGTTGACGGCGGCGAGCACGTCGAGTTTGAAGTTCGATTCCCAGGCGGCGACATCATTGCCCTGCGCCATGGCGCCGGCGTTTGAGATGAGGATGTCGAGGCCGCCGAGCGTCTTAGCCGCGTCAGCGATCCACGCCTTCAGGGCGGGGCCGTCCGTCACATCCACCGAGGCGCCTGTGGCGTTGACGCCGAGCATCTTGAGATCGGCCACGGCGGCGGCCACCTGATCGCCGTTGCGGGCGCAGACAGCGACATGTGCGCCTTCCTTCGCCAATGTGTCGGCGATCGCCCGGCCGATGCCGCGTGTGCCGCCGAGGATGATGGCCTTCTTGCCTTTAAGTCCGAGATCCATTGTGTTTCCTTCCCTGAAGTGTCTGCAGACTACCCTAGGAGGGAAAGCCGCGCTGGCCAATGGGGCGCGCGGGCGGAGAACGGCAAAGAGGAGTGAGGGACCTGAGACATAGGTAGCAGATTGGGCAAAGGTACTGAGAGTTCGAACTTCAGTTTCTCCAATCAGACATAGGCTTTCGACGCGTGCCTTAGCCGCGCGCAAAAGGAACAAATCCTGATAGCATAAGCTGCCGACCAAGAAATCGGCAGCACCTAATAACTTACCGGCTCAGGCGTGACGGATCAGGTGCTGACTTCAACTAAAGTGACCCTTCGTTTGGAGAGATCTCTCGGATGGTCTGTTCTGTAGAAACACCAGAGGTGATCAACTGCATCTCAATCGAGCCAAAGTCGATTTTTTTGAGGTCAAGCATGCGCACTTGCCGATCTGACATAGTATGGAAATAAAAAAGCTTGTTGTCGAGATCGCTGACCGTTGTAATCTGGGTCGCGCTTTCGATATCGGTCGCTATTTTCCCTGGAGCACCTGTGCTCCCAACCGGTATGTTGAAATTATCAAGAATACGGAATGCCTCGAAAACGGCGTCTTGGCTTTTCTCCAGCGGCCTTGCGCTGGCGGTAAAAGCGAGGGCACGGAGAAAGCGTGATGGAGGCGTGAAGTCACCCGGCAAACCGCGCAAACCGGACCCGGAACCGAGTGGCGCGAAGACTTGACCATCCACCTCTATCGGGGCCTCCGCACTCGGCGACAGGCCGAGATAGTTGCGTAGATTTGTCAGGTGCCAACCGTAGCCAGGTGAATTAGTGATTACACCTTCGACGGTATTGAAGATTTCAATCTTCCCTCCGTCTGTAATCTCGATGACGATGCTTTCACCAGTTGGGTCGGCTATTTTCCAGTGAAACGGTAAAGCCGCTCCGCCGAAGCGTGGATCGTCTACATTGACGACACGTACTTTATCAAGATTTTCGCGGACTTCCTCTACTGTTGAGAAATTGGACAGCATCCAGCGCATAAAGTCGCCAACGCTAAGTGAGCTGTCCCGTTGAGAGGAATCGTAAGCCTCAAAGCTGGCGAAATCGGGGAAATAATACATGCCCACATATAATCCAACCTCGTTCATTCCATCCGGTCCGTATGGCTCTCCGTATGCCGATAGAGACGCAAAGCCGTATTTGCCGGTCCAAGTGAGACCATTGTAACCTTCAGGCGTCTGGCCGACGAATTCGTAATTTCGCGGGAACAAAACAAGCGTATCATGATCTGCATCGCCAAGGGCCCATTCTACAGTCCGGGCGACGATAGTTGTTCCGTCCTGGGCCTCTAACGAGATTCCGGTGCAGGCAATTGCGATCGGCGCACCAACTACCGAAATCACAGCTGTCAAAGCGACGACATGACGACTGAAACCAAACCTCATTTGGATGTTCCTTCAAAATCAACCAAGCACGTACGAAGAAACAACAAAAAAATAAAGTGAACAAGCAACTTAGCTTTTCATTGATATCTCTATGCGGGCGCCTTTTGTTCGTTGTCGTTGGTTTCTGTCCCATTGAATGTGGCTTGCTTCAAAAGGGGTGTTGTTTCATCTGTATCGACCCAGCGAAAAACTGCTCAATCCATAAGGAGCAAAATTGGCTATGAGTGTGAGCATGGACGCCTCGCTGATGTCTGAGATGAGCCGCAGGCAGGCGTAGCCAACGCGATGGCAGATGAGAGCCGCCGGCTCAAGAAGATGTATGCCGAACTGGCGATGCGGAACCAGTTATTGAGAGATGCTCTCGGAAAAAAGCCGTAAGGCCATCTCAAAGACGAGAGATGGCCAAAGAAGCTGTTCGGAAGAAGGGCGTGTCTGTGGCGCTGGCGTGCCGCACCTTTGGCATCAGCGAGACCTGCTACCGGTATGAGGCGAAGCTGTCGGACGAGAATGCCGAGATCGCCGATTGGCTGGTGGGGTTGGCGAAGTCCGAAAAGACGAGGCGCTGGGGCTTTGGCCTTTGCTATCTGTTCCTGCGCAATGTGAAAGGCTTCGCCTGGAACCATAAGCGCGTTCGCCGCATCTATTGCGAACTGGAACTGAACCTGCGGATCAAGCCAAGAAAACGGCTGGTTCGGGAAGTTCCTGAGCCTCTGGCCGTTCCGGAGCGGCCGAATGAAATGTGGTCGATGGAGTTGGCTTCGCCAGCCTTCGGCTCATGGCAGATCAGCTTGGAGATGGCCGTTCCTTCCGGACACTGAATGTGATTAATGACTTCAACCGCGAAGGCCTCGCCATCGAGGTTGACTTCTGCCTACCCGCAGCGCGCGTCGTGCGCACGCTGGAGCGGATCATCGAATGGCGGGGGAAGCCGATGGGCATTCGCGTCGACAACGGCCCCGAAAATGTCAGCGCCGCGCTGCAAACCTGGGCAGCAAAGCGTGGCATCGGGATCCTCTACATGAGCCCGGCAAGCGGCAGCAGAACGCATATGTCGAACGCTACAATCGGACCGTCCGGCAGGAATGGTTTGGGCAGTTCATCTTCAACACGATCGAGGAGGTCAAGGAACACGCCACCAGTTGGCTATGGAGTTGCAACAATGAGCGCCCGAACATGGGCATCGGCGGCATTACCCCCGCCATGAGCCGAAGGCAGGCGTAGCCAAACTTAAACTTGCCGCGTGAAGCCCAGAAATCCGGCCGCTTAAAAATGGGATGATTACCGGCCCTCACGGGGCCTAAACGGGCAGGCACCCCGCATCGAAACAGCCTCGGACGGGCCGAAACAGCGAATATATGTAATTTTCGGTGGAACCCCTAGGAAAATTCAGGCGCCGGAAGGACAGAAAATAACGTCTAAGCCCTTGATTTTTATGGTGCACCCAAGAGGATTTGAACCTCTGACCTTTGCCTTCGGAGGGCAAGTGTAAGATGCTTCTTGGGTGTTCTCTGGGTTCCAAATGATAGCACAGAGTTCTGTTATTGCTTAAAAAATAGGATTCCAGGTTCCTCGCGATGCCTTGAGTTTCCGCCGAGCGTGCTTACTGTGTGCTTACTGGTTATGGACGAGTAAGCACACATGTCTCTTAAGCTCACAAAAACCGTTGTTGATAGGGCAAAGCCCGAAGCTAAGGACCGGTTCCTCTGGGACGGCGAACTTGCAGGGTTCGGCCTAAAGGTCTGCGCTGGGGGAGAAAGGTCTATATATGTCAATACCGGCATGGAACCGGCCGCAGGGCTCCGACGCGGCGAATGACCATCGGCGCTCACGGTTCACCCTGGACGGTCGAGACCGCGCGAAAAGAAGCACGCAGGATCTTGGTATGGCGGCGCAAGGTGCGGACCCGGCGAAGGAGAAACAGGACGCGAAAGCTGTACTCACCATTACTGAGCTTTGTGACGACTATCTTCTCAGCGGCGTTGCAACAAAGAAAGCTTCGACTTTGGTCTCCGATCGTGGGCGGATTGAACGGCATATTAAACCGCTAATTGGCCACGTTAGACTAACCGACGTCTCCAAAGCGACCGTTACGCGGTTCATGCAGGATGTAGCCATGGGCAAGACGGCAAAGGACGTGAAAACCGGCCACCGTGGGCGAGCCATTGTGACCGGCGGTAAAGGCACTGCATCGCGGACTGTTGGTCTGCTCGGCGGTATTTTCACTTACGCTGTTGAAGCGGGCCTCATGTCAGAGAATCCGGTCCGAGGGGTGAAGCGCTACAAAGACAAGAAGAACCTTCGTTTTCTGAATTATGAAGAACTGATCCAGCTTGGTGAGGCGCTGCGCGAGGTCGAGGCGAATGGCGCAAATCCGCAAGGCGTTTCGATCATCCGGCTGTTGATCCTGACAGGCTGCCGCAAAGGTGAAATTGAGAATCTCAGGTGGCAGGATGTCGATTTTGACCTCGGATTTCTGCGGTTGCCTGACTCAAAGACGGGGCAGACGATAAGGCCTTTGAACCGCGCTGCACGGGCAGTGCTTGCCTCGTTGCCAAGGTATCAAGGGGGCGAGTTAGTTTTCCCCTCGCAAAAGCCGGACAGGCCCTATGTTGGAACCCCGAAGGTATGGCTTGCTGTTCGGGCGTCGTGTGAGTTGAGCGGCGTGCGATTGCATGACCTTCGACACAGCTTTGCCAGCGTGGCTGTCTCTGAAGGTTCCAGCCTCCCTGTCATCGGTGTACTTTTGGGGCATAAGGATGCCGCGACTACTGCGCAGTATGCCCACCTGCATGATGATCCTGTGCGTGGAGCAGTTGAGAAGGTTGGTGAACGCTTAGCAGACTTCATCCGAGACTAGCGTCAGGCCCCACAATCCTTTCATCCAATCATGTTATCCTGAAAGTGCTTAAAGGCTGTTCCCATTAGCCTCTTCAACCTCGAACAACGGCTCAATTTTTGTCAGTCTGACTCTAAGGCTGTGGGTTATCTCGGCGGGGGGTTCCGACCACCCCTCCCCGTCATTACTCTCGCTGCTCAGGGGAAAATACAAAGCCCCCGGGGTTTAAATCTTGACTGCCTCGACACTCACTATTCGCTTCTGACAACGACATCCGGCACGGTCTCAATATCGGGACGGACGTCTTCCAAGTCGCCCTCGGGTACGCACCGAAATGTCAAATCATGGGTCAGATACTCACCATACGAGCCACCAGAGCTAGTGATAAATACGAAGTTGAGGCCCTGCGAGCTGCAATACTCATTCGCTTCTAGTATCGCGCGGCTTTTTGCGGCTCCGGCGCCACCTCGTGTGAAATGAGCATCAGTTGTGATGGTGTAAGTGTCCTTACCAATTGGCAGCACTCCAGTTGACGAAGCGCAGCCGCCTAAAAACATCATCAGGCCTAACGAAATTGCGATCTTGTTCATTTTTCGATCCCCGCTGTCCGCATCAATCTCTAGATAGCCTAAATCGAAAAGCAATGAGAGCCAATCAATCGGCTAGAAAACAAGCTCCTGCACAGACATTTAGCGCTCATGCAGGCCTTCCGAATCCATCTATCTGAAAGGAATGGAACCGGAAGATGAGTTCGAGGAAGACTACACGTCATTTGTGCTTTCGCCCCAGCACCATGGCGTGACGGGTACTCTCAGCGATATGTCGAGGGCGTTTAAGAGAAAGCCCACTCTCGAGAATTATCTGGAACTGCGGCGGGGGCATCCCGCGGAAAGTTGATCGAGGTCTCGACGAGTTTTTCTCTCGATTGGGTGGTGGCCAATGAAGAGCGGCTGCAAGCTCTCGGAATACCGATTGGAGACGTTGAACGCATCCTGGATGCTGACGAGGCGTCGGCGAGCCGCCTTAGTCTTCGATTGATCGAATTGCTTGTCGAACGTCGTGCGCGTGAAAGTTCTGGCGAGACACATCTTGTAGGGCGCGGCGAGGTCATCAGTGACACCCTCGTCAACTACCTTGTAGCCATGATGCTCGACGCGCTCGATTGGAACGATAACATGATCATTCCGCGTGATCTGATCGTGCTCATTAAGCACCAGCTCGGTACGGAGGTCTCAGTCGAAGCGCGGAACATGGAAGTGATACTGAATCGAGAGAGCGCATTGTGGGCAGGCGCCTATCTCAAGAATATTGGAAAGCCGGTTTCGTTCGGAGCCGTTGCCGAACTGATGCATGTCGAGCGCTCAACTGTTCTGCGATGGTTCAAGGATGGCGACTTCCATAAAGAGGTTGATGAATGGCATGCAATCATGGAGGCCCTAAGGGCTGAGACGCTTGCGAGCAACCCGTCATCCGGCTCGGATGAAACCGATTGAACTGTTGCACTCAAATCCACGTGCGCAACACCCAGTCCGATTGATAACGATGCCACATACAGCCGGAGGGTTCCGGTGATGCGATGGCGGTGGATCAATGACTATTCCGGTACAGCGCAGGCGACGCTTCTTTCGCCGAAACAAGTTTCCGAACAATACGGCCCCTCGACCAGCACTCTGGCCAAGATGCGTCTAACCGGGGCAGGGCCGGTTTATGTGAAGCTGGGGCGCCGGATCGCTTACCGGCTGGAAGATCTTGAGGCTTGGATACTGGCCAACCGCTTCCATTCGACCTCTGAGTACGACTCTTCGGCGAGAGACTGATCAATGCCGAGGCAGCAGAAGGGCAAGCGAAACATCTCGCTGATCAGCAGTCAGAAGAGCTGTGAGGCCGCAGTTGAAACGTCGCTCAGTAAACGGTGTGATCGGAGCGCGCCATGACTGGATCCATGCTCCTTAACGCCATTGATGCGCTCGCGCGCCTTGGCTATGTGCCAATCCCTCTGAACTGCGACCGGCGGCCCACAACCAAGGGCTGGCCAGATGCCGAGGCCGGAGAAACGCCTCGCCCGCGAGCGCTTGAACATTGCGCAGCTAATCGGCGTGGCGCTGGTGACGCGCGGGTTCATTGTCCTGGATCTTGACCGCGGCCATGCCGAGGGCGTCGACGGGGTCGCCAGCTTTGCAGCGCTAGTGAATGCCCAAGGTGGTGATTTTCCGGATCACTGCCCTTGTGTCCGCACCCGGCGCGGCGGGATTCATCTCTATATCGCCTCGCCGGCTGGCGTGGAATTGCGGTCCAGCACCTCAAGGATCGCACCAGGCGTTGACATCAAAGCAGGCCGCTCACTTGTGACTTGCCCACCCACCGATGGCTATAGCTGGATAAAGCCGCTGATCCCGATTGCCGAGCTTCCTCCCCCTCCGGAGTGGGCTGGTGCGCGCGGCCCGTCCACAGCTGTGGCCATCTCCGACTCATAGGCCGTTCCAGTCGCACCGCGGCACAGAGCGCTACGCGGAAACCGTCTGCCACCGCGAGCTTTCGGCTTTGGCGATGACTGGCAAGGGGCAACGAAATGCGACGCTGTTTAAAGCGGCCGCTCGTTTGGGCGAACTCGTTGGCGCCGGGATGCTCCCTCTCGATGCGACAATCAATGGGCTGCTCGCAGCTGCAGAGGCCTCTGGTCTTAATCGGGATGATGGCCGCCAGGCGGTTGAAGCAACTATCGAGAGCGGCTTCTGCGTGAGGGGCTTGGCCAACCCGCTGCCTCGACTTGGTGGGCGCAGAGATGGGCGTTGAACCCTTGGAAAATGGTCCGATTTCCCACCTCCTTAAGGAGCTTGGCGAAGATACGAACCGGGCAGACATGCTCCCTAACCGTAAGCAGTACGACAACTTTGAAGCCGTGTGGTTTGAGGACGTTGAGCCCGTCAAGGCTGCCTGGATTTTGAAGAACATCTTGCCCAGGAACGGCATTGGCGCAGTCTGGCCCGCTAGCTCTGAAAAAGAGCTTCCTGTTTCACACTTGGCACTCCAGCTCGAGGTTCGGACGTGCTGGGAACTCGATGCAATCGTGGCGGCGTGATTTATCTTGCGGCCGAAGATCCAGATGCGATCTGGCTCCGATCGCAGCCCGGCGGCAGGAGCATGGGCAGAACCGACCCTTCCTCTCTCAGCCCGCACCGGTGGGGCTGATGGGGCGCGAACCTGATCATGTCTCCGCTCTGGTGGGCCTCGCAAAGGAGCAGGCGGCCGGCTTCGAAAGCCGCGGCGCACCATTGACGCTGATCATCGCGGATACCCTTCTGTACGCCTGCTCGGGGCTTGATGAGAACTCCGCGCCCGAAATGCTAGAAAATGCGGCCCTTGCAAACTGGCTAAGAACTGAATGCGTTGGTGTTGATTGTCCACCATGCGGGCAAGGACGCCAGCCGCGGCGAACGCGGTCATTCCAGCCTGCGTGCTGCGCTGGACGTTTCCCTTGAAGTAGCGCGAAATGGACAACAGTCTTCGCGCGAGCTTAAGCTATCCAAGAGCAAAAACTCGACCGACGGGGCGACCTGGCCCTTTGAGCTGCAAACCATCATTCTTGGCACGGATGAAGATGGCGATGAGATCACCTCTTGTATTGCGGTTATAAAAGAACAGGCAGACGTCGTGCCGAAGAACTGGCCATCGGAAGATATTCCGGCGCTCAGAAAGTTTCAATAAACTGAAATCGTCGGTCAAGCATATGAGGATAAGAGAACACGGCGGGGTTTGGCGCCGGAAGCTGACGTGCGCCCTAAAGGCCTTCCGTTTAATTGACTCGGACAATAAAAATAGCGTGCTGAGGAGCGGCGACGCAGGCCTGGAAGCGGGGGGTCGAAAAGCTCATCGCCGAACGCCTTCTTTCGCGCCAGAACGGTGTGCTTGCCATGGACGATCCTGCGGTCGCACGGTTTGCGCGCACGTCGGCGGGCCTACCGTCTATGGAGAAAGCGTAAGGCGGGTCCTGCGAACCCAGTTTCCAGACTGGCCTGGGAGGCTTGGTGGCCACACCTCCGAATCGATGGTGTTCCATGGTTGAGCCGTAAGGCTCTCTGCGATCCTCAGTCTGAGGTCTATGCGGCGCTTACCAAAGGCGTTGATGACCTTCTGGCGGCTGGTGACATTGAGACGGAAGGCGAGGGCTTTCGTATTCTTACCACTGGGCTCTACCCAAAAGATGGGGAGCCCGCGGAACATGAGGCCATATGCAATCTCGAGTCTGAAATTCATTCAGCGCCTGCCAAGGGCATTGAAGACTTTGAGTCTGCTGGCGACATTGAGCCCGATGACCAAGGGTTCCACGTTATGCCCATCGATCTCTGCCCCGAAGAAGGGCCGTCAGAATGACATCCCCCACGGAACAAGCGGAATATTCCGGAACATGTTCCTCATGTTCCGCGCGGAACAGGAACAGGAACACATCCCCCTATATAGGGGATGTTCTGTTCCGAGTCCGGTTCCGTCTCCGGAGGGATGTTCCGGAGCTAACTTCTGCGTGAGGGGGGCCTGCCAGGCCAGCATACTCTCCGCCTCGAAAGCCGGACTGTGATTCCGGCGGGGTTGCTCACATGGTCGTCTCCCAGGTCGGCAAAATAGCCGATCTGCAGGCAGCAATCCACTAAACTACCGTGTTCGATTCTGGTTTACCTGTTAGCGATGGTCGACTTTCTGTGGGTTCTCTAAGGTTGAATATAAAGGGAGGGTCGGGGAAGGTACCAGCAGATTGTCTTGCTGAACCGGGGTCCGATTGCGGCATTATGAATAATCACGAGGTGCTTGTACTGTGACCGCACAATCAACCCCGACCCCGGGCGCCGTAATCCGACTTCGCTCAGCCACTTGGAAGGTTTTGTCGACGTCGACGTTGAAGCGTGGCTATCAGTGAAGTCCACTGCCGTGGGCTTGACGGGGGCTCGTACGCGACAAAGAGGCCCGATTTGTATGGGACTTGGAAAAGGGCGCGCGAGTTCTCGACCCTGGCGGCGGTCCGCCGGTCCTCGATACCTCCTCCGGACTGATCGATACGTAAAGCCGCACCCGGCTGCATCCCTTCCAGGGCCACCGCCACCACGACACGACGCCCGCTCACCCTGGGTCGCGCCGCGATCGACGATCTGATCTTCCAGCATCTGCCGGTAGAGCGGGCGCTGGCCCAAGACCGAGTGCGACTCCTGATCGCCGATGACGTTGGTCTTGGCAAAACCCTCGAGGCAGGCCTGATCACCTCCGAGCTCGCTTTGCGCGGCCGAGCGGACAGGATCCTGGTGGTCACTACCAGAGCTATGCTGACCCAGTTCCAGAAAGAGTTCTGGACCCGGTTCTCGATCCCGCTCTCACGGCTCGACAGCGCCGCGATCCGGCGGATGCGGAACCGGATCCCGGCCCATTACAATGTCTTTGACCAGTTCGACCGGTCCATCGTCTCGATCGACACGCTGAAACGGGACAATCAGATACGGGATGCGCTTAAACACTCCTACTGGGACCTAGTCATCATCGACGAGGCTCATAACGCGGGCTGAACGGAAATTGCTGCCAACCAACTCGCAGCGGGCCGAGCTGGCGAAGCCTCTGTCCCGTCGGGCCGACTTTGTTTTCGACAGCGACCCCGCATGACGGGTCGCAGTGGAGAGTCATGAGCCCATCCACGTTGACCTGACTCAGGTCCTGATCCGCCCGGCTGCACCGGATCGGGACATCGAGGATCTGGTCGTCCGCCGGTTCCGCTCGTCGCCGGAAGTGGTCGCCGATATAGGCCGGGAGGTCCCGAAACGGCAGCTGTTCCCGCGCCGCTTTCCGGCTCAGCCTGCAGGAAGAGGTGGCCCATCAAGGCAATCGCGGACCTCCATCTTGATCTTGATGAGGAGCAGACCCGAGGGCGCGCCATCGACCTCTTCCGAACCACGATCGCCAAAGCGATATTCTCCAGCCCGGCCGCTTGCTTCGAGACGCTCTCGCGCCGGATCCGGGGGATCGAAAACGGGACAGCCCGCGGAACGCCAGCTGACCGGGACCGGCCAAAGGCGCTGGCGGACCACGTGGCCAGCGATCGATACGGGCGCGTTCCAGCGTTAACACAGGGAACCTCCGTCATTGCGAATCCCAATTGGACCGGTGGGACGCCCCGGGATCGGCTGGTAATCTTCAGAGCGGATCGCGACTGTGTCCCGGCTCGCCGACAGGCTGCGAGGGAGGACTGGACTCGTCAATCGATCAGGCTGCGCGGTGGACGGGCAGCGGTCGGCGATGTCCGGACGCAGAGGTGATCGAGGGGGCACCGGCCAGAGCGGTCCCCGATCCGGATTCTGATCGCCTCCGACATGGCGTCAGAGGGTCTCAACCTCCACTTCCAGTGTCACCGGCTGATCCATTTCGATCTTCCCTGGTCCCTCCTGCGGTTCCAGCAGCGCAACGGGCGGATAGACCGCTGGGCTGCGACCGGCTGCCGCAGATCAGCTACTTCGTGGGCGAGAGCACGCATTCGAAGGTACGGTGATGGGTGCCGAGAAGCTTCTGTCGCGAAGGAGCCACAGCGGCCCACCAGGCCGGCATCGGCGACCCGGCTGTGTTCCTTGGCGCGGGCGACGTGGGATGGGGAAGAGTGCTGTCGTTGCAGAGGCGGTCGCCGCTGGCATCGGCGCCGAGGCATTCGAACGCCAGATGGACGCGCGGGCCGCAGAGGCGGTCACGCAATATGGCTGGTCAGACGATGAGTTTGCGGCCCTCTTCGGCGATTATGCGACGCCAGCTCTGTCTGCAGCGGTGGCCCTCACTGACCAGGGCCCACCCCGCTTGTACCCGGATACGTTCACCTATGCCCGGGCCATGATCGAACGGTTGTCTCGGCCTGAGGAGAATGCGTTTCCAGAACTGCCGCGGATCCAGGAGACTGACCGGCTGATCCAGTTCACCATCCCGGCAGATATGCGAGCCCGTGATGGCTTTGGCTACGCTGAGCGAGGGGCGGTGATGGCAGGTCTGGGCGCGGAAGAGGTCAGGGCCCTGGGGGCCGGATCGAGCTGGACCGACCAGCCACGAGTCATCAACCAGGCCATCAGCGACGCGAAGGCGCAAGATAATCCTTGGCCGGCCGTGCAGTACCTCTGGGACGGGCACCCGATCCTCGAGTGGTTCGCTGATAGGGCTAGCACCTTCTTCCCGGAGCACGCGGCTCCGGTCGCACCGCTCATGGGCCGTCTTCCCCCTGGGGAGGTCGCCGTTATCCTGCACGGGGCAATCCCGAACGCGAACGGTGCACCAGTCGTTGACCGCTGGGCCGCAGTGATCAGATCCGCGGACGATACGGTCCGGATCGAAGAGGTAGGCGCATTCCTTGAACGGACCCGGTTTGCGGGCAACACCCCAAGCCAATCGCTTGAGGATCTCTCCACGGCGCGGGCGGCGATCCCGGTCGCTGTGGACCGGTTCCAGACGCACCTTGTCGAGCTACGGAAAGCACGCGAGGCGGATATCCAGCGGAGCTCAACGCTGTTCTTGGATCGGCTGGCTGGCCTTGAGACGCGGTT
>NZ_JAGYJH010000002.1 GCF_018402285.1 Hyphomonas sp. | reverse complement strand
GAACGCATGCATCTCACCCTGAAGAATGAGACGACAAAGCCCGCCGCCGCAAATCATCTCCAGCAGCAGGACCGCTTCGATCACTTCATCCAGGAGTTCAACACCGAACGGCCCCATGAAGGGCTCGCCATGGCTTGCCCGGCAAGCGTCTGCACCCCGTCACCGCGCCCCTTCAGCGGCCTGCCGGAGATCGAGTATCCGTTCCACGATCACGATGCCCTGATCACTGCCTGCGGACGCCTCTGCATGCACCGGAAGAAAATCAACATCTCCACCGTGCTCGCCGGTCAGCGCGTCGGACTGAAAGAAGTCGAGGACGGCATCTGGCTCGTCTCGTTCATGCAATATGACCTCGGATATGTTGATCTTGAGGCAAGGACACTACAAACTGTCGATAACCCGTTCGGGGCGAAACTGTAACCTATCTCTCCGGAACATTCTGTTACCTATGTGTCCGGGTCGGACAACAGAATAAATGGCGCGAGTGACGGGGCTCGAACCCGCGACCTCCGGCGTGACAGGCCGGCACTCTAACCGACTGAGCTACACCCGCGCATTTTCTGTGCCCCTTTCGGAGCGAAGCGCCTCTCTAATCAAGGGCAGCGGGCGGGTCAAGCACACTTCTTCAGGCAATTCACAAGCCTGTGTTGTGCCCAGGGCCGGGGGGCATTCCACGCTTTTGTGCCGCTATTGCCATTCACACGACACATTCCAAACCCATCTGCTAGTAAACTGCGAGAAAGCCGGGAATCGATCCGATGAATATCAAACGTACAGGCCTGATCGCCGGGGGCATCGTCGCCCTGATCCTGGCGGGGGTCGTCATCGTTCCCTTCCTGATTCCGAAGGACGTTTACCGCGCCCAGATCGAGCGGGCTGCCACCCAGGCCCTGCAGCGGCAGATCACGCTCACCGGTGATGTTAAAATTTCGATTTTCCCCAGCATCGCGGCCAGTGTCGGCGGGGTATCGGTTGCCAATCCTGAAGGATTTGAAGGGCCCTATATGGTCGAGGCCGGCGAACTTCGCGGCTCGGTAAGGCTCATTCCGCTCTTCTCCCGGCGGGTCGAGGTGAAAGAGCTGGCCTTCGTCGATGCGCAGGTTTCGCTGCAGAAGCTGGCCGACGGGCGCACCAACTGGGTGTTCACGCCCGCCCAGCCGGCCGAGCCTGGCCCTGCCCGGCCGCCGGCCGGGCAGAAAGGCTTTAATGGCGGCGTCGAGCAGGCTCGCCTTGAGAATGCGTCGCTGACCTTTCGGGACGCGCAGGCCGGGACCTATTACGAGCTTCGCGAGCTGGACCTGCTGGCGTCGATGGCATCCACCACCGATCCGTTCCGGCTGAAGGCCAAGGGGATTTTCCAGGCCAACCCCTTCGAGATCAACGCCTCTGTGGACACAATCGACGCGCTGACCAAGGAGCAACCTGCCGACATCAAGGCCGATCTGGAGACCCTTTTTGGCAGGATCGACTATGCAGGATCGGTCAAACTGGGGGCAATTGCGACCATCGACGGACAATTCCGGGCCTCATCGGACGCGCTTCCAGCGCTTGCCGCCCTCACCGGGGCCGAAGTTCCCTTCGACCTCTCCAAACTCGGCAAGATCAATCTGGAGGGAAGTGTCAAAGGCCCCTCGAACGCGCTTCTGGTCGATATCGAGAAGCTGACCCAGACTTCGGCTCTGGCCCGCACAAGCTTCTCCGGGCAGCTAAACCTCACCGAAGCGCCAACCATCACGGGTCAGCTGAGCCTCGACGCGCCAAGCCTTGCCGACCTCGCCCGGTTTGCGGATGTCGAGGTGCCGGTCAACCTCACACCGCTTGGCGGGGCTGACATCATGGGCAAGGTGAGCGGCGCGCTGATGCAGCCTGATCTCAGCTTCGAGAAGCTGGGCGTGAAGGGGGACCTCATAACCGCCAATTATGCCGGAACGATCACGCTGGGCGAAATTCCTTCCCTGGCCGGAGACCTTGAGCTGCGCTCGCCCGATGCAGGAGAACTTGCGCGCGCACTCGGGCTTGACCTGCCCGCCTCTGCAGCGCTTGGCCAGGTGAACCTGACCTCGGCGATAACCGGGCCGGCAGACGCGCTGGTCCTGTCGGGCATCGCGTTCACCCAGGACAGCGACCTGCTGACGGCTTCCTATTCCGGCGATGTCGGACTTGGCGGCGGGGGCAGCCTGAATGGCCAGCTCAGCGCTGAAAGCAGCCGGCTGCGCGACCTCCTGGCGGCAGCTGACGTCGAGATGGCGCCGGGCACCACCCTGCAAAGCTTCAGCGCGAAGGGACAGGCCAGCGGCACCTTCACACAGGTTGCCCTTTCCGGGCTCGACCTGACGCTCGACAACATCAACGCCAAGGGCACCGCCGGAATTGACCTTTCCGGGGAGCGCCCGCGCCTGACCGGCAACCTCAACATGGGCGCGCTGGACCTTTCCCCCTTCCTGGCACCGGCCGACCAGAAACCGCAGACACGCCAGCCGCTGGAAGCCTGGAGCAAGGACAAGCTCGACCTTGCAGGTCTTCAGGCGGCCGACGCCGACCTGCAGATCCGGACCAGCAAGCTGACCCTTGGCAGTGTCGAGCTCACTGACGCTGCGCTGGCAGCCAACCTCAATGCCGGCAAGCTGACGACCGATCTTTCCCAGTTCAAGGCCTTCGGCGGCAACTGGAAGGGACAGATGGTGGTGGATGCTGCCGGTCAGGTACCGGCCGTGAACGTCGCCATGGAAGGCAACAGCGTTGCGATCTCCAGCCTGCTGGGGACGCTGGCGGGCTTTGACAAGCTTACCGGGACCGGGGCGTTTCAGGTGAACGCCTCTGCCCGGGGCACGTCGATTGATGAAATCATGAACGGCCTCAATGGCGAACTCTCGACCGATCTGAATGAGGGCGCCCTCAAGGGGTTGAACGTGACACAGCTCGTGCGCAGCGCGCAGTCGCTCCAGCAGGCCGTTGCCACGGGCAGCCTCAACAATCTCGATTTCCGGGGTGTCCTGTCGCCAGCCGCCGAAACCGAGTTCACAACATTCAATACGGTCCTCAGTGTGCAGAACGGTGTCGCAACGGTCGACATACTGAAACTTCTCAGCCCGGTGCTCGGCATTGACGGCACTGGCAAGATCGATCTCGGCGGCCAGTCGCTCGACATCCGCCTCGCCACCGCCATCGACAGGAGCGGACAGGGCCAGGGGGCGGTCGTGCAACTGAACGGCATCCCGGTTCCGGTAAGGCTCTCGGGCAATTGGGACGCGCTCAAGGTGACGCCTGACTTTTCCGGCGTTCAGGCGGCCCTGCAGGCGGAGCTCTCCGGCCGCTTGCAGCAGGAACTCAATGACCGGGCGGGCGATACCGCGGGCGCGATCCTCGGCAACATCATCGGCGGCAGGCAGCCCACGCCCGCGTCGCAGACAGCGCCCGCAACGCCGGACGGCGACGAAGCTCCAGCGGCGCAGCCGCAGACCCCTGCGCCGACCGCCGAGGAGCAACTTGAGGAAGCCGCAGAAAAGGCAGCCCGGGACGCGATCGGCAACCTGTTCGGCCGCAGCCCAGCGCCCAAGCCTGCCGAGGACCCGAAGCAGGACGAGGGCGAGTAACACCCGCCTGCCCCATAGCGGGCGTCTGCTTCTTTTCCGCGATCAGCCGGCGCGGCTATGCAGTCCGGTTTCAGCAGGCTGGACGGGCTCGGCCACGCCCTGCTCGCGCAACGCTACCAGATGGCCAAGTTGCTCCAGAGGATGAGCATGGCTGAAGAAGAACCCCTGTAGCTCCTCGCATCCAAGGTCACCCAGAAACTCTGCCTGAAGCAGTGTTTCCACCCCTTCTGCCGTACACTGCATACCGAGTGAGCGGGCGAGGCTGAGCATCGAGCGCGTGATCGCCCGGCTGTCTTCGCGCGTTTCGATGTCGCTGACAAAGGTGCGGTCGATCTTGATCCGGTCGAACGGGAAGGATCGCAGATGATTGAGCGAAGAAAAGCCGGTGCCAAAGTCATCGAGCGCGATGCGCACACCAAGTGTGCGCAGCTGGTGGAGCCGGCGAAGGGTGAACTCGGCATTGCTCATCAGGGCTGCTTCGGTAATTTCCAGTTCCAGCCGGCGCGGATCGAGCTTGCTGGCAGCAATCGCGCTGATGATCGTGGACACGAGCGAAGCGGAATGAACCTGCAGGGGTGAGATATTCACGCAGATGCGCACATGCTCGGGCAGCCGGGTCGCCTCGGCAAGGGCGGCGCGGATGACCCATTCGCCCATGCGGGTGATGAGCCCGTTCTCTTCAGCGTGTTCGATGAACTCGCCCGGATAAACCAGCCCCCGCTCGGGATGCTGCCAGCGCAGCAGCGTTTCACACGCAACTGTTTCGCGCGTTCGCGCATCGACGATGGGCTGGAAATGGATGCGCAGTTCATTGCGCTCGATGGCGCGCTGGAGCTCTTCCTGAATGTCGAGCCGCGCCTGCGCCCGCGTTTCCAGATCATCATTGAACATGCACCACTTCGCCTTGCCCAGATGCTTGGCCTGATAGAGCGCGAGATCTGCATGCCGGAACATGGTGCGGCTGTCCTGGATCGCCGCATCAAACAGGCGCACGCCGATGGAGGCCGAGCAATTGGCCGTTGATCCCCATACGTCATAAAGCGCGCTCATTTCGGCGGCGAACTGATCAAGGAAGCCGTGAAGCGCATGGATGTTCGCACGCTCGACAATCATGGCAAATTCGTCCCCGCCAAGGCGGGCGATGAAGTCGCCCGGCGCAGACAGGCTGCGGATGCGCGAGGCAACCTGGCGCAGGAGTTCGTCGCCAGCCGGATGACCCAGCGTGTCGTTGACCCATTTGAAACTGTCGAGATCCAGCATCAGAAATGCCCGGCAGACCGGCGGCGACAGCGGGCGCCGCAGCTGCACTTCCAGCCGTTCCTGAATGGTGATGCGGTTGGGCAGTCCCGTCAGGCCATCAAAGTGGGCCATGTGGGCAATGCGGTCTTCGATGAGCTTCGACTGGGTGACGTCTGCCGCCACGCCGCGGAAGCCCTGGAACTCTCCGTTTTCGATCACGGGCTTGCCGGTGACCGACCACCAGCGCAGATCGCCGCTCTTATCCCTGATCGGCACGACGATGTCGCGGAAAGGTGCCTTCTGCTGCAGGACTTTTGTCAGGACATCCCGCGCGTCACCCGGATGAAAAATGTCCGTGAACAGCCTTCCCCGCTTCAGGACGTCATCGCGGGTCCAGAGCGGTTCTTCGGCGTCACCGACCGTTGGCCTGTCCTGCAGGATGCCGTCGGCACTGGTCTGCCAGAGGGAGTCGGACGTGCTTTCTTCAAAATCGCGAAGCAGGAGGCCGATCACCTGAGACTGATCCTGGATGGCCGCGCGCCCGAGAAACTGTTCGACAAACTGACGGTTCGTCCAGGTAACGGCCACCAGGAGCACGATCAGATAATACAGCATCAGGATCGAGAGGATCGCATAGTTTGGCCCGGTCTGCAGCATCAGCGCAGTGGCAAGGCCAAGCCCGGCAGGAACGATGTAATAGATCGCCGCCATCGGAATGCGCGACAGGAGGAAGCCGCCGGCGAACATCATCCCGGCCGAGATGATGCCCATGACCATCTGCCCCTGCATATCCGCCGCTCCCAGGACAACAATCGGGGCGAGGCCCCAGAGGAGCCCGTTGCAGATGGCGACCCGGGTGAAGTCGGCAATCGCCCGGCAGTTGCTGCGCCGGTTGGGATCAATGCGAAGGAATTGCTGGTATTTTAGCAGGGCACCAATGTTGATGAGCAGCCCACAGACCGACCAGGCAATGAGAAAGTGCATCTGGCCATTGTTAAGGAAGATGCCGAGAACTGCGATGATGTTGAGCACATTGGAGAGGAGGATCACATTGGTGATCCGGCTCATCGAATTCATCTGCTGGGCACGCAGGCCGGGAAGGTGCTTTGCCGGCACCTCCACACCCTGAAACAATGCCTTCAACGACCAAAGCGTTGCAGAGCCGTCCTGGCGATCTGGCATGACCCGGTCTCCCGCAGTGAAAGCGTCCTGCATTTCTACTGAAAATTGTTAGCGAGGACGGGTTAGCGCCGGGCAACTTCAGTCGATGAAATTTCATCGACCGGGCTGTGGAAATGCGATTCTTACGAAGATTTCAGGCTTGGCCCATCGAGAAAATCTGACGCCTGAAGGTGGATTTTTGCGCGCTCTGCGGGCTCCATCCTGTCGAGGGACTTGCAGATCACGGCCATCCGGGGATTGGAACGGAAACGCGCCTGATGGCGGCCGATGAAATCCCAGTAGAGAAAGTTGAAGGGACAGGCCCTGGGGCCGGTTCGTTGCTTCACGTCATAGGCGCACCCGGCGCAGTAGTCTGACATCTTCGAAATGTAGTTGCCGCTGGCCGCGTAGGGCTTGGAGGCCATGAGGCCGCCATCGGCATGCAGCGCCATGCCGTGGGTGTTGGGCAGCTCCACCCATTCATAGGCGTCGGCATAGACCAGCAGATACCATTCATTGACCTCGGCCGGATCAAGCCCCGCAATAAGCGCGAAATTGCCGGTGATCATCAGGCGCTGGATGTGGTGGGCATAGGCATGGCGCCTTGTCTGGCCGATGGCGTCGGCCATGCAGCGCATCGCGGTTTTGCCCGTCCAGTAGAAATCCGGCAGGGGACGGCGCGCGTCCAGCGTGTTGAGGCCTGCATAGGCGGGCATGTTCAGCCAGTAGATGCCGCGGACATATTCGCGCCAGCCGATGATCTGGCGGATGAAGCCTTCCACCGCATTCAGTGGCGCCCTGCCCGCTTTCCATTCGGCCTCGGCGCGGCGGCAGACGTCGAGCGGGTCCAGCAAGCCGCAATTGAGGTAGATCGAGAGCAGCGAGTGCCACATCCATGGCTCGCCCCTGGCCATGGCATCCTGCCAGTCGCCAAAGCCGGGGAGGATTTCGCAGATGAAGTGATCGCGGGCCTTTTCTGCCCCTGCGCGGGTGGTGGCAAAGCCCCATGGCTCAAGATCGCCGAAATGATCGGGGAAGCGGCCGGCCACGAAGGCGATCACTTCCCTTGTGAGATCGTCAGGTGCGGGAAGGTAGCGCGGGGGTGGCGAGAGGTCTTTGGGCAGGCGTTTGCGGTTTTCAGTGTCGTAGTTCCATTCGCCGCCTGCGGGCTTGTCGCCGTCCATCAGGAGGCCGGTCTTGCGGCGAACATCGCGGTAGAAATACTCCATGCGGAGCTGCTTGCGGCCTTCTGCCCAGGCTGCGAAGTCCTTGAGACTGACGAGGAAGCGCGTGTCCTCGCGCAGCTCTACCGGCAGGGGGAGGATGTCTTGCCATATCTCCATGTCCTGCTGCAGGCGCCACTCGCCAGGACGGGTCATGACGAGGGAGGAGAGGGCGGGATGTTCCTCCAGGGCGCGCGCCACCTCGCCCCTCAGCGAGCCCTGATTGGCGGGATCGTCGAGCTTCACATAGCGCACTCGGTAGCCGGCCGTTTCCAGTTCGCTGGCGAAGTGGCGCATGGCAGCGAAGAGGAAGGCGATCTTCTTCTTGTGATGGCGCACATAGGTGGCTTCTTCCATCACCTCCGCGATCAGGATCAGGTCAGAAGCCCTGTCCGCATCGCGAAGGGATGAGATGTCCGGCGACAGCTGATCGCCGAGGATCAGCCTCAGAGCTCCCACCACCAAATCCCTGTTTTATCAGTACATCTGGTCGAGGATGTATTCGATGTCCTGCCCACGGGCCTGGAAGGCGAGCTTTACCCAGCGCCCCTGGTCATCATACCAGACATCCAGATCGATGTTGGAATCCAGAAAATAGCGGTTTGCCTGGATGGATTTGCCGCCGGCCTTGATCGTCTCACGGCCCTTTGGGGTGACGGTGACCTTGTAGATCTCGCCATTCTCGGTGGAGAGGAGCTGCGAAGCCTTGGTCTGGGCATAGTTCCAGTGGCTTGCCGGGATGATGTCGGCGGGCACTTCTCCGGTAAATTCGGTGCCTTGTATCTCCAGCGCGTCGCCTTCACGGGTGGCCTTCATGGAGCCCTTCCTGCCATCGTCATTGCCCTGGCCGTTTACGGCGACGAGTTTGCCGCTGCGCCAGGTTTCGCTGGCGGAGAGGTCGTAACGGAAGACGGTGATCGGACCGAGGCCGGCCTTGAGGCCCACTTTCGTCCTTGCGATCAGGGCGTTATTGGGCCCTTTCTCGAAGACGACGGTGTGCGAACCAAAGGGATTGCCCTTGCGAAGCACGTTGAAACGGATCTCGTCGCCCGCCGCAGGTTTCCACGCATTTTCGAGGCCGGACGCGGCCGGAACGGCGGCGTCATCGGCCATGGCGGTGCCACCGAGTGCCAAAGCCATGACAAATTGGGACACTATGAGACGCTTAAAGGTCATGTCAGTTGATCCTTTGGAGTATACGATCTTCTTTACGGACAAATTGAGCGGGTGGATCAGCCAGGCAGCGCGAACGGCCAGTCCGACCAATTGAACCTCACCGCGCAGACGCGTAGCCTTGAACAAACGATTATCTCAGAAACGAGTTCCCTCATGACGCTTCACAGGTCTGTTATCGACCTTATCGGCAATACGCCGCTGCTCCGGCTCAACCGTGTCTCTGATGAAACGGGCTGTGAAATTCTCGGCAAGTGCGAGTTCCTCAATCCCGGCCAGTCGGTGAAGGATCGCCCGGCGCTGGGGATTGTCCGGGAGGCCGAAGCATCCGGCGCGCTGAAGCCGGGCGGCACGATTGTGGAGGGCACGGCGGGCAATACCGGGATTGGCCTCGCGCTGGTGGGCAAGGCGCTGGGCTACCGGGTGGTGATCGTGATGCCACGTTCGCAGAGCCAGGAGAAGAAGGACGCGATCCGCCTCCTGGGCGCCGAGCTGATCGAAGTGGATGCGGTGCCTTATGCCAACCCCAACAATTATGTGCGCTATTCCGGGCGCCTGGCCGAGGAGATGGCGGCGAGCGAACCCAATGGCGCGATCTGGGCCAACCAGTTCGACAACCAGGCCAACCGCCGCGCGCATTACAATACGACCGCGAAGGAAATCTGGGAGCAGACAGACGGCAAGCTCGACGGCTTCATCTGCGCGGTCGGCTCGGGCGGAACGCTTGGCGGGGTGGCGCTGGGCCTGAAGGAGCGCAACCGGAAGATCACCATCGGCCTGGCAGATCCTGGCGGCGCGTCCCTCTACGCCTATTACACGACCGGCGAACTCAAAGCCGAAGGCACCTCAATCACCGAGGGCATCGGACAAGGACGGATCACGGCCAACCTTGAAGGCATCCCGGTCGACAAGGCCTGGCGGATCAATGACGACGAAGCGCTCGGTTATCTCTTCGATCTGGTCGCGCATGAAGGGCTTTGCCTTGGCGGATCGGCCGGGGTGAACATTGCCGGCGCAGTGCATCTGGCGCGCCATCTTGGCCCGGGGCACACGATCGTGACGATCCTCTGTGACTATGGAAACCGATACCAGACGAAGCTGTACAATCCGGACTTCCTGCGCTCAAAAGGCCTGCCGGTTCCCCCCTGGATGGAGACAAGATCATGAGCGAGAGCGGCGACCCGCTGGTAAGCCCCGAATGGCTGATGGCCAACATAACAGCGCCTGATGTGCGGATTGTGGATGCAACCTGGTTTGCGTCCTGGACCAATCCGCCGGAGACCGGCCGCGACGCCTGGAAGCGCGGGCATATTCCCAAGTCCGTCTATTTCGATATCGACGAGATTGCCGACCTCACATCCCCCTACCCGCACATGTTGCCCGACGCCGTGAAATTCTCGGCGCGGGTTCGCAAGCTCGGCCTTGGCGATGGCAGCCGGATTGTCGTCTATGACCAGAACCGGTTCTTTGCCGCCGCCCGCGCCTGGTGGATGCTGCGCGTGATGGGGCACAAGGATGTGCATGTTCTGGACGGCGGCCTGCATGGATGGGTGGCTGAAGGCGGACCGCTGGACGACCTGCCGACCCCGCCGGGCGAGCGCCACTTCACCCCGCGTGTGCGCAGCGACCTGGTCATGGACGCGCGCGGCATGGAACAGCTGGTGGGCTCTGCCCGTGTGCGGATCATTGACGCGCGCCCTGACGGGCGTTTTTTCGGACGCGACCCCGAGCCGCGTGAAGGCCTGCCTTCCGGCCATATTCCCGGCAGCATCAATGTGCCCGGCGGGCAGCTGGTGACCGAAGACGGGCGGATGAAATCTGCAGACGCGCTTCGCCGCCTGTTGCCGGAACCCAATGCGGCTACGGTGGCGACCTGCGGCTCAGGCGTGACGGCTGCGATCACCGCGCTGGCGCTTGCCCGTCTCGGCAACTGGGATGTGGCAGTCTATGACGGCTCCTGGGCGGAATGGGCGTCTGACCCCTCCCGCCCGATTGCCAGAGGCTGACATGATGAGTCCCAGGGATGATGCCGCGCCGGAGACCCGCCTGATCCATACCCGCGCCGAGCGGCTGGACCGGGTGACGGTAAACCCGCCGGTGGAGCGCGCCTCGACCGTTCTCTTTCGCACTGAGGCCGCACTCTATGGACCCAGGCCAACCTATGGACGGATGGGGCTGACCGTTCACCGCGAACTGGAAGCGGCGATGTGCATCCTGGAGGGCGCCCGGCATACGCGGCTTGCCTCCAATGGCCTTCAGGCCTGCGCGCTGGCAATTGCAAGCGTTGTGGAGAGTGGCGGCCATTTTCTGTTCACCGACAGTGCCTATGGCCCGACCGCGCGTTTCTGCGAAAAGCGGCTGAAAGCCATGGGCGTGGAAGCCGAGCGGTTTGATCCGCGCATGGGCGCGGGCATCGAGCGCCTGTTCCGGGAGAACACGCAGGCCATCCTGCTGGAGTCGCCCGGTTCGCTGACCTTCGAGATTTCAGACCTTCCGGCAATTGCCGAGGTGGCGAAGAAGCGCGCCATCCGCATCGTGTGCGACAACACCTGGGGCGCAGGACTGCATTACAAGCCGCTGGCGCTGGGGGCCGATATTTCGGTGCAGGCGCTGACCAAATATGTGGTGGGCCATTCGGACGCCTTTGGCGGCGCGGTGATGACCAATGAGCTCAGCCTTGCCAGCAAGGTGGCCAATTGCTCCGAAGACTGGGGCATCGCCCTGGCGCCCGATGACGCCTATCTCGCCGTGCGCGGCCTGCGCAGCCTTGCCACGCGCCTGAAGGCGCATGAGGCGGCAGGGCTGGAGCTGGCGCGCTGGCTGGACGGGCGGCCCGAAGTGGCCCGCGTCATCCATCCCGCCCTGCCCTCTCATCCCGATCATGCACTCTGGCAGCGGGATTTCACCGGATCCTGCGGGCTCTTCTCTTTCGTGCTCAAGGCGTATCCGGCAGAGGCAAAGCAGCGTTTCTTCGAGGCGCTCAGCCTGTTCGGCATGGGGTTTTCATGGGGTGGTTTCGAGAGCCTGATTATCCCTTGCGATGATCAGCTGACGCGCAGCGACACATGCTGGACGAAGCAGAAGCCCGGGGAGTTGATGCGGGTGCATGTGGGGCTCGAAGCGGTAAGCGATCTGAAGGCCGATCTCGAAGCGGGTTTTTCCGCCTTGTCCGCAGGCTGAGCTTACGGCTCTGCCTGCAGCGCGGAGCGATCAAAGTTCAGGAATACGAAGAGGTCGTCCACGCCGGCGCCGATCCGGGCCTGCGGCTCGGACGGCGGCCAGAGGCGCTGCTGGCGCTCGCGCGTGGCGACACACTGGCGCGTGAGGGTGGCGAGGTGGACGAAATCATCTGCGTCCACCAGCGAGTCCAGCACGCAATTGTCGAACACCGGATAGATCATCCCCGCGCCGCAGCCGAAGGACGACCGATCGGGCCGGGCGGCGGTCATCACGAGCCGGTTGGACGCGGCAAGCGCAGGCAAGAATACCCCCGAATAGCAGGCAGAGACGACGACCACTGTGGGCCGCTCACCGCACCACTGGCCGATGAGGCCATTCAGCTTGTCCGGGCTGAGCAGGCCTTCGCCGCCGAGCACGATGCCTTCGGGCAGGCCGTGGGAGGTGAAGTAGAAGAGACAGCCGGCCGGGGCGGCAGCGGCCTGTTTCTCGAAGGCGGAGAAAACTTCGTCCGAGCGCAGGGAGAAGCCGCCATGTTCACGCGGGCGTAGCGACATATGGGTGATGTTGCCCGGATCAAAGCCGACACCGGCAAAGGCGCGGGCGAGATCCCGGCGGGCATTCTCGAACGCGTCGATGGGGGCGCCTTCGCTGTCACGCCAGTCAGCGGCGAGAATGCCGACGGCCCAGTCCTTCAGCGGAACGTCTTCGACAGCCGGCTCGGCATGGGCGCGGCCCGCAAGGGCGGCGGCCAAGAGGAGTGCGCCTGCAAACAGATGCTTGAATGGCATCCGTGTTCTCCCGGGACATCGTTTCGATGACATATGAGCAGCGCGCCGGAGCCGGCGCAAGCCCCTCAGAGTCATCGCGTGGCCTGGCTATTTCGGAAAGGTGTCCAGCGACGGCTCGCGGTACCAGCAGTCGCAGCCGGCATCATACTGGAAGGCTTCGCCGTAATCATTGATGCGGGTGGCGGGGGTGACATAATAGCCGGGCACATAGTCCCAGCTGGGATCGGCGTAGCGGTCTGCGAAACCGTCGCCGGTATCGTCGCAGACAGCATAGCCCTGGGCGTTGTAATCGCAGGCATAGGGAGGGACCTGTGTAAGCGTGACGGCCATTTCATCGGCCGCCATATTGAGCCCCATGGCGACGGCTTCCCAATCCGAATGGCTGCAGCCGGCCGCGCCGAGCAGCGCGGCGGCGGCGAGCCAGGCTTTTGTTTTTTCCATTGCCTCTGTCAGCATGTCCCTGCTCCCCCGCATGACCCACAACCTTCTGATTGCACTATCGTAATGCAGGAAATGAACGCAAGCTGAACCGGCGCGTCAGACCGGTTCGGGGCTGACGCGGACGACCAGTTTACCCAGGTTCTTGCCTTCAAACAGGCGGGAGAGGCTGGCGGGGGCTTTCTCGAAACCCTCGACGATGTCGGTCTCGAATTTGAGTTTCCCCTCCATCAGCCATTGGGCCATCTGCTGCATGCCCTCCGGGAAGCGGGGAAAATAGTCGATGACGATGAAGCCTTTCACCAGGGTCCGCCGCATCAGGAGATTGGCGAAATTGTAGGGGCCGGGCACGGGCGTTGTGGCGTTGTAGGTGGAGATGAGGCCGCAGAGCGGCATGCGGGAAAAGTCGTTCAGGCGGGCGATGACTTCGTCCATGATCCTGCCGCCGACATTCTCGAAGTTGATGTCGATGCCATTCGGGCAATGCGTGTCGAGGGCCTTGCCGACGTCTTCGTTCTTGTAGTCGATGGCGGCATCGAAGCCGGCAGTCTCGGTAAGCCAGCGGCACTTGTCAGCCCCGCCTGCGATGCCGACGACGCGGCAGCCCTGGATCTTGGCGATCTGGCCGACCATCGAGCCGACCGCGCCAGCCGCGGCAGAGACGACAACGGTTTCGCCCGCCTTGGGCTTGGCGATGTCCATCAGGCCGAAATAGGCGGTCATGCCGGTGGCGCCGAGGGGGCCCATGAAGGCGGTCAGAGGGACGCCGGGAAGCCTTGGCAGCTTGGCGAGGGCATTGCCCGGCAGCGTGTTGTAGACGGCCCAGCCCGCCAGGCCGGTGTTGACGATGTCGCCGGGCTCGAGGCCGTCGAAGCGGCTTTCGGTGATGACGCTGAGCCCGCCGCCGCGCATCGGATCGCCGATCCCGACGGGCGGGAGATAGGCGTCCATGTCGCTCATCCAGATGCGGTTTGTCGGATCGAGCGAGAGGTAGATGGTCTTGGCGCGGACCTGGCCGTCTTCAAGAGGGGCCTGCGGGGTCTCGACCAGTTCCAGATCGCCCTCCTGCAGGTCGCCGACGGGGCGTTTGCGCAGCACCCAGGTAAGGTTCTTTTCGTTGACCATATTGTCCTCCCGATCTTTCGACCCGAAGGCTAAAGCGAATCCGGCTCAGCGCAAGGCGCCCCGCTTCGATTGTCGGCAGGCGGAGACTGGCTGAGGCAAGGCGAGGCCTATTTCAGCACACCATGCTTGGCCCAGGTCTGGGCATAATAGAGGAGCAGGACCGACACGGCGATGGTGAAGACCGATACGGCATGGATGGTACCGTCATCGGGGGCGCCGTCTGCGAAGGTGAAGCCGATGCCCAGGATCGTGGCGGTGGTGCTGAGAGCGAGCATGCGCACCGCCGTCAGCCGCTTCCGGATGAGGAAGACTGCGCCGGCGAGTGCTGCGAAGACGGCAATGCCGCGCAGGGCCAGCACCCAGACGGGAAGCTCATAGATGAACTCGCGGGTCAGGTCCGGCATCTGGTTCATGTAGGGGGCAAAGCGGGTGACCATGGCCATCAGGTCGAAGACGCCGAGGAGGCTCCACACCCCGGCGACAGCCCCTATCAGGGCGAGGTGCCACGGCGCCTTCCGCTCGTGCTTCTGCACAACCGGAATGAGGGCCGTCACTTCTTCGAAGTCCAGATCACGGTCCATGTGATAAAAGTAGCACACCCCTGTTGCCACGGAAAAGCCTAAATTCGCTTCGGGGCATTACTTAGCCGACAGGTGGCGACTCAGCGCGTGCGCGTGCCTGTTTTCGGAGCCGGCGGGTGACGCGGGCGCCCTTGCGGGCTAAACCGGGAACAAATCAAAGGAATCGCTCATGGCCACGGCGCCCATCACCCAGGACAGCCACCTCTACCTAATAGATGCGAGCGCCTATGTGTTCCGCGCCTTCCATGCCCTGCCCCCGCTGACGCGCGCCTCTGACGGCCTTCCCGTGGGCGCGGTGGCGGGTTTCTGCAACATGCTGTTCAAGCTGCTGGAAGACCTGAAAGGCAAGGAGCGCCCGACGCACTTTGCCTGCATCTTTGATGCTTCGGGCAATACGTTCCGGAACGACATCTATCCGCTCTACAAGGCCAACCGATCTGACCCGCCTGAAGAACTGGTGCCCCAGTTTCCGCTGGTGCGGCGCGCGTCGCTGGCCTTTGCCGCCCATGCCATCGAGCAGACGGGCTTTGAGGCCGACGACCTGATCGCGACCTATGCGCGGCTGGCTGAAGCCAAGGGCGCGCGCGTCACCATCGTCTCCTCGGACAAGGACCTGATGCAGCTGATCACCGACAAGGTGGCGATGCTCGACCCGATGAAGAACAAGCTGCTGGGCCGGGACGACGTGATCGAGAAGTTCGGCGTCGGACCTGAGGGCGTGGTGGATGTACAGGCGCTCTCGGGCGACCCCACCGATAACGTGCCCGGCGCGCCCGGCATCGGCATCAAGACGGCGGCGCAGCTCATTGCCGAATATGGCACTGTCGAAACGCTGCTGGAGCGGGCCGGCGAGATCAAGCAGCCCAAGCGGCGCGAGACGCTGATCAACTTTGCCGATCAGGTGCGCGTGTCCAAACAGCTTGTTCAGCTCAAGGAGGATGTGCCTGTGGTTCTTCCGGTGGAAGAGCTGGCGGTGCAGGACCCTGACCCCAAGGTGCTGATAGGTTTCCTGGAGGAGATGGAGTTTCGCACCATCACCCGGCGCGTGCGCGAGCAGATGGAACTTGAGGGCGCGATCGACGCCCTCGCCCCCGAAGCGCAACCTTTTGACATGTCTGCCTATGTCTGCGTGCGGGATCTCAAGACGCTGGAAGACTGGGTGGCCCGGGCCACGGCGCAGGGATTTGTGGCGGTGGACACCGAAACCGACAGCCTGGATTCGGTGGCGGCGGGCCTTGTGGGCGTGTCGCTGGCGCTCAGCCCCGGCGAAGCCTGCTACATTCCGCTGACGCATGTGGACCCGGAAGCCAAAGGCGACGGCGACATGTTTGGCGCCGATCCGCCACGCCAGATCAAGATGGCCGAGGCGCTCAAAGTGCTCAAGCCGATGCTGGAAGATCCGGCGGTTCTGAAGATCGGCCAGAACATCAAATATGATCTCAGCGTGCTGGCCCAGCACAAGATCACGATCGCGCCGATTGACGACACGATGCTGATCTCTTTTGCGCTGAATGCGGGCATCCATGGCCACGGGATGGATGAACTTTCCGAGCGCTATCTTGGCCACAAGCCGATCAGCTTCAAGGACGTGGCCGGCACCGGCAAGACGCAGAAGAGCTTTGCACAGGTCGCACTCGACAAGGCGACAGAATACGCCGCCGAGGACGCGGACGTGACCCTGCGCCTCTGGAAGGCGCTGAAACCGCGCCTGCGGACCGAGCAGGTGACGGCCGTTTACGAAACGCTTGACCGGCCGCTGGGGCCGGTGCTGGCGGCGATGGAACAGGCCGGCATCAAGGTGGACCGGGACATGCTCTCGCGCCTTTCGGCAGACTTCAACCAGCGCATGGCTGCGCTGGAAGCGCAGGCGCATGAACAGGCAGGCCGCAGCTTCAACATCGGCTCTCCCAAACAGCTGGGCGAAATCCTCTTTGACGAGATGAACCTGCCAGGCGGGAAAAAGACCAAGACGGGCGCCTGGGTGACCGATGGCGATGTGCTGGAGGGGCTTGCGGCAGAAGGCCATGAACTGCCGCGCACGATCGTCGACTGGCGGATGCTGTCAAAGCTGCGCTCGACCTATACCGAGGCGCTGCAGGCGGCGATCAACAAGAAGACGGGCCGCGTGCACACGAGCTACATGATGGCGGGCGCGCAGACGGGGCGGCTCTCCTCGACGGATCCGAACCTCCAGAACATTCCGGTTCGGACCGAAGAAGGCCGCAAGATACGCCAGGCCTTCATTGCCGAGGAGGGCAATGTGCTTGTCTCGGCCGACTATTCCCAGATCGAGCTGCGTATCCTGGCGCATATGGCGGACATTCCGGCGCTGAAACAGGCGTTCAAGGACGGTCTCGACATTCACGCCATGACGGCGAGCGAGATGTTTGGCGTGCCCATCGCAGGCATGGACCCGATGGTGCGCCGGCAGGCCAAGGCGATCAATTTCGGTATCATCTATGGCATCTCCGGCTTTGGTCTTGGCCGGCAGCTCGGCATTCCGCAGGGCGAGGCGAACCAGTATATCAAGACCTATTTCGAGCGTTTCCCCGGCATCCGTCAGTATATGGACGAAACCAAGGAGTTTGCCCGCGAGACCGGCTTCGTGCGCACCGCCTTCGGGCGGAAGATCCACCTGCCCGAAATCAAGACCAAGGGACCGGCCCGCGCCTTTGCCGAGCGCCAGGCAATCAATGCGCCGATCCAGGGGTCGGCGGCTGACATCATCAAGCGCGCGATGATCCGCATGCCGGAGGCGTTGGCGCAGGCAGGGCTGTCGGCGCGGATGCTGCTGCAGGTGCATGACGAGCTTGTCTTCGAATGCCCGCAGAATGAGGCCGAGAAGCTGATCGCGCTGGTGCAGACGACGATGGCGGCGGCGGACGGGCCGTCGCTGAAGCTTTCCGTGCCGCTGGTGGTGGAGGCCAAGGCAGCGGACACCTGGGCGGCGGCGCACTGAAGCGGCCCGCATAGGCCATATGGGCCATTCCATTCTGCGCCGCGAGTGATAAAGAACGGGAAATTTCACCGCTTTCCGGCTTCATTTCCGTCCAGGAAGGCAAAATTTTGCGCAACTATCGAGACCTCAGCCAATGATCCCCTACCGTTCCCGCACTTCCACCCACGGCCGCAACATGGCCGGTGCCCGCGGCCTCTGGCGCGCGACGGGCATGACGGACAGCGATTTCGGCAAGCCGATCATCGCGGTGGTGAACTCGTTCACCCAGTTCGTGCCGGGGCATGTGCACCTGAAGGATCTCGGCCAGCTTGTGGCCGGGGAGATCGTGGCCGCCGGCGGCGTGGCGAAGGAATTCAACACCATCGCGGTCGATGACGGGATCGCCATGGGCCATGACGGGATGCTCTATTCCCTGCCCTCGCGCGAAGTGATCGCCGACAGCGTGGAATACATGGTCAATGCCCACTGCGCCGATGCGATGGTGTGCATTTCCAACTGCGACAAGATCACGCCCGGCATGATGATGGCCGCGATGCGCCTCGACATTCCGGTCGTGTTCGTGTCCGGCGGGCCGATGGAAGCGGGCAAGGTGAACATTGACGGGGAGCTGCGCGCGGTTGACCTCGTCGATGCCATGATCGAGGCGGCAAACCCCGACCGGACGGACGCTGAAGTCGACGAGTTTGAAAAGAATGCATGCCCGACCTGCGGGTCGTGCTCGGGCATGTTTACGGCCAACTCCATGAACTGCCTCGCCGAAGCGCTCGGCCTCGCCCTGCCGGGCAATGGCTCGACGCTGGCGACCCATGCGGACCGTGAGCGCCTCTTCCGGCGCGCGGGGCGCCGGATCGTGGAGCTGACCAAGGCTTACTATGAAGGCGGCGACACCGGCGTTTCGGCGCGCGGAATTGCGACGAAGGCGGCGTTCGAGAACGCCGTCACGCTCGACATCGCGATGGGCGGATCGACCAATACGATCCTCCACCTGCTGGCAATGGCACGCGAAGGCGAGGTGGACTTTACGCTGGCTGATATTGACCGGCTGAGCCGGGTGACGCCCTGCCTCTGCAAGGTCGCGCCGGCGGTTCAGAATGTTCACATGGAAGACGTGCACCGCGCCGGCGGGGTTTTCGGCATCCTCGGAGAGCTCGACCGGGCGGGGAAGCTCGACACGACCGTGCGCACGATCCATTCGGACACGATGGCCGAAGCGCTGAGCCAGTGGGACATTGCGGTGACTGACAATACCGAAGTACAGGAGCTGTTCCTTGCGGCGCCGGGCGGCGTGCGCACGACGCAGGCGTTCAGCCAGTCGCGCCGGTATAAAGCCCTGGATACGGACCGCGAAAAGGGCGTCATCCGCTCGGCAAGCCACGCCTTCTCTCAGGATGGCGGCCTCGCGGTTCTCTTTGGCAATATTGCCGAGATGGGCTGCGTGGTGAAGACGGCCGGCGTCGATGACAGTATCCTGAAATTCTCTGGCCCTGCCGTGATCTGCGAAAGCCAGGAAGATGCCTGCGAGCAGATTCTCAAGAAGCGCGTCAAGGCGGGCGACGTGGTGATCATCCGCTATGAAGGTCCGCGCGGCGGGCCTGGCATGCAGGAGATGCTGTATCCGACCTCGTATCTGAAATCGATGCGGCTCGGCAAGGAATGTGCTCTGATCACGGATGGCCGTTTTTCCGGTGGCACATCCGGGCTCTCGATCGGACATGTGAGCCCGGAAGCGGCCGAGGGCGGTGCGATCGGCCTTCTGGTCGAAGGTGACATCATCGAGATCGATATCCCGAACCGGACGATCAATGCACAGGTTTCAGCCGAAGAATTCGCCAAGCGCCGCGCCGAGATGGATGCCAAGGGCGCGGCCGCCTGGAAGCCGGTTGAAGATCGCCCGCGCAAGGTGAGCCGCGCACTGAAGGTTTATGCCGCGCATGTGGGCAATGCATCGCTCGGGGCTGTGCGGCTTGATCCTTAAGCGGCCGGGGCTTTTGCGCCAGGCTTGAGGCGCGTGGCTTTACCGGCTCTCTTCAGGATCATCAGGAAGCTGCCGGGCATCTGATCCTCGTCGAGCCGGCCGCTTCGGGCGCGTTTGTTCCGCCCGGCGAGGAAGCGGCCAGCGCCAAGCTGCAGGAGCCCGGATATGGCAGCAAGCGCCGCTCCAGCTTTGCCGAGGTGGACCCGGAGCCGGAGATCCAGCGGGTGGATGAGGCGGCCGTGCTGGATACGTTCACGCTGCTGCATGAGCGGGAGCTGGTTAAGGCTGGCCTCTCCAGCGCGGGAGTGCTGACGGGGGCGATGACCTGGCTGGCGGAGCAGACAGAACCTGAGCGGGAGGTCTGTGTCTGCGCAGACGGGGAGGAGCGCTGTCTGGAGGCGCTGGAGCCCCGCTCCATGGCGGCGGTCGGCGAAGCAGCGGTCAGGGCAGCCGGCGCGGCGCTCAGTCCGGTGATGGCCGCGATGCAGCGGATCTGACCTTGCGCCTGTCAAAGGGGGAGCAACACCGGGCCGCCGCAATTCTTCATTAAATGGCCGTAATGTGAGCAAGCGCTCGCCGAAGTCGGCGCCTTAGATTGCAACAGCACGGAAGGAGGGCTATCTCGATGACGCGAACAATGTTTGAACACACACAGGGCAGCCGCCCCATGGCTGGGGACGGGCTGAAACTGGCGGACAAGGACCGGGATATGACGACACTGGCACTCGTTGACGACGACGAAAACATCGTGGCTTCGCTGAAGATGTTCTTCGAAGCCGAAGGGTATCAGGTGCGCGCCTATCATGATGGCGAGTCGGCCCTGCCGGCGCTGACTGACTCCCCGCCTGACATTGCCATTCTCGACATCAAGATGCCGAAGATGGACGGGATGGAACTGCTGCGCCGCCTGCGCCAGACTTCCGAGCTGCCTGTGATCTTCCTGACCTCCAAGGATGAAGAGATCGACGAGGTGATCGGTTTCAATATCGGCGCCGACGATTTCGTGCGCAAGCCCTGCTCCAACCGTCTGCTGGCCGAACGTGTTAAGGCCGTTCTGCGGCGCGCGCGGGGGGCCTCTTCGGTGCCCGAAGAAGGCGACGTTAAGGCCATCGTGCGCGGCAAGCTGGTGCTCGACCCCAACCGTCATGCCTGCACCTGGGACGGCAAGCCGGTGCGCCTGACGGTGACCGAGTTCCTGATCCTGCAGGCTCTGGCCGCGCGGCCGGGATATGTAAAAAGCCGCGACCAGCTGATGGACGCGGCCTATGACGACCAGATCTATGTGGACGACCGCACCATCGACAGCCACATCAAGCGCCTTCGCAAGAAGTTCCGCGAAGTGACCGACGAGTTCGATGCGATCGAAACACTCTATGGCGTCGGCTACCGCTACACTGAATAGGCCGTCTACGGAGATTTATATCGGCGGCGCGGCGGACGAGCGTTCACGCCTTGTGCTGGGCTATGCGCAGGCGCGCCGCCGGTTGATGGCGCCTTCCGGGCGTGGGGTGCAGTATTTTCCGCACTACAGGACGGCTGCGGCGCTGGAACTGGCGCAGCGCATGCTGGGCCGGGGGCACACCCTGGCGATGATCGGGCACAGCTGGGGCGCGGACGCGGCCTTGCGGGTGGCGCAGCGGCTGGAAGGGGAGGTGTTGCTGATCGGGGTGGACCCGGTGGCCAAGCCTGCCCTGCCCCTCTCTTTCCTGCAGGGGCGACCAGCGGCGGCGCGGTTTGTGTTGCATGTGGACGCGGTGGCCGAGGCGCCGGACCGGTCTGACCGGGTGAAGGCGTTCGGCTATCTGGCTGGCGGGGGCGTGCATCGCGCCTGGCGGGAGGCGGACGAGACCATCGCAACGCGCCTCAACCACTGGAATTTCGAAGGGATGATGGCGGCCCGGGGCGCGGGCGGGCGATCGGCCGAAGACTGGCTGGCGCAGGGCCTGCCGGCCTAGCCGGTGAAGCGCGAGAAATGCCAGGCCCAGTTGGGCAGCAAAAAGGTGAGCGCCAGGAAGCCGAAGCCGATCAGGGCGCAGAGCGGGGAATAGAGGCGCCGGTTGAGGCTGAGATAGGGCTGTTCGGGGGCGGCGCGCTCGAAGGCGGGCAGGACGCCGACAACGCCGCGCAGCAGGAATACCGCCGCAAGGAAGAGGCCGACGGGCGCAAGCGCCAGCTTCATCGCCGGCAGGGAGGATGCAGAATGACCCATGATGGCGGCCGCCGCCGCGGCGGCGAAGAGCAGAATGCCCAGGAGCGCCACAGACGCCCGGGAGGGCAGCTGCGTGATGCCGCGCCGCCCGACAACCGAGCGGACCAGCGACTGCTGATTCGGGAATGGAAATGAGCCCCCGGCCGCCCATATCAGATGGAGCACGCCAAGGCAGCCAAGTGCAATCGCCAGAAGGGTACCTAGCAGCGGAGCCACGGTTGTCCTCGTCAGCCGAACCGGAATGACTTAATACTACATGCAGGTAGCGCTTGCCGCCAGTGCTGCGATTGAATAGCCAGATTGGCAGCACGGCCCAGCCAGGAAAGAAACGAATGTCTGATCCAGAAAACACACTCATCCTTGAAACCTCCAAGGGCACGGTCATCATCGACTTGCGCCCGGATCTTGCGCCCGGACATGTGGCGCGGATCAAGGAACTCGCCCGTGAGGGGTTTTATGACGGTATCGTCTTCCACCGTGTGATCGCCGGCTTCATGGCGCAAGTGGGCTGCCCCAAAGGCAATGGCACCGGCGGATCGAAGAAGCCGGACCTGAAAGCCGAGTTCAATGCCGAGCCGCACGTGCGCGGTACCTGCTCGATGGCGCGTGCATCTGCGCCGCATTCGGCCAACAGCCAGTTCTTCATCTGCTTTGAAGACGCCCGCTTTCTGGACCGCCAGTACACGGTGTGGGGCAAGGTCAGCGACGGGATGGACATCATCGACCTGCTGGCCAAGGGCGAGCCGCCGCGCACCCCCGACCGTATCGTCAAGATGCGCGTGGCCTCCGACGCCTGATGACAGGCGGGGGCGCGCAGGCTTGACGCGATGGCGGAGAAAAATCCCCCTCGCCGGAAGAACCATAGGCGCGGCCCCACCCTCCTCGGCTCGCGCATTGCGCGGCTCATCTTTGCCTCGAACCTGGCGGGGCTCGCCATCCTCATCGTGGGCGCCATGGTGCTCAACGAGATGCGGGCGGGTTTCGTCGTTTCGAAAAAGCAGGACCTGATTGCGCAGGCGCAGGTATTCTCCGGGCTGCTATCAGATGACGCGACCACGCCGGAACCCGCGCTCAACCCCGAGGCCGCCCGGCTTGCCATTGCGCGGCTGAACCTGCCCGAGCGCATCCGGGCACGGATCTATACGCCGACCGGTGAAATGGTCGCCGACAGCTACTTCCTCTCAGACATGGTGGACGTGGCCGCCCTGCCCCCGCTGCGAGAGCCAGGATGGATCGCGCGAAGCGGGCGCGACCTTTCCGAATGGGCCGGCGAAGTGTTCGGCGTGTTTTCGCCGAGGCGCAGCTCCGAAGCCCTCCGAACACAGACTTTCGAGGAAGAATTCCAGGTCGCCGCGCTGGGTGAGCAGGCGGCGAGCCAACGTTTCTCTGACCGGGGGCAGCGGGTGATTTCCGTATCGATGCCGATCCAGCGTGTATCCGCCGTGGTTGGCGTGCTGGTCGTGGAAGGCAGCGACATTGACGAGATCATCCGCGCCGAGCGGGTGGCGCTGGTGCCGTTCGTGGGCGTGGCGGTGTTGATGGCGTTCGTGACCTCGATCCTCCTGACCATCGGTATTGCCCGGCCGATGCGGCGCCTTGCGATTGCAGCCGACCGTATCCGGGCAGGATCGTCGGCGCGGATGGACATTCCGCAGCTGACGCGGCGGACCGACGAGATCGGCGACCTGGCCGTTTCCCTGCAGGGGATGACCGAGGCGCTGATCGAGCGGATCGAGGCGAACGAGCAGTTTGCCGCAGACGTGGCACATGAGCTGAAAAACCCGCTGACGTCCATCCGCTCGGCAGTCGAGACGCTGGAGCGGGTGCAGGACCCCGATGCGGCGGCGCGCCTGCGGGCGGTGATCGCCTCGGACGTGAAACGGCTGGACCGTCTGATTACGGATATCTCCAATGCTTCAAGGCTTGAGGCGGAAATGACCCGCCTGCCCAGCGAGGCGATCGATATTGCCCGGTTTGTGCGGGACGTGGTTCATACATATGAAGGCCTTTCGGACAATGCGCAGGCAGTGCATGTGGCGTTTACCGATGCAACTTTGGGGGCGCGGCTTCTGGTGCGCGGGCGCGAAGGGCCTCTGGGACAAGTGCTGCGCAACCTGATCGACAATGCGCGCTCTTTCTCTCCGCCAGGATCAAAGGTGGAGGTGCGCCTGGAACAGACCAATGACGGGCCGCGCACGATTGCCCGCATCCTGGTGGAAGATTCCGGCCCCGGAATTCCGCCGGACAAGGTCGAGACGATCTTCAACCGCTTTTATACCGACCGGCCGAAGGGGACCGCCTTTGGCAACAATTCGGGCCTTGGGCTGTCCATTGTGAAACAGATCGTCGCCACACATCGCGGCGATGTGTGGGCAGAGAACCGGCCGGCGAGCGGCGCGCGGTTTACAGTCGACCTTCCCGCGATCTGACGGGCCGCGTTCAGTTGACGCGCAGGCCGGGCCGGTATCCCAGCCGCTTTGCCAGACGCTCGATCCGCGCGCTCACGGGCTGCAAGAAATAGACCGCCGCCTGCGGGCGCCCGACGATCCAGCCAAGGGCCTGGCCGAAGTTGCGCGCGCGAAGGGCAATCGCGAAGCCTTCAAAGGCTTCGGCATTGCGCGAGGCGTTTTCATGGCGGCGCAGGGCGCCGCGTGCGGCAGCGGAAAGGCGGCCTTCATGGCGCTGGCGGAATGGCGCGTACACAGACTGCTGGTAGGAATAGACGTTATCGCCACGCGTGCGCGAGAGGGAGGCCGGGCGGATGGCGTATCGGTAAAGCGGCGCAGGATGCAGGGCGAAACGGGCGCCTGAGGCCAGAAGGTCTGCGACGAACCAGCAGTCTTCGGCCACTTTGAGCTCGGGCACGTAGGAAATCTTGTGCTGGAGCAGGAACTCCCGCCGCACGATGGGCTTGAGATAGCCCAGCAGCGGCGTTCGGATACCGGCCCGGTTCCTGTCAAACCATGTGGGCAGATCAACCGGCTCGAGGCCGCTGCGCTCACGTCCAAGGTAAGGCTGGCCATCGGCGGAGATGTCCTCGAAGGGCACAAGGCGCATGTCGTCGGCGATCAGGTCGAGCCCGGCGGCCTCGGCAGCGGATACAAGCGTTTCGAGGCGGGTGGGCTCATAAGCATCGTCAGAATCAAGGACGGCGATCCATGTGCCGGTGGCCTGCGCGTTGCCCAGATTTCGGGCGCGGGCGACGCCGCCATTCTTTTCTGCGCGGACGAGCCTTATGCGGGGGTCACCGCCCGCCGCTGCCATGGCAACGTCCGCCGTGTGATCGGGCGAGCAGTCATCCACGACAATGAGTTCCCAGTCCTGCAGGGTCTGCGCGCGTACGCTGGCGATGGCCAGGGCAATGAAGCCGGCGGCCTTGTAGGCAGGCATCACGATGGAAACCTTGGGCGCGGCCATGCAGGCTCCCTCTTCAGGCGGGCTCAAACCCTGAGCTTATGCTCATAACAGGGATAACAAAGCTTTTATGGCCGCGCGCAGATTTACCGGTTCTGGCGGTTATCGATCAGATCCTTGACCACTTCGGGCTCAGCCAGCGTCGAGGTGTCGCCCAGATTGGAGAACTCGTTTTCGGCGATCTTTCGCAGGATGCGGCGCATGATCTTGCCGGAACGGGTTTTCGGCAGGCCAGGCGCAAACTGGATGAGATCCGGCGAGGCAATCGGGCCGATTTCGTTGCGGACATGCGCGACAAGGTTTTTCCGCAGGGCGTCGTCTACCTCAACGCCCTGGCGGAGCGTGACATAGGCATAGATACCCTGTCCCTTGATGTCGTGCGGATAGCCGACTACGGCGGCCTCGGCGACGGCGTCATGACTGACGAGCGCGCTTTCGACTTCGGCGGTGCCCATCCGGTGGCCGGAAACGTTGATGACATCATCCACACGGCCGGTGATCCAGTAGAAGCCATCTTCATCGCGGCGGCAGCCGTCGCCAGTGAAATACTTGCCGGGATAAGCGGTGAAATAGGTTTCGACGAAGCGCTGGTGATCTCCGTACACGGTGCGCATCTGGCCTGGCCAGCTGTCGGTGATCAGGAGGTTGCCATCGGCAGCGCCTTCCAGTTCCTTGCCATCTGCATCGACAAGGACCGGCTTGACGCCAAAGAAGGGGTGCGAGCCTGCGCCGGGTTTCATGTCTGTCGTGTTCGGCAGGGGCACGATCAGCGTGCCGCCGGTTTCGGTCTGCCACCAGGTGTCGACGATGGGGCACCGGGCCTCGCCGACGACATGGAAATACCATTCCCAGGCCTCTGGGTTGATCGGCTCGCCCACTGTGCCGAGGAGGCGGATGGATTGGCGGGAGGTCTTGTTCACCGGGCCTTCGCCTTCGCGCATCAGGGCGCGGATGGCAGTGGGGGCGGTGTAGAAGATCGTGACCTGGTGCTTGTCGCAGACCTGCCAGAAACGGCTCGCATCCGGATAGGTCGGCACGCCCTCGAACATCACGCTGGTGGCGCCGTTCGCGAGGGGGCCATAGATGATGTAGGTGTGGCCGGTGACCCAGCCGACATCGGCCGAGCACCAGAAGATGTCGTTTTCCTTGATATCAAAGACGTACTCATGCGTCATCGAGGCCCAGAGGAGATAGCCGCCGGTGGTGTGCAGCACGCCTTTGGGCTTACCCGTGGAACCGGACGTGTACAGAATGAAAAGCGGGTCTTCGGCGTTCATCGGTTCGGGCGGGCAATCGGGCGAAACCGTGGCGCCGATTTCGTGCAGCCAGTGGTCGCGGCCTTCGGTCATGGAGACGCTGGCGCCGGTGCGCCTGACGACGAGCATTTTTCTGACGGTGCCGCCGGCGATGCCTGCGGCCTTGTCGGCGTTCGCTTTGAGGGGAACGGTCTTGCCGCCGCGCAGGCCTTCGTCTGCGGTGATCAGGACTTGCGAGCCGCAATCGACGATGCGGCCAGCGAGCGCCTCGGGCGAGAAGCCCCCGAAGACGACCGAGTGGACCGCTCCGATGCGCGCGCAGGCGAGCATGGCATAGGCGGCCTCCAGGATCATCGGCATGTAGATGGTGACACGGTCGCCCTTCCTGACGCCGAGTTCCTTCAGAACGTTGGCGAACTTGCTGACGGCGGTGTGGAGGGCGCGGTAGGTGACGGTGTGGCTGTCGCCCGGATTGTCACCCTCCCAGATGAAGGCGGCCTTGTCGCCGCGGGTTTCGAGGTGGCGGTCAATGCAGTTGGCGGTGACGTTGAGGACGCCGTCGGAATACCAGCGGACGTGAAGATCGCCGGTTTCCCAGGAGACGTCCTTCACAATGGTATAGGGCGTCATCCAGTCGAGCCGCTTGCCCTGCTCACCCCAGAAGGCGGCGGGGTCGGCGATCGAGGCGGCGTACATCTCCCGGTATTTCTCCGGGGTGAGGTTTGCCTGCTTCGCAAACGCCTCAGGAACCGGATACGTCTTTGAATGGTCGCTCATTGCCGATATTCCCTCCGCCATTTTTATGAGCCTTTCTATCAGAATGCATACTTTGTCGAGAAGGTGAAACGGCTGATCGCCCCGTCTGCGCCGCTCTCTTCCTCGCGGACGCCGTGCATTGCTTCGAGTCCGACGGTGAGTTTGGGGGCCGCATCCCAGAGTAACGCAGCGTAAGCCGACTGCACCGAATTGGTCGTTGTGGACGGTACATAGGACGGGTTGTCGAGGAAGAGACCCGAATAGCCGATATTGAAACGGGCGGTTTCGCCAAAGGGATGCCGCCAGGCGATCAGGCCGCCAAAGGCTGGAACAGCCTCCAGCTCACCAGCCGGGCTGAGGACAGCACCCCGTCCGGCGGCAAGGCCCACATAGCGGCCGACGCCTTCGCCGCCGACAACATTAAAGCGGATATCATCGCGCGCACCAACCTTCAGGAGTCCCGAGACGGACACGCCATAGCCGGCGGTTTCTTCAGTGATGCCAGCCTGATCGATGCGCAGCTGCCGCGCGAGACCGGCCAGCGAAACGTTCCCGTACTTGCCCTTCCAGTTGTAGCGGACCACGGCATCGGGCAGCGTGTTGGCATCCTGATTGCCGGATGTGATCGTCGGGGTGTTGGCGTTTTCGATGGCGAACTGCCAGTTGCCAAGGGTGTAACGGATCTGCGGCTGGCGCACGAAGATCATGCCATCCGACAGGATCAGGAAGCTGGCGCTTTCCGGGATGGCAGAGGCGTTCTGGAAGGTCGACCATTCCTGCCCGGCCAGCCAGTTGCCATAGGTGAGGAAGGCACGGCGCATGCGAGGCGCATAGGAGTTCGTTACAAGCTCGTTGCCCTGCGCCGAGCCGAGGAAATCCATTTCAAGATAGCCTGTGACGCTGCCCTCGCCCGCAGGCTGGGACGCGCTGATGAAGAAACGCGTGGATTCGGCAGTGAAGTCAGTGAAGGCGGTGCCCTCGCCGCCAATGGGGGTCGCGCCGGGAATATGGAAATCGCGCGCGATACTGTTGGAGGCGAGCGCGCCGCCATCAAGATGGGTGACATGGACATCGAGGTCGATAATCCCACCGATTTTCACGGTTGCATCCCCCACGCGGAAGCCATCGGTTTTCGGCGCCACCTCAGGAGGCGCAGGCGCAGTGGCGAGATGAGTTTCTATACGGACAATATCGGCGTCGCCTTTGGCGCGTTCTGAAGCAAGCTCCATCTTGAGTTCGGCAACGATTGCCTCGAGCGCAGCTATACGTTCCTCCAGCGGAGCCTGCGCGGCCGCAGTACTCGTCAACGCCATGGCGGCTACTGAAAACAGGAGTAGTTTTTTCAGGGAAATCATGGCGTTCCTCCGGATATTCTTTGTTATTTCCGGCAAGTATCGGCTCCAGAATACAGGCGCGCTATTAGCAATAGGTGCTAAGACCAAAGTTCTACGACCAAGGTAGAGGCTGGGACTCGACTTGCGCCCTGGCTTGCGTCAGGTTCGCCTGGTGCCGCGCAATTAGAAGAACTTAAAGCCAATAGCGCTCACTGGGAGGACAGGATGAAAGAGGGGCCGAAGGTCCTCATCGTGGACGATCATCCCTTGTTCAGGGACGCGCTGGCGGTTGCGCTGCGCGGCGCCTACCCTTCCGCTGATCCGATATTTGCCGGCTCCCTTGCCGAAGCCCTGAGCCGACTGGATTGTGAACCGTGCGACCTGGTGCTGCTAGATCTCAATCTGGGAGATACACATGATTTCGAGGGGCTGACCCGCCTCAAGACGCGTGGGCCTGGCCTGCCGATTGTGGTGGTTTCAGCCACCGAGGCGCCTCACGCCTTCCAGACCGCGCGGGCGCTTGGCGCGTCAGGCTACCTGCCCAAGAGCCTGTCTCTGGAAGACCTTTCCGCAGCCCTTGCCACGATGCTGGATGGCGGCGAATGGTTTCCTGCGACACCTGGATTTGCCGTCACGGACATTTCCGCAGCCAAACGCATCGCGAGCCTGACCCCTGCCCAGAGGCGGGTGTTAGCGGGCCTCGCCGGCGGGCTTCTCAACAAGCAGATCGCGCATGAGATGGAGATCTCTGTCGCCACGGTGAAGGCTCACATGACAGCGATCTTCCGCAAGCTCGGTGTCCTCAACCGGACGCAGGCATTGCTGATCTATCAGGAAGCCGTTTCGGCCGCAGACCCTTCCGCAGGCTGACCCTGCAACCGGCGCGCGCTGTCGCTAAGGAAGCGCTTGAGATCTGCCGGGTTGACGGGTTTTCGCAGGAGTGTGATGCGGGCGGCGGTAGCGCGCTCGGCCAGGACTTCGTCTGACGCTGCGGTGATCAGGAGCGCGTTGCGCGGGCTCGCCATGGACACCTGTGCTTGCGTGATGAGTTCGAGCCCGGTCTGGTCTGCGCGCAGGTCAAAATCGGCAATCATCACATCAGGCGGGCAATCTGAGAGAGAAGCAATCGCCTGCGCCGGTGTCTGGCAGATCCGGATGCGGCAGCCCCAGCCCTCCAGCAGCAGGCGCATGGCATCGGTGATCGAGGTTTCATCATCAATGAAGAGGATGTCGAGACCGGCGATACTGGCCGACAGGTCCGGGAGGATATCCTCAGGACGGGCGAGCCGCGCGGGCGCGGAGGCAGCCGCCGGAACGGTGACCCAGAATACGCTGCCTTTCCCCGGCCAGCTGCGCACGCCGATGCCAACATTCATGATTGCTGCCAGACGCCGGGCCACGGCGAGGCCCAGCCCGGCGCCGCGTTGGCCGGTATTGTCCACATATGAAAACCGGCGGAACTCTTCAAACACATGAGGCAGCTGGTCCTGGGCTATTCCCGGTCCGGTATCCCAGACCTCAATCCGCACCTGATCTCCCCGGCGCCGGGCGCCGACCAGCACCGCACCGGACCGTGTGTAGCGCCGGGCATTGGAAATAAAATTCCGCAGGATGCTCTTGAGGAAATCCGGGTCGGCCTCCACCGCAAGCCGGGTGGAAGCGAGACGCATCTCGATACCGACTTCCTCCGCCATCGGAATATTTTCGTCAACGAGGTCTTCCAGAAGGGGTCCGACAGGCAGAACAAGGGGCGCGGGCTCGACCATCGCATGGTCAAGACGCGAGACGTCCAGAAGGCCCCGCAGCAGTTCATCTGCCGACTGGATGGCGCGGTCTGCCTTCTCGATGGCTTCGGGTATGCTGCGCCCGGCGCCCGCCGCGCCCAGCAACAGCCGCGCCGCGTTCAGCGGCTGGAGCAGATCGTGACTGGCCGCCGCCAGAAATCGCGTTTTGGACGCATTTGCGCCTTCTGCCGCCTGCCGTGCGACAACCAGATCTGCTGTGAGGCGTTCCAGATCCTGCGTACGCTTGCGCACGCGCTCTTCCAGTGTTTCATTCGCCTCGATCAGGGCGCGCTCGCGCAGCTTGTCAGCGGTGATGTCGGTGAAGGTGGTGACATAGCCCCCGCCCGGCATCGGCGCGCCAGTGATACGCAGCCAGCGGCCATCGGGGATCTGCCGCTCCCGTGTGTGTGGCCCGCCCGCCTTCATATGATGGATCCGGCGGCCGATTTCCTGATCGGCATTGCCACCGATCCAACCGCTGGCGATGTTGTGGGTGATCAGCTTCTCGACCGGCGTCCCAATCCGGCAGAGCTCCGGGGGATACTGGAAAAGCTCTATATAGGCGGAGTTCCACGCGACGAGTTTCTGATCGGAATCCACGACGCTGATGCCCTGGGCGATGTTTTCGAGCATCGATTGCAACATGTGCCGCTCGAAGCGCTCTGCCTGGGTGCGTGAATCCAGCATGGAGAGGACATCGGGCAGAGCAACATTCTTTCCGCCGATGGCGGAGGCCAGCACGATGCGCGCCGAAGAGGCCCCAAGCGCGCTGGCCAGTAGACGTTCCGTACGCTGAACGAGCCTCCCGTCAGCCGGCTCGTCGCCCGCTGAAACAATCCCGCTGGCGCGGGCAAACTCTTCAAATGCGTGGTCGACGGCCTCGGCGGACAGAAACCGCGCGGCCAGGGTCTTCAGGCCATTGGGCGAGGCACCGCGCACGGTGGTGGCATAGCCTTCCTCATGCTGATCGCCGTCGCTGATACCGACAAAGGCCGCCGCCTGGACCCGGTCGCGCAGCCGCTCCCGCGCCTGGAAGGAAATGACGACCATCAGCGCGATGTTGAGCCCGAGACTCCACACCGCGCCATGAGTGAGCGGGTCATCGAAGCTGAGCCCGAATAGGGCGTGCGGGTCGAGCCAACCGGGCATCTGCGCGCTTACAGCGTGCCAGCCAAGGATGGACGGCAGGAACAGGGTGTAGAGCCAGACAACCATCCCGGTGATCAGCCCGGCGAGCACGCCGCCGCGCCGCGCCCCGCGCCAGTAGACTGCCGCGATGATCGCCGGGGCAAACTGCGCCGCAGCCGCGAAGGCCAGAAGACCGATCTGCGCAAGCGCATCGCCCGGACCGGCCAGCAGGTAATAGCAATATGCCAGCAGGAGCAGCATTACGATCACGATGCGGCGGGTGGTGACGAGGCGCGCGCCGGCATTCGCGCTGAAGCCTGAGAGGTTGCCCGACCGCATCAGGGCCGGCACGATCAGGTCATTCGTGACCATGTTCGACAAGGCGATGGTCGAGACGATCACCATGCCTGTGGCCGCCGAAAAGCCACCGAGAAACACGAAGGTGGCAAGCAGGTCATTGCCCTGAGAGAGCGGCAGCTGGAGCACGAACAAATCTGCCGGATATGCTCCTGCAAACAGACCAAGGCCCGCCAGGGTAATCGGCACCACGACGATGGTGGTGATCAACAAATAGAGCGGGAAGATCCAGCGGGCGAGCGTCATCTCTCCCTCATGGCGCCGTTCGATCATGGCAACGTGGAATTCATGCGGCAGGCAGACAATTGCCGCCATGGACAGCAAGGTGATCGCAATGAAGCGGCCAGACGGCGCCTCGGCGGGGAATACGCTCGTGAGCGTTGGTGCAGCCGGAATGTCGCCCGAGCTGAGCAGGATCAGCGACAGGATGGCGACCCCGGCCAGTGCGCCGATCTTCACCAGCGCCTCGATCGCCAGGACGCGCATCAGTCCGGTGTTGGAACGTGTGGCATCAGGAAAGCGCGTGCCATAGAGAACCGAGAAGGCCGCGAGCGCCAGCGCCGTGACGAGGACGGTCTCATCTCCCGGCGCAAAGCCAGGCCCGGCCGCCCCGGCAAAGGCTTCGAAACTCATACCGATGGATTTCAGCTGGAGCGCAATATAGGGCAGCCCGCCCATGACTGCAGCCACCGCTGCAAACGCGCCGACCGACCGGCTCTTGCCATAGCGGGCGGACAAAAAATCCGAGAGGGAGGAGACGCTCTCGCGCTTGACGACTTCGCCGATACGCCGGAGTAGACCTGGCATCAGCAGGAAGACCAGCGCCGGGCCAAGATAGATCGGCAGATAGTCCCACCCGCTCGCCGCCGCCGAGCCGACCGCGCCGAAATACGTCCAGGACGTGCAATAGACGGCAAGCGCCAGCGGGAAGATGAAGCGGTTTGGCCGGAAGCCCGGCCGTTCTTCATCCCGGTCCCCCCGCGCCGCAATGGCGAAGAGACCCGCCATGTAGATGGCCGTTGCAGTGAGGATCAGCCAGGCGGGCATTTCAGATCAGGAACCTCCGTTCGGGAGCTTTGCTCAGACAAACACCTGCGTGCAAGCCGCCTTGGCAAAAACGGGAACGGGCGGCCCCGCAGATGAGGCCGCCCGCCGCCGAACAGGCGCAGGAGGAGGAGGCCTATTCGGCTGGGGCCATTCCTTTGTCAGCGATACCATGGGGTCTGCGCTGACCTGGCACGCGGATGTCCTCGACAAGGTCCTGAATGTCCTGCGGCGGAGCTTTGGTGGCGAGCGACACCAAGACACCCACAATGATCGAGACGATCATAACGACGAAGCCGATACCCTCGGGCGAGACACCCAGGAACCATTCTGAGGGACCTGCATCCTTTCCGGCGCCCAGCTTGAAGTGCCAGATGTAGATGAAGGTCGGGACGAGGCCGGTGAGCATTGAGGCGATGGCCCCTTCCCGGTTCATCCGTTTCCAGAAGATGCCGAGCAGGATCACCGGGAAGAGGGACGCCGCCGCCAGCCCGAAGGCAAAGGCCACGACCTGTGCCACGAAGGCAAGCTGGGCCGAATAGATGCCCATGAAGCCTGCCCCCATCACGGCGCCTGCTGCGGCAAGGCGCGCCACCCGCAACTCGCTCTTGTCCGACATGCCCTTGAAGAAGGTGCGCCGGCAAAGATCGTGGCTGACCGCAGAAGAGATCACCATCAGGAGACCGGCTGCTGTCGACAGCGCCGCTGCCAGCCCCCCCGCCACCATCAGGCCGACCACCCAATCGGGCAGCTGCGCGATCTCAGGGCTCGCCAGGACGGCAATATCGTTGTTTATGGTAACTTCATTTTCGAGGCCATCGGGGGCATTGGGCCCGCGCATCTGCATGATGCCGTCGCCATTCTTGTCTTCAAATCCGACAAGCCTGGTGATTTCCCAGCGGGTAAACCAGGCTGGGGACGGCGTCACGCCTTCGGCTTCAAGCGCAGCGGCCTGGGCCGCATAGTCTTCCCCGGGTGCCACATAGGTGGTGTCGTTGACCGTGTTGATGACATTGAGACGCGAGAAAGCGCCGACGGCGGGAGCAACCGTATACAGCAGGGCGATGAACACCAGCGCCCAGCCGGCCGAAAGACGTGCGTCGCTGGGGCGCGGCACCGTGAAGAAGCGGATGATGACGTGAGGCAGGCCCGCCGTGCCGAACATCAGGGCCGCGGTGATGCAGAACACATCGAACATGGTTTTGTTCGTGGTCGTGTATTCGGCAAAGCCGAGGCTGATCAGGGTGTCGCTGAGCTTCTGGATCATCGACACATCCTCGCCCTTCACATTGGAAAGGAAGCCAAGCTGAGGGATGGGATTTCCCGTGATCATCAGCGAGATGAAGATCGCCGGAACCGTATAGGCGAAGATCAGCACCACATATTGTGCGACCTGGGTGTAGGTGACGCCCTTCATGCCGCCCAGCACGGCGTAGATGAAGACGATCCCCATACCGATAAAGATACCGGTATTGAAGTCCACGCCCAGGAAGCGCGAGAAGGCGATGCCGACGCCGGACATCTGGCCGGCAATATAGGTGAAGGATACGAAGAGGGCGCAGATGACAGCCACAAGGCGGGCCGTATCGCTGTAATACCGGTCCCCCACAAAATCGGGCACCGTGAACTTGCCGAACTCGCGCAGAAACGGGGCAAGCAGAAGGGCGAGCAGCACATAACCACCCGTCCAGCCCATCAGGTAAACCGAGCCACCATACCCCAGTATGGCGATCAGGCCCGCCATCGAGAGGAAGGAGGCCGCGCTCATCCAGTCAGCGGCAGTTGCCATGCCGTTGACGACAGGGTGGACCCCGTGGCCGGCGACGTAGAAGTCATTGGTCGACCCGGCGCGCGCCCAGACAGCAATACCGATGTATATCGCAAAGGTCGAAACGACCCAGAAGATTGTCCAGTCCATGTCCGCCTCCCTCAGCCTTCGATCCGGTATTTCCGCTCGATGCGGTTCATGGCGATGCAGTAGCAGAAGATCAGCGCGACGAAGGCGTAGATCGACCCGTTCTGGGCAAACCAGAAGCCGAGCGGCGCGCCGCCAAGCTTCACGCCGTCGAGAAATTCGCGAAACAGGATGCCGGCGCCGAATGAGACCAGGAACCATATCGCCAGGAGTGCCAGCGTCAGCCGGATAACCTCCTTCCAATAGGCCTTCCCGTCGATTGCGGGCCCTTCTTCTCTGATCGTGGTTTCAGACTGGTTTTCTGACATGTTGCATTCCTCCCTGGCCATGCTGCCTCATGCGGTATTCCGCTTCTGACACGCTGCGACGGCCCGGACCCTGCGTACAGGTGGACCTTGGTCTAACACTGCCGGGGCAAGCGCGCAGGCGCTTGGCATGCCTGCACGGGCCGGGGTCCCTACCCCATCACAGAAATCGGCGGGTGTTTCACAGAACTGACAAGGGTAGCCTGTAGGATAGGGGCATGAAAACACGCAGCCTCACCTCCGCCTCGCTTCTCGTCTCCGCCCTGTTCGTCTCGGCCTGCGCCACCCAGGTGCCTGCGCCAGACCGGCCTGACACCCTGGCCGCTGCGCCGGTTGAGCCGGCCATATCTGCCCGTCCGGCAGCAGCGCTGGAAGCGTATTTCGCCGGCATCGACGTGGTCCCCGGAACGGATGACACGCGCGAAACCGTCTCAGGCCGTGTCTTCCACGATCAGAGCCGCGATGGCCGCTACCAGGACGGCGAGGCAGGCATTCGGGACGTGCTGGTCTCCAACGGACTTGATGTCGTGCGCACAGATGCCGACGGGCGCTATACCCTGCCGGCCCGGGCCGACATGTCGGTAACCGTGATCCAGCCCTCTGGCTGGCGTACGCCGACGGACGAAAACTGGGTGCCGCAGTTTGCCTATGAGCATAAGCCGGCCGGCACGCCCAAAGCGCTGCGCTTCGGCGGCCTGCCGCCGACCGGCCCGCTGCCCGAGGCGATCCATTTCCCGCTGATGCCGGCTGAGCGCAGCGGTCCTGCCAGCTGCCTGGTCATCGGGGACAGCCAGACCTACAGCAATAACGAGCTTGGCTATTTCCGCGACAGCGTTGTGAAGGATGTGGTCAGTCAGGACGTGGCGCCCGATTGCGCCATCTTCGTCGGCGATGTTGTCGGCGACGATCTGGACTTGCTGGGGCGCCTGCAGGCCATCGGCGGGGCTATGCGCACACCGCAATATTACGTCCATGGCAATCATGATTTCGACTTCGACGCCGATCATGATGACGACTCCTCCGACAGCTGGCGCCGTCTCTATGGCCCGGCCTATTACGCATTCGAGATCGCCGACACGCTGTTTGTCTCCCTCGACAATGTCGTCTATCCCTGCGGGCGCGAGGATGCCGCCCTGCCGGAGCGCGACTTCTGCCTCAGCGATGAGCGCAAAGCCTATAACGGCCGCGTGAGAGAGACGCAGATGACCTGGCTCAGCAACCTGATCGCAGAAACCCCGGCCGATCGCCGGATCGTCTTTCTTCACCACATTCCGTTCGTGTCTTTTGTGGACAACACGTCCCGCCAGCACCAGACCGACAATGTCACGGAAATCCATGCGCTCGCCGAAGGGCGCGCGGCGGTATCCTTCTCCGGGCACACCCATACGCTGGAAGTGTTGCAGCAGGGCGATCTTCTCGAAGGCTGGACTGAAGCGGTCGGCACCGGGCCCCTGCCTTTCCCCCACATCATAGCCGGCGCCGCTTCCGGCGGCTGGTGGAACGGCGACTTTGACATGGACGGCGTGCCGATGTCGCTTTCGCGCACCGGTGAGCCGCGCGGCTACCTCCAGTTCGGCTTTGGCGCAGAGGATATCTCGCTTGATTTTGTGCCCCTCGGCACCAGCCGCGAACGGGAGATGGCCGTCTCGCTCAATACGCCGGGCTTCCGCGCATGGTATGAGGCGATCATGGCCTGGCGCGCCGAGCCTGCGGCGACGCGCGATCCCGTGCCACCTGTCTCGATCAATGACCTGGCCGACATCAAACTCGTCACACCCGAAGACCTCTCCGGCGGCACCCTGCTGACCACAAACCTATGGCTCGGCTCGACCGCCACACAGGTCACCCTGTCGCTGAATGGCGGCCCGGCGATGCCGATGGAGCGCACCCAGACGATGCGCGGCGATGCCCCGCTGATCGGCGCGACCTTTGCCGATCCCTATGCTGTCAGCCGGCAATTGTCGGTCTCCCGCGTCGCCCTGCAGAGCCGGTCCGGCAATGAAGCTGCCCAGGGCCTTGTCAGCGGGCGCCGTGCCACCGCAGGCCCGCTGCCGCCGCAGCCATCGGGTTCTGTTGCTGACCGCTCGCCGCGTCTCTGGCGCTATTTGCTTCCCGCAGACCTCGCCCCCGGCGTCTACACCGCCACCATCGAAGCTGCCGAGGCTGGCAATGTGGCGCGCGACCGGTTTGTCTTCGAAGTCGTCACCGAACGGCCCCAGCCCGACTGGCGCGCCGATGTCTGGAACACCTTCGACAACGGCCTGCCCGTGCGCTAGAAGGGGCCATGCCCGCAACGGATAAGCCGAGACAAAGCCTTCCCCCCCTCCCGCCCCAGCCATCTGGTGTGCCCTGGCCCACGCAAGACTGGCCGGAGGGGCCGCTCACGTCAGAGGTCGCCGCTAGGCTCACGCCCCTTCTCAACAGCGCCTTCAGCGATCCTGCGCCGGAAATCATGGGAGAGACCCACGCCTTCCTCGCCGTGCAGGGCGGGCGGATCGTTGCGGAACGCTACTGGACCGGCTTTGACAGCGAAAGCACACATCACTCCTGGTCGCAGGCCAAAAGCATCACCCAGGCCCTTATCGGCATCCTCCTGCGCGAGGGAAAGATCGACATCTACGCCCCGGCGGACGTGCCCGAATGGCAGAGCCTGGATGATCCGCGTCGCGCGATCACGCTGGACCAGCTCCTGCGCATGTCGAGCGGGCTGAAATTTGCCGAGGACTATGTTGATGCCGGCGTCTCCGATGTGATCGAGATGCTGTTTGGCTCCGGCAAGGAAGATGTCGCCGCCTATGCCGCAAAGTCTCCGCTGATCCATCCGCCCGGCAGCTTCTGGAGATATTCGAGCGGGACGAGCAACCTCGTCGCCAGGGCCGCGGCGCTTGGCCTTGGCGCGTCGGGCGAGGCGTTCGGGGCATTCATGGTCCGGGAGCTGTTTGACCCTCTGGGCATGCGCTCGGCCCAGCCGAAGTTTGACAAGGCGGGCACCTTCATCGGCTCGTCCTTCTGCTACTGTACCGCTCGGGATTTTGCCCGCTTCGGCCTTCTCTACCTGCGCGACGGCGTCTGGGACGGGCGGCGCATCCTGCCGGAAGGCTGGGTGGACTATGCGCGAACGCCGACGCCTGTGCCTGCGACCGAGCGGCTGGGCTATGGCGCGCATTGGTGGCTTGGCATGGCGGGGCCGGGCAGCTTCTCGGCGAATGGCTATGAGGGGCAATACACCGTTCTGGTGCCGGAGCTGGACCTGGTCCTGGTGCGCAACGGCAAATCGCCCGACGCGCAGAAGGAGGCCGTTCAGAACTGGATGGGCGAGGTGGCGGAATGTTTCCGGGGCGCCTGAACGCCCTGATTTTGCGCCGTTCAGGCGCCTCTGCGGGCATAACTTGCCAATCCGGCGCTTCCCGCGTATAGGCCGCCCTTCAGAAACGGCGGCGCAAGGCCGTGCGTGTCAGGTTCCGACCTTACCTTACGGAAGGCACGGTCCAGGGCGAAAGGAAACAAAATGTCCAAAACTCAGATCGTATTCAATGTCGAAGTGCGCGCACGCACCGGCACCGGCGGCGCCCGTGAAGCCCGCAAGCAGGGCTTCGTGCCCGGCGTTCTCTATGGCGGCGACATCGACCCGGTGGCCATCAGCCTGAAGAAAAACGAAGTTATCAAGGCGATCGAGACGGGACAGTTCCTGAACTCCACCGCGACGCTCATCCACAAGGGCGAGCGCCAGCTGGTCATCCCACAGGGCATCCAGATGCACCCGGTCTCTGACCAGCCGATGCATGTTGACCTGCGCCGCGTGAAACTCGACCAGATCATCAGGGTCGAAGTGCCCGTTCACTTCACCGGCATGGAAGTTTCGCCGGGCCTCAAGAAGGGCGGCACGCTCAACGTGGTCCGCCACTCGGTCGAACTCAACGTTCCGGCTGGCAAGATCCCCGAAGCGCTCGAAGCTGACATCTCCAAGCTGGAAGTCGGCGACAATGTGAAAATCTCCAGCATCAAGCTGCCGGAAGGCGCTGAGCCGACCATCACCGACCGCGACTTCACCATCGCGACCATCGCTGGCCGCGGCGGCAAGGCCCAGGCAGAAGATGCGGCTGAGGACGCAGCGGGTGCTGCAGAAGTGCCTGCCACCAAGGTGGCCGCGCCCAAGAAGGATTGATCCTTTCTGGACAATTCGGGGGCCGCCAGTCACAAGCTGGCGGCCTCTTTGATTCGGCGGCCCCTGTCAGGAGCAAACCGTCATGCTGATCCTCTCAGGCCAGGGAAATCCCGGCGCCAAATACGCGAAGAACCGGCACAATGCCGGTTTCATGGTGGTTGACCGTATCCATGACGCCTTCGGCTTCGGGCCGTGGCGCGCCAAGTTCGAGGCCGAGATTTCAGAGGGCAGCGTCGATACCGCCAATGGCCGCCAGCGTGTGTTGCTGATCAAGCCGCAGACTTTCTACAACGAGACCGGCCGGGCTATCTCGAAGGCGTTGACCTTCTACAAGCTGCAGCCTGAAGACGTGACCGTGTTCCATGACGAGATCGACCTGGCGCCGGGCCGCCTGCGGGTAAAGCGCGGCGGCGGGCATTCGGGGAACAATGGCGCGCGCTCGATGATGGCGCATATCGGCGAGAATTTCCGCCGTATCCGGATCGGCGTGGGCCATCCCGGCGACAAGGCGATGGTGATGCCGCATGTGCTGTCGGATTTCCACAAGGTGGACCTGGAATGGTTTGATCCCATGACGGACGCCATCTGCAAGGCCCTGCCCTTCCTGCTGGCGGGAGATGATGAGCGGTTCCAGACAGAAGTGATGCGTCTGGCGCCGGCGCCCAAGCATGATCCCAAACAGACCGCCCGGAAGGGTGGTGGGGACTAGGCTTTGGCGGCCTTGCGCCCGCCTGCCCGGAAGTAATCCAGCGTGCCGCGCGTGATGACATCGTCTCCGGGGGCCAGTTCATTGGCTTCAAAGTCGGGCAGGCCCTTTACCTCGGTGTAAACGTCACCGAAATCTCTGTAGCAGGTTTCCAGGAGCGCCTCGAAACTCGGGATGACGAAATAGGTCTGCTGGAAATCATCGATGATGTATTTCGTCCGCATAAGGCGTTTGAGATCAAACCCGACGCGGTTGGGGCTGGCGTCTTCCAGTGCGAACACGGTTTCCTGAGGGCTGGAGAGGATGCCCGCGCCATAGATGCGCAGACCGTCATCTTCCTGGATCAGGCCGAACTCGACCGTGTACCAGTAAAGCCGTGCCAGATTGTGCAGCTGGCCGAGGCGCATCGCGCGCTGGCCGCCCTTGCCATAGGCTTCCATGAAGTCGGCGAACACCGGGTTGGCCAGCATCGGCACATGGCCGAAGATGTCGTGGAAAATGTCCGGCTCCTGAAGATAGTCGAACTCTTCTTCCGGACGGATGAAGGCGCCCGCCGGAAAGCGGCGGTTGGCAAGGTGATCGAAGAAGACTTCATCTGGCACAAGCTCTGCGACCGGAACGACGCGCCAGCCGGTGATCTGTTCCAGCTTGTCTGACAGCGCGCCCATATGGGGAATGCCCGACGGCGAGAGCTCAAGCTGGTGCATGGCGTCGAGAACAGCCTGTGAGGCGCGGCCCCTGGTGATCTCTTTCTGGCGCCGGAAGAGGCGGTCCCAGCGGTCATGCTCGGCTGCCGAATAGGTTTCCCACGCCTGGTCGATGGTAAAATCGGCCGCGCGCGGGGCGCCGTGATAGCGATTCTTTGCAAAGGCTGTGTCCATGGCCGCAACTATACGCCCGAAACGAAATTAGTTCCAGATGTAACTAATTTCAGGCCGCTTCCGGACGGGAATCGATGATTTCCGAGAGGGTGACGCCCAACTGCCCGTCAGACACGACCAGCTTGCCACGCGCGACGAGGCGGCCGGAGACATAGATATCCACAGGCTCATTGGTCTGGCGTTCCAGCGCGACGATTTCGCCCGGCGAAAGCGCCAGCAGCTCCTCCATCGGAATGCGGGCTTCGCCCAGCACGACGTCCACACGGACGGGCACATCCAGGAGCATCTTCTCAAGCGCGGGATTCTTCGGCTCGGTCATTGCCCCATCCTTCGCCCGGCGGAGGGGGCATTGTCCAGCTTTTCGCTGAGGTCTCTTGTGAGGCCAAAGAGGTCGCCCTGCCCGTCGAGCAGCCGCTGGGCAAGGCCGGTCACCGTGGCGCGCAGGTGGCTGCGCGTCTCGTCTGCATCCGTGGCTGCCTCCACCAGCTGCATCAGCTTCAGGAGATCGCAGAGCACGTCCCGCATCGTTGCGGTGACGCGGTCGAGCCGGTCGAGCGTTTCCTGCGCCTCCTGGCGGGAGACTTCGGCCAGGGTGTCGGCGCGCACCCTGGCGATCAGCGCCACAACCTCTTCAGCCGACAGGCGCACTTCGCCGGCTTCAGCAGGCGGGGCGGAAAAATCCGGCCGGAAATCAAATGCCGAGAGGGTGCGGGCGGTTTGCGGCATCACTCGATCAACTCGTCCTCGATGGCGCCCTTTGCGGCGCTGCCCCGTATCTCGCCGCGCTGGATCAGCTGGCGTGCAAGGCTCACGATCTCCTGGCGGGCGGTCTCGACTTCGCTGCGGCGCAGGGGGCCGAGGGCGGCGATTTCCTCGCGCAGCAGATCGCCTGCGCGCTGGGTCATGTTGGCGAAGAAGGCCGCGGCGGTCATATCGCGCGCGCCTTTGAGGGCGAGGACAAGGACGCCGCGGTCAGCACTGGAAAGCAGCGTCTGCATGCCGCCTGCGTCCAGGCCCGCAAGGTCATCGAAGGTAAACATCAGGGCACGCACTTTCTTGCCGGCGCCCGGCTCGGCGCTTTCCAGCGCGGCCAGGAAGACTGTCTCGGCGCGGGTATCCATCTGGTCGAAGATGCGCGCGACGCGCTCATGCCCGCCACGGGCGCCTTCACAGGCCAGCGCAGGCAGGCGGCGGGTGAGATAGTCTTCAAGACTTTGCAGCGCTGACGCGCTGGGCGTGCCCAGATGCAGGAGGCGCTGCATGGCCTCGACCGCCAGTGACGGCGGCAGCGCCCGCAGAACCCGCGCGGAGGTCTCGCTGGAGAGGCGCGAGAGAATGAGGGCAACGTTCGAGGCCCGCTCCGGGCACACCAGCGCGGCGAGGGTTTCCACCGGCAGGGCCGAGAGCGCGGACCAGATATCCTTGTGCCGGTGCTGGCTGCTCGCGGGAAACTGGCCGGCCTGACCAAACCGCCGGGCAGCTTCAGCAAAGAGGCGCGCGGCGTCTGCCTCGGCGACGGGATCATCGGCCAGGAAATCCATGGCGGCCGTCAGTTCTCGGGTTTCAGCCGGCGAGAGCTCGGCCCAGATGCCGGCAGCGTCCGGGCCGAGCGCACGCATCAGCCGGGCTGCGCGCAGCGTTCCGCTGTCAGGGGGGCGGGAAAGCGTGGCAGGGAGCGTCACGAGACCTCCTCACGGCCGCGCATCCAGCTGCGCAGGACTTCTGCGCCCCGGGCAGGATCAAGCTGGGCCACGTCGCCGGCCTCTGTCGCCGTCGGCGGGGCCACCGGCCGCAAGGCCCGCAGGGTTTCCCCGCGTGCTTCGGGAATGGCCCGGTCTGTTTCAGGCCGATGGGCCGCCAGCGGGGGCGCGGCCGGCAAACGCAGGGTGGCCAGCGCGATGCCGGCAGAAATGAGGGAAATCAGCCCAAGGGCGCAAAGTTCAAGCCAGGCGGCGGTGTCCGGGCGCCCGGGAAGGCCACGGGCAAAGGCGGCCTGCTCGATGAGCAGCGTGTCGCCGCGCGCAGGATCTAGACCGGCCGCTGCGGGCAGGATGCGCTGCAAATCGCCGGCGACTGGCGCAGCAGGCATATCCAGAAGCACGAAGACGGTGCGTCCGCCTTCGGCGTTGAAAGCGATGGATATTCGGGAATTTCCGGGTCCGGCAACGGGGTCGATCAGGCGCGCCAGGGAGGCTTCTGCGGGGCTTTTGGGCTCGGGTCCGGCGCTCGTGAGCAGGCTGGAAGCGCGCCAGACGCACAGGGAAAGCGCCAGAAACAGGGCTGCAAGCGCGGCAAGCCGGATGGCCTTGCCCGTCTGCCCGCCAACTGTCGCCTGACTGAACGCCATCAACCCCTCCGAACGGCCGCTGACTTGAGGGCCGCGACACATCCGGAGAGGCTAGATTCCCGGCACTAAGGCCGGGTTAACGTGGCTAATACCTGATTAACGCCGGTACTGCTGAAGGCGGGTGGTCCGGAGACCCTTGGCCCCGTGGCGGGCATACAGGCGTTCCCACGCCTCATATTCCTCAGCCGTGAGGTTGTAGCGTTCGCAGGCAGCTTCCCGTGTGAGCAGACCGCCCGTAACGGCAGCCACGACCTCTGCCTTGCGGCGGGTCACCCAGCGGGAAATGTTCGGCGAAGGCAGATCAGCCAGAGTCATCTTCTGGCCGTCCGGCCCCTTGACGCTGATGGGGCGAGCGTTCTGCGTTTCCATGTGCGTAACCTGTTCCTGGCAATGGCACGACACCCGGCTTCTCCGGGGTCTGTAGGATCGACCTTACACAGGTGAGTTTAAGCCCGGCCCTAACCTCAAAAGACAGTTTGGCAGGCTGCGTTAGGACAGTGTTTGCAAAGCTGTTCCAGCGCGGGACGAAGGGGCTTTTGCAGCCTTTTTACCGCCTTGATGATGACAGGACAGACAGAAAGACCGCCCTTCTGGAGGGCGGTCTTAACAAGGGGAACCTCGAAATGAACGCTTTGCCGTCAGGCCCAGGTTTCAGGCGAGGGTTTTCAGCAGTTCGAGCGAATTGTTGTCGCGCACCTGGGCGCAGTGGCGCCGCAGCATGGTGAGGAACATTTCGTCGCCCCGCTCGGTCTGCTTGACGATCATCGCGGCGGCGAAGGCCACCGAGATGCCATAGAAGGAGAACCAGCGGTAATGCTGGTAGAGGTCTTCAAAGCTGTAGCTGGTGATGCCTTCAGCCTTCAGGCAGTCGTGATAGTAGCGCAGCAGCGCCTGCTCATGCCTGGGGCGGTCTTCGCGGGTGAGACCTGCGCCGATGAAATAGGCAATGTCATTGGCGGGGGCGCCCTTGCCAACTGTCTGCCAGTCGACCACGGCGAGCGGCTTGTTCGCGCCGGGAGGGCCAAACAGCATGTTGTCGAGGCGGAAGTCCGAGTGGGTCAATGCAAACGGGCCGGCATAGCTGTCGCCCCATTTGGGCAGACTGGCCGCGTAGGCATCGCCCACTTCGATCTGATCCGGCGTGAGATGGGCAGCGTAGCGTTCCTTGAACGCGCCCCAGAGACCGGCGACCTGTTCGGGCCCGAGCCCCGGCGGAGGCGCCTTGGCGGAGCCCTGCAGCCAGTCATAATCGTCGAGCGAAGGATCTTCCCAGTGCGCGGCATGCAGCACGGCCGCAGCAGACAGGGCGAGCCTGGCTTCCACCAGGTTACAGCCTTTCAGCTGGTCGCCCTGTTCGGACGGCGCCATGTCTTCCATGATGAGGGCGAAGCGGTTGGTCGCCTCGTCATAATCCGTATACAGCGCGTTTGGCGTGATACGGCCGGCCACCTTCGGAAAGGTGCGGTAGAAATGCACTTCGCGCTTGTAATGGTTCAGCATCTTGGCAGCCATCAGGCTGGTTTCGTTGCTGGACGGGAATTTCCCGACAAGCGTCTTTGGCGCTCCCGGGCCTGCTTTGGCATATTCGAAGACGAAACGCACATTTTCGCCGATCTGGCCTGTACCGATCGACTTGGACGTCAGGGATTTCACCTCGGCATCAATGCCGATCTCCGCGAACAATGTGTTGAACCAGTCCGGCCCAAGCTCCAGCGGATTTGTATCTAGGCCCGGACGGCTCATGCTTCCCCCTTGTCAGGATTATCTGTTGTGTCGGTTGTGCTGGGTTTGCGCCCGGTGAAGCGGCGCAGCTGGCCGAGGCGGTCCTCGGCGCGGCGCAGGCCCTTGTCGAGCGAGGCCATGGTGAGGGCAAAATCAGCGCTCTTTTCCCTGCGCCAGGCGCGTTCTGTTTCGGCAATCACGAAGGCAATCGCGATCCGCTTCAGGCTCGCGGGGGCGCCGGTATCATCATCTATGCCGGCGCTGGCGAGCGCCCAGGCGGCTGTTGCGTGGCGATGAGCCGGCAGGCGCACGACATGGGTCAGCGATGTCTCGCGGAATTTCATCAGCTCACGGATACCGGCGCGGTAAGGCTCCATCGCCTCAAACCGTTTCATGATCACGTCAAACAGGCGCTCACGCGCCGAGGATTCCTCTGGAACGCCCTCGGCCGACATGGCGCGATCGAAATAGCCGTCGAGCGCTTCGACGATATCCTCGCGGGCGCCAACCCGGTGAAAATCCTGGAGGGTCAGCCCTGCGCGGCCGGCGATCTCTGCCAGCGTGATCTCGGACCACGGTTTTTCAGCCGCGAGGTCGAGGGCTGCGAGCAATCCCTTCTCAATGACTGTGTCGGTGGTGGCCACCTGAACTCCCTCCGGCTGAGGTCAGTCCGCCTCCTGGGACAGCTGCCGGTCGCGAGCGGCGGCGGCGCTGAGGGCGTTCCTGAACAAGGCGGGCATCCCACCTGTGTCCATGAGGATGTCAAGAGCCGCCTGCGTGGTTCCGCGGGGTGAGGTCACTGCTTTGCGGAGCGCTTCGGGGCTATCGCCGCTCTGCGCCATGAGGGCAGCGGCGCCCTCTACCGTGCGCCGCGCGAGGCTGAGCGCGAGATCCCTGGGAAGGCCCTGCGCGATGCCGGCTTCGGCCATGACTTCGGCCAGCAGGAAAATATAGGCCGGGCCGGAACCCGACAGCGCCGTAACGGCCGGCATCAGGCCTTCGTCCACCGGGCCGTGCACATCGCCCAGTGGAGCGAGGAGCTCGCGTGCGGCAGAAAGATCGGCGGGCTTCGCGCCCGGGGGCGCTGTGAATGCCGTGACGCCCTGCCCGATGGCTCCGGGCGTATTGGGCATGGCGCGGATGACCCGGTCTGTACCGAGGCGCCGGGCAAGCTGCGCGAGGCGCACGCCCGCCATGATCGAGATGGCGACAGATTTTGGACCGACAAACGCCCTGGCCTGTTCCGACACGGCCGCAAATTGCTGGGGCTTTACCGCCAGCACGATGATGGCGCTTTCGGACGGGGCGGGATTGAGGTGGATGCGGCCTGCGTCTGCCAGGGCCTTGATCCCGGCCTGGGGCGAAGGCTCGATCACGGAAATGTCGCGGGCCGGGCCTTTCAGCCAACCGTCGAGCAGCGCCGAGCCCATGCGGCCTGCGCCAACAAGGGTCAGGGACGCGGCAGGCTTCATCTGGCTCAGCTCAGGCTTCGCCGTGGGTTTCAAACATTACCGCATCGATTGCCTCGCGCGGAGACTTGCCAGCCCAGACGAGGAAATTGAATGCCGGAATGAACCGGTCAGCCGCGCTGATGGAGGCGGCCAGAACAGCGCGCACTTCGCCTTCCGAGAGCTCCTCACGGCCTTCCATCGGGAAAGTGTAGCGGAACACGATCACGCCATCATCCGCCCAGAAATCGAAATGCCCGATCCAGAGGCGCTCATTGGCGAGGATCACCAGCTCATTGATCGCGGCGCGTTTACCGTCCTGCGGTTTCACGTCGAGCGTCATGGAGAAATGTACGGCGGCGGGTTCGGGCCGGTGGGCAAACAGCGCGCCCATATCGCCCCAGCGTGTCTCTGCGACCACCTGGAGGGTGCCTTCTTCGTCACGTTCGGCTGGCCAGCCAGCGGCTTCGAGCACGTCTTCCACGACATCGAGAGGGTCAATTGCCAGCAGGTCGCTGCGGCTAAGTTCAAGGCTCATGGGCGGGCCTCCGCGTTGAGATTGGCATACGGTGCCGGATTCGCTCCCCAAATCCAACACCACTCAACGCCGGAGGCACCGGCTATGTCAAAGTTCATAAGCAGTTAACGCTCAGCTTTCGGTGGATTTTCCGGCCTCAAGGGCCTCAATCCGCGCCTCAAGGGCATCGACCCGGTCGAGCGCCGCCGTGGCAATCGCCTTCAGGGCTTCGACTTCATCGCGCCCGGCAAGGTCCATATCAGCGATCAGGGCCCGCACACGGGCCTGCGCCGCGGTCTTGGCTTCTTCGCCCGCCGCTCGGGCGGCGCCGAGGGCGCCGGTCATCAGGCCTGCGATGTCATCAAGCAGTGGATTTGTGCTGGCCATGCGGCTACTCCTTCGCCCGGGTAAGCTGGTGACCTAACAGATAGGATGCCGGCCAGACAGGGAAAAGACGCCGCATGACCGAACTGCTCGCCGCACTGACGATTTTCATGGGGGAAGCCGCCCTGAAGTTCCCCGAATGGAGCCCGGCGCTCTTCTCGCTCGATTTAAGCTTCATCGGCCTTGGCACCTTCCATCTGCGCTGGTACGCGCTCGGTTACATCGCCGGGATCGGACTGGCCTGGTGGTATGGCATGCAGCTGCTCAAGCGGCCCGACCTCTTCGGCGGGACTGCGCCACTGACCAAGGACGGCCTCGATGACCTGATGTTCTGGATCATCATCGGTATCATCCTGGGCGGGCGTTTTGGCTATGTGCTGTTCTATATGGTGCCCTACCAGATGGACGTGCTGGCAGCCGACCCGCTCGCGATCCTGCGAATCTGGGACGGGGGCATGGCCTTCCATGGCGGCATTCTCGGTGTGGCGGTCGTGCTGTGGTGGTTTGCGGCCAAACGCGGCGTCAACCTGTTCTCAGTGGGGGATATTGCCGGCGTCACGGCGCCCATCGGCATCGGCCTTGTCCGCATCGCCAATTTCACGAACGCCGAACTCTACGGCCGCCCGACCGACGCCTCTGTCGGTATGGTTTTCCCTGAAGGCTTCGTGCCCGGCTCCACGCCGCCCGCCTATAACTGGGAGACCGGCGACTGGGTTTATCGCGGCGACGAACTCGCCCGCCATCCCAGCCAGCTTTACGAGTCTGTGCTGGAGGGCTGGCTGCCGCTCCTGGTGCTGTCAATCCTGATCTGGAAGTTCGGCGCCCTGAAGCGTCCCGGCCTCGTGGCGGGACTGTTTCTCCTGTTCTATGGCATCGGCCGCTCGATTGCCGAGAATTTCCGCGAACCTGACGCCTTCGTCAGCGGCCTGCCCGAATGGTTGACCATGGGCATGATCCTGTCGGTGCCGATGTGGCTCGGCGGGGCCTGGCTCGTCTGGAACGCTTTGCGCAAGCCGCCGGTGGGCGCGCCCCAAGCATGACGCTGGAAGAAAGGCTGATCCGTCTCATCCAAACGGATGGGCCCATCCCCCTTTCGGTTTACATGCAGATTGCCCTGCATGACCCCAGGGAGGGATACTACGCGGCCCGCCCCGGCCTTGGCCGGGATTTCACGACCGCGCCGGAAACCAGCCAGATATTCGGCGAACTTGTCGGTCTCTGGATCGTCCATGAATGGCGCGCGATGGGCGAACCTGCCCCGTTCAATCTGGTCGAGATCGGCCCTGGCCGCGCCCTGCTGATGCATGACGCGCTCAAGATCGCTGCCATCGCCGGTGGGGAGGCTTTCCTCAGCGCGCTGCAGCTCACCCTGATCGAGCCGAGCCCGGCCTTGCGCCTGTTGCAGACCGAGCGGCTGAAACGCTATGCGCCGTCCTTCGCCGCCCAGCTTTCGCAGGTGCCCGCCGGGCCGATGATCCTGGTGGCGAACGAGTACCTGGACTGCCTGCCCGCTCGCCAGTTCCGCCGCGATGGCGCGCAATGGCGCGAATGCGTCATCGGGCTGTCTTCCGAGCGCAAGCTCATCATGGGCCTTGCCGCCGATGAGCCGCGCCCGCCGATGGGCACCGCGCTGACCGGCGATGTCGTCGAAGTCCAGTCCGGGCTCGACCTGATCACCGCAGACCTTGTTTCCCGCGCAGACCCCTTCTGCGCCCTGTTTATCGATTATGGCCCGGTGGACCGCGCGCCGGGGGACACGCTGCGCGCCTATCGCGAAGGCCGGCAGGTTTCGCCGCTGGAAAGCCCGGGCGCGAGCGATCTGACCGTCGACGTGGACTTTGGCCGCTTCGCGCGTCTGGCTGCCAGTGTCGGCCTCAATGTCGCCGGGCCCACGCCGCAGGGCATGTTCCTGCTCGGCCTTGGCGCGCAGGCCCGTCTCAACCAGCTGATCCAGGCCAATCCCGACCAGGCCGAGGCGATCTACAATGCCGCCCAGCGCCTGATTGACCCGCAACAGATGGGAGAGCGGTTCAAGGCGATTTGCCTGTCGTCTGCGGGATTGCCGAAGCCGGCCGGGTTCTGAAGCCCCATTGGTATCCGGCCCGGAATGCCTATCTAGACCGGGCAACGATGAAGGAGCCTCTTCTTGGCTGAACTCTCGATCCTGGAACTTGGCCGTGTCCGCGAAGGCTTCACCCGCGCCGACGCCCTCAACGACGCCCGGCGCCTCGCCCAGCATGCCGAAAACCTCGGCTACAAGCGCTTCTGGGTAGCCGAGCACCACAATATGCCCACCGTCACCACGGCGGCGACGTCCCTCGTCATCAGCCATATCGCAGCTGGAACCAGGACCATCCGTGTCGGCGCCGGCGGCATCATGCTGCCCAATCATGCGCCCTATATCATCGCCGAACAGTTCGGCACGCTCGACGCGCTCTATCCCGGCCGCATTGATCTCGGCCTCGGCCGCGCGCCGGGCACAGACCAGCTTACCTTGCGCGCCCTGCGTGTTCATCCGGAAGAGGCCGAACGCTTCCCCCAGGACGTGATCGAGCTGCAGATGTTCCTTGGGCCCGTCCAGCCCGGCCAGCGGATTGAAGCCGTACCCGGATCAAATTCCAACATCCCGCTCTGGATCCTTGGCTCCAGCCTCTTCGGCGCCCAGCTCGCGGCCGAGCTTGGCCTGCCTTACGGCTTTGCCTCCCACTTTGCCCCGCAGTCACTCGACCAGGCGCTGAGCATCTATCGCTCGCGCTTCAGGCCGAACGAGAAGATGGCCAGGCCCTATGCGCTGATCGGTGTGAACATCATCGCGGCCGAAACGGACGAGGAAGCCCGCTATCTCGCCACATCCCAGCAGATGTCGTTTGCCAACCTCGTGCGGGGCCAGCGCAAGCTGACCCAGCCGCCGATTGACGACATCGACACCTACTGGACCCCGCAGGAGCGCGCCCAGGCTTCTGCCATGCTGAACTTCAGCATCATCGGCGCCCGCGATACCGTCCGAAAGGGCATTGATGCCCTGCTGACACGTACGCAGGCTGACGAATTGATGATCGTCTCGGACATGTATGATCCCGAGAAGCGCCGCCGCTCGGTCGAGATCATTGCCGAAGTGATGGGGAAGAAAACCCCCTCATCACAACAGGCTCACGCCGGCGCTATTTCATAGAAATTGCCCCGGTGCCTGGCGACCTACATCTGATGCGCCCAGCCAGGCAGCAGTCCGAACGCGCCAAGCGCCATCCATATCGCCATGGCGATCATCATCAGGTTCTCGGTCAGCGAGACAAAGCCCAGCGGCACATTGCTCGACCCGCCGACGCAGGCGCATTTGATGTCCCGCCGGTCGATATAGACGGCCTTGACGACGGAGACCGCACCCACCGTCCCGATAAACAGCGCGACGGGCACAGATAGCCATATGAGAGCGCCGGCAATCATCAGGATACCGGCGAGCCCTTCGGCAAAGGGATAGATGTAGGAATACCGCACCCAGCGCTTGGCCAGCAGGTCGTAGTTCAGGAACATCGTGGCAAAGCTCTCGACATTCTGCAGCTTGAGCAGGGCGAGCACCGCCATGCTGAAGGCGATGAACCATTCGGCGGCCCGAATGGTCAGAGGTGTTCCGTAGACGGCAAAGCTTGCCGCGAGGGCCATCAGAAAGGTCATGCTGAACAGGGCGAAGACCGGCCGGTAACTTGGCGCCTTTGGGTCAGCCACGCGCTTGCCGAGAAACCGGCGGAGATCATCATGACCGCCGATGCGCTCCCCGCCGATGAATATCTGCGGGGTGGTGGCAACGTCATGTTTTGCCTTGAAGGCATCCACCTCGTCCCGGGTGGTGAGGGGATGATCCTCAGCTTCGTAGCCCGAGCGTTTCAGCAAGTCTTTTGCCTTCAATCCATAAGGACAGGTATGCCCCGGCATGATCATCCGGTAGAGGCGCGCCGTTTTGGCGGCACCTGATTTTTCAGAAAGTTCCGACATTTCTGCGTCTCCTTTTTCAATTGTCGCGGAGCAGGTCGGCCTGCATATAGGTTCTGTACCATAGTACGGAATCAAGGGGAAAAGATGCTGACCATCGGAAAACTTGCCCAGGCCGGCGGGGTCGGTGTGGAGACCGTCCGTTTTTACCAGCGCAGGAACCTGCTTGGCACGCCTTCGCGGGACGGCGGTATCCGCCGGTATGACACTGAAGATGTTCGCCGTCTCCGCTTCATCCGCAAGGCCCAGCAGGCCGGATTTACGCTGGAAGAGATCCGGGAACTGATCGCCCTCGATTCAGGCCATGATCATCAGCGCGCACGGGAGATGGCGCAGACGCGGATGGCCAAGCTCGACGAACAGATTGCCGAGCTTCAGCGGGCCCGGCAAAGCCTGCAAAGGCTTGCGACAGAATGCGCCGCGGGCAAATCGAACACCTGCCCTATCCTGGACGCGTTTGAAATCTGACGAACAAAGCCGGCCGGTATGGCAACGCAATCAGGAAGCGCGCTTGATCTCGTTGCCGTCGCCGAGCAGCACGACCGTGGGCGCATGCTGGCGGGCTTTTTCGGCTTCCACGCCGCAGAAGGCTGCGATGATCACCGTGTCGCCGACAGCGAAGTGACGGGCCGCGGCGCCATTGACGCCGATTGTGCGAGAGCCGCGCGGGGCTTCAAGCGCATAGGTCTGGATACGCGCGCCATTGGTCACGTTCCAGATATCCACCTTCTCGTGTGGCAGGATGCCGGAGGCATCGAGCAGGTCCTGGTCGATGGAAACAGAGCCTTCGTAATGCAGGTCACACTGGGTGACCGTTGCGCCGTGAAGCTTTGCTTTGAGCATGCTGAGGATCAAGGACCTGGCCTCCAGAACACCGCGAGCTCTTTTGCTCACGGTGAGTATATGGGGTCGCTCCACTGCGGAGCAAGGGCTTATTGCACTGCAATATGAAGGCCGTAAAGGCGCGGTATGTAAACTCTGCGCGCAACACAGGTAACAATACCTATCCCGTTTTCACCGCACGGGCACCAGGCTCGCCAATCAACAGCCAACCTGTTAACCGTGGTGGCCTGAGCACAACAGTCTGGGGGACAAGACTATGCGTGAACGCCTTTATCTGACCAGCCGTATCGCCTTTGCATCGCTCCTGGTGCTGGGGGCCTGCTCCAGCACGCCGGATGCCGCGCCCCCGGCGGCGCCATACCCGGTGCCCGCGCCGCCGCCTCCCCCGCCGCCTCCGCCGCCTCCGCCCATGCCCGACCGCAGTTCCGGCGAATTGCCCGACTGGTACGAATACATTGAATCGCTTCCGTCCACGGGTGCCGGATCCCCCGGAAGCCAGGCGGATGTCCGCGAAGCCCTGCGCAACCGCTCGATCAGCCCGGCGCAGGATTTCCTGCCCTATATCGATGTGGCCATCGAGCAGGACGTGCTGATCGCCGGATACGGCCCGCAATTGCAGGACCGCTACACCCGCATCCAGATCGTCACCCTCGATCCCGACAGTTACGACATCGAGGGTGTGGCCGCAGGCGGGCGCAAATCCAAGGATGACACACGCAATTACGACCGCGAAAGCCGTAACTGGTTCCAGCGCACGGTATCAGGCTCGCGCAGCGTGACGCGGACGCTGATTGCGGAATTCGACATTTCAAACCCCGACATCAAGACCACCAAGGCGCTGTTCTCCGCCACTTTCCAGTCCGATAACGCCAAGGGCGAAGCCTGGACGACGAATGAAAGCATCGCGGTCTACGCGACGCCCTATTTCAAGGTCAGTCCGAACACGACCATAGAGGGCCGCTTCCGGATGCAGCTCTCCGACGAGCGCCAGAGTTCTGCCGGCGCCAACGTCATGAGCGCCCTGCAGACGGCCGCCAACCTGATCGCGCCTGCTTCGGCGCTGGTTACCTATTTCAATGCGCCGGCCATGCAGCAGGCGTCCGGCTTTCTCAACAGCCAGTCGACGGCGCTGTTTGGCCAGTCGATCACCGAACAGTCTACCGGCGCCTTCGCCATCCGCTCCTGGACGGCTGACCCGATACTCATCATCAACGCCTCGATGCCACCGGCGAACAACATCAAGGATACGCGCAGGAAGGCCGGGGTCGGCAAATGGGCAATCTATCTGGATGAGCCCATCCCGTCAGTGCTGACGGCCCGGACCTATGGCAACAGTACGCCGGACTTTGAAGGCGTCAGCTCTGCCGACATCCTCGCTTTCCCGATCGGAACGGACCTGCGGGTATATGACTATGTCTTCTCGCGGCTCGACATGAGCGACCGGATCACCCTGCTCAACCAGACCGGGGACAGGGACACTGCGCGCACAATATGCACCCGTATTTCAAGGGGCCTCGCGGAGGTCGGTTTCACGACTTATGACGCCGCAGCAGGGGTCTGGGCTGCTTCGGAATCCGACCAGTTCACTGCCGCAGCCCGCACCGTGCTGCAGGAGCCCGAAAGCTGCGAGGCCATGCGGCTCTGGCGCAGCATTGTTGACTGATCCGGCCCGGTCGCGCCTATAGCGGCGCCATGACCCTGATCCTGTTCAACAAGCCCTATGGCGTGCTCAGCCAGTTCACCGATGAGGGCAGCGGCAAGCGCACCCTGAAGGAGTTCATCGACCTGCCGGGCGTCTATCCCGCAGGGCGGCTGGACTTTGACAGCGAGGGGCTGCTGATCCTGACAGATGACGGCCGGGAGCAGGCCCGCATCGCAGACCCGAAGAACAACACGCCCAAAACCTATCTTGCACAGGTCGAAGGCATCCCGTCGGAAGATGCGCTTGCAGCGCTGTGCCGGGGTGTAGATCTCAAGGATGGCCGCACGCGCGCTGCCCGCGTCAGCGCTGTGGAAACGCCCCAAAACCTCTGGCCGCGGGATCCGCCGATCCGGTTTCGAAAATCTGTTCCCGACAGCTGGATCTCGCTGACGATCTCCGAAGGCCGCAACCGCCAGGTGCGCCGCATGACTGCTGCGGTGGGCCACCCCACGCTGAGGCTGATCCGCCTGCAGATTGGTGACTGGGGTCTGGACGGGCTCGCCCCCGGCGCATGGCGGCGCGCGTGATACGCGAAAAAACCTGAAAAAATACAGCCGTAGCGGTTAACATCACCGCCCCCAAAGCCTAGGTGCCACCCAGGCTTACTGTATTGGCAACAAGGGATGGATGATGGCGGCGGCGCCGGTAGTGAACGAACTTGAAAACTGGTGGCAGAGCAATGCGCCCGGATGGGTGAGCGATGCGACCAGCTATCTCGCCAGCATCTGGAACGAAGGCGCGTATGGTCTGACATTCGGCCAGATCATCCTCGTTTTCCTGATCATGAGTTTTGCCATCCTGTTACGGGGCCTCTTTGCCCGCACGCTGGTTGTCTGGGCTACGCGATGGGCAGCCGGCTCCAGCACGCAAATTGATAACGCGCTGGTAAATGCCGTCGCCACACCGCTGAAGATCATTCCCGTTGTCGCGGGCATATACGCTTCGATCCAGGTGCTGGATGTTGATCCGATGGTCGAGCTGTATGCAGGCCGGATCATCCAGTCGGTCGTTACACTGACGATCTTCTGGTCCTTGTCCCGCGCGGCACGGATACTGGAATACATGCTTACCGGTGTCAGACGCGCCCTGTCGGCCCCGGCCGTTGACTGGATGATCAAGGCGCTTCAGTTCCTGCTGGTTGCGCTCGGCCTGGGCGCTGTTGCCCAGCAATGGGGCATTGCCGTGGCGCCGCTGCTGGCAGGCCTCGGCGTTTTCGGAATCGCCATCGGCCTTGGCGCTCAGGATCTTTTCCGCAACCTGATCTCCGGCCTGCTCATTATCGGCGAGAAACGCTTCGTACCGGGCGAATGGATCCGCGTGGACGGCGTGGTCGAAGGCACCGTGGAGCGGATCAATTTCCGCTCCACGCTTATCCGGCGCTTCGACAAGGGGCCGGTCTTTGTTCCCAATTCAAAGCTCGCTGACGCTGCTGTCACCAACTTCTCCCGCATGACCCACCGCCGGATCAAATGGGCCGTGGGCGTGGAATACTCCACGACGGTGGAGCAGCTCAAATCCATCCGCCAGGAAATCGAAGACTGGCTGATGAACGACGAGCGCATCGCCAAGCCCCCCGAAGTCGCCCTGTTCGTGCGCGTCGATGCCTTCAATGCAAGCTCCATCGACTTCCTCATCTATACCTTCACCAAGACAACCAACTGGGGAGAATGGCTCGAGATCAAGGAAGCGTTTGCCTACTCTGTCATGGACATCATCGAGCGCAACGGCGCGGCCTTCGCCTTCCCGAGCCAGACGATCTACATGGACCAGTCCGACCCGCCGGAGATCATGGCGCCGCCCGAAGACAAGTCTGCTGACAAACGCCTGCCCGCCCCGGACAACCGCAAGGCCGGCGCCCAAGGCTCCACCAGCCAAGAGGCGTCCTCAGATTAAGAGACCATAGGAAGGCGATGCAGACAGATACTTCAGGGCGCCTGCTCTGTCTGACCTGTGGCGGCCGCCGGTTTTCCGGACACCGGACCAGCCGCGCCGGCTCCTTCGACATGATTGGTCAGCTTGGCCAGGAGCGGGCTGAGCAAGAGAAGCATGATCCCTAAAACGACCGCCGACCCGCCCAGTTGAAGGTAGACGATGTTGTAGGCAGCCAGACTTTCTTCTGCCGGCGCCCCTTCGGGGACCTGTGTCCGCTTGGCGATTTCTGCTGCGATGACATTGGCGAGCGTCACGGCAAGGAACCAGTACCCCATCATGAACCCGACGATCTGCCGGGCCGACATCTTTGTCACTGCCGACAGGCCGACCGGGGAGAGGAAAACCTCACCGGTCGTGTGCAGAAGATACATGAGGAGGATGAAGACAACCGAAATCCGCAGCATGCCGTCTGCATCCGGTGTTGCAGACTGGATACCGAGATTGAGAACAAAGAAGCCAGCTCCGATCTGCAGCATGGCTAGGCCGAACTTGACATAAGAATTGGGTTCCCAGCGTCGGCTGCCCAGAAAGGTCCAGAGCAGCGCGATGACCGGCGCGAAATAGATGATGAAGAAAGGATTGGCCGACTGCAGCGCCGGGGCGGGAAACTCCCAATCGCCGATGCTGTTGGTCACGTGGGATGCCGCAAAGAGGTTAAGCGAAGTCGGCCCCTGATCGAACAGTGTCCAGAACAGGACAGAGGAAATTGACAAGATCAGTAAGCCGATCATCGGACTGCGAGCTTCTGAATCGAGACGGGTGAACATGTAGAACAGGATGCCGGCTGTCGCGACGGCGAAGACCGGGTACATCGCGGCAGATGTGAAGGCCGCAAACTGCAACAGCACGAAGCAGAGCACCACAAACCCCAACCCGCCCATGTAAACGAGCCATTCGCGGTTGAGACCTGCGAACACAGGGGTTTTCAGGTCCATGCCCTCCGGCGGGTCGGCCCGGCCTTCCAGCCATCCCTGACCGAGGACGAATACAACAAGCCCTGCGAGCATGCCGAGGGCGGCCAGTCCGAAGCCAGCCGTCCAGCCGTAATTTGCCGCTGCAATGGCGCACCAGATGCCCGCGAGGAAGGCACCGAGATTGATACCCATGTAGTAGAGTGTGAACCCGCTGTCCCGACGGGGATCTCCCTTGTCATAGAGCGCGCCGACACAGGTCGAGATGTTCGGTTTCAGGAAGCCGACCCCGGCCACGATCAGAGCAAGCGCCGCAAACAGGATGAATTCGTAAAGCGCCTGGCCTTCTCGCTCGAGGGTGCCCGAGAGGGAGACGGTTTCACCACCGCGTTCAAAAGTAACGGTGCGCGCGGAGGAGCCTCGCTCGGGCTGGACGAAGGAGAGGAGTTGATACGCCTCCCCGTCAATCACGATACTGCGCTCGCGCGCCTCGCTGTAATCGGGACGGTTGATTTCATAAGTCGTGTCGCCCGTGACCAGGGTCTCAGTGGCCGGGGGTCCGTGGAACCCCATCAGGCCATGACCGGCAACCAGCAGCACAGCGCCAAATGTCACCGCCTTGCGGAAGCCGATATACTTGTCTGCGACCCAGCCGCCGAGCAGCGGGCCAAGATACACCAGCGCAACATAGGCGCCGTAGAGGGTCAGTGAAAAATCGCTGTCGAAGAGGAAATGCCAGGTCAGGTAAAAGATCAGAAGCGCCCGCATCCCGTAATAGGAGAAGCGCTCCCACATCTCGGCAAAGAACAGGACAAAAAGCCCTTTTGGCTGGCCCCGCATCTGCCAGAGGGCAAGGGCGATCGGCGCTGCCACGAGCAGCAGCGGAAAAAATACGCTCATCATGATTTCGAACCCCTGATCTGCCCACGCGCCCGGCAGGCGCGCCCTGTCCTTGTGACTTTTGACCATGCCGCGGGGTGGGGCTCAAGGCCGTTTCTGCCGTTCAGGCTTTTGAGGGAGGCAATGCCTCACACGTCGTCCAGCAATCCGGGATAGTTATTGCTCACCTTGCCGACTGCCGGGCCGATCGGCCAGGCATCCATGTCCTCATTCGGAAACGGCTCGAACAGGTCCGACGGGTCGCCCGAAGCCGGGTCCAGCCACCGGTCATAATCCTCCGGCCGCAGGATCACCGGCATCCGGTCATGAATGCCCGCGGTAAAGTCGTTTGGTTTCGTGGTCAGGATCGTGAAGCTCTGGATCTCCGAGCCATCAATCAGCGCCGCGTCCCAGAGGCCCGCCAGGCAGAACAGCCGCCGGTTATGCAGACGGAAGGCAAATGGGGTCTTGGTCTTCCCCTGCACCGACCATTCGTAATAGCCCGACACCGGCACAAGGCACCGTTTGTGGCGGTAAGCGCCCCGGAAGGTCGGCTTCTGCGCAACCTCCTCGGCCCGCGCATTGATGCTGGCCGCCTGCCACTCCCTGATGGGCTTGCTCCACCAGCTTGGGATAAGCCCCCACCGCATGGGCGCCATCTCGCGGGCAGACCTGTCGTGATTGAGGCGGATGACCGGCTGGATCGTCGTCGGCGCAATGTTCCAGTTCGCCTCGGGTGGCTCCACGCCATGAATTTCAATGATGTTGAGCCAGGCATGATACTCTGCCCAGCTCACCCCTTCCCTGAAAAACCGTCCGCACATGCCCGGAGGCTAGCGGGCCGCTCTTTGCCGCGCCAGCCTCAATACGCCTCTTCGGCAAACACCTTGCGCACGTCGCGGTTCCAGGGGCCGTGATAGCGTTGCAGCAGGCGCTCGGCCGGGGTGATGCCCGAGGCGGCAATCTCGTCGAGGCCGCTGAGGAAGCCTGTCTCATCATCGCCGGCTGCCGAGATCACTCGGCCCTTGAGGCCCGCCCGGCTGATCGACAGCACCTCCCTGGCAAGGTCCTGCATCGTCCGCCCGCCCGGGATCGGCGTGCGCAGGCCCAGCGTACGCACAGACTGGCGCATCGCTTCGCGCTCCTGCGCGCTCCAGCCTTTGACGAGGTCCCACGCCGCATCCAGCGAGGACTGGGAATAGAAAATCCCCGTCCAGAAGGCGGAGAACGCACACAGCCGGTCCCACGGCCCGGAATCGGAGCCGCGCATCTCCAGGAAGCGCTTCAGGCGCACTTCCGGGAAGATGGTGGAGAGATGATCGACAAAATCGTCCATCGCGGGGCGCTCGCCCGGCAGGATCGCCAGCTTGCCCTCCATGAAATCCCGGAAGCTGAGGCCCGAGGCATCGAGATATTTCCCGCCCCGGCGCACGAAATACATCGGCACATCCAGCGCATAATCCACATAGCGCTCAAAGCCGAACCCGTCCTCGAACACGAAGGGCAGCATGCCCGTCCGGTCGGGGTCGAGGTCGGTCCAGATATGTGAGCGATAGGAGAGGAACCCGTTGGGGCGCCCCTCAAGGAAGGGCGAGTTGGCAAACAGCGCCGTGCCGAGCGGCTGCAGCGCCAGCGACACGCGGAACTTCTGAACCATGTCGGCTTCCGAGCCGAAATCGAGGTTTGCCTGCACGGTGGAGGTACGGAACATCATCTGCCGGCCAAGGCGCCCCACCTTGTCCATATAGGCGGTCATGATCTTGTAGCGGCCCTTGGGCATCACGGGCGTGTCCGCCATGCTCCAGATAGGGCTCGCGCCCAGTCCGATGAAGCCGATGCCGAGCGGCTGGGCAATCTCGCGCACCTCGGTCAGGTGGCGGCCCACTTCCACACAGGTCTCGTGGATGGATTTCAGCGGCGCGCCGGAAAGCTCGAACTGCCCGCCGGGCTCAAGGCTGACGCTGGCGCCGTCCTTCTTAAGGCCGATCAGATATCCGCCCTCCAGGATCGGGTCCCAGCCGAACCGGTCGCGCATGCCTTCCAGCATTGCCAGGATCGAGGCTGGCCCCTCATAAGGGAGCGGCTTGAGGCCATCCCAGATGAAGCCGAATTTCTCGTGTTCGGTGCCGATGGCCCAGTCGCTGCGGGGCTTGGAGCCCCCTTCCATATATTCGACAAGTTCGCGCTTGCCCGCAATTCGCGGCGAGGCTTCGTCGATGTCGCTCGTTGGCGTGGTCATCGCGGCGCGCTCCTGAAACAGTTTGTCCGGAGCGGGACATAAGGCTGAAATGGGGCAACGCCAACGGGGGAATGCAAAATCTTGAACGGAGGCGTCATTATTTCCAATCCCCGCACACCGCCTGCCACAGCGTCATCGCCGAAATCGCCGCTGTTTCCGCCCGCAGGATGCGCGGCCCAAGGCTCACCGGCCAGGTCTCCGCCCGCCCTCGCAGGTATGCGCGCTCGGCCGGGGCAAACCCGCCCTCCGGCCCGGTCAGGATCGCAGCAGGGCGCCCCTTGAGCCCGGCCAGCACCTCCAGCATCGGCCGCGCCCGGCCCGCCTCTCCGCCCCAGGGCGCCTCGGCCTCCTCGCCCGCCTCATCGCAGAAGATCACCGCCATACCTTCCGGCAGGGCGTCCAGCGCCGCATCGAGGCCCGCCGCGTCGGCGATCTCCGGCAGGTCCAGCCGCTCTGTCTGCTCGGCCGCCTCCAGCGCAATCTTGCGGAACCGGTCAGTGCGGACCGTCCGCGTCTGGGTCCGCTCGGTCAGCACGGGCACCATCCGGGCAGCGCCGAGCTCGGTCGCCTTCTCGATGATGAGATCGGTCTGGTCCTTCTTCACCGGGGCAAACAGGAGTGTCAGAGGTGGCCGGATTTGTCCTGTCTGTGGACGCGTTTGTCCCGTCAGTGTCACTTCCGCGCGCCTCGCAGAGGCCTTTTTGACCGAAGCTGACCACTCCCCGTCACGCCCGTTGAACACGCGCACCGGGGCGCCATCCTCCAGCCGCAGCACCCGCAGCAGATAGTTCGATTGCTCGTCATCCAGTGCAACCAGACCAGATGCCGCCAGCGGCGCATCAATATAGAGGCGGGGGATCGTAGCCATCCCCGCGCTATAAGCTGAGCCTGCGCGCCTGTTAAGGTGTGGCCTTTGCGCAACTTGCCTGTGGTTTTGAAATCACAACCCGTGCGAGTGCGCGCCAGATGCTCTATATCCGGTGATGATGAGCATGCCCCAACCACCTGAAAATCACGGGAATTTAGCTGTTCCGCCCGATTCCGCCCTGCCCGGCTGGCTCGCGCGACTGCCTGCGGCCTGGCGCCCCTATGCGATGCTGGCGCGGCTGGACCGGCCCGTCGGCGTCTGGCTCCTGTTCCTGCCCTGCGTGATGGGCCTCGGCTTTGCCCGCATCCCTGCGGGTCTTCAGGCAATCGACCTCCTCTGGGTTCTCCTTTTCCTTATCGGCGCCATCGTCATGCGCGGGGCCGGCTGCACCTGGAACGACATCACCGACAAGGATTTTGACGCCAAGGTCGCCCGTACCGCCGCAAGGCCGATCCCGTCCGGCGCCGTCTCGGTCAAGCAGGCCTACATTTTCCTGCTGGCCCAGCTCGCCATTGGCTTCCTCATCTGGCTTGGCCTGCCCTGGGACGCAAAGCTCGCAGCGCTCCTCGCCCTGCCGCTGGTGGCGATCTACCCCTATACCAAGCGCGTGACCTGGTGGCCGCAGGCCTGGCTGGGCCTCACCTTCAACTGGGGCGTTCTGGTTGGCGCGGCGACCGCAGATGTCATCACCGGCCCGGTCTACATCCTCTATTTCGGCCTCGTTCTCTGGACGATCGCCTATGACACGATCTACGCCCTTCAGGACCGGGAAGACGACGCGCTGATCGGCGTGCGCTCCACCGCGCGCCTTTTCGGCGAACGTGCCGTTCTGATCTCGTTCGGCTTTCACACCGGCGCAGCCGCGCTCATCGCCCTCGCCGCTTACGCGCAGGGCGCAGGCCGCCTCGGTGCGCTGACGGCGCTCCTGTTCCTGGCTCACGGCGCCTGGCAGGCGATGACGCTGAAAACCCGCGGCGAGAGCAAGGCGCTCGCGATGTTCAAGGCAAACGTACCTGCCGGCGCCATCGTTGCCATTGGCTTCCTGATTGCGGCGTTGTTCCCGGCGGGCACATCTGGCCGCCTGTTTGCCGAAGACGCACCGCCGCCAGCCGAAGCCGGTGTCCCGGACACCTGAATGGAGCGCCGCGCGCCTTAATCGCGCTACACAGACCAGTTGTCGAAATGCAGGCCCGTTTTCTTGCGGAACTCCATGATGTCCGGAGCAAGCATGTCTGTCATCTGCCTACGGACCTTTTCAGAGAATGGTGGCGGCGCCGCGCGCGGTGCATTCAGGGATGCTTTCGCCTTGATAAAGTTCAGAAGCGGGCGAGGGGCATGGCCACGCAGAACCGTGCCTATCTCGGTTCGCCGCAGCCGGCCCCACCAGCCCGGCATGCGGGAAACTTCGCTGAAGGAGTTAGCCGCGCCCTGAGCGACCGGAAGCTCTGCCGGCGGCAGGCCGAGCGTCTTGCAGATAAAGGCGACAACTTCCATCGACTGCTCAGTCAACATGTCAAAATCAAGGATCGTGACACGATCCCCAAAACGTTCCCAAAAGGGCAGAAGACACGTGTAGTAACTGCTGGCGTGCAGGATATGCTTGCCGGACCTTGTGGCGAGAAGATCATCAGGCGGCGGAAGATCATCTTCTATGAAATGCACCATCCTATAATGCGAAATGGCCCGTTCAACCGGGTCACGCGCAATGAAGAATATCCGCATTTCGGGATTGGCTTCGTAAAGCAGCTGTGCCGCTTGCGGATGAATATCCGTCTTTGCGTAGTTAGGAGAGATGTCGCCCCACAGCGCGTCCCCCCGACTGAACTGACGCGCATACCACCCATATCCTCTTGATACGGATTTACGCGTGCAGAAGAAGTCGGTCTCCTTCATTTTCGGAACGGAAACCCCTTCGACACCTCTCAGCATCTCGTAGAGTTGCGTCGTGCCTGCGCGCATCGCCCCGATAACGGCAAAGTCGGGCCCGGTTCTGCTTATGGAGCTACGCATGCTGCGTGCCCCCTAATCGCAGAGAATACCGGCCTGCCACTTCACACAACATTGCCGGACTGCTTCGAGTTCCGATCTCGGATTTTTTCTGCCGCTTGGACAAATCAAAAGCGAATTCGCGGATTTGGCGAGCCAGATACATGTTACGTCCCCTAGATCGATACAATAACCCAATTTATTCAGAGCAGTAAAGCTAAAATTCGTATCGAGCGCGTAACGAATAAACTTTTTCTGCCTTCTGAGCAGCGTTGCCTAAATTTGATGCGTGGGCGGCCGGCGTTCCCAGAACCTTTATGACACGGGCGTTCCCGGGCCCGTCATTTCACGACGAATGTCGTTGGCGCAGATGCTTTTGCCTTCAGGGTCATACGGAATAAGCCGTAAGCATCCGGAAAGAGCCGGCTTGCGCGCATCACCGGCGATGTTGATGATCGGGGGATATCGACGGGTCCTGAGACATGGACCGAGACGGGTTGCATTCACTCTGTGATACATGGATCTGATACCTGGTGCACCTCGCCGGCGCTGGTCGCGAGACGATAAGCTTGCGGAGGTGGCAGCAACGTTTTCACCCGGAATTACGGTGAGGGAAGTAGCAAGCAACCCCGGCAAGCGCAGCTGGGCTGGCAAGGTAGGCAACGTATGGCTGCGGGGGGTGATCGGGGTCTTTCCGGCGCCGAGCTGGTAATTTCTGATGCGCGCCGCTGCCTGACTGAGAGGCTGGCGGAGCAGCCAGCGACCTGCAGCGCGCCCTTGAGGCCCAAGAAGCAGAGCGCCGCGACCCTACGGAAACACGTCCCGACCGGTGACGCGCGCCGGTCAGAGGCCTATACTTCCTCCCGCAGCCGCGTTGGCAGAAGGAGGCTCCCCATGACCGTCGCAATCGAAATGGTATCGGACCTCGTTTGTCCCTGGTGCTGGCTTGGCCTGCGCCGCATCGAGGCCGCCATCGCCCGCACGCCGGATATCAAGGTCCAGCTGCTTTTCCGTCCCTATGAGCTCGACCCAACCATTCCGGCCGCAGGGGTCGACTACAAGGAATACATGGGCAGCCGCGTTTCCTCGCCCGAAGGCAAGGAGCGGATGGCCAGTATGCGCCAGGCGCTGATCGACTATGGCAAGGCCGAAGACATCCCCTTTCGCTTTGATGCCGTCACCCGCCGCCCGAACAGTTTCGATGCGCACCGCCTCGTCCGCTGGGCGCAGGGACAGGGCAAGGGCGCGGCCGCCAAGGAGGCGCTCTTCCGGTCCTATTTCAACGAAGCCCGCGACATCGGCAGCCATGACGTCCTGGTCGATATTGCCCGCTCGATTGATCTGGACCCGGAGATTGTCGCCGATCTCCTGAAATCCGGCGCCGATGTCGAGGCAACCCGCCAGGAAGCCAGTGTCTTCCGCGAGATGGGAATTTCGGGCGTGCCGACCTATATCGCCAACCGGCGTGTTGCCGTGCAGGGCGCTGAAAGCGCCGAAAAACTGGAAAAGTTCATCCGCCACGCCGCCAGCCAGCTGCCGCAGGAACGCCCTGCCGGCCCGCAGAACTGACACGCGCCATGGATATCGTCAGCATCCGGATAGACGGGCGCACTGCCACTGTGTCCTTTGACACAGGCTCGAAAGCCAACGCGCTCAGCCAGAAACTGATGCGTGAACTGACGCAGGCTGCCAGGCTGTTTCACGGGGATGCGTCAATCTCGACCGTCATTCTCACAGGCAGGCCTGACAACTTCACACTCGGCGCCGATTTGAAAGACCCCGAAGGCGCAGACGTCCGCCGGCTTGGCCTTGCCGAACGCCGCATCCGCCTGCGGGCAGGCCCGGAAATGTGCGACGCGTGGGAACAGGTGGACGCCCTGACACTATGCGCCATCGAAGGCTGGTGCGTCGGCGGCGGCGCAGCCCTGTCGGCTTTCTGTGATCTGCGTGTAGCGTCCACCGAAGCGACGTTTTACGTGCCGGAAGTCGAGCGTGGCATGAATATGAGCTGGGGGTCCATCCCCCGCTTCGTTGCCCTTGTCGGTCCGGCACGCACCAAGCGCCTTGCGGGTCTTTGTGAAAAGATCGACGCTGCCACCGCGCTTGCCTGGGGGCTTTATGATCACGTCACGGCGCCCGGCGGAAGCCTTGCCAGGGCGCAGGAGATTGCCGCATCGGCCGCGCGTCTGCCGCCCACGGCGCTGAAGATGGTCAAGCAGGACGTGAATGTCGCCGCCCTTGCCCTTGCCAGGGCGACGGCCCACAGGGATCTGGAAGCCTTCGCGCTCATGCAGCAGACGGACGATTTCCGCGAAGGCGTAAAAGCGTTTTTTGAAAAGCGCGATCCCGATTTCACCGGAGACTAGCTGAGCTGAAGCTCCACGAGCCGCCGATACGCGCCGCCTGACGCCATCAGCCCCTCATGTGATCCTTCTTCGACGGCCCGGCCATCTTCCATCACGACGATCCGGTCTGCCGCGCGCACCGTGGAGAGGCGGTGGGCAATAATCAGTACGGTGCGCCCTTTGCCGAATTCTGCAAGGGCGCCCTGCACCTTGGCTTCGCTTTCCGCATCAAGGGCCGAAGTGGCTTCATCCAGCAGCAGGATCGGCGCGCGCCGGAGCACGGCGCGCGCCAGCGCAACCCGCTGGCGCTGGCCGCCGGAGAGGTTGCGGCCCATTTCGCCTGCCGGGGCATCATAGCCGCCCGGCAGCATGCTGATGAAATCATGGGCATTGGCCGCGCGCGCCGCCGCTTCGATCGCGTCCCGCGGCGCGCCGATCCGGCCAAGCGCAATGTTGTTGGCGATCGTATCGTCAAACAATGCTGCATCCTGCGCGACAAGCCCCATCTGGTTGCGCAGGCTGGCGCCGGAAACTTCCCGAACGTCCCGCTGATCAACCGCAACAAGGCCGGTTGAGGGATCATAAAGGCGCATGAGCAGATTGAAGACGGTCGACTTGCCTGCCCCCGAGGCCCCGACGATGGCGACAGTCTCGCCCGGTTTGGCCGCAAAGCTCAGCCCCTTGAGCGCCTGCGTACCATCCGGATAGGCAAAGTGAACGTCCCGGAATTCGATCTCGCCCCGGACAGTTTCCAGCCGCGCCGCGCCCGGCCGGTCTGCCACTTTCGGCGCCTGATCGACGATCTCGAACACACGGTCGGCAGCAGCAGCGCCCTCCTGGGCCACCGCGCCGATGGCGCCGAGCGCGCGCACTTCCGGGGCGGCAATGCCGACGGCTGCAATGAAACCGAGGAAATCGCCCAGCGTGCTTTCTCCCTGCGCAATCCGCCACGTGACAAAGCCGAGCAGCGCGGCGAGCGCAAGGCCGCCAAAGACTTCCAGCACCGGGTCAACGCCCGCGCGTTTGGTCAGCACTTTCAGGAACAGCTGCGAGCGTTCGGTAAAGCCTTTGGCGGCGCGTGCCTTCTGCCAGTCTTCCAGGCCATAAGCCTTGACGACCCGGGCCGACTGGAAACCTTCCGTCAGGAGGGCAGTGACTTCCCCTGTCTGCTGCTGGGCGCGTTTGGACCGTTTGCGGACGGAATTTCCCAGTGACAGAACCGGCCCGAGCGCCAGCGGGTAAACCACAGCAATGATCAGCGCCAGCTGCCAGTCTTTCCAGAACAGCCAGGCGAGGACGCCGATAACGGTTGCCGTACTCTTTGGAAAATTATTGGCAAAGCGCAGCATCGCTTCGCGGACCGCCACGACATCATTGATGAAACGCGACACAAATCCGCCGGATGCGTCGCCCGACAGGCGCGCAAAGTCCCCGTCCGTAAGGGCATCATACTGCACGGTCTGCACGCCGATGAGGCCGCGCTGAACACCGGTGTTGTTGAGCAGCGTCATGGCATACATCGACAGGGCGCGGCCGATGGTGAGCACCACGATGGCCCCGATGCCTGCCCAGATCCAGTCAATCGGAGCAGCGCTGCCCGCTGCCTTCTGCTCGATGTCACGCTGCAGTCCGTTGCCCACATAATCGAGCACGGCGACATAGCCGATGCTGAACATGGCGGAGAGGATGGCCATCAGCGTCCCGCCAATGAACCAGGCTTTCTGTGGCCAGAAATGCGCCTTGGCAAGCCGCAGCAGGTTGCGCTGGGCCTTTGCCGGAGGCGCGGGAGAGGGCTCAGATGTGATGGTGGTCACCGGTGGCGGGGTCGAGCAGCTTGTGGGCGTGCAGGATGAAGTAACGCATCTCGGCCTGGTCTACCGTGCGCTGAGCGGCTGATTTCCAGGCGTCATAGGCTTCCTGGTAATTGGGAAATGCGCCGACGAAATCGATCTGGGTCAGGTCTTCAAACTCAACACCGGTCACGTCTTTCAGCTCGCCGCCGAACACGATATGCAGCAGCTGTTTGCCGGGTTTTGCGGTAGGGCTCATCCGTTTTGGCTCCGTCTGGACAGGCATGGGTTGGGTGGCTCGCGCCTGCGGGTCGGGAATCTTCACCACTCCCACGCGGCGCACTAACAAAGGATGCAGGGCGTTTCCAGAGGCGAGGACACTGCGCTGGGCCGGGACAGACTGATTGAACACAAAGGGTTCGCCAAGATGTGTCGTCGCCTGCCCGCCCGCTTCCTGAACGAGCACGGTCCCGGCGGCGAGATCCCAGTCAGCCTTTTCGGCCAGGACAAGGGCGGCGTCCCACTCCCCGGTCGCGACCTGCGCCATGCGAAGCAGGGTCGCGTTGGGCTTGGGCCTGCACATCTCCACTTCCGGCCAGGGCTCCCTCCAGGAGGGATGGGTCACCAGCCCCTCATTGGTGATGAGGCGCAGCCCGTCTTCGACATCCCGGCGGGAAACGCGGATCGCCGTGCCATTGAGGATGGCGCCCGCGCCGCGGCGGGCTGAATACATCCGGCCAAGCGCGGGCGCATACAGCACCCCGGCAACCGCTTCGCCCTCTTCGACAATGGCAAGGGCAATACACCAGTGGGGGTCGCCGTTGATATAGGCGCGGGTGCCATCGATCGGATCGACCACCCAGACGCGGGATTTCGCCCGCGCTGCCGGGTCGTCCAGCGTTTCTTCCGATAGCCAGCCATACTCAGGCCGGGCTGCCTGAAGGTGGTTCAGGCAGAGCCGGTTCACGGCGAGGTCGGCTTCGGTTACGGGGCCCTTGCCGCCGCTCTTGTTCCAGCTCTCGGCGCCGCCTTTCAGCGTGTAGGAGAGGGCAAGGTCACCCGCCTCCCTGGCCAGCGCCAGCATGATATCCAGATCCTGCGCGAGGGTCCGCTCAGCTGCCTGCAAGGTTCATGTCCTCAATGAGGATCGACGGGGCGTCGCGCGTGGAGCGCAGTTCAAGGTCATTGGCCGGCACCATTCGCGCAAACATCGACGGAAGGTCTCCTGCCACGGTCACTTCGGACACCGGCCAGGCGATCTCGCCATGCTCGATCCAGAACCCGGCAACGCCGACCGAATAATCCCCGTTGTTCGGGTTGATCGACGGGCCGAACATGTCGGTCACCAGCAGGCCCTTGCCGATCTGTCTGGCCAGTTGGCCGGGGCTGTCCTTGCCGGCGCGCAGATAGACGTTGGACGTGGATACGCCCGGCGGGTCGCCAAAGCCGAGCGAGGCAAAGCCGTTGGATGTGAGGCCGAGCTGGCGAGCGGAGGGCAGGTTCAGCAGCCAGCTGGTCAGCTTGCCATCCTCGATGAGGTGGGTTTGGGCGACGGGAAGGCCCTCGCCGTCATGCACCCGGCTGCCCATGCCCAGCGGGCGGACGGGGTCGTCGGTGATGTAGATGCCCCCGGCGAAGACCTGCTCGCCCATCCGGTCCTTCAGGAAGCTGACACCGCGGGCGATGGAGGGGCCGGAAATGGCCCCCAGCAGGGCACCGATGAGGCTGTCGGAGACCCGGCGATCGAAGATGACGGCCGCTTTCTGGGTGGCGATCTTTCGGGCACCTAGGCGGGCGATGGTGCGTTCGCCGGCGGTACGGCCGACTTCCTCTGCAGAGGGGCGGTCCTTGATGAAGCGGACCGACCAGCTGTCATAGTCGCGTTCCATCTGGCCATTCTTTTCGGCGACAGCGGAGAGGCCAAGGCCGGTTGACGTCCCGGTCTTCCAGGCGCGGAAGCCATTGCTGGCGGCGACCCAGCGGGTTGACCGGTTCCAGGAGGAACCACAGCCCGCTACAGTCTTCACGCCGGCCACTGAAAGGGCGGCCGCTTCAGCAGCAATTGCTTCAGATTCAAGGCGTTCAGCAGGAATTTCGGCCTCGCCCGACAGGTCCAGATCGGCATTTCCGCCAATCAGTTCGGCCGGATCAGCGAGGCCGCAGAACCGGTCTTCGGGGACGGCCCTGGCCATGGCGGCGCAACGTTCGGCGAGGGTTTTGAGGCCATTGCGGGAAAGGTCGGCGCCCGAAACGCTGGCCTGGCGCTTGCCGAAGAAGCAGCGCAGGGCGACGCTGGCGCTTTCCTCGCGCTCGATGCTTTCAAGCTTGCCCTCCCGCACCGAAACGCTGACGCCATCGGCAATTCCGAGGCGTGCGTCGGCGGCATCTGCCCCGGCCTTGCGGCACTGGTCGAGCAGGTCTGAGAGGGTGTTTTCGGGGGAAATTTCTGAATCAGCCATCCAGGCTAAATGGACCCCAGAAGGCCTGCACGCAACAGGCCCGATGCGCCACATGGCCGGGCAAACCGCGCCAATACGCGGAAAAGCCCGGCCAAAAGGGCGACACTTGCGCTCAAATCAGGCCACGCCGAGCCAGATTACGGCCACGCCGGCCGCCAGCATGCCGAGCCAGGTGAGCACCATGCCGAGCGCCCGGGGCGCCATGATGTTACCTGAGAGGCCGATCGCGTGAAGCACCCGGCCGAGGGTGAACCCGCCGCCGATGGCATGCACGGCCCAGATCGGGGCACCGAGGCTGGCGGCGATGAACAGGCCGAGCATCGTTGCCGGGATGTATTCGGCTGCATTGCCATGGGCGCGGACGCGGGTTTCCAGTTCAGTGTCCCCGCCGGTCCCGAGGGAGACCTGCGCCGAGCGGCGGCGGCCAACGACCCGGAAGGACAGGAAGAAGAGGATGAGAATGTTGACGCCGGCATAGACGGCGGCGGCGGTGATGGGGGTCATGGGCCCGTATTCCTCCCGGTTGTGGTGTATCTGCACAAGAAAATGCCGCCAGGTGGCGACACCTGACGGCATATGATCTGAGTCTGGCCGGTTGTGACCAGAGGAAACCTTACATATCGCGGCGCGCGTCCGGCAGGCGGTCGTTGATGTCGTCGCGGATGTCCAGCAGCGTCACGATCAGGCCGCAGATCAGGCTTGCGGCAACCCAGCCGCCAAAGGCGAAGACGCCAAAGTCTGCCAGCTGGGCGAGACCGCCCGTCAGGCCCAGCAATTCGTTCGTGAACTCGCCCTTCTGGTAGATACCGAGCGCAATCCCGCCGACGATGATCGAGATGTAGGCCACATAGACCATCGTACGGAAGCTGTTGATAATGATGAACTTCATGGGCATCCCCTTCCTGTTTCAGTCCCATTCTTGGCTGATCGCGCCGTCGCGTCACCTTAACCAGCGCTTGCCACATTCCGATGCTCCGTCAGACGAAGCAAGCCGGACACGCAGCAATGCCTTATTCTGCCGTCTCCCCGCTCAGGGAACAGGCAAACATGTCACCCAGCACCGCGGAAAATGACAATTGCTCCTGCACGGTCAACTCACCGACAAAAGCCATCATTTCCTTGTTTTCACGGCCAATGGCCTGGGCTGTCTTCTTGAACAGTTCGGGCGAGAGGTTCTTCTCCATCGCGTCGGTGATGCAGCCGCACGTGGCCTCTGCTTCACCACCGGCGACGCAGGCATCGACCAGCACCTGATGGTCACTTGGCGCGGCCAGCCCGCAGCCGGTCAGCGCCAGCGCTGCAATGGCGGCAACAATCCCCGCTTTCATGACCGAACACTCCTGAGGCCCTTGAGCCGATGTGCTCGCATGAATCCCCGGCGCTGAAAAGCGCTATTCCCGGCCAATGATCTGGTCGAGTTGCGGGCCCTTGCCCAGTTTCTGTAGAAACTCTGTCTTAACGGCGACCCGGTCGTAATCTTCCGCTGCCCAGTCCAGGAAGGGTTTCCACTGGTCGCGGGGGCGCCCGGCATTGAAGGCGGCGTAGGCCTCGAAGAAGGCGTCGAGCACGCCCGTCTTGCCATGGCGGATATGCAGGTAGCGGCCCGAGAGCTGCTCGAAGGCTTCTTCGAAGGGCACCTTCTCGCGCAGCAGCTTGTAGAGCACGGCCATGATCCCGGCCCGGTCGGCGCCGGACTTGCAATGCATCAGGGCCGGGTAGCGGATGCGCTCGAACAGGTCGCGCGCGGCAAAGACCGTCTCGACCGTCGGCGGCTCGCGCGAGAACATCTGGAAATCGACAAGATCGATGCCCGCTTCTTCGCAGGCTTCTTTCTCCAGCAGGTAAAAGCCTTTGGTGGTGGGTCCGCGCAGGTTGAGGACCGTCCTGATGCCCCGTTCCTTCGCATGAGCGATCACCTGTTTCGGGGAGGGCTGGTTTGCCCGCCACATTTCCGGGGAAATCTGGTGGAGGTTTGAAAACCAGACGCGCAGGAAGCCGTGATCGCCCAGATAAAGCTCCCGCCGCGCGCGGGCGCGGCCGCCGGGCGTGCCGAGATCTGCCGCCAGATGGGGCTTGCGCAGGCGTTTGGGTGTAATCTTGACCATCTCGTTTCCGCGATTAGGGCGTGCCGGGCCCCGGGGCAAGAGATGGGGGCATTCCGGTCAGGCTGAAGTTTTTTTCACATATCCCGCATCCAAACATGAACCTGGCCGCATCTTACGGGCAAGACGCCGGCAATCAGGCCTGGCGCCAGACAACAAAGCTTCTACGGAGCAACAGGAATGGATATGGAAAGCATCGTCGTCCCGACAGTACTCTTTCTCTCGCCCGCACTGATCGTGTGGATCGTGAGCTACTTCAACGCCCGCAAGCGCAACACGGTGCATGAGACCCTGCGGCTGGCCATCGAAAAGGGGCAGGCCCTCTCGCCGGAAATGATGGACAAGATGTCCCTGCTGAGCGACCCGGTGCGCGCCGACCTTCGCCGGGGCGTTCTGTTCCTGGCCTTCGGCGCGGCCTTCGCGGTGCTCGCTGGCCTCATCGGCGCAGAAGAGTCCGAAGCCCTCACCCCGATGCTGGGCGTGGCCACCTTCCCCATCTTCCTCGGGATCGCGTACATTGGTCTTTGGGCGTTCGGCCGTGACAAATCGGCCGCTGAATAATCTCAGGCTGGTGGCGTCCGGAGGACGGGACATGCGAACTGACCCCGATCTCGCCCATGCGGCAGCCAAAGGCAGCGAAGCAGCTTTCGCTGAACTGGTCCGCCGCCACCAGGCCCGGGTGCGCGGCATGGCCCGCCGCCTGACCGGCTCGCAGGCTCAGGGCGACGACATCGCCCAGATGACCTTTCTGGCGGCCTGGCAGAAAATCGGCGCCTATGCCGGTGGCACGTTCAGCGCCTGGATCTGCACCATCTGCTGGCGGGAGTTCCTGCAATGGCGCCGCCGCCAGAAGATGGAGATCGCGTTCGACGAGACCGCCGAGGTCATTCCGTTCGACCGGCCTTTCGACCGCTCAGCGTCGCAGACCGAAGACCGGATGGACCTCGCCCGGGTGCTCGACAGCCTGACCGAAGCCCAGAGGGTCTGCGTGGTCCTCTGTGTTGCCGCCGGGCTTTCCCATCGCGAAGCGGCCGAGGCAACCGGCTGGCCGCTCGGAACCGTAAAATCCCATGTCCTGCGCGGGGTCGCCCATCTCAGGACGTGCCTTGCCAGCGCCGATGTGGCATGATGGAGTGATGATGATGCGCGACGAAGAAAACTATGGCGATCTCGCCCGGCTGTTTGCCGCTGAAGACGCAAAGCTCGAGGCGGCGCCCTTTACTGCAGGCGTAATGAAACGTGTCCGCCGGCAGGCCCTCATCCGGCAGCTCACGGTAGGCGCGTTCGGCTTCCTGGGCGCGGTCATTGCCCTCCTGCAACTGCCCGAACTGCTCTCGGCTTTTGTCGGGGTCGATCACACGGTCACCTCGGCCCTGGCGCTTGCCCGGACGGAGATCAACGAAGCGGCCACAAGCAATCCGATGTGGCTGGCTATCATCATCGGAGCATCGCTCTCGATTGCCGCCATCTCGATGACGGAACGCGCCTGAGGCGAAAACGCCCGGTGCAAGGAGGAAACGCCCAATCGAAAAGGCCGGCTCAGAGGAGCCGACCTTTTTATTTCAGGTTTAATCCGTACCCGGCAATCAGTAGTCGGTATTGGCCGGATTGTCATTGGTCAGCGTGTTGTCCACGGGGGCTTCCTCTTCCGGCATGACGGGCTGTTCTTGTGTCCAGCTGTCAGCCTCGGGGGTGCCCGGCTCGGGCGTCACATAGTCATCTGCTTCCGGCTCGGTCGTGGTAATATAGTCCGTCTCCGGCGTGACATAGCTTTCGTCTTCCGTGGTCGTTTCCATGTCGCCCTGGCCTTCCGGGGCATAGGACGGATCAACCGGCGAGCCGTCTGCCGAAACCCAGATATCTGCCTGGCTGTCGAGCGCGGCAATCTCGGCGCCGGCTGTGTTGACCTGAGCCAGCATCATGGCGTTGAGGTCGTCGGTCGAATAGGCTTCGGGCAAGTCTGTCTGGTTGACGGCAGCTTCCAGAGCGGGCTCTCCGGGCGCGATTTCAACGGTCATTTTGGGCTCAGATTCCGTTTCAGCGAGCGAACTCTCGTCTTCCTCGGTCAATTCGGCGTCAAGCGCAGGCTCTGCGTCGGGCACTGGCGGAGGGACTTCCTCGGCCATGTCGGGCTCTGGCGGAAGCGCTTCGGGCAGAACATCCGTCTGCGGCTGAAGCATGTCGGTTTCTTCCGGCATCTGCTGGACCTGCGGGTCGACCGGAACCATGTCCGGCGTGGCCGGGTCAATCGTGGACTGGGCGATGGCTGGCGCGGCCATCAAGGCAACAACAGCGCAGCTGGCGAGAAGCTTTTTCATGAGGGGCTCCATCAACAAGAGCAGGATTGCTCAATTGCAAAAGAAATCCCGTCTGGCGGAAAAGGTTCCGCAGCGGCCGCATTAATCTGCAGACAGGCTTGGGGCCAAAATGGGGCAAGGCGCATCAGCGACGTCGGCAGCCACACCGATTCTGCTCCCATTTCCGACCGTCAAAACAGCGCTTGCTTACCGCCCCGCCCCCCAGTTAACGAAAAGAAGATCTGAACAGGAAAGACCCTTCATGTTGTCACGAACCTCGGCGCATCGCGCCAGCACCCTGATGCTGCTAGCGGTTCTCACCGGATGCGCCTCAACCTCTTCTGTGCCCCAATACGTCGCGAGCGGCGAAGCCACAGCGCGCCTGCGGATCGCATTGAGCAAAGGAACCGTTCCGGCTTCACCCGCTGGCGATGGAATGACCGCATTCCTCCACACTGCACAAGACTGTGTTTCCCCGGCAGTCATCGGCAGCGTTTATACGCTCGACCCCAGCCCTGCGGAACATAGCCCCGACCGCCGCAATCACAGGAAGGCCGGAAAGCTTGGAATGCCGCTTGGCGAGTATGACAGTCTCGAGGTCAGGGAGCTGATGGTCGACGCGGGCGCCGACCAGAACATTGCCTTGCAGTTCAGCGTACTGCTCGCAGGACCGATCGGGGCATTCACGCGCTGCAATGTCGCTCTCAAGCAGGACTTCGAGGCGGGGCGCAATTACGAGATTATCGGCCGGTTTGACTCTACAAGCAGCTGCTCAGCGGTTGTCAACGAACTTGTCGTCGGGGCAGACGGTGCTGCACGAGAACAGATCATGAGTGTAAACAGTCAGGACAACCCGCTCCCGCCCGCGTGTTTTGTGAAATACTGACACCCCCAGCAGTTTTGCATCTGCACGTGTGGCTGGCGGGCGCTCGTTCAACGCCGAAATCCCAGCCCTTCCAGCAGGGATTTCGTCTCGTAGAGCGGCAGGCCGACGATGGCGGTATAGCTGCCATTGATGGCGGTGACGAAGCTGCCCGCCGCGCCCTGTATGCCATAGCCGCCCGCCTTGCCCTTCCAGTCACCACTGGCGACATAGGCGGCGATTTCTGCCTCGGTGAGGCGTTTCATCTTGACCCGGGCGAGCACCGCGCGGCTGGCGATGCGGCCATCGGGGGCGCGCACGGCAACGCCGGTGATGCACTGATGCGCCCGGCCCGATAGCAGGCGCAGGAAGGCGGCCGCCTCGGCCGCGTCGGCGGCTTTTTCGAGGTTGCGCTGGCCAAGGGCGACGACCGTGTCAGCAGCCAGGACATAGGCCCCGTCGCCGTCACAGGCCGCCGCCTTCTCGCACGCCAGGCGCAAGGCCAGCTCGCGGGGCGATTCGGCCTTGCGGCGTGTCTCGTCGATGTCGGTGGGAGCGACCCGATCCGGCACGATGCCGATCTGGGCCAGAAGCTCGAGACGCCGGGGGCTCGCGCTGGCGAGAATGAGCGGCGCGCGGCCCGGCATGGCGATTACTTGAAGCGGTAGGTGATACGGCCCTTGGTGAGGTCGTAAGGGGTCATCTCGACCATGACCTTGTCGCCGGTGAGGACGCGGATGCGGTTCTTGCGCATCTTGCCGGCGGTGTGGGCGATGATCTCGTGGTCGTTCTCGAGTTTCACCCGGAACGTCGCGTTGGGCAGCAGTTCGACGACCGTGCCTTCAAATTCAATCAGTTCTTCTTTTGACATTCTCTATCCAGATTTGAGGCGGCGGCAGGAAAGCCGCTTTTCCACGTGTCACTAGCCGGGCGCCATACAGGTTTCAGCAGATTCCGGCAAGCGAAGAGGGCATGGCGGCTTCAGGGCGCGCCTCTGCCCCCTTTGCCGCTGGGCAGGCCGATCCAGATGCGCAGCGGCGGAATGCGCCGGCCAAGGTCGTAAAACAGCCAGCAGCCGAGGGCCGTGGCCCCGATCAGGAGGGGGGCTTCCCCGATCACCGGGAGACCGAGCCTGTCCAGATGGTGGCCGGCGGTGACGGTGATGGTCTGGTGGATCAGGTAGAAGGGGAAGATTGCCCTGGAGAGCATCTGGCGAAGGGGCGTATCGCGCTCGCGGAAGTGATGATGGACGAAGCCGATGACGCTGAGGATCGCCGCCCAGGCCTGCGCCTCGCGGACACCCCGGAAGGCGGCGCGCAGGGCTTCGGGCGGGGGCGCCTCGCTCTGCGTATAGATGTGATAGTAGGCCTGAAGGCTCGCCCAGGCGGCCAGCGCCAGGCCCAGCATCGGCCAGCGCAGGCTTACGGCAGCGTCAAAGAAGGGCTGGTGCTTGGCAATGCCGAAGCCGAGGAGGAATACGCCCAGATAAAGCGTGTGGAGATACCAGTCCTCTCGGAAGTCATGGCTCTCTCCGAAAAGGGGGAAGAGGAACACGCGGGTGGCAAAGAGGAACGCCCAGGGCGCCAGGAAGATGCCCGGCCCGGCGATCATCCAGGTGACCGCCCCTGCCGGAATGCGGCGCAGCAGCGGCAGCAGCAGGACAAGGGCCAGCGTGTAGAGGATGAGATAGAGAACAAACCACATATGGTTGTAGGTCGGCGTTGTGAGAAAGCCTTCCTCATCGCACCAGCTGCCTGAGGCGGTGACGTATTTGATGTAGAAGTTGTCGAGCCAGGGGCTCTGCGGAATGTCATGGGTCTGCAGGAATTCGAGGATTTCGTAATAGCTCTGCGGCGGGACAATGACGAAGACTGCCAGCAGGAGCGGCGGCCAGAGGCGGCCCATGCGGGCTTTCAGGAAGGCCCCGCTGGCCATCTTGTCGGCCATGAACCGGGAAGCAGCCCCTGAGATCAGGAAGAGCAGTGTCAGCCGCCAGGGATTGGCAAGCTGCGTCAGCGGTTCGATCAGGGGCCCCGCATGGCTCGATTTCACGTGCCAGCCCCAGGTCACATAGAACATGCCGCAGTGATAGAGGATCAGGATGGCGAAGGCCGCGATGCGCAGCCAGTCGAGGTCATATCGGCGCTGGGTCATGCCGGGAGCTCCTTGGGCGTGAGAACGCCCGCCTTCTTGCGCCGCCCCCTTCCCGGCGCTACGCAAATGCCATGGAAGGCGCCCCGGTGGGACAAGCAGCGGGATTTCCGGGACAACCGGCAGACCGAGGTATCGCCTCGGCCCATGGGGCAGCATTGCGCTGGTGACCGTGCCCGTTATTCTGGTGAACGCCACTTCTGACCTGATCGAGATGAACCGGTCCGGGCTGGACGCGCATCCGGTCGAACCCTTCATCTGGGAGATCACGAGCGCGGCAGTCCTGTTGCTGATGGCGCCGCTGGTGGGCTGGGCGGCGGGGCGCTGGCGGCTCTGGGGCGCGGGACTTCCCGTGGCGCTGGCGATCCATGCCGGTCTGACGGTGCCGTTCTTGCTGGTCCATGTCGGCGCGATGGTTCCCGCGAGGGAACTCCTCTATGCGCTGCTTGGCTGGCCGTATGACTTCTTCTCCGGCGGCGTGTGGATGACGCTCATCTACGAGTGGCGAAAAGACCTTATAACTTATGCAATTTTTACCGGGGTCTACAGCCTCTATGCCTGGTGGGCGGCGCGGGAAGCAGCGCCTCTACCGCCTCCTGCGGGCAGCGAGCCGCGCATTGAAGTGCGCGATGGCGGGCGCACGATCTTCCTCAAAGCAGCGGAGATACTCTACCTGGAATCGGCCGGAAACTATGTGACCCTGCACTCCGCCCATGGCCGCCATCTGGTGCGCGCGACGCTGTCAGACTGGGCCAGACGCCTGTCAGGCGTGGCCAAACCGGTGACAGATCCGGCCATTTCCGGACAATCGGGAACAGCTCCGGCGCCAAATCCGGACTTCGCCCGCATCCACCGCTCCCGCATCGTGAACCGGAGCCACATCCGCGAAACGCGCCCTACCCCGTCAGGAGATTTCGAGCTGACCCTCTCGGACGGCACCGTCCTGACGGGCAGCCGGAGGTTCCGCAGCGCGCTTGGCTGACCCTCTGCCCACTGACCCAACAGACAAGGGGTTTTCGGGAACCGTCAGGCTCCCGGGGCGCGGCCCTGGCCGGCGTGGAGGGCACAGATGAGGGTGAAGAGGCGCCGGGCGGTGTGGAAGTCGATATCGATCTTGCCTTCCAGGCGCTCTTTGAGAAGCTCAGAGCCCTCATTGTGGATGCCGCGGCGGGCCATGTCGATGGCTTCGATCTGGTGGGGCGTGCTCATGCGGATGGCTTCGTAATAGCTGTCGCAAATGGTGAAATAGTCCCGGATCACGCCGCGAAACGGGGACAGCGAGAGAATGAAGGTGTGCACGTCCTCGCCCGGCTCGGTCTTGATGGCGAAGACGAGACGGCGCTCATGCTGGCTGAGGCCGAGCACATAGGGGCCGCGATCTTCGCCAATGACACCGAAGGTGTTTTCCTCGATCAGGTCGAAGATGGCGACGCGGCGCTCATGTTCGGCGTCCGGGCCGGAGGCACCGAGCGTTTCCTCGTCGATGTGCACGGCGACGAGCCGGTTGACGCCCATGGGATCAGCCGCCCTGATTTGTTCGTATGGAGACGGACCTGCCATGCGCAGGGAGGCGTTCGGCCTCGGCCAGGCGCAGGGCAGCCGGCGCCAGCGCAGCGAGGCCTTTGGGGCCGGCGCGCTGGATGCTCATCCGTTTCAGGAAATCATACAGTCCGAGGCCGGAGGAAAAGCGCGCGGCGCGGCTGGTCGGCAGGACATGGTTTGAACCCGTCACATAATCGCCCAGCGCCTCAGGCGTGTGGTGGCCGAGGAAGACGGCGCCCGCATGGCGGATGAGCGGCAGCATGCCATCGGGGTCAGCAATGCAGAGCTCGACATGTTCGGCGGCGATGATGTTGGCGCCACGGGCCGCGGCGGCCAGATCGGGCGCGGTGATGATGGCGCCGTGGGCAGTCCAGGACTCGCGGGCGCGCGCGCCCGTGGCGAGCGTATTCAACTGGTTATCCACAGCCTTCTCAACAGCGGCGCCGAGCGCGGCGTCCAGCGTGATGAGGATCGACTGGCTCGAGGGGTCATGCTCGGCCTGGCTGAGTAGGTCGGCGGCGACCCAGTCCGGATTGGCAGTGGTGTCTGCGATGACGAGGATTTCGGACGGGCCGGCGATGGTGTCGATGCCGACCTTGCCGAACACCTGGCGCTTGGCTTCAGCGACGAAGGCGTTACCCGGGCCGACGATTTTATCCACAGGGGCGATGGGCCCGGCGCCAAAGGCGAGCGCAGCGACCGCCTGCGCCCCGCCGATGGGGTAAAACTCGGTCGCGCCGGCCTTGCGCGCAGCGTAGGCGACGGCAGGCGCGAGCTCACCATCGGGCGCAGGGGCCACCATCACGATGCGCTCCACCCCCGCGATGCGCGCAGGCACGATGTTCATGAGCACGGAGGACGGGTAGCTCGCCCGGCCGCCGGGAACATAGACGCCGACCGATTCCAGCGCGGTCCAGCGCCAGCCGAGTTCGACCCCGGCGCTGTCGGTGAAGCGGTGATCGGCCGGGCGCTGGGCGGCGTGATAGGCGGCGATGCGGTCATGCGCGAAGTCGATGGCGTCGCGCAGGTCCTGCGGGCACCGGGCGGCGATTAGATCGAGATCGACATTGTCAGACTGGAGCGTTGAGGGATCAAGCTGCAGCCGGTCGAATTTGGCGGTGTGGTCGGCCACGGAGGCCCCGCCGCGGGCGCGCACATCGGCAATGATGGCCGACACGATACCCGCGACATCCTCGCCCTGCCCGCGGTCTTCATCGAGGAACCGGCGCAGGGCCGCCTCGAAACCGGGCTCAGATGCATCGAAATGACGGGCCATGCGGGCTCTTTCCAGGGGCTTTTTCCAGCCCCGCTACATGGACCGTGCAGGCTGTGCTGGCAAGACGGCGATCGGCAGCGGAGCTGCGACACGTGACGGGGAAATAGGCGCGAGCATTTGCCGGCACAACCCTGGCAAGCGCCGGGCAGCCGTCGTCATCGCTGCGATTGAAAATCAGTTCGCTGCATCCTTCCTGCGATGAATTTGCACACCCGTTCGCGAGCAGGGGCCTTGGCAACAGGGGAAGGCCAGCAATGGCCTTCTGATTTCAAAGCAAACAGAGACATGACAATCAACGGTGAGCCGCCCGCTCCGGGCAAGCCCCTTCTTCGCGCTGGACTGCCGACACGCGCCGCGCTGATGGTGCTGGTTGTGCCCGCGCTGGCCGAAACGCCCGAAGAGATCGAGGCCGAGCGCGCCGTCCGCGGTGCTCGATATCGTCACCGTGATCGGCACTATCGAAGATCCCCCGTCGACCTATGGCTCGGCCTGCACGCTGACCGAGCGGGAACTGGAAAAAATTCGAGTGAAGCAATGTGAACGCGGCGCTGCGCGCCGTGCCGGGGGTTTATGAGCGCGATGAGGACGGGCCGGGCACGACGACGCGCTGCGACCGCCTTGGCGTGGCGCAACCTATCTGCGTACGGAAAGACTGCTGAAGATGGACCTGTCAGCCTCCTGCGACATCAGCGACGCCGCGGAGGTCTGCACCAAGGTGGACCCGGGTGTGTGATGAGCGGGCCATCCCCCATCGCGGCGCAGATGGCGCCCGGGGCAATGCGGGCCGGTATCCCGGCGTCGGCATCCGCCTGAACGTCTGATCTGGTAAGCGGGGCGGAAACGCCCCGATTTCTTTTCGGGACAAAGACCCCTTAGCGCCGGCGCCGCTCGTGGCTGGGCACGTTCCGGGTCGGCCAGATATAGTCGCTGTCGAGCAGCGTGGCGTCCACCGCCTCGACGGTCAGCACGATCTCGCCGTCACCGGCAAACATCAGCGTGATCTTGCCGCCGGGCGGCTCCTCATCGGGCGTGAACTCGACGCTCAGCAGGGAGAGGATGAGTTCGGGATCGGCCTTGGTGATGCCGCGCGTCTTCGCGCCCAGCACGCCGTCAAAGCCGAGAATGGCGCGAACGCGCTCGCCCGGCTGACCCTTGCGGGTGGGAGCGGTTTCCCAGCGGTAGCGGTTGATCTCGAGGCTGAAGCGGCGCTGCTTCTGCTCGTATTTGAGGTTCCCCGCCTTCACCACCGAATCCTGCACGGCAGCGGCGATGATCTTCAGGTCTTCGGCTTCTTCGGTGAAGAGGCGGAGCGGTTTTGGATCAGTCATGGGGTTTCCCGGCGGAACGTTGGCGTTCAAGTGCGTTCCTAGCCGTATTCGGCGCGTAACCTCAACGGAAAGATGCGGGCAGTCAAAGCCCCCCCTCGCCCCGCGTTTGGGTGGAAAGGGCTTTGCGTTATTCCTCTTCGCCAGACCGCCGCTCGATCTTTGCGCCGCAGGTGCCGAGCTTCTCTTCCAGGCGCTCGAAGCCCCGGTCGAGGTGGTAGATGCGGTTGACGACCGTTTCGCCCTGCGCGGCGAGGCCGGCGATGACGAGCGAGACAGAGGCGCGCAGGTCTGTCGCCATCACAGGCGCGCCGGTGAGCTGGGCAACGCCCTTCACCACCGCTTCCTGGCCGCGCACGGTTATGTCTGCGCCGAGGCGGGCGAGCTCCGGGGCGTGCATGAAGCGGTTCTCGAAGATCGTTTCGCGGATGATGCTTGTGCCGCTCGCCAGCGTCATCAGCGCCATGAACTGGGCTTGCAGGTCTGTCGGGAAACCCGGGTGAGGCTGGGTCGACAGGCTGACCGCCTTGAGCGGCGTGCCATTGCGGCGGATCCGGATTGTGGAAGCGGCTTCGTCTGCATCCACGGCCACGCCGGCTTCGCGCAGCTTGGCGATCATTGCGCCGAGCGCTGCCACAGGGGCGCCGTCGAGCGTCACGTCCCCGCCCGCCGCCGCTGCCGCCATGGCGAAGGTGCCAGCCTCGATACGGTCTGGCATCACGGGATAGGTCGTGCCTTTGAGGGCTTCGACGCCCCTGATGCGGATGACGGATGTGCCGGCGCCGGTGATCTGGGCGCCCATCTGGTTGAGGCAGTGGGCGAGGTCTTCGATCTCCGGCTCGCGCGCGGCGTTTTCGAGGATCGTTTCGCCCTTGGCCAGTGTCGCGGCGAGCATTGTGTGCTCGGTCGCGCCGACAGAAACCGTCGAGAAGTTGATATGCGCGCCTTTCAGGCCATGGATGGCGGCGGCCTTCACATAGCCCTGCTCCACGCGCAGGTCTGCGCCCATGGCTTCCAGCGCCTGGAGGTGAAGATCCACAGGGCGGGCGCCAATCGCGCAGCCGCCGGGAAGAGACACCGTAGCGTGGCCCGAGCGCGCCACCAGCGGTCCGAGCACATTGAAACTCGCCCGCATTTTCCGCACCTGTTCATAGGGCGCGATGGTGGATTTCAGCTCTGCCGCATTGAGGTGACAGGTGGACGAGCCCCTGGGCCAGTAGACCTCCACCCCCAGGGTTTCCAAAAGCTGCGCAAGGAAGCGCGTGTCAGCCAGGTTCGGCATGTTGGTGAATTCGATCGGCTGGTCCGTGAGGAGGCAGGCGACCATGAGTTTCAGCGCCGAGTTTTTCGCGCCGGAGACGGGAATGCGGCCGCTGAGAGGGCTGCCGCCAATGATATGAAGACGATCCATGGCCGTGAGGTATAGCGTGCTTCGCGGCTTTGTAAGGGCCAGAATGTGTGTGGTTTCAGGATTTTAACTGCAGGGGCAGCCGGGCGAGGCCGCGCACGCCGGGGCGCTGGCTCCATTTGCGCGCGGCGGGGTCGCCGTCGATCTCCACGCCCGGCCAGCGCTCCGGAATCTGACGCAGTGCAATCTCGCCTCCGGCTTTGGCCAGATGCATGCCGAGGCGGAGGGCGGGCGCCTCTGGCATGGGGGGATCAGCCGGGCTCTTTCCCAGGCGGCGCGGCGGGTTCCTTGCGGGCGGCAGCCTTGCGGCGGCGCAGATTCGCCCGCAGCGCTTCAGCCCGGCGGGCCTGGCGCTCTTCCTGTTCGGGTTTCTTGGGATTGTCTGTCATACTGAACGGCAAATGGGTCTTTTCATATGGGCAGGCTTACGCTAAAGCCCCCGAACCCAACCGGCAATGCCGCCTTAGCTCAGGGGTAGAGCGCGTCATTGGTAATGACGAGGTCGACAGTTCAAATCTGTCAGGTGGCACCACTTTCTCTGTGAAAAATAATGATTTTTTGATGTCCTGATAGCCGGCACCGAGGTTGGCCTGGTTCTGGCAATCAAATAGCAAACACTCCCTGGAAAAAGCTGCCTATGCTGGTTTTGTCCTCGGCAGCCAAAATTCCAGCGCGCATAATCCCAGTGTGGCCCTCAAACAAGCGGCCTCGGACAAGGCGGCCTCTGGGCTGATTGGGTTTCTGGCATTGAGGCTCAGCGGCGGCGTGACAAAGCACAGATCCCGGGCGGATTTCTTTACCTGGCTGGAGACATCAGATTGGCTGATGCTTCACTCCTTTCCGGAGACCGGGAACATTTTTCCTGGGTCAGGAAAGGCGGCAATGCGAGCCGGGCCGCTGCAGAGAAACTGCCAGGCGAACAAATCTCGTGAGCCAAGGCTGAGCGGAAGGCCAGAAGTCGTTTTCAGCAGACCGTTTGCAGCCACCAGAACTGCTTTGCCACCTTGCACACCAGCCCGAACCGGTCACGCGCCGAGTGAAAACTCGGCTTGGAGCCCCTCCGAGCTGGTCGACACCCAGAGACAGAACCTGCCCGGTTCGGGCCCGAACGAACCATCCCGCCGATAAAAGGACAGATCGGCCGCGCCGAGTTCAAACTCAACCACTTCGCAGCGGCCGGGCTCTAGGCTGAGGCGCTTGAACGCCTTAAGTTCCTTGACCGGGCGCGTGAGACTTCCAGTGATATCCCTGATGTAAAGTTGCACAGTCTCAAACCCCGTTCTGCCGCCGGTATTTCTTGCTGACACGCGGATCTTGAGCTGTTCGCCCTGGCCAATTTCCGGTTGGCTCAACTCAAGGTCTTCGAGTTCGCAATGGCCATAGGACAATCCGAAGCCAAACGGGAAAAGAGGCTCAAAGCCGTCGTCGAGATAGAATGCCGACATTCCAAGTGACGTCTGAAGTGCGCCGACTTCGATGTCGTCGATGAGGATCATTTCAGAAGCGTTCGGCGGGCGGCCGGTATTCTTGTGATTATAGTAGATGGGGATCTGTCCGACGGATTTAGGAAAGGTAACGGGCAGCTTGCCTCGCGGTGCCTCCTTGCCAAACAACACGGCGGTTATGGCGGGCCCGCCCATGGTTCCAGGATGCCATGCGTAAAGAAGCGCGTCCGTATTCGGAAGGTTTTCCGAAATAACCAGAGGACGCCCGGCCAGCACCACTGTCACGACGGGTTTACCAAGCGCCTTGATGCGAGCCAACAATTCCGATTGGGCTCCGGGAAGCCTTATGTCGGCGCGGCTATGGGCTTCTCCGGACAGGATAGACTCTTCACCGAGGAAGACCAGTGCAACATCACTCTTGAGCACGGCTGTCTCGGCCGCCCCGAACAAATCGTGCGTTCGCGAGCGAGACGTCTCGAGCCCTGGCGCGTAATTTACCTGTATCTTGCCGCTGCACTGCTGGCGCAGCGCCTGAAGCGGCGTGACTGAATCGCTCTTCTGGCCGTCAAATACCCAGGTACCCATCTGCTCGTGCGGCGCGTCCGCAAGCGGACCGATCACGGCAATAGAACCGAGCTGGGCTTCACGAAGCGGCAGGACAGCGCCGGCATTCTTCAATAGCACGAGGCTTTCGACGGCGGACTCGTAGGCGACTTTCAGCGCCCTGTCTGAGACGAGCGGGTCAAACCCAGCTGCGTCCGTATAGGGCCGCTCAAACAGGCCCAGTTGCTGTTTGAGGCGAAGTACGCGTGCGACCATCGAATCGATCAGGCTGATGGACAAGACACCATCCTCGATGAGCCCTGCGAGATGGCGGGCATAGGCATCGCCTGCCATCTCCATGTCTACGCCGGCAAGGGCGGCTTCTGCTGCAGCGCTTCGGCCATCTTCGCACAGTCCGTGCACGATCAGCTCGTTGATGGCATTCCAGTCGCTGACGACGAGGCCATCAAACGCCCAGTCACTTCGAAGGACGCCGTTCAGAAGCGCGCCGTTTGCCGTTGCCGGGACACCGTCAATGTCGCTGAACGAAGTCATGAGCGTTGCTGCGCCGGCCTCGACGACCCGGCGGAAAGGTTCAAGATAGATGTTGCGCAACTCGTTGGCCGGAATGTTCGTTGCGCTGTAGTCGCGACCGCTCTCTGACGCTCCGTAACCGACAAAGTGCTTGGCGCAAGCGAGGATCGCTCCGTGACCGGACAGATCGTCGGTCTGGAACCCTTCAACCATTGCGCTGCCGAGCAGGCCGGTAAGATAAGGATCCTCGCCAAAGCTCTCCGCGATCCTGCCCCAACGCGGATCACGAGAAATGTCGATCATCGGCGCGAAGGTCCAGTGCACGCCCTGTGAACGCGCCTCAACAGCCGCGATCCTGGCCGCCTCTCGCACAAGGTCTGGATTCCAGGCCGCGGCCTGTCCAAGCGGGATCGGAAAAATGGTTCGAAAACCGTGAATGACGTCTCGCCCCATGAGCAGCGGTATTCCGAGCCGGGATTCCTCAACCGCCACCCGCTGAATACGGTTGCAGGCATCGGTCTGTGCAAGATTGATCACCGACCCGATCCGGCCTGTGCGGACGCCGTCGATCAGGTCGTCCGGGAACGGGTCTGCGCTGGCATCGACCTGCTGAAGCTGCCCGATTTTTTCTTCAAGCGTCATCTTCGACAGGAGACTGTCGACGGTATCTTCGGGAACTTCACGGCCGGTGTGGGTCGCAGAGTGGGTCAGGATAGGTGAGTTCATGGTTCTTTTTACTTGCACGTTGGTTTCAGGCAGGGAGAGGATCAGGCGCGCCTCTCCGGGCGTCGAGGGCCTTGCGCGTATTCTCAGCGGCTTGCTGGTCAATGCCCAGTGTTGCGACGGCCCATATCGCAATTGCAGACGCAATGACCGGGATTAAGGCATCGCACAGCCGCAGCAAAGTTATTGTCGACTCTGACTGGGCGCCACCGAGTTCGACCTTGAAGCCGGTCGCGTTGAGCAAGAAGCCGCCGCCGGCCAGGGCAGCAGTCATACCCAGCTTGACCACCCACCAGTAGATCGAACCATACATGCCTTCACGCCGCTTATGGGTTTCCAGCTCATCAAGGTCGACAATGTCGGCCATCATGGACGGCATAAGCGTGAACAGGCCGCCAAGTCCGAACGCGAGGAGCGGGGCTGGCAGCACCACAAGCCAGGGATTGTCTGGCTGGTAGCAAAACCATTTGAGAGCGTAGCCCAACATCGAGATGCCGGTTGAGATGGCAAAGGTCAGTCGTTTGCCAATCCGGGTGGCGAGCCAGGTCACGAACGCGATGACAACGAAAGTTGAAAGCGTTCCGACCGTGCCGGCATAGGCAGCATACTCTGCGCCTTTGACGGTGTCACCGGCCCACACATAGTAGATGATCACATAGGTCGAGAAAGACGCGATCAGGATAAAGCCGTTGAAGACGAGGAATGTCGCAAGGCAAAGCTTGAGGAAAGGCTTGAAGCTCAGGGCTTTGGCAAAGCCCTGCAGGAAGTCTCGCACTCGGTGCGTTGCGGTCTGCATCAGCGACCAGCCATGTTGGCGGGATGACATCGGCATTTCTGCCATCGCGATGATGCGCACCCGTTCGCGCAGGAAGATCGCGGGCAGAATGCCGCCGGCAATCATCAGCACGCCAAGCGCGATCGCAAGGCCGCCTGCGCCGTCGACCATGTTGTCGAAGTGGCGCGTATCCTGCATCAGCGGCAGCAGCCATGGCGGGATGAAATAGGCGAGCTGGCCAATGAAGTTCTGCGTCCCCATGAGCCGCGTCCGCTCATGATAGTCCGGCGTGATCTCATACCCAAGCGCCACCCAGGGCGCAGCAAAGACAGTATAGGCCGTATAGAAGATGAGCGATCCAATCAGGAAGAACCAGAAATAGAACATCTCGCTCCGCCCGTCAGGCAATTGCCAGATTGCCATGAAGACGAGGCCGACAGCGATTGCGCCCACGAAAATATATGGCCTGCGCCGACCCCACCGGCTGCGCGTGTTATCCGATATGTATCCCATGACCGGATCAGTCAGGGCGTCGAAGAAGCGGGGGATAGAAGCGACAAGCCCGACGAGCGCCGGGTCCATGCCGAGACCGAGGTTGAGGATGATCAACATTGCCCCGAACGCACCCGCGAGAAGATTGTTCACGAACGCGCCGGTCCCATAGATCAGCATATGGCTGAAAGGCACCCGGTCCTGGCTGCGCGTGGGCGAAACGGCTTGCATTGTCTAATGCCCTGCCCCGTCCGCAGACCTCTGATAGACGCGCACCCAGTCAATCTGGAAGGCTTTGGGGAAACCTTCGAGCGATACACCGCCCTCATTTGTATCTTCGGCGAGGTTGCCGCCGATCGCAAGGTTCAGGATAAGATAGAATGGCTGGTCAAAAGGCGCGCTCCTGGGAAGTTTCGAAAACATTGCCTTTGTCCCCCAGTCCTTCTCAGTCAGGGTTGAGTAGAGCTGTCCGTCCACGTACCAGCGGATCTCGCCTTCCTGCCATTCGACGGCGTAGACGTTGAACCCGTCATCCGTCGCGGGCAGCGGAGCGTTCTTGCCCTTGTACTTGTTGCGTGGCCACTCGCCGCCATAGTGAATGGTACCGTACACGCGGTTTTCTTTTCCGCCTTTGCAGTCTTTGCATTCGGCGCCCTGGTTGACGAGTTCAAGGATGTCAATTTCGCCCGACGCGGCCCAGGCGCCATAGCGTTCCTCGGTCGGCAGCATCCAGGCGGCGGCCCAGGCACCCTGCCCCTGAGGCGCACGCGCGCGAATCTCGAACCTGCCATAGGTCCAATCCGCTTTGTTCTTTGTGGTCAGCCGCGCCGAAGTGAAGGGTTTGGCGGACAGCTTTCCACGCTCGCTCTCGGGCAAAGCGTCATCGAGGTGTAACGGCAGCGCCGGACCAACGGCGTTCTCACGCCGGGCCACAATATTGAGCAGCCCGTTCTCGACAAAGGCGTTCTCCGGACGCGCCGTATAGCACTGACGTTCCTCATTGCCGCCACCCCAGCAGTCCAGATCGAAACCCCATTTCTCCGTGTCTATGGCATCGCCGTCAAATTCATCAGACCATACCAGCGCCCATTCTTCGGCGGGCGAAGCCTGAGCCTGAGCTGGAGCAATCAAGGCGATGAAGAAAACAAGCCAGGCAATGCGACTGACAAAGACGAACCGGTTCATGCAATAGTCTCCTCGCTATATCAGCTAACGATATGGTCGGCCCGCTAAGGGACAGGTCGCGCTGTATTCGGCGTCTGCGGGAGGCGCGCCCAGGCTGCCTCCCGCAGACCCGGGTGACTAGAAGTGAACCCGAACGCGCGCGCCGAACGTGCGCGGACGGTTGAAAAACGCGTATTGTCAAACTGGGTGATGATCAGACCTTGCGGCTCGGTAACATCCGTCAGGTTTGCTGCATAGACTTCAAACCGCCAGTTGCCTTTCTCCGGACTGTACCCCGCGCCCGCATCAAAGGTCCAATAGCCGTCGACTTCGTCATCCAGCCTGAGGGCAGGATTTGTCGGATTGGCATAGTCGATGCCATTGAAGATCGTCAGGTGCTGCGAGGAGCGGTAACCGAAGGAAACCACTCCATCGAAACTGCCAAAATCGGTATCAATCACCTTGGATACAGAGCCATTCAGCTGAACCTCAGGGGTGCGCGGAAGGCGGTTTCCTTCAATAGAGCGATTGACCGAGTTCACGGGATCCACGTCTGCCTGGAAGCGTGCATCCTGCACCTGGACTGAGTTGACGACCTTGGCCGTCGGCATCAGGAGGAGGGTTCCCTTGAGGGTCCACTGGTTGGGCAGGTCGAGCTCGCCCTCAAATTGCGCGCCGAAGATTTCCGCATCGGAGGCATTGAAGTTGAAGCCGACGACCTGGCCGCCGAGCTGGGCGAGCTGATCAGGCGTAAGCTCAACACCTTCGAACTGAAGAACCTGCGCCGTCGACAGCAGCGTGAAGAGTTGAAGGTCTTTATAGTCGTAATAGAAGGCCGACGCATTGAGGATCGCCGGCATACCGCCAAGCTCGAAGCTGTTCTTCGAGCCGATCTCGAACAGGGTCAGGGTTTCAGGATCATAAGTCGGTGCAAGCGTATCCGTATCGAAGGCAGCCGGAGCGCTGCCCGCCGGGCTGGCGAGACCGAGCCCCTCAGTTCCCGGAATGTTGTCGTTGAAGCCACCCGACTTGTTGCCGGTCGCGATCAGACCATAGACGAGATTGTTCTCGGTCAGATCATACTCCGTACGCAAACGCCAGTCGACGAAGTCGTTGTCCAGAGAGCCGTTCTGGAGGGCGATCGCATTGCCGCCAAGCACTGCAAATGAGATACGCCCGTCAAGCGGAGGTACGAATGTGTTGAAGCACTCGCCGGTGAAAGCAAAGCCCTGGCAGACCGGATGGTTCTCCGGCGGCGCATCACCAAGGACAACACCATTGCCGTAGATGTCATCCAGTCCGTCGCGGGCCCCAAAGCTGCGGACTCCATTAAAGAAGAATGCCAGGACTTCAGCGTCACTGAGCGCACCGTTTCCATCTGCATCCGGATTGAATATAGTGCGGTCCAGCCCTGCGAACTGGAAGCCTTCCGTGCCATGTCCGGTGCCGAAACAGCAGGAGAAGTTTCCGCCCCCGATAATGAACTGGTACCGGGCATTGACACCGAACCGCTCTTTGGAGTCGTCGGTATGTCGAACACCCGCTGTTACGCGAAACTTGTCGGTGACGTTGAAAGTGGCGTCTCCGTAAAAGGAGAGACTCTCGGTATCTGTTGTCTGGTTGAACTCGACGCCAGTGAAGAAGGGATTTCGGTCGCCAGTCGTACCCAGGAACGTGCGCTGGGCTTCGGTGAAGTAGAACGCACCCGCCGACCACATCAACCGTGCGTCATCATCCGAGAACAGACGGGCTTCATGTACAGTCGACTCAGAATCGGTGATAAACCGCACACGCGAGAAATTATCGATATCGAGCGGGCCCAGCGTATCGAACACGCCATCATAGAAGGGCCCTGCAGGCGTGACGAACTCGTAATCGTAGACCAGATCGCGCATCGAACCGATGTATTCTGCATTGATCCCGTCACCGTCATACTCGACGTGACCCTTGAAGCCCCGATGCTCTGTGTCTTCGCGGGGCGTGAAGGCTCGGCCGACGACTTTGCGGGGATTGTCGATGTCTTCCGCGCGCACGCCATTGCCGAGCGGGTTGGCAAAGTTGACACCGGTATAGCCTGACCCTTTCTGTTGCACTTCATCATAGGTGAGCGTGACGGTCAGGTCATCTCGTGGCTCGATCAGATAGGCAATGCGGAAGCCCAGATCGTCGGCTGCTTCTGCGACACCTACGCCTTCAGCTTCTGACGTCGGAACCGAAAGTCCGAGCTCAGAACTGCGAGGGGTCACGTTTTCCAGATAGCTGTCATGTTCCATCACGAAACCGGCGATCCGAAGCGCGGAATTGTCTGTGACAGCGATGTTTGCAACGCCTTCGAGCCGCCACTCATCATAGTTTCCGATCGAGCCTTCGATCATGCCGTCCGTGGCGCCGATGCCTGGCTTCCAGGGTATGATGTCGACCGAGCCGGCAGTTGCGTTACGTCCGCGAAGCGTGCCTTGCGGTCCGACATTGACCTCGACACGCTGGATGTCGAAGAAGGCGGCGCCGAAGCCGGAGGGGCGCGGAACATAAACGCCGTTCAGGTGCGTCGCCGCGGCCGGGTCACCGAGTTCTGTATTGTTGGATGAGCCAACGCCGCGGATGTAGACTTCGATATTGCCCTGATTGTTTGAGACCGAAAGGCCTGGAATTTTCCCATCAAGGTCATTGAAGTCCTGCAGGCCGAGAAGTTTGAGGTCTTCGCCGCTGATCGTCGCGGCGGTGCCCGCATAGTCCTGCAGCGACTGTTCGCGCCGGTCTACGGTGATGACAACAACATCCTGACGGCTGACATCATCTTCCTCGGCCGCCCGAGGGGCTTCCTGGGCGAAAGCGGCGCCCGCATGCGCTGCCAGCACGCTGATCGATGCGCCCAAAAGAATCGTTTTCAGGCCTTGTTTGCGAAACATGTATTCCTCCCGTTTCCTCTGGCCGGTCTCTTGGCGGACTGGCGAGAGACGGATAATCCATGATTGTCCATCGATGTCAACGATGTCTGACTTGATGCGACAACAGCAGCGGCCTGTCGGCTGCCTTCGGTGTCAGTTCGGAGCCGGCCCGCTGGAGCCGCGAGCGATCAATTCGTGCGGGAGGATATGGGCTTCTGAGGCCGCCGAGGCGTTGGCGGGCTTGCTCGACAGCAGCGCAACCGCCATGTCGCTGATTTGGTCGAAAGGCTGCGCGACGGTCGTCAGCGGGGGCCAGATTGACCGGCCCATGGGTGTATCGTCAAAGCCCGCGACCGACAGCTCTTCGGGCACAGACAGGCCGAGCTTGTGAGCCGTCATCATGACAGCGACCGCCATGTGATCGTTGGCCGCAAATATCGCCGTGGGGCGGTCAGGCCGTTGCAACAGGTCTTCGGCGCAATCGAGCGCCTCCCTGAAAGAGAAGTTGCCCTTAACGACCAGCCCCTCAGACGAAAGGCCGGCCGCCTGAATGGCCTCCTGGTAGCCAAGCTGGCGCAAGACGGTCACCACATGCGCGTCGCGTCCTCCGATGTGCGCGATCTTCTGGTGCCCGAGAGAAATCAGGTGCTCGGTGACCTCCCGTGCCGCCTGCCTGTCATCCATGGCGACAGCGCTCGCGCCGGCTACGGGACCGGAGGGCGAAACCAGCACGAAGCGCACCTGGCGCTCACGCAGAAGCCCGTGAATATCGTGAGAGTCGCAGATTGGCGGCACGAGGACCATGTTGGCGACCTTCGTTCGATCCAGGAACTGCGCGACCTGCCCTCGCCAATCAGGATTGGCCTCGTCAAACAGCTCGACGGCAAGGTATCGATGGGCCTTGGAGCACGCCTTCAGCAATGAATGATTGAGCTGGGACTGATAGCCACTGCTCGGGTCCGCGAGCAGGACGCCGATACTCAGATTGTCTCCGAGCCGCATCTGCCGCGCAATGGCAGAAGGGGCATAATTGAGCTCCCGCATCGCTTGTTCGACCCTTTCGCGGGTCTTGGGCGAGATATGCTCATGGCGGTTCATGACCCGCGAGACAGTCTTGACGGAAACCTGAGCCCGCCTGGCAACGTCCTGAATAGTCGGCATACGCGTTCGCCTCAAAATTGTCCTTTAGGACAATTCGATAAAGCCATAGGGGCCTTCAAGTCAAAGCCAACGCGCACCCCTCTTTCGATACTGAAGCGATGTCAGGACTGAATTATGGCTCACTGCCTCCTGCCGTCTCTGTGCCAAACAATGATCCTGCCCTGTGACAGCGGGTCAGAATTGCTGAAGGCGCAGCTGGGGAAATGGGGACCGACCAGGTCAGGGTCACACCTTGTTCCCTGGTCACGGGGCGCGAAGCGGCCGCAAGTGATCAGGTGGCTGAGGATGACGCCAAAGCCCGGCCCTGGAACGGACCGGGCATGTATGGCTTTGGGCGTGCCTGCGTTTATTTCCGCACGCGGTCCGCCTTGCCAAACGCCCCGTCCAGCCGTGTGACCAGCTTTTGCAATGCCGCGTTTACGGCCGCTTCGGGTGTCGCAGCCTTGTCGCTCGCGATCAGCGGCTCGCCATTGTAGGGGCGCGCTTCGATCACCGCTTCGATGCCGTCCGGCCCGTCCCGGCGTGTCCCGTCGGTATCGCGGACATGCACCTCGATACGGGAGAGGCGAGGTTCGAACCGGTCGAGGCGTTCGCGGACGCGCGTTTCAAAATGCGCATCCATGCGCGCGTCGCCGTCGACCTTGTTGCCTGTGTTGAACTGGAAATCCATCAGCGTACCTTCCTGCTGCGTTCAAGAACGGGGCGGTGCCCTTCAGCATCCAGCGCGCCCATCGGCGGCGCGTTCGCGCGTTCTTCGTTGACCTGGCCTTCACCCGCCGTGCGGGTGTCCGGGATCGACGTCTCGTTTTCTTCGGCGGCCTTGTTTTTCATGTCGAGCGCGCGCTGCGCGATCCCGGCCTGCGTTTCTTCTTTGTCTGGTTTCTTGGAGTTGCTCATGGCGGGCCTCCCGGTCTGGCATCATGCCGCCTCATGGCGGTCACTATGCAACCAACGCAGGGAGGGCTCCGGGGTTCCCGATTATTTGCCGCTGCGGCCCAATACTGGCAGCAGGGCGAGCCCCGCCACCAGCACGCTGAGCCCGAAGAACGCCCCGCCCTGCACATAGAGGATCGCGGAGACCAGCATCGCGCTGCTGGAGAGGATGAAAAGCGCCGGGATGAGCGGATAGAGCGGCACGCGGAAGGGGCGCGCTGCGCCGGGATCTTTATTTCGCAGACGGATCAGCGCGAGGCCGCTGGCGATAAGGAACACCCAGTAGACCGGCGCGGTGTAATCGACCAGCGTTTCAAAGCCGCGATAGGCCGCGCCGAAGCCGACGAGGCTCAGCGAGATGGCGCCCTGCGCCAGGATGGCATTGCGCGGGCTGCGCGTGGTTTCGTTCCAGCGGCCGATCCAGGAGAGCGCAGGCAGGCGCGCAGCAGCAGCATAGGTGGTTCGGGCGCCGACGATGATGGTGGCATTGACCGAGGTAACGGCCGCGGCGACCACCGAGAGCGCGAGGATAACGCCCGCGCCCTCCCCAAAGGCCAGCGCCATCAGGTCAGCCGCCGGCGCCGCCGCGCCTGCAAGTCCATCAAGCCCCAGCCCGCGCAGCATGGCCCAGGCCGTCAGCAGGTAAAGCCCCGTGATCAGCGAAATCGCGATGACGAGGGCGCGTACCATGCCGCGCTCGCCATCCTTTATTTCGGAGGAGAGCGTAGCCGTTTCGGTCCACCCGCCGAAGGCCAGCAGCACGAAGACGAGGCCATACCCGATCCCGCCGAGCCCTGGCAGGTAAGGCTCGCCCGGCGCGAGCGGCGGCGCGCCCGACAGCGCAATCTTCGCGCCGGCTGCGACCAGCACCAGGAGGCCGACCACGAGGATGATGACGAAGCTGCTGTCGCCCGCCTCGCCGGTGGGCCGAAGCTTCAGCGCGGTCAGGATCAGCACGCTGGCAAAGGCATAGATCGCCGGGCCATGGGCGCCAAGGTCAATCACGCGGTTCATATAGTCCCCGATCACGAAGCCCAGCAGAGCAATCGCGCCGGTGTTGATCACGGCAAAGCGCGCCCAGGCGAACAGGAAGGCAAAGCGCCGCCCCCAGGCCCGCTCGAGGAAATGATAATCCCCTCCGGCATGGGGAAAGGCCGCCGCGAGCTCCGAATAGCAGAGCGCCCCCATCAGCGAGATCAACCCGCCCGCCAGCCATAGCAGGTAAACGGCTGTCTCCGAGCCTGCATTGGCCGCCACCAGCGCCGGGGATTTGAAGATCCCTGCCCCGATAACCATCGCGATGGTCACCACCACCACATAGCGCGTTGTCAGGCTACGGACGGGATAGGCGGAAGGATCTGTCACGATGTCGGCGCCCCGGTCATTTGGCTCTCTGGCTTACACCAAGCGGCGCAAAGAAAAAGGGCGGACCAGATGGCCCGCCCTCAATCCCTTTTGCCTTTGGCCTCAGAGGCCGCCAGGACCGCAATCATTCCTGAGGAAGGAGTCGATCGCGGTCAGCGTAACCTGGTGATGCTCGGGCCACCAGGGAAGCTGGTGGAACATGTCCTTCACCTCGACGAACTTCGCCGGAACACGGCCTCTGACCGCGTTAAAGAAGTCGCGGCCATCACGGATCGGAACGCGCACGTCACGGTCACCGTGATAGACAAGGATGGGGATATTGGCTTTCGAGGCGTTGGCCAGCGGGTCCATGCCGGTCATGGTATGGCCCTGGACAGCGCGGTTGATACGGCCGGTGCTGACCTTGGTGCGGAAGAGTTCAAGGTTGGACACGCCAGCGCCCGCAATGGCGCACTGGAAGGGCCCATTCTCACGCACGGTCGCGGCGAAGGCTGCAAAGCCGCCATAGGAATAGCCGAAGATCGCCATACGGTCCTTGTCGGCATAGCCTTCGGAGACGAGCCAGGCGGCGCCGTCATCCTTGTCGTCCTGCATCTTCAGGCCCCACTGGTTGTCGCCGGCGAACCAGAGTTCGCGGCCCCAGCCTGCCGAGCCGCGATACTGCGGCTGAAGCACGGTATAGCCGCGCGACGCGAGGAACTGTGTCCAGCCCGAGGCGTCCCAGCCGGCATAGTCACGGGCCCAGGGGCCGCCATGCGGAAGAACAATTGCAGGACCTGGCTGGCTGTTCTCGTTCCAGCCGACCGGCGGGGTGAGGATCGCGGGGATCTTCAGGCCGTCGCGCGCCGTGTAGTAGACAAGCTCGCTCTTGGACATCTTCTGAGTAAGCATCCAAGGACGCGAGGAGCCAAGAACTGCCACGCGGGCCTTGTCGACCAGCATGAAGTAAGCTGGCGGATTGTCAGATGCCGAGGTCTGGAAAAGGACGCGCGACAGGTCGTTGTTGGTGTCGAGGATATTGATGCTCAGGCCGGGGAAGGCAGCCTGCAGCCCGTCGACGATCGACTTGTACTCCGGATCGATCCAGTAGGTTTCCTGGTCGGCGCCATCATAGACAAAGCCGAGCGGCTTGTTCCAGTTATGCTCCTTGGCGCCCAGGACAACGCCGAGCGCGCTGAACTCAGGATGGGCAAAGGCCGGCTCGGCGTCATACTTGTCCGTAACCGGATCATACATCCAGACCTGGTTCTTGTCCGAGAACTGGTCTGTGACGACATAATACTTACCGGTCGCTTCATCACGGCCGGCAATGTCGACATTGTGACGCTTGCGGGCAGTGTAGGTCAGCGGCGCTTCGAGGTCGTACTCACCGGTAGCCTTGTTCAGGATGTAGGTGCGGATCTCGTAGTCATTGCCGCCGACCGGCTCGAGTTCAAGCTTGGTCAGCACCGTGCCATCGCGCGGATCGATATAACCGATGCCCAGATCGCCGGTGCCATTGTAAAGAAACTCTTTTGCCTCCGTCTTGAGGTTCACCTTGTAGTATTTCGGCGCCCGCAGGTCGCGGTCAAAGCTGCTGGCCAGGATGTTTTCCTTGTCGAGCGGCAGGCGTGAATTGATCTGCACGCCGGAGCCCAGCTTTGCGCACTCGTTCTTTTCATCGACAAGGCCGGCAAACTGCTCCGTCAGCTTCTTGGGGTCGATGTTCTTGTCACCGAAATAGGTCTTGAAGATGAAAGTCTTGACCGCGCCCTCGCCGCCGCCCTCAAGGCAGTAGGTCTGGCCCGTCCAGGCCTGCTTGCTGCGCACAAGCAGGCGGCCCTGGCCGATGGCGTCGGCCTGGAAGAAGCGGGCACGCTTGTTGCCCGGGGTGATGCGATTGGGAAGCAGAACCTTGGTTGTGTCGATCTCCCCGTCGATATCCCATACGGCGAGTGCCAGTTCCTCATTGTCCGAGCCGGGCTTGGAAACCAGGCCGACGATGAAATCGCCCTCGGGCGACATGCTGAGCGAGGTGATCGATGGTTCCTTGGCAAAGTCATCGATCGGAATGGGCTGAGCGCCTGCGGCTCCGGCCAGCAGCGCCGCCGAAAACGCTGCGGAAATGGCATGTTTCATGTGGATTCCCTCTTATCCGGTACAGGTAACCATAAATCCATGTTGGAGACGGTCAAGTTTGCCTGAACACTCCCAAAAAACAGGCAGCTGATACGTCCGTTACCCAAATGCAACACTAATTTGCCCACATCATGACACGTTGTGAAAAAACGTTCATGTTACCTTGATCCCGGCCGGTCACCGTGCAAGCTGCCATCAAGCCTATCCGCGCTGTCGTGGGTCGGGTGACGTTTCCATTTCAGTTACTCCAGGGGGAGAAACACGTAATGATGAGCAAACGCTCTTTCCGTCGCACATTCCTGTGCGGCGTTGCATTCGGCGCCCTGTCGGTGACCGGTGCCGCTTGGGCACAAGGTGCCGACACAGAAACCGAAGAAGAAATTGAAGTAATCTCCGAAACGCCCGCCTCTGAAGGCGAAGCGCGTCAGGAAAAGATCACCGTTACCGGTTCGCTTCTGGGCCGTAACGAGTACACTTCGTCCTCGCCGATCCAGGTCATCACCGCTGACACCGCGACGCTCCAGGGCCTCGTCGACACCGCGGCGATCCTGCAGTCCTCGTCGATTGCTTCGGGCTCGACCCAGATCAACGGCAACTTCGGTGGCTTCGTTGTTGAAGGTGGTACGGGCGTCAACACGATCTCGCTGCGCGGCCTCGGCGCACAGCGTTCGCTGGTCCTCTTCAACGGTCGCCGTCTCGGCGGTGCCGGTACGCAGGGCCAGGTTGGCGCAGTCGACCTGAACGTCATTCCGGACGCTGTGATCAACCGCATCGAAATCCTGAAGGACGGCGCTTCGTCCATCTATGGTTCGGACGCTGTTGCCGGCGTGGTCAACGTGATCACCCGCCGTCAGGTCGAAAAGCCTGAAATCAACGTCACCTTCGGCGCCCCTTTCGAGGGCGGCGGTGAATCGTTTGGTATCGACGGCGCGTATGGCCTCAACTTCGACCAGGGCAGCATCGTTCTCTCGGCATCTTACGAGAAGTTCGAGCCGCTCACTCAGGGCGAGCGCGACTTCCTCGCCTGCCCGCAGGACTACACGTTCGATCCGGTGACCGGCGAGCGCCGCGACCTGCTCGAAACCCGTCCCGACGGCCTCGGCAACCAGGGCGAGTTCAAGTGCTTCAACGCACTGGCTGACGTCTTCGACGATGCCAATGGCGGACGCCGCTGGGTCTTTGACGATGCGCTGGGTACTTTCCGCCCTCGCGTCGCGGGACCTGCTGGAACCGCAGAAACGCCGAGCTACAATGCCAAGGAAGATTCCACCACGATCATCCCCGAGACGGAGCGCATGAGCGTCTTCCTCACGGCGGACTATGATTTCGGACCGGCTCAGTTTTTTGGCGATTTCCTCTACAACAACCGTACAACCAACCAGGAGGACTGGCGCCAGTTCTTCCCGTTCATGAGTTCGGCTAACCCGGGCAGCATCGCAAACCCGAACAACCCGCTGTTTGGGACCTATGCCGGCAGTCCGGTTGCCTTTGCCCGTCCGATCACGCTCGTCCCGTTCGATATCGAAGTCGATGTCGACTACTTCTCCGGCACAGCGGGCCTGCGCGGTGATTTCGGCAGTTCGGGTTACCTGTCGACCTGGGACTGGGAAGTTGCAGCCGTCTACTCCAAATCGGAAGGCGACTACACCTTCACGACAATCCCGATCAACCGGGTGACGGATAACAACGCCGGCAACCGGCCGGTGGCAATCAACCAGGCCCTGCCTGGCGGTGGCTTCCAGACCCTCTGCCCGACAGATGCCAGCGCTGCTGCGTTCGCGAATGCGGTTCGCGACGGCGTGCCGACACCGGCGCTCGACTACCAGCCTTGTACCACTATCAACTATTTCAGCCGTGACTTCATCTATGGTGACCTCACGGCGGACGAACAGGCACTCCTGTTTGTCCAGGACACGGGTACGACGATCTACGAACAGACGACCTTCTCGGGTCTTGTCCGCGGTGAGCTTTTCAACCTTCCGGCAGGCCCCGTGGGCCTCGCTATCGGCGCTGAGCATCGCCAGTTCGAAATCGACGACCAGCCGGGCTTCTATTCGAGCAACAACCTGCAGTGGGGTCTCTCTTCGGCTGTAGACACGGTTGGCGAAGACAAGGTGACCGAAGTGTTCGGCGAAATTGAACTGCCGGTCCTCAAGGGCCAGCCGTTCTTCGAAGAACTGACTGTCAACCTCTCCGGCCGTTACTTCGACTACGACTCCTATGGCTCGGACAATGTCTACAAGGCCGGCCTCAACTGGCAGATCAACCCGCTCTTCCGCGTCCGGGCCACCCTGGGTAACTCCTACCGCGCCCCGGCGCTGTACGAGCTTTACCTCGGCAACTCGACGTCGTTCGCCGGTCAGACCAACATCGATCCGTGTAACTACACAGACGGTCCTCCGGACAACCCGAACATCGACGCAAACTGCGCTGCAGCGGGTCTGACCGGTTATATCCCGTTCGGTTCCTCGGCTCAGGTCGTTGCGGGTGGCGGCGCGGGCGTTCTGGAAGCTGAAACTTCGGACGCCAGCACGCTCGGCCTGATCTTCACGCCGACCGGTATCAATCTCAGCCTCGCGCTGGACTACTTTGATATCGCCATCGACAATCAGGTTGCCCGTCTTGGTGCAGCTTCGATCCTCGGGGGTTGCTACGCCTCGGATAACTTCGCGAATGAGCCGCTCTGCAGCTTGTTCACACGCGATACCGATCCGACGAGCCCGCGCTTCAACCAGATCCTGGAAGTGTCGGACAGCTTTGTGAACATCAACAGCCAGTCGAACCGTGGTCTCGACCTGACCGGCCGTTATGAGCACGAGTTCTCCTTCGGCGACCTGGTCTTCGACATTCAGTCGACCTGGACCTTCGAAGACGAGTTCCTGCTGTTCTCTGGCGAAGGCTTCGAGCCGGACATCATCAACGGCCTCGTTGGTGAGCCGAGCTTCACAGGAAACGCCCGCCTGCAGTTCCAGCGCGGCGACTGGCGCTACAACTGGTTCACCGACTTCGTTGGCAACACGTCCAACGAGCGCCTGTTCGGCGGTGACGAGTTCACCTTCGGCTCGCGTGGCCCGGGCCTCTTCAAGTACAAGGTTGGTACTGAAGCTCACTGGGAACACGGCGCGTCGATCCAGTACTCTGGCGACACCTGGGCTGCGACGCTGGGTGTGTCGAACCTCTTCGACGAGACCCCGCCGGCCCTCACCACGGGCACTGCAACCCGCCGCGGTCTCGTGCCGCTCATCGGTACGCAGTATGACTATCGCGGCCGTTCGGTGTTCGCGCGCATTTCGAAATCCTTCTAATTCGATCTGCATCCAAATCGGGAAAGGCGGACCTTCGGGTCCGCCTTTTTCGTTTGGGGCTGAGGTTTTTCGGGCAGGCCTTGCGCGACCCTGGTGTGTTTCAGGCCAGCGCGCGCGCAAGCGCCGCGTTCCAGCCCTTCAGCAGACCAGCCCGGCCGGCCTCGCTCATCTTCGGCTCGAACCGTTTGCCCGGCACATCCCGCGCCGCCCAGGCCTCCGCGCTCAGCCAGCCGATCTGCATCGCCGCCGCCGCTGCTGCGCCCAGCGCCGTCATCTCGCGATAGTCCGGCCGCAGAACGGGCAGCGCGCAGACGTCCGCCAGGAACTGCATCAGCCAGTCATTGCCTACCATGCCGCCATCCACGCGCAGCTCGCCAATCGGCGCGCCATCCCCGGCAAACGCGGCTAGCAGGTCGCGGGTCTGATACGCCACCGCTTCCAGCCCCGCGCGCACCAGATGCGCCGCTGTCGCCGCCCGCGTCAGCCCGGCAATCACGCCCCTCGCCTCCGCGTTCCAGTGCGGCGCGCCAAGCCCGGTGAAAGCGGGCACCATATAAACCCCGCCATTGTCCTTCAGGCTCGCGGCGGCGGCCGCGCTTTCATCCGCCTTCTGAATAAGCCCCAGATCATCGCGCAGCCATTTGATCACCGTGCCGGCATTGAAGATCGAGCCTTCCAGAGCCATCGCATCTGCGCCGGGCAGGGCATAGCCCATCGTGCCGAGCAACCTGTTTTCCGAAACCGGCCGCGCCGACCCGGTATTGGCCACCAGGAAGGCCCCTGTGCCGAACGTGATCTTCGCCTGCCCGGTTTTCAGGCATCCCTGCCCCACCAGCGCCGCCTGCTGATCGCCCAGGATAGACGCCACCGGGATCGCCGCGCCAAACAGCGCCGCTTGTGCCATACCAAAGTCCGCCGCGCTCGGCTTCACCTCAGGCAGCAACGCCGCAGGCACGCCGATCATCTCGCCCATCGCCGCGCTCCATCCGCCGTCGGCCCCAATGCCCAGCCGGTAAAGCAGCGTGCGCGAGGCGTTCGTCACGTCCGTTGCATGCACCTTTCCGCCCGTCAGCCGCCAGAGCAGGAATGTATCAACCGTGCCAAAGGCAAGCTCCCCGGCCTCTGCCCGCGCCCGCGCGCCGGTGACAGTGTCCAGAACCCAGTTGATTTTCGTGCCCGAAAAGTAGGGATCCAGCAGCAGGCCGGTTTCGGCCTGGACATCGCCCTCATAGCCCTTCGCCTTCAGCCGCTCGCAGAAGGCCGCCGTGCGCCGGTCCTGCCAGATGATGGCGGGTGCCAGCGGCTTGCCGGTCTTGCGGTCCCAGACAAGCGTCGTCTCGCGCTGGTTGGTAATGCCGATCGCCGCAATCCGCCCCGCCCCGCCCGCCTTGGCGATCACCGCCCGGCAGACAGATAAGGTCCGTGTCCAGATTTCCTCGCCGTCCTGCTCCACCCAGCCATCCTGGGGATAGGCGAGAGCCACCTCCTCCTGCGCCAGCGCCACCTCGCGAAAGTCGCGGTCATACACGATCGCCCGCGTCGAGGTCGTGCCTTCGTCGATGACGAGAATAAAATCAGCCATGCGCGCTTTCCCTGATGATCCGCCCTTTTGCCGCCGAGCCTAGCACGCGACACGGGAAGCTCAACGCCGCCGGAGAGGCTTGCACGAGCCATCCAGAGTATATACGAAATATATACGATTTAGATAAAGGCACTCCCAATGGGCATCGTGAACATCGACGACGACCTCCACGACCAGCTGCGCAAGGCCAGCACGGTTTCCTGCCGCTCCATCAATGCCCAGGCGACGTTCTGGATCCGCATCGGCATGCTGGCCGAGATGCACCCCGCCCTCTCCTTCAACGAAATCATGCAGCGCGAGATGGCGGCCGCCGGCGTGACGCCCGGTTCATTGAGCTCTGCCGCCACATGACGAAAACGCCGGGCGAACTCGCCGCGATGGCCCATTCCGGCCGCCTGCTCGCCTCGGTGTTCGGGCTGATCGACCAGATGCAACTCATCGGCATGAGCACGCTTGAAGTGAACGACCGGGTTGAGCGCTTCATCGTCGACAAGCTGAAATCCCGCCCCGCGAGCAAGGGGCAATACGGCTTTGAACATGTGCTGAACTCCTCCGTGAACGAGGTGGTCTGCCACGCCATTCCTTCGGCGAGCGAAATCCTGAAAGACGGCGACATCGTCAATTTCGACATCACTCTTGAAAAGAACGGCTACATCGCCGATTCCAGCAAGACCTACATGCTCGGCACCGTCGCCGCGCCCGCCCGCCGCCTCGTGCGCACCACCTATGAAGCCATGTGGAAAGGCATCCGCGCCGTCCGCCCCGGCGCGACGCTCGGCGACATCGGCCACGCCATCGAGCGCCATGCCAAACAGGCAGGCTACTCCATCGTGCGCGAATTCTGCGGCCATGGCATCGGCCGGGAAATGCACGAAGAACCCTGTGTGCTCCATTTCGGCCGCCGCGGCACCGGCCTCCCTTTACGCCCTGGCATGACCTTCACGATAGAGCCCATGCTCAACGAAGGCCGCCGCGGAGTGTATACCGAAGAGGACGACTGGACCGTCCGCACCGAGGATGGAAAACTCTCCGCCCAGTTCGAGCATACAGTTGCCGTGACCGAGAGGGGCGTGGACGTGCTGACGCTCAGACCGGAAGAGGCGTATCTGCCGAAAGAGACCCCGCGCGGGGCGGGTTGAGCCAGGGTATACCTGCCACACGCCCGAGCACGGCGTCATCTGCAGCGCAGGCGGCGGGGCCGATAATGTCGCTCATGACTTATCCTCCGCCTACGGATGGGACTGGAGCCCGGGCGCTTCCCGCCAGTCGAGATGCAGGAAGGCGCTGAGTTGTTCCGGTCTGGCCGAGAGTGACCACATTTTGGCACGCAATATCTGGCTATGGCGCATAACAAAGCGCCCCGTTTCACCGAAACGGGGCGCTGTATTCTGTCTCAAGATGACCGCCGCTTATTCGGCCGGAACTTTCACCGCCCGCGAAAACGCCTGGCCCTTGGCCAGCGCCGCCCGAGCGTCATTGTATTCCCGCTCGAGCTGGTCGACGAAATCCTTCACCGGCCCCCGCTTCTTGACCGCCCCAATCCCCTGGCCGCAACCCCAGATATCCTTCCAGGCCTTGGCGTCGGTATTACCGCCCGAACCGAAATTCATCTTCGAGGGATCGCTCTCGGGCAGGTTGTCAGGATCAAGGCCCGCCGCAATGATGGAGGGCTTCAGGTAATTGCCGTGAACGCCGGTGAAAAGGTTTGAATAAACAATGTCTTCGGCGCCGTATTCGACGATGGCGTCCTTGTAGCCTTCCATCGCATTGGCCTCGTCGCAGGCGATGAAGGCTGAACCGATATAGCCAAAATCCGCGCCCATCGCGAGCGACGCGGCCACCGCTCCGCCCGTGGCGATGGAGCCTGACAGCGCCAGCGGGCCATCAAAGAACTCGCGGATCTCCTGGATGAGCGCGAAAGGCGAAAGCTTGCCGGCATGTCCGCCCGCGCCAGCCGCCACCGCGATCAGGCCGTCCGCGCCTTTCTCCAGCGCCTTCCTGGAAAACCAGGTGTCGATCACGTCATGCATCACGATGCCACCATAGGAATGGATCGCATCATTCACATCCGTGCGCGCGCCCAGCGAGGTGATGATCACCGGCACTTTGAACTTCACGCAGGCCTCAATGTCATGGTCGAGGCGGTTATTGGTCTTGTGGACGATCTGGTTGACCGCGAAGGGCGCGGCCGGGCGGTCCGGGTTCTTGATGTTGTATTCGCCAAGCTCGTTGGTGATCTTGTCCAGCCACTCATGCAGGACCGGCCCGGGCCGGGCGTTGAGCGCCGGGAAACTGCCGACGACGCCCGCCTTGCACTGGGCAATCACGAGCTCCGCATTGGAGATGATGAACAGCGGCGAGGCGATCACCGGAATACGCAGGTTCTGCAGGATGGGCGGGACAGCCATGGGAAGGAATCTCCAAAGGGGGAATATCTGGGAGTGAACCTAAACGCCGCGCGCGTCCGGGCAAGCCTTACGCAGCGACAACAGCAGACTGCACAGGCAAACGGACAAAAACCCACGCCCGGCCCTATCGGGTCAGGCGTGGGTCAAGGCGGAGCACGGCGGCTCCAGAGATGCAGAAATGGAGGGACCTGAGTTTCCCTGCCTGCACCGGAGCCTGCCCCTTCCCACGCACAGGAAGGCTGCGGGGCATGCGGTCAGCGACGAAAGCAGACACCCGCGGGCAGGCTACGCGAAGGTTTTGGCTACCCGCGAGAGGATGGGTGGCCATGCGACAGCAGGCCCCGCCAGGCCGCCTGCCGGTGCAGGAGGGAAATCAGGTCGCCCGGGTCGCCATCGGCGATCAGGCGGTCGAGAAGGAGACCGGGACCAGGGTCGTCTGCGGGGACGCTGCAAAGCCGTGCCGGGGGCACCTCGGCATGGGAGGAAACGCTGGAGGAGCGGCAGGTTGGAAGGGCTTTGAACATGGTCTCGGTCTCCGTCTTGCGACTAATTCTCAATCGCATTTCATGGGGACAGGGTCAACCCCTCAATCATGACAAACGGCTCATCTTGCCCGCTGGCCTGTGGAAATCGGCCGCGGCCTTGGCCTCGCCCCGGCTGAATGCTGCGATGCAGAAGGCCCATGCAGGAATGAAGGTCACATACCCTTAAGGAACCAGTTCACAAGCCCGCCCGGATTGCCCTACACCCGCACCATGGCCGACGATATTCTCCCTTTCAGCTCCGCATTTCCCGCAGCCACCGAAGCCGACTGGCTGAGCGCCGTTGAAAAGGCGCTCAAGGGCAAGGGCGTTGATACGCTCACCCGCAAGACTGCCGACGGCATCGCCATCAAGGCGCTCTATCGCGAAAGCGATTTTGCCGCCGCTACCGACCCGCTCGGGCTCCCCGGCGAGGCGCCTTACCTGCGCGGCAAGACAGCCGCGCCAGACAAGTGGCTGCCCTGGGACATCCGCCAGCTGTTCACCCACCCTTCGGCAGAAGAAACCAACACCGAGATCCTGCGCGACCTGGAGCGCGGGGTATCCTCGATCGAACTCGTTCTCGATTGCAGCGGCCAGAACGGCGTGCAGATCACGACGCTTGAGGACTTCAAAGCCGTCCTTGCCGGGGTGCGCGCCGATTATGCAGGTGTCGCGCTGAGCCATCCCGGCGCCTCGGGCGCCACGGCCTCGGCGCTTCTCGGCCTCTGGGCAGAGACCCAGGAAAATGCCGGCGACCTGGCCATCGACTTCAACCTGGACCCTCTGGGCGCGCTCGCCCGCAGCGGCAGGCTCTCGGGCGGGCTCGACGCCGCCTTCGCGCGGGTCGCGGCCGTTGTCACGGCGCTCGGCGCGAAATTCCCGAAAGCGGGCCTGGTCCGTATCGATGCGACCAGCGCCCATGAAGCCGGCGCGTCGGAGGCCCAGGAACTTGGCGCGCTGATCGCCTCGGCCATCGACACGCTGCGCCGCCTGGATGGCCAGGCGGACATCGCCGCGCTCACGAAGCGCATGAGCTTTGCCATCGCGCTGGACGCAAATTACGGCATCGGCATTGCGAAGCTGCGCGCTGCGCGGCGCCTTTGGGCGCGCTGCCTGGAGGCGCTTGGCCTGCCTGCCGCGCCCATGCGCCTTCAGGGCATCACCTCTGCGCGGATGCTGACAAAGTATGATCCGTGGACCAACATGCTCCGTGTCACCTGCGCGATCTTTGCCGGGGCCGCTGGCGGGGCAGACATCGTCACCTCGCGTGCCTTCAACGAAGCCCTCGGTCGCCCGGAAGAACTCGGCCGGCGCATCGCGCGCAACACGCAGATCATCGCCATGGAAGAAAGCCAGCTTGGCCGCGTGGCAGATCCCACCGGCGGGGCGTGGTTTACAGAGACACTGGCGGATGATCTCGCCAAGGCCGCCTGGGCCGAGTTCCAGACCATCGAAAGCGAAGGCGGCTATGGCGCCTCGCTCCTCTCCGGCGCGTTCCAGGCCCGCGTCAAGACCGTGCGCGAAGCCCGCGCCAGGGACATCGCCCGCAGGAAGATCCCGCTGACAGGCGTTTCGGAATACCCGCTGCTCGATGAGATTGGCGCTCCTGTGGCCGAGATCGACCCGCCCCGCGCCCGCGAGGGGGTTTCCGATGCTGGTCTCAAGGCCATCATCGAAGGCCCGCTGGCGAGCGGCGCCGATGCCACCGCCGAAGCGCTTGCGCCCATCCGCCTCGCCGCTCCGTTCGAGGCGCTGCGAGACGCGGCCGCCCGCGCGCCCAAGCGCCCGGAAGCATTCATTGCCACCCTCGGAGCGCTCGCCGAGTTTACGCCGCGTGCAGACTTTGCCCGTAACCTGCTTGCCGCAGGCGGCATCGCGCCGAGGGAAGCTGTCATGCCGCCCCGTGACGCGGCCGAGCTTGCCGCCGCTTTCAAGGCATCCGGCTGCCGTCTTGCTGTCATCTGCGGCACGGACAAGGCTTATGAAGCCGCCGCCGCAGAGGCCGCCGAAGCCTTAAAGACAGCCGGAGCCCAGGCCGTCTGGCTCGCGGGCAAAGCGCAAGCGCCCGGCATCAGCCTCAACATTTTTGCAGGCTGCGATGTGCTGCATGCGCTTCAGGTAGGACATGCTGAACTGGGAGTTTCCAAATGACCAAGTTCCCCGACTTTACGAAACTCGACCTCGCTGCGCCGAACACAAAACTCGCTACACCGAAACTCGGCGAAGCCTGGGAAACGCCCGAAGGCATCGCGGTCAGATCCGCCTATACAGCCGCTGACAGCGCGGGGCTGGATTTTCTCGACGATTATCCAGGGCTCACGCCGTTTGGACGCGGCCCCTACCCGACAATGTATACCAACCAGCCCTGGACGATCCGTCAGTATGCAGGGTTTTCCACGGCCGAAGACTCCAACGCCTTCTACCGGCGCAACCTGGCGGCTGGCCAGAAGGGGCTTTCGGTTGCCTTTGACCTCGCCACCCACCGGGGCTACGATTCCGATCATCCGCGTGTGACCGGAGACGTCGGCATGGCGGGCGTGGCCATCGACTCCATTCTCGACATGCGCACGCTGTTCTCCGGCATCCCGCTCGACCAGATGTCAGTCTCGATGACGATGAACGGCGCCGTGCTGCCTATTCTTGCGCTCTACATTGCGGCAGCAGAAGAACAAGGCGTCACACCCGACAAGCTGGCTGGCACCATCCAGAACGACATTCTAAAAGAGTTCATGGTACGGAATACTTACATCTATCCGCCCAAGCCCTCGATGCGGATCATTTCGGACATCTTTGCCTACACGTCCGAGAACATGCCGAAGTATAATTCCATCTCCATCTCCGGCTATCACATGCAGGAAGCGGGCGCGACGGCAGACCTTGAACTTGCCTACACGCTGGCTGATGGCATCGAATACATCCGCGCCGGTGTTGCCGCCGGGCTGGATGTAGACAAGTTTGCCCCGCGCCTGTCCTTCTTCTGGGCGATTGGCATGAATACGTTCATGGAAGTCGCCAAGATGCGCGCTGCGCGCCTCATCTGGGCAAAGCTCGTGAAAGAGAAGTTCAACCCAAAGTCTGATAAATCCCTCAGCCTGCGGACACATTCGCAAACTTCCGGCTGGAGCCTTACCGCACAGGACGTTTACAACAACGTCATCCGCACCTGCCTGGAGGCCATCGCGGCCGCGGGCGGCCAGACGCAGAGCCTGCATACCAACAGCTTCGACGAAGCCCTCGCCCTGCCGACAGACTTCTCCGCCCGCATCGCGCGCAACACCCAGATCCTGCTGCAGCAGGAAGCGGGCGCCTGCCAGTCCATCGACCTCTTTGGCGGCAGTTATTATGTCGAGCGCCTGACACATGACCTTGCCGCCAAAGCCCTCAAACACATCGAGGAAGTCGAGGCGATGGGCGGCATGGCGAAAGCCATCGAAGAAGGCCTTCCCAAGCTGCGCATCGAGGAAGCCGCGGCCAATACGCAGGCACGCATCGACAGCGGCACCCAGACGGTGGTGGGCGTCAACAAGTTCCTGCTGGACGAGGACGAAGATGTCCCGGTGCTGAAGGTCGACAACGCTGCCGTGCGCCGCATGCAGCTGGAAAAGCTCGAGCGCCTCAAGTCTGAGCGCAACGAAGCCGAAGTTTCAGCCAGGCTCGACGCTATTGCCGAGGCAGCAGCGGGCACGAAGGGCAACCTCCTTGCCCTCGCCGTAGACGCCGCGCGCGCCAAGGCGACGGTGGGAGAAATCTCCGAAGCGGTCGAGCGCAGCCAGGGACGTCACAGTGCCGTGATACGCTCCATCAAGGGCGTCTATGGCGGCGGCGTTAAGGGCAATGCAAAAGCCGAATATGCCCAGACACTTGCGTCAGACTTCGAGAAGACCAATGGCCGGCGCCCGAAGATATATATCGCCAAGATGGGCCAGGACGGACATGACCGTGGACAGAAGGTCGTCGCCTCCGCGCTGATGGACCTTGGCTGGGAGGTCGAGATAGGCCCCCTCTTCCAGACTCCTGAAGAGGCCGCGCGGGACGCCCGCAAGGCAGGCGTGGACATCGTGGCCGCCTCTTCCCTCGCTGCCGGACATCTGACACTGGTTCCGGAACTCAAACGCGCCCTCGGCAATGAAGGCGCGGCGAACGCGCAGATCATCGTGGGCGGCGTCATCCCGCCGCAGGATTTTGATGCCTTGCGGGCGGCGGGCGCCTCTGCGATCTTCCCTCCGGGCACCGTCATCGCCGACAGCGCGATTCGCATGCTCGAACTGCTGCTCGGCACGGATGATCCTGCCCGGACGGCGGCGGAGTAGCCATCTACGGAGAGACAATCATGATCCTCACAACCACACACACTGTTCAGGGCCGGGAAATCCGGGAATACAAGGGCATCGTGTGCGGCGAGGTCGTGATTGGCGCGCATCTCGGCAAGGACATCCTGGCGAGCTTTACCAATCTCGTTGGCGGGCGCTCCAATGCCTATGAGAGCACGCTGCGCGAGACGCGCGACGGGGCGCTGGCGGAGATGATCGAGGAGGCCACCCGCCTCGGCGCGCAGGCAATCGTCGGCGTGAAATTCGATTACAGCGTCATTGGCCAGGGCGGCTCGATGATGATGGTAGCCGTGTCGGGCACAGCCGTTACTCTCGCATGAGCGCGCTGACAGCCATCGCGCCCTCCGTCGATGAAATGTATCTGACGGCGGAGAAATGCTTCGCCGAGCTGCCGGACTTCATGCGTAACGCCGCCGGCGATGTGCGCATCATCGTCATGGACTATGCCGAGGACGAGACCCTCGACGAGATGCAGATTGATGACGCGCTGGAGCTGACCGGCCTCTATGTCGGCATGCCGCTGACCATCGAAAGCGTCACCAACCCTTCCGAATACAGACCACTTGTCTATCTTTACCGCCTGCCCATCCTGTTTGAATGGGCCGCACGCGGGGATGTAACGGTGGAGGAACTGGTCACACATGTCTTCATCCATGAGCTGGGTCACCATTTCGGCTGGTCGGACGAGGAGATGGACGCCAAGCTGGAAGAAGAGGACTGACGCCAGGAGAAGCGGGTGTTGCGTGAAAGCGGTATTGGCTTAGACTTCCCTCAACATGATCACAGATTGGGAGAGCCGCAATGTCCAGCCACACCGAACCTGATGGGCTTGGGCTCGCGGCCCTGGTCCGCGACAGAAAGGTTTCTGCCGCAGACCTGCTTGAAACGATTGTTGCGCGCGCAGAGGCGGCGCAGGCGCAGATCAACTGCTTCTCTGCGGTTTATCCCGATCTTGCGAGGGAGCAGCTGAAAGCTGGCGGCATCGAAGGCCCTTATGCGGGCGTTCCCTTCGTGGTGAAGGATCTTGGCGTTGAAGTGAAAGGCGCGCCGGTGACGTCCGGCAGCGCTGCGTTCAAGGGCTATGTCGCCAGCCGGGATTCCACACTCGTGGAGCGTTTCCGCAAGGCAGGGCTCGTCTTCTTTGGCGCAACGACAACCCCCGAATTCGGCCTGACACTGACAACCGAATCGACCCTCTACGGACAAACGCGCAACCCCTGGGATGTCTCGCGAATTGCCGGTGGCTCGTCTGGCGGCGCGGCGGCGGCGGTCGCTTCGGGCGTCCTGCCGGTCGCCCATGCCAGCGATGGCGGCGGATCGATCCGCATTCCTGCCGCTTGCTGCGGTCTCTTTGGTCTCAAGGCATCGCGCGGGCGCATGCCCATGGGACCGGCAAAGACAGAAGGCTGGAACGGCCTCTCCACCGTCGGTGTCGTCAGCCGCAGCGTGCGCGACACGGCCGCGATGCTGGACCTGACCCATGGGCCGGAGACAGGCAGCCGCTATGGCGCGCCCGCGCCTGCTCTGGCTTATCTCTCCGAACTGGAACGCGACCCGCGCCCCTTGCGCATCGCTCTGTGGCCGGTTGCACCGAACGGAACCAAACCTGACTCCGAGGCGGCCGAAGGTCTGGCGAATACGGCAAAACTAATGGAAAGTCTCGGCCATACAGTCGTGGAGGCAGCGCCTCTGATCGATGGCGAAGTCCTCGCCAAGGCCGGCCTGTTCACGATCTCTGCCAATATCGCGGCGCTGGTTGAAGAGCGGGGCATCGCGCGCGGGCGAACTGTGGACGATGACGAACTGGAGCCGATCACCGCGTCCATGGTGCGCCTTGGACGGACGGTTCCGATGATGGAGCTGGCCAAGGCGAACAATGCCTTCATTACCGCTGCGATCATCTACGAACAGTTCCTCGATGCCGGACAGTTTGACCTCACGCTTTCGCCCACCCTTCACCGCGCGCCCGACCTGCTCGGCACCATGGCGCTTACCGCCGACCCTGCCGCCATGGGCGCGGCGGTGGCAGGCTTTGCGCCCCATTGTGCCCTGTTCAACCAGACCGGCTGCCCGGCAATGACCGTGCCGCTGCATTGGACGAAGCCCACCCCGACAGCACCTGGCGGCCTGCCTATCGGCATGATGTTCGGCGCGCGCTATGGCCGCGAAGACCTGCTGCTGTCACTTGCAGGACAATTGGAGCGCGCCGCCCCATGGGCTCACAGGAAGCCACCGGTCTGGGTGGGATGACAAATCCGGCATACAACTGGCACGGCGGCGGTTGTCACTGCGGCGCGGTGCGGTTTGACGTGGCGTTGCCCGATGCCTTCGAGGTGGAAGACTGCAATTGCACCATGTGTGCAATGAGCGGGAACATCCACGTCATCGTTCCGGCCAGCCGGTTCCGGCTCGTTCAGGGCAAGGACAATCTCAGAGAGTACACGTTCAACACCGGCACAGCCAGACACCTGTTCTGCAGGACATGTGGCATCAAGAGTTTCTACATTCCGCGCTCAAACCCGGATGGCTTTGCCGTTACCTGGCGCGCGCTGGATGACGGGATGGACCTGAAGGTCACAGTCGTGCCGTTTGATGGCCAGCACTGGGAGGAAAATGCTGCCCGCCTCGCCCACAAGTCAAAGGACTAACGCGGCGGTTCGCCTCCCGGCGGCGGCGCGTCCTTGCCTTTTCTTTTGTGCTTGCCGTGGTTGTCCTTGGGCCCGGAGAGCATCCAGGCAACCCAGGCCCTCTGATCCGGGCTGAGATCACTGATGCCGTCGAGAACTTCAAGACCGATCCGGTCACGGAGCATTACGTCAGCGTCCCGCAACTCCCTTAGGGCGGCCTCCGCCGCTTGCGGGTCATAGGGCTCTGCAGCCAGTACTTGCGCAAATCGGCTTTCCGCTTCCCGCCGGGCCGCGAGTTCGGACCGCGCTGATTCAAATCCACGCCGCATGAGCGCGCGCACGGCGCGGCGATCTTCGCGCGAAATTTCGGGTATGCCCTCAGGCCGCTCAAAACGGGGGCGTTCCTGGCTCCGTTCCTGGCTCCGTTCCTGCCTGGGCGGATCGGCACGCAGGTGCTGACCGGCGACATAGCCGCCCAGCCCGAGATTCACGAGCAGCGAAACCCCGAGCGCCGCAGGGGCCAGCCAGTTGGGCAATCGGCTCATTCCACGTCCTCCACGGCATAGTTTGCCGGATCAAAGCCGAGCGCGGAAACCAAAAGCTCCTGAACTTCCGCTGTCACGTCGTCATCGGCGCTGGCGGCCGGGGCAACGGTCAATCCCATCAGCAGTCCAAAGGCAGCAGCTGCAAGACCGCTGGCCGGGGCCCAGGGCGTCCTGAGGTCAATCCAGCGGGACAGGCTGCCGCCCGCCCGCTTCGGTTGCGGCGCGGCATCCATGATCGCCTGCGCCAGGGCGGCCGTCATCTCCGGCTCCGGCAACGCGCCAAGCATCAGGTCAAGCTGGCGGGCCTGGGCAATCGGTTCTGCAAACCGCTCGGGATGTGCGCCGAGAAGCGCCTTGCCCTCCGCCTTGTCAGCTTCGGGCCAGCTTGCGGGGTCAGCGCCCCATGTCTCGATCAGCTCGATCAGGCGGGCATCAGTCATGCTGTAGGTCATGAGGCATTCCTTCCTTCGAGCAGTTCCCCGCGCAAGGTGCGCCGGGCGCGTGCCAAGAGGCTTTCAAGGGCTTCAACGCTGACATCCATGATTTCCGCCGCTTCATTCTGTGAGTGTCCCTGCAGGGCGCACAAGGTCAAGGCGGCAGACTGGCGTTCGGGCAAACGGCTGATAGCGGCCTCGACCGCCTTGACCCGCTGCGCCTGATCCAGCGTGTCCTGCGGTCCAAGGGCGGTGTCGGCGTGATCGGGCAATTCATCGGGAAATATTTCGCGGCGCTTGCGCAGGCGGTCATAACAAAGGTTCAGCGCCACCCGGTGCAGCCAGGTGGAGAATTTTGCACGCGGCTCCCAGCTGCCAAGCGCTTTCCATGCGCGGATGAAGGTTTCCTGGGTCACGTCCTCTGCCTCTGCCCTGTCGCCGAGCATGCGTGTGGCCAGCGACAGCACACCGGGACTATAGCGGCTGACCAGCGCGCGAACGGCCGCGGCGTCTCCGGCTGCGGCGCGTGTGATCTGATCAAGGTCCGATGCAAATGCCACGATGGGATGTTTAGCTGAGTCCGGGCCGGTGTCCCCAGAGGCAATCGCAGGGGTGAGCGATTGGCTGCCTCAGGGCTCCGGCCCGGTCCCATATCGGGCCCTATTCGCCAGCTTCTGCTTTCTTCTTGTCGCGCCATTCGCCGCGACGCTCCTTCTTCTTGGCCATGGCGGCATCGCGTTCCGCCTTGGTGAGGGTGCCGTCACTGTCGGCGTCCATCCTGGCGAAGAACTTGATGTGCTCGTCAGTGAATTCGGCGGCGCTTAGCTGGCCATCGCTGTCCTTGTCCATGTTTGCCCAGTGCTCAGCGGCTCTTTCAGCTTTCTTGGCCTGCCATTCAGCGGCCTTGGCCGGGTCCGTGTCGCGGTTCATCCTGCCTTCGCGAACCGGCTTGCCGGCAGCTTCGGCTTCAGCCTGCCTGGCTTCCCGGTTTGCCTTCATCTCGGCGCGCTTTGCCTCATGATGGGCTTTCATCTCATCCTGGGTAACGAAGCCGTCGGAATTTGCATCGATGGTGGCGAAGCGGGCCGCAAGGGCGGCGTCGGCCTCGGCGCGGCTGATATTGCCGTCAGCATCGGCGTCCATCTGCATCAGATGCGCGCCATGGCCGCGATGTCCTTTGCCTGGTCCGGCCTGAGCGGCGAGCGGCATTGCGAGCGCAATTGCGGCGATGCTTGCGAACGCGAGTGTCGAACGTTTCATCTCTGGTCTCCTGTTAACTCCCAGCGCAAATGAAACGGGAGGCGATCAGCTTTCCGTCGTTTTCAGCTGCAGTTTTTCGCGGGCCATTGAATGTACGCGTTTTTTTACCTCCCTTAGGCGCTCTTCGAGCACGTCAAAGCCATCCTCTTCTGCTGCGGCTCGGCAAAAGCGGTTCTTGAGCGCCTCGGGAATGACGGACTCCTCCGGGTTGGTATCGCCCAGAGCCAGCCGTTGGATCTGCTGCAGGGATGAGATTAGATGCAACGCCGCCCGCAGGAAATACCAGTCTTCGGCCTCTTCCGGGGCGTTTGTTTCATCCGCGTCCGCCAGGCCGGACAAGGCAAGCGCCGTTGCCGGACGAATGAGATCGGGCCGTGCCCGGAGCAGCATTTCCTGCTGCGCCATGAACTCAATGTCGATCAGGCCGCCCTCGGACGTTTTAAGGTCCCACAGCCCTTTGTCCGGCTTTTCCCGGTATAGCGTCTCGCGCATGCCGGAAACATCGCCCGGGATGGCCTTGCGCCGCTCGCTGCGGGCGCGGGCACAGATGGCATCGGCGGCCATCGCCAGCACCTCGTTCCCGAGCGCGGCATCGCCGGACACGAAGCGAAGCCGGGTAAGCGCCATATGCTCCCAGGTCCAGGCTTCTTCATTCTGATAGTGGCGAAAGGCAGGCAGGCTGACGGCAACCGGGCCTGCCCGGCCAGACGGGCGCAGGCGCATGTCCACCTCATAAAGTGCGCCTTCCGCCGTTGGCGCCGTCAGCGCCGTGATCAGCCGCTGGGTCAGCCGCGTGAACCAGGCCTGCGCATCGTCAGCCTGCGAATCGTAAATCAGTATGATGTCGAGGTCAGACCCCGCCGTCAGCTCGCCCCCGCCCAGCTTGCCCATCGCAAATACAGCCCATCGCCCCGGACTGTTCCCGTTGCGCCGCATCGTTTCGGCTTCGGCGGCGCCTGACATCTGCCGGATGGTTTCATCCGCCAGGCTGGTCCAGGCTTCGGCCGCCTGGTCTGTCGGCAGCAAGCCGTGCAGCAGCCGGTGCCCGATCAGGAAACTCTGTTCCCGGTGATACCGCCTCCAGCCATCCATTGCCGCATCGAAACTGACCTCGGGCGAAAGCTCCGGCGCGCGCGGGATAACATTGGACACCAGCGCTTCCAGCAAATCCGGCCGGCGCGCAAGTATCTGCGCAAGGCGCGGCGCCAGGGCCAGGGTGGAAACAAGATCATCCAGAAGGTCCGGTTTGGCCAGCAACATCGAGAGCGTCTGCACGCCGGAGGAAAGCCCCTCAAAGAAACGCGAGAACCAGCGAAACGCCTCATCAGGCTCACCGGTCGCGCCCATCGCCTTGAGCATGCCGGGCAGGATCGATGTCAGGATTTCGCGGCCCCGCCCCGTGCGGGTCGCCGGAACCCTTCCCCGGTGCCAGTTCCGGATCGTGTCGATGGCCGATGACGGATCGGAGAAACCGAGATCACTCAGCGTCTTTACCGTACCGGGATCATCATCGACGCCGGTAAATACCAGATTGCCCAGCCCATGGCTTTCTGCGGCTCGGTCTTCCTGCTCAAACAGCGCGTCGTAGGCCCCCTGCACAATCCGGCGTGTTTCCAGCAGATCCCGATCGAAGTCGGCAAGGTTTCCATAGCCGCAAAGATAGGCCACCGACTCCCGCTCCGCCGGATCTGCGGGCACTGTATGGGTCTGCTCATCCTGGCGCATCTGCACGCGGTGTTCGACATTGCGCAGCGCCCTGTAGGCGGTGCTCAGGTCTGCAGCCGTCCGGTCAGAAACGATGCCGCGCGAGCGGAGTTCTTCCATCGCGCCCAGCGTGGAGTTATCGCGCAGCGCCGGCTCCCGCCCGCCGAGAATGAGCTGCTGGGTCTGAACGAAAAACTCGATCTCGCGTATGCCCCCCGGTGAGAGCTTCACATCGGGGGAAACAGACGCAAAGCCGTCAGCGCCCACCTTTGTGTTGATCATTCGCTTGATGGCCTGAATGTCGCCGATGGCCCAATAGTCGAGATTGCGCCGCCAGACATAGGGCTCCAGCCGCGCCTGGAACCGCTGCGCCGCAGTAATGTCGCCGGCCGTCGGGCGGCCTTTGATCCAGACCATCCGCTCCCAGTTCTGCCCCTGGCTCTCATAATAGAGGTCCGCCATTTCCGTTGAGACCGCAACCGGTGTTGATCCAGGGTCAGGCCGCAGGCGCAGATCCGTCCGGAAGACATACCCGTCCGCCGTCGTCTCTTCCATGATGCGCACCATTTCGCGGATCACCCGCTGGGCGGCGTCACCCGGATCGCGGTCTGCGCCGTCAAACCGGCTGCGCTCATAAAATGCGCACACATCAATGTCGCTGGAATAATTCAGCTCGAAGGCGCCCATCTTCCCCAGCGCGACGACAAACAGCCCGTCACTTTTCAGCCCGCGCGCTGCCAGCGCTGACTGCAGCGCCGTCTCGAGGCTAGCCCCCGCAAATTCGGTCAGGTGGCGGGTCACCTCCATCACGTCCATCATGCCGGAAAGGTCTGCAGCCGCCAGCGACAGGTGCGCGGACGCCTTGGCCTGGCGCAGCGCCGCCATCACCTCGTCAACCGGCATGTCCCGTGGCAGGCGGGTGGCCGCCGTCAGCGCCGTTTCAAAATCGAGCCCTGCCCCCCGCTCGGCCAGACGGCGCAGATAGGGCGCATGATCTGCCATGGCCGCAAGGGCCGCCTCCGGGGTCTTCTGAATCGGTCGTATCTCAAGCATGAGCAGAGACTTAGCCGAGCCTCTGTTATCCCACAAACTGCCAGGCAACCTTTCCGCGCGTCAGGCGTCTTGGACATATTACGTCCCCGACGCAGAAACGTAGCAAAGCCCTGCTATGGCGGGCCCGGAAAAGTGGAGTGCCCGAGATGGCTGAAACACGCGAAGAAAGGCTGCGGCGCTTCTTTCAGCAGTATGCAAAGGCCTCCCTTGGCGGGGATGCCGCTGCCATGGCGTCGGCCTATGCGTCCTTCTACATCGAATCCTCGCCGGACACTTTCGCCGTCTGGAAGGTGGATGACGCTTACCGCGCGGGGCTTACCGACCGTCATGGCGTCATGAAGGAACATCTGGGTCTGTCCGCTTTGGAGGTTGATGTCAGGGCCATTGAGGAAGCCGCGCCGTCACATTTCCTTGTCGCCGCTGACTGGCGCATGACCTTTGCCCGCGCCAGGACGGGGCATGTCACCTCCCGCTTTCAGGTCACCTATATCGTTAAAACGCAGCCAGAGCCAAAAATCCTCGCCTGTCTGTCCCACGCATCCCAAGAAGCGGTCCTGCGCCGCGATGGCGTGATCTGATGGCGCCCGCCCGGCATCGTAGATCGTCGCGGCCCCAAGATTGACAGCCGCCCATTTCAGGTTTTCGTTCTTCCCCTGGAAGGGGACGAAATCCATGCTCAGACTGCTGCGCCTGATCGCCGTGCTCACGGTCATTCCGCTGCTGGGCATCGCCGTGACGATTGCGCGCTACCAGGATAGCGCCGGAGGCCTCGAAGGCGCCGTGTCCGGCTCCCTCTCCTGCGCCGGGGCAATCCTCTCTGATCCTCGCGGCTATGCCTGCGGCGAGGCAACCCCCTTCGGCTGGTTGTCTATTGTCTCGACTGGCGTGCTCGCCTTCTCCTTTGCCATCGTCCCCCTGTCTCGCATCGTTGCAGCCCTGCTGGGATCAAACCGGACGATCCTCTCGCTCGGCTTCTGGCCCTATGCCCTGATCACCACCCTGGTGGTCGGCGTCGTCTCGCTGGTGCATTTCGGTATCTTCGCCAGCGGCGTCTATCTGGCGCTCGGCTACTGGCTGGCCTTCCAGGGCGACCTTCTGATCGGCGCCTTTGGCATCATCGGGCTTGGCGCGGCCTATGCGGTGATCCGTGGCCTCGGCGTGTTCTTCACCCGCCCGAAAAGCTATGTCGCCGCCCGCCCGATCAGTTTCTACGAATATCCCCGGCTCGGGCTGATGGTCCGCGACGTTTCCAAAACGCTGCAGGCCAAGATGCCGGACAATGTGATCATCGGGCTGGAGCCAACTTTCTTTGCCACTTCTGCGCCGGTGCATACGCCCTATGGCAAGGGACCGCTGCAGGGCCAGACCCTGCACCTCTCCCTGCCATTGATGAGCCATTTCACCGAAGGCGAGCTGCGCGCCGTCATCGGCCATGAGCTTGGCCATTTCTCCGGCGGGGATACCGCCTATACCATCCGCTTTGCGCCCGTTTACATGGGGCTCGCCAAGGCCAGCGAGGTTTTCTCCGCGCGCGGCCGCCCGATCACCCGCCTCCTTTCCCTGCCCTCCAAATTCCTGATCGACGACCTGATCTACGCCTTTTCCGTGGTCGAGCGGCGCATCGGCCGTCAGCGCGAGCACCGCGCCGATCAGCATGGCGCGCAGGTCTCCTCGCCCGAGGACATTGCCTACTCCCTGCTCAAATCCTCCCTGCTCGGCTCAATGTGGGGCAGCCAGATGGAAGGGGTTGTCACGCGCGGGATGCAGGGGCGCTTCTCGCGCAACATCGTACGCAGCTTTTCCGAAAGCGTCCGGCTCGACGTTGACCGCGCCCGGATCGCCCCGTTGCTGGAGTTTGCCCTTGGCGACAGCGTCCGCCACCCGATCGACACCCATCCGCCGACGGAAGACCGTCTCGCCGCCTTCGGGCTGAACCTTGGCGCAATCTGCGGGGAAGACATGGTTCTGCATCGGTTCTATGGCGCGCCAAAGGTCACCGACGGGCTCGACAACATGACCGCGCTGGAGGAAGACCTCACCGCCCTGCAATACCATCTCATGAGCGAGATGTGGCCAAAGGAGCAATCGGCCGAACAGGGCATCGACGAAATCTTCGGCTACCTGCTGACAGACTTCCTTGCCCTCATGGTGACGATAGATGGCAGCGTGGATGACCGGGAAATCGTCATCGCCGAGACCCGCGCCATGGAACTCTTCGGCGGGCTCGACCGGGAAGGCTTCCGCGAACGCTGCCGCCATCCAGGCGACATCCCCTCGCTGGACCGGATGATTTCCTTCGCCAACAAGCTGCTCAACGAACACGGCATCGCCAATCTCAAGACCGTGCTGCGCCAGATTGCTGAGGCCGATGGAGAGATTGCGGAGAAGGAAGCCCAGCTGCTCGCTCTCCTGGAGGCAAACCTTCGGCCCGAAGACCCGCCGGAGGAAGGCAGCTGAGACATCGGCGGGCCTTTCCCCGTCCGGCCTGCCTCTGCTAGGGAAGAAGCATCATGAAAGCCGTCCTCGCCTCTGTCCTGATTGCCTTCGCCGCCGGCGCACCGCTGGACGATCCCGATCAGGAACTGCGTGCGCAGGCCCTGATGCGCGAAGTGCGCTGCGTGGCCTGCGAGAACGAGCCGGTCTCACAATCCTCTGCCCCGATCGCCGAGGACATGCGCACCCGCATCCGCGAAATGGTCGCCGAAGGCGCCACCAACGCAGAAATTCGGGACTGGTTTGTCAGCCGTTATGGCGAATTCGTGCTGTTCCGCCCCCCGGCGCGCGACCCGGCCAGCTGGCTCCTCTGGGGCTTGCCCTTCATTCTCCTGGCCGCCGGCGCCAGTGTCGGCATCGTGTTCGCGGCCAGCGCGAAGCGCAAAACCGGTGAAGTCGAGGCTGAGGACGTCTGAAACGGGCGTTGCGGCAGCCTCAATTAAAGTCCGGGAGGCCTTCAAGCCGCCGTGATTGCACCTAACTGTCTTTTAATGACCACTCTTCGTGTGTCATGTTTATGTTTTGGCCAACGCCCTTACTGGCGTAAAATCAGCGATCTGGAGAATTTGATGCGCAAAATCGGGATTTCGGCTCAGGCACTCATTGCTGCTGCCTTCGGAGCTGCGATCATGGGAGGCGCGGTCTCGGTTCCGAAACTTCTCGCGCCGGAAGCCGGCGCTCAACCTATCGCCATCCAGGCGCCCCCAGGCGCGCCGCTGAGCTTCGCAGACCTGATCGAAAAAGTCGAACCAGCCGTCGTCAGTGTCAACGTCATCGCCACCCAGGATGTGGGCGGCGTTCAGGACATGGAACAGTTTCTCGAGCGCTTCCGCGGCGCCCCCGGCCTGGAAGAATTCTTCCAGCAGCGCCCCGCCCCGCAGGAAACACCCCGTCAGCGCGAGTCGCGCTCCCTCGGCTCGGGCTTCTTCATTTCCGAAGACGGCCTCATTGTTACCAACCACCACGTCATTGACCGCGCCACCCAGATCCAGATCGTCACCTCTGACGGCAAGGAACTGGACGCAGAACTCGTCGGTTCGGACCTGCAGACCGATCTTGCTGTCCTCCGCGTGAAGGAAAAAGGCAAATACCCCCACGTCAGATTCGGCTCCTCTGAGAAAGTCCGCAAGGGCGACTGGGTCGTGGCTCTCGGCAATCCCTTCGGCCTCGGCGGAACGGCCACCGCCGGCATTCTCTCGGCAAATGGCCGCGAGCTTGGCGCCGGCAGCCCGTACACGGACTTCATCCAGATCGACGCCCCCATCAACCGGGGCAATTCCGGCGGCCCGACCTTTGACCTTCAGGGCAATGTCATCGGCGTGAACTCGCAGATCCTTTCGCCTACCGGCGGCTCGGTCGGCATCGGTTTCGCGATCCCCGCCGAACTCGCCAAGGAAGTGACCGACACGCTCATCAAGGATGGCCGCGTCTCGCGCGGCTGGCTCGGCGTCACGATCGGCGACCTCACACCGGAATTTGCCGAAGCCCTCGGCATTGAAGACACGCAGGGTTCGCTGATTGCCGATGTCACCATCGGCAGCCCCGCCGAAAGAGGCGGCCTTCTGCGCAACGACATCATTCTCTCGGTCAATGGCCAGAAGGTAACAGACGCAACCTCGACAACCCGTATTGTTGGCCGCCTCATCGCGAATACCTCGAACAAGTTCGAGATCATCCGCAATGGCAAGCGCCAGACAATCAACGTCACTGTGGGCGAGCGTCCGAATGATCCGTATGCTGCGCAGGGCAATCCGTCTGCTCCGGGAAGCAACAACGGCGTTCAGACGCCCGGCGTCCCTGGCGTCCTGCTCGAGGATCTGGGCGTACGTCTGATGCCGATGCCGGAAGACGTCCGCCAGCGTCTCGGCCTTCGCCCGACCGACACCGGCCTTGCCATCATGGAAGTGACGCCGGACGGCCCCTTTGACAAAGCAGGCCTTGAGCGCGGCCTCGTCATCTTGGAAGCAAATGGCCAGCCGGTTCCGACCATTGACGCTTTCGAGAAGACCGTGAAGGACGCCCGCGCGGCCAGCCGGTCAAAAATCCTGCTGGCCGTCCGCGTCGGCCAGTCCACGACTTACCTCACTGTAGATTTGCCGGCAGGCTGAAGGAGCCAACATGACGTTGATGGAGACCAGCATGGTCGAAACAGATTCCACGGCCTCACTGAAAGTCCTCGTGATCGAGGATGACAATGACATGGCGAGCTTCATCGAGAAGGTTCTCGCAGACGCCGGACACAAGGTTGAACGCGCCAGCGATGGCGCCTCGGGCCTCGCCCGGGCCCGGGCGGGCGACTTTGACGCCCTCGTCGTGGACCGGATGCTTCCGGAAAAGGACGGGCTGACCCTGCTGCAGGAGTTCCGCGCAGCCGGCGGCACCACTCCGGCCCTCTTCCTCTCGGCTCTGGGCGACGTCCAGAACAAGGTGCAAGGCCTTCGGGCCGGCGCCGAAGACTATCTGGGCAAGCCCTTCGCTCCGGCAGAGCTCGCTGCCCGTGTAGAAGCCCTCGGCCGCCGCCAGACCAGCGCCGAGCCGCCGGTTACGGTGCTCAAGGCGGGCGACCTCGAAATGAACCTCCTCACGCGCAAGGTCACCCGAGGCGGCAAGAAGATCGATCTCCAGCCACGCGAATTCCGCCTCTTGGAATACCTGATGCGCCATGCCGGACAGGTCGTCACCCGCACGATGCTGCTGGAAAAAGTGTGGGACTATAATTTCGACCCTCAGACCAACGTGATCGACGTCCACATCTCCCGCCTGCGGGCCAAGATCGACAAGGAGTTCGGCGAGCCGCTGCTCCAGACCGTCCGCGGCGCCGGATACCGGCTGCAAGGCCAGGGCTAGACCTTTTGGAGCGGCGCTGGCACCTAGCGCGAGATGAAAACGCCGCTCCAGCTTCCCGCATGGCTTGCCCCGATTGTGCCAGACAAGGCGCAGCTCCTGCAGCCATTGCGGATTTTGGGGCGCGGCATCAGGGCAGGATGGCGCGGGATCGGCCGGGGCCTCTCCCGTCTCCCCTTCATGGCCCAGATCAAGAAGGCGATGCCCGCCTTTGCGCGCACAACGACCTTCAAGCTCACAATCCTCTATTCTGCGATGATCGCGGCCTTCTTCGGCGCGCTGCTGGTCTATCTCTACTATTCGACGGTGTATTATATCCGCGCCGAGTCCGAAAACCGCATCACGGTCGAGTTCGAGCAGCTCGCCAATGCCTACTATACCGGTGGCATGGAACGCCTCAGCCAGTCTGTGTTCGAGCGGATGACCCTCTCAGGCTCCCAGTTCTTCTATTATCTTGAAGACTCCTCCGGCCGGAAGATCGCAGGCCATTTCCCCCGCCTGCCCGCCGATCCGCCCACGGCCGGCATGAAGACGGTCTATTTCGATTTCGAACTCCCCCAGGCCGATGGCACCAACACCCTGCGCCCGGCGGCGGGCCGCATCGTGCGCCTGCGGGACAATGGCGGCGCGCTGATGGTCGCCTTCGATACGGCCCAGCAGACCGTGATCGTCGGGCGCATCCGCAACGCGGTCTATGTGGCCATGCCCATCGCGCTGATCCTGTCGCTCGCCGGCGGCCTCCTCATCTCGCGCGGCGCGGCCAAACGCGCCGACGAACTTGCCAAGACCACAGAGGCCGTCATGGGCGGCGAGCTTGGCCGCCGGATGCCCGTGCGTGGCACAGGCGACGAGTTCGACCGCCTCGCCCAGCGTCTCAACGCCATGCTCGACCAGATCCAGAAACTGGTGGAGTCTTCCCGTCACACCGGCAACGCCATCGCCCATGACCTGCGCTCGCCGCTCACGCGCCTGCGCAACCGTCTGGAGCTCGCCCTCAGCAAACCGCTCTCAGAAGACGCGGCCAACGAAACGCTTGGCACAACGCTGTCGGAAGTGGACCGCGTCCTCGACACGTTCAACGCGATCCTGCGCCTCGCCCGCCTCGATGCAGGCTCGGAAGGCACACTCGCCCGGATGGATCTCAGCGGCCTTGCCGAAGAGCTTGCCGAACTGTTCGATCCGGCCTGTGAGGAGGCCAGCCTCTCCTTCAAAAGCCAGGTCGCCAAGAACCTCGTCATCCTTGGCGACAAGGACCTGATCGGTCAGGCCCTCGCCAACCTGCTCGACAATGCAGTGAAATACACCCCTTCCGGCGGCGCCATCAGCTTCACCGCCAGCCGCACGCCCGACGGCATGATTGATCTGACGGTCATCGACTCCGGCCCGGGCATTCCGGTCGACGAGCGGGACAAGGTCACCCAGCGTTTCCACCGCCTCGATTCGGCGCGCACCCTTCCGGGCTCCGGACTTGGCCTCGCGCTGGTGGAATCGGTCGCAGAATTGCACCGGGGCGAGCTGATCCTCGATGCCGGCAATGGCCTGCCCGAGACGCCCGGCCTGAAGGCTACGCTTCGCCTGCCGCGGGCTTGAGCGCGCGCCGCTTCGGCCACATCGCCAGCAATCCGCCCAGCCCGATCAGGATGGTCCCGAGATAGAGAACATCCACCATCGGATTGTAGTAGACGCGGAACACCCAGCGCGCTTCACCGTCCACCTCGCGCTGCTCGCCCAGCGCCACATAGAGGTCGCCCATGCCCGTCTTGTGGATTGCTGTCTCGGTCGTTGGCATCATTGCGGCGGGATAGAACCGTTTCATCGGCAGAAGCTCTGCGCTCACCGCGCCCTTGCGCGCCGTCATCACGGCCTTGTCGGCATACCAGTTCGGCCCTTCGATCGCGCGCACTTCTTCGAGCGTTATCTCCCATCCCGCAACGCTGCCTTTGCCGCCTTCGGTCAGTGCCAGCGTCGCTTCATAGCGCCCGCTGGTTTCAAGCACCGCGCCGATCACGAAAAAGCCCAGCCCCGCATGTGCGAGTGTCATCGCCCAGACACGGGCGGGCATCTTGAACACACGTCCCAGCGTCATCGCCCGGCGCTTCATCTCCAGCGCAGCGCCAGCGAGCAGCCAGATCCCGACCGCAAGGCCGAACGCCGCGCCCAGGGGAATATCCAGCGGCCCGATGCCCAGCAGCATGAACACCCCGGTAAGAGCCGCTCCGCCCACCGCCCAGCGCGCCCAGCCCTTCAGGTCCGCCTTGCCCCAGGCCCATGCCTGTACCACCGGCAGGAAGATCAGGGCCAGCACAAGGATCGGCACAAAAGTCAGATTGAAATAGGGCTCACCAACCGAAATCGTCCGCCCGAACGCTTGGGCAATGAGGGGAAACAGCGTTCCCAGAAGAACTGTCAGCGTGGCAACAATAAGCACCACATTGTTCGCCATCAGCGCGCCTTCGCGGCTGAGCAGCGTCCACGGCTTGCCGCCCACCAGCGACGGCGCCCGCAGCGCAAACAGGCCGAGCGCAAAGCCGCCATATCCCAGCAGGCCGAGCAGCAGCAGGGTCCCGCGCTCAGGGTCGACGGCAAAGGCATGCACGGATGTCAACACGCCCGAGCGGACAAGAAACGCGCCCAGGATCGAGAACAGGTAGGACAGCACCGCCAGAAGCGCGGTCCAGGCCGCAAAACTCTCGCGCTTCTCCGTAACGATGACCGAATGCAGCAGCGCCGCCCCGATCAGCCAGGGCATCAGCGAGGCATTTTCCACCGGATCCCAGAACCACCAGCCGCCCCAGCCGAGCTCGTAATACGCCCAGTAGGAACCCAGCGCGATGCCCAGCGTCAGCGGCGCAAACGCCGCCAGAGACCAGATCCGTGCTTCCTTCGCCCACACCCGGTCAATCCGGCCTTCCATAAGGCCGGCGGCCGCCAGGGCAAAGACAAAGGAGTATCCGACATAGCCAAGGTAAAGCATGGGCGGGTGCAGCGCGAGCCCAGGATCCTGCAGGAGCGGGTTCAGCCCTGAGCCCTGAAACGGGGCCGGATCAAGCCGCAGGAAAGGCGAGGACGCAAACAGCAGATATGCCATCGATCCCACCGCGAGCATGCCCTGCACGCCGAGCGCGCGCGCCTCGAACGTCTCGCGTCCGGTCCGCATTGTCGCGGCCGCAACCGCGCCAAAGCCGATGGTGACCAGGCACCACATGGCCATCGAGCCTTCATGGTTCCCCCATGTGCCGGCAATCTTGTAGATCATCGGCTTGAGCGTGTGGGAGTTGTTGGCCACCAGCGCGACGGAGAAATCCGAGCGCATGAAGGCAAACACCAGGATCAGGAAAGACAGCGTCATGACGCCAAACGCGGCAATCGCCGAAAGCCCCGCCAGCCGCCGCTCGCCCTTCAGGCCCAGCACCGCCTGCGCCAGCGATAGCCCCAGCGCCAGGAACGCCGCAAAATGCGCAAGTTCGATCATCCGCCCGCCTCGAGCGGTCTGAGCTCACGCGGCTGGTAGTTCTCGTCATGCTTGGCGAGCAGCTGGCGCGCGGTGAACTCGCCCTCGGGCGTAAACCTGCCGGTCGCCACAACGCCTTGTCCCTCCCGGAAGAGGTCGGGCGCCACGCCGGTAAAGCTTACCGTGATCGTGCTCGGGCTGTTGTCGATCACCACAAACCGCATTGTCGCCCCGCCATCTCCATAGGTCAGTGATCCAGGCTCAACCCAGCCGCCGACCTTTACCTCGCGCCCTTCCTCGGGAAATCCTTTTTCCGCAAGAACTTCAGGCGTGTAGAAGAGATTGGCGTTCTCGCGCAGCGCAAAGAACGCCAGCGCTGCCGCCGCCAGGACGAGAAGGGCAGCGATGCCAAAGGTATAGAGCCGACGGGTCCGTGCACGCATGTAATTCGTTATAGGCTGCTCCGCGCCGATTGGGGAGTGCGGCAGATGCGGCGCTTAGTCAGCCTCCGCTGGCGCTTCCTGCCCGATCGCTTCGATCATCGGGCGGAACCGCTCGCGCCGGGGATCGTCTTCGGGCAGGCGCGAATAGATATAGCGCATGGCCTGCTCGGCCTTCTCCTGATCGCCGGCTTGCGCCGCGCCCATGGCCGCACGCATGCCCGCGCTCACCTGGCTCTCGTCCAGTTCATACGCCCGCGCATAGAGGCGTGTTGCATCCGACCCGATCGCCCCGTCGGCCAGCTGCGTCAACACATCCGCCAGGCTGATGAGCGCTGGCACAAACTCCTGATCCCTCCGCAGCGCTGACTGATAGGCCCGCACCGAGTCTTCGGCCCTGCCCTGCGTGCGCAGCATCTCGCCGATGAAGTAGTGGGGTTGGGGATCATCCGGCTTGTCGATGACCGCCTGCTCGAGTCGCGAAAGCATCTCGGCTTCTGTCAGCGACTGGGGATCCATCCGCACCTTTTCGGCCAGCGCTGCCTGCCGCTCGGCCATCGGCTGGTCGGCCATGCCCGGCTGTCCAATCAGCAGATAGCCCCCTGCGCCAAGAGCCAGGCAGGCGCCGAGAATGATCAGGTTCATATGTTTCATCGCCGGGGAAATCTCAAGGTTGCCTTCAGGCCGCCAAGGGCCGCGTCGCCAAGTTCGAAGCTGCCTTTATGCAGCTCTGCCAATTCTGTAACAATCGAAAGCCCAAGCCCAGTCCCCGGCGTTGTTTCATCTAGCCGCACCCCGCGTTTCATTGCCCCGGCGCGCTGCTCGCGCGTCAGGCCCGGCCCGTCATCTTCCACCGTGATCACCAGCTCCTGCGGGCTGTCGTTCAGCGTCACCAGCACCTCGCTCGCCGCCCATTTGCAGGCGTTTTCCATCAGATTGCCGGCCATCTCCTCGAAGTCCTGCTGCTCGCCCCGGAAGATCGCGGCCGGCGCGCCCTCTACCGTCACCTCGATCCCGCGCGCGTCAAACAGCCGGTTCAGCATCCGCGACAGTCCGTCCAGCACAGGCCGCACATCGGTGCGTGCGCCAATCGCTTCGGCCCGCGCCGCCGCGCGCGCGCGCTTAAGGTAGTGCTCCACATTGATTTGCATGGCTTCAGCCTGCCGGCGCACCACATCATCGAGCTGCGATCGGCCCTTGGCCTCATTGCGCAGCACCGCCAGCGGCGTCTTCAGCGCATGAGCAAGATTGCCCACATGCGTGCGCGCCCGCTCCACCACGTCGCGGTTATGCTCGATCAGCTTATTGAGCTCTTCTGTCAGGGGTCGAACTTCTTCGGGATAATCCCCGGCGAGCTTCACCGTCTCCCCCTCGCGCACTTTGGCCACATCCGTCTCCAGCTTCCGCAAAGGCTGAAGCGAATAACGCACCGCAATCATCATCGCGGCAAACACGCCGCCAAAGAGCGCAATCATCGTCCCCAGCAGCATGTTGCGGAAACGCGTTGCCGCTTCATCGTTCGGCGTCCGGTCCGCTGCCGCCACCAGCACCAGCGGCGTCGTCCGGTTTTCCACGATCACCGCCATCGCCGCAACACGCGACACCTGCTCCACAGGCCCGGGATAGTTCGTGTACTGCGTAACTCCGGGCAGTTCCACGGCCCGCTCAATCAGGTCCTGCGTCACCGGCACGGCCTCGTCCCACAGGCTCCGCGAGCGGAAATCACCGGCGATCTGCCGTTCCGGCGTCAGGCCGACCACCGCCCAGTAGTGTCCGGAATACTGCGTCTGGAAGCGGGCATCATTGGAGAAGAAATTGCGGTCAGTGTCGGTCACACGCCCATCGGCGAGGAACGCATCCTCCCGCGTCAGCTCGCGCGACAGCGTCACCAGCGTCTGTTCCAGGTCATCCTCAATCAGCGACAGCGTCTGCGCCCGGTAGAGCGCCGAGAGCGCCAGCGCCCCCCCGATCAGCACCACAAAGCCCCATATCGCAGCCGCAATCATGACGCGCCGGGCCAGCGAGACGCTGGACCAGCGGTCAATCAGGCTTCGATTGCGGGTTTCGGCCTCACTCATGCAGGAGAGCTCTAGCCGCGTTCGGCGTCAGCCTGCAACGCGTGCTTCGTCCTCGGGCACGATCAGCCGGTAGCCAAGGCCGCGTTCGGTCTGGATCCGGTCCTGGCCGATCTTGCGGCGCAGGCGCCCGATGAACACCTCGATCGTGTTGGAATCGCGGTCAAAGTCCTGGTCATAGATATGCTCGACCAGCTCGGTGCGCGGCACCACCCGGCCCTGATGATGCATCAGGTAGGACAGCACGCGGTATTCATGCGCCGTCAGCTTGATCGGCTCGCCATTCACGGTCGCGCGCGCCGCGCGGGTGTCTACCATCAGCTTGCCGCACTCGATCGTTGCCGCCGAATGCCCGGCTGCCCGGCGCAGGAGCGCCCGCAACCGCGCCAGCAGCTCTTCGGTGATGAAGGGTTTAGTGAGGTAGTCATCGGCCCCGGCGTCAAAGCCCGATACCTTCTCGCTCCACTGGTCGCGCGCCGTCAGGATCAGCACCGGGAAGGTCTTCCCCTCCTTGCGCCAGCTTTTCAGCACGCTCACCCCGTCGATCTTGGGCAGGCCAAGGTCCAGCACGACCGCGTCATAAGGCTCGGTCTCGCCCAGGAACTGCCCATCCTCGCCATCGGCGGCGAGGTCTACGGCATAGCCCGATTGGGAGAGCACATCAGCCAGCTGACGGCGGAGGTCTGCATCGTCTTCAACAACCAGGATACGCATGTGTCTTCTCCAACAGGTCCTTGGGCCGGCTCAGCCGCCGCGGCGGTTCGTCACCGATCCGCTCTGAGCGTCTACCGTGAACTGCGCCTTGCGGCCGTCCTCGGTCATCCAGTCAATTTCGTAAAATGTAGTGCCATCATCCCGGGAATACAGCTCGGCGCCAAGCTGGTAGCCACCATATTCGCGTTTCAGCTGCTGGAAAATCCGGCTGAGGGGCACAGTCTTGCCCTCCCGCACGGCTTCACGGGCCTCTCCGGGCGAAAACTGATTCGCCCACGGGTTGCCGCCTTGCTGGGCAAGGGCGCCGGGGGCAGCGGTCAGGGCCGAGAGGGCGAGGAGAACCAGAATGCGTTTCATCGGACTGCGTATAGGTTTGCAGCGCTGAATAGTAAGTGAACGCTGCCAGGGCCGCCTGTTCAGGTTGCAGATCATCGTTCCCGCCCGCCAAATGCCCGCTTTCTCGCCTCCAAAAGCCTCCTACTGCCTTGTCGGGAAGAGATATGTTAATTTTCTTGGCCAACCCTGCCTTCGTTTTCAACAGGAGACGCTTCAAAGGAGAACAGGAGCATGGACTTTTCCAGCTGGCAGACCTGGGGATTGATCGCGCTGGGCGTGGTGGCCATCCTGTGGCTGATCGGGACCATTTTCGGCGACAAGGATGTCGCCGAACCGACCCCTTATACTGAATCAAAGCCTCATGCCCCTTTGCCAACCCAAGTCGCAATGATGGGAGCCATGACTGCCAGATCAACGGGCTTCGACCGAGACATGTATATCGACGACATGACCGAAGAGCAGCTTGAGGACGAACATGTCCTGCGGACCGCCTTTGTGACCTGCCACAGTATCACCGCGCCTTGCGGCGCCACCGAAAAACACCCCGCCAACAAGATCAACGCCGCCATCACGGGAAAACCCTTCGATCAGCAACTCTTTGGTCTGACGGACTACTACCTTGAAACCGCATTTGAAGGCATGATGGCTGAAGGTGAAGACCGGTATTGGGACGAAGAACTGATCGCCGGCAAAGATCAGTGGTCCCCGGAAAAGCGCGAACAGATCCTCCTTGCTGCCCTTGTGCCGTTGGCGCGTGCTCACGACATCTATGTCGCCGTCCGCAAGACCCCACCTGGCCCGAACGATACCGGCGCCCATCTCGTTGCGTTCATAGACCAGGTCGCAGACGCATTCTTTGGCGATGATGCCCAAAGCCGTATGGCGGCGCTCCGCGCTCAGGCAGGGCAACTCGCCAGCACGATCGAACTCTAGCTCCGGCAAATCAGTCCACGGCGTTTAAAGCCGCGATCCGCTCAACACCACATCCGCCTTGGCCCAGGCCTTCTCGAAATGGTGCCTAAGATGAGCGGCCTCGTCGGTCTTGCCCTGCGCCTCCAGCGCGCCGATCAGGCCCGCCATCGACCAGCCATTGTGCGGATGGTCCTCCAGGTCGCGCCGGTAGACCGTTTCGGCTTCGGGATACCGCTTCGCGTCAATCAGCGCTTCGCCGAGCGACTGCCGCGTCGGGTAATACCAGAAGGGCGGCTCGGTATAGGGCAGCTGGTCCTGCAGGGCGACGGCCGCTTCAAATCTGGCCACCGCGCCGGCATTGTCGCCTCCGGCCCGGGCGATCTCCCCCAGCAGCAGTTCATCGGCAATGTTCAGCAGAAGGCTGGCGGGATAATCATTGGTCACCAGGAACTGGATCTGCACACTGTCCTTCAGCTTGGCCAGTTCCGCCTCCTCGGCCTCTGCCAGCACCGCGTCGCCCGTCCGCGCCAGTGCAACACCGCGCGCATAATGCCAGATGCCCTTCGAATAATCCCGGTCTGTCGGCGGTGTCTCTGTCGCCAGAATGTCATCCCACTTCCCGAACTGGACCTGCGCCAGCAGCGGAATGGTCCGGAAAAACTCGACCGTCGGGAACTGCTCCACTTGCTCGATACGGACATTATCCGCTACTTTCCGGGCCGCTTCCAGCGCCACTTCGCTCTGGCCGGACATGCTCGCCGCGGCCCACAGGAAATGGATGTTGTGCGGATAATACAGCGCCGGATAAAATCCCTGCGCGTTACACTGGGCAATGTAATCCTCGTCCACCTTCGCGGCCAGGATGTTCGCTGCCGCCGCATCATCATACCGGCCAACGCGCCAGAAGATGTGCGCGGGCATATGCACCAGGTGCCCCGATCCGGGCACGAGCCTGATCAGCCGGTCAGCCGCCGCTTCCGCCCGGCCCGGATCATCCGACGCCTCGACGGCATGTATATAGAGATGCAACGCCAACGGATGATCCGGCGCGCGCGCAATTGTTTTCTCCAGCGCCTCGATCACCCTCACCGTCTCCGGCCTCGGCCCGCCATCGGCCGACCAGTAATCCCAGGGCATGGTGTTCATCCAGGCCTCGGCATAGATCGCGGCGGCGTCATCATCCTGCGGATGGGCTGCCACATACGCGGCCATCGCTTCGGCCCAGGCTATATCCTGTGGTTCCCGCTCGGCGTTGAAGTCGGCGCTGTAGCGTGTCGCCAGCGCCTCGATCAGCGCCTGCTCAGCCGGGCTTGCCGTATCCTTAAGCGCCATCGCCTTTTGCACCGCGACATAGGCCGCTTCCCGGTCCGCCATCGACATGACGGCCTTGCCATTGCTGGTCACATTGATGTTCGGGCCGGTTGCCAGCGCCTCGCCCCAATAGCACATGGCGCATTCCGGATCGAGTTTCTGCGCCGCCCGGAAGGAGCGGATGCTCTCGGCATGATTGAACCCGAAAGACAAAACCATTGCCTGGTCGAAGTATTTCTGGGCGTCCGGGCTGGCCGTGGTGATCGGCCGGTGGAAATCCCCCATCCCCTCAAACAGCGGCGCCCCGGCGCGGGTGGCGAGATCCACCTCTTCGGTCTCCGCCTCCACTGGCGCGACCAGCGCGCTTTCTTCGGTTTTCGGATTGAACCAGTCATCCATCGTCTCGCAGCCGCCCAGTGCAAACACGCTGGCCGATGCGAGCAGGTATCTCGTTTTCATAACATGTCCCCTTCACCTGGCCGTCCTCAGACGGGACAGGCTCTTGTCTGAAGGTCTATGATCCTATCACGGAAGAGCCGCCCTGCTTAGGGCTCGCCCGTCAGGATTTTTCCGCCCAGCGCCTCAGCCCCTCATCCTTGGGGTCGGCCAGCACGATTTCCAGCCGCACATAAAGATCTCCCGGCGGGCTCACCTGCACACCCTTGCCCTTCAGGCGCAGCTGCGCGCCCGTATTCGATCCGGCCGGAACCTTCAGCGACACTGTCCCCGAAGGCGTCCTTACGTCCACATTTCCGCCCAGCACTGCCAGCCTGAGATCGATCGGCACGCTCATGCGCAGATGACTGCCCTCCCGCGTCCAGACAGGGCTGGCAGCTACGTCCACTTCCAGCAGGGCGTCGCCCGGTGGCCCTTCGGCCGGCGAGGGCTGCCCCTGGCTTTTCAGGCGGAGCACCTGCCCGCTGGTGATGCCTGCCGGAATGTTCACGTCCAGCGCGCTGCCATCGGCCATGGTCATCCGCCGCCGCGCGCCGGTCACGGCGTCCTCGAAGGCGATCTCCACCCGGTAGCGCACGTCGCGCCCTTTCATTGGCCCTGGGTTGCGCCGCCGCCCGCCGCCAAACATGCCGGAGAGAATGTCTTCAAACGGGTCGCCCTGCGCCGCGCCGCCGCCCCGCGAGTCCCACCGATAGCCCTCGCCAGGTCCGGCGCCGCCGGGAAACCCGCGCGGATTGCCATCCCCGTCGATCTCGCCCCGGTCAAACTTCGCCTTCTTCTCGGGGTCGCCGAGAATTTCAAATGCCGCCGAGACCCGCTTGAACTCGTCGGATTTTTTCTCGTCATTGGGATGCAGGTCAGGGTGCAGCGCCTTGGCTTTGGCGCGGTAGGCTTTCTTGATGTCTGCCTCACTGGCCGTGCGGGGCACGCCAAGGACACTGTAGGGGTCGAGCGCCAAGCTGGGGCTCCTTCCGGGATCGCCGTAAACTGCTGGCGTTACAGGTAAGGCGAACCGGCCGGGATTGAAAGCCATTCCCCGATGCGTCCGTCTGTCCCGATCCCGGCAATGGGCAAGGCGAAGGCGCCTGCCGGCCATTCCGCCTCTCGGCGTGGGTCACCCCGCGCCCGCCCTGCCGGGGCCGCCAGCCCTTCCCGCGCCGCCAGCCGCGCCGGAGGCGGGCCAGACCGGAACGCTCCCCTTGCGGGCCAGATGAGAAGCTCCGTACACACCGCCTCCAGGAAGCCCCTCATCGCCGCTTCCGGCACCAGCTGACGCAGCGGCCACGCCAGGCCGGCCTGCGCAGACCTCACCAGAACAGGCGCTGCGGCGCTTGCGACCGTCCGCGCCCGCGATACGGGCCCGGTGTTCGTGAGATACACGTCACGCATCAGCATGCCGGCCTCGCGGCGGGTCCGGCTCGCCGCCGGCTGCTCGCTCACCGCCTCCAGCGACCCCTTAATGTGGCTGGCAGATTTCAGGTCACTCCTTGATTTTCCGAAGGGCCCATTCAGGGCCGCCCCGGCCCCCGCCGGATCGGCGGTCTTACATTGTTTGAGAGGTCGTCTGCTGCCCCACTGAGATCATTGACGAATTTTTATTCTTGAGGGGTGTGCAAAAGAGGGGAAAACAGGTGGCCTTGCCCCCCCAAATCTGGCAAGAGCCCAGCTCTGACAGAGACAGGAACAGAAAACAAAATGTCTGCCCGCGTCATTTCTATCGCCAACTCCAAAGGCGGTGTCGGCAAAACCACCACATGCGTAAGCCTCGCCGAAGCCTTCGCGGCCTCTGGCATGCGCACGCTCGTGATCGACCTCGACACCCAGGCCAACGCCTCGCTGCTGATCTTCGGCAATAATGGCGACGAACACCTGTTTGAGGCCATCAACGACTACATGACCATCTCAGACTGGCTGCTGGAGAACTTCTCCGCGAACGAGCAGCGCCGTCTGGGTGAATTCATCATCACCGATGCCAGCGATGTGAGCTTCAAGGGCAACGCCCTGCCGCTGGATCTCATCCCGTCCTCGCCGCGCCTGCGCAAGACCGAGCGCGAGCTGATCTTCGATCTCACCAAGCAGGGCTATTCGATGGAAGCCCTGCAAAGCCAGGTCGGCCGCCGCCTGCGGGACGATCTCAACCTCCTCAAGGCGCAGTATGACGTCATCCTCTTCGATTGCCCGCCGGGCATCTCGGTTATGACCGAAACCGTCCTTGCCGCCAGCCATCTGATCATCGTGCCCACGATCCCGGACTTCATGTCCACCCTGGGCCTCGACCTCTTCACTGGCGACATCATGAAGAATCTGCGTAACCGGGATATCGAAACGCTCCCTTGCGTCCTCGCCACCCGCTATGATGGGTCCTCCCACCAGCAGGTCGTGCTCGGCGCCATGCGGGATGCGGCCAATGCTGCGGAGACCGAGTTCGCGATGTTCAAGACTGTCATTCCGATGAAACCGGGCTTTGCCACCAACCCGATCGAGCTTGGCCCGGACCCGACGCTGCAGGCCAAATGGTCGGGCGAAGCGCTTGCAATCATCGAAGCCCTCCTCGCCGAAGTGCGGGAGAAGGTTGCATGATCCCTGACGGCGGCGTGCCCGGCGCAGACGCCCTGCGCGCCCTTCTCCGCCTTCAGGACCAGCTTGACGCGGTCACTGACAAGGAATGGGCTGCCGCCGCCGGCATGATCGTCAAGAAGCTGCTCCTGTCAGCCGGACAGACCCCGGAAAGCCTTGCCCTCATCAAGGCCTCCGCCGGCGAGGAAATCTTCTCGGCCCAGCTCAAATCCCTCACCCACCATCAGGCCCGGCAGCTCGCCCGCCGCCTGGACAGGCGCGTGCCGGACTTTGAAGTCTCCACCGCCTCGGCCGCCATCGCCCATGTCCGTGCGCTGCTCGCCGCCATAAAGCCGCCAGAACCTGCAGAAGCGGCTAAAGAAGGGCCCGCCGTTGAAACGGTGGACGTGGAAACCGCCCTGCCTGCAGAAGCCGGGCCCGAAGCGCCCGAAGAAACCGCAGGCGATAAAAAAGACCCCTGGGGCGCCCCTGCCGTCACCCTTTCCGACGAAAAGCCGGAACCGGCCGAAACCATCACCGAAGAAGGCACGAGGCGACGACACTCCCAGCCCGCCGCCCCCGCCCGGCGGCACGTCCTATTTCGGCCGCCGCTCCTTCCGCACCTGATCGGCCAGCCCCCTGGAACAGGGGGCTCGCGCTTCGGCAAAGTTCTCCACCAAAGGAGGTAATCCCCCCACCTTACCGTGAGGCCTGCCTCCAGGCGCCTATCCTTCCTCGCCGCAGACACCGCCGCCCGGACCCGCGAAGAATACCGCTACGCCCATTCCACCATGGCCGCCGGCAACACCAGCGCCAAGGTCTGCCATCCCCCCGGTTCGCCGGTTGGACAAGACCCGGCGCATAGGCTAGTGGCGCGCTCCCAGTTCTGCGGAGCGCGCGATGAGCCTGTCCCTTGAAGACGCATCCAGCCAGCTCGCAACGGCCCGCCGCGTGCTCGTCATCGGCTGTTCAGGCAGCGGAAAGAGCACGCTCTCCCGCGCCCTCGCCGCGCGCCTCGGCCTGCGCCATGTATCCATGGACCGCGAAATATTCTGGCTCCCCGGCTGGCAGGAACGCCCCCGCGAAGAAGCGCTGGCGCGCCTCGCGGCCGTCCTCGCCGAGGAAAACTGGATCATCGACGGCACCAGCCCCGGCACGCTCCATATGCGCCTGCCACGCACGGATCTTGTCGTCTGGATGCGCCCGACCCGCTGGGTTTCCCTGCGCGGCGCCGTCGGCCGCTGGCGCAGATATCGGGGTCGCACCCGCCCCGACATGGCTGACAACTGCCCGGAAAAAATCGACTTTGAATTCCTGCACTACATCTGGACCTTCGAGCGCCTGGCAACTCCGAAAATCCTGAGAGAACTCGCCGTCCACGGCCCGGCCGTCCCACTGCTCACCCTGCGCTCAAGAGAGGAAGCCGACCGGCTCGTTGCGAGCCTCGCCGGTGACCCGGCGAACTGAAGCCCTCAGTTCTCAATCAACCGGCCACGGATCTCCGCCTGCATCTTCTCGTCCACCTTCAGCGTGTCGACAAGATAGGCGTCCACAGACCCCGCGCGTTCATTGATGGTGGCAAACGCCTTGTCCAGATACCGCAGATGCACGCCCATGAACGGGCGGAACACTTCGGCCGGATAATCCTTGCCCAGCATATTGTTGAAATACGCCGCCGCTTCCGGCAGGCGCGAGGCCACGTCAACGGCTTCATTCGTCAGGTCGTAATCGGCGCGTATGTCCACCTCACTCACGCCCAGGATGTGATGGGTCAGCGCGCAGAGAATGCCCGTGCGGTCCTTGCCCGCCGCACAGTTCACAAGGCCTGCCGCCTCCCCGTTCAGCGCTGCCAGATGGCCAAACCAATCGGTGAACATCTCGGTATGGTGCGCCTTGAAAGGCGCGGCCTCGTAATACTCCACCATCCACTGGTCGGCCGTCGCCGCGTCCACGCTCATCTGCGTCAGGAAGCGGATGTGGGGCGCGTCGGTTTCCCGCCCGCCATCATGGGTGATGGTCACCGGCGCCTGAAACCGGGCGCGTTGCTTCTCGCGCTCGTCGGGCCGGCGCAGATCCGCCTGCACATGAATGCCGAGCTCCGCCATCTTTGCCAGCTCGGTGTCAGAGGCCTCCGCATGGTGACCGGAGCGGTACAGCCGCCCCATCTTCACCCGGCCGCCATGGTGGCTTTCATAGCCGCCAAAATCGCGGAAATTGCGGACAGTTTCAAAGCTCAGGAGGCGCGGTCGCGTATTCGTCATGTAACGCAGGTAACCCGCGCGCGCCCGCCCCGTCCAGTGACAAAGCTGTGTCACCCCCCTCTAACGCAGGGGCAAGGAGCAAGACCCTTCCGATGTGAATCCAAAGTGTCCGGCGCAATCGCTCTATTTCAGCGTAAACGCATGCGGCAAAAGCTCCGCCAGCGTGTAGCGCGCCTCCGCCCCATCCGGCGTGAAGCAGAGCACTTCCAGCGCGCCGTCTTCTGAAAACTCCGCCAGCACCTGCCGGCAGATCCCGCAGGGCGTGCCAGCGTCCGCCCCGTGCGTGGCCACTGCAATCGCCCGGAACGAGATATGCCCCGCCGCCACCGCGCTGAACACCGCCGTCCGTTCGGCGCAGCAGGTCGCCCCATAGGTGGCATTCTCAACATTGCACCCGGTGACGATCTCGCCGCCCGCCGTCAAGAGCGCCGCCCCCACGCGATACTCCGAATACGGTACATAAGCCCGCCCCTGCATCGCCAGCGCGGCGGCCTTCAGCGCAGTCCAGTTTATTTCTGCCCCGCTCACCGGAACGGTGGCTCGTCAAACGCGCGCAGCTTGCGGCTATGGAGCGCCGCGCCGCCGTCTTCGCTCAGCCGCTCAAGCGTCTCGATGCCGATGCGGATATGTTCGCCAATCGCGCGCTCATAGAAACGGTTGGCCGCACCGGGCAGCTTGATCTCGCCATGCAGCGGCTTGTCGGACACGCACAGCAGCGTCCCGTAAGGCACCCGCAACCGGAACCCATTGGCGGCAATTGTCGCGCTTTCCATGTCGATCGCCACAGCCCGGCTCTTGTTGAACCGGCGGGCCGAGGCGGTAAAGCGCAGCTCCCAGTTGCGATCATCCGTGGTCACCACAGTGCCCGTGCGCAGGCGTTTTTTAAGCGCCTCGCCTTCTTCCCCGGTCACCTTCGCGGCGGCGCGCTGCAGCGCCACCTGAACCTCAGCAATCGGAGGCACGGGGATCTCCGGCGGCAACACTGCATCCAGAACATGATCTTCGCGCATGTAGGCATGCGCCAGCACATAATCCCCGATGGACTGGGAATGCCGCAGCCCCCCGCAATGCCCCACCATGAGCCAAACCTGCGGGCGCAACACGGCGAGGTGATCGGTAATCGTCTTGGCGTTCGAGGGCCCCACGCCAATATTCACCAGAGTGATGCCCGCCCCATTGGCTGCGCGCAAATGATAGGCCGGCATCTGGAAGCGTCGCCAGGGCGAGCCATCAATGGCTGCCCGGCTCATCTCGTCAGGCGCCGTGATCTCCAGCCCGCCCGGCACGGAGAGCGAGGTATACCGCGTCGTCCCGTCCAGCTGCGTCAGCGCCCAGTCACAGAACGCGTCCACATAGCGGTGATAGTTCGTGAACAGGACATAGCTCTGGAAATGCTCGACCGGCGTACCCGTATAGTGCTGCAGGCGCTTGAGCGAAAAATCCACTCGCTGCGCATCAAAGAGGGCCAGGGGACGCTCCTCGCCCTCATCATAGGGCTCCCCATCGGCCACCTCATCGCCAATCAGCGTCAGCTTCGGCGAAGGGAACCAGCGCACCAGCTCAGCGGGGGCAATCTCTTCCAGTCCCGCCGCCTGCGAGGGGTCCCACACATACGCATACGGAATTTCAGAGGAAGAGCGTTCAACGAACACATCCACGTCATAATCGCGCATCAGCGGGGTCAGTACTTCCATCAGATAGTCCCGGAAGAAATCCGGCCGCGTGATGGTGGTGATATAGATCCCGGCCTCGGAAAACTTCCCGAATGCACGCGAAATCGGCGGCGGGGGGCCTTCGGGGTCATAAACGATCCGCAATTGCGGATAGCAGAACGCCCCGCTGTCGCGCAGGCGCGCGTCTGGCGGTGTCCCGTCATGCAGGAAGCTGTTCAGCGATTTGGAAAGGGCCTCAACGGCCTGCGAATAGAGCGCCTCAAGCGCTTCGATAACTGTTTCTGGTTTCGTGTGTTTTGACATGGCACCCATTGGCTTGCGCCGCCCGAAAAGTCAACATCCACCGGGAGCTAGCCGCCAAAGCACCCACATCTGCCCCTCCCTCATCAGTCCCTCGAGCGCCCATACCAGCGCGTCCACCCGCCAGCCACATGAGCCGCAGACGCTGCAATTCCTGCGCGCTGTCCGGCCGAAGGCGCCCCCGCAGCATCAGTTTCGAGCTATCAACGATCAAGGGCCCAGCACTGACATAGTCCGTACCCGTCCGGACAAACGGCCCCAACTATACATCAACTGCCTTAAATCACCGGATGCGGTCCGCGGACAAGCCCGCCCGGGAACACGCCCGCCTCAAAAACAATTGACACGCCTTATGCCACATGCTCCAACACCCCTCATATAACACTGGGGAAAAACGCGCATGAAACGCTGGCATTGGGCGCTGATCGCCGCCGTCACGCTCCTCCTCGCGCTCGCCGCCGCGCGCCAGCTCTTCGCTGTCCAGATCGCCGAGGCTGCCTTCAAGCGCGCCGTCGCCGATAATGTCGGCCGCGATCCGTCCGCCGCCCTGCCCGATGGCCTGCACATCTATATCTGCGGCAGCGGCTCCCCTGCCAGATCCCGCCCGCGCGGGCCCTTGCCTCGGCGTACTGGCGGGCGAGCGCGCCTTCCTGTTTGATGTCGGCGGCGGCTCCATCCGCCGGCTCACGCGCATGGGCTTCCCCACAGGGCGCACCGAAAAGCTCTATCTCAGCCATCTGCACTCGGATCATTTCGATGGCCTCGGCGAGCTCATGGTCGGCGCCTGGGTCGGCGGCAGCCGCACATCGCCCCTGCCTGTCGCAGGCCCGCCGGGCGTTGCCGAAATCACCTCCGGTTTCAACGCCGCCTACCGCATCGACAGTACCTACCGCATGGCCCATCACGGCCCCACGGTCGCCAATCCCGCTGGCTATGGCCTGGCGCCGGAAGTGATCGAGGTCCCTGCCGGCCCCGGCGGGCGCGCTGTGCTGCTGGATGAGGGCGACCTTCTCATCACCGCCTTCCGCGTCGACCATGCCCCCGTCGAGCCTGCCTATGGCTTCCGCGTCGACTATAAAGGCCGCTCCGCCGTTTTCAGCGGCGACACGGTCTATTCTGAAAAGCTGATCGAGATGGCACGCGGCGCTGATATCCTCTTCCATGAGGCCCTGCATCCGGAAATGGTCGCTGCCATGTCGGCCGCCGCCAGTGAGGCGGGCGCCGCGCCTCTGTCAAAGGTCTTCGCTGATATTCTAGATTATCACGCCTCCCCGGTCGAAGCCGCCAGGTCCGCCCAATCTGCCGGAACCGGGCGCCTGGTAATCTACCACATCGTTCCCCCGCTCCCGTCAAAGCTCCTCTACCCGTATTTTCTCAAAGGCACCGGCGAGGTCTATTCCGGCCCGGTCAACGTCGCTGAGGATGGCCAGATCTACTCGCTTCCCGCCTCGGGCGGCGCGCCGGGGCCAAAGCTCGTCCCCGGCTGATCTGTCCCTCAATTGTCCCGGAATGGCCGGAACTGTCTTCAAGTTGACGCGTTGAATGTGCGATAGAGGGCGTGTTCAGGCAGTCTCAGCCCGAGGGGAACATTCATGACCAGTCTTCGCTTATCCACGCTTCTGCTCGCCGCCGGCGCCGTCCTCGCCGCATGCCAGACGCCTGCCGCAGACGCGCCCGCTCTCGCCCCATCCGAGGCTGAGAAGCCTGTTATCGTTGGAGACCCCCGCGTGGCCGAAACCTGCGCCATCCTGGAATCCCGCGACTGGGCCGCCTGGGTCAACCGAATGCCGGGCCCCGGCGCTACCCCCACTGTCCATGTCACCGGCCAGGTCGACGTCCCCACCGGCGGTTACAGCTTTGAATGGGAGGCTGGTCCCACGGACCGCTCCATGACCCCCGCGCTCAAGCTGAAGCTTCTCCCCCGGAAACCGGACGGACTGGCCACGATGGCGATCACCCCGGAAAACGTCCATTATACCGGCCCGGTCGCCGGCGCTGGCTTCAGAAGCATCACCGTCACCTGCGGCGGCAAAACCCTCGCCGAGATCATTGAAGTGCCCGACGCCGTCTGATCCTGTCCGCCCGGATCAGTCTGCCGTTACCTTGGCCGGGGAACCCTCGGCCAGGGTAAATCCGCTTTCCCCACGCACCGCCAGCAGGGTCAGCCGGTCCCGGTCGAGAATATCGATCCGGCTGCGCGACAGGCGGATCACGTCCGCCTGCTCCAGATGCTGCAGCAGTCGGTTTGTCCACTGGCGCGAGGCCATGATCGAGAGCGCGATCTGGTCCTGCGTCACCGGGCTGATGAAAGAGGAGGTTACCAGGTCGCCATGGGGCTCGCTCGTCAGGTCAACCAGCCGCTGCGCCAGTCGCTGCAGCGGGGTAAAGGCCAGGCTTTCCACCACGCGGCTGTAGATCGCACGGGTCGAAGCCAGCTCCGGCAGGATGAACCGGCGGAAGCCCTCCACATCCGACAGGAAAATGCGTTTCAGCGCCGGCAGTGGCAGGTGCAACACCTCACAGGACTGGCTGGCCACCACAGAAAAGGTATAGGGGCCCTCGTCAACGCTGGAGAGAAAGCCTGTCCAGTCGCCCGCCCGGAACACGGCGACCAGGATATCCAGCCCGGCGAGCGTCGTGCCGATGATCTGCGCCTCGCCGCTGACAAGGCCGAAAATTCCTGCCGCCGGGTCGCCCTGCCGGAGAATATGCTTGCCGCGCCGCAGTTTTAGCCGCGTGGAACTGCGCAGGACGTCCTCCTGCAACGCCTCCGGCAAGGCTGACAACCAGCGGCTGCGCTGCAGGTCTATCGAGCCATCTGTTTGCATGTCGATACCTCCCGGTAGGCACCTGAGTTTCATTTCCACCTCAGATTAGCAGCTTCTTCTGTATTGGAAACGACAATCCGCAATCCCCCTGCGTCGCAACTTAAGGTAAGCTGGCGCAATGCCCGCCACATTCCCGCCTTGCTGGTGCCATCCCGCCGGGGAAAACACCGCCCCGGCAGGCCCGACCCAGCGCGGTGGCGGTCAGACACTGGATTCAAAGGGAGATCCTCATGGCGCGTTTTCAGGTTCACAGGGCGGTGCTGATCCCCCTCTTTCTCATCGTCTCTGCGCCGGCGCTCAGCGCCTGCCAGACGCCCCCGGCCACCCTCTCCCCCGCGCAGGAGGCTGCCCTGCTCACTGTCACCGGCTCTGCCAGCTATCGCGAGCGCATGGCCGCTCCCAAAGGCTCCGTCCTCAAGGTCGACCTCTCAGACACCTCCCGCGCCGATGCCCCGGCCATCCCGCTGGCAGACTGGTCAGGCAGCCTCGATGATGGCGGCGTGCCGAAGAGCTTCCTCCTCCGCGTCAACGAGCCCCTTGATCCCCGCTTCACCTACACCCTGCGCGCCACCGTCACCGGCCCGGAAGGCGACCTCCTCTGGACCACAGACACGGTCCACCGGATCAGCGACGTGGCCGGGAAAGTCGACGCCGGAACGCTCATGATGGTGAAGGTCCAGCCTGCCTCTGCGCCTGAAGCCCCGGAAGTGTCCGGCAATGCCTACCGCGTCACCGCCATCGGCGGCGCGCCCGTCAAGGGCACGCGCCCGTTAGAGATCACCTTCGGCGAAGACGGCCGCGTGGGCGGGTTTGGTGGCTGCAACAGCTATGGCGGCAGCTTCAAGGAAATGAACGCCAGGCTCACCTTCGGAGACCTCATCTCCACCATGATGGCCTGCGTCGACCACGGCATCGGCGCGCAGGAAACCGCCCTCCATGCCACACTGAAGGGCACAGTGAAGGTTGCTCCCGGGACAGATGGCAAGGTCTTCCTCACCGGCGAAAACGCCACCGTGCTCGAACTCACGCCCGATGGCGAGGTTGGGCTCGCGGGCACCCGCTGGCGCGTCGAAACGATGGGCGCCACCGCCATCGTCGCAGGCAGCGAGCCGCAGATCACCTTCACCAGAGATGGCCAGATCAACGGCACGACCGGCTGCAACCGCTTCTTCGGCGGCTATACCCAGTCAGGCGGCGAGGTTTCCTTCTCCGGCGTCGGCATGACCAAGATGGCCTGCCTCGATGACGGCATCATGGCCCAGGAAATCGCCTTCACGAACATCCTCTCGGGCAAGGCAAGGGCAAAGCTCGACGGTCTCGGCAATCTCGTCATCACCGGCGAAAACGGCATATCCTTCGCCGCCCGCCCGCTGCCGGCAGATATTGAGATTGCCGCGTTTGATCCGGCTACCCTTCCCGGCTCCGCCTGGACCGTTGAAGACCTCAACCGTGGCGGTATCATCGACAATACCGTCCTTACCCTGACCTTCACCGAAGCCGGCAGGGTGTCAGGCTCCACCGGCTGCAACAGCCTCTCGGGCAGCTACACCGCGACTGGCACCACGCTCACCTTCTCGCCGCTGGTCACCACCCGCCGCGCCTGCATTGCCCCCGCGCTGAATGCCCAGGAAGCCCGGTTCACCTTAGCCCTGCAGGGCGAATTGACCTGGCGCATCACCGCTGATGGCGCCCTCGAACTGACGCGCGAAGGCGGCCACCGCGTGCTGCTGCGCCGTTAGAAAGCAGGGATAAGCGCGGCCCTATCCCCCGATGGGGCCGCCGCCCTGCTTGGTCACCACGACCACGCTCGGGCGCGGCGGCATGGCATCTGAAAAGTCCGGCCAGCGTGTGCCGGGCGCTTCAAAGCTTGCTCCCTGCGTGTCGCCGGGGTGCTGCACCGCCAGGAACAATGCGTCGCCGCTATCATTGAAACGCGGCCCGCACAGTTCCGCCCCCACAGGGCATCTGAAGAAATGGCGCCCGGTTCCGCGCCGCTCGCCATCGGTTTCCAGCGCCCACAGGCCATCAGCCGCGCCGGTATCGTCATTGCCATCGGTCGAAATCCACAGCCGCCCCTGCGGGTCAATGGCGCAATTATCCGGGCTCGCCAGCCATCCATTCTCCGTGGTCAGAGGATTCCAGGTCGCCCCCACCTGCGCAATCGAAGGATCGCCGCACTTCACAAGGATCTCCCAGCGCGACGTTTCGGAAGTGAAATCCCCCTCCGGTTCGATGATCTCGATGATATGGCCAAACCGGTTGGATGCGCGCGGGTTGGCCGCGTCCACCTGCGCCTGCGTGCGCCGGTCATTGTTGGTCAGCATCACATAGACCCGGCCGGTCTTTGGATTGGGCTCGACATCTTCAGGCCGGTCCATCGGTGTTGCGCCCAGAAGATCGCCCGCCCGGCGCGTTTCGATCAGGACGTCTGCCTGCGAGGCAAATCCGTTTTCCTCCGTCAGCGGACCTGTGCCGAAAACCAGCGGCAGCCAGGCGAGTGTTCCATCCGCGTCAAAGCGCGCCACATACAGCGTTCCCTCGTCCAGCAGGTCGGCATTGGCGGCCTTGTCCCCAGCCACGAATTTCCCTCTGGTCACAAACTTGTAGACATAATCAAACCGCTGGTCATCGCCGGTATACACAACCACCCGACCATCAGGCGCCACCACGCTCTCGGCGCCCTCATGCTTCACCCGCCCCAGCGCCGTGCGCTTCTTCGGCACGGAGTTGGGGTCCATCGGGTCGACCTCAACGATCCAGCCAAAGCGGTTGGGTTCATTGGGCTCCTTGCTCACATCATAGCGGTCAAAGAAACGCCCCCACTGATACCAGCCTGAGGGCACGCCATAGCGCTTGTGGTTCTCCGCCTCGCGGTGGCCTTCAGGCAGCTCGCCCAGGAAGTTGCCGTTGAAGTTTTCCTCCGCCATCAGATAGGTGCCCCAGGGCGTGATGCCCCCGGCGCAGTCATTCATCGTGCCGGAAACCATAGTGCCGGTGGGATCATCGGTGGTCTGAAGCCGCGCGCTGCCTGCTGCCGGGCCCGTCATCTGCATGGGCGTCGTATCCGCCGTGATCCGCCGGTTAAAGGGCGAGCCGACTACTGGCTTCCACTTGCCGCCTTCCTTGCGGATCTCAAGGATCGTGCCACCATGCGCGGCCATCTCGATCTCGCACAACTCCCGCGTCATTGAGGCCGGATACCCCGCCGTCACGCCGGGTAACATGATATTGGTGCTGGTATATTCATGGTTCACGCAGAGGATCACGCGTTCGCGCCCCTCAGCGTCCGCCTCCAGTGGCACATGGCCGATATAGTCGTTGTTGTAGCCAAACTGGCGGCGCTGCGCGGCGGCCGTCTGGTTCATCGGATCAAAGGCCGGGCTGTCAGCGAACAAGGGGTCGCCCCAGCGGATCAGCACGTCAGCGTCATAGCCTGCCGCCACATGATGGCCTGCGTCCATGCCCCGCACGATCTCGTCAAAGCGGAAGGCGCCCTGCGCCATCATTTCTGCCGCTTCGGCGTCAATGGCTGCAGGCGCTGCCTGCCCGGATGTGCACCCCGCCAGCGCGAGGCCCGAGACCGCGCCAAGCCCGCCGAGAAAGCCCCGGCGCGAGAGCCGCGTGGTGATCACGTCACCAATGGTTGCCGCCCCTGCGGCAATGCGGGGGTTTACAGTCCTGTTTTCGCCGTCATCCATCATCGCCGTGGCCCAAGCCTCCCTGAATTGCGTGTCATTCCAACATAGGGCAGTTTTGTAACAGAGGCATGGCAGCGCCGCCACTCAAGGCTGACGCGGGGTGACGGCTGTTGGGTCCGCCTGTTCACGGTTAGATTTGCCTCTGAATGGACGAAACGTGACGGGCAAAGTCTCCGCGCGTCGTGCCTGAGGAGGAATGCGAACATGGCTGACAATGGCGCCCTTGATCTGGATTTTGATCCCGATGAGCTGCGAGAGCGCTACCGCGCCGAGCGCGACAAGCGCATCCGCAAGGACGGCAATGAGCAATATGTGAACGTCGCCGGCCAGTTTGCGCGCTATCTTGAAGACCCGTATACGGAGCGGGTCGGGCGCGCGCCGGTGACCGATCATGTCGAGGTTGCCGTGATCGGCGGCGGCTTTGGCGGACTGCTCTCGGCGGCGCGCCTGCGCAAGGCGGGCTTCAAGGACATTCGCATGATCGAGACGGGCGGCGATTTCGGCGGCACCTGGTACTGGAACCGCTATCCAGGCGCGGCCTGCGATATCGAGAGCTATATCTACCTGCCCCTGCTGGAAGAGACCGGCTACATCCCCAAAGAGAAATACACCAAGGCTCCGGAAATCCTCGAGCATTCCGCCCGGATTGCGAAACACTTCAATCTCTATGAAAACGCCCTCCTCGGCACTGGCGTGACGGGTATGGAATGGGACGAAGGCCGTAAGGTCTGGATCATCATGACCGACCGGGACGATCGCTTCACGGCGCAGTTCGTGATCATGTCCAACGGTCCGTTGAACCGTCCGAAACTGCCCGGCATTGCGGGCGTTGAAAGCTTCAAGGGTCACAGCTTCCACACCAGCCGCTGGGATTATGCCTATACGGGCGGGGACAGCACGGGCGGCCTCACCCGGCTGAAAGACAAGGTCGTCGGCATTATCGGCACAGGCGCCACGGCGGTGCAATGCGTGCCCCATCTGGCCGAGGGCGCCAAGCATCTCTACGTCTTCCAGCGGACGCCTTCCTCCATTGATGTGCGCAATGACCGGCCCACCGACCCGGACTGGGCGAAAAGCCTGGAGCCCGGCTGGCAGCGCCGCCGCATGGAAAATTTCAACACGCTGGTTTCCGGCGGCTATGAGCCTGAAGACCTTGTGCAGGACGGGTGGACGGACATTATCCGCAACATCCTTTTCCTTGCGAGCTCCGGCGACAAGACCGGCCTCTCGCCCGAGCGCCTGGCAGAGCTCGCAGAACTCGCCGATTACAAGAAGATGGAACAGGTGCGCGGGCGCGTCGATGAGGTGATCAAGGACCCTGAGACCGCTGCCAAGCTGAAGCCCTGGTATCGCCAGTTCTGCAAGCGGCCCTGTTTCCATGACGCGTATCTCAATTCCTTCAACCGGCCGAATGTGACGCTGGTGGATACCGGCGGACAGGGCGTTGAGCAGATCACGGAAGATTCAATTATCGCCAATGGCGTGGAACACAAGATCGACTGCCTCGTTTACGCAACCGGATTTGAAGTGGGCACGGACTATACCCGCCGCGCAGGATATGATCCTGTCGGCAAGGGCGGCGTGACGATGAAAGATCACTGGGCGGACGGCATGCGCAGCCTGCATGGTCTTGCGGTCAATAACTTCCCCAACATGTTCCTGATGGGACCGGGACAGGCTGGATTTACCGCCAACTACCCCCACCTGCTCGACGAACAGGCCGAGCAGATTGCCTATATCCTCTCTGAAGTCTCAGCCCGCCAGGCCGGTACGTTCGAGGCAAGCCCGGAAGGTGAAGCGGCCTGGGTGCAACAGATCGTCGACAAGGCCGTGATGCGCCAGCAATTCCTGGAGGAATGCACGCCGGGCTATTACAACAATGAAGGCAAACCGAGCGATCGGGCGGCGCAGAACAACTCTTATGGCGAAGGCCCCAACGCCTATTTCCGCATCCTGAAAGCCTGGCGCGAAAGCGGCGAGCTTGCCGGGTTGGAACTCAGCTAGGCCCTATTCCTCCACCAGCGAGACCAGCAGGTCGCCCTCAGCCACCTGCTGGCCTGCGCTGGAATGGATGGCTTCCACGACACCGTCACGCGGCGCGGCCAGGGCGTGTTCCATCTTCATTGCCTCCAGCACCGCCAGCGTGTCGCCGCGCGCGACTGCGTCCCCGGCTTTAGCCGTGATCGTCAGCACCTTGCCCGGCATAGGCGCCTTGACCACATCGCCGCCAAGGGCGGCTTCGGCGTCGGCGCTGTATTCGGGCACCGTGACGAGGAAGGTGTCGCCCCCGCAGGTCACCGCAAAGCGGCGCGGGGAAATGTCCGTCACCAGAGGGAATGGCACATCATCGGGCATCGGAATGCCGGCTTCGACCATTTCGGCCTCACCATCAGCAGCCAGCACAACCGTCCGGCGCGGAGCGGCGTTCATGCGAAAGCCGTCGCAGATCGCCCAGGGAGAGGGGTCGCCCTGATCTTCCAGCAGAAGGCTCGCCACGGCGTTCAGGGAGGCGTCACGATGCTCCTGCGGAACAGCTGCGAGCGCGTCAAGGTGCTCGCCGATCCAGTTCACATGATGGGTGCCCGTCCGGAACTCATCGGAAAGTGCGCAACGGCGCAGGAAACCGGCATTGGACGGCACACCCGCCAGCTGGGTATGCGCCAGCGTATCGGTGAGACGCTCGAGCGCCTCTTCCCGGTCATCTCCGTAGACGATCAGCTTGGCGATCATGGAGTCGTAGTTTGACGGCACCCGGTCGCCGGTTTCAAAGCCGGTGTCCCAGCGGATGATCTCGCCATCGGCCTCTTCCAGAAGGCTAAATTCCAGGATCACGCCGGCGCCCGGTCGGAAACCTTCCGCAGGGTCTTCAGCGCAGATACGCGCCTCGATGGCGTGGCCATTGAGTTCGATCTCGTCCTGCGCCAGCGGAAGCGTGCCGCCAGAAGCGACGATGAGTTGCCACTCGACGAGATCCTGCCCCGTCACCATTTCGGTGACCGGATGCTCCACCTGAAGCCGCGTATTCATTTCAAGAAACCAGAACGTATCCACGGCCAGCGGTCTTGATCCGTCCACGATGAATTCAACCGTCCCTGCGCCCTGATAGCCGACTGCCCTGGCGAGCTTTACCGCCGCGTCCGTCATCGCCTTGCGCACATCTTCCGGCATGCCGGGCGCGGGCGCTTCTTCGAGCACCTTCTGGCGGCGGCGCTGGAGTGAGCAGTCCCGTTCGAAGAGGTGGACCACATTGCCGTGGCTGTCGCCAAACACCTGCACCTCAATGTGGCGTGGTTGCTGGACGAGCTTTTCCAGCATTACGCGGCCGTCGCCAAAGGCGCTCTCGGCCTCCCGGACGGCGCTGATCAGTTCAGCGTCCAGCTCTGCCTCTTTCGACACCTGGCGGATGCCGCGCCCGCCGCCCCCGGCGACCGCCTTGATGAGCAGCGGATAGCCGACCTTCTTGGCCGCCTTCTTCAGTGTCTCGATATCCTGCGCTTCACCACGATAGCCCGGCAGCACGGGCACGCCGGCATCCTCGGCAATGCGCTTGGCCTCATCCTTTGGCCCCATTGAGCGGATGGCGGCAGGCGGCGGGCCAACCCAGATGAGGCCGGCGGCGACCACCGCCTCAGCAAACGCTGCATTCTCGGAAAGGAAACCATAGCCGGGATGGATCGCGTCAGCGCCCGTCTCCTTGGCGGCGGCGATGATGGTTTCACCGCGCAGATAGCTTTCAGGCGCGGGCGCCGGGCCGATGCAGACGGCTTCGTCGGCCTCGCGCACATGTTTGGCGGCGCGGTCTGCCTCGGAGAAGACCGCAACGGTCTCGATGCCCAGTTCGCGGCAGGTGCGAAAAATGCGGGCGGCAATCTCGCCCCGGTTAGCGACGAGAAGCTTGGTGATGGTCACTGGTCTGGCCTCCCCGGCCCCGGTGCACGCTGGCAACCAGGACGAAACTGATGATCATCAGCAGATACCATGATCCGAGCTTCGATAAAGACACCATTTCCCAGCCATTTTCTTGCCCCGGATAGGCCCAGGCCCGCGCAAATGTTCCAAGGTTTTCTGCAAACCAGATGAAGATTGCCACCAGAAAGAAGCCGATCAGCAGCGGCATGGGGCGGTGGGCTTCATCCGGGCGGAACCAGACGGTTGTGCGCAGGTAGATGAGCGCGGTGGCGGCAAAGAGGCCGTAGCGGATGTCCAGCGTCCAGTGATGAGCGAAGAAGTTCACATAAATCGCCAGCGCCAGCAGACCCTGCAGCCAGAGCGGGGGAAAGCGCGTGAACCGGAACTCGAAGATGCGCCAGACGCGGGCAAGGTAGGACCCCACTGCCGCATACATGAAGCCGGAAAAAAGCGGCACTGCGCCGATCCGCAGGAAGCTCTCTTCGGGATAGATCCAGCTTCCGGCGCTGGTCTTGAAAAGTTCCATGACCGTGCCGACCAGATGGAACACGAAGATCACCCGCGCTTCTTCCCATGTTTCAAGGCCACTCAGCAGCAGCAGGCCCTGCAGAGCAATCGCGGCGATCACGAGAAAGTCGTAGCGGGAGAGCGCTGCGCCATCGGGATAGAAGAAATGGGTCAGCAGCAGCAGGCCCAGCATTGCCCCGCCAAAGAGGCAGGCCCAGGCCTGCTTGATGCCGAAGCTGACAAACTCAAACACGCCCTGGCTGACAGGGCCCTTTACATAGCGGGCCCGCAGGCCCTCCCGGGCGGCGTGGAGGCGGGCACGGAAACGGGCCGCGACCGAAGGGTTTCCATCAGAGGTCATGACGTATTCCCTTCGGGGGCAACCAAGGCGGCAGCGTGGCTTATCCGGCGCCAAGACCAGGTAAATTTCAGGCTTTGTGAGGCCGGTGCAATCGCGTAATGCTTAACCCGTGCAAAACCAAGGGGGACCCCATGGCCTATAATTCAGGTGTTCAACTGGCCGGCCTTGCCGGCGTCATCGGCGGCGGTATCGGCGCCTATCTGGGCTACAATCAGGGCCTCGTCACCGAAGGCATCTCCCCCGTTCAGGGCGCGCTGATCATGGGCGCCATCGGCATGGTCGTGGGCAGCGCCGGGGCGTTCATCCTCAAGTCAGCCATGCAGTTCATCATCTATGTGATCATGTTTGCGCTTCTGGCCTACATATTCCGAGGCCAGATAGAGCAACTGACCGGGGTGAACCCGGTGACGGCGCTGGAAGCTACCCTCGCCAGTTTTGGAATTGAGGTCGATCTCACCAGCGACTGAGGCGGGCTGGGATCAGGCCTTCCAGGAGGGCGTGCGCTTTTCAAGGAAAGCGGCAATGCCCTCCTTGCCCTCATCGGACACACGCCGCGCCGCAATCCGCCTGGCCGTCGTGTGCATCAGGGAGTTATCGATCTCCATACCGGTCACATCGACCACCAGCTGCTTGGCATCGGCCACCGCGCCGGGCGCCGCGGCGAACACCAGCCGCCCGATATGCTCCTGCAGCTCGCCCATCTGCTCGTCGGTTTCGGCCACATAGTGGACAAGGCCGATTTTCTCCGCATACGCCGCATCGAAACCTTCAGCCGTGACAAAGAGGGCCTTGGCCCAGCGCGGGCCGATGGCCTGCACGACGAACGGGCTGATCGTGGCCGGCGTCAGGCCGAGGCGCACTTCTGAAAAGCGGAACTGCGTGCCCGCCCTGGCAATCGCCACATCGCAGGCCGCCACGAGACCCGCGCCGCCGCCCATCGCCGCGCCCTGTACCAGCGCCAGCGTCATCTGCGGCATTTCGTAGAGCCGCCGCAGCATTTCGGCCAGCCGCATGGCGTCGGTCTCATTGTCCTCCCGAGTATGGGTCGCTGCGCGCTCCATCCAGTTGAGATCAGCGCCCGCCGAGAAGGACTTGCCCTCCCCGCGCAGGATCATCATGCGGATGCTCGGCTGTTCCGAAATCATCGTGAACACATCCGTCAGCTCGGCAATCAGCTCGGCATTGAACGCGTTGTGCACATCCGGCCGGTTCAGCGTGACAACCGCCAGCCCCTCCTGTGTCGCCTCAAACCGGATCAGATCATATACCGCGTCGCGCATGGGAATTTCCTGTTCTCAAGTCTCTGCCGCCACCCTGCGATAGTGGCTGGATGGGCGCAAGGCTGGCTTCTCAACAAGGTGCCACAGCGCGAAGCTGGCGGCGAGGGTTGCCACTGTCGCAAGGGCGAGGAAGCCGGCAAGGCCGAGGCTGGTTGCAAGCCCGGCGGCAGCGAGCGCCTGAAGTATCGGGAAATGGGTGATGTAGAGGCCATAGCTGATATCGCCGAAGCGGGCGACATTCAGTTTCGGCCCCGGCGCCCAGGCCACGGCCCCGATCACGCCCGCCAGCGCAAACGCGCGCAGCGGCTCCAGTGCAGGATGCAGGAAGGTTGCCCCCAGCAGCGCCGTGCCGCAGAAAGCCAGCGCGCGCCAGCGGCGCTGGATGCCGGGAGAGGCTTTCCACAAGGCAATGCCCATTGCGAAATACGCCATCTGGCCCGGCAACTGCCGGCTGAGTTCAGCGCCATACATTTCCGCGCCCAGCTGAGGCAACACATACGCCCAGATTTCGCCAGCCACATAGAGCGCAGCTATGCCAACCCACCAGAGTGCCTTAAGCCTGTTCAGCACAAGGAGGATCAGCGGCAGGACGAGATAGAACATTACCTCGATCTTGAGCGTCCACAGCGCGCCGTTGACCGCCGAATAGCGATTGTCCTCAAAAAGGCCCGGCAGCGCGGGAGAGAGGAAGTTCAGGAAAACGAGATTTGCGCCGAGATAGCTTGCAACGCCGCCTGCCTCCCGGGTCAGCAACAGGCTGATCAGCGCGGGCAGCAGGATTACGGCAGCATAGGCCGGGTAGAGCCGCCGGATGCGCTTGCCGGCATAGTCGGCAAGGCTCGAGGCCCGGTCGAGCGATCCGGCAACCAGCAGGCCCGACACAATGAAAAACCCCTGGATCGAAACATCCGCAAGACCGGCCAGCGCAAGCTCGGCCGGGCCGCCCGGCCTGGCCGCGCCGATAGCGACGCTGTGATAGACGAACACGCCCGCTGCAAGCATCAGGCGAATGAAATCAAACCGGTTCGCCAGTTGCGGCATCATTTGGGGCTCTGAACATGTTGCTGCGCCATCGAAGGCAGACCGCCGCAAATGTCCAGTCCCGGGCAGCCAAAAAAAGGGCCTGCCTTCCTTTTCCGGAAGCAGGCCTTTGACAGCGACACCGGGTTGGCCGGCGCCTTGACCTAAAGACGCATGAGCGGCCGGATCGATGCGTTAAAGTCGCGACAGACTGGAGGCGAAAATGTGGCAGGTTAAAACAGCGCTTGCGTCAGATCCGGAACAATGGCGCCGGTCTTGCGTTGGACTCCCAGACAAGAAGGAGACTGACATGGCCAATCTGAAAAAGTTTGAAGAAAACCCTCAGCGCCAGCTGCTCAAGGCAATCAAGGGCACACGCTGCGTGATGCTCGGCTCGCCCGATCATGACCACCACATGCAGCCGATGGCGCCGCAAGTGGATGAAGAAGCCGGTATCATCTATTTTTACTCGGACAATACCAGCGAGCTTGGCAAGGCTGTTCTGAAGTCATCCGGCGTCGTGCACATGTGTCATATCGATGACGATTATCAGGCCTGCCTACGCGGCGCTCTTCATCCGCATCATGACCAAGCCACCCTCGACAAGTTCTGGGGCCCGATGGTCGACGCCTGGTATCCGGGCGGCAAGGCTGATCCGAAAATGCTGATGCTGAAATTCGTGCCCCATGACGCCGAAATCTGGGCCTCCGACAAATCGATGCTCGGCGTGCTGTTTGAAGTGGCCAAAGCCAATATGAAGGACGAAACGCCAGACCTTGGCAAAACCAGGCAGGTGCAGCTCTGACGCTGTAACCTGACAAAGGCTGTCGCCCCTCCCGCCAGATGGCGGAGAGGGGCTTTGCCTACATGCGGAACAGGCCGAAGCCGCGTTCGCCAAAGGGCGCGTTGAGGCTGGCAGAGAGGGCGAGACCAAGCACGCGGCGGGTGTCTGCCGGGTCGATGATGCCGTCGTCCCACAGGCGCGCGGTGGAAAAGTACGGATTGCCTTCAGCTTCGTAGAGATCGCGGATGGGCTGTTTGAAGCCTTGTTCTTCGTCTGCGCTCCACTGGCCACCGCGTCGCTCGATGCCGTCGCGCTTGACCGTGGCGAGCACGCTGGCCGCCTGTTCGCCGCCCATCACGGAGATGCGCGCGTTTGGCCACATGAAAAGGAAGCGCGGCGAATAGGCCCGCCCGCACATGCCGTAATTGCCCGCGCCAAAGCTGCCGCCGGTGACGACAGTGAACTTCGGCACGCTGGCCGTTGCCACTGCCGTCACCATCTTGGCACCGTCCTTGGCAATGCCGCCGGCTTCGTATTTCGACCCGACCATGAAGCCGGTGATATTCTGCAGGAAGACGAGCGGAATGCGGCGCTGGTCGGCGAGTTCGATGAAATGAGCTGCCTTTTGCGCGCTTTCGGAGAAGAGGATGCCGTTGTTGGCAAGGATCGCCACCGGCATGCCATAGATATGCGCAAAGCCGCAGACGAGGGTTTCGCCATAGAGTTTCTTGAACTCGTGGAACTCCGAGCCATCGACCGTGCGGGCAATCACCTCGCGCGCGTCATAGGGCTCGCGCACATCCTGGGGGACCAGCCCATGCATCTCGCGCGGATCATAGAGCGGCTCTGCGGGCGCCTGGATCTCGAGGGGCTGAGGTTTGGGCTTTGCCAGCGTACGGACAATCGAGCGCACAATGGCGAGCGCGTGGGCGTCATGGGCGGCATAATGATCCGCAACGCCCGAGCGGCGCGCATGCACATCTGCCCCGCCAAGGTCTTCGGCCGAAATCTCCTCGCCGGTTGCCGCTTTCACCAGCGGCGGACCGCCCAGGAAAATCGTGCCCTGCTTGCGCACGATCACGGTCTCATCGCTCATCGCGGGCACATAGGCCCCGCCCGCGGTGCAACTGCCCATCACGGCGGCGATCTGGGGAATCCCCTTCGCGCTCATCTGGGCCTGATTGTAGAAGATGCGGCCGAAATGCTCCCGGTCCGGGAAGACTTCGGACTGGTGGGGCAGGTTCGCCCCGCCGCTATCGACGAGGTAGATGCAAGGCAGATGGTTTTCCATCGCCACTTCCTGAGCGCGCAGATGTTTCTTCACGGTGACCGGGAAATAGGCCCCGCCTTTGACGGTCGCGTCATTGCAGACGATCAGGCATTCGCGCCCTTCCACGCGGCCGACGCCGGTGATGAGGCCTGCGCCCGGAGCTTCGCCGTCATACATGCCATTGGCAGCCAGCGCGCCGATCTCGAGGAAGGCGCTGCCCGGATCGATCAGGCGCTCCACCCGTTCGCGCGGCAGCAGCTTTCCCCGCTCGGTATGGCGCTTGCGGCTGTCTTCGGGACCGCCCAGGGCAGCCTGCGCCGTCCTGGCCCGCAATCCCTCGACCAGCGCCTGCATGGCGGCGCGATTTGCAGCGAATTTGGCGCCGGAAACATCCAGCGCAGACTTCAGGACCGGCATGGGCCCTCCCTTACTTTTCGTTGCGGCAGGATTAACTCCCTGCCGCTGCGCTGTCACCCGTTGGTAAACTCTTTTGTGTTAAGGGTCTTGAAGCGACTGCTTTGAGGATTCAGGTAACCGGGCATGTTTGGCCTGCTGCGTAAGGACTTCACCCCAGATCTCAAGACGATCCCTCTTCTGAAGGACGTCTCCCAGCGGGCCATGCGCTCGGCTGGAAAGGAGGCGCGCTGGTTTGCCCTTCCCGCCGGTCAGCCGCTGTTCCTGGCCGGGGAGCCAGCTGATTCCATCTATTTCGTACTGTCCGGCTCGCTGGGGGCTTTCGGCGCCAAGGGCGAGTTCATCGGCAACATCCGCCCCGGCGAACCTGTCGGCGAGATGGCTCTCTTCCTCGGGGGGACCGACACCAACGGAAATGGCTCGCCCGACGACGCGCCCCATACCGGCTCGGTCTATGCCTTGCGCGATTCGGAAGTGATCGCGCTGTCCCGCGCAGGCTGGAAACTTCTGGTAAAGTCCGAACCGGAACTGCTCGAAGGCATGATCCGCATCATCCTGCGCCGCCTCGGCCGGGGGGATCAGCGCAACGCTGACGCGCCGCCCAAGGTCTACACCCTGCTCTCCACCTCGCCGACCATCGACCTTGCCCTTCGGGCCCGGGCGCTCAAATCGGCGCTCGCCCGCTTCGGCAAACGCGCGGTTGTTGTCGGCGAACAGGAAGGCGACGGCAAACCTGCAGCCTTCTTCGACGCCCTCGAAACAGAGAACGACGCCGTCATCCTGATATCGCCCATCGGCGACACGCCCTGGTTCCGTCTCGCCACACGCCAGGCCGACCGGATCTGGGTGCTTGCCCGCTCGGACGCGCGACCTTCCACGCCGCTGATGCCGGAAGAAACCTCGCCGGCCCAGCGCCTGAAACTGATCGACGTGATCCTGATCCACCCCGGCGCCGAGCGCCGTGCGTCCCGCCCTCAGGAATGGATGCAGGCGGCGGGCGCCAAGCGCCTTTTCCACTGGCAGGGTGACAATGGCGAAGACGCCATGCGTCTTGCCCGCGTGATGACCGGCCGCTCGGTGGGTCTCGTCCTATCCGGCGGAGGCGCGCGCGCTTACAGCCATATCGGCGCCATCCGCGCCATCCGCGAGCTTGGCATTCCGATCGACTTTGCGGGCGGTGCCTCCATGGGGGCCGTCGTCGCGGCCTGCGCCGCTATCGGCTGGGACGACCACGAGATTGACTGGCGCATTCGCAAGGCATTTGTGGAGTCAAACCCGCTGGGCGATTACAACCTTCCTGTCGTCGGCATGGTGAAGGGCAAGCGTGTGAACCAGCGCCTGCTGGAGCATTTTGGCGACATCGACATCGGCGACCTGCAGATCCCGTTCTTCGCCCTCTCCACCAACCTCGCGTCCGGCCAGGCAAAGCTGCATCGCTGCGGCAGTCTGCGCACGGCCCTGCGCGCCACAATTTCCCTGCCGGGCATCCTTCCTCCGGTCGTGGATGGCAACGACATCCTCGTGGACGGCGCCGTTCTCGACAATTTCCCGGTCGAGCCGATGCGCGACCTGCATCAGGGCATCATCATCGGTTCGGACGTCTCATCCCTGCCCGATGGCCTCAACCGCGAGGAATTCGCCAAGCCGCAGAGCTTCTGGCGCTGGGTGCTGACGCATGGTTTCTCCTCGCCCCCGCCCATCGCCGGCCTCCTCATGCGCGCAGCCACCATCCGCGATGATCGCCTTACTCCAAGAGACCTTGCGGACATCCTGATCCTGCCCGAACTGCCCAATGTCGAACTCAGGGACTGGAAAGCCTATGACGAGTCGGTCGAGGCGGGCTACACGGCGGCCATGGCGGCCCTTAAAGACCACGAGATCCGCACCCTCTGCTGCCCCACCTGAAACGGCGCCGGACATCCCGCATCCTGTAATGTCAACGCAACATTAAGCTTGTTGGCGCAGGTTTCCATTCAATAAAAATCAGATGGCACTCAAGGAATCAATCAATGGATGCACGTCTCTTCGACCTGCTGCCAGTTGTTGTTTGCGAAATCGCGCCCGTGCGGAGTGATGATGGTACCATCGTCGACCTGAAGTGGATTGATGCAAACCGCCTGATGAACGAATCGATCCTGCCGGGTGGCGGGAGTATCGTCGGTATGCAGGTGTTTGAGTTTGACCCCGCCTATCGCGAATCGGAGATGACGAAGAACGTCATCAAGGTGATCGAGACCGGCGAGCCCATCACCTACATCACCGGCCAGGGCCGCGCCGCCAGGATGCTCGGCAAGGTGATGAAAACCGTCATCACGCCGACAGAGCATGGCGCGCTGGCCTGCTCGCATGAAGTCACCGAACTTGCCGTAGAGCGCGACGCTGCCCTGCAACGGCTCAACCTGGCGCGCGCCGCCTGCGACCATGCCATCCACGGCATTGTCGTTACGGACCGCGAAAGCCGCATCCACTACGTCAATCATGCCATCTGCGAACTCCTTGGGTATTCCGAAGGCGAATTGATCGGCAAGGATGTCGGCATCCTTTTTGGCGTGAAAACCTTCCATCCGCAAAGATCTCTGGGAAACAAGGTTGTTTCCGACATCGAGAGCGGAAAGCTGATCCGGCATGTTTCCGACGCCGAAGCGTACAGCCGCGAAGGCGAGAAAATCCGCGTACAGGCATCCACCTCCAGCGCCCTCTGGGGCGACCGGGAGGATATGGTGTTCATCACCTACATCCGCGATGTGCGGGAAGAACGCCACAAAGCCCATGAGTTGCGTGACGCCCTCAACCGGGCCGAACAGGCTACCCGCCTGAAGTCCGAATTCCTCGCGAACATGAGCCATGAAATCCGCACACCGCTCAACGGCGTTCTCGGCATGGCGCAGGTCCTGGCCCACGGAAAACTGACCGAAGCGCAGGCTGAACAGGTCGGCGTGATCCTTGATTCCGGTAACACGCTGATGGTTCTGCTCAACGATATCCTTGATCTCTCCAAGATCGAGGCCGGGCGGATGGACCTCTCCCCCGTTCCCGGTGATCTTCGCCACAAGCTCAGTGGCCTGTTCAAGCTGCATGAGGCAGCGGCTAAGGAAAAAGGCATCAACATCCGCCTGTTTGTTGATCCCAGCGTTCCATCGCGTCTGCTATTTGATCCTGTTCGCGTGCGTCAGTGCGTGGGAAACCTGGTCTCCAACGCGATCAAGTTCACCGCCAAGGGCGAAGTCATGATCGTGGTCACATCCGAGCCAATCATGAATGGCGACCACCGCGTCGTGATCCATGTTTCAGATACCGGCGTCGGTATTGCGGCCGACAAGGTGGACCGCATCTTCGAGAGCTTTGCGCAGGAAGACGGATCGACCACGCGCAAGTTCGGCGGCACGGGCCTTGGCCTTTCGATCACAAGACGCCTGGCCCGGATGATGGGCGGCGATGTAACGGCTGTCAGCGAAGCTGGCCGCGGATCGATCTTTACCCTGAAATTTGTAGCGCATTCTTCAGCGGCCAACGCCGGCGACACAAAGAACATGATCCAGATGCCCGTCCGCACAGCGCGCACCGGCCTCACTGGCTGCCGCGCACTTGTGGTCGACGACAACGGCATCAACCGCCGCGTGGCCCGTTCATTCCTGGAATATTACGGCATCATCATCCGCGAAGCCTGCGACGGCAATGAAGCCCTGGAAATCATGGCCAAGGAAACCTTCGACTTCGTGCTGATGGATATCCATATGCCAGGTCTCGACGGCGAGGAAGCGTTCAAGCGCCTGCGCACCTCCGGCAGCCTCAACCGGCTCGTCCCGGTGATCGCCCTGACGGCCGATTCGATGCAGGGTGACCGCGAGAAGTTCCTCGCCAAGGGCTTTGACGGCTATGTCTCCAAGCCGATCGAAGAGCGCACCATGATCACGGTGATCAGCCAGATCCTGAGTGTGCCCTCGGAAGATACCGAAGCCCTGCTCGCAGCAGGCTGACGCTGCGGCGTGACGCAGGGTGACCCTGCCTCTGGCAGGGTCGCTCCGTAGACGGTGCTTGCTGATGCTGGCTATAGTCGTGCGGGAAAGAGCCTGCCCGCCGCAAAGCCGCGCGGGCTACCCGGGAGACATGACATGACCAAGCCGCTGAAAGCCCACAAGGCCGTCGCCGAGGACTACCTCGCCACCGCAAAGCAATCGAGCGTGGTTCACCGTTTCCCCTTCCCGCCGGAAATGGTCTGGAACGCCCTGCTCGACGCGCAGGCCTGGACGCAGTGGCTGCCAATCACCAAAGTCACCTGGACCAGCCCTAAACCCTTTGGCCCGGGCACCACGCGCACCGTTGAGGTGGGCCCCCAGGTCATCGAGGAAACCTTCTTCGCCTGGGAAGAAGGCGCCCGCATGGCCTTCCGCTTCGAGCGCTCCAGCCTGCCGGTTTCCGCCGCTGTCGAAGACTACCGCGTCGTGCCCGTCGAAGGCGGCTGCGAAATGCACTGGTCGGGCAAGGCCAGCGCGCCGCTCGTCCTCGGCGGCCTCGTCACCGCCCAGCTCACCAAGGGCCTGAAAGAAGGCATGCCGAAACTCGAAGCGCTCATCGCGGCTGAGCCGGAGCGGTTCAAATAGGGTCCGCTTCTTCGAGAAACGCCTGAATTCTGGCCCGCAGCTCCTCATGATGCCCCAGCAGCAGGTGCCCGCCCGTCTCATAGCGAATGAACTCGGCGCCTGCGATCTGACTGGCTATGACCTCGCCTACGGCGACGGGGTTCAACCGGTCATCAGCGGCATGCACCACCAACACGGGCGCGCGGATCGCCTCAAGATTATAGACCGCCCCAGGTTCAACTGCCGCGCCTTCATTTCGAATCCCTGCAAGCCGGCCGGACGCCGGCAGGAAGCTCTCGACGAGGCGATCCGTAAAGGCCCGGCTTTCGTCGTCAGTCAGCAATTCCGGGCGCGCATCAAAGGCCGATCTCAACACCCCCGGCGCCAGCTTCCGCATCGACCAGTAGCCGATGTCACTGCCGGCAATCGCCGTATAGAAGGAGGTGGGGATAGGCCGCCCTTCCACCTCCCCGCCAAACGGGGTGAACGGAGCAGGTGACAGCAGTATCAGGGCGCCCACCCGATGGGGGTGTCTGGCGGCCAGTTGCAGCGTCGGTGGCACACCGCCAGACATCGCCAGCACATCAGCGCGCTCTATTCCCATCTGCGAGAGCAACTCTGCGAGCGCACCTGCCTGCGCTGCCGCAGACGTATCCTCCGGCAAAGAACTTTGCAGATACCCAAACCGCGAAACGGCGATCCAGCGGAAGCCCTCGCCGCCCATGGCTTCAGCCAGCAGCAGTCCCTGGTCAAATCCCCCACCCGCGCCATGGACCACCAGAACCGGCGGCCCTTCACCCTGAACGGCATATTCCACAGCCCCGAAAGATGTCTGCGCGATCTGGCTTTGCCCGGAAAGAAACTCCCGGCGCTCAAGCGCCTCGGTCCGCGCGACCACGACAGCCACGCCCAACAGGATAACAAGTCCGCCCACAAACAATCCGGCGGCAGTGAACGCTCGCTGCCGCCGCCGCCTCATGCTGTCTCCGAAAACAGCTCCCGGCCAATCAGCCAGCGGCGGATCTCGCTCGTGCCCGCGCCGATCTCGTAGAGCTTGGCGTCGCGCAGCAGGCGGCCGGTCGGGTATTCATTGATATAGCCATTGCCGCCCAGCAGCTGGATCGCGTCGAGCGCCAGCTTCGTTGCCGTTTCGGCCGCATACAGAATAGCGCCGGCGGCATCCTTGCGCGCTGTCTCGCCCCGGTCGCACGCCTTGGCGACGGCATAGACATAGGCTTTTGCCGCATTCATCTGCACATACATGTCCGCCAGCTTGCCCTGCACCAGCTGGAACTCGCCGATGGACTGGCCAAACTGTTTCCGGTCATGGATGTAGGGGATCACGACATCGAGGCACGCCTGCATGATGCCCGTCGGCCCGGCCGAAAGCACGGCGCGCTCATAGTCGAGCCCGCTCATCAGGATACGGGCGCCCGCGCCTACCGGCCCCATTACATTCTCTTCGGGCACTTCGCAGTCTTCAAACACCAGCTCGCCGGTTTCCGAGCCGCGCATGCCCAGCTTGTCGAGCTTCTGCGCCACCGAGAACCCCTTGAAGCCCCGCTCGATCAGGAACGCCGTGATGCCCTTCGAGCCGCCATTCGGGTCGGTCTTGGCATACACCACCAGAGTGTCCGCATCCGGAGCATTGGTGATCCACATCTTCGTGCCACTCAGCACATAGCGGTCGCCCTTCTTGTCGGCGCGCAGCTTCATCGACACAACGTCCGATCCCGCACCGCTCTCGCTCATCGCGAGGCTGCCAAGATGCTCGCCCGAGATCAGCTTGGGCAGGTAGCGGGCTTTCTGGCTGTCATTGCCCCAGCGGCGCAGCTGGTTGACGCAGAGGTTCGAGTGCGCCCCGTAAGAGAGGCCGACCGAGGCAGAGGCGCGGGAGATTTCCTCCATCGCCACGACATGTTCCAGATAGCCAAGGCCCGTGCCGCCCCATTCCTCTTCCACCGTAATGCCGAGGAGGCCAAGCTCCCCCATTTTCGGCAGGAGATCGCGCGGAAACTTGTCCGTCCGGTCGATTTCGGCGGCGCGCGGGGCAATTTCATTCTGGGCAAAGTTTTTCACGGTCTCGCGGATCATGTCCGCAGTTTCACCGAGATCGAAGTTCAGAGAGGGATATGTGTTCGTCAGCATGGCCTTGCCCTAGCAAGAACCTGCCCGCCTGTCACCGGTTCACTCGTCCTGCGTCATTGCGCGGTAGAGGTAATAAGTGGCCACCACAAACAGGAACCCGCCGCCCAGCGAAAGCAGCGGCCCAAGCCAGGCTTCGCCCTCGTAAAGCGCCGGTTCTGAAGCCGCCTCGACCAGCTCCCGCACGCCCAGAACGAGGCTCACAAGCCCCAGCCCGGAGAGAAGGGCATACGGCACCCAACGGCCCAGCGCTTCAGCGCCGTTGGCATGCGGGGCATGGCCATTCTCTTTCAGCGCGCGCTCGATCCCGTTCGTGTCGATTTCCACAGGCGCCAGATCGTCCACGATCACGCCCTCGGCCGGCGGCAGCGGCGCCTCGGGCGCAAGCGGGGCCGCTGTCACTGGCGCCAGCGTCGGCTGGACGGGCGGGGGAGACGCAGGCCGCGCGGTGCGGCGGCGCTCCACGCCATCGGGCGGGCCCTTCGCAGTGCCCGGGGGCGGCGGCGGGGGCACCTCATCGCCAGGCCCTGCCAGATCGGCAATCGCCCGGGTGATCTCTTCGACGCTCGGGCCTTCCTCGCCCGGCGCCAGCGGCCGGGTGGGCGTGGAGGGCGGCGGCGGCGGGCTCTCGCCCAGGATACGCGCAATCCGCTCGCTCACGGCGCGGGCCGCGGCGCGGGGCGCCGTGTCTGCTGCGCGGGCGCGCGGCGCTTCAGGGTCACCCTCACCGCGCGCTTCAATGATGACGGTATGTTCGGGCGGCTGCGGGAAAGGCTGGCCACCATCTTCGGGGATCGGCCGTATCAGCGCGCCAGGCACGGCAGCAGGCCCGGAGGGATGCGTCAGGAACAGCGAAATCTCCGCCGCGCGCCGGCGCACCAGCGCGTCGATGATCTTCACCTCACCGCCGACGCGTCCCTTGCGCCACAGCCACATGTCCGAAGCCGCCGCCAGCCGGTCGCCTTCATTGAGGCTCGAGAGCACGCTGGAGGACTGGAACGCGCCTGCCCCGATATTCCAGGCAAAGGAGACCAGCGCGTCAAATTCGTTCTGGGTCAGCGGGGCGAGCACTTCGTCCTGGATCAGCTGCTCGATCTGGGGAAGGTCAGAATGTGCCAGCACCAGTTCGGCGTCCTGTGGGCTCACAGCCAAGCCGGCCCGCGCCGTGCGCGTATGGCCATAGCCCACAATCCATCGCCCATCCGGCAGCCTGCTTGCGCGCGGCCGAAAGCCCTCGAAGCCTTTGATCAGCTCGAGTCCCCTGGCAGATGTGCGAAGCGGCCCACCCAAAGTCCGTTGCTCCCATTCTGGTACAACAGGCGAAATGCCTACAGGGACACCCTGCAAAAGGCGCGCCTTTTCCCCAGAAAGGTGAGATTCGGCGCGAATATGGCCAATTTACAAGAGGACGAGGCTCGCAAGGCCCAGGAAGCTGAAAAAAGCCATCACATCGGTCAGTGTCAGCACGAAAACCGACGAGGCCACCGCCGGGTCCGCGCCGAGCTTTTTCAGGCTGAGCGGGACAAGGATACCCGAAAGGCCCGCCCAGATGAAGGTGCCCAGCATCGCAACCGAGATCACGCCGGCCAGTTTCAGATCCTGGAACCAGATCAGCGCCGCTACGCCAACACCTACCCCGATGATCAGGCCGTTGATCAGCCCCGCCAGGGTTTCGCGCAGAACCGCCCGCCGCGCGGCTGTCCCGTCCAGTTCACGCGTCGCAATCGCGCGCACCGCCACGGCCAGCCCCTGGCTGCCGGCATTGCCGCCCAGCGCCGCCACAACCGGCATCAGGATCGCCAGCGCCACGATCTGCTCGATGGCGCCCTCAAACATGGCGATGATCCCGGACGCGATAAACGCCGTCAGCAGGTTCACGCCCAGCCACGGCACCCGCGCCTTCACCGTCTCGAACACCGTATCGGAGGCGTCCGCCGACGACACGTTGGAGAGGGCGAGCAGGTCTTCCGAATGCTCTTCCTGGATAACGTCGACCATGTCGTCGACCGTGATCATCCCCACGAGCCGCCCGGCGCTGTCGGTCACCGGCGCAGACGCCAGCGAGTATTTCTGGAAGCGGAACGCCACCTCTTCCTGGTCAAGGTCCGGCGTCAGGGTCGTCATGGGGTCTTCCATGATGTCCTCCAGCGCCGTGTCGCGCGGCTGCCGCATCAGCGCAGACAGCTGCACGATGCCCAGGAGGCGGTGCGCCGGGTCGATCACATAGATCTCGTAGAATGTCTCGGGCAGCTCCTCGCCGCGCCCGCGGGCATGGTCGATGGTCTCGCCCACTGTCCAGAATTCGGGCACTGCCACGAATTCCGTCTGCATCAGGCGGCCGGCCGAATCCTCCTCATAGGCAAGGCTGCGCTCAAGCTCTGCCCGGTCCACCGGGGCGAAATCCTCAAGGATGCGTTCGCGGCGGTCGTCTTCAAGGTCTTCCAGAATGGTCGTTGCATCGTCTGAGTCCAGCTCGTCGAGCGCCTGCGCCACCGCTCCGTCGGGCAGCACGTCCACGGCGCCTTCGCGGTAGGCATCGCGCAGCTCGATCAGGATTTCGGACGGCAGGTCCCCGCCCAGAAGGCCGATGGCCTCCTCGAAAATGTCATAGGGCAGCGATTCCAGCGCATCGGCCGCGTCGGCCGGATGCAGCCGCCTCAGGGTGCGCGACAGCCAGCGTGTGTCCCGCTCGTCGACAGCGTCGGCGATGTCCGTCAGCAGGACAGGATCAAGGCCGCCTGGCTCTTGCTGGGTGAAGGTGCTGGTATCGGTCATTGGCGCCACTCATGCCGGGGTTGGCTACCCCCGGCAAGAGCAGGCGCTCACAGTTGCCTCAACTGTAACGGAATTCTTCCCCGTCGAGGTCGATCTTCGGGAATTCGTCCTTCTCCCGCCAGTAGTCCTGCGTGTGCTGCCAGTCGCGCGTTGTGCCGCGCTTTGGCATCAGGTGCATCGAGCGGGCGAGGTATCCGGGATTGAAGTTGGCCTCGTCGATCCAGGGCAGGATTTCCATATTGTGGTCCTGCGCCCGCAGGGCGACTTCCACCTGCTTCACCTTCTTCTTGTCCATATGCTTCAGCAGGCGGCAGATGAGATCGCCCATCATGTCCACGCGCAGGGTCCAGCTTGCCCGGAAATAGCCGAACACCCAGGCGAGGTTGGGCACGCCGGTAAACATCATCCCGCGATAGGTGATGGTCTTCGACCAGTCGACGGGCTCGCCGTCCACCTCGAACGGAATGTTCCCCAGCACGGAGAGGTCAAACCCGGTCGCCGTGATGATCACATCGGCTTCCAGTTCGTTGCCGGATTTCAGCAGGATGCCTTTTTCCGTGAACCGGTCGATATGATCGGTCACCACGCTCGCCTGTCCCGCCTTGATGCCCTCGAAAAGGTCGGCTTCCGGCACAAACGCGATCCGCTGCCGCCAGGGGCGGTAGCTGGGGGTGAAATGGCTCATGTCGAAGTCTTCCGGCAGGCACGCCTTTACCCCGTCCAGCAATTCCTGACGCACGACCTCAGGCTCCTCAAACGAGCGCCGGGTGAATTCTGCCTGGTCATGGTTGTACTTGCGCCGCACGATCTCGTGGATCCACGCATCGTCCACGCCCAGCATGCGCAGCTCGTCAGCCAGCACGTTTTCATTCCGTGCCGGGATGAAATAGGTGGGCGAGCGCTGCAGCAGCGTAACATGCTCACACTTGCCCGCAATAGCGGGCACCACGGTTGCCGCTGTCGCGCCCGAGCCGATGCAGATCACCTTCCTGCCGGTGAGGTCCATATCATCGGGCCAGCTCTGCGGATGCACGATCTCGCCCTTGAAATCAGCCATCCCCGGCCATTCGGGCGTATAGCCCTGCGCGTGATTATAATAGCCCTGACACATCCAGAGGAAGTTCGCCGTGAAGGTCAGCACGTCCCCGGTCTCAAGGTTTTCCGCCTTCACCGTCCACTTCTTCTTCGCGCTTGACCAGCTCGCCGAGCAGATCTTGTGGCGATAGCGTATATGCTCGGCCAGACCGGCTTCCTCGATCACCTCGCCCATGTATTTCAGGATCTCTTCCCGGCTCGCGATCGGCGGGCCGACCCAGGGCTTGAAGCGGTAGCCGAACGTGTAGAGATCGGAGTCAGACCGGATGCCGGGATAGCGGTGCATGTACCAGGTGCCCCCAAAGCTCTCATAGGCCTCGAGCACCACGAATTTCTTCTTCGGCGTCTGCGTCTTGAGATGATAGGCCGCGCCCACCCCGGAAATGCCTGCGCCGGCGATCAGCACATCGAAATGCTCAACCTTTGACTTGGCTTTGCGCTCTTTGACCGCTGCGGTATCCGCCATGCATTCCTCCCTGGGCCCCGTCTCTTGGAACGCGGAGCCATTGAACTTGCCTGCAAATTTGCCCTGGGAGGAAGGCCGGTGAATACGTAAACGGCCCTAGATGACCCAAAGGCAAGCAAGGGAAATCGGCTGTCTTTACGCAGCGGCGGGGAGGAAAAACCTGCGGAGTGAGGCCGGGGTCTTCGGCCCTCATCTCCGCAGAAAGGCAGTGTCAGCAGAGTGCGCGTAAACAGGGCCCACATGCGTCCCCCCGGAAGCATGAGCTTGTATCCTGCTTAGAACGCCCCGGGCGGCGCGTCCTCCCCCTGTTCAGGGGGAAAAACCGCAGGCGACGGTCCCTTTGCCCGCCCCCCTGTTCCGGTGGATCGGCAAACCGTCATCTTCCCTCTATGATGGTATCATCTCCCCTGCATTGGCTGGCCGGTTACCGTCCCGCGCCGAAGAGGACCCGCGCCGAAGAGGAAAGGACAAACCCCTTGAAAAGCCTCCTGATCCTTGAAGATATCGCGGAAACCCGCGCATGGCTTTGCGAGATCGCGCGCGAAGCCTTCCCCGGCTGCTCGATCCACGAGGAAGGCAGCGTGCGCGGCGGCGTCACGGCCGCCACCCATGCGACGTTCGATCTGGCGATGCTCGACCTTGGCCTGCCGGATGGCTCAGGCCTTGATGTGCTGCGCAGGGTTAAGCAGGAAAGCCCCGACACGATCTGCGTCATTACCACCGTGATGGGCGACGATGCATGGATCGTCGGCGCGCTGTCGGCCGGCGCCAATGGCTATCTCCTCAAGGACCAGCCGCAGGATAGCCTGATCCGCCAGCTGCGACAGATCGCAGACGGCGTGCCCGCCCTCTCGCCCTCCATCGCACGGCGCATCATGGATCATTTCCGCCTCACCGGCCCGGTCGCGCCCGATGATGATCTTACCGCCCGCGAACGCGATGTGCTCGCCCTCATCGGACGGGGCATGCGCAATGGCGAAGTCGCCCGCGCGCTGGACCTCAGCGAGAACACCGTCGCCAGCTATATCAAGGGCATCTACCGCAAGCTCGGCATTTCCTCCCGCGCCGAGGCCTCCTGGCACGCCACCCGCATGGGCCTGACCACCGACCGGACCTGACCGGGCTTACTCCGCCGCTATTTCGTAGACCGGAATGCGCGCGGCAAGGCATGTGCCCTCCCCGCCCTCCAGCGATATGTCGCCTCCGAAACGCTCGACACGGATCTTCATGTTGCCAAGCCCGTTGCCCAGCGACGCGGTCTGGGCCGGAAGCCCTTTGCCATCATCGGCGACTTTCAGGGACAGCCAGTCCGCATCCAGATGAATGGACACATCCACCGACCGTGCCCGGGAATGCTTGATTGTGTTACTCACTGCCTCACGGATCAGCGCCCGCAACGCATGAACTTTCTGCCGCGAGAGCAGCACGCCCGGCGCCGCCTGCAGATTCCAGCTCAGCGCGATGTCATGCGGCTCGAGCCGGTCTGCCGTCTCCGCCCGCAGGTCTGCCAGCACATCCTCCATCGGCGCTTCGGCGCCTTGCGCATTGTTGATCACGTCGCGGATGTCGGTCAGCGTCTCGCGGATCATCGCATCCTTCCGGCCCGTCTCGCGTGAGTGCAGCGCCCGCAGCAGCTGCGCGCCGATATTGTCGTGAATGTCCCGCGCGATCCGTGCCCGCTCTTCGGACACGCCCCGGTCATAGGCGTTGCGATTTTCCTCCGTATACCGCATCAGCTTCACGATCTGCCCGGCAAGCGCCACATCCCTGGGCGAATAGAGCGCCCGCCCGCCATTGCGATAGCGCAGGCTCAGCGCCGGCGAATCCGCCACTGCGGGCAACAGCAGCAGCGTCCCCTCTTCCTCCACCCGCACGCGCGCCTCGCCCATCTCCGCCGCCTTTATCTCCAGCGGCCCGAACACGTCCCGCATCAGCTTGCGCCAGCGCTCTGCGCGTTCCTCCCCGCTCGGGCGCAGCGCAATGTCGATCACCGCGCGGAAGAGCTCGGCTTCGTCCGGCCGCGCCTGCCCGGAAAGCTTGCGCCAGGCCAGGCTGCGCAGCGGCAGATACACGGCCGCCGCCAGCAGCAAGGCAATCGAGAACGCCGCCCCCGGCTCGAACGACAAGAGCCCGATCAGCGCCACATCCAGCGCCAGCACGCCCAGCGCCGCCAGGAAGTGGAACATCAGCTGGAACGCCCAGCCCCCAAGTCCAAACACCCGGAAGCGCATGAGCCCGACCGTCAGCGCCGCATAGATCAGCAGGAAAAATCCGAACGCGATGTTCTCGTCGAGCAGCGGGGTGAACCCGAACGTATACGGAAACGCCACCGTCGAGATGAACCCGCCCGCACCCAGCACCACCACCGCGCCCAGCCAGAGCGCAATCGAGCGCTGCGCCGGATCGTCTTTCGTCGCGAGGATCTGCCAGGCCACCAGAACAAAGATGCCCACCATCTCCCAGAAGGTGATCGGATGTACCAGCATGAAGTCAGGCGACGGACCAAACATCACCCAATAGGTTACCCCGCCAAAGCCCAGCACGGTCGCCGCCATCAGCCAGCGCCACCCCGGCAGCTTCACCGGATAGATCAGGAACAGGCACATCATCACAATGCCAAAGCCTGACGCACCGATACAGTTGATGACCGCCGCCGTGAAATACGCCCCGTCCGGCAACACCATGGCAAACAGCCAAACCGTCCCGGCCGCCGTGAACATCAGCGTCGTCAGCCCGCTCACGGCAAACAGGATCGCCGCCGGGTCTGCCGGTTTCAGCGCCCAGACCCAGGCCGACACAAGGCTTGCGCCAAACCCGACCAGAAGCGACACCCACAAACCCGGCGACACCCCAAACGGCGACCGCCAGGCGCTGACCTCCCCGGTCCACCCCGCCGCCGGCTGCAGCGCCCAGAGCGCCATCCCCCCCGTCACCGCCACCACCAGCAGAGCCGGCACCGCAAAGCGCACCAGCGGCGTATTCAGATCCTGCGGTGTCATGCCTGCGCGTTTCCCCATAATCACCTTGCCCATCTGAAGCTGCCCCGCTCAGGATGTAAACTGCTGCCAGCTGCTGCCAGCAGCGCAGACCGGCTGCCCGGTCCATCCCCGGAACAGGGGGGCGCCCCTGCCTTGCGCCCGGCTCCCGTGTCCCGCCATACTGACTGCCTGCCGGAGGAACCCGAATGGCCCGCCCCAAACACCTTCTGACTGCCGCCCTCGCCGCCCTGCTGTGCGTTCTTCCAGCCCTTGCGCAGTCCGGCGGTAGCGCGCCGGTCCTGACCCCGCCCGGGGAGCTCTTCGGCTCCCAGCCTCCCAAATTTCAAAAACTCTATAATGATGCCAGCCAGTGCTCGGGCCACAGCGCCCAGCTCCAGACCAACGCCGCCGTCTTCACTGCCCGCGCCCTGACCGGTTCCACCCGCGCCCGCCGCAACGGCGATGAACAGTCCGCTGCTGACCTGCGCGCCCTCTTCCTCAATGGCATTACGATCCGCGATTCTGCTGCAGGCTCTCACAAGAGCCTGGAAGAGTTGCGCGCAGCGCTCGCCCGGCGCGGCGACGTCAATGTTTCCGGCGGCCAGATCTGGTTTGTCTCCGGCAGCCGCCAGGTCACCCCGCTACAGCTCGATGCCCTCCCCCCCTCCGGCCCGGCGCTGGTCATGGCCATGATCAGCCAGTCAGATTTGATGCTTGCCGATCTCGAAGAGGCCCTTGCCTGCATGAGCGCTGTTACGGATGTGGACGTAACCTCGCCCTGATGGAGCTTCGCTCTCGTATCGCTTCTAAGCGCGTCATGTCCTGGAGCGGCCGCAACCTGTAGCAGGGTTGCGGCCCTTTTTTCTGCCTCGGGCGTCCCGGTTAAGATCCTGTCTTCGGTGAGCTGTCAGCCGGAAGCCCGGCGCGCGCCTGGACGTCTCCTTGCTTTGTTTTGAGGTGCCAGCGTTGCAGGCCCCAACAAAACGCCGAAGATGCCCGCCCCGGATCGGACGATATCTGGAACGGGCGCCATACGCCGATAAAAAAACTGGGCCTGACAGCACAGCAAGTGCGCAGGAACAAGGGAGCGAACAATATGGGCAACAAGGGGCAGGCCAAAGCCTTGCGACACCCGGGCGCGGGCACTTCAGCAAGGCTTCCGGGACGTCCGCAACACGCAAGACTGGGCCCCGGACCTGCAGAAATCGAAGGCCTATGACCAGATCCTGATGGATATCATCCTTGGTATCCTTCCCCCGAACGCCCGGCTGGATGAGCTTGGCCTGGCAGACCAGTATATTCTCGGCGTCGCCGGTGTGCGCGACGCGCTTGCCCGCCTGTCGCTCGAGGGGGTGGTGCTGCGCCGCCCCCGTTCCGGCACGATCGTCACCTCGATCGACGTGCAGGAAGGGCAGCAATCCTACGAAGTCGGGTGCCTGCTGGAGCCCCACGCCGCCCAGCAGGCAACCGCGGCTGAAAAGGAGGCTATCCGCACCGCATTCGACGGCGCTGACGCTGCAGCCCGATGAGGACTGTTTGGACGACATCGCGAGCCACCGCGTCGTCGCCCAAGCTATCGCCAGGGGCGAGGGTCGCGCCGCCATGCAAGCCATGTTCGTGGTGATGGGCGACAAGAACGCCGGCTGAAAGGATGCCTGTCTCAGAGGCTGGCGCAGCTCAGGCCGCTTTCCTGTCTGTGGCCAGATAGGCCGCCAGCATGGCTTGAAACACAGTTCGCATTTCCTCGATATAGGCCGGATCGCGCGTCACGGACTCGATATAGGCGCCGCGATAGAAGGCGGCCATGACAGCGATCACGACGCCGGAAACCTTCATACCGGAAAGCTCGGGGAAGAAATCATCATATCCCGTTGTGATCTCCTCAAGGCGTCCCTTGGCGCTGCGCTGATAGAGCGCGAGCAAATCCTCGTCCGCCCGCAGCGCCACGATCAGCTCGAAGGTAATCGGAAAGATCGACTGGAATTCCTTCCATAGGATATCCAGCCGCTCGGGCAGCTCCATGCTTTCCCTGCCTTCGAACGCCGCATACACGCGCTCATAACGCCACTGGACGAAATGCTGGATCGCCGCCGATGTCAGGTCGATCTTGCTCGGGTAGTGATGGGTGATGGCCCCGCGGGAAACACCCGCCATTTCGGCAATGTCCTGAAGCGAAACGCCGAGATAGCCCTGCTCGCCGATACACCGCAATGTCGCATCCAGGACACGCCGCTGCATGCTCTCGCTGCGATCCTTTTGCGACCGCCTCTCATATTTCCCGGACTGTTCGTCCGCCATCTGACCTTCTCCGGACAAGTAATGCTGTGCCTCCCAAATGACGGTGAGGCCAGATCGGGTCACTCAGTACTTATACGTAGAACCATATCAGAAGTGGGCGACGGTTCAAACACAAGGCGAACGTAAATTCAGGATCCCCGCAGGTGACGCGCCAGATCAGCAACCGGGGCAACGCTAGCATGAGGAACTAAAAACAGGTTTACATCCCTGAATCGATTCAATTCTTCGGAAAATGACACAGGATCTGAGCCGTGCACGGAAGGTTGTGAAACAACCACTGCAGAAACGTCCAGCCCCCGCGCCTCAAGCACTTCCAGCGCCGACAGCGTGTGACTGATCGAGCCGAGGTAGGGCGCAGTCACAAGAATGACTGGCAGTCGCAAATCCGCCATCAGATCAATCTGCAGCGTAGTGTCCGTCACCGGAGACATCACGCCTCCGGCCCCTTCGACCAGGTGACAGCCTTCACAGGTCTTCAGCCTGCCTTCGACAAAGCGCAGGATTTCATTGTAGTTTTGGGAAATTCCGGCCTGCCGCATCGCGACATTCGGCGCCAGAGGCGGTGCCAGCCGGTGCAGGCAAATCTCAGAAACTGACGCAGGTGTCACCGCCTGCCCCATGGCCACAAGCAATCTTCCGGCGTCAGACTGCTCCAGCGTGTCCTCGTCAAACCCGCTCATCAGCGGCTTGGTCGCGGCAACAGTCTGTCCTTGCGCCCGCCACACCGACAGCAGCGACGCGCTCACATACGTCTTGCCGATATCGGTGCCGGTAGCCGTTACGAAGTAACCGCGCATGCCTTCTCCCGTATGTCTGTCAGCGCGCCTGCAAAGGCGCGCACATCGGCCTCCTCATGACCTGCGGCAAAGGTCACCCTCAGCCGTGCTGTGCCCGCCGGCACAGTCGGCGGCCGGATCGCCGTCACGAGATATCCGCGCTCCAGCAAGGCGGCCGACACCCGCAGCGCTTCGGCTTCGGGCCCGAGGATGATCGGCACGATCACACTGGACGGCGCCGGAAGACCTGCAAGCTCGCAGAACAGCGCGGCGTGTCTGCTCGCCTTTGCCCCGCGCCAGGGTTCAGCCTCCATCACGTCCAGCGCCGCAACCGCTGCCGCCAGCACCGCGGGTGGCAGGCCCGTCGTATAAACAAAGGTTCGCGCCCGGTTCGTCAGCAGGTCGATCAGCGCCGCAGGCCCGCAGACATAGCCGCCATACCCGCCCACCGCCTTAGACAGCGTGCCCATCTGGACCTGCGCCGGATTGTCCGTTTTCACGGTGCCGAGCCCGTGGGCATCATCGGTCATCAGCCACGCTCCGGTGGCCTCGGCCAGCGCGCCAAGCTCGGCTATCGGCGCGACATCCCCGTCCATCGAAAACACCGTCTCGGTCAGCGCCAGCACCTGCCCGGGCGCCCCCTCGATCTGCCGGGCCGCATCGGCCACGTCATTGTGCCGGAAAAGGCGCAACTCAGCCCCTGAAAGCTTCGCCCCGCCATGCATGCAGGCATGGGCGAGCTCATCCATCACGATGGTGTCGCCTTTGCCCACCAGCGCCGGGATCGTCCCCAGATTGGCCAGAAACCCCGATCCGAACACAAGCGCGCCTTCTGTGCCCTTGAGGCGCGCCAGCCGCGATTCGAGCGCCGCGTTCAGCGGGTGATTCCCGGTGATGAGCCGCGACCCGCCGCTGCCTGCGCCATAAAGCCGGGCGGCTTCGGCTGCCGCCTGAATGACGCGGGCGTCATGGGAGAGGGAAAGATAGTCATTGTCGCAGAAGGAAATCACGCCCTGCCCGCTCCGCGCGGCCCGTCCACCGGCCTCTCGGGCGGTTTCCACAAGACTGCGGCGCTGCCCGGTGGCTTCCAGCTGGCCCAGCTTCTGCCGGGCATAGGCGTTCAGCCGTTCAAAAGATGTCATCGGGCTTACAATCCTCTGGCCGTTCCGCCGCGCCTGTCCTAGGGGATGCACGCGGGGCATGCCAAGCGTCGAATGCCCGCAGTAACGGACCCTTTAGGAGCGCTGAACATGGCAGACCCGAAAGACTGGTTCACCGCAGGCCTGGAGCATATCTGGCTGCCCTATGCCCAGATGCGCACCCTGCCTGCGCCGGTTGCCATTTCCCGGACGGAAGGCTCCCGGCTTTACCTTGCCGATGGCCGGCAGCTCGTCGATGGCGTCGGCAGCTGGTGGACCAGCATCCATGGTTATAATCGTCCCGAACTGCTCGAGGCGGCCCGCGCCCAGATGGCAGAGATGCCCCACATCATGCTCGGCGGCCTCGCCCATGAGCCGGCCTACCGCCTCGCCGCCCGCCTTGCCCGCATCACCCCGGGCGACCTCTGCCGCGTCTTCTTCACCGAATCCGGCTCGGTCGCCGTCGAAGTCGCGATGAAGATCGCCATTCAGTATTTCCGCAATTCGGCCGGTGTCTCGCGCACCAAGTTCGTCTCCTTCCTCGGCGGCTATCATGGCGACACGCTGGCCACCATGTCGGTCTGTGATCCCGATGAAGGCATGCACCACATGTTCCGGGGCGCGCTTGCCGAGCAATATGTCGTCGCCCTGCCCGAAACACGCGACCAGATCCGAGCCCTGGAAACCCTTCTGTCTACGGACAGGAAGATCGCCGCCGTGATGATCGAGCCGCTGATCCAGGGCGCCGGCGGCATGCGCATGCACAGCCCCCAGGTCCTCAAAACGCTCCGGCGCCTGTGCGACCAGGCCGGCGTCCTCCTCATCTTTGATGAAATCTTCACCGGCTTTGGCCGCACGGGGGAGATGTTTGCCGCCGTCCGCGCCGGCGTCACGCCCGACATCATGTGCCTCGGCAAGGCGATCACCGGCGGCGTCACCCCGCTCGCCGCCACCATCGCCTCGTCAAAGGTCTACGCCGCCTTCCATGATGAGAACCCCGATCACGCCCTGATGCATGGCCCCACCTATACCGGCCACGCCCTTGCCTGCGCCGTCGCCAATGCGGGCCTCGACCTCTTTGCCGATGGCAGCCTGCTCAAGCGCGTGAAGAAACTCGAAGCCAGCCTCACCAGCCTCCTCGCCCCGGCAAGGGAACTCGACACCGTGGCAGACGTCCGCGTGATCGGCGCCGTCGCCGCCGTAGACATGGCAGAGCCCTTCGAGGTGGAGGCCGCCCGCAAATGGTTTATCGATCAAGGCACCTTCATCCGCCCCCTCGGCCGCACCGTCTACCTCTCCCCCGCCTACGGCATCAGCGAAGAAGACCTCGCGCGGCTGACCGGCGCCATCCTGAAATTTGCAAAAACAGGGCTATCCGGGGCCGGATGATCAACTCATCGATGTTGAACTCGACCGGCATGACAGAGTGACGTTTCTGGTCACGATCGAAGTCGGAAGGCCGGTATCACAGCACACCAACCGCTTTTCCCGCCTCGTCTTCAAAGTCTGGATTTGAGCACTTTGCCGAAATATTGCGCCGCAGGTCCTCGCTTTCGGACCAGGGGAAATCAAAAGACAAGCACCGGCCGCGCCCGTCAAAACAACCCCTTCCGTCTCCGGAGGCGTTTTTCCTTGGTTCAGTCGCCTTCGCCGTGTTTCCGGGCCGCCTCGCGCAGCCGGGCGAAGATCGCCGCCGGGTCTTCCGGCGCGGAGACTTCATCGGGCTCGGGATAATCATCCTCCAAAAGCTCATCAACGGGTTCATCGCCGGCCACGTCCACCGCCGGCTCTGCCTCGGTCTTCGCCATCATGGCTGCCGCCACACTCGCCGCCTCGCGCGGCCGCGGAGGGGCGGCCCCGGCATAGACCGCCTCGGCGTCCTCGAAATCATCCTCGATCGACGAGCGGAAATGCGCGATCACGGTTTCCCCGCCGATCAGCGTCTGTCCGGCCCAGACATGGGTACGTATGTCGGCGGGCAGATAAACGTCGCACCACCCCCCCAGCCGCCGCGTCCCGAAACTGCGCCCGAGCCGGACGACGTCGCCATGATCGACGGCCAGCTCGATGCGCGGCCCGAGCCCGCCGGTCGTCAGCACGACGCCGGCCTGCTCTCCCTGGCTCTCAAAGGTCACATAGGCGCGCGTGAGCCCTTCATTGTCCGGCTTGATCGAAATCGGCTGGCCCGGCTCGCCCTGCTGCAGCGAGACGATTTCCACGCCCCCCGCCATCGGCGCATAGAGCTTGTTCGTAGACACCGGCGAGGACGCAATGCGCACGCGCACAAGGCTCTCGCCCTTCATCCGCAATGCTGCGGGCGCGTCACCGTAGCCGACCGACACAACCACCCCGTCACACGGGGCAACCACGCCATAGGCCAGGTCGGGCGGCGTGCGCCGTGCCCAGCGCCCGGCGGCCAGGGCAATCGCCATTGCGGCAAAACCGATCCAGAACAGCGGCGCCCAGATCCATCCCAGCAGCAGGGCGGCCAGAAAGGCGCCGGCTGCTGCGGCAACCGCCTCCCAGTCAAAGCCTGTGCTCATCCAGGGCAGCGACTGGCGCTCGAAGTCTTCGCTCATCGGCTCGCCTCCTCTAAAGGTCTGTTTCAGCTGAGAAGTTCAGCCGGTTCGGCGCGGTGCGCCTGACGATCCCACATATCAGCATATTTGCCGCCTTTTGCCAGCAGCGCCTCGTGCCGACCCCGCTCCACGATGCGGCCAGCTTCCAGCACGATGATCTCGTCAGCCGAGACAACCGTGGACAGGCGGTGGGCCACCACCAGGGTCGTGCGCCCGGCCGAGGCCTCTTCCAGCGCCTCCTGGACGGCGGCTTCGGTCGCGCTGTCGAGCGCGCTCGTCGCCTCGTCCAGCACCAGGATGGCGGGGTTGGCAAGGATCACCCGGGCAATGCCCACGCGCTGCTTCTCGCCGCCCGACAGCTTCAGGCCCCGTTCGCCTACGCGCGTCTTCCAGCCATCGGGCAGGCTTTCGATGAAGGGCAGCAGCTGGGCCCGGCGGGCCGCATCGCGCAGCTCCGCCTCGGTCGCCTCGGGCCGGGCATAGGCAATGTTTGCGCCCAGCGTATCGTTGAACAACACCACATCCTGCGGCACGAGGCCCAGCGCCGCGCGCAGGGATTCCTGCGTCAGGTCCCGCACGTCCTGCCCGTCGATCTGCACGCTGCCCGCCTCCACATCATAGAACCGGAACAGGAGCTTCAGCAGCGTCGACTTGCCCGCGCCAGAAGTCCCGACGAAGGCCACCTTCCGCCCAGGCGCGACCTCGAAGCTCACACCCGAAACGCCCACAGCACGACCTTCATGGCTGAAGGCGACATCCTCGAACGTCACCCGCCCTTCCGGCCGCGCCAGTACCCTGGCTTCTGGCTTGTCCTGAACTTCAGGCTTCATGCCGAGCAGGCCGTGCAGCTTTTCAAGGTCCACTGCGCCCTGCTTGATCTCCCGCCAGGCCCAGCCAAGGATGTTGAGCGGCGCATAGAGCGACAGCAGCATCAGCATCACGGCGGTCAGGTCACCAATCTGCATCGTGCCCTGGATAACGTTCCACGCTGACAGCCCCATCACCGCCAGAAGGCCAAGGTTCATCACCAGCGCCTGCACGGTATTGAGCACATACATGCTGCGGTTGGTGTCGACATAATGCCGGTTGTACTCGCTCATCGCGCCGTCAAAGCGGGAAGTTTCGCGCGTCTCGGCGGCGAAGGATTTCACGGTCTCGAAATTGGTGAGGATATCGACCGAGGTGGCCCGGAAATGCGTGTCGGCCTCGTTCATCTTCCGGCGCTGGCGCACGCGCCATTCGGTTATGATCACCGTGCTGAGAACGTAGAGTGCAATGGTGACGACTGCGATCAGCGACAGGCGGATGTCGTAGGCAATGCCGAGCGCAACCGATGCCAGAACGAGCCGCACCAGCGTCGGGCCGATATTGAAGGCAAGGAAGCGGATCAGATAGTCGATGGCGCTGGCGCCGCGTTCGATGATCCGGTTGAGCGCGCCGGTGCGCCGCGTCTGGTGAAATCCGAGCGAGAGGGCGAGCGAGTGGCCGAACGCATCCACGCTCGCCACGCGCTGCGCGTCCTGGCTGACCGGCGAGAACAGCCAGTCGCGGATCTGCGGGCAACGCAGCCGCCGCAAACCGCAGGGCGAGACCATAGCCGAGCCACAGCGCCGCCGTGGCAAAGCTGGCCCCAGCCCCGCCTTCCGGCACCACCTGGTTGATCGCATGCCCCATCACCAGCGGCGAAATCACCTCAAGGATCGATGCTGCCAGCGTGATAAGGATGGCCAGCACCATGACGGGGCGCCATTTGGCCAGTTCGGGACGCGCTAGCAGTGTCAGGATGCGCAGAATGGATTTCCACAGGCCGCCATCGGCGCTGTCGATCCTGTCATGATTTTCGGGCGCTGGGACAGCGGCATTTGGCGGGCTCATGCCTGCCATATGGCGCTGTTTGCGCGGAAGTGAAACCCGCCCCCGCCTGCGCCCTGACAATCCATCTGGCGAAGTTGGCCCGGCCACCCTATCAATCAGCGGAAAGAATGTGCTGAAAGACTGTAAAAAATGACAAAAATACGTTCGATCTGCGTCTATTGCGGCGCCTCCGACAAGGTCGATCCGCGCTACATTACGCTGGCAGAAGCCCTCGGCCGGGAGCTCGCCAGGCGGGGAATCCGCCTCGTTTATGGCGGCGGCGGGGTTGGCCTGATGGGCGCCTGCGCCCGCGCGGCCCATGACGCATCCGGCGACGTCCTTGGCATCATGCCGCGCTTTCTTCTTCAGAAGGAGCGCATCTACAAAGACGTGGACCACCGCATCGTCGAGGACATGCACACCCGCAAACAGATGATGTTTGACGAGGCCGATGCCTTCATTGTCCTGCCCGGCGGCATCGGCACGCTCGAAGAAGCTGTGGAGATACTTTCCTGGGCCCGCCTTGGCCTGCATGCCAAGCCGATGGCTTTCCTCGACGAAGATGGTTTCTGGTCGCCCTTCTTCGATCTACTGGAGCGCATCATCGAAGGCGGCTTCATTCCCGAAGAGTTCCGCGAAGCGATGGTCCACAGCAAGACATCTGCCGAGGCGATCGACGCCCTGCTCGACCGCATCGTGGTGCTCGATATCTGAACCCTACCCGTGTAGGCGCGTCGCGGGGTCTAGCCGTTCAAGCTCCGCATGCAGCCATTGATGATGCTGTTCCAGCCTTGTGACCGCTTCAAGATCGGTCTCATTGCGGCAGACGAGTTCTTCGCGCCAGGCTGAGAGCACTCGCAACTGAGACCGAAGCCAGCAGAGCATCCGGGCATCATCAATGGGCATGCAGATCATGGGGGTCTCCTTCTACTGACCAAACTGCCAGGACAAAGCGATCTTGAAATTGCGGCCGGGCTCTGACACGCCCTCGAAGACGCGGTCATAGTCATGATCGAGGACGTTATCGACACCGGCATCGATGCGCAGGCTCGGCGCAAATTTCGGGCGCCAGGAGCCATAGAGATCAAGCACGACATAGCCGGGACGGCTTTCTGCCAAGGCGAGTGCTCCGCCTGACAGGACCCGGCGCTCAAACGCGTCGGCCGCCTGAATGCGGGTTCCGATCCGGGTGTTCCAGCTGGAGAGCTTGAGCCCGGCATCCACCGTGAGGCGGTCTGGCGTCAGGGTGCCAAGGTCCTCGCCAGTAGCAGTGTCGGTTCCGTCAACGGTCGAGAAGGTCGCGCGCGCAAACCAGACGGCAGCATCATAGGATGCTTCTGCTTCCCATCCCTCAAGGTTTGCGCCGGCAATATTTGCTGAATTGGTGGTTCCCGCCGTACACGGAAAGAATGTTGGCGCCGCAAAGCAGGTCGGATCATAGGAAAAGTCGACTGAAAGGTTGATGAGATCGGTCACGTCGCTCTCGAAGTAGGAGAGCTTTCCCTGAAACCGGTCTTCGCCGGAAAGAACGTTCCGGAAATCCAGGCCAAAGCCGATTTCCACAGTTTCGCTCGACTCAGGCTTCAGGTCGGCATTGGGAACGAAGTTGTTGCTTACAAAGACGAACCGCCCCATGCGGGGGTTGAACAGGGTTGGATGCGGCACGGAGAAGTGCACGCCGTCGAGATAGAGCTCATTGACGGATGGCGCCCGGAACCCTTCGGCATACGATGCATAGAGGCGCAGCCACTCGACCGGTGCATAGCTGGTTGCGATGCGGGGGGAGACCTGACTGTCAGAGGCTTTCTCTGTGCTGAGATCAGAACTGCTTTCAAACGCATCGTGCCGGATGCCGGGGATGACGATGAGCCGGCCGGGCAGACCGAAGGGGCGGGCAATCTCTGCCTCTGCCTGCACAAACACGCCGGTAAACTCCGCGCTGCCATTGGGCACGCCGCCCCGGACACCGCCCGGGGCGGTAGAGTCGGTGCCGACCTGGCTGTCTTCGTACCAGTCCCCCCCAAAGGTCAGGACTGTATCGACTGGGCCGAGCAGGAAGCGGGACGCATTGCGCAGGCTGACACCGCTGGTCTCGATCTCGCGCAGCGTTGTGCGCGGGACAGTTGCATCAAACTCGTCCACGCCGGTTTTGGACTGATAAACGGTCAGTCTTGTATCAATCAGATCCGAGGCTGGATCAAAGCGCAGAGCGCCGCGCCAGAGCTCGCTGGTAATGTCCTTGTCGACATCCCGGTCCAGGGTTGCATCGCCCGTTCCCGCCGTGCCCTGCCCGTTATTGGGCTCGACGGCGATGTTGTTGAACTTCTGCCAGGCCACTTCGCCCGACAGCGCCTGCGTGAACCGGTAGCCGAGCTTGACGAGGGCGGTTGTGATCTCGTCCTCGGACGGAAGATCGGCGCCGGAGCCGAGCTTGATGTCGCCTGACTGGCGCAGGCCAAGGCTGGCGAGGGCGTCGAGATTTCCGGATGCGCCGAATACCGTTGCCGAGCCGACCCATTCTTCATTGACGCTCTGATAGCCCGTGCGCAGGCGCCCGCCAAAGCTTTGCCCCTCTTCCAGAAGATCCCCCGCAGAGACCGTTTCAAAAGCCAGGACACCGCCAACCGCGCCGGAGCCATAAAGCGCAGAGGCCGGACCGCGGACGACTTCGGCAGTGCGGACAAGCTCAGGATCAAGGAAGAAGCTGCCATCATGCGCGGAGCTGAAAGACTGGCGGGCGCCGTCCAGCAGGACGAGGACATTCTCCCGGCCGAGGCCGCGAATGCTCGGAGATTCGCCAGTCCGGCGAGGGCCGCCGGAGAACTCAAGTCCCGGCACATCCCGCAAGAGATCGGACATTGCCGAAGGCTGGATCAGTTCAAGCTCGTCCCGCGTGATCACAGTCACCTGACCGGGATAATCAAAGACAGGCAGCGGATTGGATGTGCCGTAGACCGTGATGGTCTCTTCACGCTGTTCGGGCGCCTCCGGGGCGTCGTCGGCCAGCGCGGACCCGGCGGCGAGGGCGAGTATCCCGGCCGACAGGAGCAGGCGCGCAGGAGAGCGGTCAGCTTGCCGGACAAGAGCGGGAGGGATCGGGAACTTCATGGGGTGGACCTTTGAAATATTGCGAACGATTCTCAGATGCCGTTGTTGCAAAGCTTTACATGGATTGCAAGTCATTCTCATTCGCATTATGCAGGAGACGCACCTATCCGCCCAAACCCCCATCCCTGGAGGCTCCGATGCCGTACATCTCCCGTCCCCGTCTGCTCCTTGGCGCTGCCCTTCTGGCGCTCTCGCTCGGTGCCTGCGCCTGCGCGCAGGTTGCGCTGGCCGAGGCACCCGCTACCCCCGCTTCAGAGGCTGGCGTGACGGCGGATTTTCAGCGGGACCGGCAATCGATCCTGGCGATGGCAGGTGACTACAAGGTAACGTTCGACTTTATCGAGACAGTCTCCTTTGACGCCGACTATGTGGTGATGCCACCGAAGATTTCCGGCGCGCAGGAAGTGGTGCGCGTGATCGAGGATCGCGGGGATTTCATCAGCCTGCAGCATATCCTGGTGGCCACGCATGGCGGGGAGACCTTCCCGATCAAACATTGGCGGCAGGACTGGCAGTTCGAGCCTGCGCGCGTGCTGGTGTTCATTGGCGGCAATGCGTGGGAGTGGCGGGACCTGTCCGCCGCCGAGCGGCAGGGCCAATGGTCCCAGACGGTCTATCAGGTGGATGATGCGCCGCGTTACGGCGCTGTGGCAGCCTGGACCTATGAGCTGGGCGCGCCGACCTGGGCGCCCGGGCATGAATGGCGCCCCCTGCCGCGCCGGGACATGATAACACGCGATGACTACCACACGATCAACGCCGTCAACCGGCATGTGATTACCCCGCTTGGCTGGGTGCATGAACAGGACAATGACAAGGTGGTGCTCTCTTCCGGCGCGCCGGAGCTGCTGGCGCGCGAGGTCGGCGTGAACACGTATGAGCGCAATGGGGATTTCCCGGTCGAAGTGGCGCTGGACTATTGGGAAGACACGGCGGATTTCTGGGCAGAGATCCGGGACGAGTGGGAAAAAGTCATCAATGAAAACAATAGGTTCGGCCTGATACTCCAGGGGGAAACCGAAGCGCTCTACAATCCGCTGCTCGAACTGGCCGGAAACGTCGCCGAGGGCAAGACGCCGCTGGCGGAGGCGGCGGCAAAGGGCCGGGCGATCGTGCGCGCGCATGTCACCTTTGAGCTGGCGCCGCTGACCGAGCGGGTCGCGGCAACACCTGAACTGGGGGGTACATGATGCGCGCGGCGAGAGCCTGTTTGGCCGGCGTTGCTGTCCTTGCTGCAGCCCTGCCCGCTTCGGCGCATGTGGGCTTCGTGCTGCCCGATTCCTTTGCCTACAAGAGCTGCAGCGGGCTTGGGGCGGTTGCGAGTTTCAGTGATTATTTTCCATTGCCGGAAGTCGGGCTTTTGGCGGAGTTCCGGCTGGTTGGGCCGGGGGGCGAGGTTGTTCCGTTTGAGCAGGTGGCGAGCGATCATGCGATGACGCGGCTGGAAGCCTCGCTTGAGGTGCCGGGCACGTACCGTATCACCAGCGGCGAACGCCTTGGACGAAAGGGAAAAGTTGCGCTTGCAGAGGGGCGATATGTGCGCCTTGACGGCGAGGCGGGGGACGAAGCGGCGCTCCCTTCGGGGGCGCAAATTTTGATCTCACAGACGGCTACGGTCTCGGAAACCTATTTCAGTTGCGGGGGGCAAAACACGGCCATAGACACGTCTCCGGCGGGTCAATTGGCGGTCACGCCCGGCAAAACAGAGGACAATTCCGGCCATTTGCGGACATTTCAGGTCACGTTTGGCGGCGTCCCTCTGGCCGCGGAAGAGGCGTTCCTGATCCCTGCCTTTGCCGCTTATTCGGGCGCCCATGACGGCGACGGCGTAACTGTTGGGAGAAATGGCGAGATCCGCCTGGAGGGCCTGGTGCCCGGCGTGTATGCGCTCCTTGTCCGCCACATTGCCCCGGCTCCGGAGGGGGCGGAGACGGATGTGCGGTCTTACTCCACGGCGATCACCTTCGCGGTGGACGCGGGCGCGGCTGGCCCCTGATTGCGGCAGCTTCGAGAACCTGCCTAGCCAAAAGGCCGGCGGCCGCCATATCGGCAATCGGCTGGCCCACCGGGGTGAGCTGGGGCCAGATGGCCGTGGCGAAGGTGGTGTCATCGAAGTCGACCACAGACAGGGCATCGGGCACGCGCAGGCCAAGACGACCATGCCGGCGGCCATGTCATCGTTGGAGGCGAAGATGGCGGTCAGGCGTTGCGAAGGCGGCGAGGCCCGAAGCGCGCGCCATGAGGCCGATTGCGGTTCTTCGGGACATCTCTCTCACCCTGGTCCTCTTTCCTCGGTGAGCTCGATTTGGTTTTTCCTTCGGGCGCCCTTTGATTTTCGGTCGGATTTACCTGTCTGCCGGCACAAAGCTTTGCGCTCCGTCCACCCGAAATTCCGGTGAATTTTGATGACGCGACAAACATCCAAGGAGAGGCTCGGCCGGGATGCTCCCGTCATCGGCGATTTCTGAGGGGATAAGCCGGCCCGCAAGCTCATGACCCCGGAAGAGCAACCCGTCACACCCGTCGAGCTGGCCATCACGCAAAAGTAACCCCACCTGCCCGAAGGCAGATGGGGCCGAGTGTTTCCCTACGCAGCAAGGAAAGGGTTCAGACGACGTTCTCGAACTGGTTCATGGTGTTGTGCTCGCCGCTGGCTTTCAGCGCGCGCTCACCGGCAACCATTTCCTTGAACGTGTCGCCAAGATCAGAGCCAACCTCGTGCTGGTGTTTGACAGCCGAGACGTTGTTGCGAATTTCCTGGCGCTGGATGGTCTTCACATAGGCGGCCATCTTGTCTTCGCCGAAATAACCGCGCGAAAGCTGATCAGTGGCAAAGGCCGTCATGTGGAAGGTCGGCAGCGTGATCAGGTTGTGGAACACGCCGGCGCGCTCGGAGATGTCATACTGGAAGCGCTTGAGGCGCGCGTCGGCTTCCTGGCCGAGCGGGGTGTCGTCAAACTTGGCCGACATCAGCTCTGCTTCGGGGTATTCGCCCTCGGCGATCCTGCCCTCCGAGATCCAGGCCTTGCGGACCTGTTTACGCAGGTTGAGCGTCCAGTTGAAGGATGGCGAATTGTTGTAGGTCAGCTTGGCATCGGGAACAGCGGCTTTCACGCGGTTTACAAGACCGGCGATGATGTCCACGTCCGGCGTGTCAGTCTCGATCCAGAGAAGGTCAGCGCCGCCAAGGGTAAGGTTGGCGATACAGTCTTCCACCACGCGGTCAGCGCCAGTGTTCTCACGGAACTTGAACAGGCCGTTTGCGAGACGAACAGGCTTTACCAGGCGGCCGTTCTGCTGGAGCGCGAGATCGCCTTCTTTCAGCGGGTTGGCCGGCGTGATCTCTTCGACTTCCAGCCATTTGGTGTATTCCGAAGCAAGATCACCGGCATGCTGGGAGACCGGGACTTTCTGCGTCAGTCCCGCGCCGAGGCTGTCTGTGCGGGCGACGATCACACCGTCATCCACGCCAAGCTCCTCAAAGGCGAGACGGCAGGCACGCAGCTTTTCGATGAAGTCCTCACGCGGCACGGTGACCTTGCCATCCTGGTGGCCGCACTGCTTGGCGTCCGACACCTGGTTTTCGATCTGGATGCAGCAGGCACCGGCCTTGATCAGCTCCTTGGCGAGGAGGTAGGTGGCGTGCTCGTTGCCGAAACCGGCGTCGATGTCGGCGATGATCGGTACAACATGGGATTCAAACGTATCGATGCGCTGGATGATGGTCTCGATCACATCCGACGGCGCGCCTTTTTCACGCGCTGCTTTCAGCTCACGGAAGAGATCGTTCAGGGCAACTTCATCGGCCTGGCGCAGGGAGACGTAGATTTCCTCGATCAGGTCAGCCACCGAAGTTTTCTCGTGCATCGACTGGTCCGGAAGGTGGCCGAAACGATTGCGCAGGCCAGCAACCATCCAGCCGGACAGGTAAACATACGTGCCCTTCGATGTGCCCTTCATGCGCTTGACGGCCTTGATCATCTGCTGGGCATGGAAGCCCGACCAGCAGCCGAGCGACTGGGTGAATCTGGAGTGGTCCTTGTCATAGACAGCCATGTCGGCGCGCATCACAACGGCCATTTCCCGGGCAATATCGAGATGGGTATTGTAGGTGTTCTGCATCTTCAGCTGGACGATGTCGTCAACCGTAACACCGCCGGGCGCCTGGCCGGTGGGATAGCGTTTCTGGACCTGGGCGCGAAGCTCTGCGTAGGTAGGGCGTTTTGGCATTGAAGGCATTCCTTGGTCTTTGGATGTATCTATTTGTGGACGGGTCATGCGAAGTTGCGCAGCGCTTCATAGGCAGGCAGCGTCAGGAAGTCGGCGAGTTCGGCGGACGTCGCCGTATTGGTGAAGATTTCGGCGGCAACATCATACCGCCCTGCCCTGAAGCCGGTCTCACCGAGTGCTGCGCGAACCTTGCCCAGTTCGTCAGCGAGGATGTCGTTGAACCATGCCCTGGTGAATGTCCGGGCGGCTCCGTCGGCCCCGACAACCTCAGCGCCGTGATGGATCCACTGCCAGATCTGGCTTCGCGAAATTTCGGCAGTCGCCGCGTCCTCCATCAGGTTGTGGATCGGCACCGCGCCGCGGCCATTCAGCCAGGCAGCGGTGTATTCGATGCCGACAGACACATTCGTGCGCACGCCGGCTTCGGTGATCTCACCGGTATGAGGCTTTAGCAGCGCGGCCTGGCTGATTGGCGGAAAGCAACGCTGGCCGAGCACCTGATTGCCCATCGGCATATGCTCAGCGAAAACTTCCATGGCGACCGGCACGAGCGCGGGGTGAGCCACCCAGGTGCCATCATGACCATTCTTCACTTCACGGAGCTTATCGGCGCGCACCTTGGCGAAGGCCGCGTCATTGGCCGCCTCGTCATTCTTCACAGGGATCTGCGCAGCCATACCGCCCATCGCATGGGCGCGGCGCCGGTGGCAGGTCTTGATGAGGAGCAGCGAATAGGCGTTGAGGAAAGCCCGATCCATGCCGACTTGCGCGCGATCAGGCAAAACAAACTGTGAATGCCGGCGGAGCGTCTTGATGTAGGAGAAGATGTAATCCCAGCGGCCGCAATTGAGACCGGCGATATGGCGGCGCAGCTCATACAGGATCTCGTCCATCTCAAAGGCAGCAGGCAGTGTCTCGATCAGGACAGTCGCTTTGATGGAGCCGGTTGGAATCCCAACTTCGCCTTGCGCATACTCGAACACTTCGTCCCAGAGGCGGGCTTCCAGATGGCTCTCCATCTTGGGCAGGTAATAGAATGGCCCGATACCGGCCTCGAACAGCTTACGCCCGTTGTGGAAGAAGTGAATACCGAAGTCGAAGAGGCTCGCGGAGATCGGGCGGCCATCGACGAGGACATGTGCCTCTTCCATATGCCAGCCACGCGGCCGGACGATCATGACAGCCACCTTGTCATTCAGGGAATAGGATTTGCCAGAGGCAGCATCGGTGTGGGCGAGCTTTCCGCGGGCGAAGTCCTGCATGTTGACCTGACCATCAATCATGTTGGCGAAAGTCGGCGAGGAAGCATCCTCGAAATCCGCCATGAACATTCTTGCGCCGGAATTGAGCGCATTGATCATCATCTTGCGGTCAACGGGGCCTGTGATCTCGACCGACCGGTCCAGCAGGACGGATGGCACGGGGTCGACTTCCCAATGGCCATTTCGGATGGATTTTGTCTCGGGCAGGAAATCGGGCAGCTCGCCTGCATCAAACCGGGCCTGACGCTCTTTCCGCATCCGGAGCAATTGCAAGCGGCGCGCGCCGAAGCGGCGCTCGAGGCCTTCGATGAAATCCAGCGCCTGGGGCGTCAGCACCCGGTCCACCCCGGCGGCCTTGCCCGTCACAGCGATTTTTGCGCGGGCGATGGTAGGCTGCGCGAGTGTTGCGGTAATGGACATGGCCGAAGCTCCCTGAATGTCTTAATTATTGACACAACCTTATTTACAAGAAGCCGGAATGGGGAGTACCTTTCTGTTTCCATTGGGTTTTTGTGTTTACCTTGTAACAATAACCCTGTGTCATCTGTAATGTTTGTAAACTTCTCCGGGGCTTTGAATGGCGGAACGCAAGGAAAAAACCCTTATTGGCCCGCGCGTTCGGCGCCTGCGGCGCACATTAGGGATTACCCAGGCGCAGATGGCCGAAGACCTCGGCGTTTCGGCCAGCTACATCAATCTGATCGAGGGCAACCAGCGCCCGATCAGCGCCAACCTTCTTATGACGCTCGCGCGTGTTTACGACTTTGACATTTCCGATGTTGGCGGAGCCGGAGATGCCAGGCTTGTGTCTGAGCTCATGGAAGTGGTCCGCGACCCTGTTCTGGAAGCGGGCCCGGTCGGCAAGAATGATGTCGAAGACATAGTAAATGCCAACCCCGACATCGCGCGCGCTTTCGTTCACCTCTACGACAAATACCGGGAACTCGCCCTGCGGACCTATTCGGATAACAATCTGCTGACGGACCGGGAAAAGGTGGAGCTTCTCGAAGAATCGGCCCGCAGCGTCGAGACGGTACGCCAGATGTTGCAGGACCACCGCAACTATTTCCCGGAGCTGGACGAGGCCGCCGAAGCCTTCTGCGCAGAGCTCTCAACCCTGCATGAAGATCCGTATGCCGCGATGATAGAGCGGCTGAAGAGCCAGCACGGCTTGCGCGTCCGGGTGGTACCGTATGACATCATGCCCAATACGCTGCGCTACTATGATCGGCACAAGCGCGGGATAGATCTCTCCGAACTGCTGCCGCAATCAGGCCGCCGCTTCCAGCTCGCCTTCCAGCTGGCGATGCTGGAATTTGGCGACCTGATCGATTCCTATGTTGTGAAGGCCGGCTTGACGGACCGCGACGCTGTCGGCCTTGCCCGCGTAAGCCTGGCCAACTATTTCGCCGCTGCTGTTCTGATGCCGTATCACGCCTTCCTGCGTGAAGCCGAGAAGACGAAGTATGATGTGCAACTTCTCAGCCACCGCTTCAACACGAGCTTCGAGCAGACAGCCCACCGCCTGACCACGCTGCAAAAGCCTGATGCGCGCGGCATCCCGTTCTTCTTTGTACGCATCGATACGGCGGGAAATGTGTCCAAACGCTTCAGCGCCGGACGGTTCCACTTTTCCAAATTCGGTGGCGCCTGCCCGCTCTGGAACATCCATGAGTGTTTTGAAACACCAGGCCGGGTCCGGACACAGATCATTCAGATGCCGGACGACACGACATATTTCTCTATCGCTCGCACGATCACGCGCACCGATGGATTCTATGACAAGCCCGGGCCGAAACTGGCCATCGGGCTCGGCTGTGACATCGCCTATGCCAAGCGCCTTGCCTATGCCGCCGACCTTAATCTCGAAAAAGTCGAGCCTACACCGATTGGCGTGAACTGTTATCTCTGCGAACGGCAGAATTGCGCGTCCCGCGCCCATGCCCCGCTCAGCCGCAAGCTGGTCTTCGACGAACGCGCCCGCGGTATTTCGCTTTACCGTTTCCAGGACGAATAGGCGCCCTAGTCGGGCAACACGTCCCGCAAGACCCGGACGAGCGACGTATCCATCATCGGCTTTCGCACCAGCGCCGTAAATCCGGCCCGGTGCGCGGTCACTTCCAGCGTGGGCAGTTCCCACCCTGAAATCATGATGGCGGGCGCCTCAATTCCGCGTTGGCGGAGCACTTCCAGGAGGGCAAAGCCATCCATGCCGTCCAGCTTCAGGTCAAGCACATAGCAATCGAAATCGCCCGGCTTTGCTGTCAGCAGGAGTTCATCAGCGCCTGTGAACGTGTCCACCAGATAGCCGCGCGAGCCCAGCAGAAGGCGAAGCGACTGGCGAACAGCCGGACTGTCATCGACGACCGCAATGCGGCGCGGTGGATGAACAGGCAAGGGTTTTGCGATGGCGGTCAAATGACTCTCCGGAAGGCAGAGAGCCAGATTCCTGCACAGGTTTTGTCCCGGCGTCTTTAGGTAAAAGCCCCTAAAGCTGGCGATTATTCAAGACCAATGCCGGCGGCGAAGGCAATGCGCAGGACAGTTGAGAGGTTTGACGCCCCCATCTTTTCCATCACATTCGCGCGGTGAATCTCCACAGTACGCGGTGAAATATCGAGGGAGATCGCAATCTCCTTATTGGTCTGGCCACTGACCAGGCCATTGAGGACTTCCCGCTCACGGGGCGTGAGATGCTCGATCAGGCCGCGCGATTCATCGGCCAGAACTTCTTCCTTGCGCCGGGCCTCGAGGCGCTCGAACGCGCGGGTGAGGGCGTCCACAAGCGTCTGCTTGGCATAGGGCTTTTCCACGAAGTCCACCGCCCCGGCCTTCATGGCGCGCACCGCAACGGCGACATCCCCATGTCCCGTCAGCACGATAACCGGCATGGCCACGCCGCGCTCGTTGAGCGCTTCCTGCACCTGCAGGCCATCCATCCGAGGCATCTGGACATCCAGAAGGATGCACCCTTTCTCAGCCTCCTCAACCTGTTCGAGGAAAGCCACGCCATCGACATAGGTTTTCACGCGGAAGCCGGAGTGGCGCAGCATGAAGCTCGCCGAATGGCGGATGGCTTCATCATCATCAACAAGGTGGATCAGGCGATTTTCAGTCATGAACCTGACTTACCTGCATCTCTCCGGAGTGTGAACAGGAAACAGGTTCCCCCTTCAGGCGGCGAAATGGCACGGACGGTTCCGCCATGGGCTTCCACGATGGTCTGGCAGATCGACAGGCCGAGCCCCATTCCATGGGATTTACTGGTTGCGAAAGGCTTGAAGATGGTTTCTTGCAACTCAGAGGTGAGCCCTGGTCCATTGTCGCAGACTTCAACGGCGACAAATCCGGGCTCGGCGGAGAGATACACACGCACCGTGATCCGGGCGTTCTGTGTGTTTGAAAGCGCGTCCATCGCATTGCGAATCAGGTTGATAACGACCTGCTGGATCTGGATGGGATCGCCCATCACGAGGTCTGCGCCGTCATCCTGGTCGAGTTTGATCGGAATATCGGCAAGATCCCGCGAAAGTTTCGACAGGGCAATTGCGTCGGCCAGTAACGGGCCAAGGCTCACCGGGCGGGCATCGACCTCGCCGCGCGAGACATAGGAGCGCAGCTTGCGCACGATTTCGCCCGCCCTTACGGCTTGCCGGGCGGCTTCGGTCAGCGCCTCGCGCAATACTTCTTTCGTTTCAGGGTCGGGCGAATCGAGGAGGTCCCGGCTGGCCTCCAGATAGTTGGCTACAGCGGTCAGGGGCTGATTGAGTTCATGGGCCAGGGCCGAAGCCATCGTTCCGACAGCGCTGAGACGGGAGAAGTGCACGAGTTCAGCCTGCATTTCCTGCATGCGCAGTTCCGAGCGCTGCTGCTCTGTCAGGTCACGGATAAAGGCTGTGAAAAGGAAGTGATCGCCAATCCGGGCTTCCCCGATTTTCAGGTCGACGGGGAACTGGGTGCCATCGGCGCGGGAGGCGATGACAACGCGTCCCTTGCCGATGATCTGGCGCTCGCCGGTGCGCAGATAGTTCCCGATATAATTGTCATGGTTTGCCTTGTCGCGGCCGGCCATCAGCATGTTCACAGGTTTGCCGATGACCTCTTCGGCCGAGAAGCCGAACAGCGCTTCGGCTGCCCGGCTGAAGGCGAGGATCTTGCCCGACTCGTCGGTCACCACCATGGCGTCAGGCACGGAGGTCAGGATCGACGCCAGGTGAAGCTGGAGTGTTGCTGCGTCCAGCAGGTTCACAGGCGGCTGAGTCGAATTCGGCGGGTCGCTCATGCGTCAAGGTCCATCCGGCAATGATCCATCCCTGCCCTCAGCCGCGCTGCTGTGCAAGGCGGTGTATCGGCTTATCGGCGGCGTAGCCGCTGAAGCTGCGGGCGAGCAGCCCGCCACAGGGCGAAACCGAGCAACGCAACGCCCGCTGCCATCGCATAGCACCCCCAGCAATGCATCGCCGCCAGAGCCATGACGTCATGGGTTTCCGCCCCTGGCAGAGCCACACCGCCACACCGCATGGCGAGGTAATCCTGCAGCGTCGCCTGACGTCCCAGCTCGGCGAGATGGCTGTTGAACTTCACGGCGCCAGTTGCCAGCAGCGCGCTGCCCAAAGCTGCGGTGGTCCACATGGGCTTTCTCCTTCTTCTGTCATCCCCGCTTAGCCCCGGTGCGACAGGCAGGCCCATCCGTAGTTCCCCTTATACAGACCCGGGCGCTCTTCCGGCAGGTACGGGCCAGTCTCGATATTCTCGATTCAGCACTGGAGGGGCATTCCCAATGAGTACACGCGCTGACATATCCAGAGGATCCGGACCAGGGTTCAGCATCGGCACGGTCAGTCTCCTGACCGGCCTTGTGGCCCTGGGGGTCCTGATCATCGCCGGCAATGCTGCCGATCCGATGATGGGCGCCCATGCCTGGATATTCTTCTTCCTGACAGTCGCCGGCCTGATGATCACCGGCTTCTGGGCAGGCAGCCTGAACGGCAGGAACCCGTTCGATCCGGCCTTCTATGAAGACACGATCGTCAAGTTCGGCGTCGCCGCCGCCATGTTCTGGGGCATTGCAGGGTTCCTCGTGGGCCTGATCATCGCCCTGCAGCTAACCTGGCCAGGCATCTTCTATTTTCCCGATCTCGGCTGGACGAACTTTGGCCGGATACGCCCGCTGCACACCTCTGCGGTGATCTTCGCGTTCGGCGGCAACGTGCTGATCGCCACCAGCTTCTATGTAGTCCAGCGCACCTGCCGCACGCGCCTTGCCGGCGGTATGTGGCCCTGGTTCGTGTTCTGGGGGTACAACCTCTTCATCGTCGTTGCCGGCACAGGCTACCTGCTCGGCGTTACCCAGTCGCGCGAATATGCCGAACCGGAATGGTATGCCGACCTCTGGCTGACGATTGTCTGGGTGGCTTACCTGCTGGTCTTCCTCGGCACGCTGTGGAAGCGGAAGGAACCCCACATCTATGTGGCAAACTGGTTCTATCTCTCTTTCATCGTCACCATCGCAATGCTGCACATCGTCAATAACCTGGCGATCCCGGTCAGCTTAACCGGCTCCAAGAGCTATAGCCTGTTTGCGGGTGTCCAGGACGCGCTGACGCAGTGGTGGTATGGCCACAACGCGGTCGGCTTCTTCCTGACTACCGGTTTCCTCGCCATCATGTACTACTTCATCCCCAAGCGGGTGAACCGGCCGGTCTATTCCTACCGCCTGTCGATTGTTCACTTCTGGTCGCTGATCTTCATCTACATCTGGGCCGGTCCCCACCACCTGCACTACACCGCCCTGCCGCAATGGGCGCAGACCCTCGGCATGGTGTTCTCGGTGATGCTCTGGATGCCCAGTTGGGGCGGTATGATCAACGGCGTGATGACCCTGTCTGGCGCCTGGGACAAGCTGCGCACAGATCCGGTCGTCCGCATGATGATCGTCGCGCTCGCCTTCTATGGCATGTCGACCTTTGAAGGCCCGCTGATGAGCGTACGCGCTGTCAACGCCCTCTCGCACTATACCGAATGGGGTATTGCCCACGTGCATTCCGGCTCGATGGGCTGGGTTGGTTTCATCAGTTTCGGCGCGCTTTACTGCCTCACGCCCTGGCTGTGGAAACGCAAGGCGCTCTACTCGAAGGCCCTTGTGGAGTGGCACTTCTGGCTCGCGACGCTCGGCATCCTCTTCTACATCGTTGCGATGTATGTTGCGGGCATCACCGAGGGTCTCATGTGGCGCGCCTATAACGAGTTCGGCTTCCTCGAGTATGCCTTCATCGAGACGGTCAAGGCCAAGCACATCATGTACATCATCCGGGCAGCCGGGGGCGGTCTCTTCCTGCTCGGCGCACTTCTGATGGCGTACAACCTGGTGCGCACGGCGCTGGGGCATGGCGAAGCGGGAGAGACCGCTGCCAATGATGCCCCCAAGACAGCAACCCCTGTCCTTCAGCCGGCTGAATAAGGAGCAAGACCCATGTCCATCATGGATAAACACGGCAAACTTGAGCGCCACTCTCTCCTCCTCACCGTCGGCATCCTCGCTGCTGTCTCGATTGGCGGCATCGTGGAGATCGCACCCCTTTTCTATCTCGAGAACACCATCGAGAAAGTAGAAGGGATGCGTCCATACACGCCGCTGGAACTGAAGGGGCGCAACATCTACATCCGCGAGGGCTGCTATACCTGCCACTCGCAGATGGTGCGCCCGCTTCGGGATGAGGTGGAACGCTATGGCCACTACTCGCTGGCGGCCGAGAGCATGTACGACCACCCCTTCCAGTGGGGCTCCAAGCGCACAGGCCCCGATCTTGCGCGCGTCGGCGGCAAGTATTCGGACGAATGGCATCTCGATCACCTGAAAGACCCCAAATCGGTCGTACCGGACTCGATCATGCCCCCTTACGCCTTCCTGGCGAAGAAGGAATTGAGGTTTGACGACATCGAGGATCACCTGAAGGCGCTTCGTCTGGCCGGTGTTCCCTACACTGATGACATGATCGCCAACGCCAAGGCAGATCTTGTGGCGCAGGCCTCTCCGAATGTGGACTTCGATGCCGAAGACGCATTGGTCGCCCGCTACACAGAAGCCTCCGGACGCGACGGGACGGTGAAGGTCTCCGACTTTGACCTGAATCCGGGCGCCGTAACCGAGATGGACGCCCTCATCGCCTATCTCCAGATGACCGGTACACTGGTCGATTTTTCGACCTATGAAGCCAACGACCTGAGCAACCGGCGCTAGGAGCAGACAAGATGTATGAAACGCTTTCAAGCTTCGCGCAGACCTGGGGCCTCGGCTTCTTCGTGCTGATGTTCCTCGTGGCGGTCGCCTACGCCCTCTGGCCGGGCAACAGCGAGAAGTTCCGGTCCGCCGCCCACCAACCTCTTATCGACAAGGACCCGTCAGATGACTGACCAAAAACGGGATATTGATGAAGTCTCAGGTGTCGAGACGACGGGCCATACCTGGGACGGGATCAAGGAACTCAACAATCCGCTGCCGCGGTGGTGGCTGTATGTGTTCTACGCCTCGATCGTCTGGGCAATCGGCTACATGATCTTCATGCCGGCCATCCCGGCCCTGCCGGGCACCGGCATGACAAATACGCTTGGCCTGCGAGGGCACTCCGACCGGGCGGTTGTGGCCGAGCAGGTGCAGGCGCTGCATACCGAACGCGCTGCCGCTGCCGGCCGCCTGGTGACCGCCTCGCTGAGCGAGATCGAGACCGACATGTCGCTGCAGCAGTTTGCCCTGGCCATGGGTGAAAGCGCCTTTGGCGACAATTGCGCGACCTGCCATGGGGCGGGCGGACGGGGCGCCAAGGGCTATCCTATGCTCGCCGATGACATCTGGCTGTGGGACGGCACGCTGGACGGGATCGAGTACACGCTTCGTCACGGAATAAGACATATGGACGATCCCGATACACGGCTCAGTTCCATGCCCGCTTTCGGGCGTGACGGGCTGCTGACGCCCAGGGAGATCGACGATCTTGTCCATTATGTCGTTGACCTGTCTGGCCGCGAGGCTGACCAGGCCGCTGTAAACCGCGCTGCGCCGATCTACGCAACCCAGTGCGTCAGCTGCCACGGCGCAGATGGCAAAGGCAACCGCCAGCTTGGCGCGCCCGACCTGACAGACCATGAATGGCTGTTTGGCGGTGAGCCGCGCGATATCCAGCAGACCATCTACAGTGCCCGGAACGCGCACATGCCTGCCTGGCAGGGACGTCTTGACGATCCCACCATCAAGGCGCTGGCGGTTTATGTCCACTCGCTCGGAGGGGGCGAGAAGTGACCAAAGTCACGCTCATCCAGGCGGGTGGAACGGGTGCTCCGGGGCCAAAGCCGGAGCATCCCCCTTCGCTCTACGAAAAGCGCAACCAGATCTATCCCAAGCTGGCGCACGGAAAGTTCCGCGCTTTCAAATGGCTGGTCATGGCGGTGACACTGGGCATCTATTACGCCATCCCCTGGATCCGCTGGCCGCGTGGCGAGAACATTCCCGATCAGGCAGTTCTCGCGGATTTCGAGGGCGAGAAATTCTATTTCTTCTTCCTCGAAATCTGGCCGCAGGAAATCTACTTCCTTGGCGGCCTGATCATCCTGGCTGCGCTTGCGCTGTTCCTTGTGACCTCCCTCTTTGGCCGGGTCTGGTGCGGGTATACCTGCCCGCAGACGGTCTGGACCGATCTCTACATCTGGGTCGAGCGCGCCTTTGAGGGCGACCGCGCCGCCCGCATGCGGCTTGACCACGCCCCGATGAATTTCAACAAAGCCTGGCGCAAGACCGGCAAGCATATCGTCTGGCTGCTGATTGCCTTCCTGACCGGCGGCGCCTTCATTCTGTACTGGCATGACGCCCCGACAATCGCCCGCACCTTCTTTACCGGCGAGGCGCCGCTGACAGCGTATTTCTTTGCCGGCGTCCTGACCTTCACGACCTATGCGCTGGCCGGCACCATGCGCGAGCAGGTCTGCACCTATCTCTGCCCCTGGCCGCGCATCCAGGGGGCGCTCACCGATGAACATGCCCTCAACGTCACCTACCGCTATGACCGGGGAGAGCCGCGCGCGCCGCACCGGAAAGGCGAAAGCTGGGACGGCCGGGGCGACTGTATCGATTGCAAACAGTGCGTTCAGGTCTGCCCGATGGGCATCGACATCCGCGACGGGGCGCAGCTGGAATGCATCCATTGCGCGCTGTGCATTGATGCGTGTGATGACATCATGAAGAAGGTGGACCGGCCCACGGGGCTGATCGCCTATGATACCGATGTTGCCGTTGCCGCACGTGCCTGCGGGGAGAAGCCCCGCTACAAGCTGTTTCGCGTTCGCACGGCGCTCTATGCCATCCTGATTGCGGCCATCAGCCTGCTGATGCTGTGGGGCTACACCACCAAGTCCACGTACGAATTCAACGTATTGAAAGACCGCTCGCCGCCCTTCATCCGGCTTTCGGATGGCAGCGTCCGCAATGGCTACACGCTCAAGCTCGTCAACAAGGCCACCAACTTGCGGACAGTCGACATTTCGGTGGAAGGCCTGCCGGAGGCGAGCTTCGAGATCATCGGCCTGGGGACGGCGCCGGACAATGGAACGCTTCAGCTGACGACACAGGCGCACGGCGTTGACCGCTACCGCCTGCTCGTTACCGCGCGGCCGGAAGATCTGCCATCGCGCACGACCCTCAGGGTACAGATCAGGGACACGGCCACCGGCGAGATTGCTGAAGCCGATGCCCCCTTCACCACAGGAGACCAGTAACATGGCGACGTCCCTTTCCCTTACCCCTCCCCCGAAGGGCCAGCTCAAGGGCTGGCATGCCCTGCTCTGGTTCCTCGGCTTCTTCGGGTGCATGTTTATCGTGAACGGCATTTTCCTCTGGGCGGCGATCACCAGCTTTCCAGGCGAAGATGTGGAGAAATCCTATCTGACGGGCCTGGAGTACAATCAGGAGCTGGCCCGGCGCGCGCATCAGCAAGAGGCCGGCTGGACCGCCGAGATCGGGTTCACCCCCGCGCCAGACGGTCTTGAGCTCAATACGCGCCTGCTCAAGGCGGATGGCTCTGCCCTGCCCGTTTTCGCAACCACTGCCCTGCTGCGCCATCCCAGCGACCGGGGGCTCGACCGCGTTCTTGATCTGGCGCCGGCCGGAGGCGGCGAATACCGCGCCTCTGCCAGCGCGCTGGCGCCTGGTCTCTGGACTGTGATCATCACCGCAGATGTTGATCCCCAGGCTGAGGGCCACGAATTTTCTGCCCATCGGGAGATCGTGGTGAAATGACGGACCTTTCCCTCGATGCCAACGGGTGCCCGAGCGGGCTTGCCCCGCCCGGCGGATCAGATGCCTCTGATCCTGGCGCCTTCGTGCGCAAGGTGGGCAAGCAGAGCCGCCTGTCGCTGACCGTGCGCGGAGCGAAATGCGGCGGGTGTCTCTCCCGCATCGAGGGGGTTGTTGCAGCGTTGCCGGGAGTGGAGAGCGCAAGGCTGAACCTTTCGAACGGAAAGCTCGACATTGCATGGTCGGGCAATCTGGAACCCCGGCGGATAAGCGAAGCGGTCAGCGGGCTTGGATACGGCGTGGCGCCGCTTGATACGGCGACCGAAGATGACGGGCACAAGAAGGAGGAGCAGTCGCTGCTCCTCGCCATGGGCGTGGCCGGATTTGCGACCGCCAACATCATGCTGCTGTCGGTCTCTGTTTGGGGCGGGCATGGCGAGATGGGCGAGGCGACCCGGCAAGGCCTGCATGCGCTGTCCGGCGTCATCGCGTTGCCGACGCTGATCTATTCGGGGCGGCCTTTCTTCAAGTCGGCCTGGAATGTGCTGAAGAAACGGCGCACCAATATGGATGTGCCGATTTCGCTGGCGCTGATCCTGGCTTTCTCGGTGAGTGTGACCGAAACGCTGCGCGGAGGGGAGCATGCGTATTTCGATGCCGCGTGCATGTTGTTGTTCTTCCTGCTGATCGGACGGTTCCTGGATGCGCGCGTGCGGCGGCGGGCCTGGTCAGCCGCGCGCGATCTCGCCGCGCTGGCGAGCCGCACGGTGACGCGAATTGGCGCAGATGGATCGCCGCGGTCCGTGCGGGCTGAAGAGATCCGTCCCGGCGACCGCATCCTTCTGGCGCCCGGCGAGCGCGCCGTGGTCGACATGGTGATCGAGGGGGGGGAATCGGAAGTGGACGAGAGCCTGGTCACCGGCGAGAGCCTGCCGCGATGGACCGGGGCGGGCATGAAGCTCATGGCGGGCTCGATCAACCTTTCCCAGCCCCTGACCGGACAGGCGACGGCCGCGGCGGCAGACTCCCTGCTCGCCGAAATCAGCCAGATGCTGACGGCGGGCGAGCAGAAGCGGTCTACCTATCGCCAGATCGCCGACAAGGCAGTTTCCCTCTATGTGCCGCTGGTGCATTCCACGGCGCTGCTGACATTCCTCGGCTGGTGGCTGGTGGGCGGGATGGGCCTGCGCGAGGCGATCCTGATTGCCGTCTCGACACTCATCATCACCTGCCCCTGCGCGCTGGCGCTGGCCGCGCCGGTGGTTCAGGTTGTGGCGGCAGGGCGCCTCTTCAAGGGCGGAGCGTATCTCAAATCGGGCGACGCGCTGGAGCGGATTGCGGCGTGCGATCATGTGATCTTCGACAAGACCGGCACATTGACCCTGGGCACGCCGCGTCTGATTTCGGCAGATGTTCCGGCAAGCCTGCTGGCTGAAGCGGCACAGCTGGCGCGGGCGAGCCGGCATCCGCTTTCGCGGGCGCTGACGGTGGCCGCTGGCCCCGGCCCGCTGGCAAAGGACGTGAAGGAGCGGCCGGGCCTCGGGCTCGAGGGCGAGGTGAACGGCGCCCCCTGCCGGCTCGGATCGGCTGAGTGGACGGGCGCGAAAGCGGCAGGGCATGTGGGCGCGACCCTTTTCTTTGCGCGCGGCAATGAGGCGCCTGTAGAGCTGCGTTTTGAGGATGACATCCAGAGCGGGGCAGCCGGGATGCTGGCGCAACTTTCGGCGATGGGCATGACGATGGAGATCGTCTCCGGGGACCGGACCGAAGCCGTTGCAGAAGTCGCCCGGACGCTGGGAATTGATCAGTGGACGGCGGCTGCGAGCCCGCAGGCGAAGGTGGCGCGGCTGGAAGCGCTGCAGGCAGCCGGGCGCAAGGTCCTGATGGTGGGCGATGGGCTGAACGATGCGGGGGCGCTCGCCCTGGCGCATGCGTCGGCCGCGCCGGGGGGGGCGCTGGATGTGAGCCAGTCGGCAGCCGATGCGGTTTATTCCGGGGGGCTCGCGCCTTTGCCGGGCCTCGTGAAGACGGCGCGGCTGGCCAAGGCGGTGATGCTGCAGAATTTCGGGTTTGCGGCGGCGTATAATCTTGTCGCGGTGCCGATTGCGGTCCTGGGGCATGCAACGCCGCTGGTGGCAGCGATTGCGATGTCGGGGTCGTCGATCATTGTTTGCCTCAATGCCCTGAGGATCAATCTGAACACGGAGAAGACAGGATGAGTGGTCTCATTTTCCTCATACCGATCGCCCTTGTGATGGGCGCAATGGGGCTCGTCGGGTTCCTGTGGGCCGTGCGGTCGGAGCAGTTTGATGATCCCGATGGCGCGGCGGCACGCATCCTGATTTCGCCGGATGAGCCGCTGCCGGAACGCAAGTCCGAGTAGCGCGCAGATTTACCGGCTTTTGCCAGGAGAGGTTAACGCTGCATGGCGGCGGCGATTTCCGGGCGGTCTTCGGCGGTTTCCAGGTATCTGGGATCGGAGCGCAGGCCGGTGGCCTGCTCATAGGCATAGCCATAGGCAAGGATCGCCGCGTCCGCGTCCCTGGCGCCCATGAAGGAGACGCCCAGCGGGACGCCGTGGACCTCCCCCATCGGCACGGTGAGATGGGGATAGCCTGCGACGGCAGCGAGATAGCCTGCTCCGGCCCAGGCGGGCCAGACATCGCCATTGACCGGATCGACGCGCGGGGAAAGCGGGCCAGACGGCGAGACGAGCGCGTCCACGCCGTGTTCGGCGAGGAGCCGGTCGATGCCGTTTTCGCGCGTGGCGGACTGAACAAGCGCCCTGGCGTCGAGATAGGCCTGATCCGTAAGCGGACCAAGGGCATCGGACGCATCGAAGAGGTCCTGGTTGAAGAGGGCGAGTTCGGTGTCTGCGTTGGCAAGGTTGAAGGTGATGACATCGCTGAGGGTACGGGTCACAACACCGGACGGGGCGGCGGCGAGATAGGCGTTGAGGCTGTCCTTGAACTCATACTGCAGGAGGAGGAGCGAGGCGGCCCAGAAATCTCCGGGAACATTGCTTTCCTCGATCTCGACAATCTCGGCGCCGATTGCGCGCATGGCCTCAAGGCTCGCCTCGAATCGGGCGTTGATGTCCGGGTTGGAGCCTACCGAGGCGCGCAGGACACCGAGGCGTTTGCCTTTCAGCGCATCGGCCGAGAGGGCACTGGTGAAGTCGGTCTCGCCTGCGTCCATCGCGTTCATCATCAGGGCCGCGCCTTTGACGGTCTTGGTCATCGGGCCAGCGGTGTCCTGGCTGGGCGAAATCGGCACGATGGCGTCCTGCGGGAGGATGCCGACGGTGGGCTTGAAGCCGACGAGGCCGTTCACATTGGACGGGCAGATGATCGAGCCGTTGGTTTCCGTGCCAACACCGCCGGCAGCGAGGGAAGCAGCGATGGCCGCGCCGGTGCCCGAGCTTGAGCCGCAGGGGGAGCGGTCTAGCATATGGGGGTTGCGGACCTGTCCGCCCACGGAGGACCAGCCGCTGATTGAGTCGTTTGATCGGAAGTTTGCCCACTGGCTGAGATTGGTCTTGCCGAGGATGACAGCGCCTTCAGCGCGCAGGCCCGCAACGAGGGGGCTGTCGCGGCCGGTGACGTTGTCCTTCAGGGCAATCGAGCCGGCGGTGGTCGCCATGGGGTCGAGGGACTCGATATTGTCCTTCAGGAGGATGGGCAGGCCGTCCAGGGGCCCGAGGGGCGCGCCTGCCGCCCGGCGGGCATCGGAAGCGGCGGCCTGGGCGAGGGCGTCGGGGTTGAGGGCGATGATCGACTGCAGGCGCGGGCCGGCGCGGTCGATCGCGTCGATGCGGGCGATGTAGGCGGTGGTGAGCACCACCGAGGTCGTCTCGCCGCTGGCGAGGGCGGCGGAGAGTTCCGGGAGTGTCCGCGCCAGGAGGCCGGTGGCTTCATAGCCGGGGGCGACCGGGGCGTCGGCGACGGCCTCAGGCGGGGCGAGGCTTTCGGGCGCAGGCGTGGCGCAGGCGGCGAGCATGAGCGCGCCGAGCGCGGCGGTGATGGTGTGGTTCATGGATGCCCTCTCCCGGTCCCTGATCAGAGACGGGAGAGTAGCGGGGCTTGGTCCCGGGTCAATCGGCTGCTGCGCAGCCTTTGCCCGGGATGACAGTTTTAACGGACCTAGCGCGAGAACTTCTTGAACTTCAGGCGCTTGGGGTTCACCGCGTCTTCGCCGAGCCGGCGTTTCTTGTCTTCGAGGTAGGAGGAGAAATCGCCCTCGAACCATTCGACATGGCTGTCGCCCTCGAAGGCGAGGATGTGGGTGGCCATACGGTCGAGGAACCAGCGATCGTGCGAGATGATGACGGCGCAGCCGGGGAAGTTGTCGAGGCCTTCTTCCAGCGCCTGCAGGGTTTCCACGTCGAGGTCGTTGGTCGGTTCGTCAAGGAGGAGCAGGTTGTGGCTGCCGCGGAGCATCTTGGCGAGGTGGACGCGGTTGCGCTCACCACCCGAGAGGATGCCGACTTTCTTCTGCTGGTCGGTGCCCTTGAAGTTGAAGGCGCCGACATAGGCGCGGGACATGACCGAGACGCCGCCGAGGTCGATGACATCGGTGCCACCGGAGATTTCTTCCCAGACGTTCTTGTTCGGGTCGAGCTTGTCGCGGCTCTGGTCGACATAGCCGATCTTGACCGTCTCGCCGACACGCATGGCGCCAGCGTCGGGCTTTTCCTGGCCGAGGATCATCTTGAACAGCGTGGATTTACCCGCACCGTTGGGGCCGATGACGCCGACGATACCGCCGGGGGGGAGTTTGAAGTTGAGGTTCTCGATCAGGACATTGTCGCCGAATGCCTTGCTGAGGCCTTCGGCCTCGAGCACGACGCCGCCAAGGCGCGGGCCAGGGGGAATGCGGATCTGCGCGGTCATCACCTTCTCGCGCTCTGCCTCCGACGCCATCTTCTCATAGGCCGTGATACGAGCCTTGGACTTGGCCTGGCGGGCCTTCTGGCCGGAGCGGACCCATTCGAGTTCCTTGGCGAGGGTGCGCTTGCGGCCGACATCGTCGCGCGCTTCCTGCTCCATCCGCTTGGCCTTCTGTTCGACCCAGCCCGAATAGTTGCCCTGGAAGGGCACGCCGCGGCCACGGTCGAGCTCGAGGATCCAGCTGGTGATGTCGTCGAGGAAGTAACGGTCGTGGGTCACAAGGATGACGCAGCCGGGGAAGTTGATCAGGTAGTTCTGCAGCCAGGCGACGGTTTCGGCGTCGAGGTGGTTGGTCGGTTCGTCCATCAGGATCATGTCAGGCTTTGACAGGAGGAGCTGGCAGATGGCGACGCGGCGCACTTCACCGCCCGAGAGGGTGGTGACGTCAGCATCATTGTCCGGACAGCGCAGGGCGTTCATGGCCATTTCGATCTTGGAGTCGATGTCCCAGGCATCGGCCGCGTCGATCTGCTCCTGGAGCTTGGTCATCTCTTCCATCAGCTCGTCGGAATAGTCCTCGCCGAGCTTCATCGAAATCTCGTTGAACTTGTCGACCATCTGCTTTTCCGGGCAGGAGGCGGCAACGTTCTCGAAGGCTGTGAGTTTGGGATCGAGCTTTGGCTCCTGCGGGAGGTAGCCGACCTTGATGCCGTCTGCGGCCCAGGCTTCGCCGGTATAGTCCTTGTCGACGCCGGCCATGATGCGCAGCAGGGTCGATTTACCCGAGCCGTTGACGCCGACCACACCGATCTTGGCGTCCGGGAGGAAGTTCAGGTGGATGTTTTCAAACACCTTCTTGCCGCCGGGATAGGCCTTGGTAAGGCCCTGCATGTGGAAAACGATCTGGGGACCGGCCATGGGCTGTGGTTCCTTTGCGAAGCTGGAAATGGTTGTCTGGGCGCGATGTGGCCTGCCGCGCGCAGAAGATCAAGCGCAACACCGAGCCGGTGGGCAGCCAGACGGCCGCGCAAGGCCACTTTTCCGCTTGCCGTGCCCCTTGCCCCCCGGCATCACTTGGAGCTTATGAGGGGACGAAGATGGCGAAGCCAGAAGCGAAATCTGCCGGTTTTGGCGAGGATGACCTGACGCGGGCGTCGGGGTGGGACGCGCTGCTGGATGATGTCTTCGGACTGAATGTGCGCGGTTTCCGGACGATGTGGGCCTCGCTGTTCAACCCGGCCAGGGTGTTCGAGGCGGCGCGCGATCCGGGCTGGCAGGACCGGTACACACCGGCGATCCGCCTTGTGTTCGTGATCTTTGCCCTCACCGAATTCCTGCAGTTTCTCCTCAGCGGAGAGGGGACGCCGATCTGGCAGACCGTCGTTGAAACGGTCAGCTCATTCGAGGGGGACCTTTACGGCCGCGAGGTCGACGCCGTCGCCCGGGAAGTGCTGCTGGCCTATTCGGCCCTGTATTCAATCGCGTTTTTCGTGCTGCATATTCCAATGAGCCTGTTTGTCGGCACCTGGGGCAAGGGCGTGTCCATGCCGGTGCGCAGCCGGCTTTATTTTGCGACCCTCGTGCCGGGCACGCTGATCGGCCTTGCGCTGGTGATTGGCCAGAACACGATCTCGACCGAGATAAACCAGACATCGTCGCTGATTTTTATGGCCCTGATCATACTCGCCTATGCGGGCACGATCTTTCGTGGCCTGGCGCCCAGGATTTCCGTGGGGGGCCGCCTCTGGAGGGCGGGGGTGATGGGGTTGCTGATGATTGCCGTGACGGCGATTGCCGAATTCATCGGTCTGCTGGCCGCGCATATCTATGTGCTGGGGACCCCTCCCGGCGGGTGACAAGCCCGGAATCCGGGCTAGTGTCGGCGCCATGAGACGCCTCTTCTTTCTTGCGGCCTTTGCCGCCTCTTTATCGCTTGCCGCCTGCATTACCCATGCAGACGAGGCGCCCCAACCGGCCAAGGACCCCGTTTCCATGACTGACGCTCCCCGGCTGACGCCGGAACGCCTCTTTGCCTCCCCCTCCCTTGCCGGCAGCGCGCCGCGGGCGGTGAAATTCTCGCCCGATGGGCGCCGCGTGACCTTCCTGAAACCCAGGGCGGAAGAAAGCGCACGCTACGATCTCTGGCAGTTCGACGTGGCGAGCGGTGCGCAGTCGATGCTGGTGGACTCCACGGCGGTGGACCCGGCAGAGGCGGAACTCTCCGAAGAAGAAAAGGCCCTGCGCGAGCGAAAGCGGATCGCGGGCGTGCGCGGCATTGCCGATTATGCCTGGGGCACGGCGGACACGATCATCGTGCCGGCGGGCGGGGACATTCATCTTGTGACGCTCAAGAATGACGGGCCGGAAACCCGGCGCCTGACCCGGACAGACGGGTTTGAGTATGACGCCAAGGTGTCGCCTCGCGGCAATCATGTGAGCTTCATCCGGGACGGGGCACTTTATTCCATCGATCTGGCGAGCGGCACAGAAACGCGGATTTCGCCCGAGGCGCAGCCCGACAAGGCCATCGGCTATGGCGTGGCCGAGTTTGTCGCGCAGGAAGAGATGAACCGCTACACGGGCTACTGGTGGAGCGCGGACGAGCGCTACATCGCCTTTACCGAAGTGGACGAGAGCGGGGTGGACATCATTCCGCGCTTTGACATTGCGGCCGAGGAAGTAACCGTGATCAACCAGCGCTATCCGCGCGCGGGGCGGCCAAATGCGAAGGTGGGGCTCTGGGTGGCTGACCTGAAAGAGGACACTACGCGCAAGATCAGTTCTGTGGGGCCCGACACCTATCTGGCGCGCGTGAACTGGGCGCATGGAAGCCTGTGGTTCCAGACCGTGAACCGGGCGCAGACGGAAATCCGCTTCAACCGCACCGATGGCCTGCCCTGGCGCATCTGGTCTCCGTTTACGGAGGAACAGGCGCGGTGGGTGAACCTGACAAATGATTTCCTGGCCCTGCCCGATGGCGGCATTCTGGTGACCCATGAGCTGGACGGGTATCGCCACATCTACTGGCGAAATGCCTCGAATGGCGAAATGCGGCAGGTGACTTTCGGGAACTGGGTGGTGAACGATATTTCCGGGTTTGATCCTGAGACACAGACGATCTATTTCACCGGCTTCAGGGATACCCCTCTGGAGCGGCATCTTTATGCCGTGCCGCTGGGCTGGAGCGACCGCGAGGTTGCGGCCAGGGGCGCGGCGCGGGTGCCGGACACTGCCTGTATCGACACGGCGCCCGGGTCGGCGCGCATGATGCAGGAATGCCCGGAAGTGCGGCGGATTACGCCGGAAGGGGGCAGCTGGAGCATTGCCATGGGCGCGGGCGCCAAGAGTTATGTCGGCACTTTCTCCTCCCCCACGCAGCCGCCGCAGACGGCGCTCTACAAGGCAGACGGCACGCGCGTGGCGTGGATCAACGAGAACGCACTGAATGCAAGCCATCCGTATGCGCCTTTCCTTTCCTCCCACACCGTGCCGGAATTCGGAACGTTGAAGGCAGAAGATGGGCAAACGCTTTACTATTCGATCCAGAAGCCGCCGGGATTTGACCCTGCGAAGAAGTATCCTGTGATCGTAGAAGTGTATGGCGGGCCGCATGTGCAGCGTGTGTCCAATGACTGGCGGCCGCTGGGCGACCAGTTCTATACCCATGCTGGCTATATCGTGTTCCGCCTTGACAATCGCGGCAGCTGGAACCGGGGCAAGCGGTTTGAGGATGTCATCCATCTTCTGACGGGCGGACCGGAAGTGCGCGACCAGCTGGCGGGCGTGGCGTGGCTGAAAGAGCAGCCCTTCGTGGACGCAGGCCGCATCGCCATCCAGGGCTGGAGCTATGGCGGGTACATGACGCTGATGACGGCGGCGCAGGCGCCAGAAGGCACGTTTGCGGCTGCGATTGCGGGCGCGTCGGTCACCGACTGGTCGCTCTATGATACGTTCTATACGGAGCGATACATGAGCACGCCGCAGCTCAACCCTGACGGCTATCACGCCTCCAGCGTGTTTGCGCACCTTGACGGGCTGACCGGGCCCCTGCTGCTGATCCACGGGATGGCAGACGATAATGTGACGTTTGACAACACGACCCGCCTGATGGCGGAGCTGCAGGCGCGCAGCCAGCCTTTCGAGTTGATGACTTATCCGGGCCAGCGCCATGGCATCCAGGGCGAAGCGTTGCAGGTTCACCTGATGCGCACGCGGCTGGATTTCCTGGAGCGGCACCTGAAGATCCCGGCCGAATGAGCATCAAACCGTGGAAAATCCTGTCCTCACAGCAGGTGATGAAGGATCGCTTCATGGGCCTGCGCACCGACCGCTGCGCCCGGGAGGACGGGCATATTGTCGAGAGCTATCATGTCATTGAACTGGCAGAATGGGTGACGGTGATCCCGGTGACGGATGCGGGCAATGTCGTGCTGGTGCGCGAGTACCGGCATGCGGCGCGGGCGGTGATGGTGGGGCTGCCGGGCGGAGCGTCTGATCCGGGCGAGACGGACTGGGCAGCTGTCGGCGCCCGGGAGCTGCGTGAGGAAACCGGTTATGTTGCCCGCGAGATGGTGTGGGTGGGCGCGTGCCATCCCAACCCGGCCACGCAGGACAATATGTTGCACTATTACCTTGCCCTTGGCAGCACGCCCGGCGCGAGCCGGGATCTTGACCCCAACGAGGAGATCGAGGTTCTTGAAATGCCGTATACGGAGTTCCTGGAATACGGTAACCAGCCTGTGCAGCACGCGCTGCATGCGGCGGCGCTTTTCTATGCCGAGCGGTATTTTTCCAAACACCCCCACCATCGCCCCAAGGAGTAAGCCATGCCCGCCTTTCAGCCGACGGCCGACCAGTTCCGCGCGTTCCGGGATGACCCGTATGACGGGCCGGTTGCGCAGGTGAACATCCTGAAGTTCAAGGTGAAGGCGGAGTATCGCCCCGAAGACCCGGAATATGGCGAGAAGATCAGCGGGCGGGATGCGTATATGCGTTATTCGGAAGCCTTTACGGTGGCAGCCGCCGAAGTGGGCGGGACGACGCTGCTGCTGGGGGATACGGAGCGGTTTTTCATTGGCAACGGGGACTGGGACGCGGTTCTGGTGAACCACTTTCCGAGCCGGCAGGCTTTCATCGCAACGCTGAACCACAAGGACTACAAGGACATGGCGCGTCACCGCGAGGCGGGGCTGCTCTGCCAGGAGCTGATCGTGACGCGGCCGACATGGGTGAATGGGGAGAAGCAATGAGCGGGTATGAAGTCTATGGCGCGCTGGGGTCTCCATACTCCCTGAAAGTGCGCGCGGCGCTCCGGGCGAAGCGTTTGCCGCACAGCTGGACCGGGATGACGGGCGAGGAGCGCGGCGTGATCATGCCGAATGTCAAGGCGCAGGTGATCCCCGTAGTCTGCAAACCTGATGGCAGCTGGACGAACGATTCAACGCCCTTCCTCCTCTCCATTGAGGGGGAAGGGCGCGCGCTGGTGCCGGAGGACGCGGCATCGCGCTTTGTGTGCCTGCTGCTGGAGGACATGGCCGACGAATGGTTCATGAAGGCGATGTTCCATTATCGGTGGTTCTATGAGGCCGATCAGGAATGGTGCGCCAACTGGCTGATGTATGATTCGATGCCGAATGCCGGGCTGGAAACGGTGGAGAATACGGCCGCCGTGATCCGTGCGCGGCAGATTTCGCGGATGGCGCTGGTGGGGTGTACGCCGGAGACGGCGCCGGTGATCGAAGCGAGCTGGAAGCGCAGCTGCGCGGCGCTGCAGGAGATGGCGCTCGGGCCAGGGCGTTTCCTGTTCGGGGACCGGATCTCGCTCGCCGATCTTGCCTTTTATGGCCAGCTCAAGGTGATGAGCTATGACCCGACGCCGATGGCATGGATGCGGGAGGCTGTGCCTTACCTCTATCGCTGGCTGGACCATGCCGATGATGCCAGCGGGATTGGCGGGGACTGGGCCGGCGCCGAAGCGGCGCTGGCGAGCCCGGCCATCACCAGGCTGCTGGCGCAGGCGGGGGACACCTACCTGCCCTTCCTTCTGGCGAATACCAAAGCCATTGAGGCGGGGGCGGAGACCTTTTCGCTGATGATCGAAGGGGGCTGGTATGAGCAGGGCGTGTTCAAATATCAGGTGAAGTGTCTTGCGAGCCTGCGCGAGGAGTGGCAGCGGCTGGACGCTGACACGCGCGCCGGGCTGGCGCGGCTTATCGGACCTGGAGCAGACATACTTGGCTGAAGACCTCTCCCCCATTTCGCGCCTGCTTCACCGGCGGGGCGAAAGCCTGCAGAAGGGCGATCCTGTCGCCCTGCCCATTGTGGCCTCGACCACCTTCCATCTGCCGGGCGACCCGCTGGCGAGCCATGTGTATGGCCGCTATGGCAACCCGACCGTTGAGGAAGTGGAGGCCGAGATTGGCCTGCTGGAAGACGCCGAGGCCGTGCTTTTCCCGTCTGGGATGGCCGCGATTGCGGCGGTGTTCTACGCCCAGCTGAAGCCAGGCGACCGGGTGCTGGTGCATGCGGACGGCTATTACAATGCCCGCGCGTTGCTGGAGACGTACTTTGCGCCGCTGGGCATCGAGATGGCTACCTGCCCCACGGCGGAGATGGCGCAGGCCGACCTGACCGGCGTGAAGCTGGTGCTGGCCGAAACCCCGTCCAATCCGGGGCTTGAAGTGTGCGACCTCGCCAAGCTGGCACGCAATGCCAAGGCGGCGGGTGCGCTGCTGGCGGTGGACAACACGACCGCAACGCCGCTCTGCCAGCGGCCGCTGGATCTCGGCGCGGACTTTACGATCATGGCCGACACCAAGGCGATGGCGGGGCATTCGGACATTCTGGCCGGGCATGTGGCGAGCCGCGACCCTTCGCTGATGGCGCCGCTGAAGACCTGGCGGCGGCTGGGCGGGGCGATCTGCAGCCCGTTTGATGCCTACCTTCTGCACCGGGGCCTTGCCACGCTGGAGCTGCGCGTGGCGCGGGCGAACGCCAATGCGCTGGCCGTTGCGAATGCGCTTTCGGGCATCGAAGGCGTGACGGGGCTGCGCTATCCGGGGCTGGCGACCGACCCTGCGCACGGCGTCGCGCGCAAGCAGATGAGCGGGTACGGACCGATTGTCAGCTTCTGCCTGCCGAGCCGGCTCCTCGCCGAACAGTTCATTGAGCGCCATCCCCTGATTACGCCGGCAACAAGTTTTGGCGGCGTGCATTCGGCCGCTGAATGCCGCGTGCGCTGGGGCGACAAGGTGCCCGAAGGCTTTATCCGGATGGCCTGCGGCATCGAGCCGGTTGCCGACCTGACCGGGGCAACCGTGCGGACGCTGGACACGCTGAACCTGCGCGGTTGTTAGGGGTTAGCCATCGCCCGGCCGGGCCGCTATGATGGCAACAGATTCGAGTTTTGCGGGGTCCGGCGATGCGCCGTTTTGGTTTAATCGTGCTGTTCATCCTGCTGGCGGGCGCAGCCTATGGCTGGTACGCGCTGCGCAAGCCGCCCAAGCCGATGGAAATGTCCGAGCCTGTCCGCATCCATCAGGGTGTCGTGATCGGGGGCGTGGACCGGGACAACCCCGACATGATCGTGTTCAACGGCATTCCCTATGCCACGGCCAGGCGCTGGAGCCCGCCGGCCTCGCCGCCGCAATGGGGCGCAATCTCGCGCGATACCCGGGAGTACGGCCCGGAATGCATCCAGAGCCGTCAACGCTCCGGCAGCTTTGTGGACTCCATCCTGGAAGGCGTAGGCCTGTCCGGCTTCGAGCGAATGATGGCGCGCGTGGTTCTGTCACTGCAGAAGACGCCGCCTGAGTCCGAAGACTGCCTGTCGCTCAATATCCGCACAGCCAATCTGGGCGGCCGCGACCTGCAGCCGGTGATGGTGTGGATCCATGGCGGCTCACACCAGTTCGGCTCAGGATCGCAGTCCATCTATCAGGCAAACGGCCTTGTCGAAAATGGCGTCGTGCTCGTCACGATAAATTACCGCCTTGGTGCGTTTGGCTATCTCGCCCATCCGGCCCTCACCGCAGACGCGGGAACCTCGGGCAATTACGGCCTGCTCGACCAGGTGTCGGCGCTCAACTGGGTGCGCGAGAACATCGCCGTTTTTGGGGGCGACCCGAACAATGTGACCGTGTTTGGCGAAAGCGCAGGCGCCCAGTCGGTCACGGAACTGATGGCGAGCCCTCTCTCGGAGGGCCTGTTCAACAAGGTGATCCTGCAGAGCGGAGCGAGCACTTACAACGCGCTGCACCTGAAGCGCTCGGTGATCCCCGGCGTAAAGAGCGCCGAAGAAGCAGGCACGGAGTTCCTGTCTTCGCTTGTGGCGCCTGCGGCGCGCGCAGCTGACCTGCGCAGCATTCCGGCGGCAGCAATCATCGCGCAGGCGGAAGCACGCCCCGACCTCAGCCCCTATTTCCTGCCGGTTGTGGATGGCAAGGTGCTGCCCCGGCCGATTGGCGCTGCCTTCCGCGATGGCGGAGTGCCACGATTGCCGATGATTGCGGGGTTCAATGCCGACGAGGGCACGCTGTTCTATGACGCGATCAATTCGCCGACAGTCCTGAAGCCGCAGATGACCGGGACCCTTGAGGAGCGCGAAGCGGCGCTTGCCTCCGTGTTCGGACTGAACCCGGCCAAGGCCCTGCAGGCGCTTTACGGGATGAACACGCTGGAGAGCTGGGACAAGGGCGCGACCGACATGCTGGGCGACGACATGTTCGGGGTCCACATGCGCTTTGCCGGCCGGCGCAATGCCGAGGACGGGGCGCCGACCTATCTCTATCATTTCACGCGCGTGCCGCCTTCGCCGCGCCAGACGATCGGCGCCTTCCACGCGGCGGAAATCTCCTTCGTCTTCAACAGCCACCTGCCCGGACTGAAGGTCACGGACGCAGACATGGCGCTGACCGAAGCGATGATGACTTACTGGACGAACTTTGCCCGCACGGGTGATCCGAACGGAACCGGGGTGCCTGAATGGCCCGCCTATTCCCTGGACCGGGATGTGTGGCTGGACCTCAACCATTCCATCCGAGTGATCGAGGGGCTGCGCGCGCGCCGGCTCGACATTCTGGAAGAGACGCTGCTGCAGCGGATCGAGAAGATGGCAGGCCCGCCGCCTATGCCTGATCTGCCCGAACCGGTCGCGCCCGATGACCTGCCAGCGGTCGAGGCGGGCGCAGAAGCGGCGCCGGTCATACGGCGGGAACCGGCGACCGCGCGTCCGCCTGCCGCTGCGCCGCGGAAGGAGGTGCTGCCCGAACCGGTATTGCGGCCGCTGACCCCGCCTGCCGAAGTGCCCGCTGAGGACGATGCCAGTGCTGCGGCCCCCGCGTCTCTACCAACCCCTGCGCCGGAGCCCCAGCCTCTTGCCGAGGCTGTCCCCGCATCAGAGCCGGCATCAGACGGTCAGTAGGCTTTCGCAGATCGCCACGAGCCCTGTCTGATCAACCTCGTCGAAGGCGTCATAGTCGGAGGAGTCGACATCGAGGACGGCCGCGAGGCTGCCATCGGCGCGGAAGACCGGCACGACGATTTCCGAATTGGAGGCTGAATCGCAGGCGATATGGCCGGGAAACTCGTGCACGTCCGGCACGATTATAGGCTCTTTCGTAGCGGCGACATGGCCGCAGACGCCTTTGCCGAAGGGAATGCGCAGGCAGCCGAGCGTGCCCTGATAGGGGCCGACAACCAGCTCATCTGTTTTCAGCGGATCGACCAGGTAGAAGCCGGTCCAGAAGAAGCGCGGCTTGAACGCCTGGGTGAGCAGGCAGGCCGCCGAGGCATAGCGGGCGGTGTCGGAGGTTTCCCCGGCTACGACGCTGTCGATTTCTTCCTTGAGCTGGCGGTAGGCTTCAGCCTTGTCCATGGGGCGCACCTTGTGATGGATTGAAACGCCCTAGATATGTGCTCGCGCACGCTTGTCCATTCACCCGTCTGCCATCAGGCGGGAAAGGGCTGCGGCGCGTTCAGGGGAGTTGAGCCAGGCCGGGGCGTCGAGATTGGTCTTCAGGCGCTCGGGCCGGGTTGTCGAGAAAAGGACGAGGCCGCCTGCATTCTGCTGGATCGCGTGGGCGAGATAGGCCTGCGCGAGGGCAGAGGGATCGGCCGCATCGATGCCGAGAGCGCAGGACCAGCGCTCTTTCAGGGTGGCATCCGCCTTGAGGCGGGCGAGCTGGTCCTGGAAGCGCTGACCAAGACAGGAATGGGTGACGACGAGCGCGGGTCCGGAGGCGGCAGGCGGAGGCATGCCCGGGCGCAGGCTTGCATCAAACTGGGCCACCTCGCCATAGGCGGCGCCGCTGGCCGCGATCGCCTTCATGGCACCGGCTTCCGGCGCAATGCCGTAAGTGCGGGTCTTGCCCTCACGCACCATCTGATCGAGGAAATCGCAGACCTCTTCGCTCTGCACATGTTCCGGCTTGCATTCGTGCAGGAGGAGGACATCGACATGATCGGTGCGCAGCTCTCTGAGGCTCGTCTCGAGGCTCTGCTGCATCCGCTGGCGGTCGAAGACAAAAAACTCCGGGAAGCGCACGGTTGGCGGCGGGACGATCGCGCGCAGGGGGGGAATGCGGCGCAGGAGAGCCCGGGCTTTGCCCCGGGCGCGGGTATAGAAGTCGGACGCAGACGGCAGGATGCCGACCTTGGTGGCAATCAGCACGTCATCCCGCATGTGGGCGAAGGCTTCGCCGACCATCGCTTCGCAGCGTCCTTCGCCATAGAGGCGCGCTGTGTCGAAATATGTCACGCCCTCTTCATGCGCCTTGCGGAGCAACTCAATGGCGGAGCGGGGTTCCTTAACGAAATGCAGCAGTCCTGTGCCAAACCCGAGCGGGCCGGACGGCCGGGAGAGCAGCCGGGAGACTGCGTCTACGGTGGGATTACTGGTCATCGCGGCAGGTGACTTAGAGTTAATGTGAATGTCAACAAATCAGTTTCTGCATGCAGTTGGCAGGTCAAGCTGCACCTCCGGCACCCTTTATGCATTATTCGTGCAAAGATATGACGGGCGCGAAGACCGGGGACTTTGATGGCAGCCAGACATGACGCAATCGTGGTGGGCGCGGGCGCTTCGGGCGGGCTCGCTGCGGCGCTGCTTTGCGAGCAGGGATTGTCGGTTCTGCTGCTGGATGCGGGCACCGAGTATCCGTTCTGGCGCAAGCCGCTGAGCAAGACCGTTGCGGCAACCATAGGGGCGGTTTCAGATCCGAGGCTGGCCAATATCCTGCACCCGAGGCTGATCAATGCGGGCACCAGGGTGTTGCGCGGCGCAGGGCGGATCCGCCAGCCTGTGCAGACCGAATGCTTCGCCTGGGTCCAGAAGCCCGACGCCTTTGTTGATGACAAGGACCATCCCTACGAGACGCCCGATGGCGCGCCGTTTACCTGGATCCGGTCGCATGGGCTGGGCGGACGAATGATGGTACCGGGGCATGGGCGCCAGTATTACCGGTTTGGCGCCACCGATCTGGGCCCCAAAACCGACATGCCGAGCCCCTGGCCATTCGGCATTGAGGCGCTCGAGCCCTGGTATCAGAAGGTTGAGCGCCATCTTGGCCTGGCCGGAGGGCAGGACGCCTCGGACTTCATTCCCGACAGCCTGATTGCGCGGCCAGTTTCGCCCAATGCGTCTGAAGAAGTCGTGCTGGAAACGATCGGCCGGAAATGGCCCGGCGCCGAGAAAATGCTCAGCCGGTATGCCCCGCCTGTGGACTTTGTCGGCATGGCGGATGCAACGGGGCGGCTGACCCTGCGCGTGCGGGCAAATGCGCAACGCATTCTGGCTGGCCCTGACGGCAAGGCAAGCGGTGTGGAGTGGCTGGACCCGATGACGGGGCAGCGGGGGTCAGCGCAGGCGCCGCTGGTGTTCCTCTGTGCGTCGGCGCTGGAATCGACGCGCATCCTGCTCAATTCGGGAAATGCCTCCGGCGGGCTGTCAGACCAGTTGCCCGCGCTGGGCCGTTACCTCACCGATCATGTTATGCTCAAAGCAGAAGGCATCAGCCCGCCTCTGCCGATGACCGATGCATCTGAGCCCGGACGGTGTGTGTACCTGCCCCGGTTTGATTTGCGCGAGGGCGGCAATCGGGAGAGCCGGGGCTATGGCGTGCAGCTTTATGCGACGGTGAACCCGGCTGGCGCCTGGACGACGGCGGTTGCTTTTGGCGAGATGGCGCCATCGCCGGAAAACCGTGTGACCCTCGCCAAGGGCAAGACCGGCAAGTGGGGCACCCCGCTGCTGCACATCGACATGAAATGGCGCGAGCCGGAGATGACGCTGGCGGCTATCATGGGGCGCGCGCTGGACGAGCTTTTCGAGGCGATCGGTGCAAAAGTGCTGGTGCGGCCTGCGGGCCCGGCCAATCCGGGAACTTCGGTGCATGAGTGTGGTGGGGCAAGGCTGGGCGCAGATGCGCAGACCTCCGTGCTTGATCCGGACAATCAGTGCTGGGCGATGCCGGGGCTCTACGTAACAGATGGCGCCGCACTTCCCTCGCAGGGCATCCAGAACCCGACGCTGACCATCATGGCGCTGACCGCGCGGGCCTGCGCGCACGCCGTACGCTAGGCGCCAGCAACACCCAGCCATTTCCTGTTCCCCCCTGAACCGGGGATGGCCCGACCTCTGCGCGCGGTCGATACGGGCCCCCTGGACCGAAAACCGCCTTGCTGCTGCCCACATGCCGCCGGTCCCGGCGCGTAGGCCTTCAACTTCCAGCCAGGATGGAATGAGACGTTGAAGCCGCCTGCAAGCTCTGAAATAGTTTCCAGAGAGGCATCAGCGGAATGCCGGCAGGAGGATTTCCGAGTGGTGCCACGCGTCAGGTCCAGCGCAGTTGCACTGGCCGCATGGACGTTCCTGGCAGCAGGAGCACCGGCGCTGGCACAAAACCCCGCGCCGATCGAGGTCACGCCGCCCGTCTATTCCTTGGAGCCGGACCCTGAGGCCTATGAGGATGTCGAGTATCTCGACGAGTTTGGGGACACTGCGCCGCAAACCGACCAGAAGGCTGTCCGGGATGCACACACCCGGTTTCTGCGTGACAGCGACCTCCAGCTGACCCGGCCGGAACTGGAAGATGTTGATGTCGAGCCGGCCGAACCGCCTGGCTGGCTCGCAGCTTTTGGCCGGTTCATCGAATCGCTGGCACCATTGTTCAGGGTCATTTTCTGGATTGCGGCAGGCCTGGTTATTGCCGGCATTCTCTATTTCCTGTTTGGCGAAGCCATCCGGATGCGTCTCGGATTGGGCCGAAAGAAAACGGACAAGCCGGCCGATGACGTGCTGACCGACATCCGGCCTGATGGGGACCGCGCGCGATCACTGCTGGAAGAAGCCGACGCGCTGGCGCGGGAGGGCAAGTTTGCCGAGGCGGTTCACCTGCTGCTCTTCCGGTCCATCGAGGATGTCCAGGAGCGCCTTGAAGGCGGTGTGCCAACCTCGATGACCGCGCGCGAAATTGCTGGTCTCGGCAGCTTGCCGGAACGGGCGCGGCGCGCGCTGAGGCCGATCATCCAGATCGTCGAGAACAGTTTCTTCGGCGGGCGGGATGTGGATGCTGCAGGCTGGCAGAGCGCCCGGCGCAGCTATGAGGACTTTGCTTTCGGGGACGGCTGGGCATGAACGGCGTGAGCGAGTCTCCTTTTTCTGCCCGCACAGTGGCGATTATGGTGGCGATTGCCGTGATCTCTTTCGGCGGCGTGCTTGTGCTGGCCGGCTGGGCGCCGGAACTGCGCCAGCGCGATCAGGCGGGCGATCATCCTTACTCCACTTCGGCACTCGGGTATAACGGCTTCGTGCGCCTGATGGAGGCGCAGGGATATCCTGTCAGCGTGTCCCGTCTGGAGCGCAATCTGGAGACACGCGACTGGGGCCTGATGATACTGACCCTGCCTGCCTTCGGAGATTTCGATGCTTTGGAGGATACGGCGTTCCAGCTACCCGCGCTCGCCGTGCTTCCCAAATGGTATGGCCGGCCCGACCCGCTTAATCCCAGCCGCCAGGCCGACACGCGCTTTATCGACGCGCGCGAACTCAACGACCGGATACGGCGTATCTATCCAGACGCCGAAGTCTTGCGGGTGAGCAAACCTGACGAACTGAACGGCGACTTCGATGCCGGGGCCGTGAAGCCGGATGTGCGCCTGCAGCTGATACGGTCAGACGCGCTGGAGACCGTTATCGGAAGCGATGACGGCGCGCTGGTCGCATACGACCCTGATACGGGCGTCTACATCCTCAGCGATCCGGACATGATCAATACGTTCGGGCTGGCAAGGGTCGAGAACGCGATCTTTGCGACGAACCTGGTAAATTATCTGCGCAGCTCGGATGGCGAACCGATCCTGATGGACGCGACGCTGCACGGGTTCTCCCGCTCTGAAAACCTGCTCAAGATGTTGTTCAGCGTTCCCTATATCGGCGCGACGCTGATTGCGTTGGCGAGCGCGCTGCTTCTGGGCTGGGCGGCGACCGTGCGCTTCGGGCCGCCGGCCCGGGAGGCCCGCGCCATTGCGCTGGGCAAGCAGGCACTGGCAGACAACTCAGCCGGCCTCGTGACCATGGCGCGCCGGGAAACCCGGATGGCGCCAGGCTATGTGAGCCTCATTCGCCGCCGCCTGGCGCGGGCGCTGGGCCTGCCGAAATCATTGACTGAAAGTCAGCTGACGGAACTTTATGACAGGATGGGTCCCGCTGAAGCGTATGGCCGGTCCTTCTCTGAACTCGAAATAGCCATCAAGGAACTCGCCGCCAACCGGGAGGATCTCTTGCAAAGCGCACGGGAGCTGCACCATTGGCGCAGGGAAATCATCAGGAGAACTATGCATGAGCGTGGCTGAAATCCGGAACCTGGCGGATCGTATCCGCACCGAAGTGCGCAAGGCCATCATCGGCCAGGACGGGAGCGTTGACCTGCTTCTTGTCGCCCTCTTTTCATCCGGACACGTACTGCTGGAGGGGCCGCCTGGGACAGCCAAGACACTTCTGGCGCAATGCTTCTCCCGCGCGATCTCGCTTCAGTTCGGCCGCATCCAGTTTACGCCGGATCTGATGCCCGGGGATGTTCTGGGCACGAACCTCTTCAATTTCCAGACCAACCAGTTCAGCCTCACCAAGGGCCCGATCTTTACCGACATCCTGCTGGCCGACGAGATCAACCGTACCCCGCCCAAGACGCAGGCGGCGCTGCTTGAAGCGATGCAGGAGCGCAAGGTGACGATTGACGGGGAAAGCTATGGGCTGAACCCGCGCTTCACCGTGATCGCGACGCAGAACCCGATCGAGCAACAGGGAACCTATCCCCTGCCCGAGGCGCAGCTCGACCGCTTCCTGTTCAAGCACAATCTGGAATACCCCACGCGCGAGGAAGAAATCCGCATCGTGGCCCAGCACGGAACACGCACCGGGATGAAGACGCCGGAAGCCTTCGGCGTGCAGCCCGTGCTGAGCGCAGCAGACCTCGACGCGGCGGTCAACGCGGTGTCGCAGGTGCGCCTCAATGACGAGATAATTTCCTATATCGTCGACATCGTCCGCACGACGCGTGAAACGCCCGCGCTGGAAACCGGGGCCAGCCCGCGCGCGGCCGCGGCGCTGGCCATGGGATCGCGCGCCCGCGCGGCGCTGGACGGGCGTGATTTCGTGATCCCCGATGACGTCAAGACACTCGCCCTGCCCGCCTTGCGCCACCGTGTTATCCTGTCACCAGCGGCCGACATCGAGGGGCGGACCACCGACGAAACCCTGTCCGGGATCATCGAGCAGACGGCGGCGCCACGGTGATTTCACCTACCCCCCGCGCCGTTTTCCTGATGCTGATGGGCATGCCCCTGCTCCTTGCCATTGCCCTGCTTGCGCCGGGTCTCTGGATACTGTCGGCAGGATGGATTGCGGGCGTCAGCGGGATCGTGCTGATGGACGGGCTGCTGGGCGCGCGTCTGAGGGCGTATGAGGTTAAAGCGGGGCTCCCGCCGCTGCTCTATGTCGGGGAGAGGGATACCGCTTCGCTCAAGCTGCGCTTTGCTACTGGTCCGTTGCCGGAGCGAATTGAAATCCAGCTGGAGACCAACGAGTTCATTCCCCAGCCTGACCCGCAGGGCCTGCGCGGATGGGACGCGCGGGAGCGGCACTACGAGATGGACTTATCGCCAGGTCGCCGGGGGATGGCGCGAGTCGTTTGTCTGTGGAGCCGGTGGCGCGGACCGATGGGGCTTGTCCAGAAGCGGCATGTCCACGAGATCGGCGTGGACATTCCCGTGACCCCCAATGTCCGCTGGGTGCGCGACGAGGCGATCCGCCTGTTCTCGCGGGACGCGGAGTTCGGCATCAAGACACAGATCGAGCGCGGCGATGGCAGCGAGTTTGACGCGCTGCGCGAATTTACCGCCGGCATGGACCGGCGCGCGATTGACTGGAAACACTCCGCCCGCCACCGCCACCTGCTGGCCAAGGAATTCAAGACCGAGCGCAACCACAACATCGTCTTTGCCTTCGACACCGGCCGGCTTATGAGCGAGCCTCTGGGCGGGGTGGCGAAGATCGACCGCGCGGTAACGGCCGGCCTGCTGCTCGCCTATGTCTCCCTGCGCTCGGGTGACCGGACGATGTTCTACGGATTTTCCTCAAGGCCCGGCGTAACCAGCGGCTTTCTCACCGGAACAAGCAGCTTTCCAAAGGCGCAGGCAACCGTTGCGGAGATGGACTATTCAGACGAAGAGGCAAACTTTACACTCGCCCTGACACACCTGGCAGCGCGGCTTGAGCGGCGCAGCCTGATCATCATCTTCTCCGATTTCGTGGACACCATCTCGGCCGAACTGATGCTGGAGAATGTGAAACGGCTGACCGACCGGCATCTTGTCCTGTTTGCGACCTTCGAGGATGAGGCCCTCGCCACCATGGCGGACGCGCTGCCGGAGAAGAGCGAGGATGTCGCCCGGGCCGTAATTGCCGACACGTTGCTGTCAGAGCGCGACGTCGTTTTCCGGCGGCTGCAGCGGATGGGCGTGCAGATCATTGAGACCCGGCCGGAGCATTTCGGGGCAGAACTGGTTTCGCGCTACCTTCAGATCAAGCAGAGGGACATGCTGTGAGCGGCGACCTTCTCAAATCCTACCGTTTCCGTGAAGAACGCCAGGCCGACTGGCAGAAGCTCGACCTGATCCTGACACGGGCGGAGAATGGCGGGGTGAAAAGCCTGACCGACGAGCAGATGCTGGCATTGCCCCGACTATACCGGCAGGCGGTATCCTCGCTGTCGGTCGCCCGCTCCATCTCCCTCGACCAGAATGTGATCGCTTATCTGGAGAGCCTGTGCACGCGGGCTTATTTCTTCGTCTACGGCGCGCGCACAACCATTGGCGAACGCATGATGGTGTTCCTGCGCAGCGACTGGCCGGCGGCCGTGCGCGGGGCCGTGTGGCCGACGCTGCTGTCGGCCCTCTTCTTTTTCGGCGGCTGGGGCCTGGCTTTCTTCCTCTGCCTTCAGGACATGGAATGGTACTGGACCTTTCACGGGCACAGCTTTTTCGAAGGCCGTAATCCCGACGCGACAGTCGAGTACCTGCGCAGCACGATCTATACGGACGGTCATGGCGACGGGCAGCTGACCGCCTTTTCCAGTTACCTCTTCAATAACAACGCGCAGATTGCATTGTTTGCCTTTGCGCTGGGCTTTGCGTTCGGCATCCCGACCGCGTGGCTGCTTGTCTATAACGGTGTGATGATCGGATCGATGTATGCCGTGTTCTGGGACAAGGGGCTCGGCTTCGAGTTCACCGGCTGGCTGATGATCCATGGCGTGACCGAGATTTTCGCTATCATCCTGGCGGGCGCAGCAGGCTTTATCATCGGCGGGGCGGTTGCTTTTCCGGGGGCACAGACCCGGCTCGCGTCAGCACGATCGGCCGGCCAGAAAGCCGCGACCATTGCCATGGGCTGCGTGGTGATGCTGATCATTGCGGCCCTGCTTGAGGGCTTTGGCCGGCAGCTCATCAATTCCGATGTTGCACGCTATACGATCGCAGCTGCAACGGGCGTCTGGTGGATGCTCTACTTCTACATGCGGCGCGAGGAGCGGCGCGGATGACGAACACGGCCACCCCTTCGCCGAACAAGCGGCAGCGTCCAGGGGTCAGCATTGAGGCTGCTACACAGCGCCGCGCGCGCATGGCCGAGGAAATGCGCCAGTCCAAGCTCATCCGCCGGCTGGTGACGCCGGAGGGCGCCGCCATCCGCCTGAAGCTTGCGACCGCGGCCGAGCGCGCAGGCGCCTTCCTGATCGACATTGCCATCCAGTGGGCCATCGTGATTGCCACGCTGTTTGGCCTTTCATTCCTGATGGCCGGATTGGGCGAGGGCAGCTCAAATATCGCTTTCGCCTTCTGGCTGGTGTTCTTCTTCTTTGTCCGGAATTTCTACTACATCTTCTTCGAGATCGGGCAGCGGGCCGCAACGCCTGGCAAGCGGGCGCTTGGCCTGCGGGTAGCGGCGCGCAATGGCGGCCGATTGACTGCCAACTCCGTTCTGGCGCGTAACTTCATCCGCGAGATCGAGATCGGCCTGCCTTTCCAGTTTGCGCTGATGGGCGGGGACGAGGCGAGCGGCTGGATGGCGCTGTTCGGCCTGCTCTGGTCGGGGGTATTCCTGCTGTTCCCGATCTTCAACAAGGACAAGATGCGCGTGGGCGACCTTATCGCGGGCACCTGGGTCATCCGCTCTCCGAAAACAAAGCTGATGCACGACATTACGTCAGCAAATAGCGTCCCGGACTCCGGGTCCCGCTTCAATTTCACAACCGCGCAAGCAGAAGCCTACGGCATCCATGAGCTGCATGTTCTGGAGGACGTGCTTCGCCAGTCCACGGTTGAGGTCAAGCGGCAGGTAGCCGCGCGCATCCGCACAAAGATCGGATGGGCGCAGCAGCCTGGGGAAACAGATCTTGCGTTCCTGGAAGCTTATTATGGCTCGCTGCGCCGGCGCCTGGAGCAGCGCATGCTGCTGGGTGAACGGAAGGCTGACAAATTTGATGTCAGGTAAGGGCGAGACCAGCCGACTCGCGCGCCGTCTTGCGAGGCTCGTCCGGCAGGGGCGGCAGGATGGGCAAGCGTAGAAGATGTTTTACCATCCGGAACACGACCTTGCCCGCGACAGCCGGAGGCTGCATCAGGGCGCGCAACACAAGGCCCGGGCTTTTCGCCCGTACGCCATCGATCATCGTGCGCCAGGCATAGTCGGTCCGGGTATAGTGCAGGTGCTCCTTCAGGGCCGCGCGGTCATCAGATGAAAGACCAGGCGTTTTCAGCAAGGCTTCATCCCCTTCCACCATTTTTCCGATCGCGGAGGTTGGATAGGCCTTGGAAAGGGATTCCGGCATGCTGACAGCAATGTATCCACACGGATCGATAACCTCCCAACGCGCGCCCAGGGCAAGCGAACGGGCGTAGAACTCGAAATCTTCTGCCAGGCGCATGTCTTCCCGGAAGAAGAGAGTGTTCTGGCGGAGGAACTCCATCCGCATCAATGGCTTGAGGTAGCCGATCTCCCGGCGCGGGCCGCAATATTTCGCGAGGTTTTCCCGAACGAAACGGGCGAGCCCCATGGGCACCGATCCAATCAGTTCATCCTTCCAGACGCGAATACCATTGCCGGGAGATTGTCCGGGCTCCACGCGGATAACGTCGTCAGCCACAAAATCGAGCTTCTGCGCCTCGCCATGCGCCACCAGCCTGCGAAGGCGGTCCGGCAGCATGTAATCATCGGCATCCAGGTTGACGACCCACGGCGTTGTCACGAGGCGCAGCGCTGCGTTGCGCGCGGCGGACGGGCCGCCATTCCTTGGCTGGCGAACTGCGGTCAGGCGAGGCTCAGCTTCCGCCATGGACTGGAGCAGCGCGAAGCTTGCATCCGTCGAACAATCGTCAACGACAACAACTTTCACCGGAACGGTCTGGTTCAACGCGCTGTCGATGGCGATCCTGATAAAGGCTTCCGCATTGTAGCAGGGAATGATGACAGTAACTTGTTCCACCCGAAAGGTCCTCAGTCCACGAATTTGTTGCGAGCCGGCGGACTAACCCTGCAAGCTGGCTTCCTGGTTTACCGCCCAGTCTTTCTGATGCCAGGCGAGCGCAGATGTAATGATGTTGTCGACGTCTGAACGGGTTGCCGTCCAGCCGAGGATTTCCTTTGCCTTGTCCGGAGCGGCAATCAGGCGGGCAGGATCGCCCGGGCGGCGGGGACCTGTCTTGCGCGGCAGGCGGCGGCCGGTTGCCCGTTCCACAGCATCTACAATTTCGGCAACGCTCGTGCCCCGGCCGGTGCCCAGATTGAAGGCGTTGGACGGCGCGCCGCTTTCAAGGGCGTTGAGGGCCAGGAGATGGGCTTCAGCGAGGTCTTCAACATGGATATAGTCACGCAGCGCGGTGCCATCGGGCGTATCAAAATCCGTCCCGTTGATCGTGAAGGCGTAGCCGGGATCATAGGCGCCTTTGAGCGCCAGCGGGATCAGATGCGTCTCGCAGGCATGGCGCTCTCCGATCAGCCCGTCCCGGTCAGCGCCGGCGGCATTGAAGTATCTCAGACAGGCGGAGCGGATACCATGTGCATGATCAAAGCCGGCAAGCATCTGCTCGACCATCAGCTTCGACATGCCATAGGGGTTAATCGGGTTGCAGGGATGGTCTTCGGCCAGCAGGTCGGTCTGCGCATGACCAAAGATCGCGCATGTCGATGAAAAGATAATCGAGTTCGTTCCGTGGCGGCGCATGGCGTCCAGGAGGTTGAGCGTTGCAAAGGTGTTGTTGCGGTAGTATTTGCCAGGCTCGGTAACGGACTCGCCCACCAGCGTGGACGCGGCAAAGTGGGCAACCGCGCCCGGCTTCACGGCGCTGAAGGCTGCTTCAATGTCCCTCGTATTGTTCAGATCGCCTTCGATCAGATCGCCCCAGCGCACCAGGTCGCGCCAGCCGGTCGAGAGATTGTCGAAAACCGTGACTTCCCAGCCTGCGTCCGAGAATGCGCGGCAACAATGGCTACCGACATAGCCCGCCCCACCTAAAACAAGCACTTTTCCCGGCATTCCTCACCCCCTCATGAAGTTAGACTGTCTCCTGGCGCAACACCGGGATCCATTCATACCAGGATGTGCAAGAATCCAACCGTTATCGCGCACCAGATGGGCGCTGTCTCAGCCAAAGATCGAAATGAACGCCCAGATGATGGCGCCCCAAAGCCCGGCGCTCAGACCAACAATAGTCAGAAGCCGCAGCCAGACAGGCAGTTTTTGTCCGCTGAATTCGTTCAAAATTGCACTATCATTCTCGCGTACTCCCGAAACGGGGTCTGTGAAGGCGCCTGTTTTCATTGGCATCATTTGGCTAAAACGCGACATAACCTGATCTACAACAGCGAAGCCTTAACAGCGATTTAAAGCACAGTTGCTAAGTCGTATTATTATGAGAAATACGGTTCAAATTCTGTCATTAATGAGGCGTTTCCTCGCCCGGCCGTTCGCAATCGAGCTGAAATGCCAGGGCTGCCAGAGTTGGCCTGGGAAATCTGAACAGCCAGGTCAGGTGAGATTTCTGCCTGCAGATCGGCCATGTTGCCGGGCACACAGAAGTGAGCCAGCCAACGCCAGCAGATAGGCCGGCTGGATGTCTCCAGAATGATGAAGCCGATGAGCATCGAAGCGCTCGACCGAAAGCCGAACACGTCGAAACCCGGGCCCGGCCACCAAGGTCTACCCTTACCTCCTGGGCAAGCTGTCGGTGCCCCGGCCGAACCATGTCTGGGCGATTGACATCACCCAGGTGCCGATGGCGGGGGCGTTGTGTATCTCCTCGCCGTCGTCGACGGGTTAAGCCTGAGCGTGCCTGCCTGGCGGCTGTCGATCCCGATGGAGGTGGGCGTCTGTCTCAGCCCTGTTCACCAGGGCCCTGAAAGGCCGCGGCATCTGGATCAGCATGTACGGCCGCGGTGCCTGGGAGGATGATGTCTTTGTCGAGCGGCTCTGGCGCTCCATCAAATACGAGGCGATCTGCCTCCGGGCCTGTGCCAGCGTTCCGGACGCCCGCGCCGGGATCGGCCGGTACCTTTCCTTTTATAACGGGAAGAGACCGCACCCATCGCCTGACCGGAGAACGCCAGACCAGGCCCACTTCAATACGCTGCAACTATTCCGGGTCGCGGCGTAACGCAAAGGGCAGCAAGCCACATAGAAAGTGACCGGAATCTGTTCAAACGAAACGCGCAAGCACTTCTGAACACAAAAAAGTCAAACTTTCCATCACGCCGCACGGCGCCAGTATTTCCAACGCCTAGATTTACAGTTACTATTGAAAGACTTAAGCGCATTTTTTTGGACACTGAAGCGCTGAGTTTTTAACTTTTGGTAGAATGACGCGCCGTAGTGCGCGCATGTGGGTGTAATGCTTCGTGGGGACGAAAATGGCACTGGGCGAAGACGGAATGGCAGCCAGGCATTCTGAGGATACTACAATTCATGCAGAAACAATGCTTTCAGTGGTCGTACCCACTTACAATGAAAGCAAGAACATCCATGAGATGGTCAACCGGCTGGATGCAGCCCTGAAGGGTATTCTTTGGGAGCTGATCTTTGTAGACGATGGCTCCCCTGATGGGACAGCAGACATCGTGCGCGCAATCGCTCGCGAAGATCGTCGCGTCCGCCTTATCTCACGCCATAACCGCCGCGGCCTCGCCTCAGCGGTAATTGAAGGGGCACTTGCGGCGTCGGCTGATATCGTCGCCGTTATGGACGGGGACCTGCAGCATGATGAAAGCGTGCTGCCAGACATGTACCGCCAGGTTCGCGATGGAGAGGCTGACCTCGTCTCGGCCAGCCGCTTCCTGCTGGCCGATGGCGCAAAGGGGCTTTCCTCTGCCAAGCGCGCGGCAATCTCGAACAATGGCATCAAGCTGTCCAACCTCATCTTCAAGCTCGACATGACAGACCCGCTGACCGGCTTCTTCGTTGTGCGCCGGGATGTCGTGCGCCGCGCGCTGCCCGATCTGTCAGAGCTTGGTTTCAAGGTTCTGATGGATTTGATCGTCTCAGCCCGCCCGCGCCCGCGTGTGGTCGAGGTGCCCTTCCGCTTCCGTGAACGCAAGCACGGCGCCTCCAAGCTCGACAACCGGGTCATGTACGAGTTCTTCCTCTTCTTCATCGAGAAGAGGATCAGCTCGATCCTGCCGCTACCGGCGCGCTTCATCTCGTTCGCCTTCATCAACTCCATCGGCATTCTGGTGCATCTGGCGGTCCTCTTTCCGGCGCTATTGCTTCTGGGAAATCGCGGGGCAGGAGACGGCTTCGTAAGCGCCCAGCTGGTGGCGACCTTCGTTGCAATGGGCTTTAACTACACCGTCAACAACCTCGTCACCTATTCTGACCGCCAGCTGAGGGGGGCAAAGTTCTACTTCGGGTTCCTTGTCTTCGCGACGCTCTGCTCTGTCGGCATCCTTGGTAATGTCGGCGTCGCCAGCGTGTTGCATGAAGATTACCCCACGCTCTCGGTCTTCATACCGGCAGTGGCTGGCGCACTGATAACGGTCGTGTGGAACTATGTTGCCACAAACGCCTTCGTCTGGGGCCGCGCGAAATATCCCAGCATCATGGTTAGACGACGGGCATCGTTGAAGCATGCTGGCGATCAACAGGCAGCGTAGGCGAGGGTTCGCGCAAGGGGCTGGGGCTTGAGCCAAATGGAGGGCATGCTTCAGCTTCCTTGCGAAATAAGAGGCACGCCCCCTAAACGCCCTGGCTGACAAGTGTGCCCGCGATGAAGAACACCCCCGGACCAAAACTTGCATGAAATAGGAAACCGGCAAGGTCCGGCAAGAGAGTTTGACACCATGACCAGCCAAAACCTGCATCCAGCCAAAAGCACCGGCCTCATCACAAAGCTTCAGGCCCTGTATGCGCAACATCAGCAGATCCTTAAATACCTGCTCATCGGCGGAATGGCGAGCGCGATCGACCTCGCCCTGTTCTTCATCCTGTTCAATCTGGTGAACACATCCGAACTGATGGCCCATTCGGTCTCAGTGCCGACGGCGGTCGTTTTCAGCTTCGTGATCAACGCGCGACACAATTTCAAGACCACCAATCATGCCTGGCTACGCTTCTTCAGTTTCTGCGTGGTCTGCGCAATCGGTTATGCGGTCGGTTACGCCATAATCATCTCTGTCCAGCAAGTATTCACGGATGCAGTAGTCGGGGCAAATATTGGCAAGGTTTTATCCCTGCCGGCTGTATTCATCGTCCAGTACCTCCTCAACTCCAAGATCACTTTCCGCAAAACCGGTGGTGCCGTCAGCCCGTAACATCAAAGTTCAAGGATTATTGAATCATGACAAAGCCACGTATCGGGATCATTGGTGGCGGCCTGACCGGTCTGACGACCGCTTACCGGCTCACCAAGGAAGATGTTGCCGTTACCATTTTCGAGGCCGGTGACTGTCTCGGCGGCCTTGCCGCAGGCTACGACCTTGCCGGCTACAGAATGGAACAAGCCTACCATTTCCTGTATAAAACGGATGAATACATACTCGCCCTCGTCAAGGAATTGGGCCTGACGGACAAACTCAGCTTTCACAAATCTTCGGTTTCCACCTATTACGATGGAAAGCTCTATCCGATGGAAAGCCCGATCGACCTGCTCCGGTTCACTCCCATCAGCTTCTTTGACCGCATCCGCGCAGGTGTCACTGTTCTCTGGCTGCAGCGCGAACGCAACTGGCGAAAGCTCTCGGAGATCACTGCGCTGGAATGGCTCCGCAAATTTGCCGGGCGCGCCGTGACAGACGTGATCTGGGAACCGCTCCTGCGTGGCAAGTTCGACCGCTACTATGATAAGGTTACAATGTCCTGGCTCTGGGGGCGCGTGCTTCAGCGCGTGGATTCGCGCGATGCCAAGCTCGGCGGCGAAGCGCTCGGCTATTTTGATGGTGGTTTCAAGACCGTGATTGAAGCGCTGGAGGCTCCGGTTCGCGCAGCAGGCTATGATGTGCGCTTCAACACCTTTGTCGAAAAGCTCTGGCACGATCCGGCTACAGGTGAAGTCGTCGTCACGTTGAGAGGCGGGGAAGAACAGCGGTTTGACCGGGTGCTCGCCACCGTCCCGTCAAATGTCCTGGCAAAGATGATTGCCGACTACGAATCCATCAATTCTACCTATTTCGACAAGATCCGCTCGGTAGAGTATCTTGATGCCGCCGTCCTCTCTTTCTGCACGCCGCAGAAGATCACCGACTTCTACTGGCACAACATAAACACCCCCAATTCGCCTTTTGTGGTGTTCCTGTCTTTCTCCGCATTGATCGGCACCGAGTCCTTTGACGGCAACAACATATATTACATTGGTGATTACATTCCGCCCGAACACAAATACATGTCGATGCCAGCCGAGGAACTCAAAGCCCTCTGGTATGCAGAGTTGAAGAAGATGTTCCCGGATTTCGATCCCAGCCAGATTATCGATGATGGCCTTTTCCGTATGCGGAATGCGCAGCACATCGTTGACATTGGCTTTGAGGAAAACAAGCTGGTGCCGCATGAAACACCCTGCCCCGGTGTCCTGATGTGCAATTTCAGCCAAATCTATCCGATGGACCGGGGGACCAATTATGCTGTCCGCGATGGCAACCGCATGGCCCGGTTGCTGATGGACACCCTGGCTTCAGGCACCACCGATGTAACCTCGCCCACCAACCCGCCGCTCACCATGCCCGCCTCCAGCCGCAAGACGGAGGCCAGCCACACCCTCGCCACAGCGGCCAAATAGGCAGCCTTCCAGAAAACCTCAAAGTCAGGATAACAGATGACCCTCTCAGGCCGGCTTCAAGCAGCATGGGCAAGGCTGCGCGGTCTTCCGCTTTGGCTCCAGCTTTCCGGCTTTGGCGCCATAGTGGCAGGCTTCCTCGCCTTCATCTTCTTCCTCGGCTTCGTTTCGGGCGAGCGCGCGGTGGGCCCTGCCTATCCCTTCTTTGCCAAGGTCACAAACAAACTCGAAAACGTGTTCTTCGGCCGTAAGCTTCCACCCCAGCTGGAGTCGACCGTTTACAATTCTGCGCTTTTGCGCCTTGAGGCAAAAGTCGCGCTCGTTGATACGGGACGCGACCCAAACGATACCAACATGCTCAGCCGCAATGGCGGGGGGCTCACTTCATTTGGCGAAAATGTGCTGCTCCTCGCCTATAATGGCAAAATCTACGCGTCCTCCGGCCCCGGCGACGTCCGCGAGACCGCCGTCATGGGCCCGGACAACAACCAGACCGCCTACCAGGCCCTGCCGGACAATCCGGACTATGCGGACTATTCTTTCCATCGTGGATACCTGCGTTACAATGACCTGATGTATGTTGAGGCTCCCTCCGGCCCGCTGCTGGTTGCATCCTACACAGAGTTCAATCCCGAAGGCAGCTGCTACGCCAATGCCCTTGCAAAACTTCCCCTGCCCGTCGGCGCCACGAGTATAGATGAGGTCTCTGCTTCCCCGCAGGATTGGGAAGTCATCTTCCGCACCACTCCCTGCCTGGAGTTCAAGAAGGAACACTTGGCGATGGAAGGCCACATGGCCGGTGGCCGCATGGTGTTCCAGGCGCCTTCCTCCATCATCCTCACCAGCGGGGATTTCCATCTTGACGGCATGCGCTCGGCCGGTCCTGGCATCGCGCAGGATCCTGATGCGATGTATGGCAAGACGCTGCTGGTCGATGTGGAAACCGGAGAAGGCCGCATCCTTAGCATGGGCCACCGCAACATGCAGGGCATCGCCGCCCTAAAGGATGGGACCGTTCTCGTCGCCGAGCACGGCCCGCGAGGGGGGGACGAACTCAACATCATAGAAGACGGTCTCAATTATGGCTGGCCGCTGGAAAGCTACGGCACCACCTATAGTGGCACCCCTATCCCGGGCGCGATCTCTTTTGGCCGGCATGACAGCTTCGCCAGGCCAGTCTTTGCCTGGATGCCTTCCGTTGCCGTCTCCGGCATGGCGCTTATCAACGGCTTCGATGAAAGCTGGGAGGGAGACCTCCTCGTCTCGGCCTTGTCTGACCTCTCTCTATTCCGGATACGGATGGAAGGACAGATACCCGTCTATTCGGAGCGCATAGAGATTGGCTCGCGCGTGCGCTATGTTCACCAGCACACCGACGGCCGCATCGTGCTGTGGACGGATAATTCAGAACTGATATTCCTCTCCCCGCTCCAACGGGTTGATGAGGGACAACGCTTCCAGAACTGGCTGGCAACTGCAGACCTGCCCCGCGGCGTAAAGTCCGGTGTCGACACGGCTATGGGCCGCTGCGTCGAATGCCATTCCTTCCAGATTGGTGACGATGATAAAGCCCCCAGCCTCGCCAAGATCTTCAATGACCCCATCGGGGAAACCGCCTTTGCCGGATACTCCGACGGCCTGAAATCCAGGAAGGGCAACTGGGACCGGGAAAGCCTCACGGCCTTCCTCGACAATCCCGATGCCTTTGCTGACAGCTACATGCCCGCTTCCGGCATCAATGACCCCCGCGTCACTGAGGCTCTGATAGACTATCTGGAATACCTCGACAGGCAGTTCTGATCGGGTGGGAACAACGCCTCCATACTGCCCTGGCAGGTGGTGATGCGCGTACTTTGGGGAGCGGTTCAGAAAGGGCCTGACTGTCGAAATAAATCAGGGATGCGAGCTTCTCAGGTCACCCGATAGCTGGCTACCAGCGGTTTCGACATGATCATCCTGCCGCTTTTACCCGGCGTTCCCTATCTTTCTGTCCCCGCGCCGGAGGCCGCCTATCGAGACCATTCTTCCCGGACAAGGCCTGATCCAGCCTGTGTTTGAGGATGCGTAGATGAAGTTGTTCTGTTTGCCCGGCAAACGACCGCATTGGAACGACGCCTTTCAGTTGACGGACGTACGCTGATTGCCCAAAACTTTCCCCGGCGCCACCTGGGGCAGCACAAATCTTCCGCGCAGTCCGCGATGACCAAGTAGAGAGCATCATGACCGCCACGCCGGTAACCAGTATCACTGCCGCATCCGGTCAGCGCCTGGAAGTCCTGGACGGGCTGCGGGGCCTGGCGGCGCTGATGGTCGTCGCCTTCCATCTCCTCGCCCGCTGGGCCGAGCCGATGTTCTACCCCACGATCTATCCGCACGGAGATGCCCTCGCCACCTTCCTGCCTTTACAGGTCGCCGGGCAAGTCGGGGTTAGTCTCTTCTTCCTGATCTCCGGTTTCGTCATCATGATGACGCTGGAGAAAACGACCGGTCTTGCCGACTTTACCATCCGGCGCGCGGCGCGCCTCTGGCCTGCCATGATCTTCTGCGCCAGCCTGTCCGCGATACTGATCAATGCCTCCGGCATCGCCTATGTGTATGAAAATGTCGCCCGCTGGCAGGTCACGCCGGTGGAGTACTTCTCCTCGATCGTCTTTGTACCCCCTGATCTCACCGCCGCCATCTTCGGCATAGAGCAGGCCGACAGGCCCCGCTGGGTGGAAGGGGTCTACTGGACGCTCTGGTGTGAAGTGCGTTTCTACGCACTGGTGGCGCTCGCCTACTGGATCAGTCCGCGTGCGCTTTTCCTCTGGGTATGGGCGGGGTTGCAGGCGCTTTCTCTCGGGCTGGACATAATGATCGAAGCCGCCATGCCGCTGTCGAGCGGTCTCTGGTCTCTCGGCCTCATCGTCCAACCGGAAATGCTCGGCTGGTTCACTCTCGGCCTCGTTAGCTGGAAATGGCGGGAGCCCGGCCAGCGCCTTGTGCTCAGCCTGCTCGCGATCATGGCGTCCATGGCCATTCTCTTTGGCACGATCCTCATTATTGGCCCGGGCGGGGTAGAATTTGCCAGTTTTGCCCCCCGCAATGCCGTCATGCTTGCCATGGCCGGATTGCCCTTCATCATGTTCCTCACAGGCAGCCCACTCCTGAAGCCCCTCACCTGGAAACCGGTCATCGCGATCGGCCTCGCCTCTTATCCGCTCTATCTCTTCCATGAGCGCCCCGGTATGATTTACCTGCACTGGCTGAACTCCGCCAACATCCCCCCCTGGGTTGCCCTCATCATCGTCTTTGCCCTGTTGATTGCCACGGCCCTGCTTATCCACAAGCTTGTGGAAATGCCTGCGCAGCGCTTCATTCTGGCACGCTTCCTCAGCGGCGCTGGTCGGCTGCAGGCTCGTTTTGGCCTGCTGCGCATGCCCGGGCACCGGCTGAAGCCCCCGCCCGCGCAGGGAAACTGATTGCGCAAGGCACGGCTTTTGCTAGGCGTTGGGGGTTCGCCTCCTCCTTGTTAATTAACCGGACCCGCGCCCGTGACGACGCCAGCTTATGACGCCCTCATTCTCGTTGATCCCCGCTTCATGGGCGGAACGGCCATGGCCGTGGAAACTGATGTGCGCGCCCTCCAGTCAGGCGGGCTCAAGGTTGGGCTGCATTTCGTCAACAGCACCGGTTTTTTCCAGCCGCACGAGACACCCAACCCGAAACTCTCCGCCCTGCTCGATCTTCCAGGCGTGGAGCCTGTTGCCGACGACCGACCGGCGCGCGCCCGCGCGGCCTTCTTCCACCATCCCGAACCCTTCCAGACACGCATTACAAACCCTATCATTGTCGAGGCGGCTGCCAGCGTCGTCATATGCCACCAGGCGCCGTTCAAGGGCGACGGGGCGCTCGGTTATGATCCTTTCACCATTCAGCGCCGCATCGCCCGCCAGTTCCGCACCAACCCCTTCTGGGCACCGATCTCCGGCATCTGCCGCGCTCAGCTAAGCAGCTTCGCGCCGCTGCTTCGCCTGACCGAGCAGGACTGGCCCAACAGCTTCCACACCGGCGAGTGGCAGCCAGGCCGCACAAAGTTTACCAGCCAGGTGCTCACGGTCGGCCGCCACGGCCGTCCGCATCCGGATAAGTGGGGTGACACCCCTGCGGGAATTGCTGCCAGCCTTCCCGCCGACGCGCAGACCCGTATCCGCACGATGGGCACAGACCGGGCGTTCTTCACCTCGATGGGCCTCGACACTGCGGCCTGGGATATACTGCCCTTCAATGCAGAACCTGTTCCGGCCTTCCTGGGCAGCCTTGACGTCTTCTCCTACTTCCACCATTCCCGCTGGACAGAAACCTTCGGGCGCACCGTGGCCGAGGCCATGCTCATGGGCGCGCGGTGCATCCTCCAGCCTGGTCTTGAGGCGACCTTTGGCCGGCATGCGATCTATTGCGCGCCGCAAGAGGTCTCCGCCGCGCTTGATACCCTGCGCGCAGATCTGCCCGGGGCCCGCGCAGCAGCCATGGCTGCCCGCGAATGGTGCATCACTTCTTTTGCGGCAGACGCGGTTCCTGCCCGGTTCGAAAGTCTCGCGCGCGACCGCGGTACCCTCTCCCGGCAGGGCCGCATCGCCGCTTCCCCTCTTACAGCAGCGCGCCGGTGGGCCGGTTTCCACCGCCGCCGCCTGCGCAGCAAGGCATAGGCACCCCTTCATGACCTCTCAGACCCCGCCTCTTTTCATCATCGGCGCCCCCCGTTCCGGCAATACACTAACCCGCCGTGTACTGATGGCCTCTGGCCAGATCTACATCCCGCCGGAAACCTATGTTTTCGGCGAAATAATTTCGCGCTGGTCCAAATGGCACCGCCTCACCTGGCGCGAAAAGATTTGGCTCGCCTGTGCCTTCTTCGACCGCCATCCCCACCGCGCTGATTTCGAGATCGACAGCTTCACCCCGCTAACCAAAGCGTTGGAAGATGCACCGAAGGACCAGCGCACACTGCGTCACTTCTACAATGCGCTCTACGCCTTCATGGCAAAGGAACACGGCTTCACATCTGACCGCTGGGGCGACAAGACACCCTGGAACACCTACCATCTGAAAGACATCGTCAAAGCTTATCCCGATGCATGGTATCTTTACCTCAAGCGCGATGGCCTTGATGTTGTCGCTTCGCAGGTAAAGGCCGACATGCGCGACATCCGCAGCTCTGCCCAACGCTGGGTCGATGCAAACACTGCCTGCCTGCAGCACCTCAAGAATACAGACCGCCCCCCCCTCACTATTTCCTACGAAGACCTGGTGACTGAACCGGAAGATGTCTTCCGTCGCATCTTCGCCTGGGCCGGCCTGAGTTTCGAACCCGGCCATCTGATCCGCGTGCCCGAGCGGCTTGCAGATGTCGAGCGCCATGCCCATCACGCAGCCGTCACGCGCCCCATCACGCCGGATTCTATCGGCCGTGGCCGCGCCAGTCTAACCGCGGAGCAGCTTGCAGACCTTCCATCCGGCTTCTATGAAATGATGGAAAGGCTTGGTTACGCCTCTGCCCCCCATAGGCAGGAAAGGCATTGATCAGGCTCTTTCCGGGAGGGCATCATGGGCTGGATCACCAACGCGAAAACGCGCGCGCAGGCTTTCGTCGCGGCTGAAGAGGCGCCCGTGGCCCGCTGGTGGCTATGGTTTTTCGCTATTGTCGGCGCGGGGACGGTCCTGCGCTTCTGGAATCTGGGCGGCGCGCCCATCTGGATGGATGAAGCCGTTACGCTCGCTTTCGCCCGGCTGGATTTTGGTGCCATCCTGTGGGAAGACATCGATAACCATCCGAGCCTTACCTGGGTGATCCAGCGAGTCTGGTACCTCATCAATCCCGACACCTCGGCTGCGCGCGTGCCTGTTGCCTTCTTCGGTTCGCTATCGGTGGCAGCCCTGATGCTGGCCACACGGGACATACTGTCGGCCCGGGCAGCTATCTTTGTCGGTTTGCTGTTCGCGTTCTCTACGGGCCATATTTATTTCAGCCAGGACGCCCGGATGTATCCATATGTGGTGTTCGGGCTGATCCTCGCCGTATGGGGCGCCCTTGGCCATGTCGTTCACGACGCGCGTCGACCGGCCATCTATGCCGCGCTTTACATCATTGGCGGCGGATTTGCGATCTACAGCCACATCATTGGCCTGATTGCCATGGCACTCATCGGCTTTTCAAGTCTCGCCGGCGGCCTGCTGAGCGGACAGGATGAAGCCGCCCGGCTGCGCTTTATGCGCGCCTGGTTACTTCGCAATGTTATCCTTTTCGTGCTCACCCTGCCCTGGCTGATCGCCATCTCCGGTGCCTCGGGCACGTTTCCCGGTCTCGCCGATGGCATCCCACTCAGCCTTGTTCACTGGTACTACCGCAATGTCACCGGCTTCCCTGGCCTTGCCAATCTGTCCCTGCCCTTCGAGGCTATTCTCTACGCCCTTGCCACTCTATCCATTCCCATTGCCTGGCTTAGCGGCCGCAAGGGCCTTGCCCTGCTTCTCGCTGGGCTCATAATCGCCTACCCGTTGGTTATCATGGCAATGCATCTGCGCCAGCCGATCTTTGGCAACCGCATTTTCCTGCCCAGCATAATTGGTGTAACGCTGGGAGCCGGTTACGCGCTATCTCGTCTTAAGCCCATTCGCGCAATGACCGTCACGGGCGCGCTGCTGGCCGTCGCTGCCTTCATCTCATCAGCCTACGAACTGGCGCACCGTGTCAAACTTGAAGACTTTCCCGGCGCCTACGCCTTTGCCGAGCAGAACGGCTTTGACGCCGCCCCTACGCTAACCTGCGTGCATTTCCAGACGGCCGCCGCCTGGGAAGCCCGCAGGCAGGGACGCATACTCTATGCCCGGGGCAGCGAGGTGCTCCATTACAAAGGCCCCGAATACTGGCAGGCGGCCCGCATGGGCATGAGCTGGCTGCGAGCTGCGAATGCCAGAGAGATCGACGCCGCCCTCGGGGGTGGATGGCTCATCGAAGGTGGCCTGGAGGCTGCTCTGTCGAACGACGATCAGGTCATGTTCATCCGCGCCTTCTGCCCCGACGGCTACGAAGAAAAGATTGAAGCAAGGCTAGCCGCGCTTGGCTTTCGTAACTCGAGCGAGGCCAACATCCAGGGCAACGCGGCGGACTTCGTTATCCTGGAAGCACCCTCCACCCGCATCACCCTCTACGCCCGTTAACTCTGGCTTCAGACTGTAAAACCAACCCTCTATGAAACCGTTGTAACGGGCCTGGCGGTAATCCTCCCTGAAATCAAACGGCTTGAAAACTAAGCGTCTCCGGCGTTGGTCATCGACGAAGAGGAGAATGAACCGAAGGCAGGCGCTACCGACAGATCGGGATTTACCGAGCCGCCGAACCTGGCGATCCTGAAGCTGGGCGCGTACGGCGTGCCTGCGCCTGATCTGTGCCGCGGGCATGGGATCAGAAAAGCGACCTGTAACAACTGGCGCAGCAAGCATGACGGCAGGGACGCGTCGCTAATGTCAGATATGAGCCGCAGGCAGGCGTCGTCAAATCGTTGGCGGAAGGTGGGGCGGAATGGAAATCGCACCGCGATTTTTCGCTGAACGGGCCGAAGAAGGGCGTGCCTGCAGCGCTGGCGGTTCCAGAGCGGCCGAACGCAATGTGGTCGATGGAGTTGGCTTCGCCTGCCTTCGGCGCATGGCTGACCAACTCAGTGATGGGCGATCCTTCCGGACACTGAACGTGCTTGATGACGTCAATCGCGAGAGCCTTGCCATTGAACTCGACCTCTCCCTACTGGCAGCCCGCGTGGTGCGCACGCTCAACCAGATCATCGGGTGGCGCGGGACACCGATGTGCCCTCGCGTCGACACTGGCCCCGAAAAATGTCAGCGCCGCGCTACAAAGCTGGGCGGCAAAGCATGGCCTCGGGATCTTCTACATCCAGCCCGGCAAGCTGCAGCAGAATGCCTATGTCGAGCGCCCCAGTCGGACGGTCCGCCAGGAATGGCTCAGCCAGTTCATCTTCAACACGATCGAGGAGGTCAAGGAAGACGCCACCAGCTGGCTATGGACTTACAACAATGAGCGCCCGAAGATGGGCATCGGTGGCATGATCCCCGCCATGAGCCGAACACTGGCGCAGCCAAGCTGGCACTTGCCGCGTGAAGTCCCGCAATTCAGCCGCATAAAAATGGGAGAACTACCGTTACGATCTCGAGACAATGCGTGCGCGGCCTTCCAGTTTGGGATCGTAAAGTCTGAAAGCCGCGATCCCGGCGAGCCCCTGCATAAACACCGGGGTTGTGAATGTCTGCCAAAGGGAAGATTCGGTGAAACTCATGGTCAGATTGACGGCCAGCAAAACCAGCAGCGCAGAGTTCAGCAAGGAGCCGTCCCGGAGCCAGAGCAATAGCATTCTGAGAGACGTCCAAGTCAGATAAGTCACAAACAGCGCCAATCCGATATAGCCGAGATGCACGCGGACTTCCCAATAGGCACTGTGGAAAGTCAGCTTTGTACCGACGGGTTTAAAGTCATTTATGTTCAGCGTCTGCGCTGCGCCGGTATCGTATTGCCAGAAGCCCTCCAACCCGACGCCGAGCCAGGGCCGCTCCTGGGCGGCCAGGCGCGCGCCTTCCCAGAGGGCTGTCCGACCGGTCAGCGTCGGATCCTTTCCAACAAGGTCAAGGAACCACTCTACGAAGCTGTTCTGCGGCAGGTTCAGGACGACAATGGCCCCAATAAGAGCGGCTATCAGCCCAAGCAAAATCACCAAGAAGGGCAAACCCTGCACCTTGGAAGCCGGTGACCAAAACAGCTTGATTGCGACTAACCCGGCGCCTCCCAATACAGCAAACACCAGCGCTGTCGCCGACTCTGCCAGCACGATAAAGAGGAAACAAACCGGAATGAACGGCAAGGCCAGAAGCCGGATGGGGGCGGCCTCCTTATCGTCCAGCGCGGCAATCAGGCTAAGGAGCATGCAGAATAGCATATGGAGGGCAAAATAGTTCTTGCTGCCGTAATACTCCCCACCATACTGGAACGTCGCCCAGTTGGGGGCCACAATGATCGTGGTCAGCATGCCCGCAAACATTACCGCCCTGAGGGTCTGGCGTGTTGTAAGACGGCCCGCGATCACGACTATGACGAACGCTGACAGGAACAAGAGTACGCCCTGACGCATAGCCTGTGACGGATAAGGCGACCACCCCATGGAGATAAGGCCCAAGATGGCTAAGATATAAAGCGGCCAGCACTTCAGAAGAAGGGGCATCAGGCGCTTGTAGTCATGGACCATGATCGCCAGAAATCCGAGGATGCAAAGATAACGAAGCGGCGAGAACTGGTCGAGCGGCAGATAGATGATGAACATCCACAGGGTGACGAACGCCTGCTCAGGCCACCCAGCGCCCTTCTGGACAGAGTAGAGGTTCACATAGGCTGGCTCGACAGTCGCGCTTTTGCGGGCGTATGCGGAATCAGACACAAGAAACCTCCGAAACCTGGCCATCTGTGCGGCCATATCGGGAGACCATACGGCAGAAAGCTGCAAAGATCATGAAGCCTGCTTCTCGTTCACCACCGGATCGATGATCTGGGACAGGAAGCCCGGGGGCTGGATGAAGGTCTCTTCGGGCAGGGCTTCCAGAGCGCCGGAATACTCGGACAGGCGGGAGGCATCTTGCAGCAGGTCCGCCGCCAGCGCCGGCAGGGTCTGGCTCAGAGGCTCCTCCAGCACAAAACCACAGTTATGGCGGGCAATCCACAGGGCCGTCTCGGTGCCAGCCGACGCGATAGGCGGCACACAATAATAGCCCCCTTCATAAATACGGTTTGGCAGCAGCCAGGTAGAATTGAGCCCCGCCTCCATGAAGTCGCCCGACCAGACCGCATCGAGGCCGGCATAGATGCCGGGAAGATCTTCCGGAGACCTGTACCGTCCAAAAAAGGCGATGTTCTTCCGTGAACTGATCATAGTCTCGAAATCAGGGATTTCGGTCAGTGCGGGCACGCCGTGCAAACGGATTTCGACCTGTGGGCCGAACTGGTCGGCCAGCTGGCAAAGCAGATCAAGTGACCTCTGACAGCGGAGATTTCCGACCCAGCCAAGGCGAAGGCGCCCCGGTATGCCGCTCTGGCGGCCTGCAGCGCGCGCGCCGTAGCCAGCGTGGCCGGAAAGGCGGTTCTCCAATAGATGGCTCCGGGCCGTGCCGGGATAGTAGCGCTCGAAATGCTGTTTCAGATAGGCGGGCGAAGAGACCACCAGCGCCTGCGAACGCCGAAGCAGCCAGCCCTCTATGGCTCGCAGGCCTATCCCGATCAAATCCTTCCGGCACAGCAGTCGGTGGATGTCGAGGCATTCATAGATAACGGGCGTCTTCAGCCGGGCATGGCGTTTGGCCAGAAAGGCGCAGGCCAGCATATCAAGATTGCGCGCATAGATCACATTGGCTGAGTGAAGCGGGCTGCCTGCATCCGCCGCAATCCGTGCACCCCGGAAAACCTGGCAGATCCGCTGCAGGAAGGCTGCGTCGCGTGTCTCCCCGAGGTCAATATTTTCCCACTCAAGATCCAGCGGCTCACGCCGGCGCATCATGAAGCCGGTGACTTCAAAGCCATCATCCTGAAACGCCCGCACACGCCGGCGGATCGCTGCATCTGCAGCATCATGGCCGAAGAAGGCGATCCTCGTCATACTTGGTCCCCGTGATGCGGGCCGGTAAAGCATACGCGCCCCACGACTTGTCACCTGTTCCCGAACCTGCGCTGCCTATTCGGCCGAAATCCGGTCGGCCGGGTCAGTGAGCTTACTGGCCTTGGACGGCGGCACCTGGACTGCGACGGAGGATTTGGGGCCTTTGGTGTTGGGCTTCGGCGACTTGGGTTTCGACCAGCCGAAAAGGCCCGGCTTGGCTTCCATCTGGTAGTATTTGCGATAGGCCTTATACGTGGCCCCCGGATCGCGATGATGTCGGCGGCGATCGAGGTCTACCATGTTGAGGGTCACGCCCAGAAGGTCGGCATTGAAATTGCGCAGCAGGGTGAGCGACTGACGGGCGGCCGACCGCGTGGTCTGGCGCCAGCGCACAACAAGGATCGCCTTGTCGACCTTGCCTGCGACGACACGCGCCTCAGCCATCAGCAAGAGCGGCCCCGTATCAATCAGGATGATGTCATACATCGACCTCAGGCGTTCGAGCAGCTCGTCAAAGGCGCGCGTGCCGAAAACATCGTGGGGCGTATGCCCGTCCAGCGAGAGGGGCAGGATGTCCAGCATCGTCTTGCGATCCTTAACGATGGCGTCGGACAGTTGGCACGCCCCGAAGAGATGTTCCACAAGGCCTGTTTCGGGTTTCAGCCCAGCCATTTCGGTAAGTTGGCGACGGCGGAAGTCGCCATCGATCACCAGGGTGCGAGACCCGGACATCGCAGACATCCGGCCGAGGCTCAGCGCCAGGCTGGTTTTACCTTCATCGGGCAGCGACGAAGTAATCGCCACCGTCTTGGTTTCACTGTCGAGGTCGGAGAAGGCAATCGCCGCACGGAGATAGCGGATGCTTTCCGCATAAGCCGACAGCGGATTCTCGACAAGGACGTCTGCCGGACTCGTCTGACCAAGCCCGAGAAAACCTGCCGTGCGGATCAGCGGCACAGACCCGATCGGATTGGCCCCGAGCTTGATCTCGACATCTTCTGCCGTGCTGATATTTGCATCGAACAGTTCCGTGACAACCGCCAGAGCGGCCCCGATGACCACGCCCAGAATGCAGCCCAAAAGCAAGTTGAAGAAGACGCGCGGGGAAGCAGGCGCGCGCGGAACAGATGCCGTGGAGAGGATGCTGGAATCGGCAGTAATCAGAGCGTCCTGTTCCCGCGTCTGCTTGGAGCGGGCCAGAAACTCTTCAAGCATTACACGGCTGGTCTCGGCATCACGCTCAAGCTCGCGCAGGCGGACAAGGCTGACATTGTTGCCTCGAAGCTGGGATGTCGAGCGGCCGATCTCACCCTGAATTGAGTTGAGCTGAGCCTGCGCCACCTGCAGGTCACTTTCAAGGTTGGCCGCGATGCGGTTCATCTCGGCATTCATCTGCCGCTCGATGTCAGTCACTTCATTGCGCGCACTGATGAGGTCGGGGTGGCGGTCTCCGACGCGCGTTTCCAACTCGGCGACGCGGCGCAGGATTTCGGACCGCTGGGTCTTGAGGCTGTTGATGAGGTCGGAGTTGATGACTTCCGAGACACCCTCGACGCCAGCGCCGCTGTCGATCTGGCGGCGCATGCTTTCATATCTCGCCCTGGCCCGGTCCACTTCGATCTGGGCCTGTCCGCGCTGGCCGGTCAGGAAGGCGATCTGCTGTTCTGTCAGGGTTGTGCCCTGAGCCTCAAGCAGGCCGGTTTCAGAGCGAAAGCGTTCTACATTCTGCTCTTTCTCCTCAACCTCGTCGCGCAGGCCCGTCACACGCTCCAGAAGCCATTCAGTGGCTTTCCGGGTGGCTTCGTATTTCTTTTCAAGCTGCTGGACCCTGTATTGTTCGGCAACCTCATTGGCGAGGCGCGCGGCGGTCTCCGGCGATGTGCTGGTCACCTCCACGGTGAGCAGATAGGTCGTGCCGATGCGGCCAACGCGTACCTTGTTCATCAGTGTTCCGACGGCACCTTCGAACAGGGCGTTCTCCTTCTGCGCAGGTGTCATTCCTGCGAAAGGATCTTTTTCAGAAGTGTCTCCGCCCAGCAGCCCAACGACCGTTTTCCGAGCCGACGAGACAAAGCTCTCCTTCCTGGGCTGAAGCGTCCAGTTGAACTCCGGATCCTGTATCAGGTTCTGCTCTTGCGCCACGCGGGACAAAAGGGTCCTGGACCCTATGATCCGTACTTCGGTATCAATGACAGAAGTTGTTGCCCCGCCGACTCCGGAAAACAGCTCCCCAAGGTCGATGACATTGATCTGGTTGGTATCAAGCTGGATCACCGCCTGCGCCCGGTAGGTCGGCGTCTGCGTGAAGGTCATGTACGCCACCAGGCCGAACACGGTTATGAACCCGGCAAAGATCAGCCAGAAGCGCCGGTAGATCATCCCCATAAGCGACTTGATGTCGAAGAGGTTGATGTCCTGCGCGCCCGAGTTTCCGCCGGAACCGACGCTGGAGGGAAGCTCGATAGTGTATGACTTGGTCAAGGCTGGGTCTCTGGAAAGGTTCTGGAAGCCCCCAGGATGCGGGCTTCCCAGGGAAGTATCAGTACGGGAACAGACGAACGCCGACGCCCGCCCGGGTCACGCCAAAAGAAGGATCTCCGAACACATCGACACCGGTCACATCACGATCAAGCCGATTGAGGAAGACATCAAAGTGCACACGGCGGTTGACCTTGTAGATGGCTGAGACGCCAAACTCTGTTGCTTCATCTTCCCGGTCGATGCCTTCAAAATCAGTGACGCGGTAGATGGCATCCCCCCGCAGTACGATGTTGCGACGAAGCTCATGATCGACGCGGAAACCGCCGCGGGTCTGAACCGCTGTCGGAGAGGAGAAGAAGCCTGTATCCGTCACGCGGCGGGTGCCGGTGAAAGTGAAGGTGGTGAGTTCAGTAGGGAACCATTGCAGACGGCCATCGAAAGACAGACCGGAAACATCTTCGAAGAAAGTATCGCTCCTGGTTTCCTTCAGATAGCCCACCGCGACATCGCCGCGAACCAGCGCAGCCAACTCGAAATCGACACCGGCAGCAACCGTATAGCCTTCAGAGTCGCGTGAGCGGGGAATACCACCGAAATCCTGCAACGCATCATGCTCGCGCTGCTCATAGGTGGCCTGGCCAAACACAGCGAAGTTGGGGGAGACAGCATAGGACAGGCGCGTGCGCCCGTCGACGACTGTCCGGTCACGGTAAGTCTGGTCGATCAGCGCGCCGGTGCCAGTCTGGCGGCTGTTACCATAGTCTTCCTCGCGAATGCCCAGACCATTTGTCCAGCGGACGCGGTCGCTCTGATAGATCAGGCTCACATCGGCGCCTTGCACCGAAACGCTGATCGGCTCATCCGGGCTGAAATCGTTGGTGATGTCGGTGCGGGGCTCAATCCGCTCTTCGGCATAGATGCCACCGCCGAGGGAAAAGTTCCGGGTTACATCCAGCCTTCCGTTCACGCGAGCGCGCAGGTCATTATTGGACTCGTTGCCCTGGTCAAAATACTCGTTGCGGCGCGCTGAAACATCAAAGCCGACCTGATGAACACTCCAGGTCGTTGCCCCGGTCGCCGCGACGCCGGCGTTGCCAATGGCCCCAGATTGCTCATCCTGGGACGAAACGAAAATGTTGTCTGAATATGCAACACCCAGTTCGGCTACCGGGCGCACCATGAACGCACCAAGCCGCACCGGCTCGGGGTCGAATTCAGGCTGCGCGCGGTCCTGAACCGCAGTGTACTTGTCCCGGCTGTAGAAATCATTGCCCTGCGCATTGGCCACTGAGGCAACAATCGCGCACAAGGCAACGCTGGTTAGGGTCATGCGTTTCAGATCAGTCATGCGAAATACCATTCTCACTTTGGTGTGCGTGGCCTTTCAGGCCCGAACTGTTGGCGGTCCCCTGCAAGTTCAGCGCCACCCCGCCCGGTAGGCTTTGAACGCGTTCAGATCGACGAATTAGAAAATCTTTCTACGCGGAAATGGATTACAATTGAATATCACGATCTCGTAGATTTCGCCTCTGAAGGCGCGCTTCATCTGAAGTGATCGCCTTGCGGGCGCGCAAGTCTAGACTTAACAGGGTCTAAACGGCTGTGTTTGAATTTGATTTAATCTGGAACAAAACAAAGAGAAGCGCCCCGCAAAGGCACACAATTCCGTTTGAGAATATCTTTGCCAAGTCCTGTATCGCGCTCTTATACCTGATCAATGCCAACACTCTCCCTCGCTGCAGCCTGCGCAGCCGATTATCGTCTGAAGGCGGAAAAGCGCCTTCCGCGCTTCCTGTTCGATTATCTGGACGGGGGGGCCTATGCCGAGCTGACATTGCGACGGAACTGGGCAGACTTCGAGGCCATCGAACTGCGCCAACGCATCCTGCGGGATGTTTCCGACCTCTCGACTGAAAAATCCTTTCTCGGCAATCGCTTAACGATGCCCCTTGCCCTCTCCCCCATCGGCCTTTCGGGCATGATGGCGCGCCGGGGGGAGGCTCTGGCCGCAAAAGTGGCTGGCGACTTTGGCATTCCCTATTGCCTCTCCACCTTGTCGATCTGCTCGGTCGAAGAGGTGGCCGCGGCCACCAGCGGGCCTCTCTGGTTCCAGCTTTACATGATCCGGGATCGCGGCTCAGTGGCCGATCTGATCGCCCGGGCAAAGGCTGCCGGGGCATCCGCTCTGGTCCTTACAGTTGACCTGCCGGTGGTCGGCACCCGCTATCGCGACGTCCGCAATACCATGAGTGGCGGCGGCGGCGCCTGGGCGCGCCTGCGACGCGGCCTGCTGTCCTACATGATGCACCCTGGCTGGAGCGTGGATGTCGGTTTACGCGGCAGGCCGCACATCCTCGCCAATGTTGCTCCTTATGTCGCCAACGCCGCCACGCCGGCGGACTTCTCGGCCTGGGCAAATGCCTCGCTCGACCCCTCGGTTAGCTGGAAAGACATCGAATGGGTCAAATCCCAATGGGGTGGCCCCCTGTTCATCAAGGGGATCCTCGACCGTGAAGACGCGCTGGAAGCAGTCAATTGCGGCGCCGACGGCATCATCGTGTCAAACCATGGCGGACGACAACTCGACGGGGTTTCCTCCACGATCCGCGCCTTGCCGCCGATCGCAGAGGCCGTGGCCGGCAAGACGCTGGTCCTGATGGATGGCGGCGTCCGCTCCGGTCAGGACATCCTCAAGGCCCTCGCCAGCGGCGCAGACCTTGTCATGATTGGCCGCCCCTGGGTCTATGCCCTGGCCGGCAGCGGCGTAAATGGCCTCGCCCACTTGCTGGCGGCCATGCAAGGAGAGCTTTCCGTTTCCATGGCGCTGACCGGCATCACCCGCGTGACCGCCGCCTCACCCAGTCTCCTGTCCTGACGTCCCGGCCAAAGCCCCTGGCAGAGCGGGCTTTCCAAAGCATGAGGCGTGCAAAAACCTGCCAAACCAGGACGGCGGAAGAAAAAACAGCCTAAGGCTTACCAGTTATCCTTCCCGTACATTGGCATAAACCCAAGAGAGTGTGGCCCGGGCAACTGGATTTTCACTCGAAGGATCACCCTCCCCGCTTCCCCCCTCGGGCACGGGACATCTTCCGGCCTTGGGTGGTATGCGCGGCCTTGCGGCCATCTGGGGCCTTCTTGCGCATTACACGATCGGCTGGACCCAAGAGTATAAGGGTCAGTCTATCTGTGCTTATGGCGACATCTTGTCCGATTGGCTCAGACCTGGCCCGCCGGTTCTGGCCTGTGGCGTGAAGCACTTCTTTTTCATCTCAGGCTTTGTCACAGCGGCGCTGCTGCGAAACTCCACCAGCCTGTTCTACTTTACCCTCCGTCAACTGAGCATGTTGTGGCCCGCACGGGTGGTCTGCACTACTCTGACAACGCCCGCGATTATGGTTTCGGGTAATTACCTGCGATACGACTCCAACGCTGGCTGGGAGTTTTACGCCGTCGAATTCCTGTGATCGATTGCCTGCAGAAGGCCTTCCCATTCACGAAGTTCCGCCGCGATCCTGTCTCAACACGCCTAGCCTGTTGTCAAAGCCCGCCCCAGGTCGAACTGGTATGACGCAGCGATCAATCGGGCTACATGAAAATTTCCGCAGATAGAATGTGCTGGAATTCCATTCCTGAGCCAGGCGTCAGGCTTCAAACCCGGCTGGAGACGGCAAAGGCGGTCAGCTTCATGGCAAGTCCAAACTGTCCCCGCCCAGCCGCATTCCGGATACGCCAGTGCAATGACCTACTGATCAACACAGCCAGGCTGCGGCCGACAGGCGATACAGTCTTCAGCGCCATGATAGCGGCCCTGTGGGCAGGAACCTCGTACAGGGGCGCGCAACCGAAACTGTAGGTGGTAGCGCCGGCAATGAGGGTCTTCTCGACCTCGCTCAGCGGTACATCCACGTGAAGCCGGGCGGCCTCGGTAAAGGTGGCCAGTGCTTCGGGCCACATCATATGCCGGGCAAAGACACGTCCCCGCTTGAGCAGGGCAACACGGGCCCTGACGCGAGCCACTTCCGGCATCAGCCAGACTGCAGGCGCCAACAACTCATCGTCGGAAAGATCAGCCATCAGCGGATCAAAGATCATCCGGTGGAACTTCATCCACTTTTCATTGTTCTGCTCTGGCGTGAACCGCATCTTGGCCGAGCCGCGGGCACCGCTGTGCTCGCGGTGCAGGCATACGCGTTCCGGGCAAAGTCGGCCGCGCGAATTCCGTGCTATCCGCAGCAGCATCTCATAATCTTGAGACCGGATGAAGTCAGGATTGAATTCGCCCACGGCAGCGTAGACGGAGCGACGCACGATCATGCCAGGCTGAAAGATATGGCAACCATCGAGCAGGTCGGGAAATATCTCCTCCGGCTTTGACGCCAGCCAGTAACCTGGTGCCTTAATCCTCTGCTCCCCCGTCAAGGGATCGACTGTGAAATCATCATGCCGCCCGGCACAGAACCCGATCAGGGGATCTTCATCCAGCGCTCCGGCTAAGCGCTCGCAAGCATCAGGTTCCAGCAAGTCGTCATCATCGCAGATCCAGATATAGTCCCCGGTCGCCAGCGTCATGCCAAAATTCAGAGCGCGGGATTTGCCGCCATTCTCCTGGCGCACATAGGTCACCTTGTCCGCATACCGCAGAACCACATCCTTGACGCCATCGGTTGATCCGTCATCGACGACAAGGATCTGGTTCACCGGTCGCGTTTGTACCAGAAGAGAATCCAGCGTCTCTGCGATCAGATCGGCTCGGTTAAATGTGGGCAGAATGACACTTACTTGAGATGTCATGCGATGCTCCCTTGAGCGGTTAACTCCAGCCTGCACATAAAGTCTAAACCCTCAAATTCGAGCCAGCATTACTTCTGCACGCTTTAAGAACCGCCATATATGCAGTTCTCAGACCAGATTGGACCGGGGCAAGTCATTGATGCTGTTCAGGCTGGGTTTCAGGCGAAGGGCTGCCTGTTGCGTCGTCGCGCGTGCGAAACTGGCCCAAAAAGGCAGCAACACGACCCTGGTAAATCTCACCGGCCGTCTCAAAGCCGTTGCAGTGCCCAGCGTCCTCAATCAGCCAGAACTCCGCCTGCCCACCGGTCTTCTGGTGCAACAAGTCCGCGTGTGACCTTTTTACGACGCTGTCCTGCCCGCCATGGATCAGAAAAACCGGCCGCGGCGAAATATCCGCAATCATATCTGCAGGGGCAGCATACTCATCCAGACCGATGCGTAGTCGCGTCAGGCCAACTACGAAACGCCCCCACATCCGGCCCGCCCAATCCGCCCGGCCCCTCAGGCGCTGGCGCGTATAATCACCGACGAAGTCTTCAAACCGCGCAATCGAGGCTTCTGCAATCACACCGTCGATCAGCGGTTCCTGCGCGGCAGCAAGGATAGCCGCTGAACCGCCAAGCGAACAGCCCATGACGACAATGCGGCCGTATCCGCGCTCGTGCATCTCGCGCGCTGCCGCAACGGCATCCCTGGCCTCGCGAACCGCCAAGCCTGTGCCACGGCCCTGGCCGTCGCTCAGCCCATTCTCGCGCATGTCAAAAAGCAGGACGGCCGCGCCCAGGTCATGCAGCATAGGCAGATGCTTGAGATGTGTCCGCCGATCGCCACTGCGGCCGTGTAGGGTGACGACCACCAGGTCGCTCTCATCTGCCGACGGCACAAGCCAGCCCCGCAGGGTCTGGCCTGGAGCAACGGCAAAGCTGACATCCTCATAGGGAAGACCGGAACGGGACTGGGGCGTTTCTGGAAACACAAATGTCTCGGGGTCCGGCTGGCTGTAGCTCGGCGGACTGGTCAGCCCCTTAGATTCCCGCCAGGCGGCAAGCAGCAAGACCAACGCAATGGCAACCAATCCTGCGGCGCCCAAGGTTAACGTGATCACCCGCATTGCTACGCGACCTCTTCGGCTTTACTGCGCGCGCTATCGAGAGCCTTCAGCCTTCGCGAAATCTCTTTAGCCACATTGTCAATATTCGGTATTCTGAGGATGTTGTAGTGATCGGCATTCATTACAATCACTTCCATGGCTCCAGTGATGATGCCGTCCCAGCCAAGCCGGTCTCCCGCCCGCTCAAAGGGCAGCTCTGCATTCTTGGCCCGGAAGAGCAGCACATCACCGGGATACTCCGGCGGATGGTAGCGCTCTTGCGCGCGCTTATAGGCGTCGATGCAGTTGCGGGAAAAGACTTCAATATGCGATCTGGGCTGTGACTGACCCTTGGGCTCGACAGGGGGCTTGATCGTGCCGACAACCTTGCGTGCGCGCTTTGCAAACCGCGCTCTGATTTCACCTGGCCCGAGTTCCATCCAGCCGCGCACCTTGCGGCTGAGCCGCTTCAGTTCATGATTGAGCTGCACAGGCCGGTACATTTCCTGCGGCGCAAGCGTATCTAGCATACAGAGGAACTCGACCTGACGGCCACTCTGACGCAGCCGGTGCGCCATTTCGACGGCAATCACGCCCCCGCCGGAATAGCCGATGAACCGGTAAGGCCCGGCTGGATCCACCGTTAGCACGTGCCGCACATAGAGTTCGGCCATCTCCTCGATGGTTTCATGCACCGGCAGGGTACCATCTACGCCCTGCGCCTCGATCCCGTAGATCGTTGATCCGTTCTTAAGGCTGTCGGCAAGCGGTTTGAACACCAGCGCCGTGCCACCCGCTCCATGCACAAGAAAGACAGGTTTGACGCCGGACTTTCCCTGAACCATACGGACAATCGGCGTCCACCGGCTCTTGGCAGGAACTGACCGGATCGCAGGTTTCTGCGGCACGGTCGCCGGCCGGGTCGTTTCTGCGACTGCAACCGACGTTTCCGAAGCAGCCGGCGTCTCTTCCAGCGGCTCGGGCAGGCCCTCCCGCACCAGCACCGCCAGTGTCCGGATCGTCGGCGCCTGCAGCAGCGCGCTAAGGGCGAGTTCCACCCCCATTTCCCGCCGTATACGCGCAAACAGACGCACACCGGTAAGAGAACCGCCCCCATAGGAGAGGAATTCCTCGTCCAGCCCCAGGGCTTCGACGCCAAGGATCTCCGAACACATCTGCGCCAGGCGCTGCTCGACCGGGTCTCTGCCGATGACAGCTTGCCGGTCTGCGCTCGCGCCGGAAGGGCCCTGCGTCGCAGTTGCCGGGCCATTCGTCACGAGCAGCGCCTGCGAGACCGACACGGGCGAAACAACAAAGGCCTGCGCCCCTTGGGCAAACAGATGCTCAAACATCCCGCGCGCTTCAGAAGCCCGGATGCCTTCGGCAAGCAGACGGTCCCGGACAGTGGCCGACATATCGGGAACGGCCGGAATATCGCCGCTGAACGAGACCAACCGGAACGACGCCCCCCGGATTTCCAGCAGGGGCGCGCCGGACGCATCCTGGATATCCACATCAAACGAAGCGGCGTCTTCGCTGCGCGATATCAGCCGGCTTTCAGCCGTGAACGCACCGGTGAGCGCGCCATGGACCCTAACCGCATCTATGGAGACCGGCGCGAAGACGCCCCGCTCGGCATCATTCTCCAGCAGGAAAAGACCCGCCGCAAAGCTTGTATCAAACAGTGCCGGATGGATCCTGTATGTACCGAGGTCGGCTGCAAACTCCCCGGGCAGAGCGAACTGCGCGCTGACAGCGCCGTCGCCCATTGCTGCGCGGATCACATTGTTCCAGCGCGGACCAAATGCGACACCGCGTTCGGTCAGTGTCAATCGCTCTGCTCCAAGCATTGCCGGGCAAGGCACAGAAGCCACAGGCTCCGCTCCCAGAGAGCGCGCAGAGAGGCGCGCCTCGAAATGAAGGAGCCAGACTTCGCCAGCATGGGCGCGGCTTTCCACTTCGATCCGGAAGCCATCATCCTCGAGCGGCGTCAGCGTCGTGCGGACTTGCCGGGACTGGCGCGGATGGATCGCCAACGGCGCCACATAGCTCAGCTGGCTGATCTCGATGGCATCCCCAAGCCCTGCGCTGAGAGCTGCGGCGCTGGCGATTTCAACATAGGCCGAGCCGGGCAACACGGCGATGTCACCAATCCGGTGTTCGGCCAGAGCCCACAGCGAAGCCTCCGAGAAAGTTTCGGCAAATTGCAGCGTTCCGTTCTTTGTCTCCTGCCGCGCGCCAAGCAGCGGATGCATCACCCCGCCAGTGCCCACTGCGCCGGCATCGGCTGCCCGCTTGGCCATGCCAATGTCGGACCAGACACCCCAGGTGATGACCCTGCCATCGCGCCGGGACATCGCAACGGCCTCTGCAATCGCATTGCCGGCCACATAGTCGCTCTGCCCCGGCGGGGTGATGAGGACGCTGGTTGACGAAAATACAGTGAACAGATCAAGGGATCCATCCGGAAGCAGCGCGTCCAACACGCGCGCGCCATCGGCCTTGGCAGCGAGCACGCGGTGGGCTTCCTCCAGAGATTTCATTGCCATCGGCGCATCATCAATCATGCCGGCAGCATGAAATACGCCGTTGATTGCGCCGAAGCGCGCAGTAGCCTCCGCGACGACCGCCTCCATGGCTGCCTTTTTGGCCACGTCGGCCGCCAGGACGAGCACTTCGGCGCCCATTTCCTCCAGCGCGATCAGTTCGCGGGCCCGTGCCACCTCTGCCGATGCGCCCCAGCCCGCCGCAAGACGTTCCCAGTTTTCGCGCGGCGGCGCCGGTGTGCGCCCCGTCAGGACAAGCCGCGCTTTGACCGAACCGGCCAGATAACGCGCAAGTTCCAGACCAATCCCGCCCAGGCCGCCCGTGATGAGATAAACGCCGCGGTCGCGCAGGACCGAGGCCTGCGCATCTGTCGGCTCGCGCTTGAGAACCGGCGCCAACCGCTGCCCGTTCCGCCATGCTATGACCGGCGCATCACCCAACGCATCCAGTTCACTAACGATCCCCAGGGCCCGGCCTGTTGCATCATCCTTGGCATCAAAGTCTACGAGGCGCGACCGAACTCCGGGCTGTTCGGCGCTGAGCATCCGCCAGGGGCCGAGAACACCGGCCTGCGGAATGTCACAGGTCTCGCCGTTCTGCGCGGCAAAAGCGTTCTGCGTCACCGCCAGGAACAGGGCCTTCTCCGCCCAGCCGGAAAGCTGCAGACCCTTGGTCAGGGTAAACGCAGCATCAAACGGGCCGTTCGTTTTTTCTGTCCTCGCAAACAACGCAGGCCACAGGAAAACGAGCGTATCGGGCTCCCCGCAATCCTTCGACAGCGCATCGATCAGCGGCGCATAGTCTGCTGCTGCTGCATTGAAGGAATACGCGCCATCGCCGCTCTGAACCGTCTCCGCCGCAGCATCATGGGAGACGACGAAGCAGGTGTCCCCCCGGGCGCGCAGCCGGTTGATCACCTCGGAGGCCAACTCGCTGCCATCACTGAACACGACATGCGCGCGCGCCGCCTGCGGCGCGGCCGACAGGGGTGCGGGCTCAAAGACGCGTGTCTCGAACCAGTCCTTCACATCCGCGCTGCGGAAAATCTGCGGCATGTCCGTTTCAGCCGCCGCCTTGCCCTTGCCAGGCTCGATCCAATGACGTTGGCGCTCAAATGCGTATGAGGGAACAGAAACACGCCGCAGCCCTTCTCCCGTCCGTATGCGGGAAAAATCTACCGGCGCGCCAAGCGCCCACAAATGACCAAACGCCGACAGGGCATAGCTTGCAGCGTCATGATGCTCGACGGCGGTTGGCAGGCTCGCCACAACGCCTCGCGGCGCATGCTCGGCCTGCGCAAGGCCAGCCAGAGCGCAAAGCGCCTGCCCCGGGCCCACTTCCAGGAGAATGGTATCAGGCTTTGCAAGCACAGCGGAAAGACCATCTGCAAAGCGCACAGCGCCGCGCAAATGGCTGACCCAATAGTCTGACGTCGCCAGTTCCTGCGGATTTGCCGCTGCGCCCACGAGATTGTTGATGAACTCGATCTTTGGCGCTGTCAGCTTCACTCGGTCGAGGCGGGCCCGGAACCGCGCCAGCCCGCTGTCAAGCATGCGGGAATGGGCCGCCACCTTGATGCGCACCGGCGCATGCTTGATGCCCTCCGCCTCAAGACGTTTTGAAAACGCCGCCAAAGGCTCCAGCGCGCCAGAAACAACAGTCACCTGAGGCGAATTGAGAACGGCAATGTCGAGATCGTCGCCGACAAGCGCGCGCACCCGCGCCTCTTCGTCCTGAACGCTGACCATCCCGCCAGCAGGCGCGTTCTCAAAAATCTCGCCCCGCTCGAGAACGACCCCGATCGCGTCTTCAAGCGACATGATCCCGGCAAGCACAGCGGCAGCATATTCACCAGCGCTGTGGCCAATCACGGCATCGGGCACCACGCCCCAGCTTTCCCATAGTTTGGAAAGTGCGTACTCTACAATGAACACGGCAAGCAGCGAATAGGTCGGCCGCTCCAGCGCGGCAGACCCTTCCTGAAAGTTCGCTGCGTCGAACATCAGCCTACGCAGGTCGGTAGCCAGCCCCGCTTCAAGCACCTTGAAGCAGGCCTCCACGGCATTCCGGAAGACCGGATTGTTCTCATAGAGCGACCGCGCCGCATTGGGATATTGCGCCCCGCCACCCGGGAACATGAACACGATGCGCGGCTTGACGTCCTTCGCCGTGGCCGCCGTCCGCCGCCAGGTGCCATTGGGCGAGAGTTGATCGGCCAGTTCGGCCGCATCGGAAGCCACCACAGTCGCGCGATGGGCAAAATGCTTGCGCCCCGTCTGCGTCGTGAAGGCGGAGTTGGCGATGCAGAAGCCCGGCCCGGGATCTGTTGCAAAGTCGCGCCATTTGGCAACGAGGCCTTCCAGCGATGTCTTCGTCTTGGCAGAAAGCGCAATGATCTGCGGCCCAGACGCCATCGCAGGCGGCAGAATGGGCGGCTCTTCGATCACCACATGCGCATTTGTTCCGCCAACCCCCAAAGAGTTGACGCTCGCCCGGCGCGGACGGCCCGTCCGGGGCCAGTCCTTCTGTTCACCGACGACCTTGAACGGGCTGCGGGCAAAGTCAAAACGGCTGTTGGGCTTAGAGAAATTCAGCGTCGCAGGAAGCTTCTCTCCGCGCATCGCCATCACGACCTTGATTAGGGAAGCAATCCCCGCCGCCGTATCAAGGTGACCGATATTGGTTTTCACCGAGCCGATGCCGATCGACCCGGCCGGCGCTTCGCCATAGACCTGTTGCAGAGCCGACAACTCGATCGGATCACCGACCAGAGTGCCGGTGCCGTGAGCTTCTATATAGTCGACACTCGCCGGATCAACCCCGGCGATCGCCAGGGCCTCAGCCGCCGCCATCGCCTGGCCGTCAATGCTGGGCGCCAGGTATCCGGCCTTGCGGGCCCCGTCATTGTTGATGGCAGAACCGAGGATGACGGCATGAATATTGTCCCCGTCACGCAGCGCGTCGTCCAGCCGTCGCAGCGCAACCACGGCGGCGCCGCTGCCAAACAGCGTGCCATCGGCGGCGTCGTCAAACGCGCGGCACCGTCCGGTCGAGGAGAGTATCTCGCCTTCCGCATGCCGATAACCCCGGCCATGAGGCAGGTCGATACTTGCCCCGCCCGCCAGCGCCATGTCGCATTCTCGCGCCAGCAGGCTCTGTACCGCCATATGAATGGCCACCAGCGAAGTAGAGCATGCCGTCTGGATGCCGATGCTGGGGCCATGCAGGTTCAGGAGGTAGGATACACGTGTCGTCAGGAAGTCCTTGTCATTGCCGGTATGGCGCAGGAGGAACATGCCCTCGCTCTCGACAAGTTCCGGATTACTCAGCAGGTTGAACGCCAGATAGGCCTGCATCCCGCAGCCGCCGAACACACCAACCGCGCCCTCAAATTCATCCGCAGGCATGTGACCGGCGTCTTCCAGTGCTTCCCAGCAGCACTCGAGAAAGTGCCGGTGCTGGGGATCAAGGATCGCCGCCTCGCGCGGACTGAAGCCGAAGAAGCCTGCATCGAACATTTCCATGTCCGGCAGGGCCATCGTCGCGCGGATGTATCGCGGGTCCTGAATGGCCGAGAAGGACTCCCCGGCCGCCACCAGCTCTTCCGGCGTCAGCCAGCGGGTCGCGTCCCGCCCGGCTTCCAGCATCGACCAGTATTCGCGCACGGACCGCGCGCCGGGAAAATGCCCGGCCATGCCAACGATAGCGATGCTGTTCTCATCGGCCATTGCAATCAGGTCCTCGCAGGATCACGGCGGCGCGCCCCAAGGCGTGCCTGGGCCCGGCCCAGAGCGGCATTCGGCTTGTCCTTGTCATCTCCGGCACCCTTCCGTATACGGTCGGCCAGCGTCCGCACGGTCGGGAACCGGAAGACGTCGGTAATGGTGACCTCTCTGGAAAATTCGCTCTGTACCCGGCGCAGCATCTGGAAAGCCAGAAGCGAGTGACCGCCAAGGTCGAAGAAGTTCGCGTTGACGTCGATCGCCGGCAGCCCAAGCAGCTCCTGCCAGAGCGCGGCGAGCTTCTGCTCTGTCTCGTCGCTCGGTGTTTCGACAGAGCCCTGAACCACAGCCTCTGGCGCAGGCAGCGCCTTGCGGTCGATCTTGCCGTTGGGCGTCAGGGGCAGCGCCGGCAGTGCCACGATCTGCGCTGGCACCATGATTTCCGGCAGGCTCTGCGAGAGCTCGGCCCGAAGTGCCTTCGCATCGAGGTCTGTTCCCGGCTTCACGACACAATACGCCACAAGACGCTTGTTCTCATTACTTTCGCCGAGTGCGGCAACAACTGCCTGGGCAATCTCGTCCCGGGCCACAAGCGCGGCCTCGATCTCGCCTAGCTCGATCCGGTGGCCGCGAAGTTTGACCTGATGATCAATTCGCCCGAGGAATTCCAGCTTGCCATCGCGGTGTCGGCGCACAAGGTCACCCGTCCGGTACATCAGCTCACCCGGACGATCCGCCAGCGTCACAAAACGCTCTGCCGTCAGCTCCGGCCGGTTCCAGTAACCGAGCGTCACCCCGTCCCCGCCGATCAGCAATTCGCCCGCAGCCAGCGCCGGTTGCGGGCGCCCCGAAGCGGAGTCGATCCGCAGGGTCGTATTCAGCAGCGCTTCGCCCAGCGGAATATAAGCCCCGATCTCGGTGAGGTCACACATGGTCGACCAGATGGTTGTCTCTGTCGGGCCATACATGTTGAACAGTTTTGCCTGCGGCGCATTGGCCCGCAAAGATCGCGCCAGCTCCATCGGAAGGGCTTCCCCGCCAACACAGATCACCTGGAGCCCGGTCAGCTTGTCGCTCTCCCCGCCCAGCATCATAGCCATGGAGGGCGTACACTGAAGGTGGGAGACGCCGAAGAATTCCAGATCATCGGCAACCGTATGACGACCCTCATGGGAAGAGGCGCCCGCCCGATCCATCACGCGGCGCAGGTAAGGCAGGTGCTCAATGGCGAGGTCCTGGTCCACGCCAAAGTCGACCAGACAACCGACCTCATCCACCCCGATGGCATGCACCCGGCGCGTCATCTCTGCGCAGGTTTCCACCGATCCGAAGAGGCCACTCGTCTGGAAGTAACGCTCGAATGCATGATCCAGCAGCGCGTCCATCTCTTCGGCGGTCAGGGGCTCTGCGTCCATCACCTCCTGCGCCGTCCGGCCGCTCGCCTCTCCGCGTTGCACCAGCGTCGGAAAGGTCCATGCCGCGTCGCGCACAAGGTCTACTGCCGTGCGCAGGTAATTCTTCATCGGCTGGCGGACGACTTCGCGGACATATTCATCCGTATCGCCCACAAAGGAGTGAAGCATCAGCGTCACGCGGCCCTCGCCCGGATGCCCGGCTTTCTTCCACGCTTCGCGATACTTTGCGATATTGCCGCCCAGCTCGGCCACAGACATGCCCAGCAGGTGGGTGAGCACGTTGAAGCCCTGGCGGCCTGCGCTTTCAAACGCCTCGGGCGCCTTGGCAATGGTCAGCCAGATCGGCAGTTCTTTCTGAACGGGGCGCGGCTGGGTCCGCGTCGCGATCTCAACACCATTGGGGTTGACGAAAGGCACAGCCTCGCCGCGCCACAGGCGCTTGAGCGTATCAATCCGCTGCGGCAGCGTATCCTTGCGTCCGGCAAAATTGTCCGGTGCCAGAACAAAATCGTTCGGCTGCCAGCCCGTCGCAATTGCGAGCCCAACCCGGCCCCCCGAGATATTATCGATCACCGCCCAGTCTTCCGCCACGCGGATGGGATGGTGCAGCGGCAGTACGCAGCTGCCCGCCCGGATATGGACATTCTTGGTGATCGCGGCGAGCGCGGCGCTTGTCACAGCCGGATTGGGGAACGACCCGCCGAAATCGTGGAAGTGCCGCTCGGGCGTCCAGATGGCCTCAAAGCCATTTTCGTCGGCAAAGCGGGCGCCTGCAAACAGGAGCTTGTACTGATCGGCATTCGCCGATGAGGACGCAGCAAAATAGAACAGGCTGAAGGGCTTGGCTTTCTGCGCCTCGGCGCCATGCAACGCCACGGTCAGGCCGCGCGACAGCGTCCAGAACAGTTCGAGCACGGAAATATCAAAGTTCGGGCTCGTCACCGCCAGCCAGGTGTCGCCGTCCTTGTAAGGCAGGCGGACATCCATAGCAGCGAAGAAGTTTGCCAGCGCGCCATGCTGCACCTTCACGCCCTTGGGGCGCCCGGTAGAGCCAGATGTATAGATCAGATAGGCAAGATCCTGCGGCGTCACGTCCACTGGCTGCCAGTTCCCCGCAACGCCGCTGGTCAGTTCACTGAACGCCAGGCATTGGGCGCCGGAGCCGTCCTGCCCGCCAGCTGCGTCGACGATGACGAACCGGGACTGGCTGTCCTCCAGCATAAAATCGACGCGGTCGGCCGGATAGGCCGGATCCAGCGGCACATAGGCACATCCGGTTTTCAGCACCGCCAGAAGCGCGACCACCATTGCGATGGAGCGGTTCATGCACACGCCGACGGTTTCGCCCGCCTCAACGCCGCGCGCCATCAACTGCTCGGCCACACGGCTCGACACAGCATCAAGCTCTGCATACGTCATCGCGCCATCGCGGGTGCGCAGTGCAACACGGCCCGGCGTTTTCGCGGCCTGTACGCTTACGCCCTGATGCATCGACACGAACGCAACAGCCACGTCGGTCCCGGCCTCAAATCTGGCCAGTGTCGCGCGCTCATCCGCTGGTCGCAAATCCAGTGCGGACAGCGCCGCATGAGGCGCATCCTTCAGCGCGGCCAATGTCGCCTTGACATGCCCAGCGATCACGCCAGCCACATCGGCGTCATAGGCGCCCGCCGAGACGCGAAGAGCCAGCCCGGACTCTGTAACCTGCAATACAACATCTGCGTTGGGATGTTCTGGTGCTTCATCACCCATTACGACGCCGAGAATAAAATCATCAGCCCGGCCCTGCAGGCGTTCAGCCCGCGGGCGCCGCATGTAGGCGTCGCATGCCAGCGCCGCTTTGCCTGCTGCCGCGTCGAGAATTGCCCGCGCTTTGGCGAGCAGCTCGCCGCCCGGCGCATCCGGTGCAACATCCAGAACCAGAGGCTGCCACGGCGCAAACCAGGACGCATACCGTCCAAGCCCCGCCCATTGCGCGCCATCATGAAGCGCAATGGCTGCCGAAGACCCGGCCCCAACATGGGTCGCCCACGCCGCCAGTGCGGCGACGCCCAGCGCCGCATCAGCCCCGGCATCAAGATCAAACCTGTGGTCGCCCGATGCGGGCTTCATGGCGCGCGGATAGGGCGCTGCCTCGCTGGCAATCACGCGCGCGCTATGCGCCATCCAGAAGCTCTCTGCCCTGGCACTGGCAGCTGTATGCTGATCAATCCCGGAAACATCCTCCGCTGACAGAACCGGCAGACACGCGCCAGCCTGCAACTCGCCGATCGAGGCGGGGTTCACCGCCGCGCCCGAGGTATCCGTCAGGCCGGAAATTCGCAGCAGCTTTCCGCCTTCTGCCACAACCCGAAGGCCCTCATCTTCGAGCGCAACGATGGTTCCCGGCGGCAGCGGGGAGGCCGCGTCGCCCGCCTCAGTCACTTCGTCCACCAGCAGCACGCGCTGCCCGGTCCAAACCTTGAGATGTGATAATGTGTTGGTGTAAGGACCAAACGACATCGCCCGCGCAAGTGCCAGTGTCTGCGCCACCGGCAGGTCAAACCGCAGGGTCGCCGCCGCGTCTGGCCGCTTGAACCGGCCAAAGTAGGTGCGCTCGCCTTCCTGCGCGCGAAGGGCAACATTGGCCGACATCAGCCCGGGGATCATCGCCTTGAACGCAGCAAAGCCCGCCTCGAAACACTTGGCGTTGAGACTGAAGGCGGTATCATGCTGGTCAACTGTCACGGCTGCCGCCTCGACAATTGCGCCCATATCGGCCTTTGCTGTCATCTCGTGCCAGGTCACGCCATGCGAGGTTTCCCGCTGCAGGATCGCCCATGACGTCGCATTGAGACCGGCATAGCGCGGCAGTGGACCATCGTGAAAATTGATCGCCATCTTGCGGGCACGCTTCAGCAGCGTCTCCGGCAGCATGTCGAGGTTGGCGATGCTCAGGAGATAGTCGAACTCCAGCGCTTCAAGTGCCGCAAGGCTCGCCGGGCTCTTGCCCAGGACGCGCATGCCGGCTGCCTCGCCCCGCCGGGCAATACCTGCATCCTGGGTTAAAATGGCCGCAACCTGCCCCCCTGAATGAACAAAAGCCTCGAGGCATTGCTCCAATAGTGGACCATCGCCCACAAATAGCGCACGAATACTGCTCACGAGCCACCCACCCTATGCAACTTCACTACAAACATCTGTCCCACCCTTGAAGTAACGTTTATTTTTTTATTTGATCAAGCGTTGACCCGTTTTTCCTACGCGATACTCAATCAGATGTGGTAAAAATGGTAATTCGAATTTCATTCAATTACCGTCCGATTTTCTATCAATACATGTGCAATTCATGTCGGAGTTTTCCATTTCTATTCTGTTTCCCCCCGTTAGCAGACGGTGATCTGCACCTGCCTTCCTGAAGGCCCACGAGGGATATGCAGGAAATGAACCAGCTGGCGGAAAGCTAGCCTGCCGCCCCTCCTGTCACTGCCCAGAGACCAGATTTTTCACACTCCCTAAATGGTTGGACTGGCTATAAGAGAGTGTCGTAGCGTGCGAATTGCGTGGCACGATAATCTCTTATCAAAGCTGATCCCCGGAATTCGTTTCGAACTGAAACACAAACTGATGTGCCCATGAGCGACCAGAATAATGATGGCTTCGGGCCGGAAAACAGGCGGGAGGTATCTTCCGCGCAGGTTATGCGCGCGGCCGCCTGGCTTAGCCTGGCCAAGATCGCCAGCTATGCGGCTGCATTCCTGAGTACCATCATCCTCGCCCGCATTCTCGTGCCGTCAGATTTCGGCGTCATCGCTATCTCAATGGCGATTGTCGGCATAGCAGCCGGGCTCTTGGATCTTCCTGTCACGTCCGCCCTGATTGCGCTGGATTCCCCGACAGAAGATGAATTTAACACTGCCTGGACCATTTCCATCCTCCGGTCGATCCTTGTCTCGGTCATAATCCTCGCTGCGGCCCACCCTCTGGCCATGGTCTTCAACATGCCGGAAATCGCGCCCGTTGTGATGGCATTGACCGGCCAAACCATGATCTTTGGTCTGAGGAACCCCTATTTTGAAAATTTCGCCCGCTCTCTGAATTTCTCCTGGGATGTCCTGGCCGAAGTTTCCGCCAAGGTCGTACAGGTCATTGTCAGTATCAGTGCGGCCCTGATCTGGAAGTCCTATTGGGCATTCGTGGCTGGGATGCTGGCCGGGGCCCTTGTCAGCATGATCGTCACTTACATAGCTGCGCGCCGGATGCCGAAGCTTTCGCTGCGTTCGCCTAGGAGGCTGTTTGGCTATTCAGTCTGGCTGGGGCTCAGCATGATCGTCAACCGGCTAAACCAGGATGCTGCCTATCTCATTTCTGGCCGCCTTTTCGGACAGGCGATCCTCGGCCAGCTGCATGTCGGGAACAAGCTCTCCTCGGAGATCTCCCACCTGATTCTCACGCCCATCATCCGCTCGCTCTTCTCCGCGTTCAGCCGGCTCGCCGATGACATGCACAGATTTCGCGCGGCCTATCTGAAGGCACAGTCCGCCACGATGGCGCTGTCGCTGCCGCTGGGCGCCGGGCTTGCACTCGTCGCAGACCCCTTGATCCCCCTCATGCTTGGGCCCAACTGGAAGGAGGCTGTCACCATCGTTCAGTTCTATGCGCCCTGCACGGGACTGCTACTGGCTGCTGGCCCCATCCGCTCTGTGGCCATGTCACTCAGCCGGACAAAGCTGATGCTGGGCCGCGACATCCTGAACTTCGTGATCCGGGTATCCTGTCTGATTACCGGAACCTTGCTCTTCGGCTTCATCGGCCTGCTGGGCAGCTACGCCGTCTCGACACTGATCGCCACAGTGATCAACCTGATTTTCCTCAAAAGGCTGATCCAGATCAGCATACTCGATCAGGTGAGCAGCTTTGGCCGCTCCATCCTCTCGACCCTTCTGATGGTAGGTGTTGTCCTCGCCGTCCGCCAGATGATAAATTTCCCGGATACAGTCCCTGGCAATATCCTGACAGTCGGTGTCCTCTCGGCCTGCGGCATGCTCACTTATGCGTCCGCCCATATTCTGCTTTGGACAGTTCATGGACGCCCGGACGGGATCGAGCAGACTGCCTTGAGTTTTGCGCGGAAACGGCTTCGGGCTCGCGGCTTCCTGCGCTGAGCCGCGGCGAACCGTCTAGGCGCGTGCCAGCAGGCGCCGCGCCGTCTCGGTGATCTTCGACCAGTTGCCCGCTGCAATGTCTGCCTGGCTGGCAATCCACGAGCCGCCCACCGCAAACACATTGGGCTGCCCCAGATACGCCTTCACGTCCGCTTCAGTGATCCCGCCCGTCGGCATGAACCGGATATGCGGCAGTGGCCCGGCCAGCGCCTTGAGTGCGGGCACACCGCCCGCAATCGAGGCCGGGAACAGCTTCAGCCGCCTGAAGCCCTCTTCCATCCGCGCCATCGCCTCGCTTGCCGTTGCCACGCCCGGGATCATCAGATGCTCCCGCCCGCCCAGCGCCGCGCGCAGGCCCGGCGACATGCCCGGCGAAACAAGGAAGCTCGCTCCCGCGTCCAGCGCCGCATCGACATCCCGCCCGCTCAGCACCGTGCCCGCCCCGACGACCAAGCCGGGCGCAGCCTTGCGCATGCCCTCGATTACCTTGAGCCCATCTGCCGTGCGCAGCGTGACCTCGGCAATCGTCACCCCCGCCTCTTCCAGCGCCTTCGCCAGTGGCGCTGCCGAAGCCGCCGAGTCCACGACGAGAACCGGCACAACCGGCGCCTTCCTGGCAGCGGCATCAAGTTTCTGAATGGCGTCAGTCATGCGTCAGGTCCCGGCAGGCAGTCGATACTGAGGCTACGCCGCCCCGCAGCAGCGCCCCTTTGTCAACGTTGTTGTGGCCCGTGTCGCCCGGGATGACAAGCACCCATCGAGCAAAATGCGCCCGGTGTCATAACGCTGAGCAGGCGCTTCCCGGCGCCTCCTTGCAGAGCGTCAGCCCGCGCTCACGCCGCCTCCGCCCCGTCCGTTGGCCCGTCCGTTGGCCCGTCCGTTGGCCGGTCCGCCGACCGGTCCAGCACCCCTGGCTCATCCCATGCCCCTTCCGGCCGGATCACCTGCAGCGGGCTCGCCCGCACACCCAGCGCCTCTGGGTGACGCGGCACCGGGATCTCCATCTCGGCATACTCGAAGCCGGAAAACGCAAAGCCTGGCCGCCCGCTCACCAGCCGGCAGCGGAACACCCGGCTCCAGGTCGGCCACAGCCGCGCCTGTATCTGCGCCAGCGCCAGCCGGTATCCCTTGCGGGCAATGATCTCGAACGTCTCCGCCAGCAACACCTTCAGCGCTGACGTTCCCCGGAATGCCGGCAGGATCGAGGTCCGCTCCACCTTCGCAAATCCGGCAAACCACCTTACACGGATCGTCCCGATCGGCCGCGTCCCGGCATAAACGACCATGTGCGTGGCTGAGAAATCATTGCCGTCATATTCTTCTTCATAAGGGCAGTCCTGCTCGGCCATGTAGACCGCCGCGCGGATTGCGATCGCCTGCTGATACTCTTCCAGCGTCCGCGCCGGCCGGGCGGAAAACGTCTCCAGCGCGCCCGGCGGCAGCGGCCGCGCGAGCACCAGCTCCCCGATCGACGGATTGCGGCTCAAGCAGCGTCCACCTGACTTTGCGACAGCGTGTCCTGCCCCCAAAGATCACTGAGACCGCCTTCTATGGGCTGAAAGCCAAGCGAGGCCATCGAGCGCTTGCCATCCTCTGTCGCCCCGCGCGCAAAGCACGGCACAGCGCCGAAAACGTCCACCCGCACGACCGCTGCCGCCATCATCACGCGCCGCCGTGCGTCCTTCGTCGCCCCCGCATAAATGCCGATATACACCCCGGCGCACAGCGCGCCCTGCTCGCAGATATGCGCCAGAGACGGCCAGCCGGGCACGAAACTCCCATCGCGCACCGCCGCCACCCCCGCCGCCGTCAGCGGCACTGATATGAATATCCCGTCTACCGGGCTCCCTGTCACCCATCCGGTCATCCCCGTCAGGCTGTCGATCCAGGTGATCGACTCCGGCGTGGCCATCACCTGCCCGGTCAGTTCCTCGGCCAGCTGCAGCCCAGCCTTCAGCTCCAGAAACGCGCCGCGGCGGAAGCCAAACTCCTCCGCGCGCGCTGCCAGGCGGGAATAGTCGATCAGAAATTCGGTCAAGGTGCGCCTCCACAAAATACGACCAGTGCGTGTATTTTGCAGAAGCGATGGCACAACTCATGGTTAACCGCAAGCATAAAACTCGCGGTCTGATTGTGGAATTGGCAGGAATTTGTAACTAAACAACCAGCCCTTGCAATTGGGCGGCGGTCTCTCGCGCCTGCTCCGGGCTGCCCAGCAACTGCCGGTTTACGCCAATGCGCTTGTACCAGTAATGAAGCCCGACCAGATCGGTGAACCCCATCCCGCCATGCACTTCGGTTGCCGTGCGCGCCACGAAGGTGCCCACTTCGGAAAGGTGCGCCTTGGCGAGGGTCGCCATCATCGGCCCTTCGGCGTCGCCAATGTCGAGCGCGTGCGCGGCATGCCAGATCAGCGCGCGCGCCGGCTCCAGCTTCGCTGCCATCTCGGCGCACATGTGTTTGACTGCCTGAAACGAGCCGATCACCCGGCCAAACTGCTGGCGCTCCCTGGAATAGGCCACCGCTTTGTCGATCATCGCCTGCGCCGCGCCCAGCGTATCGGCCGCCACCAGCAGCCGCGCAAAGGCCAGCGTTTCGGCATCCGGCGTCACGCTGACAAGCGGTTCAGCCCCGTCAAACGCCAGCTCGTGGAATATCCGTGTCCGGTCGATGGTCTGCATGACCGTGATCTTCGCCTTGCCGGCTGCCACAGAATGCAGCGTCCCGGCCGTATCGGCCAGAAGGATATGCGTCGCCCCGTCCACGCTCTGGGCAAGCAGGCTCTTGCCACTCAGCTTGCCGCCCTTCAGCTCCGCGCCCGCCCCGTCGCGCCGCGAGCAGAGCTCGGTCAGCGCGAGGGCAAACTTCGCCTCCCCGCCGGCAATGGCGCCGAGCGTTTCAGGCTTCCCGGCAAACACCTTCGCCGCCACCGCCGTCGCCAGAAACCGCGAGGGCGCCACATCATAGCCTAGCGCCTCCTGCACCAGGCACGCGTCCAGCGCGCCGAGGCCCAGCCCGCCAGCCGCCTCTGGCACCATCAGCGCCGAAAGCCCAAACTCGATGAGCGCCGCGTCCAGCGCCGCGGCTTCACCCGTCTCGCCCGCCGCGATCTTCCGGATACGGTCCAGATGCGCCGCCTCGCTCAGGACACCCTTGAGACTGTCCTGCAGCATGCGCTGGTCTTCAGATAGTGCAAATTCCATCTGCCTTATGCCTTTGCCAGCTTCGGCTCACGCGGCATGTCGAGCCCGCGTTCCGCAATGATGTTCTTCTGGATCTGCGCGGTGCCCCCGCCAATGATCAGGCCAAGGTCATACATGTACCGCCACTGCCAGTTGCCGTCGGCGCGCAGATGCTCGCCCTCCTCATAAAGGATGCCGAGTTCGCCCAACGCGTCGATCGCGAGGCGGGCAATCTCATGGTTGAGATCACACCCCTGCAGCTTCACGACCAGCCCAGCCAGCCCCGCTGGCTGTCCCTGCAACCGGCTCGTCGTGATGCGCAGTCCGTTCGCCTGCATCGCATAGACTTCGCCCTGCAGCTTCATCAGCCGGTCGCGGAGCACGGGATTATCCATAAGCCTCTGCCCATTCACCGTCTCCGCCTTCATCAGCGTAATGAGCTCCAGCAGGCGTGCCTTCGTGGCATTCGGGTCGCCCAGCATGCCGCGCTCATGGGTCAGTGTGGCGTTGGCCACGTGCCAGCCCTTGTTGGGTGCAAAGATCACGCCGCTCCTGGGCACGCGTACATCGGTAAAGAAAACCTCGTTGAAGTTCGCGCTCCCCGTCATATCGACGAGCGGGCGAACCTCAATGCCCGGCGTCGTCATCGGGAAGGTGATATAGGTAATCCCCTCATGCTTCTTTGCCGCCGGGTCCGTCCGCACAAGGCAGAAAATCATGTCCGCCTGCTTGGCCGTCGAGGTCCAGATCTTCGAACCGTTGATCACATAATGATCGCCGTCCTCAACCGCCGAGGTGCGCACCGCCGCAAGATCAGACCCCGCGCCCGGCTCCGAATAGCCCTGGCACCAGATCATCTCGCCTTCGATGGTCGGACGTATGTAGGCCTGCTTCTGCGCCTGCGTGCCGAGCTCCAGCAGCGTCGGCACGAGCATCGAAATGCCCTGTCCCGCCATCGGCCCGGGAATCGCTGAGCGCGCAAATTCCTCGGCGATGATCCGCGATTTGAGAATATCCGGCTCGGCGCCATACCCCCCATACTCCCTGGGGATGGTCCGCGCTGCCAGTCCGTTCGCGATCAGCAGTTTCTGCCAGGCGATCCGTCTGGCGTTCTTGTAACCCTTGTCCTCAGACGTGGGCGCCAGATGTGCGTTCTTCGCCAGCGTGTCGGAGACTTCTGCGCGAAAGGCTTCATATTGGGGGTCGAGTGTCAGCTTCATGACGCAACTCTCTCGCCCCTTGCCCCAACGTCGCGCAAGAGGGGTTCTTGCGCGACGTTGCGGAAACCCTCTTAGCTGGGGGGCACTGAAATTTAAGGGAGAGACCAGCAATGCCCGTCGAATACGTCAAAAAAGGCCACGTCGCGATCATCACGATGAACCGCCCCGAGGCCCGCAACGCCATCAACGGCGAAATGGCTGCCACCATGGAAGCCGCGCTCGACCAGATGGAGTCAGATCCGGAAGTCTGGGTCGGCATCCTCACCGCCGTCGGCAAAGCCTTCTGCGCCGGCGCAGACCTGAAAGAAATCTCCGCCGGCAATGGCGGCGCCCTCTCCACCAAGAAAGGCGGCTTCGCCGGTATCGCCCGCCGCGAGCGCACAAAGCCGCTCATCGCCGCCATCACGGGCTCGGCCCTCGCCGGCGGCACAGAGATCGCCCTTTCCTGCGACATGATCATCGCAGCCGACGACACCAATTTCGGCCTGCCGGAAGTCAAGCGCTCGCTCGTCGCCGGCGCGGGCGGCCTCTTCCGCCTGCCCCGCCAGATCGGCAAGGCCGTCGCCCTGGAAGCCATCCTGACCGGTGACCCGCTCTCCTCGCAGCGCGCTTATGAGCTCGGCATGGTCAACAAGGTCGTCCCCGAAGCCGAGGTGATGGCCGAAGCCGAAAAACTCGCCGCCCGCATCACCGCAAACGCCCCCCTCGCCGTCGCCGCCAGCCGCGCCGTCGCGATCAGCGCCACGAGCAAGACAGACGAAGAGCTCTGGAAAGACTCCGGCGTCGCCTTCGCCAGCATCATCAACACCGAAGACTACAAGGAAGGCCCCAAAGCCTTCATCGAAAAACGCGCGCCCGTCTGGAAGGGCAAGTAAATCCATAAAAACTGTCATCCCGGCCAAAGGCAGCGCAGCCGCCGATTGAGCCGGGACCCAAGCTACCCCGGATCGCCCAGTGGTCCGGGGTTTTTTCCTAAAAAAGATACCCTGAGCCCCTGCTGGCATCCCTCTCCCGCCCGGCACGGCCAGCAGGAGACTACGCCCTGCCAAACCTCGCCCTCGCCCTGGCTTTCCCCGCCGCCTGCCTGCTGCCCGCCTGCACGCCGGGCGCCGCCCCGGCAGGCTCGCATCTCGACTGCGCCGCCCTGATCAGCGCGGCCAACCATCTCTCCGCACAAGGACAGCTTGACACAGACGCGGACTTAAACCGCCAGATACTCCTCAGAGGCATGACCCACCTCAACAGCTGAGCCATCCCGGCCGGGCTGAGCAAAGCAGAGGCCATTGAGCAACTGAACGCCCGCCGGCCGAACTGACAGAAGCCCAATCCCCCGCCGGCATCCTGACGCGCCCAGGCCTGCATCCGCAAAACACTCGGCAAGTAAACCCGGCCAGTAAACCCGGCAATCTTCCCGCTCAGTCTTTGGCTCGCGGCGCCAGCACCACGCCAAGAAATCCGAGGATCGCCACCAGCGTCCACGGGTAGGGCGCAGGCGTCGTCCACACGACCGGATCGCCAAACACTGCGAGCGCGATCGCAAGAGCGGCAAAGCCCGCACTCATCGATGAGGCAAGCGCCGCCAGCAGCCGGCCGGCAGGATGCACGACCGCAAAGCCGAAAAGGGCCACCATGCCCATCACGGCAACCGTGCCCACATGCCAGGAAAAATGATGAAGCCAGATGATGTCCGGCGGCAGGCCCGAGCCTTCAAGCGGCGAGAGCACCATCGGCGCGCCCACAAATTCGTGCGCCGCAGCGCCCAGCAGGCTGAGCACAGCTGCAATCACATAGAGCAGTTTCGACAGGGGCATGGGCCGTTTCTCTTCCTTGGCTGGAATAGCAACCTTACCGGCGATGAAAAAAACGGCCACTCCCCGGAGTGGCCGTTTCTCATTTCCCAATCAATCCTCTGGAACCCCGGCCAGCCCTCAGGCGGCCTCGTCCACTTCTTCTTCCTCGTCCTCGTCATCGACCTGCGGATAGAGCGGGCCATAGACCACCTCATCAGGGATGGACGCCATGCGTGCCACAAGGTCAGCGGCCTCCGCGGCGGCTTCGGCGTCATCCCATTCCACGTCGCCTGCGGCCGAAATCCACTCCGCCTCAACCAGCGCGTAGCCTTCTTCCTCGAACGATTCCTCGATCTTGGTCATCGCCTCGTCTTCATTGGCGGCATAGACGCCAACGATCACATACGCGCCGTCCATGCCTTCCAGGGCGCCATCGCTCCCCTCGCCACACAGGACTTCGCAGGAAACCAGATAAGCAGTTTGCGACACGGGTCATCTCCATCTTTGTTCGCAAGGGCAGCAGCATCAGGAAGCCACACAACAAGAAACAGCCAGACGCGCCCCACCAGACCGCCCGTTTCCCGCAAATTCTTTGCTTCTCGATTGAGACAAAAAATCCCACGAGTTTCTTAAGAACTGGCTAACTGTTTGAGCGCCCTGCCAATACCCTCCCCACCATATTCCGCTCAGCGCCGCGAAGGCTGGGGGATCGGGAGAGTGCCTCTGCCCTGCCCGGATTTCCGCCTTCGCGGGAATGAGCGGAGTGCTCAACAGAGCCGGCTCGCAACAATCTGCAGGGTAGGTTGCGCAAAGCGATACCCACCTTCCTGCAACGCCTGTTCTGGCTGTTTCGCCGCATGCATTGGGCAGGCACCCGCCGGCAAGACAGCACGAGCGCGCTGGGCCCGTGACATGCTGCCAAACCAGGGTTCAGAGCGATTGCGTTTCTGGTCCCTTGCCCTGCTGGAGCACTGGCGCAGGGTCACGCGCCATGTCCTGCCGTCCGAGGGGCAAGCCTGCCACAAGTCCAAAGACGAACACCGTCACCGCCATCGCGCCAACGGCGAGCACAGCATGATGAATATGCCGCCGGCCACCAGGCTGACGGCTTGTCTGATGAGATCGATCAACGGCTTGCTCCCTGCAGGGCCGTTTCGATAAACTGTTCCAGTGTCGGTGGCTGCGTGTCGGCGCTGTTGCGTCGAGGCGGCGTCCAGGGATTGAAGATCGTTGGCGTCCCTTCGACCGTGCGCTCCTCGAAATAGGCGACGAGCAGGTCTTCCTGCGGCGTGATCAGTCTTATTTCGTAAATGTCGCCTGCAAGAACATTGTCCTCGCGCATCGACGTGTTGAATCCTTCGGCAAAAACCAGAAGGGGCTCGCGCAGATCAAGCGCGCCCTGAACCGTCTCGGGCAGCGTTCTGCATTTGGGAAGGGCGGTGCCCGGCATCTTCTCGCCGCCATGGCGGCGATGGCACAACTCGGCCCTTCGATACGACCGATAAGCCTCCGCCAGGCGCTGGTTTTCCGCCTCCGGATAAGTGCGCAGGCCGTAGCGTGTCTTTATGGAAGTCAGGAGTTCAGGCCGGAAACTGCCGCCCAGGGCGATGAAGTGCCCGGGCAGCCGGCCGGCAAGACTGGTGCGTTCCAGTTGCCCAAGGTTTGCCTGACGCTGATCCGCCTTGTGCTGGGCGCGCATCTCCATGCCGGCATGAAACAGGACGGGGCTCAGGATCACCAGAACGCCAACCAGCAGGAGCGTGCCCTTCTGAACCGGGTGAGCCGACCTGAACGCGGCCACGACCGTGCCGAGACCGACAGCCAGTATCCCGAGATAGGCCAGAATGCCCGCGATGAGCACCGGAAGAACCAGAAGCAGGAAAAGTAGGAACTGGTCGCTCATTCGAGGTCCCCGATGGTCTTTCGGGACCATAGCGGGCCTTGGTTAAGGCTGGCCGCTGGCGAAGCATCAGATTTGAGAGATTTGGGTAACAGAGAGGAAGTTGTGCCCGCGATCAGGACATGCTGGCAGTTTAAAGGTCATGTTCCACAGGCCGCTCTGGCGGAGTTGACCACTCAACGGCCCCCTCACTCCTCCCTTATCACCCGCGCCTTCCCGCGCCCCAGCGCCAGCGCCTTAATCGCCCCGCGGAACGTGCGCACCTCCTGCTGTGTCCACTGCGCCCGCACCAGGGCGTTGCGCAGGTTGGTCACCATCACCGGCGTCTTTTCCGGCGGATAGAAATAGCCCGCCCGTTCCAGCTCCGCCTCGAAATGCTCGAACATTCCGATCAGCTCCTCGCGCAGCGCCGGCTCGCCCAGCCCCTCGGTCGTCCCGTCAAACTTGCCCGCCAGCCCGGCGCTCGCCCCCCACTGGTGGCAGAACACGCCGACGGCCTGCGCAAGGTTCAGCGAGGAGAAGTCAGGGTTCACAGGATAGGTCAGGATCGCGTCGCACAGCGCCACCGCCTCATTCGGCAGGCCCGATTTCTCTCCCCCGAACAGCACCGCGCTTTGCCCCGCCCGGCTCTTGAGCTCGGCAACAGCCTCCGGCGCCCCGAAGACCGCCTTCTCCATCCCCCGTGGCCGCGCCGTGGTGGCAATCATGTAGGTCAGCCCTGTCATCGCCGCTTCCAGCGTGTCGAACACGGTCACCTCCACCCCCTGCCCAAGCGCTCCGGCCGACATCGCCTCGGCCGGGGCGCTCGGCCATCCGTCCCGGGGGCTCACCAACCGCAGGTCGCTCAGCCCGAAATTGAGCATCACCCGGGCAGCCGCGCCGATGTTTTCGCCCAATTGGGGAGCATGGAGAATGATTGCAGGAGAGCGTTGCATGACTGCCTATCTTCCGGGTTTTGACGCGGCCGGTGGGTCTGCTATAGCCCCGCCAAACCGTACGCAGCGCAAGGATTCTAAAACATGGCGAAGATCAAGGTCAAAAACCCGATTGTCGAGATGGACGGCGATGAGATGACCCGGATCATCTGGCAGCTCATCAAGGACAAGCTGATCCACCCCTACCTCGATATCGACCTGAAATATTACGACCTCTCGATCCAGAAGCGCGACGAGACCGACGACCAGATCACCATCGACTCGGCCGAAGCCACCAAGAAATACGGCGTCGCCGTCAAATGCGCGACCATCACGCCCGACGAAGCCCGCGTTGAAGAATTTGGCCTCAAGAAGATGTGGAAGTCGCCCAACGGCACCATCCGCAACATCCTCGGCGGCGTGGTCTTCCGCGAGCCCATCGTCATCTCCAACATCCCGCGCCTCGTGCCGGGCTGGACCAAGCCCGTCATCATCGGCCGCCACGCTTTCGGCGACCAGTACCGCGCCACTGACTTCCTCGTCCCCGGCAAGGGCAAGCTGACGATGAAATTCGAAGGCGAAGACGGCAAGGTCATCGAAAAGGAAGTCTTCGACTTCCCGAGCGCCGGCATCGCGATGGGCATGTACAACCTCGACGAGTCGATCCGCGATTTTGCCCGCGCCTCGTTCAATTACGGCCTTCAGCGCAAGCTCCCGGTCTACCTCTCCACCAAGAACACGATCCTCAAGGCCTATGATGGCCGCTTCAAGGACATCTTCCAGGAAGAGTGGGACAAGGAGTTCAAAGCCAAGTTCGCCGAGTTCAAAGGCACCTACGAGCACCGCCTGATCGATGACATGGTCGCTGCCGCCATGAAATGGTCGGGCGGCTATGTCTGGGCCTGCAAGAACTATGACGGCGACGTCCAGTCCGACACCGTGGCCCAGGGCTATGGCTCGCTGGGCCTGATGACGTCGGTCCTGCTCAGCCCCGATGGCAAGACCGTCGAAGCCGAAGCGGCCCACGGCACCGTCACCCGCCACTACCGCGCCCACCAGAAGGGCGAAGCGACCTCGACCAACTCGATCGCCTCGATCTACGCCTGGACGCAAGGCCTCGACCATCGCGGCCGCATGGACGAGACCCCCGAAGTGCGCAAGTTCGCCCAGACGCTCGAGAAGACCATCATCAAGACCGTCGAAGCCGGCTTCATGACCAAGGACCTCGCCCTCCTCGTCGGCCCAGACCAGGGCTACCTGACGACCGAAGGCTTCATCGAAAAAGTCGCCCAGAATCTCGAAATCGAGATGGGCAAAGCGTAACGCAAATTCCGGGCAGGCCCCTCCCAAAGGGGGGCCTCTCCACCAAGTGCAAGGGGAAGGCTGACCAAATGACCGCATCAGCCGCCCCCCGTCGCCCCGGCACGGTCCTCGTCATCGGTCTCTTCCTCATCTCTGCCACCATTGCAGCCGCCGCCTGGCACACCGGCGCGGCAAGCTATCTTGAAGCCATCGCCTTCGTCACCGGCGTCTTCTGCGTCTGGCTGGTTACCCGCCAGAACATCTGGAACTTCCCCCTCGGCCTGATCACGGTCGGCATCTACGCCGTTGTCTTCTACCTCTCCGACCTCTTCGCCATGGCCGGGCTTCAGCTTGTCTTCTTCGCCATCAATCTCGCCGGCTGGTATCTCTGGCTCTATGGCGGCGAAAACCGCAGCGCCCTGAAAATCCGCCACGCGCCCCGCCTCGAATGGGCGCTCACCGTCATCGGCATTGCGGGCGCCACCGCCCTTCTCTACCGCCTGCTGGATGAAGCCGGCGGGGCTACCAAATTCTGGGACGCCCTTGTCACCTCCATCAGCCTCGCCGCCCAATGGGCTCAGAGCCGGAAAATCTTCGAATGCTGGTGGCTGTGGATCATCGCCGACATCATCTACATCCCCGTCTGCCTTTATAATGGCCTCTACCTGACGGCCCTTCTGTATGCGGTGTTTCTGGCGCTCTCGGTCATGGGCCTGCTGGAATGGCGCAAATCGGTGAAAGCATGAGCTGCGATAAAATCCTCCGGATCGTGCTGATCGGCGCGGAATCCACCGGCAAGACCACGCTCTGCATCGAGCTGGCCAGGCATTACAACACCGTCTGGGTCGCCGAATTCGGCCGCGAACTCTGGGAGCAGAAACTCGCCGCACAGTCGCTGAAAGGCGGCGACATTCCCGAATGGACGGACGCCGATTTCATCCACATTGCCGAAGAACAACAGCGCCGGGAAAACGAAGCTGCCGCCCGCGCCAACCGTATCCTCTTTGCCGACACCAACGCCTTTGCCACAGCCACCTGGTATGAACGCTATGCCGGCAAGCGCCACAGGCAGGTCGATGCCATCGGCAACCGCGACCAGGTCGATCTCTACCTCATCCCGACCCCCGAAGTCCCCTTCGTCCAGGACGGCGTGCGCGACGGCGAAAAGATACGCGGCTGGATGCATGACCGCTTCGTCGAGCTGATCGAGGCCCAGGGGACTGCCTACACCCTCATCACCGGCCCGTGGGAGGGCCGCGTCGAGCAGGCCACCTGCGCCATCGACGCCCTTCTTGCCCGTTGCAAAGCAGAGCCCCAAACCGCCCCATGAGCGACATAACGATCCGCCGCGCGCAGGCAGAGGATGCCGAGCGCCTCGCTCATATCGGGGTAGCCACCTTCATCGACAGCTATGTCTTCGACATCGACGGCGACGCCATCATCGCCCATTGCACGCGCCAGCATTCGCGCGAAGTCTATGCCAAATACCTCGCCGATCCTGCCTGCTCTGTCTGGATTGCCGAATACGCCGCCACCGGCGCGCCCATCGGCTACGCGGTCAATTGCCCGCCCGACCTCCCCATCTTTCTGGAGCCGGGCGATGTGGAGCTCAAACGCATCTACGTCCTCTCCCGCTTCCATGGCACAGGCTCTGGCCCCCGCCTGATGGAGGCTGCCATAGACGACGCCCGCCAGCGCGGCGCGCCCCGCCTCCTGCTCGGCACCTATGAGGATAACCACCGCGCCATCGCCTTTTACCGGAAAGCCGGCTTCGAGCTTGCCGGCACCCGGCAGTTCCAGGTCGGCGAAAAAATCTATGATGACATTGTCCTGGCAAAGCCGCTTTAAGACCCGCTCCGGACATTTTCGCATGCCGGTGACCGGCCCGCGTCCCTGACTGTCCCCGCTTCCACATGGGGGAGCTCTCAATAAACGCGCAACACCGGCCGCGCGCAAAACAACGTGCGTTCCGGCCTAAACTGCTGCCCTTGCCCTCCCCGCTGCGCCATCGCACATTCTCCCGCAAGACGCCAAAGGCGCAGCGACAGGGAGAGACACATGGTCAGCCGTCAGGATTTTCCGGAAGATTTCGTCTGGGGCGCCTCCACGGCCTCCTACCAGATCGAGGGCGCCCACGCCTCTGATGGCCGCGCGCCCAGCATCTGGGACGCCTTCAGCGCCACGCCCGGCAAGGTCAAGAATGGCGATACCGGCAATGTCGCCTGCGATCATTATCATCGGTACAGGGAAGATGTGGCGCTGATGCGCGCGGCAGGTTTCTCCGCCTATCGCTTCTCTGTCTCCTGGAGCCGTGTCCTGCCCGAGGGCAAGGGCAAGCCCAATGAAGCGGGCCTCGATTTCTACGACCGCCTGACCGACGAGCTCCTTCAGAATGGCATAGAGCCCTGGCTCTGCCTTTATCACTGGGACCTGCCCCTCGCCCTTCACGAAGCCGGGCTGGGCTGGACGAGCCGCGAGATCCTGCCCCTCTTTGCCGACTATGCCGGCCTGCTTGCCCGCCGCCTCGGCGACCGCGTGCCTCGCTGGGCGACCTTCAACGAGCCTAACATGTTCACCATGCTGGGCTATGGCGCGGGCGTTCATGCGCCCGGTATCCGGGACCGGGGCGCCTGGCTGGACGCGGTCCACCACGTAAACCTCTCGCATGGCGCCGCTGTCCGCCGCCTGCGCGCGGACCTGCCCGCTGGCGCGCTGATCGGCTCGGTTCCCAATCTCCAGCCTGCCTTGCCCGCGACGGATACAGATGCCGACCGGGAAGCCGCCGCCAGGATGGACGCGGCCATGAACCGCGCCACCGCCGACCCGGTCTTCCTCGGCAAGTATGATCCCATCACGCGCGACTGGATGGGCGACCGCATCCGCGCGGGCGACGAAGACGCCATCCATGCCCCGCTCGACTGGCTGGGCCTCAACCATTATTCGCCCACCTACGCCGCCGCTGCGTCCAACCGGTGGGGCTTCCGCAACATGGACCCGCCCGAAGGCGCCGAAACCACCCTCATGGGCTGGCACGTCAAGCCCGAAGCCTTCCGCGACACGCTGATCGAAGCGGCCCGGCGCTATGGCGTTCCGGTCTATGTGACAGAGAATGGCATGGCCGACGATGTCGAGCCCGGGACCGATGGCGCCGTCAGGGACGCCGCCCGCATAGCCTATCTGGACCGCTATCTCGGCGCCGTCCGCGATGCGCGCGCCGCCGGCGCCGACATTCGCGGCTATCTTGTCTGGTCAATGCTCGACAATTTCGAATGGGCCATGGGCTATGGCCCGCGATTCGGCATTGTGCATGTCGACTATGCCAGCCTGAAACGCACGCCCAAGGCATCTTACCACTGGCTCGCCGCGCTCGCCCGGGCAAGTTCTACCGCCTAGGTCAGAGGAGCCAGCTCTCAGGATTTTCCACCATCTCACCGGCCGAAAGCGCCTGGAGGCCTTTGACGATCCTGACGATGTACCAGACCAGCGCCGCCAGGAAGAGCAGCACGCCAATGAGGATGAAGGTCAAAAGGCCCGAGATCAGGCAATAAAGCAGCATCTTCCAGAAGATGTTGATTTGATTGCGGTAATGGTTCTCGATCAGCGCATCGCCCTTGCCCTTTCCCAGATACGCCATGATGACGCCGATAAGCGCCAGAGTCTGGAAAAAGACGGGTGCCACAATGTAGAGAAAGTAGATAAGGTTGGCATTGCCCCGGGTTCCGGGATCAATCGAAATCTGCGGCGACTCGGCCAAATCTGCCTCCCTCGTCAACCCTGCCAGACTGCTGGCGGCCGCCTCGCTTAGGCTGCGCCGGGTTGACGCTCAGTTAACCTTGCAGATCGCCGGGAGCCGCGCCAGAAGAAGTCTTATACAATCAAGGAGGAATTCCATGGCCAATCCGCGCAAAGTTGCCTATGCCGAACTCGAATCCCTGGTGGGCCAGGAAGTCGGCGTGTCCGACTGGCACACGATCGACCAGGCCCGCATCAACCTCTTCGCCGACGCGACCGGCGACCATCAGTGGATCCATGTCGACGAAGAGAAAGCCAAGCAGATGATGGGCTCCACCATCGCCCACGGCTTCCTCACGCTCTCGCTGCTCCCGATGCTCGGCGCTGAAGTGCTCCGCGTCGAAGGCGTCACACGCGGCATCAACTATGGCTCCGACAAGGTCCGCTTCACCAACATGGTGCCGGTCAACTCCAAGGTTCGCCTCCGCCAGAAATGCCTGTCGGTCGAAGCCAAATCGGGCGGCAAGCAGATGAAGATGGAAGCCACGGTCGAAATCGAAGGCCAGGACCGTCCGGCCCTCGTCGCCGAGTCGATTACCGTTCTCTACGGTTGATCCCGGCGGCCCGGCCTTGCCGGGGCAACGAACAAGGGAGGCGCCTCGCCTCCCTTTTTTGTGCCTCAGACTTCGCCGCGAATGAGCGTCAGCGCGCGCCTGAGCGCCCGCGCATCCCAAAGCGCATTGTGCTGCACGGCGCCGCCCAGATCGGTCGGCCAGGCAGAGACCTGCATCAGCTTCAGCGACAGATCGGGTATCCGCACCATCTGCCCGGGTGAAATGATCAGGCATTGCATCAGGTGCATAAGGTCTTCGGGCCAGTCTGCCACCACGCAGGGGTCGCGGCCGTTTGTCAGGAAGGCCTGAACCGCCCGCCCGAAATCCTGCAGCGGCAAGGTCACTGGCTGTGCTGTCCTCAACGCCAGAACCGGCAACACATGCTCCTCGACCCAGGGATGAAGCTCAAGCGCCTCAAGCTCCGCATCCGGACGGCAAAGGTAGAGCTCATCCACCTCACCCGACAGGGCAAGGCTGATAAGCTCTCCGCCAAAGCCGTTGAACTCGCAGTCGAGGCAGTAGAGCAAGCGCCCTAATCCTCCCGGTCAAGCTTCAACGTGTCCACCTTGCCGACTGCGGCCAGCGCAAAGGCGTATTCGGTAGCCACTTCCTTGAGGCCTTCAAACCGGCCCGAGGCGCCGCCATGCCCGGCATCCATGTTGATGCGCAGGAAATAGGGCCCGCCGCCCGGCGCTTCGTGGCGCAGCTTCGCCGCCCATTTTGCCGGCTCCCAGTAGGTAACGCGCGGATCTGTCACGCCGCCGGTGATCAGCATCGCCGGATAGGGCTTGTTGCCGACCTGGTCATACGGGCTGTAGGCAAGGATGGTGTCGTACGCGGTTTCATCCGTCAGCGGATTTCCCCATTCCGGCCATTCCGGCGGGGTCAGCGGCAGGCTTTCATCCGACATCGTGTTGAGCACATCAACGAACGGAACTGCCGCGATGATGCCGCCAAAGAGTTCGGGGTCCATGTTCGCCGCCGCGCCCACGAGCAGGCCGCCCGCCGAGCCGCCATGGCCGACAATCTGACCCTTCGCTGTATAGCCCCTGTCAATGAGATGATGCCCAGCTGCGACAAAGTCCTTGAAGGTGTTGGTTTTCTTGTCGAGCTTCCCGTCAAGATACCACTGATAGCCCTTCTCCATGCCGCCGCGGATGTGCGCGATAGCATAAACAAATCCGCGGTCCACAAGGCTGAGACGCCCGGTGCGGAAATCTGCCGGCATAGACATGCCGTAGGATCCGTACCCATACAGGAGCAGCGGCGCGGTGCCGTCGACGGGCGTATCCCTGTGACGCAAAAGCGTCACGGGTACTTCTGCTCCGTCCCAGGACGGCGCCATGATCCGCTCGACCACATAATCAGCCGCAATGTGGCCAGAAGGCACTTCCCGCGTCTTGCGCAGCGTCTTCTCGCGAGTGGTCAGATCGTAATCGAACACCTGATCCGGGGTTGCCGGGGAGGCATATTCAAAGCGCAGGATGGGGGTCTTGTAATCATACCCTCCCTCCAGGCCCAGTTCATAGGCGGCCTCATCAAAGCTGATCGAGTGCGAGGAACCATCGGCGCGCGCCTGGATCACGATGCGAGGCAGGCCTTCCTCACGTTCCATGATTGTCAGATAGTCCTGCTGCGCCGTGATACCCATGATGAGCGTACCCGGACGATGCGGGATGACCTCTTCCCACTCGGCAGTTGAGGAAGCGCTGAGCGGCGCCTTCATCAGCTTGTAGTCAACCGCGCCATCCATGTTGGTGATTATGTAAAACGCGCCGTCCCATTGGGTGACGGAGTATTCGTGATCGGTCTGACGCGGGGCAACCGTGCGCAGCGTGGGGCTGAGTTCATCAGCCAGGAACCAGTGGATTTCCGAGGTTGTGTGGCCTGAGGCATTGATGAGGATCAGTTCCTCGCTCTCGGTCGTCGAGATGCTGACGAAGAACGCCGGGTCCTGCTCTTCATAGATCAGCGTGTCTTCGCCGGTCTCCAGGCTGCGCTGGTACACGGCATTGGGGCGGCCATTGGAATCGCGCGCCACCCAGAAAATCGCCTTGCCCGTGGCGCTCCATTCCATCGGGCCATAAGCGTTCTCGATCAGGACGCCGGTATCTTCGCCCGTCTCGATATTTTTTACCCGGATCTCGTAGAATTCGCTGCCCTTAAGGTCCGTGCCATAGGCGATGAACCTGTGGTCTGGAGAGACCTCGATATCCCCGAAGGAGAAATAATCCTGCCCCTCGCCCAGCGCGTCGCCGTCAAGCAGCAGGGTCTCAGGCGCGTCCGCATCGAAGGCCTTATCTGCCGGGCGCCTCGCAAACAATGCATATTCCCCGCCCTCGCGGAACCGCGTGTAATATGCCCACGGACCATCAATGTCCGGTACCGAGCTGTCGTCTTCCTTGATGCGCCCGCGCATCTCGGCAAACAGCTCCTCGCGCAGGGCGGCGGTCGGGTCTTCCAGAACCGCCTTGGTGAAGGCATTCTCGGCGAGGAGATAGTCGCGGATGTCGGCGCGCAGCAAGGATGGCTCACGCATCACCTCCTGCCAGTTCTCGTCTTTCAGCCAGTTATAAGGGTCGTTCCGAGTACGGCCGACCTGGGTGATCTCGTGATCAATCCGCTGGGCCATCGGCGCCGCCGGCAGGGTTGCTGCAGGCGTTTCGGCCACAAGCGCCGCCGAAGTGTCGGTATCTTCGCTCACTGTCATGCATCCGGTCAAAAGTGTTGAGGCGGCCATCAGGCCGGCGAGGTTTGCAGCAAAGCGCATGGGAGGGGTCCGCTTATCGATAGTCGAAATATCTGAGGTAGGCCGGCCGCTTATGTCCAGCCCATCCTTACGCTTCGGGCCGGAAATCCAGAACGATGCCGTTGATGCACCAGCGCTGACCGGTGGGCGGCGGGCCGTCCTTGAACACGTGCCCCATATGCATGCCGCAACTGGCGCAATGGCATTCTGTGCGCGGGTAGATCATCTTGAAGTCGGTCTTGGTTGCGACGGCGCCTTCGCTGACCGGCTGCCAGTAGCTTGGCCAGCCTGTGCCGGAGTCGAACTTGTGCTCGGAAGACCAGAGCGGGGTGCCGCATCCCTTGCAATGATAGATGCCCTTGCGCTTCTCGTCCTGGTAATTGCCCGGCGTAAAGGCCCGCTCAGTGCCTTCCTGCAGGCCGACGGCATATTCCTGCTCGGTCAGCATTTCGCGCCATTCGCGATCGGTGCGTTGGATTTTCGGCTTTGCCATGGACCAGGTCTCCTGTCTCGTTTCCCGGCTAATATAGGCGCGCAATGGCCTGTTTCACCATTGGCAACGCAATCGCCATCAAACGGGTGTTTTCTCAGGAATGATCCGGCAGGGGCCCGGATTTCAATGGTCGGAGCGAGAGGATTCGAACCTCCGACCCCTAGTCCCCCAGACTAGTGCGCTAACCGGGCTGCGCCACGCTCCGACCGAGAGGCGCTGTATAGGCAAAGGCTACCGGTGCCGCAACCGGCTTCTTGCCGTGAATCTGTGAAGCCCGGCCCGGCCCGGGGAGCATCAGCCCGCGCGGCGCGCCCGCAATGCCTCGAGGCGCTCTTTTATGCCCGAAAGCTCGCTGAGCGTCTCATTGAGGCGCTCCCGACGGTCTGCCGGGGTTTCGGGGCTATCGGTGAAGGCCCGGGCCAGGGTCTCCTGCAGCGCGCGGGCATGGCTGGCCGCGTCTGCGACGCCCTCCGGCGTGATGGCTGCCGTGCCGGCGAGGACTGTGCCCACGCCCTGCTCTGTCAGCACGGCCTTGGCGCCTTTCAGCGTCATGCCGCGCTCGTGCACGAGGATGCGGATGGCGCGCAGCGCGTCAATATCCTGAGGGCGGAACAGCCGGCGGCCGTCGGGGCGCTTCACAGGGCTTACCTGGCGCGGAAAGCGGGTTTCCCAATAGCGCAGGACATGGGTTTCCAGGCCAAGCTCAGCGGCGGCTTCCCCGATGGACCTGAAGGCATCTGCAGATTTCTCGATGCGGGCTTTGAGCGCCGTCATGCAGTGCCTCCTGAAGTTTCTAGCCGTCTCCGCCGACCTGGGATTTCAGCATCGGCGAGGGCCGGAACGTCACGACGCGGCGGGCGGCAATCGGTGCCTCTTCGCCGGTCTTCGGATTTCGGCCTTCCCGGGCTGCCTTGGAGCGGACCACGAAGTTTCCAAAACGCGCCAGCTTGACTTCCTCTTCCTGCTCGAGCGCGGCCCCGATAAGGTCCAGCGTTCGGTCCAGCAGGTCAGCGGATTCCTGACGCGTCACGCCCACTTCTCGGACGATGGCATCAGTGACTTCGGCGCGGGTAAGTGTACGGTCGCTCATTCTGTCAGCCCGTTTCTTTATGAAAGCCTAGACCTGCAATCTTAACGAATTCCTAGCGCAGGCGTTAGCTAAATTTGTGTCAGATTCTTTGCGGGTCAGAGCCGGAACAGGCTCGCGCCCCAGGAGAACCCGCCGCCCATCGCTTCTGACAGGATCAGATCCCCCGGTTTTGCCCGGCCGGAGCGCACAACATGGTCCAGCGCAAGCGGGATCGAGGCGGCAGAGGTGTTGGCGTGTTCGGAGACCGTCACCACCACCTTTTCCTCCGGAATGCTCATCTTTTTGGCGACCCCGTCGAGGATGCGCTTGTTGGCCTGGTGGGGCACGAACCAGTCGATGTCGGCCGATGTCAGCCCGGTTTCGGTCAGCACCGCCTCGATGGCAGCAGAGATGTTGGTCACCGCATGTTTGAAGACCCGGTTTCCTTCCATCCGCACATGGCCGATCGTGCCGGTAGAGCTGACGCCGCCGTCAACATAAAGCAGGTCCGATTTGGTCCCGTCCGTGCGGATGTGGTGCGTGATGACGCCGGCGTCATCGGGCCCGTCCCAATCGATGCATTCGAGCACGACCGCGCCGCCACCATCGCCGAACAGCACGCAGGTGCCCCGGTCGGACCAGTCGATGATGCGCGTGAAGGTTTCCGCGCCGATCACCAGCGCTTTATGGAACAGGCCCTGCTTCATCAGCGAGTCCGCCGTGGCCAGCGCAAACAGGAAGCCCGAGCAGACTGCCTGAACATCAAACGCCGCGCCCGGACCTGTGCCAAGCTTGGCCTGCACGGCGGTCGCGGTTGCGGGGAAGGTCTGGTCCGGCGTGGTGGTGGCGAGCACGATCAGGTCAATCTCGCTCGCCTGCATGCCGGCCGCTTGCAGCGCGCGCGTTGCCGCCTGCACGGCGATGTCCGAGGTCAGCTCGCCATCTGCCGCAACGTGGCGCTTCTTGATGCCGGTGCGCTCCTGGATCCACGCATCGGTGGTCTCCACCATGGTCGAGAGTTCTTCATTCGTCAGAACACGCTCAGGCAGGTAGCTGCCGGTTCCACGGATAAAGCTGCGCTTTGCCATGCCTTCTTATCCTCGTCTGGCGACCGGCGCCGTTACTCAGCCGCCGGCGCGCTGGTTCCGACGCGCGCCAGATTGGTTGCTATCTCGGTCCGGAAATCGCTCAGAGCCAGATCGGCGGCCAGCTCGCAGGCGCGCGCAAAGCCGCGTGCATCTGCGCTGCCGTGGCTCTTCACCGAAACCCCGCCCAGCCCGATCAGGACGCCGCCATTCACATTGCTGGGATCCATGAAGTCCTTGAGACGCTTCAGCCCGCTCATCGCGAGGGCCGCGCCCATCTTCGAGCTGAGACTGGAGGTGAACGCCTCGCGCATGCGGCTCGCCAGCATCCGGGCCACGCCCTCGCCGGTCTTGAGCGCCACATTGCCGGTAAATCCGTCGGTGACGACCACATCCACCGCCCCGCCTGAGATGTCATCCCCCTCGATAAAGCCGCGATAGTCCATCTTCAGAGGGGAGTTGCGCAGCAAGTCATGCGCCTCGCGTACTTCCTCATGGCCCTTCATTTCTTCCGAGCCGATGTTCAGCAGGCCCACGGATGGCCGCTCCACGCCCAGCGTCGCCCGCGCAAACGCCTCGCCCATGATCGCAAAGGTCACGAGCTGCTCGGCGTCCGCGTCGACATTCGCGCCCACGTCCAGCACCACCGTGCGCCCGCGCAGCGTCGGCCACAGCGCCGTCATGGCCGGGCGATGGACGCCCTCCATCTTGCGCAGCACCAGCATCGAGATCGCCATCAGTGCGCCGGTATTGCCCGCCGACACCGACGCATCAGCCTGGCCATCCTTGACCGCCTCGACCGCGCTCCACATCGAGCTGCCCTTGCCCCGGCGCAGCGCCTGGCTGGGCTTCATGTCGCTGGTGATCTTTTCGGCGGCGTGAACGATGGTCACCTTGCCCGCCAGCTCCGGCTTGGCGGCCACCAGAGGCGCCAGCAGTGCCTCGTCGCCGTGCAGCAGCACATGCGCATCGGGCCGGCCCGCGAGAAACTCGGCGGTTCCGTCAATGGTGACGCCGGGCGCGGCGTCGCCGCCCATAGCATCAATCGAGAGCGTCAGGTTGCGCTGCATGGAGAAAGGACCGCAGTTACGGCGTTGTGCGTATTTTCGGGTGGTTTAAGTGGCGCCGCCCCTCAAGGCAACGGGCCAGATGCGGTGCGGCACAACCCGGCGCCGATCAGACAGCTGGCTAATTCGCACCGCAGGCGAACCCACCGCTCAGGATTTCCGTGTCCGGCTGGGCTGAAAACAGGGCCTCATAGCGCCGCAGCGCCGCTGCCAGTTCCCCCACCTTTTCAGGCGCCGCCACCCCATTCCGGCGCAGGACATCTGCCAGTGCCTCCTCCGATTCGCCCGCCTGCAGCGCTGCCACCAGCACCCGCCCGAGCCCCGAATGGCCTTCGGCCAGGGTGCGCACCTTGCGCGCAATCGAATGATCGCCCACGCCCTTTTCCCGATAGGCGGCGTCAAATCCGTCCAGCACGCGGGCGTTCAGCCGCTCGGTCAGCTCGGCTGCCAGCGGCCCGCCCACATCCGCAAATCGCGCGCAGGCTAGGGCTGTCATCACCGTCACCATCTGCGCGCGCCCCTCAAACGTATCCGGGACGCCATGGACTTCGTAATGCACCGGCATCAGCGCCTCGCGCACCAACCGGCCATAAGCCTCGGCCACAGCCTTTTTGAGCGCGCCGCGCCGCCGAAACCAGCTGCCTGAAAAAGCGATCAACCTGTGTACTCCAATGCTTGCCAAGCCCGGTTACCTGTCGCTAGGTCTGCGGTCAAAGCCTATAGGAGCCATATATGGCGCGTCTTTCCCTTGTAGCTGCTGGCCTTGTCGCCGCACTGACGCTGACTGCCTGCATCAGCCCAGCGCGCGATTTCCATGGCTATATCGCAGATGAAATCCAGCCCATCGACATCAAGCCGGGCGAAGATACACGCTCCACGGTGCTCGCCCAGCTCGGATCGCCCTCGACCGAAGGCCTGTTCGACACGAACACCTGGTTCTATTATTCCGACATTCAGGAACGGTTTGCCTTCTACCGCCCGAAAGTGGTGGAGCGCAGCATCGTCGCGATCCGCTTCAGCGAGGACGATGCCGTCGATGAAGTTGTGAAATACGATGTTACGGCCGGTGAAATCGTCTCCTATGCGGCGCGCGAAACCCCGACCCGTGGCCGCGAGCTCGGCTTCTGGGAACAGATCTTCGGGACGGTCGGCGCGGTTCGCCTGCCAAACACGGATGAAGTGACGCCCGGCAACCCGACCGGCCGCCGCCAGTAGCGCCTGAAACCAGGCAACCGAAGGCCGCAACCGGAAACCCGGCTGCGGCCTTCTTCGTTCAGTAGGGCAAACGATGGCGCCAGTGGACACCGGGGCATCGTTTGTCCTGCTGAACCTCCCTGCGCAGCGTTCTGATCCTGAAGGCGCTGCTTTGACCAGGACAATAGAGACCGCATGGACGCTGCCCGATCGAAACGGGGATGGGCTCCTAAAGGATTTGCCGGCACATGCCCCGCACAAAAAAACTCCCGGAGTTGCCTCCGGGAGTTTTCAGTCTTGTCATTCCTGACACTCAGTGTCCGGCAAGAACGGCCAGCATAAGAAGCGCCACGATGTTCGTGATCTTGATCATCGGGTTCACGGCCGGACCGGCGGTATCCTTGTAGGGATCTCCCACCGTATCGCCTGTCACGGCAGCCTTGTGGGCTTCAGAGCCCTTGCCGCCATGATGGCCGTCTTCGATGTACTTCTTCGCATTGTCCCATGCGCCGCCGCCCGAGGTCATCGAGATGGCAACGAACAGGCCGGTCACGATCACACCCAGCAGCATTGCGCCAACCGAGGCAAGCGCTTCGCCTGGTCCGCCGATCACCAGGATCACGCCGAACAGGACGATCGGCGAGAGCACTGGCAGAAGCGACGGCACGATCATTTCCTTGATCGCGGCCTGGGTCAGCATGTCCACGGCGCGGCCATAATCAGGCTTTACTTCGCCCTTCATGATGCCTGGCATTTCGCGGAACTGGCGGCGGACTTCTTCCACGACAGCCTGCGCTGCGCGCCCCACCGCCATCATCGACATGCCGCCGAACAGGAACGGCAGAAGACCGCCGAACAGAAGGCCGACCACGACGTAGGGGTTGGCAATCGAGAAGTCGACCGTGAGATTGTAGAAGAAAGATCCTTCCACGGCGCGCTCGGAGAAGTATTTCAGGTCCTCCGCATACGCCGCAAACAGCACCAGGGCGCCAAGACCGGCAGAGCCGATTGCGTAGCCTTTGGTAACAGCCTTGGTCGTATTGCCAACGGCGTCCAGAGCGTCCGTCGTCGTGCGCACCTCAGAAGGCAGTTCTGCCATTTCTGCAATGCCGCCCGCATTGTCCGTTACCGGACCAAATGCATCGAGCGCCACGATCATGCCAGCCAGGGCGAGCATCGTCGTGGTGGCAATGGCGATGCCGTAGAGGCCTGCCAGGTTGTAGGTCAGCAGGATGCCGCCAATGATGGTCAGCGCCGGCAGGGCCGTTGCCTCCAGCGAAACGGCGAGCCCCTGAATGACGTTCGTGCCATGGCCGGACTCCGAAGCCTTCGCAATGGAGCGCACCGGACGGTACTTTGTCTCGGTGTAATATGCCGTAATCACAACGATCAGCAGGGTAACGAACAGGCCGACCACACCGCAGGCAAAGAGGTGCCAGCCCGTGATCTGGGCGGCTTCTCCGGTGACCGGATCAACGAGGCCCAGCAGCGCGCCAGCCCCTTCCAAAGTGCCGCCCAGGCCGCCCGGAAGGACGGTATGGATGGCAATGGCAAGACCGCCGATGGACAGGACACCCGTCACGTTGAGCGCCTTGTAGAGCGCGCCCATGACATTGGTGGAGCCCTTGGAGAGCGTGGCAAAGAACGAACCGATGATCGAGGTGACGATACACACCGCGCCAATGGCGAGGGGCAGCATCATGATTTCGGCGATGTAAGGCGTCGAGGCAAAGTAGATCCCGCCGAGCACCATTGTGGCCACGAGGGTCACGGCATAGGTCTCGAAGAGGTCAGCGGCCATGCCGGCGCAGTCGCCGACATTGTCGCCCACGTTATCAGCAATGGTGGCCGGGTTTCGCGGATCATCCTCAGGAATGCCGGCTTCAACCTTGCCGACCATGTCGCCGCCAACGTCTGCGCCCTTGGTGAAGATACCCCCACCCAGACGGGCAAAGATCGAGATCAGCGAGGCGCCGAAACCGAGCGATACGAGCGAGTCGATGATTTCCCGCTTCTGGCCTTCATCGCCGAGGCTGAGGCCCAGCGGGCCGGTCAGCAGGCCGTAATAGCCAACGATGCCGATCAGCGCGAGGCCGACCACGAGCATGCCGGTCACGGCGCCCGACTTGAACGCCATCTTGAGGCCTTCATTCAGGCCATGGCGTGAAGCTTCCGTCGTGCGCACGTTCGCCCGCACTGATACCAGCATGCCGATGTATCCGGCCGCGCCCGACAGCACAGCGCCGATAACGAACCCGAGCGCGGCTTTCCAGGTCAGCAGCAGCACCAGGATGATGGCGACAACGACGCCGACAATTGCGATGGTGCGGTATTGCCGCTTCAGATAGGCGTTGGCGCCCTCCTGGATGGCGGCTGCGATTTCCAGCATGCGGGCATTGCCCGCAGGGGCTTTCATGATCGATTGGATCTGAACCCAACCGTATAGGACTGACAGTATACCTGCACCAAGTGCCAGGGCGTACCATGTCATAGGCTTTCCTCCTTGCTTTCCCCGATAAAGACTCAGCCGGATGAATTCCGGTCTGGTCCCTTTCTCTTCTTAGACGGACTTGCCTGCCAGCCGCGCCGGACGCGCGCAAGATGCATCGCGTCATGAGCGAACGGCAGGGCTGCCGACTCAGCCATGCTCGAAGGCGAGTGTTTCCGGCAAGTTAACAGGATTTCCACAGTGCGTGACGCTGAGCCCCGATCCTTCGGCCAGACGGCCGATCCGGGTGACGTTTATGCCTGTTTTCTCTATGAAAACAGCGCTCTTGGGGTCTGCCGCAAACAACAGCTGATAGTCGTCGCCCCAGGTCGAAAGATCCAACATTTCCACAAGGCTTACCGCCCCGCCGGCAAAAGGCACGCGATCAAGCTCGATTTGAGCGGCGATCCCGCTTGCCGCCGCCAGGCTGAGGGCATCGCCCAGCAGCCCGTCGGAGATATCCATCCCCGCGCTGGCATGGTCTGCCAACAGCCGCGCTGCAGCCAGCGGCGGCAGGTCCGGCGCCTGCAGCGCGCTCAGCCAACGCGCCTCGCCCTGGCCTGTCGTTTTCCACAGATATCCCCTCCGGGCGGCGCCAATCTCGCCGGTCACCCAGAGGTCGTCGCCGGGCTTTCCCCCGCCCCGGCGCACCGGCGCAGGCCCCAGGCACTCGCCGGTCAGGGTCAGGGAGAGGAAGAGCCCGCCGGGCGTCGAAACGGTGTCGCCGCCAGCCAGAAGGATGCCCCATCTGTCCAGCTCTGCACCCAAACTGGCCGAAAATGGCCGGATTTGTCCCCGATCGCGCCCCTCTTTGGGCCATCCCAGGACCAGCAATGCCTCCCGCGGGACGGCTCCGGAGCCAAGGATATCGGACACATTCACCCGCACCAGCTTGCGCGCGATCGTCTCTACAGGATCACCGCAAAAGAAATGCACCCCTTCAACCATCGCGTCCACGGTCGCGATGAGGGGGCCATAACCCTTTGAAAGTTCAGCGGTATCATCTGTAAGACCGGCCGCGCCAGGCGCCTTGGCCAGCGGCGCGAAGTACGTCCTGATCCAGTCCTTCTCGGCCATCAGAGGCTCTTAAAGGCCCTCACGGCCGATAGCATAGAACCGGTCCCGCCGCTGCGCCCGCAACTCGGCCGGGCTCATGCCCTCAAGCTCCAAGAGCGCCGCATCAATCGCCTTTGCTGCAGCAGCCATGGCACGTTGCGGGTCACGGTGCGCGCCGCCAACGGGCTCTTTCACGATGCCATCGACGATTCGGTGCTTCAGAAGCTCGGGCGCGGTAATGCCCATCGCCTCGGCCGCGTCCTTCGCCTTGGTCGCGTCCCGGTAGAGGATGGACGCGCAGCCTTCCGGCGAAATCACTGAATAAATTGCGTATTCCATCATCAGGACGCGGTTTGCCGCCGCGATACCGATGGCGCCGCCGGACATGCCCTCGCCGATGATCAGCGTCACGAATGGCACGCCCAGCGACAGGCCGCGCTGGGTGCCCCGGGCAATCGCCTCGGCCTGGCCGCGCTCTTCCCCGCCCTTGCCGGGATAGGCCCCGGCGGTGTCCGGGAAAGACAGGACCGGCAGATTGAACTTCTCGGCCAGATCCATAAGGCGCACAGCCTTCCTGTAGCCTTCAGGGTGGGCCATACCAAAATTATGTTTCAGGCGTTTTTCCGTCGTGCGGCCCTTTTCATGGCCCATCAGCACGACAGAGCGACCCTTGAACCGGGCGATGCCGCCAATGATGGCCTCGTCATTGCCGAACACCCGGTCACCGGCCAGCTCCTCGAAATCCTCGAAGACGGTGTTGATGAAATCCGACAGGTGGGGCCGGTCAGGGTGGCGCGCCACCTGAGTGATGCGCCAGGCGTTGAGTTCGGAATAGATCTGCTTGAGCTGTTTGACCGACTTGGTCTTCAGCTTCGCCAGCTCGTCGCTGATCGACGGGCCATCCTTGCGGGCGGCCAGCGCCTCGAGCTCCGCGATCTTCGCGTCGAGTTCTGCAATCGGTTTTTCAAATTCAAGATAGGTTGCCATAGGGGCCTGATTAGCAATCCCGGCCCGGTTCGCCTAGCGGCTTTTCACCCCAGCGTCTTGGTGAGCATGACCACCGCCGGAAGGATAAGCACTCCCAGAAGAACTGGAAAAACAAATAAAATCAGTGGCAAAGTCATTTTTGCGGGCAGCGCCATTGCCTTTTCCTCGGCCATCAGGATCCGCCGCTGACGCATATCGGCTGAGAAAACCCGCAGGGTTTGCCCCAGGCTGGTGCCCATTTCCTCTGCCTGACGCAGCATTGTGGCAAGCGATCCGGCCTCTTCGATGCCAAGGCGGTCAGCAAATGCGCGCCAGGCGAGTTTGCGGGATCGCCCCGCCCGGAGCTCCAGGGACAGGGTGCGCATGTGGCCGGCGATGATCGGGTGGCGCAGTTCCAGCTCTTCGCCCACCCGCTGCACGGATGCATCAAGGCTCAGACCGGCTTCAACGCAGGCGACCATCAGGTCCATCATGTCCGGAAACCCGCTGGAGCAGGCCTGCTTGCGCTGAGAAATCCGCGCATCGAGGAATTTTCCCGGGGCGGCAAGCCCGGCGAGCACCAGCGTGATCGAGGCCAGCACCGGCACATATTTCGGGTAATCCTGCAAATATGGCAGGGCGAAGAACAGGGCGACCTGCGGGATCACCACGCAGACAAAGCGCGCGAGGAAATACCTGGAGATCGCCGTAGGCCCTGTGAACCCCGCCAGATTGAGCTTCGCGCGGGCGGCGCTGACCTCGGCTCCGTCCGTAGGCGCCGCATTGTCGGCAATCCCCATGACGGCCTTGCCGAGCTGGCTCTCCTTCTTCTTGGTTTCGGCAGGCGCTCCAACGGGCCGGCGTGCCAGGCGCCGCTCGATGTCACCGGCATCCTGGCGGCTGCGCCCAAAGGAAAAGAGCCCCGGCACGGCAAGCAACAAGGCAAGCAGCCCGAGCAGGATGGGAATGGCAGGACCAGAAGAGAGCAGCGCCGGCATCGTCTGTGTCCTTACATCTTGAAATTGATCATGCGGTTCATGACCAGGTTACCGATGCCCATCCAGACGAGCAGCCCGGCGAAGCTGTACTTGATCAGCGGCTCATGAATGACATTGCCGTAGAATTCCGGGCGCAGCATGTGGATGGCCGCCATCACGATGAACGGCGCTGATGTGAGGATCATCGCGGAGACACGCCCTTCGGATGAAGCCGCACGCACCTTGAGGCGCATGGTCTGCCGCTCTCGGATGGTATTCGTGTTGGACTTCAGGAGTTCCGTCAGGTTGCCGCCGGTCTTTTCCTGGAGGCGCACGGTTGCCGCAAAAAGTTCCACATCCGGGTCCCCAGCCCGCTCCGCCATGCGCTGCACGGCGCTGGTCAGTGACATGCCGTACGATACTTCGTCTGCGGTCATGCCGAATTCTGTGCCGATCGGATCGGGCATCTCGCGCGCCACGAGGCTGACAGCTGTCGCCACAGGGTGGCCCGCTTCCAGGCTGCGGCAGACGATCTGCAGCGCATCGGGCAGTTGTGTTGCCAGTTTCTTGGCGCGTGTCACCGCCTTGTGGCGGATCACGAGAATGGGACCGCCGACAAGCACCCCCAAAAACACAGGGATCGCAGCGTAGATCCCCCCGAGATAGATGAACGCCGCGATGCCGGCGACTGAGGCGCCCGCAAGCGACATTGCCGCCCACCGCGCCGGCTGGAATTTCAGCCCCGAGCGCACGATGAGCCGATTGAGCCATCGCAGCGACATGGTGAGGTTTCCATCCCCGTCGAGTCCCCGGCTCTTGCGCAGCTCAACCATAGCTTCATTGTGTGTGGCGTAGCGTTCCTTGAACTGAAGCCGTCTGTTGACGATCTGCTGTGTCCGGACGTCTGAAACGAGACTCATGACGGATTGCGCCGCCAGCAAGAGCGCGCCAACCGCCATGATCGCCGGGATCACCAGCCTCATGTCCAGGCTTGAAAGATCAGGCAGTCCGAACACTGGCGCGCGCCCCGTCAGAACCTGCTGGTCGGGTCAAACAGACCCGCCGGCATGAACACACCCTTGCGTTCCATTTCGTCCATGAATTTCGGGCGCAGGCCCGTGGCAGCAAAATGGCCCTGCACTTTCCCGTCCGGCGCTGTGCCCGTGCGTTCGAACTTGAAAATTTCCTGCAGCTGCACGACGGAGCCTTCCATGCCGGTGATTTCAGCAATGGAAATCACCTTGCGCGAGCCATCCGACAGGCGCGTTGCCTGAACGATGAAGTTCACTGCAGAAGCGATCTGCCCCCGGATGGCCTCTTCGGAAATCTTCATGCCACCCATCATCACCATCTGCTCAAGACGAGTGATCGCGTCACGCGGGTTGTTGGCGTGAATGGTCGCCATGGAGCCTTCATGGCCGGTGTTCATCGCCTGCAACATGTCGAAAGCTTCTTCGGAGCGTACCTCACCCAGAATCACCCGGTCCGGACGCATGCGCAGGGCGTTCTTCACGAGTTCCCGCTGGCGGATCTCACCCTTGCCTTCAATATTGGGCGGGCGCGTTTCCATGCGAGCAACGTGGGGCTGCTGCAGCTGGAGCTCGGCGGCGTCTTCAATCGTGATCAGTCGCTCATCGGGGCTGATCGCGGAAGAGAGCGCGTTGAGCAATGTCGTCTTGCCCGAACCCGTGCCACCGGAAATCACGGTCGAAGCGCGGCACTTCACAGCGCCCAGGATAAAGTCGGCAACCGGTTTGGGGATCGCACCAAACCCGACCAGCTTGTCCATCGTCAGCGGAGATTTCGAGAATTTCCGGATCGAAACAAGCGGCCCGTCAATGGCAATGGGTGCGACGGCAGCGTTGACCCGGCTTCCGTCCAGGAGACGGGCATCTACCAGCGGCTGGCTCTCGTCGACGCGCCGGCCAACGGCGGCCACGATCCGCTGAACGATGCGCAGCAAATGGTCATTGTCTGCAAAGCGCACGGGCGCCAGCTGCAGCTTGCCGCGCCGCTCGACATAAACCTGATTGCAGCCATTGATCAGGATGTCGGCAATGGAATCGTCCTTCAGCAGTGGCTCGATCGGGCCGAGGCCGGTCATCTCGTCCATCACGGCATCGGCAAAGGAGGCTTCCTCGGCGGCAGAGAGCGCCATCTCTTCCTTGCGGATAATCTCGCTGATGATCCCGCGCACGCGGCGGCGCATCGTCTCGTCGTCCAGCTTGTCCAGCGCCGAAAGGTCCAGCTCGTCGATCAATTTTGCGTGGACACGGAGTTTTGCGTCCAGCAAATCAAAGGAGGCTGGTTCAGGTTCGTTGCGCTGACGCGAGGAAGGCGCAGGCGCTGCTTCAGCGGGCGTCTGGGCCGCTTCAAGAACCCCCGGTGCAGCGCTGGTAAATCCAAACCGGCTCATCGTTTAGCTCGCTTCGCTCTGTGGTTTGCCGCATGCGTGGCAAGGATGTCTTCGGGTGCAAGCTTGCGCACGAGGCTTGCAACGTCGGCCACCAGCGCGCTTTTCGGTTTTACATCCGCTATGGGTTTGCCGAGATTGACGGCCGTTCGCGCTGCGTCCCAGTCAGACGTAATCGTCACATCAATCTTGCGTTCGATGGATTTCTCAGCGGTATCGACAGGGAAGCCGGCGCGGAACTGCTTTTTCGGGAACATCCGGTTCAGCACCAGCCGCGCCTTCGTCCCGTCAGTGCGCAGCATGTCGATATCCCGGCACATATCTGCCGCAGCGTGCAGGCTCGGTACCGTCAGCTCACTGACCACTATTGCCTGATCGACAGCGCCCATAACCGGCTTTGTCCAGGGCATCATGTGGCGCGGCATGTCGAGGAGGACATACTCAAACGTTCCGCAAACAACATCCAGAAGGCGCAGAATGGCCGCCTCCGTCGCCATGATGTCCGCATCCGGATTGCGCGGCGAGGCAATAATCGAAACGCCGTCTTCATGTTGCCAGCACCAGGCCGCCAGGAGGCGCTGATCGAGCCGGTCTGGCGCAGCGGACAGCGCCTTGAGATCAAGCTTTGGCACTGCCTCAAGGAAGGAGGCCGTCATACCATCTGCAAGGTTCAGGTCCACAAGGCAGACCTTGCCGGGGCCGACGATACGCGCCAGCGCGAAGGCGCTTTCAATGGCGAGCGTGGAAACGCCTGCTCCGCCAACTGCGCCGCGGAATGCCCAGCAAACGGACGCACTCGGAGGCTCTTTCTCGCGCTCGGATACGCGCGTTTCACATAGCCGCTCAAACGCGCCTGCGATATCGCCTGGTGTTGCCGAGCCTGGCAAAATGTCTGACGCTTCAATCTTCATCAGTGCCCGCACCATGTGCGTCGGCAGATGATCGGACACCACGATCACGGCGCTGGATGGACGCTCCACGGCCAGCAGCAGCAGAAGCTGGTCCCAGCCAGGCAATCCCTGTTCGATCAGGATCAATCCGCCGCCATGGCGGAGCGCCATCTCTGGCGGGGTGAGCCCGCTGATGTCGGAGAGCTCTGCGCAATGCGGCGCAAGCGCTGATATAAGGTCCGGACGCGCCAGGACTGCCATTGCCGGCAGGGCGCCCACGGAGCTTTCCGGCGCCGGCGTAAATGTTGCTGTGGCCCCTTGTGTCACTCGCTGCCCCCGGTGCCACCAGCATCGGCAAGCGTCTTGGTCTTGCCTTCGTTCAGCGCCTGCACGGCCTTGGCCGCCCGGACGCCCGAACTCGTCTCGACAGGACGCGAGTTCGGCAGGTTCACGTCGCGCACAGCCTGCGCCGCAATGTTCCCGCGCGTGGCTTCGCCCAGAACATAATGGTCCTGACGGTCATGGGTTGCGCATGCGGATACCCAAAGGACACCGGAAATCAATACCATTCTGATCGTCTTGCTCATCTGTCAGTCCCCCAAAATTTCTGCAGCATCGCCAGTCGTCTTGCCCAGCAGGAAGAATTCCGCCTCCGTTGGCTCGCTTACGGCGTCCAGGGGAGAAGCAACGCCTTCGGGATGGGAGAAGGGCTGCACAAGGCGCGGCGTCACGATGATGATCAGTTCCGTCTCGTTTCGCTGATAGCGCTTGGACGAGAACAATGAGCCGAGCACCGGTACATTGCCGATCCAGGGCGTCTGGCGAACATCATTTGTATAATTGTTCTGGAGCAGACCCGCGATGGCAAACGCCTGGCCATCATGAAGTTCCACCGTCGTGTCGGCGCGGCGTACCGAAATGCCGGGAATGTCGATATTGGAGGCCCGGATGCCATTGCCCCGGTCCAGCGCAGATACTTCCGGGCGCACTCGGAGATTGACCAGGCCATCGCCCAGAACCGTCGGCGTGAAATCGAGGCTCACACCGAATTTCTTGAACTCCACGGTAACTTCGTTGTCACGGCTGGAAACAGGAATGGGAAATTCTCCGCCCGCAAGAAAGCTCGCCGTGTCGCCGGACAGAGAGACAAGGTTTGGCTCTGCCAGCGTGCGGATGATGCCTTTCTCTTCCAGCGCGCGAAGGCGGATATCGATGTTTTCGCCGCCAACATTCGTGAACAGCGCCACGGTCTTTTCCAGAAGCCCGGAGACGGTTCCGCTTTCAGTTCCGATCACGACATCATTCGCGTCGACATTGTGCCCAAAACCGATCTCACGCACCGCATTTCGGCTGGCTTCAAGAAAGCGCACCTCCAGCAGAACCTGCTGGCTCTGGCCCACGGACAGGCCGTTGGCCACACCGCCCGGCACATGGCGCTCGGCCAGTTGCAATGCCATCTCAGCGGCGGCAGCGGTCGTCACCTTGCCATCAAGATACACGCCGTCATGCACCGCATAGACATCAATCAGCTCGCCAGGCAGCAGCCGGCGAAGGTCTCCCCGCAACTCATCCAGCCCGAGCTTGACTTCGATTTCGATCAGCTCGGCGATAGCGCCAGACCCGTCATAGATCAGCACTGTCGTGCTGCCAGGGCTTTTGCCGCGCACAAAAAATGAGCGGTTGGATGTGGGCATAGCCTCTGCGATCTGCGGATCTGCAACCACGATTGTGGCAAAGGCAGCATCAGCCTCCACAACGGCCGACTTCCCACGGCGCAGCTCCAGCCTGTCGGCCCCATCCGGCGCCGAGCGTTCGGTCCACGCGGCAACAGGCTGCGCAAAAAGAGACGCCATAAGGCCTGCAATCAGTATACGGCGAACATCAAACATCAGCCGGCATCTCCTGTCAGCTTTGCAGGGCCCGCGGGTTTGGCCACCGGCGTTGTTACCTGCGCATCATTTTCCCCGTTGATGACACGCACCGTTGCGGTAGTAGGCGCGCGCACAGTCCGGGCGGGCCGGGTCTGCGGTTTCTTTGGCGGCACTACTTTGGGCACCTCAACAACTTCTTTCAATTCTTCTTCCCGCCCAATCAGGGCAAGACCGAGCGCCGCGCGACGGCTGGCAGCGCCGAGCAGCAGCGCATCTTCGGGGGTCACTTCCAGGGTCACGGTATTGGACGGGCGGGCGCCCTCGAGACCGGACTCAAAGATCTGGTCCACAGCGAGGACCTTGACGCCCTTGAGTACCGGCTGGGCAAAAACGTCTGCTGACCGGCGCGCGTCTTCTGGCGCCGCGCGCGCGTCCTTTTCTTCCACGAATTCGTTCACATCCACCCGGTCTCCCGGCAGAACGAAACCGGCAACGCCCGTATCACTTGCAACGACAACAGACACGGCTCGCATCCCCGGCTGGATATTGGCGGCCAGGGTGAGAACGCTGCCGCTTGTATCGATCTTCTCGCCCAGGATGGGCTCTCCGGCCACAACCAGTCCGCGCGAATAGGCTTTATCGCCCAGATCAGCAACAGCCCGAAGCGCGCCGGGAGGCACAGCGCTGGCGGGCCAATCGCGCAACTCCACCATTGTTGGATCGATCAGTTTTCCGGGCTCTATCGTGGCCCGCGCCACGGCAATCTGGGTCATCTGAATGGCCGGCGAAGCGGCCGCGTTTGCTTCGGGCCCGGTATCCGACATGAACTCGCGCCCGAAGAATATCGCACCTGCGCCGAGCGCCAGGGACAAACCCAGACTGATCAGGGGTATCGCTTTCATTCTGCAGCCCTCTATCCTGCAGCTTCTGCTGCGTTCCCGGCTACAGGTTTAATCAAGGCACAATAAGGTCTCCTGAAAGAGACGCGGTTAATCTATTCCGGACACAGAAGATCGAGTTAACCATACCCGCGCGCGCTGCAGACGATGATCCGCCGACTGACAGGGTTAACCCGCGTAAACCATGTTTCAGGATACGGTGTCCAGGATGCGCGCATACTGCGCCGCGTCCACATTTCCGCCCGAAAGGATGATGCCGACGCGCTTGCCCTTCATCCCTGCCGGCAAGTGCACCAGAGCAGCGGCCAGCGCGGCAGAACCACCCGGCTCCGCCACGACCCGAAGATAGCGGAACGCCATCCGCATGGCCTCGCGCACCTCCTCGTCCGACACCCGGAATGCGCCAGCCAGCTGGCGCTTCCCGAGGGCAAATGTCAGTTTTCCCGGTTGGGGCGTCAGGATCGCGTCACAGATGGATCGCGTGCCCGGCGCGTTGGCAAGAATTTCTCCGGCCTCCAGGGAACGCGCCCAGTCATCATGCGCCTCAGGCTCGGCCGCCCATATCTTTGTGTCTGGCGAGAGCGCCCCGAACGCCAGCGCTACCCCGTTGATCAGGCCCCCTCCGCCCGCCGGGGAGATTAAATGGTCCAAAGGCTGTCCATCTGCCTCGGCCTGCCGGGCAAATTCGAGGCCCGCCGTACCCTGGCCTGCAATAATGTCGAAATCATCATAGCTCGGCACGATCACCGCGCCGCGCTCTGCTGCCAGGCGTGCGCAGATCTCTTCGCGGTCCTCGGTGTTACGGTCGTAAAGGTAAACTTCGCCGCCATCAGCCAGCACACCGTCGACTTTCACCTGCGGCGCGTCCGACGGCATAACGATCAGCGCCGGCATCCCCAGAAGCCGCGCGGCCCGCGCCACGCCCTGTGCATGATTGCCGGATGAGAATGCCACCACTCCGGCTTTCCGGCCTTCAGGCGGCACCTGCGCCAGCCGGTTCATTGCGCCGCGTATCTTGAAGCTGCCCGTCACCTGCACGCACTCAGCCTTGATCAACAGTTCGGCGCCTGCCGCTTCATCAAGCGCGTCGTGGCGCAGTACCGGTGTCTCGCGCACCACGCCCTTCTGGCGCCTCTCGGCGGCGAGGACGTCTTCAAAAGATGGCAGTCTCAATGTGTCGGTCATGGCGCCGTCTAACCGGAAGCACGGGGCCACGTAAAGTGGCTTCCGGAGCAAACGTTTCAGACGGGGCCCAACGGTCAGGTCACCGAGCCGTAGACAGCGCCGGTTCCCTCAAACCAGCGTTGCCAGAAAGCCTTCACCGCGCCGAGCGGCAAGGCATATTCCTGACGCGGAACAACCCGGGATACCACCGTGACGCCGTCAAGGCCGGGCCGCATGTCCATGAGCGGCGAGCCTCCAAAGGCCTCCCAATCGGTCCCGGTCTTGTACATCGAGAACTCCCTGGAGTGCTGCATCAGGTCAGACACCAGGATCAGCCGGCGCACCGGTACGTTTTCCTGAAAGTCGGGCCGGTCGCCCAGCGTGAACATCGCTTCCATCAGCGGCGAACTGGGCGCGACATTGTCTATCAGGACGGCTTCGGCGCCCGCCATCAGGGGCGTGTGAAACTTTGCCTGCCAGGCCTGCTCGATCATCTTCGGGTTCTGGAAAATCGGATTTGCTGCCGCGGCACTCCCGGGCGAACACCCCGTCCAGACCGTCACCGGATCATAGGAAGACGCCGCATTCGGAACACTCAGTGTCAGCCGGCCATATTTGGGCAATGCCCGCGCCTCATCCTCAAGCAGCGCTCGCACCCACGCCACATCGGTCGCATTGAACGGATCAGACTGATCGACCAGCACAATTGTGTGCGACGGGTCCTGCCGATCGAGCCGGCAGTTCGTTTCGCTGTCAGTTGCCGGGGGCTGGTTCATGGCGGCGGCTGCGAACAATCCGAACACGGATGTCAGCATCAGCGCAATTGCGCTGCGCCAGAACCAGGGACCTTTTTCCTTGCGTCGTGGCATGGGTCCGCCTCCTCAGCCGGTCTTCTTGGCGTCGCCGCCCTTGGCGTCACGTACCCGGGCGATCTCCTCGACCACCTTCTTCTCGACTGAAGAAAGTCCCTGCTGCACATGCTGGATATGGGTCTCCAGCCATTCGCGCGTGAGGTTCAGCGCCAGAATGTTCTGCTCAATCGTCTTGATCGCGGCATTGGCCTGCGTGCGTTCCTTGGTCAGGTCGAAGGGAGGCAGCTGAGGCGTCAGGATTTCATCGAAATAGGCCGGGCACGCTGCCTGCTCGCCGAGCTTGTCACGCAGCTGGTTGCGCTGACGCCTGTGTGCCTGCCGATAAGCTACCTTCAGGCCCCGTTCCTGGTCTGCCGCCTTGGCCGCGACAGCCACCGCGATGTCCCGGCGCGCCTCTATCACGTTCATCGCTTTCTCAATCTCCCGCTTGGCCCGGGAATGCCGGGACAGCTGTGTTTCAAACCACAGCCGGCTGGCGGAAAAATAGTCCGAAAGGTCCGTGCGCAGGTCTTCCCGCAATTGCTGGCGCCGCTCATAGGCCTTACGCTCCTTCCGCCAGACACGGCCATAGCCAGGATATTTGTCGGAAATCCGGTCATATCCCTCATAGACCGCGATCGCGAATACGGTCAGCCCGAGGATGAGGAGCGCCAGTGCTACAAAGCTGTCGAGACCGAAAATGTTCGGGAACATGCCTGCAATGACGCTGCCGGGCGGAATTTCGAACATCGAAAACTCCGCCATGCGGCCGGCCACTTCTGCGCGGGCAAGGCCGTGCTCGACTGCGTCCCGGTAATGCGCCACGAAGAAGTTCAGGAAGATGCCGCAAAGGATCGAGATGCCCGCGACCACGCCGCCCATGATCTTGGCCGCTAACGCGGGATGATTGAGATAACGCAGCCCCAGAAAGCCAGCCACGACACCAAACAAAACGTTCACGGCCGATACGCCGAACGCAATCATCAGTCCACCGAGCAAGCCGGAAGCCTGCGCGTCCTTGAACAGGAGCGCATTGAACGCGCCTTCCACCAGCATCACGAACATCAGGATGGCAATTGCCTGCTCGACATTCTTCTTGATGTCCGGCGTGCGTTCGCCGATCTGCGCGCCGTGTGTCTGCCGGAAAGTCTGGAGCTCGATGATCGCCGCAGAATGGCTGGTCCGCGCGTCTTCGGTGTCGTCGAGTTCGTAGTGCCTGTATTCGTGCTCTTCTGCCTTGATCGCCTCACGCAACTGATCAGGATGAATGTCGGAAGGTGTCTGATCCTGGATGTAATTGCGCACGCCGGCAGCTGTCGTGGACATCCAGGTTCCGAGGCCTCGTCGAACTTCTTCAGCGCGCTCGGCAATCTGCTGTTCCCGCTCGCTCCACTGATCCTGCGTGATCGCTTCGGATACCGGTATGGCATCGGCTGCATCGCGCCGGGCCTCCCTGCGGGTCATCCCGCGGCTCAGCCCCAGATCGCCCCTGGCCCGGGCTCCACGCAATCCGTGGGCGGATAGCTCATTGCGGTCATCGAACGGCTTCACCTTCTTCTCGAAGCCGGTGTCCGTGCCCCAGCGCACAGTTTTCTTGTTCATTGCGAACCTCTCGCCTGCGAAAGTTCATGTTTTCAGCCCATCTCGAGGGTCAGGCGGGAGGCTTAACAAGGTTCTAAGCGATCCTGTGTCTCGCCAAAACGTAATGTTTGTTAACGGACCAAATCTTAGGCGACCGGGTTTCCATGTTCTCAAGGTGTTAGCCATCTTCAAAGGCCAAGGCTGTTGCAATCCCGCAACAGGCGCGCGCTAATATCCCGCTAACACTTGTGGCCGGATCAGGCCGTCAGGCCGCAACCCTGTTTTTAAGAAGGCCCAGGAGTTCGGTTCCAGACTGATACGGCACGAGGATGTCCCCGCTCGTAAGATAGGACACGGGAATGGAAAGCCTGCGAGCTTCAGCCTCAAAGCCGCTTTTCCAGGTGTCGGTCGTTTCCAGTCCGGAAATCGCCAGACAGGGTATGGAGCCAAACAGGTCGTCCGTCAGGAGCGGGTCGCCCTTCAGGGATTGGTGCAGTTCCTGCTGCCATGTTTCCGGGCTGATGGCGCTGGCCACTTCCCAGGCCTCTGCCATTTCGCGAGGAAACGACTTCACATAGGAAACATCGCCCGGGCTTTTCTGGAAGCAGGTCTGGTAAAACGACTGGCTGCCGAACTGCCGGCCAGCCTGCCTGATGGCGCCGAGGGATATACGAGCCCCCCCGCGGCTTTCCAGTGTCTGGGACAACAGCCGCCCAAACCAGGCAGGGCGAAACTCCCCCATCACGTCGCGGTTGAACACACAGTTAGCGAACACGCTCAACGCCACTCTGTGCGATTTCAGCGCGATACGCGCCCCGACCGGATTGGCCGAACCAACCGAAATGAGGATGATGTCCTTGAGGCCTGCTTCCTCCAGGAAAGCTTCAATCAGGGCTGCCTGCTGGTCGACCCCGGATACGGGTTGGGAAGCGCCAAAGCCCGGCCGGCGAATGCTGAACACACCAAACCCGGCATTGGCTGCATCAATGCAGAACCCCCAGGGCGGCGCAGCGGGATACTCTATGGAGGTCAGGAATACGAGCGGGCGAAGATGATCCCCGCCAAACTGCATGTACTCCAGCGCGCTGTTCATCTTCCCGACGCGCGCGGTCTGCCAGAAGCGCAGCACGCGCTTCTTGTCCCCAACCTGATCCAGGCGGTTTGCCTGTTCAGGCGCTGACTGATTGCGAGGCAAACTCATTGCGTTTTACATACCGGAAGGACGTTTGGTGGGGAATGCTTGAGTCGCGCCTCCGGCGCAATAATTTCTCAAGAAACCATATTGTCCCGGCACAGAATGAGAATGATTGCTACCATTCCGGAAACAATCATTATACCGAATACACTATCCGCGATCGTTACTGCAGCATTCACTACAGAGTCAGAGGTGACACCCAACCATCATACAACCCACCACCTTCCCGCGCCTGACGGCTGATTGCGAGCGAATGGCCCGAAATATCAGTCAGCTGCAAAGTTCCCTGATGTTTCATATTCACACACCAGAGCGGTGGTCCGCCCTCAGCCGGGGGTTCGACGCAGACCCCCATATACCCGCCCTCAGACGCCCAGCCTGCAAACGCGCGCGCGGCCGTTTCCTCCTGAAAATAGGTCCAGTGTTCAACCTCACGCACCTTTTCCGGCTGATCTCCACGCTCTAGCAGGACCCGCTGGACTTCCATATCCACCATCACCTGCCGGTCGTCTTCCGAAGGGTAGAGATCTTGCCAGTAGATCGCCTTGCCAGGATCCTGCTCGACATGGATCTCCGGCGCGTAGCCAGCCTCCGCGGCGGCCGCGTGCAACGCTGCTTCAAGCTCGCGCGGCCCCGGCCGGATCAAGGCAAGCACCCAGCGCGCGCCATTGTTGGTGACGCGGCCGAGATACTCCCCGCCATGGCCGGTGATGATCTGGTCGAACTGCTCGTCAAGCGCATTGATCGCGCCGGACTCCTCGCTCGTTGTCAGGCCATCACCGCGTGGCGACTTGAGCGGCACACGGATTTTCATCGCATGCACCAGTGGCAGGTCGTTGATGCGCTGCGCAATACCGTCATTGAACACGATGGACGCAGGCAGCCCGCCCATATCCGCAAAATACATCCGCCATGCGTCTTCAGTCATGCTCGTCCATTCTCCCGGTTGCCGCCGGTGCGTGGCAGGCGTCTGCAAAGCCAACCTAGTCCTGAGCGGACGGCGCCGTCACTGCCGGAATGTCAGTGAAGGGCCGAATGCCGAAATAGGGATAAATCTCGCTCGGGAAATACAGCGTATCTCCTTTTGACACGAGCCGGATGGTCTTGATTGCCTTGAGGTCTTCCACCGGATTTCCGGGCACGAGGAAGAAGTCCGCCTTCTTGCCCGGCTCGATCGAGCCGAGTTCATCGCCAAGCCCCATATAGTCGGCCGCCTCAAATGTCGCGCGGGCGAGAATTTCCTCAGGCGTGAAGCCGGCCTTCTGGTAGAGCTCCAGTTCACGGTGCAGCGTCAGCGCGCCGCCAAGGTCAGTCCCCATGACGATAAAGATGCCGCGATCCTTCATCCGACGGATGGTGCCGGTGATCTGATCGAAGGCGCCCTTGTAGGCTGCGTCTTCTTCCGGGCTCCCGATGGCTGACCAGGCTGCCTTCGCCTCGCGTTGCACGGCGATGGGCATGTGGTCGACATAGTCAGCCATGCCCGCCTGCACCTGGCCATTACGCGAGAGCAGCAACGCCTCATGGATCGCATAAGTCGGATCAATCGCGACGCCGTTCTCAGCCATCAGGTCCAGCGTCCGGATCACCTCAGCGCCATCAAGGTCCACCATTGGCAGCCGCTGCAGGGCCGTCAGGCGCAGCAGGGTCCTCGTGTCCTCCTCCGGCGCCAGCACCCATCCCAGCATCAGCTGGTTGATATGGGTCATCTCGTCATAGCCTGCCTCGATCATGGCGTCGGCATTGGTGAAAGCCGGCACATGCCCGCTCACCTTCAGGCCGCGCTCCTTCGCGCGCTCCACGACAGCTGGCACCCAGGCTGGCGTCATCGAATTGTAGATCTTGACCTGCCAGAAATCTCCCTGATCCGCATACCAATCAACTGCGGCAAGCGCCTCTTCCTCGCTGTTCACAAGGATACCATTGTTCGAACTGAACGGGCTCTTGCCCTCAATGAAACCGGAGCGGACTACGCGCGGCCCGGCGAGCTTGCCGGCTTCGATCTTGCCGATCAGCTCACTGAGCACGGCATTTTCATTTCCCATGTCGCGCACCAGCGTAACGCCTGCCGCAATATTCTTCAGCGCCGCGTCCTGACCCATATGGCCATGCATTTCGGCCAGCCCGGGCACGAGCGACCCGCCCTGCCCGTCCACCACATAGGCGCCGGCCGTATCGGCAACGCCCGCCGTGACGGACGTGATCACGCCGTCTTCTACCTTCACCGTGGAGGGCGCCGACATCGCCTTCGCCTTGGGATCAAAGATGCGCACATTGATGATCGCCAGCGGCGCATCAAACCTGTGGGCCGTCTCGGTCTGGATTGTCTCCAGCCGCTCCGTAGAAAGGCGCGTGGCAAGCTCCTTGAGCTGATCATCAGCCTCTTCATAGCCTTCCCGCACGACAACAAAGCGCGGCGAGATCAGCGCGAACAGATCGCCGTCCTCGTCGGTCAGAAAATACGTCGGGTCCACATCATCGCCAACGAGTGCATAGACCGTCGCAGCGACAGGCCCTCCCGCGCCCTCGACCCGCAACTTGTCCTGGGCGCTCATCGTCAGGCTGCCCGCCGGCCATGCCGGCAAGGTCATGTCATTATCCGCGAGCAAAGCCTTGGCATAGATGGCGAGCGTATAGGGCGAGGCGTTCTGCGGAATATAGATTGCAGGCTCTGTGCGCTCGGCACTGGCCGAGCCGGTCGTGTCGGTCCAACTGGCAACGCCGCCCTCGAGCGCAAAGGTTTCATGGACCTCATTGCCGAAGGTCGTCGCGCCGTCAATTTTCCACGCTGCCGGCAGGCCGTCCTCGCCAAGGGTAATCGTCTCGGCCAGCGTCGGCCCGCGGCCATTGTTGCGGAACTCATAATCGACCTTGATGGTGTTTCCTTCGGTGGTCGCAACCAGCTGGCCAAGCGTCTGATCAAACAGGCGCACGGACCATGTTTCCGTCACCGGCGCAGGCGCCGCTTCAACGACATCAAGCGCGGGCGCCTCAACCTCATGCGCGCACGCCCCCAGCATAAACAGCGCCGCCAGCGCCGTGCTCCCAAACCGGTTCAACATCCTGGAAATCCTCCCTGCCGCCGCCGCGCCCGATGGGAGCGGTCTGTTTAGAGGCATTGGTCGCACATTGGGGCGGGGGTGGGAAGGTCTGGCCGGAGCGGCTCGCCACTCACGGCCCGCTATCCCGGAGAAGCGCTTTGCACTTTCCGGGATACTGACCATCTACAGAATACCGGCCCAACATTCCCTAAAGTGGAATGTTATCGTGCTTCTTCCACGGATTGGTCAGTGACTTGTTCTTGAGCGTGCGGAGCGCAGTGGCGACGCGCTTGCGCGTATTGTGGGGCATGATGATGTCGTCGATATAGCCCCGCTTCGCGGCCACATAGGGGTTGGCGAAGTTGGTTTCATATTCCTTGGTGCGCGCGGCGAGCTTTTCCGGATCACCGGCCTCTTTCCTGAAGATGATCTCGACTGCGCCCTTGGCGCCCATCACGGCGATTTCGGCGGTGGGCCAGGCATAGTTCACGTCGCCGCGCAGATGCTTGGAACTCATCACGTCATAGGCGCCGCCATAGGCCTTCCTTGTAATGACGGTCACTTTCGGCACAGTCGCTTCAGCATAGGCAAACAAGAGCTTGGCGCCGTGTTTGATCAGGCCGCCATATTCCTGCTTCGTGCCCGGCATGAAACCCGGAACGTCCACAAACGTCACCACCGGAATATTGAAACAGTCGCAGAAGCGCACGAAGCGCGCGGCCTTGCGGCTGGCGTCAATGTCGAGCACGCCCGCCAGCGTCATCGGCTGGTTGGCCACCACGCCCACGGTCGAGCCTTCAATCCGGCCAAAGCCGCAGATGATGTTTCCGCCAAATTGCGGGCTGACCTCGAAGAAGTCCCCTTCATCCACCACCTTGGTGATCAGCTCTTTCATATCATAAGGCGTGTTGGGGTTGGGCGGCACGAGCGTATCGAGGCTCATTTCCTGCCGGTCGAACGTGTCATGCACCGGGCGGACCGGCGGCTTCTCGCGGTTGGAGGCCGGCAGGTAATCGATCAGACGGCGGATCTGTGTCAGCGCCTCGATGTCATTCTCGAACGCCCCGTCCACAACGCCGGATTTCTTGGCATGCACCGAAGCCCCGCCTAGGGTCTCATGAGTCACTTCCTCATTGGTCACGGTCTTCACAACATCCGGACCCGTCACATACATGTAGGAGGTGTCCTTCACCATGAAGATGAAGTCGGTCAGCGCGGGCGAGTAGACGTCGCCGCCAGCGCACGGCCCCATGATAACCGAAATCTGCGGAATAACCCCGGAGGAGAGCACGTTTTCCATGAAGATATCGGCATAGCCTGCCAGCGAATCGACGCCTTCCTGAATGCGCGCGCCGCCCGCATCGAAGATACCGATCACCGGCGCGCCATTCTTCACGGCCATCTGCTGAACCTTGACGATCTTTTCCGCATGCGCCCGGCTGAGCGAGCCACCGAACACGGTGAAGTCCTTGGAGAACACATAGACGAGACGGCCATTGATGGTGCCATGGCCGGTCACCACGCCGTCGCCGGGGATCTTCTGCTCTTCCATGCCGAAATCGGCGCAGCGATGCTCGACGAACATGTCGTATTCTTCAAAGCTGCCCTCATCGAGGAGCACCTCGATACGCTCGCGCGCGGTCAGCTTGCCCTTGGCGTGCTGGCTGTCGATGCGGGTCTGGCCGCCGCCGATGCGGGCGCTGGCCCGTTTCTGCTCCAGAGCCTCGATGAGATCGTGCATGCCGCGCTGCTCCTTCAATCCGTCAGATTTTGCTGTTTGCGGGTGACTGAATAGCCACTCCGCGAGCCTTGGCAAGCTCGCGCAGGGTCAACAAAGCCATGCGCCCCGGAGGTCCAGTCCCGGGGCGCTCTTTTGAACTGCAAGATTACGTTGCGTTACCAGCGGCGGCCGGGAGGCGGGCCCTTGCCGTATCCGCGGTTGTGAGGAATGCCAGAAAGCGACACGACATTGCCCCGGCGCACTTCACAGCTGACACGGGTTTCAATATCCCGCCGGCGGGTTTCAAACTCGACCTCATTGAAGGTCACATGAAACCCGTTCGGGCCGATCTGGCGGGCCCACCGGTCGTCGTCAAAGTCGATCTCGCGGAAGCCGGCCTGGCGGCCTTCATAACGGATCGCTGCACGGCAGGCCTGAACGGCGTCGCGGGTGAGCTGGTTTACCTGCCGCTCGGTCTGGCCCCATTTGTTGCGGCCATTGTAGCGCGGCCCCCGAAAATTGTCCCGGTGATCATACCGCGCGCCGGTGCTGAGCCTCACCTGAGCGCCGAGCAGCGGCGTCTCGATCCTGGCAATGGTGGCGCCCCGCGGGGTGTCAGCAGCTGCCGGGAGGGCGAAGAGTGCCGGCGCAGCAAGCGCAACGACGGCAGCTCCTAGAGTTCTGATCGGCTTCATCATGGGAACAGAAAAACACACCGTACCCAAACCGGCCCTGAAGCGCGCGTTCATTCCCGGTTCCAGCCCGGTTCACCTGGCTGTCGGTTTCTGAACGCTCAGGCTTGCAGGCCGTCCAGCCACCGGCCGATAGCGTCAGCTTCGATTTCTTTGGCGTCTGCGGCCGCCTTAGCTTCCTCGTCCTGGCCCCATTTCCGGGCCTGCCAGTCCTCGTCGATGCGCGAGAGATGAAACGCGGACTCGGCTGTCAACGCCCCCTCGACCAGCGCCATCGACAGGACCGCCGAGCCTAATACACCGCATCCGAACACCAGCGCCGTCAGCCGGAAATCATCCAGGCCCAATGCATAATCCCGCGCCGCCTGCAGGGAGGCCCCTGGCTGGGGCTCGGCAATGATGCCTTCGGTCGTCATCAAAATCACGCCCAGCGTCTCGCCTGCCCAGTCAAGCACAGGCCGCCAGCGGGCTTCTTCCAGCGCGGCCAGCTCAAAGGGCTCCTCTGCGATGTGGCAGACAAGGTCTGTCTCACAATAGCGGACGACCTCTTCGGCCATCTCCTCGCGCATCTCCGGGGTCCGGTCGATGGCGACATTGGCGAGACGCGTCAGGTGCATGCTCAGGAGATTGATATGGGCAAGCTGCTCGGCCCACTCTTCTGCCACTTCCTGCGCCAGCGCCTCGGTCGGCAGCCTCAGCAACGCGCGGCCAGGGGTCTTGACGCTCCGGCCATCCAGCAGGATCTGCCAACCACCGCCCCCGGCGGGCTCGATGGTAACGTCTTTGTAGAAACGCTTGGGGCGCTCGAAGGTGGGGGGTGTGCCGGTCATGCGCCTGCCCTTACGACGAACCGCGCGCCCTTCCAAGCCCGCGGCAGCGGCGCCTAGCGCAGTGCCGGTGCCCGCGCATCGTCAAACCGGTCAGCCGACAGGTTGATCACGTCCTGCACATACCGCGTCTTTGGATCGACCAGCGCCAGAGACCGCCCAAAACGCACCGTGCGGAGAGTGTCGTCCTTCAGCTCTGTCACAACAATGATCCGGAATTCGGCGCCGACCATCGGAATCTCGCGCGGCAGGATCATGCCCGGCTGGAGGAGATGCTCCACCGGAGACCCGCCAAAGCAGATGCGGTCCCGCTTCAGGCCAACGTCGCACGTCTCCCCATCCATCCCGAAATCGCGGTCAAAGGCAGCAAAGTCTGCCTTCGAGAATTGCGTCAGCCCCGCCGCCTGCACAGCTTGCGCTTCGGGCGGGCGCGTGGCCACGAATGCGCCGAGGGCGAAAAGGGCAGTCCCGGCAATTGCGAGCTCTATCTTGAGGGTTTTCATGGTTCTTGTCGGTTGTGCCTGGCCCAGCCTGGCACTCTCAAAAGGAGAGCGCCCGCCGATCAACGCGTCGAATGCGCCAGAGGTTCCTAACAATCTCTAAAGCCGCCTGCTGCCCCCTCTGAAAAGCCTTCTACATGGCGCCTATTTCCTGCCCCCCGAGGGTGGGATATGCAGCATCAACTGCGTTATTCAATACACAACCCAAGGAAATGCTTTCTTCCATGTTGCGTTGCGCGATCCTTGCCTTTGCAATTTTTCTGCTCGCCCTGCCGGTGGCTCACTCTGAGGCGACCAATGTGTTCAGGGTGCGCGACGTGCTTGAGTCGATCGGCCAGAAAAGCAGCCGCATTGGCATCTTGTTCGGCCAGCCGACGGTCTCCGGAGACCTCCAGGGCCTGGGCACCGTTACAGCGCTCAACAAGTGCAATGACGCCGACACCGACAAGCAGACCTGCGAGGAGGTCAACTTCAAGGCCTGCGTCCGCCTTCTTCCCTGGGCAGAGCGTGATCAGATCCTGGAAGCTGCGAACGACTACAATCTCAAAAGCTATTCCGGCACGATGGTGCTCGACAGCTCCGACCGGGTCGGGCCGATCACCTGCATCCTCATGGATGTGGACCTGCGGGACGAAAACGTTTTCGACACAGACGAAGCCTACAGCTGGTCCCAGGCCCTCACCGATTTCCGGTCCTACCTGAAAGACGAAGACCTGCCCGTCCTCGATCCAGGCGCGCTCTGATCCGCCTTACGCCAGCGCGAAAGCCTTCAGGCTTTCCGTCAGGCTGCCAAAATCGTGGTGAACCTCATCGGCGCCGGCAGCGCTGAGTTCCTCTGGCTTGCCAAATCCCCAGCTGACGCCGAGCGCGCGCACGCCGGCTGCCTTGCCCATGGCAATGTCGTGGATGGCGTCGCCGATCATCAGGCTCTCCTGCGGCACGCATCCCAGCGCCCCCATGGCCTGCTCCACCATGAAAGGATGCGGCTTGCCGGGCCCGTCATCGGCGCACCAGACCGTATCGAAGAAATGCCGCAGCTTGTGCCTGGCAAACAGCGCGTCCACCCCGCGATGGGATTTGCCCGTCGCCACCGCCATCAGCCAGCCATCACCCTTCATCTGCTCCAGCAACTCCAGCGCGCCGGCATAGAGCGGCTCGTGATGCCCGGGGCTCGTGCGGTGCGTAACGAAAGCCTGCTTGTACGCCTCGACCAGTTTCGCCAGCCGCTCTGGTCCGATGTCCGGCGGCGCCAGCGCTGTCAGCGCCACATCAAGGCTGAGGCCGACAATCTGCCGCGTCGCGTCATAAGGCGGCGCCGGCAGGCCCGCGCCGCGAAACGCTGTCTCCATGCACGCCTGGATCACATCGCGGCTGTCCACGAGTGTTCCGTCCACGTCCCATATCGCAAGGCGCAGCTCAGTCAGGCTCATGTCTTGCGCGCCTTCTTCTCCAGCCGCGCCACCCGCATGCCCACGAGCGCGCCCACGCAAAGTGCAATGGGTAACAGGAACAGCGCGCCCTCCCAGTTCAGCCACAGGGCCTGCCACCGGCTCTCAAGGGTGCAGGCCGGCGCAAATTCCAGCGCCGCCCGGCAGATGCCCCCGGAAAAGAACATGTAAATCAGGAACACGGCCCCGCTCAGCGCCGCGCCCCCCGCAACATGTGCCCAGAACCGCAGCAGTCCCGACATCAGATGAACGGCGCCAGCGGGTCCTTGCCCGCCTCCTGCTCGAGGAAGCCAAGCGTCTCGAACGTTTCTTTCATGTGCGGGGGCAGCGGCGCGATGATCTTGATCGGCTTACCGTGCTCGCGCGGAATGACCAGCGCCCGGGCATGCAGGTGCAGCCCTTCGGCCAGCCCCTGAGGCACTTCCCGGCGGGACTTGTATTTGTAGTCCCCAAGGATCGACGTGTTCATTTCCAACATGTGGAAGCGCAGCTGGTGCATGCGCCCCGTCTCTGGCCGCAGCGCCACCCAGGCCGCCTTCGGGCCAGCGGTGGAAACCACGACATAATCCGTAATCGAATGCTTTGCGCCTTCGACGCCCTGGGCGGAGCGGATCATCCGTTCACGGTCTCCATCCCGGCGCTTGGTCGCATAAGGATCCACCGGGCGGTATCCCGAAGGCTCGTTTATATCGGGCACGCCCTTGACCATCCAGCAGCGGATCTGGCCGGCCTGGGGGCTTGGCACACCGACTGTCACTGCCCAGTAAACCTTGTCCATCTCCCGGCTGCGGAACATCTCGGTCAGCCGCGCGGCCGCTACCGGATGCTTGGCCAGCAGCAGGACGCCGGACGTATCCTTGTCCAGCCGGTGCACCAGCACAGGCCGGTGCCCGTCCACATCCATGCCCGCAATCAGCCCGTCCACATGGCGGCCCTGTCCGGAGCCGCCCTGTACGGCGAGGCCTGCCGGCTTGTTGATCGCCAGCATGTCATCATCCTCATGGATGATGATCGAGCGGAGAAACTCGCGGTCCTCCTCGGAGATCTGCTTGGCGTTGGCCGCCTTGCGCGCCCCGGCGTCTTCAGCCGCAAAGATCGGGAAGCGCACTTCGTCGGCGGTCTCGAGCCGCGTATTGGCTTTCGCCCGCCCGCCATTGACGCGGATCTGCCCGGTGCGGAGCAGTTTCTCCACCTGGCCCTGCGTCGCGTTCATGCGCCGCTTGATCCATCGGTCAAGGCGCGCGCCGGTTTCCTTTTCCGACACGGTTTCAGTAATGATTTGTCCGCTCATGCGAATATCCTGCGGGCCATCCAGAGGCCGATAAAGAGGGCCAGCACGCTGAAGAGCACCGAAACGCCGGCATAAAGCCCGGCTTTCAATGTCTCGCCCGAGCGCAGCAAATTGGCGACCTCAAGTGAAAATGCCGAAAACGTCGTGAACCCGCCCAGCACGCCGGTGGCGAGGAAAAGCCGCGCCTCCTGGCTCGCTCCTTCCGCCTTCAGCGCCAGCCAACCGGCCAGCAAGCCCATCGCCAGGCTGCCTGCAATGTTGACGAAACTCGTCGCCCACGGCCAGCCGAGCGGCAGGTGGCGCACAGCCACCTGCCCCACGCCATGGCGCAGGCTCGCGCCAATGGCGCCGCCCAGAGCAACGAGAAGAAATCCGTTCATGCGCGGCCTTTTACGCGGAGGCAGCAAAATACACCAGCCTAGTTGCCATAACGGCACAACGCCCCCTTGCGCGCCACCGCGTTAGTCGTCAAAAACAAGGTGCGTGCGGGTGTAGCTCAATGGTAGAGCAGAAGCTTCCCAAGCTTACGACGAGGGTTCGATTCCCTTCACCCGCTCCAGAATTTTCAGCCCCTTAGATGGTTAAATCCGCGCTCCTGCGCCCATGCCGCTGGAACCATCCCGGCCTCCCAACGTTCAACCGCTGTTCGAGTATCCCGCCACTGGTCGGTTCGCGCTCGGCGTTGCGGGCAAGACAGAGCGAGGGCCTTTTGAATGCTGAAAACAGTGATTGCCGGATGGGCAGGGATCGCGATCGCCTTTGCCATCATTGACCTCATCTGGCTCGGCCGGGTCGCCGATGCCTTCTATCGCAGCCAGTTGGGCTCCCTGCGCGCAGACGCCGTCAACATCCCCGCCGCCATCGCTTTCTATCTCATCATGGTCACCGGCATTCTTGTATTCGCCGTCCTGCCTGCTGTTCGGGCAGAAAGTGTCTGGACGGCTCTGGGCGCAGGCGCCTTCCTCGGTTTTCTCTGTTACGCGACTTATGATCTGACCAATCTCGCCACCTTGCGTGACTGGCCGTTCTTGATGACATTCGTCGACCTCGCCTGGGGCACGGTGCTCACCGCTATCGCATCCGTTGCCGGATACTACGCCGCACGCGCCGTCTCTGGCGCCTGAGCTGCGATGCCCCAACAGGGTTGCGACCCTATTGGAAACACAGTACACGCCGGCCTGTTGCGCCGCAGCATGAAGGGCTTTGCCCGTATCGGCGCCCGATCTGTCAGCGCCGGCTTGGAGTCGCCTGCAAGGCCCGGACCTCGCAGTAGGAGCCCGCCGCTTATTCCGGAAGTGACTTCACATGTCAGCCCTCAGTTTCCAGTCTTTCAAAGAGACCTGGTTCTTCAATGTTCGCGCGGACCTGCTTGCCGGCCTCGTCGTCGCCCTCGCGCTCATTCCCGAAGCCATCGCCTTTTCCATCATTGCAGGCGTTGACCCCCGGGTCGGCCTCTACGCTTCCTTCTCCATCGCCGTCATCACCGCCATCGTCGGCGGGCGCCCCGGCATGATCTCCGCCGCCACCGCCGCCACCGCCGTGCTGATGGTCACCCTGGTACGCGATTATGGGCTCGAATATCTCCTCGCCACCACGGTGCTGGCCGGCCTCCTCCAGATCCTCGCGGGCTTCCTGAAGCTTGGCCAGTACATGCGCTTCGTCTCGCGCTCGGTGCTCACCGGCTTCGTCAACGCCCTCGCCATCCTGATCTTCATGGCCCAGATCCCCGAGCTCATCGGCGTGCCGATGCTGACCTACCCGCTGGTCGCGCTCGGCCTTGCCATCATCTACCTCTTCCCGATGGTCACCCGCGCCATCCCTTCGCCGCTCATCTGCATCCTCGCCCTCTCCGCCATTGCCATCGGCTTCGGCCTCGACATCCGGACCGTCGGCGATATGGGCGAGCTGCCCTCCACCCTGCCGATGTTCCTCATCCCGGACATCCCGTTCACCCTAGAAACCCTGCAGATCATCTTCCCCTACGCGCTCGCCGTCGCGGTGGTCGGTCTTCTGGAATCCCTGATGACCGCCACCATCGTCGATGAACTCACCGATACGCCCAGCGACCGCAACCGCGAATGCGTCGGCCAGGGCGTTGCCAACTCCGTCACCGGCTTCTTCGGCGGCATGGCGGGCTGCGCGATGATCGGCCAGTCGATCATCAACATCAAATCCGGTGGCCGCGGCCGCCTTTCCACGCTCTCTGCCGGCCTCTTCCTGATGCTGATGATCCTCCTGGTCAGTGACTGGGTCAGCCGCATCCCGATGGCCGCCCTTGTCGCCATCATGATCATGGTCTCAATCGGCACCTTCAGCTGGTCGTCGCTGAAAAACCTGCGCGTGCACCCGCGCAGCTCCTCCATCGTCATGCTCGCCACCGTCGCGGGCGTCATCATCAGCCACAACCTCGCCATCGGCGTGCTGATCGGCGTGCTCCTCTCCGGGGTGTTCTTCGCCGGCAAGATCTCTCAGATCTTCAAGGTCACCTCGACCGTCTCCGAAGATGGCCGCGTCCGCCGCTACAAGGTTGAAGGCCAGGTCTTCTTCGCCTCGGTGGAAGCCTTCAACGCCTCCTTTGATCTCAAAGAAGCCCTCGATGAAGTCATCATAGATGTCAGCGACGCCCATATCTGGGACATTTCCAGCGTCGCCGCGCTCGACATGATCGTGCTGAAATTCCGCCGCGAAGGGGCTAAGGTCGAAATCATCGGCCTCAACGAGGCCAGCGAAACCATCGTCGACAAGCTCGCCCTGCACGACAAACCCGGCGCGCTCGACAAGCTGATGTCCCACTAGGGAGGAATAGCCATGACCCATATTCTCGCGCTCATCGACGGCTCGGTGTATACCCACAGCGTCTGCGATCATGCCGCCTGGGCCGCGCGCCAGTATGGTGGAGACATTGAGCTGCTCCACGTCCTCAACACGCGCCGCACCAGCGCCTTCCCCGCCGATCTTTCCGGCGCTATCGGCCTGGGCGCCCGCTCAACGCTGCTCGATGAACTCGCCGCCCATGACGCCCGCGCCGCCGAGCTCGCCAAGGAACGCGGCCGCACCATCCTGGACGCCGCCCAGCAGCGTCTTGACAGCTCAAGGCGTGGAGCATGTCAGCCTCGCCCTGCGCACCGGCGAGATCGCCGACTCCCTCGTCAAGCGCGCAGGTGATCTCATCGTCATGGGCAAGCGCGGCGAAGGCGCAGACTTTGAAAAGCTCCACCTCGGCTCAAATCTGGAGCGTGTGGTGCGCGCCGTGCACAAGCCTGTCCTCATCGCCAGCCGCGCCTTCAAGCCGATAGGCCATGCCGTGTTCGCTTTCGATGACGGCGTCAGCGCCCGCAAGGCCCTGGACAGTCTCGTCCAGTCGCCGATGGCAGACCGCCCACGGATCACCGTGTTCAGCGTCACAGACCAAGGTTCAGATCTCGCCAAGGCCGGCATCGCCGCCGCCGCCCGCCTCACAGAGGCTGGCTATGACGCCGCCGCCAAAGCAGAACCCGGTCACGCCGAAAAGATCATCACCGAAGAAACCGAACGCGACGGCGCAGACCTACTGATCATGGGCGCCTACGGACATTCCCGCATCCGCAACCTGATCATCGGCTCCACCACAACCTCGCTGATCCGCTCCTGTCCCATCCCGCTGCTGCTGTTCCGGTAGCCGCTGAGGGGCCCGGCTGTTCAGGCGGGCAACTGGTGCACATACACTTCGTTGTGTGCGATCTCGCCGTCCCTGAGCAGCACAAGGTCAAACCCGCGCAGCTTCCCGCCTGCCCCATCGGGGCCCACCGTGCAGATCCACCGGCCACAGAACCCGCCTTCAATCGCCCACACCGCCTCGGGCACATACACCATCTCCGGTGTCGCCCCGAACAGGTCCTGCAGATATGTCCGCAGCGCGTCTCGCCCTTTCAGCCCGCCCGCCGTTTGCGGGTCCATATAGACAGTGTCCTCTGAATAGAAGGCCACCAGCCGCTCAGTGTCCTTGTCCGACCACGCTTTCAGCCAGTCCGCATTGAACGTTTCAATATCAACACCCATGATCTCACCCCGCCTCCAGAACGCGTTGGCGATGGTCTTCCGTAAAGAATTCCGGCGGCACCATCTCCGGCCCGGCCAGCACAGCCACGCCGTGCATCCCGAGTGTCGGGTCGCTCATCCGCCGATGGTGATAGGCATGGCGCCGCGCCCTTGCTGTGTCGCCAAACTCCATGTCCAGCGCCGCCTGCAACTGCCCGGCAAAGCGCAGCCGCCGCATCCGCTCATACCGCTCCTCAGCATACGGCGCAAAGTCCGGCTTGGCTCCCGGCCCGGCCGCTTTTAGAATATCTGACACCATCCGCACATCCCGGTAGGTGATCGACAGGCCAAGGCCATTGATCGGATCATTCCATCCCGCCGCATCGCCGATCAGAACCGCGCCCTCGGCAAACGGTTGATCGGTCCAGCTGTCATTGTTGAAATAGGCAAACAGCGGCCCCACAGGCGTGCCCGCCGCAATCGCTTCATTGGCAGGCACTGAGTCAAACCGGAACGCCTCCAGAAACCGCTGCGCCCGGTCCTCGCCGGTAAACCGGCGCTTGTCGTCCAGCGCATAGCCGCCATAGACGCGCACCTTCGGTGCCCCCTTGCGGAAACGCCAGAAACCCGAAATCCCGTTCGGTACCGATAGACTGGCGCGTATCATCAATTCCCTTAACATTGTCGACCAGCAGGCCGGCAAACCAGTGATGGGGCTTGTCCTGATGCAGACCAATCCCCGCCGCGCTGCGCACTTCCGATTGCCGTCCCTCGGCCCCCACAATCAGCGGCGCGCTGGCCTTATGGGTTACCCCCTCATGCGTATACGTCACACTCGGCGCCGCGCCCAGCGTCACGCGCTCGATAACCGCCGGCCGCAGGGCAGTCGCGCCCGCGCGCGCCGCCTCGCCAAACAGTGTCTCGCAATGATGGGGATGGCCAATGCACAGCGGGCCGGCAATATCCGGCAACAGGCCCAGCGGCACTGCCGCCTGCTCACACAGTTCCGGCGGCAGGCTCTCATCATAGGTCACATGCGAGGTAATGTGATGCCCGCCCGCGCCCTTCAGCAGGTCATACAGCCCCACGCGCCGGGTCTCTGCCACACCCCAGGGCGCGATCCATTCCCCGCGCACCCGGTCTTCATACTGCGCCTGTTTCTCGAGCAGCAGCACGCTCCAACCGGCCTTCGCCATGACAGCCGCCAGTGCCGATCCGCCAATGCCGGCACCCACAATGATCAGGTCGTATTTCATGAGGCTCCCCAATACTTCTTTATCTGTGTTAGCCAATCATCATCGCCTGAAGGAGGCTGTCAAACATGACCGAGGGGAACGAGAGGCCAATTTCTTCCGGGCTAACCGGCCCGGAAAACTCCCGGTGACGGACCCCGTAACCGCCATCCTCTCCTTCTGCGTGGCCGCCCTGCTGCTGACGCTGACGCCCGGCCTGGACACCGCCCTGGTTCTGCGCACAGCCGCTGTCGAAGGCCCCCGCAAGGGTATGGTCGCGGGCGCAGGCATCACGCTGGGCGTCCTTGTCTGGGGCTTGGCTGCCGCCGCCGGGCTCGGCTCCCTCGCCGCCCTCTCGTCCCTTGCCTACCAGGCCCTGCCCATAGCCGGCGCGCTCTATGTCCTCTGGCTCGGCGCCCGGATGGTCTGGTCGGCGTACCAGACGCTCCGCCACCATAAATCCCCAGATAAAGTCAGCGCCGAAACCGCCCACCAGCCCAACTGGTTCATCCGGGGTCTGACGACCAATTTTCTCAACCCCAAGGTCGGCCTCTTCTATGCAAGCTTCCTGCCCCAGTTCCTTCCGAAGGATCATTTAGCCCCGGCCGGCCTCATCGCCTTCGGCGCGGGTCTCGCTCTCATCCACTGCGCCTTTGGCCTCGCCTTCTTCGCCCTCATCACCAGCGCCGCCGCCCGCGCCAGCCGTTTCCTCGCCCGCCCCGCCGTCCGCGGGAGCATCGAAGCCCTCACCGGCCTTGTCCTCTGCGCCGGCGCCCTCCTGCTGCTGGCGCCCTAACGCCCGCTTCCAACGCCTGAAAACTTTCCTGTTGCCGCCCTGCCCAAGAAATGGCACGAATAATGTCAATACATGCGGCACCAGGGCTGGGAGCGATAGAAAATGAAGGTCATGCGGACACCGGACGAACGGTTTGAAGGACTGCCGGATTACCCCTTCGCCCCGCATTATCTGACCGTCACAGCGCCAGACGGCACGCCCCTGCGGATGCACTATCTTGATGAAGGCCCCAATGACGGTGAGATCCTCCTCTGCCTCCACGGCCAACCCTCCTGGAGCTTCCTTTACCGCAAGATGATCCCCCTGCTGACGGCTGCCGGATACCGCGTCCTGGCGCCAGACCTCATCGGGTTCGGAAAATCCGACAAGCCGGGCGCCATCGAAGACTATTCCTATTCCGGCCATGTCGACTGGCTGGAACAATGGATGCTGGCGCTGGACCTCACAGGCCTCACCCTCGTCTGTCAGGACTGGGGCGGGCTTCTCGGCCTGCGCCTGGCAGGAATACACCCGGATCGTTTCAAGCGCCTGGTCGTGGCCAATACTGGCCTGCCGGATTCCAGACAGCTTGCCCCGCAGATGTCGGAAATGCTGGGCATGCTCTATCCGCAGGTGCCCGTGCCCAGCGCGAAAGATGTTGGCGACGCCTTCCGCTCCGGCGCACCCGGCGCTTTCCTCTTCTGGGTCAAATACGCCGCCGAGGCCCCTGACTTTTCCGTGCGCGATGTCTTCGGCCTCCTCTCTGACATTTCGGATAACGCCGTTCTGAATGGCTATGAATCTCCGTTCCCGGACGAAACCTATCTCGCTGGTGCCCGCCGTTTCCCCTCCCTCGTGCCTCTCATGCCCCATGGCGCAGAGGAACGCGCCAAGAACGACGCGGCCTGGGCCGTTCTGGAAAAGTTCGAAAAGCCCGTGCTCACCGCCTTCGCTGACGACGATCCCGTCACCAAGGGCGGCGAAGCGGCGTTCCAGACCCGTATCCCCGGCGCCAAGGGCCAGAACCACGTCACCATCTCCGGCGGCGGCCACTTCCTGCAGGAACACCGGCCCGAAGCTTTCAGCGACGCCATCATTGCCTTCATCCGCGCCAACCCCTGAAAACAGCGCCGCTGTCAGCTCCTGCGCCCCGGCGCAGTCCTTCCCCTGCGTCGGGGCTCCCCTGCCACGCTCCTGCGCGTTAAACCGGCCTCTGACCTGTTTGGATGTGAGGAGCGCGGGCAATGGCAAAAGGTGATTTTCCGGTCCTGATCGGCGTTGGCCAGGCGATGAGCCAGTGGGATGGCAAGCAGGGCGCTCCCGGCGCCCCCTCGCCCCTCTCCCTCATGGCAGACGCCTCCAAGGCCGCCCTCGCCGACACCGGCGCGCCTGGCATTGCCGCCGCCATCGATGCCCTCGCGGTGGTGCGCATCTTCGAGGATTCTGTCCCCGGCGACCGCCACCCCCACGGCCACAACACAAACCTGCCCGGCACGCTGGCGCGCGAAACCGGCACAAACCCCGCCTATCTTCTCTACGAAACCGTCGGCGGCCAGAGCCCCCAGGCCCTCGTCAACGAGTTTGCCCGCCGCATTCATGAAGGCGAGTTCGAAGCCGTCCTCGTCTCCGGATCGGAGGCAAACCGCGCCTCCAAGGGCGCCCGCAAGCATGGCGTGGAGATCAACTGGGCCGACGAGGACGCCCGCGCCTACGAAGACCGCGGCCTTGGACCGATGATGCTGACGCGCGGCGAGATCAAGCACGGCCTCGTCACGCCCGCTTACTTCTACGGCCTGTTCGAAAACGCCATCGCCGCCCGCGAAGGCCGCAGCCGCTCCGGTCAGCGCAAGGCCATGGCGGAACTCTTCCAGCCCTTCTCCGCCGTCGCCGCGAAAAACCCCTGGTCGCAATTCCCGCAGGAGCATTCGGTCGAGTTCCTCTCCACGCCTTCCCGCGAAAACTATGAGTATGCAGACCCCTTCCTGAAATGGTTCATCGCCCAGGACGCGGTCAACCAGGGCGCCGCCGCGATCATCGTCTCCTCTTCAAAGGCAGACGAACTCGGCGTGCCGGAAGCAAAACGCGTCTACCTCCATGGCGGGGGCGAAGCGGGTGATGATCATATCTCCGTGCGCCCGGTGCTCGACCGCTCCTGGGCGATGGAAACCGCCGTCTCCCGCGCCCTCGCGCAAGCGGGAAAAACCAGCGCAGACATCCACCACCTTGATCTTTATTCCTGCTTCCCCTGCGCGGTATTCTCCGGCGCTGCCGCCCTTGGGCTGGACTGGAAAACCGACAAGCGCCCCCTCACCCTCACAGGCGGCCTGCCCTTCTTCGGCGGCCCAGGCAACAACTACTCCCTGCACGGAATAGCCGAGATGGTCGCTACGCTGCGCCAGAGCCCCGGTAATACCGGCCTCGTCCTCGCCAATGGCGGCTGGATGACAAAGGAAGCCGCCGGCGTCTACTCCACCACCAGACCGGCGAAATTCACCCCCGCCGAGAAAGGCGCCAAACCGGAAAGCCAGGTTGAAATCGCCACGGAAAACTGCGACGCCACGCTCGAAACCTTCACCGTCACACATGGCAAGGAAGGCCCCGAACGCGGCATCATCTTCGCCCGCCTCGCCGACGGCCGCCGCGCCCTCGCCAACAATGCCGACGCGGCCACGCTGGCCGTTCTGCGCGAAGACGCCAGCCCCGTGGGCCGCAAGGTCGCCGTCTTGGTAGATGGCGAACAAGGCACTTTCGTCTTCGTCTGAACCTGTTACGCGCGATGAACAAAGACATGGAAACGGTTCGCTCCGCTGAGCTGGTGAAAGAGGCTCCCACGAAACTTCAATTACTTGCAGGGTCGGTCTGGCCGTCCATACGCCGCGCGTTTCGCAGCATCTTTTCCATTCTGGGGTTTCCCCTGTTTCTTCTCGCAGCCATCTCGGTGATCAAATACCTCAATCTGGCGGACTTGATTGAATTGGAGGGACTGGCACTCAGGATTGTCGAAACCCAAGAAGACGCGCTGGATCAGCTGGGCGACGTCTTGCTGCGATACGGTGTGTCGTTTCCGCTCTGGCTAGCAGACGCGTTTGCCCTTTACCTGTCTATCGGAAACACTTGGTCCCGGGCCGAGAAAGATGATCTCGTGGCAGTCGAGAATGGCAACTCGGATCGATGGAAACTCTTCTGGGAGTGGATAACCAGGGGACGCGTCGATTCCCTGCTGCTGAGCCTGCCGAGGATCACGCGGGACGGATTCGTCCGGCTGTTCTGGCCGCTTATGGCGCTCTATCGGCTCAAGACCCCCTTCGTGGTCGATGGCCCAGGTCCGGAAGGTGAGAGCATTTCTTCTTCAGTTCCCCGTCGCGAACTCACCGACTTTGCCAGCATGGTTACAGAGGCCCACGGCACATGGGAGGGCCAGACTGTTTACGACTTCCGGCAAATCTTCCTCTGGCATCTGACCCTTGTGGCGGGCGCGGCAGTTATTCTGGGTCAGACTTTATCATTGATCGGCTGAACCAGCACCTTGCTGCAAGCCGCAGCTTCCGCCAAACAGCTTTCCATGACGACACACTTCAAGACATTCGGCGTCATCGGCGCGGGCGCCTGGGGCACTGCCATCGCCCAGATGCTGGCCCGCGACGGCCAGACCGTGCATCTCTGGGCGCTGGAGCCTGAGGTCGCCACCACGATCAACAACTCGCGCGAGAACACCGCCTTCCTCAAGGGCGTGCTCCTGAAGCCGGAAATCCGCGCCACCAACAAGCTGGAAGACCTCGGCGCAGCTGACGTGATCTTCGCCGTCGCCCCGGCCCAGCACACCCGTACGACCCTTCGCGCCCTGCGCGCCAGCCTGCGCCCCGGCACACCCGTCGTCCTCTGCTCCAAGGGCATCGAACTGGCCACCGGCGAATTCATGACGCAGGTTTTGAAGGATGAGCTGCCCGAAGCCATACCCGCCGTCATGTCCGGCCCCAGCTTTGCCATCGATGTTGCCAGGGGCCTGCCCACAGCCGTTACCCTCGCCATCGAAGATACCCGCGTCGGCGCCGAGTTGATCCAGGCCATCTCCACGCCCACCTTCCGGCCCTATCTGGGTACGGACCTTCTGGGGGCGGAGATTGGCGGCTCGGTGAAAAACGTCCTTGCCATCGCCTGCGGCATTGCCCTCGGCAAAGGCCTCGGCCGTTCGGCACATGCCGCCCTCATTGCGCGCGGCTATGCCGAGATGACGCGCCTCGCTCTCGCCCTCGGCGCAGAAGCTGAAACCCTCACCGGCCTCTCCGGCCTCGGCGATCTCGTCCTCACCTGCTCGTCGGAAACAAGCCGCAACATGTCCCTCGGCATGGCGCTCGGAAAGGGCGAGCCCCTCGTCGGCATCCTCGCCGCCCGCAACGCTGTCACCGAAGGCGTCGCCACCGCCCCGGTCCTGCGCCGCCTTGCCCGCGCGCACGGCATCGAAATGCCCATCTGCCAAGCCGTCGCCGCCGTCATAGAAGGTGAAATCACCGTGGACGAGGCCATCACCGCCCTGCTGATGCGCCCGGTAAAGGCTGAGGCGGTCAATCGCCCGAGCTAGTCAAGTTCCGCATCAATCCGCCTGACCTGTTCAAAAAAGGCGGCCCCGTCAATTCCGAGTTTTTCGGCAGGGAGCTTGATGTTCCGGTTGATGCTGAGTTCATCGGGGGGCTGCAGCGATGCCAATAGGGTTCCCTTTGGCCAGCCAATGGTTTCTTCCCATTCGTCCAATGACAATTTTCGCTCGCGCAGAACCCGAAGGACAGCCTCCAGCACGGCTTTGTTTCGATACATAGGCGCTCCTCTGCCCTGGGCATTGCCTGACAGTAAGGACTAGCGTTTTCGGGCGCCACGGCAATGGAGCCGCCTCCCCCGGCGTCACCCCTCGCCCCGCCGTGCCCGCCTGCTACACTTATGCCCAAACGGAGGAGACACCCATGCTGAAAGACACCTACGAAGCCTTCAAGGTGACCATCGAGGACAAGGTTGCCCACATCCAGATGTCGCGCCCAGAGGCGATGAACACGATGAACAAGGCGTTCTGGAACGAACTGCCCGAAATCGTCCGCGCGATCGACAACAATGCCCTCGCCCGCGTCATCGTCATCTCCTCCACCGGCAAGCATTTCTCCGCCGGCATGGACACGTCTGTCTTCACCGCCCCCCGCCCCGCCGCCGAGCATGACCGCTACGTCTCTGCCGAGGCCTTCCGCTCCAATGTCAAAGCCATCCAGCAATCCTTCAACTGCATGGAAGAAGCCCGCGTGCCGGTCCTCTTCGCCTGCCACGGCGCAGTCATCGGCGGCGCTATCGACATGATCACCGCAGGCGACATACGCTGGTGCACCAAAGACGCCTATTTCTGCATCATGGAAATCAACATCGCGATGACCGCCGATGTCGGTACCTTCCCGCGCCTCCAGCGCTACATCCCCGAAGGCTGGGTGAAGGAACTCGCCTATACCGGCCGCCGGATCGATGCCGTCAAGGCCAAGGAAATCGGCCTCGTCAACGACATCTACGACACGCATGAAGAGCTCATCGCCGGCGTCCTGGCCACGGCCCGCGAGATCGCCTCGAAAAACCCCCTCGCCGTCACCGGCTCGAAAGTCCTGATCAATTACGGGCGCGACCACAATACCGCCGACACGCTCGACTATATCGGCGTCTGGAACGCCGCGATGTTCCCGCCGCCCCACATGGCCGAAGCTTTCTCTGCCAGGGTGGAGAAGCGCGAGCCGGTCTACCCCGACCTTGCCCCCGTCCGCACAGAGCCGATGTAACAAAAAGCCCCCTCCTCGGAGGGGGCTTTTTCTTGTCGGGCGAGAGGGTCAGCCTTTCATCACTTCGAAATCGGTCCAGTCCGGATGCCGGGTTTCCTTCTTGTAGTCGGTTGTCTTGCCATACCAGTTATTGGTCACCTTTCCGGCCTCGTTCTTGTACCAGCTATGACAGTCTGATGCCCAGACCGTCTTGGCAATTTCACTCTGTACACGCACGTTATACGCCGTCATCGCGGACGGCGTCACGTCAATCGCTGCCACGCCCTTCTCGGCAATCTTGTCGATACACTGGATCATGTAATGGATCTGGTGCTCCACCATCAGGATGATGGAGTTGTGGCCAAGATTGGTATTGGGCCCGTAGAGCAGGAAGAAGTTCGGGAAGCCGGACACCGCCATGCCCTTGAATGCTTCCGCCCCGTCCTTCCAGGCCTGGTTCAGGCTGAGACCATTGCGGCCATGAACCTCCATCGGCGTCAGGAACTGGGTCGACTGGAACCCGGTCGCCCAGATGATCACGTCGCATTTGTGTTCCTGGCCATCCTCGCCGATCACGCCATCCGGCGTCACCGCCTTGATGCCCTGGCGCAGCAACTCGACATTCGGCTGGGCCAGTGCGGGATAATAATCATCCGAGATCAGAATACGTTTGCAGCCGGGCTCGAAGTCCGGCGTCAGCTTCTCCCTCAGCACCGGATCGCTCACCTGATCCTCAAGATGCTTCTGGCACATCTTCTTCATCGAGCCCGCAAGCCCCATCGGAGACTTCTGCAGGAAGGCCCCAAATCCGAAATCGGCAAACGCCCGGATGCGCCAACGGTACCAGTTGATCCGCCAGTCTGCGCCCGAAAAATACTTCTTCGCCTTCGCGTCATACGCCCGCTGCCCGCGCGGGCGGCACCAGGCCGGCGAGCGCTGAAAGCTCAACATCCTGCCGACCACCTTCTGGATCTCCGGCACAAATTGCACCGCGCTCGGACCATTTCCTATAACCGCCACGGTCTTGCCTTTCAGGTCCGCCGTATGGTCCCACCGCGCCGAATGGAACGCCGCGCCCCTGAACGTTTCAAGTCCCGGAAAATTGGGCGTATGCGGAATGTTCAGCTGCCCAAGACCAGAAATCAAGACATCGGCCGTATGGATCTTTCCCGCCCGGTCGGTCAGCGTCCAGGTATTGGCCGCGTCGCTCCATTTGCACTCGGTGATCTCGGTGCTGAACCGGCAATGCCGGCGCAGATCATACTTGTCGGCAAAATCCTCGAAATATTTGAGGATCTGCGGCTGCAGCGACCATTTATAGTCCCAGTCCGGATTAAGCTCGAAAGAATAGGAGTAAAGGTGGCTGGGCACATCACATCCGCACCCCGGATAGGTGTTGTCCCGCCAGGTGCCGCCCACGCCTTCAGATTTCTCGAAGATGTCGATAACGCTGTAGCCGGCCTGCTTCAGCCTGGCCGCCGCGCCGAGCCCGCTCATCCCCGCGCCGAGAATGGCAATCCGTGTCGTTGCCTTGTTGACCGTCGAGCCCATCTGGCCGCCTGCCCCTCTGATAGGTGTCTTTGCAAGGAGGATTGCTAAGCGGCGCCCGGCCCGTCAACCGGTGCCCGAGGGGCAGGGCTCACTGGCACCGGAGACAGATCTGCCGGAACTCATAATCGCGCAGCTTCAACTCCCCACCCGGATCGAACGAGATCGCGGTCACATGGCGCAGCGCGTCGAGAAACGCCTGCGCCTGCTCCCTCAGGTCCGGCTCACAGGCCATCTCGGTTGAGAACGCGTCGCCAAAGCTCACCCCCTCGCCGGACAGCGTATAGCCCGCGCCATAGGGGTTGCAGCCGGATTTGCTGCTCAGGCGGCCCGTTCCCGGCACGAACGCGCCCGGCGTTTCCGGCGCGGGGGCCGCTTCGGGCTCAGGCGTCATCGTCATCTCCGCGCCGGGCATCACCCGGGCAGAACACGCCCGGAAGGAAGGGAAGGAG
>NZ_JAGYJH010000001.1 GCF_018402285.1 Hyphomonas sp. | reverse complement strand
GGATCATGCGACGGCGGCTTGAGTGGGGTGAAGTGTCCTCTCGGGTCGCCGTTGCAGGGTCATATATCGGCGCATGCTCCCTTCGGCTCCGGCGACGTGTCGCAATCGGGCTGGCGCGAGGTTCAGGCAGGATTTGCCACCGGGGGACGGGTCAGAGAAGCGGCCCGGCCAGCCACACGGTAAAGCCCCCCAGCGCAATCCAGGGCCCGAAGGCGATGGTGGTCTGTCCCGAAACGGGCTGGCGCTGCAGCGCTGCTGCGACCATCACGGACACGATACCGCCAAGCGAGGCGATCAGCAAAACCGGCGGGATGCCATCAAGGCCTACCCACATGCCGATGGCGCCCAGCAGCTTCGCGTCGCCCCTTCCAAGTCCGTTTATCCCGCGAAGTCTCAGGTAAGCCACCTCGACCAGCCAGAGCAGGCCATATCCGGCAACCGCGCCGCCAAGATGCCACAACCAGGCTTCCTGTCGGAAGAATGCGACCATCCCGCCCCCCAGAAGTAAGACTGTGAGGTTCAGCCCGTCGGGCAGGATCAGCGTTTTCAGGTCGATCACGGCAAGCGCCAGCAGGCACAAGCCAAAGGCAAGGGTCAGGCAGAGCAGGGGCAGGCTCGCCGGGCCGAGCAGCAAAGCGGCCAGGGCTACCAGCGCCCCGGCTGCCGCTACCGGCAGATGCGCAACCGCCCATCCCGTATCGCCCTGTCGACGCGCCACCCAGTCGGCCGCGCGGGCAATGCCGTATCCGGTAACAGTCCCCGTCAGAACAAGGAGAGGTTCAACCCCGTTCATGTCCCGCCATCCCATGTCAGCGGCGTCAGGAAAAGGCTCCCGGGCGCAATGTCAGTCGCCCTTGCGCCCGGCATTGGCGGCCACAGGGTCAAAGGTGTCGGAACACTGCGCCCCGGTATCGCCCGCTTTGAGATAGCTCAGGCAATAATAGGCCGCTCGCGTGCCATCCTCAAAAGTCGGTATGCCGTGCCACTTATACTGTCCCTTCTGCCCGCTCCAGAGCTGGATGATGATCCGGCTGGGATGTTGGGGAATTGGATGGTCTTCATCGGTTGCCGTATGCAGCAGCCGGTCATTCACATACCAGCGTATCTCGTCGGGCTCCCACTCGAACGCATAGAGATGCACTTCCTTGCTCGCATCAAAGCCCAGCGGCATCTCGATCACCCGGTAGGGTTCGCCATCGGTGAAATAGTTGCCGGTCACCATGGTGAGATCCTTGCCCAGGAACTCGATATCGATCTCGTCATGCTGGGCGCCGAACTGCTCGGAGGTGTGGGTGAACATTGCGCTCACCGTGCCCGAGCCCGGCGCCGGCGTCATCACCACTTCAAACCGCCCGAAGGAATAGAAGCCGCGGCGCTGGTATTCCCCGCCCGCGAGAGTCTTTTTGCCGACCCGCATGCGGCGCAGTTCCAGCTCCACCCGGTCTTCGAGGAAATGGATATGCCGCGCCAGCCAGGCCGGGTGCGCAGAGCGATAGCTCATATTGGCCTTGTACCAGCGCGTCGGGTCATGCTCCTCGCTGAAATAGTGCAGGAAAGACGCGCCCTCGGCAGCGTCTCTGGCAATCGCCGGATAGCTCTCCGGTCTCGGGGGCGTCCCCAATGGCTCTGAGCCATGACCTGTCAGCGTGAGCGGATTGACCAGAACCGACGCTGCCAGAAGCGCCATCGCAACAAGGGCAAGCCCGGCGCCGATGCGGGTGCCAAAATCCTCGTTCCAGACTTTCGCCCAACTAACCATCAGTAACCGCCAGCAAACAACCAGCCCCGGTGAGAGGCTGGCCGCCCAGATATAGAGTAAAAACCGGGAAGGCGCGCCCAGGACAGGCCGCCTTCCGGCAAAAAGTGTTGTTACCGGGCGCCTTCAGACTTCAACACAGCCGGGATCGTTTTCAGCATGATGAGGACATCCCCCCAGAACGTGCGGCTCTGGGCGTAAGTCGTATCCATGCGCACGCGCTCGGGATAGCTTACATCGCTGCGGCCGCTGACCTGCCAGAGGCCCGTGATACCAGGGCGGACGCTGCAATAATCGGCAAAGTTTTCACCATACTTGCTGCGCTCCGACAGCGAGATCGGACGCGGGCCCACAAGTGACATGTCACCCTTCAGCACGTTGATCAGCTGCGGAAGTTCGTCGATCGACGTGGCGCGGATGAACTGTCCCAGCGGCGTGATGCGCGGGTCATCAACCAGCTTCTGCGTCAGCTCCCATTCGCGCTTGGCCTCGGGATCGCGCTCCAGGAGTTCCTGAAGGCGGTCAGCCGCATCTGGCACCATCGAGCGGAGTTTAAGGCATTTGAATGTGCGGCCGTTCTGGCCGTAGCGTGTATGCGAGAAGATCGCCGCCTGACCGTCCTGAAGACGCACAAGCAGGGCCATGATCAGAAGCAGCGGCGCGACGAAGAGAAGAGCCAGCGAAGCAACCGTAATGTCGAGGGCGCGTTTTGCGTTGAACGGGCTGCGCGGATTGGGCCGGCGCGGCTCGCTTATGACAAAACTTTCCTGCTCGACACTGCGTGTAGCGTCGGTGATCCGGAATTCCATTGATAAGTCCCCTTTGTATTCTACGCCGCGTTACACTCACCGACCGCAGTATGTTTGCTCAGCCTTAGTCCCTGTAGCGCTGAACCGTGCGGAGCTCATGTATTGGCGTTTGCAATTCGTATACCACTTTTGCGTTTGCGAAATAAGGGCTTTCTTAAACTTTCCCCCCACGCGTGAAGTATTCGTCAAATAATGGCACAGATTGCCGCCCGTCCGGGCAGTCGCAATCGTTTTTGATTGGTTAAACATGAATGGAATGCAACAAATGTCACAAATTTGGGCAGCGCACAAAAAAAGCGCCGCTTGTGGCGGCGCTTTCCGGTCAATCCTGTTGAGGAAAAGGCGGCTCAGAAAATCCGTTCGCCGATGCGAATCGTGTCGCCGGGTTTAACGACGGTCGACGGGGTGAGATCGTAGGCGATCTCCTGGTCAGAATCGATGCTCTTGATAAAGACGGCTCGCTTGTTCGCCCGGTAGGTGAACCCGCCCGCAGCGGCCACAGCGTTCTGTACCGTCAGGCCGCTCGTATAGGGATACTCACCCGGCCGGCCGACCTCGCCAAGAATGTAGAACGGGCGGTAGTTGATGACTTCCGCGCTGACCCGGGGGTTGAGCACATAGCCATCGGAAAGGCGCTCGGCGATCGCGGTTTCAAGCTCCACGGTCGACAGGCCGATCGCGCGCATCTGGCCGATGAGTGGCATCGAGATCGATCCGGAACCATCCACCTCGAACTCGCCCGAAAGGTCGGGATGGCCAAAAACCGTCACTCGCAGCCGGTCGCTCGAGCCAAGGGCATAAGCGGTGGCCAGCTGGGACTGTGTGACAGGTCCGTCCTCGCGCGCGCCGGCGGTCTGGCCGCTCGTCCCGCAGGCGGTCACCATCAGGGCAAATACCACAGCAAGGGTTACAAGAAAGGAGCGAAGCGTCAGCATGCAGCAGGGTCTCCTGAGGTCAGTTACGGGCCGGACTGAGTCCCGTATCGCATAATCACCGGATTTCAGGTGTTAAGAAAAGCAACTTCTGTACCGAAAAGCCGTGCGGCAGACAGCCGCCCTGTCAGAAAGGCCCCCGTATCGAGCCCGATCCTGCGGTCGTCCCTATGGATTGCGTCTTCCGGCGTATGCCCGTGCACGACCAGATAATCGAACGGGGCAGCATCATCGAGGAACTCTTCGCGGATCCAAAGCATGTCCCGCTGGCTCTGTTCCTCCAGGCCAAGGCCGGGGCGCAGGCCGGCGTGTACGAAGATATAATCGCCCGCCACATGGTAGGTCTTCAGCGACCGGAAGAAATCCAGATGCGCCTCGGGCAGCCGGTCGCGGAAATCGGTCCAGAGCCTGTTCCAGGCTTCGCGGACCTTCGCCATTTCCTCATGCGAGTTGAGGCTCGCGCGGGTATTGGGCGGGGCAAAGCCGTAGGAATAAAGTGTCTCCCCGCCGCCATAGCGGGTCCATTGCGTGCCAAAGCCGGCTTCCTGCAGGAACCGCAGGAACGCTTCTTCATGATTGCCCAGCAGGTAGACCGGGTCATACCGCTCCAGCGCCCCACTGGCGAAATAGTCGATCACATCCCGCGATTGCAGGCCGCGGTCGATATAGTCGCCCAGGAAAATGATCTGCGCCTTGGTGCCTTCAGGCAGCGTTGCTGCGTCGGCATCTATCTGCTCGACGAGGCGCGCCAGCAGGTCCATCCGGCCGTGAATGTCGCCAATCGCATAGAGGCAGACCCCTTCAGGCGCGCGGGTGACACGCTGCGGGACGGGCGGGGTATCTTCACCCGGTTCAGGCTCTGACGCCGTGTCGCCGCGCGATTGAACGCCCATATGGGACAACAGGTTACGGCGCGCCGCGCCGGCCGAGCGGGTGAGCTGGCCGAACCGCGCCCTGAGCGCGTCTGTAAGCTTTCCTCTGGTCAGTGCCATACTCATTTGTCCCCGGACGCCGTCAGGCTATCCGATTAACCTTGTTAAACCAAGAAATGCGCTGGATAATTCAACGCTTCCCGGTAACGCTTTGCCAAACAAATCCGCTCGCCCAGGCCAGATGCATCGTGCCTGCCGCAATCCCCGACAGCAAACCGCACGCGGATTTGTGCGTCATTGCCAGGGAAACCGACGCGCCAAGCAGGACGCTGAGATAGCCGGCGGGCAGCAGGAAAGCCTGCCACTGGAAGAGCCCCCCCACGAGACCCAGCACACAGGCCGCCAGCACGAACAGCGGCGCTGCCTGGCGCAGTTTCAGCCCGACATTGTTCTTGCGGGCATTCTTCGCCCGGCCCTTGCCATAGTTGAAATACTGCCGGGCAAGCGCCCGGACCGAGCCGCGGGGGACGTATTCGATCCGGATATCGGCATCGAGCCAGATCTTGCCGCCTGCGCGCCCGACGCGGTAATCATATTCGGCGTCTTCATTATGGGAGAAGCTCTCGTCATATCCACCGGTCGACCGGAACCAGATGATGTCAAAGCCGGCATGATGGCCATGATCGACATATCGTGACTGGTTCCCGCCGCGATGGTGCGAGCCGCCCGACCCCAGCAGCGTGTCGACAACCCAGGCATTGGCCTTCTCGAAACAGGTCTCCCCAACGGCGTCCATCGGAATGACAACCGAAGCTGCCCCGGTGCGCTGCAGCGCTTCAACGACATGCAGGATGAAATTCTGCGGATAGATGGAATGGGCATCACAGCGGATAAGCCAGCGTGTGTCCGGCGTGGCCTTTGTGGCGACGGCAAGGTTAATGGCGGCCGACTGAAGCCGCTTCGGGTTCACGATAAGATGCAGGTTGGGATATTCGACCATCAGGCTTTTGACGATCTTCACCGTATCGTCGGTGCTGCCGCCATCTGCCACGACCAGCGGAACGAGCCGCAGCAGGGGGCTGCCCTCCATCAGGGAGCGGATACATGTTTCAATATGGCGCGCCTCGTTCAGGGCGGGGATCACCGCCAGCAGCGCTGCCGGTTCAACACCCAGGGGTAGCCGCTTGAAAGTCGACGTATTTATCTTCCTGAGCATAGGGGGTTCGCGCGTTGAACGGTTCATGGTCGCGACTCGCGGAGCAATTTCTATTCCACCCTGAATAATACGCTACTTAGCAAGTCTCCCAGCTGAAACTACCCGTGGACCATACGAAACTGGATCAAATCCCCGCGGGCTGACCTAGCGAAAGGCTTGCCGACGGCCGGGGACTCCATAGTGTAGCGAAGAACGATAATCTTCGGAGGAAACGATGATCGGCGTAGTCGCAAAACTGAAAATCCAGGATGGCAAGCAGGCCGAGTTTGAACAGGTCGCCAAGGACCTGATGGCTAAGGTCAAGGCGAACGAGCCCGGCTGCCTCACCTATCAGCTCTACAAGACCAAGGGGTCCTCCACCGAATACATCTTCATGGAACAGTATGCCTCCGCTGAGGCTCTGAAGTCCCACGGCCAGACCGAGTATTTCAAGGCCGCCGGTCCCAAGCTCGGCGCCGTCCTCGCGGGCGCGCCGGACGTCCAGTATTACGACATCGTCGAATAAGCGGAGCGGCGGTCATGGATCTTTCTCTTTCGCCGGCCGATCTCAAATTCCAGCAGGAAGTGCGCGACTGGATCGCGGAAAACTTCGATGCCGGCCTGCGCGCCAGAATGGCGCTCACCAAGAATGGCTATGTCGACAAGCCAAGCCAGGTGGCGTGGCAGAAGAAGCTCGCGGCCAAAGGCTGGATTGCGCCCAACTGGCCCAGGGAACATGGCGGCCCGGGTCTGACCGCCACCCAGCGCCACATCCTGCACGCCGAGCTCTCCGGCGCGGGCACCCCCAACGTCGCCCCCTTCGGTGTCTCCATGGTGGCCCCGGTCATCATGGCCTTCGGCAATGAGGCGCAGAAGAAGGAACACCTTCCCAAAATTCTCTCCTCCGATGTCTGGTGGTGCCAGGGCTATTCTGAACCCGGCGCAGGCTCAGACCTTGCCGGCCTGCAGATGAGCGCGGTGCGCGAGGGCGACGAATATGTCCTCAACGGCTCCAAGATCTGGACTACGCTCGCCCAATGGGCCGACATGATCTTCTGCCTTGTGCGCACATCCAAGGAAGGCAAGCCCCAGGAAGGCATCAGCTTCATCGTCTTCCCGATGAACCTGCCGGGTATCACCGTGCGCGCGCTGCCCACCCTCGACGGTCCGGCCGAAGGCCAGCACGAGATCAACCAGGTCTTCTTCGAGAATGTCCGCGTCAAGATCAGGGACGCCCTCATCGGTGAAGAGAACAAGGGCTGGACCTACGCCAAATACCTGCTCGAATTCGAGCGCGGCAATGCCTATGCCTCGGGCCTGCGCAACATGCTGCGCAAGACCAGGAAAATCGCCGCCAGGGAAATGGACGGCGACGAGCCGGTCATCCGCAACCCCGATTTTGCCCGCAAGCTCGCCCAGCTGGAAATGCGCATCGAAGCCATCGACGCCACCGAGCAGCGTGTCCTCTCGGCGCTCTCGGCGGGCCAGAATGTCGGCCCGGAAAGCTCGATGCTGAAATACCAGGGCTCCGACTGCCAGCAGGAGATCACCGAGCTGACCCTCGAAGCGGCCGGTTTCTATGCCCACCCGTTCGTGCAGGACACCATTGCCCTCGCCGAGCCCGGCGCGAATACAAAATCTCCGACCCCGGACCACCTGCTCACGGCGGCGCCAAGCTATTTCAACTACCGGAAAACATCCATCTACGCCGGATCCAACGAGATCCAGCGCAACATCATAGCAAAGATGGTGCTGGGTCTCTGACGGCTGAAAGCACCCCGCACCACATTTTGGGGAGGAATTCATGGCGGTGACCCAGTCCGGTAAGCCGGGCCTGTTCACGCGCGTGTCGTTCGGTATCGGCGGCGCGGCGGATGGCATCAAGAACAACGGCTTCGACTATGCCCTGTTGTTCTTCTACAGCAACATCATGGGCGTCGATGCCGGCCTTGTCGGCGTCGCGCTCCTGATGGCGCTGGTCATCGACGCGGTTTCAGACCCCGTCGTCGGCTACTGGTCGGACAATATGCGCACCCGGTTCGGGCGCCGCCACCCGTTCATGTATGCCGCGCTGATCCCCACGGCCGTCACCTACTTCCTCACCTGGAACCCGCCCGAAGGGATGACCGGCAACGACCTCTTCCCCTGGCTCGTCGCCACCACCATCCTCGTCCGCCTCAGCTTCACCTTCTATGACGTGCCCAGCTCCGCCCTCTCCGCCGAGCTGACCTCCGACTATGACGAGCGCACGTCGCTGATGTCGCTGCGCTATTTCTTCGGCTGGTTCGGCGGCCTGACGATCCAGATCCTGCTCTTCCGTTTCCTCCTGGTGCCCACGGAGGAAATCCCGGTCGGGGTCTTCAACATAGACGGCTGGAAAACCTATGGCACGATTGCGGCCGTCTGCATCTTCACCTGCGTCGCTATCTGCGCGCTCGGCACCCACAGCCACATCCCGAATCTCAAGGCTGCCCCGCCCGCGCGCAACCTGACGCTCGGAAAGATCTTCAGCGAGATCTTCGAGACGATCTCCAACCCGTCCTTCCGCGCGCTCTTCATCGCCACCCTCTGCGGCCTGATCGCCACGGGCATCTCGGCGACCCTCAACCAGTATATCAACACGATCTTCTGGGAATTCGACAACACCCAGATCGCCAACCTCACCATGGGCGTCTACATCTCGGCCATCCTTGCCCTGATCATCGCGCCGCTCGTCGGAAAGACGTTCGGCAAGAAGCGCGGCGCGATGACCATCGGCGCGCTCGCCTTCACCATCGCGCCGCTTCCGGTGTTCCTGCGCCTCTTCGGTCTCCTGCCGCCCAACGGCTCGGATGAACTCTTCCTCTTCATCATCTCGATCACGATCTTCGATCTCTCCCTCATCATCGCCACGCAGATGCTGCTCGGCTCCATGGTGGCTGACATCGTGGAAGATTCAGAGCTGCAGACCGGCCGGCGCTCTGAAGGCATCTTCTTTGCCGGCATCAGCTTCATCCGCAAACTCTCCCAAGGCGCCGGCGTCATCACGGCCTCTATGGTACTCGCCGTCGCCGGCCTCTCCCAGGGCGGGGGCGTTGACGCGGCCACGCCGGAAGAGATTCGCATGCTCGGCTGGGGCTACGGCCTCACCCTGATCACGGCCTGGACCCTGATGCTCATCTGTATCAGCTTCTACCGGATCAGCCGCGAGAGCCATGCCGACAATCTCGAAAAGCTGAAACTGCGCCAGGCAGAACAGGATGCAGGCTGATGGCCATCGGCCGCCGCAGGGGCCCTCGCCGGTTGCCTGCGGCGACTTGACCTGTCTGAAATGTCATGCGGGCGCGATTGCGCCATAATTCGCTCCGCAATAGAGCCATGATCATGACCCATCTCGTGACCATGACCCGACACGCTTCCAAACTCCTCGCGGCTGCTTTCCTGGCCGTGCTCATGGCGCTGACCATGGCCATCATGCCGGTCTTCGCCCAAGGCGCCTTGCAAGGCGCTGCGCAGGGCGCGCCCGCCGAACGCATTCCCGCCTCGACCACCGAGATCAGCCTCACCTTTGCGCCCCTCGTTCGCCAGGCCTCTCCGGCGGTCGTCAACGTCTACACCGAGAAGAATGTCACCCAGCGCGGCATGACACTGGAACAGATGATGTTCGGCCTCGCCCCGCAAAGCCGCGTGCAGAACTCCCTCGGCTCGGGCGTCATCGTCGCCGCTGACGGCATCATCGTCACCAACAATCACGTCATCCAGGGCGCCGACACTTTCCGCGTCGTCCTCAGCGACCGGCGCGAATATGCCGCCGAACTGCTGCTCGGCGATGAGCGCACAGACCTCGCCGTCCTGAGGATCAACACCGAAGGACAGCCCCTTCCGGTGCTGCCTTATGCGGACACGCGCGACACCCAGGTCGGCGATCTCGTTCTCGCCATCGGCAACCCCTTCGGCGTCGGCCAGACCGTCACCAACGGCATCATCTCCGCCACCGCCCGCACAGATGTCGGCATCAGCGACTACGCCTTCTTCATCCAGACAGACGCCGCCGTGAACCCCGGCAATTCCGGCGGCGCCCTCGTCAACACGCGCGGCGAACTCGTCGGCGTCAACACCGCAATCTTCTCGCGCACGGGCGGCTCGGTCGGGATCGGCTTTGCGATCCCCGCCGAAATGGTCAAGCGCGTGGTCGACGCCGCCGTCAATGGCGGCACCTTCGTGCGCCCCTGGCTCGGCCTTGCCGGCCAGTCGGTCAGCTTCGACATCGCCCGCGCCCAGGGACTTGATCGCCCCATCGGCGTGATGGTCACCGAGGTCTATCCAGGTGGCCCCGCCGAGCGCGCCGGCCTGCGCCGGGGCGACCTCGTCACCGCCATCGACGAGCGCGAAGTGTTCGATGAAAAAGGCCTCAAATTCCTCGCCGCGATCCGCAATCCGGGCGAGCAGGCCAAGCTCTCAATCCTGCGCGGCGGCAAAGCCCAGACGATCAATGTGCGCGTCCAGCCGCCCCCCGGCGCGACCGAGGCAGACGTCGTCCTCCTGACCAACGGCTCGGTCTTCAACGGCGCCCGCGTCATCGAACTCTCCCCCCGCCTCGCCGAAGAGAACGGGCTTGATCCCTTCACGCGCGGCTCGGGCATCTATGTCCACTCGGTCACGCGCGGCACCATCTCGCGCAACTATTTCCGCCCCGGCGACATCATCCGCTCCGTGAACGGAAAACAGACCAAGACGGTGAAGGAACTCCAGGCCGTCCTGAAAGCCAACACCCGCGACTGGGACATCGAAATCGAACGCAACGGCCGCATCGTCCGCGGAACTGTCCGCACCTGACGCCTCTTGCGCCTCTCCCGCCCAGCGGGAGAGGCTGCGCAGGATCAGCGTTTGCATTGCAGACGCCCCAAGAAGAGGTCAGGGAGGCCGGCGCCCCCGCGCCAATCTGGCTTTGACCTGACACCGGATTTTGGCGAACAAACCGGCCAGCGTCCGCAGCGTCCCGCCATTCGTGCTGCGCGTTACCTAAAGCCGCCTCATCACCGCATTCATCAACGGCCCTATATCGGTATTCAGCACAAGGTCTGCATAGGGATCCTGTTCGGTCGGTTCCCGGTTGACGATGGCGAGGTCTGATCCGGCTTTCTTGGCCACCAGCGGCAGGCTGGCCGCCGGATACACAACCAGCGATGAGCCAAGCACCAGGAAGAGGTCTGCCAGCAGCGCCTCCTCGGTCGCCCGCGCCATCTCGTCTTCGGGCATCGCCTGGCCAAAGGAAATCGTCGCGGTCTTCACAAGGCCGGTGCAGAACATGCAAGTGATGTCTTCATCCGCTTCCCAGTGATGGCGCAGCGCTTCAAGCTCATACCGCTTCCCGCAGGTCAGGCATTTGGCATAGCTCGCATTGCCGTGCACCTCGATCACCTTGTTGTCGGGCACGCCGGAATCCTGGTGAAGATTGTCCACATTCTGCGTGATCACGCTGGTCACCTTGCCCGCCTCAACGAGTTGCGCCACGGCAAAATGCCCGGCATTCGGCGAGGCGCCGGTCCAGCCGGCGGTGCGATTGAACACGCGCGTCCAGGCCTCCCGGCGCGCATCGCGCGAGGCCACGAAGTCCTGGAACATGATGGGTTTCATCTTGCTCCACACGCCGCCAGGCGAGCGGAAATCGGGAATGCCGCTTTCGGTCGAAATGCCCGCGCCGGTAAACACAACAACGCGGTGGGCATTGCGGATCAGCTGGGCGAGGTTGTCTGCATAGGTCTCTGTCATGCCTGTGAAGCTACACTATTTGGCCCGTGCTTCCAGACGTACAAACCGTCACATATGCCCCTGTGCCGGTCTTGAGCGCGGCTAGACCACCGTCCCGAACGCCGCGCCGATCAGTCCGGTTACGAGCATCGCTGCCGCCCCCCAGAACACGACCCGGATCACGGCCCGCGTCTTGCCCGCCCCCCCGGCGCTCGCCGACAGCCAGCCAAGGACCGCCAGGCTGATGAGGGAGACACCTGCGACGACCGGCGTCAGAAGCTCTGCCGGTGACAGCACCGCCGCCATCAGCGGCAGGGCCGCGCCGATGGAAAAGCTCGCTGCCGAGCTCACGGCGGCCTGAATGGGCCGCGCGGCAACCATCTCATGCATGCCAAGTTCGTCCCGGGCATGGGCGCCCAGCGCGTCCTTGCGCGAAAGCTGCGCGGCCACGGCCCGGGCCGTCTCCGGCTCCACGCCGCGTTCCATATAGATGAGGGCGAGCTCTTCGAGTTCCTCTTCCGGAAATTTGTGCAGCGCCTTGCGCTCGGTTTCCAGGTCCGCCCTCTCGGTATCCGACTGGGAGCTGACCGAGACATACTCCCCCGCCGCCATCGACATGGCCCCGGCCACCAGCCCTGCCATCCCCGCCACCAGGATCTCCCCCGCAGACGCGGCCGCAGCGGCCACCCCGATCACCAGGCTGGCGGTCGAAACGATCCCGTCATTGGCCCCCAGAACGGTCGCCCGCAGCCAGCCGACGCGGTGCATGAAATGGTGCTCTTGGGGCAGATAAGGGTCAGGCATCGGGCATTCCCACCGGAACAGGGGCTGTCGGGTCGCATAAATCAGTGCAAATACGGGCAGGTAGGGTCAAGTTGGGCTGCCCTTGCGCCATGGGGCGCACACCGTTACGCCTTGTGCGGTAAGTCATAGCAATAAGGGGGACACCCTATGAACACAGTTCTGATCGTGATTGCGGCCATCGTCGCCGTCATCGGCGCCATCATCCTGATCTATAACGGCCTCGTCATGAAGCGCCAGCGGGTCAACCAGGCCTTCGCGGACGTCGACGTTCAGCTCAAGCAGCGCCAGAACCTGATCCCGAACCTCGTGGAGACCGTCAAGGGCTATGCCGCGCATGAGCAGGCAACCTTCCAGCAGGTGATCGCCGCCCGTAACGCGGCCCAGGCCGCCAATACAGCCGGCGAAATGGCCAAGGCCGAAGGCGTCCTCAGCCAGGCTCTGGGCAAGCTCTTTGCCCTCGCCGAGGCCTATCCCGACCTCAAGGCCAATACCAACTTCCTGCAGCTCCAGCAGCAGCTCTCCTCGATCGAGGACAAGCTCGCCGCCGCCCGCCGCTTCTACAATTCGGCCGTGCAGGACTACAACACCGCCCGCGAACAGTTCCCCGGCTCGATCATTGCCGGCAGCTTCAACTTCGAGCCACGCGAATTCTTCGATGTCGGCGTCGAAGGCCGCTCGGCCATGGATGAGCCGCCGAAGGTCGCCTTCTGATCCTCTCGCGCGGCGGGCGCCGCTGCGCTATCCTGACCGGGCAGCCAGGGAGGCGCCCATGTCTGTCATCCGATATCTTCCTCTGGCGGCGGGCTTCATGCTCGCCGCTTGCGCATCCGGCGGGGCCTCGTCCCCGGCGCAGTGGAGCGCGGCCGCCTGGAACGGCATTGCGCCCCAGACCATCGGCACGGAGAATTACAGCTTCTTCGCCGCCCCGCTTGACGGGCAGGGCTTCAAGCTGAAGCTCACCCTCGCTACCGATGGCCTGTTCCGCGTTCAGGAAGACGGGGACAACACGCTGCCTGAAGAGTTGCGGGCCGCCGCGCAGCAGGCCGCCCCGGAAGGCTGCCGCCTCGATACGCTGGTCCTTGCCGCCGATGGCAGCGCCGAAGCGGGTTATGATTGCCAAACTTAAATGTTGGCAGGCATGGACACCGGCGCGTCCTCAAGGTCAGAATGCGGAAGGTTCTTCAACAGGGGTGAGGCCGGTGCCATGCGTTATCTGATCCTTGCGGGGTCTGTCTGCCTCGCCGCCTGCTCACCCGCCGCCCCGGTGGAAGAAGGCGAGACGCTTCAGGCCGAGCTGACCTCGCCCGTCGAAACAGCCGTCGAAACAGCCGCCGAAGTGGCGCAGGCCGCCGCGCCTGTGCTCGATCCCACAGCACTCGACTTTTCCCGCATCGCCCTTGCCATGCGCATTCCCGCCGCCTTCGAGGCGCGCGAAGACGGCGCCTATCTGCAGATCAACGTCACCAATGAACGCCTCGGCGTGAATGTCTCGGAGGAGTTTCCGCTCGTCCAGACCAGCGAGGTGACCAGCCCTTTTTTGTCCGCAGAAGCGCGAGAGGGATTCAGGATATGGACCTATGGTACGCGCCCCGAGGATGGTCCCATGCTCCAGGCGATCAGCGGAGAGCTTGCCCGCCTGAAGAGCGTCGCGCCTGGTGAGAACGAGCTCAGCTTCGGCGCCATCGCGCCCGGCTGCTGGAATGAAGCCTCCCAGTCCCCGGCCAGCCTGAAGCGCACACTCTATATCCGCGTCAGTCCGGAGGCGGACTTTGAGCTCTTCGTGCCCGAACAGGAAATCGGGCAGGGCGAATTGCCGGGCCTTGAAAGCTTCTGGGCCGCCTGCGGTTCCTAAAAGGTTTCAGCGCGCCGGCTGCGCCGCAAACCACGGCTCCAGCCGCGCCAGCGCTTCCTCAATCTCAGGCGTAGACAGCGCAAACGAAAAGCGCATGAAGCGCCCGCCTTCCGCAGGGTCGAAATCCACCCCCGGCGCGGTTGCCACGCCCGTCTCCTCCAGCAGCTTCAGGCAGAAGCCGAGGCTGTCATGGGTGAATCGCGAAACATCCGCATAGATATAAAATGCCCCGTCCGGAGGCGCGATTTTCTCAAGGCCAAGCCGGGGCAGCGCGCCGAGCAGCAGCGCGCGGTTGCGCCGGTAAACGTGAAGATGCCCCTCCAGCTCGTCGCGGCTGTCCATCGCCACAAGGCCCGCATGCTGGGAGAGTGACGGGGCCGTCAGGAAGAGGTTACCGATATAGGCGCTGGTGCGCGCCACATGCGCCTCGGGTGAGACCAGCCAGCCCAGCCGCCAGCCCGCCATCGAGAAGTATTTCGAGAAGCTGTTGACAACATAGGCATCGGGCGAAAATTCGAGCATCGAATGGATCTCCGGCCCATAGGAGAGCCCGTGATAGATCTCGTCCGATATGATCTGTATGCCCCTTCGTTTGCAGACTTCGGCAATCGCGGCGAGTTCGTCCTTCGGAATGATCGTGCCGGTCGGGTTGGCGGGGCTGGCAATGATAACGCCCTGCGGCGCAGGCTCCAGAGCCTCCAGCGCAGCGGCCGATAGCTGGAAGCGCACATCCGCCCCGCAGGCGATCTCCACCGGCTCCATGTTCAGGGCACGCACGGTATTGCGATAGGCCACATAGCCTGGCCGCGCCATGGCGATCCGGTCGCCCGGGCTGAACGCCGCCGCCAGCGCCAGCACCAGCGCCGGCGAGGCCCCGCAGGTAATCACCAGTCGCCGGGGCGAGAGGGTAACGCCATAGCCTTCCAGATAGTGCCGGCAGATCCGCTCCTTGAGGGGCTGGCTCTCCCAATAGCCCATCGCCTCGGCATCGAGCACGCCGTGCGCCGCCGCAATCGCCGCCTTCGGCGCGCCGGTCGAGGGCTGGCCAAACTCCATATGCAGGATACGCTGGCCTGAAGCTTTGAGTTCATGCGCGCGGCGGCTGATCGAGATCGCCTGGAAGGGCGCAATATCCTGTCCCATCGGGAATACCTGCCTGTAACGTCTGTGCTGCGGTTATCTTGCCGCCAGCGACGGCAGCCATGTTGCCAGCGCCGGCATCGCGGCGATCATTGCCAGCAGGATGAGCTGCAGTCCAATGAACGGAACAGCCCCCTGCCAGATCTGCATCGTGGAGACCTCCGGCGGCGCGGCCCCGCGCAGATAGAAGAGCGCAAAGCCGAAGGGCGGCGTCAGGAAGCTCGTCTGCAGGTTCACCGCCATCAGGATGCCGAGCCATACCGGATCGAAACCCAGCATGATCAGCGGAGGTGCCACCAGCGGCACGACCACGAACACAATCTCGATGAAGTCGAGGAAAAAGCCGAGCACGAACATCACGAGCATCGCAATGCCGAGCGCGCCCCATTTGCCCCCCGGCACGGAATGGAGCAGCTCTGCCACAAGGTCGTCCCCGTCAAAGCCCCGGAAGACGAGGCTGAAGAGCGACGCCCCGATCAGGATCAGGAACACCATCGAGGTGATATGCGCCGAGCTTTTCAGCGCCGGGCCAAGTTCCTTCACCCGGCGCAGCACCAGCAAGCCGGAGACCAGCGCCGCAAAGAAGGCAAACGCGCCAAGCCCGGTGATCGCCATGCCGACAAGGTCGGCCCCGCTATGGCCGCTGGAGGCGGTGCGCAGGTCGAGGGAATTGCGCAGCACGATGATCAGGATCAGCCCGGCAAGCCCCGCCAGCATCACCGGCATCAGCCGACTCTGCGCCTCGCGCGCCAGCCGCATGCCCGCCAGCAGGATTGCCCCGCCCGCGCCGATGGCGGCCGCTTCCGTCGGCGGGGCAATGCCGCCAAGAATTGAACCGAGCACGGCAACGATGAGCGCCAGTGGCGCGCCAAGGCCGAGCGCGACATCGCGAACGCTCAGCGGCGCGGTGCCTTCGAGGACCGTTGCGGGCGGACAGGAGGCCGGCCGGAAGATCGCCATCGCCGCAATCCACAGCATGTAGAGCGCGACGAGAATGAGGCCGGGGATCAGGGCCCCGGCAAAGAGATCGCCCACGGACACAACCGCCGAGCCCCCGCCTGTGCGCAAGGCCGCCTGGCTCGCCGCATTGGAAATCGCGTCGGCCAGGAGGATGAGTACAATGGATGGCGGAATGATCTGGCCGAGCGTGCCGGAGGCCGCAATCGTGCCTGTCGCAAGGCGCGGGTCATAGCCCTGGCGGATCATGGAGGGCAGGGCGATCAACGTCATCGTGATCACCGTCGCGCCGACAATGCCGGTCGAGGCCGCCAGCAGCGTGCCCACCAGCACCACCGCAAAGCCAAGCCCGCCGCGCACCTTGCCGAGCAGGCGGCTGGCAATGTTCAGAAGGTCCTCGGCCACCCGCGAGCGTTCGAGGATCACCCCCATGATCACGAACAGCGGCACCGCCACCAGCGTCTGGCTCTGCATGATCGAGCCGCCTTCGATGCGGCTCGGAAACGCTTTCAGGAAGCTCTCGGGAAACACGCCCGTGGCAATCCCGATCAGCGCAAAGATCAGCGCCACCCCGCCCAGCGTCAGCGCAACGGGAAAGCCGGCCAGCAGCGCGCCGATGGCAACAAGGAACATCGAGATCGCAAGGACCGCCTCAAGCTCCATGGCCGCCTCCTTCTGCTGCCAGCTGCTGCGGCGTCTCTGGCGGCAGCGCGCCCGTGATCCGCAGCGCGGCCTTGATGGCTTCGGAAAGCCCCTGCGCCATCAGCAGCGCGGCAAACACCGGCACCAGCGTCTTGAACAGGAAAAAGATCGGCAGGCCATCGGACTCGCGCGAGCCCTCCAGCAGCAGCCAGGCCCGGGCAAGCCCCGCCTCGCTTGTCATCAGGATGCGCACGCAGATGGGGAAGAGGAAGAGGTAGATGCCGGTCAGCTCCACCCAGCTGCGCCCGGTCTCGCCAAAGCGCGGGCGCAGGATGTCGACGCGCACATGCGCGCCGTCTCTCAGTGCCGCGGCGGCGCCCAGCATGAACATGGCGGCAAAGGCATAGGTGGTGATCTCATTCAGCCAGCTGAAGGAGAGCGAAAACGTGTAGCGCAGGATCACGACCGCCAGCATTGCAAAGACAAGGATCAGCGCGCTGGCCATCGCTGCGCCCAGCGCCATGCCGGTCACCCTGTCGATCAGCCGGCTGATCTTCAGCGCAAAGGCGTCGACCAGGCGCGGCGCGCTCAGCGCAATCAGTGGAAGCAGGAAAAGCGGCAGGCTGAGAAGGCCCAGCCATTTCAGCCCCGTTCCGATCTGGAGAAAGATGCCTGTATCCATTGCCCGCCCCGGCCCCGCTTACTTGCCGAGCGCGCGGGCAGTGTAATACACCCCGTCGGAAACCCCGGCCCAGCCCCGCATCAGCTTCAGGGATTTCTCGAAGCTCTCATAGATGCGCTTCTCGATGCCGCTGGCCCCGGCCGCCGCGCGCACATCATAGGCCGCCTCAGACATCCGCTTCACCACTTCCTCCGGGAAGGACCGCATCTGCACATTGTGCTGATTGACCAGCAGGTCGAGGTGGACCGAGTTCTGATAGGTGAACTCGCCGAGCGTCTCATGGTTCACCGCTTCGCAGGCGGCCTTGAAGATCGCCTGCTCGCCGGCCGTAAGACTGTCCCAAACGCCGCGATTGATGCCCACGGCAAGGCTCGCGCCGGGCTCATGGAAACCAGGGCCATAATAGAAGGGCGCCTCGCGGTGGAAGCCAAGGGAATAGTCGTTCCACGGGCCCACCCATTCGGCCGCGTCAATCGCGCCCGTCTGAAGCGCCTGATAGATCTCGCCCCCCGCCAGCGCCACGGACGCCCCGCCGAGCGCGCGCAACACTTCGCCGCCCTGTCCGGGAATGCGCATCCGCAGCCCGGCCATATCCTGCAGTGAACGGATTTCCTTGCGGAACCAGCCGCCCATCTGGTGACCGGTATTGGCGCCCTGAATGCATTTGATGCCGAACTGGCCAGAGAGCTCGTCCCAGAGTTCCTGCCCGCCGCCAAAGTCGATCCAGCCCATGATCTCCTGCGCCGTCATGCCGAACGGCACAGCGGTGAAGAAGGGAAATCCGGTGGACTTCGCCGTCCAGTAATATTCGGCCCCGTGATACATGTCGGCCGAGCCATTGGCGACCGCGTCAAAGGATTCAAAAGGCGGCACCAGCTCCCCGGCGGCGAACACCTTCACCTCGATCAGCCCATCGGTCATGTCGCTGATGCGCTGGGAAACGCGCTCGGCCGCCGTGCCAAGGCCCGGCAGGCCCTTGGGCCAGGTGGTCACCATGTTGAAGCGCCGGCGGTTGCGGCTGACCGCCGGGCTCGCCAGCACTGCGCCCGCTGTCGGCGTCGAGAACGTAGCAGCCGCGCCGGCCACACCCAGTGCGCCTGCGCCGATCAGGTTGCGGCGGTTGATCATCAAAGCCCTCCCCACACGGCACGGGCTCTGCTGGCCGGAATGGCCATCGGTCCGTTTCGCCGGCGAAAATCTAGTCGTCGTCTCTCAAGGGCCGCCAGCGGTCGCCGTCAAGCACTTCCAGCGGTTTGTAGCGCCGTTTGTAGTCCATCTTCGGACTGCCCTTGACCCAATAGCCCAGATAGAGGTGCGGCAGGCCGAGGTCATGGGCATGCCGGATATGGTCGAGAATGAGGTAATGGCCGAGGCTCTGGCTCGCCTTCGCCGGATCGAAGAAGGTGTAGACCATAGACAATCCATCGCGCAGCACATCGGTAATCGCCGCCGCCACCAGCGGAGCATCGGGCTCGGGCCCGTCGCGATACTCGAAAATGAGGCTCTGCACCGGGCTGGCGCCCACCATTGCGGCATAATCCCGGAAGCTCATGTCCGACATGCCGCCATTGTCATGGCGCGTCGTCACATAGGTCTTGAGCAGGCGGAACTGTTCGCGGGTTGCCTGCGCGGCCACCGGGCGGCGCACCAGACGGGCATTGCGCGCGACCACCCGCCGGTCACCCCGGCTGATGTCATACTCCCGTGTCGCCACGCGTACGCTCTTGCACGCATTGCAGCGCGCGCAGGCCGGGCGGTAGGCAATCGACTGGCTGCGGCGGAAACCGGACTGGCTGAGCACATTGTGCAACGCGTCGGCTTCCGGAATGGCGAGGTTTGTAAACGCCTTGCGCTCTTTCCGGTCAGGCAGATAGGGGCAGGGGCTGGGGTTCGTGACGTAGAACCTCAGCGACCGCTCCAGGCCCGCCGGCAGAAGATGTGAATCCGAAAACTTCATTGCTCCCGACGATACACCCGCGCGCGCTTCCGCCAAGTGGCCATTTCGGGGCAGGGGGCCATTACGCGGCAAAAAGGACACACCTGTGTGCCCCGCCGGTAACAATTTCAGTCGGCCAGGTGAACCTCAAGGCTGATCCGGCGGTTGGCGGCCAGGTGGGGCTGTCCGGCATTAAGTGGCCGCGTATCGGCATATCCTGTCACCGCTTTGACCCGGTCTGTCGCGAAACCGGCCGTCTCGAGCGCCCGGCGGGCCTCGTTTGCCCGCTGCGAAGACAGCTCCCAGTTGGAGGCGGCCGCCCCGGTCATCGAGAAGGCATCGGTATGTCCCTCGATGGAAATCTGATGGGGCAGGCCGGCAAGGCTGGCAGCGGCCGCCTCGACCAGGGCCCGGCCATCGGCCGTCAGCGCGCCGCTGCCGGTCTCGAACAGCGGGCGGCCCGCCGTATCAACCAGCTCGATCCGTACGCCGGCTGCGTCCGAGGAAAGCTGTACACTCTCCCCTGCCGCCTTCAGGCCGCCCGCATCCTGCAGCCGCGCCAGCAGCTCAGCGGCGCCAGACGGGGCCATTTGGGAAATGGTCGAGGCAGAAACCGGCTTCCCGGTAAATTCAGAGGCGATCACCGCGCGGTCTTCTTTCGAGACCCCGCTGACCAGCCACATGAGCATGAAGAACGCGACCAGGGCCGTCAGGAAGTCGGCATAGGCCAGCTTCCATGTCCCCGTTTTCCGGGTAGGCATGACGGGCCTTCTGCCCGTCTGCCGCCGTGAGGTCGTGGCATACGCCATTGCTCTTTTGCGTCCAATCCTTCTGATGGATGACGTGGGTGTATCAGGTCGTGGTGAAAGCCACGCTTCGGCCAGGGGTGGGATTTTGATGAAATTCGCTCTAATTGGCCCCGAATTCATGAGGAGATTGGCATGGCACGTACCGCATTCCTGGGCCTGGGGGTCATGGGCTTCCATATGGCGGGCCACCTTGCCCGGGCAGGCCACCAGGTCACCGTCTGGAACCGCTCCCCGGCCAAATCCGCCGCCTGGACCGCCGCCCACAAAGGTGAAGCGGCCAAGGACCCGGCCTCGGCCGTCTTCGGCGCCGAATATGTCCTGATGTGCCTGGGCGATGACCCGGACGTGCGGGCCGTCTTTGACGCCTTCGAGCCAAGCCTCGGCGCCGGCATGACCGTCATCGACCATACCACTGCCTCTGCTGCCCTTGCCCGCGAACTCGCCGAGCGCTGCCGCGCAAAGGGCGCCCATTTCATCGACGCCCCGGTTTCAGGGGGCGAGGCCGGCGCCATCAATGGCAAGCTCACCCTCATGTGCGGCGGCGAGGAGGCTCCCTTCGCGGCCGCTGAGCCGGTGATGAATGCGTTCGCGCGCGCCATCACGCTGATCGGCCCGAGCGGCGCCGGCCAACTCGCCAAATCGGTCAACCAGATCTGTATCGCCGGCATCGTCCAGGGCCTCGCCGAAGGGCTCCACTTTGCCGAGAAGGCAGGCCTCGACGCAGAAAAGGTCATCGCCGCCATCTCCGGCGGCGCGGCCCAGAGCTGGCAGATGGAAAATCGCTGGAAGACGATGACCGACGGCAAGTTCGATTTCGGCTTCGCGGTAGACTGGATGCGCAAGGATCTGCGCATCACGCTGGACGCGGCCCGCGAAAACGGCGCCAGCCTTCCCCTCACCGCCCAGGTCGATCAGTACTATGCCGACGTGCAGGCCATGGGCGGCCATCGCTGGGACACGTCCAGCCTGATTGCCCGCCTGGGCCGGAAGCCTGACTGATGGGTATCTGCCGTGTCGACATTCACATCCCCGCAGGCGGGGAGACCTTTGAAACGGCCATCCGGATCGTCAAGGCGGCAGACCCGATCGACTATGTGGTCCTCCAGCCCGAACAGAAGGACCGCAGCCTCATCCAGGTAATCATGCGCGACGGGCCGGTGCAGTCGCTGCTCGACAATCTCCAGTCGCTTCTGGAAGACCGCTCCGGCTGGCGCGTCACCGTCGCTGATCTCGACCTCACCCTGCCGAGCCTTCCCGAACCCAAGGACGAAAAGAAAGCCGCCAGCTCCCAGCACACGCGGGAAGAACTCTACGTCCAGATCTCCAGCGACGCCAAGCTGAGCTGGGACTATGTGATCATGGTTGCCCTCTCCACCATCGTGGCTGCCATTGGCCTCGTGTCTGACGGGGTTGCCGCTGTCATCGGCGCCATGGTCATTGCCCCGCTGCTCGGGCCGATCATGGGCCTCGCCATGGGCGCCGCATTGGGCGAAACCGCCCTCATTCGCCGCGGCCTGATTGCCTTCAATGTCGGGATCGCGGTCGCGATCGGGCTGTCGCTGCTGCTGGCCTTCGTGATGCCGCCCGATTTTGAAAGCCGGGAACTCATGTCCCGCGCCGAAGTGCGCCTTGACGGGCTCGCTCTTGCCATGGCGGCAGGCAGCGCCGCGGCGCTTTCGGTCACGCGCGGAACCGCCTCTGCGCTTGTCGGCGTGATGGTCGCCGCCGCGCTCCTGCCACCGGCAGCGGCCGTCGGGCTCTTCGCCGGCTACGGCCAGGGCACGCTGGCGCTCAGGGCCGCGCTCCTGCTCAGCCTCAATGTGGCGGCGCTGCTCCTCTCCGCGCTGATCGTCTTCCGCCTGCGCAAGATCCACCCGCGGACATGGATCGAGCAGAAACACGCTGCCCGCGCGGTCTGGATCAATGCCGGCCTGTCAGCCCTCTTCCTACTTGTCTGCGGCGCGCTTATCCTGCTCCTTGATCTCGGCCAGGCCGTTGATCTGGGCAACTGAAAGAGGGACCAGTGGCCAGATACGAAGCAAAGACCAAGCCGGCCGTGACACGCCCGGCGGACTATATCGCGACCCTGGAAGACAGCCCCCGCAAACGCGACGCCGAAATGCTTCTGCCCTGGTTCGAAAAGGTCACCGGGCTCAAGGCCTGCATGTGGGGGCCATCCATCATCGGCTTTGGCCGCTACGCCTACACCTATGAAAGCGGCCATTCGGGCGAACACATGCTCACCGGCTTCAGCCCCCGCAAGGCAAACACCGTCGTCTACATCCTTCCCGGATACCGCGACCTCACCGAAAAGCTCGCCCGCCTCGGCCCGCACAAGACCGGCAAGAGCTGCCTCTATCTGGGCAAGCTTTCCGCCATAAACATGCCGGTTCTGGAAGAGATCGTCGCCGACGGCGTTGCCTTCATGCGGAAGAATTATCAGACCTGGGACGAATAAGGCGCAGCCAGACCCCTGCAGACTTGCGGGTTTACATCTCCGCAGGAATTCTTAACCTTGTGGCCGAGCCCCATCCCTTAGGCAACGAGAGCCCTTTGGCGTGCGCGCCCTGCGTGCCGCCTTCCGTTTCCCCACCCTCCGAAAAGATTGGAACTCCCATGACCCAGGTCAAACAAGGCGACACCGTACACATCCATTACACTGGCACCCTGAAGGATGGCACCACCTTCGACAGCTCGCAGGGCCGCGACCCGCTCGCTTTCCAGGTCGGCGCCGGCCAGATCATCCCCGGCCTTGATGCCGCCATCCCCGGCATGGCCGTCGGCGACAGGAAGACCGTCACCGTGCCCTGCGAAGAGGCTTACGGTCCTGTCAATCCCGAAATGCGCCAGGACGTTCCGCGTGCGGACATTCCGGCTGAAGTCCCTGTTGAAGTCGGCACCCGCCTGCAGATGCAGACCCAGTCTGGCCAGCCTGTCCCGGTGGTCGTCGTTGCCTCCGATGACAGGACCGTCACCCTGGATGCCAACCACCCGCTGGCGGGGCAGGACCTGACATTTGATATTGAAGTGGTGGCGATTAAAGAAGCGGCGTAGCGAGACCTGCTGAAAGCTGGGCTGCGCGTCAGCCCAGCTTCTCCGCCGCCCGCTCCGCAAAATACGTGATCACGCCCGCCGCGCCTGCGCGCTTGAAGCATGTCAAAGTTTCCATCATCACGCGGTCGCCGTCGATCCAGCCATTCTGCGCGGCCGCCATGATCTGAGCGTATTCGCCCGACACCTGATAGGCCAGCGTCGGCACGCCAAACGTGCTCGAGACGCGCTGCACAACGTCCAGATACGGAAGACCTGGCTTGACCATCACCATGTCCGCGCCCTCGGCGAGGTCCAGCGCCACTTCGCGCAGCGCCTCGTCGGAATTCGCCGGGTCCTGCTGATACGTCTTCTTGTCGCCCTTCAGCGCGGCGGCCGAGCCAATCGCTTCCCGGTAAGGCCCGTAAAAGCCACTCGCATATTTCGCCGCATAGGACAGGATCATCGCATTGGTGAAGCCCTCTTCCTCGAAGGCATAGCGGATCGCGCCGATGCGCCCGTCCATCATGTCGGACGGCGCCACCACATCGGCCCCCGCGCCGACATGCACCAGCGCCTGCTCGACAAGTCGCTCCACGGTCGCGTCATTCGGAATGCTGCCGTCCTCGTCCAGCAGGCCGTCATGCCCATGCGAGGTATACGCATCAAGCGCCACATCTGTGATGAGGCCCACCTCCGGCGCGGCGTCCTTCATCGCTTTCAGCGCGCGGGGTACAAGGCCCCCGGGGGAAAGCGCGCCGCTGCCGTCCGCGTCCTTGCCCTCGGGGCCAATGTAGGGAAACAGCGCGATCGCCGGTATGCCGAGCGCCTTGGCGCGCTTGGCGGCGAGGGCCGCTTCCGCCACGCTGAGGCGGTCCACACCGGGCAGGGAGGCGACAGGCACCCGCCCCTCGCCATCGTGCACGAACACCGCCCAGACAAGGTCTGCCGGGGTCAGAACGTTTTCGCTCACAAGGCTGCGCGCCCAGGGGGCCTGGCGCAGGCGGCGCATGCGGGTGCCGGGAAAGGCTTGGGGAAACTGTGTCATGTCATACCTCCTAGCGCCAAATCCGGCGCCCTCACAACCATCCCAATCGCCGCGCCATGAAACACCGGTCGCGCACATTGAGCCCGAGATCATCCTGCACCGATTCAATCTCGATCATCCACTTTTCCATCTTCTTCCGGGGGAGCTCCCGGAAGCCGTTCCGGCGATAGAACGGCCCGTTCCAGGGCGGATCGCGGAAGGTCGACAGTGTCACGCGCTTAAGGCCCCTGTCCTTGGCTTCCAGCATTACGCGCCCGATCAGCGCGCTGCCCACTCCGCCGCGCCCATGCGCCGGGTCCACGCTGATCTGGTCGAGATAAAGCCACCCCTCGCGCACCGAGGTCATCGCAAAGCCCGCCAGCGCCCCTTTGGCCGTCCGCGCCACATGCAGGTGCGCGGCGCCGATGGCAGCTTCCAGCACCCTGGCTGGCACATGATCGCCCAGCTGCGCCTCGGGCAGAAGGCCTGTGCCCTCAAACACCCTTCCCGCCGCCACGTCGATGGCGATCAGCGCGGGGACCTCCTCGCGGGCAGCGCCGGTAATCACATACCCGGCAGGAGGGCGTCGGATTGACATATCAGGGACCTCAAACGACAAGCGGCCCCAAAGACTTAAGCCAATCCGGGAGCCCCGCCAATGAGCCTCATCTTCTCCGAAGAACAAGAGATGATCGCCGACATGGCCGCCAAATTCGCCGCCGACAAGCTCGCCCCCCATTCGGAAGCCTGGGACCGGGACAGCCATTTCCCCGTCGATGTGATCCGCTCGACCGCCGAACTCGGATTTGCCGGCATCTATGTGAAGGAGGATGTTGGCGGCTCCGGCCTGACGCGCACAGACGCGGCCCTGATCTTCGAACAGCTCTCCTATGGCGACGTCTCCACCGCCGCCTTCATCTCCATCCACAATATGGCGAGCTGGATGATCGACACCTTCGGGTCACAGGAGCAACGCGCCGCCTGGGTGCCCCGCCTCACCTCAATGGAGCTCATCGCCTCCTACTGCCTCACCGAGCCTGGCTCAGGCTCTGACGCCGCCAGCCTCAAGACCAAGGCGGTGAAAGACGGCGACGATTACGTCATCACCGGCACCAAACAGTTCATCTCCGGCGCAGGTACATCCGATGTCTACGTCCTGATGGCGCGCACCTCGGACGAGGGCGCCAAAGGCGTCTCCGCCTTCATCATCGAGAAGGACGCGCCGGGTCTCTCATTTGGCGCCAATGAGCGCAAGATGGGATGGAAATCCCAGCCGACGCGCCAGGTCATCCTCGACGGCGTGCGCGTGCCGGCCGCCAATCGCATCGGCGAAGAAGGCCATGGCTTCCGCTTCGCCATGGCAGGCCTCGATGGCGGCCGCCTCAACATCGCTGCCTGCGCGCTGGGCGGGGCGCGCCTCGCGCTGGACAAAGCCATCAGCTATGCCAAGGACCGCGAGCAGTTCGGCAAGGCCATCGCCGAGTTCCAGAACACCCAGTTCAAGCTCGCTGACATGGAAACCGAGCTCCAGGCTGCCCGCCTGATGCTCTACGAAGCTGCCGGGCGCCTCGACCGCAAAGCCCCCGACGCCACCCGCTGGTGCGCCATGGCCAAACGCTTTGTCACCGACACCGCCTTCAAGGTCGCCAACGACGCCCTGCAAATCCACGGCGGCTACGGCTACCTCGCCGACTACCACGTCGAACGCATCGTCCGTGACCTGAGGGTCCACCAGATCCTCGAAGGCACGAACGAAGTGATGCGGGTCATCATCTCCCGGGATATGCTGAAGGGATGATGAAGCCTTAGTGCCGCGGCACCCGGTCCCGTATCCGGTCAAACCCCTGCTTGATCGCCGCAAACCTTGCCTCGATATGCGGCTCAAACTGCATGTCGGTGAAGATATGCGGCCAGTCATTCTCGATCGCCTCGCGCACCAGCTCGCCGACATAAAGCGGATCAATCCCGCTCGCGATCGCCTCGGTCACGGCTTTGAGAACTTCCGTACCCGGCCCCTCGACCGGAGTGGTCTGGATCTGCCCGGCAAAGCGGCTCGGGATATTGCGGCCTGAGTCCACGATGTTCGTGCGGATCACGCCGGGGCAGAGCACCGAGACGCCAATGCCCCGCGCCGCCAGTTTCGGCCGCAAATCTTCCGACAGCGCTACCACGCCAAACTTCGTCACATCATAGGCAGGGTTGGTCAGCGCCACCATGCCGGCAATCGACGCGGTAGAAACAATCTGCCCGCCCTCGCCATGGCTCTCGATCAGCGGCCCGAAAATCTCGATGCCCCAGACGACCGACATGAGGTTCACCCCCACCACCCAGTTCCAGCCCGCATCATTCCAGGTGCCATAGTCGCCCCCGCCGCCAACCCCGGCATTGTTGACGAGGATATGCACCTTGCCAAATCGCGCGATGGTCTCGTCGGCCGCGCGCTGCAGATTGTCCTTCAGCGACACGTCGGCCACCACGCCGTCAACATCGGCATTGGTCTCGCGCAAGGCGGTAACGGCCTTCTCCAGCGCCGCCGTCTCGATGTCGCACAGCATCACCTTGACGCCCGCCTGCGCCAGCGCCGTGGCAATGCCAAGGCCGATGCCGGAGGCCGCGCCGGTCACGAACGCAGTCTTTCCTTCCAGATGTTTCATTGAGTTCCTCCCGGTTTTTGAGGCCACCCTGCGCCAGCCCAAAGACGCGCGCAATCGGGGCGGGGACTTCACCCTGCGTCATCGCAAAAAGCCCGCGCCCTGCCGGAAACAATCCAGAACCCGCCCTTATCCCGCCGTCTTCCCCCGCGAAACCGGCGCTCACCAGAACACGAGGAGCGTGTCCATGCTGAGGAAAATCCTGATTGTCCTTCTGGTCCTCGTGGCCGGTCTCTGGCTGCGCAACACCAGCCTCTTCACCCCGCCCGCCTCCGATGGCCCGCCCCGCTTCATCTCTCATCGCGGCGTCCACCAGACCTACCACCGCGAAGACCTGGAACGCGATACCTGCACCGCCATCCGCATCTATCCGCCCACGCACGACTTCATCGAGAACACGCTCCCCTCCATGGCCGCCGCCTTCGAGGCCGGGGCAGAGATCGTGGAGATCGATGTGCACCTGACGCCTGATGGCGAATTCGCCGTCTTCCATGACTGGACACTGGACTGCCGCACGCAGGCCGCAGGCCAGACCAACCAGACACCGATGCGCCTCATCCGCACACTCGACGCCGGCTATGGCTACACCGCCGATGGCGGGGATACCTTCCCCCTGCGCGGCAAGGGCGTGGGCATGATCAAGTCGCTTCCCGAAGTTCTGGACGCCTTCCCGGAAGGCAGGTTCCTCATCAACTTCAAGAGCCGCCGCCCGGTCGAGGGCCGGGTGCTTGCGGAGATGCTGGAAGAAAACCCTCGCTGGCGCGCGCAGGTCTGGGGCGTCTACGGCGCCCCCGTCCCCAGTGAAGCCGCCGTCGCCCGTTTGCCCGGCATGCCCTATTTCACCAGGGGTTCCGCAAAGGACTGCCTGGTCGGCTACGCCCTGACCGGCTGGACCGGTCTCGTTCCTGAGGTCTGCCACAACCAGATCGTGCCCGTGCCTGTTGACTACGCCCCGTTCCTCTGGGGCTGGCCCCGGGCATTCGAGGCGCGCATGACGGCAGCCGGCTCAACCATCGTCCTGTTTGGAACGCCCGGCGGGACCGGCAATGACGGCGCTCCCGGCATCGACACCCCCGCCGAGCTCGCAAAGGTCCCCGAAGGTTTCGGCGGCCATGTCTGGACCGACCGGATCGAGGTCACCGGCCCGGCCGCCAGGCAAGCTCCCTGATTGCGCTGGCCCTCCGCATCGGCTTCACTCATCAGCGCCAGAGAGAAAGCCACCATGCCCGACACCGACATCATCCTCTCCACCTTCGAGCGCGCCGCCGACGCCTGCGCCGATCCCGCCCCGCTGATCTATGACCGCCTCTTTGCCCGGCGCCCGGATTTCCGGCCCTTGTTCGACATGGACACCGATGGCGGCGTGCGCGGCTCGATGGTGCAGACCTGCCTGGAAGCCCTCCTCGGCGTCGCCGAAGGCGCGGGCAGCCAGCGCGTGATCATCTCGGCCGCCCGCTTCTCCCATGGCGGATATGGCGTGGAAGAGGGCGAGTTCGACCTGATGTTTGCCAGCATCCGCGATGTTTTCCGCGATCTTCTCGGCTCTGGCTGGTCCGCCCGCGAAGAAGAAGCCTGGGCAAACCTCCTCAATAGGATTGCCGCCATCCCCTGATGCGCTAGTCTCCGCCTGACACGAGGGAAAGCAAACTCATGACCGACAAGACCAGCGCTGCCTATGGCAGCCTCTCCCGGCTCAATCACTGGCTCGGCGCGCTGGCGTTTTCCGGCATGATCATTGTCGGCTTCATCCTGTCCTATGATGTCCTCTCGCGTGAAACGGCCGGCCCCATCCGCGACCTGCACAAGGCCACCGGCACGCTGCTGCTCCTCTTTGCGCTCTGGCGGGTCAGCTGGCGGCTGGTGCAGGGCTTCCCCCCGCCAGTCCCCGGTGTGCCGGCCTGGCAGGAGCTTGCCTCCCGCCTTGTCCATTGGGGCATGCTCGCTGCGCTCCTGATCATGCCGCTCTCGGGCGTGCTGATGTCCCTCATCGGCGGCCGCCCGATCGACATCTATGGCCTCTTCCTCATCCCGCCTTTTGCAGAAAACAGGGAAGCCGCCGGCCTCCTGCGCCAGGTTCATGGCTACGCCGCCTATGCCCTTGCAGGGCTTATCGCGCTGCACATCCTCGCCGCCCTGAAACACGCCCTCATCGACAAGGACGGCACGCTTGCCCGCATGCTCAGCGGAAAGCCCGCGACGGTTCAGGCATCCTGATTGCCAATACCCGCCTGCGCGGTTTAATCTGCCGGTAACAGCCCGCCAGATCAGAGCGGGCAGGGAGGAAGCCATGCAGATAACATCATTGCCCGGCGCCGGCGCAGAAATCACGGGCGTCGATATCCGCGCGCTCACCGCGCTGCAGTTCAGCGCGGTTAAACAGGCCTATGCAGATCACGGCGTCATCTTTTTCCGCGATCAGTCGCTGACCGAAGACGATCACATCGCCTTCGCCCGGCGCTTTGGCCCCATCAATATCAACCGCTTCTTCCTGGCCCATGAGCGCTATCCCGAAATTGCCCTCGTGCTGAAGGAGAAGGAACAGAAAACCAATATCGGCGGCGGTTGGCATACGGATCATTCCTATGACGCCGAGCCTGCCATGGGCTCTGTCCTCGTCGCGCGCCAGCTGCCCGATGAAGGCGGCGACACCTGGTTTGCCTCCATGTACACCGCCTATGAGACGCTGGACGAGGCGACAAAGGAGGAGATCGCAGGCCTGCGCGCCATCCATTCGGCCAAGCACATCTTCGGCTCGCAGACGGACAATTTCTATAAAGCCAACGAAGATACGGGCGGGCGCATCGGCAACACGGCGGCTGCAGACGTTCTGGAAGATGTCACCCATCCCGTCGTCATCACCCACCCGCTCAGCGGCAGGAAGGCGCTTTATGTGAACCCCGCCTTCACCACACGCATAGACGGCTATGACGCCGAAGCCTCCAGCGCGCTGCTGATGCGCCTCTATGCCCACGCCATGAACCCCGATCATGCCCACCGTTTCAAATGGCAGCCCGGCTCGGTCGCCTTCTGGGACAACCGGTCAACCTGGCACTGGGCGATGAATGATTATCACGGCGAGCGGCGCCTGATGCACCGCATCACCATCGAAGGCTGCGCGCTGAATTAGGTGAGGCTCGCCCGGGGCGCGCCTTCAGTCCATCCGGAACTCGACGCCCACGTCCCGCCCGCTTTCCCAGCGTTTCATGCAGGTGCGCGGATGCTTGAACTGCGGCAGGGTCATCACGAACTGGTCGGGCAGCGCAATGCCTTCGGGCACGCAGATACGCGCGCCGCCCGGCGAGATGTCCCGCAATTCGCACTCCACCCGCTTGAACAGGCCAAGGCGTACATGCGCCTTGCCTTCCACGCGAATGCGCTGGCCCCGCCTGTTATATTGCAGGAAGGGCTGATGGTTGATTTGAGGGCGCTGTTGGGTCATGGGGATGGCCGGGCATCACGGGTCAAATGTGGGACCATTTGGGGAATGGCATGTCTTCTTAATGACATGGCCGGGTAAAGCCCTGTCCAAAGTCATTGATTTAATTGAACAGATTCCGGTTAGCCGGTGGTCAGAAACGGGGAGCACCAGATGAGCGCAGATGTCAGCACCAAGGTTACCGGCAGAATAGGCCGGATCACGCTCACCCGGCCATCCGCCTTGCATGCCCTCAACACGCCGATGTGCGCGCAGATCCTCGCCGCCCTCACCGCCTGGAAAACCGATCCGGCAATCCACCTTGTCTGGATAGACCATCAGGACGGTACACGCGGCTTCTGCTCGGGCGGCGACATTCGCATGCTCGCCGAAAGCGGCGCAGGCGACGCCTCGGAGGCGCGCGATTTCTTCCGCACCGAATACCGCATGAACGCCGCGCTGAAAGCGTTCCCCAAGCCCGTCCTCGCCATCCTTGACGGGGTCACCATGGGCGGCGGCGTCGGCCTCTCCGTTCACGGCTCCCACCGCATCGCCACCGAGCGCACCCTCTTTGCCATGCCTGAAACCGGTATCGGCCTCTTCCCGGATGTGGGCGGCGGCTGGTTCCTGCCGCGCCTCGAAGGCCAGCTTGGCACATGGCTGGCGCTGACCGGCGCGCGCCTGAAGGGCGCCGATGTCGCCGCCGCCGGCGTTGCTACCCATTACCTTCCGTCAGAACGCGTCCCCGCGCTCGCCAAAAACCTTGAGGCGGCTGACTTCTCGGTTGATGCGACGGCCATGCTGGACGACATCCTCCGCGGCCTGACACATGCTGTCCCTGCGCCGTCCTATGGCGCCCACCGGGAAACCATCCATCGCTGCTTTGGGGGGCAGACTGCCGAAGGCATCGTCGCCGCGCTTGAGGCTGACCCCGGTGACTGGGCCAGGGGCGAGGCCGCCACCATCCGCGCCAAGTCACCCGAGACGGTGAAGGTTGCCCTCCGCCAGCTGCGCGAAGGCGCACGCTGCGAAACCTTTGAAGACAACATGCGCATGGAATTCCGCATCGGCTGGCGCAAGGTCCAAAGCCATGACTTCCAGGAAGGCGTGCGCGCCGTCATTATAGATAAGGACAACGCACCCGCCTGGTCGCCCGCGCGCCTGGAAGATGTCAGCGAGGCGGACGTGGCGAAATACTTCGCGCCGCTTGGAGATGATGAGCTTGCCTTCCCGTTCTGAAGCATATCGCGGAACTATATGTCTGGCTCAGCAATAGAAAGCCGCCCGGATACTTTCCGGGCGGCTTTTTTCTGTCTGTTGTTTCATAATGAAACGGAATCTGCCGCAAAAACACGTTACGGGGCAGTAACGGTTAATGAATGCTCTGATTTGTTTACCAACATCATTTTAAACCGTGTTGTGCTTATCAATTTATTAGGTTCACTCCAGTAAATATACTCAAACTACAACAAAAGTTGAGTAAAAGTTGAGTGGTGGTGAATATGATGATGATCGACATGCAGGACACTGCAACAGGCACAATCGGCGAATCTTTCCTTAAGTCGCTGTCTCTTCTCGAACAGGCGCATCGCCGTCTGCACGATGTGGTGAAGGATGATCTGGAACGCGCCGGCGAACGTTCGCTGACGGGCGTTCAGGCGCTCCTCCTTTACGAGATCGGCGAGGGCGAAGCCCCGGCCTCCGTGCTGCGCGCCCGCGGCGCCTTTGCTGGCACCAGCCTTTCCTACAACGTGAAGAAACTTCAGGAAGGCGGCTACCTGATCCAGACGCGCTCTGAAGACGACAAGCGCACGGTCACCCTGCGCCTTACTGATCGCGGCAGGAAAGTCCGTGCACGTGTGGAAAAGCTCTTCGAGAAGCAGGCAACGGCCCTTGAGCCGACCGCCAGTGTTCGCGCCGACGATCTCTCGCAATTGAACAAGACCATCTCGCGTCTCGAGCGCTTCTGGTCTGACCAGATCCGTTACCGCCTCTAAGGGGCATTGAACGGGTACATCTTCCGGGGGGAAGGAGTAGGGGAAAACCCCGGGGCGCAGGTGGGGCGCTCCGGGGTTTTCTTTATGCCTTAGCGGATGAAAACTCAGCGCGGATAGATCATGTCCATCTGCAGGGCAGCCCCGCCTGCTTCCACCGTCACAGAGGACTGCTCGAAGGTCGGCGCAGCTTGCAGGCTCGCAGCATTCGGCGAGGTCCAGCCATCGGCAGGCATGCCTGCGTCATCCACATCAAACGCGCCATTGCCGTTGAAGTCATGCCAGACCGACACCGCATAGCGCCCTTCCGGCAGGTCAAAGCTGAGCGTCTTCGACCCGGCTTCGGGCGCCTCAAGGATTTCTCCGGCAACGCCGTCTTCCTTCATGAACTGGTCTTCTGTCTGCACGCTGACATAGAGCTTGCCGCCGCGCGCTTCGATGCCGTCGACCGTGACGGTCAGCGGGGCGGCAGAAGCGGCGCCGGTCATGGCAAGGGCAGCAGCGATCAGGGCGGCAAGGGGGGCAGCTGGGGTCATGTCAGGTCTCCATATCTGTATTCGACAAGTACTTGGTAATTCAAAGTGAATACGCCAGTCAACAGAGAACTTTGAAAAGCAAAGCAAATGGACTCCGGCAGGGAAGCAGAAGGGGGCCCGGAAGGGGGCCTTGCTGCCCTTGCCATGCCCGCTTGCGCCGTTAGCTTGCCGCGGCAACCCTACAGGCTGCCCGCTATGAAACTCTTCGCTGTCTTCACCGGGGGCAATCACCCCCGCGCCAATATCGAACTGCACGATCTGCGCTTTGTCGCCGGCGGGAGCCTGGAGGCGACGATCCCCACCCTGCGCGCGGCCTGGTGGGGAAAGCCCTCCTCGCTGCACATCGATGGCTATGCCGAGCTCACCGAGGTGGACGGCTGGCAGGTCGATCTCGTGCCCGGCCCCGCGCCGGAGACGCCCGCCCGCACGCTCTGGTTCATAAACCTCGGCGGCTATACGCCCGAACTCTTCGGCGAGCAGCACAATTACCTCTTCCTCGCCGGATCGGACAAAGCCGAAGTCTGGTCCCGCGCCCGCGCGCTGTCGCCTGAATGGACCAGCCGCCACAAGGACAATTTCGTCTCCGTCGATGCCCTGATCGACATCAACGGCCTGCTCGATGCCGACGGCTGGCACGTCCGCCTCGACCGGAAAGCTACCGGCGCCCGCCCCCTCCGCATCGTCTCCGACTACATCAAGCTCTGACAGGAACGCTCCGGGCCCGCCCGGCAGGAATATTCAGATCCCGCAAAATCAACGCTTCGTCCTGGGGAGTTCTCATCTGGGTCAGCTGCCGTGCGGGGGCTCATCACACTCTGTCTTGCGGGCGCAAGCACGTCCGGTGTCGCCCAAGCGGCCCCCTGGGGCGCGCGAGGATCGCGGCTGGCATGCCCCGCCAGGGGCGCGGGCTGCGACCGTGTACGGATCGAACTCTGCTGCGGTCAGGATATGACGAAGCACATCTTCATCGGCCAGCAGCTCCGGTTCGAGGAAGGCGAGCGCAGCGCCCGCTCTGTCAAAACTGAAAACCCGGCTCGGCGTCCATCCCGGCGGGTTCGATGTTTCCCTCGGCTAACGCCACGAAATCGGCGGCGCCTTCGAGGAAAACGCCATCCTGATCAACGCGGTTGCCTGCCGTCAGCCCGGCTTATTCCGCAGGCGCTTCCTCTGCCAGCGCATCTCCTGCCTCATAGCCCGTCTCGACCATCAGATAGGCGATCACGCCCAGCCGGTCGGCTTCGCGGCGCACTCCGGAAAAGCTCATCCGGTTGCCCGGCACAAAAGTACGCGGATTTTCCAGCCAGTGGTCGAGCTGTTCAGGCGTCCAGATGAAGGTCTCGGCCTGCAGCGCGGGCGAATAGGCAAAGCCCTCCACCGTGGCCACCTGGTTGCCGAAAATGCCGTGAAGGTTGGGGCCAACGAGATTGCCCGCCCCTTCTGCGGTCAGGTGGCAGGACTGGCAGAGCTTCCAGGTCCGCGCGCCCACGGCATAGTTGGCGGTGTTGTAAGGCGCGGGCAGGTTTGCAAATTCCGGGCTTGGCTCGCCGGGCGCGGCTGCGGGTGTGGCCGGCGAAGGCGTCGGCGCTCCAGGCTCGGCCGCAACCGGTTCAGCCGGCGGCGGAACGGGCGCCCGATCAGCGCCGCCACAGGCAGCAAGGGCGAGCGCGGCAAACAGGGCGAACGGGGCAGCAGCGGAAAAGCGCATGGATTTTCAATACCTTGTATCGGTCTGGATCTGACAGCTGCCATCTTCGCGCTCCCGCCCGCCAAACTCAACCTTTAGCCTGCGGCTGCGGCAAAAATTCCGAAACCGCGTGGAAACAGGGCGCTGTCTTGGCCCGCGCCCGCGCCGCAGCGTGCCAGACGACATTCCGCCCCGGATCGGCTAGTCTTTTCGGCCTATGGCTGATTCTGCTCCCCCCCGTCCGACGATCCGCAAACTCCCTGCCGATGTGGTCAACCGCATCGCGGCCGGTGAGGTCGTCGAGCGGCCCGCTGCGGCCGTAAAGGAGCTTGTGGAAAACGCGCTCGATGCCGGCGCGCGCAGCATCGCCATCGCGATCGAGGAAGGCGGCCTCAAGCGCATCACCCTCGAGGATGATGGCTGCGGCCTCTCCGCCGACGATCTCCTCATCGCGCTGGAGCGCCACGCCACCTCCAAGCTCGTGCCGGACACAGACGGCCGGGTGGATCTCCTCAACATCTTCACCATGGGTTTCCGGGGCGAAGCCTTGCCCTCCATCGCCTCGGTCAGCCGCATGCGCATCGTCTCGCGCGCCGCCGGGGAAGAGGCCGCTGAAATCTTCTCCGATGCCGGCCGCCTCGATGGCCCCCGGCCCGCCGCCTTCACCGGGCGCAGCGACACCGGCACGCGCATCGACGTAAACGACCTTTTCCACGCCACCCCCGCCCGCCTGAAATTCATGCGCGGCGAGCGCGCCGAGGCCATGGCTGTCACCGACGCCGTCAAACGCCTCGCCATGGCCAATCCGGAAGTCGCCTTCAGCCTCGAAAGCAATGGTCGCAACCTCTTGCGCTATCCCGCTGAAGGCCCCGGCGATGGAGGCCGTCTCAAGCGCCTCGGCGCCATCATGGGGCGGGACTTTTCAGACAATGCCGTCGCCGTCGACGCGACCCGCGAAGGCGTGCGCCTCTCGGGTTTTGCAGGTTTGCCGACGCTCAATCGCGGCAACGCGCAGATGCAGTTCCTGTTCGTCAATGGCCGCCCGGTGAAAGACCGTATGCTGACGGGCGTCGTGCGCGCCGCCTATCAGGATTTCCTCGCCCGGGACCGCCATCCCATGGTGGCGCTCTTCGTCGACCTTGATCCGGAAGGCGTGGACGTCAACGTCCACCCCGCCAAGACCGAAGTGCGCTTCCGCGATGCAGGCGGCGTGCGCGGCCTGATGATCTCGGCGCTGCGCCATGCCCTCGCCGCCGCCGGTCACCGCGCCTCCACCACCGTCGCTGGCTTCGCCCTCGGCAAGGCCCGCGCAGAGCCCGCCCCGCAGGCAGGCTTCCTCTGGCAGGCGCCACAAACACAAAGTGGGCCCGGCGGCTACACCCAGCGCCCCGTCATGCCGCCTCAGGGCTACGCCGCCCGCCAGGTCGAAGGAGATGGCACAGACGCACCCTTCACGCCGCGCGGCTTTGTCCCGGAGGCGAGCGCCTATGAAGGCGCCCCCACAGCAAAGGTCGAAACCGGCCCCATGCCCGCGCCGGGACCGCTCGGGGAATACCCCCTCGGCGCTGCCCGCGCCCAGGTCCACGAAACCTATGTCATTGCTCAAACGGCAGACGGTATCGTCATCGTAGACCAACATGCCGCCCATGAGCGGCTGGTTTATGAATCCATGAAACGCCAGATGGCCGAAGGCGGCGTGCGCCGTCAGGCGCTGCTGATACCCGATATTGTCGAGCTCTCCGAAGACGAGGCCCACCGCGTCTGTGCCCGCGCCGAGGAACTCGCCGCGCTCGGGCTGGAGATCGAACCCTTCGGCCCCGGCGCCATCGCCGTGCGCGCCACCCCCGCCCTGTTCGGGGAGATGGACGCCGCCGGCCTCATCCGCGACCTCGCCGATGATTTTGCCGAATATGAAGCCGGCCTCACACTGTCGGAACGCTTCGAGGAAGTGATGGGCAACATGGCCTGCCGCTCCTCCATCCGCGCCGGTCGCCGTCTGAACGGCGACGAAATGAACGCGCTCCTCCGCCAGATGGAAGCCACGCCTCATTCGGGCCAGTGCAATCACGGCCGCCCCACCTATGTGGAGCTTAAGCTGGCTGACATCGAACGCCTGTTCGGCCGGCGGGGATAAGCGATGACGTTGAACAGGCGCGTCCTGATGACAGGTCTGGCGGGGCTGACGCTCACCGCCTGCGCCCATCGCCCTGACCCCCTGCGCACGCCCGCCGCCTCCGCCCGCCGCCGCATCGAAGACCTCGTCTATTCCGCCATGGTCCCCGCCGCAGGCCTCGTCGTGCGCCATCGCGGTGAAGTGATTTTCGCCCATGCCGACGGCCTCGCTCAGGGCGCAGCGGGCGAGGCAGACGCCGTCCCCTTCACGCCGCAAACCCCCATGCGCGTCGCCTCGGTCTCGAAGATGGCGACCGCTCTCACCGCGCAGCGTCTCGCGGAGAAAGGTGAAGTCGATCTGGATGCGGACATTCGGGATAGCTTCACCCCTGCGCTCATAAACGCGGCCTACCCGAATATCCCGATCACGCTTGGCCACCTCCTTGGCCACAGATCAGGCCTCCGCGATCCGGACGTCTACTGGATGGCCGCCCCCGGGCGCACCGAAGACCTGTTCACGCCCGGCATGTGGAGCCCGGAATGGTGGAGCCTTCCCGGCGTCGGCTTCCGTTACTGCAATTTCGGTTACGGCCTCGCCGGCGCCTTACTGGAGAAGCAAACCGGAGAGAGGTTCGACCACCTCGCCGCCCGCGAAGTAATCGGCCCCCTCGGCCTCGACGCGGGCTTCAACTGGTCGGGCGTCTCGCGCGGAAAACGACGCAAAGCCGCCACACTCTACAGCCGCGAAGCAGAAGGCAGCTGGCAGGTTGAGGCCGATGGCCCCGCCAACCTCAAAGGAAGAGATCCGGCAATTCTGATCGACGAGGGCGCTCGCCTCGCAGATTACATTCCGGGCACAAACGGCACCCTCTTCAGCCCGCAAGGCGGCCTGCGCGCCAGCCTGGAGGACATGGCCATCCTCGCGCGTGCCGCGGCCAGCGTTCCCGGAACGATATCCCGGCCCCTCGAGCAATGGATCTACAACCCCGCCCGCCCCAATGGTGACACCGATGAGGGATATTTCACCGATTTCGGTTTCGGCGTTCAATGGCATTTGCCAGGCAACTCCCCCATCCCGGGCACATGGCTCATCGGCCATCACGGCGAAGCTTACGGCCTCTACTCGGGCGCCTTCCACGCCCCGGCGCTCGACGCAGAGATCGCCTTCGCCGTCACCGGAACCTCCGTGCCCGGCGGGGACCGATCGACCCATCATCCCGTCATCGTCAAGGCCAGCGAGCCCCTCTGGGCCGCGGCTGCAACGCTGCTTGCCGCGCTCTAGGCGTCAGGCTTCCTCGCCGCCCTGCGCGGCCTGGCGGCCTTCTTGCCCGCCTCCTTCGCCCTGCGCATCCGGTCGGCGCCCCCGCTCGCCACCCACCAGAAAATCCGCCAGCCTTCGGCGAAACTCATTTTCGGCGCAGGCGCCAGCGTGCCCTGCTTCTCCGGCGCGGCCACCTTGGGAGCCTTGCGCTTCTTCTTCAGGGGGCGCACAGGTTCGGCCGGCTCCGGCGGCGCCGCCACGGGCTCAGCTTCTTCTGTAAACTCCACCTGCGCAGGCACATCTCCGGCCTCGAACGCGCCCTTCACATTATGCAGAAGGTGGGCATCGGAAAAGTCGATCGCCAGCTCCACCCAGAGCGGCAGATGATCCGACATCTGCCAGGTCAGCCAGCGCCTCGAATAATAGTCCCTGTCCTTCCCGGTATCGCGCGGGCTGCCATCGGGCCTGAGGTCCCGGTGGCGTTTGGGCAGCACAGGCGCGTAATGCTCGTAATGGTCGGGCCGGAACAGAGACTGGCTCCAGTCAAACGCGCCAGAAGACAGGAATGTCAGCTCATCCTTGCGCGTGCGAAAGGCGATCTGGTCATAATAGTGCGTCCCCAGAAGGTTAGACGGATACTGCTCGGGCGGCAGGTGGAAGCCCGCCTTGGTCAGCGCCCCCATCGTCTCGTCCACCGGGTTCTTGATGTTGAAATCGCCCAGCAGGATATAGTTCTCGTTCTCCCGCTCGGCGCGGCCGGCCATCTCCCGGGCGATATACTCGATCTCGGACACGCGCCGGGCATAGCCATCGCTCCCCTTCGCGGCCTCCCCGAAATAGATATGCACCGTACACAGCGAGAATTTGAACCACCCCGCCTGAAAGCTCACCATGAACGGGGTGCGCGCAAACTGCTGCTCGCCGGGCAGCAGCGCATGCTTTGGCAGAACGATCTCGCCAACGATGTTACGGAAACGGACCTTGCGGGCGTCATATACGAAACACATCCGCTCCCGGTTGCCGCTCGACCCGGTCGTCACATCGGTCGCGATGAAATCCCATCCCGGCCCCATCAGGCGGATTACATCCTTCAGTGGCCCGATATCCTCGTTGACCTCCTGCAGCGCGCAGACATCAAACGCCGAAAGCACTTCGGCGATATAGTGCAGGCTCTCGCGCCGCCGCGGCCCGTGGCGGAACTTGTTGTTGTCAAAATCGCGGATGTTCCAGGTGCCGATGATGAGGCTCGCATCCTTCGTCCGCCGCGGTACGCCCCTGGGCGGCGGAGAGGCAAGCTGCGCGCGCAGCTCCAGCAGACGGCGGGAGGTCCAGTCGCCCTCGGCCTCTGAAAAAAGTCTCCGGCTCCGGAGGTCGGTATACCAGACCATGTCTGTCCCCATCGCGTTCTGCGGCTGGCCAGCTTTGCGGAGGCCGTGGTTAACGAGGCGTTAATATGAGGCCGATTCGCCGGGCCGGGCAGGGGGCTAGACTGTCACAACCCGCCCCGGGTTCATGATCCCCTGCGGGTCCAGCGCGCGCTTGATCGCCCGCATCGCTTGGGTGGCGGCGGGCGGGCGCAGGCGGGCAAGTTCATCCCGCTTCAGCCGCCCCACGCCATGCTCGGCAGAGATCGATCCGCCATGGCCCATCACGGTGTCAAAGATCACCCGCGTGATCGCGTCCTCATGAGCTTTGAGCTGCGGCTCTGCCGCCCCCTGCGCTTCGACCACGGAATAATGCAAATTCCCGTCGCCCACATGCCCGAAGATCACAAAATCCGCCGTAGGCAGAACATCGCGCACAGCGGAATTGCACGCCTCGATGAAAGCCGGAATCCGGCTCACGGGAACGGAAATGTCCTGGTTCAGCGCCGCGCCATAAGCGCGCTTGGACAGGGGGATTGTCTCGCGGATATGCCAGAAGGATTTCGCCTGGGTCTCGCTTTCGGCAATCGCCGCGTCCTGCACAAGGCCTTCCTCCATCGCCGCTTCCAGGGCGCGTTCCAGCAATGTGCGCGCATAGGCCCCGTCCGTCTGGGAAACTTCCATCAGCACCCGCCACGGCGCGTTCGATGGCATCGGGTCCCGGGCAGTGGGAATATCAGCCACTACCATCTCTACCGCGTTCGCCGGGATGATCTCGAAACTCGTCACCGAATCCCCGACCTTCCCGCGCACCAGCGCCAGCAGTTTCACAACGTCATCCGTAGACGCGCATATAACCCACGCCGCCGCGCTCTGGACCTGCGGGAAGAGCTTCAGCGTCGCCGCCGTGATCAGGCCCAGCGTGCCTTCGGCCCCGGCAAAAAGATGCTTCAGGTCATATCCGGTATTGTTCTTGCGCAGCCCCGAAAGCCCGTCCCACACCTCGCCGGATGGCAGAACCACCTCCAGCCCCAGGATCAGGTCGCGCATCATGCCATAGCGCAGCACGGCCACCCCCCCGGCATTGGTTGAAATGAGGCCGCCAATCGTCGCGGTCCCTTCCGAGCCGAGCGAGAGGGGAAACAGCCGCCCGGCTGCCTCGGCGGCCGCCTGCGCGGAAACCAGCGTTGCGCCGGCTTCAATCGTCATGGAATTATTGAACGGATCGGTCTCGCGCAGGGCGCTCATCCGCGTCATCGAAACACACACCTCGCCGTGCGGCGTGCCCCCGTCGATCAGTCCGGTATTGCCCCCTTGCGGCGTCATCGCCACGCCATGCTGCGCGCAGAGCTTCACCAGCGCCGCGGCCTCGGCAGTTGAGGCAGGCCGCACGATCAGAGGCGTTGTCCCCTGATACGTCCCCCGCCAGGGCGTGGCCGCTTCCAGCAGCTTCTCCGGATCCTGGCTCCAGCCCTTTGGCCCAAGCAGGTCTTTGACGGCGGCGAGAAAGGCGGGGGGCAGTGTCTGGGTCATGACCCTATCTAGCCGCTTCCCGCCCCCCCTGTCATCCCGCATCCACGAGACCCTCACTTCCCACGCTCTTCGCGCGCGGGCGCCCCATCTTCCATTTATGGCAGAGGGTAAGAGGCGTCCTACTCACTTTACGCCTCTCTTGCTTGAGGGCTTGTGGGGACCAGAAATCGCACTGCGATTTCCCGAACAAGGAGGGACCCATCGCAAAGCGATGGGAGGTTAAGGGCCTTGCGCCTTATCCAACAAACCCAAGTCCCCTGCGCCAGCCAAACCCCTATCCCAATCAACATCCTAAAAAAATTCGTCCCGCAAATCTCTCCATCCCCTCCCGCCCGGGGGCGTATCCTCCGCCCCATGATCAATCTTGCCCCCTCACCGCGCACGCCGACACTTCCTGGCTATAAACTGACCCCCGAACTCACCCATCAAACCGGCCAGCGCCTGCTACGTCCGGCCAGAACGGCTGCGTGAAACCTAGGCGAGCCCCCGCATCGCGGCAGCAATCACCCCGCCCCCTGGCAATCCCTCCAGTGCCTCGATCACGCCCGCCCGCATCTGCGCCGTCTTGTTCTGGCCGAGCTTCGTTATCCCTTCCAGTCTTCGTGGCCGCATCTCGAAAGCGCGGATACCGACCAGCATCGCCTCGAAGGCGGCCGGCTTCATCTTGCCCCGCGTCCAGGGCGGCTTTGGCAGAAGGGCGGCTTCGAACACGGCCGAGAGGTCATCGAGAAATGCTGCCGCCCCGTCGCGGCCTGTCTCGCGCGCCTGGCCCTCGGCCTCCACCGACAGGTAATTCCAGGTCGGCACCTGATCGGGCACATCGCCATACCAGTCCGGCGAAATGTAAGCGTCCGGCCCGGTGAAGACGATCACTGCCGATGCCCCGGCCAGGAGCCGCGCCGCCGCCGGATTGGCCGCAGACAGATGAAAGCGCAGCAGAACGCCATCCTTGTCATGCCGGGCAATCACCGGCGTATGACCAACCAGCGGCGCGGTCTCGCCATTGACGGCCACCAGCGCGAGCGGGTGGGCCGCCATCCGCGCCAGCAGGACGGCCGGGTCAGTTTCACGGAAGCGGGGAGCTGGATGCATGCCGCGGCTCGGGGCTCAGAAGAGGGTGCCCTGCCCCCCCTTCGGGGAGCTTGTGGATTTCTTTGGCGCCGGGGGCGGTGTCTCGCCTTCAAAAGGCGCGGCGGTGACATCTCCGTCCGCGAATGTGACGTAAATGGCCGCAAGTGTCCGAGCCTGGCCGGAACTGCGCACCAATTGGCCGGACGTGTCCCGGACGAGGGCGTATCCGCGCTTCAAAGTGGCCTGGTAGGAAAGGGTCTCGAGCAGCTTGCCTTCAGAGGCCAGAGCGCTGCGCCGCTGCTCGATCAGCCGCATCAGGGCAGGGCGCGCGCGCACGGCGGTGTCGCGCAGGCGCTGGCGCTGGCTGCGTATCTCGGCCTTCAGAGTGGCCGGGGAAAGCTGCAGGCGCGAGAGCTTCAGGCGCGCCTTCTGGGTCAGTGCCAGGGCGGCGCGGGGAAGGCTCGCAGAGGCAAAGTCCAGCCGCTGGCGCTTTGATTGTAAGAGGCTTTCTGGCCGGGGCAGGCGGGCAGAGCCCAGCTTGTCCTTGGCCCGGGTGAGGGCGCGGGTGAGGGCGCGTTTCAGGCGCTGGCCAGACTCCTCAATGCTGAGGATCAGCTCGGTGCGCACCGGCACGGCAATCTCGGCCGCTCCGGTGGGCGTTGGCGCCCTGCGGTCGGAAACATAATCGATCAGCGTGGTATCAGTCTCGTGCCCAACCGCTGAAATCAAAGGGATTTCGCTCTCGAAAGCGGCCCTTACGACCCCCTCCTCATTGAACGGCCAGAGGTCTTCAATCGACCCGCCGCCCCTTGCCACGATCAGAACATCGGGCCGGTCAGCCCCGGTCATGGCGTTGAAGCCACGGATACCGGCGGTGACCTGAGCGGCCGCCTGTTCCCCCTGCACAAGCGCGGGCCAGACAATGACGCGCACAGGGAATCGCTCGCGGATACGGTGGAGGATATCCCGGATCACGGCGCCCGTCGGCGAGGTGATCACCCCGATGGTGCGCGGCATATAGGGGATCGGCTTCTTGTGGGCCTGGTCGAACAGGCCTTCCGCCGCAAGCTTCTTCTTGCGCTCCTCCAGCAGCTGCATCAGCGCGCCAGCGCCTGCCGGCCGCATCGTGCTGGCGATCATCTGATAGGCCGAGCGGCCTTCATAGGTGGAGAGGCGCCCGGTGGCGACCACCTCAAGGCCTTCCTCGGGCCGGAAGGTCAGCCGGTCGACCTGCCCGCGCCACATGATGGTGTTGAGCACCGCCTTGTCGTCTTTGAGGTCAGCATACATGTGCCCGGACTTGGCAATGGTGACCCGGCCGAGTTCCCCGCGCACGGTCACCTGGTCGTAACTGGTCTCGATCGTCCGCTTCAGGCTCGCGGCGAGTTCCGAAACGGTCAGTTCAGGCTGATTTGTCGTGGGCGAGTCAGGCATGGGGCTTGATCCCACGCCCTGCTCAGCGCATCAAGCCGCCCCATGAACATACTCCTGATCGGATCGGGCGGCCGTGAACACGCCCTGGCCTGGAAAATGGCCCAGTCACCGCTGGTGGACGTGGTGCATTGCGCGCCCGGCAATCCCGGCATGGACGCGGTCGGCCCCTGCTTCGATGTTGCGGTAGATGACATCGACGGCCTGATAAAGCTCGCCCTCCAGATCGAGCCCGACCTGGTCGTGATCGGCCCGGAAGCGCCCCTCGCCCTTGGCCTCTCCGACATCCTGCGCGCCCGCGGCTTTGATGTCTTCGGCCCCTCCAAGGCGGCCGCGCAGCTGGAAGCCTCCAAGGCTTTCTCCAAAGGGCGGATGACAAGATACGGCGTGCCGACCGCCGCCTATGGCGAGTTCACCCAAACAGCCCCGGCCAAGGCTTTCCTGCGCAAGATGCGCGCGCCTTACGTGCTCAAGGCCGATGGCCTCGCCGCCGGCAAAGGGGTTGTGATCGCCGAGACGCTGGAAGAGGCTGAGGCCGAAATCGACCAGATGCTGTCAGGCAAGTTCGGCGATGCGTCGGCCACCCTCGTGATCGAGGAATTCATGCACGGCGAGGAAGCCAGCATATTCGTCATCACCGATGGCGAAGGCGCGATCTTCCTGCCCGCCGCGCAGGACCACAAGCGCGTGGGCGATGGCGACACTGGCCCAAACACCGGCGGGATGGGCGCCTATGCCCCCGCCCCGGTCGTCAGTGAAGAGATCATGGCGAGGGTCAAAAGCCAGATCGCCGGCCCTATGCTCAAGGGCATGGCCAAAGACGGGATGCCGTATCAGGGCGTGCTCTATATCGGCGTCATGGTAACGCCTGAAGGGCCCAAGGTCGTCGAGTTCAACGCCCGTTTCGGAGACCCTGAATGCCAGGTGCTGATGAAGGGCCTGAGGGGCGACATCGTTCCGGCGATCCTCGTGGCGGCAACCGGCGGCCTGAAGGGCAGCGAAGCAGCCTTTGAGGCGCTGCTGGAACTGGAAGACTTCCAGCCAACCGCCACCGTGGTGCTCGCCGCAAACGGCTATCCCGGCAGCTATGAAAAAGGCACGGTCATTGAAAGCCTCGGGGCGGCGCAGGTCCTTGACGGCGTCACAGTTTTCCATGCGGGCACAGACATTGCCGAAGGCGGAAAGCTCGTCGCCAAAGGCGGGCGCGTCCTGAACGTCACCGCCAGCGGCGCGACTTTACGCGAAGCCGTTGACCGCGCCTATGCGGGTGTTGACGCAATCACATGGCCGGGCGGCTTCTGCCGCCGCGACATTGGCTGGCGGGCGCTCAAGGCCTAAACGTTCGGATCGATCAGGATCTTGATTTCACTGGGGCGCTTGGCAAGGCTGTCGAAGGCCGCTTCGGTGTTCGCCAGAGGTTGGCGGCTGGTGATGAGGCGGGCGGCTTTTGCAGGCTCAGCCTCGATGACGGCGAGGGCGGCGGCGAATTCTTCCGGCCGGTAGGCAAAACTGAACTCGAGCGTCAGTTCCCGGAGGATACCCTCCAGCGGCGTCAACTTTTCCTCATGCGGGCAGACACCGGCAACGATGATATGGCTATGCGGCGGGGCGCCCTTGATGACCTGGTCGATCATGCCCTGCGCGCCGGTGCATTCGAAGATGTTTGCCCCCGGCGGCAAGCCGCGGAAATCCCGCTCCAGCAGCGGCGACATCGGATAGGTCTTCAGGCCGAGATCGCCCCAATGGCTGAAGGCCGAGCCCTTGCCCGGATCAATCACGATGTCGGCGCCCATAAGCCCGGCGGTGCGGCGTCTTTCTGCCGAAAAATCCGCTGCCAGGATCGGCCCCCGGCCTTGCAGACTGAGCGCGAGGACCACCGCGAGGCCTACCGGGCCGCAGCCGATGACGACATTGGGCGCGCGGTTGCGGCTTGCGAGATTGGCTGCATGCAGACCAACCGCGAGAGGTTCTGTCAGGGCAGCCAGATCATGCGGCACACCCTCCGGGATGCGAAAGCTGCGAGAGGCATCAATGCAGGATAGCTCTGCGAGCCCGCCGCCATGGCCCGGTGACAGGCCGATGGTCTGGGGACCTTCATGGGTATGCGTGAAAGGAAGGCCCGTAATGATGTCGCCCGTTCTCAGGCGCGTGTCCGTGCCCGGCGCAATGCCGACAATCTCGGCTGAGAATTCATGCCCGGGAATAATCGCCGGCATCTGGTCCTGCGCCTCGTCTGCCAATGTGTCAGCCAGTGCTGCCATCTGCTTGCGCGCGCTGAGGTCGCTGCCGCAGATGCCGGTGAACAGGGGGCGGACAAGGAGCTGGCCTGCCAGCGGCGACGGGTCCGGCATCTGGCGGACAGTGAGGGTTTTGCCCTGAAGAACAGCGGCGCGCATGATCTTTATCCTGATTTATTCGAAGGCTTCAGTTTTCCGGGGGAAGCGCGAACCGGGCGACTTCGGGCTGACCGGTATGGGCAGTGCGTCCGCCATCGGCGACCATGATCGTGCCGGTTACATAGGAGGCGTCTTCCGAAGCCAGGAAGGCCACGACGCTCGCCATCTCTTCGGGCTGGGCGGCGCGCTCCATCGGGATGCGCTGTAGCCACTCCTCCCGCAGGCCGGGCAGTTGCTGGACGCCTGCCGTGATTGGCGTTTCGACGAGGCCGGGGCACAGCGCGTTGACGCGGATGCCGTCCCGGGCATGGTCCACGCAGAGGGCGCGGGTGTAGTTCACCACAGCGCCCTTGGCGGCGTTATAGGCAGCGAAGCGATAGTCTCCGCCAAGACCGGAAATGGACGCCGTATTCACGATGGCGCTGCCGCGCGGCATGTGAGGGATTGCAAAGTGGCAGGCGTAATAGACGCTGTGCAGGTCAATCGCGATGACGCGTTCCCATTCTGCAGGCTGAACTTCAACGCTGGTGCCGAAGCTGCCGATGCCGGCATTGTTGAAGAGGATGTCGATGCGGCCATGCCGCTCCACAGCCGCTTTGATGAGAGCTTCGACATCGGCGGCGCTGGAAACATCGCATTTCACCGCCATGGCTGTCGGGCCAAGGTCTGCAGCAATGGATTTCCCGCCATTGTCGTTGAGGTCTGCGAGTACGACATGCGCGCCTTCGCGAGCAAGGAGACGGGCGGTGGCCGCGCCGATACCGGAGGCGGCGCCGGTGATGACGGCGACCTTGTTTTCAAATCTCTTGCGGGTCATGGGCAAGCCTCGCTTCAGCGCGCGGCGCTGGGCGGCGTTTCGGTGGCCCAGGCCGGGCGGCGCTCCTTGATCACATCGGTGATCTTTGCCCAGGCGGGCAGGGTTTTCGCCATGAACCTGATGTCGAAGTTTTCCTCGCCGCGGAATTCGAGTACTTCTACGCCCTCCGGGCCGGGTGTGTAGCGATAGGCCTTGCCGGCGCCGATGAAGAAGCCGTCACCAGCCCCGAGCGTTTCGGTGCCAAGCTGAAGCGTGCCGGCTACGATGTAGTAAAGACAATCGGCGTTGTGCGTATGCAGAGGGAGCGGGAAGCCGCTCTTGAACCAGGCATAGGTGAGACTGAAGCCGGGGCGGGAGAATAGTGTCTTGACGACGTTGCCCTCGGCAAAGCCAGCTTCAAGCGCCCCGCCGATGCCGGCCTGCATGTCCTCGTCGAGGTCTGCCACTTCCATATGGCCGGTCTCCTCGAGGGTGGGCGCGGACGTAAATCTGAAGATTTCAAAGCCTGATCCGGTCGACGCGGACGGTTCCCTTGCGGCAGCTGTCGTCATTGTTGTTTCCTCCTGGCCGGTGATCTATGTTCGGGCTCTCGGGAGCCTCTGGTGCTGCGCCCGGCGGAGCAGCTGTTTCGTCTACGCGTATCATTCTGCTCTAAATAGTCAATGTTGACTATTTGGGCTCCGGTGTTGACCAACCGGCTTTGTGGGGGCCTGATTTTGTCAGTTATGCAGACGCGAACAGACCTCTCTGGCCAGGAAGCTGGCGCCCGGCGCCGGACTACGCGGCGCGGCGAAGAAACGCGCCGCCAGCTGATCCAGTCGGCCATCGAATGCCTTTGCGAGAAGGGCTATGCGGCAACCTCTATCGAGGCTGTGATGGAACGCGCCAGTGTCAGCCGGGGGTCGGTACTTCACCAGTTTCCCACACGCACTGCCCTGATCGCCGGCGCGGTTGAGGCGGCGATGGAAATCATGATGGCCCATACGCGCGAGCGGATGCGGGCCCTGCCCGATGCCCAGGCGCGCTACCGGGCGATGTGCGACCTCTTCTGGGAGACCCAGAAAATTCCCGAGGGCGCCGCCGTCACCGAAGCATTGCTGGCGTCGCGCTGGGACGCAGCACTCGGCGAGGCGCTGCGGCCGATTGCGATGCGGATCGAAGCGGAAATCGATCAGGACACCCGCGCCACGGCGACCGCGGCGGGCGTAAAGGATGTCGAGGCGTGCACGGTGCATGCGCGCGTCCTGATCCTGACCCTGCGGGGGATCACGCTGGAGCTGATGTATGACAAGGGCCGCGCGATGATCCACCGCGCCCTGGAGCAGGTGCGCGCCCAGCATGTGGTGCATTGCGAAGAGATGCTGGGGCCAGCGGCGTCAGGCAGCTAGCAATAGGGATTTCCCGGACGGCATCCGGCCGCATAGGCTGAGCCGTAGGAACTCATCCTGCTGAGGTAGTTGTTGAAGTCCTGCTTGTCCTGCCAGGCCTGGTAGGTGTCCATCTGATTATAAGTGGTCGAACTCGAACTGGCCGCGCCATAGTTTCCATAAGCGTAGCTGCTTCCCGATGAGGCCGCTGCGGCCTGCCCCCAGACCTTCAGGCCGCCCGCAAGAGCATCGAGCCCGTTATGCAGCGATTGTTCGAAGGCGCCTCTCTGGCGCGGCGCGACGGGGGCCGGGCTCAACGCGAGTTGGGTGTTGTAGAGATCCTGATGCGGTTTGCAGGCGGGCTTGTAACCATGATTGTAGCACGCTTTGGCGAGCAGGCTGATCGCGCCGTCAGCGTCGGGCATGCCAAACCGGGTATAGTATTTCATGTAGGCCAGGTTCAGGCACTGGCCCTGATCTCCCCCCTCGCATTCCTGCGTGATGAGTTTGGCGGCCATCTCCACATCGCTTTTGTGCAGGGTGCCAGGCGCGTAAAGAACAGCGGCCGCATGGCCACGGCAGCCATAAGCCGTTTCGAAGATGCAGGCATCACGCAGCTGGCTTAAGGCGCGGGGAATATCCCTGGCGAAACCATGACGCCCTTCGAGCCGGATGACACCGGCATTGTAACATCCAAAGCCCGATGCGTCGTCGCACGCTGCATCGAAGAGGGCGAGCGCGTCAGCAAAGCGTCCCGCCTGTTGCAGGGCGATGGCTTCCTCGTTCATTTTTACGTGAAGGTCGGCCTTGAAGAGGCTGGCGAAGGGTTTGCCGTTCAGTTCGGCGAGGGTGTAGTTCATATTGGCGAGCCTGTAATTCTGATCCGTCCCAAGACCGAATTCATACGCCCAGCCAAGCGCCAGGCTGGCGCCGCCGAGACCGGCTTTGGCGGCGACCTCAAAGAAGGTCAGCCCTCTGGCCATGTCTTTGTCGACGCCATCCCCCATGAAGAGAATATGCCCGGCATTATAGGCCGCCTCCCCATGTCCGAGGGCACTTGCCCGCTCATAATAGCCCAGCGCGGTTGCAAGGTTCTGCTCGATCTCTAGGCCCCGATCATAATGCAGGCCGATATTGTAGATCGCGCCTGGGTGGTCCTGGACGGCGGCCTTGTGATACCATTCGCGCGCGATGGTTTTTGACTGCGCCACGCCTTGCCCGTGGGTATACATCGTGCCCAGCGTGTACTGGGCTTCGGCCAGGCCAGCTTCGGCGGCGCTCCTGATAAGCGGTAAGGCCGCGTCAATGTCGCCCGCCTTGCCAAGCTCCATGCCGCGTTCAAACTGTGCCTGGGAGGGCGTCTCCGCAAGCGCTGTAACCACAAGAAGACTAAACGCCAGGAGACTGAAAATCAGGCGGGCAAAGAACATCAGCGGCTCCCTGTCAGGTTTGACTGTCGCCGTTTAGTGTCTGATACCTGAAGCGCCCTGTCATCCCCCGGAAACAGGGTATGGAAGGCGCCTGGCTCAGGCCGCCGGGTCTTCCTTGAACCAGACCTCGACCGGGCCTTTCAGAGTGAGCTGAAGCGGGCGCCCCTTACGGTCGACAGCCTTGCCGGCCGAGACCTTTATCCAGCCTTCGGAGATGCAATACTCCTCGACAGTGGTTTTCTCTTCGCCGCGAAACCTCACGCCAATGCCGCGCGCGAGCACGTCATAGTCGTAGAACGGGCTATCGGGGTAGATGGACAGGCGGTCGGGAGGTGTATCGGTCATGGAGCGCGGTTTAGCCGCCTCTGGTGGCCCTGATCAAGCAAAATAGGCGGCGTCATTTGCCAACAAAGATCAGCGTGCCTTCGGGCACTTCTCCCCTGAAACGGGCAAGGTCGTCCTTCGAGAAGACAATGCAGCCATTCGACCGCCCAAGCTTGCCATGCCGGGAAAGAAAGGCGGGCTCGGCGTAACTGGCTGCGTGGATCACGATGGCGCGTTCGCGGGCGGTGGCATTGGTTTCCTCCAGCCCGTCCAGACGGAAGGACTGGCCATGCCTGCCGGTGTATTCTTCGGAAAAACGGAATGTGCCCTCGCTGCTTGCCTGTGAACCGGGGAGGCTGGAGAAGCTGTCGAGATAGCCATCATGGTCCCTGTCGGTGCCCATGCCATGGGCCGCGCGATAGGCGGAGACCGAGCCGGTTTCCAGATGGATGACGAACAGGCGCTCCCTGCTGGAGTGGAGACTGTAATCGACCACGACCAGTTTTCCGGTGTCTGCGTCCTTCGGGGCGTGCGTTTCCATTGCGGCGAGGGCTCGGTCCAGGATTTCTGCCCGGATACGTCCGTCCGGATCGGGCATTTTCGCCTGAGCGGTCAACTCGGCGCAGGAAAAGATCAGGAAGATCAAGGCGCTGAAACGGCAAACAATTCTCATCCTGATATCCTGAAAAGGCGACGCGACGCGGCGGCAGGTCTTGGCGGGACGGTATGGGCTTGTATGGTATCGGCACAAAATCCGGCAGAATTGAGAGAGACCAAAATGGCAGAGGGCGATACCGCACAGGACCTGTATTCCGGCACCAAGGAAGTGGCCGAGTCGCATCGTTTTGACGAAGCCAAGCTCGCCGCCTGGATGCAGGAAAATGTCGAAGGCTATGAAGGCCCGCTGGTGGTGCGCCAGTTCAAGGGCGGCCAGTCCAACCCGACCTATCAGCTGATCACGCCACAGAAGAAATACGTGATGCGCCGCAAGCCGCCAGGCACCCTCTTGCCCAGCGCCCATGCGGTTGACCGTGAATTCCGGATCATCAACGCGCTCTACCCCCTCGGCTATCCGGTTGCGCGCCCATATGGGCTTTGCATGGATGAGGACGTGGCGGGCACCATCTTCTATGTGATGGATATGGTGGAGGGCCGGATCCTCTGGGATGGCACACTGCCCGACTCCACACCGGCAGAACGCCGCGCGATCTACGAGGCGAAGGTCAAGACCTTTGCAGACCTGCACAATGTCGACTGGCGCAAGGCGGGGCTGGAAGGCTTTGGCAAGGAGGGCGACTATATCGCCCGCCAGATCCACCGCTGGACGAAGCAGTATAAAGCCTCCGAGACGATGCATATTCCGGAGATGGAGCAGCTTATCGAATGGCTGCCGAAAAATATCCCGCCAGGCGAGACCACGACGATTGTGCATGGCGATTATCGCCTCGACAACATGGTCCTCCATCCCACCGAGTCCAAAGTCATTGCCGTGCTTGACTGGGAGCTCTCGACACTGGGTGATCCGATTGCGGACTTCTCCTACCACCTCATGAACTGGGTGATGCCGCCAGGAGACTCCGCACGCGGATCGATCATGGCGATCCCGGACCTCAAGGCCTGGGGCATTCCGTCGATGGAAGAATATGTAGGCCTCTATTGTCAGCATACCGGCCGCAAGGGCCTGCCCGAGCTCGACTATTACTTTTCCTACAACGCCTTCCGCCTGGCCGGCATCCTGCAGGGGATCATCGGGCGCGTGCGCGATGGCACGGCCAATAGCGCGAACGCCGAGTCCAATGCTGCCCGCGTGGTGCCGCTGGCAAGGTTTGCCTATGAGTATGCCCGCCGCGCCGGCATGCCGGGGTGAGCGCAGAGCCTTCCAGTCCGCCGCGCCCTGAAAACGCCCGGCGGCTGCTGACCCGGCGCGACCTGTTGCTCCTGGCGCTGGCAAGCGCAGTGGTCACAGCAAACGCCTATTACATCCATCCGATCATCGCGCTGGTCGCCAAGGATTTCGGGGTCTCCGCCTCCGGCATCGGGCTTGTGCCGGCGCTGAACCAGATTGCGCTCGCGCTCGGCATCTTCTTTTTACTGCCGCTCGGAGACCGGTTCAGCAACCGGCAGCTGGCCACCGTCTTTGCCGCCGGACAGTTCCTCGGGCTGGTGATAATGGCGTTTGCCACCAGTTTCTGGCTGTTCGTGGCCGGATCGACCTTTCTAGGGTTTTCGACCATTACGCCTTACCTCCTGCCGGCCTATGCGTCCAAACGGGTAGAGCCGCAGCGGCTGGGGCAGGTGACCGCCACGCTGACGACCGGCGTGATTGCCGGCATCCTTCTGGCGCGGGTCGGGGCAGGCTGGATCGGGGAACATCTCGGCTGGCGCACCGTTTACTACATTGCTGCAGGCGTGATGCTGGCGATCACCCTGCTCCTTCCACGGATCATGGATGGGCGGGAGAAGTCCGAACGCAGCGACAGCGAAAAGGCGGGCAGTTATCTTGGTCTGGTCCTGTCGGTCATTCCCATTGTGCGGCGGTATCCTGAAGTGCTTTTGTCGGGAACCATCCAGGGCGTCGGCTTTGGCATCTTCCTGTCGGTCTGGCTGACCCTCGGCCTGCACCTGACATCGCCCCAGATGGGATACGGCACCGACACGGTGGGCTATCTGGCGGCCCTTGCCCTCTTAAACCTCGTGACCACGGCCCCGCTCGGCGCCTGGGCTGACCGGATCGGGGCGAGGAAAGCGCGCTTCATCATCTCGCTGATCCAGTTTTCCGGCGTGTGCCTGCTCGGCGTGTTCGGGCATAGCCTCTGGCTGCTGATCATTCCGCTGACGCTCATGAATGTGGTTGGCCCGCTCATCGACGTGACGGGACGGATGACGTTTCTCGGCCTGCCGCCGGACGTGCGCACGCGGCTGATGACGGCTTATATCGGCCTGATGTTCATCGGCGGCGGCATCGCCAGTTGGGGCGCTACCTTTGTCTATGACCATGCAGGCTGGAACGGTACGGCCATGCTGGCACTGATCCTCTCGGCGATCCTCGTCGCGCTCAGCTATCTCGCACTGCGCCTGTTTGGCGCGGAAAGCGGGCGCGCAAAGGCGTGACGGAGAACTCTGAAAGTGGCACTGTCGGTAAAAGCACAGGAGCAATCATGTCCGATATTCTCAAAGGCCCCCTGAGAAGCCCCGTCAACATGCTGACCGAGCAGAAATATGGCGGCCACAAATCGCTTCACGATGATGCCGAGGCCGCGCGGCTGGGCATCAAGGCCGGCCCCATAGAAGGCCCGACGCATTTCCAGCAATTCGTGCCGCTGCTTGCCGGGGTCTGGGGAAATGTCTGGTTCGAGCAAGGGTGTTTTTCCTGCCACTTCCTCAACATGGTGTTTGACGGCGAGAAAGTGCGCGCCGAGATCGACCGGCCAGCGCCGGGCGCCACGCGCACCCAGGCGCGCGCTTTCAAGGAGGACGGCACGCCCGTGCTGGAGGCAAGCGCGACGCTGGGACCCGATCATGGCGAGACGCTGCTGGAAGGCCGCATGAAAACCCTGCGGCCAGCCAATGACCTGGTGATCCTTGCGGACATGAAGGTCGGCATGCAGGGCGCCTCCCAGGAGCGCGTCCGGATGGGACCGGACCAGAACATGGGTGATCTCTATCCCTTTTCACTGGCCGAGAAGCTCAAGGTCATCACCGAGAACAATCCGATGTATTCAGAGGCGTCCGCTTCGCCCTGGGGCAGAGCGGTTGTGCCGCTGGAGATGGTCAGTGTGCTGGCAAACTATTCCAGCCATGGCGCACGCTTCCCCGTGAAGCATCCAAGCATTGGCCTGTTTGCTGATCTCGAGATCCGGATGATCGCAGGACCGCTGTTTGTGGGTGAGGAATATGTGCTGCGCCGCGAAGTGGTAGCGCTGTCTGAATCCCGCCGCGCGGAGAATTACTGGATACGCACCCGGATCTTTGATGCCTCCGGCCAGAAGCAGGTCGCCGAGATGCTGCTCAATCACGGCGTGATGAAGGCGAGCTACCCGGCTTATCCGAAGGAACGGCTGGCATGACGCCCGCCCGGTTGCGGAAGCATTGCCTGTCCTTGCCCGGGGCAGAGTGCATGGTGCAATGGGGCGACGATCAGATCTACAAGGTCGCCGGCAAGATGTTTGCGGCCACCGACAATGCCTGCCGCCGCATCTCTTTCAAATGCAGCGATGAGGCCTTTCATGTCCTGGTGGAGACCGGCACCGGCCGGCCGGCGCCCTATCTGGCGCGGGCAAAATGGGTGGAGGTTGGCCCCGATGACCTGCCGGAGGAAGAGCTGCGCCAGCGGATCACGCAGGCCTATGCGATTGTCCGCTTGAAACTGACCAAGAAGCTGCAGGCCGCGCTTCCCCCGTTTGACGGCGGATCGCTCGCCTGAGGCGTTGAAAGTGTGGCGGGAAACGCTACGGTGCACAGATGTAAGGGGAGAAAATACCTTTGAAAAAAATAATAGCTGCTGCGCTCGGCGCGCTCATGTTTGCGGCGTCTTCTGCCGCTGAGGACGCCGTCATCCATGCAGGGTATGTTCTGGCAAAACCCGGCGAGGGCTATCTGACACGCCAGACTATTCTGGTGGAGGACGGACGCATCGTCTCCATCACGGCAGGCTATTCCAAGCCCAGGGACTACACGGTCATCAACCTGCGCGATGCTTACCTGCTGCCAGGGCTCATCGACAGCCATGTTCACATCACCGGCGAAAACGGCCCTGACGGCCGCATCAAGGAGTTTGAGAATTCCGATGTGGACACCGCGTTTGACGGCGCAGCGTTTGCGCTGGTCACGCTGAAAGCCGGGTTCACGACCGTCCAGGATGTGGGCGCGCCCAACGATTCCATTTTCGGACTTCGCGATGCCATCGCCCGCGGCGCAGTCGCCGGGCCCCGGCTCCGCGCGTCCGGCGCGAGCGTCGCTGTCACCGGCGGGCATGGCGACATCAACGGCTACTCGGCGCGCGTGATGGCGGCTTTCACCGGCGCGAACATCTGCAATGGCGCAGATGATTGCCGTCGCGCGGTGCGCCAGCAGATCAAGGAGGGGGCTGACCTCATCAAGATCACAGCCACCGGCGGGGTCCTTTCCAACACAGCGGCCGGCCTCGAACAGCAGTTCACGGATGAAGAGCTGGTCGCCATTGTCGACGCAGCCCACTCCATGGGCCGCAAGGTGACGGCGCATGCCCACGGCAAGAGCGGTGTCGACGCCGCCCTGCGTGCCGGCGTCGATTCGATTGAACACGGCACCTATCTCGATGCAGGTTCGATCGCCCTGTTCAGGGACAATGGCGCAACGCTGGTGCCGACGGTGCTTGCGGGCGCTACCGTTACCGGCTGGACGAACGAGCCCTGGTTGCCGGCGGCCTCGCGCGCCAAGGCGGCTGAAGTGGGGCCCCTGATGATCGAAATGCTGCGCAGGGCTCATGAAGGCGGCGTCAATGTTGCCTTTGGAACCGACACCGGCGTCTCCCGCCATGGCGACAACGCCCAGGAGTTTGCCCTGATGGTCGAAGCCGGTTTCACGCCAGAAGAGGCGATCCGCTCAGCGACAGTTGTTGCCGCAGAGCATCTGGAGATGTCTGATGACATCGGCACGCTGGAAACAGGCAAATACGCCGACATCATAGCCGTCACCACCGACCCGCTGAAGGACATCCGGGCACTGGAAAAGGTGGCCTTTGTCATGAAGGGCGGTGAGGTCTACAAGTCCGGCAGGTAAATTGCAGGGGCGGGGGCAGGGCAGGCGCCGTTTTGACAGCGGCGGCTGCGCTGCTTGTTGAGTTCAAGTCGGCAAAGCCTGGCTCTCGGGTGTTGCCAGTATGAGGAAAGTCATGGCTATCCGCTCCCTTTTGCTTCCGGCAAGCGCCATTCTGGCATTGGCCGCCTGTGGTGAGGCGCCGTCTCAGCCGCAAACGGCGCCAGCGCTGCCTATGGTAAATGGCGACGAATGTGTGCCGATTGCGGACGGCATGTATGAAATGCGCGACGGGCGTCTCATGGTCAGCACGACGCCGCCGGAGCTTGCCGCGAGCAATCCGGCCTTGTGGGCGCAGGAAATCGACACCGGGCTGAAAGCTGCAGGCATCGAATGGCTCGGCGTAACGATCCGCGATCAGGTTGCCATTATCACCGGCACCGCGCCTGACGCAGATGCAAAGGCTTATGGTCTTTCTGCCGGTCTTGCGGCCATCGAAGGCCACCCCCGCGCGGGCGTTGCGGGCCTTATCATTGTCGACGGGATTTCCGTGGAAGGCGGCGAGCAGGGGCTCGGTGTTCCGCTCGCATCATTGGCCGGTCAACTGACCACAGCGGAGAGCTGCAAGGCGGCTTTTGATGCCACGCTCAGCGGGCGCACGATCCAGTTCGGAAATATCCGGGGAGAAATCTCTCCTGTCAGTTTACCGCTGGTCGACGCGCTGGGCGGCATTTCCATGCTGTGCCGTGCCTTCGAGATTGAGATTGGTGTCCATTCGGATACGCGCGGCGCGGACGGCTACAACCTTCGGATTTCCCAGGAGCGCGCCGATGCCCTGCGCAACTATCTTGTTGGCAAGGGCCTTGCGGAGGATACGATCAAAGCTGTCGGTTATGGCGAGACACAGCCCATTGACAGCGGCTCGACGGCAGAGGCCCATGCCCGCAACCGCCGTACCGAGATCAAGGTGACGCCGCGCTGACAGTTCAGAGGCTGAGGATCAGGCCAGTTGACGGGGCAACCCTGGCGGCCAGAGTATCCTGCCAGGCCGTCTCAATCGCGCTTTGGCCCTGCAGATGGCTGGGGGTCAGGTATTTTTCCGAAGCGGCATAGAACCCGGCAAGCGCCTTTGACGTGCGCGCATTCAGCTCATCAGCCCCAAGAGCTTTTGCCCGCGCGGCGGCATAGGTCGGAACAAAGAAGAATTCCGGTTGCGGCCCGGGTGCCTCTACCGGCGCGCGGTTGCCCTCCCAGTCGGTGACGCCGATAACCAGGCTGCGCACCAACCTGTCCTTGAGCGCATGATGAATGTCGGCCGTCAGGGCAGGGCGCCCGACAAAATCCACATAGGCAGTCAGGCCACGCGCATGCAGCCGGTCAACCTCGTCATAGGTGACCGTCCGGGCATAGAGGCCGGAGGCTTCGACATAGGCCTTGTTTGCTGGCGAGGTCAGACCGATGGCCTCCACAGCGCCGCGTTGCTTCAGGCAATGGGCAAGTGCCAGCGCTGTCTTGGATGAGGCAGAGGAAATCACCACCGTTTCGGGAATGTCCGTGCCCGCTTCCATAAGGCAGTCGTCGATCATCCAGCCCGTGGTGAACAGCGGACGGAACAGCATCTGCTGAGCTTCAAAGGCAGGATTGTAAGACGGGTCAGCGGCGTTGAAGATGTAGGTATTGTAGATCGGGGCGAGGCCCTGGCGGTGCGCGGCGCCGTCCATGCAGCTGGTCTGGCTGACGCGCACGGGCTGAATGTCAAATTCATCCGAGATCGGCAGGTAGCCATAGACGCGCGCGCCGGGCGCCACACCATCGGCCTTTGACTCGGTGACGGTGGCAAAGCCCCAGACCGGCACGCGGCCAAAGGCCGGGTCAGCGGCTGGGAAAAAGTTCCAGTAGCCCATCGCCTCGCCAAAGCTGGCATAGGTGACATTGTTGGCCGTCAGCGCGAAGGCATCGACCTTCAGCCGCGCCTTCCCCTCTGCCAGCGCAGGCAGCGGTGTATGGGTCCAGGAAGTGTCGCGCAGATTGCCGCGCCGGATCAGAAAGTCAGCCAAGTTCAGTCCCCTTTTTGGAGCTCAGCTTCGGCCTTTCCCCATGAATGCGCCGATGCGAGCCTGCATGTCAGGGCCTACGCCCTCATTGTTAAGTATTTCCCATTGCAGGCCGCTGTCCATATCCCGCGCGTCAGTTGCTTCCAGCAGGCGCTTGTTGGCGGCATGGCTGAAGGGCGAGTTGGCGAGGATCTGCCGGGCGAGCTTGTCGATCTCGGCATCGAAATCAGCGTCCGGAACAACCTTTTCTGCAAGACCGATCCGGAAGGCTTCATCCGCCCTGATCATTTCGGCCGTAAACATCAGGCGCTTTGCCGTGGCAATGCCGACGCGCCGGGGCAGGCGCTGGCTCATGCCCCAGATCGGAGTGAGCGCCCATTTTGCATGCGTATCGCCAAACTTTGCGCTTTCGGCGGCAATGATGAAATCTGCCGCCAGCGCCACTTCCAGCGCCCCGGTATAGCAATGCCCGTGCACAGCTGCGATCACCGGCTTGGGCAGGCGCTCCATCATGCGCAAGGTTTCAGAATGCCAGCCGCGCGAGGGCACTTTCTCGCCTTCGGCAATATCGGCAAGATCGTGGCCTGCCGAGAAGCACTTGCCTGCGCCGCGCAGAACGACGCAGCCGATGGTGTCGTCCTTGTAGAGCGCCGTCACATGCGCGCGCAGCTCTGCAAACATGCCGACGGTGAGGGCGTTCAGCTTGTCGGGCCGGTTAAGCGTCAGGACGGCAAGGCCGTCCCGGTCTTCGCGCAGGACAGTGGTCATTTGCCAAGGTCCACCATGAGGGAAGAAATGGCGTGTACGAAGTTGTTGGGTGCAATCGTCTGTTCACCGGTCCAGCGGACATTCGGAAAGCGCGAGAGAATATGCCGGTAAGCTGACTCCAGCTGCATGTTGGCAACGCGCTGGCCAAGGCAAACGTGTGGTCCATGGCCGAAGGCAAGGTGCTCCCTGGCGTTGGCGCGGTCGATATCGAACCGGTCAGGATTTTCAAACTTTGCCGGGTCGCGGTTGGCGGCTGCATAATACATGACGATCTTCTCGCCTTCAGCGATCTTCTGGTCGCCAAGCTCTGTGTCCTGCGTGGCGGTGCGGCGCATATAGGTTACAGGCGTTACCATGCGGATGGCTTCGTTGACGAAGTTGGGGAAGCGCTCAGGCTTTTCTTTCAGCTGCTCGCGCAGCTCCGGATATTCCGTCAGGAGGCGCATCGTGCCGGAGAGGGAGTTGCGGGTCGTGTCATTGCCGGCAAAAACGATCAGCAACCACGAGCCATCAAGGAATTCGGGCGACAGCGGCTTGCCATCGATCTGGACATTGGCAATTGCCGAGAGAAGATCGGGCTGCGGATTTTTCCGGCGCTCTTCCAGCAGGTAGCGGCCATATTCAAACATCGCCTGGATTTCGGTCATGAACGTCATGATCTGCTCGGGCGAGACGTTGCCGAGGCCTTCCTGCTGAGCCTGGTACTGCGAAGTCTCCAGGAAGTGCATCCAGTGGACCAGTTTCGGGCGGTCTGCCGGCGGAACGCCAAGGATTTCGCAGAGCGTGAAGAGAGGAAGTTCGGCGGAGAACATCTCCACCATGTCGATGACCGGACCTTGCGCTTCCATCGTGTCGAGGAGGCGGTTGACTTCCACGTCCACCCGCTTCCTCAATTCAGCAACGAAGTCTGCCCGGAAATAGGCCATATGCTCCATGCGGAGAGGCGTATGATACGGCCGGTCGAGATTGATCAGCGAGTTGAGAGAAGATGAATGCAGCAGCGGATGGCGGGGCGTGCCCTCCATACCGTAATTCATCAGGATGCCGCCCTTCTGGGACGAAAACGTCTCGGGCGCGAGTTCCACCTTCTTGACGAGATCGTAGGAGGTGATCGCCCAGAACCCTGCGCCGTATTGTTCAGGGTGCCACATGACCGGCGCCTTGCCACGCATGGTGGCGAAGGCTTCGTGTGTGTACCCGCCATGGTCGGAGAAGACAGTCGGCTGGGTAAGATCCTGGGGCGGACTGAGAGCATAGGCCTTGCCGAATTTGGGCTCTTTGGGAGGGCTCTCGACCTGATAGGTTTCAGTGACATTTGTGAAGGTCATGGGCGTGGCTCTCGGTCTCTGTTCGGAAAGGCGGGGCAGGGCGGGGCGCCCGGGAGCGCCCCCAGGCATCAGAACTTGTACCGCACCGGGATGGATTTCGGGCCGCCGACAAAGTTGGCCTTGATAAAGCTCGGCTCGCCGGCAAGTTCGATGGATTTCACGCGGCTGAAGAGCTCCTCATAGATCGCCTGCATCTCGAGGCGTGCGAGGTGCATGCCGAGGCACATGTGCCCGCCATAGCCGAACGAGATCAGCTTGTTGGGCGAGCGGTCAGCCTTGAAGCTGAACGGGTCGTCGAAGACTTCTTCGTCGCGGTTCCCGGACGGGTAGCAGAGCAGCAGGCTTTCACCCTTGAGGATATTCTTGCCACGGAGGGTGTAGTCTTCCTGCGCGGTGCGCATGAAATGCTTGACCGGCGTCGTCCAGCGGATGGCCTCGTCCACCGCGGTGCGCGACATGCCTTTTGGGTCATCCATCATCTTCTTCAGTTCCGGCGGGCTCTGCAGCATGGCCAGCACGCCGCCACCGGTCGAGGCACTGGTCGTGTCGTGGCCCGCGGCTGCCGTGATGATGTAGTAGCTCATCGCTTCGAGCTGGCCGATCGGTTCGCCGTCGACCATTCCGTTGGCGATGACCGTGGAAACATCATCTTTCGGGTTTGCGCGGCGGTCTGCCGTGATCGAGGTGAAATACATGAAGAACTCGGCAAGCGTCGCCTGAATGGAGGCAAGCCCCTTCTCGACATCGCGCTCTTCGGCGAGGGATTTGTCGCGCATCAGGTCTTCGTCCTGCGCGCCGAAAATCTCCTGTGTCAGCTTGAGCATCATCGGCTCGTCCGACTCCGGAACACCCAGGATCTGCATGATCACGCGCAGCGGATAGTAAAGCGCAACGTCGCGCTGGAAGTCGCATTCACCCCCCAGGTCTTCCATCCGGTCGACATAGTGTTTGGCGATGCTGCGGATGGCGTCGTCGCGCTTTTTCACGTTCTGCGGCATGAACCATTCCTGGGTCAGGTGGCGCAGTTTGAAGTGCAGCGGATCGTCCAGCTGAACGAGCGTCTTGAGGAGGTGGGGCTGGCCGAACTTGGCGTACACGCCCTTCTCGGCCTCGTGATAGGACAGCATCTCGCGCTGGCCGTTCGTGAACAACTGGTTCTGGCGCGAGATTTCCATGATGTCGGCATGCTTGGTGACCGCCCAGAAAGGACGGAAATCCTTCGGCTCACACCAGGCGAGCGGGTCTTGCGCCCGCAGGCGCTTGAAGGCCGCGTCCAGAACCGGCTGATCCGCATAGACCGCTGGCGTCACGATCTGCTCGCAGGTTGCCGCCGCCGCTTCGCTCATGCGGCGCGCAGGATCTTTCTTTGTGTCCGGCGGAACCGCCAGCACATCGGTATTGGACATCGGATTTTCCTCCAGAGCGGATTTGCGGCGACTAGGACCGCTTCCCCTTTACTCTAGCGGAAGGGCCTCGCCTGCCAAGGCGTGACTTAGCGGCAGGGGCGGGCTTGGACGGCGCAGAATCTACCGTGTGCCCCAGTTGGGCCAGGGCAGTCTCCAGCAGGTCGGGCGGAACTTCATCGACCTGCCCGGGTTTCAGGTCTGCCAGCAGGAAGGGGCCGTAGCTGATCCGGATCAGCCGGTTCACGGTCAGGCCGACCGATTCCAGGGCTTTGCGTACTTCCCGGTTCTTGCCTTCGGTCAGAGTGACCGTCAGCCAGGAGTTGGCGCCCATCTCGCGATCAAAGACAGCCCTGATCGGCTGATATTTGACGCCCTCGACCGTGATGCCGCTCGCCAGTTCATCGATCTTGAGCTGGGTGACCGTGCCCTTGGCGCGCACACGGTAGGTGCGCTCCAGAGCAGATTTCGGCAGCTCCAGGAAACGCGCAAGCTCTCCGTCATTGGTCAGCAGCAGCAGGCCCTCGGTTGTCAGGTCGAGCCGTCCGACGGTCACGGTACGGGGGAGGGATTTTGGAAGCTCGTCAAAGATCGTCCGCCGGCCCGCGGGATCATTGGTCGTTGTGATGAGTCCAGAGGGTTTGTGATAGCGCCAGAGACGGCTGGCGTCGGGCGCCTGGATCGTCTTCCGGCCAACCTTGATCAGTTCCTTGCCCGTCACCTTGAACGCGGGAGACGACAGTTTCTGGCCATTTACGGTCACTTCGCCCGCCTCGATGAGGCGTTCGACCTCCGGCGTGACGCCACGCCAGCCCGGGCGAGGTATTTGGCGATCCGTTCGCCCTCGCTCCAGTCGGCAGGGACAGCGGCAGGTTTTCGGGGTTGGGGTGACCGCTTTGGGCCGGAAGGTTTCCGGGCCGGGCGGCCCGTCTCGCGACGCTCCGTCATGGCAATGTCTTTCTTTGATCTGGCTTTGATCTGGCTAAGGTCTGGTTTCAGCTGAGGAATTGCAGGACCGGGGCGCCAATAGCAAGGGCGAGGCCCACCTCCGTCGCCATCCAGATCGGGATGATCTTCGCGTTGCCGAGCCTGGCGCGGTCGAAGATCAGTGCCACGGTCCGCCCGATGGCTGCCCCCAGCCAACCGGCGGCGATCGGCATGACGACCAGGACCGAGCCTGCTGCCGGTGTCATCAGGACGATGACCAGCGCAACGCCGTGAACCATCAAAAGCAGGCCGCCATAGGTGGCGCGGAACTCCGAATAGCCTCCGCCTTTGGCCGGATCAGCCTTCAGGCGCACGACCCCGGAGGCCCATTCCGGCACGAGGAGGGCGCCCAGGCCCATGGCCGCCCCGAGCCCGAGGCCAGTAACTGCAAGGATTTCTGTAATCTGCATGCCTGATCCTATCGTTTCTCAGTTTCAGGATAGGCCGCCGGGACGGCGGGACCAGCCTTGTGTCCTGCCTGCACGAAAGGCCGGAGTTTTCTGAATTTCCTGTAAACCCTAACGGAATTTCGGACAAAATTAACTTTTGCGCGGCTTCAATGAGTACAAGTTCGCGGCGCTTCGGAGAATCACCTTCTTCCTGCCGCACCAGCGTGATCCGAGGACAAGACGCCCATGCGCATGAAGATGTTCGCTGCAGAATCGATGGAAGCTGCCAAGGCGATGATCTTTGCGGAGATGGGCGCAGATGCCGTGATCCTGTCCGAACGGGAAGTCGATGGCGGCGTCGAGGTTCGCGCGGCAACCGATCGCGCCGGGGCTGCGGCTGCCAGCAATGAACCTGTCTTCCTGCGGGATGCCCGCAATCTGGGCCATGGGCGCGGGGTCGACAATCCGATCTTTGCCCGGGTCCGTGATGCCCTGCTCTGGCATGGCGCGCCGCAACGGTTTGCCGAGCGCGTGGCCAGCGAGGGCGCCGGGCGCCGCCCCGGAGAATTCTCCGCGCCTGAGGAAGCGATGGCAGAAGGCCTGTCGCGCCTCGTGACCTGCGATCCGATCCCTGCGCGCATGGACCGCGACATTCTGCTTGTTGGTCCGCCCGGGCACGGGCGGACATCCACGGCTGCCAAGCTGACGCGCCGCGCCTCTGTTGCCCGCACTGAAATCACGCCGCTTGCCGCAGACCTCGACGGTTCTGCTGCGGGCGAACAGCTCGCCGCCTATCTGGAGCGCGAGCGCGACCAGATCCGCGTTGCTGAAACACCCGATGCGCTGTTCAGCGAGTTGCGTGCCCTGCGCAATGAAGGGCGCCGTTGTGTAATCGACCTTCCGGCGATCAATCCCTTCGAGGGCGATGATCTAGCCAGCCTTGGCGATCTGGTGGCCGCCATCCGCGCCGAGCCGGTTCTTGTGCTGTCCGCGGAGGGGCATCCGGACGACCTGGCTGAATCGGCACGGGCGTTCCACCGCGCCGGCGTCCGCCGCGCGATCCTTACGAAACTTGATGTTGTGCGCCGCCGGGGCGGGGCCATTGCGGCCCTGACGTCTTCCGGAATCGCCTTCTCACATCTGGCAATCACGCCCTTCATTGGCGGCGGACTTGTTCCGGCTGCCCCGTCACGTCTTGCTGCGCTTCTCATGGAAGATGCCCGCGGCGACGTGATTGCCCTCAGAGGAGCTGCATGATCCCATGAGCTTTGCCGTTCGCAGATCCCAGGACCGTCCCCCCGTTCGCCCGCCGCCGCGGGTTACCCCTGCTTCGGTTATCACCGTTGCCAGTGGCAAGGGCGGCGTTGGCAAGACGTTCGTCTCCATTTCGCTGGCCTCCTCGCTGGCCCAGTCCGGCCGCCGCGTGCTGCTCGTCGACGGCGACCTTGGCCTTGCCAATGTCGACGTTCAGCTGGGCATCGCGCCGGAGACCGATCTTGCGGCTGTTGTCGCTGGCTGGGTTGAGCTGGAAGATGCTGTGACGCCGATTGATGGCGGCGCCGGCCATGGCGGCTTTGATGTTCTGCCCGGACGCTCGGGCTCGGGCGCGCTGGCCGAACTGCCGACCGAAGAAGTAGCTCGCCTGGCCGCAGGCCTGTCGGCTCTGGCGCTTCAGTATGATCATGTCGTGATCGACCTTGGCGCGGGGATCGAAGCCAACTGCATGCGTCTGGCCCGTTCGGGCGACAAGGCGCTGATCGTGATCACGGATGATCCGTCCTCGATGACCGATGCCTACGCCTTCATCAAGGTTCTGCGCGGCTATGCGCCGTCGGTCGAGCCGCTGGTCTGCATCAATCAGGCAGATACGCGCGCCGCCGGACAGCGCACCTATGAAGCCATTGCGCGGGCCTGCCAGACTTTCCTCGGTTTCCGGCCGCGCCTTGCGGGGACCGTCATGCGCGATGCCAAGGTGCGCGATGCCATCCGTTGTCAGAAGACGCTGATGTCAATTGATCCGCAGGCCCAGCCTGTTCAGGATGTCATTGCAGTGGCACAGGTCATGATGGGGCAGGCCTCCGCCGAGATCGGCAACTGATCCGTTCAGAGAAAGTGAATCAATTCGTCTGTGTTCCAACGCTTTTTTAATACCTGTTAATAAAGGTACGTTAGGATTCACAATGTTAACCAAACCAGTTACGACTGACCTTAGGATGATTCGGGAGACGAGCGATGCGCGTCCTGCTAATTGAAGATGATCGGGCACTGGCCCGCTCAATCGAGCTGATGCTCAAAGCCGCTGGCTTCAACGTCTATCTCACCGACCTTGGTGAAGACGGTGTTGATATTGGCAAAGTCTATGAGTTTGACATGATCCTCCTGGATCTGTCGCTCCCGGACATCACCGGATTTGAGGTGCTCAAGCAGCTGCGCATGAGCCGGGTGAACACGCCTGTGATGATCCTCTCGGGCAATCCGGACATCGAAGCGAAGGTGAAAACCCTCGGCTACGGCGCCGACGATTACCTCACCAAGCCGTTCAACAAGGACGAGCTGATTGCCCGGATCACGGCCATCGTGCGCCGCTCCAAGGGCCACGCCGAGAGCGTTATCCGCACCGGCGACATTCTGGTGAACCTTGATGCCAAGACCGTCGAAGTCGACGGTGAGCGCGTCCACCTCACCGGCAAGGAATACGCCATGTTCGAGCTGCTTTCCCTGCGCAAGGGAACGACGCTCACCAAGGAAATGTTCCTCAACCACCTCTATGGCGGCCTCGACGAACCGGAACTGAAGATCATCGACGTCTTCATCTGCAAGCTGCGCAAAAAGCTGCAGCAGGCCACCGGCGGCAACCATTATATCGAAACCGTCTGGGGACGGGGCTATGTGCTGCGTGATCCGCGCCCGAACCAGAAAACCAGCGAGATCGAAGAAGCCGCCTGAGCTTCCTGAGACCTTTGAGAAAAACGCCCGGAGAGTTTTAGCTCTCCGGGCGTTTTTCATTGCAGGCGATAAGTTCCAGAAGGGCTATTTCTGTCCGCGGACTTCATCCGTGCCTTTGCGGGCGAGGCCGTCGGCGCGTTCGTTGCCCTCGTCTCCGGCGTGACCCTTCACCCAGACCCAGGTGATGTCGTGGCGCTTGCAGGCTTCTTCCATCGCCATCCACAATTCCTGATTTTTTACAGGCTTCTTGTCGGCGGTTTTCCAGCCATTGCGTTTCCAGCCCTTGATCCATTTGGTCAGGCCGTCCTTCACATAGGTGGAATCTACGTTCAACGTGACCTTTGACGGCCTTTTGAGAGCGCCCAGCGCCTCGATCACGGCCATCATTTCCATGCGGTTGTTGGTCGTGGCCGGATCGCCGCCATAGAGTTCCTTCTCATGGCCGTTCCAGCGGATGAGCGCACCCCAGCCGCCCGGGCCGGGATTTCCGCTGCAGGCGCCGTCAGTCCAGATTTCGATGATGTCTTTGTCGGTCATGGGAGCGGGGTGCGGGGCTTTGGCGCCGCCGTCAAGGCGGCTTCAGAAGACACTCACATCCATTTCCGTAACCTGGCGGGCCGGCTGTACGATGGCGTGAAACAGGAAGCCGCAGAAGGTGCCAGCCAGACTGCCAATGGCTCCGCCGCACATAAGCGCTCCGACGGCCGAGGCCGGGCCGCCAAACAGGCCAAAGACAAAGGTGGTGCCTCCGACGAGGAAGCCGCCCCAGATCGCGCCCCAGCGGAGGTAAGGGATCATGTGGGTAATGCCCCTGTGCGGGAAGCGGGCAATCGACAGGCCCAGCGCCAGGGCGGCGGCTGGAACTGTTATGAAAAACAGGATGAAATTCATCGCCGACAGCTGGGCCGCCAGCAGCGCCCCGCCGCGAAAGTCTCCGGCGCCGACCGCCGGGCCCGGCGTCTGGCCGGCCAGTTCGAAAACCATGAAACTGAGCATCATCACGAGAAACCCGACAATCGCCACAACGACGCAGGCGGCCATTGACGACAGAAGGAGCGCAAGCTTGACCCGCTTCACGCGCCTCGGCCGCGAGGCCATGGCATAGGCAGGCAGGACATCGTCTGCAGGTGAAGTGTCTCGTGGAAGTCCCGATACCGGGTGTTCGCTCATGCCCCATAGCCTTCGGCGCTTGCCATCTTGCGATGGAAAGCCAACCGGGCGGCGTATTCAAGAGGGTTTTTGGGCTTTACGAGGGCACCGGCCGGCGTCGAGGACCAGTCGGCAAGCCGTGTCAGGAAAAACCGCATGGCCGAGCCCAGGCAGAGGGCCGGCAAGGCTTCGCGTTCAGAAGCCTCAAGCGGGCGCACGGACTGGTATCCGGCAATCAGGGCAGATCCCTTGGAGAAATTATATTCCAGACGCGAGGCATCGCTCGCGTTGCCTTCCTCGAAGGCCCAGGAATTGAGGCAGACGGCAAGGTCATAGGCCAGGGCGTCGGTGCAGGCGAAATAGAAGTCGATGGCGCCGCTGAACGTGTCCCCAAGGAAGAAGGCGTTATCGGGGAAGAGATCGGCATGGATGGTGCCGCGCGGAAGCTCATCGGCAAAGGCGCGTGCCGCGCTGATCTGCTCGAAACAGGCATCCACCTCCGCTTCGAGGCCGGGCTGGAGCGCTTCGGCGTCTGCGCCGCGCCCCTCCCATAACCGTCGCCAGGAGGCGGGGCCGAGCGCGTTTTCCCGATGGCCTTTGAAGTCAGCGAGCGCAAGATGCATGCGCGCGAGCCCTTCACCCAGGGCGCGGCACTGCTTCGCGCTGGGGCGCCGGGGGGAGAGACCGTCCAGGAAAGTGACGATGACCGCCGGGCGGCCTTCCAGCGTGCGCAGCGCCTGGCCGTCCTGCCCCATGACCGGCTTGGGACAAGGAAAGCCATTTGAGGACAGATGCTGTTTCAGGCCGATGAAATAGGGCAGGTCGGCCGCGTTCACCCGCTTCTCGAAGAGGGTGAGGATGTAGCGTCCCTTGCGCGTCTCGAGATAAAAGTTCGAATTCTCGACGCCCTCGGCGATGCCCTTGAACGCAAGCGCCTCGCCGAGATCATACCCGGCGAGGAAGCCTGCGAGCGCTTCATCGGAAACTTGCGTGTATACCGCCATAGGCGGCGCCCTTACGCAGTTTTCGGCAGCATGTCACGGCTCAGCGTCTTGCCGGCCAGCAGGTAGTGGATCGCTGCCCAGCCATAAAGCGAGGCAAAGACCACGATCGCGTACTGCAGGCCGCGTGCGTCCGCGCTCCGGCACCCGGCGGCCTGTTCAGCCGCGAGCCCGGTCACATCACGGCACATAGCAAGCGTCAGGCCGAGGTCTGATCCGTTGATGAACATCGTCTTGAAAGCCGTGGACAGGAGGCCTGCGAGCGTCGGTCCAAGGCCGATACCGATCAGGTTGACGGCAAACAGGGTGATTGCGACGGCCGTTGCCCGTGTCCGGCTGTCCACAACGCCTGCGGAGACCGCATACATCGGGCCGAGGTAGAAGTAATGGAGCGTCGCCGCCAGCATCAGTGGCGGGATCATCAGCGGCACGGTAGGGCTGAGATAGCCAAGCCAGTAGAGCGGGACCGACAGGCCCATGCCCAGCGCCGGCATCCAGGAGAGTGCCGTCGGATAGCGCACTGACAGCTTGTCTGCGAGGAAGCCCGACAGGAATACGCCCAGCGCAGCCATCAGACCCAGCACGAGCGAGAAGATCAGCGCCGCTTCAGTCAGAGTCAGCCCATGCGTGCGCAGCAGGAACGAGGTCGAGAAGGCAGCCACGCCATACCCAGCGAAGGAGGCAACGGCAGCGCCGGCAACCACATGCACATAGGTGGGCTTGCGCATCAGATCCTTCAGTACCGTTCCAAACCCGTCCGGCACCGCCTTGCGCGGCGCGCCCGGAGGATCAGAATAGCCGCGCGGCGGTTCCTTGACCGTGAAAAACAGAATGACGGCGAAGAGAACGCCCGGCAGGCCTACGGCGATAAATGCGATGCGCCAGCCTTCAAGGCTGTTCCAGTCCACCAAACCCTGCGCCCAGGTCCAGCCCCAGGAACCGAGCAGATTGTAGACATTTTCGCCGGTCACATAGTCGTTGATCGGACCGGCTGCGAGGCCGGCCATCATGCCGCCCAGCGGAACGCCGAGGGCGTAGATTGAAGCGGCCGTCGCCCGGCTTGTCGGCTTGAAGTAATCGGCGATCACCGACTGGGCCGGAGGGGTGCAGCCTGCCTCGCCCACGCCTACCAGCAGGCGGAAGATGAACAGCGTCAGGAAACTGGTCGCAAAGCCGCAGAGCACTGTCATCAGGCTCCATAGGGTCAGAGAGATGATGATGATGAGCATCCGGTTGCGGCGTTCGGCGACGCGGGCAATCGGGATGCCAAGGGTTGTGTAGAAGATGGCGAAGGCGAGGCCGCCGAGCAGACCCATATGCCAGTCTTCAAGCTGCAGGGAGAGCTTCATCGGCTCGGTCAGGATCCCGAAAATCGAGCGGTCGATGAAGTTGAAGATGTAAACAACAAGCAGCGAAGTCAAAACATAGCCGCGATAAAGCGGGGTCCCGTATCCGGTCTTGTAGCCCGGGACGGCTTCGGTGGTTGTCTGGCTGGGAGTGGCGGCGTCGGTCATTCGGGTCTCCAAGACAGTCAGGCAAATGGTTTGAAACTTAATCGGCGGCGGGGCTCCAGCGATCCTTCAGGAAGGTGCGTGAAGCAAGGAAGTAGAAGGCAGCGGCGATAACCAGGAATATGACCGTGGCCACCATCGACTGGCGCAGGCCTTCAGCGTAGGCCGAGCAGAGGGCCGGACCCATTTCGCCGAGCTCCGCCATCCGCCCTGCGCATAGCCCGGGATTGAAGGTGGCGAAGGCCTCTTCCAGACCGTTCTTCTTGATGATGCCGCCCATGAAGGCACTGCTCATCATGCCAGTGAACATCGGCCCGAGGCCGTTCCCGATAAGGCTGACAATCAACAACAGCACTGAAACCGTTGTCGCGCGGGAGCGCGGGCTGACGATGGCGGTCGAGACGGTGTATTGCGCGCCGAGATAGGCGTAGTGGGCAATCGCCGCGATCACCCACATCCAGAACGCCATCGTCAGGGATGGCGTCAGGAAGGCGGCTATGTAGGCGGGGATGGCAATCAACAGGCCCACACCCGGCAGCCAGGCAACGATCGCCGGAAAACGCGGGGTGAACTTTTCCGACAGGAAGCCGCCAAGGAACGTGCCAAACGCGGCAACAGCGGCCAGCGGCGCGCCATAGCGAATGGCCGCTTCTGAAACACTTACCCCGTGCACCCGCATCAGGAACGGTGCCTGGAAGCTGATCAGGCCATAGCCGACAAAGGCAACAAAGGCAGCCCCGAGAGATAGTGACCAGAAGGTCGGCTTGGCGCCAAACTCCTTGAAGGCCTCGAAGAAGCCGGCCTTCTCAATCGGCGTCTTGCCTTTGGGATCGGAGTATCCGCGCGGCGGCTCCCGCGTCGTCAGCCAGAGGACCAGGGCAACCAGGACGCCCGGCGCGCCGACGATTACGAAGACCAGGCGCCAGCCTTCCACCTCTTCCCAGTTGATGCCGGAGAACAGGCCGCCGAGGCCGATGGAAGACAGGAAGTTTCCGAAATCAGCCCCCTGCAGGCCTGCGAGGGCGCCGCCAAAGAGCTGCGCCATCACCCCGCCGATAGTGACCCCCATCGAGTAAATGCCAATGGCATTCGCCCGGCTCTTGGGCGGGTAGTAATCGGTGATGATGGAATTGGCCGGCGGCGTGCAGCCCGCTTCGCCGATCGCCACACCGACCCTGAACAGCAGCAGCCAGATGAAGCTGGCGGCGAGGCCGCACAATACGGTCATCACAGACCAGATAACGACGCAGAGCGCGATGATGAAGACCCGGTTGCCCCGGTCTGCCCACATCGCGATCGGGATGCCCATCAGCGCATAGAACAGGGCGAAGGGCGGGCCGGTGAGGAGGCCCCATTGGGCGTCACTCAGGGAGAAGGTGTTGATGATCGGCTGGGCGACAACCGTGATGACGGTCCGGTCTATGAAGTTCAGCGTGTAGATCAGCGTCAGGGCAATCAGCACATAGGAGCGATACGGCTTGGTGCCGAAACCGGTGATATGCCCGTTGCCGGTGTCGGCCGCGTCTGCGGTTGCCGTCATGTGTTGCTCGCCTCCCAGGAAAGACACGCTTCTGCCGGCGCGCTGGATTATGTCGCGACGGTAACGGTCCCGCTGCCGCCCGCAAGCCTTATCGTCAGGGAAGGGCGCAGGGAGCGCTGCAGTTTCACCTGGCGGGTGAGTTGGACTTTTCCCGGGGCGGGACTAATTTCTCCGCCTGGATGGAATTCCACAAGTCAGCGTGAGGCGCCCTGCCATGAACACTCTCCGGAAAATGACCGCCCTCGGATCAGTTCACCGGAAGAATGTTTGCAATGCCAGCCTCCATCACACTCGCCTCTGTGACATATGCCCTGGCTGACGGCCGGGTTCTTTTTTCAGACCTCAGCTTCAGTTTCAATCAGGAACGCGTTGGCCTTGTGGGGCGCAATGGTGTCGGCAAATCGAGCCTGCTCACGCTGATCGCCGGCGCGGCGCAGCCAGCCTTCGGTGCCGTCAGGCTGGCCGGCACAATCGGAACTTTGCGCCAGTCCTTCACGCCTGAGCCGGCAGAAACCCTCGCGCGCCTGTTCGGCGCCGGGTCTGCGCTCGGGCGCCTTGCCCGCATTGAGGCAGGTGAAGGCACCGAAGACGACTTTGCCCAGGCCGACTGGACACTGGAAGCGCGCCTCGCAGAAGCACTGGCGCGGGCGGGCCTTTCCGGCATCGGCATCAACACACCCCTCATGCGCCTTTCGGGCGGCCAGCGCACACGGGCCAGCCTCGCGGCGCTTGCGCGGTTCAGGTTCCGGGCGGGCGCCGCGCGGCAGACCGTATCGACGCTCAGCGGCGGAGAGCGGCTGCGGGCTGGACTTGCCTGCGTCCTCGGCGGCCGATCTCCGCCCCAGCTGCTCATCCTGGACGAGCCGACGAACCATCTGGATGTTGCCTCGCTCGAAACGGTCGAGGCGGGCCTCAATGCCTATGATGGCGCGCTGCTGATCGTCAGCCATGACGAAGCCTTCCTCGCGCGCATCGGCATTACGCGCCGGATCAGCCTTTGATGAGGCCGGAAGTCCGGAAAACGAGATGACCGTGTACGGTAGGTTCAAATAGCCAAGGCACATCAATGATCTCGCCGGTGATCCCGATGTCTGCGCGCCAAGGTTTGGGGTCGCCGGCGGGGTGATTGTGGACAAGGATGAGACTGGAGGCCTGCAGTTCCGGCGCCCGCCGCGCGATCTGGCGCGCATAGACCGGTGCAGGGTCGAGCGTGCCCCGGCCGATGATCTCGTCCAGGATCAGCTGGTTCTTCCGGTCAAGGAAGATCACGCAGAACTGCTCGTCCTTTTCATGCTGAAGCTCGCGGCGCACACAGGCTACCAGCACAGACCAGGAGGGGATAACCTCCTTCGCCTTGATCTCCTCGCGCCCGGCGCGGGATGAAGGCCTGGAGCAGCTTTTCCAGGATCTGATGGTCGTCCGGGGCCCCGCTTCAGGAGCCTGGCGCGCTGCCGGTCGCGATGGCCTTGGCAGCGGGGTTTTCGTCTGCGCTGCGCTCCCCCTCCGAGACCGGGTCAGAGCGTCACCTTGTAAGGCTCATGCCAGCCCCTGGGGGAGGCGGAGAAGATCTCCACGCCGGTTTCGGTCACGCCCACAGAGTGTTCGAACTGGGCCGAAAGCTGGCGGTCGCGGGTCACGGCGGTCCAGCCATCGGGAAGGATCGCAGCGTCGCGGCGGCCGAGGTTCAGCATCGGTTCGATGGTGAAGAACATGCCAGGCTTGAGCACCGGCCCGGTTCCGGCCTTGGCCGAGTGGACCACGTTGGGTTCGTCATGGAAGAGGCGGCCGAGACCATGGCCGCAGAAATCATCGACAACGGAGTAGCGGTTGAGGCGGGCAATCTCGCTGATCGCGCCGCCAATGTCCCCAAAGTGGCCGCCAGGCTTTACTGCGGCAATGCCTGCCATCAGGGCCTCATAGGTCACTTCCATGAGGCGCTCGGCTTTGCGCTTTACCTCGCCCACGCCGTACATGCGGCTATGGTCACCATGCCAGCCATCGATGATGAGGGTCACATCGATATTGGCGATGTCCCCTTCCTTCAGCGCCTTGCCGCCGGGAATGCCGTGGCAGATGACGTGGTTCACTGAGATGCAGGAGGCATGGCGGTATCCGCGATAACCGATCGTGGCCGAAACCGCGCCGTTATCCTGAACGAATTGGCGGACCAGATTGTCCAGGTGCTCGGTCGTCACTCCGGGTTTTACTTCCGGCACGAGCATGTCGAGGCATTCGGCGACGAGACGGCCGGCGCGGCGCATCCCCTCGAAGCCTTCGGCATCGTGGATCCGGATTTCGCCCGTGCGCATGGGCAGGAGAAGATGTGTGTCGTTCATTGTCCCAATATGGCAGGGCAAAGAGCTGTTTTCCACACCTAATCAACTGCTGCCTTGCCGAAGAGAGCAGCCGCTGCCAGTTAGGGGCAAGACCAATGGCGGGAGAGAACACCATGACCAGCTTCAGGAAATCTCTTGCCGGAACGGCGGCGTTGTCGCTGGCCGCCCTTCTGGCCGCTTGCGCTACTGCCCCGGCCGTCTCTGTTCCCGAAGATACGTCTCAGCCCCTCTCGGTTGTGGCCCAGCCCGGGCCAGAGGCGTTCGATCAGGACGCGGTTCGCGCGCTGGAAGACCGGATGGTGCAGTATGTGACGGACGGGCAGGTGAAGGGCATCGCGACCCGGCTGGTCAAGGACGGTAAGATCGTCTCCGACATCCAGGCCGGTATACGCCGGCAAGCCGATCAGGCCCCGCTTGCCGGAGACACGATCTACCGCATCTATTCCATGTCCAAGCCGGTCACGGGCGTGGCGCTCATGATGCTGTGGGAAGAAGGCAGGTTCCAGCTCGACGATCCGGTCTCCAAACACATCCCGGAACTGGGCAGCCTGCAGGTTTTCAAGGGTATGGACACAGATGGCCAGCCCATCCTTGAGCCTGCCAGCCGCCAGCCCACCATCCAGGAACTGATGAGCCACACCGCCGGTTTCGGCTATGGTCTGCGCGGGGGCGACTATGTGAATGACAGGTTCCGGGAACTCGATATATTCGCTGCGCCGGACATGGACACCTTTATGCAGCGTGTCTCGTCCATCCCGCTCTTGCACGAGCCGGGCACCACCTGGGACTATTCGATCTCCGTCGATATCCAGGGCTATCTGATCGAGAAACTGTCGGGCCAGACGCTTGGGGAGTTCTTCCAGACCCGCCTCTTCGATCCGCTTGGCATGAAGGACACCGCCTTCTTCGTTCCCGAAGCAGAGTATGACCGGTTTGCCGATGTCTATGTCAACGCGCCGGATGGCTCGGGCTTTGTCCCGGCCGGCGCCCCGGGCTTCCAGTTCCGCAAGGAAACCATTGCGTTTGAAGGCGGCGGCCATGGCCTCGTCTCAACGATGGACGACTATGCCCGCTTTGCCCAAATGCTCGTCAATGAAGGCACGCTCGGCGGCGTGCAGATCCTCAAGCCGGAGACGGTGCGCCTGATGGCGACCGATCATCTGCCAAACGGGGTCTATATCGGCCATGACGGCACATCTGCCGATGAGGCGACCGGGGTCGGCTTTGGCCTTGATGTGGCCGTTGTCCTGGAGCCGGGCAAAGACCGGGCTTATCCTGTCGGCGCCTATATGTGGGGCGGAGCGGCGGGCACCTGGTTCTGGGTGGACCCTGCGAACGACCTTTACTTCATCGGCATGATCCAGCACTTCGGCGGCGCCGGACCGGGCTTTGATGCCCGCGCCGCATCCGCCCGCCTTGTCTATGAAGCCCTCGAGGAAACTGAATGACCCAGCCCACCGCCGCTGTCCTGCTGATCGGGGATGAACTCCTCTCGGGGCGCACCCGTGACATCAATCTCCAGCAGATCGCGCAGTATCTGGAGCCGATCGGCATACCGGTTCTCGAGTGCCGGACGGTGCCGGACGTGCAGGAGGAGATCGTGGCGGCGGTCAATGCGCTGCGGGCGAAGTACACCTACGTCTTCACCACGGGCGGCATCGGTCCGACGCATGACGACATCACGGCCGACGCTATTGCGGCAGCCTTCAATACCGGCATTTCGGAACACCCCGAGGTGATGGCGGAGATGGCGGAACGCTACAGGGCCATGAACACCGAATTCACCCCGGCCCGCCGCCGTATGGCCCGCATTCCGCATGGGGGAAGGATCGTGAAAAACCCGGTCTCTGGCGCGCCGGGCTTCCAGATGGAGAACGTGTTCACGCTGGCCGGCGTGCCCCAGATTGCCCGCGCGATGCTCGAAGACATCGGCCCGCGCCTGGAAGGCGGCGAGCGGGTTCACAAGGTCCAGCTGCGCGGGGCGGGCCTGCGCGAGGGTGACCTTGCCGAACGGCTCGGAGACATTGCCAGGACTTATCCCGGGGTCTCCATCGGTTCCTATCCCTGGTATCTGGGCATGGGCGACAATGGCGTCGCGCTGGTTGCCCGCGCGAGCGATACTGCCCTGCTGACGACCGTTCAGGGCGAGCTGGAGGCTCTGATGCGCAGCCTGGGCGTGGAGCCTGTGCTCGATCCGGCCTGACCGGAAAAGCGTCGATAAGGGGACAAAAAACTTCAACCATTGCGCCAACCCCGCGCTATAAAATGCCAGCGAAACTCCCGGGGGAGGGGACAATATGCAATTCCTGACACGCGCGCCGGTCCTGTGGGCGCTCTTTGCTCTGATGATCATTGCAGCCGCCGGCTTCGAGATTTTCGCCCCTTCTGTCGGCGGGGCCTATCTCGACCTTGTGTCCGAGCCCGTCGAAGTCCGCGCCCTGTTTGAGGGGCTGACAGCTGATCAGAAGACCGCACATTTCTGGGTGACCCTGATCATCGACACGCTGTTCCCGCTGAGCTTCGGCCTCCTGTTTGCGGGCATGGCGCTGCGCTTCTTCGGCAAGTGGGGGAAGATCGCTTCTGTGCCGGCCTTTGCCGTCCTGATCCTTGATCTCACCGAGAACACGGTCCAGGCCCTCGCCCTGTCGGGCGTGGCGGACGCGCTCGATGCCAAGGTGTGGATCACCCCGGTCAAGTTCGGCCTGTTCTGGCTGGCAGCGGCGATCGCTGTCCTGGCCGCGCTGATCGGCGTCTTCCGGCTGGTAACCCGCCGCAAAGGGTAAGGGCGGACGCCGCGTCAGGCTTGGCGGGCCCTGCCGCCCGTCCTAACACCTCTTGCGACTATATCCGGAGGAACGCCCCATGTCCCAGCCCATCGTCCTGACCGAACGCCACGGCGCCGTCTGCCTCGTCACGCTTAATCGCCCCGACGCCCTCAATGCGCTCAACCGTGCCCTGCGCGCCGAGATCGTGCGCGTGTTCACCGAGCTGAAGGACGACCCGGAAATCCGCGCTGTCGTGCTGACCGGCGCGGGCCGGGCGTTCACCGCTGGCATCGACCTTAAGGAAGCGGGCCAGACCGGCTTTGCCCTCGGCGCGGACGAGGATTCCAAATCGATCAACATGCTCGCAGCCCTTGAAGCCTATCCCTGGCCGATCATCGGCGCGATCAACGGCTTTGCCATCACCGGCGGCTTTGAGCTTGCCCTGATGTGCGACGTGCTGCTCGCCTCCGAGCATACACGCTTTGCCGACACCCATGCGCGCGTCGGCATCGTGCCAGGCTGGGGGCTCTCGCAGAAACTCTCCCGCCTGATCGGCATAAGCCGAGCCAAGGAACTCTCCTTCACGGGCAATTTCATCGACGCGCACACGTCGGAAAAATGGGGCCTCGTCAACCGCGTTTACCCGGCTGCTGAGCTTGTTCCCGCTGCGCTGCAGATGGCGGCCGAGATGACGTCCACCAACCCGGATCTCCTGCGCAAGTACAAGGCCCTGATCGATGACGGCTTCGGCATGAATTTCGCCGCCTCGATGAAGGAAGAAGTGACCCGATCGATCGAGCATTCCAGGTCGGTTTCAGCGTCGGCCGTGGAAGAAGCCCGCAAGCAGGTCACCGCGCGGGGCCGGGACCAGCAGGGCTGACAACTCAAGCCCGTCCGGGTTGCGTTGTCGCAAAGGGCGGGTTTAACAGAGGCCAGATTTCAGAGAAGTCCCGGGAGGAATGAATGCGCGATGTGGTGATTGTCGAGCCGGTACGGACGGCGGTGGGCGGTTTTGGCGGCTCGTTCAAGAGCGTGCACGCGCATGAACTGGGCGCGGCTGTGGTCGAGGGCCTGATGGCGCGGACGGGCCTGGCCAGGGACAAGGTCGATGATGTGATCTTTGCCCAGTGCTATCCGTCGATGGACGCGCCTGCGCTCGGCCGCGTTGTGGCGCTGGACGCCGGTCTGCCGGTGGACGTCACCGGCATGCAGATCGACCGGCGCTGCGGCTCGGGGCTTCAGGCGATCATCAACGCCACGATGCAGGTGGCCACCGGCGCGATGGATTGCGTGATCGCAGGGGGCGCAGAATCGATGAGCAACGCGCCGTTCTATTCCACCAACTGGCGCTGGGGCCTCGGCCAGGGCAACATGACCGTGCATGACGGCCTTGTTAATGGCCGTCTTACCGCGGGCGGGAAGAACTTCCCCGTGCCCGGCGGCATGCTGGAGACGGCGGAAAACCTGCGCCGCGATTACCAGATCACCCGCGAGGCGCAGGACGAGTTTGCCGCCGCCTCCCATGCCAAGGCTGTGGCCGCGCAGAAGGCCGGCGTGTTTGCAGAAGAGATCATTCCGTTCACGGTCAAAGGCCGAAAGGGCGACACGGTTGTCGACAGCGACGAGCATCCGCGCGGCGACTCCACGGTGGACGTGCTCTCCAAGCTCAAGGCCATCCGCCTGAAGCAGGACGCAGAAGCCACCGTGACTGCCGGCAATGCCAGCGGCCAGAATGATGGCGGATCGGCCTGTCTGGTGATGACCCGCGAACTGGCAGAGGCCAACGGCCTCAAACCCCTCGCCCGGCTTGTCTCCTGGGCTGTGGCGGGCGTCGGCCCGGCGGTGATGGGGATTGGCCCTGTTCCGTCTACGGAAAAAGCGTTGAAGCGGGCCGGTCTCAGCCTGAAAGACATCGATCTGATCGAGCTGAATGAGGCGTTTGCTGCGCAGGTGCTTGCCTGCACCAAGGCGATGGGCTTCTCCAAAGAGGACTATGCGCGCCTCAATGTACACGGCTCCGGCATTTCTCTTGGCCACCCGGTCGGCGCGACAGGCGGGCGGATCCTGGCCACGATGCTGCGCGAGATGGACCGGCGCGGGGCGCGCTATGGCCTTGAAACCATGTGTATTGGCGGCGGGCAGGGACTCGCGGCGGTGTTCGAGCGCGTTAACTGAGAAACCTGTCAGGCTCCGGAGCGTCCGGAGCCTGACAGTAAATTAAACTTGCATTCTGCCTGTGGATAGCGCATATGCCTGCCATCGACATTGGCCGGACGATCAGGCGCGTGCGCTCACCAAGGTGAGTTGCGGTTTCAGAAACTCTCCAAAATTCGATATGCAAGGGCTGACGCATTGTCAGTCCACCAATGACTATGAGACTTATATAAATGACAAATGGTATCGTGAAGTTCTTCAACAGCCAGAAGGGCTTCGGCTTCATTTCGCCCAACGACGGCGGAAATGACGTATTCGTGCACATCTCGACGCTCGAGCGTTCGGGTATCGCCCACCTGAACGAAGGTCAGAAAGTGTCGTACGACACCGCCATCGACAAGCGTTCCGGCAAGTCGGCGGTCAGCGCCATCGAGCTGGCCTAATCTTTCCCGCAGGCAGACGCCTCTGGCTCGCCTGCGCAGATGACCAGATTTTTAAGCGCGCCTTCCTGACGGGAGGCGCGCTTTTCGTTGGGACAGATCAGAAGGCTTTGGACAGGCCGATCAGGATATGACGGTCGCTTTCGTCGGGTCCATCCTGCTCGTTTTGGAACTGGTTGAGATAGCCAAGGCTCAGTTCGAGCGTCTCTGACACGGCCCAGTCAATCCTCGCCTTGGTCCGCACTTCGCTCAGGCCGGTTTCGGCGCCCCAATCGGTCTTGAACAATTCAAAATAGACTTCCGGCCCAGCCGAGAGGGTGAACGGCGTTCCGGGAACCTTGTAGGACACTGTCACACGCTGGCGGATGCGCGCGCCGGTGTCGTCAAAGCTCTCCCGGTAGCGTTGCTCCATGCGGGTCCGGCCCGACACTTCAAAGCCCCCGCCCCGGGCGATGTCATAGCTTGCCTGCTGCCAGAGGCGGTGCTCATTCCGGTCCGGTCCGGACTGGTTTGTGTGGCCCCAGTAGTAGCCGCCTGCGAGTTCGACGCCAGGGCGCAGCGCGTAGGTCACGCCGGGACGCAGTTCGATGCGCGAGGGTGCGCCATCCGGTTCGTAGCGGGAATTGATTTCCAGACGGGGTCCCAGCTGCCCGTCTGCTGAAGGGCCCGCTGTGAGGTCGATCGATGTCCAGACCTGGTTTTCCGCCATCGCGGCCGGGGCCGCGGCGCAGGTCAGGGCAATAAGGGCAAAGGATGCACGTTTCACCGGGCAGCGTCTAACCCAACAAATCTGACACAATACTGACAGCTCGCGGGGCGCAGGTATCTTAAACCTACGCGTCGATTGTATATTTGTGACAACCCGGCTGGCGCCGCTGCGGTCCGGCCTCAGAGGCCGAAATACAGGGTCACGATTATCACGCAGGCGATGTTGAGCCAGAAGCCGGTCCGCATCATCCGCCCGATCGAGAATTGCCGCATGCCGAAGACAACCGCATTCGGCCCGGTCGCGATCGGCAGCATGAAGGCGCAGGAGGCGGCCATCGCGCAAGGGATGATGAGGCTGCGCACGTCCACGCCGGTTGCCATCGCCAGCGCGCCCAGAACGGGCAGGAACGTCGTCATGGCGGCCACATTCGACATGATTTCTGTCAGGAAGATGATGATCGCGACGACGATGAGGATGAGGATGATGGGCGGCACATTGGCAAAGCCGGCCAGGGAGTTGCCGAGCCATCCGGCGAGCCCCGAAGCCTGGACAGCCGCAGCCAGAGACAGGCCCCCGCCAAACAGCAGGACGACATCCCATGGCACAGCGCGGGCATCGTCCCAGTTAAGGAGCGCCCAGCCGCCGGGCTGGTGTTCAGGGGCATGGCTGCCATGGGGCACAAGGAACATCAGGATGGCGCCGAGAATGGCGATGCCCATGTCGGTGAGACCGGCGAGGAGAGGTATCTGGACCAGCTGCTCGCGCGTGATCCAGGCAAGGGCCACGACGCCGAAGACGATGGCGACGCGGGTTTCAGGAGTGGTCATTCGGCCGAGTGCGTTGCGCTGGTTGCGGATCGTGGCTTCGGCGGCCCTGGCGGCGGCGGCGTCGGACCTGAGGCCCCAGGTCAGGATCAGCCAGGCCAATGGCAGCATGATGAGGGCAACCGGCAGGCCCAAACTCATCCATTCCCGGAAGCTGATGTCGATCCCGGCATTTTCGCTGAGCCAGCCTATGGCGATCAGGTTGGTGGGTGTGCCGACCGGGGTGGCGAGGCCGCCGATGGAGGCGGAATAGGCAATTCCCAGCAGAAGCGCGCCGGCAAGGCGCGGGCCACCGCCGGCGGCCACCGCGACGGAGAGGGCAATTGGCGCCATCATCAGGCTGGTGGCCGTATTGGAAATCCACATCGACAGAAGGGCCGTGGCGAGCATGAAGCCGCCCGCGAGCAGTTTCAGGCGGGCGCCCGACAAGAGAAGGACGTTGAGGGCGATGCGCCGGTGGAGGTGCCATTTCTCGATGCCGATCGCCATGATGAACCCGCCCAGAAGGAGCAGGACAACCTGATCGGCATAAGGGGCGGCGATGTCCCTCAGGCTGGCGACACCGGTGAGGGGGAGAAGGCCGAGAGGCAGCAGGGAGGTCACCGCAATTGGCACGGCCTCGGTGGCCCACCAGACCGCCATGAGAACGAGCACAGCGGCCACCAGCATACCGCCTCGCTCCAGACCTTCGGGCGGGGGCAGGAGGGCGATCAGGATGGCCAGCGCCGGACCGATGAACAGGCCGAGCTGCGCGGCAATGCCTGGCCGCAACGCGGCGGCTTGCCGGTCTCCAGTCGTCATGTGCGTTTCCCCGCGATCTTCTTGCCGGGAAAGCTAACGATTTTTCGCAGAAGGGCAAATGGCGCAACGGGGGCACTCCCCCCGAAACTGCGGCGCAACCAGCCTTGAGCGTGACGCATGTAGGCGCGGCGATACCCGATCAGAGTGAAACTGGTGCCGGCGGCCGGATTCGAACCGGCACGGCCGTTGGGCCTAGGGATTTTAAGAGGGCTAGAATGCCTTTTGCAAACACTTGCAGAAAGGCTTAAAAAATGGCTGTTCCCCGTCAGCGACCATGAGACAGTTCGGCTAAATTGCTTAAGGAGGATTTCTGGCTCATCGTAACTGATACGAGGAGTGAAGATGAGACAGAAATCCGGGCCGAAAGAGTCTTCGGCCGAGAAGCATGTGCAGGCAATCAAGCGTCAGTCCAAGACCGCCGCTCTTGTCGGCATGCTCAAGCAGCGCGATCGCGCAGTTGGAGAGTAGCGCCATCCTGATATTGGGCGAACCGGTTTCGGTATTGCGTAACGGTGACTGGGTATCCATCAGGACTTGAGCCGATCCAGTAGTAACTTCGCTCGCCCGGCAACGGTATCGCATATCTCATTGAGCAGCTGTCGCCGATCACTCGCCAACACAAGCGCGGCCGCAACACCATCCGATTGCTCGATAACGGCCTCTGCAATCTCCCCCATCCGTCTGCGAACGAACGGTGCGCGGATCTCGATGTCCCTTGCAAACTTGTCGAGATCGGCGGGGTAAATCTCCTCCAGCGTCCGGCGTCCGCCGATCTTCATGGCGAAGCGTTGACTGAGGTCCGGATAGGCAACGGTGGAGAGAAGATCATAGAGCGGTGCGAGCTGCGTGCGGTCCGGCAGATAGAGCAGGCTGAAATTCTTCGCATGGGCGTCGGCATTGCCGATGATGGCGTTGAACAGGGCCGCATCCAGCAGCTTCAGCGTTTCGGCTGCGGGTCGCGTCGTTACCCGCCGGATAAGGGCAAAACAGTCCCGGAAAACCGGCCCGCCATCGCTTGCATATTTGCGCGCTGACGTGAAACCAAGCGCCTGGCAGAAATCCTCCTGATGAAGACGCATCGTCTTCCCGTCTTCGCCGGTCTGCCGGTCATAGCGTTCGATCAGCAGGAACCGTTTGTCGCTGATGCTGCGATACTGGACGTGAGCAACGTCAAGCCCGATGGCGCAGGCGAGCCGCATGCAGAAGGCCTCGTTCTCGGCAGTGCCCTCGAACCGGGCGATCTCGGGCTTCAGGATATGGGTTGTTGGCTGCCCTGGTGCGGGCAGCGCGATCTGGCCATCCTTGCAGATCACAGGCAGTTTCGACTGGGCGCCAGCGAGCGAAAGCCGCAAGCGGTCTTCGCCGCCCGCCAGCATGGGGCGCGTTGGCAACCGGTCGATCAGCGCGACCAGTTCGTCATCGCTCAGAATTCGGGATGCCTCTGGCGACCCTGCTACAGCAGGTTCCATATCCTCCGGCCAGACTTCGATCGCCCCGGCGACCTCGCCGCCAATTTCTTCCAGGAGTCGGAACTCATTTCGTTCAGAAATGCCAAGCGCCTGCGCAATCGCAGTGCGCTGGGCCGCCTCCGGCAGAAGACCCTCGAAAAAGGGCAGTGTTGCCCTCCGGTCGAAGGGTTCGGGCTGCAGCGGCAAGGACGCTGAAACCGGCCTCGCGTTCGAGGTTGCGAGCCAGTCGGCTGCATAGGTGAACTCAGGTTCGCCGTATTCGTTCAGGGCGAGCTGACCAACACGCGCGCCGTTCCACCAGACGATCAGCCGCCGCGTCATGCGCCGCGCCTCGTCAGGGGTGGATAGCGCCACGTCGATACCGAGCGCAGACAGAACGGCCAGCGTCTTGCCGAGCTGGGCGGTTTCCTTGCCGGCTTCGAGCTCGATCAGAAAACGCACGCCGACATTGGCCGCAGCCGCAAGTTCGTCCTGCCGCAGGCCTTGCGCCTTTCGTGCGGCGCGTATGGTGATTCCAATATCTGTTGGTGTCATTATCATTATCTTCCTGAACGGGAAGATATGTGATTAGCGGGCTGGCGTCAAGCAAAATGTTCCCGAACGGGTAGTTGTAAGCTCTTGGCGGTATATTTATGCTAAAATCTTCCCGATCAGTAATATAACATGAAAGTTGATCGCCGCACAGGCTTTCAGGGCGAAGTCGTCCTCTGCCGCTACGGCTGGCAGAATATCGACCAGCAGCCGGACCTGATCCACATATCGCTCACGCACCATCGCGAGCCTCACTTTGCGGCATCAGTTCCGGCGGCACGGAGATGGCGTAGTGTGGATGGTAGTGGCCGTTCTCAAAGAGGGCACGAGGCCCCGAACCGAGGTCGAACCGTTCTGGCGAGAGATGACGACGCCAGGCATGGCCGTGCTTGTCGGCGAAGACGAAGAAGAGGCGCTTCACCTTGATGCTCGTGCATGACGCCAGCAGCTTCTCCAGTCTGCGGGGGCGCGCAGAGGCGAGGCCTTCAAAGACCTTATCGACTGTATGAGCGCTCTCATACCTTGGCAGCTCATCCAGCAGCTCGAGGATGGCACGCTCCGGCGTTGAACACTTTAGCGGGCCGACGGGTGAGTCGACCTCCGTCGTCTCCTCATCAGCGCTCATGTCGAACAGTTTGGTGCTGTGCAGCCGGTAGCGTCCAGCCGCATCCAGCCGCTTCAGCCAGGTCGGGTGCGCATCGCCATAAAGGTGGACGTCCTGATCACCTCGCATCGGCACGTAGTGAGCGAGCCCCTGTAGCTCCAGCGCAGTGCGTCCGCCGACGACTGATGAATAGTCCATACCGTGCTGCAGCGAGCGCACGACGAGTTGCCAGTCTTCGCTGCGAACGTCGGCCTGCGGACGTCGGTAGAGTCCGCGCACGACAGGTTCGAGCCAGCCGCTGTCTATGTATTTGTGGGCAAGCATGCGCGTGATGCCATGACGCTCCAGCGTCGGCGTATCGACCAGCCGACCCGGCAGTACGGTCTCCAGCAGCCATTTTAGCTTTGTCTCGTTTTGTCGCGTCATGGGATACAAAATAGCTGGCTTTCGAAATTTGATAAGCTCGGTATCTTGAATGCATCGCACTTGGTAAACCCAAGGGATACGAAATGACGGACGATCAAAGCTCCCCAAGGGCGGGTCTGTCGCCATGCTGCTGACTTGCCGTCGTTCCCTCCGTCAAACCAAGAAATGCCTGAGACCGGCGCCCCAGCGCTCAGTCTTCGTTTCAGTGGGAGAGAATGGTCCGGGCGCGAGGAGCCAGCTCGAACCGCACCGCAACCATGAGCACGATTTATTTGAGCGCAGAGACACGGGATCAAACAAGAATGGTGCGGACGGCGGGACTCGAACCCGCACGGGGATACCCCCGACAGATTTTCTTACCGACTACGGTTTTCACCGCCGACGCCCAGACTGCAGAAGCAAAAGGCACCGTTTGTGGTCTGGACTATCCCTTCATCATAGTCAGCGCGCTGACCTTAGATGCTGCCCGTCTAGTCTCTACACCTTCCCGGCTTTCGCCAGGCTTGGCTCGGGATTGGCATCGGTCCGATCTGGACCCTTAGCTTTCCCCGAATTTGAGCAGTTCTACTCCCGGCATTTCCACCGGGGCACTCAATCACATGGTTTAAGTCTGTTGTGTCTACCGATTCCACCACGTCCGCTTGCGAGGCTTTCTGACTGTATTGGCTCCCAATTGGCTCCTAGTCTTCTGCCCTTGCAAATTTTTCATTCTTCTAAGCGCTCCACAACCTCCTGTTCTTGTTTCTACTTTTTCCACTCGACCCCGTGCAGACGTGAAGGGTTGCCAACAGATTTTAAGTCCCCTGTGTCTACCGTTCCACCACGCCGGCACCTTGCCTGGCAGCGTTAAGGCGTGGTCTTTGGCTTGGCAAGCAACGGATTGGCGACCTCCCAAGCGCAAGGCGCCCGCGCTCGGGAGACGAGCGCGGGCGCGGCGTCGCTGCCATCCGGCAGGGGTGGCCGGTTGCCGGGAGGGTCAGGCAGCGACGGTGGAGAAGGTGCTGGCCACCTTGGCGATCTGGCCTCTGGCCGACGCGATGGCGGCGGCGCGGGCGTCGGGGCCATAGCCGATTTTTTCGGCGTGGATGAAGGTCACATCCGTGATGCCGACAAAGCCGAGCAGGTGGCGCAGATAAGGCTCCTGGAAGTCGGCGGCCGCGCCGGGGCCTTCCGAATAGAGGCCGCCCCGCGAGGTGAGCACGACGACCTTCCTGCCTTTCAGCAGGCCTTCCGGGCCGGCCTCGGAATATTTGAAGGTCTCGCCGGCACGCAGGACGAAATCGAACCAGGAGCGCAGGCTGGTAGGCACGGAGAAGTTGTACATCGGTGCGGCGATCACGACGGTGTCGGCAGTGCGCAGCTCGCTGATCAGGAGGTCTGACAGGGCGCGGGCCGAATGCTCTTCCTCGGTGGCGGGGGTGCCGCGCACGCCGGCGAGGTTCGCCGTGGTGAGGTGGGGGACAGGGGTGGTGCCAAGGTCGCGGCGCACGACTTTGATGCCCGGCGCTGCCGCGAGGAACTGGCCGACGGCGTCGTCGATGAGGGTGCGCGACACCGAATCGCCGGTATTGGCGCTGGAATTGATGACAAGAAGTGTGGACATCTGAAAGCCTCCGATGGCGTGTCGTTCAACGCCTGACATCTGGGGGCTGGGCTGAGGTTCGTGATCCTGCCCGTGGCCGATAACACTTATGCAGGCGCGCAATGAACTGCCTCCCGCCCGCTTTATTCATGCACGGATTGCGATCAGCCCTTCAGGCGCGCCAGTAATGCGGGCGTGAGCGCCTTGTTGAAGCGGGACACATTCGCCACAGATTCATGCGAGAAGGTGGCGCCGGTATACCAGGTGCCGGCCTGGCCCTGCATGCCCCGCATGGTGCCCAGGAGGCCCGCGCTGATGGCTTTCAGGTCATAATGGGGAAAGTAGCGCCAGGTCTTTGCGTTGACCACATTGACGAGACTGGCGCCGAGGTCTGCCAGGTCGCGCTCAAGGAAGATGCGCAGTTCCGGAAGGGTGTAGTCGCCGGGGATCTGGCCGGTGACATAGAGATGCCCGCCAAAATCCGGGCTGTAACCTTCATAGCGCGCCGAGATCAGCTGGCCGGGATAGGAGCCGGGCAGGAAGGCCTTGGAGAAGGAGCGGATGTCCTCGCTGGTGAACCAGTTCTCCACCACGATCAGCGACGTAGCATAGCCCTTCCAGGTGATCGCGCCGGCGACGGCTGTTTCATCTGCCGTCGGATTATTCACCAGACTGGCCCAGTTATCCATCGGGATGGTGCAGGCAAGGGCGCCTGCAGCAAGCTGGGTTCCATCCTTGAAGTGCAACAGGCTGTCTTGTCCCGAACGCTCGATCTTCAGGATGCTGCTGGACAGGCGGACATCGAAATTCTGCGACAGGACATTCCAGAAATCCGACCATCCGGCCGCCGGCATGATCAGCTTTCCGGTGGCCCCGCTGAGGATGGTGTGGTGATCGACCCATTGCATCGACTGATAGATCGAGACTTCGTTGAGGTAACCGTAGCCGAGTGAGGTGATGGCGCGGTACATCAGCCGGGTCATTTTCGGCAGCTTGTTTTCAGCCAGCCAGGCATCCGTCGGCATGGCCGCTTCGGCCAGAAGGGAAGGTTTGTCCGGCGTCCTTTTCAATTGTTTCAGAAGGCGGTCGCGCTTTGCCAGATAGCTGAGCACCTGCGCGCCCAGCGGCGGGCCGCCCGCATCGCCAATATAATCCTTCAGGCCGGCGCCATCGATCGTCGTCTTGCGCAGGATGCGCAGATCACCGCCCTGGCGCTTCATCCACCCGACAACATCCTTGTGGGCGCCTGTGGCGTAACACGTGCCCATCTCCGCAACGATGTCGCCAAGGTCAAGGCTGTCGGATTTTCCGCCGACACGGTCTGCCTGTTCGATCAGGGTGGCTGCCGAATACCCCTTAAGACGCAGGAATTGCGCAAGGGTGAGGCCCGCTGGGCCCGCGCCGACAATTGCCAGGGAAGTCCGGTTTGTCGGGCTCATAGAGAGTTATTCTTTGGTTAAAGGGACCTTGAAGGTCGCACAGTTCGGTAAAAACCCATCTTCATCATGTCCTGTTAGTAATACTCGCATGAAGATGTCGATTGGCCTTTCAGACGTTATACTGTTCCCGCTCGTCGGAGTGGGACGGCTCAAGCGCCGTGAGACGCCTGACATCCCTGCCTATATGCACCATCGCCTGGTGTCACTACTCACGGTCATGGGCTTCATCAACATCATCAATTCCGCCGCAGTCGTGTTCACGCTGTTTGGCAGCACCAACACAGCGCTTCTGTTTGGATGGATGATCCCGATCTGGGTTTTTGCCATTTCGCAGATCGCCTGGAGCCGCAGCCGGTGGGACCGTTCGTCCGCAAGGCCCGTGCGCGGACGTTTCCTGCGCAAGGCGGAAGTTGCCACCGGTGTCGTTGGCGCCTGGTGGGGCCTCTGCGTTATGCTGGCGCCCACGGGGGATGTCGGCATCAAGGTTTCTATGTTTGCCATCGTGTTCGGCATGTGCGCCGGCGTGGTGGCAGTTGTTTCGCCGGTCGCGAATGTTGCAGCCCGTTTCCTTCTGGGCGCTGCTACCACGGCGACGATTGGTTTCCTGCTCGAACCGGTTGGCCTGCCCGTTACGATTGTCGCGCTGGGTATCGTGCTGACGCTGGCTTCGGCTTTCGCCAGCCTCAACGCCTATCGCAACCTGCTGCTGGAGATGGAGGCAAAGCGCCTCGCCGCCCAGAACCATGAGCAGCTGCTGGACGCTGTGACCGCCATTCCCGAAGCCTTCGCGATCTATGATGCGGCTGGCAATGTGATCATCCAGAACGCCGTTCACCAGCGCTGGTTCCCCAAGGGTCTCGAGCAGGCCGATTTCCGCCCCGGTACGGAGATGCGCAAGCTGGCAGACGTGGGCGGCGTGATGCGCTCCTGCGTGCCGACAAGCTCGGGTGGCCGGGTTATTATCCATACGGACGTTTCGCGCATGGACGACCTGCGCCAGGAGGCCGACGAGGCCCGCCGTGACGCTGAAGAAGCCCGCCTTGCCGTGGAGCGCTTTGTCGGCTCGGTTACACGCGAGCTGCGCCTGCCGCTGCGCACGCTGCGCACGATTGCTTCGCGCTTTGAAACGCGCAGCCAGATCCCGTTTGATGACGCCGAAGTGCGCCTTGCGGGCGACAAGATGGTCAGCTTTGCCGATCAGGCGCTCAGCCTCGTGGATGAGGTTCTCTCGATCACACAGGGCGGCGACAGCATCGTCGATGGCTCGGATGTGTCGCTGAAGACGACGCTTGCTCAGGTCATTGCCCAGAAACACTCGGCCATCACCACCCTGGGCGTCGAAATCGACGAGCCGGGCGGGCAGGATACAATGATCGACAGCGCCAAGGCGGCGCGGGTGCTTTCGCGGGTGCTCTCGGCCGTGCTGCTTGAGCTCGGCCAGGTGTGCCGGGGCGGGGGATCCCTGCGGGTACGCTGCGGCGTGCGCGGCGAGCAGGGCTGGGTCTCGGTCGAAGCCGCCAGGCTTGCCAACGGCCAGATGCAGACCGAACTGACCGAAGAGTATCTTTCCGAAAGCTCGGAAAACCGGCTTGTCTGGCGCGCGCTGATGCAGACCATCGGTGGGCAGATCGAAATGCGCGAAGCCCGGAACGGCTCGATCGTCTATATCCTGAAGTTCAACACCAGCGCCACGTCCACCAAGCAGGGTGATGCCGAGGCACTGGCGCGCCCGCATTCGGGGCGAGCTGCCTGAACCGTCTTCAGCCTTCGGGCAAGGGCGTGAATTCCTGATCGTCGCCATCGGGCAGTTTCATCCGGCCCTGTCTCCAATCCTCCTTTGCCTGTTCGAGCCGCTCCCTGGAGGAGGAAACGAAGTTCCAGAAAATGAAGCGTTCGCCGATCGGTTCGCCGCCGAGCACCATCACGGTGGACGCCTCTTCCGCGGTGACGATCACGTCGCCCTTGCCAAGGACTGCCATCTGGCCCGCGCCGATCTTCTGGCCGGCCACGTTTGCGGCGCCGGTGGTGACATAGACAGCGCGTTCGGTGTATTCACCGGTCACCTTGCGGCGGGCGCCTTTCTCCATGTCCCAGTGCATGTAAAACATCGGGGAGCGGACGTTTACGCCTGCGTCCATGCCCTCTGCAGACCCTGCGATGAGGCGGCCCTTGAGACCAGCCTCGTTCCAGACCGGAAGGCTGGCGGCCGGGTGGTGCCAGAAGCCGGGACCGGTTTCCTCTTCTTCCTGCGGCAAAGCCACCCAGGCCTGGATGCCGTACATGTGGGCGCCGTTCATGCGGGCATGCTCGAGGCGTTCAGAATGGGTGATGCCTTTGCCCGCGGTCATCCAGTTGACGGCGCCGGGCCGGATCTCCTGCTTGAAGCCGAGGCTGTCTCGGTGGGTCATCGCGCCGGAATAGAGATAGGTGACCGTCGAAAGGCCGATATGGGGATGCGGGCGCACGTCAAGTTCGCGCGGGATGCCGGGGGCGAAATCCACCGGGCCCATCTGGTCGAAGAAGATGAAGGGGCCGACCATCCGCCGCCTGGCAAAGGGCAGCACGCGGCCGACTTCAAAGCCGCCGCCAAGGTCTCGCGCGCGCTTGTCGATGATGAGTTCGATCATGAGGGCCTCCTTGTCTTTGCCCACCCTAGCCGAGATGGGATGGATGATGAGGGTTTTCTCGGCGCAACCGTCCTATAAGAGTTATGCCAGATCTGTTGACCCGGGAGGACTGATCCGATGACCTTTACCCTGAGCCTGAAACGCGCTGCCGCAATTGCAGCGCTCTGCGTTGCGGCGGCGCTGCCGTCTGCCGCTGAGACCGTGATCATCCACGCCGGAAAGGTGCTGGATGTGCCGGGCAATGCGCCGCGCGGGGCGACCACTATTACCGTGACAGATGGCAAGATCGTGTCCGTGGAAAATGGTTTCAAGGCGGCGGGCCGCAATGTCCGCGTGATCGACCTGAAGGACAGCTATGTGCTGCCCGGCCTGATCGACGCGCATGTCCACCTCACGTCTGATTCCGGCGGGATTGCCGGGCAGCTGGAAGAGATCACCCTCTCGCCGGCAGCGCAGGCTTTTGACGCCTGGGAGAACGGGATGAAGACGCTGCGCGCAGGCTTCACCACGGTGCGTAATCTGGGCGACAGCGACGGGGCGGTGCTGGCGCTGCGCGACGCGATCAATGATGGCCAGATCCAGGGGCCGCGCATTCTGGACGCGGGCAATTCGATCTCGGTGTCGTCGGGCCATATGGATGGCTCGCTGGGATACCGCGACGAGCTGCGTCCCTATTTCAAGGCAGCGGGCAATACGTGTGACGGGGCCGAGGATTGCCGCCGGGCGGTCCGTTTGCAAGTGTCGCGCGGGGCGGACGTGATCAAGCTCGCCACCACCGGCGGGGTCAACAGCCGGATCGGCGCGGGCCTTGGCAAGCAGATGTTCGAGGACGAGGCAGTGGCCATCGTGCAGACGGCAAACCTCTTTGGCAAGAAGGTCTCGGCCCATGCCCATGGCGAGGACGGTATCCGCCTGGCGCTGGAAGCGGGAGTGGATTCCATCGAGCATGGTACAATCCTTGACCCGGAAACCATCGAGGCGTTCGTGGCCTCGGGCGCTTATTATGTGCCGACCCTTTCGACCGTGAACGGATATATCGAGCGGCTGGAAGCCAATCCCGACGCGTATGAGCCCGATGTGCGCGCCAAGATCGAATGGCGCATCGGCATCACCGGCAAGAGCCTCGAAATCCTCTATCCCAAGGGCGTTCCGATTGCCTTCGGCACCGATGCCGGCGTTTCGAAGCATGGCCGCAACGGGGATGAGTTCGAGCTGATGGTGCGCTTCGGGATGCCGCCGATGGAAGCCATCAAGGCGGCCACCGTGAACGCGGCCGACCTGCTCGGCATCACCGAAACGGCCGGCACACTGGAGCCCGGCAAGAGCGCCGACATCATCGCCGTGAAGGGAGACCCGGTGGCGGATGTGAAGCTGCTGAAATCTGTCAGCTTCGTCATGGCGCGCGGCGAGGTCATCAAACCCTGAGGCCGCAGCGCAAGGCAGCAAAAAGCCCGGGCAGCAGGACGCTGTCCGGGCTTTTACATCTGGAGTCAGATGGTCAGATGACCGTCAGCCATTCCGGACGCACATATTTTTCGCCAAGGTCGCGGGCGACGAGCTTGTGGGCGATGGTGCCCTGATCGACCGTGAGTCCATTGGCCAGATGCTTGTTGGCGTTGATGGCATTGCGGGCGCCGAGATTGGCGATCTGCATGACGAAGGGCAGGGTGGCGTTGTTGAGCGCGTAGGTGGAAGTGCGCGGCACGGCGCCGGGCATGTTGGCCACGCAATAGTGGAGGATGCCGTCGACTTCGTAGATGGGGTCATCATGCGTGGTCGGATGGCTTGTCTCGAAACAGCCGCCCTGGTCGATGGCGATGTCCACCAGTACCGAGCCCGGCTGCATGGTGGAGAGCTGCGCGCGGCTGATCAGCTTGGGAGCCGAGGCGCCGGGGATCAGCACAGCGCCGATCACGAGGTCTGCGTCCTTGATCGCTTCGGCGAGGGAGTGGGCGGTGGAATACATCGTGTTGACGGTGCCGCGGAACTGCTCGTCGAGCTCGCCAAGGCGTTCATTGTTGCGGTCGAAGATCCAGACATCGGCCCGCATGCCGACAGCGATTTCTGCGGCATGGGTGCCCGAGACGCCGCCGCCGATAATGACGACCTTTGCAGGCGCCACGCCGGGCACGCCGCCCATCAGGATGCCGCGGCCGCGTCCCTTGGTGCGCATCAGCGCGCCGGCAGCCACCTGCATCGACATGCGCCCGGCCACCTGGCTCATCGGGCGCAGCAGCGGCAGGGCGCCATGCGCATCGGTCACCGTTTCATAGGCAATCGCAAGGCAGCCGGAATCCATCAGGCCCCTGGCCTGGACCGGATCGGGAGCGAGGTGGAGGTAGGTGAAGAGGGTATGGTTCTTCGTGAGGCGCGCGGTTTCTTCCGGCTGCGGTTCCTTCACTTTTACGATCAGTTCGCTCTCGCCGAACAGGGCGGCGGCATCGGGCAGGATTGCCGCGCCGATGGCGGTATAGGCTTCGTCAGCAAAGCCTGAAGCAACACCCGCGCCTGCCTGAATGTTCACCTGATGGCCCGCGCGAACGAGCTCGCCAGCGCTTTCAGGTGTCAGGCCGACACGGGATTCCTGCTTTTTGATTTCTGTTGGAACACCAATTCGCATGCGCCTCTCCTCAGGGAAAGATCATGCCTATAAACCGCCTTTTGAGGCGGTTCTACCCCCTCTTCGTAAACGCGAAAAAAGAAAGCCGCGTGCCGGGAAAACAGACACCCCGCACGCGGCTTCAGATTTCAGGCCCTGTTTCCAGGTCCTTCAGGCAGATTACATTGAGCGCGAAATGGTGAACACGATGCGCTCGTCGGCGATGTCGGTGGCGTCGATGTCGGTATCCCAGTAGCGCAGGTCAAAGCCGAAGCCGAGGGCGGAGTAGGTGCCGCCGAGCGACCAGTTGGTGTAGTCGCCGCCAGCATCGAACTGGTAGTTGCCGACGCTGCCGTCCACGCTGAAGGCGTCGGACAGGGAATAGCCTGCCGTGGCGTTCAGATAGAGGTTCTTGTTGTCGATGTCGTAATAGGCTTCACCGCCGACAGCGAGGCCGCCTTCAAAGGCATAGCCGAGCGCGCCCTTGATTTCGACGAAGTCCAGGTCGGATTCCTCCGCGTCGGGATAGGCGTAGTAGATCACGCCGACATCCCAGCTGATGCCGCTTTCGAGTTCACCGGCAAGACCGCCATAGAAGTCGATTTCCACGTTGGTGTCGGACGCGTCACCGAAATCGACGTTCGATGCCCAGGTGCCGGCATAGAACATGCCGTTGGAATAGTCGAAGCCGCCGGAGATGGCCATGTCGCCGTTGGACTGGGAGACACCGCGCCAGACATAGTCTGTGGTCAGAGCGACGTTGCCCGAGAACTCACCCTGGGCCGAGGCAGTGCCGGCAGCCGCCACCATGACAGCCAGTGCGACTCCCGCCTGAAGAAATTTCATACGCATGCGTGTTAACCCCGTCTTTTGATCACGCTCCCGCTTGAGCGCCATGGACGAAAGTGCCGGGCTTTCCCGGTCTTGCCGATGCTGCCCTGACGGGAACACCGGCGAGAGGGGGCGGAACGCCGCTGTTTTAGGCAGATGCAGATGCCCTTGCCTCGCAATTGTGCGCTGCAGCGTCCAGAAATCAGGCAGAGGGCGAGTCAGCGTGCCTTCAGCGGGGCATAGCCAAGGTGCATGCCGGCATCCACCAGCAGGGTTTCACCAGTTATGTGACGGGAGGCGTCACTGACGAGGAACAGGGCGGAATCGGCAATGTCGTCCGGGCCGGAGGCGACATTCAGGGGGACCGAGGCGGCCACCCCGGCCTCCATCTTCGTGTATTGCTCCTCGCTCATCGTGTCCTTGAACCAGCGGGTGCCAATGAAGCCCGGGCAGACGGCGTTGACGCGGATAGCGGGGGCCAGCGCCCGGGCGAGGCTGATCGTCATGGTATTGAACGCGCCCTTGGAGGCGGCATAGGCGACCGATGAGCCAACCCCGGCCACACCGGCAATGGAGGAGACATTGAGGACGGCAGAGGCGCGGCCGGTCTGGCGGTGGGCCTCGACCAGCAGGTCCTTGGTTTTCTGCAGAAGGATGAAGGGCCCGGCGACATTGACAGAGTAGAGGTTGAGGAAATCCTCCCGGCTGAGGGCGTCCAGGTCGCTGTGATCGCGGGCATGTTTGGTTATGCCGGCATTGTTGACGAGGATGTCGAGCCGGCCGGCCTGGGCGGCGGCATCGGCGAGCTTCTGGCAGCCTTCATCGGTGGAGATATCCGCCGGGACAAGACGGGCCTGGGCGCCGGCGGCCTGGCAATCGGCGACGGTGGCTTCGCCATCGGCAATCGACTTGGTGCAGTTGATGATGACGCTGGCGCCGCGTTCGGCGAGCTTAAGGGCGATCGAGCGGCCAAGGCCGGTGGCCGAACCGGTGATCAGAGCGGTGCGGCCTTCAAGGTCTCGTTGGGTCATCTGGTGTTTCCTTTATCCCGGTCCGGTTTTTGCTGCCTTATCAATGGGCTGGGGGCCGGCGGGGAAGTCAAGGGAGGGGCGCGCCCGCGTGGCGCGCGGCGCGGGGGCGGCGGGGCAACCGGGCGGTGCAGCAGCTTGCCGGGAACCGGTATATATGGCTGTTCGTTCTATCTGCATGAGCCATGACCTGTTCCGCCTGATCTATGTGAGCACGGCCCGTCCCGGCCTGACGGAGACGGATATGCTGAGTATTCTCAACACCTCCCAGTCCAATAATGAAGAGCGCCACATCACCGGCTACCTCGCCCATAATGGGGCGAGCTTCATGCAGCTGATCGAGGGTCCGCGCGCAGAGGTAGAGGACATTTTCGGCCGGATAATGAAGGACGACCGGCATAGCGGCGTGGTGCGCATCCTGGCCGAATGCTCCCGAACGCGGGCCTTTCCGCTCTGGTCGATGAACTACTTCCGCGTGGACAAAGACGGCCAATCCACGAAAGTTGCCGGGACCATGCTGGCAAGACGCGACGATCCTGTCGACAGCCTGATGACGGCCGAGGCGCCGCGAGACCTGATCTACACCTTTTCCAAATTCATCCGTCAGGCTTGAGCTCGCCCCGGCGGACGAACCGGGCGACGCCGATGGCGAGGCCAACCAGGACGAGGCCCGCGATGAGGAGGCTCATCGGCTCGGCGCCGAAGGTCTCGAAATACTGGGTGTAGCCATGGATGGCGAGGAAGACGAGGGCGCTGACTGACAGGAAGCCGCCGCGCGGGGTGCGCAGGGCAAGGGCGAGGGAGAAGCCGGCCCAGCCGAGGGAGAATATCCAGGGAAGGATGCGGCCAGCCTCCGAGCGCGAACCATAGGGCAGCCAGCTGTCGCCGATGACATCGCCCCAGAGCGAGCCGACCCAGAAGCCGAAATGGACAAGGACAAGACCGGTGCGGGCCGCAACAGTGGTGAGATTGGACCAGGCTTCCGGGAGCGTTGCGCGCAGCTGATAGAGGCCGGCGGCGAGGGCGCCGAAGACAGCGATCGTGATCACCGGCTCCTCCACGAAGAGGCCGTAGCTGGCATGCCAGTAGCCCGTTCCTGTGCCGAAGACCGCGCCGAGGGCGAGGACGGCCAGGGCTGCGAGGAAGGCGGAGCAATACCAGAGGGCGCCGGCGGCGAGCACGAAGGTGACCAGCACGGCAGGGGCGGTGGCGGGGGCGTCCTGGAACTGCCAGGCGGTCCAGCCGGCGAGGCCGAGTGTGCCCATGAGGGCAAGGGCAGTGGCGAGGAGGGCAAAGCTATCGCCGGTGACAGGACCCGTCTTCAGGCGGCGGAGGATTTCCGCGCCCGTGATGGCGCCGAGGGCGAGCATCAGGCCGGTGGCCGCATTGGGCACAAGGGCGATGGCGGCAATGGCGACCGCGACGGCGCCGAAGATCAGGAGCAGGTTGACCGCCAGGCCGGCGCGCGTGCCAGGCAGGGCGAGGGCGGCAAGCCGGGTGGCCTCCTCGGGCGTGATCTGGCCGGATTTCATGAGGGCGGCGAGGTCGAGGCGGATGACGGGCATGGGGCCTTCTCCTTAAAAGTGAGCGTTCACTAACATATTTGACACAGGGAGGCAAGCGTCCTTTTCCTCCCCTGCGAAGTGGCGGGGGCAGGGCAGGCCATGGGGCAGGCCAGCCCGGAGGACATGTTGTGACAGAAGCGGGTACTGGTGGTTTCCGTCAGTTCCCGGAGGAGCTCGCAGGCGTCGCGTCTGGTGGATTTGCCGAGGCGCGTCAACTCCAGCTGCACACGGAAAATACCATGACACCTGTAACCCATGTCCCCGGTTACACATGGTTTTGGTGAGGCTTTACTCCGCCGCTTCGGCGTCGATTGCAGCCTGAACCTTGCGGTAGAAGTCCGAGCGGGCGGGCCATTCGCCATCGCGCAGGCCCAGCGCGGTGGTCCAGTTGGCGTTGGACGCGATCACGAGGTTGCGGGCCGGGTCGATGAAGATGCCCTGGCCGAAGATGCCGTCGGCCATGAAGGCGCCCTCGTCCCAGGTCCACCACTGATAGCCGTAGCCATAGCCGGGCTCGCTGATGTCTGCCTGCTTGACGGTGGCGGCGGCAAGCCAGCCGGCGGGGACAACGGGGCCCGCATCTGTCATGGCGCCGTCGAGGATGAACTGGCCGAAGCGGGCAAAGTCGCGCGTGGAGGCCTGGATGCAGCAGCCGGAGATTTCGTGGCCGTCCTGGCCCAGCAGCCAGGTGGCGTCCTGTTCCATGCCATAGGCCACCCAGATCTTTTCGGAGAGATAGTCTGCGACGGGCTTGCCGGTGGCGGCGCTGACGAGGACGCCGATGAGGTTTGTTTCACCGGTGGAGTAGTTCCAGACTTCGCCGGGGGGATGGGCGCGCTCGAGGCCGCGCATATAGGTGACGATGCCGATCTCACCGGCGACAGGCTCGGCGCTGTCGAAGCGGGCGACATCGGAATTGGGGTCTTCATAGTCCTCGTTCCAGGCGACGCCGGAGGTCATCGTCAGGAGCTGGGCGATTGTCACCTCGTCATAGGGGGAGCCGGCCAGACCGGGGATATATTTCGTGACGGGGTCTTCGAGGCTCTCGATATGTCCGTCCACGATCGCGGCGCCAACAAGAGTGGAGGTGAGGGATTTGGCAACGGAGAAGCTGGTCCAGCGGCCGCTGGGCGTGAAGGCGTTGCCATACCGTTCGAGGCGGATCTTGCCGTCCTGCAGGATGACGAGGGCGGCGGCGTTCTGGGAGGCCATATAGGCGTCAAGGTCGAGCGGGCCGAGGTCCAGCGGGGGACCTTCAGGCAGCGGCGCGGGAGGTATCGCCGGCCGCGATGGGGCGCGATTCGATGATCAGGGGCAGGTCGGTCCATCATCCGGAAGGCGGCGTCGCGCTGGGGATTTGACCAGAAGAGAACGTCGCGGCCAGAGGGCGGATGGGCGATGAGGGCGCGCCAGTCAGGCCCGACCAGCACCCAGCCTGCGCCGAGCAGGAGGATGATGACAACGCCAACACTTGCGATGCCCCGAAGCCATTTACCTGCGCCGCCCATGAACCTGACCCTCCCGTCATTTTTTATCGGCCGCCAGCTTTAGTTGGGCGCCGTTTGGCTGCAAGGGGCAGCGCAGCAAATTGCCGGTGGGGCAAGCATGGACAAGGGGGCAGGGGCGGCTTAACGGAGACGGGTTTGTTGCAGTTTCGAGGGCCGAGGACGCATGTTCAAGAAGATCCTGATCGCCAATCGCGGTGAAATCGCTGTTCGTGTCATCAAGACCTGCCGGAGGCTCGGCGTCAAAACGGTCGTGGTTTATTCGGATGCCGATGCCGGCTCGATGGCGGTCGAGATGGCCGATGAGACCGTTTATATCGGTGCTTCGCCGGCGGCCCAGTCCTACCTCGTCCAGGACAAGATCATTGACGCCGTGCGCCAGACCGGCGCCGAGGCGATCCATCCGGGCTTTGGTTTCCTTTCGGAGAATGCCGGCTTTGCCAAGCGCCTCGAGAAAGAGGGCATCGGCTGGATCGGCCCGAACGCGCACGCGATTGACGCGATGGGCGACAAGATTTCCTCGAAGAAGCTGGCCGCGGAGGCCGGCGTTTCGACCGTGCCCGGGCATATGGACCTCATCACCGACACCAGGCACGCCGTCGAGATCAGCCGCCAGATCGGCTATCCGGTGATGATCAAGGCGTCGGCTGGCGGCGGTGGCAAAGGCATTCGCGTGGCGGCCAACGACAAGGAAGTCGAAGAAGGCTTCCCGGCGGTGAAGGCCGAAGCGACAGCCTCCTTCGGCGATGACCGGATCTTCATCGAGAAGTTCATCCTGGAGCCGCGCCACATCGAAATCCAGGTGCTGGGCGACAAGCATGGCAACTGCATCTACCTCAACGAGCGCGAATGCTCGATCCAGCGCCGGAACCAGAAAGTCATCGAGGAAGCGCCATCGCCGCTGCTCGACGCGGAGACGCGCAAGAAGATGGGCGAGCAGGCTGTGGCGCTCGCCAAGGCTGTGAACTATGACAGCGCCGGGACGGTGGAGTTTGTGGCGTCCGGCAAGGACAAGGGCTTCTATTTCCTGGAAATGAACACCCGCCTGCAGGTCGAGCATCCGGTGACCGAGATGATCACCGGGGTGGACCTTGTCGAACAGATGCTGCTGGTGGCTTACGGCGAGAAGCTGAAGATCAAGCAGTCTGATGTCAAGATCAATGGCTGGGCGGTTGAGAGCCGGGTGTATGCGGAAGATCCGTACCGGAACTTCCTGCCTTCGATTGGCCGCCTGAAGCGCTTCCATCCGCCTGCGGAAGGGAAAGTGGCGCGCGGGACCGTGCGCCTGGATTCCGGCGTGCGCGAGGGCGACGAAATCTCGATGTTCTACGACCCGATGATCGCCAAGCTGATCACCCACGGCAAAGACCGCGACGCGGCGCTGGACGCGCATGGCGAGGCGCTCGACCGGTTCCACATCGAGGGCATCCAGGACAATATTCCGTTCATTGCGGCGGTTGTGGACGAGAAGCGGTTCCGCTCGGGCAACATCACGACGGCCTATATCAAGGACGAGTTCCCCGAAGGCTTCCAGGGCACAGAGCCGACGAAGGAACAGGAAGCGCAGCTGATCTGCTCGGCGGCCTATGTGCATGCCTTCTTCTCGCGCCGGGCGGCGCAGATTTCGGGGCAGATGTCTGATCCGGCGGCCTCGATGCGCAAGGACTGGGTGGTGATCCTGGGCGACAAGCATCACCCGGTGACCATTGATATCGGCAAGGACGGGGAAGCTCAGATCACGGTGGATGGCGGCAAGGCGCACAGCCTTGTGACGTCCTGGCATCCGGGCGAGCATCTTGTGGACGGCGTGCTGGACGGCAAGCCGTTTGCCGTGAAGTTTGCCGACCGGACCGAGGGCTATCTCTTCCGGCATCGCGGCGTGGCGCTGCGCGCGCTTGTGTGTACCCCGTTTGTGGCCGACATGCACGCCCGCCTGCCGGAGAAGCCGAAGGCGGATACCTCGAAGCTGGTCATTTCGCCCATGCCGGGGCTGGTCGTGTCGATGGACGTGACGATGGGTCAGGAAGTGCAGGAAGGCGAGGCGGTGTGCATCGTCGAGGCGATGAAGATGCAGAACATTATCCGTGCAGGCGCAACCGGCACGGTGAAGGCCATCAACGTAAAGGCGGGCGACAGCGTGGCGGCCGACGAGATCATGGTGGAGTTCGCCTGACCAATTTTGCGGGCGGCTGGCGAACTTAACGTTCCCTAAACCGGTTGTGTCTGGTAATCCTGCTACCGTAACGGCAGGGGCCTTGCGGTTTTTTGGCTGCCATTCTTGACTTTGGCAGGCGCCTTATGCGGCCGGACATTAAAGGGACGTGACCATGGAACTATTCCTGACCCCGAACGGGCGGATTGATCAGCCTGCCTACTGGCGGGCAGTGCTCATCCTGTTTGCCATCAGCGCGGCGCTGTCCTTGATCAGCGCATTTGTCTCTCCCTTCATCGGGTTTATCGGCATCCTGTTCGTCTGGCCGTGGATTGCGGTGCATGTGAAGCGCTTCCATGACTCCGGCAAGTCGGGCTGGATGACAATCCTGGTGGTGATCCTGGCAATCGTCGTGTCAGTTGTGCTGGCGATGTTCCTGCCCTCCCTGTTCGGGATTGATCAGGTGGCGATGCAGGAAGAGATGCAGCGCGAGATTGAGCAGGCCGCTTCGAGCGGCAATCCGGCAGCCGCGATGAGCGTGGCCATGGAAGCCTCGAAGAAGGCCGCGCAGGCCCAGCTGATCCCCAGCATTCTCTCTACGCTGATCGTTACTGGTATTGTTGGCGCCGTGATGGGCGCGATGAACAAAACCGACCCGAACGACAACCAGTATGGTCCTGGCCCGGCCGGGGCTTCGTCCACTTTCGTCTGAGTATCTTTGAGTTCAACCTACATCGAAAAGGGGGTATCCTCGATGGTAAGTTTTCCTGACGCAGTAAAAATGTTCTTTGCCCGGTATGTGGACTTCCAGGGGCGTTCGCGCCGCTCGGAATACTGGTGGGTGGTGCTGTTCAACCTGATCGTATTTACAGTGCTGGGCATCTTGCTGGGGGTGCTGGGTGGCTTCAACCCGGAAACCGGCGAGATGGGACCGTTGGGCTTTGTCTTCATTGGTATCCTGGGTCTCTATGGTCTTGCGATCATCATTCCGAGCATCGCATTGTTTGTCCGCAGGCTCCATGACATCAACCAGACAGGCTGGATCTATCTGGGCCTTATCATCGTGAGCATGATCCCGTTCATCGGATTGCTTGCCAGTATCGCGATGATCGTGATCGCGTGCATTCCAGGCACGGCAGGATCCAACAAATACGGCCCCGATCCGAAGAATCCGGCCGGCGCGAACGCAGATATCTTCGCCTGAGCCGCGAAATGGCTTAAAACCCTTGAGAAGCCGGGCTTTCGGGCCCGGCTTTTTTAGTTGCCATTCCTTATCGTTTATTGATAAGGGCCACACAGGTTTCGTTGGAACACAGCCCCAGAAAGTGACCGCGCCGCGCCAGATGGATTTCCGCTCTTTATTCTTCGACCCTCAGGGGCGGATCAGCCCGCGCGCCTTCGGGCAGGGTTTCATTGTGCTGACCGGTGTGATGCTGGTGATCATGACCCTGTCGGTGGTTGCCAGCCCGCAGGTCAACATGCTGCAATATGCGCTGGTGTTTCCGTATGTGTGCCTCTTTGGCAAGCGGCTGCATGATGCCGGGCAGAGCGCCTGGCTGTGGCTCGCCTTCCTTGTGGGCTGGGGCATTCTCAATGCGGTGGTGGGCGGCATCCTGATGCAGATGATGGTGCCCGGCGCCTCGGACATCTCGATGGAAGTTTTCAACGCCATCATGGCGCCTGACAGCGTCGACCAGGCAGAACTCTCGGCGAAGATGGAAGAGTTCGTACGCGTTTCGGCCGTGCCCAATATCCTGGGCTTCCTGATTTCCACCGGGCTCACGGGCTTTGCCGCCTACAGCCTGCGCTCTGACCCCAATTCCAATCGTTACGGCCAGCCAACATCCGGCGGCGGCCGCCCTGACACCCGCTCCTGACACGACGAGGACCTGCCATGGACTATTCAGCCGGCACTGTTGACGCTCGCCGTCCCTGGATCCGCGATGAACGGGACGTGCCGGGGAACATGAACTGGTGGCAGACCCTCTTCAATCCCTTCGGCAAAACCTACAAGCTGCACTTCACGCGCGCCTGGACCTTCATGTTCATGGGGCGCTTGATGCTCTATGTGTTTCCGAGTTTCGTGGCCTTCCTGGCCGGCGTTGCCGGGGTGGGCACGGACGGCATGAACACGCCGGTGAGCCTGGTGCTGTTTTCGGTGCCTGCTCTGCTGGTGCCGTTTGCCGTGTTTACGCTGGTCACGGACTATACCTCCTTCGTGGTACATGTCCGCAGGCTGACGGAGGCCGGGCGGTCTGCCTTCATGGCGGTGATTGTTCTGGTGCCTCTGTTGCTGGGGCTGATCGCCTACGCGCTGGGCACGCAGGCCGGGGCGGCGCAATACCGCCAGATGCACAGCCCGGTGAACACCGAAGCTGTCCAGGCCAAGACCGAGAAGGAAGCCGAAGGCGAGGAGGAAGGCGAAGGGGCCGCCTCCAGGGACCAGCAGCCGGCCGCCGGTGGCAATCGGGGCGGCGGGGCGCGCAATCCGCAGATGGCGAAGATGATGGAAATGAGCGAGCGCCAGCTGGCGCAGCAGGCGGGCATGGGGATAGCCTTCCCGATCTGGTGGCTCGCGTCCTTCGGGGCAATGCTCTGGTCACTGATGTATGTGGCGCGCCTGCCCAATGGCGGGCAGGGCAGATTCCGCACGGGCAGTCACATGACGCCTGAGGAAATCGAGCGCGGGGTTTGAGGGGCGCAGGAACCTATGCCGTGACCAGGGGCGCTTCGACGCGCAGGAGCTGGCTTGCGAAGACCTGCTCGAAGGCAGCCTTCAGGGCGATGTCGGCTTCTTCCATCGAGATGATGCGGCCGAGGCCGGCCAGGCTGGTGACGCCGTAGCGGGGGTCTTCGATGCCGCAGGGGGTGATGCCGGTGAAATGGTCAAGCTCGGGCTCGACATTGAGCGAAATGCCGTGGAAGCTGACCCAGCGCCTGAGGCGCACGCCGATGGCGGCGATCTTGTCTTCGCGCAGGGGCCCGCCCGGCTCGGTCCGGTCGACCCAGACGCCGACGCGGCCTTCGCGCATGCCGCCCTCGACATTGAAGGCCGCCAGCGCGGCGATGATCCAGGCTTCGAGCCGGGCCACGAAAGCGCGCACATCGCGGCCCCGGGCGGCGACATCGAGCAGGACATAGGCCACCCGCTGGCCGGGGCCGTGATAGGTGTACTGGCCGCCGCGCCCGGCCTCGAAGACGGGAAAGCGGGCAGGGTCTTTCAGGTCTTTGATCCGGGCCGAAGTGCCGGCGGTGTAGAGGGGGGGATGCTCCAGGAACCAGACGAGTTCCGGAGCGTTTTCCTCGCGAATCGCGCGGACGCGCGCCTCCATGAAGGCAAGGGCCGCCTCATAGGGGACCGGGGCATCTGACACGGCCCATTCGACGGGAGGAAAAATCTGCATGGCGCGTGCGATATAGGGTGTTTTGAGGGCTTCACAAAGCGCAATGACCGCCCTATACGGCCCGTCTGCCCCGAATATACCAGTGTGCGGTCGTGGCGGAATTGGTAGACGCGCAGCGTTGAGGTCGCTGTGGGGCAACCCGTGGAAGTTCGAGTCTTCTCGACCGCACCAACTCTTCAGCCAGAATTGAGACGCGCTTGCCGGCGGCAAGGATCAGGCGATTTTTGCCGGTGCATGCCTTTGGCTGTCAGCCTGGCCGGCCGCCGGGGACAGCCGCCTCCTTGCCGAGGGTGGCGCGCACATAGAGCTGGATGACGAAGACGCTGGCGACAACCAGGATCGGGGTGGCGAGCAGCACGCCGAGCGGGCCCAGCAGCATGCCGAAGGCAAGGATGGCAAAGAGGTTGAGCGCGGGCGGGATCGAGGCGGTCTTCTTCTGGATCAGCGGGTAGATGAGATTTGCTTCGACCTGGGACACGGTGAAGTAGGCCAGGGCCGTCCAGAGGGCTGTTGCCGGGCTGACGGTGAAGGCCAGCAGGACGCCGGGGATGGCCGCCAGGAGCGGGCCGGCGGTGGGCACGAACTGCGCGATGCCGGCGATGAGGGCAAGGCCGACGAAGGCGGGCACGCCCAGAAGCCAGAGCACAAGCCCCATCACGATGGTCATGATGGCCATATCGATGCTGATGCCGAGCAGCCATTTCTTGAGCGCATGGCCCGAGGCGTCGAGCGCCTCGCCGACCTTCCGGTCGGTGCCCGAAGGCAGCAGCAGGAGCGCGCCATTGCGGGTGGGTACGGCCGAGATGGTCAGGAAGGCCGCCATGAAGAGGACGAGGAGCCCGGAGGTGAAGCCCGAGGCAAACGGCAGGGCGAAGCCGCCCGCATCGCTCAGCATGTTGCTCAGTGAGCCGTTGGAATCGCCGGACATGAGCGCCTCAATCTCCGAGACGAGGGCTGATCCGAGCGGATTTGCATTCAGCGTCTGCCGGGCGCGGTCCCAGGCTTCGGGCAGGCGGTCAGCCACGCCTGAGAGTTCACTGGCTAGCTGCGCCCCGAAGATCCAGAGGATGGCGGCCACACTGCCGATCAGCAGCAAGGCGGCAATGCCGAGCGCTGCCCCGCGGGGCAGCGGGGTCTTGCGCGTCAGACCGTCGGCGATGCCGTGCAGGGCGATCGCCACGAGAACGGCAGCAAAAACAAGAAGGAAGGCATCGCGCACGGTCCATGCCGCCAGCGCAAGCGCGCCCACCGCGAGCACCAGGAGGAGGCGAGCGGTGAAGGCGGACAGGCTGGGAGCGGGGCGCGCGGGCGTCGGTTCCATTGGTTGTTAACCCGTCAGGCGGCCTGAAGGTTCCATAAGGGTTTGCGCCAGGGTGGTATTTTTCTGCAGCGGGCGCGGCGCCTTCAGAGGTTGCAGTCTTCTTCCGGGACGCGGGTGCGGACCCATTGCTTGCCAGGCAGGGGCGGGGTCCAGGGGGTGTAGGTGAGGCTGAAGGGGGCCGCGCCTTCGCGCCGGAGGGCGAGCGTGACGGGGGTGCCGGGGGCGGCGTCCCGGGCGCTGCCGAGCGCGTCCGGATTGGTGATGATGTCATAGCGCTGGATGCCGGCGGCTTCGGCAGCAGTGCCAGGGACGATGGGGCCAGCGCGGGTGGCGCCTTCTTCATCCTTGTAGGGACGAAATCCGATGACGAAGTTCTGCAGCATCTGTTCCTCGGCCACAAAGCAGGGGCCGAATAGATCAGAGGGCAGGTCGAGCGGGGCGCCTTCCATCATGGCGCGAAACTGCGCACTGCCGGCTTCGCCGAGATAGACCTCGGCCAGGTCATGCCAGAGGGCGACGCCGTCTTCGGCTTTCTCCTGGCTGTCGATGAAATCGAAGATGAGGTTGTCCACGCGTAGTTCTCCGCCAGAGGCGGCGCGGATCTGTGCATCAGTGAGGGCGACATAGAGAGGGCCGCGATTGTAGGGCACGATCTGGGCGTTGCCGTCAGCGAAGAAGAGGCGTGTGACTTCGGTGTTGGAAAGGTTCGACTGCGGATTGGTGTAGTAGGATTTGGCGTAGCCGTTGAAGTCGCTGATGTAGTGATCGATGTTGGTGAGGCCGGCGCGATAGGGCAGGACAACGGTGTAGTAGTTCGTGACGCCTTCGGAATACCATTGCTGGCCGCCCGCGCCGCCGCCATCACCGTAACCGCCGACGAAATGGTGTAGCGCTTCATGGGCGAGGAGGCCGCGAACCTCGTCGGGGTCACGGTCTTCGCCCCCGACGGTGCCGAAGATGAAGGAGTTGAAGCCCCCGCCGCCGCCGCCCTGGAAGCGCTCGGTGGTGCGCATGAAGATGCGGAAGGGCGTGTCGCTGGCGCCGAAGAAGCCGTTGAAATAGGTGTAGGCTTCCTGCGTCCAGGCGGCGGCGCCGTCCAGGTCGAAGGCCGCCGGGGTGATCCAGTAGATCGCAAAGTCGCCTGCGCCGTCTTCGGGCTGGCTGCGCAGGGGGCCGGCGAAGAAGAAGCTGTTGTTGAGGTTCTGCGCTGTGACGGTTGCAGTGACATCGCCTTCGCCAAGGCTTGAGGCGGCGCGGGCACCTGGCTCAAGCTCGGTGAGGTTCCAGCTGAGGGCGACCTCGCGCGGCCAGCCGGAGACGGGAAGGGCGAGCATCGTGTTGCCCGAGCCGTAGAAGCCGGTGAGCTCGGTGCGGGTGTCGATCAGGGGGCCAGGGCGCGTGGCCGAGGTGATGACACGCGGCTCGATCGTGTAACGGACGGTGACGTCGCCCTGCGTGGCGCGGGCCGCGATCCAGCGGCGATCCTGGCGGAATTCGGAGGAATCGACGGGGTCTTCCTCGATGGTCAGCGGCAGCGGGCCGGCGGCGTCTGCTGCGACGAGCGTTTCTGGGCGATTGAGCGCGCCCGGCGCCATGACGCGCACGATGGCCATGGAGAGGAAGGTGTCGCCCTGCGCGAGGGCTGGCTCGCGGATGCTGAGGGTGACATCGATGGATTCGACCTTCTCGCCGGCGGGACGGCGGGGCGTCAGGGTGATTTCCATGCCGGCGGGTGTGACGGTGGCTGCAGCCGGCGGGGCGGGCGCTTCGGACGGGGCAGCGCAGGCGGCCAGGAGGGTGGCGGCGAGGAGCATGGCGGCGCCAAAGGCAGCGCGAGGTGAGCGGGCGGGGATCATGGGAAAGCTCCTGCAAGGCCGGTAGCGCCCAGACTAGCGCCGGGCGCGGGGAACTTTAATCGAATAGGGCAGGGCTTTGCGGCGGCGGGGAAATATCTATCCCGGCAGTGGCCCTCTGGAGGGCCATTCATGCAGACGCCCGGGATTTGGCGGCGTTATCGAAAGGACTATTCTGGCCGGGCTGGGGACTATCGGCTTCAAGGATTCCTGGAGAGACGGGCGATGATTGTGACCGGACACGAGACGCAGGGCGCCGCGCGCCGCCAGGGGCACGGACTGCGTGTGGCGGGGCTGGTCTTCTGCACGCTGATGGTTGTTGCCGGATGCAAGTCAGCGCCAGTTGCTGAGGCGGCGCCAGTGGCTAGCAACGCGCCAGAAGCTTCCTACGAAATTACGCTGCGGCCGGAGCTGGATGCGGCAGGCGAGGTGGAGGCCATTGCGGTCACCTCGCGCCTGCAGGGCGGACTAAAGGACGGGGAAACCCGGCTGAAGCTCTCTGCACCGGTGGTGTATGTGAATGTCATGGGCATCGCGGACCGTATCCTCGATCTGCGTGTGACGGACGAGGCCGGACCGGTCGAGTTCACCCTTGAGCAGGACGATCCAGTGCCCGGCGGTTTCCCGTACTTCCGGCACTGGACGGCGACCCGGGATGTCGAATTCCCTCTCGACATCCGCTACCGTGCGCTGGTCCAGCCTGAGGGTGAGCCGCCGGGTCCGGCCTTTGGCATCCGCCCGTCGAAAGGCGGGGTGAGCGGCGCCGGGGCGGGCTACATGATCGTGCCGGTGAATGCAGAGTCCAGCCAGTCTCTTCTCGAATGGGATCTGACGGAGTTTGGACCGGGAGCGGTGGGGGTCACCACGTTCGGAGAGGGGCGTGTGCTCGTCAGTGGCCCCCCCGCCGCTCTGATGCAGGGCTGGCTGATGGCGGGGCCTGCCGGGCAATATCCGCCTGCGGAGGAAGAGAGTCATTTCCGCGCCTACTGGTTGGGGGATTTCCCGTTCGATGTGGCCGCCGAAATGGACTATGCCAAGGACCTTTATGACTTTTTTGGCGAGTTCTTCGCCTATCTCGACCCCGCACCGGACTACCGCGTTTTCCTGCGCCAGCTCGACACCGAGCCCTATGGCGGGGCGACGGCGCTGGCCAATTCCTTCATGCTGTCACGCGGGCCGGCCCTGCAGGAGGAAATGGGCGGACAGTCGCCGCGCTCGACCCTGGCGCATGAGATGATCCATATGTGGGTTGGCAGACTGAGCGGGCAGCATGTGCTGACCAACTGGTTTTCCGAAGGGCTGACCACCTATTACGAATATACTGTGCCGTTCCGGGCGGGGCGCGTTTCCATCGATGAATATATCGCCGGGCTGAACGGGCTGAGCGACCGGTACTATTCCAATCCGGCGCGGGCGATGTCTGCGGCCGAGATCGGACAGGTGGGCTTCAATGACGGGCGCATCCGGCATGCGCCGTATCAGCGCGGCGCGTTTTATTTTGCCGACCTTGATTCGCGCATTCGCGCGGCGAGCGGCGGGGCGCGAAATCTCGACATGCTGCTGCGCGAGGTGTTTGCGCTGCGCGAAAGCGGTGAGGTCGATCTGACCATCGAGGCCTGGAGCGATTTTGTTTCGCAGGAGCTTGGACAGGAAGAGGAAGCTTTCGTCCGGGGGCTGCATATTGACGGGCAGCTGATCTATCCGGCGGGCGACGGGTTTGGCGCGTGCGTGACGGGAGACACAGCGACCTTAGAGGAGGGCGGTGAGACCTATTCCGGCATGCACTGGCGCCGGGTGGAGGGCGTGGCTCCGGAGGACTGCTTTGCCACCGGCGCGGCCAACTGATCGCGCGGCGGCAGGCGATGGCGGGTGAAATTCTCTCTGCCTGGCGGGCGGGCGCGCGAGAACATTTATGCGCTGGCACGGCGGGCAGCGGCGGCCTTTGCATAAACATTTTTCCGGCGGGCTGTCAGTCTGATGCTGTGGAGGCCTTCTCCAACGGTCTCCCGCGCTGCGCGTGCGGCCGAAAAACATAAAATATTCCAAGGGTAAGGATTATCTAGCCGTGGACGCCTCCGACAGTTCCGACGAAAACGTCCTGAGCTTTGCCCATTGGGTGCGGGACATGCTGACCCTGATGCGGTCTGGCAAACCTGGCACGATTGCGCTGTTTGAAAGCTCTGTGCCCGAGCCGGTTGACCTTTTGGGTGGCATCCTGCGCGACGCGTTCAGGGATGGCTTCCCGGGGACCTACCAAAGCGTATTCATGCGGAACAATCCCGATCTGGGCGAGCATCTGGCGGTGCGTTACGGCGTGCCGGAGGAATCGATCCTGTGCACGACCGGGGCAACGACTGCCGTGGGCATGATCTATACCGCGCTGCTTTCACCCGGCGACCGTATCCTGGTGGAGGCGCCGGGCTTTGACATCTTTGCCAACATGGCGCGCGATGTGGGCGTGCATGCCGATTTTTATCGCCGGGAAGCGCCCGATTTCGGGATATCCGTGGATGGCATTGTCGAGGCGCTGCATCCCGATACCCGGATGGTGGTGCTGACCAATCTGCACAATCCGAGCGGGGCGTATGTGAGCGATGTGACGCTCGCGACGTTGGCGCGGGTGCTGGCGCAGAAGGGCGTGCTTCTGGTGCTCGATGAGGTGTACCGGGACTATTTCAGCGATGCCGGGCCGGGGCTCGATCCCGGCGCGCACGAGAATGTGCTGCGCCTCAGCAGCATGACCAAGATTTTTGGCCTGAGCACGCTGCGCTGCGGCTGGATCATTGCCGGGCGGCACGTGATGCGGCGGCTGAAGGACTATGCCGAGCGGGCCGATTTCAATGTTTCGCGGCTATCCCACTGTGTTGCGGCCGAAGTGCTGGCGAAGGCCGATGTGTTTGATGCCTGGCGCAATGGCATGATGGAAGCGGCGCGCCCGGTAGCGGCAGCGGTGCTGGGCGAGATGACGGCCGAGGGGCTGATCCTGCCGGGGTTTACCCTGCAGGGGTGTACCTGTTTCCCGCAGCTGGCGGGCGTGGAGGACACGCGGGAGCTTTCCCAATGGCTCTCGGCCAAGCACGGCGTTTTGGTGGTTCCGGGCGAGTGTTTCGGATCGCCGGGCTATCTGCGGATCGGCTATGGCATGGCGCCCGAGCGGCTGAGCGAAGGGCTTGGGCGGCTGGCGCGCGGGCTTGCCGAGTATCGCGCGACCGGCCAGAAGCGCCACATAGCCTGAGGAGTTTCCATGTCTGACGCCGCCCCTGCCACCGACGGCCTGAAGCGCAATGTCGGCCTGTTCGGCGTCGTGTCGCTGGGGCTGGGTACGGCGGTGGGCGTGTCGATCTTTTCGATCCTGACGCCGGCGGCGGCCGTGGCCGGGCCGGCGATGCTGGTGTCGATGGTGATCGCGGTGGTGCCGATGATCGTCTTTGCGCTGATCTATTCCTTCATGGGGGCAGCGGCCCCGGCGACAGGGGCCTCGTTTGAGTGGCCGCGCCGGTTCGTGCATCCCTTTGCCGGCTTCATCATCAGCTGGATGCGGATTGCCGGCAGCACGGCGGCGCTGATCGTGCTGACGATGGTGCTGGTGTCCTACATGTCGTCGCTGATTGCGCTGCCCACGAAGCTGGTAATGTTCGGCATCTTTGCGGCTGTGTTCCTGATCAATCTGGCGGGGGTTTCCTTCGTGGCGCGCAGCCAGGCGGTGATGCTGGTGATCCTGCTGGCGACGTGCGCGGTGTTCGTGTTCGGCGGGGCGGGGCATGTCGAGCCGGTGAATTTCACGCCATTTGCGGACAAGGGCATTCTCGGCATCCTGGCGGCCATTCCGCTGCTGATTTCGCTCTTTCTCGGGATCGAGAGCGCGACCGAAGTGGGCGGGGAGGTGCGCAATCCGCGCCGGAACATTCCGCTTGGCATCGGCATTTCGGTGGCGCTGACGGCGGCAATCTATTTTGGCGTCGCGGTGGTCGCGCTGGGCATACTTGGGGCTGACGCGCTGGGGGCTTCGGGCGCGCCGCTGCTGGACGCGGCGGTCGTCTCGCTGGGCGAGGGCGGGCGGGTCCTGATCCTTGTGTGTGCGTTTGTGGCCATCGGCAGCTCGATCAATGCCACCTTTGTCATCATGACGCGGTTTCTCTATGCGATGTCACGGGCCGGGATGCTGCCTGCGTTCCTTGGCAAGACCAATGAGGCGCGGGGTGTGCCGCAGAACGCGATCTTCCTGACATTTGCGCTCTGTTGCCTTGGCCTGTTCATGCCTCAGAATCTCGTCTTCCTGTTCCTGGCCGTGAACATTCCGACGATCCTGAAATATGCCGCGACCTGTCTTTCGGCGATCGGCCTCTGCCGCCGGGAGCCGGAATTGCGGGCCGCGTCTGCCTTCAGCCTGCCCGCGCGCATGGTTTATGCGCTTGCCGGGCTCGGGATCGCGCTTGGCCTTGCGATCATCCTTCTGGGCATTTCGGCGGACTGGCGGCCTTACCTGCTGCTCAGTGGCTGGGCCGCGCTCGGTTTCGTTTACTACCTCGTCAATCAGAGGGCGCGCCGCGCTGTGACGGCCCAATAGCGGCCCCGGCAGAAATATTCCCCAGCCGGTCGCTGGAGAATAATTGTTGCCGAAGCCGGGGTGGGCATGTCGCAAATAGTATAAAAAAACCGTCACCCGTTTCCTAGCGTGGCATCCAACGAAAAGCCGCACAGCAGCCAGCGCCATGAGGGGGACTGGCCGGGGAGTGCGGCTCGATCTCGGAGATCAGCGATGGAGAGAAAAGTGATCGTGAAGCGCCTGTTGAATACATGTGCCCTGGCCGCCATGGCGACCGCCCTGGTGGCGCCGCTTGCCACCGCGCAAGAGCAGGATGAGGCGGTTGCGGCGGTTCCGGCGGCGGAAGACGCAACTGCGACGCTGGACACCGTTGTGATCACCGGCTCGCGCATCCGCCGCGATGTGGCCTCCACGCCGGCGCCGGTCGTGACCTTTGGCGAGGCTGCCTTTGCGGAACGCGGCCTCGTCAGCGCAGGCGACGCGCTGAACGAGATCACCTCACTTCGCCCGCAGCTGAACCAGGCAGCCGGTGACGGCACGGCCTCGGGCTCGGGCCAGCAATATCCCGAACTCTTCGGCCTTGGCGCCGGGCGTACGCTGACGCTGGTCAATGGACGCCGGTTTGCGACGACATCGAGCGGCCTTGGCGACGCGCAGGTGGATGCCAACATCATCCCGACGGGCCTGATCGAGCGGATCGAAGTGGTTCAGGCCGGCGGCGCGGCCGTATATGGCTCTGACGCGATTGCCGGGGTTGTGAACTACATCCTGAAGGATGATTTCGAGGGCGTCGAAATCGACCTTCAGTACGGCGACAATGAGCTGGGCAATTACGAAAATTACACCGGCCGGGTGACGGCGGGCCAGAACTTCGACAATGACCGCGGCAATATCGCCATCAATGTTGAGGCTTCCTCCACGCCGCTGCTGCGCTTCAGCGACTTTCCGGAATCCAACCGTTCACGGATCACGCAGGGCAATGCTGCCGATACCGGTCCCAATGACGGCATCCCTTCGCTACGCGAAATCATTCCGGCCTATTTCTGGAACTTCAACGGCAATGGTGTGATTTTCAACGCGCCTGCCCCGCCGCCAAACTTCCTGACACGGGTGGGCGGCGCGCCGGCGCAGTTCGCCGCTGACGGATCGATCATGGCTTACGATCCTGGCACGATCCTGGGCATTCCGTTTGCGCAGGGCGGCGACGGCACACGCTATAGCGTCCTTGCCGGGCTTCGCACAGGGGTTGAGCGCTATACCGGCAACCTGCTGCTCAATTATGACATCTCCGACAATTTGCGCTTCAATGGCGAGCTTCTCTACGCGCAGACCAATGGTGAGAGCGTGCCGCAGGGCTATGCCCGTACGGTTCTGAACCAGACAAGCGTATCCTCCGGCGCAATTCGCTTCACCAATGCCAACCCCTTCCTCAGCCAGTCGGCTATCACCGCGCTGAACGCGGCGAGCCCGGCCTTCGCCTCCGGCGGCGGCCTCTGGCTGTCCCGTCACTTCTATGATGATCTGTTCCCGAGCAATGTTCAAGAAAACGAGACGACAACCTGGCGCGCGCTGGGCGGGTTTGAAGGTGAATTCGAGACGGCCGGCCGCGACTTCTACTGGACCGCGTCCGCCAGCTTTGCCGATGTGCGTGGCGAGCAGGGACGCTGGCAAGCCGATTTCGTCAAGTTCAACCGCGCGGTCAACGCGGTTCGCAACGGGGCAGGCAACATCGTGTGCGCCGTCAATGCCGATGCGAACACGGCAAACGACGACCCCTCCTGCGCACCGCTCAATCCGTTTGGTGCTGGCAATATCAGCCCTGAGGCATCGCGTTACGTCTCCGTGCGGAGCGGAAACGACTTTGCCAACGAGCAGGTGGACCTTCTGGCGACGATCGGAACGCGGCTGTTCGATCTGCCTGCCGGCGCGGTTGACGTAGTGCTCGCCTATGAACACCGCCGCGAGGAGGCGACCTTTACGCCTTTCCTTGCCAACCAGCAGGGCCTTGTCGGCACCGGCGCTGTGCAGGCGGAATCTTCGGGTAAATACAACACCAACGAGTATTCGGCGGAAGTTCTTGTGCCGATCTTTGGCGGGGACCTGACCCTGCCGGGCGTTCAGGCGCTGGACTTCAGCGGTACCTACCGCTTCGTTGACAACTCCATCGCCGGGGAAGAATCGGTATGGAGCGCAGGATCGCGCTGGGAAGTCACCGATGGGTTGACCTTCCGGGTGACCCGCAGCCGGAACTTCCGTGCACCGACACTTGAGCAGCTGTTTGCGCCGCAGAATACCATTCTTACGAATGGCGGGTTTGACCCCTGTGATGCAGACCGCATCAATGCGGGCCCGAACCCTGCCGTGCGCCGCGCCAATTGCGAAGCTGAATGGGCCGCCAATCCGCAGTACGGAAGCCTGGCGACCTTCCAGAACCCGGCTGAAAACTTCACGGTGACCAGCGTTCTGACAGGCGGAAATCCGGATCTTGCGAACGAAGTTTCCGAGACGACGACTTTCGGCGTCGTGTTCGACAACTTCCTTATTCCGGGCCTGACGGTTGCTGCTGACCGGATCGAGATCGACCTGACGGACGGTCTTTCGGCCTTCACAACGGCCGACTTCATGGCGACCTGCTATGACAGCACGCCGCAGCCGCCTGCGATCTGTTCGGCGTTCACGCGCCTTCAGGTGGCTGATGGCTCCAACCCGGCGGGCACGACCGCGACGGGCCGCACGACGACCTTCAATGCCGGTGAAATCACCTTCCGCGGCGAAGTCTATTATGTGAACTACGGCTTTGACGTGAACGACGTCTTCAGCGGCGCGACCGGCGACGTGACCCTTGGCCTTGAAGCCACGCACATGGCCGAACTCAACACATCCGTAACCGGAACGAGCTTCACGCGATCTGACAATACCGTGCAGCGCCCGGACTGGACGGCCCGCTTCAACGCGGCCTATTCCAGCGGTCCGCTGCGCCTGAGCTATCAGATGGACTACCTCGATGATGTCCTGGCTGTGCCGAACGCGACCATCGAGAACAATCCGAACCCGGAGATTGACGCGAACTATGTTCACTCGCTCTCGGGTCTGTATGAACTGCGCGAAGGGCTGACGCTGCGGGCGGGCGTGACGAACCTCTTTGATGAGGGCCCCTCCTATCCGAGCTTCGTGCATGGCGACATTCTTGGCCGGCGCTATTTTGCAGGCGTGAACTACCGGTTCTAGACTGGACGGACTGACCAACCGGAACACCAAAGGGAGGCGCCTGCCATCATGAAACATTTTGTCAGGCGCCTTCTCTATTCCCTTCCTTCTTGTATGGTGCTGGCGGGCTGTGTCAGTGCACAGCCTGTCGGGCCTGCTCCGGTCGCAGCGCTGGTCGGGCCGGCCGAACCTGCGTTCACGCTTGAGGAGCGGTCTGTCCGCGCCAGCGGCGTGTTTGGCGGCGCGTTGATCGACTATACGGCATCGCTTGAGCAGATCCGCGTGTCTCCGGGAGACGGCCTGCCGCCCGCAGACCTTGTGACGCTGTCCTATATTGCCGAAACTGGCGCGGCGCCGACTGATCGGCCGGTCTTGTTCATCTTCAATGGCGGGCCGATTTCTGCTTCGCTCTGGCTGCATATCGGGGCGCTGGGGCCGCAGCGAGTTTCGGCGCCGGGCGATCTAAACGCGCCGCTGGAGCAGTTCCGTCTGGTACCGAACGAGCATTCTCCGCTGGACGCGGCGGATCTTGTTTTCTTTGATCCGGCGTCCACCGGTTTCAGCCGTGTTGCCGGGGGCGGCGACGCGTCGAAATATTTCTCTGTACGGACTGATGCAGCTCAGTTTGTGGCCTTTGCCGAAAGTTGGCTGGAAAAGCATGGGCGGACGGGCGCGCCCGCATTCATCCTGGGCGAGAGCTATGGCACGCACCGGGCAGCCGAAGCGGCCGGTCAGATGGCTGAGGCCGGTCGCTTGAACCTTGAGGGTGTGTTCCTGATGGGGCAGGCGGTCAATATCGTAGAATATTCCCAGCGCAAACAGAACATCCTCAGCTATATTGCCTCCTTGCCGACGCTGGCGGCGATTGCCTGGGATGTTGGCGGCGTGGACCGGGCGGGGCGCAGCTTTGAAGAGTTCATGGCAGAGGCGCAGGCCTTCGGCGAGGCGGAGTATCTGAGCGCCCTGTTCAAGGGGCAGCGGATTACGGATGAAGAGCTGGCGGAGATTGCCGGGAAGCTGGAAGCTCTTACGGGCATTCCGGCGGCTTATTATGCCGAAAATCGCCTGCGTATCTCGAAGGAACAGTTCCGGGTGGAGCTGCTGAAGGACAAGGGATTGATCCTTGGACGGAGTGACGGGCGCTATACCGGGCCATTGGGCGACGGGCGGAGCGATCCGTCGAGCATTCTGCAGCAGGCCTATTCCAAGTTATTTGCCGCTTATGCGGAAGAAACTTTCGGGGATCTTCCACTGGAAAACTATAAGGAAACCTTCAGCGCGGGGCCGGGCTTTGACAGCTGGAACTGGGGCGCAGCTTCGCCGTTTGGACATTATGCCTATGCCGAGCGGCTGGACGCGGCGTTCCGGGCTTTTCCCGAGTTCCGGGTGTTTGTCGGCACGGGCTATCATGACACAATGACCACTGTGGGCGCCGCTGACTATCTGATTGATCAGTCCGACTGGCCGAAAGACCGGGTGCGGAGCGCCAAGTATATTGGCGGGCATATGGCCTATTCAGTGGATGCTTCGGCGAAGGCGTTCGGAGAGGATATCCGCGGCTGGATCCGTGGGTGGCCTGAGGCGGGCGAGTGATCTTCATCGGCGCAGAAGAGATTGCACGGGCGCTCAGCCATTCAGACTGTATCGGCGTGATGCGGGGGGCAATGGCGCGGCTGTCGTCGGGCGAGACGCGGCAGATGCTGCGGCAGATATTGCCGCTGGAGGAAGGCCGGATGTTCGGCATCATGGGCGGTACCCTGGGGCCTGGCGGGCCGTTCGGGTCCAAGCTCGTTTCCGTGACGCCGCATCAGAGGCGAGGGCGGGCCGCCCTCCCATCAGGGCGCCGTGGTGATCTTTGACCCTGTGACGGGCGCGCCGCTCTGCCAGCTGGAGGCGGGCATGATCACGGCGATCCGCACGGCGAGCGCGAGCGCGATGGCGACCGATGTTCTGGCGCGGCAAGATGCAAGTGTGTTGGCAATCCTTGGCACGGGCGAGCAGGCCTGGCACCATGCGTGCGCTCTGCCGGCTGTGCGGTCTTTCCGCGAGATCCGGATATGGGGGCGCAGCCTAGAGCGCACCGAAGCACTTGCCGGGAAAGTCCGGGAGCGGACAGGGATTGCCTGCTCGGCATTTTCGGAGGTTGCGGTCGCTGTATCGGACGCGGATGTCATTTGCACCGTGACCGGGGCAGCTGAGCCGATCCTGACGGCGGACATGGCGCGGCCCGGCGCGCATTTGAATGTTGTCGGCTCAAGCTTCGACGGGCCGCGCGAGATTGATGACGCGCTGGTGGCTTCGGCGCGGTTCTTTGCGGATTCGCGCGCGTCGGTTCTGGCGCAGGGCTCGGAAATCCGGCATGCAATGGCGAGCGGCGCAGTGCCCGAGGCCCATTTGTTGGGTGAGATTGGCGAGGTGCTGCGCGGCACGATTTCGGGCCGGGTCCATGACAGCGACATCACCCTCTATAAATCACTGGGGCATATCGTGCAGGATATTGCCGCAGGCTATCATGTCTATCAGACGATCCACGGGGAGCGGGCAGGATGATTCGTTTCAGGAATTTTGTGGGCGCATGCGCGGCGGGACTCGTGCTTGGCCTGAATGCCTGCGCGCAAACGGGCACGCCGCCTGCTGCGCCTGTGGACCCAACCGCGCCGGTGGTGGCTGAAACCGCCCCGTCGGCTCCGTTCGTGGCCGGGAGCGCGCCCTACCGGCGCGTCACGGAGCACAGCTTCACGGCAAATGGCGAGACGGTTTCCTACACGGCGATTGCCGGGGATACCTGGCTGCGCGATATGGATGGCAAGCCGACGGCGAGCATCTTCTCTTTCAGCTATCTGCGCACGGATGTTCAGGACGGGGTACGGCCTGTTGTGTTCGTGTTCAATGGCGGACCGGGGTCTGCGTCGCTCTGGATTCATATGGGCGCGATCGGCCCGCGCCGGGTGGTGCTGGACGCGGATGTGAACCCCTCCAATGTTCCGCCGTTTGGGCTGGAGGATAATCCATACAGCATTCTGGACGTGGCAGACCTCGTATTCATCGATCCGGTCGGCACGGGGTTTTCCGTGCCGCTGGAGGGGACCGATCCCAAGACGTTCTGGGGCGTGGATGAGGACGCAGAGTCCATCTCGCAGTTCATCGAGCTGTGGCTGAGCGAGCACGGGCGCTGGAACTCGCCGAAATATGTGCTCGGAGAAAGCTATGGATCTATCCGCGCAGCCGTGCTGCCGCGAACCCTGATGGGCGGGCCGATCTATAATGGCCTGATGCGCGGCATAACGCTCGACGGAATTGTGCTCCTGGGCACGACGCTCGATGCGCGGCAGACCGGCGGCGCGGATGTGCCGGCCGGCACGCAGGCCGCCAAGCAGGCGCGGTCTCTTCCCGGACTTGTCGTGACGTCAGTGTTCCACGGGCTGGTGGAGACGCCGGCGGGCGGGGCCGTGGAGGCCTACAAGGCCGCCGAAGCCTATGCGCGGGAGACTTATGAACCGGCACTGCGCGCCCACCATGAGGGCACGCTGACACCGGAGGCGCGAGCGAACGTGCTGCAGGAGATTACCCGCATGACCGGGCTGGCCGAAAGCGATATCGGGGATGACCTCCACATCGACGAGCGCAGCTATGCCAAGGCCGCCCTGCGCGGGCGCGGACTGGAAATTGGCATGTATGACAGCCGCTACACCCTGCCACTGGCCAATAGCGGGGGTGATCCGGTGGCGGATGATCCGGCGATGACGCGCTATGTGCCGGGTTTCATTGCGGCGTTTCATCAGATGATCCGGGATGATCTCGATGTCCGCCTCGGGCGGCCCTATGCGTCCATCCGGTGGCGGGAGCTGCTGTTTGGCTGGAACTGGAGCCGCAAGGGCGTCGCCGAAGGGCAGAGCTATGCCACGGACCTCGCCTGGGCCATGCGGCGCAATCCGGACCTGCGCGTGCTGGTGGCGTCGGGGTATTATGACCTCGTCACGACGCCCGCCGATGCGCGCGCCTCGATTGCGGCCGCCGGCCTGCCGCAGGATCGCGTGACGTTCACGGATTACGAGTCCGGACACATGCTTTATCTGGGCGGAACGGCAGAGGCTTTCTCCGATGATCTGAGGGACTTCCTGAAGAAGTGACCGTTCAGGCCGGGCCGATGGTGGCCAGGAAGTAGTCGATATCGCCGGCCGTGTTGAAGACCGACACAGATGGCCGGAAGCGGTGCGCCGAGACCGTGGTGGTGATGCTGGCCGCCTTGAGTTTGGGGCCAAGGCGCGTGCGGGCATCCTGATAGCTGCAGGCGACCAAAGGTGTGGCGCAGTCTTCGGGCGTCATCAGCGTGTAGCCTTGCGACTGCAGGCCTTCTTTGAGCCGCGTCGTGAGGGTTACCGCATGCTGCTGGATTGCGTCCACGCCCAGGGCGGCGATGTAACCGAGCGAAGCGTTGAGCAGGGCAACCGTAGTGTGCGAATAGGTACCGAGCGCAAAGAGCCCCGTTGCCGTATCGGCAAAGCCATAGCTTGCAACATCTTCCCCTGGCGTATCAAACTGGTAGACGTGGCTGGTGAAGCTGGAGATGCCGTAATAGCCGTATTGTGTGCGGGTGAGGGCTTCGCGGGCGCCCTTGCGGACATAAAGAAAGCCGAGGCCGAAATCACCCATCAGCCATTTATAGCTGGCGCAGGCGGCAAAATCGACGTCGGTGGCATGCAGGTCTACCGGAATGCAGCCTGCTGCATGGATAATGTCGGCATATACGAGCGCGCCGCGCGAATGGGCGAGGTCGCAGATGGCCTTGAGATCGTGCTGGAAGCCGTTGATCGTGGAGACCAGGGAGAGCGCGACCAGGCGCGTGCCGGGCGTGATGGCGCGGTCCATGTCTTCCAGCGCGATGCGGCCATCGCGGTGTTTCACCCAGGCGACGTCGCAGCCCGCCTTTTCGAGCTCCAGGTAAAGCGGCACTGATCCGAAGAAGTGCAGCGTATCGGTAACGATGCGGGCACCGGATTGCGGGAGCATCAGGGAGCGGACGATCATCTGCTCGGCGGTCGTTGTGCTTTGAACGAAGGAGAGTTCGTCCGGATCCGCATTGACGAGGCGGGCGAATTTTTCAATCGCGCCGGAACTGTCGAGCTCATAGCTGCCGCCGGGCGCATGCTCGGCGCGGTGGTCGAGATAGGCCTCGATCGAGGCGCGGGCCGGATGGCTGATCGGGTGCTGGGACCCTGCGTTCAGGTAGACGCCTTCGCCGAGGCCGAAGCTGGCGCGGTCCGGCAGGCTGGCGAGGGCGCCGGAGGTGGCTACCGGGGCAGCAGAAGCCGGGCTGCGGCAGGCCGCGGCGCCGGCGAGGGTTGCCGCGCCAAGGGCGAGCCAGTTGCGGCGGGTGATCTCTGCCATGGGGGTCTCCGTCTCTGCGGGCTGCGGTTCTGCCTGATCCATATTTTCATTATAGCGGTGGCGGTGGAATGGATCATGCGTTCCTTTTCCCGAATATGCATGATTGTTCCCGGCGGGGTGTTTCTGCGCGGGCGATAGGCATAGGATTTTTCCGCTGCATGAGGAGAGTCTAGGGGATGATGAAACTGTCTCGACTCAAGAAGGCGCTCTCTGCCGCCGCGATCCTCGGTATTCTCGCCGGATGCGCCGCCAATGGAGCGCCCGTTGCTGCTGCGCCTGACGCCTGGACCATATTTGCGCAAGGCCCGGACCAGAGCGTGCAGGACCGGGCGGGATTGCCGCCGGTCGAATACGCGGTGGCGTGGAGCGCGCTGAAGCTGGATCCCGAAGAGCGCGACAGCGCGACCATTTCGGCCACGGCCTACCTTATGGACTGCGACTGTGATGTTGTGGCGCGGCCAGTGATGTTCCTGTTCAATGGCGGTCCGGGGGCATCTTCCTCGCCGCTCCATTTCTCCATCGGACCCAAGGCGCGGGGGAAAGACAGGACCTTTCCGGATAATCCGTACACCCTCCTGAGGTCAGCAGATCTTGTCTTCATTGATCCTGTGGCAACCGGTTTCAGCCGGGCAAACTCCGAAGAAGGACAGGCGCGCTATCTCGGTATTGAGGGAGATGTGGACGCGGTGAACCGTTTCATCCGCGTCTGGCTGGAAGAGAATGACCGCACCGGGTCGCCGCTGGTGCTCGCCGGGCAGAGCTATGGCGGGACACGGCTGGCCAATCTGGTCGCCAAGGTCGGCGATCTGGATGTGCGGGGGCTTGTGATGGTCTCGCCCGCGCTCGACAGCGGGGCGGGGCAGACCGATCTTGGCCATGTGTTTGCGCTGCCGACGATGGCGGCGACGGCCTGGCGGTTTGGGCGGTCGGATATTGAAGCCGAAACCGAGGCGGAAAGCTGGGAGATTGCGCGCGCCTATGCGCAGAGCGATTACCTGCTGGCGCTGCAGAAGGGTGACCTGATCGGGGCCGATGAGAAGGCGGCAGTGGCCGCTAAGATTGCCGGGATGACCGGGCTTTCGGCAGAAGATGTGGCTGGTGCAGACCTGCGCATTGATATCCAGTTTTTCCTGGAAAATGTTCTGGCGCAGGATGGCTTGCTCGTCAGCCGTCTGAACACCGCCGTGACATCCCCCTTGCCGTCGCCGGAGGTGAATGATCACCGGCCGGCTGCTGCGAATGACCCGTCCCTGGGGCTCGGGCGGTCGAATGTCATCGTATCTCAGGACATCGCGGAGTATCTTGCGCAGGTCGCGGGCGTGCCGGCAGGCGAGGAATATCGCTCGCTCAATCTGGACGCCAATTTTGCGTGGGACTGGCGGGCGTCTGCCAAGTCTCCCAGGTTTTATGTGAGCTCGGCGCCGGTCCTGTCCCGTTTCATGCAGGAGAAGGCCGGCGTGAACCTTCTGGTTTTTGCCGGATACCGCGATCTTGCGACAACGCTGCTGGGTACGCAGTATGCGCTGACCCATAATGATCTGCCTCAGAAGCGAGTAGAACTGGTCGCGCTGCCCGGCGGGCATTCCCCTTATGACGAAGACACGCTGAAAGCGGGCATTGCGGACCGGCTTCATGCCTTCATTGCCGCTGCTACAGTAGCAGGCGCAGACAAAAATCAGGAGATGAACCCATGATGTATCGCCTGGCAGCCCTTCTGGCATCGTCGCTTCTGGCTTCTGCCTTGCCCCTGGCAGCGGCTCAGACGGAGCGGTTTGAGTACGCCATCATCCAGAATGGCGAGTCTGTCGGGCATCTGAAAGTGTCGGAGGCCGGGCCATCGGCCGTTGTTGATTACTACGTCGACAGCAACGGGCGCGGGCCGAAGCACCGCGAAGAGCTGACGGTTGACGCAGCGGGCGTTCCCGTCAGCTGGCTGATTGTTGGCACCTCGCTCATGGGGGCGGGGGTTGAAGAATCCTTTGCGGTCAATGAGGGCGTGGCGCGCTGGCTGAGCCAGGCAGATTCCGGGCGGCAGGATCTCTCCGAGCCTGCGCTTTATGCCGTCAATGACGGCAGCCCGTGGGCGGATTATGTTTATGCGCGCGCCCTCCTGAAGGATGCAGACCAGCAGATGCCTGTGCTGCCGGGCGGCGAGATCCGGCTGGAAAAGGTGGAGAATGTGGTAGTGCCCTCTGGCGCGGCGGACAAGACTGTGGCCGTCTATCGCCTCTCGGGAATTGACATGAGCCCGAGCCTGCTCGCGATGGAGGAAGATGGCTCTCTCTTCGCGACTTTCTCCGAATCTTCTGCGGTTGTCCGCAAGGGATTTGAGGAGAGTGTCCAGCCCTTGCAGGCGGTGGCGCGTGAGCTCAATGCGGCGCGGACGGAGGAGCTGGCTCAGCGCCTGCTGCACCGCTATGATGCGCCCTACTCCATCGTGAACGTCCGTGTTCTGGACGTGCAGACCGGAACGCTTGGCGCGCCGTCTGTGATCACCGTCAGCGGCAACATGATTGCCAGCGTCACGCCTTACGCGCCGGGCGTCCTGCCCGAAGGCGAAGGCGCAGTGTTTGATGGGGCAGGCGACACGCTGATGCCGGGGCTTGCCGATATGCACTCACATGCGTCCGCCAATTCCGGGCTCTACTACCTAGCGGCTGGTGTGACATCGACCCGGGACATGGGCAATGAGAACACCTTCCTGGCCGGCCTGCTGGCGCGGATGGCAGAAGACCGGGTGGCCGGGCCGCGCATCACGCCGGCGGGGTTTTTGGAAGGGCGCAGCCCGTTCTCGGCGCGGCACGGCATTATCGCTGCTACGGAAGAAGAGGCACTGGCGGCAGTCGATTGGTATGCGGAACGGGGATATGGCTATGTCAAATCCTATAACTCCATGAACCCGGCCTGGATGCCTGCGGTTGCCGAGCGGGCCCATTCGCGTGGCATGCGGATGATCGGCCATATTCCGGCGTTCACGAATGCGGACGCTATGATAGACGCTGGCTTTGATGAGGTGACGCATATCAACCAGCTGATGCTCGGCTGGCTGCTGGAGATTACCGAAGATACCCGAACACCGCTGCGCCTGACGGGCATGGCGCGGGGCGCAACGCTGGACCTGCAATCTGAGAAGGTTCAGGCAACTGTACGCCGCATGCAGGAGAACGAAACGGCCATTGATCCGACCGCGGTGATCCTGGAGCGGCTCATGCTGAGCCGGGCAGGCACGGTTGCTGTGGGCGACAAGGCCTATCTCGACCATATGCCGATTGCCTATCAGCGCTATCGGCGCCGCAGCTTTGTTTCCCTCGCAAATGCCGCGGAGGACGAAGCCTATCAGGAAGGGTTCCGGCGCGTTCTGGAAACGCTGAAGATGCTGCATGAGGCGGGCGTCACGATCCTGCCGGGCACGGATGATGGCACGGGGTTCACGGTTCACCGTGAGATCGAGCTCTATACCCTGGCGGGCATTCCGGCCGCCGAAGCATTGCGCATCGCGGCGTGGAACCCGATCGACTATATGGGCTATTCCGATACGCTTGGGGCTGTAGAGCCTGGTAAGCTCGCTGACTTCATCCTGCTCTCTGGCAATCCGCTGGAGGACATCAACGCCATCCGCGCGCCGCGCATGGTCGTACGGGACGGAGACGTGTATTTTCCTTCCGAAATCTATGAGGCGCTCAGCATCAAGCCGTTTGCAGAGCCGCCGGAGATGCTGCGCTCAACAGCTGAGCCAGCGCCAGCAGCGCCGGAGCCGGTGGCCGCAAAGCCCGCTTCCGCGCCAGTGCCGGACTTTGTCCAGCACTATCCGATGATTGCCGAGGGTCTTTCGGTTGACGTGGACACGTTGCCGTTTTCCGGCGCTGTCCGCGTGGGCAATGTGCTCTATCTTTCCGGGCAGATCGGGGGCGGTGGTCCTGCGCCTTCCGCCGATTTCCGAGACCATGCCGTGGAAGTTATGGAGGCGGTCAAACGTGTAGCGGCTTCCGCCGGCGCCGGGATGGACCAGATATTCAAATGTACCGTCATGCTGGACGAAATGAGCAACTGGCCTGCCTTCAATGAGGTGTATGCCAGCTACTTCACCAAGGGCCGAATGCCCGCGCGCAGCGCATTTGGCGCAGATGGTCTGGCGCTTGGCGCGTCAGTAGAGGTTGAGTGCATGGCCTATGTGGACGCTCCGTAGCCGGAACGCCCATCAGGATCAGAGGGCGATGTTGCCTCGCACGGGGATGGCCGTGGTGGATTTCAGCTCGCCCAAGGTCGCGGTGGAATTGACGTTCTCCACGCCCGGCAGGTTCAGCAGGAAATCCATCAGGAACTCCTGATACCATTTCATCGACTTGGCGAGGATCTTCATCATCAGGTCCATCTCGCCGAAGATCGAATAGCATTCGAGGATTTCCGGCGTGTTCTGGACCTTGCGAAGGAAGATTTCCCGGTCCTTCTCCGACAGCCGCGCGACTTTGACATAGGCGAAGATGTGCAGGCCGTAGCCGAGCTTTTCGCGGTCCAGGATTGCGACCTGCTGGCGGATGTAGCCCTCGTCCTTCAGCCTTTGCAGACGGCGCCAGCAGGGCGATTGGGACAGGCCAACAATGTCTGCCAGCTCCACGGTGGAGACTGAACAGTCCTTCTGGAGCTGTTCAAGGATCTTGATATCAAATATCGACAGTTCTTCGCTCATCGCAATAGATTAGCCAACCTGATGAAAATTACAACATTAGGAATGTTGGTGTGAAACAATCGTGCTGAAAACTATGCGGTGATGATTTGCGCGGCCTGATGAGCGGGCAATGACGCGCCTCCGGCGATGGCGCGCGCCGGATTGCCTGCCTGCAGGAAGCTCGGGGTAGCCTCCAGCGCCAGCGGGCGCCTTGCACCGTATTGGCGTCCATGCGCAGACAGAGGATGCGCCGGCCGGTGAGTTGCCGGTCGATCCCTATGAGATGACAAACGAGAATGCCGGGGCAACCCCATCGCGAGCGAGAGCCTCAAGAGGTATTCGGCAGCGAAGAGGGCGTTGCAAGTATCGTCGACACCATGGTGGGCATCAGCCTTGAGGATTCCCGGATGGCCGAAATCCTGATGGCCAGCGACCTTGTGCGCCTGCGCCGGACCCTCAAGGAGCAGTTCTGCTGCATTCTCGCTGGCCCGTGCGACTACACCGGCCGGGACATGGCCTCGTCGCACAAGGACCACGGCATCACGAACCGTGAGTTCAATGCGCTGGTCGAGAACCTCCAGCTTGCGATGAACAGGGAGGGCGTGCCCTTCCGTGCGCAGAACAAGCTGCTGGCCAAGCTTGCGCCGATGCAGCGGGATGTGGTGACGCGCTAATCGCCCTGGGGGGCGATTGCCAGCCTCCGGCCAGCTGATAAGCTTCCTCCTGCAGGGCGGCAGACCCTGGGGAGGAAGTAGCATGAAATCAAGATCTGGCGCCTTGCTGGCAGGGTTGGTTCTGAGCGCGGTGACGGCTGGCTGCAGCGCCCGTCCGGATGTGCAGCAGGCGCCGCCGCTGGCAGAAGCAAAGGCTGCAGGCTGGACCCTGATTGAGCCTGGCGGCGATACGCTTTGCGCGACGGGAACACCCTTTCGCTTTCATGTGCGCCAGGGTGATCCGGAGCGGGTGATGATTTTCCTGAATGGGGGAGGGGCCTGCTGGAGCGGTGACCTTTGCGATCTGGCCACCGAGCCTACCCCCTACACCCCGTTCGCAGACATGGAGTCCAACCAGCCAGACCAGCTGGACGGTGTGTTCGACAACAGGGCGGCCGGCAATCCCTTCGCCGGCTGGACCCAGGTTTTTGTACCTTACTGCACGGGGGATGCCCATCTCGGCGCCAGGGACGCCACCTATAAGACCTCGGCTGGAGCCGATGTGATGATCCATCACCGGGGCAAGACGAATGTCCAGGCGGCGCTTGAATGGGTGTATGCCAACCAGGCCGCGCCTGAACGCGTGTTTGTGACGGGAGGTAGCGCCGGTGCCATTGCCTCGCCCTACTATGCCGGTCTTGTCTCAGAACATTATCCGCAGGCAGAGGTGATCCAGCTGGCGGATGGCGCGGGCGGCTATCGCTCTCCCGGGATTTCCGGCGTGCTTGAAGCCTGGGGCGCATTTGAAGCCCTTCCGGACTGGCCGGAGTTTGCCTCTGTCGAGCGCGCAACAGCGACAACTGAGGACTTCTTCCGCGTCACGGCCGCGCGGTATCCGGATTTACAGCTGGCGCGCTTCGACAATGTCGATGACGAAGTTCAGCAGAGCTTCCTGGGGCTTTTGGGAACCGGCGAACCTGTCCGCGCTCTGCTGGCCGCCAACTCGGCTGATCTGGCGCGCGATATTGCAGGCATAAGAACATTCTCGGCGCCCGGTATGGGGCACACCGCGTTGCGATACGGGGTGATGTACTCGACCGAGGCCGAAGGGGTGCAACTCGCCGATTGGGTGCGCGACCTCGCCGAAGGGCGCCCCGTCAAAACCGTCTCGTGCGAGCGGGACAACAGCTGCGATTGACCTTGGCCGTTCAGCTGAGGCGCTGAAGCACTTTCTCGCGGCCGATCAGGGGCAGGATGGCACTCATTTCCGGCCCGTGCTCGGCGCCGGTGAGGGCCTTGCGCAGCGGCATGAACAAGCTGCGTCCCTTGCGGCCCGTCGCCGTTTTCAGCGCGCTGGTCCAGGCGCTCCAGCTTTCCGGGGTGAGGGCGCCCTCGGGAAGATGCGCGCCGGCGCCGGAGATGAACTCGCGGTCTTCCTCTGCCACCAGCGGGGCGGGCGCGCCGAAGACCATATCGACCCATGCTTTCGCATCGGCCACGAAGGTGCAGTTTTCGCGCACGGCCAGCCAGAACGGCTCTGACGCGGCGCGGGCATCCAGGGTGATCAGCCGTTCACGGACGGATTCAAACGGCATCGCATGCACCAGAGCGGCGTTGAGGGCATGCAGGTCGTCATCGTCGAACCGGGCCGGGGCGCGGCCTATTTTCGAGAAGGCGAACTCTTCGCAGAGCTGCTCCAGTGTGCTGCGCGCCTCGATATTGTCGGAGGTGCCGAGCTTGGCGAGGTGGCTGCAGATGGCCATCGGCTCGAAACCGCGCGCCCGAAGCTCGCCCATCGAGAGCGAACCGATGCGCTTTGAGAGGGCTGCGCCGTCAGCGCCGATCAGCAGAGGCGTGTGGGCCATCTCGGGTGCCTTGCCGCCGAGCGCCATGAAGATCTCGATCTGGGCGCCGGAATTGGTGACATGGTCCTCGCCGCGCACGACATGGGTGATGCCGGCCTCGATGTCGTCGACGACCGAGGGAAGGGTGTAGAGATAACTGCCATCCTCGCGAATGAGGATCGGGTCAGAGACAGAAGAGGTGTCGATGCTCTGCGGCCCGCGCACGAGGTCGTGCCATTCCACGCGCTCGCCCGAAAGCTTGAAGCGCCAGTGGGGTTTGAGGCCCTTGGCCTCCAGTTCGGCGCGGTCTTTCTCGGTCAGCTGAAGGGCGGCGCGGTCATAGACCGGCGGGCGGCCCCGGGACTGGGCGATCTTGCGTTTTACGTCGAGTTCCTCGGCCGTTTCGTAGCAGGGATAGAGCAGACCCATGGCCCGCAGCTTGTCGGCAGCAGCGTCATAGACGGCGAAGCGGTGGGACTGGTTGAACGTGTCGTCCCATGTCAGGCCGAGCCAGGTGAGGTCGACTTTCAGAGCGTCTTCGTTCTCGGCTGTGGAGCGCTCCAGATCCGTGTCGTCGATGCGGAGGATGAACTTGCCCTGCTGCCCACGTGAAAACATCCAGTTAATCAGGGCAGTACGCACATTACCGACATGCAGACGGCCAGTGGGCGAGGGCGCAAAACGAACAACGGGGCGGGTCATGGGCGGCGGCTTTCTAGTTCCGGAAAGCGGCTTGAGACATCAAATCGCGGCAAAAGCCAAGCGTCACGGTCATATTCTTGCTATTGTTGTGGTTCACCTCCATTTCTAGCGGAAGGTTTGGGAGCAGCATATGCGATTCGGCTGGATTGTTTCGGCGGCCCTTTTTGTGGCGGCCTGTGGACAGAGCGACGTAACCCCGCAGGCGGGCAGCGAGGGCGCAGCGGCGGCCGATGCGGCAGCGGCGTCAGGCACCGAGGCCGACAGCGCCCCGGAGGCCCCGCCGACAGATTACGCAGCTCTGTCGGGCTATGATGCCAGCTGGTTCCTCAGCCCCGGCTGGCCGGGCGAGTATCCGCCGGGATTTGCCGTGCTGGACGCCGATGTGCGGGTGCCGGCGCGGGCTCGGCCCAACCCGACTGATCCGCAGGACATTACCTGCCTCCTGCCCCATTACGCCAATTACCAGCTGTGGAACAACACCCGCAACGATGCTGACGATCTAGATTATTTCGTGGCGACCAAGAAGCTGCCCGTAACCGTTCTTGAGGATGCCGAGGTCGAGTTCGTGGGCAATGCAGGCATCGAGACGCTGCCCCTGAAAGCGGGCGATGTGCTGACCTATCTGCGCTATATCGGTGAGGGGTTCACGGTGATGAGCTTCAACGGGCGCGAGTTCGATATCAATGAAGGCGAGCTGCGCGAGATTACCGATATCGGCGCGCTGGAAAATGAAGAGGACCTCTGGGTCCGCGTAACATGCCTGGGTGGCAAGCAGGCCTGGTTGCTGTTTGACGAAGCGGTGCTTGAGCCAGGCATCTACCCCTCCCCGATTACCGGCTATGGCGACGCCAAGGACATCCGTCCCGAGGAGGTCGAGACCGTGCGCGAGATGATGGCCCTCGATGCCTTCGGGCTGGACCCGACCGCTTCGACTGTCGAGCCGCCGCCGGTCGAGTGACCGCCTGCCACCGAACTAATCGTCCCTGAAGCGGTTGGTGATCGGATAGCGCCGGTCGCGGCCGAAATTCTTCCCGCCGACTTTCACGCCCGGAGGAGCCTGTCGGCGCTTGTATTCGGCGATGTAGACGAGATGTTCGATGCGACGCACGGTGGCTGCGTCATGGCCGCGGGCGAGGATGTCGTCCAGGTCTTCTTCAAGGTCCACCAGCCCGCGCAGGATATCGTCCAGCACGTCATAGGGCGGCAGGGAGTCCTCGTCCTTCTGGTCTTCGCGCAGCTCTGCTGACGGAGGCTTGGTGATGATCCGTTCCGGGATGACTTCACCGGCCGGGGCGAGCGCGTCTTTCGGATGGACGGCATTGCGCCATTTCGACAGCTCGAACACTTCGGTCTTGTAGAAGTCCTTCAGGGCGTTGTAGCCCCCGCACATGTCGCCATAGAGCGTGGCATAACCAACGGCCATTTCGCTCTTGTTGCCGGTGGTGACGACCATCTGGCCGAACTTGTTGGAGAGGGCCATCAGCGTGACCGCGCGCAGGCGGGACTGGATATTTTCTTCCGTGATGTCGGGCTTGGTGCCGGCGAAGGCATCGCCGAGCATTTCACCGAGCGCTTCAACGCCGGGGTGGATGTTGATCGTGTCATAGCGGCAGCCGAGGGCTTCTGCGCAGGCCTTTGCGTCTTCGAGGCTGTGGCTGCTGGTATATCTCGACGGCATCATCACGCACCAGACTTTGTCCGGCCCAAGAGCATCTGCGGCGATGGCGGCGGTGATGGCCGAGTCGATGCCGCCTGACATGCCGAGGACAACGCCGGGGAACCTGTTCTTGCGGACATAATCGCCGAGCCCCTGCATGGCGGCCCGGTATTCGGCGTGCCAGCCTTCAAGGTCTGCCGCGCAGCTCTGGCCAAGGCCGGAGAACAGCTTCGTGGACGGATCGAACTCGACCAGCGCGGTGCCTGTCTCGAACTGGCCGACGAGGCCGCAGCGTTCGCCGTGTGTGCTGTTGGTGGCAAAGGAGGCGCCATCGAAGACGAGCTCGTCCTGGCCGCCCATCTGGTTGACGAAGAGGTAGGGCAGTTTGAGGTCTGCCCAGCGGTCGAAGGCGGCCGCGCGCTCGGCCTGGATGGCGCGGCGCCAGGGCGAGGCGTTGGGCACGATGAGCAGCTCTGCGCCGGCAGCATGGGTGGCGCGGGGCACGCGCTCCAGCCAGATGTCTTCGCAGATGGCGACGCCGATGCGCACGCCGTGCAGCTCGACCACCAGAGGCGGGCCTTCGCCCGGCGTGTAGTGGCGCTTCTCGTCGAACACGCCGTAATTTGGCAGCTCGCGCTTGTCATAGCGCGCCTTGATGAGGCCGCCGCCGAGGAAGCAGGCCGAATTGTAGAGCCGGCCGCTCTCTGACCAGGGCGTGCCGATGAGGATGGCCGGGCCGCCTTTGGTTTCCTCCGCCAGCGCGCGGACCGCCTCCATCGACTGGTCGACGGCCGAAGGTTTCAGTACGAGGTCTTCGGCGGGGTAGCCGAGGAGGAAATGCTCGCTGAGCACGAGGAGATGGGCGCCCTTTTCGCGGGCCTCGCCATAGGCCTGCCGCGCAAGCGCCAGATTGCCTTTGATGTCGCCCACGACGGGGTTCAGCTGGGCGGCCAGAATGCGTAGATTATTGCTCATGATGAGCATTTAGGATGATGCGCAGGGGATGTCATCAGGGGATGCGCCCGCTTCATGCGCCTTTGGCCGGGCGGGTGGCGCCCGGGGGTGGGGGTGGGGTTGCGGAGTGGGCGGCCTCGCCCGCCGCGCACCCGGCGAGAGCCCGCAGGTCTCTCGCGCTCTTGGGTGAAAGGCAGCGCGACGGCTGATCCTCCGAGCCCCTCAATCTTGTGACCTCTCGTGAAAGAGGCGGACCAGTCGGGGTTCTCTGCCGGCTTTTGGTCCGGCTTGCCCGGGTCAAAATCCCTGGAGAGTGGCTGGAGCGTAAAACCCGCCCGCTCCCGTCCTGCCGGGCCTGCCCGGGCGGATAAGCGTACACTGACTTTCTTCCAGAGCGTGGATTCCCGAAGGCTTTGGAAGCAGGAACCTGTTTGACACGATGATCCTTGTCCCTTTTGCCGGCCACTGCTTCTGCATGCTGGGTCCTAGCCGAGACCGCCCATCAGCGTGTATTTTATGTCGAGATAATCGCTGACGCCATATTTTGAGCCCTCGCGGCCGAAGCCGCTTTCCTTGCGGCCGCCAAAGGGGGCGACGGCGGTGGAGATGAGGCCCTCATTCATGCCGACGATGCCATAGTCTAGCGCGGCGGAGACGCGAAACGCGCGGGCGAGATCTTTTGTATAGGCGTAAGCGGCAAGGCCGAATTCGGTGTCGTTGGCCATGGCGATGGCCTCTTCCTCATCCGTGAAGCGCAAGAGGGCGGCGACGGGGCCGAAGGTTTCTTCCCGCGCGATACGGGCTGTGGCGGGAACGTCCAGCAGGAGGGTCGGCTCGAAGAAGGTGCCGCCCAGTTCGTGCGGCTTGCCGCCGAGGGCGATGCGGGCGCCTTTCAGGAGGGCGTCCTGTATATGGGCTTTGACGGTTTCGACAGCGTCTTCATCGATGAGCGGGCCCTGATCTGTGCCCTCGTCCATTCCATTGCCGACTTTCAGTTTCGCGATGGCGGCAGCAAGCTTTTCGGCAAAGGCGTCGTAGATGCTGTCCTGCACCAGGAAGCGGTTGGCGCAGACGCAGGTCTGGCCGGAATTGCGGAACTTCGAGGCGATGGCGCCTTCGACGGCGGCATCCAGATCTGCGTCATGAAAGACGAGGAAAGGGGCATTGCCGCCAAGCTCCAGGCTGAGGCGTTTGAGGGTGGAGGCGCTTTGCTGCATCAGTTTCTTGCCCGTTTCGGTCGAGCCGGTGAAGCTGACCTTGCGGACCTTGGGGTTGCTGGTGAGTTCGCCGCCGATGTCGCCGGCTGAGCCTGTGACGATCGAGAGGACGCCGGGTGGGATGCCGGCGCGTTCGGCGAGGGCTGCTATCGCGAGGGCGGTGAGCGGGGTGGCGGAGGCGGGTTTGACGACCATGGCGCAGCCGACCGAGAGGGCCGCGCCGGCCTTGCGGGCGATCATCGCGGCGGGGAAGTTCCAGGGGGTAATCGCTGCTGCAACGCCCAAAGGTTCGTGGGTGACGAGGATGCGGGCGCCCTGTTTGTGGGCGGGGATGATGTCGCCATAGGTGCGGCGGGATTCTTCGCTGAACCATTCGATGAAGGAGGCGGCGTAGGCGATTTCGCCTTTGGATTCGGAGAAAGGCTTGCCCTGTTCGGCGGTCATGATCGCAGCAAGATCGGCCTGGTTTTCCATAAGGAGATCAAACCACTGGCGCAGGATTTGGGCGCGCTTGTCCGCCAGGAAGCCGGCCCATTCCGGGAAGGCTTTGGCGGCCGCGTCAATGGCGGCGCGGGTTTCATCGGCGCCCATTTTCGGGACGGCGGCGAGGAGGTCTCCGGTGGCGGGGTTCTTGACGTTGAACGTCGCGCCGGAGGTGGCGGGGCGCCACTTGCCGCCGATGAAAGCGTCCGTTTTCAGGAGCGAGGAATCCTTGAGTTTCAGCGGCATGAGGCAATCTCCGGCGGGACTTATCCAACAGTCTGAGGCGGTTATAGTTCCCTGATAGCTGCATTGCGACCTGCCGGGCTGACGCGCTGGCAGGTGGTGACGCGGGCGGTTCGGACAGGTACACGGGGGGCTGCCAAAACAGGACAAATCCGGGACACTTCCGGGCAGAAACGGACACGCATGAAACGCCCTCTCGACGGCATCCGCATCCTCTCGGTGGAGCAGTACGCGGCAGGCCCCTATGGCACCCAGCTGCTTGCTGACCTTGGCGCCGAAGTGATCAAGATCGAGTGCCGGGAACTGGGCGGGGATGTCTCGCGGGGGCTCGGGCCTTACTTCCTGGGCGGGGGGGACAGCGACTTCTTCCAGACCTTCTCGAAGGGGAAGAAGTCGGTTGATCTGGACCTCAAGGACGGGGCTGACCGGGAGGCGTTCCTGCGCCTTGTGAAGACAGCGGACGCCGTTGCCAACAATCTGCGCGGGGACCAGCCGGGGAAGCTCGGCATCGACTATCCGTCGCTGAAGGACGTGAACCCTGCGATCGTGTGCGCGCACCTGTCTGCTTACGGGCGAGACAATTCGCGGGCAGGCTGGCCGGGCTATGATTACCTCATGCAGGCAGAAGCGGGCTTCATGATGGTGACGGGAGAGCCGGAAGGGCCGCCGGTCCGGGCGGGGCTGTCGATCATCGACTTCCACACCGGCAGCCATCTGGCGGTGGCGCTGCTGGCCGGGATCGTCAGCGCGCAGCGCACGGGCGAGGGATGCGATATGGATGTGAGCCTCTTTGATACGGCCGTGCATCAGCTCTCCTATCCGGCGACCTGGTATCTCAACCGGGGGCATGAGACGCGGCGCCTGCCGCGCGGCAGCCACCCCTCGATTGCGCCGAGCCAGCTGGTGAAGACCGGGGATGGCTGGGGCCTCCTGATGTGTCAGACGCCGAAATTCTGGGACATCTTCTGCGAGCTGACAGGAGCGGGGCATCTGAAAGCCGATGCGCGGTTTGCCAGCATTGCAGACCGTCACAGGAACCTCGAAACGCTGACACCGCTGCTGGACGAAGTGCTCAGCCAGCGGACGAGCGCGGAGTGGACGGGGCTGTTTGCCGGGCGGGTTCCATTTGCGCCGGTGCTGGACGTGAAGGCGGCGCTGGATAATCCGTATCTGGAGGAGATTGGTATGATCGAAACAGTGGCGCATGAGGCGCGGCCCGATGGCGTGCGCACGGTGGCCTCACCCTTCCGGGTGAATGGCGAGCGGCCCGTCGCAACGCGCGCGCCGAAGCTTGGCGAGCAGGACACTGAGATACTGGGAGGAAGCCATGAGGGATAACAAATCAGCCACGGCTGCCCCGCCGGTAAGTGTTGGCCGCAGGCTGAAGGTCTGGCACACGCGGATCGAGACGGAGGCGGGCAAGCTGATTGTGCTGACCACCCAGTCTCAGATGAACCTCTAGAAGGAACCTTTATGAAACTCGATGGCCTGAAAGTTCTCGATCTCTCCGCGTTCCTTCCCGGGCCGCACATGACGATGATGATGGCCGACCATGGCGCGGACGTGATCATGGTGGAGCCGGCCAATGGCGTGGGCGAGCCGGTGCGGGAGATTGGGGAGACGACGCCCGACGGGTGGAGCGTGTGGTTTCGCAATGTGGCACGCGGCAAGCGCAGCCTGAAGCTGAACCTGAAGGACCCTGCGGGCGTGGAGCTGCTGCTGAAGCTGGCCGAGCAGGCGGATGTGTTTGTCGAAGCATTCCGCCCCGGCGTGGTGAAGCGTCTGGGCGTGGGATATGAGGCAGTTTCGGCGAGGAACCCCAAGATTGTCTACTGCTCCATCTCCGCCTTCGGGCAGGAGGGGCGTCATGCGCAGAAGCCTGCGCATGATCTGGTGGTGCAGGCGATGACGGGGTTCATGGATCTGGGCCGGGGGCTGAGCGACAATGAACCCGCGCCGCCGGGGATTGCGTTTGCCGACGCCTCCTCCTCCCTCATGGCGCTTTCTGGTATCCTTATGGCCCTGTACCGGCGTACCCAGACCGGCGAGGGCGATTATATCGACATGTCGATGTATGACGCCGCCATTGCCTGGACGCCGAATATCCTGGGGCCGACATTTGGCAAGAATGAAGCGCCCAGACCGCGCCAGATGCGCAGTTTTGGAGGGGCGGCGATGAATTCCATCTATCGAACATCCGATGACGGATTTGTGGTGATCGGTGGATCGGAAGTGAAATTTGCGGAGAATTTGCTCGCGGCGCTGGGGCGAGTGGACCTTCTGCCCTATGCGAAGATACCGCCCGGGGACGGGCAGGAGCCGCTGAAAGCGTATTTCCGCGAGACGTTTGCGACCGAGCCGCTGGCCCATTGGGAGGCGTTTCTGCAGCCAGTGGATTGCTGCTGGGCGGCGGTGCGTGACCTCAAAGCCGCCTTTGATGATCCGTTTACGGCAGAGCGGGGCATGGTGTTCACCGATACTGACGGAAACCGGCATGTGGGTCCGCCGATCCGCTTTGCGAAGGAGCCGCCAGAACCCAATCCGAAGCTCGCAAGCTATGGCGAGCATTCGGAGGCGATTGCGCGGGAGGCGGGGCTGAGCGCAGCGGAGGCGGCGGCGCTGAAGGCGCGAGGCGTGATCTGACTAGATCCGCCTGCGCATCGCTTCCCACTCTTCGGCCAGCATGGGTCGGTGCCGGGGGTCTGCAATTGCGATGAGCGCGTCGGCGCGGGCTTCCATGCTTTTGCCGCGCAGGCGGGCGGCGCCGTATTCGGTGATGACGACGTCCATATCCGTGCGCATGACGGTGACGGCGTTGGGAGGCAAACGCGGGACGATTCGGCTGATTTCGCCGCCCTTGGCGGTGGCCATCAGGGCGGTGATGGCGAGGCCGCCTTCGGAGAGGGCCGCGCCGCGCAGGAAGTCGTTGAGGCCGCCTTGCCCGGCGACCTGGCGCCCGCCGATGAATTCGGCGTTGGCCTGGCCGAAGAGGTCAATCTCTATGACGGAGTTGATGGCCCGAAGGCGCGGGACCGCGGCAAGCGCGCCGGCGAAATGGGTTCTCGAGACGGGGTGGAAGTGGACGCGGGGCTCAGTTGCCATCCGCTCGTAAAGGGCGCGGGTGCCGGTTGCGACGCCGGTGTCGACGCGCAGGGCGGGGTCAGCCTCCAGCATGCCCAGAACGGGATCGGAGATCATGCCGGAATAGATGGAAAGGCCGCGCCGGCCCCTGAGGGCGGAGAGGATCGCCTGCTGCACATTGCCGACGCCGAACTGGAGCGTGTCGCCTTCATCGACGAGGGCGGCGATATGGCCGGCGATGGTCTGGAAGGCGGGCGGCAGGGGGCTGGTGGCGAGTTCGATCAGCGGATGATCATCCTCCGCCAGCTGAGCAAAAACCGAGAGCGGGATTTTTGGCGAATTCGGGGGCGCGGGCATGTGCGGATTGATGATGGCAAAGATCGGCACGTCACGGCGCTGGAAGATGAGCGGGGAGAAATCCGGGCTGACACCGAGGGAGACGTTGCCGTCTGCATCTGGCGGGGAGACGAGGACGGCGGCGCCGTGGAGCGGCGTGCTGGCCATCCACTGCCAGGCCTGGCTGTAGGACATCGGCAGGAACCGCGTGCGGCCAGCCTCATAGGAGGGGCGCTGGGCAGGGGGCAGGAAGATCGTCTCGGCGTAGGCGTTGTTATGGAAGCCGGCCCAGTCGGTGAAGTTGAGGCCCGCGATCCAGGCGCCGAGGAAAGTAAGGCCGCTGGTAAGCTCGGGCTCTGCCTTGAAGAGGCGGGCAAGGCCAAGGGGCTCGCCGCTGGCGCCCCCGACATAGAGGCGGGCCTGCGCGGGAAGACGGTGGCGGAAGGTCTCGAACGCTTCGGCGAGGCTGGGATAGGGCACAGGGGTCAGTCTTCCTCGGGCGGCTCGACCGCGTTCATCCAGGCGAAGAGGGGCTTCAAGGGGAGGATCCAGAGAGTGCCGGCGAGGATGTAGAGGGGCATCTGGAGCCAGCCGGAAAGGGCGCCGATCTGACCGCTCAGGGAGCCGATGGCCACGATATAGATGACGAGCCAGGCGAGCATGGCCAGCATGGCGATGGGCTTTCGCGGGTTCTGCATGGGTTCGTAATCGTCCTTTCCCGGGCGGCCTGCGACCACAGCGACCCTTGATCGGCGCGCGCGTCAAGTGATCTAGGCTTCATGAGCACAAACGCAATTTCTCCCGTTGCCGCAGGCTGGATACGCCGCTGGCTGATCCTTCTGGCCCTGATGGTCTATGCGATCATCCTGGTGGGCGGGGCGACGCGCCTGACCGATTCCGGGCTTTCCATAACAGAGTGGCGTCCTGTCAGCGGCGCGCTGCCGCCGATGAGCGAGGCGGCATGGCTGGCCGAGTTCGAGAAGTACCGGTCGACGACGCAATACCAGTTTCAGAATGCCGGCATGTCGATGGGCGAGTTCCAGTTCATTTACTGGTGGGAGTGGGGACACCGGCAGATCGCGCGTCTGATCGGGCTTGTGGCGGTGGCCGGGTTTGCGGTCTTCGCGGCGCGGCGCTGGCTGGGGCAGGGGCTTGCCTGGAAGCTTGCCGGGCTGATTGCGCTGGGCGGGCTGCAGGGGGCGATCGGCTGGTGGATGGTGGCGAGCGGTATTGGCGAGACCGAGCGGGTGTCGGTCGCGCCTTACCGGCTGATGACGCACTTTACCCTGGCGCTGCTGATCCTGGCGTTTATCACCTGGCTGTGGCTGGACCTTGGGCGGCAGCAGCGGGCCGGGGCGCCAAAAGCGGCGCGGCAGGCGGCGCTGGCGCTGATGGTGCTGATCTTTGTGCAGATGGCGGCGGGCGCGCTTGTGGCGGGGCTCGATGCGGGGCGGACCTATACCGACTGGCCGCTGATGGCGGGGGAGGTATTTCCCGCTCATTATATGCACGCCGATCTGGGCGTGCGGAGCCTGTTTGAGGGGCGGGAGGCGACGCAGTTCAATCACCGCCTGCTTGCCTACATTCTCTGGGCAGGAAGCCTTGTGGCGGCGTGGGCGTTCCGGAAGAGCACCCTCAGCCGGGAGTTCGCGTTCCTGGCGGTGCTGGTTTCGGCGCAAGCGGTCTGGGGCATTCTCACGCTGGTGAACGCCGCGCCGATGGGGCTGGCGCTGGTGCATCAGGGCCTCGGCGTGGTGATCACGCTGTGGGCCGTCTACACGGTCTGGCGTGCAGGCGGCCCGAGAGCGCACAACGCTTACTGCAGCGTGATGACGCTGGGATCGACGAAGACGACCTGATGGGTGCCGTCGCTGGTTTCGCCGGCGATGACGACGACGCCGCCCGGATACCCGCCGGCCGGCAGGGTGCCATGGGCGGTGACGGCGGTGGGGCTGTCGGGCGCGGTGATGGTGATGCCGTCGCGGACAGCGATATCATTGGTAGTCATGCCAAGATCGGTAGAGATCTGCAGCTGACCGCCTTCCTCGATCGAGAGAAGGGCCGAGTTTTCCCCGCGCGTCAGCGAGGCGGACGCGGCAGAGCGCGGTGACGCGATCAGCGTGTCATAGGCAAAGACGCAGGACGTGACCGGGAAACCGGCCTCGGTGGCGGCTTCTTCGGTCCAGGACAGTTCATCGCCGGACTGGCTTACGATGCCGGTGCGCAGGGTACGGTTGTCCGAGATGGTCCAGTAGGCGAGGCGCATCAGGCCCTGCGAGCCGGCCTCGCCGGTACAGAGGCCTTCGACCATGCGCTCTTCGGGAATGGGCAGGTCGATCTGGGCCGGACCGAGCAGGCCGCTGCCGAAGACATACGCCTTAAGGGTGCCCTCCTCGGTCACGCCCGGGAAGATCGTAAGCTGGGCGCCTTCGATGCTGGCCGAGCGGCCATCGGCCAGATCCTTGAGATGGAACCGTGCCGGTTCGCCCAGCCGCTCGCCTTCCATGTCAAAAAATTCAAGGCCGCCAGCGTCATAAGCGACCGCCAGAATGGCTCCGGAGCCCGAAGAGAGCGCCACATCGCGGATTTCGCCCTGCAAAGGACGGGTCGACCAGACCGCTGGAAGCTCAATTTGTCCTGAAATTACAGGAGCTTGATCAGGATCAGCGGTGGGTGCCTCTTGCCGTCCACAGGCGCTTACCGCAAAAAGCAGGCTAAGCCCGGCGGCTGCGTTGACAAAGGGAAACGCGGCGCTTAAACGCCAGCCCTTAATTTGCATTCCTGGAACTCCGAAAGTAGAGGCTCTGAGCAGAGCGATGAAAACGTATAACGCACCCGTAGGGGTAGAGAACAAGTGGGTCGTGATCGACGCGTCTGACGTCGTTGTCGGACGGCTTGCTTCTTACGTCGCCAAACGCCTTCGCGGCAAGCACCGCCCTGACTTTACTCCGCATGTCGATACTGGCGATCACATCGTCGTTATCAATGCCGAGAAGGCTGTGTTCACCGGCAACAAGCTGGCCGACAAGGTTTATTACCGCCACACCGGCTATCCGGGCGGTATCAAGTCGACCACCGCTGGCAAGATCCTTTCCGGACGCTTCCCGGAGCGCGCGATCGAAATGGCTGTCAAGCGCATGATGCCGCGCGAAAGCACGCTGTCGCGCAAACAGTTCGGCAAGCTGCGCGTTTACGCCGGCGCTGATCACCCGCACACTGCACAGGCGCCTGAAGTCGTCGACTTCAAGGCGATGAACCGCAAAAACTCGAAAACGGCCTGATAAACATGACCGACACCTCCAACTCGCTGCAAGACCTTGGCACCATGACGGGCGCGCCTTCTGCTCAGCCGGTTAAATCCGTTGAGCCCAAGATCGATGCCCAGGGCCGCGCCTATGGCACTGGCCGCCGCAAGGAAGCCACTGCCCGCGTCTGGATCAAGCGCGGCACTGGCAAGATCATCATCAACGGTCGCGACCAGGAGCAGTATTTCGCTCGTCCGGTTCTGCGCATGGTGATTGCCCAGCCTCTGATCGAAGCTGGCCGCGCAAGCGAGTTTGACGTGATCGCGACTGTCAAGGGCTCGGGCCTCATGGGCCAGGCCGGCGCGGTCCGCCACGGCATCTCCCGCGCTCTGGTTGCTTATGAGCCCGGCCTTCGCGCCGTGCTCAAGCCGTTCGGCTTCATGACCCGCGACCCGCGCGTCGTCGAGCGCAAGAAGTACGGCAAGGCGAAAGCCCGCCGCAGCTTCCAGTTCTCGAAGCGCTAATCGCAGCAGCATATCCAATGTCTGGCGGGCGCTTCGGAAACGAAGCGCCCGTTTGTTTTTGCCCTTGTTTTCGCGGAGGGGCGCCATGATCCCCAAGGTTTTCATTGATGGCGAGGCCGGGACGACCGGGCTTCAGATTGCCGAGCGGCTGAAGGGCCGCAAGGATCTGGAGCTGATCTCGATCCATGCCGACAAGCGCAAGGATGTCGAAGAGCGGGCGCGCCTGATCAACAAGGCCGATGTGGTGATCCTCTGCCTGCCCGACGATGCCTCGCGGCTGGCCGCCAGCCTGGTTTCCAATCCCAACACCGTCATCATCGACGCCTCCACCGCTCACCGGATTTCGCCGGGCTGGGTGTATGGCTTTGCCGAGATGGACAGGGGCCAGCGCGCGGCGATTGCTGCGGCCAAGCGGATCTCCAATCCCGGATGCTATCCCACCGGCTTCATTGCGCTTGTGCGCCCTCTTGTGGCAGCCGGGATCCTTCCTGCCAGCTGGCCGGTGAGCGTGAACGCCGTGTCGGGCTATTCGGGCGGCGGCAAGCCGATGATCGCCGAATTTGAAGAGCGCCAGACGCAGGATAACTTCCGCATCTACGGCCTCGGCCAGCAGCACAAGCATCCGCCGGAAATGAAGAAGTTCACCGGCCTCTCGCACCTGCCCATGTTTACGCCTGCTGTCGGCCGGTTTGCGCAGGGGATGATCGTGGAAGTGCCGCTGCCGCTCTGGGCGTTGCCGGGCAGTCCGAAACGCAAGGACATCCACAAGGCATTGACGGGGGCCTATGCGGGCGAAGCGTTCGTGAAGGTTGTTCCGCTCACGGACGGCGACGCGCTGAAGGGGCTCGATGCAGAAGGCTGCAACGACACCAACCGGCTGGAGATCTATGTCTTCGGGACAGATGAGCAGGCGCGGCTTGTGGCGCGGCTGGACAATCTGGGCAAAGGGCGCCTCGGGCGCGGCGGTGCAGAATCTGAACATTGCGCTGGGGCTGGACGAGGGCGCGGGGCTGGTCGCCTAGAGCGCCGGCAGCTTTATGTCTTCGAGGCGGACCTTGACATAGGTGCCGGGTGCAGCGCCGAGGCCCATGTCCTTGGGCTTCACGGCCTTGACCTTGCGGCCGGATTTCGGCTTCAGCCAGGCCCACCAGCTGGGCCACCAGCTGCCTGGGGTTTCGGTGGCGGTCTGCAGCCAGTCGGCGGCGGTTGCCGGATCGAGGCTGTCATTGGTCCAGTGCTGGTATTTCTTAGCATCGGGATGGTTGACCACGCCGGCGATATGTCCGGACCCGGACAGTACAAAAGTGGTGTCGCCGCCAAATCGCCTGGCCGAGCGGTAGACGCTTTCAAACGGGACGATGTGATCGTCCTTTGAGGCCTGCAGCATCACGGGGATCTGGATGTTGGCCATGTCGATCTTCTCTCCGAGGACGGTGTATTCGCCGCGGGCGAGGCGATTTTCCGCATAACATTCAGAGAGGTAGCGCTTGTGGACGGGGCCGGGGATATTGGTCTGGTCGGCATTCCAGTAGAGCAGGTCGAACGGGCGGGGCTCCTTGCCCAGCATGTACTGGTCGATGACATAGCGCCAGACGAGATCAATCGGGCGGAGCCAGTTGAAGGTCTCGTACATGTCCTTGCCGGGCATGATGCCGCCGTGATTGTCGATGATGCCGTAGACATAGTCCCGGCCCGGACCATCAGTGAAGACTTTCAGGTCTCCGGCGAGTTCAAAGTCCGACTGCGAGGCGAAGAAAGTGGCCGAGTCGATCTTCTTGTAACCGGTGGCGGCCATGTGGGCGAGGGTGGAGGTTAGCAGCGTGCCGCCGATGCAGTAGCCGACCGCATTGAGGCTCTTGGCGCCCGATGCCTGCAGGGCGGCTTCGACGGCGGCATAGATACCCCTTTTGGCGTAGTCGTCCCAGGTGTAGTCTTTTGTCACGCCATCGGCCGAACGCCAGGAGACGACGAAAACCGTCAGCCCACGGTCGACCAGCCAGCGTATCATCGAGTTCTTTTCCTGCAGGTCCAGGATGTAGAACTTGTTGATCCAGGGCGGGAAGATCAGCAGCGGCTTGGAGTAGACGGTTTCCTGCGTGGGCGCATACTGGATGAGTTCGATCAGGTCATTGCGGAAGACGACCTGGCCGGGCGCTGTGGCGATGTTTTCACCAAGCTTGAAGGGGGTTTCGTCGGTCTGGGTGATGTGCAGCTTGCCGCCGCCCTTGCGGATGTCTTCGCGGGCCATGCGGATGCCGGCGAGCACGCTTTCCCCGCCGCTCTCGATAAAGGCTTTGAGCGCGGCCGGGTTGGAGCCGAGGAAGTTTGTCGGCGAGAGGCTGTCGGTGAGCAGTTGCATGAAGAATTTGGCGCGCAGGTGGATCGGCTCTTCCAGGCCGGGCGCGCGGTCAGCCAGGCTCATCATCCAGCGGGCGTTGAGGTCATAGGCCTTGCGGATGAACTTGAAGCCTGGATTCGTCTGCCATTCGGGATCGGCGAAGCGCTTGTCCTTCTCGGGCCTGGGCTCGGCAGAGAGGGTTTCGGTGACCATCTCCTGCCAGAGGCCCATCCAGCCCTGCATCAGGTCCATGTTGGCCTGCATCAGCGCCATGGGGTTCTGCGCCAGGCTCATGCCGACCTTGCCGAAGGCGTCGGCCGCGCCCATGGGGTCGCCCTGGGAGACGGTGCCAAGGGGGCCCGAGCCAGTGAGCACTTCAGTAAGGAGGGCCTGGGATTCGGTGTTTGCCAGCGCCAGTGTGGTCATCAGCACTTGCAGATGTGCGGGGTCCTGCGCCATCAGCAGGGATGCGATGGAAGGTGTCTCAGACGCTGGTATGTTGTTTCCGCCCATGTGTCGTAGTTTCGCCCGCTTCTTTGGGCTTATCTATCCTTCAGAATGTTTGTCATTTAATGAGCTTAACCATGAAAAACACGGCGATTCCCCTCCTGATTGTGCCTTTGCTGCTCATTGCGGGATGTTCATCTTCGTATGCGAAGGTGCGGGAAGCCGTTAACAGCGCGCCGGCCTGGTATGGCGAGCGGCGGACGGAAATCCGGGGCGAAGGCTATCCGGAGCTTTCGGAGCTGCCTGTGGTTGATCCCGGCAACGTGCCCGGGACCGCCCTGCGCGCGCGCGCAGGCAAGGGCGAGGATCTGGTGGCGGCCTTTGCAGGCCCCCGAGCTAGCGTGGCGGTGGGCGGAGCCGAGGAAATCCGCGCCATCGCCGACAGCATGATTGAGGGGTTTGGCGACATTCCGCCGGAATCCGATTTCCTCACCCAAGCCGAAGTCGCTGCTATCCGCAGCCAGTTCAATGTTCCCCGCGTCACACAAGACGACTATTGAGACCTCTGAAAATGAACACCGACTTTCACAAGATCCGGCGCCTTCCGCCTTACGTGTTTGAACAGGTGAACCGCACGAAAGCGGCGCTGCGCGCCAGGGGCGCAGACATCATAGACCTTGGCATGGGCAATCCGGACCTGCCGACGCCCAAGCATATCGTCGACAAGCTGATCGAGACGGCACGCAAGCCGGACGTGAACGGCTATTCCGCCTCGCGCGGCATCCCCGGCCTGCGCCGGGCGCTGACCGATTATTACAAGCGCCGCTTTGGCGTCACGCTCGACAAGGACCGGGAGGTGATTGTCACGCTCGGCTCCAAGGAGGGCTTTGCCAACCTGGCGCAGGCCATCTCTGCGCCAGGCGACGTGATCCTGGCGCCAGACCCGTCTTATCCGCTGCACCATTTCGGCTTCATCATTGCCGGGGCCTCGATCCGCGGCGTCCCGGCGCATACACCCGAGCAATACCTGTCCAATCTTGGCCGGGCCGTGAAGTATTCCGTGCCCCCGCCAACCGCGATGGTGCTCTGCTTCCCGTCGAACCCGACGGCGGCGGTGTGCGATCTCGACTTCTACAAGGAAGCGGTGAAGTTCGCGAAGAAGCATGACCTCTGGGTGCTGTCGGACCTTGCCTATAACGAGATCTATTTCGAGGAGCCGACCCCTTCGATCCTGCAGGTGGACGGAGCAAAGGACATCGCGGTGGAGTTCACCACGATGTCGAAGACCTATTCCATGGCCGGTTGGCGGATGGGCTTTGTGGCGGGCAATGAGAAGCTCGTCGGCGCGCTGGCACGCGTGAAATCCTATCTCGATTATGGCGCCTATACGCCGATCCAGGTGGCCGCTGTGGCTGCGCTTGACGGCCCGCAGCAATGCGTGGACGAGACCCGCGCGATCTATAAAGGCCGCCGCGACGTGCTGGTCGACAGCTTCACGCGCGCGGGCTGGCCCGTGCCGAGCCCGAAGGCCTCGATGTTTGCCTGGGCGCCGATCCCGGAACAGCTGCGCCATCTGGGCAGCCTTGAGTTTGCGTTGCAGCTGATCAACGAAGCGCATGTGGCTGTGGCGCCGGGCGCTGGCTTTGGCGAGCATGGGGATGATTATGTCCGCATCGCGCTCGTTGAGAATGAACAGCGCATCCGCCAGGCGGGCCGCAACATCCGTAAGTTCCTCGCTTCGCGCGGCGTGAAGGAGATCAAGCCGGTTGTGGCGGCTGCGGAGTAATTCGTAAGGGTGCATTCAGCGCAGCGCAATGCACCGCATTGCGACGGTGGACCATGCATTGCGGCCGCTCGCCTGAATGCACCCTGCATTTTCCGCCTGACCCGAAATGTCCCCGCTCTGCGCCTTTATGGTCAGAGAGTGGCGATTGGCCGGTCAGGGGAGCGCGCGATGTCAAACGAGAAGCTGGGCAGCAGGGAGTGTTACATCTGCAAGTCGTACATTCCGCCTCTTGTCTCGATCTGCTGGAAGTGCGGGTATTCGCAGCTTCCGGGTCCTCAAGGGGATGGGAAGGCGGGCACGCCGCAAAGGCCGGGGCCCGACCTCAAGAAGCGGCTTGATCTGGGCAAGGCGGATTTCAAGGCAGGCATCAAGAAGAAATAGACGGTGTACGGAGCGTCACGGGATTGACGCTTCACGCTGGCGCGCGAGGGTTATTCGCGTCCAAACCGCATGCTGGCGGAAAAGGTTGCCGCTTCTTCAGCAGTCAGCGTGCCGTCGGAATTGGCGTCGGCCGTTTCAAAGCGCGCTGTCAGGGCCGATGCCAGGTCCTCGCGGGAGATGGTGCCATCAGCGCCGGCGGTTTCGTTGAAGAATTCTTCCACGCTTATCGGCGCGGCGTCAGACGTTTCGGCATATTCGGCTGCGCCCTGTTTTTCCACTGTGCTGCCATCATCATTGGCGCTTTGGGTATTGTCCGCCTGGGCCAGGGCCGGGGCGAGAAGATCGTATTCCTCCAGCGTCAGCTGTCCGTCCTCGTCCTTGTCGGCGAGCGTCATCATCGCGGTCGCGGCGGGGGCAATGTCGGCGGTAGAACGGATCTTGTAGACCGCTGCCACGGCGCTATCGACCTGGCCTGCGCCGCCATCTGCCGTGCTTGCCTTGAACTTGGCATCGGCCTCGGCCGGCGTCGAGGTCTGGGGATCAGCTAAGGAGGGTGAGGAGATGTCGCCCGGGGGCATCCCGGTCGATCTCCTGGTGGGGGGTGCAACTGGCCAGGACGCACATCGACGCAAACAGGATACGCTTGGACATCAGGGGCTCCTCGTTGAGGTGTGGCTGAAGGTTTAACGCCCCGGAGACGAATCGGTTCCGTTCGGCCGCAACCTCGCATTGGGCACGGATCGGCGCCCGTTGCAGGCAATTAATGCGTGTGCGCCGGGATACGCATTCGCCAGCCCTTCCCCCCATGCCCTAAAAAGGGTAGGCAGCCGCCGGAACATTGAAATAGCGAATGAGGGTGCCCGATGGGCCCGTTGAGAATTGGAATTGCCGGCCTCGGCCATGTGGGCGCCGGGCTGATCGAGCTGGTGCAGCGTCAGGACCGGCTGCGCCTGCCGGGAAAGGTCGAGATTGCCGGTGTGAGCGCGCGCTCGCAGAACCGCAACCGGCCGGTGAATACCGATGCCTATACCTGGTTTGACGACGCTGCGACGCTGGCCGAAGACCCGAATGTGGACGTATTTGTCGAGCTGATCGGGGGCTCTGACGGCCCGGCGAAGTTTGCCGTGGAATCGGCCCTGCGCGCGGGCAAGCATGTGGTGACCGCCAACAAGGCGCTGATTGCCAAGCATGGCAATATGCTGGCGAACCTCGCGGCGGAAAAGCAGGTCGACCTGCTGTTCGAAGCGGCTGTGGCCGGGGGCATCCCGGTGGTGCGCGTGCTGCGCGACAGCCTTGCGGGCACGGAAGTGACCCGGGTTTCGGGCATTCTCAACGGCACCTGCAATTTCATCACCTCCACCATGCTGGAAACCGGCCGGTCCTATGAGGACGTGCTGGACGAAGCCCAGCGGCGCGGCTTTGCCGAAGTCGACCCGACGCTGGACGTTTCGGGCATGGACGCAGCCCACAAGGCGGCGATCCTATCGGCGATTGCCTTCTCGGCTGACCTTGATTTCTCGAAAGTTTCGGTGCGCGGCATCGAGGAGATCGGCCTTCTGGACCTGCGTCTGGCCGACCGTCTGGGTTTCCGCATCAAGCTCATCGCCGAAGGCGTCCTGACGCGCGAGGGCGTGGTCTGCCGGGTGGAGCCGATGGCGCTGCCGATCGGGCATGCCCTGTCGCGGATCGACGGGTCGCTGAACTCCGTGCGCGTGGAGGCCGACCCGCTGGGCGCGATCGTGCTGACCGGCCCCGGTGCAGGCTCCGGCCCGACGGCGAGCGCGGTGATGGGGGACGTGGCCAAGCTCTTCCGCCCGGCCATCCGCAACGCCTTTGGCCGCGCCGAGCACCATGTGGCCCAGCCCTTCGTGGCGGGCGGGCAGGAGGAGGTGTCGCCTTTCTTCCTGCGCGTGCGCCTGACCGACAAGCCCGGCACGCTGGCCGCGCTGACCGAGGCGCTGGCCGAGGAGGGCGTGTCGGTGGACAAGCTGCTCCAGGATTCGGCTGATGAAACGGGCGCAAGCCCGGTGGCCGTGGTGACCCATCGCTGCCCGCGCCGGCAGATCCTGTCGGCCATTGGCCGGATCGAGGCGCTCGGGGTGACCGTGGAAGCCCCCAGACTGATCAGGATCGAGACGGCAAGCTAATTGCTTAGGCTGCTCGCAGACACATGAATGATGACCCGTTTTCGGAGAAAAACCTATGGATAACAGCGTACTGACATCAAGTCTCGCCGACGCAATGGTGCGTGTGACGGAGGAAGCAGCCATCGCTGCTGCCCGTATGGTGGGCCGGGGCGACGAGAAAAAGGCTGATGCCGCGGCGGTGGACGCAATGCGCTCGGCCTTCAATGCGGTGGACTTCCGGGGCCGCGTCGTTATCGGCGAAGGCGAGCGGGACGAAGCCCCGATGCTGTATATCGGCGAGGAAGTCGGCACGGGCAAAGGCCCGGAAATCGACATCGCGCTCGACCCGCTTGAAGGCACGACGCTGACGGCGAAAGCCATGCCGGACGCCTGCGCGGTGCTGGCGATTGCGCCGCGCGGCGGCCTGCTGCACGCGCCCGACACCTATATGGACAAGCTGGCCGTCGGCCCGGGCTATCCCGAAGGCATCATCACCCTGGACGCCAGCCCGGCAGAGAACATCAAGGCGCTGGCCAAGCATGCGGGGCGCAAGGTCGAGGACATGACCGTCTGCGTGCTGGACCGTCCGCGCCACCAGGACATCATCGACTCGCTGCGCTCTGCCGGCGCGCGGGTGTCGCTGATCACCGACGGCGATGTGGCCGGCGTGATCGCCACGACCAATTCGCTGACCGGGGTCGACATGTATGTCGGCCAGGGCGGGGCGCCGGAAGGCGTTCTGGCGGCGGCCGCGCTGAAGTGCGTGGGCGGACAGATGTTTGGCCGTCTCGTTTTCCGCAATGAAGACGAGAAGAAACGCGCCACCCGCGTCGGCATCACCGATTTTGGTAAGACCTACACCCTGAATGAACTGGCCTCCGGCGAGACCGTATTCTGCGCAACCGGCGTGACCAAGGGCAGCCTGCTGGACGGCGTGCTGCACCGCGACGCGCGCGTGCACACCCATACGCTGGTCATGACCTCTACGGACGGCATGGTGCGCTATGTGCGCTCGGCGCGGCGGGCCTGAGGGGTTTTTTTCCGGATCAGCTTGGCCTCATTGAGGTAAACGGGATAACCGGCGGGGGCAGCTCCGCCGGTGTTCCTGTTTCAGGGCGGGAGGCTTAACAGCCGGCGGCGACCTCCAGCAGCTGGTTTCGCAGCGCCGCCGGATTGCCGGAGAAGAGCGCGTCCACCTCGTCATGTGTGGCGCGCCAGATGGGCACGGCCGCGGCCAGGACCTTGCGGCCGGCGGATGTGAGGATCAGGCGGCGTGACCGCTTGTCATCCTTATCCGGAACAATTTTCACATAGCCCAGCCGTTCCAGCGGCTTGAGATTGGCCGTCAGGGTCGTGCGGTCCATGGCCAGGAAGGCGGCTGCCTCGCCAAGCCGGGGCGGGTCCGGCCGGTTCAGCGACATCATCAGGGAATACTGCCCGTGGCTGATGCCGAGAGGGGCGAAGGCCGCGTCAAACCGGCGCGCCAGTGTGCGCGCGGCGCGGTGCATGCCGAAGCAGAGACAGCGGCCGTAAACTTCCAGCGTCGTGTCGAAAGGCAGGTCGGTTTTCATAAAAATATATTATGTTGACATCAACGTTTAAGTCAATGAGAAAGATGCCAGGGCCGCCGGAAGGGCGGTGTTGCGGATAAGGCAGGCGCGCAGCGCCGCCAGGGACTGATGGAGGACAGGAGATGCGGGAAGTGACCGCTTACAACTGGGTGCCGGAGTTCGCGCAGGGTTTCGTGAAGGACCTGCGCGTTCGCTGGGCTCTGGAAGAGGCAGGAATGCCGTATACAGATCGCCTGATCGACCATGAGCAGAAGCTGCAGCCCGAGCACCTCGCGCGCCAGCCCTTTGCACAGGTGCCGGTTTACCGGGATGACAGGGTTGAGATGTTCGAGTCTGCGGCCATCGTGATGCACGTTGCGCAGGGATCGGACGCCCTGATGCCCAGGGAAGCGGCGGCGCAGGCGTGGGTGATGAGCTGGGCCTTTGCCGCGCTCAACTCGATTGAGCCTCATGTGATGAATGTGACCGGGACGCAGCTGTTCAATGCCGGCAAGCCGTGGGCGGAAGGCTATCTGAAAAGCGCGCGGGGCATGCTCGACATGCGGCTCAATCAACTGTCCGGTTGGCTGAACGGCCGGGACTATCTGGAAGCCGGACGCTTTACGGCCGCCGATCTTTTGATGGCGAGCGTTCTGCGGGAACTGAAGCGGGACGGCACGCTGGCGCAGTTTCCGGCACTGGAGGCCTATTGCGACCGCTGCATCGGGAGGCCTGCTTTCAAGCGGGCGATTGACGCGCAACTGAAAGTCTTTGCCGCGCATGAGCCGGCTTGAGAACGAAGAAAGGATGGTGCCATGACGGCGGGAAAACCCGTGGCAGAGATTGCTGCGGAGATGGGGATAGGGCTCGAGAGCCCGCATATTACCTGCCAGGGCGCGGCCGCCCGGAACCCTCGAGGAAAGGGAAGCGGGGGCACGTGCCGCCATGGCGCAGATGCCCCGAGCGCGAAGGAGCAAGAGCAATGACATATGTAAGCGGATTTCTGCTGGCCGTGCCGACTGCCAACAAGGATGCCTATCGCAAGCATGCCGAAGAGGCCTGGCCGATGTTCAAGGACTACGGCGCAGTGGCGATGGTGGAAGGCTGGGGTGATGATGTGCCCCAGGGCAAGGTCAACTGCATCAACTCGGCCGTGATGCGACAGCCTCACGAGACCGCAATGTTCTCCTGGGTTGTCTGGCCCGATAGGAAAACCAGCGATGAAGCCGAGCAGAAGATGATCGCCGACATGCAGGGGAAGGAATTTCCCGAAATGCCATTTGATGGCAAGCGGATGATTGTCGGCGGGTTTCAGACAATTCTTGGCGATGCTACGGTCAAGACCGGTTATATCGACGGTACGGTTCTGCCGGTACCCGCCGACAAGCGGGAGGCCTATACGGCGGCGTCAGAAAAGATGGCGGCGCTGTTCCAGGAGTATGGCGCGATTTCGGTCGTCGATGCCTGGGGTGACAACCTGCCCGAAGGCACGGTGAATGATTTCCACACCGCCTCCCTGCGCAAGCCGGATGAGGCGGTAGTGTTCTCCTGGATCAACTGGAAGGACAAGGCCGCGCGGGACGCTGGCTGGGAAAGGATCATGGCGGATCCCCGCATGCAGGAATTCGGTCCGCATACGGTGGGCGCCGACATGGGACGCATGATCTATGGCAGCTTTGTTCCGCTTGTGGACGTGTGATGCTGGCCATGGCGGCCAGATCCCAATTCTGCACTGGGGCGCTCTGAGGGGCGCCCTTTTTTGTTTGCGATTGCCGGATCAGGCGAGGCGGAGGTTGAGCAGTTCGGCGCGTTCCGAGCCGTATTCGGGTACCAGAATGCCGAGCAGGCGCAGGGCCTCTGCGGGCTGGTGGCTGCGGGCGGTCTCGATCAGCTGGGTCAGCTGTTTGTTGAACAGCTCGTTATGGGCGGCTTCATAGCTCACCCGGTGAACGCCGCTGATCGGGGTCGGTTGCAGCGCCTCGTGCGGATAGGTCAGCTCCTCGTGCAGCTTCTCGCCTTCGCGCAGGCCCATTGTCTCGATGGCGACGTCGACATAGGGCACCTTGCCCTTCAGGCGGATCATCGTTTCGGCCAGCTGGCGGATCGGGATCGGGTCGCCCATGTCGAGCACATAGAGGCCGGCTTCGCCCTCGGGCCCGTCCATTGCGGCGGCCTGCAGCACCAGCGCGGAGGCTTCCTCGATGGTCATGAAGAAGCGCGTGGCATCAGGATCGGTGATCGTCACCGGGCCGCCCTGGGCGATCTGGCGCTCGAACAGCGGCACGACAGAGCCCGAGGAGCCCAGAACATTGCCGAAGCGCACCATGGCAACGGCCATGCCCGTTTCCGTCAGGATCCGCCCGATACAGAGCTCGGCAAGCCGTTTGGTGGCCCCCATGACATTGTCCGGGTCTACGGCCTTGTCGGTCGAGATGAAGACGAAGCGTTTGGCGCCCGCCGCGACGGCCGACTGCGCAGCAATGCGCGCGCCGGCGACGTTGGTCAGGATTGCCTCACAGGCATGGCGCTCCATCAGCGGCACATGTTTTAGGGCAGCGGCGTGGATGACCGTATCGGGCCGCGCAGCCGAGAAGATACCCGCGACACGGTTCTCGTCGCGTATGTCGCCCAGATGGCAGCTGAATTTCAGCTTCGGCCAGTCGCGCTTCAGCTCCATCTCGATCTTGTAGAGATTGTACTCGGACAAATCGATGATCGTCAGCTCGGCCGGGGATTCCTGGGCGACCTGGCGCACGAGTTCGGAGCCGATGGAGCCGCCCCCGCCAGTGACAAGTACGCGCGCGCCAGTCAGGATCTTGCGCACAGGCTCCATGTCGAGATGCCGCTCGGGCCGGGCCAGGAGGTCTGCCGGGCGCAGCGGTTCGAGCACCTGGGCGGCTGCGTCATGGCCAAGCGCCATTATCTCGGCGCCGTGGCGTGAAGTGACTTCGAGAACCTGCAGCATTACCGCGGGTGTGCGGGCCGGGCCGGTCAGGGCAACCCAGGGGGTCTCGCCATAGCGCAGCACCATGATTTCGATGATGTCGCTGAGTTCCTTGAGGCTGCCGAGGATGGGCACGCCGCGGACGGCGCGGCCGGGTTCCTGCGCCGCCATTTCGACGAGACCGAGCACGCGCACGGCCTTTTCCGAATCACGGCCTTCGAGGCGCCGGAGGACATCGATCCAGCTTTCCTGGTTGCCAAGCAGCAGGATCGGCTGGCCGTCCTTGGGCAGCTGCTGGAAGATCTGCATCGGGCGCTGGGTGGAGCGCCAGCGCGCAACCATCCGTCCGCCAAACAGCGCGACGGTCCAGAAACCGATGGCAAGCAGCAGAGTGGGAACGGGTGATTCGAGGTGGCCGTTCAGCGTGACCATCACGGGCAGGTAGAACAGGGCCGTCAGGCCGATGATCTGTACAAGGCGCCACGCATCGGGCGCGCCCATATGGCGCCAGACCTGACGGTGAATGCCGCCCAGCACAAGAGCAACGGACGCTGCAAGCATGAAGGCGGCGCTTGCTGCCAGCCAGCTCAGATAGTTGAACGGGTCGCGGTTGTCCTGGGTGAGGTGGGTATCGAGATGCGCCGCCGACATCGCCAGGCCAGCCATGACGATGTCGAATGTGAGGGTCAGGGCCATGGCACGCCGTGCGGCGTCTCTGGGTGTCACGACGTATACTCCCTCAACACTCGCCCGCGCGAAGCAGACCCCTCGAGTAGTGCCACTGCGGCCTTCAGATGCATAGCATGAATGCCGACATCAGACCGCAATTCTTTGTAACGGAATTGGAGCAATTCCGTGGCAGCCCTGCCCTCCAAGCTGATCGCGTTGAACTTGTTGACATTCTGCCTGTGGAAATCCTTGGTGGGCCCGGCAGGACTTGAACCTGCGACCAAACCGTTATGAGCGGTCCGCTCTAACCAACTGAGCTACAGGCCCCACAGGGAAAGTCGTTTAAGGCCCGCAGGCTTGCCACGCAACGGCCTTCTTCGGAATACAAGACAGACACATCCACATCCGGTTCCCGGTTAAGAGGTGATTATCCATGAAACATGCAACTTTGTCCGCCATCGCGCTGGTTATGGCCCTTGCTCCGGCTGCCTGCGCGCAGGGAGCGGCCGCCTACGCCGCGCCAGCCGGGAGCACACAGATGGGACATCCCAACTCGATCCAGCCTGAAACCACCATCAATGTATCGGCTGAAGCGCGGATCGATCGTGCGCCCGACATTGCGTTCGTCACAGCCGGTGTGACCGAGGAGCGCGCCACGGCGAAAGAGGCGATGGCGGCCCAGTCGTCTGCCATGAACGGCGTGTTCGAGGCGCTGCGCGCCGCCGGCATCGCCGACCGCGACATGCAGACCTCCGGGCTCAGCCTGCAGCCGCGTTACGACTATATCGAAACCGAGGATCGCACCGGCATGAAGCGCGGCCAGCAGAAACTGGCAGGCTATGTCGCGTCCAATCAGGTCACCGTGCGCGTGCGCGACCTCAGCCGCCTGGGCGACACGATCGACGGGCTGGTTTCTTCAGGCGGAAATACGCTTTCGGGCGTCAACTTCGCCATCGATGACGACAAGGAAATGCGCAACGAGGCCCGCGCCAAGGCGATGAAGGATGCCATTGCGAAGGCAGAGCTCTACGCGTCTGCTGCTGGTCTGCGGGTCGCCCGCATCGTGACCATCACCGAAGGCTATGAACAGTCGCCCCAGCCGATGCAGATGGCGCGGATGGCGATGGCCGACAGCATGATGGAATCAACCCCGGTTGCGGGCGGTGAAGTCGGCGTCACGGCCAATCTCAGCGTGATGTTCGAGCTGACGAAGTAGCCTGCTCAGACATAGCCTTCGGCCAGAAGGTCCTTCATGTCGATGAGGCCGGCGGGCGCGCCGGTCTCGTCGACCACGAAGGCGTTCGAGATCCGGTTCTCGCTGAAGCTCTTGATGACATTCATCATCCGCTCGGACGGGTTGATCGTCTGCGGGCGCGGGGTCATCACTTCATATGCGCCAGCCTTCAGGCGCCCGGCGAGGATCGCCCGGCGCAGGTCACCGTCCGTGACCATGCCGATCAGCTTGCCATCCTCATCCACAATGCCGGCGCAGCCCTTGCGGCCTTCGGACACGGCGATGACCAGCTCCTCGAAGCTGGCATTTGCGCCCGCGAGCGGCAGCGGGCCAGACTGGTCGCGGATGTAATCTGCAGCCGTCTGCAGCGTGCGGCCGAGCTTGCCGCCGGGATGGCGGAAGCCGAACTCTTCGCGCGAGAAGCCGCGCCGCGCCATCAGCACGATTGTGAGCGCGTCGCCCAGGGCGAGCGCCATGGTCGTGGACGAAGTGGGCGCCAGGCCATTGGGGCAGGCTTCGGGTACAACCGGCGTTTCGAGCACCACATCGGCATAGCGGCCAAGGGTTGATTGGCGCGCGCGGGTCATTGCGATCAGCGGGATTGCGTTGCCCTTGCAGTAGCGCAGCAGGTCGGTCAGCTCGCGGCTCTCGCCGGAATAGGAAATCGCCAGAACGACAGACCCCGGAACAATCATGCCGAGGTCGCCATGGCTGGCTTCAGTGGGGTGAAGGAAGAAGGCGGGCGTGCCGGTCGAGGCGAGGCTCGCGGCGATCTTCTGGCCGATATGGCCGGACTTGCCGACGCCTGCGACAATCACATGCCGGTCGGTGGCAAGGATGATGTTTACGGCCTCGGCCAGCTCCGGGCCGATGACGGATTCAAGCTTTTCAAGGGCATCGCGCTCGGTGCGGATGACAGTGCGGGCAAGATCGAGGTCGGATTGCGTGGTCAAGGCGACGGGAACTCCTCACGCCGGTCTGGCGTATGGGCCTTCTCCTGCAATTGGCCGGATGCATCAAGCCCCGGTGGCCTGCAGAAATGTCCCGGTCAGCGGCGGCGCATCTGGCGGAGGGTATAGTCGGAGACAGACTTGCCGGCAGCGGCCTTGGCTGCCTGTCTGGCCTCATATTCTGACACAGAGATGCCATTGAGCGTGAGGGCAGGCAGGATCTGCGGGGGGCCTGCCGTGATGCCGGTCTGGGCCTTTTCATAGCCGCTGACGCTCAGCGTGGCGGGCACGTTGAAGTCTGCAGCAGCAGCGATTTCTTCGGCCGGCGCCGGGGCCTGCTCGCTCGCGTCGCCTTCGACGATTTCCGGCTCCTGCAGCAGGTCTGCAGTCTGGTTGGGGGCGGCTTCAGCGAGAATCGCGCTCAGCGGGCGGCCATTGAGCATCGGCTCGGCGGCGGCGTTCGGGTTGAGCGGCGTCTGCAAAGCGGCGAAAGACATCAGCTTGGAGTTGGGATCAATAACCTCAGGCGTCTGGCCGAGGGCAGCGAACGCCGATTCCACAAGTTCAGTGACATGCGCATCGCGCGACTTGGCCGAAGCCCCGCCCAGCATGACAGCGATCACGCGGCGGCCATCGCGCTCAGCCGAGGTCATCAGATTGAAGCCGGAGGCGCGGGTGTAGCCGGTCTTGATCCCGTCCACGCCATCCACGCTGCCAATCAGCTTGTTGTGGCTCTTGTAGGTCATCCCGCCCCAGCTGAAGCGCTGGTTCTGGAAGTAATGGTAATAGTCGCCGTGATTGTCGAGCAGCGCGTCGGCGAGAATCGCCAGGTCGCGCGCGGTCGACAGCTGCGCCGTATTAGGCAGGCCCGAAGCGTTGCGGAAGGTGGTGTTGGCAAGGCCCAGCTCGCTGGCCTTGTCGGTCATCATGCCGGCGAACTTGCGCTCGGAGCCACCAAGGAATTCGGCGACGGCAGCGGCAACATCATTGGCCGATTTGGTGACGAGGGCGTAGATCGCGTCTTCGACGGTAATCGTATCGCCAGCCCTCAGACGCAGGTTCGAAGGCGGCTGGGCCGCGGCATTGCGCGAGACCTTGATCTTGTCCTTGAGCCCGACTTCGCCCGCCTCAATGGCGTCGAACAGCAGGTAAAGCGTCATGACCTTGGTGAGCGAGGCGGGGTAACGCGGATCGTCCTGGTTTCGTGCGTGCAGCACTTCGCCGGTATCGGCGTCCACAACGATAGCGGCGTATTTTTCAGCATGGGCAACCGGCGCCAGAACGGCGGCAGTGACCGATACTGAGGCGGCTATGGCGGACCCGCGAAATGCACGGGACCAGACTATGGCTGCCATGGGCTGCACCCTCCAGAACTAAACACGCCCCCCGGACCATCCAGGACTACCCTAGATTCAGCTATTTCTATTGACCACAGCTTAACACAGGATGAGCGGACTAATGTTTTGTAATCTGAAAGCCTGATGCAAATCTCATGCAAAATGATTAATGTTGCAGCGCACAAAATTTATTGCGGCCGCGAAGGTAGCGTGTTATGTCCGCGCAGTCAGAATTCCCTTAGCTGAAGGAATGTCCCCATGGCCACGACCACAAAATCCGCTCCCCGGGCAAAGGCAGAAGCGCGTCCCGCCGAGGCTGCCACGAAGAAAATCGAAGCTGGCATGGACACGATGGCCGGTTTTGCATCCAAGTTTTCCGAATATACCGAAGACGGTGTGAAAGCGCTCAAGGACAGCGCCGCCCTGTCGACCGAAACGATGCGTGAGATCGGCAGCCGCAACATGAACTTCATGACCCAGGCCATGGAGCAAGGCGTCGAGATGACCCAGGCCCTCGCCTCGGCCCGCGATCCGCGCGAGATGCTCCAGATCCAGTCTGGCTACGCCAAGTCGATGTTCTCGGCCTACACCGCCGAATTCACTGCGCAGACCGAGCTTTGCCTGGGCGCGTGGCGCGAAGCAGCCAAGCCGTTCATGTCGCGTGTCGCGAAGTAAGACACTCTCTGGTTTTCCGGCTCCGGCGCTTCCTCCCGGCGCCCGGATGTAGAGTGAGAGCGTAGATTTGAGAGGCCGGGCCGGTTGGTCCGGCCTTTTTTCTTTCCCGCTGCCCCAGCGTCTACCGTCGCAGAAGCTTCAAACCGGGTTCGCCCGGGCCGCGAACCGATCTATGATCTCCTGCAGTCAGCGTCTGGGGGGCGTCGCAATGGTTCAGGACCGGCAAGGCAATCCACTGGCGGGGGCCAGTCCGAAGGCAGCGGAACTGTTTGACCTGTCCTGTCAGCGCTTTGCGCGCTTCCGGGGCAATCCGGTCGAGCCTCTGGATGATGCGATTGCCGATTCGCCTGACTTCGCGATGGCCAAGATCGCCAAGGCCTGGATCTATGTGATGTCGACCGAGCCGGGCGCGACGGCCGGGGCGCGGCGCATCCTGCGGGATATCGAGAAGGAGAACCCGTCCGCCAATGAGCGCGAGGCGGCGCATCTGGGCGCGCTGCAGGCGGCCACGGCGGGCAGCTGGACGCAGGCCGGGCTGGCGCTCGACATCTGGTCTGCCTCCCATCCGCGCGATTACCTTGCCCTGCTCGCTGGCCATCAGGTGGATTTCCTTACCGCCAACGCGCGCAACCTGCGCGACCGGATCGCCCGCGCGCTGCCTGCCTGGGACAAGCTGCCGGAGCGCTCGTTCCTCCTGGGCATGCATGCGTTCGGACTTGAAGAGGCCGGCGATTATGCCCGCGCCGAAGCGGCCGGGCGCCAAGCGCTGGAGCGCAATGCCGACGACAGCTGGGCCCACCATGCGGTCGTGCACGTGCTGGAAATGCAGGGCCGCGCCGATGAGGGCCGGGATTTCATCCGCCGCCGCCGGGAGCATTGGGCCCAGCCCGACAATTTCCTGAAAATCCATAACTGGTGGCATCTGGCGTTGTGCCATCTGGAACTCGGTGAGTTCGAGGCCGCGCTCCAGCTTTATGACGACGAGATCCGCGCCGGGGAAAGCACGGTGGCGATGAATATGGCCGATGCCGCCGCGCTGCTGTGGCGGCTGCATGTGATCGGGGTAGACCTTGGCGAGCGCTGGGATGAACTGGCCGAGGCCTGGACGCAGCATGCCGACGGCCGCTGCTATCCGTTCAACGACATGCACGCGGCGATGGCGTTCATCGGCGCGGGCCGCCGCAATGACGCGCTGGACCTGCTGGTAGCGGCCGAAGGTGCCGAGCCCGGCGAGATGCGCGACTGGATGGCCCATACCGGCCGCCCGGTCATCGAAGGCCTCGTGGCTTTCGGCAAAGGCAAATATGCGGATGCAGCAGAGCTGCTGTTCCCGGCGCGGCAGATTTACGCGACCTTTGGCGGTAGCCATGCCCAGCGCGACGTGATCGACTGGACGCTGACCGAGGCGGCAATACGGGGGCGGGTAAACGGGCTTGCCGATGCCCTGATTGCCGAACGCCTGTCGCTTCGCCCGGCCAGCCGCGTCAACCGCGCCTTTGCGGCCCGGGCAAAACGGGAGCATTGAACGGGCAGAATGGATCAACAGGTGATCAGACCATGACGGACTTTATCGACTTCAAGACGCTTAGACGCCCTGCCAAGCCGAATACGGCGCTGATTGCGCCGGCCGGGTTCACGCCCCTGGAGGCGCCCGATGCGGCCCCGCCGGAGCTGCCTTTTCCGCCCGCAGAAAGCTTTGCGCGGCTGCTGGCAATGATCGAGGCACGGGGTAGCTGGAAGCTCGTGGCCGCCGACGGCGCGACCGGGCAGGTGCGCTTTATCGCCGTAACCAGGCTGTTGCGGTTTAAAGATGATGTGGACGTCACCATATTGCCGGTTGATGGCGCGCCCGGCCGATCGACCTTCGCTGCCTATTCGCGCTCCCGCGTCGGCTACTCGGATCTCGGAGCCAACCGGAAGCGACTTGATGAACTTTCCGCTGCGCTCAGTCTGCCGTGAAAGCGTGCAGAGCTGGATTTAGACGGTAAATGCATCTTCAATCTCGCACAGGAACGTATATCTTGATTACCATGAGCAGCGATTTCGATCCGGTCCGGATGAATGGATCATCGAACTCCGGCGGCCCCGGGGGCGGCCAGACGGGGGACGGTGATGGCACAGGCTTTGACCTGGCCACCGAAACACGGATCAAGACCAAGAAGCCGTCTCTCTACCGCGTCCTTCTTCTAAATGATGACTACACGCCGATGGAATTCGTTGTGTTCATCCTCGAGCGGTTCTTCAACCGCTCCCGTGAGCAGGCGACGCGGATCATGCTTCACGTCCACCAGAAGGGCGTGGGACTATGCGGGGTCTATACATACGAGGTTGCCGAGACCAAGGTAGCCCAGGTGCTCGATCTTGCACGCCGGCACGAACATCCTCTCCAGTGCGTCATGGAGAAAGAAGACTAAGCCACTATATACAGACTCTAGGCCCCGTTCACACACACCCCCGGAAGGCTACCTCCTTTGCCACGTCTCTCACCCTCTCTCGAAACGGCTCTCGAAAAGGCTCTCACGCTCGCGTCCGAACGCGATCATGAGTACGCCACGCTTGAGCACCTCCTTCTGGCGCTCACCGAAGATGAGCATGCCCGTGAAGTCATGGGGGCCTGCAAGGTGGATATCGAGGCCCTGCGCGGAGACCTGGCCCGCTATATCGACGAGGAGCTTTCCAGCCTTATCGTTGATGACAGCGAAGGCCGGGTGCAGCCGACCGCTGCCTTCCAGCGCGTTGTCCAGCGCGCCATCCTGCATGTCGAAAGCTCGGGCCGCGAAGAAGTGACGGGCGCCAACGTGCTCGTCTCGATCTTCTCCGAGCGCGAAAGCCACGCCGCCTATTTCCTGCAGGAGCAGGACATGACGCGGTATGACGCGGTCAATTTTATCTCTCACGGCGTCGCCAAGCAGCCGGGCATGTCGCGCCCGTCTACCCCGCGCGGCGCAGAAGCCTCAGAGGAAGAACCGGTGAAGCAGGGCCATGAGGCACTCGACACCTATTGCGTCAATCTCAACGCCAAGGCGCGGGCCGGCAAGATCGACCCGCTGATCGGGCGCGATGCAGAGGTCAACCGCTGCATCGAGGTGCTGTGCCGCCGCAACAAGAACAACCCGATCCTCGTCGGCGACCCCGGCGTCGGCAAGACGGCAATTGCCGAAGGCCTCGCCAAGCGCATCGTTGACGGCGAAGCGCCTGAAATCCTCGACGACGCCATCATCTGGTCGCTCGACATGGGCGCCCTGCTGGCTGGCACGCGCTATCGCGGTGACTTCGAGGAACGCCTGAAATCGGTGATGAAGGAACTCGAGCAGCAGGAAAAAGCCATCCTGTTCATCGACGAGATCCACACAATCATCGGGGCAGGTGCCACTTCGGGTGGCGCAATGGACGCCTCGAACCTCCTGAAGCCTGCGCTCCAGTCCGGCGGCCTGCGCTGCATGGGCTCGACCACTTTCAAGGAATACAAGCAGCACTTTGAGAAGGACCGTGCGCTTTCCCGCCGCTTCCGCAAGATCGATGTGGTCGAGCCGACTGTTCCGGACGCGATCAAGATCCTCACGGGTCTGAAATCAAAGTTCGAGGATTTCCACGGTCTGAAATACACCAACGACGCCATCAAGGCGGCCGTCGAGCTGTCGGACCGCTACATCACCGACCGCAAGCTGCCCGACAAGGCGATTGATGTCGTGGACGAGGCAGGCGCTGCCCAATGGCTGCTCCCCGCTTCCAAGCGCAAGAAAACCGTCGGCATCCGCGACATCGAAGCGGTCGTCGCCAAGATCGCGCGCATTCCGCCCAAGCAGGTCACGTCTGATGATGCGGCCGCGCTGAAATCGCTCGACGCCGACCTCAAACGTGTCGTGTTCGGTCAGGACGAAGCCATCGAAGCCCTCTCGGCCTCGATCAAGCTCGCCCGCGCCGGCCTGCGCGAGCCCAATAAGCCCATCGGCTCCTACCTGTTCACCGGCCCGACCGGTGTCGGCAAGACCGAAGTTGCCAAGCAGCTCGCCTCCATCATGGGCGTCGAGATGCTGCGCTTCGACATGTCCGAATACATGGAGCGCCATACCGTCAGCCGTCTGATCGGCGCGCCTCCGGGCTATGTCGGTTATGATGAAGGCGGCCTGCTCACGGACGGCGTGGATCAGCACCCGCATTGCGTCCTCCTGCTCGACGAGATCGAGAAGGCCCACCCGGACCTCTTCAACATCCTCCTGCAGGTGATGGACAACGGCGCGCTGACCGATGCCAACGGCCGCAAGGTCGACTTCCGCAATGTCATCGTCATCATGACGACGAATGCGGGCGCGTCCGACGCGGCGAAAAACTCCATCGGCTTTGGCCGGGGCAAGAAGGACGAAGAGCAGGAAGAGGCGCTCAAGCGCATGTTCACGCCCGAGTTCCGCAACCGCCTCGACGCCATCGTCACCTTCGGTGGCCTCACGCCGCAGATCATCGACCGTGTCGTCGAGAAGTTCATCCTGCAGCTGGAAGTTCAGCTGGAAGACCGCAACGTCTCCATCGAAGTGTCGAAACCGGCGCGCGAATGGCTGGCCAAGCGCGGCTTTGATGCTGAAATGGGCGCGCGGCCCCTGTCCCGAACGATCCAGGAATTCGTCAAGAAGCCGATGGCGGAAGAGCTCCTCTTCGGCCAGCTGCAGAAGGGCGGCGTCGTCAAGATCGACCTCCACAAGAATGGCGAGGAACTTACCTTCAAATACCTCGCCGAACCCCCGAAGAAGAAGAAACCCACCAAGGACGCTACCGAAGAACCGGCAACCTGATCTTCTTACCGGCTTGAACATCATCAAGGGCCGTCCCATCCGGGGCGGCCCTTTTGCTTTCCCCAACGCAACCCCTCCCCAAGCCGCGCAAACCCGCTAACCTGCCGGCAAAAGAACCCCGGGAGGAAATCAGATGGCCGCCAGCGTGCAGGGAAAGTGTGACCCCAAATTCGCAAAAGTCCGTGAGGCGTTCGAGCGCAACTTTGCCGCGCGCGGCGAAGTCGGCGCCTCTGTCTGCCTGTCGGTGGACGGCGAGGTTGCCGTCGATCTCTGGGGCGGCATGGCCAATCCGGAGACGAATGATCCCTGGCAGGAAGACACGATTTCCATCGTCTTCTCCTGCACCAAGGCCGCCGTCGCCACCTGTGCGCATATTCTTATCGACCGGGGTGAGCTGAACCCCTCCGCGCTCGTCAGCGAATACTGGCCGGAGTTCGCCAAGGCCGGGAAAGAAAAGACCACCGTCCAGATGATGCTCAATCATGAGAGCGCGCTGCCGACGGTGCGCGACGCGGTGAGGCCCGGCGGCTTTGGCGACTGGGATTACATGATCAAGCGGATGGAGGACGAAGAAGCCTTCTGGGAGCCGGGCACGCGCAACGGCTATCACATGGTCAACTTCGGCTGGACGGTGGGCGAGCTGGTCCGCCGGGTTTCGGGCAAATCGCTCGGCACATTCTTCCGGGAGGAAGTGGCCGAAAAAACCGGCGCGAAATTCTGGATCGGCCTTCCCGAAAGCGAGCAGGTGCACATCGCGCCCATCCGCATGTATCAGCCTCTGCCCACAGATCAGCCTACGGAGTTCACGATCGCGCTGATGACGGACCCCAATTCCATCCAGCACAAATCCTTTCTCAATACCGGTGGCTGGGACTGGAATGACCGCAAATGCCAGGCTGCCGAGGTCGGCGGCGGCGGCGGCCTCTCGAACGCGCGCGGGCAGGTCAAGTGGTATACCGAGCTTGCCACCAACAGCGGCAAGCTCGTCTCGGCTGACCGTCTCGCTGCCATGGGGCGTGTCACCACCGCGACCCAGCGTGACGCGACGCTGCTGATCCCCTCGCGCTTTGCTTCGGGCTATATGAAATCGATGGACAATCGTGGCCTCGGCCTTGGGCCGGGCACCAGCGCCATCCTGGGCGAGGCAGCCTTCGGCCATGTCGGCGCGGGCGGCTCCATCGGTTTTGCCGACCCCGAAGCGCGCATGGCGTTTTCCTACACCATGAACCAGATGGGCGGCGGCCTCCTGCTCAACGAGCGTGGCCAGAGCCTGATTGATGCGGCCTACACATCGCTGGGCTATCGCACCAATGCGCCGGGATCGTGGGTGCGTTAGAAATGGCTTGAGCGGCAGCCTGCCGGACGCCAGGGCCCGCCCGGTGCGTCCGCCCATGCCCTCCTATCCCCGCGCCGCCGCCCGGGTAATGTTGCAGGGGTAGTGCGAGGTGATGCTCTGCGTCGATACACGCGGGCAGACCAGCCATATCCAACCGCGTTGTTCGCATCCGGAGTTTTGCGCCAGCGCCACAGCGGCGTTGGAAGCGGTGCGCTTCATGCCGGCGCGGCGCGATGGCAGGATCATTCCGCGGCACAAGATCGTCTATCCGCTGGAGTTGTGTATCGACGGTATGCCGGAGCTCATTCATGATCTGACGAGCCTCAGGGAATGTGTCGATCCCGGCATTTCCTGAGAGGTCACGGCACGTCCGGCGACTCCCGGTCTGTCGGTATAAGGATCATCACGACGGTTGCGGCCACGGCGGCCAGCGCGACGATCAGCACAAGCGGCGCGGTGAGGGACTGGGACACGCCCGCCGTAACCAGCGCAGAGCCCCAGGCAAAGCCCACGGCCACGCGCTTGACTGCCGGTCGCACAGTGCGGCGTTCCTCGAAGCGGCGGGCTTCTTTCAGGGGGACGCTCAGGATGGGAATGCTTTCGAGCCACCGGGTCATTCGGTCTGAAGAGCGCGAGAACGCCCACAGCGCGACGATCAGGAACACGGTGGCAGGCATGCCGGGCAGGATGGCGCCGAGAATGGCGAGCCCGGTGGCGGCAAGGCCGATCAGGATGAAAACCGGCCGGGTCATGTTGGGGCTGTCCCGCGGCGCATGCGGGCCCAACGGTTCATCGCGGGAAGGTTACTGGCAGGCGCTCGGCCAGCCAGCCCTCAGGGCCTTCCATGCCGCCAACGACGTTGAAAACACGGGTGAAGCCGACAGACCGCGCCTGGGCTGCGGACTGGCCCGATCGCTGGCCGGAGCGGCAGATGAAGGCGACCGGTGCTTCAAAGCTTCCGGCATGCTGCATGACCTGTTTCAGAAAATCCTGGTCCTGAAGGGTGGCGCGTCCGGCCCCTTCGGGCACGCCGCTCTGGCGCCATTCCTCAGATGTGCGCACATCAATCAGGGTGATCTCTCCGGCGCGAAGCTTGTCATATGCCTCGCGCGCGGTCAGCCGTTGAACGGGCGGTGCGGCGCGGCCATCGCCCTTCAGGGAAAACATCGAGGCGAGGATGGACTGGATGTTCATCCGGCTCCGCCAACGGTCAGGGAGCCGACCTTCAGCGTTGGCTGGCCGACACCGACTGGAACGGACTGCCCGGCCTTGCCGCATACGCCTACGCCGTCGTCCATGGCAAAATCATTGCCGATCATGGTCACGTCGTGCAACACGGTGGGCCCATGGCCGATCAGGGTGGCGTTCTTAACGGGGGCAACCACCTTGCCGTTCTCGACGAGGTAAGCCTCCGTACACTGAAAGACAAAGTTGCCTGACGTGATGTCCACCTGTCCGCCGCCGAAATCCACCGCCCACAGACCGCGTTTGATCGAGGCGACGATCTCCTTGGGGTCCTTGTCTCCGCCGAGCATCACCGTGTTGGTCATCCGCGGCATGGTCTGGGACTCGTAGCTTTCACGCCGGCCATTGCCGGTGGGCGCCATGCCCATCAGGCGGGCATTCATCCGGTCCTGCATGTAGCCTTTCAGGATGCCGTCCTCGATCAGCACGGTGCGCTGGGTCGGCGTGCCTTCGTCATCGAAGGAGAGCGAGCCGCGACGGGCTTCGATCGAGCCGTCATCAATCACAGTGACGCCTTTGGCGGCAACCTGCTGGCCGATCTGGCCGGAATAGACGCTGGTGCCCTTGCGGTTGAAGTCGCCCTCCAGGCCATGGCCGACCGCTTCGTGCAAAAGCACGGCGGGCCAGCCGGGGCCGAGCACGACTTCCATCTCTCCGGCGGGGGCAGGGATGGATTTGAGGTTTACCGACGCCTTCTCGATCGCGCGGCGCACCATCGCCTTCCAGCGGTCCGGGGCGATCCATTCGTCATAGGCGGCGCGGCCGCCGGCGCCGGAGCCGGCCGATTCGCGTCGGCCGTTTTCTTCCAGCGTGACCGACACGTTGAGCCGCACCAGCGGGCGTACTTCATGGAAGTGCGCGCCGTCCGGGCGCAGGATGTCGATTTCCTTGTGGCTGCCAGACAGCGAGACCGACACTTGTACGACGCGCGGATCGCTCACGCGGGCAAAGGCGTCGATTTCGGCCAGAAGGTTCGTCTTGTCGGTAAAAGCAGGCGCCAGCGTCGGGTCGATGGGGGCGTAAAGGCGCCGGTTGGTCGGCTGCGGGCCGGTCGCCAGCGAGCCGGAATGGCCGCGCTTGGCCTGCGCGGCGGTGTCGCCCGCGCGGCGGATGGCGTCGAGGGTCAGCTGCGAGGCATAGCCCGAGCCCTGCGCCTCGCCCGCCACAACCCGCAGGCCAAATCCCTGATCGGTGTCATAGGCGGCCGATTTCAGCCGGCCATCGTCGAAAACGAAGCTCTCCGAGCGTGATCGCTCAACATAGAGATCGCCGTCATCAGCGCCGCGGGTGGCCTCGGCCAGGATGGCGGAAGCGGCTGTCAGGTCAAAGGGCAGGAGAGATTGGGTCATGTCCCCAAGATGCGGGCGAACCTGTCCGGGTACAAGCCTCAGCCTGCGGGTTCATCTGACAGCGGTGGGGGCCAATCGTCACATTTGGCCCCCTGAATTTCAGTTCGTATTCACCGTGAAGCGGGCGAGCTGGTCGTCCGTCGGGGTGTAGTCGGGGTTGAGTTCCTTGGACTTCAAGAAGTCGTAATAGGCCCCTTCCACATCGCCCGTACGCTCGCGGGCCAGGGCGCGGTTGTAATAGGCGGCGTAAAGGTCGATCGAGTCGAGCTCGATAGCCCGGTCCAGCGACACGAGGGCGGAGTTGTAGTCCTGCTTGAGGATGAAGGCGGCGCCTTCGTTCAGCCAGGTCGGTCCGGAATCGGGGGAAATGCGCTTGGAAGCGCTGTAATCGCTCAGGGCCGTGTCGAGCTTGCCCTGCCGCATGCGCAGGACGCCGCGATTGGTGAAGGTGGCCGCGCGGTTGCTGAGATTGAGCGCTTCATGCTCGAGCGCCTTGGTGCACAGGGCTTCGGCAGCCGCCTCGGACATCAACCGGTATTTCGCCGCTTGGTAACAATCCTTGGCCAGGCCGCCACCGATGACGGTGACCTGGGCCGCAGCGGTGGGGGCCAGGGCGGCCAGAACTGCCGCAAATACAACTGTACGGATCATGTTTTCCTCCCGTATCCGGTGGTCGAAGGAGTATAGCACACCCCCTCTGGCCCGGCGATGCGCTGCGACAATTTTGAGCGCGGAAAACGCTGGGGTTCCCGGCGCGGCTGGTATAGTTAGAGGCCAAATTGAGACGAATTGGGGTTGAATCCGTGCGACACATCCTTGCCGCCTTCTCCGCTGCCTTGCTGGCCGGACCTGCCTTCGCGGCCGAGCCCGTAGACGGCGCGATCAACATGCAGCCCGCGGCAACGCGAATCGCCGAGCGTGTACATGACTTCCACAACGTGCTGCTCGTGATCATCACGGCGATCACGCTGCTGGTGCTGGCACTGCTCATCTGGGTCGTGGTGCGTTACAACACCAAGGCCAACAAGGTGTCCCGCAAGTTTAGCCACAACACGACGGTCGAGATCGTGTGGACGGTTGTCCCGGCGCTCATCCTGGTCGGTATTGCAGGCCTGTCCTTCCCCAACCTCTATTACCAGAACGTCTCGCCCAACCTTGGCCAGATCGTTGCCACCTCCAAGCAGCTGCTGGCCGAGGGAAAGTCGGCCGAGCACCAGGCCTTCACCAGGGATTATTTCCCCGACGCGGCCGAGGCTGGCTTTGTCAACGTCAAGATCCAGGGCAACCAGTGGAACTGGACCTACACCTATGCCGACATCGTCGATGAGGCAGGCCTTCCGGTGGAGTTCGTTTCCAACGGCCTCCACAAGGGCCGCAGTTCTGACCCGACCGATGGCCTGCGGCTCCTGAGCACCGACTATCCGATGGTTGTGCCCGCTGACCGCTATGTCCGCTTCTATACCGCCGCTGCGGACGTGATCCATTCCTGGGCTGTTCCGGCGTTTGCCATCAAGGTCGATGCCATTCCTGGCCGCCTCAACGAAGGCTGGTTCCTCGTGAAGGAGCCGGGCGTGTATTATGGCCAGTGTTCCGAGCTTTGCGGCGTTGACCATGCCTACATGCCCATCGAAGTGCGCGTTGTTCCGCAGGCGCAATTCGATGCCTGGGCAGAGCTGATGAAGGCGGGTGACTTCGACGCCGCAGCTGCGTCGGTCCGCCAGATTGCCACGGCTGACGCCGGCACTAATTTTGCTTCCAACTAAGTTCCGAGAGAAAGAGCCTTTCCCATGCCTATGGACGAAGTCGCCCTCGATCACGGCCATCACAGCCACGATCACAAACCTGGCTTTTTTTCCCGCTGGTTCTTCTCAACGAACCATAAGGATATCGGCACGCTTTACCTGATCTTCGCGCTCATCGCGGGCATCATCGGGTATACGCTGTCGGGCCTCATCCGCTGGGAACTCGCAGAGCCCGGTATCGGTCCGATGCTTTGGATCCAGACCACCTTCTTCGGCCTTGAAGGCGACGCAGCCGTCGCGGCGGCCAAGCATTTCTACAATGTCGTGATCACCTATCACGGCCTCGTCATGATCTTCTTCATGGTGATGCCCGCGCTGATCGGCGGCTTCGGCAACTGGTTTGTGCCGCTGATGATCGGCGCGCCGGACATGGCCTTCCCGCGGATGAACAACATCTCCTTCTGGCTTACCGTGGCGGCCTTCATCCTCGCCATCCTGTCGATGTTGGTTCCGGGCGGCCCGGCAGGCAATGGCTTCGGTGGCGGCTGGACGCTCTATCCGCCGCTGTCGGGTTCGACCGGCCACCCCGGCCCGTCGATGGATCTTCTGATCCTGTCGCTGCACACCGCCGGTATCGCGTCCATCCTTGGCGCCATCAACTTCATCGTCACCATCCTGAACATGCGCGCACCGGGCATGACGCTGCACAAGATGCCGCTCTTTGCCTGGAGCATGCTGATCACCGCGGTCCTGCTGCTGCTGGCCCTGCCGGTGCTCGCAGGCGCGCTGACCATGCTGCTCACCGACCGCAACTTCGGCTCGCAATTCTTCGTGCCGGCCGGCGGCGGCGACCCGGTGATGTTCCAGCACCTCTTCTGGTTCTTCGGTCACCCCGAAGTGTACATCATGATCCTGCCGGCCTTCGGCATCATCAGCCACATCGTGTCGACCTTCTCGAAAAAGCCGATCTTCGGCTATCTCGGCATGGCCTACGCCATGGTGTCGATCGGCGTCATCGGCTTCGTCGTGTGGGCTCACCACATGTACACGGTCGGCATGAACGTTGACCTCAAGGCCTACTTCGTGGCCGCAACAATGGTCATCGCGGTGCCCACCGGGATCAAGATCTTCTCCTGGATCGCAACGATGTGGGGCGGCTCGATCGAGTTCAAACTGCCGATGCTCTGGGCCATTGGCTTCATCTTCCTGTTCACCGTTGGCGGTGTGACGGGCGTGGTGCTGGCGAACGCCGGTGTCGACCATGCCCTGCACGACACCTACTATGTGGTCGCTCACTTCCACTATGTGCTGTCGCTGGGCGCTGTGTTCGGGCTGTTTGCTGGCTGGTACTACTGGTTCGAGAAGATGTTCGGCATCAAGTATAACAGCTTCCTCGGCGGCCTGCACTTCTGGCTGATGTTCATCGGCTCGAACGTCCTGTTCTTCCCGCAGCACTTCCTGGGTCTGCAGGGCATGCCGCGCCGCTATATCGACTATGCCGATGGCTTCTCGACCTGGCATTACTGGTCGTCGATCGGCTATGTGATCACCCTGGTTGCCACGCTGATCTTCTTCATCTCGCTGGCCGTTGCCTTCATCCAGCGCCGCAAGGCGACCGAGAGCGGCAACCCCTGGGGCGAGGGCGCCACGACGCTGGAATGGACCCTGCCGTCGCCGCCGCCATTCCACCAGTTCAACGAACTGCCGGTGGTCAACACCAAGGGCGGCCACTAGGCACTGGCCAGGCCCGCCGCACCGGGCTGGAGAATTAAACCAACCGGGGCGGCCCTCGCGCAAAAGCGTGTGGGCCGCTTCGTTTAGACGGCCGGAGAGAGGCCTCAAAGATGACTGAGCTGACAGCACCCCCTGAAGCGTCCCGCGACGGCGACTGACTATGTGAACCTGATGAAGCCCCGCATCATGATGCTGGTGGTGTTTACAGCTGTCGCAGGTCTGGCCGCCGCCAGCGGAATCACGGGCGTGATGATGCATCCGGCCATGGCGGCGATTGCCGTGCTGGCCGTTGCGCTCGGCTCAGGCGCGGCAGGCGCCATCAATATGTGGTATGATGCCGACATCGACGCCATCATGAGCCGCACGTCCACGCGGCCGATTCCGTCGGGCGCCGTGCCGAAAGACGAAGCCCTCACGATGGGGCTCATCATGTCGGGCGTCTCGGTGATGCTGATGTGGCTGGCGTCCAACTGGCTCGCGGCCGCGCTGCTCGCCTTCTCGATCTTCTATTACGGCGTCATCTATACGATGTGGCTGAAGCGGGCGACCCCGCAGAATATCGTCATCGGCGGCGGGGCCGGGGCGTTCCCGCCGGTCATCGGCTGGGCCGCCGTCACCGGCAACACACCCCTTGATGCCTGGATACTCTTCGCCATCATCTTCTTCTGGACGCCCCCGCATTTCTGGGCGCTGTCGCTGCTGGCCCACAAGGAATACGCCAAGGTGTCCGTGCCGATGCTGCCCGTGACGCACGGCGCCAGGGCGACGCGGCTGCAGATCCTCATCTATACGCTGGTACTGATCCCGGTCTCGCTCAGCCCGCTGGCCACCGGCCTTGGCGGCTGGATCTATGGCGTGACGGCGGGCGCGCTCGGACTTGTCTTCCTCGCCTGCGCGCTGGGGATCCTGCGCTCTAAGGCGGGGGACGAGGGCGCGCCGGGGGCTGACATGAAGCTCGCCCGCAATACATTCCTTTTCTCGATCCTCTACCTCTTCGCGCTGTTTGGCGCGGTGCTGGCAGAGCATGCTGCCGGGCTGCACTTCCCGGTCTTTGGAGCCTGATATGGAAGACCCCACGCTGAAGCCGGACGTCCGCGCGACTACACCGGAAGAACTGGCTGCCCGCAAGAAGCGCAATCTCTGGCTCGGCCTTGCGCTGGCCGGATTTGTCCTGCTGGTGATGATTACCACGATCGTGCGGCTGACAACCGGCACAGGCATTTCGGGGAGGATGTAATGGGACTTTCAAACACAAAGATCGGGATGATCGCCGGGGGCTTTGCCGCGGGCATGCTGACCCTCGCCTTTGCGGCCGAGCCGCTCTATTCGGCCTTCTGCGAGGTCACCGGCTTTGGCGGCACCACGCGGGTGGCAACCGAAGGCCCGAAGGAAATGTTGGAGCAGACCGTTGAGGTCCGCTTCGATGCAAATGTCGCCGACAGCCCGCTTCAGTTCCGCCCGATGCAGGTCTCGCAGACCGTCCAGATCGGTCAGCATGGCCTCGCCTTCTATGAGGTGACCAACCCCACGGCATCGGAAATCCGCGTCATCGCAAGCTATAACGTGACCCCCCACATGGCGGGGCCTTATTTCAACAAGCTGGAATGCTTCTGCTTTTCCGAGCGGGTGATTGCGGCGGGCGAAACGCGCAAGCTGCCGGTGGTCTATTTCATCTCGCCCAACATGATCGAAGACCGGGTGGCGAAGAATATGGAAACCATCACGCTCAGCTATACCTTCTTTGACAGCGGCACTTACTATGGGCCCAGAACGGAAGTGTCGGGGCCTGTGCCAACTGCGGCCCCTGCGGCCGGGGGTGCGGCAAATCCGGCCACGCCGGGCTGAAACAGTTGCGAAAAGCCTCGCGCTGGCGATAAACAGCGCCAGAGAAATACATGCGATTCCGGAGGGGATTGAATAATGGCCGGCAGCGACGTCAAACACGATTATCATCTGGTGAACCCCTCGCCTTGGCCGCTCCTTGGCTCGCTGGCGGTCACCGTTCTCGCAATCGGCAGTGTGACCTACATGAAAGGCCTCTTTGGCCTGGCTGAAGGCACCTGGTGGCTGATGGCGATCGGCTTTGCCATGGTCTTCTGGGTCATGTTCGGCTGGTGGGCGACCGTCATCAAGGAAGGCCGCACCGGCGATCACACCCCTGTGGTGGAAATCGGCCTGCGCTATGGCATGATCCTGTTCATCGCCTCTGAAGTGATGTTCTTCGTGGCCTGGTTCTGGTCGTTCTTTGAATTTTCCATCTTCTGGGACGCCCGCGTCGGCGCAACCTGGGATTCGGCAAACGCCCTGTTCGCCGATGGGCTCAACCGCTTTGCGCAGTGGCCGCCGGCAGAAGTGACCACGTTTGATCCCTTCCACCTGCCGCTGATGAACACCCTTGTCCTGCTGCTCTCGGGCACCACGGTGACCTGGGCCCACCATGCCCTCGCCCATGGCGACATGAACGGCGCCAAGCTTGGCCTCTGGCTCACGATCCTGCTCGGCCTCGGCTTCACGGCGCTTCAGGTTCTCGAATACAGCCATGCCGGCTTCACCTTTGACGGCACCCTTTATGGCTCGGCCTTCTACATGGCCACCGGCTTCCACGGTGCCCACGTCGTCATCGGCACGATCTTCCTGATCGTCTGCCTGATCCGCATGTATGCCGGTAACCTCACCCCCAAGAAACATCTCGGCTTCGAGTTTGCCGCCTGGTACTGGCACTTCGTGGACGTCGTGTGGCTCTTCCTCTTTGCCTTCGTCTATGTTGTGCCACATCTGGTGCACGGCGGGGGCCACTAAGCCGGCTGCCGCCTCCCCGGGCGGCCCACGGTGACACAATCTGGCCCGCCGGTGTTCCCACGCTGGCGGGCTTTGTCTTTCTGGTGTTCCTGCCTGTCAGAACCTGTCGCGGATATGACCCCATGATGTTTCGTCCTTTGCCCGTGATGACCGTGCTGAGCATCATCTGTTTTTCCATCCTGATCATGTTCGGGAACTGGCAATGGGCCCGGTATGGGGAGAAGATGGCGCAGAAGGGCGTGGCGCCCGACTGGGCCGAGCTCGCCGGCACAACACTGCCCGGCACGGAGCGGACCGTTTATGCCTATGCTGATGGCGACGCGGCCTGGCGCCAGGTGACCGCGTTCGAAACGGCCGAGGGTATCCTCTTCCTGCCGGTCTCCATTGCCTATTCGATCGAGCCGCCGCCGGTAAGGGTTGCCGAAGCTCCCGAGACGCTGACCCTGCGGGGCCTGTGGCATCCGCCCCAGCGGCGCAATGCCTTCACCACGCCGGATGAGCCGGAGAAGGGCATCTACTATGCGCTCGATCCCGAGCGGCTGGCCGCGTCGCTGCCGGCAGATCAGGCAGCGCGGGTGATCCCCCGCGTGTTCGAGCCGGAAACGCTGATGCGGATGGATGATCCGGCGCCTCAGCCGGTCGCCAATCCTCTGCTCCAGCCGGGCGATGCCGAGCGCCTGCCGCCGGAGCGCCATTTTGGCTATGCGATCACCTGGTGGGGCCTCGCCATGGCGCTTGTCGGTGTGTATCTGGCCTTCCATTACCAGCGCGGGCGGCTGCGCTTCAGGCGGGAGACGAGTGAGTGAAGTATGTTTCGACCCGGGGTCAGGCCGAGCCTGTGGATTTTGCCGGGGCGTGCCTGGCGGGCCTGGCTGCCGATGGCGGGCTCTACGTGCCCGAAAGCTGGCCGCAGATTGCGCCGGCGAAGGCGGGTGAACCTTATGCCGAGACGGCTGCGCGCATTCTTTCCGCCTTTGCCGGGGACGCGATCCCCAGGGATGTCATGGCCCGCCTCTGCCAGCGGGCTTATGGCCGGTTTGCCCACCGCTCGGTGGCGCCGCTGACGCAGGCCGGGCCGGGCCTGTGGCTTATGGAGCTGCACCATGGGCCGACGCTCGCCTTCAAGGATGTGGCGATGCAGATCATCGGCCAGATCTATGACTATCTCCTCGGCCTGTCGGGCCAGCGGATGACGGTGACCTGCGCGACCTCCGGGGATACCGGCGGGGCCGCCGCTGGCGCGTTTGCCGGGGCGAAGAATGTACGCCTCGTGATCCTGCATCCGCATGAGCGGGTCTCGCCGGTGCAGCGCCTGTTCATGACGACGACCGGGGCAGAGAACGTCCTCAACATCGCCGTGGACGGTGACTTCGATGATTGCCAGTCGATGGTCAAGTCGATGTTCGCGGACAAGGCGTTCGCCGCCGGGATCGGCCTCTCGGGCGTCAACTCGATCAACTGGGCGCGGATTGCGGCCCAGTCAGTCTATTACGCCACGGCCAGCGCGCAGCTTGGCCACCGGGCGCTGCGCTTCGTGGTCCCGAGCGGCAATATGGGTGACGCGCTGGCAGGCTATGTGGCAGCACGCTGCGGCCTGCTGCCCGGCGGCCTCGAGATCCAGTGCGCGGTCAACGAGAACGACACGCTGGCCCGGGTGTTCAATACCGGAAAGATGACGCGGGCTGCGGCGGTGGCGACACCAAGCCCGGCGATGGACATTGCCGTGCCGTCGAACTTCGAGCGGCTGCTGTTTGAGGTGACTGGCCGGGATGCGGACGCGGTGCGGCGCACCTATGAGACCTATGCGCAGGCGGGCGAGGTGGACATTCCCGAGGCCGCCCGCACGCGGCTCTCCTGCACCGGCCTGACGGCGGCGTCTGTCGGCAATGCCGATACGCTGGCCGAGATGGAACGCTTCCGGCAGGAAACCGGCTGGCTGATCTGTCCGCATACGGCGGTGGGCACGCATCTGGCGCGGCGCCTGAAGCCGTCGGACGCGGTGGCAACCATCGTGCTGGCGACGGCGGCGGCGACGAAGTTTCCCGAGACCGTCAGGGAAGCGACCGGCGAGGACGCGCCTCTGCCGAGCCGCTGCGCCGGGTTGAGCCTCCGCGGCGAAGTGTTCGAACGGATGCCGGCAGACCCGGCGGCGGTGCGCGCGCGCGTCGCGGCGTTCGCGGGCTAGGCGGCTGCCATGGCATATGTGCCGCTCGATACGGTGATCCCGGCAGAGCGGCTGGCGCTGATGGCGGCGCGCCGGCCTGACTATGAGGACTGGGCGGCGCTGCGGGCGGTAAGCCGCACCTATCTGGAGCCCTGGGAGCCGAGCTGGCCCAGCGACGCGCTGAGCCGGAAGGACTGGCAGAGGCGCGTGAATGTCTGGACCAAGGCCTGGAAAGCCGGGACGGGCTATGTGTTCCTGATCCGCCGCCATAGCGACAATGCCCTCCTGGGCGGTGCCTCCCTGACACAGGTGCGCCCCTGGCCGGCCAACAGCGCCAGCCTTGGTTACTGGATGGGCGAGCCCCATGCCGGGCAGGGCTATATGCGCGAAGCGGTGCAAACCCTGTGCACATGGGCGTTTCCGATGCTTAACCTGGCGCGTATCGAAGCAGGCATCGTTCCGGAGAATGAGCGCTCCCGCCGGGTGCTGGAAGGCACGGGATTTGCTGAAGAGGGGCGGGCGAGCGCTTATCTGGAAATTGCCGGGCAGCGCCGCGACCATATCCTTTTCGCTCTCGTCAGAGCGGATATTCGCCGCTAGGTAACAAGAACACATGGCAAAACCCACCCCTAATGAGCCGCAGGGCAACTGGCACTGGCGCGGCGAGGCCGGACGGCTCGTCATCGAGGCGCCGACCGGCACCCTGCTCTCCGACCTGTCGGGGGACTGGTCCATCGACGCGCTGGAGAAGATGGTCGAGGGCCTCAGCCGGGGCCGGCTGGCCAAGGCGCTCTCCACCGGCGAGGGCGGTCCGGTGCGCTGCGGCCTGCGCCTCTCCAACGGACGGGACATCCATTTCGTCGGCGCCTTCGTGACCGACAGTGAAGCGCGCGGCATGCTGCTGTCGGGCGAGACTTTCCCGGAGATCGACCCGAGCGACATGCGCCCCGGCCCGGACCTGATGCCGGTCTACCAGCCGATCATCTCGCTGCGCGATGGCCGGGTGGTCGGTTTCGAGGCGCTGGCGCGCTGGGACGGGATGGAAGTGAACGCCCCGCCGAGCCGCTATGAGGACCAGGCGCTGGCCTCCAACATGCTGATCCGCTCGGCTGAGACCCTCTCGAACCTGCGCGAGGGGGCAAAGCGCGACGACATCTTCATGCATGTGAACCTTACTGCGCGGGAGCTGACCAAGAGCACGCTGCCAGCGCTGATCGAGGCGCTGATGAATGGCTACAAGCTGCCCGAGCGGGCGCTGCGCATGGAGCTGACCGAGCAGGCGGCGCTGCGCGACGAGACCCAGTCGCTGGCCGCCGCGATGGCGCTGAAAGCAGTCGGGGCCGGGCTGGTGCTCGATGATTTCGGCACCGGGCATTCCTCCTTTGCCTGGCTGGCGGACCTGCCGTTCGACAGCCTAAAGATCGATCATGGACTGACCAGCCGCCTTGGCCAGCACCGCAACGACACGATCCTCTCCACCATCACGCTTCTGGCGAGCCGGCTCGGCATGTCGTCCACCGCCGAGGGCGTGGAGAAGCGCGAAGACGCCAGCCGCCTGCGTGCGCTCGGCTTTGACCATGCGCAGGGCTATGCCTTTGCCCGTCCGATGGACGCGGTCAAGGCGCTGGCCTTCCTGAAGGGATAACGCGAATGAGCCAGGCGCCCGCACGCCACCGCGCGATTGCAGACTATCTTGCCGGCCAGTTTGGCGGGGAGATCAAGGTGATGGGGCAGTCCTATCTGGATGGACTGTCCGTGAACGTTCTGGTGTCTTCCGGCGCGCCGGAGGGGACTTATCTTTCCTGCTCCACCATCGGCCTCAGCGACCGGGAACTGGTTCTGGACGATGAGCCCATGGGCTTTGGCGTGGAACTGTGCGGGGCACTTTATGCCGATGAGACCCCGTTCGTGGAGATGCTCGCCGATATTGCCCATGAGGTGCAGGCGGGCGAGTGGAGCATTGCGCTCGGTACGATCCTGCCGGATGTGATGCAGCCCTATTTTCCAGGCAGCCAGATGCAGCACCTGTTGCTGGTACATCCGTTTTTCTGGGACGAGGCCTTTGGTCTGTTCGAGCAGGACGGCGGCCGGACCGTCTGGCTGCAGATCATTCCGATCTCTGACAGCGAGTATGCCCTGGCCGAGGCCGAAGGCGTGGAAGCGCTTGAGGAAAAGCTGGAAGCGGCCGGCGCGGATGTGTTTGACCTCTTGCGCGCGCCGGTGGTCTGAGCCGCCTCAGGCGTTGCCGGCGTTAGACTGAAGCCGCGAGAGATCGACGCCCATCCGCGTAAGGGCGTGTCGCCATTTGTGTTCATAGGCATCGCCGAAGACGAGATCTGAATCGGGCGCGCCGATAAGCCAGGCATTCTGGGCGAGTTCTTCTTCCAGCTGGCCTGCGCCCCAGCCGGCATAGCCGAGCGCCATCACGAATTTGCGCGGCGGCGAAGCCGAGGCAATGGCGGCGAGGATTTCCCGCGTGGCGGTCATGCAGAGTCTCGTCCTCGACCTCCATGGTAGCGCCGTCGCAGATGACGTCATCTGTGTGCAGAACAAATCCGCGCCCGGTAGCGACCGGGCCGCCCTCCAGGATGGTGACGCCCTCCAGGTCCACATCCTGGGGGATGTCCATCTGGTCGATGATTTCCTGCAGGTCGATCCCGTCCATCGGCTTGTTGAGGATGATGCCCATCGCAAATTCCGGTGTGTGGGCGCAGACAAGGATCACCGACCGCTCGAAGCGCGGGTCGCCGATGCCAGGCATGGCAATCAGCAGTTTGCCGGTGAGGTCCGTTTCAATCTGCATGTCAGGCTCCGGCCTTCAAGGCTGGGGCAGGCGGCAGGCATTTGCAAGCATTTGTTCGCGGCATTGACAATGAAGCGGGGGCAGGGAGGGGTGCAGGCATGCATTCCTGGGATCTGACACCGAAAGAGGCCGTGGCCCTGCAGCGGGAGCTGGCGGGGCGGGTGGAGCGTGAGGACCGGCTGGGGCTGGTCTCGCAGGTGGCGGGGGTGGACGTGTCGTATCACGCCGCAAGCGGCCGGCTGGCGGCGGCGGCGGTTGTGCTGGACGCGGTGACGCTGCAGGTGATGGACGTGCAGATCGTGCTGGGCGAGCCGGTGTTTCCGTATGTACCGGGGCTGTTTTCGTTCCGGGAGTTGCCGCCGGTTCTGGCGGCGCTGGAGAAGCTGGCGGCGGCGCCGGATCTGATCGTGTGTGACGGGCAGGGCATTGCCCATCCGCGCCGGTTTGGCCTTGCCTGTCATCTGGGCGTTTGGACGGGGCTGCCGACCATCGGCTGCGCCAAGACGCGGCTGACGGGGACGCATGAGATGCCGGGACCGGCGCGGGGCAGCCGGGCGGCGCTGATGGACCGGGGCGAGGAGATCGGCGCGATGCTGCGCACGCGGGACGCGGTGGCGCCGGTGTATGTTTCGAGCGGGCACCGGGTGAGCCTGGAGACGGCGTGCGCCTGGGTGCTCAGGCTCGCGCCGCGCTACCGGTTGCCGGAAACCACGCGGATCGCCGACCGTCTTGTGGGGGAAGCATTGCGGGATGGGCCGTAGCGGCCTATTTCGTTGGGCCAAACAAGGAGAAAACTGCCATGGCGATCAAAGTAGGCGACAAGCTTCCGGAAGCGACTTTTATGGAAATGACCGTGGACGGGCCCAAGCCCGTGACCACTGCGCAGGTGTTCGGCGGCAAGACGGTGGCGCTGTTTGCGGTGCCGGGCGCCTACACCCCGACCTGTTCGGCGCGTCACCTGCCGGGCTATGTCGACAAGGCAGGCGACTTCAAGGCCAAGGGCGTTGACGAGATCGTCTGCACCTCGGTGAACGACGTGTTCGTTATGGGCGCCTGGGGTAAATCCTCCCACGCCGAAGAGAGCGTGCGGATGCTGGCCGACGGAAATGGCGCGTTTGCGCAGTCCCTTGGCCTCGAACTCGACGCCACCGGCTTTGGCATGGGCAAGCGCTCGCAGCGCTACTCCATGCTGGTCAAGGACGGCATTGTAGCCGAACTGAACGTGGAATCGGGCGGGGAATTCAAGGTGTCCGCCGCCGACTACCTGCTCGGCCAGCTCTGATGATTTAGCGGGCGCACGTTTAAGCGCCTGTTACCGAATACAGCGATGATCGGCCTGCTGCGGGGACGTGGCAGGCCGATTTTCAGTACGGATTTATTGAAAAACGGCAAACCCTCCCCAATTCGTAAGTGTAATCAACGTGGAGAGGGACCCATGGATATTTTTCTCGCCGTATTCCTGCTGATCGCCGTCGTTGGCCTGATCGGCATCGTGTCGGCCTTCAAATTCGTGCCGCAGGGCCATAACTGGACCGTGGAACGCTTTGGCCGCTACACGCGCACGCTCGTCCCGGGTGTGTCGGTCATCACGCCCTTCATCGACCGGGTGGGCCGGAAGATGAACATGATGGAGACCGTGCTGGACGTGCCCCAGCAGGAAGTGATTACCCGCGACAACGCGATGGTCTCGTGTGACGCCATCGTGTTCATCCAGGTGATCGATGCGGTGCAGGCGGCCTATGAGGTCAACAACCTCACCCATGCGATCACCAACCTCTCGATGACAAATATCCGCACCGTGGTCGGCTCGATGGACCTGGACCAGGTGCTGTCGAACCGGGATGAGATCAATGCGCGCCTTCTGGGCACGATTGACGCGGCGACCCATCCCTGGGGCATCAAGGTCACCCGGATCGAGATAAAGGACCTTACCCCGCCCGCCGACATCACCGAGGCGATGGCGCGGCAAATGAAGGCCGAGCGCCTGAAGCGGGCCGAAATCCTGACCGCCGAGGGCGAGAAACAGTCTGCCATCCTCAAGGCGGAGGGCCAGAAGCAGGCGCAGATCCTGCAGGCCGAGGGCCGCAAGGAAGCCGCCTTCCGCGACGCCGAAGCCCGCGAGCGCGAAGCCGAAGCCGAAGCCAAGGCAACCGCGATGGTGTCTGAAGCCATTGCGCGGGGCGACGTGAACGCGATCAACTACTTCCTCGGCCAGGCCTATGTGGCCGCGTTCGAGAAGCTGGCGACCTCGCCGCAGCAGCGCACCGTGATCATCCCGGCGGAATTCTCCTCGATCCTCGGCACAATAGAGGGGATACGAGGACTGACGGACTCGGCGAAAAACTCTGCGCCACCGCCGCGCCCGCAGGGCGCCGTGCCGCCGACGCGGCGTGAAGACTAGCCATTCATCCGCCTGCTGAAGGAGGCTTTCGATGGAATTTCTGATGAGTGAACTGACCTGGTGGCACTGGGTTGCTCTGGGGCTTGTGCTCTTCGGGATCGAGATGATGACGGGGACGTTTGACCTCCTGATGATCTCGATTGCCGCGATGCTGACGGCTCTGTTTACCGGGCTTGCACCAGAGGGCCTGGCCGGATGGCAGGGGCAGCTGGCGGTGTTCGGAATTGCGGCCGTGGTGCTGGTTGCGGGCGGGCGGATGTTCTTTTCGCGGCGCGGGCCGCCGCCGGAGCATCCGACGCTGAACAAGCGGATGGCCGGGCTTGTCGGCCAGCATGGGCAGGCGACGAAGGATTTCGTGGCCGGGTCCGGCCAGGTGCAGATCGGCGATACCGTGTGGGGCGCAGAAGCGGTTCCGGGCGAGCCGCCGGTCCTGGCCGGGGATACGGTTGTCGTCAGCGATACGGACGGAAACACGGCGCTGGTGCGCAAAGCCTGATTTTCGGGCGCTGTTTGTGGAATTGAGAAACCCCTCCGGTGACGGAGGGGTTTTTTGTATGAGGCAAACGCCTTGACCTTCCCGCGGTGCGCGCGGGAGGTGGGGAAGGCGATCGGGCATGGCCTCAGGAGGTGCCGGGGCGGGGCGGGCGGCGGCGCTTAGATATCCAGCTCTTCGACGAAGGCGGCGTTTTCCTGGATGAAGCGGAAGCGGAGTTCGGCTTTCTTGCCCATCAGGGTGTTGATGAGGTCGGCGGGCTTGATTTCGAGGTCGTCCATGGTGGCGGGCAAGGTGACGCGCGCGAGGGTGCGGCTGGCCGGGTTCATGGTGGTCTCTTTGAGCTGGGCCGGGTTCATTTCGCCGAGGCCCTTGAAGCGGGTCATGTCGACTTTCTGGTTGCCCTTGAAGTGTTCCTTCATGATCCGGGCACGGTCGGCGTCGTCCATGGCATAGTGGATGTTGCCCTTGTTCGACAGCTTGTAGAGCGGGGGCAGGGCGAGATAGAGCCGGCCGCTTTCGATCAGGCCGGGGGTGAGCCGGTAGAAGAAGGTGATGAGGAGGGCGGCGATGTGGGCGCCGTCGACATCGGCATCGGTCATGATGATGATGCGCTCATAGCGCAGATCATCGATGTTGAACTTGCGGCCAAGGTCGGTGCCCAGAGCAAGGGAGAGGTCAGAGAGTTCCTGGTTGCCCATAAGCTTGTCATCGGACGCGCTTTCGACGTTGAGGATCTTGCCGCGCAGGGGAAGGATCGCCTGCGTCTCGCGGTTGCGGGCCTGCTTGGCCGAGCCGCCGGCCGAGTCGCCTTCGACCAGGAAAAGCTCGGTGCCTTCCGGGCCCTTGGCGGAGCAATCGGCGAGCTTGCCGGGCAGGCGGAGTTTCTTGGTGGCGGACTTGCGGCTGATTTCCTTGGCCTTGCGGCGCTTGGCGCGCTCGTCGGCCCGGTCAATCGCCCAGCCGAGCAGCTTGCCCGCTTCCTTTGGGGAGCCGGCGAGCCAATGGTCGAAGTGATCGCGGACGGCGTTTTCCACCAGGCGGAAGGCGTGAGTGGAGGAGAGCTTGTCTTTCGTCTGTCCGACAAATTCGGGGCCGCGGATGAAGACCGAGAGAAGGAGGCCGGAATGGCCCATGATGTCCTCTGCGGTGACTTCGGCAGCTTTCTTGTTGCCGGTGAGTTCGCCGAAATTACGGATGCCCTTGGTGATGGCCGAGCGGAAACCGGCCTCATGGGTGCCGCCTTCGGGCGTCGGGATGGTGTTACAGTAGGAGCGGGCAAAGCCGTCTGCCTCACCGAAGCCGGCCTGGGTCCAGGCGATGGCCCATTCGACCTTGCCCTCGGCGCCCATGTCGACGAGGCCCGTGAAGGGGGTTTCGGTGATGGTGGATTTGTCGCCGAAGACTTCGGTGAGCTGGTCAGCCAGGCCATTGGGGTAGGAGAGGACGGCTTCGGCGGGGACTTTGGAATCCTCGGGCAGAAGCTCGGGATCACACGACCAGCGCACTTCGACGCCGCGGAAGAGATAGGCCTTTGAGCGCGCCATCTGGAAGAGGCGCTGGGGGCGCCAGCGGAGCTTGTCGCCGAAGATCTGGAAATCGGGCTTGAAGCGCACCGATGTGCCGCGCCGGTTGGGGGCGGCGCCGACCTTCTGGAGCTTGCCGAGCGGCTGGCCGCGCGAGAAATCCTGGCGATAGAGGGTGCGGTCGCGGGCCACTTCGACTTCGACAAGCTCGGAGAGGGCGTTGACGACCGAGATGCCGACGCCGTGGAGGCCGCCGGCGGTGGAGTAGGCTTTATCGGAGAATTTGCCGCCCGAGTGGAGCGTCGTCATGATGACTTCGAGCGCTGATTTCTTGGGGAATTTCGGGTGGGGGTCGATGGGGATGCCGCGTCCGTTGTCGACCACGGTAAGGAAGCCGTCGGCGTCGAGCTTGATGTCGATGCGGTTGGCATAGCCGGCGACGGCTTCGTCCATGGCGTTGTCGAGGACTTCGGCGAAGAGATGGTGCCAGGCGCGCTCGTCGGTGCCGCCGATATACATGCCCGGGCGCTTGCGGACGGGCTCAAGGCCCTCGAGAACCTCGATATCCTTGGCCGAATAGCCCGCCGTTCCGGCCAGCAGGTCGTCTTGCTTCATCTGCCGCGCTGAGGACATTGGACCGCTTCTCCGTCACTGAACACCGCCGAACCCCGGCAGAACTGTCGTGGCAGATAGGAGGTTAAAGCCCTTAACGGCGCATTAACCTTCGGCATTCTGCCAAGGGGCACCATCTGCAGGGCTTCGCGAGGCGGGGCAAGGGGGCGGCGGCTGCGTGAGCTCAATTCACAACATTGTTGAGCAGCCGATCGCTTGCAGGGTCAGGGGTGGGTTTCCACATTCCTAGTGTCGCCCCAGTAATGCCCTATATGGCATGACAGGGTATAAGGGTCGCTGCTCAGCGGGGCCCGAATCAAAGGAGGCACTTGAAGATGCCAAAGACCAAGACAGTGCCGGTGTTGCCGCTTCGGGACATCGTTGTTTTCCCTGACATGGTTGCGCCGTTGTTTGTGGGCCGCGACAAGTCCGTCCGGGCGCTCGAGATGATCGACGAGTCCGACAATGAGATCATGCTGGTGGCCCAGAAGGATGCGGCGATCGACAACCCGGTGACCGGCGATCTGCATGCCACTGGCACTCTGGCGACCATCCTGCAACTGCTGAAGCTGCCAGATGGCACCGTGAAGGTGCTGGTCGAGGGCCGCACGCGCGCTAAGCTGTTGGCGCTGCACGACCGGTCCGAATATTTCGAGGCCGAGGTGGAGGCCATTCCGGAAGCCGATGCGTCGGGTACCGATGTGCAGGCGCTGATGCGCGCCGTGCAGGAGCAGTTCGAGAATTACGTAAAGCTCAACCGCAAGATCCCGCCCGAAGCGGTGACCACGATCAGCCAGCTGACCGATCCCGGCCGGCTTGCCGACCAGGTGGCGTCGAACCTTTCGGTGAAGCTCTCCGACAAGCAGGAATTGCTGGAGATGCCGGAGGTGAAGGACCGCCTCGAGAAGGTGTTCTCGCTTATGGAAGGCGAGATGGGCATGCTGCAGATGGAGCGGAAGATCAAAAACCGCGTCAAGCGGCAGATGGAAAAGACCCAGCGCGAATATTACCTCAACGAGCAGATGAAGGCGATCCAGCGCGAGCTGGGCGATCAGGGCGAAGGCTCTGACCGCGACGAGCTGGCCGAACTCGACCAGAAGATCGCCGACACGCCGCTGAGCCTGGAAGCGCGCACCAAGGCGGAAGCCGAGATCAAGAAACTGCGCCAGATGTCGCCGATGTCTGCCGAATCCACGGTTGTGCGCAACTATCTCGACTGGCTGCTGTCGCTGCCCTGGGGCAAGCGGAAGGATATCGAGACCGACCTGACAAAGGCCGAGAAACAGCTCGATGACGACCATTACGGCCTCGACAAGGTGAAGGAGCGTATCCTGGAATACCTCGCCGTGCAGAAGCGGACCGGGCGCCTGAAAGGCCCGATCCTCTGCCTCGTGGGACCTCCGGGCGTAGGCAAGACATCGCTCGGGCGCTCGATTGCCGAAGCCACGGGACGCGACTTTGTGCGCGTGTCGCTGGGCGGCGTGCGTGACGAGAGCGAGATCCGCGGCCACCGCCGGACCTATATCGGCTCGATGCCGGGCCGGGTGATCCAGAGCCTCAAGAAGACCAAGAGCGGCAACCCGCTGTTCCTGCTCGACGAGATCGACAAGATGGGCATGGACCATCGCGGCGATCCGGCTTCAGCGCTGCTGGAAGTGCTCGATCCGGAGCAGAACTCCACGTTCAACGACCACTATCTGGAGGTCGACTATGACCTTTCCGACGTGATGTTCGTGACGACGGCGAACTCGCTCAACATGCCCCAGCCCTTGCTGGACCGCATGGAGATCATCCGCATCGCAGGCTATACCGAGGACGAAAAGCTGGAGATCACCAAGCGCCACCTGGTTCCCCAGGTGCGTGAGGATCACGGCCTCAAGGAAGAGGAATGGATCGTCACCGACGACGCCATCCGCGACCTGATCCGGTATTACAGCCGGGAAGCGGGCGTGCGCAGCCTGAAGCGCGAAGTTTCCCGCCTGGCCCGCAAGGCCGTGCGCGAACTGGCGACGCAGGACATCACAAGCCTGACCATCAATTCGGAGAACCTCGCCCAGTATGCGGGCGTCCGGAAGCATCGTTATGGCCTTGCCGACGAAACCGATCAGGTGGGCGCCGTGACCGGCCTCGCCTGGACGGAAGTGGGCGGCGACCTCCTCACGATCGAGGCGGTGAAGATGCCCGGCCGCGGCGCGATGAAGGTGACGGGCAACCTGCGCGATGTGATGAAGGAGTCGATCTCGGCGGCCAGCTCGCTGGTGCGCTCGCGCTCGGTCGCGCTCGGCATCAAGCCGACGGTGTTTAACACGACCGACATCCACGTGCATGTGCCTGATGGCGCAACGCCCAAGGATGGGCCGTCTGCTGGCGCGGCCATGACCACGGCCATCGTCTCGCTGCTGACCGGCATTCCGGTGAACCGCGAAGTGGCGATGACGGGCGAGATATCCCTGCGTGGACGGGTGCTGCCGATTGGCGGCCTCAAGGAGAAACTGCTCGCGGCCCTGCGCGGCGGCATCAAGACGGTGCTGATCCCGAAGGAAAACGAGAAGGACCTCGACGAGATCCCCGACAACGTCAAAACCGGCATGAAGATCATTCCTGTGTCCGACATCCAGGAAGTTCTGAAACTGGCGCTGACCGGGCCGCTGACGCCGATCGAATGGTCGGAAGAAGACGAGGCCCGCCTGCAGGCGAGCCTTGGCGGCGGACCGGGCAATTCCGGTGACGGTGACGCGGTGCGCACGCACTGAGCTTCGAGCCTGGACTGAACTGAAGGAAAAGCCCTCTCGGAAACGAGGGGGCTTTTTGTTTGCGCGCGAGCGGGGTGGGGCAGGTGTGCTGCTGGAGGGGCTGCGCTGCGCAGCGCGGCAAAGCGCACTTGCCTTCAGGCCGCCCGCCCGGTTATGAGGGCGCTGGTGGGGCGATTAGCTCAGTTGGTAGAGCGCCTGCTTTACACGCAGGATGTCGGCGGTTCGAGCCCGTCATCGCCCACCATTCATCCTTCCTT